>OY761535.1:0-2972500 GCA_963664525.1 Arenicellales bacterium
CAAATCGCGGCCACCTTATTCAATCATCTGGAAAGTGAGAGTATCTGCATGAAAACGTATCAGCATTTCATTAACGGACAATACGTCGATTCGTCTAGTGGCGAATGGATTGAAAGCAAAGACCCATTTTCTGGTGAGATTTGGGCGCGGGTGCCCAATGGCACTGCAGAGGATGTCGATCTAGCAGTCGGGGCGGCCAAGGCAGCATTTGAACGATCCGACTGGGCTGACCTTAGTGCTAGCGCCCGCGGCAAACTGATGCGTAAACTCGGAGATCTGATCGTAGAAAATGCTGATCGACTGGCAGCACTGGAAGTGAGAGACAACGGCAAACTGTTTTCTGAGATGAAGGCACAGATGATGTACCACCCCGAGTGGTGGTATTACTTTGGCGGTTTGGCCGACAAAATCGAAGGCTCGATCATGCCAATCGACAAAAAAGATGCGTTTGCTTATACAACCTACGAACCGCTTGGCGTTGTTGCAGCCATTACAGCCTGGAATTCTCCTCTTTTGTTCGTTGCATGGAAGTGTGCACCTGCATTGGCGGCCGGAAATACAGTTGTAGTGAAGCCTTCGGAATTCACTTCGGCCAGTACGCTTGAATATGCAAGCCTGGTCAAGCAGGCAGGTTTTCCAGACGGTGTCTTTAATGTGATCAGTGGGTATGGTGCGGAAGTTGGCGCGAACTTGGTCAGTCACCCGGATGTTGCCAAGATTACGTTTACCGGGTCAGATTTATCCGGTCAGAAGATTTATGAAAGTGCTGCCGGGAACATCAAACACGTTTCGCTCGAATTGGGCGGTAAATCGCCGAACATCGTATTCGAAGATGCTGATCTTGATATGGCTGCGAAAGGTGCGGTTTCTGGAATTTTTGCAGCAACAGGTCAAACTTGCGTCGCCGGTTCGCGCTTACTGGTTCAAGAAAGTATCCATGATGAATTTATGGAACGATTACTGGACCTCGCCAAGTCTGCAAAAATGGGCAATCCCATGGAAGCAGACACACACATTGGTCCGGTAACAACACCTCAGCAGTACGAAAAAGTGCTTTCTTATATTGATATTGCCAAACAGGAAGGCGCGCAGCTGGTTTTCGGCGGTTCACCCTGTGAAGTCCCGGGCGGTGGTGCCAATCAGTTCGTTGAGCCAACGATTTTTACTAATGTTTCAAACGATATGCGAATCGCGCAAGAAGAAGTATTCGGTCCCGTTCTATCGGTCCTGACTTTCAAGGATGAAGATGAAGCGATTCGGATTGGTAATGACGTTGTTTATGGTCTGGCAGCGGGTGTATGGACCAAGGACATCCGCCGAGCGATGCGGTTTACCAAAGCGCTGAAGGCTGGCACAGTATGGGTGAACACCTATCGGGCATTCAGCTACATGATGCCGTTTGGTGGAATGAAGCGCAGCGGATTGGGACGAGAAAGTGGCATTGCGGCAATTCGAGACTACCTGCAGGTCAAAAGCGTATGGCTTTCGACGGCCACCGAGATGGCGAACCCGTTTGTTTTGCGTTAGCCAGTAAGGGATATCTGCCAACACATTCGCCTTGACCGTGCCTATACGAGTCGTACTCGTTGAACCTTCGCACCCCGGCAATATTGGCTCTGTCGCTCGTGCGATGGGGAATATGGGGTTTACTGACCTGCGCCTGGTCCGACCCGTCGATCATCTAGTCGAAGAGGCGCGGGTGCGTTCATCCGGTAACGAAGCAATTTTAGCCAATGCGCAGGTGACGGATTCTCTAGCCGAAGCCATCGCGGAATGCTCATTTATCGTGGGCACCAGCGCCAGGCTGCGAACGGTCGCCTGGCCGAGTTTAATGCCCAAAGAGGCGATGATTAAATCGGCGCAAGCATTGGAAATGTCCGAAAGCGTTGCTATTCTTTTTGGGCCGGAGCGGACCGGACTTTCCAATCGACATATCGATCAGTGCGATTTACTCGTACGCATTCCAGTCGATGAGCAAGCGCCTTCCATCAATTTAGCAGGCGCAGTGCTGATTGTGTTGTACGAGCTTCATCTGGCCATTCATTACCCATCCAATGATTCGATTTCGAGCACCGTGCAACCCGTTTTCGATCAAACCGAATCGATGGCGACTCATGCACAGGTGGAGGGATTTTTCTCACATCTGCAATCGGTGCTGGAGGAAGTTGAATTCATCGCTGAGAGTCCTCGAGAGGTCTTGATGCGCAAAATTCGGCGCATCTTTCTGCAACCGGACTTAAGCGAAGATGAGGTCAATATATTGCGTGGCATTCTCACCGCTGTTGAAAGAAAGCTCAAAACTTAATTGATATGCAATAGAACATGGTATGGAAAAGACCAATCAACCGGTGGATCAAGCGGCTCATCGTACTGGTGTTATTGATTTTTTCAGGTCCGGTTTATCTTCTGGTATCGGGAGATTACGTGGGTAAACGCTGGTCAGAAGCAGAAACCGGGTCGGCAGGCATTGCTCCGCATCCATCTGAGAACAGTGAGGCCGTTGTACAGGTTTACGCGGCGCGTACATGGGGTGCGCGCGGTGCTGTTGCGGTTCACACCTGGATTTCAGTCAAGCCGGAAAATGCCGCCAACTACACGGTCTACCAAAAGATTGGCTGGCGGTTGCGTTACGGGAATTCCGCCATGTCTTTTCGTCGCGATATTCCAGATCGAAACTGGTACGGAGCGAGACCTTGGCTGCTTGCAGATCTTCGCGGTGAGAACGTCGATGCTGTCATCGAAAAGATTCATCATGCTGCGATGGCTTATCCACATGCCAACGAATATCGTCTTTGGCCGGGACCAAATAGTAATTCTTTTACTGCGTGGGTGTTAAGAAAAGTACCAGAACTCAAAGCCGACCTGCCACCGACTGCGATCGGCAAAGATTGGCTGGGACCGGGTAAAGTATGGGCACCTGCACCCAGTGGAACCGGTTACCAGATCTCTTTGCTGGGTGTAGCGGGGATAACCTTGGCAATGGAGGAAGGTCTTGAGATTAATATTGGCGGTGCTCATTTTGGCATCGATCCGCTTGATCTAGCGCTGCGATTGCCAGGATTCGGAATTGTTTCGCTGGACGGTTACCACTGATGAGGCAGTTGTAACAACGCCAGTTAAAACGTGAAAGCGAAACTAAGAAATACTGATCGATCAGACACGCGGGGAAAGCATGAAAAGAATTGAAACGACTTTGGCTTCATTACAATTTCAATGCAGGTCAATCAAACCAATAAACTTGATTCAATTCGTATCTGCTGCTTGATGTAAAATCATTAACACTTGAAATCTGTACCATTTCAACTTATCTATTGAAACACTGACGATCGGAAAACCAGCGTAACTATGACCATCAACTTGACAGAATCTGCTGCAGATCGAGTTCGATCCTATATGGATGGAACCGCGGCTCAAGGACTCAGGTTCGGCGTGAGAAAAACCGGTTGCTCCGGCTTTGCTTATGTCGTTGATGTAACAGCTCAGGTCAATGAGGATGATCACGTGTTTCATAGCCGCGGTATCGATGTTTTCGTCGATCCGAAGAGCCTTGCTCTGGTCAATGGAACAACCATTCACTTTCAGAAAGAGGAACTGGCTGAGTTGTTTGTTTTTCAAAATCCTAATGTCAGTGCCGAGTGCGGGTGCGGCGAAAGCTTCACGGTTGACTAATCCGACCAAGGCGTATGGTCGCTGCCATCGCTTTGGTACACCCCGACATACCCCAAACGATATCTGCGTCATCGCAAATGAGCTCCAATACCGGCTACGATTCCGTAACTGTTGAGACCTTGGGTTGCAAGGTCAATCTTTTCGAATCCGAGTATATTTCCAGACAGCTCCAGCCTTCTCAATCAGTGCAAAGCCGTGGTGAAAAAGGTGAGCTTTGCATCATTAATACCTGTACTGTCACCCGAGAAGCGGATCGTCAGTCTCGTCAGGTGATACGTCGGGCGATTCGAAAAAAACCCGATGCCACCATCATCGTGACAGGCTGTTATGCAGAGATGCAGCCGGATGAGTGTGCAAATATTCCAGGTGTGGACTATGTCATTCCTGGTAGTAAGAAGCTTCAAATTCCAAAACTCGTTCGCGGTGAAATCAGCCCGGAATCGCTGCGACAGCCGTTTGGTTCCAATGCAGAGGGGATGTTGCCCGATCAGGCCATCGCTGGTTTTGAATCCCGCACTCGAGCCAATCTGCAAGTGCAGCAGGGCTGCGATAACGGATGTACATTTTGTATCATCCACCAAGCGCGGGGTCCTAGCCGGTCGATTCCCCCAACTTCTGTTATTCGACAGGTCGATCAGTACATCAAGCAGGGGTTTAATGAGATTGTCATCTGTGGCATCGATCTTGGCTCCTACGGCGAAGATATTTCGCACGATCAAGGACAGGACATCAATATTGCCCAATTGATCAGTGAGTTGGCTTTACGTTATTCCGATTGTCGGTTTCGTTTGAGTTCTATCGATCCGGCGCATATTACGCCTGAATTAATCGATGCAATACACCGCTACGTCAATATCTGCCCGCACATTCACCTTTCACTTCAAAGTGCATCGCCAATGATCCTAAAGCGAATGAAAAGGCGCTATCAGCCCGAGGCAGTTTACAGCAAAGTTACAGCGCTTCGAAGTGCGCGCCCGGAGTTGGTTTTGTCAGCCGACATCATGGCTGGATTTCCCACTGAAACGGATGCGGATTTTGAATTGACGCGACAGGCAATATTCGATCTGGAAATCGCCTATCCGCATGTATTTGCCTACTCTGAGCGGGACAATACACCAGCTGCACGAATACCGAGGCAGGTGGCGCCTGAGATTCGAAAATTCAGAGCGCGACAATTGCGAGAAGCCGGTGAGTCGGTGCGAAAGTCTGTCCTTCGAGCTTATATTGGTCGAACCGAAACGGCTTTGGCCGAAGGGTTGGTCGGTTCTGATCATTCCTTATACCGGTCCCGTATGCCCAATTATTTACCAATTTATTTCGCCTCCAAGGACGATCGATCCGGTCAAATTGTCCGCTTGAAACTCGAAGAATTGTATTCTGACGGACTGTTAGGCGTCTTGCTGCCTGGATAATCGTTCATGTATATCTGAACCGATAACAGGTGATTTCCCCAAATTCGTCAACACAATACTTCGTAAAATAACAAGCCTGAAGCAAGCAGCGGACCCATTCTCAACGGTCCTTCTCCCAAACCCTATAAATTCCATTTTTGACTCTATTTTCAAGGTGTACGTTTTATGGCCGTAGAACGAACTTTATCTATTATCAAACCCGACGCGGTACGAAGAAACCTGATCGGCGAAATTAACCGAAGGTTTGAAGCAGGCGGTCTGTCGATTGTGGCATGCCGAATGGTTCAGCTTGACAAGGCACAAGCCGAAGGCTTTTATGCCGTGCACAAGGAACGACCTTTTTTCACCAGTCTGACTGAATACATGCAATCAGGTCCGATCGTAGTACAGGTATTGGAAGGCAATAATGCAATTGCTGCCAATCGAGAGATTATGGGCGCTACAAATCCGGCGGATGCTGCTGTGGGTACCGTTCGTGCGGACCTGGCAGAATCATTGGAAAGAAATTCCGTACATGGTTCTGATGCCGCGGAAACTGCCAAAACTGAGATTGCATTTTTCTTTTCAGAAGATCAAATTCACTCGCGGTGAGCTGGTAAACCGTACCGGTTCAGGCCAACAAGGTCATTTGCTATGCATGTCAACCTGATGGGTTATTCCCGGGGTCAGTTGATCAAACATTTTGCTGAGATAGGTGAGCCGTCATTTCGTGCCAGCCAGTTGATGAAGTGGATTCACCAGCGTGGTATCACAGAATTTGACCTGATGACTGATCTTAGTAAAGCCCTTCGAAAGAAGCTCCGTGAAACTACGGCGATCAACGGACTTAAGCTTGCAACTGAAGATATCTCATCGGACGGTACGCGCAAATGGCTATTGGCTTTGCCGGATGGAAATTGCGTTGAGACTGTATTTATTCCAGAATCCAGTCGAGGCACGCTCTGTATTTCTTCGCAAGTGGGCTGTTCACTGAACTGCAGTTTTTGTGCGACAGGCCGGCAGGGATTTAATCGCAACCTGACTGCTGCGCAAATTATTGCACAGTTGTGGTACGTCCAGCGTCAGCTCGAAAGCGCCGATAATCGGCGGCCGATTACCAACATCGTGATGATGGGTATGGGCGAGCCACTGCTCAATTACGACGCTGTTGTGACCGCTTTGCGGATTATGCTGGATGATTTCGGTTACGGATTTTCCAAGCGACGGGTGACACTAAGCACCGCTGGTGTCGTACCGGGCATCGAACGTTTACTGCGCGATTGTCCGGTCAGCCTTGCCGTGTCCTTACACGCACCGAACGACAAGCTTCGAAACGAACTCGTACCTTTGAACAAGAAGTATCCCATCGAGAAGTTGATGAATGCATGTCGCAAGTATGCAAGCTATGACCACCGATGGCGAGTAACGTTCGAGTACATCATGTTAAAGGATGTCAACGACTCTGAATGGCATGCCCGACGGCTGGCGCAACTGTTGGTCGAGGTTCCTGCCAAGGTCAATCTGATTCCTTACAACCGGGTTGAGGGTCTCGACTACGAACGTTCTGCTCCAGAAACAATTGACCATTTCAGGGACATTTTGCTGTCTCGAAAGATCATGACGATCACCCGGAAAACGCGCGGTGACGATGTTGCAGCAGCGTGTGGGCAACTGAAAGGAAAGTTCATTGATAAAACTCGGCGATCGGCTCGCCTTAGTGCCGCCGCCGCTGCAAGTCCTGATGCCGAGCCTGTTTTAATCCCTGTGAGTTAGATTCTGATGAGTCTCAAGATCCAATCCATTCGCGGGATGAACGATCTTTTGCCGGCAGACACAGACTTATGGCAAAGCGTGGAAGCAGCGATACGGACGATTTCAACTCAATTTGGATACCGTGAGCTTCGATTGCCAATCATTGAGCGAACTGAGTTGTTTAAACGTTCGATTGGTGAGCAAACCGATATCGTTGAAAAGGAAATGTATACTTTTTTGGACAACCGGGGTGAAAGCCTGACACTTCGTCCGGAAGCGACAGCAAGTTGCATACGCGCCTGTATCGAACATGGATTAATCAATCGAAGCAAGGCCAGATTGTGGTATATGGGCCCCATGTTTCGCTACGAACGCCCCCAAAAGGGGCGATACCGTCAGTTTCACCAGTTTGGAATTGAAGCCTTCGGTTGGACCACCCCGGACATCGACGCAGAAATCATCCTACTTGCACATGCACTTTGGCATCAGCTTGAGATTTCCCAATACGCTGAATTGGAAATCAATTCGATCGGTACTCCCGAGTGTCGGCAACGGTATCGCAGTCAACTGATCGAGTATTTTGAAAAATACAAAAACTTACTTGATGAGGACAGTCAACGAAGGCTATTGACCAATCCACTTCGCATATTGGACAGTAAGAATCCCAATATGCAGGAAATGATTGAACAAGCGCCGGTCATGACAGATTATTTGAGCCCGGACTCACGCTCCCGGTTTGAGCGGTTGCAGATGTTGCTTGATTCTCAGAACATCGAATTTAGAATCAACCATCGCCTGGTCCGAGGGCTCGATTACTATACAGATACCGTATTTGAGTGGACAACTGACTTGCTCGGCGCTCAAAACGCGATTTGCGGCGGGGGCCGCTATGATGGCTTGGTAGAGCTTTTAGGTGGTGGTAAGATTCCTGGTGCCGGATTTGCCATGGGGTTGGAACGTCTCATTGAAGTTCTAAAACAAGTCGAATTGGCATTTGATCCAGTCAGCCCACATGTTTACCTTTGCACTTTGGGAGATAACGCACAAGTTGAAGGTCTAAGCCTCGCACAGAATCTTCGCAGAGCCGGAATTCGTACCACTTACCATTGTGGAGGCGGTAAACTCGCACAGCAACTTAAGAGCGCAGACCGGGCGAATGCCCTGCTTGGCGTTATAATCGGTGCAGACGAAATTGAAGGTCGCGTAGCAATTGTCAAACCGCTGCGGACGAATGCCCAACAGCAATCCATTGCGCTATGTGATGTGGTTGCAACAATCCAAAAAATGCTTAATTTGCCGACGTAGTAGCGGCGCGAGCATGAGCTTGAAAGAGATGTTTCAATGACACCGGAAGACGAACGGTTAGAACAGATAAAAAATTGGTGGAAGGAATTCCGCTGGACGGTGATCGGCGGCACCGCTGTCGGTGTATTGGCAGTTGGTGGTTGGACTGGCTGGAGTGAATATTCCCGGATTGAGCAGGAGACTGCATCAGTGCTGTTCCAGGAACTTTCAGTTGCCGTGGTTCAAGCAGACGTACCAACAGCTCGTCGAGCATTCGATGATCTGCTGGCGGATCACCCGAACACCACGTATGCTGATCGAGCGCGACTATTGCTTGCTCGGGCAAACTACGATGCCGGCGAAATCGATAGCGCCCGCGCCTTGCTCGAAGATGCGGTTTCATCATCAGCGGACGATGCGACCGCGCATGCGGCACGCATCCGTTTGGCGCAGTTGATGATTGCTGACGCACAGTATCAGGAGGCGCTAACTGTCCTCGACTCGAGCAATACAGGTGGGTTTGAATCCTTCTACCAGGAACTTCGGGGGGATGCTTACCGGGCTATGAATCGAAACAGTGAAGCAAAGCAAGCCTATCAGGCAAGTATTGATGCCCTAAACTCTGATTCAGGGTACCGGACGATACTGACTTTGAAACTTAACGACACCTTGGTCGCTGAATAGAAGACGACTGAGTCGTTGTCGGGAAAAACTGAAGATTATCAGGCACAAAGACAGCGAATCTGTGACCATCATGCGAGGCGAAACTCGGCACGTTCATAGGTCATCGCCAAATTGGATAAATTAATCTGGAATATCAATGATCAGTTCCGCATCTCAGGTAGATAGAATGATTCGAACGTTAACAGTGATCACCGCAGTGATTTTGCTTGCTGCCTGTGGCACACCCAGACTGCCCGTTCCCGATCCGACCCCGCTGACCGAAATCAACTCATCCGTTCAAGTGGATTCGCGTTGGGTCAGCAACGAGGTCGAGGCAACGTCCAAGAAGACCCGGGACTTTCTCGCTTTACGACCCATACTGGTCGGTAAGCGCTTGCTTGCTGCATCGCCTGAAGGTGAAGTATTGGCATTTGACACCGAATCTGGTGAGATTATTTGGAAAACCGAATTGGGCCAGAGACTGGTTGCAGGAACGGGCGCAGACGATGCGATCACAGTTGTAGTGAGTGATTCTGGAACCGTGTATGCTCTTGATCTCAATGATGGTGCGAAGCTTTGGGAGTATCAACTCTCAGAGGTGGTCTTCGCACCGCCTTTGGTTTATCTTGATCGCGTGATCATGCGAACCATTGACGGCAACCTGATTACCTTATCCGCTGGTTCGGGTGAATTTTTGTGGGACGCGTTTTACGATCAGCCGGAGTTTCTCGAATTTGGTTCAGCATCTCCGGTCGGTTTTCAAAACCTGGTCGTTATTGGCAATGCCTTGGGACGAGTCATCGCAACCGAAGTCAGTACCGGACTTGATGCCTGGCAGCTTTACCTTGGCTCCGAACGAAGTGTTGGCGCATTGAGAAGTAGAGAAACGCCTCCAGTAATTTTCGAAGACCGTCTGGTTTTGTCAGATCTTGCACGGGCAGTGGTGACTTACGATTTGACATCTGGCAACGTCATGTGGGAGAATCGCAGGCCTGCGGGTCGAAATTTGGTCATCGATCGTTCTCGAGTCTATGGGCACAACTCAGACAGTCTCATCTATGCTTTGCGTCAGCATGACGGTGCAATCGACTGGGAGCAGAAAGCCCTGCTGCATCGCGGCGTGGATGGTTTGGCTCTGGTAGACAGGTATTTGGTAGTCGCAGACAGATTGGGCTACCTCCACGTATTGGATCGCTCGTCTGGTGAAATCATTGGTCGTGCCGAAGTGGGAGAGCGAGTGCCATCACACGGATTGATTGGTACGGATAACAGTCTGTATTTGTATTCTCGTTCGGGTCGAATTAAAGTTTATTCGTTCAATTCGACCAACTAGGTTGCCGCGATTCGCTGTACGGGTATTTGGTTACCACAATGCGAATCATGGCCACTGGTAGTACCCGCTGTGACACCACTTCAATTTCTCTTAAAGTATTTGTGTTGCCATGCTTGCGGTCATTAGCATTGTCGGTCGCCCCAATGTTGGCAAATCCACACTATTCAATCGACTGACCCGAAGCCAAGATGCCTTGGTTGACGATGTGCCGGGCGTTACTCGAGATCGAATGTATGGCTTGGTGGCTCGTAATGACCGAAACTTTCTGGTTGTGGATACCGGTGGGCTCGGGCAAAACGACGCGTTTTCTGAATTGATCAGCGAGCAGGTTGAAGCGGTTCTCGAAGAATCCGATGCAATCATTTTTTTGCTTGATGCCACTGACGGATTGACGGTTGCCGATGAACAGATTGCGCAGCATTTAAGCAAATCCAATTCATCTGTATCGATTGTCGTCAACAAGAGCGAGGGACTTGCACCGGAGTTGGCAATGGCAGAATTCCAGGCGCTTGGATTTGGCGATCCTGTACCGATTTCGGCACGACGCGGCAGCGGTGTCGAAAAAATGCTCGAACCGATTGTACGGGCACTGCCAAGAACCGAAGATCCCGTCTGGTTGGATCCAGGCCCCAAAGTTGCCGTGGTGGGTAAACCCAACGTTGGCAAATCGACACTGATCAATGCGCTTTGTGAGGATAGCAGACTGATTGTGAGCGATACGCCGGGCACCACTCGCGATACTGTCACGGTTCCCCTTCAGTTGGGCGATGCTCGATTTCGATTCTTGGATACGGCCGGTGTCAGACGACGGGCGCGCGTCAATGAATCGCTTGAGAAACTATCCGTGATTAAAACACTTCAAGCCATTGAAGCCGCGCATGTCGTCATTTTGGTTTTGGATGGCACCGAGCCCGTTTCAGATCAGGATGCAACGCTTGCAGGACTGGTGCGAAGGGCGGGGCGACCTGTGGTCCTGGTGGTGAATAAGTCAGATGCAATTCGTGCTTCAGAGCGCAACGATGTCATCAAAACCTTACAGCGAAAGCTCGCCTTTGCAGCCCATCACGAAGCGCTGTTTATTTCAGGTCTCAAACGCCAGGGACTGAAAAAACTGTTACAGGCAGTCGGAAAGGCTTATCGATCGGCCATGACGGAAATGCCAACGGGGTTACTCAATCGTCTGCTTCAAGATGCAATCAACAAAACGCCACCACCCATGTCGAGGCGCCGTCCAGTCAAGCTCAAATATGCCCACCAGGGTGGCCGCAATCCGCCGGTTGTCGTGGTCCATGGAAACAATGTCGATACGGTTGCGGAACACTATCGACGGTATCTCGAGAAATTTTTCAGGGAAAGGTTTAACCTTTTTGGCTGCGACGTTCGAGTTGTATTCCGCTCCGGTAAAAATCCATTTGATGCGAACCGCTGAATCGTCAAGGTTTATGAGTTGACCGATTCCACGTTCAGGTCAAGTGATCCTTTCGCCAGTTGTGCATTGACTCTGTCTCCAGGTGATACCGCGTTTGCGTCGGCGACAATTGACTGATCGGAATCCAGTCGCACAATCGCATAACCGCGATTCAGTGTCGCATGCGGATCCATGGTTTTAAGTTGAGTCGTCAATGCATCGATTCGAGCGGTGTATTTATCGTGCAGGTTAAGGGTCGTCTGATACAGGGTTTCAGTTGCAGTATCAAGTTTCTGTTTTCGAAATTCAAAGGTCTGTGCAGGTGAGCGGTTGAGCAGTTGCTGGTGGGCGATGTTCACTTTAGCCAATTTGTCAGCGATCACGCCTTGCGTCAGTAGTAACAGCCTTTGTTGAAAGGAGCGAAACTGATTTTGCAAATCGGCAATGCGCTGCGCAGGGTGAATGAGACTTCGCTGGGCTAGGTCTACGCGCTGTCCTAAATCATTTAGCTTTGACAAGACTTCATCGTGTAGTTTTGATTCCAGCGTTGTGAGGTCTTGCAGCATTTGATCGACTGACGGTGTGCTAATGTGTTCGGCTGCTGCGGTGGGGGTGGCCAAGGCCTTGTCGGCAACGTAGTCGGCAATTGACACGTCGGTTTGGTGACCAATTCCTGTTACGATGGGTATGTCGCTTGTATAAATCGCTTCGGCCACTGACGGGTCATTAAATGCCGCGAGATCTTCAAGCGAACCTCCGCCCCGACTGAGTAGCAAAACATTAACGTCTTTTCTAAAGTTCGCCAATTCGATTGCCGAGGCGATTTCACGAGGTGCGTTTTCACCTTGAACAGCGACAGGATAAACTCGAAGTTCGATGACCGGGTTGCGTCGTTTGAAAGCCCGAATGATGTCGTGGACGGCTGCTCCTGTTGGCGAAGTGATGATGCCAACGCGTTTTGGGAAAAAAGGCAGTTGCTTTTTTATTTCATCGCGAAAGTACCCTTTTTCAGTGAGCTCTTTTTTAAGTTGTAAGAACTTCTTGTACAAGGCGCCTTCCGTGCCGAGTTCGAGTTCAATGTTTTCTACAAAAAACTGGTAGTTGCCCCTCGGTTCATAAAGGGTGACTCGACCTACAAGTTTAATCTCCTTGCCTTGTTCGGGTTTTTGTGCGATTTTGTTGCGATAGACTGTTGATGCAAACAAAACACAGCGTATTTCAGCTTTTTCGTCTTTAAGAGAAAAATAATAGTGGCCAGCCTGGGATTTTGTGACACCTGACACTTCTCCACGCAAATCAATCGTACCGAAGCCTGCTTCAAGCAATTTGCGGGCTTTAGAATTAAGCTCGCTGACCGTAAAAATCTTGGGGTCTACTGGTGGTGAATTATCCATTGGCCTGATTCAAAGAAACGGTGCGATTGAATTTCGACAGTTCGCTTAGCGCATCAAAAACGGGTCAGGAATCTTGTCATCGGAAATGTTCAGCCACACGCTTTTGACCTTTGTGTAGTCCAGTGCTGCTTGTATTCCACCCTCGCGGCCGTATCCCGACAATCCATGGCCACCGAACGGAACAATCGGAGAGACGGCTCGGTATGTGTTCACCCAAACGACACCCGCGTCAATATTGTTGATCATGCGGTGTGCTTTGGACAAGTTTCGAGTAAAAACACCGGCTGCAAGCCCATAAGGTGTGTCGTTTGCTAGCGCAACGGCTTGTTCTTCGGTGTCAAATGACAATACCGATAAAACGGGTCCGAAGAGTTCTTTTTTTACGGATGGAGCGTCGGGCTGTTCGGAACAATCCAAGATTGTCGGTTGAAAGAAATAACCGGGTCGTTCGATATTGTTGCCACCGGTCACTAACTTGGCGCCAGCATCAATTGATGATGTCACGACTTCGTTAATCCAGTCACGCTGTCGAAGTGTACAAAGCGGACCGACTTCCGTGCGATGATCTGATGGGTCGTCAATGACGACATTTTGCGCAGTCTTTTTGAGTCGCTCGATAAAGACGTCCTTGATGGAGCGTGCAACGATGAGTCTTGAGCCAGCGACGCAACTTTGCCCGCTGGCTGCGAATATCCCGGATATCTGCGTGTTGACAGCGCTGTCTAAATCCGCATCTTCAAAAACCACAAACGGCGACTTACCACCCAGTTCGAGTGATGAACTAGCCAGGTTATCAGCGCAGTGACGGACGATATGGCGTGCAGTTTCTGGTCCACCTGTGAAAGCAACGTGAGAAACCATAGGATGTGATGCCAAAACCGAACCACATTGGGGACCAAAGCCGGTAATGATGTTCACTACGCCTGGGGGAAACCCTGCCTCGTCGATTAATTTTGCAAACATCAAAAGAGGCGCTGCGCCATCTTCTGAGGCTTTCAGTACGACACTGCAGCCAGCCGCGAGGGCAGGTCCCAGCTTGACCGCTGCTAAAAATAACTGACTGTTCCATGGGACGATCGCGGCAACCACCCCGATGGGTTCCCGTTTAAGCCAAACTTCCATATCAGGTCGGTCAATTGGAACGTGTGTGCCTTCCAGTTTGTCCGCAAGGCCCGCATAGTAGCGATAAAAATCAGCAACGTATGAGATCTGTGCTGAAGTTTCACGGATGATTTTTCCTGTGTCTCGCGTTTCTACTTTGGCGATTTCAGAGGCATTTTTTTCGACCAGATCTGCCAGTCTGAAAAGCAGTTTACCGCGACTCGTTGCGCTGAGTTTTGACCAGCGAGGGTTTTTAAGTGCTTGCGCAGCTGCTTCGACAGCTTGATTGACATCATTCGCGCGCGCCTCTGGCATGATGGCCCAAGGGTCCCCAGTGGCTGGGTTGATGCTTTCAAAAGTAGCGCTTCCAGGTTCGAAATTACCATCAATGTAATGCTGAAATTGATCCATGATTGATTCTCAAAAAAATTGTTTCTCTAACTGCTTGGGCCGATCGTTTGGGAGTTGAAGTAACCGGTGCTCGACAAGAATAGACATCTGGATTTAAACCAGGTGTTGATTCAAGCTGTTCATTGTATTTCAGTGAAGCCCTGTTGCGTCTGATCAAGTACAGCAAAGTAGCAAATAGGTGCTTTTTTTAGCACTAAGCTGTAGCGACTGCCGATATAATTAGAAAATGGAAACCATCGATCAAGCACTCACATTCGATGATGTTCTGCTGGTGCCCGCTCGTTCCTCGGTGCTACCCAAACAAGCAGATCTCAAAACACAGCTCACCCGGAATATCCCCCTGAATTTACCCTTGCTGTCCGCAGCAATGGATACCGTCACCGAGTCTGTGATGGCAATCGCTCTCGCCCAAATGGGCGGTTTAGGAATCATTCACCGCAACATGTCTCAAGAACGCCAGAGCGAAGAGGTTCGAAGGGTCAAAAAACATGAAAGCGGCACCGTTACAGACCCGATTACAGCAACTGCTGATATGACCATCACCCAAGTGATGAGGTTAATGACAGAGCATAAAATTTCCGGTGTGCCTGTTTTGGATGATGGTCAGTTGACTGGAATTGTTACCAATCGAGATCTTCGGTTCCAGCCTCCGAGTGACAATTTGATTACATCGGTCATGACGCCAAAAAATCGTCTTGTAACGGTGAGAAAAGGTGCAAAGAAGCAAAAGATTTTGGATCTTTTGCACAGCAATCGAATCGAAAAAGTGCTGGTCGTCGATAAGGATTTTCGCTTGCAGGGATTGATTACGGTCAAGGATATTTTGAAATCTCAAGTCTATCCTAACGCCTGTAAAGATCGCGATGGTCGTTTGCTCGTTGGTGCAGCGGTTGGGACGACTGATTCCGAACTTGAGCGTGTCGGCAAGCTAGTTGATGCGGGCGTTGATGTGGTAGTCGTCGATACTGCTCATGGTCACGCGGAACGGGTACTGCAGCAAATTCGCGACATTAAACGGCAATTTTCCAATTTGGACGTTATTGCCGGTAACGTTGCCACGGGGGAGGCTGCGCTGGACTTGGCAGAACAGGGTGTTGATGCAGTGAAAGTTGGCGTTGGCCCCGGTTCGATCTGTACGACTCGTATCGTTGCCGGTGTTGGAGTACCACAGTTGACAGCAGTTATTAACGTTTCGAGAGCGTTGAAGGATTCGTCAGTTAAAGTGATATCAGACGGCGGGATTCGTTACTCGGGAGACATGGCAAAGGCCATCGCTGCGGGTGCTCATTCGGTCATGATTGGCAGTTTACTGGGTGGCACTGATGAAGCTCCTGGGGAAATTGAGGTTTACGAAGGTCGGACCTATAAATCGTACCGCGGTATGGGTTCACTGGGAGCTATGCAAAATGGTTCCAAGGACCGTTATTTTCAGGAGACAGAAACGAGTAACGTTAAACTGGTTCCGGAAGGAATCGAGGGGCGCGTGCCTTATCGAGGTACCATGCAGACGGTTGTTCATCATTTGATGGGTGGTCTTCGCTCAAGTATGGGGTATACGGGTAGTGCAGATTTGACTGCACTTCGCACCCACGGGCGTTTCGTACGAATTTCCAACTCAGGAATTCGCGAGAGCCACGTTCACGATGTTGAAATCGTTAAGGAATCACCGAATTACCAACGCTATTGATATCCAGGATACGGGTGGCAAACAACTCTCAGCTGGAATTACCGAAAGAACGCATACTGGTTCTTGATTTCGGCTCCCAATACACACAGCTGATCGCTCGCCGGGTAAGGGAACGTGGTGTTTACAGTGCCATTTATCCATACGATCAGCCACTTGAATCGATCATGCAATTCCAGCCAGCGGGCATTATTTTGTCCGGTGGTCCTGCGACAGTAACTGAAGAATTTACAGCTCGCGTCGCTCAGCCCGTACTGCAGATGGGTGTGCCTGTTTTAGGCATTTGCTACGGCATGCAGACCATGGTTGCACAATTGGGTGGAACGGTCGAAAATGCACTGGTTCACGAATATGGCCGTACCCGGATGCAATTAATCGGCAATTCGATGTTGCTGACCGATTCTGAAGATGCACAGAATCATCACATTCCACAGGCTATGGAAGTATGGATGAGTCACGGTGACCGCGTCATCGAACTGCCTCTCGGGTTTAAACGTATTGGCAAATCGGATGCGTCACCCTATGCTGCGATCGGTGATTCAGACCGGGGGTTGTATGGGCTGCAGTTTCATCCCGAAGTCACGCATACGCAAGACGGTCAGCAAATATTGCGGCGATTTGTACACAAAATTTGCAAATGTTCAGCGAGTTGGCAGACCGAGTCAATCATTGATACTCAGATTCGGACGATTCGACAGAAAGTTGGCAGTGACACGGTCATTTTGGCGCTGTCAGGAGGCGTTGATTCATCAGTTTGTGCTGCGCTTTTGCAAAGAGCGATCGGCAAACAATTGACGTGCATTTTTGTTGACAACGGTTTGCTGCGCTTAAACGAGGTGCAAACAGTACAAAAAACCATGGTTGAAAAGCTGGGCGTTGAGGTCATTACAGTGGATGCCGCTGACCGATTTATTACGGCACTGTCAGGTGTTAGCGAACCCGAGAAAAAACGAAAAATCATCGGTCGGGAGTTTATTGAGGTTTTTCAGGAACAGGCGTCAAAACTGCACAATGTCAAATGGCTCGCCCAGGGTACGATCTATCCCGATGTAATCGAATCTGCAGGATCTCATACCGAAAAGGCCAAGGTCATCAAGTCTCATCACAATGTTGGTGGACTGCCGGACACCTTGCATCTTCAATTGCTTGAACCGCTTAGGGAATTATTCAAGGACGAAGTACGCGAAGTTGGCCTTAAACTTGGACTTGCGCGCGAAATCGTATTTCGCCATCCGTTTCCTGGCCCCGGTCTTGGCGTTCGGATATTAGGAGAAGTCAAGCTGGAATATGCGAATATGCTGCGTCTGGCGGATGCAATATTCTTGGAAGAGCTGGTCAAGAACGACCTTTACTACGAAGCGAGTCAAGCGTTTGCGGTGTTCCTGCCGATCAAATCGGTGGGTGTGGTGGGCGATAATCGCGCGTACGATTATGTAGTCAATCTGAGGGCGGTTCAGACTCAGGATTTTATGACCGCTCAAACCATGAGGATCCCGTTTCCTATTCTGGAGAAAATCGCCACTCGCATCGTCAATGAAGTGTCTGGAATCAGTCGTGTGACCTATGACATCACCAGTAAGCCCCCGGCGACAATTGAGTGGGAATGATTCCGCGTCTGGCACTGGCTGGCATCAAACAACACATAATTCATTGTATTAGACTGAAGTTCTAAGGCAATTTCCGCATTTTTTCGCCTATTGATGCTTGTAAGTTGCGGGTAATAAAGCGTTATCTTCTCAAGCAGTGACCGTGTCATTATTTGTATAATAGGCACTAAATAGATCTTCACCTATGCACATCTCCATCACCAAAACCACCTACAAAGGAAAAACCCACCGCTGTACTCTGCTGCGCGAAACCTACGTCGACAAACACGGCAAACGGCAAAAACACACCCTCGGCAACCTGTCTAAAGCCGACCCGCGTATGATCGAGTTGATCAAAGGACATCTCGCCGGTATCGACTACATGGAAGTCAATCAGGCATTCGAAATTACTCAAAGCCGGATCCACGGCCCGGCCATGGCAGTGCTCAAAGCCTTCGAGAAACTTCACTTCCAACACCTGATCGGCTCGACTGCAAGTCGCGAACGCGACCTGGTGTGTGCCATGGTGGCCGCCAGAATCGTGCGTCCACAGACCAAGCTGTCCACCACCCGGTGGTGGGACACCACCACTTTTGCCGAGCACTTCAACGTGGTGGATGCAAAGGTCGATGAGCTGTACGGCGCAATGGATTGGCTGTTAACGCGTCAAAACCGGATTCAAGGTAAACTGGCCAAGCGTCATTTAAACGATGGCGACCTGGTGCTGTACGATCTGAGTTCGAGTTATTTCGAGGGTGAGTGCTGTGCGCTGGCGCGCTACGGTTACAACCGCGAGAAAAAGCGCGGCAAACTGCAGCAGGTCAACTACGGGCTTTTGTGTGACCGTCTGGGGCGTCCGGTCTCGATATCAGTCCATCCGGGGAATGTTTCAGACACGGTGACACTGACCGCGGAGCTGCGCCGCCTGCAGCGGCGCTTTGCACTGTCCAAGGTCGTGGTGGTGGGCGATCGCGGCATGATTGCCACGGCACAGATTGAAGCACTTAGGCAGTACACAGATTTTAAATGGATTAGTGCGCTCAAAAGCCAGACGATCCGTAAACTGATGCGCGACGGGATGATTGATGCCGGCGACACCACAAGCTTAGTGGAGGTCCACCACCCACAGTTTCCCAACGAGCGGCTGTTGGTGTGTCGCAATGCGGCACTGGCCAAACGCCGTTTGCACAAACGCGAAGCACTGTTAGAGGCCACTGAAGTGTTGCTCGATGAGATTGGCGAGGCCGTGCGGCAAAAACGTCTGCAAGGGGGTGCCCAGATCGGCGTGAAACTTGGCCAGGTGATCGGTCGCTACAAGATGAAAAAACACTTTGTGTGGAAGATCGACGATACCTCGTTCACCTATCATCGCAATGAGCACTCGATTGCAGATGAAGCCAAGCTTGATGGGGTCTACGTGATTCGCACGTCGGTGTCAGCCCAAGACATGAGTGCGCCCGAGTGTGTACGCGCCTATAAGTCGCTGTGTGGGGTTGAACGGGCGTTCCGGACCATTAAGACCATGCACCTTAAGGTCAGGCCGATTCACCACTGGCGTTCGGACCGGGTGCGCGCCCATCTTTTTATCTGCATGCTGGCTTATTATGTTCAATGGCACATGCGTGAAGCCTGGCGGCCGCTGACGTTTGCAGACCCGAATTTACGCGACGATGCTCAAGTGCGCGATCCGGTGGCTGCGGCCAAACGCTCAAGTGATGCGCTGCGCAAGGTGCACACCGGTTTGCTTGAAGATGGTACACCGGCGCACAGTTTCGACACGCTGTTGGACAATCTTGCAACGATTGTGCGAAATCAATGCCGTGTGCCCGGCACCGCGGCAAGTTTTCAGATGGATACCCAAGCCACAGACTGGCAGAAAAAAGCCCTTGGCTTGCTCGATGATATCGCGCAGTTGCGTACCAGTGCCAACGCATAGGCACTAAACGTTAATTTCTGTTATGTGATATTTTTTCGTAATCGTTTGATTCGATGTGACCATTGAATTTCTGATGGCTCGGAACTTCAGATTAATTTGTTGATCGCTCAGAACATCAGTTTAGCAGGCGGGTAAATGGGTTGAAGGCTGCGAGGAAGCATTTAAGAGGGTGAAAAGCTCAAAAATAGTCATTCAATGGTATTGATTCAAGTTTTAAATACACCTACCCATTCACTGAGCGCTGCGAATCTCAATTCCAAGGTATTCGGCGTGTGGATTGAACCTTGCCTAAGTATCGTGCAATATGTGTAATTTAGTGTATAATTATAAATTGCGCTAAACAAGCACCTGAAGGAGGGATATAGATGTGACCGACTATAAAAATCTGGAAAAACAACCGCTTAAGTTTGTGCTCGCTGAGTTCCGCTTCTCGCCTGTAATGCAGATCGCTGAATACATACCAAAGATTCAAGAGGCATTGCGAAAACAGTATCCAATACCAGATAAACGTAGCGAGCAGACAGTCCAAGTACAGCTAGGAGGTATCGCGGTCTCAGCCATAGATCGCTGGGCGTTCATTTCAGCAGATAAGAAAAATGCAATTGACATCAACCAGGAACGTCTTGTCTATATCACGGCAGAATATCCAAGATTTGCCGGTTTTTCTGACGCTTGCAAACAAGCAATTGAGACATTGGTGAATATTGTTGAGCCAAGCTTGATATTTCGTATTGGGCTTAGATATAGCGATCTGGTAATTGTTGATGATGGTGAAGAAGTTACCAAGTTAGTCAATGAGCACTTTGGATTGCCAAACTGTATAGAATCACTTGGGGTAACCCGACAACACAGTACTGACACATATTTGCATACAAATATGGGCGGGCTTGCAATAAGAACTCTGTACGGAAAACACAACCTCACTTGTCTTCCTGATGTTCAGGGTTTGCCAATATCAATCAAGGCAGACGCTACGCCTAGCGAACGGATCATTCTAGATTTTGACCACTACTGGGAGGCGAAGGATGAATCAATTAGCTTTGAGGCAAACGATGTATTAGAAAAGTTGGCTGCTTTACACGAAACATCCAGAGAAGCGTTTTGGAAAGTTACTACGGATTATGCGAGGGATGAAAAATGGGCCTGATTGCAAAGGATCTCCCGCTTGATGCACATTACGCCTCAGGAGCATTTAATCGTTACATAAATCCTCCAACCATCCATTTAGTGCTTCCGGAAGGTGAAGGACTTAAGCAGGCATTCTCTTTATACCAAGGTTCCGGAGGTGTGGTTGCAAGTCTGCTTAGCATTACTCCCAGTGGTGCTAATACTCAAGTACATGCGGCCTCTCAAAATAAATTAGCGACTGCAGTGAATGAAATTTGCTTGGCGTTTAGGTTGACAAAAGAAGAATTAGCGCAGGTATGTAATGTCCGGAGCAGGAAGACCCTTTATAACTGGATCAATGGGGAGGCTAAGCCTAGGAAATCAGCAATGAGCAGAATTTTTGATCTATTAGTCATCTCACGAGCGTGGACCAACTCTGGTTTTACTGCTGATCGGGAGCGGCTACATGAACCTGTGCTTGGAAACCAAAGCGTATTTGATCTCCTAAACAAGCCCGACATCAATAAAGATCGTATTCTTTTTGCTGGATCAAGGTTGAATTTGCTATCTCCAGTAAAAGACGAACTCTCAGATCCGTTTGCTTAACTCAAATAAGGTCTGAGCGACTTGATTGGCAGGCAGCTAGAAGAAGATGGTTGGAGACAAGGTTCCGTTGTTAGCACCTTGGATACTCAACAACTGATCAACAATATAGGCGGTATATCTTTTACGGATGATCTGGTGCTCTTAGTGGCATCTCAGTCATGCGATATAGCAAACAACAATGTTGACACAGATCCGTATATTGAGTTTTCAGTTGCCAGGAAAATTGATTTAACCAAGGGACAATTAATCCATAACAAGAATCCTAGGATTCTTCATACGAACGTCACATGCCGAACGAGCGATGGGGATGTTTTTACAGAAGAAAACCTTGAGCTAATGGCATTTGAAAGAGTGGTCCTCCATAAGGAAAGTCTTGTAGGACTACAGCCCGATTCGGACAAGGTGTTCGAAGACAGGCAACTGAGAAGCTATGTAGCATGGCTGGCTGCCAGATATTCTCGCCCTGCGCTGCCCACGAAATTTAATGATCTAATAAGAGCAGCGGATCCCAAAGGAAAATTGAGAGACAAAGCAAAAAAAGGCAATGAGCAACTTGTTGGAATATATGTTGAAATAATCCCTGATTCTGAAATCAAAGATGATGAATCTTACAATGTGAATTTGCTTGGCTTGTTGCCAGCTGGGTTTTCCGGAGATTCAAGCAAAGCAGAAAACGCGATAAATACGTTTGCTGATGTTTTGCGTAGTGCTGGAATGGAAGTAACAGTCGCTACCCGTAGTGAAGATCAGATATCGTTAGCAGCGATAAGTCGCTTTAAACGTTTTTATTACGACGATCTGTCTTTGGAGAAAGAAGCACCTTTACCACCGGAAACACAGAATATATTTTAGAAATCCGCTATTCCACTAAGGGGAATCTTTCAATAGCTAATCTGTGAACGGGTAGGATCAAACCATCTTTCCCTTAAACACCACCACCCCGCAGATCCGGGCATTCTGGTTGACCTTGATGATCGGGTTTGGCCACTCCTGGTACAACGCCTTCAGATACTGACGGCCCTACTCGACGATAAGTTGTTTGAATGTGTCTTCAATCATGACGACCACAAATTTTCCATGAATCGGGTCGGCATGAGGATCTACGAAGATCAAATCACCATCATGGCACTTGGGTTCCATGATGATACAGCGTACGCGCAGGATATAAGAATCATTGCTGCAACTAACGGGGCAGGGTAGCAGCTCCTGACCGTATTGCGGTTGGTAACTTTCGGCGATTTCCATCCATTCGCCAGCCTGCACCCAGGAGATCACCGGGCATAGGTTGCGGATATCCGGTGTCCAAGGTGCGCATTGACCTCTGTGCCAGCGATGTGTGACTCGTCCCATTCGTCTTTATGCGGTGTGTCCATCCACCCCTCCTGCTTGTGTCACCGTTCAGCGTAAACTCTGAAACTGACCGCACATCCTTTAATGTCACGCTGTGCCGCTCGGTTACAGGACTGTCAAACGGGTCACGGTTGCCAAAGCGGCGTAACTGTCTGCTGAAACGCTGGAACTGCGTACAGATCCGCTGACCGCTGATGTTCCGACAGCCGGGTCAAAACTCAGCGCATGTCCGCCAATGGTTCCCTCAAAACGTCGTTCAACAGGTTTCGTAAGGCAAGCAGAAAAGATACCTTCCCCGTTTGCCTTGAGGCGTGAACGACGAAGTAGCGCTGTTCTCGCAAAAGCCGCCGTATGAAGTTTAAATTCAAACGATTTAGCGGCGCAATTGCGTAATGTTCGTGAGCGCGTATTGGGTCAGTCGTGTTAAAGAATCGCATCGGGGAGTGTTGTCTGGCAAAATTCGATACTTGTGCTTTAGTTCACACAATGCGTACATTCAACAATTTATTGAGTGTGGCAGCTGGGTTTTAAAGTAGGCGGAGCGACGCGGGTCGCACACGGACGAACATCAAATTTGATCGCCTTAATTCACCATGATACCGTGGCAATCAATTGGCGCGGACAGTGTCAAGCGTTATATCACTATCGGTTCAAACTCGATCAACCCGAGTGTCGAGGGTTTTTACTCCTCGAATTTGTCTCGGTCAGAGCCAATCTCCACGGTTTCGTCTGTATCTGAAAAAGTACGAGTCACGTTTGCAGACCCATAGGTGATGAGCGCATGCACTTCTTCATCTGTTTCGTTGATTAATTCATGACGCACTCCAGAAGAAATAAAAGTTGAATCGTAGACACCGCAGTTGACTACTTTATCATTGTCCAAAATTATTTTCATTGTCCCTTTTAAGATTGTTACCTGTTCTTCGGCGTTATGAGTATGTGCGGGAACACTGGTGTGAGCCGGCATAAACGTAATTCCTGAGTGAATGGCCTGTGCCCCGATCTGCTTGCTCGCAATCAGGTGATTGACTATTCCACGACCGCGTTTAACACGGGGAATATCTGAGAATGGAAGGACTTGGACAATTTTTTTCATTTCACATTACCGTGTGGTGAATTGTTATCAAATTTCAAATCGGTGAAATACTTTCGAAATGATTTTCCAATCATTACCGCACTTCATCAGTGTCAAGTAATCGTGATATCGACCACCCAGAATTCGGACTTCAACTTTAATCAAGGCGCTCGTTGGTGATTCTATTTCGATGAGCTTCAACGCGTCGATTCTTTCCTCGTTGATACTTGATGGTGATGGTCGACCTTTAAGTCGGGCCTTGAAACCATCCATGTCAATACTGACGACTGTATCGTTTTCGATTGAATTGACGGTTGCTTCAGGAAAAAAACACACATCAACCAAATCTGTATCTCCAAAATACAGCAAATCAAAATACTTTCTTGTGAGTTCGCTAATGGGTTCCAATTCGTTCATCAATTTAACACCATGGACAAGTGATCACTGATACCAGAGAGTCAGACCGGAAAAGGACGCGATGATCGCAATCGCTACCATCAGTCCGAAAAACGCTGGGATTGCACGCCAGGCGATGTCAATGAACTGCTCACCGCTGACTGCTGACGCCGCAAAAAGATTGATGCCAACCGGCGGAGTAATAAATCCGACGCCCAATGCACAGACGGCGAATACACCAAAGTGAACCGGGTCAAATCCCAATGCTATTCCGATGGGTGCGAGAATGGGCATCACGACCAAAACTGCTGCAATTGGCTCAAGAATAAAGCCGACGATCAATAGAATCAGTACGATGATCGCAACGGAACCGAAAAGTCCAACATCGATCGCCATGAACGTATCAATGAGCGCAGTTGGGACATGTAGAATTGAGAGCGTTTCTCCAAACAGAATCGAAAATGCGATAATCGGCGCCAGCATGCCTGTCGCAATCGCTGCAGAGCTGAGGCTTTGTCCAATTTCTCGGAAGTTGATTGATTGATGGATCAGCAATTCAACAATGGTCACATACCCGATTGCGACCGCGGCTGCTTCGGTTGGCGTAAATACACCGGTGTATATGCCACCCAGGATAATGACGGGTGCACCAATTCCATACTTTGCATCCCACAGCGCCCGACCCAGCCTGCGCAGGTGGAATTGGGAGTGTTCAGCCGAACCCCAACGACTGAATCGACAGACGAAATAGTTGGCACAGCACATGGCAATTGCCATGACCAGCCCGGGTAAAATGCCGCCCAAAAACAAACCGCCAATTGAGGTGTTGGTGGTGACTCCGTAGATGATAAAGATCAGGCTTGGTGGAACAATGACCCCTAGAATGCCGCCAGAAGCAGCCAGTGAGGCTGCGTAACTACCTAAATAACCCTGCTCGCGCATGGGTGGTACCATGATTTTGCCAATCGTTATCGTATCAGCAGAACTGGAGCCGCTGGTTCCGGCAAAAAGAAAACAACCAAATATGGTTGCCATCCCCAAGCCGCCTTTCATCCAGCCGACGAGTGCTTCGGCAAGATTAACCAGGTGACGCGCAGTTTTGCCGCGGCTGATGATTTCTCCTGCCAGGATAAAAAGAGGCATGGCAAGTAAGGCCCAACTGTCTATCGAACTAAACGGTGTATCACCAAATGCCGCCAGAGAATAGACATCGTAAATCAGGATGATGGCCAGGGATCCAAGACCTAGTACAACAAAAAGAGGCACGCCGATCGCCAGATGCACCAGCATGATCACAATGATGATCGCAACACCTGTTAACTGACCGCTCACTTCAATACGCCTATTGAAAACTCAACTCTGAGTTGCCTCAGTTGTTCTAAAGCGCCCATACCAGGTTTGAACGATTCGCAGGATCAACAGTCCCCAGCCAATTGGTAAGGCCGCATAAGCGAATGCCAGATTGACATTCGCAGACTCCATGACAATATTGACGGCCCACTGAATATTGATGACTTGAACGGAGTAGTAAATGACAAGCAGTGCCAGACCCGTCGTCAAAAGGTCAATATACAATTCAAAAATACGACGCAACCAACCGGGGAATTTCTCAATGATCAATGTGATTCGAATGTGCTTACCAAGCCTGATTGCTTCTGCGGCAGCGATGTAAGACAGATACACAAAGGCATAGCGCGCGGTCATCTCACCCCATGGGCTTGATGCGCTAAATACATAGCGTCTGACGACTTCGATCAGGATAATCAGGCTCAAATAAGAATAGGCAACCCGTACAAACCAGATCGGCAGATCATTGTTAATGAATGCAATTGTCCTGGAAAATTGCATGAAGTATTGACTGCTTGCGGCGAGTGAACTGTGGTCCGGATCTTAGACCCGAACCACAGAATTTTTTTTGACTAGCTGGCCCAGCCTTCCAATTGGGACCAGACATCCTTGCCGTATGTCTCTTTCAGTTCATCCCATTCAGGGCGCTGATGGCCGAAACTATCGACCCATACCTGCTTGACATCTGGAGCGGGATCTTCAATATGAATGCCAGAAGCCTTCCACATCTCGATCATTTCGTCATTGGCCTTGGCCTGACCGGCACGCTGGAACGCGAAACTTTCCGCTGCGCCTTTGAGAATTGCATCTTGCACATCACCTGGCAATTCATCAAACCAGCGGGCGCTGAGCAAGGTAATGTGACAGTTGAAATTGATCCGGGTCAATGTAGCTGAACCGAGTGTCTCAAAGATGCGAGTGGCTGTCAGGGGACCAAGTCCGACATTCAATGCATCGGCTGCACCTTGTTCCAACGCCTGGTAGGTTTCGCCCCAGGCAATGGAAACAGGGTCTGCAGGCGTTAGCTTAAAGAACTGCTGTTCAACCTTGGAGCCGGTCACGCGAATCTTGACACCTTCAAGGTCTTCGGGGTTTATCACGATGCGTTCTTTCGTTTTGCTGATGCCCAAAACTCGGTGTCCGGCATTGGCCCACATTCCCGGTAGCACGGTAAATCCCTTGGACTGGGGTTCAGAAATGAACGGGCTGGACAGAAAAGCTTCGGTGCTCAGCATATCTTCAAATGTTTCGTTACTCGAAAAAAGGAACGGAAAATCAAGCAGATTGTATACAGCAGAATACGGGGTGAAATTTTGTGTCGAAAGTTGACATCCCTGTATGGACTGCTGAAGCACCTTCTGCGGCAGGACGTTCTGTCCACCAAGGCTGCCAGCTTCGTGGATATCGATCAGTAGCTTACCGCCTGCATATTCTTCAGCCTTCTGTTTCCACTGTTGTAAACCCGTGATCATCACGTTTTCAGTTGCCTTGCCAAACGTATGACCGAAAGTCAGCACATGATCGGCTTTCGCACCTTTGACGTATGCTGGCATAGCCAACATCATCCCTGCTCCCGCTGCAGTTTTCAGTACATCGCGGCGGGTGTATTTTTCCGTTTTCATAGCCCTTACTCCTCAGTTGAATACAGTTTCGAATTGATGGTGTATGCATTGCGCCAGTGAATGATGAAATGCATGTTGTCATTCTATACGACAGGCCTCAAGAAACTCAACTTCCTTAATTGGCTATGAATGACAGCGAAAAAAATTTAATTGTCTACAGAAAATCGTGCAATATCAATGCAATGCTGAATTGGAAGTGGATCGTTAAGTATGACTCCCATTCAAGCGCGTCTAAAGGCGTATTGGCTTGTTCGAGCGCGCCGCGCTAACTTTTCTCCTTCGTTGTCTTGGAACCTCGTTCATGCTCGGCTACCGGTTGGGTACCTGTAACTGCGAGTGCTTCAGGGTAATCCTTATTCACGCGTCAAGAATTCCCCGCGGGCGCAACCCGATTCAAATAAGCCTTGTACATTTCTTGTACATCGCAACGCATCAGTACGTGTCGACGCGCAGTTTTGGCTGTAATTTTCTTAAGTTCCTCGCTTTTGCAGACGTTCGTGGTCATGCCTTGGGTTTTCGCTTAGGCAACAGCAGTATTGATGCCGCCAAATACCTTCTCCGTGACTTCGTCCAGTTTCATTTCGGATATCTTCCTCGGATGCTCAATGTGAAACATCTGCTGGTAGGCTTCCTTTAATTCCTCGCTTTACAGCCGCTTTTATGTCTGACTCAAGCGAATCGCTATACGGAGGGAGCATGGTTGTGCAGAAATTTGGTGACTGCCCTCGACGTCAATCGAAAGCAACGGGGTCCTGATTGAAACGGACCGCTTAGACCGTGTCGATTGAAAGTTTGTTCAGCTTGGCAGGTCGACGTTCAGTCGAGATCTTCTAACAGTGACAATCGAATGGAATCAGGAATCGATCCGATTTCGTATGAGTAGTTTTCGTGATCAATTCCGATTGAAATCGAAGCGTCGGACTTCAGTGCCTCAATAAATGAAGATGGCAATTCGAATCGCAAAAAATGCACAGCAGAGGTTTTGTCATCCGTAGAACGATCAAGGTCTTCGTCCGCAAATGCAAAAACGGGGTCTTCTCCATCTGTACCCACCCAGACACGATCTTCAATATTGACTAGTTTGGTGAGCATGATGCGTCGTTCTTCAATATCCGGATACTCCAGCATAAAAGTTGCTTTCCAGTTGTTGCCGTTTGGAATCAGGGGATTGTATGCGTCGAGTTCATCCTCGATGCCTGCGGCTTCAAAAGTTTTCTCGATTCGGAGCATTTCCTGAACCTGATATTGAATCGTCAACCTGTCTTCGAAATACAGGTTCGCTGCCGGTCCGATCTGAACCCGTCTATTTTTCTTGTGTTCCAAAACCGCCTCGCGAAATTCATCTCGCTTCACGGCATAGTCTTCCAGTGAAAGCAGGTGTTCTCTTTTCAGTAGTTCCATAATCTTAGATTCCGTAGGCTGTGCGAAGTAAGGAAATTGGGTGTTTCGCTTCGACTGAATTATCGTCAGAATTGGCTGCGATGTGCGCGCCGGCAAGAACGCAGTCGCTGGCCAGATGGTCTGGTTTGACTTGTTTGACTCGGTTGCTGATCGGTCGGACGATCTTTTTTGAAAATTCGAAAAACTCCTTTTTGACGGCGTAGGTTCCGTCGTGACCGGAACACCGCTCAACCGTTGTAATGGTCGTGTCGGGTACAAGTTCAAGGGCTTGGCGGGTTTTGGCTCCTACATTTTGTACCCTTTGGTGACAGGCTGCGTGATATACGACCGAACCTAAGGCTGTTTTGAAATCGGTATTCAAAAGGTCGTGCTTGTGTCGCAACATCAGGTACTCAAATGGATCGTATACGGCAACTCGCACCTTTTGGACCGCTTCATCTTCGCTAAACAGCAAGGGTAATTCCTGGCGAAACATGAGGGTACACGATGGTATCGGAGTGATGATGTCCCAGCCATCTTCTACCAGCGCCAAAAGCTGTTTGATGTTATGCTCTTTTAGCCGCGTTACAGATTTCATGTCGCCGATTTCAAGCTTTGGCATACCACAGCATTGTTCATTTTTCACAATGTGCACTGGGATGCCGTTGTGCTCAAACACCTCGACAAGGTCCTCGTTCATTTGCGGGCTGTTGTGTTTACCGTAGCAGCTTGCGAATAATGCAACTTTGCCGCTCGTTGGACCAGCTTTTGCAATCTCAGTTTCAAGTGGCTGGTGATTCAGCAGTTGGCGGTGAACCCCGCTGCTGCAAAACGTCGGCAGATTTGCATCCTGATGCACGCCGATTGTCTGTTCCATTCCTTTTCGCACCAGCTTGTTGCGATTCATCGAATTAACTGCGTTAAAAGCAACTGGAACAGAGCCAAATTTTCCGATTGAATCCGTTGACGAAAGCAATTTGTCCCGAAATGTCGGACGTCCCAATTGATTGCCGACAATTTTTGCACGCAGCATCAAGTGCGGAAAGTCAACCTGCCATTCATGCGGTGGAACATAAGGGCACTTCGTCATGAAGCAAAGATCGCAAAGATAACAGTTGTCGACGACGTCCCAATATTTTTCTTTAGGAACACCGTCAAGTTCCATGGTGTCTGATTCGTCGATTGCGTCAAAGAGCGTTGGAAAGGCGTTGCAAAGACTAAAGCAGCGGCGACAGCCATGACAAATGTCATACACGCGCTCAAGTTCCTGAAACAGGCTGGTCTGATCATTAAAATCGTCAGACTGCCAGTCGACAGGATGACGTTGCGGTGCTTCCAGAGATCCTTCTCTCATTTTGCCGATAAAAATATGATCTAAATTAAAATGGCTCAACCTTAATTTGAGTCGGTCAGTTCATCAACTCAAATTTCGGAATTAAGACTAATGTCTACTGAATGAAAGCAGATCGCATCGATGATGTGATGCGATTTGATCATTCAAAATCTGTCATTGCTTTAAAGACGGAATTGAACAAAATGGCGGTCTTGATAGTTTTCTTGCCAAGTTCCTTCAAATGAGCGTACGACGCACTCGATTCGAGTGCCACCGCTTTTTCCCAATTGACAATTAATCAATTCTCTTTGTCGACTCACTGCTACGGCAACGATAAAATCACACCGATTTACCACGATTGGCCAGGCATCACAAAAATAAACAAGCGGAACCGCGAAAACGCGATTCCGCTTGCCTATCCGGTCATTCAAATACTTTAGGCGTCGAGATTGTCAAGCGCTTTTTGAAAACGATTTGCGTGAGACCTTTCAGCCTTCGCCAAAGTTTCAAACCAGTCAGCAATTTCGTCAAAACCTTCGTCTCGCGCAGATGAAGCCATTCCCGGGTACATATCTGTGTACTCGTGGGTCTCACCTGCAATCGCTGCTTTGAGATTTTCAGCAGTGTGCCCAATGGGCAGCCCGGTAGCCGGGTCGCCGACAGCTTCCAGGTATTCAAGGTGGCCGTGTGCATGGCCGGTTTCACCTTCCGCGGTTGAGCGAAATACGGCAGAGACGTCATTGTAACCTTCGACATCTGCTTTCGCCGCAAAATAGAGATAGCGTCGGTTTGCCTGAGACTCGCCAGCAAAGGCATCCTTTAAGTTCTGTTCTGTTTGCGAACCTTTTAGTTCCATTCAACTGTCTCCCGGTAGATCAATAGATTAGAGTTGGAAATACAAACCGAATATTGTAACGAATATTCTTGTTTCATCAAATAGGGATTGGTCCTTGAAATTCAAGTGCAAAAACAATTCGTGCGCTCAGGTTCACCAAACAGTACTGAAGGGTCCATGTTTTGTTTGATTTGTCAGGATGTATGTCTCGAGCCGACAAAATTTGCCGAATGATTGAAGTTGCCCAACACGCATATAATTGACTTTTACACTCAACTTGGTGCATGAGATGGAAACTCCAGAAACTAAAGAAAATCAGTCACCTGATGATGCCGAGATATCTTTCGAAGCGGCGATTAAAGAACTTGAAGGCATCATCCAGCGAATGTCGAGCGGCGAACAGACACTGGAGTCCTCGATTACTGAGTTCGAACGAGGCGTCAAAATAGCGCGCGAGTGCCAGAAAATGCTCAAAGATGCCCAACAGCGCGTCGAGTTGTTGACCAATTCAAGTGACAATCAGAACGAAACTCAGCCATTCAACCCCGAGTAGGCGTCTGCATGAGTTTTGAAAGTGAGTGGCGACGGCTGCAGCAGGCGGCAGTTACGGCATTGGAACAGAGGCTTCCTCCAATAGATGAACCGCCGAGCCATTTGCACGAAGCCATGCGATATGCGACTCTGGGTGGCGGAAAAAGGTTCCGGGCGGTTCTCGTGATGATGACGGGACAGATATTTGGCACCGAGTTGGAACGTTTGCTTGCTCCTGCAGCTGCGGTCGAATGTGCTCACGCATACTCTTTGGTGCACGATGACCTTCCGTGCATGGATGACGATGACTATCGTCGCGGCAAACCGTCTTGTCATAAAAAATATGATGAAGCCACGGCCGTGTTGGTTGGCGATGCTTTACAGGCACTGGCGTTTCAAATCCTATCCGCCGACAAAAGTCTGATAAACTTAAACGACAAAAGAGGGGTTTTGGTGTCGACTTTAGCCGAAGCGATTGGGTCGACTGGAATGGTTGGCGGGCAGGTACTTGATATTCAATTTGAACAATTGGGATCAACGCATGTCGATCCATATACAGTCCATCAACTCAAAACAGCTCGCTTGATTCAATCTTGTGTGCGCCTGGGAGCGCTGGTCAGTGACGTGGTCACCCCAAACGAATACCAGGCTCTCAGTGACTATGGCGAATTTGTAGGCTTGGCGTTTCAATATCGAGATGATCAACTCGACGGCGACGCGTTGACAGGAAATCCGTTTGAGAAAGCCGTTCAGATGCGAGATGCTGCATTGGATCGCCTGCGCACAATTGACAGAGACATTGCCAATCTGGAAAAACTCGCATACTTTGTCGTATCGCGAGAAATGTGAACAAGGAAAATACCGTGTCAGTCCAAATGAATATGCAATCGGACAAGCAAACAGAAAAGGACATCATTGAACAGTTTGAGTTGCTCAGCAAAATCAACTCTCCTGCTGATGTGAAACTGCTGTCGGAAAGCCAGTTGCCGCAACTTGCTTCTGAGGTGCGTGATTTCTTGGTTGAAGTTACGTCAAGAACCGGCGGCCACCTCGCAGCAGGATTGGGAACGGTTGAACTGACTGTTGCACTTCACTATCTTTATGACGCTCCTCGTGACCGAATTGTCTGGGATATTGGTCATCAGGCCTATCCGCACAAAATTCTGACTGGTCGCAAAGAACGCTTGCATACGATTCGCAAGCCAGGGGGATTGAGCGGATTTTTAAAACGTGACGAAAGCGAATACGACTGTTTTGGTGCCGGACATTCAAGCACATCAATCTCTGCAGGTTTGGGCATGGCGGTCGCGTTGGCCGCACAAGGCGAGGACAGGGCAGTTGTTTCAGTCGTCGGTGATGGTGCGATGACGGCAGGGCTTGCCTACGAAGCATTGAATAATGCCGGTGCTTCCTCCTCCGATTTGCTGGTCATATTGAATGATAACGAAATGTCAATTTCTCCAAACGTCGGTGCTGTTTCGAATTATCTGGCGCGCATGATGTCCGGCAAAGCCTACATGTCCATTCGCCAGGGCAGCAAAGCGGTTCTGGGAGTGATGCCATCTTCTGTACAGGAGCTGTCTAACCGGATTGAGTCACATGCCAAAGGTTTGATTTTGCCCAGCTCGCTGTTTGAAGAACTGGGTTTTTACTACATTGGCCCAATTGATGGCCACGATATTCCAACGCTCCTGCAAACACTGAGAAACCTCGCTCGTATCAAGGGCCCCAGGTTTTTGCATATTGTTACCAAAAAGGGCAAGGGCTATGACCCCGCTGAAGAAGACCCACTCTCGTATCATGGCGTTTCGCCGTTTGACACTGAGACTGGCAAGATCAAAAAGAAATCAGCGACCAGCGTCAGTTATACGCAGGTATTCAGCAAATGGCTCTGCGATATGGCTGCCAAAGATGAACGCCTGTTCGGGATTACGCCAGCGATGCGCGAAGGTTCAGGGCTGGTGGAATTTCAGTCCCGGTTTCCCGATCGTTACTTTGATGTTGGAATAGCCGAGCAGCATGCGGTCACCTTTGCGGCTGGCATTGCATGCGAAAAAATGAAACCGGTTGTTGCAATCTACTCAACTTTTTTGCAACGTGCCTACGATCAGTTGATCCACGATGTGTGTATTCAGAATCTCGATGTGACATTTGCCATCGATCGGGCGGGTTATATCGGAGGCGATGGGCCGACGCATGCAGGGCATTATGACTATGCTTACCTTCGATGTATTCCCAACATGGTTGTTATGGCACCTGCCGATGAGGCAGAAACGCGAGACATGCTTTATACCGCCTATCAGTATGAAGGTCCTGCTTCAGTGCGATATCCACGCGGTACCGGGGTTGGTGCAACGCAGCGCGATAAGATGCAGGCTTATTCGATTGGTGTTGCACAAATGACTAGAAAGCCAGCCGACGAAAGCGGTTGCGGTATTGCTATTTTGGCATTTGGCAGTATGTTAGCTACAGCAAAGGCGGTAGCGGAAGAGCTTGATGCAACAGTGGTGAACATGCGATTTGTAAAGCCAATCGATGAAAAGATGGTATTAAAGTTGGCGCGGACGCACAAATGTCTCGTTACGATAGAAGAACATGTCGTCGCAGGGGGAGCGGGCTCGGCCGTGAACGAGGTCCTTGCCAAGCATCACTTGCCTGTGAGAATATTGAATATTGGCCTGCCAGACGAAAATATAGAGCACGGCAATCCAAAGGACGTCTTCGCTGAACATGGCCTGGACGCCAATTCGATTGTGAAAAAGATTCAGTCCCTCGACATCGCCTAGTTATAAGGACAGGAGAGAAATTTATGAAAATGCCACATTTGGCTACAGTACCGACGAATTCGAACAACGAGTCAATTCCTGATATTCAGGCTAAGAAAGATACTCGCAGATTGGCCATTGACCAGGTTGGGATTCGCGAAATTCGACATCCCGTTAAGGTGCGCGATCGCGATCATGGTGAGCAGTACACCATCGCAACATTCAACATGTACGTTGGTTTGCCGCACAATTTCAAAGGTACACATATGTCGCGTTTTGTTGAGGTTCTCAATGATCATGACACCGTGATTTCGGTGCTTTCCTTTAAAGACATTGTCAAACAGGTCGCAGATAAACTGGCATCCAAAACCAGCAGAATCGAAATGACGTTTCCTTATTTTCGTGTGAAAAGTGCCCCTGTCACTGGCGTAAAAAGCCTGGTTGACTACGAAGTCAGGTTAAGCGGTGAACTGAACAAAGATTCGGTGAATATTACGACGCGAGTCGTTGTTCCGGTAACGAGTCTTTGCCCATGTTCAAAAGAAATTTCCGACTACGGTGCACATAATCAACGTTCACACGTGACCATCACTGTGTTGGCTGAAGAATTTGTTTGGATCGAGGAGTTAATTGATTTGGCAGAATCCAATGCGAGTTCACAGCTCTACGGATTGCTCAAGCGCCCTGATGAAAAGTATGTGACTGAAGAGGCCTACGACAATCCTAAATTTGTCGAAGATATGGTCCGTGATATTGCCGGTGAGCTGATTGCTGATCCGAGGGTGATTCAATATACGGTGGAATCGGAAAACTTCGAATCGATACACAATCACTCAGCCTATGCAAGCATCTCGGGTACCCGAAAGGTTCGCAAAAACGGTGTCGAAGTCGTCGACTGACCGCGTCAATCGCAGTGTACCGATCAAGTGGCTTGCGAGGATTCGGCTGTGGAATTGCAACTCGAACAAGTGCTAGTCGATCGGCTTGGAAAACAAAGTCCAAAGGACGTGCTGTTGATCGCACCAACAGTCTCGCCAGGCTTAACTGATTATTTCGATTCGTCCAGGAAAATAAAGTTCAATCACATTGTATTTTGCAATATCGAACAGTCGATCATGCCCCTGGGTCGTTTTGACTTCGTCATTGTCGCCGATACCGTCGACCAACTGGAAAAGGCGCAGGCGGAGCAGATGATTTCCCGGCTGCGTGATTTACACGCGAAATTGCTGTGGGTCATGGTTCCGAGTAGCAAGTCGGAATGCTATAACAACAATGATGCGATTGCGCAGGGAATGCGAATGGTCAATCCGGAAAACTTTGGGGTCCAGAAGCCACAGTGGTATGAATTCAGTCTACAGTTTTACAAACCAGTGCCGCAATGGCTTAACTCGAAGAACTGGGCTAACCCGGAACAGTGGGATAAGTCGCGCTGGTGAAATCCAAGCGGAAAGGAGATAAACCTTGAAGTCAACAGATTATTTGCTTGCTACCGTAAGACAGGTACCTGCCGATGTTGAGATCATCAGTCATCGGCTGATGTTAAGAGCCGGCATGATTCGACAGTTGGCTTCGGGAATCTACAACTGGCTTCCAACCGGATTGCGAGTGCTAAAGAAAGTTGAAAATATCGTGCGTGAAGAAATGAACCGCGCCGGTGCCCAGGAAGTACTCATGCCTTCGGTTCAGCCAGCAGAAATCTGGCGTGAGTCTGGACGTTGGGATGTGTTTGGGCCTGAATTGCTGCGCTTTCGTGATCGACATGAACGGGATTTTTGCCTCGGTCCAACTCATGAGGAAGTGATTACCACCCTGATCAACAGCGAAATTCGCAGTTATCGCCAATTACCCGCTAATTTCTATCAGATACAGTGGAAGTTTCGCGACGAAGTTCGGCCAAGATTTGGCGTGATGCGCTGCCGGGAATTTCTAATGAAAGACGCCTATTCTTTTGATTTCAGCCGGGTAGGTATGGAACAAGCATACCAAGTCATGTACGATGCTTATTGCAAGGTGTTTGAACGATTGGGTTTGGATTTTGTCGCGGTAGCGGCCGATTCCGGTGCGATTGGCGGCAGTGTTTCCACTGAATTTCATGTGCTTGCCGATTCGGGTGAGGATGGAATTGGCATCAACACCGATGTCAATTATGCGGCAAACGTTGAACTGATTGAATTACCGCCGTCATCGGGTACTAGACATCCACCGAGTGAATCTCTGACGCAGGTCGAAACAAGCGGTGTGAGAACCATTGCTGATTTGTGCGAATCCCTGAATGTTGCGCCATCGCAGACGATAAAGACACTATTGGTTCGCGGTGAGAATGGTCCCGTTGCGCTGTTGCTGCGAGGAGATCATGAACTGAATCTTCTAAAAGCAGTCAATATTAATGGCGTTGAATCGCCATTGCAAATGGAAACGAGTGAGACAATTCACCAAGCCACGGGAGCTGATCCCGGCTCAATTGGCCCACTGGGATTGGACATTCCAGTCATTGCCGATTACGCAACTCGAGAAATGTCTGATTTCGTGTGTGGGGCCAATCAGCATGAACAGCATTTTACGGGAGTCAACTGGATACGAGACTTACCGGAACCACAGTTCGCCGATTTGCGAAAGGCGGTTGAAGGAGACCCCTGTCCGCAGGACCCATCTTTGTCGCTCAGCGTCAAGCGCGGCATTGAAGTTGGGCACGTATTTCAACTGGGCACAAAATACAGTGAAGCGTTTGATGCAACATGCATCGACTCGAATGGCGATAACGCAGTGATGTGGATGGGTTGCTATGGCATCGGTGTTTCACGTATCGTGGCCGCTGCGATTGAACAAAATCACGACGACTCAGGTATTGTTTGGCCCGAGCCCATTGCCCCGTTTTCAGTATGTATTGTGCCAATAAACTTTCATCAGTCAGAAAGGGTGGCTAAAGTCGCACTTGAAATCCATGATCAGTTGGAAGGTGCGGGGTTGGAAGTATTACTGGATGATCGTGATGACCGGCCGGGCGTGAAATTTGCTGACATGGATCTTTTGGGAATCCCGCATCGATTGGTTGTTTCCGACCGAGGTGTGGATAGCGGGACCATCGAATACAAAAGGCGGGGTGTTCAAGCGGTTGAAGACCTGCCGATCGATGAAGTGGCGAAAACGCTCATTGAGTGCATCACAGACTGAACATATCAGTCCGGGGGTAAATCGTCCCAGCGAATTTCGAACCCCTGGCCGGTATAGTCTTCAACAAGTTCATCGTCGACTGCAGTTACGTCCGACATCGGCGAACCTTTCCACAGCGCTGACTGCAGCTGCTGAAGCTGTTGAGGTTCTCCTGTGGCAACCAATTCAACATTACCGTCTGCAGTATTGCGAACCCAGCCATTGACTCCGATTTCACTGGCAACGTCAGCGGTATGGCGACGAAACCAGACACCTTGTACGACACCACAGACCGTGTATCTTCGGGTTTCAGTCATTTTTTGCAGCAACATGCTGTGAAGCAGGTAGTTTCAGGTAGTCTTTGATTCGTGTGTGTTGAGCCGTATGGATATTTTCATAAAGTATGAAATTGACGAGAATTTTCTTAATGTAATTTCGAGTTTCAGTAAATGGTATTGCTTCGATCCAAGCCGCCGGGTCTGAGGCTTTTATCGTACCTTGCCATTGCCGAACGCGCCGCGGCCCAGCATTGTAGCCAGCCAGCGAGTGGACTGGATTACCATCCAATCGATCCAACAGGCCCTTGAAGTAGGTGGTTCCCAAGCGAATGTTCAAAGAAGCATTAGATAGATCACGTGTCGAGGGGCGTTTGAGCCCGTTGCGTTTTGCGACATTGCGCGCAGTCGCTGGAAGTAGTTGCATCAAACCAATTGCGCCAGCGCTAGAACGGATGTCATTCACGAACAGACTTTCCTGACGCATAATCCCCAAAATCCAGTGTTGCGGAACCGAATTGCGTAGCGCTTCTTTTCGGACCAACTTAATGTAAGGCGATGGGTGTGTCAGTTCCAGCTGAAATTCGTCAGCGTGCCCCGAAGCATATGTCGCCCGAATCGCACCGTCGTACCATCCCCATGCATTAAACAAGAGTGCGGCTTGGCTCCAAAACTGCGAGTCTCCATTGCGGTGAGTCCTCAAGTGCCTGAGTTCGCGTCGTGCACCATAGGGTTCATTCAGTGCGAGCCATTCCCGAATGCGTGCAACGGCGGGCTCTGATTCGACAAATGAATTCAAGTCAGTGCTGTTGAACTTGAATCCGTCGGGGGACAAATTGTATTCCAGCTTCATTTGATCTGCTGCCAGCAGCCCATAAAAACTCCTTTGGTCTGCTAGTTTTGTCAGTATGGTTGCTGCTTGTTTGCGGTTGCCGGTTTTATGCAGCGCCCTGGCTTTCCAGTACTGCCACTCACTTCGATCCGCAGTTTCTGGATCCATACGTTCGATTGCTTTGAGAACCCGTGACCATTTTTCGCTGGCGAGTGCATTTCGAACCATCAGTTCTGTCATCGAATGATCCATCATGGAATCTGGCAGACGCGCCAGCCATTGATACGCCTGTTGATGTCGGCGCCAGCCAAGAATTTGTGCGATCTCCTTTTCCGTCGCAAGCAGACTTTTGAGTGCGGATGGGTTCTTAGATTGGAGTTCCCGCCAAAATTCAGTACCGGCATCCGGGTTTTTACGAGTGATCCGGACCATGCCGTGTGTGATGACATCTCGCCCGTACGGGGATTGGCTCCATTTGGACAGGTGTTTTCTGATGGTTGTTTTCGGGTTGCGATGAACGCTATCGAGTCGGTTACCCCATTTTTTGATTGATGGGGAACGCAATAGGCTTTTGAGGTACTTGCTCATGCCCAATTGACCGCGTCGTTGTGTCAGGAGCATGCGCTGCCAAATCAGGTCGTCTTCGATGAGTCCTTTCTTTTGCGCCTGTTCGAATAGCGGATCGCATTGTTTGTGCTGGGAACGTCCAACCAGCCACAAAGGCTTGATGTATTGGATCGCTTTTTCGCGAGACTCGCTGCGCATGACTGCCAGCGCGTAGACGCAACGGGTTTCCACACTCGTGGAATCGGCGAAATGCTTGATAATCAACCCCCAGTCTTTACTGGCGATGAGTTGCTTTAACCACCATCGGCCAAAATTGCGAGGTAGGGGGACATCAACCCTGGAAATAATCTTGGAAATTTGGAGGTTGGAATAATCCGAATGAGTTCGACGAACTTCCTTGATAATGAGGTAATGGTAAAGCGGATAACGCTTTAACCTGGATTTTCGCCTTAGCCAGGCAGACACCTTTTTTTGGTCAAGCAGCCGGTCGGCTTCGGTGTAGGCAGTTCTAAGCTCATTGAGGTTTGCGCTGACGTGGGCCGGCACCGCAATCAGCAACAGTACACCGATCAGTGCAGCTGCACACATCCGTTGTGGCAGTGAATCTAGGCGTTGCATCTAGATTTTAGATATGATGACGGGCAGCAGGTCGGAATTCGTAATAAACCATTTCCAGACAGAAAGACACACTTTGGCCTTTCTATCCGGAAATTTTACTGATTAACTTTACTGTTGTTTGGAATCGAGGCAGCTTTTCAAACGCTGATCATCGAATGCCAGATTGGCGTCCGGTTAACAAGCTCAAGGGTCTGCTCGACGCCTTTACATAGAGTTGGCGCGATATTGCACGTCGGACTCTTCAATTTCGCCAATCGACCAAGCACCGCGATTCTTAGCGTGTGCGACTGCCGCATCAATATCTGCACGTGTCAGATCGCGCGGAATAGCCAATTCCTGGCCAGGAAAAATCAAGTCTGCATCCTCAATATCTTTGTTGCGCCCATAAATCAGTGGCCACCGAAATGAATCATTGTAGATCGATGCCATGCCGGATATATTCCACAGACTCTCGCCTGCTGAAACGACATGAGTATCATCGGATACGACCAATGGTTCAACTTCTTCAGCCATCACTTCGGTTGTTTCAGCTTCTTCCATCATCGGCTCTTCCGCTACTTCAGCGTCTGCCTTGGAAAATAACTGACACGCAGACATCGATAGAGCGAATAAGGAAACGAGTCCCAGCAACGCTAATCGAGAACTAATCAGTTTTGTTGTTTTAGACATCTTTGGCACAACCTTCAAAACACGAAATATTGACAGCATAATTTTCCCACTAAATTATAGACAACTTTATAGTTAATTTGACACGCTATATTTTGGACTGATACACAATTTGACGAAAATCACATCTGCATTATCCAGACGATCGCCAGACAGGCACACAAGATTGGACTACATCTAATCTTCACCTGATTATTCAATACTGGGTAAATCGCTGCGTAAGGTGGTCATTTTATCCAATTTGTTTGGTGTTGCAACTTAAATATTTCTTTCACAAAAGAAAAAAACAAAATATTCAGACGCTTGTCTTGAGTTGTCAATTGAGTGTACTGCCAACCATTTTGTCTTTTTCGCGAAAGATTGATTCCTGAAACAGTACGTTCGTCCCCAGTTTTCGTGCAGCCATTCAGTCATTTGATGCGATGTCGCAATGAGTCGCCAGAAGATTATGCGCTGCCTCATAAAAAGTGTGACAACTTTTGGAATTTATGTCTCTAAAGATGCAATCAAGGTGTGGAATCAATCTGGGGATGCTCGCCATATTGCTGGGTTGAAAGCGACTGCCACAGCAAAGGAGGCGGTTTACTGCACACCAATTTTTCCAAGTATTCAAGATAGTCTTTGCGCGAAATTTCCTTAGCACCCAGACTAAACAGCAATTGAGTGGGCTCTTGGCAGTCAATCATGACGAAGCCTGCATTTTTCAAATGCTCAACCAAATGAAAAAGTGCGACCTTTGAAGCGTCCGTACGGGTGGAAAACATGCTTTCACCAAAAAAGATTTTGCCGATACTCACACCGTAGAGTCCTCCAACCAATTCATTGTTGTGCCAGGTTTCTATCGACTGCGCATGACCATTGCGATGCAGATTCTTATAGGCGTCAAGAACGCTGTCAGTGATCCAGGTGGGTAATGGCCCGAGAATTCTGGCAGCATCGCGACGAGAATTGAATACCAGCGTCATCTCTCTTTGGTGGACATTGATCTGCAACTTCCCCGCTTTTTGATGAGCGATCAACCAATCCAGTCGGCCTGATTCGACGGCTTTACGCAAAACGGGAAAACGACACACTCGTGGTGGGTATCGGTTTGCGCATTTTTCGATCGTTTGGTCAAAGTCAAGGTTCAGTGTTACGTAGTACCCGCGGTTCTTGATATTTTTTCTTAGACTTCTGGACACTTTAAAGTCGTCAAGAAAAAGTACAGTACGTGGGTCAGGACACCACCATAGAACTTCTGATTGGTGTTGCGGCTTTGGATAAAAACCGAGACGATAGGCTTCAAGCAGCGATTCGATCGATAGGTCAGCATCAAGCGTCAGTGCTTCATACCCAGGAACACGAAGGGGGTTCGGGAAGCGCGCGCTGGGCGCAGACACTGAACTATTCTTGTTCATATCGTTGGTTTCCCTGATTGCTTCGCGTATGCACCGTAGTGATCAAGAGTTTCACGATAGGCCTGCATGTAGCTGGATTCTCGCTCAATATAGTGCTTTATCGCTGCTGAAAATGCGCGATGGCGAAACGAATGACTGGACCGGGCGAGTTTGGGCACAAAGCCTCGATTCAACTTGTGCTCACCCTGTACGCCGGCATTGTATTCGTTTAATTTGTTTTCAATGCAATACTCGATGGCGGCATAGTAACAAACTTCAAAATGTAGATTTTGCACATCACCAATCGTCCCCCAGTAGCGACCGAATAATTTATTGTCGCCCTGTAAACAAAACGAACCGGCAATCGGTTTATTTTCCTTCATGGCTAAGAAAAGTACGATGTTCTGTGGCATTGTCTCGCCGATTGTTTCGAAAAATTTGATTGAAAGGTATTTGTTGGAGTGATATTTATCGATCGTACACCGATAGAACCAATCCACCAATTGCCAATGCGATTGATGCAAATCCGAGCCTTGCAAGGCCACAACGGTGACCCCCTGGTCGCTGACGGATTTTCTTTCTCGCCTGATTTTCTTGCGTTTGCGACTCGCAAGTGAATTGAGAAAATCATCCATCGAGGTATAGCCCTGGTTGTGCCAAACATATTCGATGGTGCTCGCACGATCACAATAGTCGCCAGACTTCAAAGTGGCGGCATCGGTGTCAGAAATAAAATGCCAGTGAATGGACGAAGTTTCCATACGACTTGCTATATGTTGAGCTTGCCTGGCCAGTTGGGTACGTGTGGTTTGTGCGTTTTCACCAGGTAAAGTCAGCAACTTCGGTGAAGTGATCGGCGTAAATGGGGTTTGGCAAATCAGTTTTGGAAAATATTCGAGCCCATGACTTTGGTAGCCATGCGCCCAGTCCCAATCGAAGATGAATTCACCCCACGAATGCTGTTTAAGATAAAACGGCGTGGCGCCGATAACTTCCTGTCCGCTGCTAGTGGAGTTTCGTATTACAATGTGCTGCGGTGCCCAGCCGGTATCTGCAGACACACAGCCAGAAATTTCCAGGGCATGCAGGAATTCGTGGCGCAGAAAAGGATAATCGCGAGGTACGATACGATTCCAGTCTTGAGGGTTGACCTGACCGATCGAATCAACAATCTCTATCTTTGCTGAAGGACTCGGGTTTGCTTCTACTATGCTCAATGATCAACTTGTCTGATAAATCTGTTAATGCCACTGCGGTGAATCGCTGACTTAGTAAAGTATATTCATTCGGTGATGACAAAAAATTTTGGCGTAGCCTTGGCTCAACTAAATCTGGTTGTTGGTGATTTGCCAGGCAACCAGCATCGAATGACCCAAGCCGCGGTTTTTGCACGCGACACGTTAGAGTGTCGTTTTATCGTGTTTCCGGAATTGGCGATTTGCGGTTATCCACCCGAAGATTTGCTGCAGCGGCGTGCCTTTGTTTCTGATTGTGAGTCAGTCCTGAACAATTTGGTTCATGCTGTACCTGGGATTGCGATGATCGTCGGCCATCCACACCGAACACGAGATGGGCTTTTCAACGCCGCGTCATTGATTGATGATGGCGCCATTGTTGCGACTTACCACAAGCACCACCTGCCCAATTACGGTATCTTCGACGAAAAACGCTACTTTAGCAACGGCGAAAACACGTCTGTGGTCGTAGTGGATGGAATTGCGGTAGGAATGACGATTTGCGAGGATGTCTGGGAAGACGGGCCGGTCGAGCGTGCCGTGGCAAACGGTGCACAAATCATCTTTACGCTCAATGGTTCACCTTTCGACACCAGCAAGATTGCTTACCGGGAAAATGAAATCGTTGCTGCCCGCAGCAAGAAAAACGGCGTCAGTATCGTGTATGTCAACCTGGTGGGCGGACAGGACGAACTTGTTTTTGATGGTGGTTCGCTGGTCAGCGATGAACGTGGTAAAGTCCGTCTACGAGCCAAGCACTTCGAAGAAACCATTGAAGCGGCACGTTTCAGGTGTGGCGAAAAAGTTGAATTTTTAACCGGCTCAATTGTGCCAAACCCTGATCCTGTCGCCAGCATCTATCGCGCCATTACCCTGGGCGTTCGGGATTATGTACACAAGAATGGCTTTCAAGGTGCGGTCGTGGGACTGTCGGGCGGTATCGATTCCGCACTGACTTTGGCAATTCTTGCCGATGCCATTGGAGCTGAGAACGTTGAAGCCATACTCATGCCATCGCGCTATACACAGCAGTTGAGTATCGATGATGCGGTTGCACAAGCCGAAGCTTTGGGTGTGAAGTGGTCGCTCATATCGATTGAACCGATATTTGAAGCTTTTCTCGCCCAGTTAAAGCCCAAGTTTGAAGGCCAGGCGGTTGATGTGACAGAAGAAAATATCCAGGCTCGCTGTCGCGGTACCTTACTGATGGCGATCTCCAATAAATCCAATTCGATTGTGATCACGACAGGCAACAAAAGCGAAGTCGCCGTAGGCTACTGCACACTGTATGGCGATATGGTGGGTGGTTTTTCCGCCATTAAGGATGTACCGAAAATGTTGGTTTACAAATTGGCGAAATATCGAAACGAGGAATATGGCCAAGTCATTCCGCAACGGGTCTTCGATCGCCCGCCGACGGCGGAGTTGGCACCTGACCAAAAAGACAGCGATTCGCTACCGCCGTATGATGAACTGGATGCGATCCTCGAGGCCTACGTAGAAAACGGCCGTTCAATTGAAGCGATCGTCGAGATGGGTTTTGAATTCGATACGGTCAGCCGAGTTGCCAAAATGGTGAACCGGAATGAGTACAAGCGCCAGCAAGCCCCGCCCGGTGTGCGCATCACGACACGTGCATTTGGCCGTGATCGCCGCTATCCAATTACCAGTAAATATTGATCGATTCGCCTACCGTCGAACTTAAAACTTCAATTGGCCAACTGCAGGGCTGAATCGTCGAATATCGCACGTTCGTCCCTCAGGTAGACACTGGCCGGAAAGTTCAATTGTAACACCCGTCGATTATCACTCGCCAGGTCCGGCAGATTCAGCCGAGTGTAGGCAAACATCAGGATCGCTAGTGCTTCTTCGGTATATTGGGAGGTTTCAAAACGCTCCAATACGCGAGATGCACGATTGACAGCTGCAACAAAAGCCCGCCGCTTCAAGTAAAACAAAGCGATTTGCAGATCGTGGCGGGCGAAAATGTTGATCAAGTCAACCAGTTTTTCGCGAGAAGCATCAGCGTACTCACTCAGTGGAAAGCGTTCAATCACCTCAGTAAATGCAGCGTAAGCCGCACGACCGCTTTCAGCGTCGTGATCCGTCAGATCAGCCTGGCTACGAAAAAATCGCTCACCGAATTTCGGCGGACGAACAGGTAGCAGCGCGAGACCCTTCAAATAATAAGCGTAATCGATTTGGGAATGGGTTGGGTGATTGGCCAGGAACCGGTCGACGCACGGCACTGTCAATTCGAACTGTCTTGTCTTGTAATAGGCATAGCAGATTTCAAGATCACCCTGTGTCGTATACTCTCCATACGGATACGCAGTTCTTAAGGCTTCATAGCGTTCAATTGCATCTTCATATAACTTGCGCGAAAGCGCCTTATACGCCGATGCGTACATCTCCTGTTCCGATAGGACGCGTTCTTTGGGCGCGCACCCCGTCGATAGCACGACCGGGATTAACGCCAGAACAATAGCAATCCGAATCAATTGAGTCATGCACGTTGTGAAGATGTCCAACATGGGACGGTTGCGTAGCTCGTGGGACAATGTCTTGTATCAGGAATGGTCTTAGTCAAAATCGCATCAATTATATTGATTAATGATGCCAGTCATTTTTCCTTTGTAACGAAATGCTGTCAATTGCTTTTCCTGGTGAAACATCGACCATCATTCATTGAGACTAAATTGCTTGCACATTAAAGCGACTATCCCTGAACACTGCGCGGGAACACGCTTGGACAAAGCGCTCGCGTCGATGTTTTGTGACTATTCCCGCACCGCGATTCAAACCTGGCTTGATAATGGTCGAGTATTGATGGACGGTCTGCAACCAAGCCGGCGAACGATTGTCGCAGGTGGTGAAACGGTTGAAATAGATGTGCCTGAACAAGCACCGCTCGAGTGTTCGCCAGAAGACATTCCAGTTGATGTTGTGTTTGAGGACGCGGCGTTGATTGTCGTCAACAAACCTGCTGGGCTGGTTGTGCATCCCGGTGCAGGCAACCGCCACGGTACTTTGCTTAACGCACTGCTTAACCACGACAAGTCACTTGAATATTTGCCGCGCGCCGGTATTGTCCATCGTTTGGACAAAAACACTTCTGGATTGTTGGTCGTTGCGAAAACCGAAGCTGCGCGTCTTAATCTGGTTCGGCAATTCAAAACCCGCGCGGCCGGGCGGCGTTATGTTACTGTTGTTGAAGGGCGACTGGTGTCCGGCGGTACGATCGATGTCGCCATCGGTCGCCATCGACACGACCGTCGTCGCATGGTGGCGGGTACGGGTAAAAATGCAGTCAGTCACTACAGAATAATTTCACGCTATCGTTCGCACAGTTTGATTCGCGTGATGTTGGAAACAGGGCGAACGCATCAGATTCGGGTCCATTTCAAGCATGTCGGATATCCTGTTCTAGGTGACCCGGACTATGGCTCAAGAGCGAAAATTCCTCCAAGTGCCACGACCGAATTGATCGATGTGTTGAGCAGTTTTCGCCGACAGGCGCTACATGCAGAGAATTTGCAGCTCAATCATCCCGAGACAGGCGAGCGACATGAGTGGAGCCAAGGAGTGCCGAAGGATATGCGTGAATTGATTGTGGCGCTGAAAAATGATTTGAACGCTTGGGAAAGCGACAAAAAAAACCGCTCTTGACGATCGCTCGCCAAGAACGGTCTTTTGAATTCAGCAAGTGAATTAAATCATGCCTTAATTGGGTTGGATAGTGGTTAGGCCCAAAATTTCCCAATCCTGCATTCCACCTCGATACCACTTGATTTTGTTGGCTGGATAGCCAAGACGAAGCAGATTCTTGATGTTGTTTGGCGATTGACCGCACCACATGCCGTTGCAGAACATGACTGCAGTTCGGCATTGCGAAAAATCAAAAAGTCCTTCGCTTTCGGTAACATTGAAATGAGTTTCAAGAATATCTGCGATTTCAATGGGTGTCGCGCCTTTTGCAGGATTCAACTGGGTCCAAGGAATGTTCATCGCAGTTGGAATTGTGCCGCGCTCTACCCAATCCGGTGTTCTTGAATCAATCACGATAATATCGCTATCGCCTTCATTCATCTGCTTGGCGAAGTGCATCAATTCGACTTCACCGATTGTCTCTACTCCAATCGCCAGATTTGAAGGCTGAATGCAAAACGGCGGGCAGGGTCTGGAGGTTTTGGCAAACGCTGGATTCACCGTGGCATCGTTATCCTGGTTGCGTTTGAATTCTACAGTCGAACCTTCGATGTTGACTGGAATAGCCATAATCTCCGGGGTAATTCCAACCGGCTTGGAATCAGCGAATGCACTCAAGGACGCAGCCACGGCAAGGACGCCTCCGAGAATGACTAGGCATAGTTTTCGCATTTGATTTACCTCCTTAAGGTATAAATTTGATTTCAAAATTCGAAATCAGCAAGGTGTGATTGCCCAATAATCTGTATATCATAAGACAAAACGAAAGATTTGAAAAGTTAATTCGCGCCGACAGGCTTGGAATGTGCGTTCGAACATGCAAAACCAGGTCTTTGTATAGAAATAGACTTTTTCAGGCGACAAATGTTTCTAATGGAGGCATATTCGCTTCAAATGCAGTGTCGCCCGCTTGATTTTCTGGATTCTCAGCCAGCTCTCATGCGAAGGGGCCGATCAGGCGGTTAGTATACAGGCGTGAGCTGGCTAATCAAGTTTCCTGCGAGGTGAAATAACATGAAATTCAAAAATCAATTGTTTGTTGCCTTGGCGTTGATGCTGGGGGTTGGGATTAGTGCACCACTTGTTGCGGAATCCTTGTCCGATACCGATAAAGAAAAGCGCTGGGCTGAGCAGATCATCGATACCCTGTTTGATGGTGATACAGTCTGGCTTAAAGCGCAAGGGCACGAGTTTCTTGCCATTGAGATGGAATCTTTTTCAAGCGATACCGATCGCGCTGCGATTGTGGTACATGGCATTGGGATACATCCAAACTGGGATTCCGTGATTCGACCATTGCGCGTCGGTCTGACAGAACATGGCTGGCACACACTATCTGTTCAGATGCCGATTCTCCTTAATGAAGCCCAGTCCCACGAATATGAGCCATTACTCGACGAGGTCGCTGGCCGAATCAATGCCGCGATTGAGTATCTCAGCGAGCAAGGGCTGGAAGACACTGTCATTGTTGCCCATAGTATGGGTTCCACGATGACGATGCGGTACATGGATGATGTCGCTGAACCCGCGATTCGCGCACTCGTACTGATCGGTATGCAGGGCGGCCCTGAAACGGTGCACGACAATGCAGCCACATTGGCGCATGTCACGATACCTGTTCTTGATCTATATGGTAGTGAAGACTTGCCAGGTGTAGTCGATTTCACGGACCGCAAGGCCACTGCTGCTGCAAGTGCTGGAAACGAAAACTTTCAGCAGATCATGGTCGAAGGTGCCAACCATTTTTTCGAAGGACTTGATGACACCTTGGTCGAAACTGTTTCCGCATGGCTTGAAGACGCGATGAATTCCAACTGAACGGAATTTGAAAACAACACTAACAGATTCGACCGAAGAAGACAGGCACTGTTGAAGGAATATCTGCACACTGGCTTATGCAAACATTTACCTGATGACCATTAATTAAGGTCATTTCAGACATAGGAGACTTTCTCAAAGTGACGTATATGTTGAAAATTCGATTATGTTGAAAATCTTTGGAAAGTGTTTGAACTACAGCACAATTCCGTCAAAATCTGCAACATAATCTTTCGCACTCAATATGACGTAAGAAAGTCCATGAGTTTCGTGTCGTCTTGCCACGAGCGTACCGATTCCGGTTCTGCAGCATCGCACAGTTTCATCGCCTCCGCTTTCATTTGCAGATCAATCTCAGCATAAATGTTGGTTATATCCAGATGCACATGTCCCAACCAAGCCCGTATCGTATTGAGGTCGACGCCTGAACGTAACAGAAAACAGGCACTGCTATGTCGAACCGAATGCGGCGTTACCTGACGCTCTGACAAAGCAGGAACCGCAGCCGCACAGCGTTCAACCAGGCGATATACACCAAAGCGCGTGTAAGCCTTTCGCTGCTGACTGATAAACACGCACTCGCTTTGCTGTTTATCTCGTATCAACTCGGCTGACCACCGGATAACCTGAAATTGGGGAATTTCGGCCGGAACTTTTGGGGATTTCTTGATCGGAACCTACAACACTGCGGGACAAGGGGTGGTAGAGGGTTCTTCCAGACTTGGAACAACGCACCCGTACAATGTTGTCCTGCCAGTTAAGGTCGTCTAATTGCAGACTGCAGACTTCACCTGCCCTGAGGCCATAGGTGATCAACAGCATTAAAATTGCGCGGTCTGTGCGATCGCACGGACGCTTGCCCTCTGTCGTGGCAAGCAGCTTCACTACTTCTTCTCGAGTCAGTCCTTTCGGGATACTTTGGTTGCCCAAAACCCGAGGGGGTATGATGCCGTCGGCGAGACCGGTTTTACTCCAGCCGCGCTGTTCGGTAAAACGCAAGAACAAACGAATTGCCTTTGCATATAGATTGATTGTTCTGCGACAGTATCGACCACTAATCTTGTATCGCATCAATGCCTGATCGATATCGGTCATCAACAAGCGGTGCTTCCCTATATGCTGCAATGGCAGTTGGACATAAAAAATTTGTCTCGAACATTGTCGTTCTCCTTTTTTAATTGAAAAACGACTATGATGGCACAGTTCGTGTCAAAGATTATGTTGCAGATTTTGACGGAATTGTGCTGTAGTTCAAACACTTTCCAAAGATTTGCAACATAATCGAATTTTCAACATATACGTCGAAATGTTAAATTTAACATTTCGACGTAAGCGAGTCTTGGAATCAAATCCGGCAAACTGTACCGACGAATTATGCGAAATTTAAGTTCTGCCGGGTAGCGCGGCCCATATTTGAGATTAAAGGAGTGATTTAACTGCTATACAAGGCTGACTTGGGATTGCCCAGTACCGTATTGACCCGGTAAAACTTCGGGTTTTCCACCGCCACTGACGATTACCTCATGAGCGCACCCGGCCTCAGTGATCGCATCGAAACACCCCAAGCCGTCAGATACCACTTGAGTGCCGTCAGCCAAATGCCCAAATTCAGCATATCAATACGAAGCTTGGTGGTCCAGCATTCCCGATACCAGTTTTTTACCCAAGCCTGGTTAATGCCAATAACAAATCCGTAAAGGTTGACAAGGCCAAATGCACGCTGACATTTTGCAGCACCGTACCGGAACGCCGAACAGTTGAATACGATGATGTTCTCGAATAATACGTCTAAACTTCCAGGTCCAGGATAAGGTACTCCGACTTGTACAAACAGGTATTCCGGGCGAAGAAAGGTACGGTGCCCACTATATACTTCTTGTAAGTGATGCTATTGAAAAGTTAGTTCCATAACAGGTATGTCAATACCTCATTTCATTACTCGTAATCCGAACACGTAAACAGGAGAAAACGACATTGGCCCAATACACGAAAGCCAAATTGATTCTTGATGCAGTTAAGCAATTGAAGCGCCGATGCCTTCTCGAGGGAGATTCGCTATTCACAACCCGCTCTCTGTGGACTCACCCCAACTTCCAAGAACTCCATTCGGTCTATGTTGAGAATCTCGACGAAACTCCGAAAGACTCTTTTATGGTGAAGCTGGAACGCCAATTGCAATCCGCATCATCCGACACCAAATGCCTCTTGGCCGAGATGTCGTGGGTGTACCACCTGATTCGGAGTCCAATATCCATGCGTCCCGAGACAAAACAAAAACGGATCGCTGACATCTGGGAATGGTCGGAGCACGACTTCCCCAGAGACCATGAACTGTTGAGCGACGCGATCCTTGGGGCGGGCGTTGTCAACACCGGCTCCGCGTACAACACGAATGAATGGAGAGAATTTCGATTTTTCATAGTCGCCATGCTGGATTGGTTTTCGCCGGAGCGAAGGGAGCGCAAGAAATTCCTAGACCGCCCGTGGGATTTCGCTTCATGGCTGGACAATACCAAGTTTGCCAAGAATCGTATGTTCCGACACGCTATTTTGTGGCTACTCTTCCCCGACAATTTCGAGGATATTGTCTCCCAACAGGCAAAGAAACAGATAGTCAGCAGACTGCATCAAGGTGACAAGATCGATATGTCCAACATGATCAAGATCGATCAAGCCTTGCTCGGAATCCGTGGCCGCCTCGAAAAAGAACGTGGTCCGTTTGGCTTCTACGATCCAACGATCAAAATACTTTGGGATCGTCCATCCGAGAATATAGATGACAATGGAGGCGAACCACTCCAAGGGGGTCTCGACACGATCAGACAAGCCCAGCAGGACCTCTTCATTGATCTTGACCATTTCACCAGCCTTATTCGTTCCATAAAATCAGGCAAGAACCTGATCCTCCAAGGGCCGCCTGGCACCGGGAAAACATTCATCGCGCGACGAATCGCCTGGTGCCTGATTGGGCACAAGGACAATAGTTCTACTGATTTAGTCCAGTTCCATCAGTCCTACGCTTACGAGGATTTCGTAGAAGGCTTCAGGCCCACCAGAGCCGGGGGCTTCGAACTGAAGCCAGGCATCTTCCAGCGTTTTTGTGAACGGGCGCGGGCTAATTCGAACACCCCCTATGTCTTTATAATCGACGAGATCAACCGCGGCAACCTGTCCCGTATCTTCGGCGAACTTCTGATGCTGATTGAGAACGACAAGCGTAGAAAGGAATATGCTGTTACGCTGACCTACTCCGACAAACCGTTCTACGTCCCCGATAACGTCTATCTGCTCGGCATGATGAACACCGCCGACCGCTCATTGGCGTTGGTTGATTACGCGCTGCGGAGACGATTCTCTTTTGAGACACTCAATCCCGCATACGAGACCGAGTACGGTCGGGATGCGTTCGTGAAGTACCTCGTATCCAAGAAAGCGGACCGTGCTTTTGCCCAACGCATCTGTGAACGGATGGTTGAGCTCAACGAGAAGATCGCAAACGACAAGGAACTCGGTCGGGGCTTTCAGATCGGCCACAGCTACTTCATTCCCAGCGATGACGACGCACCTTCGGAGGAATGGTACAAGCACATCGTGGACACCCAGATCGCCCCGCTTCTCAGGGAATACTGGTTCGATGCGATGGAAGATGTCGAGAAGGATATAGCGAGACTCACCGCGGCCTAACCTTGAAGAACATCCCAATCCTCAACGTCTACTACCTTCTGTGCTACGCCTGGGGACGGATTCAGGAGCGGGACACTAAACGACTGGCCACGCTCGATAGCCTTTCGACAGTCCAAGATCTTCTCGGTAAAATACTTGCAGGCGGTGTCGACCATCTCTTCCGTCACGGCATCGACCGCGGTTATGTGGAACGACGAGAGGATCTCGCAGGAATCCGCGGCAAGCTTGCGGTCAGCGAGACGGCAAAGAGGGCACTCCGAAGACGCGGCCAAGCTGCCTGTGACTTTGAGGAGTTGTCCAAGGACATTCTACCGAACCGCATCCTGCGCGCATCGCTGCATGGGTTGCTGGAGAGGCAGGTCGCGCTGCATCCTGATATCCGAAGCAATGTGCGCTCCGCTTACAGACGGCTCGACGGTGTATCGCAAATTCGCCTCACTAGGAACATTTTCAGCCAAGTTCAACTCGCGGGCAACCGCCGGCTCTACCAGTTCCTCCTCTCGGTATGCAAGCTACTGTACGAGAGTTCGGGGGTCAATGAGAAGACAGGGAGCACGGCCTTCCGTGACTTCCGGCAAGATGAGTCGACCATGTGGGCACTCTTCGAGGAGTTCGTCACGGGATTCTATAAGCGCGAACAGCGTGCGTACCGGGTCAATCCAAAAGGTCGTCTTATCAAATGGGCAAAAGCCAGCGCCGAGGACGAAGCTAGCAGGGCTCGAATCCCCGTCATGAAAGCCGATGTTTTACTAGAATCGTCGGATCGCCGTATCATCCTCGACACGAAGTATTACGTGGGCGCACTGGCGTACAGATTCGGTTCCGGCACGGGAAAACTAAACTCTAGCAACCTTTATCAGTTGCTCGCGTACCTGCGGAACCGCCAAAAGTCGAACCCAGGGCAGCCCGTGCATGAAGGCATCCTGCTGTACCCGGAGACTGACCAACCGCTGAGAGTTGACATTCGCCTCGAAGGATTCCGCATCCAAGCCCGGACGGTCAACCTTGACCAGAACTGGCAGCACATTCACAAGGAAATGCTGGAAACAATCGGGCTCCCATACTCCAGTTCATAGCGTGTTTAGCGCTGGACGGCTCAGCCCGGTATTATTACGCTGAGTGGATCTTATCGTAAGCCATGTTTCAAAGGCTATTCAGATATTGGCGGCGTTCTCAAGACGACGAAAGTAAGTCTTGGAATCAAATCCGGCAAGTTGTACCGACGATTGAAGCGAAATTACAAATTGCGCTAGATGAGACTTCTTCATTGGTCTGAACGGCGGCCACAAAAGGTGTCTTACCACTTGCGCTGCGGCCGCGCTTGCCGCCGCTTCTCCTGCCACTAAGATACGCATCATCCATCTGCACCAAGCCCGACAGGCATTGTTTCTCGCCGCGTGTAAGCATCACCTGCACCAGTTTTGTGCTTTATGCGCCAAGTCGCATTGTAGGAAAATTCCAGTTGCCGATGCAGTTGCATTGCCGAGATGCCCTTTTTTGTTGTCTGAGTCAAAAGTTAAATCACCTGAAACCATATCGTCATAAGCAGTTTACTGATCCGAAGATGGCATCGACGATAATTGAATTCCGCCAGAAATACCAGCAGTACTGACGCATTTTGCGAGTGTTCAGGTGGCACTTTTCATCGTGACCGCAGTTTAGGCAGATAAAGGCATTGTTCCAGCGCAAATTGAACAGTGCTTTAAAGCATTTCTCTTCGTCGCCGTAATGCGCCAAAAACTAGGGCTTTTCTGGAACTGAAAAGAAATTCATTATTTGGAATATATTCTTTATCTATCAAATACTTGCATTGTATTTGTTATGCTAAGAAACGTGCTTATAATTAGTGGCAATTAGGAACATTTAAGCTCGATTGCAGTCAAATGTAACATCGTTGTCGAGTCGACAAAATTGGTAATCGACCTGATTCGAGAGAATCCGTGTTCGGTTCGATGGCGAAGGTTCCAATCCATTCGTTTAGCAAAAAAACGGGGTAGTTCGATCAGATGGTAATCATTTCAAAGATTCATTGGCACATCGCACGAAGCTTTGCCGTCGGACTTGTCTTTACCTTTGGTTTGATCAATTTTGCGCTAGCGCAAGAAGTAGTCGATTTCACTTTGCCTGACCCCGACGGTAAGGTGCATAGTCTGTCGGACTTTCGCGGCGAATGGGTGATCGTCAATTTCTGGGCAACCTGGTGCAGCCCTTGTATAGTGGAGATTCCCGAACTTGTCGAAATTTCCCAGTCGACAGAACCGGTCGGCGTCGTTGTCATTGGCATTGATTTTGAGGAAATTGACACCAATGCTCTAAAGAAATTTGTGCAAGCACTGAAAATCAATTACTTGATATTGCGTGTGGGGGAAAGCCCGCTGGTCCCGTTTGAACCGTTGAAGGGACTTCCGACGACATTCATCGTGTCGCCTGATGGGCACATTGTCTTTTCCAAAGTCGGACCGACGACCAAGGCTGAATTGACCGAGCAGTTGACTATTCAACTTAAAGAGTACGAACAACGCTCTTAGTGCTCAAGCCGCTACCCACTGCGCTCAAACTGCATCGAATAGTCGATTGCCTGCAAATTCTTGGTGATCGCACCAATTGAAATGAAGTCAACTCCGGTTTTGGCGATCGCTTCGATCGTGTTCAGGTCAACATTGCCGGATGCTTCAAGTTCAACTCGCCGATCGTTTAATTGGACCGCCGTCGCAATGTCCTTGATTGAAAAGTTGTCGAGCATGACACGTTGGGCGCCGCTGACGATCGCATCTTCGAGTTCTTCAAGGCTTTCAATTTCGACTTCAATCAGTTCAACACCGATCAGTTCTGGTGGCAAGGTGTCGATGATTGACTTCGGTGTACGGGAGATGTATTGATGGTTTTCCTTAACCAGAATGGCGTCATACAATCCCATCCGATGGTTGGTACCACCGCCGATGCGGACGGCATATTTTTGTGCGCTGCGAAGCCCTGGAATGGTTTTGCGGGTGTCGAGAATCTTCACTCCATAAGGCGAAACGATATCAACAAACTTTCGACTCGTCGTCGCGGTTCCCGATAGAGTTTGGAGGAAATTAAGTGCTGTGCGTTCGCCACTCAGTAGCGATTTAGCAGCGCCTCGTATCGTGCAAACCGTCTGCTTGGCACAGATGGGCTTGCCTTCAAAAGCCAACCAATCAATCTCGATCGAACTGTCAATCTGGCGAAATACCTCGTCGAACCAGGGCGAGCCACAAAGAATCGCCGGTTCTCTGACCAATACGATCGCCGATGCTTCTATTCCAGGGTCGATTAACGAAGCGGTTATGTCGCCGGTCCCAATGTCTTCTTGCAACGCGCGCTGTACTGACGATGAAAGGTCATCTGGTAAGTTTATTTTACTCATGGTTCTTGTCGCTTGACTGCAAAGGCGCACGACGCGTGCAACAGTTGCGAAATGTCAGATCTGGTTTCGGGTAATTTTTAACAAATAGTAGTTTATTCGCGTAGAATCTGCTAAATTGCAGTAAATTAGATAAGGAACTAATTTATTGCGGTTTGATTTGTCGTCAAGGTCAATTCGGGAGGATGGAGTAGATGACACGGGATCTTTGGGAGGTATTGGCACCTCAACTACGGTCGAAGAAATCGAACATTGCCTGGATAAGGCGGCTCAAAGGTGGCGCACCTGCACATTACAGTTATGGTGCGGTCTATGAAGGTGCATTGCACATGGCTGCACGGCTGCGCCAAAGTGGTCTGGGCAAAGGCGATACGGCTGCGCTGATCGGACCCAATGGCCCTGAGTGGGCGGTTGCGGCATTGGCTGTGTGGAAAATTGGTGCCGTACTATCACCCATCCACATTGGCAACAGCCAAGGTGATATTCGAACCCAACTGGACGCGATCAATCCGAATCTGATTCTCGCCTATCAGCCTGGATCAAAGCTGGACGGAATCGACTATCCAATTCTAGAAATTGAGTTGAGTTCCGAACTTGTAGAACAAGAGTCTGTTGAACCCATGAATGGTCTGCAAGATGAGGAATGTCTCAGAATCTACACCTCAGGTTCAACAGGCACGCCCAAAATTGTCTGTCTGTCGCATTCGAACGTTTCTTCGAATTTCATCGCCTGTAGCAAAATCGTAACCATCAATGATAAAGACCGTTTTCTCAGCCTGTTGCCACTTTCGCATACTTTTGAACTGGTCGGTGGCATGTTGTTGCCACTTTATTGTGGCGCCTCCATTGTTTTACCAAAGATTCTGACTGCTCAGGAAGTGCTCGACGCAATGAAAGAAGAGCGAGTCTCGGTCGTGTTGGCAGTCCCTCGTTTGTATCGAAACATCAAGCAAGGCATGGAGAAAAAGTTTCGCGAAGGCAGTTTTTTGCTACGCGGTTATGTTGGGCTGCTGGGCGCCTTGCCACTTGGGCTTCGACGTACCCTGAATGCACCACTGCGCAAAAAGCTCAGTCCCAATTTGAGATTCTGGGTTAGTGGCGGAAGCCGACTCGATCCCAGTATTGCCCATTTCTTTCGCAAGTTGGGCCTTAGTTTGAGACAAGGTTACGGTCTGACAGAAACATCACCTGTGACTTGTGTGCAGGAAGCTTACCCTGTGAATTTGGATAGCGTCGGCTACCCGATTGATGGCGTCCAAATATCCATCGACAAACCTGATGAACTGGGAAGTGGTGAAGTGCTGGTGAGAGGGCACAATGTCATGCTTGGGTATTCGGACCCGACACTCACTGAACAGTCTATGAACGGAGAATGGCTGCGAACAGGTGATATTGGCCGATTGGATGCTTCCGGCACCTTGTGCCTGACGGGTCGGCTCAAGCGCATCATCGTAACTGAGGCTGGAAAAAATGTGTATCCAGAAGAGCTTGAAACGCTGTTGGAGCGATACGAAGGTGTTAAGGAAGCGGGGATTGTTGAGATCGATCAGCGCCCTGGCGTTGTATTTGCAATGGATAACCCCGCCGAAGCTGGCCCTAGGGCAAAACAGATACTGAAAGATTTCAACGCCAAGACTTCGTCACACAACCAGATTGTGCGCTGTGCAGTCATTGAAGAGTTGCCAAGAACTCCGCTCGGGAAAACAGCGCTGACCAAACTTCGCGCTGAATTTGACGCAAACGAATTGAGTTAGACCGCTTTGATGGCAGCGCTTTGCGCGCTCGCTCTGTCATTCGATTAAGAGTGCTAGCGCAAAGCGATTGGTGTGTATTGAAAATGGCGTTTCCCGCCCTATATCAACGAGTAATGAATGACCAATCACTCGTTGATAGACTATTTGATGAACCCAGAAAAATTTACTGCAAAATTGCAACAGGCGCTTGCTGAGGCGCAAAGTATCGCAGTTGGCCGGGACCATCAGTACATTGAACCGGCCCATCTTCTGATTGCACTGATCGATCAAAAGGGTGGAACGGTTTCGCATTTGCTGGCCCAGGCCGGTGTGAATCTGTTGATGCTGCAGTCAGAGCTCGCAAAGTATCTCGATCAGCTTCCACAGGTGGCTGGCACCGAAGGTGCGATGCATATTTCCACCCAACTGTCTCATCTGTTCAACCGGGCCGATCGATTGGCGCAAAAGCGAGGCGATCGATATATATCCAGTGAACTCGTGGTTCTGGTGCTGGTGAATGACAAGACTCAGTGCGGCAAAATTCTGCGCGACACAGGTGCCACAGCTGATTTGCTCGAGTTGAAGATTCAGCAGATGCGCGGCGGAAAACCGGTGAATGATGCAGCCGATGAAAATCAACGTCAGGCGCTTGAAAAATTTACCATTGATGTCACAGAAAGAGCACAGCAAGGCAAACTTGATCCTGTCATTGGCAGAGATGATGAAATCAGAAGAACGATTCAAGTACTGCAACGTCGTACCAAGAACAATCCTGTCCTGATCGGTGAACCTGGAGTCGGCAAAACTGCAATAGTCGAGGGCTTGGCCCAGCGAATCATCAACGGTGAAGTACCACAGGGGCTCAAAGGCAAGCGTCTTTTGGCACTGGATTTGGGTGCGCTCATCGCTGGAACACAGTTTCGGGGGGAATTTGAAGAGCGTTTGAAGGGGCTGTTGAATGAATTGGCCGGCCAGGAAGGTCAGGTTATTCTGTTTATCGATGAGCTGCACACCATGGTAGGAGCTGGCAAAGCGGAAGGATCAATGGATGCCGGTAACATGCTCAAACCTGCGCTGGCGCGCGGTGAGTTGCACTGCGTCGGTGCGACAACACTTGATGAGTATCGCAAATATATTGAAAAAGATGCTGCACTGGCACGCCGGTTTCAGCAGATTATCGTACAGGAACCCAGTATCGAAAGCACTGTGGCCATGTTGCGCGGAATTAAGGAAAAATACCAGATTCACCACGGTGTTGACATATCTGACCCCGCAATTATCGCGGCAGCAAATCTCTCACAGCGCTACATTACAGATCGAAACCTGCCAGACAAGGCGATTGACCTGATCGATGAGGCTGCAAGTCGAATTCGTATCGAGATTGATTCGAAACCGGAGGCATTGGACCGCCTAGATCGAAAAATCATTCAACTGAAAATTGAACGAGAAGCTTTGAAAAATGAATCCGACAAGGACTCGCGCAGTCGCTTGAGCAAACTTGACGAGGAACTTGAGGAATTGCAAAGAGAATACTCGGAACTGGAGCAAGTCTGGTTCAGTGAAAAAGCCTCGGTGATGAGTTCACAACACATTATGGAACAGTTGGAAGCTGCGCGAAACGAAGCAATCAATGCCCACCGGGATGGCGACCTGGACCGGCTCGCCAAATTGCACAACGAAACGATTCCCGAGTTGGAACGTCAGTTGGCTGATACGAGATCGGATGAAGAACGTGAGTTTGAATTGATGAAAAGCAGCGTTACAGAAGAAGAAATCGCTGAAGTTGTATCAGGAGCGACCGGAATTCCTGTCAGCAAAATGCTTGAGGGCGAGCGAGCCAAATTGCTCGCAATGGAAAAGAAAATCGGTGCACGAGTGATCGGTCAGGCAAGAGCGATAGAGGCCGTGGCAAATGCAATCCGACGATCCCGTACCGGTCTGTCAGACCCGAATCAGCCTTCGGGCACATTTTTGTTTCTCGGACCGACCGGAGTTGGCAAGACTGAGTTGTCCAAAGCCTTGGCAGAATTTTTGTTCGATGATGAAAACGCGCTGATTCGAATCGACATGTCAGAATTTATGGAAAAACATTCCGTTGCTCGATTGATTGGTGCACCACCTGGGTACGTTGGTTATGAGGAAGGGGGCCACCTGACTGAACTGGTTCGAAGACGACCCTACAGTGTGGTCTTGCTCGACGAAATCGAAAAAGCCCATGCGGACGTGTTCAACATTCTGTTGCAAGTGCTTGATGACGGACGACTGACGGATGGCCACGGTCGAACAGTGGATTTTCGCAACTCCATTGTTGTGATGACGTCAAACCTTGGATCTGATTTGATTCAGGAGATGAGCGGGCGCGGATTCGGACAGGAAAAAAACGGCGCAGACAGTGACACAAAATTCGAAATAATGCAAAGTGCGGTGATGGATGTTGTCGACAGAAATTTTCGGCCCGAGTTTATCAATCGAATCGATGACATCATTGTGTTTCACAGTCTGTCGCGTGAACATGTTCATGAAATTGCGCGAAACCAGATGCGGTACTTGCACGAGCGTGTGGCTGCTCGCGGAATTTCACTGAAAATAGACGAAAATGCGCTGGATCAGATTGCTCGCATTGGATTCGATCCGGTGTATGGCGCTCGACCATTGCGACGAGCGATTCAATCAGAAATCGAAAATCCTCTGGCACGGGAAATTCTGACCGGTAAGTTTGCTAACGGCGATCGTGTTGAAGTGCATTGGGATGAGGATAAATTCGTGTTCGAACACATTAAGACCGCTCTGGTAGAATCGGCGGCCTGAACCGCAAAAAAATTCCCAATTTAATTTGGTGTAGCAAAGGGAAAACAAAAGAAAAAGCGGGGATCTTCCGCCCTTTTGGGTTCTCTATTTGGATTTTAAGCCTGCCTGTTTTAGAACCTGTTAGCAGTGCGCACAGATTTTTGACCAATATTTGCTTCAGAATCAGCACTCACGTTGCAAAATACAGAGAATAAATTCTCCATCGCTTCAACCGAAGTATCATCTGGAAACGACTAAAAAGTTCTTTGATTGTAATTTTCCTTGTGGAAACTCTATCCCATCTGTATCATTCCAAGAAAAATAGGTTGATGGATTGAAGAGCAAAATTCCATTCGTATTCGAGGACGATGTCGTCTACGGAAAACTTGAGAATGTGTCGCCACTGGTGCGGCGCATTGTTGCACCAAATCCCAGCCTGTTTACTTACAAAGGCACAGGGACTTACGTCGTCGGTCGTGGCAACGTTGCAGTCATTGACCCGGGACCCAATTTGCCAAAACATGTTTCGGCCATTGCGGACGAATTGGCAGGCGAATGCATTTCGCACATTGTCATTACTCACACGCACAGTGATCATTCCGCAGCAGCGATTCCACTTCAAAACATCTGCGGTGCACCTATCTACGGTCGTCCCATAGAACACTACAGCGAAGAAGACGGGCAGTTTGAAGAGGATTTTGACCGCGAGTTCAATGCATCATTCGTCGTATCAGATGGCGATGTCATACAAGGTGACGGTTGGTCGTTGTCTTGTGTTCACACACCCGGGCATATGTCCAATCACTTTTGTTATCGATTGATGCAAGAAGATTCGCTTTTTTCGGGGGACCATGTGATGGGTTGGTCGACCTCGGTCATTATCCCGCCGGATGGAAGCATGACCGACTATCTGGCGAGTCTGCAAAAACTTCGTTTGGCAGATGACAGCACGTACTACCCGACACACGGACCACCCATTAAGTCGCCCAGGCAGTTTGTTGATGCATGTATCACTCATCGACACGAACGCGAGTGTGAAGTGGTGCGAAGCTTGAAACGTGGTAACGCGACAGTACGAGCCTTGGTAGCTGATGTCTATCGCGAGACGGACTCATCATTGCACGCGGCAGCGGCGCGTTCACTTTTGGCCTCGCTGATTAAGCTATGGGAGGAAGGTCGTATATTGTGTGATCGTGAACCGGGTCTTGATGGAGTCTATCGATTGCTCGAGTAGCGATGATTCAGTGATAAGCCTTGCTTAACCGAATCACAGATTCAACCAGAACCTCGACTTTATCGGGATTGATGTCGGGTTTAATGCCGTGTCCTAAATTAAATATGTGACCGCTGCCTGGACCGTATGAACTGAGCACCTTGTCAGTCGCCTGTACGATCTGTTCGTCGCTTAGTTTGAGCGTGTCTGGATCGAGGTTACCCTGAAGTGCAACCTGGTCATGCAACAGGGTGCGCACCTCGCCAATATCGACGGTCCAGTCTAGCCCAATCGCATCACAGCCTGATTGGGCGATGCTTTCAACCCACTGGCCACCGCCCTTGGTAAACAAAATAATCGGGACATTTGGCAGTCGGAATTTGAGTTGGTGAACAATTTGATTCATGTATTTCAGTGACAGTTTCTCATATTGCACACTGTTGAGGATCCCGCCCCAGGTGTCGAAAATCATCAGCGCCGAGGCTCCGGCATCAGCTTTTGCTGTCAGGTAATCGATCACCGATCGGGTCAATACATCAAGCAAATCGTGAATGGCAGTGGAGTTGGTTTGGGCGAAAGACCTGGCTTTGCTGAAATCTGTTTTTGAACGTCCTTCGATCATATAGACAGCCAAAGTCCATGGACTTCCGGAAAAGCCGATAAGCGGAATGGAGTTGTCAAGCGCCTGGCGAGTGGTACGTACCGCATCCAGCACATAGCCCAGATCGTCTTGCGGGTCGGGTACGCCAAGCTTGGCGATCGCGTCAGCCGAGGTGATAGGCCTTTGGAAAACAGGCCCGACCGATTCTTCCATTTGCAATCCCAAGCCCATTGCATCGGGAATCACGAGGATGTCGGAAAAAATGATGGCAGCATCCAGCGCAAAACGTCGAAGCGGCTGCAGGGTAACTTCGCAAGCGAGTTCCGGTGTCCGACACAACGTGAGGAAGTCTCCTGCACGTTTTCGAGTTGCGCGATATTCAGGCAGGTATCGTCCCGCCTGTCGCATAATCCAGATTGGAGTTTGATCGACAGGTTCCAAGCGCAAGGCACGCATAAAGCGACTGTCGTGTACGGGCGAAAATTCTGCTTTATTCGACACAGTCTTATGTGCTGGAAATCAAAGAATCGTTCCAGTCTCGAATTCTTGACTGAAAACCAAGTGCTGCTGATTTGGGGTCTTTCGCATCTCGAATTGGCCTGCCGACAACGACATAGTCGGACCCAGCGCGAAGCGCTTCGGTGACACCCATGGTTCGCTCCTGGTCGTGCGAAGGGGAATTCTGTTCTCGAATCCCAGGCGTAACCACTAAAAATTCTTTATCCGTGCTCTCCCTGATCAGGTTGGCTTCTTTTGGTGATGCGATGACACCAGCACAGCCATATTGTTTTGCGTGAAGTGCGCGCATTTTGACAAGCTCGGCAACAGTGGCCGCGTAGCCCATGTCCTTGATCGATTGCTCACTCACACTCGTGAGTACCGTGACCGCCAGCACCGACATGTCATCTGCAGCTTGGACAGCCGCTTGCATGGCTTGAGGTTCGGCATGAACTGTGAGGAAATTGATCCCGCGCCCGTTCAGGTTACGAACCGCGCGATACACTGTTTGAGGAATGTCCAGAAACTTGAAATCAGCAAAAACCTTGTGACCCAGATCGGCAAGATGTTCGATCAATCGCAGCCCCGAGCTGCTCGACAGCAATTCCAGCCCTACCTTAAAGAAGTTGACGCTGCCATCGAGTTGTGCAAGCAGTTGCAATGCCTGGCGTTCAGTTGGAACATCGAGTGCGACAATAAGACGGTCGCTGATGGTGTTGTTTTCCACCATTTCGATGGGCTTATACACCGAGATACCGGATGATTCCGTTGGCCGCTTCCCGGCCTTCGAAGACTGCAGTAACAACAAGGTCCGCTCCGCGCACCATGTCACCGCCCGAAAACACTTTCGGATTGGTTGTCTGAAATGGAAACTCACTGTCCGGTCGTGCCATGACGCGCAAGAATGTGTCGATCTCAATGCTGTTTTCGGCAAACCACTCCTGCGGATTCGGCCGAAAGCCGAAAGCGATGATTGCGCTGTTGCACGAAATTTCATGCTCACTGCCGGCAACCGGCTGCGGCTGCCGCCTGCCGCGCTCATCAGGTTCACCCAGTTCAGTTTGAACGAGTTTTACAGCTTGAACCGCACCGTTACCGACAATCTCAACGGGTTGGCAATTCCATAAGAATCGCACGCCTTCTTCTTTGGCGTGCCAGACCTCTCGCCGGGATCCAGGCATATTTTCCTCATCACGCCGATAAACACAGGTCACCCGGTTGGCGCCTTGACGAACTGCGGTGCGAACGCAATCCATGGCGGTATCACCACCGCCTAGTACGACGACATCCTGGTTTGAAAGATCAATAAATGGCCAGTCCTTGGCCTGCCAGTTTTCGACTTGGTGATTGTTCCCGACCAGATAGGGCAGTGCTTCGTAAACTCCGGGTAAATTCTCGCCTGGAAACCCACCTTTCATGTAGGTATAAGTCCCCATGCCAAGAAAGACTGCATCATAGTCGCGCAACAGTTCGGCCAATTGCACATCGCTGCCCACGTGCGTATTGAGCGCAAAATTTACGCCCATATGCTCCATCACCTCTCTGCGCTTGAGCACTACTTCTTTTTCCAGTTTGAACGGAGGAATGCCGAATGTCATTAAGCCTCCGATTTCTGAATAACGATCAAATACCGTGGCGTGTACGCCATTTCTGACCAGGACATCGGCACAGCCTAGACCCGCTGGACCGCTACCGACGATTGCCACGTGCTTTCCAGTTTGTGGAATATTGCTCAGATCAGGCATCCAGCCCTGACTGAAAGCTTCATCGGTAATGTATTTTTCAACCGACCCTATGGTAATCGCACCGAATCCATCGTTCATGGTGCAAGCGCCTTCGCAAAGTCGATCCTGCGGGCAGATTCTGCCACAAATTTCAGGCAAGGAATTCGTCTGGTGTGAAAGTTCCGCCGCTTCAAAAAGCCGTCCTTCAGAAACCAGGCTCAGCCAATCGGGAATGTAATTGTGTACCGGGCACTTCCACTGACAGTAGGGGTTACCGCAAGCAATGCAGCGTGCTGATTGACTTGCAGCCACATCAGGGTCGTAGTGCTGGTAAATCTCACCCCAGTGAAAAATGCGCGATTGCGCAGAGTCCTTGGGTGGGTCCTGGCGCGGCAGGTCGACAAATTGAAAATGCTGTTTCATGGTAATCAGGCCGCTTCGCGCAGTGTTTCCATTAAATCCTTGATATCGGAAGCTTTGGGTTTAATCAGCCAAAATCGCCCAGCCAGTTCCAAAAAGTCATCACTGACCGTCTGCCCCCAGGGACTGCCGGATTCCAATACGTATTCATCAATCAGTTCATGCAGGTAGCTCAGGTGAGGTTCCATGTCTTCGTGCGTTAATCGATGAATGTCGATTAACTCGTGGTTATAGCAGTCAACGAATACCCGTTCGATGTCCAATACAAACGCGATGCCACCGGTCATACCCGCACCGAAATTCACACCGGTTCGACCCAGCGACAGCACAGCACCACCGGTCATGTATTCACAGCCGTGATCACCACAACCTTCGAGTACTGCGATTGCACCTGAATTCCTGACGGCGAAACGTTCTCCTGCCGTCCCGGCAGCGAAAAACTTCCCACCCGTAGCGCCATACAAACAGGTGTTTCCAGCAATCGGCGTTGTACGGGTTTCAAGCGGACTGTCCTTGGCAGGTTTGAGTACAATTTTTCCACCCGCCATACCTTTGCCGACGTAATCGTTTGCATCACCTTCAAGGTACAATTCGAGCCCAGCGGCATTCCACGCACCAAAACTTTGTCCTGCGACACCTTGGAATCGTACCTTGACGGGAGATTTCAGTGCTTGTTTGGCTTTTGCGATTTCTCCTGAAAGGCGCGCACCAATCGAGCGATTGGTGTTGCGAATTTCGTAACTGAACTCTCCACCGGTTCCATTTTGTATGCCTGGCAATGCATCTTTGACCATTCGTTCAGCCAGGGACGCCCGGTCCCAGGGTTGATTTTTCGATTCGGTACAGCGGCGCGGTACGTTGTCTGGTACATTGGCTGTTGACAGCAATGCGGATAAATCCAGGCGCTTTTGGATTTGCGTGATGCCGGGCAGAATTTCAAGCAGTTCTGGCCGGCCGATGATGTCGTCCAGGCTGCGTTCACCCATCAAGGCGAGAAGTTCTCGGACCTCTTCGGCAACGAACTGAAAATAACGCACGACTCTTTGTTTAGTACCGACAAAGTGGCGCTCTCTTAAGTTCTTGTCCTGGGTTGCTACGCCAGTTGCGCAGTTATTCAGGTGACAGACGCGCAAATACTTACATCCCATTGCCAGCATCGGTGCCGTGCCGAATCCAAATGAGTCCGCACCCAGTATCGCAGCTTTGACGACATCCAGACCCGTCTTTAGCCCTCCGTCAACTTGCAGTCGCACCAAGTGCCGCAGCCCGTTCATTCTCAGTGTCTGTTGCGTCTCTACCAGGCCGAGTTCCCATGGACTACCCGCATATTTCACGGAAGTCAGCGGACTGGCTCCGGTTCCACCATCATAACCTGCGATGGTGATCAGGTCGGCGTAAGCCTTGGCGACGCCAGCAGCGATCGTGCCGACACCTGCTTCGGAGACCAGCTTGACGGAGACCAGTGCCTTGGGATTGACCTGCTTGAGGTCAAAGATCAATTGAGCAAGATCTTCGATGGAATAGATATCATGATGCGGTGGTGGTGAAATCAGTGAGACACCGGGTGATGAGTAACGCAGTGCTGCGATCATTTCACTGACCTTGTGCCCCGGCAGCTGCCCGCCTTCTCCGGGTTTTGCGCCTTGTGCGATCTTGATCTGCAATACCTCGGCGTTGACCAGATAGTGCGGTGTTACGCCGAATCGACCGGACGCAACCTGCTTGATTTTCGAGGTTCTAGAGGTGTTGTAGCGAGCCGGGTCTTCACCGCCTTCCCCGGAATTTGAGCGCCCACCGATTTCATTCATTGCGAGGGCGAGGACCTCGTGCGCCTCCGGTGACAGTGCACCCAAGGACATCGCGGCACTATCAAAGCGCGCAAGAATTTTCGTTGCAGGCTCCACTTCTGAGATGGCGATGGCTGCATTCTTGTTGGTGCGCACAGCCAGCAAGTCTCTTAAAACAGCGGGGTCCCTGTCGTTAACGAGGCTCGAAAACTTGTGATAGTCACTTGGCTTTCCACTTTGTACGGCACTATGAAGTGAATGAACGACATCCGGGTGGTAAGCATGGTACTCGCTGTCCGATGAATATTTCAACAGTCCACCATGGCTGACTGTTCGTCTGGGATCCCAAGCGGCTTTGGTCAGCTTGATTTGATCGCTTTCGATATCTTCGAAAGTGATGCCCTGTATTCGGGAAACCGTTCCGCTAAAGCATAGATCAACCACGTCGCTGGCAAGACCGACTGCTTCAAACAGTTGTGCACCTCGATAACTGGCAATTGTCGAAATACCCATTTTCGACATGATCTTGAACAATCCTTTTTTGATGCCCTGGCGATAAGACCGAATTGCATTCAATGAATATTTTTCACTGGCATTTTCACCCACCATTTCCCGAACGGTGGAGTAGCTCAAATACGGATACACCGCAGTGGCGCCATAACCGATCAATACAGCAAAATGATGCGGATCACGCGCGGTGGCCGTTTCGATAATCAAATTTGCATCACATCGCAAACCTTCTCGAATTAGCCTGTGGTGAACAGCACCGGTAGCCATCAGTGCATGAATGGGTAAATGGTTGGCATCAATTTTTCGATCAGACAGCGTAATGATCAGGTGACCCTGTTTGACCGCCTCGGTGACTTCATCACAGATTCTTTCGATTGCATTTCGCAAGCCTTCATCGCGTTCATAGTTGATGTCGATACGGTAGACTCGAAAAGAGGGATCCTGCTGTTCCATCAGGGTTTGAAATTTCCGTCCTGACAGCACCGGGGACCCAATAATCAGCCGCTTTGCATGTTCGTTTGATTCTTCAAACAGGCCCATGGTCGGACCGATGGTCGTTTCCAGCGACATCACGATTTTCTCGCGTAGCGGGTCGATTGGCGGATTGGTCACCTGGGCAAACTGTTGGCGAAAATTGCTGTAAAGCGATCGAATTCTTTTTGACAACACGGGCAAAGGCGTATCGTCTCCCATTGACCCGACGGCTTCTTGCCCCAACTCGCTCAATACCCGAAGCACCTGTTCTTGTTCTTCATAAGACAGATTGAACAGTTTCTTGTAGATTTTGCGCTCAAACGGGTTGAGTTTGATGCTCAGGTGAGAAAAATCCAGCAATCGGGTATAGATTCTTTGCTGGCGATGTTTCAGCCAACGGTTATAAGGCTGGCGATTGGCCAGCATCGTACTGATATCGTCGGGCAGCAGCAGTTCACCAGTGCGGGTATCAGCAGCGATCATTTCTCCTGGCTTCAGGCGACCTTTGGCGACGAGATCTTTTTCCTTGTAGTCGTAGACACCGACTTCTGTACACAATGTAATGTGGCGGTCTGCAGATATCACGTATCTCGCAGGTCTAAGGCCGTTTCGATCCATGGCACAGGCGGCATATCGCCCATCGGTCAATACGATTCCGGCAGGTCCGTCCCAAGGCTCCGCATGCAGTGAGTTATAGCTGTGAAATGCGCGCAGGTTCGGTTCAATCGTATCCACATTCTGCCAGGCCGGGGGGACCAGAATTTGCATTGCTCGAAAAACGTCCATACCGCCACTGACCAAAAAGTCGAGCATGTTGTCCAGACTTGCAGAATCTGACGATTGAAAATCGACCAGGGGCAAAAGTTCATCGATATTCTCGTGTAATGAGTCGGAAAACTTGCCGCTTCTGGCAATGGACCAATTGCGATTACTCTGGATGGTGTTAATTTCTCCATTGTGTGCGAGCATGCGAAATGGCTGGGCCAAATTCCAGGTTGGTGCCGTATTGGTAGAAAATCGTTGATGAAAGACCGCGAGCGACGATTCAAGTTCGGGATTTTCAAGTTCAGGATAAAACACCGTCAAATTGGCTGGCATGACCAGTCCTTTGTAGACGATGACTTTAGCAGACAGGCTGCAAAAGTAAAATTGCTTATCGCTTGTCGAAATACGATTTTCCGCGACGCGTCTTGCCGAATATAGACGCCGTTCAAACTGGTCTGAGGATAGGTTCACCGGCGCATTGACGAAAATTTGCTCGATGACTGGTTTCGCAGCCAAAGCGCCATCTCCAAGCGCTGTCGAGTCGGTCGGGACGCTTCGCCAGCCGACCGCTTCCAGTCCTTTATTACTAATTTCATCTTCAACAATTTCGCGTGCGCGTTTGGCGGCGGCGGGATCAGAGTTGTGAAAAACCATCCCTATGGCAAATTTTTTCGACAAACTGAAATTTTGTAGTTCAGCGACCCGCCTGAAGAATGGGCCTGGCATTTTGAGCAAAATACCACAGCCATCGCCGGTTTTGCCGTCTGCGGCAATTGCGCCGCGATGGGTCAGATTCGAAAGCGCTTTCACTGCAGTTTCGACCAGCCAGTGCGACGGTTGCCCGTCCATGTGGGCGATCAGGCCGAATCCGCAACCGTCTTTTTCAAATTGCGGGCGATAAAGTCCAGTATCTTGTTGTTGGCGCGGTTGATTCAATGAACGATCCAGGTCAATTTTTGTGATGCGCGATCGACTGCAGCAGATCAATTGGCTAGCAATTGACTGTGTGAAACAACACCCATGTGAGTGTTGAGCGAAGTGTTAGTTTATTTCGATCGAGATTTATTTTACGATACAGCGGTCAATTTCGGCGAATTTGTCCAGCACGCGTCGAAAACGACAAGCGCACTTTAGGCGTCAGTGGAGGGTTGGCGAAAGGCAGCCAGCGTCTGCTTGAGAACCGACAAAGGATAATCGTCGATGACAAAAGCCTTGCCGATTTTTTCTAGAACAATGAAGCGGATTTTTCCGGCATCAACTTTTTTGTCAACTGCCATCGCATCTAAAAACTCATCTTCAGTCATGTCTGAAGGTGGCCTGATCGGCAGTCCGAATTTTCCAATGGTCTCTTCAACACGCAGATATTGCTCTTCATCAATCAAGTTCAGCCGTTTTGAGAATTGCGCCGCGATGACCATGCCAGCAGCGACTGCTTCACCGTGCAGCCAATCCTTGTAGCCCAACTTGTTTTCGATGGCATGGCCGAAAGTATGTCCAAAGTTCAATAGTGCGCGCACTCCAGACTCTCGCTCATCTTGTTCGACGACTTGTGCCTTGTTGATGCAGGACCGTTCGATGGCATAAGTTAAGGCAGCCAGATCATGAGCTAGCAAGGCATCGATATTTTGTTCCATCCAGGTAAAAAATTCTGGATCTCGGATCAGGCCATATTTGATGACTTCGGCCAAACCGGCCTGAAGTTCCCGTTGAGGCAAGGACTGCAGGGTGTTGATGTCCGCGACGACGCATTTTGGTTGGTAGATCGCACCGATCATATTTTTCCCCGCCGGGTGATTGACGCCAGTTTTGCCACCAATCGATGAGTCGACTTGTGCGAGCAAGGTTGTCGGAACATGAATGTAAGGTACACCTCGCTGATAGCAGGCTGCGGCAAAGCCTGCAATATCTCCGACGACCCCACCGCCAAGGGCAAGGATGGTTGTTTTTCGATCACAGGGGATCGACAACAGCCGGTCAAAAATATGACCGACTGTCGCAATGTTTTTGTGGATTTCCCCATCGGGCAGGCAAAAAAGATCGGTTCGTACGAACTCGCTGATTGAGTCGCACAGTGTTTTTGCATATAAGGGTGCAATCGTCTCATTGCTGATGACGACGGCTCGTTCACCCAGAATAAAGGGTCGAAATATCTCCGGTTTTTCAAGCAGGTTCCGACCCACGTATATCGGATAGCTACGTTCGCCGAGATTTACAGTGGTGGTTTGCATGGGTCAATGGTCAAATTTGGAGCAGGTAGTTTTCAATTTCCCGAGCAATCGTTTCAACGGTCTGGTTATCGGAATTGACCACGAAATCAGCCTCTGCGCGATAAAGCGGTTCTCGAACAGTCATGAGTTCGGTCAGTCGTTCCAATGGTCGTTCCGGGTCAAAATTGGGTCGATGTGTTCGATTCTTGATACGCAAAAACTGCTGTTGAGGTGTTGCATTCAGAAATATGACGACCCCGTTTCGCATCATTTTTCGATTGGCTTGTGACAAAATTGCGCCGCCACCCGTTGCGATCACCGTTCCGCTGAGACAGCAAAATTCTTCCATCGCTACGGTTTCCCGAACCCTGAATTGCGCTTCGCCTTCTGATTGAAAAATATCTGAAATACGTTGGCCTGCTTTCTTTTCGATTTCATTGTCCAGGTCGATAAAATCCAGGTGCAATTTTTCCGCAAGGCGCCTTCCGACGGTCGATTTACCAGCGCCCATGGGCCCGATCAATACAATCATTGGGTCGGACAGGCGGTATGCTGCTATTCTTTGCTCAAGATTGGTTTGTTGTTCGACCATCAAACAGGCTCATTCGCAGTGATTAGCATTCTGCTGTGCGAGAGATTGTGATTTAAGGAAGCGAATATAATTACACAATAATTATTGTATTGACTGGCTCTGGCACATGTGAAGCGATAATTGTTCAATCAGTCATTACAATTTGGATTGTAACAAGTGACACGCTTCGGTCACTTTCTGGATAGTCAGAACAATTCGGTGCTCAGCATATGTTTGGCAAAAGTCAAGACGGTTCCCGCACTTACGGAATATTTTCTTTTGCGTTGATTGCGCTTAGCAATCTATTCATGATGGCATTGGCTGCCGGTGTTATCGTGGTGCTGCTGGTGTTGCCTGGCTTACCCGATATTGAGACGATTAAGTCATTGCAATTCAAGGTCCCCTTGCGGATCTATTCCAGTGATGGGCTTTTGATCGGAGAATTCGGTGACCAGCGACGCGTACCGATTGAAATCAAGGACACACCACCCCCGCTGATTGCAGCAGTTCTCGCTGCAGAGGACGATCGATACTATCAACACGTTGGCATTGATTATCGCGGCATTTTGCGTGCCATGTACGCCAACATTGTTTCAGGCAGCAGGTCCCAGGGCGCTAGTACGATTACCATGCAGGTGGCCCGAAACTTTTACCTCACCAGAGAAAGATCATATTTGCGAAAAGCCAGGGAAGCTCTGCTCGCTTTACGCCTGGAACAGTACCTTAGCAAAGATGAAATTTTGGAACTATACCTGAACAAGATTTTCTTGGGGCACAGGGCGTACGGTTTTGGAGCAGCGGCCACCGTTTACTACGGCAAAACGCTTAATGAGCTTGACATAGCGCAGTATGCAATGCTCGCAGCTTTACCCAAAGCGCCATCGAGTGTCAATCCAATCACCAACCCTGAAAATGCAAAAATTCGGCGAGATTACATCCTTGGGCGCATGCATGAACTCGGATATATCTCGCAAGATCAGCACCTTGAATTTGTTGCTATGCCGCTGACGGCTGAACTGCATATTTCAGAAGTTGAGCTCAAAGCGCCTTATGTTGCCGAACAAATTCGACAGGTCATGTTTGACCGGTTCGGGAAATCGGTTTACGAAGATGGATACAGCGTTTATTCGACGGTTGACTCGAAGCATCAATTGGCTGCCATTGGGAGTTTACGCGAAGGCCTGATTCGATATGACATGCGACACGGATATCGCGGAGCGGTTCGCAACTGGGACCTTGCTTTACTGGATACCGAGGAGAAAGTCTATAACGCAATAAGACACGTCGAACCCAGTCAGGAGATCATCCCGGTGTTGGTGACTGAGTTGCATGATGACCACGCCGTAACGGTGAACAAGTCGTCTGAAACAATCATCATTCCTTGGGAAAACATGAAGTGGGCGCGCCGCTATCAATCGGCACGCGCTCGCGGTCCGGAACCTGCGAATCCGAACGATGTCATGCGCTTGGGAGATATTTTGTACGTGCGTCCGGCGGATGATGGTGAAAGCTGGATGCTGGCGCAAATCCCGCAAGTCGAGGGTGCCTTTGTTTCGATCGACCCGAAAAGTGGTGCCGTATTGGCGATGGTCGGTGGGTTTGACTATTACCTTGATCAATTTAACCGGGCGACCCAGGGTAAACGCCTGTTGGGTTCGAATATCAAACCTTTCGTTTATTCCGCAGCACTGGATAACGGATTCACACCAGCCAGCCTGATTAGTGGCGCACCGATTGTTCTGGAAGACCAGCAATCTGAAATACTCTGGCGCCCGCAAAACTATAGCGGAAAATTCACCGGAGACACTCGCTTGCGAGAGGCATTGGGAAGATCATTGAACCTGGTTTCTGTGCGCTTGATCAGGGGTTTGGGTACGGAAACGACAATCGATCACATCAGCAAATTTGGTTTCGACAGAAACTCGTTGCCGCATGGTTTTTCGCTCGCACTTGGATCCGCCGAGGCAACACCGCTGAACGTGGTCTCAGGGTACTCTGTTTTTGCCAATGGTGGTTACCTGGTTGAGCCGTATTTTATTGATGTCGTCAAGGATCAGGACGAAAGGGTCGTCTTGCGTGGCCGGACGACTCAAGTGTGCGCCAGCTGTGTGGTGCAGCCTGAACAGCAGCACCTAGAAGATGAGCGGTTACCCGCGCACCCGACGGTCAAGGTTGCCAAACGAGTTATTTCGAGTGCCAATGCCTACATCATGACCGATCTTTTGCGTGAAGTCATTCGAAGCGGCACGGGGCGACGGGCTCGGTCACTGAATCGCTCTGATATAGGTGGAAAGACCGGTACGACCAACGATTTTGAGGACGCCTGGTTTTCAGGATTCAACTCTGACGTGGCTGCAACGGTTTGGGTGGGGTTTGATAAACCCACCGATCTGGGTCGAAATGAGCACGGCTCGGGTTTGGCACTGCCCATTTGGATCGACTATATGGAGTCGGCTTTGGACGGTTTGCCCGTCGTACCACTTGTACCACCCGATAACGTTGTAACGCAACACGTCGATGCTCAGACAGGTGAGGCTGTATTGCAAGATCAAGACGATGCCATCCAGGAATTGTTTATCGCCGGTACCCAGCCAGTTTTGGAAGTCGTTCATGTGGATGCTGAATCCAACGAAACCTTACCCGATTCGGGCGGACAATCGACCAGCAGCGAACTTTTCTAGACACTGAATATTGACCGGTTCTCCTTAAAGGCCGGTTCGAACCGGGCGCGCAGCATTTCAAACATGACCTTTCAATTCCAAGACTCCCGTCTCGAAACTGCCAACTGTGTGAAGCAAATCACAGTTTTCAGTGTGTCAGCGCAGCGTCGCGGGTCTCGGTCATACCGTCAACAGCTGACTTCAACCCACGTTGAAAACTGTTGACACCGATTGAATGATCGGGACAGCTGACTAACCGATCGGTTTCATCGATACCATGGCGAACAATACGAACCGCCGCCGGCGGTCGATCCGTTACGAAGCTGCCCGAATCATGGCAGATGAAGGCGTTCGCGATTTTCGGAAAGCCAAAGAAAAAGCCTGCCTGCGTCTGGGTGTTTCCACGAATCATTCGATTCCAAGCAATCTGGAGATTGAGGACGCGCTGGAGGAACAACTCACCATTTTCGAAAACGGACAAAAGGAGAGTCTACAGCAAAAATATCTCGAAGTCGCGCTGATTATGATGGATTTTTTTGCCGACTACACTCCAAAACTGACCGGTGCTGCGCTGACGGGAGTCATCACCTCAAGTCGGCCAGTTGAGGTTCATATTTTCTCCGATACTGTTGAAGAGGTCTGTGCGCGACTGGACGAAACAGGCCTGCAATACGATCAAATGGAAAAGCGCAAGCGATTTGCCGGGAATCGTTTCGAAAATATTCCTGGACTTGATATTGGAGCACTGGAGGTTGATGTGGAACTTTTTTGTTTTTTACCAAGCATTCCTTACCCGCCGCTCAGTCCAACAACTTCCAAACCAATTAAAGTGATTTCCCGAAAGAAAGTTCGTCGCTTGTTAAGCTGAACGCACCCATCTGGATGTCAGTTCAATGCCGTCGGCTGTCATCCATTGATTCGGTGCTCGGCTTGCTATTGATTGATTAATCCAATGATCCAAAGGCGATTTGTAAATGACTGGCGGACGAGAAACGACGGGCAATCGAGAATAAAGATCAAGAAAACTCATCGTCCAATGGTCTTGGGCAATCTGCGACTCAGTTGAAACTTCATGTCGAATCTGCTTGTGCCGTAGTATCGAGCCACGACTCAGTTCGAACGTTTTCGTCTTCTTGCTGGCGACCTGTTTTTTGGTTTTGATCCTTGTTGTCTTTTTTTCTCGATCAGTTCCTGGCAGGTATCAAGGTCGAGTTGTGCCGCGACAAGGCTATTTGGCACATTGGCATTAATTTTTCCATCCGTAACGTAAGGACCGTAGCGACCATCCAACACCTGGATACCCTCTTGCTGAAAATCCTTGATTACCGTTCGCGATCGGCCTTTCGAACCAGGTTTGCGGTTCGAAGTCTTGATGATCTCAATGGCCCGTTCGAGCGTTATTGTTGCTGGATTGTCCGCTTTTCCGATATTGACATTAAACTTCAGTCCGTTACTATCCACAATGGCGAGGTAAGGACCAAATCGGCCACTTTTAGCGACGATTTCATCATAATCATCGCTCTTACCTAGACTTCTCGGTAATTTGGGTAGCGCCAGAATTTCTTCAATTTGTTCGATCGTTACAGAATGAGGATCGATACCGTCACCTAAATTGAAATTGGTTACTGTCCCATCATCATCGGTACAGGAAAAGTAAGGTCCGTAGCGTCCTGATTTGATTTCAACCGTGTGACCATCTTTTGTCTTTTGTTCGAGCGTTTTCGGCAATGAGGGCTTAGCAAAACTCTTGATGGCTTCTTCCAAGCTGACCGCGGCCGGGTCTATATCACTCGGTAGCGGTCTGAATTGTGGTTTTTCGGGGTCAGTGCGTCGTCCCAGTTGCAAGAACAAACCACCATTTCGGACGCGCACCAGCAAATCGCGCCCAGTTTTGGGATCTTGGCCCAATACGACTTCGAAACCCGGAGCTTCAAGTTTTGACTGTAAATGTGACGAAAATTCTGCCCAAAATTCATTCAGCACGGACAAGCGTTGCAGTTCACCCTGGGCAATATCGTCTAATTTGTCTTCAACTTTGCCGGTAAAGTCGTAATCGACATACAGCTCAAAATGCTGATTCAAGTAGTCGGCGACGATGCAGCCCAGGCTTTGGGCATAAAAACTCTGGTTTTGAACAGTGATGTAGTTTCTGTCGATTAATTTATTGATGATGGTTGGCCAGGTTGAAGGTCGACCGATTCCATACTCCTCCAGCTGTTTAACCAGACTGCCGGTGTTATAGCGAGGGGGTGGCTGGGTGAAGTGCTGTTCCTTGCTAAGGGCAAGCACAGGCACGCGTTCGCCTTCAACGAACGATGGTAAAGACTGGTTGTTGTCCGAATCTCGCTCCTTTGCACTTTCTGTTTTCAACACGGCTAACCATCCGGGTGAAACCAGGGTAGAACCGGACGTACGAAAACGGTGACTGTCGACTTCGAACTCAACGGAAACTTCATCAAAAACTGCATCGTTCATTTGTGAAGCAACCGTTCGCCGCCAAATTAGGTCATAAATAGCAAACTGTTCCGGACTCAAGGAAGAGCGAACTTTATCGGGTGTTAGAAAAATATTTGTGGGACGAATGGCCTCGTGGGCTTCTTGTGCGGTCTTTGATTTTGTCCGATAGGTCCGCGGTGACGTTGGCACACTTCGCTGACCGTACTTGCCGGTGATAAATTCACGAATCTGACCGGTTGCAACCGTTGACAGCGTCAGGGAATCGGTACGGGTGTAGGTGATTAGACCTGTTAATGAACCGTCGATTTCAAGTCCTTCATAGAGCTTTTGTGCAATGCGAGCGACATCAGCCGCACTTCGTTTGAGTCTTTGAGACGCGGCCTGTACGAGTGTCGAGGTTTTAAACGGCGGTGGCGGCTTTCGTTTTCGTTGTTTCTTGTTGACCGCCGATACGGTGAGTTCCTGGTTTGTTTGCTGCAAAGCGGACTCGATCGCTTCGATTGCCGCGTTTGCTGCTTCGGCGTTGCCGATGTCATGTTTTTTGAGCTTATTTCCAGACAGATGGCTTAATTGCGACTTAATTGGCTCGATGACAGCTGGATTGCCGGCGCCGTCGAGTTTAGACAGTTCCGCGCCAATCGTCCAGTACTCAACAGGATTGAACCGTTCAATTTCCCGTTGTCGTTCGACAACAAGCCTCAGAGCAGGGCTCTGTACTCGCCCTGCCGAAAGGTGCTGGGTACGCAATTTGCGAATCAATAGCGGCGACAGGTTGTAACCGACCAGCCAGTCCAGGGCATCTCGCGACTGTTGAGCTTGTACCAGGCTTTCGGAGACTTCGCCGGGTTTGGCGATCGAGTCCAGTACCGCTTGCTGGGTTACCTCGTAAAACACGATTCGGTGGACTTTCTTGTCTTTCAAGACACCTCGTCGTTCCAGGAAGTCGTACACATGTGCCGATATGGCTTCGCCTTCCCGGTCCGGGTCTGTCGCCAGGTACAAACAGTCCGCTGTGCGCATCGCCTTTTCGATCATATCGATCGACTTGCGCTTACTGGGAATCAGATCGTAGTTCAGTCTAAACCCTTCTTCGACGTCCACCTTGTTGGATTCGTAAATATGGCCGCCAGTCGCCAGGATTTTGAAATTTTTCGAATTTGTGCTGTCGTTCAAATATCGACCGATGGTTACCGATTTGGCCGGTGATTCAACGACGACAAGGTTATTCATTGATGCAATTGGTAAAATATGATGGATGTTGATTAGGTTGGTTTGAGGATGGTTCAAGCCACAAATTTTATATTGCGAAAATCTTACCGAACCAAGAATTTTTCAAAATAAAAATACAAAAAGCAAGATTTGATTGTGTGATTGAGCCGATCGCACCCCTAATATGTCCACTCAAATAGAATGACTTTGAAGAAGTAATGGCTGTACTCGACATACTTGTTTATCCCGACCCAAGACTGCGACGGGTTGCTGAACCGGTTTCTGAATTTAATGATGAAGTTCGTCGCATTGTTGCTGATATGGCAGAAACGATGTATGCAGCACCCGGCATTGGTCTGGCATCAATTCAGGTCGGAATTCCCAAAAGCATCATCGTAGTGGATGTTTCGTCACAGTCGCAAGACTTGAAAGTGCTGATTAATCCCCAAATTGTTGATTCGTCCGGTGAACAAATCATCGAAGAGGGCTGCCTGTCGTTTCCGGGCTACTTTGCCGAAGTCAAACGGGCACATTGGATTCGATTTTGCGCACAAGACGAAAATGGTGAGACTTACGAATCCGAAGCAGAAGATCTGTTTGCGGTTTGCGTGCAGCATGAAATTGATCACTTAAGTGGCAAACTGTTCACTGACTACCTTTCGCGCCTGAAACGAAATAAAGTCAAGCGGCAATTTGAAAAGGCCGCTCGGCAGCGTCAGCGCAAACCAGCTCGACAGGCTGTATAGGCTATCGAGTCGCTCATCAAAGTACAGATCACTTTGCATCTGTTTCAAATTCTTTGAAATACACTGATGAAGCCGCGGGTAATATTCGCCGGTACTCCGGAATTTGCGCTGCCAAGTTTGCGCCGCCTTCTTGAGCAAGACTTTCAAGTTGTTTCAGTTTTGACACAACCGGACCGCCACCAGGGTAGGGGTCGAAAACTGACCGCTCCGCCAGTTAAACAATTGGCCAGCGCCAAAAATATCCCAGTACTTCAAACCGAACGGATCTCGAAAGAAACAATCGCGCAGTTGAAAGAATATGAGCCGGACGTGATGATTGTGGTTGCATTCGGTCTGATTTTGCCGCGTGAACTGTTAAAGTTGCCCCGCTTGGGTTGTATAAACGTTCACGCGTCGTTGCTGCCTCGCTGGCGAGGCGCAGCGCCGATTGCCCGCGCCATTGAGTCTGGAGACAGTAAAACTGGAATCACGATCATGCAAATGGATTCAGGTCTTGACACGGGTGCGATGCTTTCGCAAAGCGAAATCAACATCGAACCAGGCGACACCACTTCGATATTGCAGGAAAAACTCGCCGAAATTGGGGCGCTGGAACTGATCAAAGTGCTTGGGTCGCTTCCTAAGTACCAACAAAATGCAATACAGCAAGTTGAGCGTCTGTCCACTTATGCAGCCAAACTCAGTGTTGCAGAATCGTTGATTGATTGGCAGCTGCCGGCGTTCGAAATTGTTCGAAAAATTCATGCCTGCAATCCATGGCCAATTGCGAGAACACAATTCGGCGATATGACTCTTCGAATTTGGTCTGCTGAAGTGTGTTCGCCTGATGCAGTTGCCAATCAAGCAGGTGGAGTCATCGAAAGCAACGCTCGGTGCGGGATTGTTGTTGGCGCAGGGCAAAACGCTGTACGAATTTTGAATTTGCAGCGCGAGGGAAAAAAGCGTATGCGTGCGGCCGATTTTCTGTCAGGATGCCCAGTCCCTCCGGGATCGATTTTTAGTTGATCACGTCCAGTCATTGATTGATGATGAATACGACAAATTCTCGCGCAGCCGCTGCGCAGGCGGTTCATCAGGTTGTGTACCAGGGTCGTCAGTTGAACCGGACGCTGGACCGCACACTGATCGGCTGGGATGCGGACGATCGCCGGCTGATTACCGAGATGGTCAAAGGCGTCGTGCGTTGGTTTTGGCGACTCGAACACTATGCGAACCTATTGTTAGAAAAATCGATGCGGCGAAAGGATCGCGATATCTTCAGTTTGCTGCTCGTCGGCCTTTACCAGTTAGAGTTCATGCGAATTCCTCAACATGCCAGCGTTTCTGAGACTGTCAATGCGACTGCCCAAATGGGGAAGCCCTGGGCGCGAGGACTGACGAACGCGATTATGCGAAAATTTGTACGCACTCGCTCTCAACTTGACTCCGTTTGTCTCAATGAGGTCTCGCGTTTTTCTCATCCTGGGTGGCTGATCGATCTGATTCGCAAGCAATGGCCGGACGATTGGCAAAATATTCTTGAAGCCAATAATTGCAGGGCGCAAATTACGTTGCGGGTTAATGTTCAAAAAGCAGATCCGGCCGAATACCTCGCGCAACTCAAATCTGTTGGAATCGCGGCACAACTTGATCCGGGTTCACCGGTGGGCATACGCCTTAATGAACGGGTAAATTTGGAAACCTTGCCAGGTATTGGTGAAGGGGTGATTTCAGTTCAAAGTACAGCCTCCCAGTTGGCTGCACTGTCATTGGACCTTGCCCCAGGACAACGGGTGCTTGACGCCTGCTCAGCTCCTGGTGGAAAGCTGCTTCATCTACTTGAAATTGTGCCGCAACTGGATGAAATCGTGGCAGTTGACATTGATGAGGCGCGCACGGGTGAGATTGTAGATAATTTAAAAAGGGCAGGTTTGAGTGCTCGCGTTCTGACGGCTGACGCATCGCAGCCGGCAGACTGGTGGGATGGTGAACTGTTTGACCGAATTCTGGTTGATGCGCCGTGCTCTGCAACGGGAGTCATCAATAAGCATCCGGATATCAAGCATCATCGAACGCCACGAGACATCGAGCAGGGTGTCGATCGACAGGCACGCTTGCTCAAGGCGTTGCTACCGTTACTTAAAGGCAATGGAAAACTTCTTTACACAACTTGTTCTATACTGGCACAAGAGAACGACTCTCAAATTGAGAACATACTACGCAGCTTGGCAAACTACCGCTGCGAAGCCCTGTCTCCAAGTCTTGGGAATTCAACCCAATTTGGTCGCCAGCGTCTACAGGATACAACGGGTGGCGAAGGATTCTACTATGCGAGGGTAATTAGGCAATGAGTTTGGCTGACAAAGGGAAGCTAAAGCGGTACGCCAACGCAGCGAGTGTATGCAAGTGGGCTGCGATTGTGGTCTTATGGGCGACAGTTTCGTCCGCTTTCGGTTTTTCAATTTCATCGGTCGAAGCAACTCGAGATGCCGACAACAATGTCCTGGTTGAAATGAACTTCGATGTCGAGTTAACCCAGGATGTGATTCACGCATTGGAATCAAGTATTCCGATCACGGTGTTAACCAATATCAAGATATATCGGGTGCGCACCACAATTTGGGATCAATTCGTTGATGAGTATGACTTTCGCGACAAGATTGTCTATCGAAGTTTATACGGCGCTTATCGATTGAATACGTCAGACCCGGACATTAATGGAGATTACCCATCGCTCGAAAGCATATTGGAAGCGCTGGGTGAAAAACGAACTCATCAGCTCGCATTAAATGATGAGCAATCTGAGTCCGACGAGGACTACCGCGGAAAAGTCAAGATTACGCTTGACCGTTCGGCCTTGCCATCTGTAATGCGCTTGCCCGTATTTTTTAAAAAATCCTGGCGCCTGCAGAGTAATCGGGTCGCATTCGATATACAGTGACTCAGTCATTCTTTAAGCATTTCCACACCACAGCCCTGGCACTGGCAACAGTGCTGCTGATTTACGTGATGTTCCAGCTGGTGGGGATCATCACGGGTAGCGGACAGTTGGATCTTTTTGTTCGAAGTCCCATGGAAGTGTTGATTCTCAATTCAGTGGGCGTGGTACTCCTGTTTGCCTGGATTGGAGTTTACGCATACCAGATTTTTAAAGAATACCGAAGGCGAGAACCCGGCACTCAGTTGGCGATACGGATACTCCGTAATATCGCATTGATCACATTTATTGCCATTGCAGTCATTTACGTGTTTTCTTTTCTAGCGTTGAGTCGCGGCATTGACAACTGGTTTAACCTTCAGGTTGGAGAGGCGGTTGGAGAGGCGACTCAGCTCAGAGTCATGATTTTCAATTCATTCGAATCAAATATCAGAAATGAATTAGAAGATGTTGTTGAGGAACTCGCAAGTCTTCTTGGCGATCGGGATGGCCAAGATTTTGCGATTGGTTTGAGCGATAGTTCGACAAAACAGTCAAACCAGGGTGAACGCGACGGTTTTCAGTTGGGAGAATTGAATTTTGAAAGCCAGGGCACAGGGTTTGTCCTAGGCTCCGCCAGTAGCGACAGCGCGTCATTATTTGACGAAACAGATTCAGCGAATGATCTTCGCTCCAGGATCTTTCATTTGATTTTTGACGCAAGTCAAGCAACGAACTACGAGGAAGTTACGTACTTTGAGGATCTCAGCAGTCCGGAAGGAATGGTCGTTTCCAGCAGTTCGAGAACAGGTTCGCTGTTACCGGTTCAGCCAAGCTCAAGGCTGATTGAGCAGTTGTATATGGATTCGGGTTCTCACCAGTCCTTGGACGCCCGCAGCACTCAAGACAGCGGGGAATTAACAGCTGATCGGAACCAGTCCTTGCGCTCACAGCCTTCCAGTTGGGAACTTCTTTCGGGCGATGATGGCAGTGCGTTGTTAAGAATGTTGATTCCCATTCCACTGGCCGATCAGACGAGGCGTCATTACTTGCAAGTTTTGACCACATTGCCTTTGAGTTCCCAGCGTCTCGCGGAACGGGTCAGCCAGATGAGAGAACGCCATGAACGATTGGAGTATCTTCGCAATCCGCTGAAATTCAGTTTCGTTCTGGCGTTAACCTACATTACCCTGATGGCTTTGTTGCTCGCGACCTGGGCTGCCATCGGACTTACCCGGCGCCTGGTCCAACCGATTCGGACACTGTCGATGGGTACCAAGGCGGTTGCGCTAGGTCATTATGAAACCCTAGAAGAGGTTGACACAGGCGACGATCTTGGCGTACTGGTTGAATCATTCAACGAAATGATTCGAAAAGTTAAAGGGTCACAGGAAAAAATCAGCCAAAGTCAATTGCTTGCTGAAGAACAAAATGCGTATCTTGAAATTGTTCTGAAACATTTGTCGTCCGGTGTGATGTTTATCGACAAGAATGAACGCTTAAAAAACATCAATTTAGCGACCGAAAACATACTTCAAGTCGAAGCGGATGAAGTTAAGGGCGCTCGATTGCGTGATATGATTAAGCGCAAGGAAGAATATTCTCCGCTGTTTGCTTCGATTGCATCGGTCATTGACCGCAAGGTTCTAGACTGGAATGATACCGTCAAACTTGAAACCTCTCAGGGCCAGCAAATATTGTCTTACAGTGTGACCGAGTTGCCGGTGCCGGATAGTGCTTCTGCCACTCACGTGGTTGTTATTGAAGACATTACCGCCCTCGTGCAGGCACAAAGAGGCGTCGCCTGGCGAGAAGTTGCCCGGAGAATGGCACATGAAATGCTAAACCCGCTACAGCCGATACAATTGGCTGTTGAGCGGATTCAGTATAAGACGAACGCACACTTGTCGCAAGACCAGAGCCGCTCGCTTGAGCTTTCGTTTGCAGCAATCAGCAGGCAGCTAAACACCCTGAACAGAATTGTCAAAGAATTTCAGGATTATTCCAAACCTGTGGTACTACGCAAGACGACTCTAGACTTAAACGATCTGATTCGTGAAGTCATTGAATTGCACGAAGATCACGAGCAAATTGATGAGTTGAAGTTAGACCTCAATGCGAGCCTGCCCGAGATGCAAGGGGATCCGGACAAACTGGTGCAAGTCTTTAACAACCTGATCAGCAATGCCAGGGAAGCGACGAAAGATTCAAACAAAGTGACTCTGGAAATCAAAACAGGTACCAATTTATCAGGAAATATTGTCGTTCGGGTGATGGACAACGGACCTGGATTTCGAAGCGATGTTTTCGATCGTTTGTTCGAGCCCTACGCGACAACCAAGAAACAAGGTATGGGATTTGGTTTGGAAATTGTCAAGCGAATCATTGAAGCTCATGGTGGAACGGTTACGGCAAGAAACAATCCCAATGGAATTGGGGCACAGATTCAATTGGAGTTCGGAGTCAATATTTCTCGTCCAACCATTCAATCTGAACTCATATCAGTTGATACAAACTACAGGGAAGTATAACGATGAACACTCGATCCCCTCACGTATTGGTCGTAGACGATGAACCGGATATTCGTCAATTGATTGGAGAAATACTCAGCGATTTCGATTATTTGGTGACGGAGGTGCATGATGCGGCCGCGGCTCGTACCGCAGTCAGATTGCAGAAATTTGATGCGGTTTTACTGGATATCTGGATGCCTGGTGATGATGGAATTACGCTGCTTAAAGAATGGCACCATGTCGGATTTACGACGCCGGTGATTATGCTTTCAGCTCATGGTTCAATCGAAACAGCGGTCGAAGCGACAAGATACGGTGCCTACGATTATCTGGAAAAACCAGTGTCTGTAGGTCGGCTCGAGATTACGGTTCGAAATGCCATCCGTAACAGCCAAATTCCGGTTGAATATACAATCAAGAGTAAACCAGTTGAGGCGCGCCGTGAAATGGTGGGGTCCAGTTCAGTTATTGTTGAACTGCGCAGCCAGATCAAAAAACTGTCACAGTCAAATTCCAATGTGATCGTGATAGGAGAGGTCGGCAGCGGTCGCGAAACAGCAGCACGGATGTTGCATCACGAAAGTGGTAAAGATCAAGACACATTTAAAGTGCTGGATTGGTTGCTAAAGGATACGTGGCAACAGTCAATATTGGAAGTGTTGGACGAAGCCGGTGATGGGACGATTGTGATCAGAGATATTCATGCCTATGAAAAGTACAGTCAGAATCAGGTTCTTGGTCTATTGAACGAAATCAATGCGAGACGTGCGGGCAAGGCAGGTTCGAAGGTGCCTCGCGTTGTAGCAACGACAACCATGTCGGTCTATGAAAGAATGAATTCCGGCAAATTGAGACCTGAACTTTTTTATCGTCTAAACGAATGCCAACTGCACGTTAAACCACTGCGTGACCACCTCGAAGATATACCGGAACTGGTTGGTTATCTGGTTGATAAATTCAGCAGTACTGGTGAATCTTCGTATAAGCGCATATCAACATCGGCACTTAACAGTCTTCGAAATCACGTTTGGCTAGGGAATGTCGAGGAACTGAAAAACGTGCTTCTCAAAGCCATTCAGGGTACCAGCGCGGAGACGATCACAGAGGCGGAGATACAGGCATTGCTCGAAGCTTGGGAAGCACCTGAGATTGAGCAGATGGAGGATAGTGATGAAGGGGCGCAGATTTTTGGTTTCCCTTACCGTGAAGCGAAAGAAAATTTTGAACGAGAGTATCTCAGATACCATCTGCTGCGCTGCAAAACTCTCAATGATGTAGTCAAGGTGACAGGCTTGCATCGAGCGAGCATTTTTCGCAAAACAAGAGGATTTGGAATTGAAATGAACGCCAACGGCAACGACATTGGCCGTTCTGGAGACGATATCGATTCATGACCAATATCCTGATTGTTGGTGCCGGTACTGTTGGTTCCAGTGTTGCGCAAGCGCTGGATGAAGAAGGCTACAACATCACCATCATCGACAGTAACGAGGCTGCGCTTCTCCAGGCTTCACAGAACCTGGATCTACAGACAATTTGTGGAGATGCAGCGGACCCAGTTATATTGGAAGAAGCAAGTCCAGATAGCGTCGACATGGTTTTGGCAGTTACGGACAATGATGCTACCAATATCCTGGTTTGCCAGTTAATGCATCGTCTCGGCTTGGAGCCGAATCTTGTTGCGCGTGTTCGAAACATAGAGTTTCACAAGCGAAAAGATGAGTTTTTCGGAAACGAAGACAAGCAAATCCCTATTCATTCAATTATCAGCCCTGCGCAACGGGTGACTGATCAGATCGTTCGCCTGATCAATATGCCAGGGGCCTTGCAGATTGTTGAGTTTGCACACGGTAAGGTCCAACTGGTTGCCATTCGGGCAGACGAGGGAGGGAAACTGATCGGACACAAAATCGAGGAATTGAGTGATCATATGCCCGGTGTTGATGTGCGCGTTGCGGCGATCTACCGTGCAGGAAAACCCATTATCCCCAAAGGTGCCACAGTGATCTTACCAGGCGATGAGGTATTTTTCATCGCAGCGCCTGAGAATTTGGCTGACATGATGCAAGAGTTGAGAACTGTTGACAAGTCTCATGGCAAGCGTGTCATGTTGGTTGGTGCCGGCAACATTGGCATGCGCTTGGCGCTTGAAATGGAAACTGCGGATCTTCGCGCCAAACTCATCGAATTTGATCGTACCCGCGCAGAACAAGCGGCAACGGTGCTTGACAATACCATTGTGATTCACGGCAACGCCACAGACCAGAATCTTATGTTGAGGGAAAATATAGAAGCGACAGAAGTGTTTTGCTCAGTAACCAATGATGATGCTGTGAACATTTTGTCGGCGATGATGGCGAAATGGCTCGGTGCCAGGCGTACGATGGCCTTGATCAACAATTCCAGCTATGTTGAAATGCTTGAATCGGCCGGTAGCGGTATTGACATTGTTATATCTCCCAACCAAAACACAATTGGAGAACTCCTGCGTTATATCCGCAGTGGTTCGACTGTAGAAGTTCATTCCCTGCGCCGAGGCGTTGCAGAAGCGATCGAAACCGTGGCGATCGGCGATCCGCAAACTTCCAGAGTTGTTGGGCGGCGCATTGAGCAGTTGGATCTCCCCGAAGGTGCTGTCGTTGGTGCTATATTGCGCGATGGCGAAGTATTGATCGCTCATCACGATCTTGAATTTCAGGCCGAAGATCACGCCATAATTTTCGTCGCCGCCAAATCGCCAAAGCTGATCACTCATGTACAACGATTGTTCGAACCCAATCCGCTTTATTTTGGCTAAAGGTGTGCACGAAGCTGTTTTCGCGTAGCTTGACACCATTTCACCATGCACTACGTCGCAGTACTTAAGATCGTTGGAATCCTGTTTGGGATTTTCAGCCTGTTCCTGCTGCCACCGATCGGAATTTCGCTCTATTTCAAAGATGGTGCGTTTATTGACTTTCTGATTTCGTTCATTTTGATTTTTGGAACTGGATTTGCGATCTGGTATCCAGCCCGTCACAATCGCCAGCAGTTGGGTGCTCGCGAGGGGTTTTTGACCGTTGCCGCTTTTTGGGTATCGCTGGCGATTGCTGGAACATTGCCTTTTTTGTTTTGGCACAACTTTGAAATCAGTTTCACCAATGCTTTTTTCGAGTCCATGTCGGGTTTGACAACAACCGGTGCGACTGTCTTGGTTGGTCTTGATGAAATGCCGTATTCGTTACTGTACTATCGCAGCCAGCTGCAGTGGATAGGGGGCATGGGAATCATTGTCTTGGCGGTGGCAGTCTTGCCGATGTTGGGAATTGGTGGAATGCAGCTATACCTGGCGGAAATGCCAGGTGTCATGAAGCAATCCAAATTGACACCGAGGATCAAGGAAACAGCCAAGGCATTGTGGTATCTGTATCTGGGCTTGACGTTCATCTGTGCGTTGGCGTATTGGCTGGCTGGAATGTCAGTTTTTGATGCGATCACGCACAGTTATACAACGATCGCTATTGGTGGGTTTTCCACCCACGACGAGAGTTTTCATTATTTTCAAAATGATTACGTGTTGTTGGTTGGAATCGTGTTCATGTTGATATCCGGGATTAATTTTTCGCTTCATTTCAGGGTTTGGAGCAAGTTACACATTCGGGAGTATCTGCTCGATACAGAGTTTAAAGTTTATATTTCGCTGATCTTGATTGGGATTGTATTGGTTTCCTTGGTCCTGGTTTTTACAGACACGATGGGCAACCCGTGGGAAAATGTCAAGCACGGTGTTTTCCAAGTTGTATCGCTGGCTACAACGTCGGGATTTACCACCCAGGACTATTCTCAATGGCCGTTGTTTGTTCCTGCAATGCTACTGGCGGCCAGCATTATTGGTGGGTGTACGGGTTCAACCGCCGGTGGACTCAAAGTGATGCGTGTGATCATGCTTTACAAACAGGGACGACGAGAGATTCTTCAGGCAATCCATCCCGAAGCGATCATCCCAATCCGAATGAGTGGTCAGTCGGTACCGAACAAGGTGGTCAACAGTGTGTGGGGATTTTTCGCGCTGTACATCGTCAGTTTTGTCGTGCTGTCTTTGCTGATGCTCACGACCGGAGTTGATCTCGTTACGGCTTACTCAACGGTTACCGCCTGTTTAAATAATCTGGGTCCGGCACTGGGAGATGCAGTGAACAACTATGCATCCTTGCCGTCTGCTGCAAAGTGGATATTGGCCTTTACGATGTTGCTAGGACGCCTGGAACTGCTGACGCTATTGATTCTATTGACACCCCGTTACTGGCAGGATTGAAGTAGCGATTGTTATCGGATCATGGACGCAGTCAAACCTGATATTGCCTTGCCGGGGTCGGAATTGATGAACTATTTTTCGAATAAACTGATGATTTCGGAAATTATTTCGTTGGATTAGTCAAATATAAAACCCCACAACAATTAGCTCGCTTTGCGAATCTTGTGTGTTGCTTCAATTCGTTCAATTGCATCCCAAGTCAAACCATGATAGCGTGGTACATCCTTGCAAATCCAAGTGTCTTGTACCTCCTTGCCGACCTCGATCATGTACTGGCGAAAACTGGGAATCGGACAAAAAACAGATGAATCATTGCGCTCCTGTAACGCTCCACAGTGAATGAGATGGTGATAGTACTCAAGAGCCGTCATGTAGTCTGGTATTGAGCGCGAGATATCGTTTCTATCTTCATTTTGAGAATCAATTTTCTTAATGAGGCTGATTACCTGACTACGAGAATTTTTGCTCTTCAATCGTTTCATCAACAATCCCAGCAGTTGACATGATTCTGCCATTTGATGACTGATGCGCGCGTGATAGTATTCGATTCGTGCTGCCTGGCTCAATTGTTCAACTTGATGAAAATCTACCGAATCTATATTGCAATTGGCTTCCAGGTAAACTTTACAAAATGCGAACAAGCAATTTTGAATGTGAGCCGGCCACCCGTCAGTATTAATAAGCATTGCATCAAATTCATGAACACGATGACGTAAATCAATATCAAAGTAGGCGCAAAATCCTCTTTTGAGCTCTTCGACTTCCTCTGTATCCAGCCCTTCTAAGGAGTGGGTGCGACCCACAGAAAGTCGTGATAGCCCCAAATCTTTTACTCGTTGTGATGTGTCAGAAAGGCCCGCCAGTACCACCAATATCGGCAGATTACATCGATTCGCATGTAGTGCTTGGAGCATTTTCCCCACTGGGGAGTCTTGGTCTCCCGTCAAATTCTGCGATTCGTCGATGCCAATGACTACAGGTCGAGTCCATTGGATAGTCGACAGGACATTGAGCACCGCCTGCACTCCAGAATCAGCATTGCTGAACTGCGTTGTTCGCTCACTTTCGATTCCACCTTTAATAAGACTCAGATTAACATCTGCACGTTTTCGAATGGTTTCACTACTTGCTGCAAACCGATTAACATCCGTATCAGACGCAGCGATTTTGATGATTTCTTTACAGAATAATTCCAATGAATCAAAGATCTGACTGTCGGCACTGTACAACATGACCGGTGTCGGTTCTTGCAGTGTTGAATCAGTTCGGTCAATCGTTGCGTAAAAATCAAGACTCCATAGGTGTTGCAAATTCTCCAAAGTGGAAGATTTTCCGGCTCCAGGAGCACCATAGATTATCCGGGTCAGGCCATGTAGCTGCCGTGCATTGGATTCATGTCGCTGCCAAATCGAGATGCATGTTTTTTCGATTTCAGACAGAATGTCTCGGCGACCGGCAAAATAAGGCGGGGGATTGCGATCATTGGAATGATCGACGTACTCCCTCATACCTTCGCGACCTGGGGGTATCTGGGAAGGATTGCTTAGAAATTTCTTTTCAAAACTGTAATCCACCATGCTAAAAAGTATACAAAATATTCGTCAATCAAGTGCAATGGCGGGAGCTTTAAAGAGACTCTCGTGTGTCTGATTTTGAATCGCTACTGATTCAAAATCGTCGGTCCGGCCCGCTTGGTTTCTCGCATCATTTCGATTGATTCAACGGAATTTAAGACAAAAATCGCGACAATCGCAAATACAGCCAGCAAAACGATGGGCAAAATGATTCGCAGGAAAAATTCCATTTTGGTATGGGTCCGGAATCTGGTTTTGTTAATTCAAGAAACGACTGCTTGATCTATCGCTTCGAATTGTGCTTTGTGCTACTGAAATAGCGGCGCCACGCAACAATAATCATCACAAAAAAAGGAATCAGTATACATGCCAAGAATACAAAGTACAAAAACCAAGGCACCGCCATTGACATCTGGACGTAAACATAGGGGTTGATCTGAGCCCAGGATGGCATACTGGCGAAAAACAGCACTCCGATAGCCAAGCTCTTCAAGATATGTTCCAACGAGACGAACATCTTTCCTAACCTTGAGGCAACAGTTTTTCTATTTCAAGCTCCAAAAGCCCAAATTCTGTCTGTCCTGGAAAGATTGAAGCAACTTTTCCATTTGTATCCACGAAATAAGTCCATGGTTCACCCTTGATGCCCCATTGCACCCAAACCTCATTGTCCTTGTAGCCATCGACATGTAGAAATGCAAATCGGTCGCCGTACTTTTCTTCCATCACTGCGACACGGATAATCTGGTCGACACACATCGTGCAGTGTTGAGGTGTTCCAAATACCACAAGAAAAGGTTTACCTTGTTCGATCAGCTCGGCAATATTCCACTTGTATAGCGGTGCTTTCGTGTCCATTGTGGACACTTCGTACCAAAGATTCTGATCCTCAACCGTTCGATTGGCACTTTTTGGTGCGTCGTCGCCGATGTTCAATTTTGCCCCGATTCCGTTCGATTGTTCGCTGCACGATGCCAATGCAAACAGTGCTGACAACAAAATGAAAAGAAACGGTTTTTTGGCTGAAATATTTAACATAACCCTAGAATTAAATCGCTTACAATAATCATTTTATTACCACCTGTCAAGAATATACCAAGATATGCAAGAATTACCACTGTTAACGATATTAGCACTGATCGTCTTTGGTGTCGGTGGCTGTATCGCATTGGCGGTCGTGCCTTGGGCATGCATCGGAACTGGTCTGTTTAAAGACCAGGATTATCAATCTGGGCCTTCCGAGTAATTTTACTGCACTGGCTTAATGGCATCGGAGTCTCACTCGAGACCTGGTGCGATTTTTAGCGCCAACAGATAATCTGCCAAATGTTCCAGTTCCTCTGCTGGCAAATGATCATAGGGCGGCATTCTTAAACGATAAGGTTTCACGCTGACGCCGGGTCGAGGCTTTTTCAGGTATGCCACTAACCACGCCTTGTTCCGTTTGCTGCCAACACCGTCCAGGCTTGGACCATATGAAGCACCGTTGCCGAATATTTCGTGACACGACAGGCAACCCTCCCGACGATAGATAGACTCACCGAGTGTCGCCTTGGGGCTTTCAATGTAAACAAATGGAATCGGTGGCGGTTTGATATAGATGATCGTACCGACGACGAGTGCGAATGTCACGATCAACACGGACCCGACCACTACCACCCATTCACCAGCAGACAGCTTCACTTAGGCCCCCGAAAATTTCAGTTGTATCGATCGTCGTCGCCGTCCGTGAAAATTTGGTCTTTGATGTTTTCGTCAAACTGGTTGTTTCGATACGCCCAGTAAATGACCACGACAATTGCGACAAGCATGACTAGTCCCGTCGCTGCCCAGATAAATGGAATGAGTGTTTCCGCGTTCACTTTCGGTGCCTCGTAATTTTAACCGTCAATTTGAGTTATTCTATTCGCGTTTGACCTTGACCGGGTAATTGGGAGAATTCGGATTGGCGCGCAGTCCTGACAGAAAAGCGGCTAACTGTACCCGCTCTTGCATTTCAAGCAATCTGAAGTCAGGTCCTAAATTGCCATAGTGCGCTGTACCAGGAACCAATTCTCCAGGGTCGGTCAGGTAAGCCTGCAACCACTCCAAGTCCCGGCGAGTACCGACGCCGTCAAGAACCGGCGCAACGCCAACTTCACCAGTTCCCATGGCGCGGTGACAGCTATTGCACCCCATTTTTCGATAGATCGCATGTCCGAGTAAACCGACCTCATCAAATGTGTAAAAATGCTTGGGCGGGGCAGGGTCAAGATCGGTAAAGTGCTGATAGCCTCTGGCAATTGCAGCGATAACGACAACCCCTGCGAAAATGAACATGAATTTTTCACCGCGTTTTAGCAATCGTCGATTCCGATGCAGCCGTTGCGAATGCTGTCAAAAGACCACATAAAAAAGAAGTTCGGTAGCGGCATAAACGACCACCAGACCGATGCCGATGATCCCCAGGAACAGTACAATCTTTTCGGCTTTTTTCAGACTGACTAAAGGCCCTACCACAAACAACGACATCACAATATAGACCAGCACGCCAATAAATATCAGCGCGAATATCAGTGCTGATATTTGGTCAGTAAACCCCACTGGGCGGTCAGTTGACAGGCGCTTTTGTTACTCGGAATCCGCTTTGCTCTTCTTGTTTTGTTCGGCGCGTTCTTTCCACTTTTGGATATTGATGTACCAGATGATTCCAGAGATACATGAAAGAATCAAAATGATTTGGAAAAGCACCATGTAGTAACCCCAGTCCCACCAGGGCTGCGCGCCGGTTGCACTGACAAAAGTCGTTGTGACGCTGTCATAACGTTGACCAAATCCGGGCCAGGGCATGGTCCACAAAAAGGCTTGGAACACGGTAACCGCAACGATCAGTACCAGCCACCAGGGAATCTTGCCATTACCCTCCTTGATGCCGTCGTACTCTTCGTCACCGAATAGTCCAAAGACCTCTCCTTTGTCTTCCAGTTCATTTCGATCGCTCATAACTTCACCATAATCGAAGAATAAATTTATTTCAGAGTGTCGAGATATGCAATGATTGCATCCAACTCATGATCCGTCAGGTGCGTGAATGCCGGCATGATTGAGCCCGGTGTTACGGCCCGGGGGTCCCGATGGTGGACGTAGTGCCAGGCTTTAACCCGGTTACGACTTGCGATATGCAGCAAGTCAGGCGCTTTTCGGTCCGATCCAAATAAGCTCGGTGCCTCACCTTGAACGTCACCTGCAACCGGTGGTTCACCGAAGTAAGCCCAGTCCTGTGTCTGCTCAGGGAGTAGTGTGTGACACCACCAGCAACCTTCCCGTATAAAGATTTTCTTACCCTTTCCGGCAAGCGATGGCGTGTCATCGCCGCGCATCCATGGATCATGAATGGTCCACGCACTGTGACCGAGCAGTTTTTCCTTTTCGATAGCTAGCTCAGTGCGCGGAATTTCGTTCATATAAGTCGAACCGCCAACAATGGTGATGGCGATGGACGTGAAGATGACCAGGACGACCAGTACAGCGCCAACTACGTATTTCGGCATGGTTTTTTCCTCTGTCGTTCAGTTAAGCTGTAGCGCCAGCAGGTGCGCGTCCGCCCGTTGGTTCCGGTGCAATCTTCTTGCCATACTTTGCGGTCATCCACATGTTGTAAAGGAAGATGGGTTGTGCAAAGATGATCATGCCACCAAAAATGACCCGGCCAACCATGTACGGATGGGTCGCAATGACCGACTGGATGTAAGGTATTTCATAGACCTTGGCTGCGCCTTGGACCAAGCCGGCAGCAGTCAGCACCGACCAGAATCCCAAAAAGCCAATTGCCATCATCCAAAAGTGGAGCCGAGCAAGTCTTTCGCTATAAAGTTCACGTTTGAGCAGTTTGGGCAATCCGTAATAGATCGCACCAATTTCGATGAAGCTGGAAAATCCGAGCAAGGCAAGATGGGCGTGTGCCACGATCCAGTGTGTGCCATGAATATACCAATTTAGCGAACGGGTTTGCTGGAATGCTCCTTGAATGTTGAGCGGGATTGCAAACAGAACACCTGTTAGAGCCCACTGTAAAGGAATGTTCTTGGCATACATCCACCATTTGTCTTTCATAGTCATCAGCATGTTGACTACAAAGGCCAGTGCCGGGATCATGATCAAAACGCCGGAAACTGACGCAAAAGATTTAAGCCACTCCGGTATCGGTGCCCCCATCAGGTGGTGTGCGCCTGGTGTGGAATAAAACGCCGCAATTGACCAAAAGTGCAGGTGACCAATTTTGTGGCTGTATAGCGTATTTCCTGATATCTTTGGAATGATGTAATATGCGATCGCAGCCGAGACAGGCGTGATCCATAGACCTAGAATATTGTGTGCGTGCCACCAGGTCATGTAGGCTTCAGCCAGTCCGGTGACCGGGAATAGGTCCGGAACCGCACCGATAAAATAACTCAAGATAATGAACAGCAATGCCGCACCGAAGAACCACATGGTGACATACAGTCCCTGAGTTTGCCGGTTCAGCATGGTCAGCCAGATGTTGACTGCCAAAGGTGCGAAGATGAACAACAGCACGTAAATGTCTAGCGGCCAGATCAAATCCTGGTACTCACGTCCGGAAGTCATACCGTTAATGAGAGTGAAAAACACGGCAACCATGCCAATATTCCAGGCCCAGCAGTTCCAGACTCCCAGCTTTTCGCTCCATAACTTGGTTTTACAAAGCGCCGGTGCCATATAGCACATCGCCCCGGCGAAGGCCATTGAGATCCAGCCAAAAATTACAAAATGGACGTGAACCGGACGAATTCGTCCAAAGTGCAGCCAGGGAATATCATTCGGAAAGACATCGGGCCATGCAAGTCGCATAGAAGTCAGCAACGCCAGGAAAACGCCGATGTTCAGCATTACGATCGACGAGAAAAAGAAGTGTTTCGCTGCGGTACCTTCTGCGTAGTCGTTTCGGTTAAGAATATTTGTCGCCATAATATTGTTCTCGTGTCTTACACTACTTGCCTTGCTTGATCATGATGGAATTCATGTACCAAAACGATAGGGCTGATACAACACCTGTTCCAATCGAGATTACGAATCCCCATACCAGCAGGCCAGTCCATTCTTCGTGACTGCGCATTCCCAGCAATGGCAAAATGCAAAGCTGAAACACGGTTCCAAGTCCTACACCGACAATAAATCCGCTGTAAAGAAAGTTGAGCAACCGGTGCATTTAATGACCTCCACGCCGTTTGAAAACGGTTAGAAATATGTTGATGATGAAAAACCAATAGCCAAATCCCATCAGGATGGCTGTCGAAATAATTGCAATGTGGTGAATGGGACCGACGGCATCCAATGCCTGCAGATACGTCATTCCGTCCAAAATCATGTTACCTTCGACAATGCCTAAAAATACCAGCGAACTGAAAAATCCCAACACACCGATTGTAGAAAACCAAAAGGATGTGTTAGACAGAGTGCGACTGTAGATCGGTCGATTGACGATTTTTGGCAATACATAGTAAAACAGCCCCATGATGGCCATCGTGACTCCGCCAACGAGATTGATGTGGGCATGGGCAAGGGGGTCGATCATGTGTCCTGCCGGGCCGGTCGCGCGGATCCACAACGCAAACTCAGGCAGTGTTTGAATGACGCCTTGAACGGTGCCGATCAAAAGATGTGTCACTGACATCACCATAAACTTTAGAATCAATACCGAATCGGAATCGATGCCAACATCGTGAACTGCAGGGGTTGTCATTATTGCCGTGAAGCTATCCATTGGCCAAGTAGTCGCGCTGCAGCGCCAGGTAGCGAATATATCCAATAAGCTGCTGTCGTTGAACCGAACTTAGCGTGTCGCCCCATGCTGTCATTGCGGTGCCTTTAATTCCGTCTTTGATCACGGTGTCCAGTTCCTCGTCAGATTGTTCGATCGTTGACTCACTCGTCAGGTCCGCAGGTTTCGGTACCATACGGTAGCTGAATTCTCCGTACCCGTTTCCATTGGCACCGTGACAAAGTGCACACAACTGCACATAGTAACTTCGCCCGCGTTCCAGGTTTGCAAGTTCTGCATCGTCAGGCAGCGCAGCAAAATTAATCTGTTCATAGGGCTCCAGGTGCAAAATAGCCCGATCTTCGGGAAAGTAAGTCACAGTCAACCAGCCCAATCCCAACGCGGCAAACACGCCACTCCAGATCCAAATTGCCGGTTGTAAATTCAAGTTTCTTGTGACAATCAATCACTGCTGCGTACTCATCGCGGCGAGTTGCTGTTTAGCCTGATCGTCCATCATCATTTGTGCCCGAGTGGCCTCAAGGTCAAATTCGGGCCGCAGAGAAATCACGTACCAAACCAGTTGCCAGCGCTGGGTTTCATCAAGAAAATCTGCAAACGACGGCATTGGTGTTCCGTCAAGCCCGGTTGTGAACGTCTGGTAAACTCCCTTAGGATCACTCGAACCCACGAATTGGGATGCATCCGTAAAATCGCGTGGTACGATCGGAAGCCCGGCATCATCTTCGAGTCCAGGTGCGGACGGACCGTCACCTTTACCCACCGGTCCATGGCATTGTTCGCATTGCATGAGCGCATAGACTTCTTTGCCGGCAACGATTGATGCTTCATCTGGCAGTGGCGGATCGGCGATTTCAATCGGATCTTCCTGCCATTCGGCCTCTTCCTCCCAGCGGTCGGAAAAAGATTTGATGTAGGCAATGACAGCCCAACGGTCTCGTTCAGGTAAGAATTTAAACGCAGGCATATCTTGTTCGTAGATCAGACCGCGGGAAATTGATATGAAAAGGTCCCTATCAGTGGGCAGGGAACCGCTCGGGGTTGAACGCAGTTTGTAGACTGCTTCTGTAAAATCTCTTGGTTTGCGAGGCAGTTTGTGTTCTTTGGCGTATAGGTCGCCGAGTTCCCAAACTGCGCCATTGCCATCGCCGGCAATCCCATGGCAACCGATACAAAGACCGCGAAATACCCATTCGCCATGTTCGAGCAAACGAGGTGTAACGGAGATGCCATCGGCCAATACAGGTTCAATATTGCCGATTGTGGCGGGGTAATCGAATAAGGACCGGCCACTCGTGACTTCGCCGGTTTTTCCACCCGCTGTTTGCATAGCGAGACTGAAGATCGCGGCTGCGCCAACTACAGCGGCGACTGAAACAATTGCAATAATCTTTTTCAAGGGGACGCTAACTCCGCTTAGGTAATGACGACGCTGCTGTCAAGCACCGATCCCGAATTCAGGGTCAAGAATTTGGGGGTGCGAATTGAACTGGATTATCCAATTGACTACCACACCCCCTCACAATTTCGCTAACCCCGCAATCTTTTGAACAAAATTGCGGGGTCAGATTTCGCTCTTTAGTGGCGACCGGGGTCTAATACAGATCCTCGATTTGACCAATAAATGTAAGCTTCAAGCGCTTTCATAGCGTCACCATCCGGGTCAATAATTTCACCTTCATTCGGCTTCTCAATGCACCAGTTGATCATGTCACGCAAAGTTGCGAATTCGCTCATTTGCTCCTGGAACTTTGGAAACTCGTGTGGATGAACATCGGACGAGAATGGGTGGCACATTGCACAAGCCATGCCCGTACTGGACATGTTGATGCCTTCCATTGGAGCGCCATGAAAAAGGTTGTCGCCGAGGATAACCTGTTCCATAAATGCGTCAGTGAAAGCTTGCAATGTTTCGGCGTCATGTGATACCTTGTGTGCGGATGCGCGATTTACCACAAAGACAAATGCGAGCGACACACACAAAAGCGTACTAACGAGGGCAAGCAGCCCTTTGTTTCTAATGCTTTGCATTATTTCTCTCCTCTTTATGGTTAATTAATCGCCAGTCCAGCCGCGATCGGCAATCCTGGGAGACAATTTCTGATTGACATTGTCACCAGTGCCTGAATCGGCTCTGCCGTGACCGAAGACCTGCTCGCGCCACATCATGTAGTCGTATTCCATGTGGGCTTCCGCGTTCATGGTCAGGTTGGTCCAACCGACGCCGTCGAAGTGATCACCTGGGTCAACACGCAACATGGGTGTGGTCAACTCCGGCACACCTTCAGGTGCATAGGGCCATGGCCACGAGGTGGCCAGCATGCCAATACTGCGCATACCACCGATTTCATTGTAAAGCGGCTGGTGAACGTGTCCGTGAATGTTGGTCACATTCTGCCACGGGCCAATGATCTCGTGTACTTCGCGCCAATCTCGAATCCAAAAATTCCATGGCGCATAGCATTCCCAGAAAGGCGTATGCGAGAAGATGAGCACCGGGGCATCTTTGGGCCAGTCTGACAGGGTGCTGGATAGCCAGTCCCGCTGCTCTTTACCCAATCCAGACCACGCACCCGCTTGCGAACCATCCAACGCGGACATGTGTCCCATGCGTTCGACGTCCGTCATGCCTCGGGCTGTCCAGTAATCAGGTGCTCGACCGACAGAGTCAACACCAATAATACGAACGCCTTTGTGATCAAATGTCCACGGTGTTTCGCCGAAATGCTTGTTCCAGCTCTCACCCAGGTCCAGATACCAGTCGTGTTCACCCGGGATGAAATGCTTCGTGATTGTAACTTCTTTCAGCAGTTCGGCACCCAGTTCAATCTCAACCGGATCTCCAAGCTGGGCCAAGTCGCCTCCAAAAATCATGAAGTCAAACTTATCTCCCATTGCCTGGACTTCGCTAAATGCGCGAGTCGCTTTATCAATAAAGCGTTGGTTCAAAGTGCGAGGGTACAGATGTGTATCCGAGACCCAAGCGAAGCTGAACGACTCACCCATCGCCGCGTTGGCTACCTCCATGGAGGAAAGGGTTTGGAAAAACCCCACTGCGCTGCCGGTAGCTACAGCACCTCCAGTCAAAAGCGATTTATGAAGAAACGTACGGCGCGTTATATCAAGCCTTCCGTTACTCTTCACCTCATCGCGGTCATGCCTATTATCAGTCATAAAACTCCTCCTTATAACAGCATAAACAGTGGTGAATTAATAAAAAAATCAGTTCAGTTGCACCGACATATCAGTTGTTGCACCTGCCTGAATAGTGATTGGAATTTCTTTTTCTCCGACGCTTTCTTGCCAAACGATCATGGTGTAATCACCTGGGGGAACACCGTCGATCATGAAATTGCCGTCAGCACCCGTTTGCATAAAGTACGGGTTTGGTACGACTACGACCCAGCCCAGCATCCAACCGTGTGCATCACAGTCTGTTCGCACAACCCCGTTTCTTTTGAGAATCTTGGTTACTTGGGCGTCTTTGAAAGGCAGTGCGACGTTAAATGCGGTCGCCTTGCCATAGTAGCCGTGTGAATTGTGAAGCACCGGATCGGAGTTCAGAATATCAACTTTACCACGTTTGGCAACCTGGACTCGTGGCTCGAATACGCAGGCGATATTGTTGATCACCGGTCTGCCCATCTCTGGCCAAGCTTTTCCGGAAGCTACTTCTTTAAGGTAAACAACCGCATCTTGCACGGCGCCGCCTTCCCCGACGATGATTGTCGGTTCCTTACGAGCCTTTCCGCAGACTTCTTTATCTTTGGTTGGCAACACGGTTCTCATCTTGATTGAGCCCGTGTAGGTAATCTGCCCTTTTACTGCGCCGCCATCGGCCACTTCCATTTCTTCATACTTGGCAGCGTGTACTGGCAGAGCAAAAAGTACAGTCAAACCAGATGCAATAGCGATTTGAGCAATTCGCTTCATCAATCTCCTCCTGTCGTAAATTGGATAACCTGACAATTGATGGTTACCGAGTATTACCAATTTTAGTGGTTATTTTATTGTTCGTATAGATAAAATCATCTCATGCGAAAAATAAATTTATTTCTATTCGAAATTGATTGTAAACCAAATTTTCAAACAATGTGAAGATAATATATCTTAAATATCCAATGTTGCAAAACGATGATATTGAATTAATATTTTAGCTGCTGTTGTTTAATGTCTTTATGATTTCAGATTATATAGTCATTGTACCAGCCAAATCCGGTACGCCCAATACGGATATGAGAAAGTGAGTTGGCTGGAGTTCCAGCACAGAGTCGATTCTCCATTGCTGAAACACGATTTTGCAACAGGGTGCACTTGATGAGTACAGATTCACAACTCGATGCAAAGATCGAGAATTTTCGGCGTTTGCTTGAAAGCGGACGAGACTCGGCACTGTTGCGGTTTTCATTGGGTGCGACGTTAATCCAGAAAAATTGTTTGAACGAAGCGATTGACCAGCTTGAACTGGCGATTGAACAAAATCCAGACTATTCTGCAGCCCATAAATTGCTGGCGAAGGCGATCGCTGATAAGGGGGACACCGTGCACGCGATTGCTGCCTACGAGGCTGGCATCAAGGTTGCGCAAAAAGTCGGTGACAAGCAGGCAGAAAAGGAAATGCAGGTATTTGCCAAGCGGTTGAAGAAAGTTCAATAAGGGACTCATCTACTTAACTACACAACGCTAAATCAAGCGTCCTGTCAAGTTCTTTTTGACGTTTCACCGAAGGACTTCGTCCTTCTCCGCGTCCGTTTAATCTCTCCCTAGTCCCGAAGGCGAGTATGTTTTTTGCAGCGTTAATATCTGCATTGTCCGAGTGACCGCAACTCACGCACCTGAATTCAGATTGCGTCTTGCGATTCTTCCTGTCTGTCGTTCCACAGTGATGGCATCGCTGACTGGTGTAGTACGGTGCGACTTTGTGAATCGTCGTCTTGTAAGCCAGTGCCCGTTCCAGTTTGTACCAGCCGGTTTTCAGAATCGATCGGTTCAGTCCACTTTTCTGCTTGATATTGCTACCAGGTTTTTCAACCGTGCCCCTAGCAGATTGAGTCATGTTCCTGGTCTTGAGATCTTCCAGATAAACCACTGAATATCGCTTTGCAATCTTTCGCGATACCTGATGGACCCAATTGTCATTGATTTGCCTGATTTTTTGCGATGTCCGACCGGCCAATCGACGCGCTTTCAGATAACGTCCCGAAGCCTGAATGCCTTTTTTGTGCACCGATTTCTGCCGCCGGGCCATCATTTTCTGGTAGCGCTTCTTGCGCCGTTCTTTTCTCTCAACGTCCGGAGCATAGTAGATTGTTCCATCAGATAACGCAATCTGTCCAACGTTTCGATCAACACCGACGGATTGTGTCGAGTTCAGACTCGGACCGGCTTCGATTTCATAAACGATATAGGCATACCAGTCACCATTTTCCTCTTTAACTGTACCGGATTTTGCGATGCCATCCGGGTAGGGATTGGTTCGAGTCAACCTGACATATCCGATCTTTTGAATGTGTAGCCACGCACCATCGAGTTTGGCCGTTTGTCCGATCACGATCGGGGACGAAGGCGGATCGCGCCACTTGGCCTTGAACTTCGGCAGCCCCTCATTGGGATGGTTGAAGAATTTGCGATACTGAATTTCAATCGGTTTGAGCGAGAAACGCACGATGTTGCACGAATAGTCCTGCAGCCATTTGTCGCAATGGCGACGCAGCAGGGTGAACTGCCTTGAAATATCGAAAAAACCGTAGCGACAATGACCATACAGCGAATATTCGTCCCGCAGTTTGCCGACAAAGTGATTCCAGGCATAGCGGCAGGCGCCGGCAAGAGCGTACATCTGCTGGTATTTTTGTCGAGAGTTCGCGTGAATTCGATAGCGAACGGTGCGATAAGTTGGCTTGGTGCTTGCGCTCATCGGTGCAACTGACAAATCAGATCCTTTGGTTTAACTGACACAACCATTATCCACATGAGGTGGCTCACAGCGTGAACCTGGCACAAAAAAATGTCTCGATTTGCATGCTCCGATCCCACCATGCAATACCGTTGAAAAAGACACGGGGGAGCACTGGATAGGGTGTTCTCGCGAAAGATCACGACACCGACTGTTCATGGGGTCACAATTGACCATTCGCTCTGGCTTGAGAGCGTCTCTTACCGTTTGTCCAGCCTCAATCTAGAAAGTGTATCGCACTGTCTGGTTTTGAACCTCGGATGGCTGTCGTTCAAATGATTGAACAATGTCCGATACTGAAATATGATCGGTTTAAGCGAAAAGCAAACCGTGTTACACGAATAGTCCTGCAACCATTGGCCGCCATCGCTCCGCAGCAGCATGATCGGTCTTGAAAATTAGACGAAACCGAATCGGCAATGACGATGCAGAATATAGTCGTCTCGAAGTTTCCGACAAAATGATCCAACGGGTAGCTGTGCGCGCCTGCATCAAATCTACATCTGCTTATTTTTCAGAAATTGTGTGATTCTGATAGCAAATATTGCGAGAAGTCGGGATTGTGCCCACCGTCATTCGCGTAGTTAAGTATATAAGTCCCTTCAATAAATTGGCGCTTCACCTGGCGGCCGGGTCGCAAATCGTTTATGCAGCCAGAAATATTGGTCTGGCGTTTGGCGCACAAGCGATTCGATCAATTGATTGAGTCGTTCGGCATCGACTTGCTGATCACCGCTGATAAAGTCTTCCGGAAGCAGTTCGGTTCGCATTTTGTAGCGGCTTTGCTCATCCGACATGACCGTGTGACACAAAATAATTCTAGCATTGTTGAATTTTGCGAACCTTGTCAATGATGTGAAGGTTGATGCAGACACCCCAAAAAACGGTGCGAAGGTGGCATGCGCAAGCTTATTGCCATTTTGGTCTGGAAGATAGAAAAATGGGGTGGCGCTTTTAAGCGCCTTGTAGAACGGTCGCATACTGCCGCGAGAAGAGACCATGCGTATATTGTGTCCACCTCGTTTTTGATATATCCGGTTGATCCACCGGTCAACAGATTCAGTTCCGGTCAAAGCGCTGTGATAGCCCCAATCGAACAAAGGATTGCGTGGCGGTCGATACATGGAGACGACAGACGTAGCAGCACCGATTGAGCGAAGCGTCAACATGGGGGTTACAAAATGCGGGCACAGCAAAATTGCCGGCCGTTTGAGTTTGATGAACGCCTGGAAGCTGTCTTGCCCTTGCCAGTCCACTTCCTTGGCGATACGGCGCTGACTGGCAAACAGTGCGAATCCCCAACTTAGAACGCCTCGCCCAGCATTGCGAAACGATTGCATTGTGAGTTGCTTTCGTTCTGAGGCAGTCTTTTCCGGAAAGCACAACTCGAAATTGCGCATCACGATTTTGCGCCGTGAACCGATCAAAAAATACAGTACAGTACCAATCGCACTGCCTGTTGCCCAGCGCAGCTTTATCGGCAGCATACTGATGCAGTACCAAGTCACTGACCCGGCTAAGCCAAATGCCTTTTGCTTCAGTGTCGGTTCAGTAGGGGGATGCGCCATTGTCGGGTCGAGACTTAAACCAGCGCAACGTCCACAGGTACTGTTCCGGTGCTGCTTGAATGAATTTTTCGAACACCGCGTTCATTCGACGTGCATTGATGTACTCACTGTCGGTTGGAAAATCCGCCAAGGGTTGTTCAATCGTGACATTGTATTGCCCGCTTTGAGGGTCCAGGTATGAGCGCACTGGCAATACCTTTGCATTTGTCATGCGGGCCATTCTTCCCAAGGTGCTCAGTGTAGCGACCGGCACCCCAAAAAAGGAAACAAATAACGAATTCTTGGTGCCAAAATCTTCATCTGCAATGTAATAGCAATTCACTTTGCGTTTCAAATTTCTAACCAGTGGCAGCAGTCCCTGTGAGCGGGTATAGAGCTTTAAGCCAAATCGCATCCGGTTTGCTTTCATTCGATTGTTCAAGACAGAATTTTTTTGGTCGCGCATCATGGTGCAGATCGGCATGTGCCGGGCCAGCAGCGTACCCGTTATATCAACACCAACCAGATGGGGCGTGAGAAAAATGACAGCATGTCCCGCATTTCTTGCCCTGCGATAGTGTTCAATCCCCTTGATATTCATCAATCGATTGAGGCGTTCTTCACTCGAAAGCGACACCATACCCAGGTCAACTATGGCCTGGCCATAACGTTTGAAATGTTCGTGCACGACCTGCCGGCGTTTTTCGATTGGCCAATGAGGAAAGCACAATTCCAGATTGACGAGTGCAATGTGTCGGCGTTTGGTGTTTGTCAAATAGAACAGGTGACCAAAACCGGCCCCAAACTGAAGGCGCAACTTTCGCGGCAACTGGGCAACAATGGCGAGTACACTGATCGCAATCCATATGGGGATTGATTCTAGACGCCGGTTGAGTGGCTTGAGTTTGGAGGCAAAATCCATTGCATACACACGTTTCACATGCCAACGAATCGATCGGCTTGCTATATTGCGCGCTCAAGCGTAATACAGTAAATTTCAGCAGATGTCACGAAGGCCTTGTTCCTGATGAACATAAATCATTTATCTTATTGATATTATAAAAACAAAAGCAAGTTGATCAGATGATTTGATTGATGGCGTCAGAACCTGAATTGTCGCAGATTATTTTCAACCAAATCTGGACCGGAGCGTTGCTCCATTTGACCTAAATGGCAATTTAACGTCTCGTACAGCAAACCGATTGGCGCGATATGTCCATATCGTAAATTTGAACAAAGTTTTCTTGGAACAAGAGAACAAAAAGTCAGTACTAGTCGACGCATCCAAATTGAAGTGTTTGTTCAGGTTGAGAAAAATCAAAGTAGTCTTGGACAATGAGCACCTCATTTATTGACCTTGACGAAAGTGGTGGTTGACTTTTTCATCTTGATTCCAAAGCAACACTTTGTTTTCCAGACGCCAGGAAAGTCACAACGGTGTCTGTGATTAAAATCAATTCGTTGGATGAACCGGTGTAGCCAGAGAACAATAGGGCATTGCCAGAAGTGGTTGCGGTAGGCTGAGCGACTTTGTAACGATACAGGTCTATGAAAATCTATTTGGTTGAGTCATTGACATAAAAATCTGGCATAGCGAGGTTGGCTTTTCGCAAAATCCACAAAATCATTCCAGTGGTCAATGTCATTAAGGCAAGGTAGCAGAACTCGCTCGAAATTGTCGTGGGTTCGTAGGCGAGCCAAAAGTGTTTCTAATACTATTGGCGTGCTCCACTCAATTTGGTCAAAAAGGCCGCTCCTGAGCTCGGTAAATCCTGCAAAATAGAATCCACCGTCAGAACTCGGACCTAACACAGTGCTTCCTTCTAGAAGACGGTCATACGCCAGTTTGAGAATCGCTGGCGTGATGTCGGGGATGTCGCACCCCATCACTGCGGCCGCTGGAGCACACTTCAGTGCACTGGCGATGGCATTGTTCATTTTGCTGCCAAGATCGCCTTTCGATTGCACTCCGATCACAACGTTGAAGTGACTCGAAATTTCAGTAAATGCTGGGTGACCTTTATCGGGACTGACAAGAAGTCGTACCTCGCCAGGCCAACTTGTGGTGGCGATTTCAACCGTGTCATAAATCATTTCCACGGCAATTTGTGCAGCGACTTTTTCGCTAACGTGGGGCGTGAGACGGGTTTTGACATAGCCGGCTATCGGTGATTTGGTCATGAGAATCAGGACGGGTTGATCATCCATGGTCCAACCTTACTGGTACATTCTGCTTAGGGCATGCGGTGAGACGCCGACCCAATAAAGGAAGCGAATTAACCACATCTGCAATATGGTTTTGATATAGCCGTGCGTTTCCCAACGCCGAGCTGACGTTGTTACCGGCTGACGAATCCGAAGTGCGCGAGAGTGTCGCTTGAGTCGTTGAGTGAGAGCAACATCTTCCATGATGGGAATTTCCGGAAATCCGCCGAGGTTTCGAAACAGGTCTCGCGAGATGAATATCGCCTGGTCTCCGGTACAAATTCCGGAAACTGCTGAACGCAGGTTCATTGCAAACGCCACCAATTTCATCAGGTTTGACGAATTACTGAACTGCACATCAAACCGTCCCCAGGGTTGAGTGGGTGAGACGGTATCGAGAATCTGTGTCGGTGCCCCATCTGGCACCTGGGTGTCGGCATGAATGAACCAGACAATGGAACCCTTGGCTTGAGCTACGCCCTGGTTCATCTGGTGTGCTCTGCCTTGTGTCTCACCTTTGATCACTCGAAGCACTTCAAAGCACTGTTGCAGTTCGTCCAATTTATTGATTGTGTCGTATCGATCGCTTACATCGACAACAATGATTTCCGTCATACCCTTATGCTGCGCCAAGACAGCCAGATTGTCCAGCATCGCAGGGTTTTCGTTACGAACCGGTACGATTGCCGATAAGGATGAATGTGTCACAACTGGTCTAGGGGAAAGATCAGTAAAGAACGGTCAGTAGTTACGTCCCCGGGCTGCTGCAACACGTAAGCGTAGTGCATTCAGTTTGATAAATCCTTCCGCGTCGGATTGTGTATAGGCTTCGCTTTCGTCGTCGAATGAAACGATCGCTTCGTCATACATGGAGTGTTGCTCAGACTGGCGACCTAGCACCATGACGTTTCCTTTGTAGAGTTCGAGACGAACTTTACCCGTTACATACTGTTGGCTGTCGTCGATGATTTGCTGCAATGCCACCCTTTCTGGACTCCACCAGTAGCCGTTGTAAACCAATTTCGCGTAACGCGGCATCAAGTCTTGCATGAGATGAACGATTTCACGGTCCAAAGTTATTGACTCAATGGCTCGGTGTGCTTTGATCAGGATCGTTCCACCCGGTGTTTCATAGCAACCGCGCGACTTCATCCCAATGTAGCGATTTTCAACGATGTCGATTCGTCCAATTCCGTGATGTGCACCCAAATCATTCAATCGTTTGAGGATGTCCGCAGGTGAGCCCGGAGTCCCATCGATCGCCACGGCATCGCCGTTTTCGAATTCGATTTCGATGACTTGTGGTGTATCAGGTGCATTTTGGGGAGAATTGGTCCAGCGCCACATTTCATTGGGTGGCGTAAGCCATGGGTCTTCGAGTTCACCGCCTTCGTAAGAGATGTGCAGCAGATTGGCATCCATAGAATAGTCGGCCTGCCCACTTGCGCGTCGATCGACTGGAATATTTTCTCGCTGGGCGTAAGCTAACAGTTCTTCCCGGGACTTAAGCTCCCATTCTCGCCATGGAGAGATCACCTGAATATCGGGGGTTAAAGCATAGGCACCAAGTTCGAAGCGAATTTGGTCGTTACCCTTACCGGTGGCCCCGTGAGCAATAGCGTCTGCGCCCGTCTGACGAGCGATTTCGACCAATCGAGCGGCAATGAGCGGCCGAGCAATCGACGTCCCCAACAGGTATTCTCCCTCGTAGAGCGCATTGATGCGAAACATGGGGTACACATAATCGCGAACAAACTCCTCAACGAGATTTTCGACATAGATTTCTTTACAGCCCAGAAGGGTTGCCTTTTCTGAAATCGGGTCGAGATCTTCATTTTGGCTAATATCGGCGGTAAACGCGACAACTTCTGCGTTATAGGTATTCTGCAGCCAGCGCAGTATGATCGAGGTGTCAAGGCCGCCAGAATAGGCGAGCACGATTTTTTTGTGCATAAAGATGAGTCAAAAGTAATGGGTTACAAACTATTGTATTTAAGCAAAAGCACTCAGTCATTTGCAGAATTAAAATTATGCCATATCACTTGGCTTGGGCACTATCATTGGCAGCAAGTTCAGTAGCAAATGACGACATCGTAGCAGCCTTTTCTCTCGAATCCTCCGAAAGCATTGAATCCCGATTGGAAGTTTGTGGAGATTCATGGTGCAATTCTTGACTGGAATCTGGCCTTCATACCATTGACCAGCGAGTTGTCTTTCAAAATCAAGAGCAAAACAACAAAGTCAAACTGAGTTCTCGATTTGGCCAGTCCAGCCAACCATTTGCGAGATGTTTTTCGAATGCACAATCCACGCCAATTCATCCCGTCTACCGCTTCCTTCCAAAGTAGTGCTTCGTTTTCGCTTCGAGAACATTCACTGGCTCATTAGAAAATCAATTTGGGGCAAATGAGGCGGTGGGCGATCAGTGCAGTGCGGATACACAAGAGCACGTTATGGATGCCGGACAGGCGGAATCAAGTGATTAGCGAGGTTGAAAATACCGATATTGTAACAATAGCTTAAGTTTGCAATTACTAGCGGAGATATTGAAACTTAGCCACATCCGAGAATCACGCAACTGCCCATTGAATTACCTGGTTCGAAGATGTATCATATGAAACTTGTCATGAATCGTTGACAATTTATATGAATTGTATTGTTTACAATGAGTTAAAATGAAATTTCATGATGAATCCTGTATCGAGATACCAAGTGCAGGTCATGTTAACCTTGGGAACTTCGGTGATTGAGCGTGGGAGAGGTGATTGCGTTAACAGCCTCGATGATCCGCCAAGTCAATATAGAATGATTGGCCCAGTCAAATATTCTTTATAAGTTCCAATCACATCAACCAATCGATACCATTTTTTTGGCATTTCGCGGAGGACGGGAATGAAAAATCCACTTGACTCGATTAGCGGCACTATTATTTCTGGTTTTGTGCTAACGCTTATTCTGTACATTTTTGCAAACGGCGTGCTTTGAGTCGCTGTCAATACCTTCGACTATCTAATTTAAGAGGTTAAATGATGGATTTATTGCTAGACCGTTGGTTGCATATTCTTGCAGGCGTAACTTGGGTTGGTCTGCTCTATTATTTCAATTTTGTTCAGGTTCCTGGTTTAGCAGCGGCGAAAGCCGATGGTACTGCTGCGGGAATAACCAAGCATATCGCCCCCAGGGCGTTGTTGTGGTTTCGCTGGGCCGCGGTCGTTACCTGGCTGACTGGTGCTTATTACCTGGCGCGCGCCGGGACTTTCGCAGATGCATTTGTGCTGCAAGGACCACATGCTTATTTGGGGATCGGTGCGTGGCTCGGCACGATTATGCTTTTTAATGTCTGGGTGTTAATTTGGCCCAATCAGAAAAAAGTATTGGGTTTGGTAGACGCCTCAGATGCAGAAAAGGCCAAAGCAGCGCGTACTGCATTGCTGGCCTCGCGAACCAATACCATGCTGTCAATTCCGATGTTGTTTTTCATGGTGACCGGTTCGCTTTCCCACATCGGAATGTTTTAGGGGAACCTAACAGCCGAACTCCCTCAGAATTCATTGCACAAACCGGCATAATGCCGGTTTGTGCGTTTTGAATCCATTGAAACAAATTTCGAACCCTGCAAATGGTCCGACACTTTCTCGCCCTTGAAGATTTAAAACCTGATGAAATTCGGGTGTTGATCGACCGCGCAGCTTTTCTAAAAGACTTGTGGAAAAAGGATCGTGAGTGCCCCAGGGTTCTCAATAATTTGACAATTGCCTTGATGTTCGAAAAAGCTTCGACGCGTACTCGACTTTCATTTGAGGTCGCAGCGCGACATTTTGGCGGTAGCGCGCTGTTTTTTGCGCCGGGAGACTCACAGCTCAAGCGCGGTGAGTCAGCAGCCGATACGGCACGCGTTCTTTCTAGCATGGTGGACATGATCGTTACTCGTACAGGTTCACACCAAACTGCACTCGACTATGCGGAACACGCTTCAGTTCCTGTCATTAATGGCCTAAGTGACGCTTACCATCCGTGTCAATTGCTTGCTGACCTTTTGACAATGAAAGAAACCGTTGGTTTTATTGAAGGTGCGCAGGTGGCATGGATTGGCGACGGTAACAACATGTGTGTAACTTGGGCGAGCGCAGCATCATTGCTGGGATTTGACTTGAGAATTGCGACACCAAAAGACTATCAGGCCGATTTGGAGCAACTGTTACAGACGCTCGACCCTGAGCGTATTCACTACTTTTCGAATCGGTTTGACGCTGCGCAAGATGCGGACGTGGTGGTAACAGACACTTGGCTCAGCATGGGCCAGGAGGATGAAGGGGACCTACGCCCGCAGGCATTTCAGTCGTTTCAAGTTACTGAATCAGTCATGCAATGTGCAAAACCCGAGGCAGTTTTTATGCACTGCCTGCCAGCATATCGAGGCAAGGAGGTTACTGCCAGTGTATTGGACAGCCCGCAAAGTGTTGTCTGGCAGGAAGCAGAAAATCGACTGCACGTGCAAAAAGCACTGATGGAAATGCTGCTGAACTGAATATTACAGGCGAAAACGCAGGTCGGTTTGTTGACCGTCAAGACCCATCTGCTTACGCTGATGAGTCGATATTCAATGAAATAGAGTTCGCCGCGTACTGAATTCTCAGATCCGAATTCAGATCTCAGAGTACGACTTCTCCTCCATTGAGTTCGTTGCGCATAGTCAGCATGGCTTTTTCTTCAATCTGACGAATTCGTTCGGCACTGACATTGTATTTTTCTGCCAGGTTATGAAGGGTCAATTTGTTTTCGCTCAACCAACGCTGCTTAATGATGTCTCGACTTCGATCATCCAGAATACTCAGTGCATTTTTTAGCTGTTTGCTGCGATAGGATTCACTCCAACTTTCCTCATACACATCTTCTGGATTGTAGGTTCTGTCACCAAGATAATTTGACGGTGCCAAAGATACTGATTCATCACTGTCGTCATCAACATCAGCGTCAAACGATACGGTAGCGCCGGTCATTCGGATTTCCATTTCGCGCACCGTTTCTTTCGGTACGTCCAAATCCTGTGCGAGTGTTGCAATCTCGTTTTCACTCATTGCATCGAGACTTTTGCGGTGCTTGCGCAAATTGAAAAACAGTTTGCGATGAGCTTTGGTTGTTGCAATCCTGACTATTTTCCAGTTGCGCAAAATAAAGTCATAGATTTCAGCTTTGATCCAGTGCACTGCAAATGAAACCAGTCGCACGTCCCGGTCTGGCTCATAGCGCTTGACTGCTTTCATCAAACCGACATTGCCTTCCTGAATGAGGTCACTCAAGGGTATGCCGTAGCCTACAAAGCCGCGGGCAACTTTGACGACAAATCGCAAATGTGACAGCACCAACTGTCGAGCAGCGTCGAGGTCTTCATCTTCGTGATAACGAATTGCGAGTTCGCGCTCTTTTTCTGCAGTTAATATCGGCTGTGCATACACGGAAGCGAGATATGAAGGTACGCCATTGCTTTGGACGTTTAATGCAGCTGGAACAGTATTTTGAGTCATTTACAACCTTTCAATTTGACTAAATTGTGCCACCTATTTTAGCACTCTTTGTATTAGAGTGCTAACAAAAAGTTTTGTTTCAACAAATTTGCAAGATTCCATGTGTGATCAAGTGCACAAAATTTCAAGTCAAGCGTGTTTGACGAATTCTAATTTACGAAGTTGTAAAGCGACGGTCAAGCGAACTGAGATGATATGAATCAGCAATAGGGCACTGAAAATTATCCCCCAAGCTTTCCACTGTGTGGCTGTGGCAGGCGAATCGATCTGGTAAAGAGAAATTAGATCAGAAACAGATTGTGCTGAATATGCTAAGGAGCTTTCCACGATGACAAATGTCAAAATGAAGATCAAGAAACTCTGGATGAATGCAGTGTAGATAAAAGGGCGGTATATGAAGCGCCGACTTGCACCAATCAGACTGAGGAGTTTAATTTCATCCAGGCTGAAAAATACGTGTCTACGGCTCATGCTGATGATCAAAAAGAACACCACCAGTGAAAATGGAATAAACACGGCTTTTCCGAAGTTTTCCACTACATTTCGCAGTGAAGACAATTTGGCGGCCCATTCATAGTCAAACTGTACCAGGTCGACATATTCCAGACGTTGAATCTGCGACAGCAGCGTTTCATAGTCTTGGGGATTGATATAGGCTGCTGACACCTGTGCACGAATGCTGATTGGAAACGGATTTTCTTGAAGGTAGTTCATCACCGAGTAGAGCCCTGTCAGTTCCTCGAATTCTTTCAAAGCTTGTTCTGCTGAGATGAATTGACTCGATTCAATTTCTTCCATTTCCTGAATTTTCTGCTGCATCAACACCGCAGAGTTGTGCTCGACATCTTCGGACAAAAATGCGGTGATCTCAGGTTGCTGCTTAACCAAAAAAGAAAAGTACTCCAGGGTGGTACCCATCATGTAAAGGCCCACTGGCATTGACAGTATCAGGGCACTGAGCAAAATCGAATGCCAGATCTTGAGCGGTGGTTTGCGAAGGCTATTCAGGCACTGCACAAATATCCGGGTTTTGTGCTCCAGACTATTTCCCATGACTTTCAACGGCTCCTTGAGACGCATTCAACAGTTGGCCTTGGCGAAATTCAATCACTGGATGTCTTCTGTCAGAGAAATGTGAACGGTTGTGCGTCGTGACGACAACCGTTGTGTTGCGACCAGCGAATCGCTTAAATATTGTCATGACATTGGTGCCTAACATGTTGTCCATGTTCGCTGTTGGTTCGTCAGCGATAATGAACGGCGGCCTCAGTACAATGGCCCGCGCAATTTTGACACGCTGTTGTTCTGCATCAGTCAATTGGGCGAGACTGAATTCGTGTTTGCTGCGCAAACCCACCATATCCAGCGTGTTTGCCACCCTCGAATTGATCTTCGAGCGCGCCAAAGAATCGAATAGAAGTGGTACAGCTACATTGTCACCGACATTGCGATCATTCAGCAAAGGCAGGTCCGGTGAATAAATTCCAATTGACCTTCGGTAGCGGGAAATCTGTCTTCTCGATAACTCGGCGAGATCGGTATCTCCGACAATGATTTGGCCTTCAGTCGGTTTTTGCCATAGAGCTAGAAGCGTGGCGAAAGTTGTTTTACCTGCACCCGTCGGTCCGGTAATGAACACCAGGGTATTGGCGGGAATTTCCAGCGACACATTACGTAAGCCAAACTGGCCGTTGGAATACTGTTTGCTTACATTCAATAAACGAATCATCAGTTCTCGCGCGACTGGTCGTACTTTACACCAAGCAGGGAATCTACGAAATCGGTGGCACTAAACGGTACGATGTCACCTAGCCTTTCCCCGAGCCCGACAAAGGTGATTGGTAGTGCGAACTCTCGTGTCAGAGCCACGATTATTCCACCTTTTGCCGTGCCGTCTAATTTTGAGATGCAGATTCCACTGATCGATGTGTGTCGATTGAACTCACGCACCTGTGAGATCGCATTTTGCCCGGTACCTGCGTCGATGGTAATTAACGTTTCGTGCGGCGCGTCTGGTCTTATTTTGCCGATCACACGCTGAATTTTGTTCAATTGTCGCATCAGGTCGTCGCGAGTTTGCTGGCGACCAGCGGTATCGATCAAAAGCACGGAGCAATTTCGTGCACTTGCCGCATGCAAAGCATCGTGCGCAACAGCGGCCGGATCGCTGCCCGTGGCTTGAGCAATGACTGGGATATCCAAACGGGTTCCCCAGGTTTGCAGTTGTTCAATTGCGGCGGCCCGATAGGTGTCACAAGCTGCCAGCATGACTGAATGGTTCTGAGATTGCAGATGGCGAGCAATTTTCGCACAGGTCGTCGTTTTTCCGACCCCATTGACCCCAACCATCAAAATGATTGCAGGCGCACTGTAAGCGGTCAAATCAAAAGACGATTCGCATTTCACGAGTGTTTGAATCAGTTCATCCCGCAATACATCCATGACTTCGTTGCCGGACAACTTTGATTTTTTGTGGGATCGTTTGACCTGATCGATGATCGTTTCGCTCATGTCAAAGCCAATATCGCTCAAGATCAGTGCGTCGTGGAGTTCGTCAATTTGGGTCTGATCCAATGTAGCCGCTCCGGAAAACAGTCCTGACAACTTTTCAAGAACGGATTTTCGCGACTTGGTCAGTGCGTTGAAAAAACTGAATTTCGGTTTTTCGTCAGGTTCAGACGGCATCGGTGACTTTGGTATGGGCAAATTTCGCTGGAAAGTAGAGCAATCTAGAAAGAAATAATAGTGAGTCAGGATTTGAAGTAGCGGCGCAAGTGCAAAGCAGCAGTTGACTGACAATGTAATTCCTGCGAATTCGTGCTGCAAGTCGAAAATTATATTGACTATTCACACAATTTCGGTGTCTTATGACGCCACAAAATGATCAAAAAATTGATGGCTTGAAACGTAACTGGAAACTCGTGCAAATGTAGCGTCAGTAATTGTTCAAAATATTAGTAAGCGAGGTGTAAAAGCAAATATCACAAGCACTTCACACAAAAGTATTCATTTGATGACAACAGCACTTTCAGTTCTACTTTGATGAGATATTCAGATCAATTTTGTTTTTCTTTATGACAGGATTTGCGATGACTGTATCTAAAAAAACAACTGGAAGCCTAAGAATTATTGCCGGTCAGTGGCGCCGTCGTCGAATTCGATTTGATTCGGCACAGGATATCCGACCAACAACCGATGCGGCTCGTGAGTTCTTGTTCAATTGGCTGAATCAGGAAGTTGTGGGGTCGTCGTGTCTTGACCTGTTTGCTGGAAGTGGGGCCTTGAGTTTCGAGGCATTGTCCCGCGGTGCAGCGGAAGCTGTGTTAATTGATATCAACCATTATTGTGTCCGCGACCTGAACAAAATTGCAAATGAATTAGGAGCCGGACACTGCACAATTTTGCGATCCGACGCGTTGAAGTACCTGCGACGTGTTGATCGACAGTTTGATATTGTCTTTATCGACCCTCCTTTTCATACCGAGTTGGCGATTCAAACACTGCGTGTGCTTGAGAAAAAGGATTGCCTACGTGACAAAGCCCGAATTTACTTGGAGGTGGAGCGGGACTTTAACATTGACAATCTGAAAACGTGCTGGAAAATATTGCGCTGCACGAAAGCACGCTCACGAGCGCATTATCTACTCACACCATTTCATTCAACTTCAAATCAGGTCCATCTGAATACGGCGCTAGATTAGATGATATGGAACTCATTCACATTCGCAGTCCGAGTAGATTTAAAAGCAACCGTTGATCAAGAGGTTTCCGTATCAGATTCGCTCAATTTCGATCTGGTGTTTATAGCGTTTCGGCCGTTTGTGAATTGATGCGGTCAAAATTTTGCCTAGGTGGATGTCGCCACCTCGTCCGCGATTCATTCGATTAGCTCGGTTTCGTGCACACAGACGACAAACAGCTAGTTGAAAATACCTAAATATGGTAGAAACGCAAATAATCTGTTACGATTTTGCCCAGTTATTTCTGTGAGAATTTCTCGCTCACACATCAAAGTGATCATTCGGTTGGCTGGCCCATACGATATTTCGCAAATCTTCATCACATTTTTGACATTAACAATGGGTTGTTCAAATAGATGACGAATCAAAAGTGTTGCTGCAGGTGTACGTCTTCCAAATTCATTCTGAATCTGCAACTCGACTTTGTCTTTAAGTTCCAAAATGTCTTTTAATCGATTAATAGCTTCATCGGCCGTCTGTTCGACTCCTACGAGAAAATATTTAAGCCATCGGGTCAGGTCGTGGTGTGTTCTAACTCGAGTCAAATTGTCGTAGTAGAGTTCTTTGTTTTTTTCAAAGTATGTCGAAAGATATAGCAAAGGCCTGTCTAGTACTTCCTCGCTGATCAGAAACAAGGTGATTAATAATCGACCTATCCGTCCGTTGCCATCGAGAAAGGGGTGGATGGTTTCAAACTGATAGTGTGCGATTGCAATTCGAATGAGTGCTGGTATTTTGATGTTGATGTTATGCAGAAAATTTTCCAGATCATTCATTAAATCAGGAACATGTTCGTGCGATGGCGGAACAAATACAGCGTCTGCCGGACTGCTTCCACTGATCCAATTCTGACTAGAACGAAATTCGCCCGGAAGTTTGAATTCTCCGCGAACGCTGTGCAGCAATGTCTTGTGCGTTTGCTTTAGTAGCCGCGAAGATACGGGTATAGTCTGTAGTTGTTCTATGGCCTCGTTCAGAGCGTTAATGTAATTGTTTACCTCGCGCCAATCATCTCGGCGTTCTGGGCTGATAACGTGTTCTGGTAACCATGCTTCGTCAATACCTGTTCTCGTGCCTTCAATTCGACTGGAAACAACCGCTTCTTGACTGACGTGTAACTGAACAAACAAATCCACATTTGGAATCAGCCGCGCAAATGAGTTCAATTCCCCGACTCGAAAAGCCGCATTTTCGAGTAACTGGTTGATTTGCGGATTACTCCATACCCATTCGGAATTTATTTTGCTCGGCATAAAATACTCGTAGCCGTACCCCTTTCGGAAATGACCAGAATTAAATTTTTCTAAAATGATGTTCACAGAACTCTAACTTTATTTCCGTAAAGTGAAATATAGATTTTCTTATTTTACTTTCATGCGCCTAAAGTGAAATAAGAATCAATGATGATGCATTTTCATTGAAGCCTTAATACCAAAATATTTTTATTGGTGATACTCACAGTGCGTTGGAGATTCTTGACCCAACGTCACCATGGGAATGCCAGTTACTAAGATCTCGAATCGCGCCGGAGTGGTTATAAGTAGCGCCGCTTTGTTTACCTAGAGTCAGACCACCAAAGCCACCGGAAAGACCGGCATAGAGCTGATTGGTATCCTGGCTAGCTTCGCCTTGGCCAATCCTTGTCTCAAATTTGTAGACTGCAGTCAGTCCTTCTGATACTTCGCTCGAACCTTTAATGCCTCAGCGTGAAGCGAAAGAAGAATAACTGGGATCGTCGGCACCGCCGCCCATATCAACACCGCTGCGCACTGAGCCGTACCATACGGCATCGGCGAAGATAACTTCAATTGCGATTGCTTCAATATACGATTCGGAATTGGAATGTGGTACTATCAGGTGCTGGCAGTAGAGCCCAACGTTTACACGCGCACATGATTAAATATTTGGACCGGACGCCAGATGAAATGAATACAAATTCAGCATTAAAAATCTCAATTTCATGTTAAGTATTTGCATGCGGAAGCAACTTTCGTTGAAACTTCCTGCGATATGGCATAATAAATTCACTTCGGAAGCCATTGCTGAATTTAGCGGGTTCCGTTTGTTTGAAAATCCTTATATTATAAGAGACACTATCTGCATTAAATTGCAGATAAAAATGAGGAGGAAATGATATGAAGAAGACACTAATTGCTGCCGTGGCGCTGTTTGTTTCAATTACATTCACACCAGCGAAAGCAGCGGACCTGACATTGTGTTGGGCTGCTTGGGATCCGGCAAATGCTTTGATTGAACTGTCTAAGGACTTTGAAGCCCAAAGCGGACATAACATGAGTTTTGAGTTTGTTCCGTGGCCAAATTTTGCCGACCGAATGCTCAACGAACTTAATTCAGGCGGAAAACTGTGCGACCTGATGATCGGCGACAGTCAGTGGATTGGTGGATCGGCAGAATCCGGTCACTATGTGAAACTCAATGACTTCTTCGATGCCCAAGGTATTACCATGGACGACTTTATTCCTGCCACAGTGACAGGATATGCCGAATGGCCCAAAGGAACGCCAAACTACTGGGCTCTTCCTGCATTTGGTGATGTAGTCGGCTGGACATATCGAAAGGATTGGTTCGAACGCCCTGAACTGCAGGCAGAGTATAAGGAAATGCATGGTCGCGATCTTGGTGTGCCACAGTCACTGGCTGAACTCAAAGATATCGCCGAATTTTTCCAAGGACGCGAGATTGATGGCAAAACTGTATATGGCGCCGCCATTTATACCGAACGTGGCTCCGAAGGGATCACAATGGGTGTAACCAATGCGCTTTACAACTATGGATTTGAGTATGGGAATCCTGACAAGGCCTACGATTTGGAAGGTTTTGTCAATTCTGAAGGTGCCGTCGCAGGCTTGGAATATTACCGAGCCCTGTATGAATGTTGCACACCTCCGGGTTCTTCTGATTGGTACATGAGCGAATCAATCGATGCTTTCAAATCTGGTTTAGTCGCTCTGCAAATGAACTTTGCTTTCATTTGGCCGGGCGTTCATGCCGATGCAAATGTTGGTGGCGATCGCTCAGGATACTTCCCAAATCCCGCTGGACCAGGTGGACATTTCGCTCAGTTGGGTGGACAAGGAATCTCTGTCGTGTCATATTCTGATCAGCAGGATGCAGCACTTGAATATATCAAATGGTTTGCACAGCCTGAAGTCCAGAAAAAATGGTGGGAGCTTGGTGGTTATTCCGCTTTGCGCGCGGTTGTTGAAGATCCAGGATTTGCCACGAGTCAACCCTATGCACAGACGTTTCTGGACTCAATGGCAATTGTGAAGGATTTCTGGGCGGAACCAGCATATGCGTCGCTGTTGCTCGCAATGCAGGACCACGTCCACAAATATGTCATAGCCGGTCAGGGCACCGCTCAAGAAGCGCTCGACAATCTGGTTAAAGATTGGGTTGAAGTTTTTGAAGATGAAGGCAAGCTCTAAGCTTTGCAGCTCACTTCAGTGATTAAATTCGAACCAGTGGCCGCTCTTTTTGAGCGGCCACTAAAGGCCTTCTGATCAAGTCTTAACTACTCATTACTCATGGGGAAATCGCCCATTGACCGGGCAGCCGCGGCAACGCCGCCTGGAGTGAGGCGACGAATTCGAGGCCTGTCTGATCGAGCGATTGCTTGGGTATTCGTTGGCCCGACAGTCGTTCTGCTCCTTTTAATCAATATCTTCCCTCTGATTTGGACGATCAGGTTAAGTTTTACGAACTTCCGAGCCAATCGTCCCAATGCCGATGTCAAGTTTGTAGGACTGCGAAACTATGAACGGATCCTGACAGACAGCGACATCTGGCAGACAATGCAGGCCACTGCACACTTCCTGTGTTGGACACTGTTGGTCCAGGTCATTATCGGCTTTTCGCTCGCGTGGCTGATCAATAAGAAATTCAAAGGCAATGATTTGTGGACCACGATCATTGTGCTGCCTATGATGTTGTCGCCTGCTGTGGTCGGCAATTTCTGGACTTTTCTTTACCAGCCACAAATTGGTCTATTCAATTACATCATTTCGTTCTTGACAGGCGCTGATCCTAATAGCTTCACCATGATTGGTGAAGTCAGTCTTGCACCTTGGGCTATCGTCATTGTAGATACATGGATGTGGACACCATTTGTAATGCTGATCTGCTTGGCTGGGTTGCGATCCATTCCGGACTATATCTACGAGGCTGCCGAGTGTGACCGAGCCTCCAAGTGGCGGCAATTCTGGACCATCACTATTCCAATGGTTTTGCCATTTTTGATGTTGGCTGTTTTGTTCCGGGGCATTGAAAATTTCAAGATGTTTGATCTGGTCACTCTTCTCACTGGTGGCGGTCCTGGATCCACAACTGAATTGACATCAATCAATTTGAAGCGAGAAGCATTCGAGAAGTGGCGAACGGGTTATGCGTCTGCCTATGCCGTCATATTATTCGTAACGATTTTTGGTCTGGCCTCGATCTATGTCAAGGCGCTTAACAGAGTGAAAGACCGATGAGCAGTTGGTCGCTAACTGAGTCTAGTCCGTTACAAAAGTGGGTTGCGGGAACGCTGGTTATCCTCTATGCGGTGATAACGCTGATGCCACTCCTTTGGATTATCTCGACTGGATTTAAGTCCTCTGTTGACTCGATTGCCTACCCGCCCAAAGTGGTGTTTGAACCGACATTGGAGGGGTATGTCAATCTTTTCACAACCCAAACTAGGCAAACAGAAGAGTATATGGCTAACAACCCGCCAGAAAACTGGTACGAGCAGTTGGTATATGACAAGGGCATAGTGATCGCAGGGCCGTCGCGCTTTGGCGAACGATTCATGAATTCTGTCATCATCGGGTTTGGATCAACATTCCTTTCCGTGTTTCTGGGAACTCTGGCTGCTTATGCGTTTTCCCGTTTCAGGGTCCCGCTAAAAGACGATTTGCTGTTTTTCATTCTTTCAACCCGAATGATGCCGCCAATTGCTGTTGCAATTCCAATTTTTCTGATGTTTCGGACGCTAGGTTTGTCAGATACACATGCAGGCATGATTTTGCTTTATACCGCTGTGAATTTGTCTCTCGCGGTTTGGCTTCTAAAAGGATTTATTGACGAAATACCCGTTGAATATGAAGAGGCTGCTTTGATTGATGGATATACCCGCTTTCAGGCGTTTATCAAGGTGGTGTTGCCGCAGTCAACGACTGGCATTGCGTCGACCGCAATTTTTTGCCTGATCTTCGCTTGGAACGAATATGCGTTTGCTGTGCTTCTGACATCAGGCACAGCCCAGACAGCGCCACCATTTATTCCGACAATTATTGGTGTTGCCGGACAGGATTGGCCAGCGGTGGCAGCCGGTGTGACGCTGTTCCTTGTGCCGGTTATGGTCTTTACCATCGTTCTAAGGCGGCACTTGCTTCGCGGGATAACATTTGGAGCGGTCCGCAAATGAGCCGTTTATTTTGGGAGTTGCTGAACTTTCGAAGAGGAGCCTGGGAACTTGTGGCTTCAGCCATCATCGCCGTTGGCGTTGTGATGCTCATGCAGCCATTTCTGTTAGGGGCATACACATGGTCGTTTTTGGTGACGCTGATCGGAACCATCCTGTTCATTATCGTCAACCATTTTCCAGAGTAAATTGATGCGGAGTAAATGGACATGAAAATACGGGCATATTCCTACTGCACACTTGGACTGGCGAGTCCTGCCAAGTCTGCAATAAACATCCCATGCAAAGGCGCACGTTGGCTTATGCTGGCAGGTCTTCTGAACTGAACCAACCAGTCACATGGCAGAAATTATCATCAAGAACTTGCGCAAGGAATTTGGCGATTTCACCGCGGTCGAGTCATCATCTTTCACCGTGGCCGATGGTGAGTTTTTCATGCTTCTTGGCCCCTCGGGGTGCGGAAAAACAACGACGCTTAGAATGATTGCAGGACTGGAGTTGCCAACCTCAGGTGAAATTCTAATTGACGGTGAGGAGGTCGCTCAGAAACCAGCAAGTCAAAGAGATATTGCTTTTGTCTTTCAGATGTTTGCGCTTTATCCCCATATGAATGTCCGGAAGAATGTTAGTTATCCTCTTGTCAGTCAGGGAATGAAAAAAGGTGAAGTCAGAAAGAAGGTTCATGAGGTCTCTCAGATACTTGGCATTGAAGAGATTCTTGATCGCCCAGTCAGCGGACTTTCAGGTGGGGATCGGCAAAGGGTTGCCTTGGCAAGAGCAATTGTAAGAGAACCAAAATGTTTCCTTATGGATGAGCCCTTAGGAGCGCTGGACGCAGAATTTCGCGAGCACATGGCAAGTGAATTGCGCGCTCTGCACGATCGCATGAAAGCAACGACTGTCTATGTTACACACGATCAGCGAGAAGCAATGCAAATGGGTGACCGAATCGTTGTCATGAATCACGGTGTCATCGAACAGTTTGGTACTCCGCAGGACATCTATGACTACCCAGCTACCATGTTCGTTGCTGATTTCATCGGATCACCTCCCATGAATTTTCTGGAATTTGAAGATCGCCTGGCAGCGGGCAGTAGCATTGTCAACCTTCAAGGGCAGAATGTCGGGATTTGTCCACTGACAGAGCCTGCTGAGGGTTCTTTGGCTTTAGGCGTTCGCCCCGAACACGTTCGTTTGGATGACGATTCTCGTTACCGAGGTAGCGTAATTACGGCCGAATATCTTGGGACAACGCAGATCGTTACCCTTTCAACACCCAACGGTACCATAAAAGCGCGGATGTCTTCTAGCATACCAGTCAGAGAAGGTGAAACCGTAGGGCTCAGTTTTCGAGAAGAGTTAATCACATTGTTTGACCGTAATTCCGGTAAAGCAATCAAGTCAGAACGTCAGGAAAGTAAAGATCACAATGGCTGACGTTCAACTCCAGAATTTTTCGAAATCCTTTGGCAAAATCGAAGCGGTCAAGGATTTCACTTTGACAATTGCAAATGGCGAATTCCTGATACTACTCGGTCCGACTGGTGCTGGAAAGACGACAACGTTACGCCTGATCGCGGGGCTCGAGACCCCGAATGCAGGTTCGATTTACATTGCCGGACAGAACATGACAGCTGAAACCCCCGCCATGCGCGACGTAGCGATGGTTTTTCAGCAATACTCGCTCTATCCACACATGACTGTCTACGAAAACATGGCCTTTCCGCTTCGGTCACCGCAGCTAAAGACTCCAGAAGACGATATTCGTCGTAAAGTCGGGGAAACCGCAGAAATTCTTCAAATCACCCACAAGCTTGACAACCGAACTACAGAGTTGTCAGGGGGTGAGATGCAGCGAGTCGCAATCGGTCGTGCACTGGTTCGCAGCCCGTCGATTTATTTGATGGATGAACCTTTAAGTTCTCTGGATGCAAAATTGCGCGCCGACCTTCGTATCGAACTCAAGCGTATTCAGGCTCAGCTAGGGGCAACGCTATTGTATGTGACGCACGACCAAATCGAGGCGATGACAATGGCTGACAAGATCGGTGTACTGGAAGCAGGGCGATTGGTACAAGTTGGAACACCGCGTGAAATTTACGAAGACCCCATTAGTCTCTATGTTGGCGGCAGACTTGGTTTGCCTCGAATCAATGCCGTACCTGCCAGTCTTTTTGGTGGTGCCCCGAAAGGTGCATCCATGATTGGATTACGACCAGAACACATCGAGCAAGGTGCAGGCAAGCCAGCCAAAGTCGTATGGCTGGAACACCTCGGCGATCAGACACAATTGCACCTAGAGCTTGAGGGCCATAAGATTATCACCTTAACGGATATTCATTCGCGACTTCAGCCCAATGACACAGTTCATATCCAGCCGCGCAATCCGTTATATTTTGATTCGTCTGGAAATCGTATTCGCTAAATTCGTAAAGGGTTTGAACCTCATGAGTCAATTCATCAACAATCGAGACACAGTTGTTACCGATGCCATTGATGGCATTCTTCATTCATCTTCAGATCAGTTAGCTAGGCTAGATGGTTACCCACACATTAAAGTTGTCGTGCGTACGGATGCTGACAAGTCGCGAGTCGCTTTGATTTCAGGTGGTGGTTCAGGTCATGAACCGAGCCATGCAGGCTTTGTCGGTGAAGGCATGTTGAGCGCCGCGGTTTGCGGCGACGTTTTTGCATCGCCGTCGGTCGAAGCTGTTCTAGCTGGTATCCTTGCAGTGACAGGTGAGGCAGGTTGCTTGCTAATCGTTAAAAACTACACTGGCGATCGTTTGAACTTCGGACTAGCCGCTGAGCGCGCTCGAGTGTTAGGCTACAAGATTCGAATGGTTGTCATTGGCGATGATATTGCCTTACCAGACCTTCCCTATCCGAGGGGTGTGGCCGGAACACTGTTCGTGCACAAGGTGGCCGGGGCCTTGGCAGCGGCTGGTGCAAGCCTTGATGAAGTTGCCGCGGGTGCCGAACGCATCGCAGGACATATTGCATCTTTGGGATTGTCACTAGACACTTGCACTGTGCCAGGCTCTCCAAAGGAAAATCGAATTGATTCGGGAATGGCCGAACTTGGGCTCGGTATCCATGGGGAACCAGGGGTGGAAAAAGTTTCTTACTCAACAGCTGATGACGCTATGAATCTGGTCGTTGATCGACTTGAGCCGCACACAGGCAAAGGTCCTTTGGTTGCTTTGCTCAACAATCTTGGCGGCTGTACAAATATTGAAATGAGTATTCTTGCAGAAGCTTTGATGCGCTCGCGCATCGGCGAGCGTATCCAAGGTTTGATTGGCCCCGCTTCACTTATGACTTCACTCGATATGAAAGGATTTTCGGTTTCATTGTTGGTTCCACAAGAAAAGGATATTGAAGCCCTTAGGTATCCTGTGAGTCTACAGGCTTGGCCTGCATACTGCGCCATAGGTCAATCTGTGATTATTGGTCTTCCCGCTGGTCTTCGACCGCATAAACCAGAGCCATCCAACAATGCTAAAGCGCAAGTGCTAATAGAGACTTGTTGCGAAGTGTTGATCAACGCAGAAGCAGAACTTAATGCATTGGATGCTAAATCAGGTGATGGGGACACAGGTAGCACAGTGACTTCTGCTGCAAAGTCGCTTCTTGCCAAACTCGGTCACCTTCCATTGGCAGAGCAGCCTCAACTCTTCCGCTCAATTGGTCAAGAGCTTGGGGAATCAATGGGTGGCTCATTTGGCGTATTGATGGCGATCTTTTTTACTGCAGTTGGAGAAGCCTCTGCAAAAGGTAGCGGCATTCAGGAGTCGCTGCAAGCAGGCTTGAATCGTATCAAGCAAGTTGGAGGCGCGCAGCTCGGAGACCGCACCATGATTGATGCCCTAGAGCCAGCACTGAATCTTCTGAGCCAAGGAATGGGTCCCGCTGCGACTGCAGCCCGAGAAGGTGCGAATGCAACTGCCACAATTACTCAAGCCAAGGCAGGACGCGCAAGTTATGTCTCAGCAGACAGTCTTTCTGGTCACAATGACCCCGGTGCAGAAGCTGTAGCAATACTATTCGAAAAATTAGCTTCTATGTGATTTGTACTGGGTGAGGAATGTTTTCTGATCAGGCCAATACGGATTCAAGCGAATTGATTGGTGTCTGTCAGAAATCAGAGGCTGGAACTTTAAACGATGGATCCTTTCCGCTGCGTATTCTCGTTCGCGCTGCTTTCTCAGTCGCATCGTAGCACCTGAAGCTTTAGCTGATAACTGTTGGCACCTGATTATTGGTTAGGCGGAATTCCCGGTTAGCAGATTGAATATCAGCCGGATCATGAGATCTTTGCTGACCGGCGCGCTTTCGGCAACCAGAAAGGTCATGTACAAAATTTTGTATTTATGTATACATGGCAGAGGATAATCCGGCATCAACCAATTGATTGGTGTGGTGGATTTCGACTGCCTGAGTCGACTGGACTTCATCTGTCCGAGTGGCTCGAAGAAGCCTTAATATTCGTGACTACTTTCAAAACTTTCCGAATTCGGTGGTCACTTCGGCCTTTCACCCAATCTATCCAAACGAGCAGAAACCGTGATACGCTAGCGGCTGTTCATCCGATATTGACAAAACCGTTCCAGCACAAGACTATATTTTCCATTGACCAACCGTTGTCGCGAGTAGTCACTATTGAATTTCGAAAGCGCCTGAATTTTAGTGTTACGGCCCACGGAATAACACGATCAGGTATCGAATGCAAAGCATGAGAATGAGAGGATTTAAACGCCGCCGGAACTTAGTTCCCAGAAAGTACCGGAGTATACCGAAGATTGGTGTCTCGAAGGTTGTGAGAAATTCCCGCTTGGATTTGACGAGAACATTGGTAGGCGGAAATGCGTTTCGCTTTACGAGTTTGCTGCGAATGCTCACTCGCTGGTCGAACAAGCAAAAGTACTCAGGCCTCGCTTATATCGTTGATGGCGATACGATTCGGGTTAACGACCAATCTATTCGGTTGAGTGGTCTTGACGCGCCAGAAATGGGGCAATGCGCTACGGATTCTTCCGGCGTTTGGTACGATCAGGGAGAATATGTAAAAGATGCATTAACCGATTTAATTGGCGGTAAGCACGTCACGATCCAAGTCGAATCCATAGACAAATATCGGCGTCAGGTTGCTACGGTATATTACAACGGGATGGATGTCTGTGAGTGGCTGGTTAACCACGGATATGCCGTCGCAGCGTACGGTAATCAGTACAAATCAAGTGAACGCTTCGCCCGTCTTGCAAAGCGCGGCATTTGGGGGGATAAAGATTCCATCAACCCTCAAGACTGGCGTCGCGGCAATCGTTAGTAAACGAAAAATCATTTGTCCCGGAGCGACTATGGCATAGAGCCATTGGGACGTGGGTGCCCTAGTTTTGAGACCACAACTGTCAGGTGGTGCTATCGGAAACCACCAATCATCTGAAATCTGTGGGTGAAAATAAATTGCAATCTGAATCGTGTCCGATTCGGATCAAATGACGAGACTATCACTTATCCGCTTCTTTCAAATTGCCTTTTTGTGTCCATATTGGAGCAGTCAAAAAATGACGCGCTCTATTGCATTGCGTACATAATGAATGTTTGCAATTGCACTAGACTCATCAACGAATTTCTCTTGCCAACACATACAAACTATGAATGACAGACAGCTGATCACACGCGCGATTTATCCTGGCAGTTTCGACCCGGTAACGAGGGGTCATGTCGACCTTGTTGAGCGCGCATCCAAGTTATTTGACGAGGTTGTTGTCGCCGTAGCTGACAGTAAAGGAAAACGAACCTTGTTTTCGCTGGATGAGCGTGTTGCGCTGATTCAGGAAACAACTCGCCAACTGAGCGGTGTGACTGCGGTTGGCTTTTCCGGTTTACTGATTGATTTTGCCAAGCAGTTAGATACCAATATTGTGGTCCGCGGCTTGCGAGCGGTTTCTGATTTCGAGTATGAATTTCAACTGTCATGGATGAACCGCCAGCTTGAACCAGAAATTGAAACACTGTTCTTTGCTCCGGCTGAAGATTACGCCTTTGTTGCCGCTTCTTTGGTAAAGGAAATCGCTACTTTGGGCGGCGATGTGTCGCAATTTGTTCACCCTGAAGTGAACCATGCCCTGAAAGCTAAACTGGCACAATCAAACGAGAACTGATACCGTAGAGACGTTTACTTCCAGGCGAATTTTGGTTGGTCCAGATGCGCTACCCTTGTGTGTCGGTTAAACAGGACCACTTCGCGGAATTGATAGACAAATGCAGCCGTCGGTGCAAAAACTTGATGTCCCAGGCTTGCAAGTGGAATTGAAAGGACTGGAAACTGACCCGCTGCAGTTGGTTCAAGTATTGGAATGTCCGGCGATTTTAGATCATCAAGCGGAATTCGAAAGACGCGAGCGACTTCATTGGGGTCTGGATTGAGTTGGCAATTGGGACCTGCCCAGACCACGACCGGGGTGATATTGAATCCGGAACGGGTCTCATAGTCATCGAGAACCCCCAGCACGTGCTCTTTTTCGAGGTTGAGGCCAATTTCTTCGTGCAATTCGCGCAGTGCTGTTTCCACGGCAGTTTCGTTCCGGTCACGCTTGCCGCCCGGTAACGCATACTGGCCACCGTGCCGATTTAAGTGCTTGGGCCTGCGTGTGAGCAAAAAACTTGCCGCGTCGCTTTCTTCAAGGTCAAGAATAGTTAGAGCAACAGCAGCTTGTCTGAGGTGCGGTTTGTGATTTGATTTTCTGTCGAAATTGGCAAGGCGACCGGTGATGTATTCACGCAAAGAATCGTTCAGTGCCAGGTTTGTGCTTTGGCTCATTTGTGATTTTCGTGACACAGAAATTCCTTGTCAGAAAGGGCAGTGAATCAGCTTACTCCTTTATACTTAATGGATTGAAAGTTCATCAGGCAATTGGCGCGACATTGCAAAACGAACATTGAGTTGTATTGTGCCAAGCCTGCTCGAACGTTTCGAATAACAATTGATTTTTCAAGTATTTCAGTAATGTATAGAATCGAAAGTGAACAGTATCAGATAGTTCAGGAGCCATTTTACGCGCCGCAGGGCAATGAAATCGAACTGTTTGAAAGTGCGTACAACAATTGCATTCCGGTCTTGCTCAAAGGCCCAACTGGCTGTGGCAAGAGCCGTTTCATGGAACACATGGCTTGGCGCCTGAATCGTTCTCTGGTGACTGTCGCTTGCCACGATGATCTGACCGCCGCGGACCTCGTCGGACGTTATTTGATCGTTGGCGGAGAAACGCAGTGGGTAGATGGCCCCCTTACCCGAGCCGTCCGAGACGGTGGAATCTGCTATCTTGACGAAATTGTCGAAGCACGTAAAGATACGACAGTCGTTATTCACCCTCTGGCGGATGACCGACGGGTGCTGCCAATCGAAAAGACCGGCGAACTGCTTTTTGCATCGGATCAATTCAATCTCACCATCTCTTACAACCCAGGTTATCAGAGTGTTCTCAAAGATCTAAAGCAAAGCACCCGACAACGCTTCATGTCACTGGAATTCGACTATCCTGAACCCGATCTGGAGCAGTCAATCATTATTCATGAATCTGGAATCGATCGCACGAATGCAACTGCACTGGTACGATTTGCCGCAATGACTCGAAATCTGAAAGGTAGTGGACTGGAAGAAGGTGCAAGTACCCGATTGCTTGTTCATGCTGCCAAATTGATTGTTTTTGGCATTACCCCACTGGATGCTTGTAATGCTTCGATATCCCAAACACTGACCGATGACCCCGAAATTCTGACTGCGATTCGGGAAATGGCGTCATCTTTGTTCTAGCCTAAGGGATTGCGAATCAAGTCATGCCTGAAGAAGTAGGTTCAAAGCTGGACCGTCCGCTTGGCGAAGGCGTCATCGAGGAACGCCTAGAAGATCTCCTCGGTGCTGTTTTGACCTCGCGTCGCACGGCGAGTGAGCCCGCTCACAAGCTTTCCCAGCTTGAACGACCCCAGCAGGATTTTGCCTTGCATTGGGCTGGTGTAATTTCCAAGTCCAATTCCGAGATGGCTTTTCAGTTTGTCAACCATGTTTCGCAGGCTTTCGCACGCCTGGATGAAGGCGGGGTCACTCAATGGATTATTGAAGCCATGGACATTTATGATCGCGATGGATTGTATTTGGGCAGTGCCTTGCTTCGCGATATTGAAAACTTCGCTTCCCGTTTGGTACAAAAGCGATACTCTGTCGCTTTCGATGACGTTGTCAGCATCATGAACAAGTTCGTCATTGGATTATCTGGGCGAAACTTGGGTATAGAACAAGATGAGTCGGCATGGACGAATACCGAATCGATTTTTCTTCCGCCTTTCGTTCGACAGTTTGAATCTGATCGGCGAAACTTTGAACTCTACAAAGCGACCGTGGGGTTTTTGTTGGCCCAGACACGTTACGGAACATTTCAGGTCGATGCGGCTACCGGAGCGCCATATGTGTGCGCTGAAATATCCAAATATCGCAATCCAGTCAAAGCCTTGAAGATATTCGAAGCAGTCGAGGAAGTTCGTTTGCTTGCCCGGTTGAAGCAGGAATTACCAGGATTGGCGCGTCAAATGCAAGCACTTAAAAAAGAAGTTTCTCAATCGCCAGGCCTTGCTGAGAGTTTTTCCGAATTAGCTCGGGTTCAAACAACCCGCGCAGATGTCAAGGATACGTTGTCTGTTGTCAAAAGTCTTTATGCAAAGAATGTGAATACGCCGGACCCTGCCTGTTACCAGGGGCGCATTGACCTTGAGCGAGTTCGTTTGGCGATCCGGGAGCGGGTGGAATCTGAAAGAGACAAATTTCGCGCTGATCTGGCCTTACTGGCCGACAGCGCATTTGACGAAGACGAAATTGGCAGTGAAGGATTCGAGCGCGAATCATTCAAGGTGTCCGTTTCCCAAGACGGCGAAACCGAAGGGCCAGGCCAGGAGGAACTGACTTTTTCAATCGATGGCCAAGCAGTCGCTCCCCCCGACGATGTCGTTCAAACTGCAAGGAGCATTATTCAGGATTTCGGAGAAATTCCAGAAGATTACCTGGTTCCAGCGGGTACAGGGGTGTATGACTCCCAACAGACTGTCCAGGATGAGACGGAAGACACGACGACCGCAAAGCATGGAATTTTCTACGATGAATGGGATTATCGACGCTGCCACTATCGTAAAAACTGGTGTGTACTGAAAGAACGGGAGATGCATCCGGGGAATGAACAAAGCGTCGCCGCTACCGTGGAAAAATATTCTCACCTGATTCGTGATATTCGAAAATCATTTGAAGCGCTCAGGGGAGATGACCGAATGCTTCGCCGCCAAAAAAACGGCGATGACATCGATATCGATGCAGTTGTGGAAAGCTACGTTGATGTTGTCAAGGGCGATGAACTCACCGATCGGCTCTTCATCCGGTCGCGTAAACTTGAACGAAATCTTGCAGTCGTTTTTATGGTGGATGTCAGTGGGTCCACCAAGGGATGGATCAATGAGGCCGAGCGCGAAAGCCTGGTCTTGTTGAGTGAGGCTTTGGAAACACTAGGTGACCGCTATGCGATCTACGGCTTTTCGGGTATGACTCGAAAGCGCTGCGAAGTGTATCGAGTCAAAACATTTGATGAACCGTATGACAGGGCAGTAAAAGCGAGAATTGCTGGAATGAAACCGCAAGACTACACTCGAATGGGTGTCGTGATTCGACATCTGTCGGAAAAACTCAAGCAAATTGATGCCAAAACCCGTGTCTTGATTACAATTTCCGACGGAAAGCCCGATGATTATGATGGCTACCGGGGTGAGTATGGGATTGAGGACACCCGTCAGGCCTTGTTGGAGGCAAAGTATGCTGGTATTCATCCGTTTTGTGTTACGATTGACACTCATGCGCACGAGTATTTGCCGCATATGTACGGACATGTGAACTACACAGTGGTGAGCGATATCCGCAAATTACCACTTAAAGTTTCCGACATTTACCGCAAGCTGACCACTTAAGTTGATTCAATTGACCAAGTCGGCGACATTGGCAGCAGCGAAATGACGCCTGGAGTCAAAAATACAACGTTAACGTGCGTCAGTTTTCTAAACCTCTAGATTCATAAATTGTCATATATCACTGATATATTTGATTTAGTTAAGTCTTGTATAATATCGATAAATGATTGAAGTTATTGCAATTTAACAAGAATCGACTTGAATCGGCTTTCAATTTCGAGTAAAATCCTTTCTGTGAGAATCGACCATTTCAAATGCAAGGGCATGATCCCGATCGGAGGTAGGCCATGGCTATTGTGAGTGGCGTTACAACCGAAGTTCGCCCGTCCGTGCTTGAGCTTCAACCGGCTTCTTTCGACACTTGGTTTCGAAAATATTGTTTAAAAACACAAAACGGCGATGCCATCGATAAAACTATCGGGGATACTTTTGAGAGGGTTGCCAGCGCTTTAGCCGAAGTTGAGAACGTCGAAGTTCGCAAAGAACAGTACAAAAACTTTTTGTGGGCACTGAAAAACGGTGCGATTCCCGCCGGTCGTATCGTTTCCAACGCAGGGGCGCGTGAGCACAAACCATCCACGAGCACGATCAACTGTACCGTGTCGGGAACCATTCCAGATTCCATGCAAGGAATTTTGCACTCGGTCTATGAAGCGGGGCTTACGCTCAAAGCGGGCTGCGGGATCGGCTATGAGTTTTCCACGCTTCGACCGAAGGGTGCCTTTGTTAGTGGTGCCGGGGCGAACACTTCGGGGCCGCTGTCATTTATGGACATATTTGATGCCATGTGCTTTACGGTTTCGTCGGCTGGTGGTCGTCGCGGGGCGCAAATGGGTGTGTTTAATATTTCCCATCCGGATATTTTGGATTTTATTCGCGTCAAGCGGGAGGACGGTCGGCTGCGGCAGTTCAACCTGTCTTGCCTGATCACTGACGAGTTTGTCAAGGCAGTCAAAGACGATAGCGATTGGGAGTTGGTTTTCCCGGCAACCCGACAAGAGTTAGAAGCTGAGAACATTCCAGTGAGTTGGAAATTCTGGCCGGTCGATGAGAACAACCGCGACTGGATCACCAACGAGCAGGGATTGGTCGCTGTTCGGATTTACAAAACAATTCCTGCCCGAGAGCTTTGGAATGCGATCATGGAGTCGACTTATGACTTTGCCGAACCGGGCTTCATTCTGATTGATCGCGTCAATGAGATGAACAATAACTGGTTCTGCGAAAATATTCGAGCGACCAACCCGTGTGGAGAACAACCATTGCCGCCCTACGGGAGTTGCTTGCTGGGATCAGTTAACTTGACCAACTTTGTTGTCAATCCATTTTCCAGTCAGGTGCATTTCGATTGGAATCGTTACCGCAAGGTGGTTGCGATATTTACCTGTATGCTGGACAACGTTGTCGAAATTCACGGCTTGCCACTTCAAGAGCAAGCCAGTGAAATTATGCGTAAACGACGCCATGGTATGGGATTTTTGGGATTGGGATCGACACTGACAATGATGAAAATTCGCTACGGCTCCAAGCAGTCCATCGATTTTACTGAGAAGGTGGCTGCTGAGATGGCAATCACAGGTTGGAAAACCGGGGTTGAACTGGCACAGGAAAAGGGCCCAGCCCCAATCTTCGAAGAAACTTTTGAAGTAACACCTGCCATGATGTACCAGCGACCCGAGATGGCATCGGATGGCATCAAGGTTGGCGACCACCTGAAAGGCAAAGTGCTATTGTCGCAGTACAGCCGTTATATGAATCGTCTACCGACAGAACTCACTGACAGAATTGCTCAAATCGGAGCGCGCTTTACGCACCACAGTTCAATTGCGCCCACTGGGACAATTAGCCTATCTTTAGGCAACAATGTGAGCAATGGTATTGAACCATCGTTTGCGCATGAGTATTTTCGAAATGTGATTCGCGAAGGCAAGAAATCAAAAGATAGGATGCCGGTTTACTCTTACGAACTGCTGTTGTATCGCGAAATGGTTGATGCATCAGCTTCGGTCGAGGCAGATTCGGAGTCTTTACCCGATTACTTTGTCACATCGAACGACATTGCACCAAGCGAGCACGTGGCAATCCAGGCCGCCGCACAAAAGTGGGTTGACTCTTCAATTTCCAAGACGGCCAACGTCCCGACTGACTACCCGTTCGAAAGATTCAAGGACATTTATTTGGAAGCCTACGACAGTGGACTGAAAGGTTGCACGACTTTTCGCTACAATCCGGAAAATTTCCAAGGCGTCTTGGTTCGGAAAAAAGACAGTGACGATACTGTATACGCATTCACGTTGGACGATGGAAGCGTGGTCACCGTCAGAGGTAGCGAGGAAATAGAATATGACGGTGAAATTCATAGTGCTGCAAATTTGTACGATGCTCTAAAAGAAGGGTACTATGGCAGGTTTTGAACTCGCAAGAAATTCCAAGAATTTCCAACTGAGGCATTTGCCTGACTCGAATCACTGAATCCGAATGACCATCAAAATTAGCAATCGAATCGTTGATTACAGGGTCGTGCCATCGGCGGATGGAAAACTGAGCCTGTCCACGCCAGAGTCGGATCGGCCAAGTGAAGATGCAGGTGTTATTGCGAAACCAGCCTTAAACGGGGCCTTACCGATTAGCATGCTGGAGCGCTTGACTCGCCCGGCGACACTGCAAGGTGTAACGTACAAAATAAAAAATCACCTCTCAGAACATGCTCTGTACGTAACGATTACTGACATTGTGATCAATCCGGAAACGCCATACGAGCGACAGCGGCCGTACGAAATTTTTATTAATTCAAAGAATATGGACCATTTTCAGTGGATTGTTGCGCTGACGCGAATTATTTCAGCCGTGTTCAGAAAAGGCGGCGACAGTTCTTTTCTGGCAGAAGAGTTGCGCGCTGTCTTTGATCCAAGGGGTGGTTACTTCAAGCCTGGGACAGGAGAATTTGTACCGTCATTGGTTGCAGAAATCGGTTTGGTAATCGAAGAGCATATGCGTAAGATCGGCATGATTGAAGATGAGCCGAGACCCACCCATGTTCAGCAGATTTTGGATGAAAAGCGTGCCGAATATGAACGTCGAAATTCGAACGCGAATGGCATAGCCGAGGGAAGTTTCCCACCGGGTTCGCAGCTTTGCAAAATCTGCAATACAAGTGCCGTGATTATGATGGACGGTTGTCTGACCTGTTTGAATTGCGGCGATTCAAAGTGTTCGTAGATCGCACGTTCAACAAGCCCGTTTAAGCAACCGGTCAGGAACATCACTGAGCGCCAAAACAACGGCGCTGAATTAACCCATTTGGAATGCGATAGTTGCGCGCGGCGACACGTGCCTGATTGTGCTAATTTAGCATGTGGCAGTTGCGTTGATTTGCTCAGTCGGGCCGAGCATTGACGCTAAAAATATTTTGCGAAGTGAAATTTGACTACCAGGTCGATCGACGTAAAGACGGGTCAGCGCAATTCCAGAAATATTCGTCAACGCAATCTCCAGCACCTTCATGCATCTCAATAGCATTCACCGTTTCGACGGCTGTTCGAGCGCGTCGTACGTGATTGGCATCTGGATACCCTAGACCATGCGTCAAAGTTGCACCGCATAGGATAAGGTCTTTGATTCTTTCGAACTGATTTTTATGAAATTGCTCATCCAGATCAGGGCGAACGCGAGTACAAACATTGACTACATCATGCGGCTCTTCCAGAGCCCGAGTCCAACCCTCTAGGAGACTGTCCACTGCGGCTTGAGCACTTTGTGTCTCAGATTCCAACCAACTCTTGCGTGCGATGATGCCATCCTTGATTAAGTCAGCATCATGATCTCGCGCTGAAAATTCAAGCATTGTCTCTTTTTCGCTACCGATTCGCCCGGAATACTTCAGATACTCGTTGTATGTTGTCAGTTGGGCACAAGAGACTTTCCCTTCAAGCAACAATTCAACGGTATCCTCACTCGGTACCAATTCAATGTCATCTGTTGGCACGCCGGACTTGTGCAACAGCCACCTAAGTTCCAAGTCTTCATTGCCAGGCCACACTGCAATTTGTTTTCCGGCTAAACAATCGATACTGTTGATTCCATGATCTCGACGCGCCAAATACACCACTGGACTTTTTTGTTGAAAAGTCAGAACCATGGCCAACGATTCGGGTTCGTCACTTTCCAGGATATGCGATGGACTCGCCACGCAAAGTTCCGCGTTGCCCGACAAAACTGCTGAAATGGGGTCTTCATCAAAATTGATCGGCTGGCACTCGAACTTAATTCCGTGTCGTTCAGCGATACCGCCGTGTTCTGCAAGTAATGCACCGGCAAATTGTGCTTGTGGATGCCAAAGTAAACGAAGTCGAACTGTACTCATTTGATTTACCTCATTCAGGAAATGTCGAGAAATTGGACTTGAAGCAAAACAATAACTATACACCAAGCGCTCAAAAGCGACTGAATTGAAGAATTGATTATAAAGAGAAAAAAAGACAACACCTCGGTTGCCACCCAAGAGTTGGAAATCAAAACCAGCTCTTCGTTACGAATTCCCAGATTATCAATCTACCAAAGGAAGCTTTCGCCTTGAATTGCAAAACTGAAGGCGCGACGTAGTCAACACAAGGCGATTGTAGCGATTGCCAATTCCTTGTTGAGACTCGAATTTGAGGTGTTCACTAAACAACTACGCTACCGCCATCGACCTGCAGCAATCGCCTGACCGTACGCTACATCCAGTCAGCACTCAAATGCATCAATGAGCAAGAGTAAACAGTTTCAGTGGATCTCAATTCAGGTGCTTGGTAATTTTGAAACTCAAAAAGTGATCTATCGTTTGGACAAATCGATGGCTCTAAACCAGTGATGGCGAGTATTGAACTGAAAAAACCTTATTTCACGCTGTCGACGGTCTCGTGTTCGGATTCAATTCTTGGTTCTCCCGGTGTCCCTTTGTGCACGGTATGCGGTAGCCACAAATCTCCGAGATTGAAACTGATTGCTTCAAATGGTGGCAGCGAAACGGTCGCATCGTCAAAAAGCTTTTTTATCCGTACCCACTTTTTGTCACGCAGTACCAACGCTTCCAGCGTTCTGGCGTTAGGATCTACGAATCAATGGTCGGCAACACCTTCGCGGGCATAGATCGCCCGCTTGCCGCCAAGATCAAGCTTGCGCGTTGAAGGGGAAAGCACCTCGCATACCCAGTCTGGAGCCAAGGTGCAGAAAGCACCAGATGGCATTACAGGCACTCGTTCGCGACGCCAGCCTGCAATATCCGGCACCACAATGTCATCACCCAAGTGGAGTTCTGGTTCATCGATAATCCACCAACCACCGGGTCCGCCGCTGCCGAATTCAAATGGTGGGCCAATGAAATACCCAAGCCTCGAACTGGCCATGGCATGAGGTATCGCCGGCCTAGGGTGAGTGTAGAGCTTACCGTCGACAATTTCTGCAACCATGTGTGGCGGAGCATCCAGTACATCCTGGTAGGTTGCTCGGGGAATAGTTGAATTAGCCTTGGTTGCTTGCGATTTGCTCATTGGATCCTTTCGTTCAAAATTATCCTGATTCAATTCTATTGCAGAGATTTGTGATGCGTCAAATAAAATTGTCGAAATTCGTTAACTTCAACATATGCCGTGTTTCAGGAGCTTTTCAGACATGGGTGGCGTTCTCAAAACGATGTGGGTGAGTCTTGGAATCAAGTCCGGCAAGATGTATCGACGATTGAAGCGATTTTCATATTCTGCCAGATAAAGCGGTGCATATTTCGGTGCTAAAAAGTGATAACTTCTTCGCAAGGCAGTCTGGAGATTGCCCAGCACCTTATTGACCCAGTATATTTGCAGTTTTCCACTGTCGCATATCCGTCGCCAAGGATTACAGTCTCATTGGCCACCCGACGACCTGGGTGACAGCATCGAAACACTTTACAAGCCATCGAAAATCACATGAGTGCCGGTGACCACATTCCATACCGCTTCATTGATCATTTGTGCCTTAGGAATGCTATCAGCCACGTCGAGTTTGCCCTTTTGCGGATGATCCGAGAAATTAAATGAGCGCACAGCGAGTTCGACCAGCACTGAATACCGGGGAATTTGTCGTCTTGGTTGCGCTATTGATGTCACTGGTCGCACTGGCAACTGATGCGATGCTTCCAGCGCTACCCGCAATTGGTCAAGACCTGGGTATACAACAGCGCAATAACGTGCAATTCGTCATTACGGCGCTTTTTGTAGGACTTGGTGTTGGTCAGATCGTTTTCGGTCCGATATCGGACAGATTCGGGCGCAAACCGGCGATTTATGCCGGTCTCATTTTGTTCATGGTGGGATGCGTTATGAGCGTTTTTGCGACGACATTCGAAGTCATGATTACCGGACGGGTTCTCCAGGGTGTCGGAGCTGCTGGGCCGCGAATCGTAACGGTAGCCTTGGTGCGGGATCAGTACGAAGGGCGTCTGATGGCTCGCCTGATGTCATTTACGATGACCGTATTTATTCTTGTGCCCACCATTGCTCCAGCGCTAGGGCAAGGAATCCAATGGCTGGGCGGTTGGCGCGCAATATTTGTAACTTTCTTTACAATCGCAGCGATTTCGTTCATCTGGTTTGCAATTCGACAGCCAGAGACTCTACCTGTTCACCGCCGTCGTCCGTTCTCTGCACGGCCTATCGCCCAGGCTGTGTTGGAAGTCTTGAAAATTCGTGCCGCATGCGGATACACGATTGCTGCCGGATGCGCTTTTGCGCCTTTCGTTGCTTACCTTAGTACTGCGCAGCAAATCTTTCAGGAAGTTTATGACACCGGCGCATTGTTTCCAGTTTATTTCGGTGTATTGGCATTGGCTATTGGCGGAGCATCGCTTCTGAATAGTCGTCTTGTGATGATTTATGGTATGCGGCGACTGTCAAAATTAGCGGCCGTTTGTTTCACGCTGGCTTCGATCATCGCGTGGATTCTATCCTTCCCCTTTGAAGGCCTTCCTCCATTGTGGCTGTTCATGTCGTACTTGCTCATCGTCTTTTTTTGCATGGGACTTTTGTTTAGCAATCTCAATGCTCTCGCGATGCAACCCCTTGGTCACATCGCCGGGGTAGGTGCGTCTGTCGTCGCTTCACTAGCGACCTTTATTTCTGTTCCGCTCGGTGCGTTCGCTGGTCTCAAATTTACTGGAACGATGTACATTCAGATCATCTCTTTCGTAGTTTTTGGGATCGCAACCTACGTTGCACTGAAATGGGCCGAGGAAAGTAAAGAGGAACTTGATGATTAAGGAAGAGTCCTCGTCTCCAAACACATCACCAATCATGACAAAAAGAAAAAATTGACCTTGATTGCAAAAAGATGAATCTGGTCAACGCTCGATCCCAGTTACAACGACAAGGCCGAGAAGTGGTAGTGATCAGAATATGGCTGTTTAGATATGTCTAAATCACTCAACCGAAGCACGTTTCCCGATTCAGTCAGTTACACGCACTCCGACAAGTTCAAATTCCCAAAATGGCTTGCCGTTTGGCACGGAATTTCTAAATGATGCATTATTGCTAAAATCTCGAGCCTGGCGTCCTGGGATATTGATGGGAACGTAATCGACCTGGTCACCGATTGTGATGCAGTCATCCGTGCGCTCCTTTGCACTTTCAGGGCAGTCGAACAGCAGAATTCGGATTTGCACATCGGTGATTGCCTTTTCAGAGGAATTACTGATGCGCCCAGCATAGTCCCAGCTATCTCCGTAAGAAGGAGTCGCTGAAATTTCACTGATTACAACTGACTCGCGCGGTATAGGAAATCTCTCGGATTCCGATTCTTCGAAATTCAGAAAATACAAGGCAGTAAGCACAACAGCCAATGCGCCGAGCAGACCAAAGCCGACTTTGGGTGAGTGATAGCTGACAAAAATCAACGCAACACAGACAATTGCAAGTGCTACCCAATGCATAAATCAAGTTCAATATTCAATGAGTCAAAAGACGAAGCATGATGTTCATCATTTTACCGACTGTGGGTTTGAAAATGACAGGATCGATGTTTCTTGCGACTGGGAGTTACATCTTTGTTGTATCCGTTCTGTCACATCGGCATTGAACAAGAATAGTCGATTCAATGCTATCGGTCTATACTTTACCACTCGAGATATCAATACTGCACATTGAGGTGAAAATCCTTGAAAGTTCAATTCGAACAAAGTCACAAAGTTGCGGCGGACTCCCTGGTCGGTTCGAAAGAACGCTACAACTTTAACAAGCTTCGAAAGCGGCTGCGACGGGAGGTCAGCAACGCCATTCGGGACTTTGACATGATTTCGGAAAATGATCGGATTATGGTTTGCCTGTCGGGTGGTAAGGATTCTTACACGATGCTTGACATACTCATGGAACTTCAACAGCGTGCGCCGATTTCATTCAGTTTAACGGCGGTCAACCTGGATCAAAAACAACCCGGATTTCCAGAACACGTGCTACCAAATTATCTTGACCTGCTCGATATTCCCTATCACATTCTGGAAGTTGACACCTACAGCGTCGTCAAAGAAGTCATCGAGGAAGGCAAGACCATGTGTGGGCTGTGTTCGCGGCTAAGGCGCGGAGTGCTGTATAGCTTTGCCAAGGAAAACGGGTTCACCAAAATTGCGCTTGGACACCATCGCGAGGATATTGTCGAAACATTGTTTTTAAACATGTTTCATGGTGGTAAACTCAAGGCCATGCCGCCCAAGCTAAAGAGCGATGACTGTGCCAACATCGTCATTCGTCCCTTGGCCTACTGCCGGGAAGCCGATATTGAAAAATATGCGAAGTTGCGTGATTTCCCGATCATTCCCTGCAACCTTTGCGGTTCTCAGGATCATTTGCAAAGAGTGAAAATCAAGTCAATGCTCAAAGAGTGGCAACGCGATTATCCCGGTCGAGTAGAGAATATTTTCCGCAGTCTGCAAAACATCTCACCATCCCAATTGGCAGACAGGGAATTGTTTGATTTCGCCGCCTTGAGTGTTGAACGCAATCGTCAGTCTTAGTGATGGATCAAATCAATCTTGTAAGCTAAAAAGGCACAAACTTTGAACGCAAAAATCCATCAACACAACGATGCAGTCGAATATCTCGAAGGCATGCGCAAGTACATTAGGAAATCTCCGTCACCGTATCACGCTTCAATAAATGTGTGCAATATATTGGATAAACACGGTTTTTCGCGGTTGTCTGAAACGGATGACTGGGATTTAACGCAAACAAAAAAGTGCTATGTGACCCGAAACGGTACATCAGTCATTGCCTTTCGATTGGGTCAAAATTCAAAAAAAACGCACGGCATGCGACTGGTCGGCGCTCATCTTGATAGCCCATGCTTGAAACTCAATCCCAATCCAATCAATCAACAATCTGGGTATTGGATGGCCAATGTTGAAGTCTATGGCTCTCCTTTACTTCGTACCTGGTTTGATCGGGATTTATCGATTGCAGGTCGAATATTTGAGCGAAATACAAACCAACCGGTTTTGGTCAACTGTCAAGAGCCAATCGGCGTTATTCCGAGTATCGCAATTCATCTTGATCGGGATGCAAACAAGTGCCAGAAGATCAATTCCCAGGTTCATGTCAATCCGGTGCTGTTAAGCCATGCCGGCTTCGAAAACTCGCAGTCTGAGCCTTTGTTATCACAATTGCTGAACGCAAATTGCCACAAGACCGAAGAAATACTCGGCTGTGATCTACGTCTGTACGATGTCAATCCACCAAGGATCATACGTTCTAAAGGATCAAGTGATTGTGATCCAAGCGTCGGTTATGATTTTCGCAAGCAGTATCTTTCGAGTGCCAGAATCGATAATCTTTTGAGCTGCTATGCGGGCGTTCGAGCATTGGTCGACTCCGATGATGATAACTCTTGCATGTTGGTCTTGAATGATCATGAAGAGGTTGGTAGTGTTTCAGATTCAGGTGCGCAGGGAAACTTTCTTCAGCAGGTACTCGAACGAATTGGAGGGCTCGATCCACGGGTGACGCGCCGCTCTGTTTTCGTCTCGGCCGATGGCGCCCATGGTTTGCATCCGAATTACCCTGAAAAGCACGACGATCAGCATCAGCCAATTTTGAATCAAGGACCGGTAATCAAAGTCAATTCCAACCAACGATATGCAAGCAGCGACGAGTCCGAATCATTTATTCGCAAACTGTGCATCGAAAGCGATATCCCAGTTCAGGTTTTTGTTTCTCGAAACAACTTGCCTTGCGGCACAACGATCGGTCCCCTGATTGCAGCCGAGGTGGGGATACGAACCGTCGACATCGGCGTGGCACAGTTCGCGATGCACTCCATCAGGGAACTCGCCGGCTGTGGTGATGCAGTCGACTTCATCAAACTGTTGAAGGCGTTTTTCAGTTCTGATACTTCGTTGCTAGTCAACTGACCTGGATTGATTTTCACTCAGTTTATTCGCGATTTGGCTCAATGCCTGGTAACCGTCAACAAGTCGCGGTGAAGGACGACCAAGATAAGCTTCCGGAATTGTAAAAACCTGCCTGTTGCTGACAAAACGAGTATCTTTCCAAGTCTCATTGCGATACACGACTTTCGGTCTGTATTTGTCGTGCTGTACGCCACACCAGGAAATGGCAATGGCATCCGGGTTTAGCTCGCATACTTCTTCGTCGCTTAACGGTGTACTTTTGACCGGCCGATCACCGATCGGGTTCACCAGTCCAGCCGCCTGAATGAGATCTTCTGTCCACGACAGTTCCCCGGGTGCGATGACCGGTTTTGGCCACCACTGAATCAAAAGGCTGGGTCGGTCTTGCTGAGTTGAAAAACGCGATGGAATAATATCTTGCATCTTGTCAACACATTCATTGGCCTTGTTCAGTGCACCTAACAGTTCACCAATTTGAAGAATGTCCCGATAAACGTGCTTGAGTCGGATGGGTTCAAGCGCAATGTATGGCAAGTTTGCTGATTCCAACTGGCTGACGATTTTTTCGTGCCCTGGTACCGTTAGCGAAGCAAGCACAAGGTCTGGTTTAAGTTCGCCAACACGAACAACGTCGATACCGAGATCAGGACCGACACGCGGCAAATGATCAACTACATTCGGTGGATAGTCGGAATAGTCATCGATGCCAACTAACATGTCGGCGCAGCCGATTGCCGACACGATTTCAGTATTTGAGCAGGTCAGTGAAACGATACGCATTGATGCTGTTCAGAAAGGTGATTGAAAATTCTAACAGGTTGTAAGGATCATTCCAGGACAAAAAGGACAACAGACAAATTGTTCTCTGGCATCTTCAATGACAGGTTCAATCACGCAGCACTTATAACAGCAAATTGACTTTGTCTTTCATTTCATAATTTTACGCAATTTAACCAGCAGCAAAGGAGCCGGAGAAACATTGATTCGGTGTGATTGTCGCAGCAATTGCAGTTGAAATCCGAATGTATCGCAGATGACAACAGCCAACACAGGACTTTGCCATCGCGATCAATCGAATCGAATTGATAAATTGCAAGTTCTTATTTCGATAATAATTTGATGTCCTGAACTTGTTTTTATTTCACCAGTCATTCGAACAAAAACAACAGTGAAAAATCACTATCGTGCAGTCGTCATTGGCGGCGGAGTCGTTGGCGCAAGTGTACTTTACCATCTTGCAAAACTAGGTTGGACTGACGTTGTCCTCGTCGAGAGAAAGGAGTTGACTGCAGGATCAACCTGGCATGCTGCTGGGGGATTTCATCCGCTGAACAATGATCTGAATATATCGAGTCTCCAGACATATACCATCAATCTTTATAAGGAAATCCAGCGCGAAAGCGGACAGGATATCAGCATGGTCAGAGGTGGCAGCATTATTCTTGCCGCCAACCCCGCACGCTGGGAATATCTCAAATTCATGCGCACCATTTTTCTGACAATGGGGCTCGAACCTGAACTGCTAACGCCTTCTGAAATCAAGGAACGGTGTCCACTGGTCAATGTTGCCGATCTGCATGGTGGTATGTGGGATCAGTACGAGGGATACCTGGACCCGCACGGTACGACCGTTGCCTATGCCAAGGCAGCAGAACGGCGCGGGGCACAAATTGTTTTACGAAATCGGGTCGTGGACCTGAAACCCAGACCGGAAGGCGCGTGGGATGTGGTTACCGAAAAAGGTACGATTGTCGCTGAACATGTGATCAATGCAGGTGGGCTGTGGGCGCGAAAAGTTGGTTTGATGGCAGGGGTTAATCTACCGGTTAGCCCGATGCAGCACCATTACCTGGTAACCGAAGCGATTCCGGAACTGGTAGCAAGTGACGAAATTATTCCATCGGTTTTAGATTTGGATGGATTTACCTATATGCGCCCGGAACGAAAGGGCCTGCTGATGGGAGTCTATGAACTGGACCCGAAAGTCTGGCACTTGGAAGGTGCACCGTGGGACTATGGAATGGAACTCATCCCCGAGGAACTTGACCGCATTGCCCCACAGTTGATCAAGGGATTCGAGCGATTTCCTGTGCTTGAGGACATCGGAATCAAACGCTGGGTTAACGGTGCATTCACGTTCACACCAGATGGCAATCCTTTGGTCGGGCCAGTGCCCGGGCTTCGAAATTTCTGGGTTGCTTGCGGTGTGATGGCCGGATTTAGCCAAGGTGGAGGCGTTGGTTTATCCTTGGCGCAGTGGATTATTGATGGCGAACCCGAAGCGGATGTGTTTGGCATGGATGTAGCCCGCTACGGGCACTTCGCCAGCCAAGATAAGTATCTTTCGGAAACCGTTCGCCAGTTTTATGCCCGTCGATTTGTTCTGACCTATCCCAATGAAGAATTACCGGCTGGCAGACCGCTGGATTTGTCGCCGATCAACGAAGAGATGAGCCAGGCCGGCGCCAATTACGGCTGTATCTGGGGGCTGGAGGTTCCGCTTTATTTTGTTCCGAACGATCCGAATTTTGTCGAAACGCCGACATTAAAGCGATCCAACGTATTTGATACCGTGGGTGAGGAAGTCAAGGCTGTCCGTTCCAAAGTCGGTATGGTGGACATTACGGGTTTTTCTCGCTACGAAGTAAGCGGTGCAGGCAGTGCGGCCTGGCTTAACACTTTGCTTGCCTGTCGATTGCCTAGAGTTGGTGGCATGCGCCTCGCACCGATGCTGATGCCCAGTGGTCGCTTGGCTGGAGACTTGACGGTGCTACGCCTGGCCGAAGACCGATTCTGGCTGATGGGCTCGTACTACCTGCAGGCATGGCATATGCGCTGGTTTAACGATCATTTGCCAAATCGCGGTGTTACGGTTAGGAACCTATGCAAGTTGTGGTCAGGAATTTCAATTGCCGGGCCACAGTCCAGGTTGTTACTATCGCGTGTCTTGCAAGAAGATGTTTCCAATGCGGCATTTGGGTTCATGAATTGTCGTCAAGTTGAAATTGCTGGCGCATCGGCAGTTGTCGCCAGAGTTTCTGTTTCAGGAGAACTGGGTTACGAGATTAATGTGCCAGAGGATCAGATGAAATCGCTTTACCGTGCCTTGAACGAAGCTGGCAAAGAGTTTGATTTAAGGTGGTTTGGCTTTCGCGCAATGTCAAGTCTGCGACTGGAAAAAGGTTACGGAGCCTGGTCCAGGGAATTTACTTCGGCCTATACGCCAAAAATGTCTGGCTTGAATCGATTCATCGATTTTCAAAAGTCGGATTTCATTGGCAAACAGGCGGCACTCAGACAACAGGATGAACCTGTCGAACAAACCCTTGCGTTGCTTGAGATCGACTCTGATGTCGCCGATGCTTCTGGATTTGAGCCAGTATGGTTTGATAGTCAGCGCGTGGGCTTTGTGACTTCGGGAGATTATGGGCATTGGGTCAATAAAAGTCTGGCTCTGGTCTATATCTCAACACAATTGTGCCATCACTCCGAGGGCTTTTCCGTGCATGTCGTTGGCGTCGAAACTCCCGCAAGGCTACTGAAAGAAGCACCGCATGATGCCAGTGGTTTGCGCTTGCGCTCATGAAGGTGAAGACCAGGTTACATGAAAAGTTTGTTTGAACGCAAAACCCTTTCCTGGGCAATGTACGATTGGGCGAACTCGGCATTCGCCACCACTGTAATTGCTGGCTTTTTCCCGATATTTTTTCGAGAGTTTTGGTCCGCAGATGTTGAAAGCACGGTGACGACATTTCGACTCGGTGTAGCTTCCTCTGTCTCCAGTCTGATCATCGTGGTGCTAGCACCAATACTCGGTGCAATCTCTGACCGGGCTGGCGTAAAGAAAAAGTTACTGATGATCTTTGCATTCATCGGCATCATTTCAACGTTCGGTCTGTTTTTAGTCGCGCAGGGACTGTGGTTTCCGGCAATCGTCCTATTCGTTGTCGCATCGATTGGATTTTCAGGCGCTAATGTGTTTTACGATGCATTGCTGCTTGATGTTGCACCGAGCGCGGACCGCATCCACCAGGTTTCCGGCTTTGGCTACGCGTTGGGTTACTTAGGTGGCGGAGTGCTGTTCGCGGTGAACGTGTTGATGGTGCTCAATCCAGACTTGTTCGGTTTGGCAGACGCGGGTCAGGCAGTCAGAATCAGTTTCCTTTCGGTCGCGCTGTGGTGGGCTGTTTTTTCTATTCCAATTATGTTGTTTGTCAAAGATACGCCGCGTGAGCGTATTGCAGAAAATGCGATCCTGGCGGGTTTTCGTCAACTACGAGGGACATTCCAGGACATTCGCACGAAACGGTCCATTCTGTTGTTTCTTTTGGCTTACTGGTTTTATATCGACGGTGTCGACACGGTGTTTCGAATGTCGGTCGATTATGGTCTGTCAATCGGATTAGGGTCCAATGACCTGATCGGTGCTTTGCTGCTGGTGCAGTTTGTTGCATTTCCAGCGGCTTTGATATTCGGCAAACTGGGTCAGATAGTCGGAGCAAAAACCGGAATCTATTTTGGCATTGTCGTATACATAATCGCCACAATTTGGGCTTACTTCATCACCAGTGGAATCGAGTTTTACGTTCTCGCAATAATGATCGGACTTGTCGTTGGCGGGATTCAGGCATTGAGCCGATCGCTGCTCGGTCAGTTGATTCCGCAGCAGCAAGCTGGAGAGTATTACGGTTTTTTCAATATGGTCGGTAAATCAGCCGCTGTGATCGGGCCCTTTCTGGTAGGATGGACAGCAGCAATGTTCGGTGCGAGAAACTCAATATTATCAGTCATTATTCTGCTCGCACTGGGTGGCGTGCTGCTGTTTTTCGTAAAGCCATCAGACGACAGCGAAGAAGAAGCACCCAATTCGGTGTGAGAAATCAACTCACGCGACGAGAAGTGGTAATCGACAGGTGCTCGGAATCCGATGAAAAGATGGGATTTATTCGCAATCCGGTTCTTCGTCTACTACCGCCGCGAGTTCAGGGTCTGTCAGAACTACGACCTCTGTTTGCTTGGTTTGGCTGGACTGTGAATTATCGGCAACAGCAGTTTGGACTGTAGCAGTTCCAGAATCGCTGCTTGAATCGACCGTCGTATTATCCCCAAATGCGAGACTCGCGAAAATGAGAAATACGACTCCAACAAGTGCAGCGAATTTTGTTGAACGTGAAATGGGCATCGGAAAATTTACCTCAATCTGCAAAACGATAATACTCTATTTGATACTAAAAATGATCAAGAGTTACGCCAATTGCCGAAATACTGGTACTTTAACTGCCTGCAAATTTGTTGTGGTATCACCGAGTTGTTTGGATTTTACCGGCTCAGTTCAAAAATATTTGATTCAACGGAACTGTGGTTACAATTATTTGCTTAAATTGTCTTGCAAATTTATGAACCAAATTCTGCTTGGTGAAATCGCTAATGATTCGAAATGGAACAGGTTCCCGATATGACAAACAAAGTCCGTCGTCGTCGAAATAAAGCCCCGGCTGCACCTTCGCAAATTGAACAGTTGCCGTTGCGACATCTGTCAAACCGGTTTCCCCCTATCAGTGCGATTTCAGACGATGAGGTTGAATTCATTCATCAATCATCGTTGAAAGTACTTGAACAGGTCGGGATTGAAGTGATGTCGCCCGAAGGGCGCAAACTTCTGATCGAAAACGGAGCGCACGCATCGAACGGTGAAGTGGTACACATTGACTCCGGTTTGGTGGAGGAGTGTCTGAAGACGGTACGGCCAAATTTTGTGATTCATGCAAGAAATCCTGCCCATGATCTGGAAATGGGAACGGATCGAATTTCATTCGCAACGGTTGGGAGTGCTCCACATGCATCTGATCTGGACGGTGGCAGGCGAACTGGCAATCTCAAGGATTACCGCGATTTTTTAAGATTAACCCAGCAGTTGAACATTGTTCACTTTATTGGTGGATATCCAGTTGAACCGACTGATGTTCATGCCTCGATTCGCCATCTAGAGTGCCTGCGCGACTGCGCTTTGTTGACCGACAAAGTCTTCCATGCTTATTCGCTCGGCAGGGAGCGAAATATTGATGCGCTGGAAATAATTAAGATCGCCCGACAACTTGACGACGAGCAGCTCAGTCAGCAACCTAGCCTGATCACAGTCATCAACTCGAACTCTCCGCTTCGCCTTGATGCCAATATGGTCACCGGAATTATCGAAATGTCGTGTCACAACCAGGTTGTGGTTTTGACTCCCTTCACACTGAGCGGCGCGATGGCTCCAGTTACCTTGGCCGGTGCAATCACTCAACAAAATGCCGAAGTGTTGGCGGGGTTGGTGATCTCCCAACTCACTCGACCGGGTGCTCCTTTCGTTTACGGCGGGTTTACCTCAAATGTAGACATGCGCTCGGGTTCGCCAGCCTTTGGAACGCCGGAGTATATGAAAGCCGCACTGATTAGTGGGCAGATGGCGCGCCGCTATCGCTTGCCTTTTCGTTCATCCAATACCAATGCGGCAAATTCAGTTGATGCCCAATCAGCTTACGAATCAGTATTTTCGCTGTGGGGTGCTGTCAACGGTCACGCCCATTTTGTATTGCACGCTGCGGGGTGGCTGGAAGGCGGATTGACCGCGTCATTCGAAAAGTTTGTTCTGGACGCTGACATTTTGCAAATGGTTGCGGAATACTTGTTGCCAGTTCCCATCAACGAAGAGGAGATTGGAATCGATGCGATGTCCCAAGCAGGTCATGGCGGTCACTTTTTTGGAACAGACCATACCCAGCAACGTTTCCGCAACGCGTTTTATACGCCCTTGATTTCCGATTGGCGCAATTTTGAAACCTGGTCCGATGCCGGCTCTCCCCAGGCGATGGAACATGCGAATCGACTCTACAAAAGTCTGCTGGCAGAATACGAACCGCCGCCAATCGATCCGGCAGTTCGCGAACAATTGAATGACTTTGTTGATCGTCGAATCAGTGAAGGCGGTGTCGCGACTGACTTTTGAACGACAGGGCGCGCAAATGTTGGGGTAACGATCGGTTTGATGATTACTCCTGATATTTTCCAGCCAATGGCGTTCGAACCAGTTGCTTGCCCATGTTTTGAGAGTGAAGCAACTTGAGAAATGCTTCCGGCATCTTTTCTATCCCGTCTGCAAAGTCTGTTTTGAAACGAAGTTTGCCCTCGCGGGCATACGCAGCCAGTGCTTGTCGGGCTTCATCATAACGGTCCAGGTGATCGAAGACTAAAAAGCCTTCGACTCTTGCCCGGCTCACCAGAATTTGGCGCAAGAATCGTTCACCGATATCCGCTTGATCAAAACGGTCTGAAAAACTGATGGTGCCAACTACGATAATGCGCGCTTTGAGTGCCAGATTTTGCATGGCACCATCGTGAATCGGTCCCGCAGTGTTGTCAAAAAAAATGTCAACGCCATCCGGGCACGCTTGCTTGATATCAGCGACCAGGTTGCTGGATTCTCGATAGTTGATTCCGGTGTCATAACCTAAGTCGGTGCACCAGTCCAACTTGGCTTTGGAACTTGCAACTGCCACCGCACGGCATCCATCAATTTTTGCAAGTTGTCCGACAACTTGGCCCACAGCGCCCGACGCAGCTGAAACCAGTATCGTCTCACCTGCTTTTGGTTGACCGATTAAATTCAATGCGATCCAGGCAGTGACGCCAGGCATTCCAAGATAACTTAACCAGGCATGTGGTGGACCGATCGTTGGATCAACCCGGGTCAGATTGTCGGTATCCAGTACCGCGTATTCCTGCCAGCCAAAATTGATGGTTTCGACCAACTGACCCACGGGCCACTCCGTGTGATTTGATTCGACAATTTCAGCAACAGCGCCACCACACATGATTTCACCGACTCCTACGCCTTTAGCGTAGCCTTGTTTTGCGCTGATTCTGCCTCGCATATAGGGGTCAACGGAAAGATAGACTGCGCGAGCCAAAATCTGGCCCTCGCCTGGCTCTGGAACAGGTGCCTGCCTCAGTTTCCAGTTGTCCTTGACAGGCATGCCTGTCGGATGAGAGGCTAACAGCCACTGTCGATTAAGATCGTGCATTGAACTAAGAACCATCCAGGTTGAAATGAAAATTAATTGATTCTAAATCTCAGATTCGCTCAACGATTGGCGTCGAAAATCCCGTCAAATGAAAATCAAATTCAGGACGAGTCAGCGAAATTTCGAAGGGCTGTACAAATTCGCTTAAAACTGGCGCCGATATCAGAACTGGTGTGCCGACCTCGAAGGTAACCGTGCACCAGCCCTTCTTCGACCGTACACGTTGCGCTGACGCCCGCCGCCTGGAGGCGTTTGACATAATCGATTGAGTCGTCGCGGATTGGGTCAAATTGAGCAGCAAATGCTTTACACGGTGGAAAGTCTGCAAAGTCCGAGTGAACGAGTGGGAAATAGGCCGGGTCATCGACAGGCGGTTCTCCGGAATTTCTTAAGCCTTCGAAATAGTGCACATCTTTGGTAGTCAGCAGCGGTGCGTCGGACGAATCTTCATAGGAAGGCAAGTCAAATATTATGCCGCCCAAAAAAGGGTAAATCAATACCTGTGCGATGGGTTTACATTCACTCGTCTGACGGTCCACACAAACAGCTGCAGCCAAAGTTCCACCCGCTGAATCTCCACACACGATGGTACGACCTTGATCCAATGCGAGAAACGCATCAAGTGCGTCATGAAAGTGTGCAGGATAGGCATGTTCGGGTGTCAGTCGATAGTCAACGGCAACGATTCTTAGACCCGTTTCATGCGCCAAATCTGCGCAGATCGAATTGTGAGTGTCGAGGTTTCCAAGCACAAAACCTCCCCCGTGATAGTAGATGACTGTTGCATCTGATGTGGAGTTGACATTGTCATAAATTCGAACGGGAATCGATCCGTCTCGACCCGCAACCTCATCGTCCGTAATCATGACATCGTCGGGAATAGGGACATCGAAATGCGTGCACATGACAGCGTAGGCGTGGCGCGCGTCTTCGACGCTGGCATTATCGCTATGTGCCGGATAACTGGCCGCGACCTTATCCAGAAAAGCAACCACATCGGGTTTCATGGGGTATTTTTCGAGGTTATAACTCATACTCAATTTAACGAATGATGGAAGTGCTTGCGATCTAGTCGCCAATTATATGTTTATAAATAATTGATGTAACAGGCTATTATTTGATTCAATCAAGTTTACCGTTTAAAAAACAGATTAAGCACGATCGTTCAAAGGCAGAAAGTCCAGCACCAAATTCAGACAGTTCATCCGATGGGTCGAACCATACCTTGATCTGAACTAACTTACCCAAAAATCACCCATATTATGGCTTTCAGGCCAGCGCGACAGTTGTTCAAATTTGTTCAACTCAAGACCTGAAATCGCAACAAACTTTTGCGCAATTTGGTTTTTGGAAAGTGGAAATTGTGGTGCGCCCAGGGGATATGCGCAAGTTCGGTCCAACACCTCGTCATCAAATAAAATACGCAAGCGGTCTGGCTGTTGCGGGTCTAAATTGAGCATTGGATTGTTAGCGGGTTTCGCAGTGACGCTGACTTGCTTGATCAAACGGCGAACTTGAGGTTGCTCCCAAAATCGTGAAGCTGAATCAGCAAGTGTCAAATCGCCGGAAGCCAAAATTTGAGCGATGCATGCAGAAACCGAAAACAGTGCCTCAGCGTAGTTTCCAGGATCATCGAACGGTAGAATCTGCTTGTGAAAATCTGGTAATGTGGCTTCGATTCCACGAATTGAGTTCAGGCGATTGATCACTTGGGGGCGCAGTTCAAGTGCCGCGGTCATGAGACGATGCGCGTAGCCACATGAGGGCCAACGCTTTAGCGAAATTCCGTGCTCGGACAAGGCCCAAGGATCGCCAAGCGCCTTGAGCGACTGGCCGGCAATTCCCATCAAGCCTGCGAACCCCCGTGTATGTTCGACGACATCTGTTCGTACGGTGATTCCTGACTTGGCAAGATAAGCAGACTCAACACCAATTCTTGCAGCAAGCCCGGCTTGCAGTGGTTTGGTATGCGTACCGATGTTTAGGGTGTATCCGGATGCTTGGGTGGCGGCGATGGACAGAGCGCGCACTGTTGAATCGACATCCAAGTTTAATAGTCTGGAAACTGCGCCAGCTGCTCCAATGGAACCGATGGTCGCGGTCGAATGAAATCCCCGATTGTAGTGATCAAGCGTGAGTGATTCACCGAGTCTAACGATGACTTCAAAACCGACCGCGTAGGCAGCCAAAAGACTTTCCCCTGAGATTCGCTGACCATGTGCCGTTGCCAGGCAGGCTGGAAGCAGTACGACTGTTGGATGAGTGTTGGCAGGGACCTCCCAGTCATCAAGATCGAAAGCATGCCCGGCTACAGCGTTGACTAACGCTGCATTCGCTGGTGAACTCGTCCGATTCGTTCCATAAATTGGCGCTGAACCTTGTCCATTAACAGACAAACCTTTGGCGACACGTTCAGCGACGTCGCTTTTGGCGCCGGACAATATCACTCCGAAGCAGTCAACGATGGCGTAGCGTACGATGTCTTTAAACGAATCTTCGGGGCTTGCGTTAGTAACAAAGTCCGCCAACAATTGGGTCATGTTGTTGGCGTGAGTGGGCATCAATTTATCGGTCGAAAAGATCGTGTGCGAAAATTCATTCGAATTCACAAATGCGGGTGACTATATTTCGAAATGATTCTAGCGTGACGGTGAATTTCACAGGCCAATGTTCAAGCGCTTCAGGGTAGAAATTCTTGTATAAAACACCAAGACAAGAATATTGAGGCAAAACTCAGGAGTGTTCATGCAGTACGTTATTTCCACAACACCCAGACCTGCCGTTGCTGTCAGCGGGAAACAGGCACAATTTCCGGTTCGCCGAATTTACCTGGTCGGCAGAAACTATGCCGCGCACGCGCGTGAAATGGGCCATGATCCGAATCGAGAACAGCCTTTTTTCTTTCAAAAGCCAGCCGATGCGATTTTGCCAAGTGGCGGTGATTTTCCATATCCTCCACTTTCCGATAATGTGCATCACGAAATTGAACAGGTTGTTGCTTTGGGTAGCGGTGGCAAAAACATTGCTACCAGCGCCGCGCTTGATCATGTTTACGGCTATGCCGTGGGAATTGATATTACCCGACGTGATTTGCAGCAGCAGATGAAAAAGCAGGGCCGACCTTGGGAAATTGGAAAGTCATTTGATTGTTCTGCGCCAATCACCGAGATTGTCCCGGCTTCGGTTTGCGGGCATCCACAAGAGGGTAGAGTCTGGCTCGAAGTGAATGGTGAGTCTCGACAGGAAGGAAATCTAAATCAACTGATCTGGTCGGTGCCAGAGATCATCGCAACGCTGTCCACCCAATTTGAATTGGCTGGTGGTGATTTGATTTTTACCGGGACACCAGCAGGCGTTGGTCCGATTTTACCTGGAGACCAAATAACAGGTGGTGTGGACGGCATCGCGGAAATTGCAATTTCAGTACTGTAATTGAATTGTCGTCGAACGCATCGATTGAGTGAACTGGCTAAGGTCTTTGGTAATTGTTATTTTTAGCATTTTCTAAATGGTCGTGTGGATGACTTGGCGAGTTTTCGAGTACAATTCTTGTGATATAAAACAGACTAACGAAATTTTTCACACAAATTTGTGAGCGATGTTTACGAGCGGTTTTCGCGAACTGTCAATAGTGAACTCGCACTTTATCGGAGGAAATTAGATGAATCCTAAACGTGAATTGGAACAAGCATATCATTCAGGCAGAATTTCCCGAAGGGATTTTATTCAGCGTTCTGCACTGATTGGCGCAACAATTGCATTACCTGGCTCATTACTGTCAGGTGCTGCACAGGCGGAAATGAAACGCGGTGGCGTACTTCGCCTTGGAATGGGTGGAGGGTCAACCACTGACACGATTGACCCCGGAACGCATACGGACTCGGTTGCTATTACCATCGAACGAAGTATGCGCAGTTATTTGACCGAGGTTGCTCCGAACGGTGATTTGATCGGTGAGCTTGCAACAGCCTGGGAGTCCAAGCCAGGAGCGACGGAGTGGACATTTGAACTACGCAATGATGTCGAATTTCACGATGGTCAAGCCTTGACGGCAAACGATGTCATTTACTCAATTCAGCATCATATTAGGGAAGGTTCAACGTCTGCTGTTGCCGGTCAAATGGGCAAGATTGCCGAAATGAAGGCCGATGGCGATCATGTCGTTCACTTTACGCTCTCTGAAGGCAATGCTGACTTTGCATGGCTCGTGAGTGACTATCACGTTTCTGTTTTCCCCGCCAATGGCGGTTGGGAAGCTGGAATCGGTTCCGGTCCTTATTCCTTGGTGAACTATGAGCCAGGCGTACGGGCAGAACTTAAGCGCAATGACAATTACTTCAAGGAAGGTCGTCCCTATTTTGACGGTGTGGAAGTTACGGTAATTGCAGATGCCGCAGCTCGCGACAATGCACTGAAGACAGGTCAGGTGGATGCAACCAACCGCGTGAGCCAAAGAACTGCGCATTTGCTGGACAAAGCCCCTGGAGTCAACGTTCACAAGATCGTTGGTACCAAGCACTACACTGTACCCATGCTGACTAATGCACCGCCTTTTGACAATGTCAAGGTCAGGCAAGCGTTACGCTTGGCTGTCGATCGTGATGCATTACTGAAAACGGTACTGGGCGGACATGGTCAAGTGGGTAACGATCTGCCAATCGGTCGCAACCAGGAGTTCTATAACACGGAACTTCCACAGCGTGAATATGACCCGGATCAGGCAGCGTTTATATTGAAAGAAGCTGGACTTTCAGGACTGTCAGTTGAGTTGTCTGCGGCTGATGCTGCATTTGACGGTGCAGTTGACGCAGCGGTTCTTTATGCAGAACATGCAAAAGCAGCGGGTATCAACATTAACGTCATTCGAGAGTCCAATGATGGGTACTGGTCAAATGTCTGGCAACAGAAACCGTGGTGCATGTGCTATTGGTCCGGTCGTCCGACACAGGATTGGATGTGGACAATCGCATACGAGTCCGGTGGTGCCTGGAATGACAACAATTGGGAAAATGAACAATTCCAGAGTTTGCTAAAACAAGCTCGGGTTGAAGTTGATGCCGCCAAGCGAAAAGACATGTATTGGGAAATGCAGCGTCTGCACTGGGAAGAAGGCGGTACGGTGGTACCACTGTTTGCAGCCGACCTGATGGGCGTATCCAACAAGTTACTGCTGCCGGACGTCATCGGTTCTGACTGGGAGCTGGATGGTCAGCGATGCTCAGAACGCTGGAGCTTTGCTTAATTAATTCCTAATTCGAAAGAAGATCAAGAGTAAGGCAACCGCATCTAATCAGCCGACCATTGCACGATGGGTCTGACCAGACTTATTTTCAATCGGTTTATTTTCGGCCTGATTACACTTCTTGCGATAACCTTACTCATCTCACTCGCGCTAGAGGCGCTGCCCGGTGATTTTGCCGAGCAGCGCCTCGGGCAGTCCGCTACACCTGAAACGGTCGCAGCAATTCGCGATCAACTCGGTCTCAACAAACCGGTTTTGGTTCGCTATGCGGAATGGCTGGGTAAATTTGTACAAGGTGATATGGGTGTGTCGCTGTCGAATAATCGACCCGTTGCTGAACTGTTGGCGACCCGACTCGGCAATACCCTTTTTCTTGCAGTTGCGTCGGCTATTGTTGCGGTTCCCTTGGCACTACTCCTTGGAATCGTCGCGGCCTTATACAGGGAGACACTGCTCGATAAGTTGATCTCAACAACAACGCTGGCTGCCATTTCCTTGCCCGAATTCTTTATCGGCTACATCTTGGTTGCACTTCTGGCTGTAAATTGGCAAATATTTCCAGCAATATCAAGTATTTCAGATTCGATGTCGTTGGGAGAAAAAATCTACGCGTCGTTATTGCCGATCGCAACTTTGACTTTTGTTATTGTTGCCCACATGATGCGCATGACACGTGCAGCGATCATTAACCTGATGCAAAGTCCATACATTGAGATGGCAACACTAAAGGGTTTGAAGCGCTTTCACATTATTGTGCATCACGCACTGCCGAATGCACTGTCCCCCATCATTAACGTGATCGTGCTCAATTTGGCCTACCTCGTCGTCGGAGTCGTTGTGGTCGAAGTGGTATTCATCTATCCAGGACTTGGATTGTTGATGATTGATTCAGTTACTTCACGCGATCTGCCCATCGTTCAGGCTTGTATCCTGATTTTTGGAGCAACATATATCACACTGAATATGTTGGCCGATATCCTCGCGATCATTTGTAATCCGCGTATGCGCCATCCACGTTAAAACAATCATCATGCGGTTTTGGAATTCACTTAAACGTGCAGGATTACCGGCTCACATTGGCATTGTGATTATTTTAATTTTTGCATTCGCAGCACTGTTCGCACCGTGGCTTGCCCCTTATGGAGAAAGTGAAGTGGTCGAACCGGTACCTTGGGCGACCCCAGAAGAAAGTGGAACCGTACTCGGGCTTGATCAATTGGGCAGAGATCTTTACACGCGGGTTCTTTACGGTGCGAGAAATACGATCGCTCTGGCTCTTGGAATCACCGTGCTCGCATTTTTCATGGGGATGACTGCCGGATTTTTTGCCGCAGTCGTCGGCAGATGGGTCGATCACCTTCTTAGCCGATTTGTTGACATCATCATGGCTTTTCCGACCTTGTTTTTTGCCCTGATTGCGCTTTCCATATTCGGAACATCAATCCCGGTTATGGTATTCGTGATCGCAATTTTGGATTCAACGCGAGTCTACAGAATTTCACGCGCCCTGGCGATGGACATTAACGTTATGGAATACGTCGAGGTGGCGCGCCTTCGCGGGGAAGGGCTGTGGTGGATTATGCGCCGGGAAATTCTGCCCAATACATTGACTCCGTTGCTTGCGGAATTTGGTTTGAGATTTTGTTTCGTATTTCTGTTTATCAGTTCCTTAAGCTTTCTCGGTATTGGGATACAACCACCCGCGGCTGATTGGGGCGCAATGGTTCGTGAGAACGGAGTTGCGATTACCTATGGAATTTTCACACCGCTCGTTCCTGCTGCAGCAATTGCCATTTTGACGATTGCGGTCAATCTTGTTGTCGATTGGTTTTTGCGTAAAACAGCCGGATTGCGAGAAGAATACTGAGCACGGATCAATTGTGAAGTTAAACTCGCTGAAATTGACTGACTGAAAGACGATGGGTGAACGACTGCTAACTGTACGCAATCTGCAAATTGAAGGCTTTGCAGATGATACCTGGAAACCCATTGTCAATGGAATTGACCTCCACTTGGATCGGGGTGAGGTTCTAGGCTTGATTGGAGAATCCGGTGCCGGCAAGTCAACGATCGGCATTGCTACGATGGGATATACGCGCCCGGGCTGTCGGATTGTGGGTGGTACTATTGATTTTGATGGAGTCCCCATTCACGCCCAAAGTGTTGAACAGGTTCGGGAGATTCGTGGCGTTCGCATTTCCTACGTTGCACAAAGTGCCGCGGCATCTTTCAATCCGGCACATAAATTGATTGAACAGTACACGGAAACTCCGGTTCAGCATGGGGTATTAAAATATCACAAGGCTGCACAAAATGCGCGCATGATTTATGCCCGTCTCGAATTGCCAGACCCTGACAACATCGGTAATCGGTACCCACACCAGGTATCTGGTGGTCAACTGCAGCGGGCGATGGTGGCAATGGCGATGTCTTGCGAGCCCGATATGATCATTTTTGATGAGCCAACCACAGCACTTGATGTAACGACCCAAATTGAAGTGCTGGCTGCAATCAAGGACGTTGTAACACAGTTCAATACTGCAGCCATCTACATTACCCATGATCTGGCTGTGGTGGTGCAACTCGCCGATCGAATCATGGTGCTTCGATATGGTGACCTGGTTGAGGAATCAGGCACGCGTGAGATTCTCGAAAATCCAAAAGAGCAATATACGCGCGAGTTGTTGGCTGTTCGAACTTTTGCCAAGAACCCAGAAGATTTGGGTTTAGGTGAACAACCGCTGATTGAAGTCAATGACTTGCACGCTGCGTATAGTGGTGGAGTGAAAGTATTAGAAGACATTAATCTTAAGATTGACCGATGTAGGACCGTGGCTGTAGTCGGCGAGTCCGGTAGTGGCAAGAGTACTTTGGCAAGGGTGATCACGGGATTGCTCCCACCGACTCAGGGTACGGTCAAGTACGAAGGAGGCGAATTGCCTGGATCGTACAAGAAGCGCAGCAAGGATCAATTAAGACAGATTCAAATGATTTACCAGATGCCCGATGTCGCTTTGAATCCTCGTCAGAAATTACGTGAAGTGATTGGTCGTCCACTTGGATTCTATTTTCAACTGGACGGTGCAGAAAGAGAGCGGCGTGTCAAGGAATTGCTTGAGATGATCGAACTGCCTGGCAACTACATTGATCGCTTTACGCCGGAACTATCCGGTGGGCAAAAACAGCGGATCTGTATTGCCCGCGCACTTGCCGCGGAGCCTGTCGTAATCATTTGTGATGAAGTGACTTCGGCACTCGACCAGTTGGTTGCAGAAGAGATTCTAAAATTGTTGGACCGATTGCAAAAAGAACTCAATATGACTTACCTTTTCATCACTCATGATCTTGCGACAGTTAAAGCGATTGCAGATGAAATCGTCGTCATGTTGCAGGGCCGGGTTGTTGAACACGGACCAAAGGAAGAAGTGCTGACACCGCCTCATCACGATTACACTGAATTGCTACTGAGTTCAGTTCCAGAAATGGACCCGGATTGGCTAGATAATCTGCTAGCGGCGAGAGTGAGCGCATAGTCGGTCGTACCCATCAATCAGATTGTTGACTTTGTTCATACAATATCCACGCGACTGAAAATAAATGATTTAACCTTTCCGCAATAATGGCCATACTGATTACCAAGCGACTCCTGATGATGCTGCTAACCATGTTTGCAGTATCGCTGGTGTTATTTCTACTCTTGGAAATTGATGTAGAAACCATCGCAATTAAGGTTTTGGGGCAGTTCAGTACCGAGAACCAGCGTTTGATTTGGCTGGAGAATAATGGTTATAACGAACCGGTCTATTACCGTTATGTTGTCTGGCTGGGAAATTTTGTTACTGGCGATTTTGGCACGTCGACAATTTACAAGATTCCAGTTTCAGAAGTGCTCTGGCCACGACTTTGGAATACAACGATTCTCGCCTTTTGGGTATTTGTTTTCCTGATTCCGGTTTCACTCGTACTTGGAATTCTTTCCGGTATGCGTGAGGGATCAAAGTTGGATCGAACGATTTCTGTTATCAGCATATTAACGACATCAGTTCCTGAGTTCGCAAGTACCGTATTTTTCTCAGGATTGTTTGTTTTTTCCTTGCAGTGGCTTCCTGGCACCAGCAGCATGTTCGACGGCTTTGATTGGAAGCAGATGGTATTGCCTGTGCTCGTGTTGCTGGTCTATGACTTCGGTTACGTTACCCGAATGACGCGAGCATCCATGGCCGAAGTGATGACAACACACTATGTTCGAACCGCAGTGCTCAAAGGCTTGCCCTATCGACAAGTCATCCTCAAACATGCGCTCAGAAATGCACTGATCGCACCATTTACCGTATTGATGCTGCAGATTAACTGGCTTTTGTCAGGTGTCATCGTTGTTGAGTTCTTTTATGCGTACAAGGGTTTTGGAGCATTGTTGCTGGAGGCGGCATTGCGTCAGGACATCTACCTCATTGAGGCTTGTACCATGGTTGCCGTATTTGTCGTGGTGATGACGCAGGTCTTTTCGGACGTCGCCTATACACTGCTGAATCCAAGAATTCGGTTCAATTGATCCGACTGAAAACTGATGTCACAGGCAACCATTGATACAACCAATCAACCGAAAAACCCGGTCGGTGGAGTACGGCGGATCGTACAGGCAATAGGGTTGCTGCGCGAAAGCCCCGCTGGAATGGTCGGTGCAATCTTGGTGTCGTTTTGGGTGCTGGCCGCAATTTTTGCTCCAGTCATTTCTCCATTTGAGCCAAATGCAACGCTGGTACCATACATGAAACCGGGTGCTGTCAACCCGGATGGCGGTACATTCTGGCTCGGTACGGACCATATTGGCCGGGATATATTGTCAAGGATCATCTGGGGATCGAGAACTGTTCTGTTTTATGCCCCTCTTGCGACAATTTGTGCTTATGTACTTGGAATCGTGATGGGTCTAGTTGCTGGTTATTATCGCGGCTGGGTGGATGATGTGCTTTCCAGGATTGGCGATATGATTTTGTCCTTTCCAGTGCTCGTGCTGTACATCATCATCATTTCAACCGTTGGCGCTTCGGGACTGAACATCGTTATTGCCATTGTCTTTGCTAGTGGACCTGCGATCATGCGAATCGTGCGAGGCTTGGTGCTTGATTTGAGAAATCGGGACTATGTTGCCGCTGCTCAAACCCGCGGTGAATCCGCCTGGCGGATTATGCTGGTTGAAATATTGCCCAACGCCCGCGGCCCGTTGATCGTTGATGGATGTCTCAGAATGGGTTATGTCATCATCAACATCGGTGTTTTGGGATTCCTGGGACTCGGTTTGCCTCCACCTGATCCGGATTGGGGTGGGATGATTAACGAGACTCGCCAAATGGCATTGATTTTTCCACATATGACGGTTATCCCTTGTATAGCAATTTCAACATTGGTCTTGGGATTCAATCTTCTAGCAGACGGGATGCGGGACATTTCCCTGAGGGACTGATCGCATGCAATCAATCAGTCAAGAGATTCTATCTGGTTTTGAAAATGGATGATCAATCTGAACAAGTCGTTCTGAATATTCAGAACCTGGACATTTCATACTATACCCGTGCCGGCGAAATCCCCGCCGTTGTCGATTTTTCGCTTGAGGTCAAGCGCGGTGAAACCATCGGACTTGTCGGAGAGTCAGGCTGTGGCAAATCAACCGTGGCGATGGCAATCATGCAGTACATGGGAAACAACGGGGCGGTCAAGAGCGGTACTATCGAATTTAAGGGACGAGATCTGACCAAGCTCAACGAGGAAGAATTACGCCAAATTCGCGGCAAAGAAATTTCCATGATTTACCAGGAACCATTTGCTGCGTTAAACCCAAGCATGCGCATCGACCAACAGTTAATGGAGGTTCCTCTTGCGCACGAAGATATCGATGAAGACGAAGCACGCGATCGTGCCAGACAGATTCTAAACGACGTCAATATTCCGGACCCTGAACGGGTACTGATGTCTTACCCGCACCAATTGTCAGGTGGTCAGCAGCAGCGAGTCGTCATTGCAATGGGACTGTTGTCTAACCCAGACCTGCTGTTGCTTGATGAGCCAACGACTGCACTGGATGTTACGGTTGAAGCAGGTATTGTTAAATTAATTGCCAACATCAGCAAAAAGTTTGGCACCTCGCAGATCTATATTTCGCACAATCTCGGTCTGATCCTGGAAACTTGCGACCGCGTTTTTGTCATGTATTCAGGCGAAGTGGTCGAAGAGGGGTACATCAAACCACTGTTCAAGACACCTCGCCATCCCTATACGCATGGGTTGTTCGGTTGTATCGCCTTGCCAACTGCAGACAAGACCGCTGCACCGCTCACACCTATTCGCGGACAGCTGCCGCTGCCACATGAACGACCCCAGGGTTGCAACTTCGGACCTCGCTGCGACCATTTTGTCGCTGGAATGTGTGATAGCGAAGAAATACACATGGAAACGGTGCCGGAAAATGGCGGTACTAGCCATCGCGTACGCTGTGTGCGATGGACCGATATTGAACAAATTCGAGTACAGGCTGACCAGACAAAACAGGCGGCTGGAATCGGTGATGAGGTGCTCAAGGTATCAGACATGCAAAAGTATTACACCTTGCACGATCGATCGCTCAAGGCGGTCATGAGTGGAACCAGTGTCAAGCTGGTGAAAGCCAATGAGAAGATAGACTTCGAAGCTCATGAATCTGAAACGCTTGCCATTGTGGGAGAATCTGGTTGCGGCAAATCGACACTGGCAAAAGTATTGCTGGGTTTGGAAACCGCAACCGATGGTGAGATCATTTTGAATGGTGAACGGATTCACGACGTTTCTGTCCACTCGCGTACAAGCAGCCAACTGGCATCGATGCAGATGGTTTTTCAAAATCCCAGTGACACATTGAATCCAAGTCACACCGTGGGTCAGCAGATTGGTCGAGCAATTACAAAGTTTGGGGTGGAAAGCAATCGGCAAAGAGTGCGTGAAATGGTGATGTCTTTGCTTGATGTCGTCAAATTACCACGCGACTTTTATTATCGTCGGCCGCGCCAGTTGTCCGGCGGTCAGAAACAGCGCATTGGCATTGCGCGGGCGTTTGCCGGTCAGCCGTCGATGATCATTGCAGATGAGCCTGTATCGGCCCTGGACGTTTCGGTTGCGGCGGCCATTACCGAATTGTTGATGGATTTGCAGCGCGAACGTAAAATGACGTTGCTGTTCATCAGTCACGATTTGAGCATCGTGCGATATTTATCTGATCGGATTCTGGTCATGTATCTTGGCCAGGTGATGGAGCAGGGCGAAACGAGAGATGTGTTTCAGCCCCCGTACCATCCTTACACCGAAGCACTGCTGTCAGCGGTCCCAATCGCCGACCCCGAAGTATCAAAACGGGAAATCGTCCTGGAAGGCAATCTGCCCAGCGTACTCAATCCACCCAAAGGTTGCCCCTTTGTGACTCGATGTCCACGTAAAATTGGCAAGATCTGTGAAGATGAACGCCCTCCGGTACAGTTGGTGTCGGACAATCATTCCATTGCGTGTCACATCTCTTTGGATGAACTAAGGCAAGTTGAACCGGTCATTGGAGTACCCGCTGCAGCGAACGCTTAGTTGCATCGTTGCCAATTTGTGGTGTAATTGGAACAGATTTACGCTCGTTTTTCCACATCAATTTCAAACTTCGAACGCCAGCTGAGAATTTTCTATTTCAGGCTGGAAGTATTCACTACCGCTTCTTTGACCTGCCGGATTCAGCGCAAAAAAAAGGCCACCCGGATGAGCAGCCTTTTTTTGCTTTTATTGGTCAATTACGCATTGAGACCCAAAGTGCTACCGAAAATGTAACTGGTTGGGTGATGCGAGAATCCAACAACTTTGTCGCTCCACGCTGAGTATACAGATCGCCAGATGGGTTGTGTAATCGGGCCATCTTCCTGCATGATGATTTCAAGTTTCTCGATCAATGCTTTACGCTTTTCAAGATCGAGAGTTCCTTCCGCTTCAGTCAGGATGGCATCGAACTCTGCATTGGCATAGCGCGATTCATTCCACGGCACGCCTGTGCGATAAGCCAGACCCAGTACCATGAATCCGAGCGGACGGTGAGTCCAGGAAGTAAAACCGAACGGTACCTTGTCCCAGACATCCCAAAAGTCAGCTGATGGCAACAGGTCAATCGCGACACGAATGTTCGCATCTTTCCACTGTTCAACCATTGTTTGCACAGCAGCAAGTTCCCAAGGTGGATCACCTTTACAGGCGATTTTAATGTCGATTCCATCCGCAAAACCCGCTTCAGCAAGCAGGGCTTTGGCCGCTTCCGGATCTCTTTGGATGGCTGGCAACGGTGCATAGTCAGGATGAACGGGGCAAACATGATGATGTTCACCCGGAGCGCCTGAATTCGCGTGTGCAAGTTCCAAACACCGTGGTGGATCCACTGCGACTCTAAGCGCCCGTCGAACTCTCGGATCATCAAAAGGAGCCTGGTCAACCTGACCGCGTGCGACGCCAGTCTTTGCTGTCGTGGCTTCGTGTACGCTGACACCGGGCATACCGCGATAAATGTCAATTTGTGCGATCGTTCCTTCATAGGATCCGTGCACCTGGCCTGAAGACAGGGCTGAAAGTGTCGCGGAAGGATCATCACCCAGATCGACAAATTCAATTCGATCAACATAGGGTCCGTCACCGTAATAGTCATCACGGGCGGTCAGAACTGCTTTTCCGTTCTGTACATACTCGACGAGTTCAAATGCGCCTTGCCCATTAGAGCCAACGCCAAAAACACCATTTTCTTCCGGATCAATCATCGGCAACGGATAATGGAACAGATGCTCGGGTACTGCAATTTGCGGAACTTTGATGTTCAACTGTACAGTTTTTCCATCGACAACTTCAATTGCGTTGGCATCCCAAAGCCCACTTCCGTCGTCATTCATCATATAGCCTTTCATCAGACCCAAAACGGACGAACCGGTTTCCGGATTCAGAACCCGTTGGAGATTCCAGGCAATGTCTTCTGCAACAAAGTCTCGACCATTGTGCCATTTGAGTTCCGGGCGAATCCTCAGTGTCCAAGTCATCAGATCATCGCTGGCTTCCCAACTATCGAGCAATCCTGGACGAGTGACGTTATCGTGTCCGGTCAGGGTAAGATACTCAACCACCTGACGGGTGATGTTTGAATCATAAACCCATTGAAAAATATGTGGGTCGGCAATCGTAGGACAGCGCATTGATACTCTGAGAGTACCACCCTTTGGCATATCTGCTCGTGCAGTAGGAATAAATTTGACGCCTGTAATATCGCCGGCAAACTTGTATGCTGCTGCCGCAGACAATCCAAGCAAACTCGAGTAGCGTAAAAAATCACGTCGGGTAATTTTTCCTTCAGCCAGCTCTCGTTTTAGTGTTGGTATATGTCGATGCTCTTTGCGACTCATATACACCTCCTTACAAGAATAATAAATAAAATTATTTCATCATCTATCCCGAAAATGTCTACTTCCCGAGAGAGTCAACTTGACGTTAATTTATAAATCAATTTCTTCGAATTTGTCTATCAATCGCCTGAAAATTAGACCGGTTAGCAAATATCTTTCAATTTGAACCCGCGTTATCATCCAAGTTGGAATTCACGTACTACTCCTGTATCGGAATTTATAAATCTATTCAGCCAGTCATTGATACTCCAGTTCGTGTCGTTTGCCAGGCAGCAGTTCGATTTCCTGCTGTCTTGAAAGCGCTTCTGGCTGCCATGCGATCAAGCGATATGTTCCAGGCGGCACCTGTGCCCAACGCACTGTATCTGGACGCTCGACAACAGCGTAGTGAGGGCCAGGTGGCACAAAAACCCAGCTGTACATGCCAGGATGAAGGTCGCAGCGCACATTCAAAAGGCCCGTTGCTGAAAGTTTTTTTTGAACTGTGACGCTTTTGAGAGGAGTTGCGACATTGAATACGGTATTGTGTCCATCGTCGAGGTGGGTGTTATGAAGGATAGAGTCCTCGTTGATGATTTCAACCAGGCTGCCTGCTGGAATCAACTGAAATCTGGGCAAGAACTGGTTGTTTCGAATCACGATGCGACTGACGGCGTCGCTTTCAGGGACCTCGTTCAACAGCGGTGGCCACCTTTCCAAATACAAGACTACAGGGGAGGTGTCAATATTGTTCACTTGGACATGCAGTTGTGCAAATTCGGAATGGGTATCTAGAAATAGCGACTGACCTTGCCAGCGGTAGGCTAATATTAAGGCACCGACCAAGATTACTAAAACAGCACCGAATAGAGTCCAGACACGTTTGGCTTTTGCGCGTGAGCGCATGTTTGGATTCGCCAGATTCTTGTTCTTGGCTGAGCGTTTTGCCTTAATTTCTTGAACGCGTTGAACGAAAAGGCGATAAATTAAGCGAAGCATAAACCGAGATTCTCAATAATAGGATTGTGCCTCCAGCGTTGCGTGATTAACTTGAAGTATATCGTGCACCTGCGGTGCTACACGATTACCTGATGTTTGATGGACAGAAAAAACGTACCATTTTATCTTTCACTGGGTGAGGAGACTGCGACCTTCCAGTCGGCTTACCGTCGGCAATTGCCGGTATTGCTAAAAGGACCGACAGGATGCGGCAAAACACGCTTTGTACGTCATATGGCGGCGGTTTTTGATCGCCCTTTGTTCACTGTCGCTTGTCATGACGAATTGTCTTCGGCTGATCTTCTAGGACGCTATCTGATTAAAAATGACGAGACCGTCTGGCAAGATGGCCCGTTGACCCGCGCTGTGCGAGAGGGTGGTATTTGTTACCTGGATGAAATTGTCGAAGCGCGAAAAGACACGACCGTTGTACTGCATCCGCTTTGCGATGACAGGCGTACACTGTATCTTGACCGGACGGGTGAGGTACTTCAGGCACCACCGGAATTCATGCTGGTTGTCTCTTTTAATCCTGGTTATCAGAACCTGTTTAAGAATCTTAAGCAAAGTACGCGTCAACGTTTTATTTCCATGACTTTTGACTTTCCTCAAGCCGAGCAGGAAACGAAAATCGTTGTCACCGAATCTGGCATTGACAGTGACACGGCCAAGACTCTTGTGGCATTAGGGCAGCGTTTGCGCGAAGTCGAAGGTCACGACATTGAGGAAACCGCTTCAACACGACTTTTGATTCACGCGGCTCATCTGATTCATGATGGTCTATCGGCACGAAGGGCCTGTGAAGTCGCGTTGGTTGATGCACTCACTGACGACGCAATCATTCGCGAGAGCCTGCTGGAAATCGTAGATGCCCACTTCTTTGAATAGAAACTACCTCGTCGACGGCGTAGCCGTGCTTTGGTATAGCATGCTGTTTGGCTTGGCGGGTCGATTGCGTCATCCTCAAAGCGCAGTCACAGGTAAGAAAATTTCAAGTGGGCTCGTGCTTTATTTTCACGCATTGGGCGGTGACCTCGACAATCGAATGAGCGGTTCATCGCACGGGAAAAACACTTTGAAACTGTCTTCTCACGGTGGACTTGATCTGCAAGCCTGGGCACAGGACGGTACTTTGCACCTACCGCGTCGAATCAATCGATATGCTTCCCAGGAATTAAATCGGGATCTTTACTATGGGTTGGCAGCAATTCTGGCTTTTGACCAACTGGATTACGAATTTGCCCATCTCCCGTCAGGCGTTCAACACCTGCTACGAGGTGTTCGAGCGAGCGAACGGATGCTTGGGGCTTTTCCTGGTTTGACCGAACGCTATCGGCGTTTGTGTGAACAGGAACTGGCTCAGCGGCGATTGGCTTTTGCCGACCCGGCACAAACGACTGGCAGCCCAGCACTGATACTAGAGTCTGCCATTCGATATGAACTCGGAAGTGGGAAACCTTGTCAGGAAGCATCTTTGAGTGAAATGATCGCCCAGGTGAAAGCGGGTGAATCCCTCGACTCAACCTCGCCTTGGCAAAGACGTGTCGTGCCGTTTTTACCCGTGCCTCTGTGGCCGTATCGTAGTCCTGAGACGGCAACATTACGTTTGCCGTGGTTTCGTCGAGCGAAAAAACCTCAAGCGAACCAGGAATTGGAGTCGCAAAACATGGCGCAGTTTGATGCCAGTCGAATTGTGGAACAATCCGAAGGGCGAGCTGCGATTCGCGACCATTTTGTGTATCCAGAATGGAACTGCTTTACTCGAAGTTATCGAGTTAACTGGTGTCGACTGTTCGAACAGGCGCCAAAAGGAGGGTACAGCGCACAGCTGGATTCCAACTTTAGATTGCTCGTCGAAAGGGTCAGGAAACAATACATGCTGATTCAGCAGGAGTCTTACTGGAACCGATTCTTGGAATCTGGTGATGAAGTTGACATTGATGCTTTTGTGACTCATGCCAGCGACCGCAAGGGCTGCGGCTTCCAGAATTTCCAGTACTATCGCGAGAAGACTCGCCGATACCGAGACATTTCTGTGGCAATACTGATGGATGCTTCTCGTTCGACACAGGTCAGAGTCGGTCAAATTCGAGTCATCGAGGTTGCGAAACAATCGCTGGCCGTCCTAGCGGAAGTGCTAAAGCTGGCGGGAGATGATTTTGCGTTATACAGTTTTTCGAGCGACAGTCGTTTGCGGATTCGCTGCAACCCGATCAAAACGTTCGACGAGGCGTATGATGATAAAGCACAGCGAAGAATCCTTGAAGTTAAGCCTCAAAATTACACCCGACTGGGCGCACCGGTTCGTCATGTCGGGGAAAAATTGGCGCAACGAAACTCTCGACAGAAGCTGTTGATTGTGCTGACGGACGGAAGACCACATGATCCGACAGATCGTTATGAGGGAAAATACGCACTGGAAGATTCGCGTCGCGCGATGAGTGAACAACGAACAAAGGGTGTCGAGTGTTTCGGACTCACGATTGATCGGGAAGGGCCTCGATATTTGAAGCACCTATTTGGTGGCGGTCACTTTGCTGTTTACTCGCATTTGAATGCGATGCCAGTTATTTTGCCAAATCTGTACGCCCGTTTGACAAATTTGAATTTTCAATAAGTTGACAATGGATTGTGCGTCAGTTTTTCAGTTAGAGGGCCTTATAGAACGATGAAATCGATACGATACCTACTCGTTGTTTTTTCGGTAATTTGCTGGTTGCCCATAGGTTCATCTTTCGCAATCGCTGCAGATTCAATCGTCATGGTCGTTGGTGATGTGTTGCCGCTCAAGAATAAAGTGGTTTGGAGGAATCTCGTGCGCTTGTCTGAGCGTCGCTCAGGTGAGAACCTTGTCATTGCAGCCGCACACGATCGACCAAAACTTTACGGTGGTTTTACCCAGCGTGCCTATCAGCAATACGGTAAGCAGGCAGAACTGATCCCACTCGCGGAACAATTTCAGGAATTTTCGACTGATTTTAAGTACTTGAGCCGAGATGATGACACCATCTCTCGAATTCGTGCGGCAGCTTCCGTGTTTTTTGTTGGTGGTGAACCACAGCGTCTTTCAAAAGTACTTATTGGCCGTGATGGCAATCCGACGGAATTGGCAGGTGCTGTTCAACAGGCCTATCGTGAGGGAAGTCTCATTGTGGGTGGTATTCCTGGACGTGCCATTGTTTCGACGCTGGCAGACCCGCTTCACGCGTTGCAGGAAGGTGAACTCGGCGATGATGATTACGCATCTGGCTTGGATTTGTTAGCGAATGACTGGTACATAGATCAGCATTATTTTGGTCGCGGGCGTTTTGCCACTTCACTTGTTGCCATGCACCAGTTTGGCATGCAATTTGGCGTTGGTGTTGGATTGGACACGGCAGCGGTGATTCATGGCAGCGCAGTTGAAGTTCTAGGTAATCGAGGCGTCGTGACCGTTGATTTGGTCAATTCAACATTTGAAATGACGAAAAAGGGATTGCGAATCAGGAACGTTCGACTGAACTACCTTGAAAATGGCGATCGAATGGACATGAAAACCGGTTCCGTCACGGCGCATAGCAGCAAGATCAACGGTTTTGAACTCAACGCTTCTTCCACAACTACTTCAAAAGAGCCACTCGCCTCTTCGCGCGAAATGCTAAGGCCCGGTGAATTGGTCCGTTTAATGTCTGAAGCGCTTGACTCAAATTCAGGCCAGGCAGTTGGATACGCGCTGCACCACGACAGCGATGAATCAGGATTCAAATTCAGATTTTTTACCCGCGAAAGCAGTCGGGGATGGCTTTCCGTGGATGATGACCAGGAAAGGATGAGTCTTGAAAATATTTACCTTGATATTGACCCGATATAGATTTCCAGGTACATGTATCCTGCAGAATCGTAAGCGACTGAAGATCAGACGCGTACAAATTCTCCTACGGTAAGAATCAGAATCGAATTCCTCGAGTTAGGCGTGATGTACAGTCACCTCCATTCGCTAATATCGCCCGGCAGTCAGCAAAACTTTACAAGGACCAAAAGTGGGATGTTACGCAGTCCTTGGGGAAAACTAGTGTGACAGAATTTGACTGAGGAAAAGCTTGGTTCGATCGCTTTTTGGATTATCAAAGAATTCTTCAGGTTCATTCTGCTCAATGATTTCCCCTTCGTCCATAAAGATCACGCGGTTTGCGACGGTCTTTGCGAAGCCCATTTCGTGCGTGACGACCAACATCGTCATGCCGCTTTGTGCGAGTTGAATCATGACATCCAACACTTCTTTGATCATTTCTGGATCAAGAGCAGACGTAGGCTCGTCGAAAAGCATAATCTTGGGATTCATGCATAGGCTTCGGGCAATTGCAACGCGTTGTTGCTGACCGCCTGAGAGCTGGCCAGGAAACTTGGAAGCCTGTTCTGGTATGCGAACCCGTTCGAGGTATTTCATCGCAGTATCTTCGGCTTCATCTTTGGGGAGTTTACGTACCCAAATCGGTGCCAAGGTGCAATTTTCGAGCACCGTCAAGTGTGGAAACAAGTTAAAGTGCTGAAATACCATACCGACTTCACGACGAATTTCAGCGATATTCTTTAAGTTATTTGTTAATGTGATTCCATCAACAACGATGTCACCTCGCTGATGTTCTTCGAGGCGGTTAATACAACGAATCAAGGTGGATTTCCCAGAACCGGAAGGACCGCAAATGACGATACGCTCGCCGCGTTCGACGGTGAGGTTGATGTTTTTCAGTACATGAAATTCACCGAACCATTTGTGCATCTCATTAATTTCGATCGCTATCTCTTTAGCTTCGCCGTTTGTTGCCGGTGAGTTATTCGTAGCTTGTGTCAGGTTGGTGTTCATTTGAGATCCTCTTATTTTTCGCGATGCCCGGTATCCAGTTTTCGTTCAAGATACAAGGAGTAGCGCGACATTGCAAAGCATGAGATGAAAAATCCAAAGGCAATGAATATGTAAAGTTCGGTTGAAAGTCCCTGCCAACTGGAGTCAGCCAATGCTGACCTGCTGATTCCTAGTGGATCAAGCAGTCCGACGATCACAACCAGCGTGGTGTCTTTGTAAAGGCCAATAAAAGTGTTGACGATGCCCGGAATGGAAATCTTTAAAGCTTGCGGCAAAATTATCAGCCGCATTGACCGGGCATATTTGAGACCCAAAGCGTCTGCTGCTTCAAACTGTCCCTTGGGTATTGCTGCGAGTCCGCCACGAATGACCTCGGCAATATAAGCGGCTGAAAACAGGATGACCATGATGATGACCCGTAACAGCAAGTCAAAGTATGTGCCAGGCGGCATAAAGTAATTCAGCAGCGTTGATGCTACAAACAGTAGCGTAATTAACGGCACACCGCGGAAAAACTCAATATACCAGACACTTAGGATTTTTACGATCGGCATGGATGAATGCCGGCCCAAGGATAGCGCAATACCAAGCGGCAGCGAAACCACAATTCCGGTAACGCCGATCAGTACAGTGAGCAAGAAGCCACCGAACTTGGAAGATTCGACCGACTCCAGGCCCAATCCGCCCCAAAGCATGAAAAATGCCAAAAATGGATAAATCAGCGAGAACCACAGCAGCATCTTGCGCTTGGGTACTTTGTCGTAGAGTAGGGGTAACAAAGCGACAAACATCAAAATGAACGTGAGGTTAACTCGCCAGCGCAAGTGTGCTGGGTAATATCCGTAAATAAATTGTTCCAGGCGAGCCCGTATGACTGCCCAGCATGCACCGCCAGCTATTTCACGACATTCATTGCGGTGTTTAACGTCCGTAAACACCGCATCAAAAACCCCCCAGTTTAATAGCGGTGGGACAACTTTGTACAAAAAATAAATTGCCAATAGCGTCAAAATGACATTTACTGGACTGGAAAACAGGTTCTTGCGAAGCCAACCGGTGACACCGACTTGTGAAACGGGCGGTGGAAGGCTGGCATGGGTGCCTGGGGTATAGTTTTGCTGCTTTGTTTCAGCCATACATGTTACCTATCGCTCAACCAGTGAGATTTTCTTGTTGTACCAGTTCATGAATGCAGAAATCGTCAGCGAGATACAAAGATAGATCGCCAAAACGATGGACATACATTCCAGTGCGCGACCGGTTTGATTCAGTGAGATGCCGCCAATGGTTGCCACGACATCCATATAGCCGACTGCGATCGCCAGCGAGGAGTTCTTGGTCAGGTTCAGGTACTGACTGATCATGGGCGGAACGATCACTCTCAGTGCCTGAGGCAGAACAACCAGGCGCATGGTCCAACTGGATTTAAGACCCAGCGCATAGGCCGCTTCAGTCTGGCCGTGGCTGACTGCAAGAATGCCAGCCCGAACGATTTCTGCAATAAATGCTCCGGTGTAGACTGACAAGGCGAGCGTCAGGGCGATAAATTCGGGTGTCAAAACAAGTCCGCCCTTGAAGTTAAAGCCTTCGAACACAGGCATTTCAAGAGTTGCGGGTGAACCCGATAGCCAGTATGTCAGTACGGGTAGGATGACGATAATCGCTGAACTGATCCAGATGACTGGGAGACGTTCACCGGTCATTTCCTGTTTCTTGCGGGCGTATTTCGCCAGGTAAACAGCGCCGGCTACCGCAACGACAAACGCGATGGTAACCCACCAAAAATTTGGTTCCAGTAATGGTTTGGGAACGTAAAACCCGCGATTGGTCAGAAACGCGACTTCAACGACTGTTATGGATTGCTTGGGGTGAGGCAAGCTGTGTATGAGCACGCCATGCCAGAGCAGTATCCAGAGTAATACGGGTACATTTCGGCTGAATTCGACAAAAATGTAAACAATTCTGTTAACCAGGAAGTTTGTCGACAGGCGCAGTACGCCGGCAACGAAGCCGATGATCGTAGCAAGAAAAATGCCACACAGGGCGACCAGACCGGTATTGATCAGTCCAACCATCGTTGCGCGAAGATGGCTGCTACGCGATGAATACTCGATTAGGTGCTGATTAATATCGTAGTTCGAAGGGGTGAAAAGGAAGCTGTAGCTGGCATCCCTTCCCAGTAGTTCGAGGTTATTAAGGGTGTTTCGAATGAAAAAAGTGAGAAGCGACAATACGATGACAATGACGATGATCTGGATGATCACCTGCCTGGAGTCTCGGTCAGTCCAAAGCTTATATAGCACTAGTAATGTCTCAAGGCTCGGGTAGTCGTATATCGAGACAAGAAGATAAAGAAACGGCGTGTGTTTCTTATTTGATCACACACGCCGTTGCTTCAAACAGATTTACCGATAAGGCGGTGCGTAAATCAGCCCCCCGTTGGTCCACAGTGCATTCACACCTCGCTCCAATCCGATATCGGTATTGACGCCGAGATATTGTTCAAAAATTTCACCGTAGTTGCCAACAGAAGCGAGCACGTTCACAACCCAGTCTGCACTCAGACCGAGCATTGCGCCGTATTCACCTTCGGTACCGAACATTCTGTTCAGTTCAGCATCTTTTTGTGCTTCCGCAGCCATTGCCCGAACATTATCCTTGGTTATGCCTTTTTCTTCAGCGATGATAATGACGTTAAGCACCCATCGAACAATGTCCGCCCATTCATCATCACCGTGTCGAACGACTGGTCCAAGCGGCTCTTTCGAAATAATTTCCGGAAGAACGACATGGTCGTTAGGATTATCGAGGCTCGCACGTGTTGCAGCAAGACCAGAGCGGTCTGTCGTGTAGACATCACAACGGCCAGCAAGGTAACTGCTTCGAGCTTCTTCATTGGTTTCAATCGGAACCGGCTCGTAGTTCATACCATTGCTGCGGAAGTAGTCAGCCAGATTGAGTTCGGTGGTCGTTCCGGTTTGAATGCAAACCGAAGCGCCTTCAAGTTCGGTTGCGCTGCTTACGCCGAGCGCGGCCGGGACAATGAAGCCTTGACCATCATAATAGTTGACGCCGAGAAAGGTTAGTTTCAGGTCGACATCACGGCTGTAGGTCCATGTGGTATTACGCGAAAGCATGTCCACTTCACCCGCTTTTAAGGCTTCAAAGCGTGTTTTACCTGTAAGGTGGGCGTATTTGACAGACGACGCGTCACCAAAAACTGCAGCGGCCACACCCTGGCACAGAGCTACGTCAAAGCCTTGCCAGTTGCCAGCATCGTCTGCAAATGCAAAGCCAACCAATCCGGTGTTGATACCACATTGCAGATGGCCTCGCTCTTTAACATCATCGAGAGTACCAGCGTGACTCAGGCCCGATACACTCAAGGCCAGCACCGCTAATGCGATCGAAACAAACTTGGATAAACTCATTGTTATTACCTCATTGAAGTTGGTTTATTTCCATATTCTTATGATATTGTAGCAAGAAAACACCTATCAAATGCGAACTCGCAGAAGAAATCCATTGGCATCACTGCGCCAATAGACATTGTTGACTGCCAAGATTGAGATTTGTCGACTTCCTTGTTACAAGTGATTAAGGTCAATTACACAATATTGTTGGGTATTTTTCAATACGCATTGTTGAATTTTATGGCGCTCACAGCGATAAACGGTTCATTTGGCGAACCGTTTGCAAAAATTCTCGAAAGCGGTGCTAAATTGCGCTGCGTTTTGCGATGGCGTTGGGCGCATATTGGTCGGCCCGGTAAGACGAGCGAACCAGTGGACCAGATGCAATTTGAGAAAATCCCAACGCTTTGCCCAGTTCTCGATACTCGTCAAATTCTTCCAACTCGACATAGCGAAGCACTGGCAAATGGTGTTTGCTAGGTTGTAAGTACTGACCGATGGTGAAGATACTGACCCCGTGTTCGCGTAAATCCTCCATGAGATTGATTACTTCTTCTTTGGTTTCGCCGATCCCCAGCATGATTCCGGATTTTGTTTCAATATCCGGGTGTTGTTCTCCAAACTGTTTGAGCAGTTGCAGCGAGTGTTTGTAATCTGAACCGGGGCGCACCGCACGATATCGGCGCGGCACAGTTTCCAGGTTATGACTGAAAACATCGGGTGGCGCGACTGCGAGATTGTCCAAAGCTGCATCCATTCTTGCTCGAAAATCGGGCACGAGAATTTCTACCGCGGTGGTTGGACAGGAATTTCGCATCGCAATGATGCAGTCGCTAAAGTGGGATGCGCCACCGTCGCGCAAATCATCGCGATCAACCGAGGTAACCACGACATAGCGCAAGCCCATGTTTTTAACTGTTCGGGCGAGGTTAGCCGGTTCATCGGTATCTGGTGGATTCGGTCGTCCGTGTGCAACATCACAGAATGGACATCGTCGGGTGCAGATGTCTCCCAAGATCATAAAAGTTGCAGTGCCGTTGGTGAAACACTCTCCGATATTCGGGCAACTGGCTTCTTCGCATACTGTGTTAAGGTGATTTTCTCGGAGAATTTTTTTCAGTCGCAAAACTTCTGGCGTACCAGGAAACTTGGCTCGTATCCAGGCGGGTTTTCGAAGGACTTCGTGAGTTTTTTGCGGTTCAATGCGAACCGGAATTCGGCTGGTCTTTTCGGCACCGCGATACTTGACACCGATTTGCGGAGGACTAGTTTTGATTGCGGGTGATGGCAAAGAATTTTATTCCCAAATTTGTATTGAGTGTTTGGTGCTGGACTACATTTTATCGGAATGTCGCTGGAATATTCTTATCGACAAGCGTTTCTGTGAGGACATCACCGTTGGTCGAGGTGAATTCTTAAATTTGGGCAAGATTTCAAATTGCCAGAGTACAAGTTCACGCGCGGATAGGGGAGACGTGCTGAAGTATGGGTTCACGATTGGGGGAACAAAGACAATATTGAGCACTCAATTTTGTTATAAAGGCATTTGGCTTGTAACAGGAACATTTTGTTGCGCCGAAAATTCTCATTCATAAACGACTAAGCGATTGATTCTTATGGTTGAAAAAGTACAAAATCAAATTCTGGTGCCCTTTGTCCGCAGGAGCACGGACAGATTTGAAGGTAAACGAAATTTTCGCTCTAGACAGATACTATTCAGTGTCATCTTTTCACTTTTCGTCGTTTTTGGTTTTGAGTCACCGCAAACAGCTCAGGCGCAAACATCGCCTTGTAGTCTTGAACGCGGTACTGTAACCGATAGATTCACACCGGATGAGAGTGGCTCAGATTTTCGTCTAAAGTGTACTGGTGACTTGAGTACTAATGACCCCGCCACCAGCAATATAGTGCGGAGTGTTCCGGAACTATTTACTTCGACACCCAATTTGTTCACTCAGTTGTCGGGAACCACGGGTACTTTATGGATTAATTTAAATGATTTGGATACTGATGATGATGGTAACGAGATAGTTGATCTTGCGGTCGATTGGGAGGAACGAACGCTCGGGCAGGTGATATTGTTCGGCAGTCTTGACATATCAGATTCGAGTGATGGACGAGGAGTGAAATTTACACAAGAGGATACTACCACGGGTGACGTCAATATCGATTCACGAGCGACGATTAAAACAGCGAGTGATGAAGCTACTGCATTAGAGGTGAATTCAGCAAGGGCTGACTCAGATGTTAGAGTTAGAAACTTCGAGACGTTGCAGGCTACTGGTACAAATGGCGTCGGAATGAAAGTAAGTTCCACAGGAGCGACTGCTGATGTCGAAGTCGTCAACAACGGAAACATAAGCGGTACAAATACAGGCATTAGTGCGTCGGCGACAGATAACGGAAACTTAAGAATCCGTGTGAATTCTGGATTTGTAACCGCTGGAACTGCGGATGAACAAACTGCCGAACAGGCCATTTTGGGAACCATTAACCTTGGTTCGGGCGTCACTAATGAATCTGATACTGATACGGATATCCAAATTGAAATATTTGGAAATTCGAGGGTTGTCGCTCATGACGGAAGTTCTGCAACTGCCATTCAGGTTAATTCTGGATCATCGGATAAATCGACCCTTCATTCAAAAGTATTAATTCGAAATCAGGCAAACGTATCTGCGGAAGATGGTACTGCGGTGGCTTTTGATCACAAGGGTACTTTAGAAATTGTTGGCTCTGGGCCTCAAGGCGTTTCAGTAGTTGGTAGTATAAATTTTGGTACGGGAGCCTTCGATGATGTCTTCAAAATTGGTCGCGGTAAGGTCATGAGTGAGACGGTCAATTTTAACGATGGCAATGACCTTTTAGAATTCACGAATTGGGGATCTATAGACGGAACAATCAATTTTGGCGCGGGCAGTGATGAATTAGTGGTCGAATCGCCGCGACCCGTACGGGTAGAAGTGATTAATGGACTGGAAACCATACGCATTAATCGAGGAACCCTTGTGATAGCAGGTTCGGTGGACTTATCGGATGGAACAGTCGAGATACACGATGCTGGACGTTTAGCATTTGAGATCGGTAATGTTGTTGCCGATCAGGGAGCAGTGGGTAGTTTAACCGCTGGCGAATTGAAATATGACGGTAGTCAGTTGGCTGTTTATGTTCAACTAAACGCTGATCTAAACGAAACGCAAATTTCCGCAGTTCGAGAATATCTTGCGGATAATTATCCAATTGGGTCGACAGGCGCTGCACCGATATTGCTCACAGTAATGCCACAGGTGACCCAAAATGGCGAAGATGTTGATGATCAGACGATCGTAGTCAATACTGTTAGCGATTCTTCTTCAGTCGTAAAAGTTGGCGAGCTTACCTTGTCAGATGGCTCGGTTCGGTTCATTGCTGATCAGGTCAATTCCATAGGTAAGGTCGATATTTCTGCACCAGACACATCTGGCAGTTCGCATTCTGGCACTTCATCTGAAAGAGGATTGCTTGGCATCGGTCTTTTGGCCCTAGCCTTTGCGAGTTTGGATTTTTTGTTTGAACCAGAAGTGCAGTACGGCAGTTATTTCGGCAACAGTCCTAATGAACGGTTTTTTGTACGCCCTGCAGAATCAAAGTTTAACTCTTATGGTTCAAGTTACTTTGATGCCGTCGGTCACCAAGTGGGATGGAATCTATTGGGCTCTGATGGCAAGTATCTGAATGCCGGTTTGGCCGCAAACTCCACGGTTGATGCGGGAGGCAGGTACGGCAGTGCGAAAGGGAACACGGTATTTTTAAGTGCAGGTACAAATTTCGGCAAACAATTTATGAGTTATGGATTGACTCACGGTGAATATGATGCGCAGTCGCGTTATTTCAGTGGAACGACCAAAGGGTGGTACTTTGGTGATTCAGCGTTCACACACACCCAGGCGAAAATCACTGCCGGTCAACATTGGAGCTTTGGTGGAATGGACTTTACAAATACTGCATCGTTGTTCAGTGCAAAGTTAGAGCAATCAGCATACGAAGCAGAAGGAACATGGATGACAGCAGACATAGCGAAATTTAAACAGCGCTATAGTGGTATGAAACTGGGTATCAGGATGGATTCTTCTAAATGGTTTGAGTTGTCAGAAAGTGCGATGATCAAGCCTCGAATGAAGTTTAGTGCCATAAAAACGGATGCATCGAGATCCAATTTGATGAGTATTCGAGAATCGGACAAGGCGGGCGTATTGAGTTTTACAAATCCAAGCCTGACAGAGGGGTTGCCCGGTTCCGTAAATGTATTCAATCTTGGAATGGATATGAAGGTCGCAGGCAACTCTCGCGGTACTTTGCAGTTTGGCTATGCTGGAATGGAAGTCGATGGAGAATATGAACAGGCCGCAGTTGCTGCCTATCGCATGAGGTTTTAAGCCAACCAAGAAGTTAACCGGGAACAAAGAAGTAGAGTGAGATTGTTCTGGTGCAAATTTACCTTCATGCTAGGCTGTCCAACTACGATGTCGGGATGGATATTTATGCTATTCGCGAAGCACACAAAATTATCTGATGTTTGAATTTTGAGTAGGTCGGCAGTTCGTTCCAACCGGGCCACCAAGGCAATTCAGACGAACCTAATCAGTTTATTTACGTGAGATGGTGCAATTTGGCAAGATGAAATTGTGCGCAAATCACAACTGAAGTCCAACCAATTAAATCTAATGAATCAAGAATCGATTGGTATCCTTTGTCGAATTGGGTGATCAGCTTGCAATTGAAACTACTGAGCTGTTCGAGTAAATTTTTATCGTCGAAATCTTTGGAGTTTCAATTTAGGAAGTAACTCTGCTGGCTACCACTTTGTCCCAAATGCAACAATACCGAAGAATATACAATAGCGTCCTGCTTCGATAACCCGTAGTCCCTTTCATAGCTTGAAGCCTCTTTCAAAATCTGCGTGTCAAGAGCAATTACATCGGCCGAATCTAGTAATCGCGTCCGAACAAATTCAAAATTTTTCATATCCTCTTTGGCTGATTGAGTTAATAGTCCAGTAAATCGCGTAAGATCGCCAGATTGTTCTGCAAATGAACTTGAGCGAGTGATTTGTGTAAGTTCCCCTTTAAGATCTTGCTGTATTCTTCTGCGATTCTTTTGTCGCCTTCGCAGCGTTTCAATCGGTTCAACCAACGAATATGCAGGTAGAATCAGTTCAATGCATTTCTCTTCGCATAAACTGAGTATTTTGTCGCAGCTTGAATGTTGTTCTTGGAGGAAAGTAAGCTCTAGGACGAAATTTGATTCTACATAGACTTTCACACTAATGTTTCAAATTCTACGCGGCCGTTTTCTACTGCATTCATAAGGCCAGATTTGCTAATCCAATTCTGAGCGTCTCGGTATTTGTCCGCAACTAGGGTTGGCTGGCTAATCTCATTTAGCCAAGTTGCAATGAGGAGTTCCAAAGCATATTCACTAACGTTGTTGTCATCTTCCAATAGGGAAACTTCAAAATACCGTTCCAATTCCGAACGCAAATCACCCTCATAGGTCGGTGGTACTAAATCTGGTTTGTTTCCCGACTTTTTCCACACGTAAAGACGATCTTGAGTTGCAATTATGAAATAGTCTACATTAGACAAGTTTCCATGGGCAGCCATGTTTCGTCTTGTATGTGTAGCCCACTCGGTATTTGTACCGTGCCGTCCTTTTATTTCAACAATAATTTTCAATTCACCTTCACTGTTGTACACAGCGAGGTCTGCGCGTGAGTGCATATTAAATCCGTTTCATTTTAAATTTCTACAAGGCAGAATATAGCAAACTGAAATCCAATTTTGGTTAAGTCCTCTGCCAGTCAGGTGTCCCCTTTCTTTTTCACACTCAAAACTGCTCCGCTAACATGCATTGAATGTGTAACCCACTTGGTCTTAGTTCAAGGCGCATGCTGGCATATTGAGCTGGATTGGGTGCGAATCTTTTCCCCGCCACACTAGTGTCTGGATTAAAAATCAAACAAAGTCAATTGTTTAAGCTGAGGCACCGGTTCTGGTTTGCATCCGTATTCCGTAAATGGTTGTGTTAGTGTCATAATTTCAAACTGAGTCGTATCAAGTATCTGCGAAATAGTGTAGAGATTGGCACTCAGTTTCATCCGCTTTTTGATGATGGCAAGTAGCACGTAAACCGAAACACCAATCCAGATTTGAGTCTTGACGGCATTTTCACTGGTGCCATAGAACGATTTGATTCTCAAACGCTGTTTGAGCCATTTAAATAGATATGAATGACATTTCACTGAACGAGGGATATACCTGTTAAGGTAACGCTAACTCTTACTAGTATGCTGTTGTCCACCTTGAAATTGTGTGGGCTAGCGAGTAAAGAAAACATCGTTGCTTGAAGTGCAATTTAAACAGCGATGTTTTACATTTTCAGTGGAACAGCATTTCACACTCTCTACCTGCAACAAAAGATGCAAATCTTTATTGGTGTAATTTCATTTCTCCACTAAGCGAGTACAAGCGAAAAAAGTCCTCTTCGAAGAATCACGAAACAAGATTCCTGCTGGAAAATACCTTCTTGCCTGGCAGGTTGATATGTAGCGACTTAGCGCAAATTTTGCGTCAATACCTTGATTACGCCATCATTCATTTAGCCTTAACCCCAAATGTGTTCGAAATTAATTGCGAAAACGCAGCAATTGGGGCTGAAATTGATTCAATGTTTTGAGGAGGCAACAATGAAAAACACAATCAAAATTGCCGTTGCACTTACCGTGGCGGCACTCATATCTTTTTCTTTCATGCAAAAGTCATTCGCACATTGTCAAATACCTTGTGGAATTTACGATGATCACGCTCGCGTTTTGTCGATGCTGGAAGACGTTGCTACTGCTCATAAATCGGTCAGCCTGATCCAGGAACAACACGCGCAAAACATCATTGATGAGATTAGCGACTACTTCCTGACTCAGCGTGTCAAAACCTCTCAGGAAGATTATGCGGAACGTTTACTCAGATACCAATCAACTTCGGATTGCAGTGGCGCTTCTTTACACTGCTACTTTCTTACGCATGAAACCATCGAGTCGATTCTGCGGTTTGTTCATTGCCATACTTTTGCGCCGACCTCGAATTTCCTGACAGGACAAAAATAGCGTCATAAATGTTGTTGCTGAGCCGATAACTTTGTCCGTCAACGGATTCAATGAAACAGAAATTGTATTCGATTTGGCACAAATTTGGCGATTTGAGCAATTTCAAAATAAAATGCAAGTCCATGATTTACAACAATAGCGCACATAGATAGATGCCTAGTACAAATTACCAACCCTCAATCTCCGCTGTCGACGATATCGTCGTTGCTGCTCGTGATGCTCGAAGCCGCGCAGGAATCATCGCTGAAAACCAGCAAAAAGCGGAACTGATCGCACAGATCGCCGACCAATTGAATCGTCAGGATGCAGTGCTTGTAGCGCACTACTATGTCGACGGCGATATACAGGACCTCGCCGAACGAACTGGCGGCTATGTTGCAGATTCACTCGAAATGGCTCGCTTCGGTTTTGAGCATCCTGCATCAACGATTGTGGTCGCTGGCGTAAGATTCATGGCCGAAACCGCGAAAATATTGAGCCCTGAAAAGCGCGTATTCGCAGTAGAAAACGATGCCAACTGTTCACTTGACCTTGGCTGCCCAGCCGATCAGTTCGCTCAATTTTGCGATCAGCATCCGGATCGGACAGTTGTTGTTTACGCCAATACCAGTGCAGCAGTCAAGGCCAGGGCTGACTGGGTAGTTACTTCCTCCATTGGCCTCAAATTGGTCCAGCATCTGAGCGATCAGGGTGAAAAAATTCTCTGGGCACCGGACAAGTATCTTGGCGACTACATTCGCAGAGAATCTGGTGCAGACATGCTGATGTGGAACGGTGCCTGCATCGTCCACGAAGAGTTCAAGGCTGTTGTATTGGAAAACCTGATGGCTCGCTATCCGCAAGCCAAGGTGCTTGTTCACCCCGAATCACCAGCGTCTGTCATTGCACTGGCTGATGTTGTCGGCTCAACTAGCCAAATTATCCGGGCTGCACAAACATTGCCGGAAACCACTTTCATTGTCGCGACGGAAGAGGGAATTTTGCACAAAATGCGAACCTTAACGCCAAACAAAACTTTCATTACCGCTCCTACAGCCGGTGAAGGTGCAACTTGCGAAAGCTGCGGTCACTGTCCCTGGATGAAGATGAATGATTTGCAGCGCTTAAGGAATGTACTCACTAATCTATCCGATGAAGTTCTTGTTGATGAGGACATTCGAAAACGCGCACAGCGTTCAATCCGTCGTATGGTTGAGTTTGGCAAGCAATACGCGCCGCCGGTTCCAACAGCCGGAACCGTCAGCTGAATCTCGCATGGTCAAATACATTGATAATTTCGATCAGAAATCTGATTCAAATCAATTTGGTGTAATTCTCGCGAATCTCGGTACCCCGGACTCCCCCTCGGTCTCGTCAGTTAGACGCTTTTTACGACAGTTTCTGTCGGATACTCGTGTTGTTGAGTTGCCAAAATTATTTTGGTGGTTCATACTAAATGGAATCATTCTGGTGATCCGACCGCGTCGTAGCGCACACGCTTATCAGAAGGTATGGCAAGAAGGTGGTTCTCCCTTGATGATCAACGCAGTGAAACAGGCAACAAACTTGGAACAGACACTCAATTCAAACGAGTCAAACAATGTTCTGGTTCGACATGCGATGCGCTATGGAACCCCGTCAATTGCCCAAGTGTTTGATGAATTCACTGCAATGGGCATCTCACGCGTCTTGGTATTGCCGATGTACCCGCAATATTCAGGGTCCACAACAGCCTCGATTTTTGATGAGATTGGCAAGGTGCTTGGAAAACGGCGTTTTGTACCGGACATTCGATTTATGCATGCTTACGCGAGCCGCACTGAATACATTCAATGCCTGGAACAGACCATTCGGCAGCACTGGTCAGTCAACGGCCAGTCCGATTATCTGCTGATATCATTTCACGGACTTCCTCAACAGGTTTGTGATGAAGGTGACCCTTACGAGCGCCAATGCATAGAAACAGCTAATTTGCTCGCGGACAGGCTTAAATTGGAGAACTGGAATTGGTGTTTTCAGTCTCGATTTGGGCCAAAACAATGGCTTCAACCTTATGCTGATCAAGTGATCACTGATTTGCCAAAAAAAGGCTTCAAGCGAATTGATGTCGTTTGCCCTGGATTTTCGTCTGATTGTCTGGAGACACTTGAGGAGGTCAATATTGGCTATCGGGAGCTTTTTTTGGAATCTGGTGGGGAAGAATTTCGCTACATACCCTGTCTAAACGATCGCATCGAACACATCGAAATGCTGGCCCAGTTTGTCCGTCAATCTGCAGCGGACTGGATTTCTGTGTGACAAAAGCCGCTTTGTATGCTGACATTTGAACACTTTGAATCTTGCGCGCCCAGCTTGATCGATAAATGCGTCGAGCGCTTGCGAGAAGGTGCAGTCGTTGTGGTGGACGTTCAGCGACTACAGCACCTGGTGGCCGATGAATACAACCGCTCAATGCTGGTTGAAAATCACAAAGCCTGGGCAACGCCCGAAGTGTTCACCTTAAATACCTGGCTTGGACGCTTATGGAGTCGATATGAACTGTCTGGCGATAAAACGATCAGCACACTGCTCAGTCCTGGACAGGCCAAGGAAATCTGGGAAAATGTGATTGCCGAGCACGTCCGAAAGGAGTATCAGACTGGCTATGAATACTTGCTGTGGCATATTACAGCGACTGCGAATCAGGTCAAAGATGCCTATGGACTGCTTTGCAGTTATGACATGAAATTAGAAAGATATCCAGACGAAGTGAGCGCGGATGTCACACATTTTAGGATTTGGCTTAAAGCCTATCTACGCACGCTTGGGGCACGTAACTGTATTGACTACGAACGATTGGCAGACCAGATCAGTAAAGTCGCTGGAGAGATTTTTGGCAACAATCAGCCGAAAGTGGTATTTGCGGGTATCGATACATGGACACCACAACTTGAGCGTTTGATCGATTCAATCAGGCAATCGGGTGGTTCGATTGAGATTCTCGATTACAACACAGGCAATCAACCAGCACAGCCGACGCTCCTGGAATTCGACACAACCGATGATGAGCTTGAAGCCTGTGCACGCTGGGTACGCGCAACGGTACAAGCAAGTCCCGAAATTCATCGAGTTGGAATTGTTGCGCCCAATCTTAAAGAGATTGGGCCTCGGTTGAGTCGTAGACTGGCCGCTTTGCTGAATCCAGACGCGGTAATGGAGTCTCGTCAAACTCACACGTACTCATTTCATGTGACTTTGGGCAATGCACTGTCCGACGCACCAATCGTCGTTGATGCGATGAATCTCCTAGAGTTGATCCGCCAGGACGTGCCAGTCGAGGTAATGTCGTCCATTTTGTTGTCTGATCGGATCAAGGATTGGGAATCAGAAGCCGCCGGCCGTTCAACGCTCGCCGCACAGCTCAATGAGATTGGCGGTGACCGGCTTTCAATCGAAAATGTGATCCAACTTGCCAGCCATCATCACAATTCGTGTGAAAAATTAGTTCGAATGCTAAAAAATGCGAAACAGTTGCATGCAAAGCAACCGGACTATGCGAATTATGCCCATTGGGGCCAGTTTTTCATGGAGTGGATCAAGAACTTTCAGTCCGAAAAAAAAGGCGTCGGAAGTTTCGGTATCGATGAATGGCAAGCATACGAGTCGTGGGTTTCTGTTGTTCAGGGACTCTCTGAGTTAGGGTTTGTAGCTTCAAGATGCAAAGTCGACACTGCGCTGGCGAAATTGATTCGACGAGTCAGTGAATCCAGTGTTCAACCTCGAGCTGTCCGTACCTCGGTTCAGGTTGGAGAATATCGGGCTATGGCCGGGCAGTCATTCACGCATCTTTGGATGCTGGGTATGAACGACAAAAATATGCCAGGCTCACCGCAGCCCAATCCATTTTTGCCTATTTCACTGCAAAAAAGCCACGCCATTGCAATGAGTTCAGCTGCAGCACTGCATGCACAAGTTCAAAAGCGCTACGACAGGATCGTATCGAGCGCGAAGAATGTCGTCCAAAGTTATGCGCGCTTGGATGGCGGTGAGCATTTTCAAAAAAGCAGTTTTCTAGTTCAGCCGCAGTCGTTTGACTTCAATCAATCCGACAAGTTGTCGGAATATGAGGATTTTCAGTCGATAATTGCCAAAGAATTTGTCAATTGCGAGCAGTTTGTCGACTGGCAGGCTCCGCCTGTTGTGCAGTTGGATAGATTCACTTCGGGTGGAACATCGCTATTGAAAGATCAATCGAACTGTCCGTTTCGTGCCTTTGCCTCGCACCGCTTACATCTCAAACAGGCCTCTACAATGAGCGTTGGAGTAACTCGACTCGCACGCGGCTCGATGGTTCACAGGCTTATGGAACGACTGCATCGAATTTTCCCGACACACGAGTCGTTGCAAAATGCGGAAAAATCAGGTGAACTGGAAGCAGAAATCAAAATAAATGCACGCGCTGTTGTTGAAGAAAACTGTGCGAAACTGGTTCGACCTTATAGCGAAGATGTTGCTGCTGTGGAAATCGCAGTTTTGATAAACCTAGCCGGCGATTTAATCACTTCAGAATTGATTTCCCCTGAATACAAAATCTGGGAGGTTGAACACGCTACAGATATTTCGCTGGCGGGCATGACGCTAAATCTTCGAATCGATCGCATCGATGAAGTGACAAATGGAAAGACAACAAATTTCAAGTTGATTGACTACAAAAGTGGTAATTGCGCAATTAGGGACGTCGCTGGAGCACGACCGAAAGATCCGCAATTGGCTATATATGCTGTTGCGTTCCTTCAAAAGGACCGCGAAGTTGATGATGTGGTCTATATCCAACTGAAAGATGGAAAACTGAAAAACAGATTTTCTTGGTCAGAATACTACAAACGAAATCAGAAAAATATCGATCCAGTTGACGTTGAGTTTGGTCGCAGGGAACGGGGCTGGGAACAGAAACTGGACAAGCTCGCCGCACAATATGTTGCAGGCGAAGCATCAGCGAACCCATTACCCTATGCCTGCGAGTATTGTCACGTGCCCAGGGTGTGCAGAATTACGAGCCAGGCAGAATATGTTGGACCTGAGCAAGAGGAAGCCTAATGACTGATCAGGCAGCGCGTGACGAAGCGCTGAGCATCGAGCGGTCGTTCATTGTTCAAGCTCCAGCGGGGTCTGGAAAAACCACTCTGTTGATCAGCAGATACATGTGCCTTTTAGCAATAGCTGAGCAACCCGAAGAGGTGCTCGCGATTACTTTCACCCGGAAGGCTACCGCAGAAATGCGAAAACGTATCATCGAGGCACTGGACCCGGATAACCCGGTCACGCTTCCTCAGGATGCCGCAAAACAAGCTGTGGCGAAAGTCAGGCAGCGTTCCGCAAAGTTGGGTTGGAATCTTCTGGAGCAGCCGTCCAGACTACAGATTATGACGATTGATTCGTTTTGTACGAGTTTAATTCGACGGATGCCCTGGGCATCACGTTTTGGCTCACTGCCAGGTATCGTTGAGGACTCCGAAAGGCTTTGTGAAGCAGCAGTTCTGAATCTGTACGAGTCGGCGCATCAACACGAGGATCTTAGAAAGGCACTGAAGGAATTGTTGCGTCATCTCGACAATAACAGCACCACCCTTCAGACACTGATCGTTCAACTGCTGTTGAAACGTGACCAGTGGCTTCGGCACATGGTTAACAGCTCATTTTCGAAAGCCGACCAAAATAGGATGGAAGGTCTTTGGCAATCGGTGATCAAAGAGCAGTTGAATTTGACCCGTTCCATGATGCCTGACCTTGCGAGAGATTCACTGAAAGTGGACAGCATCGACAATGCAAATCCAGACAGCGTTACGCAATGGAAAGAAATTGCTAATGCTTTGCTCACCCGGCAAGGCACATGGAAAAAGCGAATCACCAGGCCGATCTATTTGGGATTAAGTCGCGAGGAACTTGAAGAAATTATTATCGACTGCAGCAAGGTCCCCGGCTTGCGAACGCGTTTGACCCAGACCCAAAACGAATATCCGTCGACGCGCTATGTCGAAGGGCAGTGGCAAGTTTTACATGCGTGCTCTGTGGTACTTCAGCACGCGGTCGCCGAGTTAAAACTGGAATTTCGAAAACATGGTCAGGTTGATTTTATTGAAATTGCCCAGCAGGCAGTCGCTGCGCTAGGAGATGCACAAAACCCAACCGATCTTTCACTGGTACTCGATTACCAGTACCGCCATATTATGGTGGATGAGTTCCAGGATACATCGTTTTCGCAAAGAGACCTGCTTGAACTTCTAACGGCAGGCTGGCAGCCCGACGACGGCCGAACAATATTCTTGGTCGGTGACCCGATGCAATCGATCTATCGATTTCGCGAGGCTGAAGTTGGTATCTATCTTTCTGTGATGGAGCGCGGATTGGGAAATTTGTCTCTTAAACCGCTACACCTGACACAAAACTTTCGCTCAAACCAGGATCTGGTCAAGTGGTTCAACGAGGTTTTTGAGCCATCATTTCCCGCGCGGGTTGAACTGGAAACAGGATCAGTCCCTTATGTTGGTTGTACGACAGCTAATGCACCCGTAAAAGAACAGGCAATATCAATAAAAATTGCCAACAAAAATCCAATTCATACTCTTAAGAAAGACGAATCAGGCGGTGTCGTTCGAAAGAACATCATTAACAGGATCTTGCCGCAATGGGAAGCGGACGAGTTGCTCAGTGACCTCAAAAAATACCGTGATCTAAATCCCAGGCCTGATGTTCGCGTTGCCATTCTGGTCAGAAGCAGAACTCATGCCAAACAGATCATGAGCAGACTCACGCAGGAGAGCATTAAGTTTTATGCAGCGGAATTTATTCCCCTTAATGAACGGCCGGTCGTAGAAGATCTTCTTTCGCTGACTCGCGCACTTCTGAATCTCGCTGATCGCACGTCTTGGATGGCGATTTTACGGGCGCCATGGTGCGGCTTAAGTTTGGCGGATCTGCTTGTTATCGGAGAACACAAGTCTGAACTGATTTGGGAACGGCTCAGCGATGAAGCCGTTCGATCAGCATTGTCTGACGATGGACGTGAGCGGGTGGAGCGAGTCTACGAAGTGTTGGTCAAAACATTCGTCGCACGAGGCCGCCTCGAGATGCGCCAGTGGATTCACGATTGCTGGCTGCTGCTGGGGGGCCCAGCAAGTGTCGCTCTGCACGATAACAAGAATGCGCATTTGTTTTTCGATTTGATCGAACGCAATTCCAGGGGAAACTCAGTTGACGGCTTGGACCGATTCGAGGAAAAGATTGCGAGACTGTACGCAGTACCGGAAATTGGGCCAGACGATTCGTGGTTGCACATCTCGACGATTCACAGTGCAAAAGGGCTCGAGTACGATGCGGTGTTCCTGCCGCGATTTCATGCTGATCGCCTTGGAAAACCATCAACACCACTGTTGGCGTGGTCAGAATTCATTCACGAAGGCACAGGGGCCGAAATGTTGCTTTCACCGATTGTTCCCACAGGAACAGACAGAGAAGGGACCATGTACAAGTTTTTACTGGATTGGGACCGAAATAGACACAACATTGAATTAATGCGGCTGGCCTACGTCGCCTGTACTCGCGCCAAACAAGCGCTGTACATATACGCAGCCAGTCGGAACTATTACACAAGCCCGCCAAAGATAGAGAGTTTGCCGTTTGAAGAAAACCCGCCAAAACAGCGTTCATTATTTTCCCTGATGTGGCCTGGTATTCTTGCCAGCCGTCTGAGCGGGGTCGATTACGTGGGATTTTGGAAACCGGAGCAGGAAGAAGCACAGGAGAAAATTCTTGAAAGCTACGCAGATACGGTTGATGAAAAAGAACCGAGTTTCCCTCTTAGTCGATTGCCACTTGATTGGCACCTCCCACCAGCGCCGGCTCCCGTCAAGGTTCCAGATCGCGATCTGGAAAGTCCCGAACACCGTGAATCGATAGACTTTGACTGGGCAGGCAGTATTGCACTGTGGGTCGGTAACGTCGTCCACGAATGGTTGGAGAAGATCGTGCATACTGACATCAATAATTGGAATGCAGACAAATTAGCAAAGGAACGAACCAAGTGGCGAACACGTTTGCTTGAGATGGGGATGAATTCGGATGAGGAATCGCTGGAAGATGCGCTGGCGCGGATTGAAACGGCGCTCAAGCACGTTTTGCAAGACTCGACAGGTCAATGGATATTGAGTAATGATCATTTAGAGTCGAAAGCGGAACTTAGACTGACAGGGTACATCAAAGGTCAATTCAAAAATGTGATTTTGGATCGCACCTTCATCGACCAGACAGGAACTCGCTGGATTATTGATTACAAAAGTGGCACCACGAGTGGTAATGTGGAGACATTTCTAGATCAGGAGGTGAACCGCTATCGAGATCAGTTGAGCACTTATAAACTGATTGTTTCGGGTATGGACTCCAGGCCCATTCGAACCGCGTTGTACTTTCCTATGTTTCCTGCTTGGCGGGAGGTCGATTGAGTCAGGTAATCTTCCAAAGACACTGAATAAAAAAGCACGCCTAAACTACGAATGATCACCAAATTAATCCAATGTTTGAGGTTCAACAATGCCAACGCATTGCCCTGCATTGAGAACAAATGTTTCAGCACTGAGCATTGGCTATAAAATTAATAGACAGCTTGCGTCGCCCGATTGCGCATTGTCGATATTTGCATTCCAAACCCGCAGACGCACAGTGGTTTAGCATTGACTCTTTCATGATTATGGAACGAAGCATTAAAACTTTAGCCTTGGCACTGGCATTCCTCGCCTTCAGCGCTTTGCTGACTGCCAATGTCTTTGCATCTGCCTTACCATTTGCTGTCGATGGCGACAAATTGCCGACACTGGCAAATGTGGTTGAAAAGATTGAGCACGGCATTGTCAATATTTCGATTGCGACGCGAAGGAGTAACCGGTCCAGGAGTTATTCGCTCGATGAGCTTCGCGAGTTCTTTCAAGATGATGACTTTTTTCAACCGTTTCTCGAATTTCAAAACCCCGGCAATCGCCGACGTCAGCGACGTGGACTGAATCTCGGATCAGGCGTGATTGTCGATGCTGAGCGTGGCCATGTGCTGACGAATAATCACTTGCTGCAAGATGCTTCCGAGGTGCAGGTTACGTTGTTGGATGGTCGCACCACGGTCGCTGAGATCGTGGGTACTGATCCGGATATGGATTTGGCGCTGTTACGAATTGACCTGCCAAACCTGGTCGAAATCAGCCTTGGCAATTCAGATGAACTGCGAGTCGGCGATTTCGTGCTGGCATTGGGAAACAACTATGGATTATCAGCGACCGTGACATCAGGCATTGTCAGCGCTTTGGGACGCAGCGGACTTGGACTCGAACGATACGAGGAGTATATTCAGACCGATGCAGCAATCAATCCGGGCAGCTCTGGTGGTGCACTGGTTAATTTACGCGGCGAGGTTATCGGCATCAATACAGCGATTTTGTCTCCTGGTGGAGGAAATGTCGGCATCGCGTTCGCGATCCCAGTCAATACTGCAGCGAGTATTGTTGACCAGATTGTCGAATTTGGACGGGTCAAAAGAGGGGTGCTGGGCATTCATTTTCAGGAACTCACTCAGGAGATGGCCGAGGTCTTTGAACTCGACGTGATCCAGGGAGTATTGATTAACCAGGTACTGCCTGACTCTGCTGCCGAACAGGCAGGATTATTGGAAGGGGATGTGCTGGTTAGCGTCAACGGTATCAAGATCATTGACGGCTCCCACTTGCGAACCATGATTGCTCTAATTCGGGTAGGAGAACAGGTTGACGTCGAATATATCCGCAACGGCCAGGTTTATTCCGGCTCCGGACGAATCGGTGACATCATGCGTCAGTCGATTCGCGGAAATGACATAACCAACCGCCTTGCCAGTGTCGTTTTTGAAAACGACTCGAGTACGCAAGGCAGTGTTTTCGTTTCAGCGATTGAACGCGGCAGCTACGCTTGGCGTTCTGGCATACGGGAGGGTGATGTCATCGTCGAAGTCAATCAGAAACAAATTGCTGATGTCAAAGATCTCGATGAGGCGATTCGAGATCCGGATGACCTGCTTTTGCTTAGAATCAACCGTCTCGACGGGACCTATTTCATCGCAATGCACTAGCTGCATTGAGGACCCATGGAAGCCATCATCGCACCTTCGATACTTTCTGCTGACTTTGCCCGATTGGGTGAGGAAGTCGAGTCTGTTCTGGACGCTGGCGCGAATTGGATTCACTTTGATGTGATGGATAATCATTTTGTTCCCAACCTGTCATTTGGCCCCATCGTATGCAAGTCGCTGCGAAATCATGGGATTAAAGCCCCACTTGATGCCCATTTAATGGTTAAGCCAGTGGATCGGATTATTGGAGATATGATCGATGCAGGCGTTAATTCCATTACATTTCACCCTGAAGCCTCTGATCACGTCGACCGAACGATCAACCTGATTCGCGACAGCGGATGCTCGCCAGGGCTCGCATTGAATCCGTCAACACCACTTGCGTGTCTCGATCATGTGTTAGATGGAATCGATATGGTGCTCCTGATGTCAGTGAATCCAGGATTTGGCGGGCAGAAATTTATCCCGTATGTGCTTGAAAAAATTCAATCGGTTCGTAAATTGATTGATCGCAGCGCAAGAAATATTCGACTGGAAGTCGATGGTGGAGTTTCGATCGACAATATCGGCAAGATCGCGGCAGCCGGAGCGGATACTTTCGTTGCTGGTTCTGCCATTTTCGGCACTGCGAACTACTCAGAAACCATATCGAAGATGCGAAACGCGATCGACGCTGTGGTTTGACGCCCCACGCTTTCCAGTTAGAGCTCAAGAGCAAGTTCAAAAGAGTTTTACTTTTTCATTTCCATGGCTGGCGCATGTCCTGTTTGGCTTACCCAGCAGTTAATCCTTAATTTGATTGAAGTCCAATAGACCGATGCTAACGCAAGAACAGTTTGAGCAACTGAAGCAAGAAGGCTACACCCATCTTCCCTTTCAGCGCGAAGTTTTGGCGGATTTTGATACACCGCTAAGTACCTATTTGAAGCTGGCGCGCCAACCTTACAGTTACCTTTTCGAATCGGTGCAAGGTGGTGAGAAGTGGGGACGATTTTCAATGATTGGGTTACCCAATTCTCGACGCTTGGAAGTGCGTGAAAATGAGGTTTGTATTTATCAGGCCAATACGGTAGTCGAAAAGTGGCAAAGTAGTGATCCGTTGGCCGATATCAAAGAATTTCGCGAACGGTTTCGGGTTCCTTCCTTTGAAGATATGCCGAAATTTACCGGAGGATTGGTGGGCTACTTTGGCTACGACACCGTGCGCTACATCGAACCGACCCTTGCCGCAGGCCGCAAGCCTGGTGAGATGGGGATTCCAGACATATGCCTGATCGTTTCTGACGAAGTTGTGGTGTTCGATAATTTATCGGGGCGTCTGTTTATTGTCGTTTATGTCGACGTAAGCCAAGGTGGTCAGTGGAGCGACGGTGTAAATCGACTCAACGAGTTGTCTAAAACATTAAGATCGCCAATTCCGTCGCGTCCCGCACTTGCATTACAGGAACAAGCAAACGAAGGTGAGTTTGAATCCGCATTTGGGCAAGAAGGTTTTGAGAATGCCGTACAAAAATGCCGCGAATATATTCTCGCTGGAGATGTTTTCCAAGTGGTGCTATCGCAGCGCCTGTCGGCACGATACAAAGGTAATCCGATTGATCTTTACCGAGCGTTGCGAACGCTGAATCCATCGCCTTACATGTATTTTATGGATTTTGGCGACTATTACATTGTTGGTGCGTCACCGGAAATTTTGGTTCGCTCCGAAGATGATGTGGTAACGGTTCGACCGTTGGCGGGCACACGTCCTCGAGGAAAAAATGAAGCAGAAGATGAGCAATTGGAAAAAGAACTTTTGACCGACGAAAAGGAGCGTGCGGAGCACATTATGCTGGTTGATCTTGGCCGAAACGATGTGGGTCGCGTTTCTGAACTCGGTACGGTCACGGTCAACGACATCATGCAAATCGAGCGCTATTCGCATGTCATGCATATCGTCTCGAATGTAACAGGTAGACTGGCGCAAGGTATGGATGCCATCGATGTATTGCGAGCTGCGCTGCCAGCTGGTACTGTCAGTGGTGCACCAAAGGTTCGTGCAATGGAAATAATTGACGAACTAGAACCTCATAAACGCGGCATTTATTCTGGCGCGGTGGGATATATCGGCTGGAATGGAAACTTGGATACCGCGATTGCCATTCGAACTGCCGTTTTGGTTGGAGATCGGGTCTATATTCAGGCCGGCGCAGGTTTGGTCGCCGATTCAGTGCCCAGTACTGAATGGCACGAATCCATGTCAAAGGCACGGGCCATTCTGCGTGCCGTCGCGATTGCCGAACATCCGGAGCCGTTGAATTGATTACACTTTGCAGAAAAATCACCGATTGGGTGTGGTTTGAACGGATCATTATCGGCTTGATAATTTTCAATGCAATCGTCCTCGGTATCGAGACTTATCCGGCGATTGCGGTTCCATACGAGCAGTTCCTGCTTCTCATCAATGAATTGATCTTGGCAATTTTCGTATTGGAGGCAATATTGAAAATTACCGCGTCAGCGCCTGTGTTTCGCCGGTATTTTGGCGATGGTTGGAATCTGTTTGATTTTTGCGTGGTGGTGTTTTCTCTCATCCCTCAGACTGGCGAATATGCACTGATTGCCAGAACTATCCGCCTGCTGCGAATTTTGCGCTTAATTACGGCGGTTCCGGAACTTCGCCTGATTGTTTCTACGCTGATCAAGTCCCTGCCGGGCCTGGGTAATGTCATTTTGTTGATTTCAATCGTGTTCTACATTTATGCGATTGCTGGATATCACATGTTTCACGAACACGATCCTTTTCATTGGGGTTCTCTAGGCGTATCGTTAATCACATTGTTTCGGGTGTTGACGCTGGAGGATTGGACTGACGTGATGTACAGCGCAATGGAACTTTACTCGTTTGCCTGGATTTTCTTCATCAGTTTCGTTGTTATCGCGGCTTTTATCGTAATCAACCTGTTCATTGCGGTTGTCATCAATAATCTTCATAAAGCTCAGCATGAAATGGAACTCGTTCAGGACGAAAATTTGGATGCTGAAATTTTGCACACGTTGACCGAATCCAAACGATCATTAGATCGAGTAGAAAGAGCGTTGAACATCAAAAACAATCGAGAAAAACAAACAACGTCGACGTTGGAGTAACATGTTCCGCCCGATTGATTCAGGGATTAGATCCTTATCGATAGGAAATTTCACCGGATTTGAGCAACGATGAAGGTGCTGGGCATCGAAACTTCCTGTGACGATACCGGTGTTGCAATTTTCGATTCCAATGAGGGACTGTTGAGCAATCGATTCTCCTCGCAAATCGATATTCACAAAATCTATGGTGGGGTTGTTCCCGAATTAGCTGCTCGCGATCATATTCGCAAAGTAATGCCACTGGTCAGTGCGGTTCTAGAAGAGACCCAGTTGGACAAGGCTCAACTTGATGCAGTTGCGTATACAGCAGGACCGGGGTTGGTCGGCGCACTCTTGGTGGGTGCAACTGTGGGTCGGTCTTTGGCGATGACACTTGATATTCCAGCCATCGGAGTTCATCACATGGAAGGGCATTTGCTTTCACCGATGCTGGAAAACGAAGCGCCGGAATTTCCGTTTCTTTCTCTACTCGTTTCAGGGGGACATACGATGCTAGTCGATGTTCAATCGCTTGGAAACTACAGATTGTTAGGAGAGACTCGCGATGATGCGGTTGGCGAAGCTTTTGACAAGTTTGCATCGGTGCTTGGCTTGCCTTATCCGGGTGGACCGAGTATTGAGCGTTGTGCGATGGGAGGTCAGCCTGGTCGATTCAAATTTCCAAGACCCATGTCGAGGCACCCAAACTTGGATTTCAGTTTTTCGGGGCTTAAAACGTTTGCAGTTCAAGAAGCTTCCAAGCACGAATTGGATGATCAAACGCGCGCCGACTTTGCTTATGCCTTTCAGGAAGCTGCGATCAATGCCTTGGTAGTCAAAGTTAAAAGGGCATTAAAGCAGACAGGTTATACCGAGATGATCATTGCTGGCGGTGTTGGAGCGAATAAGTTTTTACGTAAAAAAGTGGCTCAATTGGCGAAAGAACAGCAAGTGAAAGCCTACTTTCCGTCGATGGAACTGTGTACCGATAATGGCGCAATGATTGCGTACGCAGGTTATCTGCGATTACAGGCTGGATTTCAAGAAAGTTTAAGCTACTCGGTTTATCCGCGCTGGTCGCTGGAAAGCCTCGAACCAATGTAATCGCTATTCCCCACTTAAATGAGTGAAGATTTGCCTTTACTTTCCGAAAACTGGATGAGCACCACACCTACCGATTTTCAGCAAAAAGCATTCGATCTTTATTTGGAGTGTGTGTGGACATCGTCTAATTCTACCCCATAGCGGAAATCTGAATCTCAATCAGATCAAATATGTATGTCACTTGTCTTCATAGAACTTGGTTTCAATAGAGAATCAATCCAAAATATCTCCACAATCAGAGATTCAGATTCTTTGTGTCAATGTTTGTTTGGTCTCTTGGTTGATCACCTTCGTAGCCGAATCTTACTTTCCTCTTTGGCGAGCAGGCGTTGGATATTGGTTCGATGTCGAATGACGACGAACACGAAAATAATGCAAGTCGCACTGGTTACCCAGATATTGTCAAAAATATACCAAGCAAATGCAGGGGCCAGGAGCATGGACGTCAAAGACGACAGCGATGAGTAGCGAAAGATCGCTGCAATCGCCAGCCAGGTCCCCCCGACGCTGAGAAAAAGCGGAAGGCTTAAACCTAAATAAGCACCCAGTGCAGTGGCAACTCCCTTGCCACCCTGGAATTTGAAGTAAAGGGGGTATAGGTGCCCAAGAAAGGCCATCAGCGCAGCCGCACCCATTGCAGCGGGGTCATCGGTCAGGAGTTTAGCGGCAATCACCGGTATTGTGCCCTTGGCGACATCGCCAATCAACGTAACTACACCTGGAACTTTACCGCTCAGACGCAAGACATTGGTTGCACCCGGGTTGCCAGAGCCTTCGGTCCTGGGATCGGGTAGCCGGAAGAGCTTTGAAACTAGAATTGCACTTGACACAGACCCCAGCAGGTAGGCAAATATCGCAGTAAGCAGTAAAGTTGCGTCCATTTTGTAATTGGAAGTTTGAGTCGCCGGGTTTGGATATTGTATAGAAGTGAGGAAAAAAGTGTTGCTCAGCAAAGCCGGTTGAACGGTACGTCAGCGGGTTCAAACAATCCATTAATTCCGAACCGGTTAATTCGGGTATAAATCTCGTTCGTTGGTCTGATATGAGCCACAGGGAGTCAAACTTGGACACTGTCTTTATTGAAAAACTGAAAGTTCTTGCAAGCATCGGCGTATGGGAGTGGGAACATCGCATCAAGCAAAATCTTACTATTGATATAGAACTGGGTTGTGACATCAGAAAAGCAGCAAAGACTGATGATATCGCTTGCGCGATCAGTTACAAGGATGTCGCAACAAAAGTCTGCGAACGAATTGAGAACTCCAAGTTCAAACTCATTGAAACAGTTGCCGAAACGATCGCGCAATTGTTGCTGCAAGAATTTGACGTGCAATGGTGCAAGGTGAAGGTCAGCAAACCTCGTGCGGTCGAAAAAGCAAGCAATGTTGGTGTAATTATCGAAAGAACAGCCGACGATACGAACAACGACATGTCAGCTAAAGAATAAGAACAGTACGTGTTGGTGGCCCTTCAACATAAAGCAGGATTTCGACTGACAGGGTAGGAATGACGGCGACTTCTTTTCGTTTTTTTCATGCTGCGGACATTCATCTTGACAGTCCATTGACCGGATTGGCAGGAATTGAAGGCAAGGTCGCAGATCGCATCCGCTCTGCTCCGCGTGCGGCATTCGAAGCGCTGATTGATCGAACGATTCAGGACGAAGTTGACTTTCTCGTGATCGCTGGGGACTTGTATGACGGTACTTGGCGTGATTACAAGACAGGGCTTTATTTTGCCGAACAAATGGGGCGACTCAAGCAGAAAGACATACCCGTATTTGTTTTACATGGTAATCACGATGCTGAAAGTAAAATCACTCGACCGTTAATACTACCAGAAAATGTTCGGGTGTTTGCCGCTCGGTCCGCACAAACGTTCAGTCTCGACAAATTGAATGTAGCTTTGCATGGTCAAAGTTATCGCGAAAAAGCGGTAACCGATAACTTGGTACCCAATTATCCTGCGCCGGTCGATGATGCTTTTAACATCGGGGTATTACACACCGCACTGGGAGGCATGGGTGATCACGCTAATTACGCGCCTTGCAGTTTGGATGAATTGCTTGCAAAAGGGTACGACTATTGGGCCTTGGGACACGTTCATCAGGGACAGATACTCAATGAACATCCTCACGTCGTTTTTCCTGGCAATCTTCAGGGGCGTCATGTTCGAGAGACCGGTCCAAAGGGTGCTTGTTTGGTCACAGTCGAAGAAGGACAGGTTCGCGAAGTCGAACCACTGACTTTTGATGTGGTGCGCTGGGCAGTACTCGATGTGGACGTTTCAGAGGTGGAAAACACGAATGACGTCGTTGACCTGATGCGACAGGCAGTGGCGAGAGAGGTACAAAACGCACAAGGGAGGATGCTGTCGGCACGAATCGTACTGCAGGGCTGCACAGAAATTCACAGTCAGTTACTCACTGACATTGACAGCTTAACAGCTGAAGCGCAGTCAGCTGGACTTGGTTTGGGAAACGATGTTGCCTGGGTCGAACGGGTCGTAGTGAATACAAAACCTGGTGAAAAACCAATTGGGGATGAATCCCTAGATGGCATCCTACAACTGCTCGCTCAAGCCCCCGGTGATGAAGAGCTGATGGGACTACTAAAGTCGGATATCGGTACGCTGGTCAATCGTCTGCCACATGATTTGCGAGAAACGTCTGAGGATGAAGTACTGGGGTTTGCATCGGATGGTGAATTTGATGCCCTGATTCGTCAACTCACTCCTTATCTTCTAGCTCGACTGACATCGGAGGATGGATAGTCTGTGCGTTTTTCAAGGCTCGATTTAACACGATATGGGCTTTTCACTGATGTGTCTATTGAGTTCCCGAAAAAAGAGCGGGACATTCACATCGTTTACGGTCCAAACGAAGCAGGGAAGACGACGTCCTTGCGCGCCATAGAGGATACGCTTTTCGGAATCCCCCAACGTTCACCTTACAATTTTTTGCACAGCTACCAGGACATGCGTGTTGGCGCGGCACTGGAAAATGGTGACAAACAACTCGAATTTCAGCGTCGAAAAGGCACCAATAACGTCATTCTCGGAAAGGATGGCTTGCCATTGCCAGGTGATGAGCAACTGCTTGTCCCGTTTATCGGAGGGGCCGATCGAATCTATTTTGAAAGGATGTTCAATCTCAGTCACGACCGTCTTATTGAAGGAGGCAGAACCATCCTCGACGCAAGCGACGATGTTGGACAAATGCTGTTTGCTGCTGGTACCGGGGTAGCTGACCTTAGAAAGAAACTGAAGAAACTGGACGAAGAAGCTGATTGCCTGTGGGGCCCAAGAAAGTCTTTGAAACGACTCTATTATCAGGGTGAAGATCGTTGGAAAGACGCGCAGAAAAGGCTACGCGACATCTCTTTGACAGTTGAATTCTGGAAGGCCACAGCTCAGAAACTGAAAGACGTCGAAAATGTACTTGATCAACGTCGTAAAGACTATGAGAATTTAGCAAAAGAACTCAAAAAGCTTGACCGTATTCGCCATGTTCATGGAGCAATTCGCCAACTGGGTGAAATCAAACGAGAGATCATAGCCATGGGAGACGTGATCCTGCTGGCAGAAGATGCCGCTAATCAGGTTGAGCAAATTCAACAAAAAGATGCCAAGTTCCAAGCTCAAATTAGTGTTCTTTCACAGCAGTTGGACAAGGCTCAGAATGAACGAACTGGCATCAACTACGATGAAAGTCTTGTACGCTTGGCGGGCGAAATCAGGGAATTAGACGAGCGACGAATTGTGGTTCGTAGTGAACGAGAAGATTTGCCGAAGCGTCAGGAGGAACTGCGTAGTGAACTAACAATACTGGCGAAATTGGCGACTGAAATCAACTGGAGTTTCGAAAGGGCAAGTGATTTAATCGATCGGATACCGCCTGTAAGCAATGTGAATGCCGTGCGAAATCTATTAGCAAGTCACAGGGAATTGGAAATTGAGTCTCGCAACGCAAAGTCGGCACTACAGCAGTCTCAGAACAGGTATCAGGAACAAGCCGAACAGTTAAGAGAGATGGGACAGCCGATTGATGTCGCTAGACTTGCCGCTGTATTGAAATCTGTTCCGGATGCTGGAGATGTCGTCAGTCAGATTCAAGTTGCCAAAAGACAGTTGACCGACATAACCGATGAAATTGAAAAAAAATATCAATCGATGAACCCCGCATTGCCCGCGGATATCGATGTCGAGGCATTGGCATTACCACCAAAAGATACGGTGTTCGAACATCGGGACAAGGTACAAAGCTGCGCACGGATTCTGGACGAAACGCGAAAAAATCTTGCCGAATCGCGTCTTAGCTTAGAACGCGATCGGCAGATTCTCAATCTTCGTATTCAGGAAGAAGAAATCGTGGTACACGGTGCCGTCGACGAAGCGCGTAGTACAAGGGATGATCTGTGGGGATTGATCAAGGCGCGCTACGTAGAGAGTTCTCAAATTCCGATCGATCAAGCGGAAACTTATGCTGAGGCTTTGGAAGATTTACCCAAGTCTTTTGAAGTCGCAGTTGAGCATGCAGACAGTGTTAGCGATAAACGTTTTGATAAAGCGCAAGCGGTTGGAGAGGTGACAGTGCTGGAGCGTAACATCACCGAACAAGAACTGCGAATCAAGCAACTGGAAGCGAAAGAAGCGATTTTGGTGGACGAAGAGCAACGGTTGCAACAGGCATGGCTGCTGATGTGGTCTGATTTGCCAATTGACGTGAATACGCCTGATTTCATGCTGAAATGGCTGGATATTCTTGACGATATTGTGGTGCATATTGATCGCAAACGCAGCGTAGAGCGTCAACTTGCTGATCACGAGCAACAAGCACGGTCTGCATTTGCCCAGGTTCTTGCGGAACTGAAGGAATTTGGCTGGAACGACAAGCAGTTCAATGCCGATGAACTGAAGGTGCTGGTCAATCAGGCAGACGCGTATCGTTTTGAGCAGGAAACAAAGGCCAAAAATATTGAGCGAATACAGAACAGTGTTGGCGAACTCAGGTTCGAAGTTAGGCAACGGCAAGATGTACTGAAAGCGGTAGAAGCAGAACAGGATCGTTGGCAAACAGACTGGAAAAAAGCCGTTGCTGAAATTGATCTGAGGAGTAGCTATGGTCCGGATGTCGTGTCCGTGCAAATCAGCGTAATCGACGAATTGCGAACACATGCGGCAACAGCGCGCGAACTTCGGGATCGACGGATTACAACGATTGAGCGGGACATTGAGTCATTTGAGAAATCTGTCGCTGAAACTGTCGGGCGTTTGGCCCCAGATTTTGTCAAAACAAATGCCGACGATGGCGTGATTGAACTCGTTAGACGACTCGACGAAGCGATCAAACTGTATCAAAAACAATGTGATCTAACGGATGAAATCGACGAAAAACGCAAGAGTCTCGATGATCTTGAAGCAAAACGAGCCATTGGACTGGCTTCAATGCAACCGCTTTTGGATTCAGCCTCTGTCGACAATGTTTTCGACCTGCGAGAGTCGATCAGAAAATCTGACAAATTAAGGGCGTTAAACACCGATCTCACCAGAGTTAAAGAAGCGCTCAATCAGCAGGGAGATGGTCTGTCGATCGAAGAGCTGGAAAATGAATGTCAGCAGGTCAATATTGATGAGGTACAGGTCAAAAAGGAAACTGCCGAGGCCGAGCTTCAGGAACTTGACCGACTTCGGCAAGAAGCCATCGTTGCATGTACCGAAGCACGAACGACCTTTGAATCCATTGGCGCAGATGACGCGGCGGCCCAAGCGGCTGCGGACCGTGAAGAAGGACTCGCTTCGATGCGAGTTGCTGCAGAAAGTTATGTACGGATACGAGCATCACAGACTCTGTTGGGCTGGGCAATTGATCGCTACCAAAAAGAAAAACAAGGCCCGTTACTCAGTCGGGCAGGAGAACTGTTCCAGCTATTGACGCTAGGGTCATTCGAAAGACTGGATGTCCAATTCGACGACAAGGATGCCATGCGATTGACTGGGGTTCGCCCGAAAGGTTCCATTGTTGCAGTGCCGAATATGAGCACGGGTACAGAGGATCAACTGTTTCTTGCTTTGCGAATTGCAGCGATTGAGGACTATCTTGGGCACGCGATCGCTTTGCCTTTTGTCGCAGACGACTTGTTTATTAATTTCGATTCTGAGCGCTCTGCAGCGGGATTTGAGGTGCTTGGACAACTAGCCGAGCGCACACAGGTGCTGTTTTACACCCATCACTCACACTTGGTCGATTTGGCGAGAGAAACATTGGGAAGCAGCATTTCTGTGGTGACACTAAACAATTCGAAGTAGAAGCGGTATGGTTTCTTCGTGAAGCAGTTGAAATTTGACCACTGGTTTCACCGACTTTAATTCGAACAGGTGTCGATCAAACTATGGGGTGTTGATTTGACGGCCCCCATCAATCGTTAATATTTCACCGGTGGTGAACTGTGCATCAAAGACAAGGTACTTCACCGCCGCCGCAATATTTGAACTGTCGCCTAAGCGACGTAGCGGTGTTCTCGAAATTAAGTCTGTACATATGGGCTCACCTTCCACCCACAAAATAGCACCCGGTGCAATCGCATTGACTCGGACATCCGGAGCCAGTTCAAGTGCCAAAGACTTTGTCAAAGATTCAAGTGCGGCCTTGCTTGCACAATAAAGCGAATAGTCTTCTAATGGCCGGCTTGCATAAATGTCCGTGATGTTCACAATACAGCCTTTGTTTTCAACCAGTGTTTTCAATACGGACTGCGTGAGAAAATAGGGAGCCTTGACGTGTACTGAGAACAGTCTTCCAAATGTATCTGCTGATTCACTTGCAATCGGACTTGGAAGAAACTCCGAAGCATTATTGATCAGTACGTCCAACCGGCCAAAGTGTTGGATTACCTGTTGACCCAAACGACTGACTTGATCCAGTGATTGGAAATCAGCCTGAATCGCAATGGCGGACCCTGAAATTTGGCGGTTCAATTCATCTGCCAGTTGCAACGCCTGATCTTGAGATGTTCGATAGTGAATCGCAACCCTCATTCCCTGCAAGTGCAATTCCCGAACAATCGCAGCACCGATTCGCTGACTACCCCCACTTACGAGTGCAACTTTCGTCCCCATTTTTGACTGGTTTTCTCTTGAAGCTGAATGTGTCGATCGATGACGCGGTGGCCAGACTCATATAATTTAAGTTTATACGCAGTTTCACAACGCCGATGCCATTCTACTCTGTCAGTCCTGTCGCCGACGCGCTTTCACTACAAGGCGCAGAAGTTAAACGCAATAGAAAACTCGTCAATCTAATTCGCCAATCAATCCTGGCTTCTGACTGCAACGCGATTTCGTTTAGCGAATTCATGGATCTTGCCTTGTATCACCCCGATCTCGGTTACTATACGTCAGCCGACGAGGTGCTGGGTGCAGCAGGCGATTTTACGACCGCACCTGAATTGGGGTCAGTGTTCGGCCGATGCCTGGCGGCCAAAATAGACAAGACATGCCGTACACAAAAAAGGGGGACCGAAATTTACGAATTTGGAGCGGGGAGTGGCAAATTGGCCATTCAAATCCTCGCTGAACTAGATCGTCTGGACTGTCAGGTGGACCGATATACCATTGTCGAAATTAGCCCAAAGTTGAAAGCCAAACAGCAACAAGCCATCATGCAGCACGATCCGGCAATTGCGAGTGTTGTAAGGTGGTGTGATCGATTGCCCTCCGAGGATATCCAAGGGGTCATTGTTGCAAATGAATTGCTCGATGCGATGCCAGTGGAGCTGATCCGCATTGACAATGATCAAGTGTATCGGGGATATGTCATCGAATCAAATGACGGGTTTGAACTTGAGTTTCGAGTACCACAAGACGGTCGTTTTCAAAAATGGTTTGAATCGGCTGGATTACCTAGACTAACGAACAACTATACGACAGAGTTGCACTGGCATGCTGAAAGCTGGTTGCGACAAGTCACAGCCAAATTGGCTGCTGGGTCAATTCTGATCGCCGACTACGGTTTTCCTCAGCATGAATACTATCATCCAGACCGCAGTACGGGCACATTAATGTGCCATCGCCGCCACCACAGTTTGCAAAATCCACTTGATTTTATCGGGTGTCAGGACATTACCGCGCATGTGAATTTTTCCGCACTCGCAAGCATTGCAACATTATCTGGATACGAAGTCAATGGATTCACCACGCTGGCCGGATTCATTGTTGATTGTGGCTTGCGTAGTTTCAATCTTGAAAGTATGAATTCTGTCAACCAATTGTCGCTTTCACAGCAGCTGAACACGCTGACTTCACCGTCTGAAATGGGAGATATGTTTAAAGTAATGGAGTTGACCAAGGCAATCGAATCGAATAATTTGGGATTTCGTACCCTGGATCACCTGCATCGCTTATGAGTTCAAAAGCAATTCACGGTTAACGTTATGGATTTTGGTCATTCAGCTGTATTGGCAATTGTTCAAGGTGCTACGGAATACTTGCCGATTTCAAGTTCGGCACACTTGATTTTGTTTCCAGCACTGTTTGGCTGGCAGGACCAGGGCTTGGCATTTGATATTGCGGTACATGTGGGGACCTTATTTGCCTCTGTTGCCTATTTTCGTGCGCAAATCACTGAAATCCTTGCTGCTTGGCTCGTTTCTGTTCGAGGAGGGGGCACTAGCGTTCAGGCCAGGCTTGGCTGGTACATACTGCTGGCCAGCATCCCGGTTGCCCTGGCTGGTGCATTTGCCTATGATCTTGTGCAAAGCGAACTTCGAAGCATAACAGTGATTGGACTAGCCACTTTGGTTTTCGCCGTTTTGCTTTGGTACGCCGACAGTTACCGTCGAGGTCGTCGAGTTTTGAATGAAATTCGATTGAAAGATGCCCTGTTGATCGGTTTGGGCCAAGCACTGGCGATCATACCAGGCACTTCAAGATCGGGTATTACGATGACGGTGGCGCTGATGCTTGGTCTGAGCCGGGCTGAAGCATCGAGATTTGCATTTTTACTGGCGATACCTGCCATTGCCATGGCAGGCGGTTGGCAGTTTTTGCAATTGATCGTTTCTGAAACACCAATTGATTGGTTCTTATTTGGGATGGCAACCTGTCTTTCGGCGATTGTCGCCTATCTCAGTATCCATTATTTCCTGGCATTTATCGAAAAAATCGGAATGCTGCCATTCGTGCTCTACCGCGTGTTACTAGGCGCATTCATTTTGCTCGTCCTTTAGCTGTCCGCGTGGCCAAGTACTTTTGAAACCTGCTCGACATAGGCCAGTCGAACCTTATCTCGAAGTTGAGAACCTTTGAATTCATTCGCGAGTTGCCTGATTTCAGCCTGTTTCATTTGTTCTTTGCAAGTTCGTATTAACTTAATGTTCGTGTCGACTTGATTGTCATCTGTGTGAAGAATCGAAAATATCACGGAACACGCATTTAAGAAATGAATAAAAAAGTTTTCGTTGCGTAGACCGTCCAAAGACAAAATCAGGTCGACGGTTTGCTCAGCTGGTGTTTCATTGATCGTCATCAGTCGGTCTGCATCAGCCACAACGCGTTGCGCCAGCTTTCGAAAATGGGCGGCAGTCTTAAGCCGCTCGCATAATTGGCCGATGGTATCTACAGCACTGGTTTTGGATTCCGGCAAGACCCCATATTTCCCGATCAGGTACGCTAATACAGCGAATCGAATGATGATGTCATTGCTTAGATCAGCCGCCAGATTTAGATAGTTGATGACAGAACCAATACTGGATTCGACGCGAAAAAGGCCATGAACTTCGGGAAACAGCTGCTTGAGTGCATCGCAAACATACAAAACTTTGAAAAATACCGCAGGAGAGTTCTCTGACAATGCACTTTTTACTTCCTGCCACACTCTTTCAGCGACAAGGTGATGGAGTTCTCCGCTGAGGGCTAATTCGCGCATCAGTTGTAAAGTCGAATCTTCGACAATAAATCCCCTGGAGTGAAATCGCGCCGCAAATCGGGCTACACGCAAAACTCGCAGCGGGTCTTCGACAAAATGGTTGGAAACATGACGCAGCAGGCCGTTTTCTAGGTCGATTTGACCACCGAAAGGATCGATAAGATTTCCTTGAGTGTCGCACGCCATCGCGTTAATTGTGAGGTCTCGACGCAATAGATCCTTTTCCAGTGTTACGGATTCGGATGTGTCAACTTCGAAGCCTTTGTAGCCTTTCCCGACTTTGCGTTCAGTGCGCGCCAACGCGTATTCTTCTCCAGTATCGGGATGTAAAAAAACAGGAAATCCCTTGCCAATCGGTTTAAAGCCAAGAGATCGCATGATATTTTCATTCGCACCAACAACGACCCAATCCCGATCTGCACTCTTTATATTCAGCAGATTGTCTCGGACTGTGCCGCCGACAAGATAGCAGTCAAGGTCAGAAATATTTTTAACAACTCGCTCTGTCATTGGCTATATCGGATCGGGAGTCAAGGTACTTCGATTCGGCAAATGTCGGGCCTAGAGTGAACATCTATTGTTCATTAACTTGTAATTTCACTGCAACAAGACCCGGATGGAATGTATAGGCTTGACCAGTATCATCCCACTTTAATCCAGTGTTCGTTGCGGAGTTTAGTTCAATAGTTGGATTTCGGACCTGCGAAGCCGGGAAGGCTACCCGATTCAAATATTCGACTGAAAAGATAGGGGATTCATTTCAAATAACCCTTATAAATCATCGACCTGCATGCTGTCTAAACGCATCCAATTGTTGCGGCTGACGGCTTAACCAGTCAGAAGCGACAGTTTCAAATCGTGTTGCTTGGATGCCGTATGGAGTAGGTGTGTCATCCCGGACGGTACTGGGTACTTGAAGCGATCGCAAGTTATCCGGTGTCAGGGGTTTGCCTGGAGCGAATTGAGTCAAGGCAGCAAAAAGTTTCGAAAATGAATGGCTAAGCCCAATGATTCGATGACGCATCCCTCCTATTCGGTCGATTTCGCCAATAAACTCACGAAGCTTGTAACTTTGAGGACCTGCAATATCGAAACTACCGTTTTCTGGTGTTTTCACACTGATCGCATGATGAATACATCGAACCACATCCTTGACGTATACGGGCTGCACAATAGCGTTGGGCGCCACGAGCGGAAAAAGGAACGGTGAGTTTGAAAGCAACTGGTGAAACAAACGCGAAAACGAGTCTTTGGGCCCAAAGACAATCGAAGGGCGAATGATTGTACAGTTCAAACCGTTTTCCATTAATGTTTTGAGAGCCTGCTCACCAAGACCGCGCGATTTTAAATACTCACTCGGTGCATCGGCGGAAGCTCCAAGTGCACTGATATTAATGAGCCGGTTCGCCTTATTTTTCAAACAGGCTTTGGCAATTCTTTCCGGAAGCTGGGTGTGGATGTTTTTGAACGTGTCTTTCGAAGTCTCGTTCAAAATGCCAATCAGGTTGACCACCGTATCGGATTCGCTGATCAGATTTTCGATCGTTTCGTCTGACAGATCGCCTGCCTCAATGATCTTCAAAGATGGGATGACCAGAAGATTTCGGTGGCGGTGTGGGCGTTTGGTAATGACAGATATTTGCCAGTGGTCTGCCGTTAGTGCATTAATGAGTTCAGAACCGATAAATCCGGCTCCGCCAAATAAAACTGCATGTTTTGATCTTGAATCAGGCATTTTTAACAACAATCAACCGGCTAAATTCAAACTGTCACAAATTCTCTGCCATATTCTTCAATAGGCTTGACGAATGTGTGTAATTCGGTAACATTATCCACAAATTCTAATAGATCGACATAAGTAGCCAATGACAGGACTTCCAGTTGATGTTTGGCCTGAACACTTTGAACTGCAGATCGATTCGAATCGATCGTTCGTTCCATGCGGTCAAGAGAAATCACGACTGCTACGGGATTGGCGCCTTGGGAAACGATAGTATGGACAGCCTTGTCGATCGACAGGCCAGAAGTGATTACATCTTCGACAATCACAACATCTCCAGCTAGTGGCGCACCGACAATCCAACCGAATTCCCCATGGTCTTTGGCTTCTTTCCTGTCAAATGCAAAGGGTACACAGCGCGCGTGATTGAGGTGCAACGACATTGCGGTTGCCGCAGCCAGCGGGATTCCTTTGTAGGCAGGCCCGTAGAGCATAAAGTCATTTATGAACCGTTGAGCAATCGCTGCTGCATAAAACCCACTCAAAGTGCCCAGACCAACACCGTTTGAAAAACTTCCCGTGTTCATAAAGTAGGGACTGGTGCGGCCGGAATTGAGAACAAACTCGCCAAATTGCAGCGCACCGCTTTCGTAGGCAAAAGTGAGAAATTCCTGTTGACGACTTTTCATGTTGGAACGGTGATTGATTTCAATAGGAAGATCTTCAAGGTCGATGGTTCGAACCGATTTTAGACTCAAATTCACAAATCGGTCTGTGCAATTGAATTTTATATGAATCGAGCCTGTCGTCTGGAGTTGGCCAAGCAAAACAAGGTAGAATGTGTAGCTGTTGAATTATTTCGAACGGTTTGCGTAATGTTTGTGCAAATTGAGCAAACATATTCGAGTGAAACAAATTACACAATATTCAGTATGATTGCCGCCTTCAAAGTTTACCCGAACGGGGGTACTGTAAAAGTTTGATATGTTGCTTCTGATCGATAACTACGATTCATTCACCTACAACCTGGTCCAGTACCTGGGTGAATTAGGACAGCATTCAAGAGTTGTTCGAAACGACACAATCGAAGTTGAGGAAATCGCGCAGATTGCGCCTTCGGCTATTGTGATCTCTCCCGGTCCCTGCACACCGAACGAAGCAGGGATTTCGGTTGCGGCCGTTCGAGAATTTGCGGATAAACTGCCAATTCTAGGTGTGTGTTTAGGCCACCAAAGCATTTGTCACGCCTTTGGCGGAGAAATTGTAAGGGCGCCACAAGTGATGCACGGCAAGGTGTCAGAAATCTATCACGATAGTGAGGGTTTGTTCGAGTCGCTACAAAACCCGTTTATCGCAACCCGCTATCATTCATTGATTGCGCAAAAGAACAGTTTGCCCGATGTGCTGGAAGTGACCGCCTGGACAAGTGACGGTATCATTATGGGTGTAAAACATAAACAATATGACGTCTATGGCGTTCAATTTCACCCTGAATCCTTTCTGACCGATTGCGGTCACGCTTTACTTGAAAGATTTTTGCAAGTGAGCGCCTTGACGGCCTGAACACGGACCAAGCAGATTGATGGACATTCAAGAAGCACTCAAGCAGATCACTGCCGGGCGAGACTTGTCGGGATCACAGATGCTTGACATCATGCGTCAGATCATGACGGGTCAGTTGACTGCGTCACAGATCGGTGGTTTCTTGGTTGGACTTCGAATGAAAGGGGAGTCGATTGAGGAGATCACGGCTGCTGCGACCGTGATGCGCGAACTGGTGACCAGCGTGCATGTCGAAGTTCCAAATCTTCTCGATGTTGTCGGGACTGGCGGTGACGGAACTTCGTCTTTCAATGTCTCTACTGCTTCGGCGTTTGTTGCAGTGACGGCAGGTGCGCACGTCGCCAAGCATGGCAATCGTGCTGCGTCAGGCAAGTGCGGCAGTGCCGATCTGCTAGAATGCGCCGGCGCCCGAATCGATCTCAATTCAGATGAGATCGCTGAATGTGTTCGCAACACAGGTTTTGGTTTTATGCTGGCGCCTGCGCACCACACCGCGATGCGCCATGCGATCGGCGCCCGCAAAGAACTTGGAGTCAGAACAATTTTCAATGTGCTGGGTCCACTAACCAACCCTGCTCATGTACGACGCGAAATGATGGGTGTTTTCAGCCCTGACCTGGTTGAACCGCTCGCTCACGTTTTGGGCAAACTAGGCTCAGAGCACGTCATGGTTGTGCACTCAGAAGATGGCATGGACGAAATCAGTGTCGGAAGCCCAACCCTCGTGGCAGAACTGAAGAACAACCAAGTTGAAACTTACACCATCAGCCCTGAACAATTTGGCATTCCTGCTTACGCCCTGGACAAAATGACGGTTGCCAATCCGCAGGAAAGCCTTGCCGTGATTCGTTCCGTGTTTTCGGGTGATGAGTCTGCTGCCTGTGCAATTACCACGATGAACGCTGGTGCTGCGATTTACGTTGCCGGGCTTGCAGGGAATCTTGCCGATGGAATTCACCGCGCAGGGGAATTATTGCGCTCAGGCGAAGTGATGGCCCGATTCGAGCGGTACGTAGAGTTTACCAACAGTTTTTGAAATGGCCAATCCACCGGATGTACTCGCGTCCATAGTTGAGCACAAGCGACTTGAGGTTGCCGCCGCGAAATTAGCCACTCCGCTTGCTGAAATTAACGAGCGTATTTTGGCGCGCAGCCCACCCAGGGGCTTTGAATCCCAACTTCGTCGACACATTTCGGCCGGCCGGCCAGGTATCATCGCAGAATGCAAGAAAGCTTCACCGAGCAAGGGAATCATTCGGCCAAATTATGACGTAGCAGACATTGCTCGCAACTACCAGTCAGCAGGTGCAAGTTGCCTTTCGGTGTTAACCGATTCAAAATTTTTTCATGGAGGTTTTCAACACCTCGAAACGGCCAGACAAGTGTGTGAATTGCCACTCTTGCGAAAGGACTTCATCATCGATCCCTACCAGGTCCGAGAGTCCTTTGCCATTGGCGCCGACTGTATTTTGTTAATCGTTGCAGTACTTGAGCATTCACAACTTGTCGAATATTCCTGTGAAGCTGTAGAATTGGGACTGGACGTGTTGATCGAGGTGCACTCTCAAGAAGAACTCGATATTGCTCTACAAGTCAAGCACGGCATGCTGGGAATCAATAATCGGGATCTTCGAACGTTCGAAACACGGCTTGAAACCTCAATTGACCTCAGCCGTCAGATATCGGATGATCGGCTTGTCGTCTCTGAAAGCGGCATTCACTGCAACACGCATATTCAGAAGCTCAAGGCAGCTGGACTTTACGCTTATTTGATTGGTGAGTCGCTGATGCGAGCGGAAAACCCCGGCACTGAACTTGGAAAAATATTCAATTTTGAAGAAATTTTCACCTAAGCTGGCAAAGCAGTAAAATGAAAGGCAAGGTAGAATGGCTTGACGGCGTTAGTTTTCAACTGACGTCGGGGACTGGACACGTTACCCAATCGGATGGACCGCAAGAAGAAGGCGGGCAAAACGCTGGCATGCGCCCCATGGAAATGGTTCTACTCGGTATGGGTGGCTGTACAGCATTTGATATCGCTCAAATTCTTCGCAAGCGGCGCCGCGAACCGGATTTGCTTGAAATTGACCTTGAAGCACAGCGCGCGGATGAGGTTCCAAAAGTTTTCACCAGCATTCATCTTAAATATCGCGTCAGAGGCGAAGGCATCACTGAACGGGAAGTTCAGCGGGCGATTGAATTGTCTCTTGAAAAGTACTGTTCTGCGACGAGAATGCTGGCCGAAACCGCCGCAATAAGCTTTGAATTCGAGGTGCTTTCGTCTTGAGTCATCGCCTCTTTACTGCAGTCAATCGAATCTAGCCGTGCAAAATCTTGTCAACTGGTTCCGTCGCCAGCTAAACGACCCGCAAGTCATCATACTTGCTGTGGTTCTGATTATCGGTTTTACCCTGATCATCTATGCTGGCAAAATGATGGCACCAGTGATCGCCAGTATTGTCATCGCTTACATTTTGGAAGGTGGCGTCAAGATCATTGAAGCCATCAAAGTTCCTCGCCTGGGCGCGGTATTGATCGTACTGGGCTTGTTTCTTATTCTTTGTTTGGCGCTTGTGTTTGGAATTTTGCCGCTGGTCAGTTCTCAGGCACTGCAGTTGGCCAGTCAGATTCCCTCGTGGGTTGCCGATGTTCAAGCGGCACTTTTGCAATTGCCAGAACTTTATCCCGATGTTGTTTCTGAAGCACAGGTGCGAACTTTCATCAGTACAACAGCCCAATTCGTTACCGAACTTGGCCAGCAAATCGTTGTAACCTGGTCAGCTTCCTCTGTGGTCGGTATCATTACATTGGTGGTGTACCTAATTTTGGTGCCAATTCTGGTATTTTTCTTTCTCAAGGACAAGGTCAAACTAACCAGATGGGTGATCAATTTTTTACCCAACAAAGATCATGGTCTCACAATAACTGTCTGGCAGAACGTAGACAGGCAAATGTCGAACTACATTCGCGGTAAGTTTTGGGAAATATTGATTGTTGGTGGCGTTACGTTTACAACGTTTTCGATTTTCGAATTGCAATACGCAGCACTGCTTAGCATGATTGTGGGCTTATCGGTATTGATCCCTTTCGTCGGTGCCGCGGTGGTGACTATACCCGTCGTTGTTGTTGCTGGTGTTCAATGGGGATTCAGTCCAGAATTTGCCTACTTGGTAACCGCTTATATTGTGATTCAGATTCTGGACGGTAATGTTCTGGTACCATTAATTTTTTCGGAAGTTGTCGATCTCCATCCGGTTGCCATTGTCGTTTCGGTGTTGGTTTTCGGCGGTTTATGGGGAGTTTGGGGTGTGTTTTTTGCGATTCCACTAGCAACTTTGGTACACGCGGTACTGATTTCCTGGCCCCGGGTGAGCGAAGAAGCTGAGGACTTGTCATGAAGTCAGTGACTTTACCTGGCACACAAAAAGGTCGCGGCGCGGTCTCGAACGAGAGTGGTCGTTTCAACGAGTGGCAGCATAGCCATGACGACGATGGCTGGGACAATGAACCAATGCCACCGATGAAAACGCATGTCGAAATTGATTGGGCCCGCACTGTCATTGCACGTAATCAGTCTCCAGATTTACCATTTGACCGCTCAATCAATATGTATCGCGGCTGCGAGCATGGTTGCAGTTATTGTTATGCTCGTCCCAGCCACACATATCTGGGGCTTTCTGCTGGGCTTGATTTCGAAACTCGACTATTTGCTAAAGTTGATGTTGCTGAGCAGCTTCGAAAACAGTTGCGAGCACCTTCCTATCAGTGTGAGCCTATTGCGCTGGGGGCAAACACCGACCCTTATCAACCGATCGAAAAGCAATACCAACTGACTCGACAAATCCTCGAAGTGCTGCTTGAATTTCGCCATCCTTTGACAATTACTACAAAATCCGCATCGAATTTACGAGACCTTGATCTTTTGTCCGAGTTATCCCGTGCCAATCTAGTTAGCGTCAATTTTTCGATTACCAGCTTGGATTCGGCTCTATCTAGACGAATGGAACCGCGGGCCAGTGCACCTCACAGTCGAATTAAGGCAGTTTCTCAATTGTCGCAAAACGATGTTCCGGTTACAATATTCTTTGCACCTGTGATTCCGGGGTTGAATGAACACGAAATGGAATCCATACTGAAAGTCTGTGCACAAGCGGGGGCTCGACGTGCCGAGTGGACGATGCTGCGGCTTTCGAGCGAGGTTCGACAGTTGTTTCAAGAATGGTTGCTTGAATTTTATCCTGACAAGAAAGCGAAGATTATGAGCCTGATCAGACAAGTGCGGGGCGGACGGGAAAACGGCGTACACTTTTTTGAGCGAATGAGGGGAACTGGCCCGGTGGCTGATCTTATACAACAGCGTTTTCAACTCGCGATCAGAAAATATGGTTTAGACGAATCTCCGATCACTTTGGACCGATCGCAGTTTCGTACAATACCAGTTAGGCAGGTACAAGTTTCACTCTTTGACTGATCCAATCAAGGATTTCTTAATCATAGGATTGACAAATGGTTTCAGAGAGACAGACGCAGCCGCTGGCAATGGCGGCGACACCGACACAGTCGGAAAGGAGTTCTACACCATCTAGTTTAGACCGATTCCTACTACGGAAACTGTTACAGTTTGCTGGCCACCCTTCAATCGAAATTCAGTTGTGGGATGGTTCAAGATTCAGTGCTACACAGGAAACACCGCGAACTTCACTAGAATTTAAGAATCGCTCGGCTTTCTATAGTGTGATCAAGAATCGTGATATTGGATTTGGAGACACCTATAGTGATGGCACGGTGCAAGTGCATGGCGACTTGGTAGAATTTCTGGTTGAAATGTTTTCGACGCAGCAACGCGTCAATCAGGATTCGAGTTGGCAGAGTCGACTGTTTCAGAAGCTAACGTCCAAAAAAGCAAAAAAGAACACACTGTTGGGGTCCAAGTCTAATATTCATCATCATTACGATTTGGGAAACGAGTTTTATACACTGTGGCTGGACCAGGCGGCTATGCAGTACACCTGCGCATACTTTTCCCGGCCGGACTACACCATTGAACAGGCACAGATTGCGAAGATGGACCACGTGTGTCGAAAACTGATGCTTAAGCCAGGTCAGACCGTGGTTGAGGCCGGTTGCGGCTGGGGCGGACTGGCACGACACATGGCCCGAAATTATGGAGTCAAAGTCAAGTCCTACAACATATCCCACGAGCAGATAATATTTGCCAAAGAGCGTGCAAAAGTTGAAGGGCTAGGTGATCAGGTCGAATACATTGAAGACGACTATCGCAATATTACAGGAGAATTCGACGTTTTTGTTTCCGTCGGTATGCTTGAGCACGTGGGTAAACTAAACTACCATGTGTTGGGTTCCGTTATAGACCGTTGTTTATCAAAAAACGGTCGAGCACTAGTACATTCGATCGGTCGCAACGTACCTGAATTGATGAGTGCCTGGATTGAAAAACGAATTTTTCCAGGTGCTTACCCTCCAACCATTCGCGAGATGATGGACATCGTTGAACCATTCAACTTTTCTGTCCTTGATATCGAGAACCTTCGCCTGCACTATGCTGAGACGCTTAGGCACTGGCTTGTGCGATACGATGAACATGAAGATATGGTTCGCAATATGTTCGATGAACGATTTGTTAGAGCCTGGAGACTGTACCTGTCAGGCTCTATTGCGGCATTTTTGGTTGGGTCTTTACAACTTTTCCAACTCGTATTTGCGCGCGGCACCGACAATAGTATCGCACTGACTCGCGAACATCTTTACGAGGTTGCAGAGCACGGATGAGTGCTATTGAACCTAATGGAGCGCTTGAACTTGCTGAACTGCAATCCCAAATTCGTGCGTTTGTCGACGAACGCGACTGGGAACAATTCCACTCTCCAAAAAACCTGGCCATGGCGCTGGCGGTTGAAGCAGCTGAACTGGTTGAAATATTTCAGTGGATGACTGAAGCGGAAAGCCTCAATTTGAACACGCGTGACAAAGACCGAGCCGCGCAAGAAATTGCTGATGTTCTGATCTACCTGATCCGCATTTCGGAACGTTTGGATATCGATCTTTTGACTGCTGCTGAAAAAAAGCTTGCGATGAACAGAAAAAAATATCCCGCCTGCCTGGTACGAGGCAGTTCTCAAAAATATTCTGATTACGAGTCTTGATACGAGTTTATATCGCCGAGAATCTAGCTGACGCACATCTTGTCAGCGATCTGATTCGCGGTTTTGGCATCGATACCCGAGTTTTCAACGAATTTTCCAATGGCGCAGTTGGCGAATTGCCATTTACGCACACATGGCCAGAAGTTTGGATCGTAGATGATCGCGATGAAACACAGGCGCTGGAAATCATTGCTAATCGTGCGGTTCGCGCGACCCGCTCTGGTGAGGTCAGCTGTTCGAACTGCGAGCAATTGAACCCAGCCAATTTTGACATATGCTGGAATTGCTCTGCCGCCTTGGACGATATCAATTGAATGAATTAACCCGGCTTTCAATACCGTAGAGTCCCAATTTGCCATCATCGAAAAGGAAACGTCGTCGAAAAACTGGAATTTTCAGATCACTGCTGACTCGATTGGTGTTATGGAGCATCTGCCTGGTTCTGTTAGCTGGTGCTGGGCTGTTTGTGTGGGTTGACTACACGATTCAGAAAAAGTTCAACAGCCGTCTTTGGGACATTCCTGTCCACATTTATAGTAGTGCCTTTGAGATTTATCCAGGACTGTCGATTTCAATGACGTTGCTTGAAGATCGATTGCTTGCACTGGGCTACCGACGCGTGAGTAATGTCCTGGGCAATGGTGAGTTCACGGCAAGTGGGGATTCCATTGAACTGGTCAGCAGGCCATTTGAGTTTTGGGATGGTCTGCAAGCCGCACGATCAATCAGTATTCAATTCGTCGGTGGGAAAGTCAAGGCATTAGTCGATCGACAATCTGGCCGTCCTGTTGAACTTTTGAGGCTCAAGCCACATCTTGTCGGCAGTCTGTCGCAGAGCGCACATCAGGATCGCTACCTGGTTCGACTGGAAGATATGCCGCAGTTGCTGCTTGAAACGCTACTTGCGGTCGAAGATCAACGTTTTGTCAATCATTGGGGCGTTGACCCGTGGGCAATTTTACGGGCCGCCTGGGCCAACATCAGGGCTGGCCGCATCGTTCAAGGTGGCAGCACCCTGACTCAGCAACTGGTCAAAAATGTCTACGGCCGAGATGACCGCACCTATTCGCGAAAATTTTTTGAAGCGGCAACGGCACTGGTGCTTGAATATCGGGTTGAAAAGCGAGAAATACTTGAAGCCTACTGTAACGAAGTTTACTTAGGACAGGACGGCAAACGTGCAATTCACGGCTTCGGATTGGGAAGCCAGCATTTATTTGGGCGTCCGGTTTCTGAGTTAAACCCAAATGAAATTGCACAATTGATTGGCATGATCAAAGCGCCAACGTCCTATAACCCATGGCGTCGGCCTGATTCTGCAAAGGATCGTCGGGCCGTTGTCTTGAACGTAATGAAAAAACGTCAACTCATCAGCGAGCTTGACTACGAACGATATTTCGGGGCGTCGCTACAACTTCGCGCGGAAAAAGATCGTCGAAAACAAGCTTATTCGTCATTCATTGATGTTGTTTTCAAGCAACTTTCCGATCGGCTTGACGCGCAAGACCGAAAAAGTGGCGCGCTGTCCGTATTTACAACCATGGATCTTGAAGTCCAAAGCGCCGCAGAGCTGGCGCTATCTGAAGAGTTGGCAAGAATTGAAAATCGAATGAATTTGCCGGCCAACTCGCTCGAAGGTGCGATTGTGGTATTGCGGCCGAATACCGGCGAAGTTGTTGCACTTGTCGGTAGCCGAAATGCTTATGTTGGGGCGTTCAACCGGGCGCTGAGTGCACATCGTCCAGTTGGGTCTTTGATTAAACCGTTCATCTATCTTAGTGCATTCATGAACAACCGATCATGGACGCTCGGGACTGTGGTTTCTGATCAACCAGTCACCTACAAGATAAAGGGCAGTAGCGACTGGTCTCCTGAAAACTATGATAAAGAGTATCTGGGAAAGGTTACCATTTTGGACGCTTTGGCAAAGTCGCGCAATGTGCCGGCGGTGAAAGTTGGAATGCAGGTCGGTTTCATGCGAGTAGCCGACAACTTGCGTGAATTGGGTGCAAATGTCAAATCCCCGGTTTACCCATCGATATTACTGGGTTCCCTGGAACTGTCTCCTATCGAAGTGGCCAGACTGTACCAGGTGCTGGCGAATTTTGGCGAGCAGACTGAGTTGCGAACGATTTCAGCAATTACAGCAGATTCGCGTGCGCTTGGACAGACCAAGAAATCAAAAGTTTTGTCTCGTCTGCCTTCCGGGCCAACTTACCTTACATTGTTTGGTATGCAGGAGGTTGTCAATAGTGGTACCGGAAAAGCACTGCAAAATTCCTTCAGTCCGGGTTTGAAATTGGCGGGAAAAACCGGTACGACTGATGGTTTTAGGGATAGTTGGTTTGTCGGAATGTCCGGTAATTTGCTCGGCGTGGTTTGGGTGGGGCGCGACGATAACCGACCAACAGGATTAACTGGGGCATCAGGTGCCATGCGCGTTTGGACTGCGATGATGGAGCGTGTAAATCTACAGGCTCTTGACCTGCGCTCAGATGAAAGGATCAGCTTTGTAGAGATTGACCTTGAAACGGGGCTCAAAGCAACATCTGCTTGTGAACATGTCCTTCGCGTGCCATATTTGCCCGGTAGTGCACCTTCTGGGATATCGAATTGTCGTTAAGCTGAAGTTCGAGAGCATAATCAAGGTTAAGTATTTGCTAATCAAAGCATTTTGAGGCTATTGAATTTTCACCATTCTGCCTACATTTGCCGTGACCGGAGTGGATAACGGATTGTCTTGAGTAGATCCAGCGCCCGTTGCTGCTTATCATTGGCGAGCGTCGTTAACTCAAACGGCACACTTTCAACGAGTCGATTCCGACAGGTGTTCTTGGTCATCGTCTCAAGATGTTCAATCAAAGTACGGAAACAGTGTGCCGGCGAGCCATCGTCCAATTGCCCGCTCGCGGCCTTTTTTCTGGCTGCATCCGAACGCACTGCGCCGAGCACCGGATTGTGAGCCGCACTGACTTCATCCAAGTCAGGGTCGGAGAACAATAACTCTCGCCACACCTGCCTCATGTGCCACTCAACATAGTAAGCCAGCATGCACAAAAAGATATGTGCACGAACGCGCTCCTCAGTGCGATGATGAACCGGACGCACCTGTAAATGAACCGTCTTGATGGTGCGAAACGCCCGCTCAACCCGACATAATCGCTTGTAGTTTCTGACACACTCGGCCGCCGTCATTGAAGCCTCATCCAATGAGGTGCGAATCACGTATATCCCATCCAGACAAGCTTCCTCACCAATGCGCTCGTGGTTTCTGCGATAGCACAATGAATGGTCCGTAATCTCAACGATGAAATGCTTTTTCACCTTGCGTGAGTTGATCACCTCACCGACTCTCAGTCCAATCTCGGCGCTGCCCTTTAATCGCCCCTGGGCCACACTTTTTTCAATCCCCTTGAGTTTGTCCTCCGTCGCCGCCAACAACGCCTCGCGCGTGAGCGCACGTCGTTTCGCCAAAGACCGATTGCGACACGCCACCAACCGCTCACCGGGAAAATCCGGGTGCAGCACCTCAAACAGGTTCACCTCATCAAAACGACTGCGCGACAAATGACCGCTGCGCACCAGTTTTTTGATCGATGGGCTCTTTAACGCACTGATCCATCCGATCCCATCGAGTTTGCGCAACGCATCAATGTTCACCTGCGTGACCATGCCCCGGTCCCCGACCACCACCAACCGGTCAATGCCAAATCGTCCCTTGAGCCGGTTCACTTGCGGAATCAGAGTTTTGTTGTCGCGAAAACAGCCGCGATACACGCTGACCCCCAAAGGACGACCCTGACGGTCACACAACAGACCAAAGTTCACCTGCAATTTACCTTTCTTCGCGTCCTTGCTGTAGCCAAACTCCGCCAAAGGACACTTTGTGCCTTCCAGATAAGTGGAGGAAAGATCATACAGGGCCAGGGCTCCGGGCTTAAGGTGGCGTTTGACCAACTTGCCTTCAATCACATTTTGGCGCGTCAACAACCAGTCCATTGCACCGTAGAGTTCATCGGCATCGGCGCCGTCGATATCAAAGTAATCGGCCAGTGTGGTGTCGCGCCACCAGCGCACCGTGGCAAGCTTGGTATGGGGGCGAATGATGCGCGCCGCGACCATGGCCAACACCAGGTCGCTGTGGCGCTCGCTTTGGCTGTTGATCAGATTTTTAAAGCCCAGTTGTTTAAAGGCGGTGAAGACCGCTTCGACGGCGCCGTGTTTACGGGTGTTGAGGATTTCGAAGGTGTCATCGGCATCGGCGAGTCGTTGGCCCTTGAGGTAGTTTCGAATCAGGGTGATGAGCGGATCGGGCAGGTGGGTGATATTGGCCAGCGTCTTTTTTTGCGATTTACCGTTGTGGTCTCGGTAGCTGGTACGAACCAGGGTGGTGCGATAGGAATGACCGCCTTGTTTGGAGACGACGGTTGAGACGTGCATTGCGGGGTATTGTCGGGCCATATACTGCCTACTTATACAAAAATTGCAAGGCCAATGTGTAGACAAAAGATGTAGATAATGAAAGGGTTAGATTGCCCGCACAGGCAAAATGGGCTTAGAACTTCAGTTTAGCGAGACGGTCTGAGTTAGAGCATGAAAATAGAGCGCAGAATCATTAGCAAAGTTCTCTATTATTTTCTCGCAAACAAAGGAATTGGATTGGCGATAGGTACCAAGAATTTGATAATTCTGGCTCGGCGCACGAGAAAAATCCACTTCTCCAAAATTGCCGGATTGTCCCGGATTCGAAGATCCTTTTTTCTTGCCGCTATTGAAACTCCTTTGGTGAACGGGAGCACTTTTGTTTTTGGAGGTGTTGGAACGGCCAAGGCAAAACGATTTGTCAATGCGCTGAATGACGCATGGCTGGAGGACAAGCGCCAGAGTATTGTAGAACATAGCGACTCAATTCAAGTGCTTACAACCGCAATCGATCGCCTTGGCAATCCGCGCAACTATCCCGCGGCCTGTCTTGTAGAACCATACTGGCAAAAGGCAGAGAAAATTACCACGCTGTTGCCGGTGGATTTATCTACTCCGATCTATACTCCGAGTATGCGAAATTGTCTCGCAAAAATTGCAGAATTTCGCAGAATACCTTCCCGAATTCGCGATGAAGCTATCAATCGATTCATCGAGCAGGAATTGGTAGACGCAGGCTCAATATTTGAGAGCATTCAAACCAGTCCACTTACACACGAACAGCGACTTGCCTTAATTTGCGATGAAGATGCCACTCTAGTACTTGCGGGAGCCGGTTCAGGCAAAACCAGCGTCATTACCGCCAAAGCTGCGTATTTGATCAGACGGGGAATCAGAAGACCCGAAGAGATCTTGCTGATGGCTTTTGGAAACGAAGCATCGAATGAAATGTCTGAACGGATCAAGAGGTGTTGTACCTCTCATGTCGCAACCATGACGTTCCACAAACTGGCCTACAGCATTATCACTGAAGTCGAGGGCAAAAAGCCTGCGCTTGCTAGTCATGCACACGATGAACAATTGTTCTGTACATTTTTGCAGGAGATTCTGTTCGAAATAGCCGAACGCAATAAAGACACTGGTCACATGCTGTTTCGGTGGTTCACTGAGTTTCGTGTACAGGCCAAATCTCAGTGGGACTTCAAAACGATGCATCAATATTACGATTACGCCAAACAGTGTGAATTGAGGACTCTTCAAGGTGAGAAAGTTCGGAGTTTCGAGGAGTTAACAATTGCGAACTGGCTCTTCCAGAATGGCATTTCCTACGAGTACGAACCGCAATACGAGCATCCACTACCAAATAAAGGTCGTAAGACCTATACACCAGATTTTCGGTTGATGGAAAGCGGCGTTTATATTGAGCACTTCGGAGTTAGACGGAGCCAGGATAAAAATGGAAATCAAATTCTGGAGACAGCGCCATTCGTTGACCGGGAGAAGTATCTACAGCAGATGGATTGGAAGCGTCGGACGCATGCAGAGTTTGGAACCATACTAGTTGAAACGTTCAGTTATGAAAATGTCGAAGGACGACTGCTTTCTGCTCTGGAAAAAAAACTCACACCATACGTCAAATTGAATCCGATGCCATTAACACAAGTCCTTACTCATTTGCGGAAATTAGGTGAGTTAAACGACTTCTCTAGAATTCTCGTCACATTCCTTCGGCACTTCAAAGAGTCCGATCTCACAATCGAGATGTGTCGCACGAAAGCAAGGCATAGGAAAAACAATAAGCGGGAAATGGTTTTTCTGGAAATATTTGATCAAGTTTACAGGGAATACCAGAAACGACTTGGTGAGCGGATTGATTTTGAAGACATGATTGCCCGAGCTACACTTTACGTCAAAGAAAACCGCTATCGAAGTCCCTTCCTTCATCTTCTGGTAGACGAATTTCAGGACATATCAACGGGCCGCGCTGCCCTGTTGATGGCCCTCAAGAATCAGCAATCAGCTTGTCGCATATTTGCTGTGGGTGACGACTGGCAGTCAATTTACCGGTTTACAGGTTCAAATATACACATCATGAAAGAATTTGCCTCCTACTTTGGGGGTGCTTTGGGCGGGGAATCCGCTATTTGCCGAGTCGTTAAACTTGAGCACACGTTTCGCAGCGTGGACCGAATTGCGTATCCCGCCCGTCGCTTCATTCTCAAGAACGCTTCTCAGATAGAAAAGGATGTGGTTCCAGTTCACTCGACCAGCGCATCAGCAATACAAATTTTATGGAGCGAGAGGAATCGGAGTGGGTCTTGCCTGGAACAGGCGTTGGATCGTCTTCTTGCGAAACAGACAGAGGGTAAAACAGCAACGGTCCTTCTACTTGGCCGCTACAAGTGGAGTAAACCGAATAATCTGTTGTATCTGAATAGACATTACCAAGACTTGTCAATATCCTTTAAGACTATCCATTCCTCGAAGGGTCTGGAGGCTGACCACGTGATCGTTCTTGATACTAACAGCGGACGGTACGGTTTGCCTTCAGAATTCGTTGATGATTCACTGTTGAACATCGTTCTCCCTAAGCAGGAGCCATATAAATACGCAGAAGAGCGTCGCGTATTTTACGTAGCACTCACTCGTGCACGCAATTCGGTCACGATCGTTGCACAAGGGGATCAACCTTCTGAATTCGTGAATGAAATCTTGGAGGAGGAAGAATACGGTGCCACTGAAATAAGCGGAGCTCAGTGTCGACGATATCGCTGCTCCAAGTGCGGAGGGCACATGATCAGACGTGAGAACAACAGGTATGTCTGTGAGCACTGGGACAATTGCGACTCGATCCTTCCTGCATGCTCTGCATGTAGGGTGGACTTGCCCATCCGGAAAGATTTTGTGCCTGTTGTCAATCAATGTTTGTGTGGGAAGGAGTTTCCTGCTTGTCCGGAGTGTGTTGACGGTTGGCTGGTGGACCGTAGTAGCAGATTCGGCCGTTTTCTTGGGTGTGTGAATTACCCATCATGTAAAGGACGGCAATCTGTGAAGCGTCAACAGTAGCGAGACGATGATTTTGATGGCACTTATGCAGTGTACCAACAAATGACTCAAAAGATCGCTAGTAGGCGAGAGTCGAAAGATCTATACGAAATTAATGCAATGGATACCGCGCATCAACTGCATCTTGATCGACGAGTACTCTCAGTACTCGAAACAAACTTGGCACCCATTGAATTTCATCGAGTACAACGAGACCTGTTAGCTCGCTTAGTGATAATTTCGGATTGGATAATATTCGAAGATCCTGTTCCGACTCGAGATCAAAATGGGTAGATTCGCATCCTTCAGAAAGTTGACGGGCGAGTGTTGTTTTACCCGATTGCCTCGGTCCCAGTAGTGCCGTGACTGGTAATCTACCCGTAGCAACTGACAGGCGATTTAAGAATATCGTTCGAGAAATCATATTGGAAGAGTAAAAATATTAGAAGATTCGAAATTAAACTCCGAAATATCAAACTAAATTACAAATTGTGCAAAACTGCATTAACCAATAGATCCTAATATCAAAGCAGGGACTTTGGAAATCAACTTTGAAACTGATGCCAAGCACTTGAGTGGCATTGAAAAATTTAGTATCTATTTTTGTTTAATTTAGGACACTATTAATGCCTTTATTTAGTTAAAATAGGGCATTATGATGGTTGATGCATACATACCTCAAGCGCAATTATCGCGTCTTAGATCGATAGTTGCTCCAGGTAAAGTGATCGTTGTGTACGGTCCGCGTCGCGTAGGCAAAACGACACTGGTCCAACGCTACGTTCAACAGTATGATCCAAATGCGCTTGTCGTAAGCGGCGAAGATATTACCGTTCGCGAATACTTGGAAAGCCAATCAATTACAAAGCTGAAGGCTTTTGTCGGTAACCATCAAACGCTCATTGTGGATGAAGCACAGTACGTTGGACACATCGGTTTGAATCTGAAATTGCTTGTCGATCATGTCGCTGGACTTCGCATCATTGCAACGGGTTCATCCTCTTTCGATATAGCAAATATTACGGGTGAGCCACTAACGGGACGGCGTTTGACTTTGCTGCTTCTCCCGTTAGCACAATGTGAACTTCAGCATGTAGAAAAAACTCACGAAACCCGAAGCAATCTGGAATCTCGCATGCTCTACGGTTCTTATCCAGAAGTTATTCTCATGAATTCTAATGATTCACGCGAAACTTATATCAGGGAGTTAATCGCATCGTACCTGTTCAAAGATGTTCTACAAATTGACGGTGTCAGATTCGCGGACAAATTGTTGCGTTTGCTACAGTTAGTCGCATTTCAAATTGGTCGGCAAGTCTCATTATCGGAATTGGGCAGTCAACTTGGAATGAACAAGAGATCGGTAGAACGGTATCTCGATCTCTTGGAAAAATCCTATGTCCTCTACAGCCGGTTCGGATTCAACCGCAATTTACGCAAGGAAGTTACAAAAAGTCGGCGGTACTATTTCTACGACAACGGAATTCGAAACGGTCTCATTAAGAACTTCAATCCCATTACATTGCGAGACGATGTTGGCGCACTATGGGAGAATTACATGATGACTGAACGAATGAAACGTAATTTGTACTGCCGACATTTCACCAACAGCTACTTTTGGCGCACCTACGACCGACAGGAAATTGACTTGATTGAAGAACGTGGCGGCGATTTGCATGCTGCGGAATTCAAGTGGTCAGTAAAATCATCGACACGTCCACCAATCGCCTGGATGCAGGCTTATCCCGAGAGTTCATATCAAGTTGTTCATCCCGACAATTACCTTAAATTCATTGGAGCTACTGATGATGACAACACGGTGATGGCTTAACTTAGCGACCACGCGCTTGTCTATTCCGCTTCGGGGTTTTTGACGGTACTCTGATACCAAGTTATCCACGCACTAACTATATTTTTCTCCTCAATCCTGAAAGTATCGTCATTATGAAGAACCAGTCGCAGTGGCGTGAATTACATCAGCAACCACCTGCCAGAGCATTTTGACAAAAAAATTAAACGGTGGAAACACCTGAAACTACAAAATCCAGGTGCGTGTTTTTTGATAAACTGAGTTTTTTGAAATTTGGTGCATCTTACACGGATAATATCCATGATGGCAAAATACAAGTGCGATTGTTTATTCGTAGTGAAATAGAGTACGAACGTTGTTTCAAGCTGTAAATCATTCCAAATTCGCTTCAGAATTGCCGCATAACTGCACGTTTGAAGAGAACGACTGGAATATCCTGTCTAAATTCTGGCACCCGGTCGCTTTTGCACACAATATCACCGACTCCCCCGTCAAGGCGCGACTTCTGGATGTCGACCTGGTTGTCTACCGCACATCACAGGGCATTGCCGTTGCAAGGGACCTGTGTCCTCACCGCGGAACGAAAATCAGCAACGGCTCTATAAGAGATGACAGACTCGTTTGTCCAATGCATGGCTTGCACTTCGATCACACCGGACAATGCACGCGAATCCCATCAATTGAAAATCCTAATGCAAGAATTCCACCCAAATTGCGCCTTCAGTCTCTCAAAACCGAAGAGTGCTATGGCATCATTTGGGCCTGCTTCAGCGAAGAGCCAATCTGGCCGCTGCCGGATTGGAATGGCATTAAAGACCCCAAGCTGAACAATATTTATTTGCCCAATTGCTTATGGAACGCTGCTGCTAGCCGGCATGTTGAGAATTTTAACGATGTTGCACATTTTCCTTGGGTGCATAAAGCTACTTTTGGTGGCTATGAGTCTGATCCGATTAAACCCTATAAAGTTAACCGGACCGACTACGGTTTGAGTTTTGAGTTGCCCTATCTTGAAGCTGGAAACCGCTTCCCGGACAATGTCGATTCACAAGACCGTAAGGTTACTTATCGATACGAATTAACATTCCCTTTCTCAACCATCATTGAAATTCGCCCGGTTGATTCTGACTACGTTCAATATTTCGCTGACTGCGTCTGTCCTGTTTCAGCGAACGAGTCCAAGGTGTTTCAAGTAGCGACGGATACGACTGGTAACCCTGATGTTGACAGTATGATCAGCGAAGCGACGATGATCAATGATGAAGACAAGCTGTTGGTTGAGAGTCAGCGTCCCGAATTTCTGCCGCTGGACTTGACCGAGGAAATTCATATCCCCGCAGACCGCATGTCGATCGAATACCGCCGCGCGCTGGCTACTCAGTTCGGCTTGGGTGCCCCACTCACCCGTTAGGATGTCGCTTGAATGTCCGAGCAATTGTTTGATGTCAAGGTTTTGCGAAAACAAAAGCTGGCAGAACAAATCGCCTCGCTAGAGTTGGTTCGACCGGATGGCAGCCCCTTGCCACCATTCACAGCGGGTTCACATATTGACGTTCACCTTGCCAACGACCTGATCCGACAATATTCCTTGTGGAACAATCCCTCGGGAGCAGATTGCTACTGTATTGCCGTTCTCAGAGAACAGGCTAGCAAAGGCGGTTCGCAGGCGGTACACAAATTGCGCGCTAATTCGAATCTCAAAATTAGCGCCCCCCGCAACCGATTCGAACTGGCTGCCGATGCCAGGGAATCACTGCTGGTCGCTGGCGGTATCGGTATCACACCGGTTCTTTGCATGGCGCAGGTTTTGCATGACCAAGGCGCTGAATTCGAACTGCATTACTGCACGCGTTCTGTGAATCGTACGGCGTTTAAGAAATTTCTGCAAGATTGCGAATTTGCCAACCGAGTCCATTTTCACTTTGATGATGGACCAGTTGAACAAAAGCTCGACATCCCGGCCATTGCTCGCAGCTACCGCCATGGCCGCCACCTCTATGTTTGCGGTCCATCCGGTTTCATGGATGCTGTTCTCGATGCTGCCGCCGCTCACTGGCCTGCTGATGCGCTGCACAAGGAGTACTTCGAACTCGACGTCGACCTGCATCTCGAAGATGATCGACCATTTTGGGTTCAAATCAACAGTACAGGGGATAAAATCGAAGTATCCGCTGAAGCGACAATAGTTGAAACCCTTGCCGAATTTGGAATTGAAGTGCCGACATCATGCGAGCAAGGCATATGCGGCACTTGTGTCACCGGCGTTCTAGACGGTATTCCGGATCACCGGGACTACGTCCTGACCGAGGAAGAACATGCCGCGAATGACCAAATGACAGTCTGTTGCTCACGCGCGCTGTCTGCTACGATCATATTGGATTTATAACAACCTATATTGGAGGAAAGATGAAAAAGCTGTTTTCTTTAGTTTTCGCGCTCGGATTGGCGCTGTTCGTACCAACCAGTCAGTCGGTGCAAGCCGATGATCCGACTGAATTGAACATCGCTATCATACTCTCAGCAGGTATCGAGGCGAGTTGGGATGGCACATTTATTCAAGCGCTCGAGCGCACAAAAGCGCAAAAGCCACATGGACTTGATGTCAACTGGCTGTATACCGATCCGCTGTGGGGTGATGATGCCGGCGATGCGATGCGGCTGTTTGCCGATTCCGGTGAATACGACATCATCTGGGCCCATTCGACTTACTCTGATCAGGTCAAAAAAATGAAAGATGAGTATCCTGACATCATGTTTGTTGTCGTTGGGTCAGGGAACGAAGGACTTGGAGGCAACCAGTACTGGGTCTACAAGCGAGTCCACGAATCCGCATACGTACTTGGAATCATGGCTGGTATGATGACCCAGTCCAATGTCCTGGGTATGGTTGGAACTTACGCTGCCGATGACGTGAACGACTCAATCAACGCGTTTTTTGCAGGGGCCAGATCGGTCAACCCGGATGTCAAGCAGAAAGTGGCTTTCATCGAAAGTTGGTATGACCCTGGCAAAGCAGCTGAAATGACCGCAGCACAAATATCCACTGGGGCTGACCTGATTTTCAGCCTGGCAGGAAACTTTAAACCGTGCGAATCAGCGGGTATCCTTTGCTTTTCGAATTTTGGAGACGATAACCATTATTCTCCAAATACGGTCCTGTCGTCTCCACTTGCACTGTGGGACCCGGATATTCAGTGGGTTATCGATGAGTGGTGGGCCAACAAGACAGAAGGCAAAGCTTTTGCTGGCAATACCAGCATTCAGTGGATCAGTCTCGCCAATGGCGGCACCGATATCGCACCGTATCACGGTCTCGCCGACAGAGTGCCAGATGACGTGAAAGCGGCTGTCGATGCAGCGCTTGCTGATATTCGTTCTGGGAAGCTGATCGTCGAACTGGACGTTTCAGTACCAACTTCTGAATAATTACGTTGATGTAATTGAATTAATGCCACTGTCACCGCCATCAGCGACAGTGGCATTAAAGATGGTTTGATTGGAGAATCCGGTTCGTGCCAGTCATTTTACAATCACGGAATCTGACCAAACGGTTTCCAGGTGTCATCGCCAACGAAGACGTCACTTTCGAGTTGGAAGCAGGGGAAGTCCACTGTCTGTTTGGTGAAAATGGCGCAGGAAAATCAACACTTTCTTCGTGCCTTTTTGGTTACTACAGACCGGAGGGCGGAACCATTGAATTCGAAGGCAAAGAAGTCCGGTTTAAGACGCCACGCGATGCCATCAATGTCGGCATTGGCATGGTCCACCAGCATTTTGTTTTGGTTGCCGACTTTACTGTCATTGAAAATATCATCGTTGGAACACACTCAGGTGGATGGCGACTCGAAAAAGCGCTCGCACGGGAAAAGATTCTGGACATCTGTCGGGAGTACGAAATCAGTCTTGACCTGGATGCCCGCGTCGGTGATCTCGCAGTCGGTCAACAGCAATGGGTCGAAATTCTAAAGGCCCTCTATCTTGATGCCAGAATTCTAATCCTGGATGAACCCGGCGCGGTTTTAACGCCAGAAGAATCAAAGCGGTTGTTTCGCATCACCAACCAAATGTGTAAGCAGGGTCTGTCGGTTATTCTGATCAGCCATAAAATGGCTGAGGTCATGCAAGCCGACCGGGTAACGGTGCTGCGCAAGGGCAAAGTTGTCGGCACCGTCAGGCCAAAGGACGTTACACCTAAGGAATTGACGCGCATGATGGTCGGTCGCGATATCGAGTTGCGAGTCGTGCGTGATCGAAGCAAAGACAAGCAAACAGACCAACAGGCCGTACTGGTTGTCGAGAATTTAGAATATCGAAATCCTGTTGACGGCAAGGGCCTCAAGGGTGTGAGTTTTAAAATCAATCGCGGTGAGATTGTCGGGCTTGCCGGTGTGTCGGGCAATGGACAAAAAGAACTGTTCGAACTCGTCGCTGGCATCCTCACACCAACTGCCGGATCGATCAAACTGGATAATGAATCTGTCGAAGGGCTGCCCGCGCGTCACTACATGGACCGAGGCGTCGGCTCAGTGCCGGACGACCGGTTTCGAGAGGGATTGATTCCAAGTTTCGGCGTTGGCGAAAATGTAATCCTGGGCTGGCAACGCAGTGACGAATACCGACGAGGGATATTCCTGGATCACAAACAAATTAACACGACTGCCCAGCAACTGATTGATGAATTTCAGATATCAACCCCGTCGGTCAACACCCAGGTCAGCAATCTTTCCGGCGGCAATGCGCAAAAAGTGATTCTCGCCAGAGAACTCGCGCATTCAAGCAATTTGCTGCTGGCCAATCAACCCACCCGGGGTCTGGACCTCGGTGTTATTGAGTATGTTTATAACCAACTCATCGCCAAGCGGGATGAGGGATACGCCATATTGCTCGCATCTGAAGAGTTGGAGGATTTGCTCAACTTGTCCGACCGAATCATGGTAATCTCTGAAGGTCGCATTACCGGCGTTGTCGACCCAGAATCAACGACCATTGAGGAAATCGGTTTCCTGATGGCAGGTGGCAAGGAAAACCCGGCTCATGATTAAGATTGAGGCCAGGGTTAACCCAAAGCTGCACTGGACAGTACTCATGTACGTTTCGGCGACTTGTCTGGGCCTTTTCCTGACTGCACTATTGCTGATATTCAGTGGGGCCGATGTTGTCAAGGCGTTCAGCGCACTGCTGAAAGGCGCATTTGGCAGCCAGAAAGCACTCATTGCAACGCTTGCAAAATCGACGCCCTTGATTCTAACCGGACTTGCGACAGTTGTCGCTTTCCGGGCACAGGTATGGAGCATTGGTCAAGAGGGACAGGTTTACGCTGGCGCCATGATGGCCTACTTCGGCTCGCTCATTCTGCTTGGGTTACCGACATGGCTGCTGATCTCGGGAATCATACTGTTCGGAATGATTGGAGGCGCTTTGCTTGGAACGACGGCGGCAGTGCTCAAAGATCGGTTTGGTGTGAATGAGATCATTTCAACGGTCATGTTGAACTACCTCATTGTCTTCCTGCTGTCTTACCTGATTGGCGGCGGCCCCTGGACTGAAGTTGGCGATACCGTCGTGTACCAGCAATCTTCGACGATACCCGAGCCTGCACAGTTGCCCATGCTGTTTGACAGTAACAAGTTGCACATGGGATTTTTGATTGCACTGGTGGCGGCAGTCATTTGCTACATCATTCTCGAAAAAACGCCGCTGGGATATGAAATCCGCGCCTTGGGTTTCAATCCGGTTGCGCTGGCCTATCGGGGCACAAATATTGGCAAAACGATCATCGTAATAATGGTTATCAGTGGCGCAATTGCCGGGTTGGCAGGTGTTTCAGAAATCTTCGGAACCTCGCATCGGCTGCGATCCGATACCCTGGCAAACCTGGGTTATACGGGGATCATCATTGGCATGATTGGTGGTTTGCGACCGGCTGGCACGGTGGTGGCTGGCATTATTTTTGGAGGATTCAGCAGTGGCGCACTCTATATGAAACTCTTGGCCAAAGTACCTTCAGCGCTTATTCCAGCAATGGAAGGAATTTTACTGCTGGCATTCTTGTGTGCGGGTGTCGCCGCGCGATACAAGATCGTGAGGATTCAGAGAAATGTCTGAATTATTTCAAGAAACAGTTATTGTCAGCATTCTGGCTGGCACCGTCAGAATTATGACGCCAATCCTGCTGGCTGCGATCGGTGAGTTGGTCACCCAGCGGGCTGGAATTTGGAACATGGGCATCGAAGGTACGATGCTGATGGGCGTTTTCGTTGCCTACATTGTTGCAACCGCAACGGGTTCGCTGTGGCTGGCAGTCTTCGCGGCAATGATGGCAGGCGCACTCGTCGGATTGCTAACGGCATTCATGACCGCGACGATGCGCGTTGATCATTTCATCACTGGACTTGGCATCAACCTTCTGTCAGCCGGTTTGACGCTGTTCTGGTTCAGAATTTACATCACTGGACGCCCTCAACCGACATTTGACGGCTTTGACAATGTCGCAATTCCTGTCCTTTCATCAATCCCGTATATTGGCGAAATCCTGTTTAACCAGAGATTAATTACGTATTTCGCATTTCTGGCTGTTCCTGCAATCTGGTTCCTGCTTTTCAGAACACGCTTGGGCCTGGAGATTCGTTGCCTGGGAGAAAATCCCAAGGCACTGGACATCAAGGGGCTGAATGTCACGATTCGTCAGTACATCGCGATCATCATTGGCAGCGTGATGACGGGGCTTGGCGGCGGGTTTTTGATGCTGGGATACTCGGATCGGTTTCTGCCCGACTTATCTGCAGGCCGCGGCTGGTTGGCACTGGTAGCCATCATTGCCGGTAACTGGATGCCAAAAGGCGTTTTGGCTGCCGTGCTGGTGTTTGCGTTGCTTGAGAGTATTGCAACTCACGTCCAGGTATTGGGAATCAAAGTCCCGCACCAGATTTTTCTGGCACTGCCTTATCTGGCCTCTATCATCATATTGATGGGGGTGCGCGGCAATGTCAAACAGCCAGTACGGCTGGGCATCCCTTATTTCCGATGAGTTGAGTGGCAATGATGCGTGTGTCGGATCCCGTTATCCTGAACCTTTGGCACCCTCTTTGTTCAGTTGAGGAAATAGTGCCTAAAACAGTTCATCAAACAGTGCTGCTGGAGGAAAGAATTTCCTATGCAATCGACGACAATGGTCAGCCGCTCGTGTGGCAATCGTCCGAGGAAGAAAAGCCTGGCCAAGCGTTTCAACCGAGTGATCATTCAGATACAGTTCTGTCAAAGTTGGAATATGACTATGTCTGGGCCTGCCTGGGTGATACGCCACAAAGACTTTTTTCGTTCTCAGAATACTTCGAAAAGGACCGACGCTTCGTACCGACAGGAATGTTTGGTGTGAATGTCGCCGCGGGCCGGGCAATTGAAAATTTTCTCGACATGAGTCATTTTCCCTTTGTCCATACAGGTGTTCTGGGTGAGGAACCTTATACTGAAATTGTCGAATACGATGTTGAGATTTCAGCAACGAATGATGAAGTGCTGGCAACGCGCTGTCGGTTTTACCAACCCAAAGCGGCACTTGCGTCCGATTCAGGAGCCGAAATCGAATACACCTATCGGGTGCCGCATCCAAATTGTGCTTTGCTCTACAAATCGAGTCCCAACGATCCTGTACGTCCGGACGTCATCTTCATGTTTATCCAGCCTGTCGGAGAAGAACAGATTTTGGCGCACACAGGCATGTGCATCCTTGATGATGACAACACTGACAAAGCAATTCGGGATTTTCAGCAGCATATCTTTGGGCAAGATAAACCCATATTGGAAAACCAAATTCCGAAAAAACTTCCACTTGATCCACGCGCGGAAACCCCAATTCGCGGCGATCAATCTGCGATTGCCTATCGACGATGGCTGAGCAGCAAGAATCTGACCTATGGTGTAATTCCCGCTACATCGAATGCAGTCGGTACCATGCAGGCCTAACAGTTGAGAATCGAATACCTCTACAGATTCGGTGAATTGCAAAGCCTCACCGAATTAGCAAAATTTCAACACTTGCAAACATCATAGTGACAGGCATTCATCTCAAACCAAATCAACCAGCGAGGTCGGGCGCACTCCTGATCGGCGTGGTTAAACTCTGATTATTCAAACAATGATTATGGTTGAAACGGAATTACATCATCAGTGGTTTCCAATCGCCTCAGGCTCTGACCTGGTATTTCGCCATATTTTTCATGCCCAGTTACTGGGACGAGAGTTTGCCGTCTGGAGAGCAGATGACGGATACATTAATGCTTGGGAGAATCGCTGTCTGCATCGCGGTGTTCGACTAACAATAGGCACCAATGATGGCAAGGAGCTCAAATGCCGTTATCATGGCTGGCGCTACGCCAATCGGACAGCCGGGTGTACTTATATTCCAGCGCATCCGGCAGACGCACCCGCACGAACCATCTGTCTGAACAGGTATCCTGCCAAGGAAGCCTACGGACTCATCTGGTGTGGCGAAAATGCAACAGGAGAAGTTGCGTCGCTTGCAGGTTTCGAAAACGCCACGGTTTTAAGACCCATCCCGGTTAATGCGCCGAGACACCTGATCATTGAATACCTGGTGAATTACAGATTTTCTGAGTCGTGTGTGGCGGTGTGCAATTCAGATGAGTCCGTCACAGTGCGTGCAGGCGAAGATTCCGTCGCCCGTTTTTTCGTACAACCATGTGACAGCGACCGCTGCGTGATTCGCGGCCTTCTGGTCAAGGAAAACAACGACGAGGCGATGCGCATGGATTCATTGCGGCACCATAGCCACTGTCTCAATACACTGCGAGACAGAGTCGAAACACACGCGTCAACATTGGACAAACCCACGCCGATGACGATTTCAATCGGACATTTGCCCGCTGAATTGGTCGATATTCCAGCCGTGCAAACCGATGGGCGTGTCGCAGACCTCAGAGTAAAGGTTAAGCACAAAACGACAACTGCTCAAGACACCGTCAGTTTGTGTTTGGAAGCGCTAAGCGGTGAACAATTACCGACATTTCAACCTGGCGCACACATTGATGTTCACCTGCAAAACGGTTTAGTGCGTCAATACTCACTGACCAATGGTCCAGGTGAAACCGGCCACTACACCATTGGCGTCAAACGAGAACCGGACAGTCGAGGAGGGTCATCGACAATCCATGACAGTGTCACCGAGGGAGATGTGCTGGCGATATCCTCGCCGCGTAACAATTTCCCCTTGCGCCGCGATTCAGTGCACACAGTCTTTATCGCAGGTGGCATTGGCGTGACTCCATTGCTATCGATGGCACAGACACTCAGAAACCAAACCTTGAGTTTCGAATTTCATTATTTTGTTCAATCCCTCAAACATGTTGCATTCAGATCGATCATTGGCCAGTTCGAGGAATCTGTCGTGGTACATGAGGGACTTTCAGCTAAGCAAACAATTGTTGAGTTGGAGCAAATTCTCAAAGAACCCGGATATGCACGCAATGTTTATATTTGTGGGCCTGGACCGATGTTGAACGCAGCGCGCGAGGTAGCGAGCGAAAAAGGATGGTGCGAAGAGTCGGTCCATTTTGAATATTTCAAAAACACGACTAAGACGGACGATTCCAATAGCTTCGTCATTGAATTGGCCCGTTCAGCCATGACATTGACTGTACCTGCAGGAACATCGATTTTGCAGGTACTTCGGGAAAATGGAATCAATATGAGCAGTTCCTGTGAGCAAGGCGCGTGCGGCACCTGTCGTTGTGGCGTGATTGAAGGAGAGGTTCTGCATCAGGATGTCTATCTTTCAAAACGTGAAAAAGCTCAGGGACTAACAATGATGACCTGTGTCAGCAGGGCAAAATCTGACCGTCTGATTTTGGACATTTGAGCCGATTATGATCAAACTCTACGATTACGAGCTTTCCGGCAACTGTTACAAATTGCGGTTGCTCATGGCGTTTCTTGGTATTCCATATGAATCTGTGAGCATTAATTTCTATCCAGGTGTTGAACACAAGTCAGAAGCGTTTCTCAAGATTAATCCACTCGGGCAAATTCCTGTTATTGATGATGATGGCTTGAATTTACGGGACGCCCAGGCGATCCTGGTATATCTCGCGTCGAAATACGATTCGGCGGGCCAGTGGTATCCTCGAGACGATCCTGAACAGTTAGGTCGAATTTCGCAGTGGCTGGCTTTTGCAGATGGTATTACGACAACGGCGTCTGCAGCGCGGCTACATGACACCTTGCTCTATTTTCACTTGGACATCGACGCCTGCCGTGCAGGTGCGCATAAGTTGTTTCGCATTCTTGATGAACATCTGTATTTTGCAGAGTTGGAAGAACACAAATGGATTTGCCCAGGTGAACACCCTACGATTGCCGATATCGCTTGTTTTCCGTATGTCATGCTCAGTGAAGAAGGCGGCATCTCCCGAATTGATTACCCGGCTATCCGGCGTTGGTGTGATCGTTTTAAACGAATACCTGGTTTTGTGACCATGTCTGGAGTATTTCCAACGAGTTCGGATCCAATGGATACATAATACAAAACCATTTCCTAATTGGCACTATTTCTAAGCACGATCGTAGTATAATTTAATCAATACAAGCCTTTGATAATAAAGAAGATATGATATGAAACGAATTCCTGTTCAGTTCCAGAATATCCTCAGCCTCAATGCATTTCTGGAGCACTACGGTGACGAAGAGCAATGCTTCGAAGCGTTGTTCTAATTGCGCTGGCCAAACGGTTTTATCTGCCCCAACTGCGAGCACCACAAAAGCTGCCACATCAACACCCGCAAACTGCGCCACTGGCAAGACACCGTTTGTAGCCGCCGTGCAGACCAATGAACAAGGCCATCCTCAAAAGATGAAACTCAGCGTGGTCAAGAGCTTTCGTAAGGCGCAGATTGCCAACTGGGCTGACAGAAACCAAGGGTAACTATTACTGCCTTGAACCAATACGACCAGACGTGCGCCGCGTTCATGCTAGTTATAAGGTGCATCTTGAATCGATCACCCAAGGCACAGTGAATTCAAATCTACGATGCTGACTATGATCAGGTCAGTAATGTTGGCGAAATCCTCGGTCTGCCTGGACCATAAACTCAAGTTTGCTTCGAAATTTTCTACAACGAATTTAGGTTCCTAGTCGCTTCTTAAATTCCATAAAATTAGGTGTCTTATGACTAGCGAGTACGATCCTAACCGAGTCGAAACTTCTGCCCAGCAATATTGGGACCAAAACGAAAGTTTCACGGTAACTGAAGACCCCGACCGGGAAAAATTTTACTGTCTGTCCATGTTTCCGTACCCCTCAGGTGCGTTGCACATGGGGCATGTCCGTAACTACTCGATTGGCGATGCAATGAGCCGGCACCAACGGATGCTGGGCAAGAACGTTTTGCAGCCAATGGGGTGGGATGCGTTCGGCCTGCCAGCGGAAAATGCAGCGATTGCCAAAGGCGTTCCCGCAGCAAACTGGACATACGAAAATATCGAATACATGAAGCGCCAGTTAAAACGGCTTGGTTTTGGCTATGACTGGTCGCGCGAACTTGCCACCTGCAAACCTGAATACTATCGTTGGGAGCAGTGGTTTTTCACCCGTCTTTTCGAAAAAGGCCTAGCCTACAGAAAGATGGCAGTGGTCAACTGGGACCCCGTCGAGCAAACCGTTCTGGCCAATGAACAGGTCGATAAAGATGGCCGGGGCTGGCGGTCGGGTGCCTTGGTCGAAAAGCGAGAAATTCCCCAGTGGTTCATCCGCATCACCGCCTACGCCGATGAACTGCTTGAAGAACTCGATCGTCTGCCAGGTTGGCCTGAATCGGTCAAAACCATGCAGCGCAACTGGATTGGGCGCTCCGAAGGTGTTGAATTCGATATTCCTGTCGAAGGCGACCATCCACCTTTACGGGTTTTTACAACCCGCCCTGATACGATGATGGGAATCACTTACGTCGCCGTGGCACCAGAGTATCCGCTTGCTCGCCACTATGCAGAAACCGACTCGAATATCGCCGAGTTCATCAAGTCGTGCCAATCGATCAGTACTTCTGAAGCTGCGCTGGAAAGCATGGATAAAGTTGGATTGCAACTGCCTGTTCATGCCATTCACCCAGTCACTGGCGAGAAATTGCCGATCTATGTGGCAAATTTTGTTTTGATTACCTACGGTACCGGCGCGATCATGGCAGTTCCGGGACATGACCAGCGAGACTGGGAGTTCGCGCGAAAATACGGTATCGAAATTCGAAAGGTTCTTCGCCCTGCAAATGGAGATGTCGATCTTGAACATGGCGCTTACCTCGATAAAGTCGATACGGTGTCGTGCAATTCCGGGCAATTTGATGGGCTTGACTTTCAAGCTTGTTTCGATACGACGGCTGACTATCTGACTGAACACGCCGGTGGCAAGCGCACCATCAACTACCGGTTAAGAGACTGGGGTGTTTCTCGACAGCGATACTGGGGCTGCCCTGTGCCGGTCATTTATGACCAGGAAAACAATATTCACCCGGTACCGGATGACGAACTTCCTGTCGTGTTGCCAGAAAACGTTGAATTTCGCGGTGTTCAATCACCCATTCGGGAAGATCCCGCCTTTTATGAAACAACCGTACCAGCAAGCGGTGAGTTGGGCCGGCGCGAAACCGATACGTTTGATACTTTTGTAGAGTCGTCGTGGTATTTTGCAAGATTTTGCTGTCCGGGTGCCGACGCCAAATTAGATGAGCGCGCCAACTACTGGCTCCCGGTCGATCACTATATCGGTGGTATTGAACACGCTGTACTGCATTTGCTTTACGCCCGCCTTTATCACAAGTTAATGCGAGATATCGGTTTACTTGAATCAGATGAACCATTCACCAATCTGTTAACACAGGGGATGGTCTTGAAAGATGGCGTGAAAATGTCCAAGTCCGTAGGGAATGTCGTTGATCCTCAGGAGATGATCGATCAATATGGTGCTGATTCTGTAAGACTTTTTATCCTGTTTGCTTCTCCACCTCGACAATCGCTCGATTGGAACGATGAAGCACTCGCAGGTGCTTATCGGTTCTTGAATCGCTTGTGGGTCTTGTCGAATCGTTTCGCGGAGCGGATTAAAACGCACTACTTGGGTCGTGCGGAATTTGAATTGGATCAGTTTGACTGGGCGAATGACCTGAGCGACCAGCCGACCCGACAGCTGCGCTTACAGACGCACACTTTATTGAAGCGAATAAGCCTGGATTTTGACCGACAGCAGTACAACACCGCAATTGCTGCCAGCATGGAATTGTACAACGCGGTATCGGCGTTTGCTGCCAACGACGATAATATAGAATCGACGGTACGCACCGATGCGACGGTTGAGGCTATATTGATCCTGGTTCGGGCATTGGCGCCAATCGTGCCGCACATTTGCCATGAACTTTGGTTGCGAATGGGAGGACAATTGACGATTTTAGATGTTGCCTGGCCAAAAGTCGATGAGTCCGCACTGGTCCAGACCACAATCACTTTGCCGGTTCAGGTCAATGGTAAATTGCGTGGCCAGGTGCAGGTTAAAACGGATGCATCTCGGGACGAAATCACCGCCACCGCGCTTGATTTGGCCGCAGTCAAGCGTAATATTGGCGCAAGGGAGATAAGAAAGGTTATCATCGTACCTGAAAAAATGGTCAATGTTGTCGTATGAACGTGTCAATAAAATTGAAGGTCACAACACTGCTGATGGCACTTTTACTATCAGCGTGTGGATTTCAGTTGCGAGGAACCGATTCGGCGATCAATTTGACCGAAGTCTATTCCGTACAGGTCAAATCACCCTATCCGTTGCTCAAACAGCAAACTGAACGGGAACTGAATCGTCAAGGATTTAAAGTTGTTCGAAGCGAAGCGCAGTTCGTCATCCGCTTGCTTGATGAAAAAATGGATGATGACAACCTGATATTCGATACCGAATTTGAACATCCATTTAAAGAACTCAGCTATCAGCTTAATTTTTCGGTCGTTGATGATCTAGGCGAAATCATCGTCGAGTCACAGACTTTCCAAATGACAACCGATTATTTTCAACCTTCAGGTACCCATATGCAGCAGGAGGTTGCAAAAATGTCAGCACAGGACCGCCTGCGAAAGCAGGCCGCTGCTCACATCGTGAATTTATTCGCTCACCAACTTGCCAGCCGGGAATCTGTCTAGGCCTCAGACTGAAAATGCATCTCACGCGCACGCAGTTGTGGAATCGGGATCAATTTGACCTTCGCTACTTTATTTATGGCAAGGAACTTTATCTCGTCGAGCGATGCTGCGAGATCATTCGCCAAAGGGGGGCCGAAAACGGCTATACGGAACGCATTTCGCTGACTGTTGGCAATGACTTTCAATGGGAAACATTCACTGATCAGTTTGGTCAACTTGATCTGTTTGGCACAAAAAAGATTGTTGAAGTGCGACTGCCTCCAAGTGGTCGCCCCGGTGTAAAGGGGGCGAAAGCTCTGCTTGACTGTATCAACTCTCTAAGCGATGATGCTGCAGTCGTAGTCATTGCAGGTGCATTGGAAACGGGCGTAAAAAAGTCGGCCTGGTTTAAGGCATGGAATGAAAAAGCAGCGACGGTGAATAACCCGGAACTTAAGCGCAATGAATTTGAAAATTGGGTCAGGCACTCCCTGGATCGACACAAGATTGCTTACCAGGCAGATGTGGTGGATCGGTTGGCCTATTATTTTGAAGGAAACATGCTTGCGGCAGCGAATGAAATGCGTAAATTGGCACTCGGCAATGACGGAACGACGATAAGCGTGAGTGAGATCGACCGAATTGTCGCGGATCAGGCGAGGTTCAATGTTTTTTCATTTGCTGATGCCTGTATGGCTGGAAATGCCCAGCGTGCGCTACGACAGTTAGGGCTGCTGAAAAACGAGGGCACCGAGCCAATTTTGGTGCTTTGGGTCTTGTCGCGGGAGATTCGGTCGGTTCACCAAATCGCGTTTGCCCTGTCAAATGGTCTACAAACCAAACCGATTTTCGATAAACTGAGAATTTGGCAGTCTCGCCAGCAAACAATCGCCCGGGTTGCAAAGCGGCTCGGTTCGACTGGCAGCGCAACTGTCATGCGTCGTTTGGCTCGGGCTGACCGCATTCTAAAAGGACGCGAGCCAGCACTGGCCGGTGGTATCTGGGATGAATTCGAAAACATCGTTTTGTACATTTGTGGCATAGCTAGGGAGACGAATTAATGTCAACTCAGGCGCACCAAATCTATGACCTCGAAACTTATGTCAGAAAAATTGCGACCGATGGACGCGATGCAGCACCCCTGATTGCGCGAGCGCCGACCAGCCAAAGGAACAGCGCCTTGCGAGTGGCCGCGGATACGATTGACGCGTCTGCAGCCGATATTCAACAATCAAACCAACTGGATCTTGATTCGGGTCGTAATTCAGGTTTGTCCGCGGCGATGCTTGACCGACTTGAACTGACCGATGCCAGGATTGATTTAATGGCGCAAGGTTTACGTGAAATTGCTGAATTGCCGGACCCTGTGGGTGAAATTACACAGGTCAATCAGCGACCGTCGGGCATTCGTGTCGGCCGCATGCGGGTGCCGCTGGGGGTGATTGGCATCATCTATGAATCGCGTCCCAGTGTCACGGCGGAGGCTGCAGGTCTTTGTCTGAAGTCCGGCAACGCGGTGATATTGCGAGGCGGCTCGGAGGCATTTCACTCGAATGTAGCCATTGTCAAGTGTCTGCAGCGCGGCCTGGAAAGCGCCAATTTGAATGCACAAATTGTGCAGTTTATCGAGTCAACGGATCGAAGTGCAATTGATACACTGATCAGCATGGAAGACTGTGTTGACGTGATTGTGCCACGCGGGGGAAAGGGGTTGATTGAACGAATCTCTTCCAATTCGCAAATACCTGTCCTCAAGCATCTTGATGGCGTGTGTCATGTTTATGTTGACGATGATGCCTGTCACGACAAGGCGATGGCGATCGTGATGAATTCGAAAACGCAGCGCTATGGCGTATGCAACGCGATCGAAACACTGTTGATCGGCGAGAATATCGCCAAGACTTTCTTACCTGAAATTGCTTCGGCCCTGGAAGAAAAAAAGGTGCAACTGAAAGGGTGTGAGCGAAGTCGTCGCCTGTGTCCTGAAATGGCACCAGCGAGCGAAGATGACTGGTATGAAGAATACCTCGCACCGGTTTTGGCGATTCGTATTGTCGATGATTTGGACCAGGCACTGAGTCACATTGCAAAATATGGTTCGCAGCATACCGATTGCATCGTCACCCAAAATACCGATCATGCGGAGCGATTTTTACGCGAAGTCAATTCAAGTTCGGTCATGCTGAACGCGTCGACGCGTTTTGCCGACGGGTTCGAGTACGGACTGGGTGCAGAAATAGGCATCAGCACCAACAAATTGCATGCGCGTGGACCGGTCGGTCTTGAGGGTTTGACGATCCAAAAGTTTGTAGTCTACGGCGATGGGACCATTCGTGAGTAGTGCACCAGTATCCCAACGAATGATTGACATCAGTCGGGGCTGTATAGCCGGCATTGATTAGATTGAATGAAAATTGATAGGAAAAAAAGATGAGACCAATCGGAGTATTTGGCGGGACGTTTGATCCGATTCATATCGGACATATCATTCCCGTCCTTGAAGTTTGTGAATTAACTGGAATCGAACAGGTGCGATATGTACCCAATGCACGGCCCGGTCACCGCGGCGCTCCGCGAACCGCTCCAGAGCATCGGCTGAATATGACGAAGCTGGCACTGGAGGATTATCCCCAACTGGTGGCGGATGATCGCGAAATTCGACGTCCTGGAAAATCATTTATGGTGCCAACCCTGCGATCGATGCGCAGTGAGTTCGGCTTGCGTCCCTTGTGCCTGATTCTGGGGATGGACGCTTTTTTACAAATCAAACAGTGGTATTGGTGGGCAGAGGTGCTCAGACTCGCCAATATTATTGTGCTGAATCGGCCCGGAGCAAATGTTCCCAGTGTGCTGCCCGTTTGGTGGTCTCGTGCATTGCAGTCTCATACACGCGTGCTTTTTGAACGCATGGCGGGAAATATTGTCCAACTGGATGTTTCACTGATTGATGTGTCTGCAACCCGGTTGAGAATCAGCATGTCGCGCGGCGAAGAAAATCCCGACGCACTGCCTGAATCCGTTGCCCGCTATATTTCCGAAAATCAACTTTACGTTGCGCAAGGAGTTGCTGCCTAGTTGAATTTAGATGAAGTTTTACAGCCCATTCTAGGCGCGATTGAAGACGCCAAGGGGCTGGATATTCAAGTTCTCGATGTCCGCGAACTGACGGACGTGACTGACCACATGGTGATTGTTTCGGGCTCTTCGGCCCGTCACGTCAAATCTATAATGAAGTCAGTGGTTGGACGGCTGGCAGACCAGGGTCGAAAGCCAGGCGGACTGGAAGGTGAACAGCATGCGCAGTGGATTTTGCTTGACTACAGTGGCGTCATTGTCCATATCATGCTGACGGAGACTCGAGAATTTTACGATCTGGAAAGACTCTGGAAAAGAACGCTCAAACACTCAAGCACACCATCCGACGAAAAAGCGCTGAGTTAATCCATACTCGAGTTGCGTTTGACCATTCAGTATGACTCTGAAAGTCCCCGAGATATATCTGGCTTCGAGTTCACCACAGCGTTATCGCCTGTTGCAAGCCTTGAAACTTGAATTTACCGTGATCACTCCGAATATTGATGAAACACCGAATGCGAGCGAACCACCACTGGAATACGTGATGCGACTCGCTGTGGCTAAATCAAACAAGGCGGCGCAGGAATTGTCTGATCAACGTAGCGACACGGTCATCGTTGGTGCGGATACTTGCGTGGTTCTTGAAGATCAAAAACTCGGCAAGCCAAGCTGTCGAGAAAACGCGCGTCTTATGCTGGAGAAACTAGCCGGCCAGGTCCACCATGTTTACTCAGCCGTTGCTGTAGCGCACGGTAATACCACCCGCTGCGTCAACACGGTCAGCAGTGTCGAGTTTGAACAGCTCTCTGACTCAGATATTGAATCGTATCTGGACAGTGGTGAATCGGACAACAGGGCTGGTTCCTATGCGATTCAGGGCAAGGCCGGTGCGTTCGTCAAAAGACTGAGTGGATCACTCAGTTCCGTGGTCGGACTACCGGTTAAGGAAACAGCACAAATGCTGCAGCTCACGGGTGTCTCAGTACCACCCTATGAAATCGTTGCGAAGTCTGTTCGTCAGGATTTTGCATTTGAACACGACTGGCCTGGTGAATACTACGTTTAAACCCGTCCCATAAACAACTGAAATCTCACCGCTACCCAACCATTCGATCAACATGTCGCTGCTGTTTAATCATCCAGCATTCTTGAAAATTTTGCGAATCGTACTTCGCATCATTGCCTGGATTAGCTCGTTGTCATTGATCGTGGTTTTGCTGGCTGCTTTGTTGGTAACAAATCTGAATGTTCTAACCCCGCCGTTGGTGAAATACGCTTCGGCGAGATTGGGTGGGCAAATCGATTATGGCTATGTTGGCGTGGGATGGGTCGACAGGTTTGTGGTATTTAGACTCGGGGATTTGCAAGTTCAACAAAAAACCCAGCAAGAGCAATTGGATTTTTCTGTTGATCAGATTGAAGTGCGTATTGCGCAGCCATCAACCGAACAGGCAGCGTGGGAAGTTGCCGCGATCGATATTCATAAACCGAAGACTGTTTATCGCCGTGTCATTCAAGCAAAGAAAGACGAATCCAAAGCAAGCACCGAACCAATCACTACATCGGCGATTCCTGCCAGTGTCAGGCTTTTGTCTTATGTCCAGCAGATCAATGTAGTCGATGGTGAGTACGAGATTCAAATTCAAGACGGCGAACGGCTGTTAGACTTTGCGGGCGCGTTTAGGGTTGAAGGTCGAAGCGAAGACAAGCTCAACAATTTGTCCATCAAGCTGTCGGCCGCCGAAGATATCTACTCGAAGCTTGAACTGAACGCGGCAAGCTCCCGACAGCCTAATGGTACAAACCTCACAGTGGTTGAATTGCTTGCAGATTCCGTTGATGTTGCTCATTTGGTTTCGATTGTCTCGGATCATCCCAGGGTTGCATCAATGAACCTGGCCAATCTTGAAGCCTTAACGGATGTTCGCGCTTACGCGAACTGGACGGATGAATCACTCGAATCAATTCGCTTCAACGTCGTAACAAGTGATCCAAATTTGGACGGCCAAATTCCAGAATCCAAATTTGCGACGCTCAAGGCTCAAGGTCAACTTGATCTGGGAACCCGTGCAAACAATAGCATCGAAGTCGAATTTGAATTGAACTCGCTTGATCTTGCTGCAGCAATGACACAGGTTCCTGGCGCCTTTCCGCCAAAATTTTATGAGCACGCTTCGCAGCGTCTGCGATCATTATGGCTCACCGGGCTCAAAGGTAATTTCAGCGGCGATCCGAATACCTTGTTTCGACCGCAAGGGGATTGGAATTTGACTGCTGAAGGGAATTTTTCGAACTACACCTACCTGTTTGGTGATAAGTGGCCGCCTCTTGAAAATGCGTCAGGGACTTACCAATTCAACGGAAAATCGCTGACGATTACCAGCAATGGGGGATCGGTGTACGGTCAGCCAATTGCTTATGCAGTGGCCCAAATCGACGATGTCTCAATTGCAGACCCCATCATGAACCTGAATGTCAAATTGGGGGTTCCGGTCGATATAGCAATGGATCTTTTTGGCGCAAAGGGAATCGTTTCTCCTGGAAAACTCGACTGGGTCGAAACCGGATCTGGTGCTGGTGCAATCGACATGAGGGTCGATGTACCCCTTCGTAGGGGAAAGGAGTTTTCAGTCGCTGGAGATATCCAACTCAAAGATGTGGAATTAACGAGCACTCATGGAGTTAGGGCGGATCAGATCATCGGTCAAATGCAATTCAATCGCTACGGAATTACCTTGGGTGAACTCGAAGGACAGGTGTTCAGCGGGCCTTTTTCGACTAGATTCACCGGGACAGGTAACAAGGAAAACTTCACTTTTGAGGGCGAGGCGTCAGGGCAGGCTTTGGCAAGTGCACTCGATATTGTGCTCGGTAAAGCTGTCACAGCAAAACTTCTGGGTGAATTTGACTGGGATTCAAGTTATCGTTTTTCGCCAAAGCAAAACGAAGTTCACCTGTCGACGTCATTTGCTGACGTGGTATCGACTTTGCCGCATCCAATGCGCAAAGGTGCGGGCGTTGGGATGCCACTGAACGTGATAATTCAGACTACTGACCAGACGACGCGCAACATTAATTTGGATCTGGGCGAGGTTGCCCAGGCTTCGCTGATCGCACAGTTGAAAGACAATAAGTGGCAGGTTCGTTCGGGGTCCCTAATAATCGGTGAGCCCTTGCCGGTCGAGGCGGATGACTCTGGCATCGTTGTTTCAGTGAAACTGCCGGTGCTTGAATATGGTGCCTGGTCAAATTTGCTCAAGGACAATGAAGGCAGTGGTGATTATGAGTTCGCGAGTGCATTTAAAACCATCGCAATCAAGACTGATGAACTGGTTTTGTTCAGGCAGCGAAAGTTCTCAAATGCACAGATTATGTCCACAAAGACAGCGACGCATTGGGATATTGACCTGTCTGCCGATACGATTAGAGGCAATGTTCGCTATGTGAGCCCTGAGTTTATTCAAGAAGGGGAAACGCCCAGCCTGGCTGTCGACCTATCGCGTTGTCACATACCAGCTGCTGAAGGTCAGCCAGGCGGTCAACCGCTCAATCCAGTTAATCTCCCTATACTGAATGTTCGTTGTGAAGATACCCGCTATGGCCAATATTTCCTTGGACAAAGCATCATTGATGCAGAACCTGGTATCGACAGTTGGCAAATTACTCGCGCACAATTTAACACGCCATCGTCTACACTTCAGGCCAAAGGTGACTGGTTTCATAACCAGTCATCGAAGCTGAATTTCAATCTGAATTCGGTTGACTTTGGTCAGACGATGAATAATTTCGGATTTCCCGAACGTTTCAAACGCGGGAAAACAAAAATTAACGGTACGCTTCAATGGGATGCAGCACTGACTCAGTGGGAAACTCATTTGACTTCCGGGAAGGTAGAGGTCCAGTCAACGGACGGAACGATCATCAGCAAGTCGAGCCCGGATGCGCTCAAGGTTGTTGGTGCACTGAACTACGACACGATATTCAAACGGTTCTCAAACGATATTGTTGATGTTGTAGGAGAAGACGGTATTTTGTACGATAAGCTGACTGGTTCTGCCGAGCTTAGGAACGGCATTTTTGAAGTAGACGGAGTCTTTGTCGAAGGACCGTCCGCATCAATGGTCGTTACAGGCAAGACAGACTGGAACAGCAAGGAACACAGCCTAATGTTGGGTGTTGAACCACAAATTCGAAATTCGTTGACAACGTTGGCAACTTTGCTGATTAATCCGATTTCTGGAGCACTGGTTTATGCTGGTAGCAAATTGGCTGATCAAATCAAGTTAAATTTCACGTATCGCTACAATTTGAGCGGTCCTTGGGATAATCCGGTCATCAAGTATGTCGAGAGCAACGGTAATGGTATCGGTTCAACGAATCAGTCAGGAAGTGGCCAATAATGCGTAGGATTGTTCTTTTACTGATTGCTATTTCGTCATTCGCCTGTATTGCCAGCCAGGCACAAGCCATTTTCGAAGTGCAGATTGCACACTACGAATGGCCGCAGGACCCATCGGTAGACAAGGTGTTGCAAATCCCACAGTTGCGCTCGGCAATAGCTCGATATGACGAAATGAATAGCGCTACGATGATTATTCGATATCCGGGCGGTGATGAAGGAAATGCCTGGGCCGAAACATTGCGAAATTCGCTGGTGAGTCTTGGAATCCAGTTATCCACAATAACACTTGAACCGGGTTCTGGCTTACCAGAGACGATTTTAATCCTAGTCGCTGAATCGCAGGAGTGAGGATGTCTCGGATCGCCGCGGTACAGATGAATTCCGGGGACAATATCCACGACAACCTCAAACTGACTCGCGAACTCATTGTTCAGGCTCGGGCGGAGGGTGCATCGCTGGCAGTTTTGCCGGAATGTTTCGCCTTGATGGCAAAAGATCATGAACAGCGACTCGAATACGCAGAACCCAGCACACATGCCGGGCCGATTCAGAGATTTCTTTCCGACGTTGCAGTCGATCAGGATATTTGGATATTGGCTGCCGGAATATTTGTTCGCACCAGGCAATCAGACCTGGTGAGAAACGCCACTTTTATGTTTAACAACTACGGTGAATGTGTGTGTCGCTATGACAAGATTCACTTGTTTAACGTCAATTTACCTGGCGGGGAACTTTATTCGGAATCCCAATATACGCAAAACGGAACAGAAATAGTTGTTCAGGATTCGCCTGTCGGTATTTGCGGACTAAGTGTTTGCTACGATATTCGCTTTCCGTCGCTCTATAGCAAATTACGTGAGCGCGGTGCAACATGGTTTGCCATTCCATCTGCGTTTGCCTATACCACCGGTAAGGATCATTGGGAGGTATTACTGCGAGCGCGTGCGATCGAAAATCATGCTTATGTGGTAGCACCTGCACAGTGGGGAACTCACCCAGGCGGTCGTCGGACGTTTGGAAATACGATGATTGTCGATCCCTGGGGAAAGATTGTCGCACATCAGGAAAATGACGATGGCGTCGTCTGCGCCAACATTGATCCCGAAAGAATTAATTCGATTCGCTCTCGCTTTTTCAAGTCAAACGACAGCATAGCAACAACCTAGAACTATATGCCTGACTAAACCATTGATATATATATACTTATTTGATCGGCCCGAATGAATTTGTACAAAAGAGCCGCTGACAAGTCACATTAAAACGGCATTTTACTGAGTGAGCTGACGGCAATATGTTTCCGAACGAGACCTAAATCGGGGGTTGACGGTTGGTTGCATTGACACAGGATCAGGTTGTGACAACAGTGGATGAATTGGAAAAAGAGGACCGACAAAGAACCGTCGATGTGCACACCCGTGCTGAGCGGATTGCTCGCCAGAAACTTACGGCTCCACCGCTTCGAATTGAAAAGAGGGCAAGGGGAAACAATTCCGAAGACAACCAATGTGCGTGCTAGCAAATAAATTTCATTTTTGTGAAGTGTTTTGAAATAGCGTACTGAAATACTGAATCACTCATCTCAATACAAGCGAGAATTAAATTTCATCAACTTCAACTTCCTCAGTGGAGGGGTTGTATGTCATTACCAAAACACTACCAAATTCCACGTCACTGAGCGCATTTCGTGAAAAAATTGGCATATTTTCCCCATTGTTACGCCGTGCTGAAAAAGTTAAAATCCCATCTACATTTTTTGTCTTTAGACTTACAGCTTCAGCGCCAATGCGATTACAAAATGTGTAATCGCTCTCGTGGATTAAATCTGGCCAATCGCTTATTTTGGGACGAAGATCGAGTTCATCTCCAGCAAATTTACAACTGAATTGTTGGTAGTAGACTTTCCGCATAGTCTGCGGCTTCCCGATTATTATCGGTAACCAGTGCCTAATTTCAGCGTTTGCGGTGAGGGGATCAAGCGAACTGTAAAATACAGCAAAACTTCCATCGGAAAATCGCGTCTGCCGTTTAAATTTCTTATTTATTTTGAATGGTTCGTCAAGAGATTCATCTCGGCCTTCGGGGATAACGTCCTTTGATAACCAATTCCTTAATTCACTTTCACTCTTCAGATCATTTAGATGTTCATTCCAAAACCGTTTTTCATCACCATCACTCATCTGCATACTTCGTAGACGAAATACCCTACGAGTAATTTTCTGCGTCGCAATTCCTTCAAGCACAATTACATTCCTGTTATTGCATCCACATATTCCTTTACCAATAGAAGGTTTTCAAACTTGCCGTCTAACATAATATCCATCGGAATTTGATCATTCAACAATTGCTGTGGTTCACGCAACCATTCATTTTCAACCTCAATGTCCTGAAAGAATATCCATAACGACTTTCGAATGGACAGAAGAAATTCAATTCGGTCCTTAATGTCTTGGCTCTCCGGTAGAACTTCATGGCCGTCCAAAATACGATATATATGCTCTGATTCTTGTGCGGCAAAGCCCAATAATACGACAGCATCTGCCCGCTTCAAATTCCAGTGTTCCAACAACTTCACCAAAAATTGAACGGGGCCAGTTAAGCGATTATTGGGTTGTTCATCAATTTCAATACTCTGAGAAACGCCACGTTGAATTAAGAATTGAAGTTCTTTGAAATTTTGCTGCGACCCAGAAAAGTCTCTAAACTTGGGTTTAGATTTTTGACTTAAAGACCCCTGTAATTCAATATGGTTCTCCTGCGATTTATGACCATCAAACGGTTGCTGGGCTATAACGGACTCATCATGTTTGTTTTTACCAGTTCCATCGCTAGAATCTGGATATTGACTTCCAATTAACGGCCTATCAATAAACATGGAGATCTTCAATCCACTTGTTCTAAATCTAACCTTTCCAAAACAGTATCTATAACACCGTGTAGATGATCAGATATTTTATTGACGTAAATGATTTTAGAACCCACCTTGTACTCACCAGAAAACTCAATAAACAAATGAGAATCAGGCAAAACTGAACTGGACAATGAAATTTTTACTGTCCATAATTCTGCTTCATTGCAGCAATCGAATTGTACTGAAGAATGAGTTCTAGCGGCACCTATTGCAAACGGATCATTGGATTTAGAGTTCCACGCAAGACCTCTAAGCAAATCTTCAACTATTTCAGTCGCTCCCAAATCATTGATTGCAATCCAACAAGGAATTTTCAATTTCCATAAACATGGGGTTCCGTCAGTAAGGAACTTGGATACTGCTGCTTCGAAGAAGCTAGCGTGTCGCTTCGCTCGATCAATATCACGAAGGTCGATGAAAGTCGTCTTATAGCCGTCGAGTCTTGCTTCATATTGACTCAATCCTGAATCCAGAGTTAACACAACTGTTGTGGTATCAATCGAGTTACCACCATAAACCTTAATCCCATCTGAAGGTATTAACAACTCTTTCGAGAATACGTCGTAAATTGGTTCAATTATCTGAGAAAATGTTGTTATTCGACTGAATGCTGGGCGGCCGAAGCGCACCTCGTAGTGCGCGTCGAGTCTGGTAATTTTGGCTTTCATTTCTGATACTCGCACAATCTATTCACGTTAGTATACTTGCTGGCTATTACCTTCTACAAGCTTGACAAATCATCTTGTTTAATGGATTTATATATCTGACTATACCGTTGAAATATTTATTCATTTGAGCGGCTCGAATTAATTCGTAGAAAAATTCCCCTGACAATTCACGTCAAAACGACGTATCACTGAATGAGTTGACGGCGATGTTTCCGGACAAAGCCTCGGCACGGAAGTGGTTTGAGTCGATTATCTGGCAAGACGCTGTGGCGGTGTGTCACCGTTGCGACGGCACCAGACTTACGAGATTCCAAACGCCAAGCCTGGGAGTTAATGGTCGGTTACACTGACACGGGATCAGGTCGTGACTGAGGATGAATTGGACAAAATGGATCGACAAAGAGCCGTCGATGTGCACACCCGTGCTGAGCGGATTGCTCGCCAGAAACTGAAGGCTCCATTGCTTCGAATGACAAAGGGGCGAGGAAAACAATTTGGAAGACAACCAATCTGCGTGCTGGAAAATAAAATTCATTAATATGAGGAGTTTGCAAGTATTCTTGCATGGTTAAACCATGTATATGAGCCCCTACAATCGCGTCGCTCTGCGCACAGGCTAGCATTGATCGTGCCTGCATTGAATTGACCGATATCAATCCAGGTTAGTTGATGTAGGAATTGCATTTGTTATTGAGGTCAAATTGTCGTCTATCGGCATTGCTATAATGCCCGTACTCCAATTGCAGACAAGGGTCGACGCGAGCCAATTGTCGATAAATTTTCGCTTGACTCACTATACAAATATTGCGATTAATTTTTCAAAGTTGGGCAGACAAGCCAATTCAACCTGACACCGGGACGATCGATCATCCATGGAAAACTATCTTGAAATAGCCCGTAAAACCTTGCTGGAACCTGCTGATGTTGGAAATCAGGAATTGGATCAGCTCTTGGGGGCGATGACCGGTCACCAGATTGACTATGCGGACGCGTATTTTCAATATGCACGCAGTGAAAGTTGGGCGCTCGAAGAGGGTATCGTCAAATCTGGCGCCTATGCCATTGACAAAGGCGTCGGTCTGCGCGCAGTCAGCGGTGATAAAACGGGATTTGCTTTCTCTGATGACCTGTGTCTTGACTCACTCACCCAAGCGGCTGTATCAGCTCGCGGAATTATTCATGGTGCTGGGACTAAAGTGACAGGATTGGTTGGTCAGAGAAAAACCGATGTACCTGCGCTTTACTCGATGGAAGATCCTCTGCTTAGTCTGACCGAAGCTGACAAGATTGCGTTGCTTGAGCGTGTAGAACAGGAAGCCCGGCAGTGTGACCCGCGGGTTAGGGAAGTGATGGTCAATTTGGCAGCAGAGCACGAAGTGATTTTGGTGGTTCGACATGATGGGGCGGTCTGTGCAGATGTTCGGCCCCTGATTCGTATGAACGTCACCGTTGTTGCAGAACAAAACGGACGGCGCGAAAAGGGCAGCTTCGGTGGTGGTTCGAGACAGTCTTATGACTACCTGATTGAGGATGATCGGGCGCTTGGTTACGCTCGCGAGGCGGTTCGTCAGGCATTGGTTAACTTAGAGTCGATCGATGGTCCGGCTGGAACCATGACCGTGGTACTGGGATCGGGCTGGCCGGGAATTTTGCTGCACGAAGCAATTGGTCACGGGCTCGAAGGCGATTTCAATCGCAAGGGGACATCGGCATTTTCTGGGCGAATCGGAGATCGTGTCGCATCGGATTTGTGCACGATTGTCGATGACGGCACAATAATCAACCGGCGCGGATCACTGAGTATCGACGATGAAGGCACACAGTCTCAAAATACCGTGCTGATCGAAAATGGCGTGCTCAAAGGCTACATGCAGGATGTAACGAATGCCCGCTTGATGGGCCATGAACCAACAGGTAACGGAAGGCGAGAGTCATTCGCACATCTGCCGATGCCAAGAATGACAAATACGTATATGCTACCTGGTGAGTCTGAACACGATGAGATTATCGAATCGGTCGAGAAAGGCTTGTATGCCGTGCAATTTGGTGGCGGTCAGGTGGACATCACGTCGGGAAATTTTGTGTTCTCGGCAACCGAAGCCTATCTTATTGAAAATGGAAAGATTACCAGTCCAGTCAAAGGCGCTACGCTGATTGGGAACGGACCCGATGTGTTGACCCGAGTCTCCATGGTGGGTAACAATCTACAGCTTGATTCAGGTATTGGAACCTGCGGTAAGAACGGACAATCTGTTCCAGTGGGCGTTGGACAACCGACCTTGCGCCTTGATGAAATAACCGTCGGTGGCGTGGTCGTTTGAGAGGTCGAATAGAGATGACAGGTCATTTGATTCCAGAAACTCGAACAGCAGGCATTGACCTGGAAAGTGCAGTGGACCACGCGCTTTCGACTGCAAAGCGTATGGGTTCCAGTGGCGCCGTCGCTGGTGTCTCTCGAACTACGGGCTACGAATTGAGCGTTCGGATGGGTGAGTTGGAGACGATTGAACACCAAAATGGCGGCGGTCTTTCTGTTACGGTATTCATGGGGTCGAGAATGGGTAGCAGTTCAACTTCGGATTTCGATCGATCAGCCATTGAAGACACAGTTCGCGCTGCGGTAACCATTGCAAAATATACAGCGGAAGATCCCTGCAATGGTTTGCCACCCAAAGATCGCCTGTTAACAGATGCGCCAGACCTTGAACTTGATTTGCCCTGGAACCTGGAGCGCGAAGAGGCACTGGAAATGACTTTGGCCTGTGAACAGGCTGCTCGTTCAAGTGATGCGAGAATCGTCAATTCCGAAGGAGCGTCATTGGGCACAACAGCCCTTCATTCGGTGTTTGGTAATAGCGATGGATTGCGTGTTGAAGGACGTAAGACACGACACAGTCTTTCCTGTGCAGTAGTTGGCAAGACTGAATCCGGTATGCAAACTGACTATTGGTATAGTGTCAGCCGGGACTCTGCTGCGCTGGAGTCACCGCAGTCGGTTGGACACATGGCTGCACGTCGAACATTGCGTCGCCTGGATGCCAGGAAAATCAAGACTTGTTCAGTACCCGTGATGTTTGAAGCACCCATCGCCGGGAGTCTGCTTAGAATATTTACCAGTGCAATCAGTGGTGGAGCACTTTATCGCAAAGCCAGTTTTTTACTGGACAGTCTAGGCGAGCAGCTATTTCCGCAAAATACCCGAATTCATGAACAGCCACACCTGAAACGGGGTATCGGCAGTTCAGCTTCAGATGCCGAAGGCGTGGCAACCGCAGCGCGCGATATTGTCAGCGATGGAATCTTGCAAGGATATGTGCTCAATTGTTATTCGGCGCGAAAGCTCGGGCTTGAGACGACCGGTAATGCTGGTGGAGTATTCAACCTCACGATCGACCCTGGTGAGCGTGATTTTGATGCGATGCTTAAATTGATGGACAAAGGACTGCTCGTAACGCAGACCATGGGCTTTGGTGTGAACCAGGTGACTGGCGATTACTCCCAGGGCGCCAGCGGTTTTTGGGTGGAGAACGGTGAAATCCAATATCCAGTTGAAGAGGTGACCATTGCCGGTAATTTGCGCGAAATGTTTCGCTCGTTGGTCGAAGTGGGCTGTGATGTTGATTTTAGAACTGGAATTCGAACCGGTTCGATTTTGCTCAGTAATATGGCAGTCGCGGGCGAATAGTGTACAAAGTCAGGGCGGACAGTCAATTTGCTGAAAAAAGAATACATTACCGCTTGAATCTGCGCCCATTGCTCCGATATATAATCTGAGCTTGTTCTGACCGTAAGAATTTTCACTAAAACAGCGACTTTTCGGGATTTCGGCAACCGTTAATCCCTAACGGGTTGTTTTATCTTTGGCATATTCATACTGTTCAAATCGGTGAAACTTCCGGGTCAGCCATTTTTTTATTCAATTCAATAATCCGATGCCAATTTACGAGTATTTGTGTTCGAGTTGCGGACACGAGTTTGAAGTTCTTCAAGGATTTAGGGAAAGTCCGTTAACCAGTTGTCCCGCCTGCCAGGAAGAACATCTGCGCAAGAAACTATCCGCCGCTGCCTTTCACCTGAAAGGTACGGGATGGTACGAAACTGATTTTAAAAATTCCGGTAAGTCAGCTGACAAATCCAGCGAGTCGGAAAAAGAATCCACTAAAAAAGCAGATAAATCGGACTCGGAAAAAAGCAAATCCGATTCGTCCGAGACCAGTAAGAAATCTAGCACTGAAAGCAGTACCGGGTCGGCAGTCGTTACGAATTGATTGCCGAACTGAATTTTTCTTAAGGATATTGACATGCGTACGCACTACTGTGCTCGTCTTGGCGCGGCTGACATTGGGGCAGAAGTTTCAGTTGCCGGATGGGTTAATAGTCGGCGAGATCATGGAGGCTTGATCTTTGTCGATCTTCGCGATCACAGTGGCATCATTCAGGTGGTCGTCAACCCGGAACAGGCCGACAGTTTCGCTCGAGCCGAAACGGTTCGAAACGAATTCGTGCTGCGGGTATCAGGTAAGGTCAGGCAAAGGCCGCAAGGCACCGATAACCTGGCGTTGCCAACTGGCACCATTGAATTGGTTGCAGACGAATTGACGATATTGAATCAAACCGAACAGCTTCCATTTCAACTCGATGACAATGACGTCAATGAAACCATTCGTTTGAAATATCGATACCTTGATCTTCGACGTTCCCGGATGCAGCGAAATTTGAGATTGCGACATCGTCTGGTGCGTATGATTCGAGAATTTTTAGAAGAGCGGGAATTTACCGATATCGAAACCCCCACACTGACTCGCTCGACTCCAGAAGGGGCCAGAGACTATTTGGTTCCAAGCCGTGTGCACACTGGATCGTTTTATGCCATGCCGCAATCACCGCAGATGTTCAAGCAGATTCTGGTGATTTCGGGCTTTGAACGTTATTACCAGATTGCCCGATGTTTTCGGGATGAAGACTTGCGGGCGGACCGCCAGCCGGAATTTACCCAGCTGGACCTCGAGATGGCATTTGTAGAAGAATCGGACATCATGCATTTGATGGAAAATCTGTTTTGTCGAGTGTTCAGTGAACTCGGTGATGTTGAGCTGCCGAGCAGTTTCCCGGTGATGAGCTATGAAGATGCCATGCATCGATTCGGAACCGATCGACCGGACTTGCGAATAGCGCTTGAATTGGTTGATCTGACCGAGACGATGAAAAGCGAAGATTTTCAGGTTTTTCGTCGTGCTGCGAATCTTAAAGATGGCCGAGTTGCGGCGCTTCGCGTACCGGGTGGGGCAACATTGACACGCCAGAAAATTGACGAGTACACCGAATATGTAGCACAGTTTGGGGCGAAGGGATTGGCGTATATCAAGGTCAATGACCCAAACCTTGGCCGAGAAGGCATGCAATCTCCAATTTTGAAGTTCTTATCTGATGCAGCGGTCGATGCCATTGCTTCAAGATGCGAAAGTCAGGCCGGTGACATCGTCTTTTTTGGTGCTGATGTACAAAAAGTTGTCAACGCAGCACTGGGTGCCTTGCGAAATCGAATTGCAGCTGACCTTGGACTCATTGAAGATGGCTGGAAGCCAGTTTGGGTGGTTGATTTTCCATTGGTCGAGTTCGACGCTCAAACCCGGCGGTGGCAGGCATTGCACCACCCGTTCACCGCACCGAAAGAAAGTTCTGTCACAGCACTTGAGGACGATCCTGAATCGGTGCTTTCGCGAGCCTACGACCTGGTAATGAACGGTGTTGAGATAGGCGGTGGGTCCATCAGGAATCATCGGATTGATGTGCAGCGACGCGTGTTTGCAACGCTCGGATTGTCTGATGAAGACATTGAGGAGAAATTTGGCTTTTTGCTGACTGCTTTAGCCTGTGGTGCGCCGCCCCACGGTGGCATCGCTTTTGGGATCGATCGAATAGCAGCCCTGCTTGCTGGCGAAGTATCCATACGGGATGTCATTGCATTTCCTAAAACCCAGCGGGCACACTGCCCATTGACCGATGCGCCGAATGCGATCGCTCAGGATCAATTGGATGAACTGGAGCTGCGAATCAAGCCAACAGCTGCAACCATGATTACAGCCAAATCCAGTTAAACCGGATTCCACCAGGGTGGGCTTTGGAACCGGAATCTCAAACCAGATTCAAGCGTCCTGAATCAATATTGCTGGTCACTTTCACACAGCAAGGTCAAACATTGCTGCTCAAGCGGCATTGGCACCACACTTTCTGGCAGTCGGTTACCGGTAGTATCCACTGGTCAGGCGAAACACCGGTTGAGACTGCAGTGCGGGAACTCGCCGAAGAAACTGGGATTGTCGCCAGGCCCGATCAGATTCAGGACTGGAAAAGACGTTTTAAGTTCGTTATTCCGCGCGAATTTCGGCATCGATTCGGCCCGGGTGTCACAATGAATGTTGAACACCTGTTTTCGTTGCAATTGACTCAAAAGGTACCTGTAAGAATACAAGCGGGTGAACACAGTGCTTACCAGTGGGTTGATTTCAACAAGGCAGAAGACATCGTTTGGTCTTGGACCAATCGGGAAGCACTCAGAATGATTCGGGATGGCTGTCGCTGACCCCTTACGATAGGCGCAGGTTGAAGTGATAAAATAAAGGGAAAGGTAATTCGACTCAGCACATCTTCAAATGGCCGGCCACAGTAAATGGGCAAATATCCGCTTTCGAAAGGCCGCACAGGATAACCGTCGCGGTAAACTTTTCTCGAAACTCATCCGGGAAATCTCGGTAGCAGCAAAAACCGGCACACCGGACCCGGATGGAAACCCCGCTTTACGCGCAGCCATTGACAAAGCACTGGCCGCAAATATGAGTCGGGATGTCATCAACCGTGCCATTCAGCGAAGTTCAGGCGAAGCAGGCGGTCAGGGATTTCAAGATGTCGTATATGAAGGTTATGGCCCCGGTGGTGTGGCATTTCTCATCGAGTGTTCAACAGACAATCGAAATCGCACTGTCAGTGAAGTCAGGCACGCACTGACCAAGTATGGTGGTAATCTCGGGACCGAAGGTTCGGTTTCATATATGTTCAACCGGGTTGGATTGATTCAGTTTGCCAGCGATAGCGACGATGAAGAAGTTTTCGAAATTACAATTTCCGCAGGCGCAGAGGACATCGATGTCCTGGAAGATGGCAGAGTGATGGTTACGACTGCGGTGGAATCATTTTTCGATGTCGTCAATGCAATCAAGGAAGCGGGAATCGAATATGAAGAGGCTGGTATCGAGCAGCGCCCGTCGATGTCGATGGAAATTGACGATGAAATGGCCCAGCGTATTGTCAATCTGGTTGGCGTCATTGAAGAGTTGGATGACGTGCGCGATGTATACACCAACGCGGCACTTGATGCGAAGTAAGTCATGACCAGAATTGTCGGAATCGATCCCGGATCAAGGGTAACCGGGTATGGCGTCATTGAGTGTGATAAAAATCACATCAAGTACGTGGATAGCGGTTCAATCCGTATGCCACAAGGTGACCTTCCACAAAGGTTGCACCAGATTTTTGAAGGCATTGGTGCTGTGATTACGCAGCATCGGCCAACCATTGCAGCGGTTGAAAAAGTTTTTGTTTCCATCAATCCACAATCGGCGCTAAAAATCGGGCACGCACGCGGTGCCGCGATATGCGTATGTGCGGCACACGACGTACAGATTCATGAATATGCAGCTCGCGAAATCAAGCGCACAGTAACCGGTACAGGATCGGCCAGCAAAGAGCAGGTCAAGTACATGGTATTAATGTTGCTTGGACTTGAAGATGTGAAAATTCAGGATGAGGCGGATGCATTGGCTGCAGCGATTACTCACTATCAGCATATTCCGCTGCTCGAATCGATCGAAGGATCAAACCAGCGCGCAGCTCCCTTCAACCCCACTGCATCGGCCACCCGTTAAGACGGTCCAGCAACGTGATCGGGCACTTGCGAGGGACTGTCAAACACAAACGGGAGACCGCTGTCGTGCTTGACTGCAATGGTGTCGGTTACGAAGTAAACATCCCGAAAAGCACCCAGTTAAAACTGCCTGAACTGGACGAACCGGCGACTTTGCAAACACATTTGCATGTTCGACCGGAATCGCACAGTTTGTACGGTTTTCTGACCGCTGCAGAACGAGACATGTTTCGCATTCTAATCAATATCAGCAATATTGGACCAAGCCACGCACTGAACATTTTGTCGGAGCTGAATTTGTCAGAATTAGCGGCCTGCGTTCGCTATGAAGACCCCAAGCCCCTTGAAAGGGTGCCTCGAATTGGTAAAGCAACTGCAGCGAAGCTACTGATCGAATTGGCGAATAAAATCGACCAAATTGATACTGCCGAAGCACAGGACGGTCACAGTGAGGCGCTCGTTAGCGATTATCGCAGCGAAGCTGTCGAAGCACTCGTTGTCATGGGGTTTTCACCGCGCGAGGCGAGAAATGCAGTGGCGCAAATTCATGAAAGCGCAAAGACGACCGAGCAGGCGATTCGCCAGGCCTTGAGTCTTTTGGGATCCGTCGGTCCATGAACGAACAGCCTCGATTTATTTCCCCCGAAGAAGGTGGCGTTGAGGAACAGACTTTCGATGTCAGCCTGCGTCCCAAGGTTCTGAGTGATTTTGTCGGTCAACCCAAGACGCGAGAGCAGCTGCAGATCTTTATCGAAGCGGCAAAAAAACGTCAAGAAGCGCTTGATCATGTATTGCTCTTCGGTCCGCCGGGTTTGGGAAAAACAACACTGGCCTACATTATTGCCAACGAGCTCGATGTTGATCTTATCCAGACTTCAGGCCCCGTGTTGGAGCGTCAAGGTGATGTGGCGGCCATGCTGACGCGTTTGAAACATGGTTCAGTTTTATTTGTGGACGAAATTCATCGGCTCAATCCGGTCGTCGAAGAAGTGCTGTACCCAGCCATGGAAGACTATCGGATTGATATTGTGATTGGCCAAGGTCCGGCTGCGAAGTCAATTCAGTTGCCGGTCAAACCATTTACTTTGGTTGGAGCGACGACTCGAACGGGACTTCTCACATCACCGTTGCGCGACCGATTCGGAATTGTGCACCGACTTGACTACTACGATGTTGATGAATTGGCCAAAATCGTCAGTCGATCGTCAAAAATACTGGCGGTGGAAACTGACCATCGGGGGATCGATTCCATCGCTGAGTGTTCGCGTGGAACACCCAGAATCGCCAACCGCTTGCTGCGTCGGGTGCGAGACTACGCCGAGATTAAGGGCAATGGTTCGATTGACGAATCGATCGCACGCTATGCCCTGGAAATGCTGGAAGTGGATACCTGTGGGCTCGACGTACTGGATCGAAAGTACTTACAAGTGCTGATCGAAAACTACCAAGGCGGTCCAGCCGGCCTCGAGACACTGTCGGCCGCATTGAGCGAAGACCGTGGCACAATCGAAGACATGATTGAGCCTTACCTGTTGCAGCAAGGCTTTATTCAGCGCACGCCGCGAGGGAGAACTGCAACAACCAAGGCCTGGAAACATCTGCGTATTGAGCTTGATGATGACAATTCTCGATCCTCACTTCTGTAGAGTGTCAAAATGCGCAATTTGATAAAATTTTAGGAATAATTTGGTGATGGAATCATCCAGTGCAGCGTTTTGGTCACAGTATCGGGTCTATTTTGAGGACACTGATGCTGGAGGGGTCGTTTATCACTCCAATTTTCTTAAGTTTATGGAACGTGCAAGGACGGACTGGCTGGCAACACTTGGCTGTCTACCTCAGCAGCCGGCAGACCGATGGGGCATTATCTTTGCAGTTCGCTCGCTAACTTTGGATATTTTGAAACCTGCACGTTTGGGCGATCTGCTGAAAGTTTCCGTTGAGCCGAATTTAATTCGCGGAGCCAGTATTTTGATTTCTCAAATGATTGTGAACGAGCAGGACGAAGTGTTGGTGCGCGCCAAGTTTCGAATCGCGTGCATTGATTCGTCGAAGTTCAAAGTTCAAAGAATTCCGCTTCAGTTAAGGAGAATGTTAACCTGATGGAAAATTCAATAGAACTCGTTCCAACCGAACATACGCTGTCATTTATCGATCTGATCGCCAACGCGAGTGTTCTCGTTCAGATTGTCATGCTTATCTTGGTTTTGGCATCACTGGTTTCCTGGAGCATGATATTTTACAAGTGGTTTACGCTCAAGCATTGGGCAAGGACAGCCAGAGAGTTTGAAGGCGCATTCTGGAGCGTGGGAGATTTAAGTGAGCTTTATTACGAATGGGAACAGCGCAACCGCGACGCAGGCTCTATCGCAGAAATATTTCTTGAAGGCTACCGCGAACTGAGTCGACTTCTGACTCGCAGCAACATTGACCGGGCAGATATCGTCGATGGCGTTCATCGTTCAATGGGTGTCGCTTTAAACCGGGCGGAAGACAATGTCAATTCCAACCTGTCGTTTTTGGCGACGGTTGGATCAACCAGTCCGTACATTGGCTTGTTTGGTACAGTGTGGGGGATTATGAACTCGTTTCGCGCGCTGGGTACACTGCAAACCACGACGATCGCTGCAGTCGCCCCGGGCATCGCCGAAGCACTGATCGCCACCGCGATGGGACTGGCGGCAGCGATTCCGGCAGTGATTGCATACAACCGGTTTTCGTATCAAGCCGATCGCTTACTTAGCCAGTACGAGTCATTTGCTGAAGAGTTCTTAAGTGTCGTTAACCGACAATATGCCATCCGCCAGACACTGTCATGAGAAAAATCGTCAAGCGCCACAAACACCGGCAGATGAACGAAATCAATGTGGTTCCGTATATTGATGTCATGCTGGTTTTGCTGGTCATATTCATGGTAACTGCCCCGCTGCTCACTGAAGGTGTCAAAGTCGATTTGCCACAGGCGAAAGCCAAGCCTATTGAATCTTCAGAAAGTATTCCCTTCGTTGTTCACGTGAATTCTTCGGGACAATATTACCTGAACCAGGATACCGATCAGGCCGTTGATATAAACGCAATTAAAGTCAAGGCAGCTGCAACGAAGCGTGCCAAGCCGGCCACACCCTTTTTGGTAAGAGGTGATGCGAACGTAAATTTTGATGCGGTCATCCAGGCGATGGTTGCCTTGCAGGCTGCTGGTGTGGAAGACATTGGTTTGGTTACAAGGAGTCCGGACAACACCTGACACGATTGTGCGTAAAAAGGTAACGAACAAGTTTGTTGCGCCGTCAGTATTACTGGCGCTTCTCATTCATACAGCAATTGTGGTGGCTGTTGGGGTTAGCATCATTTTTCAACAAGATATTTTGGTCGGTGACAAAGACGAAACGACCACTCCTGTTTCCGCTCGAGCAGTGGATGAGTCCGACGTGTTAGCCGAATTGGAGCGCATGCAGTACGAAGAGACGCTCGAACGGCAAAGGCAAAAGGAACAGCAGCAACAATTGGAACTTGCCCTTGAGAAACAGCGCGAGGCAGAACGGCGCACCCAGGAGGAAAACGAACGCTTGGCGCAAATGGAAGCCCAGCGTCTGGAGCAGGAACAGGCACTTCGCGAAGTTGAAGAACAAAAGCGTTTAGCGCAGGCGGAGATTGAAGCCGCCGAGCAGCAGCGATTGGAAGAGCAGCGCCTGATCGAAGCAGCAGAAGCCTTGCGCTTACAGCAGGAAGAAGAACTACGCCAGGTTGAAGAACAAAAGCGTTTGGCCCAAGCGGAGATTGAAGCCGCTGAGCAGCAGCGATTGGAACAACAGCGCCTGACTGAAGAAGCAGAAGCCTTGCGCTTAGAGCAGGAAGAAGTGTTGCGCCAGGTTGAAGAACAAAAGCGTTTGGCACAGGCGGAGATTGAAGCCGCCGAGCAACAGCGATTGGAAGAACAGCGCCTGATCAAAGAAGCCGAAGAATTGCGCTTACAGCAAGAAGAAGCTCTTCGCGAGATTGAAGATCAAAAAAGAACTGCTCAAGCGCAAATCGAAGAAGCGGAAGCTTTACGCTTACAGCAGGAAGAAGAGTTGCGCCAGGTTGAGGAACAAAAGCGTTTGACCGAGGCAGAGATTGAAGCTGCCCAGCAGCGCCTGATCGAAGAAGCAGAAGCGGAGCAATTGAGGAAACAGGCGCAGATTGCCCAACTGGAAGAACAAGAACGCCAGACTGAGGAAGAAAATAAACGCTTGAAGCAGGAAGCTGAAGCTAAACGATTGGCTGCATTGGAACAGCAGCGTTTAGAAGAAGAACAAAAACGCCTGGAAGCTGAATTGCGACAAAAAGAACTGGAAGAAAAAGCCAGACAAGCACGAATTGAAGAAGAAAAAAGACAAGTGGCACTGGCAGAAAAATTAAAACAGGAGGAACTCGCTAGACAGGAGCAGGAACGAGCGCTCGCTAGGCAGCTGCAACGTCGAGCTCAAAGCGAATTTGCCAGATTCATTCCCCAGATCAAGCAAAAAGTTGAAGACTCCTGGATCGCACAATCCAACTCGGAGGGGCGATTCGCGATACTCGAGGTAGAAATCAATCCTACTGGTGAAGTTCAGTCGGTGGAAGTTTATTCGTCAAGCGGTTCGCTGGCTTTTGACCGTTCCGTATCCATTGCGGTGCGTAAAGCTTCGCCTTTACCGATCCCAAGAGACCCGGAGATTTTTGATTATTTCAAACGTTTTCGATTTGAATTTAGCGGAAGTGCGCGTTAAATGTAATGAAAAATAAATATTTCTCGATAATTTTTACAATTGCATTGCTGGTAATTGGAAGCCGTGCGAATGCCGTCATTGTTATTGAAATTGATGAAGGCATCGAACGCGGCATTCCCATTGCCATTGTTCCATTTGGTAGCGATACCAAAGACGCGCTTCCAGTTTCAGTCGGCCAGGTTGTCCGCGATGATTTGGCGCGTACTGGGCGCTTTGATCCAATTCCAGCAGATCAATACCTCAGTTCCCCGACCTCTGCGGAGGCGATGCAATTTAATGACTGGCAGGTCATCAGCGCAGATTATGTCTTGATCGGCCGCGTGGAAGCCGCTCAAGACAGGGAAGGCAGCTATCGGGTGATTGCGCGGTTATACGATGCCTTTGAGCAAAAGCAGGTGTTTGGCATACAGTACATCATTACTGTAGACAAACTTCGAGCGGCAGCGCACCGGATTGCCAATTCAGTGTTCGAGAACATTACGGACGAGTTGAGTTCCTTTGACACTCAGATTGTGTACACAACCACGATACAAAACGATAATGGCGGTGCACCGGAGCATGCACTTTACCTGTCGGATTATGACGGGCATAACCCGCAAATCATTTTGCGAAGTGAGTATCCCATTCTGTCTCCTGCCTGGTCTCCCGACGGCACCCGAGTGGTTTATTCGGAGTTGCGAGCATCCGGATCATTGATTTATGTGCAGACCATAGCAACAGGTGAACGTTATGCAATTGCCACGCCGGAAGGGCAAAACAGCGCACCAAACTGGTCTCCTGATGGCCAGCGCATCGTATTTTCAAATTCCACTGAAGGCAATTACGACATCTACATCATTTCCCTTGCAGACGGTAAGTTAACACGGGTTACTGACCATCGCTTGATTGATACTGAACCGTCATGGTCTCCCGATGGCAAACATATCGTCTTTACTTCCAACCGGGGCAAGGATCCTCAAATTTATCGTGCCGCGGCCAAACGCAACGCTGCGGCTCAAAGAGTAACGCTGGAAGGGCGTTCCAACACAGGGGCTCACTATTCACCTTCCGGAGAACAACTCGTGCTGATCACTGATCATGGACGCGGTAGCCAAGTCGGCATATTCGATTTTTCGACCAAGCAGATTCGCGTCATTTCGTCGACCAATATTGACGACTCCGCTAAGTTTTCGCCACACGGTGATATGCTCATACACGTCGTTGAGGGTAGGGATAGATATATTAAAATATTGTCACCGGACGGTCGCGCCCAGACTCGCGTCCCGGTCGCAGAAGGAAGGATCAAACAGGTTGACTGGGGCAAAATTCACCAGCAGTAAGAAAGCGCTTTTTCGGAGGTAATTCCATATGTACGCGTCCACACGAATCATTGCGGTCACATTTATTTCATTATTTTTTCTGGTCAGCTGTACGAAACCAGCCGATCCGGGAATGGAGGAAAGCTCTATGGATGAGCCTTCGCAAGCTGGATCTTCCGAAACCGCAGGAAGTGAGGAAGACTCGGTTCTGGTTGAAATGGGGCTTGATGAGTCAGCTAGTGACGAACAAATGAGTCTGCTGGAGCAGTCAACCGTTTATTTTGATTATGATGAGTCTACTGTGACAGAGGATGCGCAGAAAGTCATCCGTGCCCATGCAAATGCGCTGGTACAAAATCCTGATGTCTCACTACAACTTGCCGGTCACGCCGACGAACGTGGCACTCGAGAATACAACTTAGCGCTGGGTGAGCAGCGTGCACTCGCGGTCAGTGCATTTTTCCAGGAATTTGGTGTCGATGCGACTAGAATCACTTCCGTGTCCTATGGCGAAGAAGTACCATTTGTTTCAGGTTCTGATGAAGAAAGTTGGGCCTTGAACAGGCGAGTGGAATTTTCACACGACTTGATGCAATAGTTGATTAGATCAAGGGTAAATGCCGTGCCACTCCCCCGTCCCAGTCTGATTACCTTAATGTTGTCAACTTTGTTGGCGGCTACGCTTGTCGTAGGATGTGCTGCGACCGCTCAGACAACGACTGATTCTTCGCAAGTAACTGATGATTCCAGCGTTGCTTCCGGCGAGGAGACTGAGAACGTGGCTGTCGATGAGTTGGCACCGCAAGCGATGGTTGCGCAGGTGCAGATCCTGTCCGATGAAATTCGATCGTTACGCGACCAGGTTGAGATACTCGAAACGGAATTGGATACCACCAAACAGCGGCAAAAAGATCTCTACGATGACTTGGATGCCAGGCTTCGAAAGTTTGAACGCGGTGGGTCGAGCAATACATCAGTGAGTGAATCTGACGCTGGTGAATCCGACTCTGCGCCGAGTTCTGGGGCCGATCAAACCACGGAAATTTTACCAGCTGAGACTGCAGACACTGGAGAAGAAACGACACAAGTGGATCAGGCAGTTGAAGCTGTTGATCCTGAAGTGATCCGAGAAGTTTACGACAATGCATTTCGCACTCTGCGACAAGGAAAATACGAAGATGCGATCATTGAATTTAACGCCCTAATTCAAAACTATCCGCAGAGCGAATTGGTTGATGACGCCCTTTACTGGATTGCTGAAGCCAACTATGTTACCAAGAAATTTGACATTGCCTTGATGGGATTCGAACAGATTACCAGGGACTATCCGGATAATCGACGCGCCGCAGAGGCGATGTTGAAAATTGGTTATATCTACTACGATCAACAGGACTTCGAACAGGCACAGAACTACCTGACGGAAGTCATTGAGCGCTACCCCGCCAGTCGTTCAGCATTTTCTGCCAATCGCAGGCTGAATAAAATGAAAAGGGATGGTAATTTGTAATTGCTTTGGACTGCGGCACTTTCTGGTGCCGTAGCCGAAATTTTAGCAAACTACAAACCGATGTATCGCTGTTGCAGTGCTGAGTCAGCTTGCAGTTGCGCGGAAGAGCCACTCCAGACGATGTATCCTTTTTCTACGATGTAGTGGCGGTCTCCAATTTGCAGTAGAGATTCCAGGTGTTTGTCGATGAGTAAAATCGACTGGTGATTGTCCTTTAACTGCGAAATACTCTGCCAGATTTGACTACGCAACAACGGTGACAGCCCTTCGGTTGCTTCGTCAAGCAAAAGCAGTTTTGGGTTGGTCATTAGTGCTCTTCCAATGGACAGCATCTGTTGTTCGCCGCCAGAGATTCTGCCACCCATAATCTTGGCACGTGGTGCCAGTGCAGGAAACAAATCCAGCACTTTCTCAACCGTCCATGGATTATCCAAATTGTTTTTGTTGTGTGCCGTCGCCACCAGGTTTTCCAAGACACTCAGGTTTGGAAAAATATGCCGTCCTTCTGGTGCAAGACCGATGCCCGCATTGGCAACCCGGTACGCTTGCCAGCCGGTAATATTCTCATCTTCAAAGTGAATACTACCTTTGGCAGGTCTGATGAGCCCCATAATTGAGCGCACCGTGGTGGTTTTCCCCATGCCATTTCGGCCAAGCAGTGTAACCACCTCACCCGCATTGATTTGAATGCTGATATCGAACAAGGCCTGTGTTGCCCCATAGAATGCGCCAATATTTTTAACAGACAGCATGATGCCTATTCAACCCCAAGATAAGCGCTGCGCACCAATTCATCGCGACGAATTTCGTCAGGTACTCCGCTTGCGATCATGCGTCCATAAACCATCACTGAAATACGATCGGCCAATGTAAACACAGCATCCATGTCGTGTTCAATAACCAGAATCGTGAATTTGGTTTTCAATCCCTTGAGAAATTGAATGATCTTGGCTGAATCAGGCCGACCCATGCCCGCCAGCGGTTCATCCAGGACCAGCAGTTTGGGGTCCATTGCCAATGCAATAGCAAGCTCTAGTTGGCGCTGTTCACCGTGGGCCAAATCAGTTGCCATTGTGCTCGCGTGGTCTGCCATGCCAATTGACTCAAGTACGCTTAATGCGCGATCTTGTATGTTTCGTTCAGATGCCACTGGTTTCCAAAAATTAAAGCTGTGCCCATAGTGCGCTTGCACCGCAAGTGCAACGTTTTCCTGGCAGGTAAATTCCTTGAGTATTGAAGTAATCTGAAAAGACCGTGCAATTCCCATTAGTGAACGGGCCGGTGCGCTCAGCCGTGTGATCGGTTTACCGTCAAACTCGATTTCACCAGAATCACTTCGCAAAATTCCCGAGATTTGTGAAATCAGTGTTGTCTTGCCTGCACCATTGGGCCCAATGAGTGCGTGAATTTCACCGCGTTCAATTTCAAGGTTGACATGATCGGTCGCTAAAACACCACCGAAAGATTTGTTCAGATTTTTGATTTGAAGTAGTGTATCAGTCATTGCTTGAACTCTTGATACTGAGCAGTCCGTCAATACCGCGCGGTGAAAGAAGTACGACGAGAATTAAAAATGGACCAAAGATCAGATGCCAGTGTTCTGTAATTCGAGAGAAAAATTCAGACAGCAGCCAAAAGACGAGCGCACCGGTGATGGGACCCATGATGCTCGCCATTCCCCCTAAAACTACCATAAAAATCAACTCACCTGAGCGTGTCCAATGCATAATGTCCGGACTGACAAACTTTTCGACATTGGCGCTTAACACGCCCGCCAGCGTACACATAACCCCGGCGATGATAAAGCAGACGAGCCGGTACCTGAAAGTGGGGTATCCAAGCACTTCCATGCGCGTTTCATTCGATCGGGTACCACGAATGACGTAGCCAAAGCGCGATCGAATCAATCGGTGGGAAAAATAAAGACAAGCAATCATGGCAGCAAAAATCAAATAATACCGATGAATCGGGTTGTCAAAACTGATCAAATCAGTTCCCAATTCACTTCGCACATAAATGATCAAACCATCATCACTGCCATATTCTTCAATGCTGATCGAAAGAAAGTAAACCATCTGCGTCAGTGCCATGGTAATCATGATGAAATAAACTCCGCGTGTGCGCAGGCAAATTCCGCCAAAAACAAGTGCAATCAGCGCACCGAGTGCAAGAGCAGTTGTTAGCTGAAGGTAAAAATTGTAGATATCGTAATAGGCAAATATGCCGACGGTATAGGCACCGATGCCCAAGTAAAGAGAGTGCCCGAAACTGATCATACCCCCGTAGCCAAGAATCAGATTGAGGCTGATTGCAGCGATTGCCCAAATCATCAAGCGGGCGAATAAATTGATGTAATACGGTTCATCAAGCACGCCTGCGACAATGGGTGCGATTGCACAGGCGCCAACGACCAATATGGCCAGCGCAGTGCGACGATTTTGCAGACTATTGAGCTTCAGCATTCTAAGAGAACCCGATTACTGAGTTTGTGCGCCAAACAGTCCTTGTGGCTTAAAAAACAGGATACAGGTCATAAAAATGTAAATTAACATTGATGAAATTGCTGGCGCAGCAGCTTCTGCTGCATTGACGGGGATAAACAGCGCAAGAATTACGTCCAGAAAAGAGCGTCCCAGTGCATCGATTAATCCCGTAATCAGCGCCGCAATAAAGCATCCTCGGATCGATCCGATTCCGCCAATCACAATCACCACGAAGGCGACGATGATGATCTGCTCACCCATGCCTGAATTTGCACCAAGGATTGGTGCCATCAACACACCAGCCAATGCGCTCAATGCGGTTCCAATTCCAAAGACCAGCGTGAAAAGCAAACGAATATTCGTTCCCAGTGCATAGATCATGGTACGATCGGTGGCTCCGGCACGAATCAACATCCCTAGCCGAGTGCGGGTAACCAAGGCCCACATTGCGATTGCTACGACGATCCCAGCACCGATAATCATCAGGCGATAGACCGAGTAATCAATGCCGAAAAACAGCGGTACTGTTGAGGTCAGGTAGTCTGGAAACGGGACGGTCAACCCATCAAGTGGCCAGACAACTTGGACCATTTCATTGAAAAACAGAATCAGCCCAAATGTAGCCAGCACCTGGTCGAGATGATGACGCTGATAGAGTGTTCGGAGCGTGGTGACTTCGGTAACGATTCCGATTCCAGCGACTAGCGGAACGGCGAGTAACAGGGCAATAATGAAAGAACCGGTCCAAAGAAATATGGTTGCTCCGACAAAGGCACCGAGCATGTACATGGAACCATGTGCCAGATTGACAAGATCCATAATCCCAAACGTCAAGGTCAACCCTGCTGCCAAAAGAAACAGCAGTACACCGAATTGGATTCCGTTCAGAATCTGTTCAACCAGTAAAGCCCACTCCAAGTGTTCGCTCCCTTATTGCTGCTATTGAATAAATCAGTGGATGAGTTGGCCTGTTTGAAAATTTGATGGATGAAGTCTTCAGCCTTGTGGCAATCGCCTTAAATCGACCTGCAGTAGATTCACCACCAAATAAACGGAGGACAATACGGGTACGAGACTCCCGGTAGAGTCTCGTACCTTAACTTTCAGTGAAGTCTTTTCTGCTTGGCAGAAGCTTGACGATTCAGAAAAAAATGCGAATGGACTCGCACGTTTTAAATTGTTACATTGGGCAGTCGCCAGCGTAAACATCCTGGTGCATGTTTAGCACTGTCTCGCGAACTTTAGTTGTCCACACACCGTCGGCATCAGCAACCACTTCACGGCTGTAAAAATTCTGAATCGGAAAATGATTCGGTCCCATGGTGAATTCACCGCGTACCGAATTGAAATCTGCCTTTTGCAATGCGGCGCGCATGCCCTCTACATTACTGACATCACCATCAACCGCTTCAACTGCGCTCTTGATGAACATGACAGCATCGTAGCTCTGTGCGGCATAAAAGCTTGGGTATTTTCCGTATTTTGCCTTAAATCCATCGACGAATTTCTTATTGGCATCATTATCCAGATCTGGCGCCCAGAATTGCGTCATTGTCGAGCCAAGGACGCCGGTCATTTCAGCAGCCTGAAAGCGTGGCAAACTGATCGAGTCGACCGTAAACACGGTGTACAGATCAACATTGCCTGCCAGTCCGGATTGTTGGAACTGCTTGATAAATGCGGGGCCATGTTTACCGGGATAGAATATGAATACACCATCCGGGTTGGCTGCCTTTACTTTTGACAGTTCAGAGGCCCAGTCGATCTGATCTGGCCACTTGGTCATGTCTTCACCGACGATTTCGCCGGCAAAGGTTCGCTTCACGCCAGCAACCATATTTTTGCCCGCTGCATAGAGCGGTGCAATCACATAGAGCGACTTGACTCCGCGCTGATTTAGCACCTCACCCATTGCCATGGGTGTTTGGTCGTTTTGCCAGGAGATATTAAAGAAATTTTCGTGACAGCCTTTACCAGCCAGTTGTGATGGTCCGGCATTCGCGCTGATCAAGATTTTGCCGGCATCCAGAACAGTCGTCGCTGATGCGAGCAATACGTGTGACCAGATGTAGCCAAATACGATGTCAACTTTTTCCTGTGCGACCAGACGTTCTGTTGCCTGTTTTCCTTTTTGCGGATTAAATTCATCATCGCCGTAAACGACTTCAACATCAACCGCTCCCATTTTGTGGTCAATGTGTTCCAATGCCAGTTCGACGGCATCTCTCATGTCATTACCGATTACTGCTGCCGGAGTACTCAAAGTCGTTACGAATCCAAGCTTGACAGTAGCAGAGAATGCGCCTGGTGCGACCAGCATTAAGCTCATCGCGACGATCAGGGATAGTTTTGTCTTCATTTTTCGTTACCGATATTCAATTTAGTTGATTTTGGTTCAATTTGAATCTTGCCTTCAGGATGACAACAGGTTATTGTACTTAAAACGTACGCGCTCGTACCAGACTTGCGAACGCAAGCACGCAATTGACAGAAAGTGCTGATTTTCTTTTACCTTGTGCTTACATGACCAGTAGCACACTTTTCTGCGCGTTGTGGCGAACTACATTTGGCGAATTCACTTAAAGACGTCAATTGAAATCGTATCGTGACGGCGTATAGAGTGCCTGAGTTGGATTTCATCCAGGATTTTCAGACAATTGCTTGAGCGCCCAATCAACATGTTCTCGTACCAAATCTGATGCATCATTTCTACGGTAATTCAACGCATTAAGCGTCTCTTTGCATGGTAGAGAATTTCCCAGAGCCACCGCAATGTTTCTTAACCACCGCTCATAGCCCAGCCTTTTGATTGCTGAGCCACGGGTTTTTTCCAGAAATTCTTGTTCAGACCACATCAATAGGTGACTAAGCTGAGAAGAGTCCAAGTTGTGCCGTACTGAAAATGCAGTGTCCCGAGAAGGGGTAGCAAAGCGGTTCCAGGGGCATACCATCTGACAGTCATCACAACCAAAAATTCGGTTTCCTATGGCCTTTCGAAATTCAATCGGAATTGAACCTTTGTATTCGATAGTCAGGTATGAAATACATTTTCTGGCATCAACTACATAAGGCTTTACAATCGCATTAGTCGGGCATGCGTCCAGGCAGGCTGAACAACTGCCACAATGATCAGTTTCCGGTTGATCTGGCGGTAATGGCAAGTCGGTATAAAGTTCGCCCAAGAAAAACCAGGACCCTGCTTTGCGGTGAAGCAGGTTGGAATGTTTGCCAATCCAGCCAAGTCCTGCTTTTTGGGCAATCGGCTTTTCCATCACCGGCGCGCTGTCGGCAAACGCCCGGTAACCAAACTCACCAATTTCGTCTTGAATCTGGTTTGCGAGTTGCTGCAAACGCTTGCGAATGAGTTTGTGATAGTCTTTCCCGGTTGCGTATCGAGAGATGAAAGCCAATGTCGGATCATTCAAGTTATCTGCGATCGTCTTCGCGCCTTCGGGGAAGTAATCCATGCGGGCCGAAATCACGCGGATTGTTCCAGGCACAAGCAGGTCGGCGCGCGTTCGCTTAAGACCGTGTCGTTTCATGTAGTGCATTTCACCATGCATTCCGTGGTCGGTCCATTCGGCCAGGTAATTTTCGGCCTGAGTCAGGTCGGTATCGGTAATCCCGACTTGCTGAAACCCCAATTGCTGGCCCCAGGTCTTGATTAAGGATGCCAATTGACTCAAGCGGGCTTTAGAAAGTTCCATGTTCGCCCTGAATCGTTGGCAATGTGTGGAGTGTTTTTGAACCGCACTCGGAAAATCAGTCAATCCAAATCCGAATTGCGAATGCCGAACTCTTCGAGAATTTCGGTTTCGTGTTCATTGAGTACCGGCGGGCGCGCTCGGATAGGGAGATTCTCACCGTCCAGCAAGACAGGATGACCAAATGTATTGGTATTGGCGTTGCCTGGAAGTTCAAGGGGTTCAACCCAACCGGAGGCGACAACTTGCGGATCGCTCAAAGCTTCACTGTACTTGTTGATCGGTGCGCTTGGTACACCTGCCTCCCGAAATAGTGTGTACCAGTGTGCTGCTGTGCGTTGGCTAAACTCTTGCTCCAGTATTTGGGTCAGATCGACTTGATTTTTAGCGCGCTTGGCCGTGTTTTCAAAGCGTGCATCTTCAACGAGATCGGTCCGTTCAATCAAGTGGCAAACCAGTTCAAATAATCGCTGATTGCCTGCCGCTAAAACGAAGTAATCATCAGATGCTCGAAATGCCTGGTAGGGTGCGTTGCGAGGGTGGCGAGAACCCAAGGGTTTCGGGTTGATTCCGGTCCCGAAGTATTCGCTCACCTGCAAGGGTGCCATTCCTAAGCTGCAGCCCAGCATGGAAGCGTCAATTCGTTTACCTTTACCGGTGACCGTTCGTTCGAAAAGCGCCGATGAAACATGGAAAGCAGCATATAGCCCCGTTCCAAAGTCACTGAGCGGTACACCGCACTTTACCGGTGCTTGATCGATTTCGCCCGTTACACTCATAATGCCGGAGATGGCTTGCATGGTGACGTCAAACGCACCTTCCTTTGCACGCGGACCGGTTTGCCCATATGCAGAAATTGAACAGTAAACGATAGCCGGATTTAAACTCGAGATCGATTCATATCCCAACCCCAATCGGTCCATCACACCAGGACGATTGTTTTCAATCAGAACATCGGCTCTTTTGATCAAATGCAAAGCAATTTTCTGCGATTTGGGATCTTTCAGGTCCAGTGCAATCGAGCGTTTGTTACGATTAACTGATGCAAAATTTTCACTGAACCCGTTGCTTAACGGTGGCCATTGACGCATGGCATCGCCAGACAGTGGTTCAATCTTTATCACATCAGCGCCCAGGTCTCCAAGTAGCATCGCACAAAATGGACCTGCGGCGATTTGGCACACTTCAACAACCTTTATTCCAGAAAGTGGCAACCCTTTGTTGCTGCGCTCTGAAGTCACTGCAGGTCGCTGTTTAGTAGTTTCAAGCTTGACTCGACTGTCAAGCCACAATGAGGGGACAATATAATGAACCTGAAGATTTCACATTGCTTACAGGATTGATGTAATTGCCAAATTTGATTGATCATGTTAATTTTCTATTTGGACTCGAAATGAATCGCTACACATCGGCGCATGACCGGATGTAGGCGAATGTTCCAACCGTATATGTCAATTCACAGTCAGTCAGCTTATTCAATCGGTATACGGATAATTACACCACCCATCACATCACCAATTTCGATGTCGTTGCGCGGGGAGTCCTTGTGATTATTATGACAATTGGTACACGCCTGTGCGACAGCGATGTCCGCGTAGACAGCGGCGAAATACCGTTGACCACCAAGCTCTTCTTCTCCATAATAATTCTCTTCAGGATTGGCTGCGACAAATTCAAGCCCTTCCTTTTCCAGGTCTGTCCCCGGACCGTTTTTCTTGTTGATTGGGTCCAGGGAAATCAGGGAATAGGAAAAATCTTCGGTTTCGTCGGCAACGAATTCCGCACCGAATCTGAACATCTGCGCAGGAAGCGGCAACGCTGCGTCGTCCTCGTAATATTCAGATGCCGTAATAACCTCTTCTTCCATTGTCAGCCGTTGAATAACTTTTTGCGTGTAGACGGCACGGTCGGCTGACATCACCAGGTACAGCATATCTGCGACTCGTTCGTATGAAACTCCTTCTGCGGTCGCTTTTGTCACCATCATCATTGTCATTGCGAGCATTAAGGTGACCAGGGTTTTAGATTGACTCATCCGGAACCTCCTGTGTTACATTTTGCAATTGGCAAAATAGTATTGTGCATTATTGCGATTGGATTCATGGGGTTGTAACTTTAGACGCAATAAAACTCAGCTTTTTCCAATCATACGTAGTACTCGTCGGATACCTCTCCTTTGGACTCACTCATCCTCGCTTTGCAACGCCCATTTTATGCTATCGACACTGTGCGAAGGTTTGCCCAGAAAATTGCGATTGACCAGATCATCATCGGCCAGTGAATTGAGTGAAAACTCAAGGCCATGACAGTCAAGACAGACAGGGCGAATCATTTTTTCATTCGGTCGCAATGTGTCGTTCTGATTGTGACTGGTCGTGATTTTCCCTCTACGTTTGACTTTACTCATGTGACACGTTGCACAACTGACCCCGGTGCCAGGTGGCGCTTCGCCAGCCGTTTCGGCTTGCCATAGTTTGTTGTGTGAACTCGCCTGGTAAGCTTGGCTGTGCAAATCGTTGTGACAGCTCAGACAGGCATCGACTGCAGCATATTCAACATCGACGCGATGAGGACTGTGACAGGTGCCGCAATCGAGTTTGCGTTCCGTCGCCTGACTGTGCATTGGTAAACGGGATTCAGCAACCGTCATGTGCCACGGCACATTCGGGTCTGAGAGCCATGTCTTCAGGCTTTGAGGTATGACATTCTCAAGGCCTAATTTGTTAAGCTGTTGATCGATATTGCGGGGGTTGGATATTTTTAGATGCTGCCGCATACCGTGGCGTCCGTACTGGAACGTTTTTGCTTCATTCTTATGACAGTCAGTGCACACTTGTGTTGTTGGTTTTTCGGTCCAATTCTTTTCAATTTCAATTTGCCCGGCTGTTTCAACAACACCAGGTGCGTGACAGTGGATACAGTTAATGCCAGAATCAGCGTGACCGGAGACCGCCCACTCATTGAGTGGTATCCGATTTGTCAGTGAATTTTGCGGTGCAATAACATCATTTGGCGTCAGTTTTGCCTCAGTGGAAATTTCCCGCCCGTGCAATTCGGCTGACAGCTTGTGAACGGGATTCTTAGTAAGCCACGCCCCTTTTGCGTGCTTGACCAGAAAGTCGCTATACAGGGCGCGGTTGTCATGATAGTTGTGGCAGCCGGCACTCGCGCAGGTATCGAATGTTGCCTCTACGTGACTGGCTCGAATCACCCTGACATCCTGGTCACCTTCAGAATGACAGGCAATGCAAAAATTCATGGCAACGGTTACGGCGCTTTCGCGCGTGATTTCCGGACGGTGTTCGATGTGACATGAAGTACAAAGGCGCGCATCCAGTTTCTCCCAATAGGCTGCCATTCTCGGGCTTCGAAATTTCTTGCGCGGGTGGCTGTCATCAGCTTTTTCGAGTTCGTCATCATGACAATTTCTACAGGTTTTGTTCATGGCTTTGACCGCTGTATTCGCATTGGCGAAAATTGGAGCAGCATGGCAGGTTTCACACGCCAATTCAATCTGGTGGTGGGCATCGGTTGTTTGACCAACCAATAGCAGTTGACGGTTGCCGCCAATCGTCATCCATGTTACGACTGTCAATATCGCAATCAGAGACAAGAACAGCCAGATACCCCAGAACCACGATTTTTTCGACAATTGTAAGTGCTCTCAATACAGGTAGACAATCAGAACATGAGCGATGAGGAGTGCCGGCAAGGGAAGCAGCACTGTAATGTGAAGTCGAGCCGGTACCAGTCGCATTTTTCGAGTCAACCCGATGCCCCACTTTCTCAAACGCGCCACGCCGCCAATCAGGATTCCAGTCAGTGTACCAAAAATCAGCGATACCAGGTAGCAGACCATCAGCAGCGCGTTTAAATTATCACCCAGACGAAATCCAGTATGAATGAACAAAATAAAGATACAAAACATCCCCAGCCCGACGTGTGCCAGTTGCCAAGCAGAGTAGTTACCCCATCTTGTCAATAGTCGTTTCTTCAGCAAAATAACAATCAGAAAACCGATTAGGCTAAATGCGATGAGCAAATACCCCGACCATTGCTGCCAAATCGAGTCATTCCACAGGCGTTCGTACAAGTTTGGACCGAAGTGGTCTGGAATTGGCACACGCGGGATTAGCAAGGTTGCGACCGCCACGAGAGCGCCAATCAATGACAGAACAAGTGCCCATTTTTGCAGACGGGCAGTTTGCATTCGAGTCGCCATGATTGCCTTTCGTTCGATGGCAGCGATTCGGTTGATGACCTCTCGACCGATCAGGTCAAGTTTGCGAAGAATTTGCAGCCTTGCCCGGCGCATCTTTATTTCTGCATCGCTCAAAACTTCCGGGAGCAAACCGCAGGCATCTGCCAGGCACGCAGTTGCGGCATCCTCTAGAAGGGGCACATCGTCGGCCAGCACGACGTCTCGTATGCGTTGTTTGATCTTGTCCTTCGAATCGAAATCAATGGTCGGATAGGTTCGAGAACGGATGTGCCACAGGAATTTTGTGTCTTGTTGTTCGATCACCCCACTTTGAACTAGACCGGTTAAAGCCAGTTCTTGAATGCAAATGGACTGATCGGATGACAATCGCTCTATCCAGCACAGTGTGTCCAGTGTTTGGCTATTTGCCGTAATTTCTGACAGAATTGCATCCATCAGCACATTACCGGTAGGGGCATCGTCCAGTACGATGAGTTGCTCCAGGTCGGTATCAATCCTATCCATCAGTGCCAAATCAATGAGCACCGCACCTACCAGGACGCTATTGACTGTATCGCTTTGAGTGGGAATAAAAATTCCATCTTCATCTTCCAGAAGCAACAAGATGCTTTCGGCAATCGTCAACATGTGAAATCCACAATCTTTAAGCGATCAATCTGGGATCATCACTACTTTACTATATGACTGCGATGAGTGAGAGTGAAATGACAGCACTGATTCTCCACTTCGTTGGGCTTCGTGAACGGCTCTCAAATCGAGTTCTTGCAAAACAGCGTCTAACAGTCATCGACTGATGATCGTTAAGAAAATGAGTCTACAAATTCCAGATCGCACGTCAACACCTGCCCAGCCATTCGTATTTTTGAAATATCTTTGGATAAAGCTTGCGCTTGACCTGTATATTGCTCATCAAATATTATTTAAATAACTGTTTTAATAGAGGAAATGAATTATGCTCAAGTCTGAACGATATCTGTATAATTTTATTATCCAACTGATCAACACACAATGATCAGACAATACGATACACAAATTAACGCCTTGGAATCCAAGGTGTTTTGGAATAGGTAGATTATCCATACAGGAGGTAAAAAATGAAATTTGCTAAACAAGCCATATCAATCAGTGCTACATTTTTGGCGGCGTCGCTTTTGGTGCCAATTGCAAATGCTGATGGAACCGTCAAGATCGGGTTCCTGGGTGGTTTCACGGGTCCGATTGAATCGCTCACACCGGCGATACAAATGGGTGCTGATATTGCCGCAGACAATGTCAACAGTGCTGGAGGTGTGATGGGCTCAACTGTTGAAGTCGTTGCCGGTGATACCACTTGTGTCGATGCAACCGAGGCTGCCAACGCGGCTGACAGGCTGGTTAACTCAGAAGGCGTTGCGGCAATCGTAGGTGCTCTTTGTTCAGGTTCGACAATTTCAGCGGCAAACAACGCAGCAATTCCAGCGGGTGTGGTGATGATTTCACCTGCCTCAACCAGTCCTGCAGTTTCGGGTCTTGAAGACAGCGACCTGGTCTACCGCACGGTTCCATCCGATTCATACCAAGGCCAGTCGATGGCAAAATTATTGATGAACAAGGGTATGGATCCGATCGCCATCACCTATATCAATAACGACTATGGCAAGGGATTTGCGGATGCACTGTCTGGTGCGTTTACTGCATTAGGGGGTACCGTAGCAGCTAACGAAGCACACGAAGATGGCAAGGCTGACTACCGGGCAGAAATCGGATCGCTGGCATCGAGCGGTGCGGAGCATCTTGTCGTTCTCGCGTATGCCGATGGCTCCGGGCAAACCATCATTCGACAGGCGGTTGAAGGTGGTGATTTTTCAAGTTTTGTCGGTGGAGATGGCATGGTTTCACAATCGCTAATCGATGGAGTTGGCGCAGCGGCACTTGAAGGCATGGTTCTTACCCAACCTGGTGCACCTGCAGGAGTCGGACTGGACATGTTTACCGCTATTCTAGAAGCAGCCGGCGCCGCTGATGGCGTTTATTTGGGACAGGCCTATGACGCTGCATTTTTGCTGGCTTTAGCCATGCAGCAAAAGGGTTCGACAGATCGAGAAGGTATGGTAGCGGCTCTACGCAGCGTTTCCAGCCCGCCAGGGGAAACCATATATCCAGGAGAATGGGCCAAAGCAGTTGAGATCCTGTCAAACGGTGGTGAAGTCAACTACGAAGGCGCCACTGGAAGCCAGGATTTCGATGAGAACGGCGATGTGTCTGGCATTATCAATGAATCAGTCGTACAGGACGGCGCAATTGTTGACGTCGGTTTGATCATGTAAATCGAAAAAGACTCTGTACACACATCAATGGTCAGAGGTTGCGCCCGCGATCAAAATCGCGGGCGCTTCGCGTTCAGGAGTTCAGGAGTGCTGGTGAATACGCTCTGGAATCAAGCCGTTTGGAACAAAGCGCAATGCCAAGGTGATGGTCAAGCCGATAAAGAAGACACGTGCCTGTAACGCCCGTGTCATTAAATCATCAGGCGCCTCCCAATCAAACCACAGACTGCCCAAATCACGCACCCATTCAAACAAAAAAAGCACAATCGGTTCACCCATCAACCAAATGATGTAAACCGCAACTGCACCGAATATCGCTCCCAGATTGTTCCCGGCTCCGCCGACCAGAACCATCACCCAAATCAAAAACGTGTGTTTGAGCGGAGTGAAACTCGATGGGTCAAAAATCCTCGCAAAACTGATGAGGGCAGCCCCACCGAATCCGATTAGTCCGGACCCTAATACGAAGACCTGCAAGCGTCGTAGATTGATGTTTTTTCCCATCGCTGCGGCGGAAATTTCGTTATCCCGAATTGCTCGCAGTGTTCGTCCCCAAGGGGCTCGATAAGCTCGCTGCAACAATACGAATATTAATGCGACCAATACGGCTGTCAGCGCAAGATAAGCCGAGCGCGCTGCAACAAAGCCGATGTCATTGGGCGTTGGCACGGGCCAGGGTAGGGGGGATACGGTCAGTGTGCCGCGTGACAGCCAGTCAGCGTTCTTGAGTATCGCCTTGATAATTTCAGCAATACCCAAAGTTGCTATGGCAAGGTAATCCGCCCGCAATCCAAGGCAGGCCTTACCGACCCAATAGGCGACAAATGCAGCGGCCAAACCTCCTGCAACCCAACCCAACAATACTGGCAGACCGAGACCTCCGATAAAGCCTGCCTCACTTTCAATCAGCCGGGCTACAGGTAACAGTTGGTTGTTAAATACAAAAAAAGCAATGATCAAGCCCAAAAACACACACGCGCCTTTGAGCTTACCACGAATACCAATCCGGTGAATTTGAGTCAGTCCAATCACAACGACGACAATGATCACGACTTCCAGCAGCAAGTTGCCCAGCGCAGCTGCGCCTTTTGAATCCCAAAATGCGTCGTTGACCGGAAATGCGACCAACATCGTTGTGAATCCCCCAATGGCAACAAAACCCATTCCACCCGCATTGAACAGCCCGGCATAACCCCATTGCAAAGTGAGTCCGAGTGCCAGAATCGAATAACAAGCGGCCTCGGCAAGCATTCGCATCACGTAGGCTTCACCGAAAGTCACAGCGATGATTGCGATGGCAATACCGACCAGTGCAAAAAGCAACAATTCTCTACGATAGCGGGAAATAATCAAAGAATCTGACCTCTAAATATTCCTGTTGGACGCCATATCAGTACGGCGAGGAGAATGACAAAAGGCACGACGATTTTGTATTCTGTTGGAACGATCGCCAGGCGCGCTGGAATTTCAATCCATTGCGGCATCAACGGTGCGAATGGCCGTAGCAGAATTGACCAGTTGAAAACTGCCAGTGTTTCAGAATATCCGACAAGCAGCCCACCCGCGATGGCTCCATAGGGCCGACCGACGCCGCCGACGATTGCAGCAGCAAATATCGGCAGCAGGATATTGAAACTCAAGTCTGGCTTTAATACGACGTCGAGTGCGAGCAACGTCCCTGCAATCGCAGCCAGGCTGCCGGCGATGATCCATGTGGCTCTGACTACAGTTTCGGTATTGATGCCTGATACCAAGGCCAGGTCAGCATTGTCAGACATCGCTCGCATTGCTTTTCCCAAACGCGTTCGCGTGAGAAAATGATGCAGTGCAAATATACAAACAAAGCTGGTAACGATGAGCAAGATCTGCGGTTCAGATATGACGATATCACGGCTTGCAGCTTCAAGTGGCACATCAATTCGAAAAACGTCCTTGGTTTCATTTTCAAAAAAAGTGCGTGGCGAGGTGCCAAAAAATAGACGAACAACACCGTGCAGCATCAAAGTCACTCCGAGCGAAGCGACCAACAGTATCACCGGCCTGCTGTTTCGGGCGCGAAGCGGTCGGTAAAACAAACGATCAATACAAATCGCGAAAGCTGCCAGGCACACAATGGACAGTGGCAATACCACAAAGCCCGTTGGTAATCCAACAGCAGACCCGATTCCAGGCATTAATGCAGCAAATACAAATGACAAATAAGCGCCGACTGTCATCAGGTCAGCATGTGAGAAATTAGCAAATCGCAAAATACCAAAAACCAGGGTGACTCCAATGGCACCGAGTGCATAAACACAGCTAATGATCGTGCCGGAAATCAGCACTTTGTTGACAAAGAAGATCAGTTCATTCAAGGTTAATCAACCACCGAGAAAGCTTTTGGCGACTTTAGGATCATTCAGCAGATTTTGGCCGCTGTCAGTGAACAGATTTTGCCCACCTGCCAGCACAAATCCGATATCTGCAATACTGAGTGCGCGTTTGGCATTTTGTTCAACAATCAGAATGCCAACTCCAGAGGCTGCAATGGCCTGGATGCGACCAATGATGTCGTGTACAAAGGCTGGCGATAGCCCAACCGTTGGTTCATCGAGCAACAAGAGTTTGGGATTCACCATCAGTGCACGCGCAATAGCAACCATCTGGCGCTGACCACCAGACAACTGCCCGGCAACTTCTTCGGCTTTCGATTCAAGCGGTGGGAAAAGTCCAAACATTGTGTCAATCACTGCCGAAAAATCATCCTTACGGATAAAGGCACCCATTTCCAGATTTTCACGCACGGTCAGAGACGGAAAGATATTCTTCTCCTGCGGAACGTATCCGATACCGAGTTCGACACGCCGGTCAGGAGGCACCTTTGTGATGTCCTGTCCCGAAAGCTCCACGCGTCCGGCACTGGGTTTGATCAATCCAAATATGCTTTTCAATGCAGTGGATTTGCCTGCGCCATTGGGCCCGACAATCACACCAATCTGTCCTTGATGAATCGCGATGTCGATTCCATTGAGCACTGGTTCTCCACCGTAACCGGCGACGATGTTTGTGGCACTGATCAGTGTCATTTCACTCAATTTTCATCACGTTTGGTGGTTGGCGCCAAAATAGGCGTCGACCACCATTGGATTGCTCAGAACCTGTTCAGGTAAACCTTGTGCGGCGATGCTGCCTTCAACCATCACTGTAACCGTGTGGCACAGCCTGGAAATGAAATCCATGTTGTGTTCAATAATGAAGAACGTTTTTCCCCATTCCCGATTGAGTTGAATAATGTTGTCCGCCAGACGATTGAGCAGTGTGTGGTTCACGCCAGCTCCCAATTCATCCAGCAGGACAATTTGTGCGTCTACCATCAGCGTTCGGCCAAGTTCTAGCAATTTCTTTTGTCCGCCTGAAAGATTTCCAGCCAGTTCATTCTTGACGTGTGACAGACCCAGAAAACTAAGAACTTCTTGTGCTTTGCTACGAATCTCGAGTTCCTCGGATTGATATTTCGAAGATCGAAAAAGTGCATTGAACAATTTTTCACCTTTTTGGGGAGTAGGCACCATCAGCAGATTTTCGATGGCCGACATGTTGGAAAATTCGTGAGGAATCTGAAATGTGCGAAGCAAGCCGTGTGCGAACATTCTATGCGCAGGTACTCCAGTTACGTCGATACCATTGAGTCGGACGTGACCGCGGTCAGGCTGATGGACACCGGCGACGATATTAAACAGTGTCGATTTCCCGGCTCCATTTGGACCGATCAGGCCTGATATGGCACCGGCTTCGAGTTCCAGGTTGCAATGCTTTACTGCAGTGAAGCCGTTGAAACTTTTGGAAACACCATCAATTTCTAGAATCACCGACATCGCAAGTAAGCAAATCCGTTGCAATAAATCGAGTAACGCTAAATTACTCGAGCCAATGGGACAAGTAGAGGGGACAGTCTTCTATAATCTCCGACGAACATTTGTTGCCTTGATGGTAATATTGACATTAGGCTCCCAGGTGCCAGACAAACCCGATGAACAAAAAATCAGGACAATCTTCTTTTTACACCAGCCCGATTCAACCTGTAGAGTTGAAACTGGACTCAGAAATTCAGTTTGATTGTCACAAGCAGATCAGCTGCTTCAATGCTTGTTGTCGCAATATTGATATTGTAATTACTCCGTACGATATCCTCCGTCTAAAACGCCGGTTCAATTTGGCTTCGCGAGATTTTGTTGGTGCCTACACCGCACCTTATCCAATGGACCACCATGACTTGCCTGGGCTGAAACTGAACACCAAACCCGGTACAACTGAGTGTGTATTTCTCGCTGAGGAGGGCTGTACGGTTTACGAGGACCGACCTGCCGCCTGTCGGTACTACGCACTTGGCAGTATGGGCGTTCGAAAAAAAGATTCACCTGAAGTCGACGACATCTTTTTTATTGTTAAGGAAGAACATTGCCGTGGACATGAGGAGCCGCGTCGGTTGACTGTGGCTGAATATCGCGTGGAGCAAGGTGTTGATCAATATGATGAGATGAACCGAGAATGGCGCGATGTCGTGCTGAAAAAACGCTCGAGTGGTCCGACTGTCGGACGCCCGTCTGATCGCAGCAAACAGTTATTTGACATGTGCAGTTATGATCTCGACAGTTTTCGTGAGTTTATTCAAACCTCTGGATTTTCGGAAATTTATGATCTGGAACAAAGCAAATTATCGACCTTGATATCCGATGAAGAAGAATTGTTGAAATTTGCGATGCAGTTTCTCAAACAGGTGCTATACGGTGAAATGACGATCCCGATGAAACCCGATGCACGGGAAAAGCGACAAAAGCGAATGCAAGCGCGAATCGAGGAAAGAGCTGAATGTGCACCAACGCAACGCGAATAACAGATCTTTCTGATTGGGGAAATCAGACGGTTCGGATCGCGATCGTTTCTGACACTCACGGATTTATCGATTCGAGAATCGCACAGTTGGTAGAAAGTTGCCATGCGGCGATTCATGCAGGAGATATCGGTTCACGTTCGGTCCTTGATGCAATGAAACCGCAATCACGGCTGGTCTTTGCGGTTGCAGGGAACAATGATGACGCAGACAAATGGATTGAGTCGGAAGCTGAATTTGTAGATTCGTTACCGACGACTCTTGAGATCGTACTCGCGAACGGAACAATTTGCGTTGAACATGGGCATACCGTACGCGATACTCGTCGGTACCACGAGATCTTGAGAAAAAGACACCCGAAAAGTCGTGTCATCGTCTATGGACACACGCATGTCCGAGTCATTGATCAGGAAGCTGAACCTTGGGTGGTCAATCCAGGTGCATCCGGTCGAGTTCGAACCCGAGGTGGCGCCTCGTGCCTGGTGTTGGAAGCTAAATCAAGTGCCTGGACCGTTGTCGAACACCACTTTCCAAAATAGGACTTTGTCGCCTGCAGAAACTATGCTGTTTTGCTGAAGAGCAAAAGATCAAGTGCCTGCATCTTGGTCGCGTTAAGCGGGTGAAGACCCACAGTGCAAAATAATTCTACACTCGTAAATAAGAGTTGAATTCGCGTGTGCCGAACTTAGGGCACAGTCATCGAACTTAGGCTCGAGTCCCCTGTACCCTGGCAAGATAAGCGTGCATGATTTGTGAAGGATCTTGCATCAACACATTTTTCCATTTGCCCAGTTTCACTCCGGTTTGAACCAATCCTCTTAGAATACCGACGTGTTGAGTGAGTCCGATGGCAAGCGCACCAACGAGCACATCATCTTTGAATTCCAGCCTGAGGTAGCGATTGTGGGTCTGATCTTCCGACGCGGTGCTGTCACCGCCATCAATGCCGTCCCACAGTCCGAAAGAACTGGTGATGAGTCCCAATGTGTTGAGAACATTCATGGATAAACTGCCGCCATAGGGCACTACATCCCCAGCCATCTGACAACCCGCGATTCGACCGTGCTCACTGGCGGTTGGCTGTATGGCGTGCACCTGCTGTTCCCCGGTGCTGCGATCAGGACCTTGTGCAACGTCGCCTGCTGCATAGATTCCGTCAATGTTGGTTTGCAGGTTATGGTTAACGAGCACACCTGCATCGGTCTCGATGCCACTGCCTTCGAGGAACTGAATATTCGAACGCACACCCGCGGCACACACGATGTGATCAGCGACAATTGTGCTGCCGTCTCCGAGTGTGATTTCCAAGGCATTATCATGCTCGGTAACGCCTTTGGCTTCGGTACCTATTCTTACTGCGACGCCTTTGGCTTCACACCACCGCTTGATCATGTTACCACCGGGATCATCCATCATTCGGGCCAGCATACGGTCTGCTAACTCAATGACAGTCAAGTCCAGTTTCATTTCCACCAAAGCCTGTAAGACGATGCAGCCGATAAATCCGGCTCCAAGCAGCACGACGCGATCTCCCGCTTTGACTTTCTGAAGAATTTGGTGTGCATCCGTCAGTGTCCAGCAGTTGTGTACTCGTGGCGAGTCCATTCCACTGATCGGCGGGCGGATGGCACTGGCACCCACGGCGAGTAACAGCCTGTCGTAGGAAACTTGTTTTCCGCTTGCTAAAGAAACGGATTTTGTCTGCGGTGAAACACTGGAGACCGAATCGTTTTGAACATCAATTTCCAGATTGGCAAAGTGATTCTCATTGTGCCGAAGGTAGGTTCCATCTTCTTTAACGTCACCGGCCAGAAGATAGGGAATCGCCATCCGTGAATAGGCGGGATAAGGCTCGTCCCCGATGATCGTAATTGAGTCGCTGGGAGACTTATGTCTCAGCGTTTCTGCTGCGATAACGCCAGCTGGACCGGCGCCGACTATAACATGATGCACTGTATTTTCCGCGTCGTTGAGGTGGTTAAGTCGTATCAGGCATGCGCTTCAAGCGCAGAGTCCCGCATCTTCGACAGTCCAGTCCAATCAGAGTCCACATAAACAATGGCACCGGTCGGACACGCTTCAGCACACTGGGGATCGCCGCCACACAAATCACATTTGATGACCTTGCCGGTGTGGGAGTTATAGTTGACTGTTCCAAAGGGACAGGCAATGGTACAGACTTTACACCCTACGCAAATCGAATCGTTAACTTCCTTCGCACCGGTCTTTGCATTCACCGTGATTGCTTCGACAGGGCAGGCATGGAGACACCACGCCTCTTCGCATTGCGTGCACGTATAGGGAATCGTCGTCAACCCATGCTCAAATTCGAACACCTTGATTCTGGATTTTGCCGGGTTAAATACGCCTTCGTTTTCAAATGAGCATGCAAGTTCACACTGCAGGCAACTGGTGCATTTGGCCGGGTCGATAAGTAGTGATTTATACATTACGCTAATAACTCCTCTCAATGCGCTTATCGGGCACGCGCGGATCCGTATGGATTCGTTGTTTTGTTGTAGAAAATGTATTTTAGCAAATTGTATCTGTGTTGAATTCTAGAAATTCTTGACCAATGCGAGAAATTAACTGACGTCGCTCAAGCGTATTGAGTCAAATCGAATGGTAAGAATGACTATACCAATCAAGCCAGTTAAACGGTTGGAGGCGAAAACCGGTCTTCAAGTTTGTGTGAATTGAATGGCCAAAAAAATCGTTTGGATAACTGCGTATTCGGAATTAGGTGAATTGATTTTCGACAGTTTCCAGCCCTTCCAACAAATTAATGTGCTCACGAGTTCTTATTGACCCGGCGGAAAAAAATCTATTTGCATGAAATGGTACGTTAATCTCTCTTTCAACACGGATGAACGAGGGATTTCTGGATAATTCTGGGTCTGTTGCCAAGTGAATTCCCATAAAACCAAATTTACCTACCTTATCGCAGTTAATATAACTTGATGATTTTTCGATAAAAGAGTCAGTCAATTTACTGAAAAACTCTGGTGTTTGATTTAGAGTAAAGTAAATTTCACTCACATATTTTTTATTAATTGGTAATTCACTATATGGAGCCAGACCAAAATTATCGCTAAGAAAAGTTAATACATCATCTAGGAAAAGATCAGAATCATTGGTAGATGATCGTGTTTCCGCAACGAGTCCATCATCATGAATAGTTAATCGTACTTCGATTGGCATGTCATTTTGCGTGGCAAATGTTCCAATCATTAACTCCAGACTCTTCTTCTCAGGTCCTAAAACTTCAGCTATAGGTGGATGTTCCAAAAATGAGTAACGATCGATTATTCCTTCAACTGCGGGAATAATCGGTTTGCCATTCGGATTTAAATAGCTTGTGGGAAACAACCAAATTGATCGAGCAGTATGTATGGATAATACTTTCATTACGAGCTAATGAATGGCAATGCTACCACTCAAGGTTTTTGGATTGACTTGAGTTTGGGGAAAAGTTTGTAATGATCGTTCTGCTGTTTGAGCTCTATTTTTTTGGCCGTTACTACCTAGAAAACTCTCAGAAAATTTTAGTCCACTAGATACACTGGATTTGGGCTGTCCTGACTTAGAATTTTTCTTGATTTCAGTGAGAGAATGTTCATTTTCAGATTGCAAAATTTCACCTTCATATACAGTAGATACCTCGAATAAGGAAGTTCCTGATTCTACTGAAAGTCCTGTGATACTGTTTGTATTCGTTGATTGCTGTCTAATTTCATGCACGGGTACAATTTCGTGTTTCAATTCTGCATCCATAGCTAACAGGAGATCACTGATGGTGTCTAGCGTCCAATTATTGGGACCAGAAAACCACCTGGTAATTTGGGCAGGGTCTTTATCAAGTAAATTCGCTATGTCTTTTTTTGTCAAGTTCCTTTCTTTTGCTACACCGGCAAAATATGCCAGTGTTGACTGAAAAATCTTGTTTTTTAATCGTTGCCTAAAGAAAAATATATTTTTCGATGGTATCTTTTTATCATCTAAAGTACTTTTCATCCAATGCTCCTGTGAATAATTTATTGGGATCGTTGGTTGTTTTATGTGTGTACGCAGGGAAAAGACTTGTCCAAATGCGCTTGGCACACATGATCTCTTTTTTCCACTGCCCACTCTGTTTGCTGCCTAGTTCGTCTCTTAGTTTATAGTGAGTGCCAACGAATATATCTTTTACTGCGAAAGCGCCAAAAACTCTAATTTGAGGTTCTTGCCTCGTACTTCTAATTTCCCAGATTCCGTCTTTAGGAGGCTCTAAACACCACAAATAATCTGGGTCAATCATTTCACTAACTACAAACACCTCTAAGTCTGCGATTAGCCTTGCAAACATTTCACTTTCAAATAAACATTCCTTTTCCTCATAAACTTTGTCAAATAACTCTCCAGTTAAATAAAGTTTCCTTAGCGACCTATCAGATGAAACCATCGGAGTAACCAATTTTAGCTTCCCACCTGCAACATGTGAGGCTACCACCTGTTCAATTGACATTAAAGTCAATTCCTTGAGAATTTGCAAGTAAAGTTTTGTTTACCATTAGTTCAAAATTCGGCGATATTCTGGATAGTCTCTAACATTAAGGTTAGAGTCACCCGTGTCTTGTTGCGCTCTAATCCCCCGATGTAGGTCTCGTGATCCTCCACCGTGCTAGGTTGTCAGTTCGAGTTAACCCTCCTCAAATGCTCCGGCAAAATTTGAAAGTTCGCATTTTACCGAAACCTAAACGAACATCGAAGAGCCCCTTCCACTCATTGGAAATCGGATCTTGTGTAGCATGTGCCAAGCTGTCTTCTGGCTAATGTCCAAGTTCCGTTGCAACTTCATCGACGATACTCCCTTCCGATTCGTCGCCAACCGATAGATTGCAATCGCCTACTTTTGCAGTGGCACATGCGAGTCCTCTAGCGACGTGCCGTGGGGCAACGAGAAATGTTTGCGGCAATCGCTGCATTGGTGTGGCAGAAGCTTGTCGCTTGGACCCTCGCAAGTATTGGTACTGGCCAGCGGTGGCACACCTTAACACCGACTTGCCAGATAATCCACTCAACCCACTGCGTGTCAAGGTCTCGTCCAGAAACATCGTCATCAATCAATTTGATCGGTGAAACGCCATTACGATGTGACTTACCAAGGTCTTCCTTATTCGGATTCACTCAGTTTGCTCAATTGATTAAATTAATCCCCGAATTTATAGCGATTGGATGGGTCATCTTTGGTATATAAAAACTTAAAATTGCTTTAACTATTATTTCGTTTTGACATTTAGGGAGCTTGCCATGACTAGTCAGAAACATTCCGACAACGTTCTGCGAGGCGAATGGCCTACGTTCAGTGATGAAGAGTATCAGACTCGGATCGATCTTGCAGCATGCCATCACCTGGCGGACTTTAACGGATTCAGTGATATCGTCTGGAATCATATCAGTGCAAGAGTGCCCGGTCAGCCGAACCGGTTCCTGATCAACATGTTTGGACTGAGGTTCGACGAAGTCACCGCATCCAATCTGGTCACACTGGATGAAAAATGTAAGGTCGTTGTTCCACCAAGGTCTACCGAGGGAGAAATACTCGATACCAGCGATATGAACTTTACCGGATTTGTCATTCACAGTGCAATTTACAACGCTCGAAGTGATGTGAATTGCATCATGCATTCGCATCCTCGCGCAGGTATTGCAATTTCAGCACTGGAAGAAGGATTCGTGCCGATGGTGCAGGATGCTTTCCAGTTCTATAACCAAGTGTCCTATCACGACTATGAAGGTTTGTCGCTGGAATTGGATGAGCGCGAACGACTGGCCGCCAGTCTGGGCAATAATCCGGTGATGATCATGCGCAATCACGGTTTACTAACGGTTGGGTCAACCGTCGCTGAAGCATATATACGAATGCATTACCTGGAGTTGTCCTGTCAGGCGCAGCTCGACATCATGTCGATGGGTCGGCCGGTGCAATTGCCGTCGCCTGAAGTTTGTGAAAAAGCAGCACAGCAGTATCAGCGTTCCACTCCAGTGGGAATTCATGAATGGCCAGCCTTGATTCGAATGTTGGACGAAATTGACACCACTTACAAGAATTGAATGATTGAACGGTTCAAATGACGAAGCAATAGCAACAGTTAAGAAAAATGTCCCGTTCCCATTTGACAGCTGAGCAGGTTCGCAACTACTGGAACGATGGAGTCATCTATCCGTTAACAGCTTTGGGCAAAGACGATGCAAAATCGCTGCTGCCTCTTTTCACCGATCTGAAGCATCGCATGTCAGGCTGGGTCAATGCCCAGCAGTTGCTAAAGGTGCATATTGTTTCAAAATGGGTAAACGACCTGGCGAGCAGCCCATCGATACTCGACGCTGTCGAAAGTATTTTGGGACCCAATATTCTTCTTTGGGGCGCGACGTTTTTTGCTAAAGAACCTCAAAACACAGCGCATGTTGGCTGGCATCAGGATTTGCTGTACTGGGGAATTGCGCCACCGGATGGTCTCACCACGGTTTGGCTGGGTCTGACTCAATCCGATAAGGAAAATGGCGCGATGCAGGTCATTCGTGGCAGTCACCAACAGGGGCTGAGGTTTCACGACAATCAGTATGACGAAAACAATATGCTGATGAGTTCACAAAATAGCGCATTGACCGCCGAAGACGAGAACAACCAGGTTGTCGTAGAGTTATCGGCAGGGCAATTTTCAATGCATCATGGCCTGACTTTGCATGGCTCAGGACCAAATCGATCAACCGGTCCTAGAATCGGGCTCGCACTCAATTACATTTCCCCGAACGTTGCACAGACACGAAACGGTGGCTACGACACGGCGATGCTCGTACGCGGTGTTGACAACTATGGTCACTTTGAACTGGAACAGTCCCCGCAGGCAGACTTTTCCCCCGAATCGCTTGAGCGTTATCGAAGGTCTATTTCCATGCCTTCTGGGCTGGCCACCAAAAATGACAGGCAAGAAGCATTGGTTAACTTGGAAAATATCATTTAAACGGAGAAAGACTGTTGAAATCACAGGCACAGGTTGTAATTGTAGGCGGTGGCGCGATGGGTGTCGGGCTTGCCTATCACCTTCCCAAAGAAGGCTGGAGCGACGTCGTACTGATTGACAAGGGTGAACTGACATCTGGATCAACCTGGCATGCCGCTGGTCTGATTCCTCATTTCATTGGCAGTTTGAATATAGCCAAAGTGCATGATTATGCAGTGAAGTTGTATAGCGAACTCGAAGCAGAGACGGGCCAGGCCACGGGTTGGCATGGTTGTGGTGCATTGCGTCTGGCCGTGTCGGATGGCGAAGTCGAGTGGTTTCGTTACGTCAAGGGCATATTGGATTACATCGGTGTGGAAAGTCACTTACTCGGCCCATCCGAAATGCGAGAGGTCCATCCCTTGTTGAACGTAGACAACGTCAAAATTGGATTTTATACCCCCAATGATGGACACACAGACCCTGCCAGCAGCACCAATTCGATGGCAGTTGGTGCGCGCAATCAAGGTGTTGAGATCATAAGACGCAACCGAGTGACAGGTATCGAACAAACCTCAAGTGGTGAGTGGAGAGTCGAAACTGAACAAGGCCCAATTCTTTGTGAACATGTGGTCAATGCGGCGGGTAGTTTTGCTGATCAGGTCGCACAAATGACAGGTTTTCGACTTCCAATTGTCAATATGGAGCACCAATACCTGGTCACGGAGAACTTGCCGGAAGTTGAAGCGCTTGACAAAGAACCGCCGGTGGTGCGAGATCCGGTTGCATCCTGTTACATTCGACAGGAGCAGCAGGGCATATTGGTTGGGCCTTATGAGACTTCAGGTGCTGTTGCCTGGGGAGTCGACGGTATCAACTGGGGATTTGACATGGAACTTTTGCCTGAATCAATCGAACGGCTTGAGACCAGCCTATTGCTGGCAGGACAACGGGTTCCAGTCTTTGCCAACGCCGGTCTAAAGCGCATCGTGAATGGCCCAATCACGCATACCCCCGATGGCGGATACCTGATGGGTCCGGCCGGCGGTTTGAAGAATTATTGGCTGTGCTGCGGTGCATCGATCGGGATTACCCAAGGGCCAGGTGCCGGAAAATACCTGGCCCAATGGATGGTTCACGGACAAACAGAAATCAACGTCCGCGAAATGGACCCGCGGCGATACGGAGAATATGCCAACCTGCCCAATCAGTTTGTAGTTGACAAGTCAATTGATGAATACCAGCAAATGTACCAGATTCATTATCCCGGTGAATTTCGCGATGCGGGGCGACCGGTAAAGACGACACCAATTTATGAAAAACTGAAGGCGAAAGGAGCGGTTTTTGCCGAAATTTATGGCTGGGAAAGAGCCAAGTGGTTTGCTCCTCAAGGGGTTGATGAATCCTATGGATTTTGCCGCACGAACGTTTTTGAACACGTTGCGAGAGAATGCGAATGTGTCGCGCAGCGAGTTGGGTTGGCGGACCTGACCGCGTTCGCAAAGTTCATGCTTACAGGGGCTGATACCGAGAATTTTCTCAATCGACTGGGCGCCAATCGCGTAGCCAAGCGGCAAGGTGGCATCACTCTTACGCATATGTTGACCGACTTGGGCGGTATTGAATGTGAACTTGCAATCACCCGTCTGGCTGATGATCGTTTTTTTCTGACCTCTGCAATCGTTGCACAACAGCACGACTACGACTGGCTAGTGCAAAATATTGGTGCAGGCGATGATGTTCAGGTCGAAGATGTCACTGATCAGATGGGTATGCTGGCAGTTGCCGGGCCTAACTCACGCGACCTGCTTGCCAAACTGACAGACGCCGGTCTAGGTAACCGGGAATTTCGCTGGTTGAGTGGACAGGAAATTGAGGTTGCCGGAATTCCGGTGATTGCGCTTCGAGTTTCCTATGTTGGTGAGCTGGGTTGGGAACTATATCATCCAATCGAATCCATGGGTCTTCTGGCCGATGCACTTGAGCAAGCCGGTGAGCAATTCGATGTGGGCTGGTTTGGGTCGTATGCGGTCAATTGCATGCGATTGGAAAAGGGTTACAAAGGTTGGGGGAGCGAGCTCACAACAGAAGTAACGCCTGTTGAAGCCGATATTGAACGATTCGTGGACTACGACAGCGATTTTATTGGCAAGAATAAGGTGTTGGAACGTAAAAGTTCTGAAATTTCAACCAAACTGGTGCTGGTTTCGGTTGACGCCGACGATGCGGATTGCCTGGGTAACGAACCGGCGCTCGATGGCGACCGCCCGATGGGAATTGTATGCAGTGGTGGTTTTGGACATCGCACCGGACTGAGCCTGGCCTACGTTTACGTTGAGCCAAGGTTTAGTCATGCGAGTGCAGTTTTTGATATTTTGATTCAAGGCGTGCGTCAAAAGGCTACTGTTTTGGCCGACGTGCCCTACGATCCGGACAATTTGAGATTGAGGGCCTGAGCCGAAGCTGCAGCATCTTTTCGCCACGCCGTTGGGTCTAAACAGGGTGAGTGGCTGGCGGAGAGGGAGGGATTTGAACCCTCGGTACGCTATTCACGCACACACGCTTTCCAGGCGTGCACCTTAAGCCACTCGGTCACCTCTCCGATGTGAAATTTTTAACAATTGCGAACATTTAAGTCACAGCAATCGCTTAGTGCCCACTGTATGAGTCGCAAGCGCTTAAATTATAGCCATAGCCTGTGTTGTAGAACTGTGCTGAAGCCCGATTGGAAATTGAATTTCAGGTAAAGCGCGCAACACAGACCTTTTGCCCATCTTGGAGTCTTTCAAGGCGAATATCTGCCTGGTAGATTTTGGAAAGCAATTCTGCAGTCAGTACTGAATCTGGACAACCCGCCGCTTGCAGACCTCCATCTGCCAGGACTAGAACCTGGCTGGCGCAGGCAAGTGCATGATCTGGATTGTGTGTCGAAAGCACCACACCCAGACCCGCGTTTGCAAGTTTGCGAACCTGCTGTAACACCCGAACCTGGTTGCCAAAATCCAAGCTGGCGGTTGGTTCATCCATCACGATGATTGGTGCGTCTTGAGCCAATGCACGGGCAATCAGGGTAAGTTGACGTTGTCCGCCGCTGATTCGGGTAAATTCATGTTGAGCGAGTTTGCCAATCCCAAGCAATTCAAGGGTCTGTTGGACTCGTTGCGCATCACGCTGACCCGGTGCAGAAAAAAGCTTCTGATGAGCGGTTCTTCCCATCAGCACCATGTCGTGAACTGTGTAAGGAAATACCGACTCATGTGCCTGGGGAACGTAGGCGATTCGACGGGCAATCTCAGTTCGAGTCAACGTGCTGATGTCTTGATCGTTCAAAACAATACTGCCGTCTTGACGGGCCAGCAATCCGAGCAATGTTTTGAACAAGGTTGTCTTGCCTGAGCCATTCGGACCGAGAAGGCAGGTCAACTCTCCTGGTTCTACAGCTAAATTGACGTTTCGACCCACGGGATGTCGAGGATATCCAAAGGCGAGGTTTTTCGCAATTAATGATGTCACCAGCTTCTCCTGCCAGTTGCTAGGAGCCAGACAAACACAGGAGCACCGACAAACGCCGTCAGAACTCCAAGCGGAATCTCGGTTTCGGCCAGGGTGCGAGCAATTGTATCGACAATCAACAGGTAGCCAGCTCCCATCAGCATTGCAGCGGGTAACAAGCGGTTGAAATTGGGACCGACGACTAGGCGGGCGATATGTGGAATGACCAGTCCGACCCAGCCGATGACACCGGAAATTGCTACCACGCTGGCGGTCATCAGGGTCGCAGCGGCGACAAACAACAATCGCAGTCGTCGCGGGTCAATGCCAAGTGTCGCGGCTTCCTCATCACCGAGTGCCATCAGATTCATACGCCATCTCAAGAGCACCAGTGGCACCAACCCAATCAGCACTGCTGGCAAAGCGCTTGTCAAGTCGCTGCTTCGTACGCTGGCGAGACTACCCAGTAGCCAGAATGTGATTGCCGGTAGTTGATCATAGGGATCGGCCAAGATTTTTAAAAGTGAGATGCAAGCACCGGCCAGTGAGCCAAAAACCACGCCGGAAAGCACGAGTACCAGCGTTGGTTCGTGATTACGAACAGCTGTGGCGACCAGGTAAACCAGGGTGACGGTAACAGCACCACCGATAAAGGCCAAGCCTTGTATTGCGATTACAGGCAAGGAAAGAAAGATGCCGAAAACAGCACCAAGACCTGCCCCGGCAGAAACACCGAGGATATCAGGAGACACAAGCGGATTTTTAAAAAGTCCTTGATAAACTGCGCCTGCTGCTGATAGCGCCGCGCCCACCAGTAGTGCGGTTGTCACCCGCGGGAGCCGAATGGAAAAGAGTACGACATCACTTTGTTGCAATGGTGTGGTATTGCCAGAAAGTAAGGAAGTGACAGCATCGGCAAATTGCGAAATCGTAATGGGGTAGGGACCAATCAGGATTGCGCCAAGGGACAGTGCAGCCAAGGCGATTGCCAGCAGAATAAACTTTACCTTTGGTTTCAAGGTAATGTGCGATTGCCAGCCCATTGAATGAGTTGGTCTACTTCGGCATCTTTTAACTTGACCTGGTAAAACCGTCGGTAAAAAATGCGAGTTTCTTCTCGAAGATCGAATTTCAACTGTTCAGGAAAAAATAGTCCAGCCAGCCATAGCAGCCCGATCGTCCGATTAAGTGATGGTGGACGATCAATCCAGCCAAAGGGCAGACTCGGACTAAGGTAAACGCGACCTTGTTTGACCGCATCGATTCCAGCCCATAGCGGATCTTGCCAGACTGAACGGAAGAAATGTTCATCCCACGTAATGATGGTGTCCGGATTGGCAACAATGATCTGCTCAATGGAGGTTTCGACGATTCCTCGTCGAATCGAGTCATCACCTGGATCTGCAACGTTGCGCCCGCCAGCACGTTCGATAATTTCCGTATTGATAGATCCTTTTAATCCGGTTTCCAAGCCTGCAGGTCCGCGGGCAAGATAAACGCGTGGACGTTGACTTTCGGGGATTTGAGCGATTCCTTCATCGATCCATGCAAATAGGCGTTCGACGTAGTTGGCCAGTTCTTCGGCGCGTTGGGAAACGCCCAGGACATTACCGAGAATCCGCAAGGCTTGCGGGGTATTTTCAAATCGCCCATCAATCAGCAAATATGGAATCCCGATTTGTTCCTGAATCCGGTCGGCAAGCGAAATATAGGTATCCCGCACAGATCCAAAATCAATGATCAAGTCGGGGTTGTGGTTCAAAATGACTTCGATGTTTGCAGAGCCACCGCGCCCGGTGATTCGCCCGGTTTCTGGAAGTTCTCGATACGGATTTGCGATGTACGGTTTTTCTTCCTCGCGAAGTGCCCGCGACCAGCCTGTGAGTTTATCGGGTGCCAGTATGTACAGCAGTATCGAAGCCGGAGGTCCGGCAGCATAAACTTTTTCAATATGTTCAGGAACCTCTACGACGCGTCCGGCAGAATCTTCAACGGTACGAGCGAAGGCACAAAGCGGTAGTGTAAGTGCAATAATCCCGGAAATGAACAGGTGCAATATGACGATCAAAGATGGCAAGAAAGAATCCAAAGTAGTGGTTATCGCAAATTTCCTGATCATCGATTCTGCAGGTATGAATGTATCAAAAACAAAATAGCAAACAGGTCGAAGTGCTTGATCGTTTCCAATCCAAATGTTTACTGCTGGGCCGCTCCGGGCAACGGGTTGGCAGAAGGTACAGATGATATTTGGGTCAGTGTGATATCGACATCCAGTGTGGAATGGCCGCCGCCAAAGACAACGCCCTGGGTCGGGGCAGCGTCATCGTAGTCTCTTCCAGTCGAAATGCGTACATAGCGATGATCAACAATCGTATCGTTTGTAGCATCAATCCCGAACCAGCCGAATTCCGGTAAAAAAAACTCTCCCCATGCGTGGCTTGCTTTTTCAGTTATGATACGATTTTGCTCCGGAAAAAGGTGCAGATAACCGGAGACGTAGCGACTGGGAATCCCCCAGCTTCTGCCGATTGCCAGCATGATGTGAGTAAAGTCCTGGCATACCCCGCTCAGTTGTTCCAGGCAATCTTCAATTTTCGAGCTCACTTGGGTCGTACCAGGTTCATATTGGATGTTTTGATAGATGGCGTTAGCAGCGTCATGCAATGCAGAGTACGGGTTATCGCCTGCTTGAATGCTGTTGCTGCCCAGGAAACGATCCAGCTGTGCACAGGTGTAAACTCGATTGCTTGACACAAGATACGGCCAGTGTTTAATCGAGTCAACGCATGCCTTCAAATCTGACCATGTCAGTAGTGGATTGTCATCCAGAACGGTTTGCGCCGACGTACTGACCTCTGACTTTGATGTTACAGTCACTGATGATTTGTCGTTGGGCTGAAAGTCAACGAGATGGCAATGGTTGCCGAATGAATCGATAAATGAAACCGGCGATGCATCCGGTTCAAATTCAAATTCAAATCGATGCACGCGCTGGAATTCGTTATTGAATGGCTCCAGTCGCAGTACCATCGTGGCTTGTTGTACTGGGTTTTCGTACTTGAATAACGTTTTGTGCTCGATTTCAAGACGACTGTTGCCAGCATGAGTCATAGGATCAATCGGATTTTCAATCAGTAGAAGAAATACGCGTTTGCAACATTGTTGCTTAGTTCGTAACTTGATGCCAGTGTATTGTGCAATATCTCACAAATTTCGGAATCTTCGAATTCGCCACATTGCCAGTCTCGTTGTATCTGTCCCAAGATAGCGCGCGCCTGATTATTGATTGCGATCAATTCTGTGCGGTCTTGATCTGCGGATACTGCTAAAAGATGTTCCAGCGTGCGATCAAGTGAATACCGAATCGAATTTGGTAAAGACGCATCGCAAATCAAAAAATCCATCACCTGGTTTGGATTGAGTGACAACAGGGAATATTTTCTGCGATAGGCCAACTGGGAATTACAAATCATGAGCAATGAGTTCCAATCTGAATCCGAATGTTTGAAGTCGGTTGAAAAGACTCGCGCTTGCGCTTCCAGCAAAGCGGCAACATTTTGTGTCCGCTCAATATAGCGCCCCAGTTGTAAAAAATGCCAACCGTCGTCGCGGTAGACACTGCTGTCGACAACCCCGGACAATGTTCGCGCAATATTTTCGGCATTCCGGAAAAATTCTTTGGGCTGTTTGTCCCAGACTTGTTCAATACCAGAGCGTTTCAAGTTGATGTATGCGGTATTCAAACCGGTCCACAACTGTCGACCGATCAGATGGCGGACTTGTTTCGCGTTTTCGCGGGCAAAATACATGCTCGACCTTATGGAATCCGCGTTGGCAAATTCAAACGTAAGATCATCAGCCAGGGTAAAGGAGTCCAGCAGCATATAGTCTTCGTTGTCGACATTGCTTCTGAGTTCTCCACCCAAAGGAGAACGCCCAATTGACTGGTAAATTCGCCGCCAGTTTTGATCAATTTCATCGATTGTTCGATCTTCCAATGCTTCGAATTGCACTAAGATCAGTCGGGTGACGTGTTCTGCGCGCTCAAGATACCGGCTCATCCAGAAAAGACTGTTTGCACTACGGGCGAGCATGGGATTTTACCTTGGAAGTACCCACAAATCTTTGCCACCACCACCTTGACTGGAATTGACAACCAATGAGCCTTCCTTGAGTGCGACGCGACAGAATGCACCCGGGATGATTCGTGTTTCCCTGGCGGTCAATACGAAGGTTCGCAAGTCTACATGACGCGGCGCTGCACCTTCTCTAGTGAGGCAAGGTGATCTCGATAGATCAAGCGTCGGCTGGGCAATGTAGTTTGCAGGATTTTTTCGCATCTGTTCTCCATAGGCAGCGCGTTCTTCAACCGTTGCGTGTGGTCCGACCAGCATACCGTAACCGCCAGACCCACCAACAATTTTGACAACAAGTTTATCCAGATTATCAAGCGTATATTCGAGTTGCTCCGGGTCGCGGCACAAGTATGTTTCTACATTGGCTAAGATGGGTTCTTCTGCCAAATAGTATCGAACCATGTCGGGAACATAAGTGTAGATACTCTTGTCATCTGCGACGCCTGTACCCGGTGCATTGGCAATCGTTACATTTCCAAGTACATAGGCATAGAACAGACCGGGCACACCCAGTACAGAATCTGAACGAAATGCCAGCGGGTCGATGAAATCATCGTCGATTCTGCGATATATGACATCAACTTTGCGAAGCCCACGAACTGTGCGCATGTAAACATATCCGTTTCGTACCACAAGGTCTTCACCCTGCACCAGTTCAACGCCCATTTCCCGCGCGAGAAACATGTGCTCGTAGAATGCTGAGTTATAGATTCCAGGTGTCAGCAGTACGATACACGGGTCGGAATTTGAAGCGGGTGCCATTTCCGCAAGCGTCTGTCTGAGCCATTGTCCGTAATGTTCAATCGCACACACTCGATGCTTTCGAAACAGGTTTCTAATGCTCGACTTTACCGCCTGGCGATTGGCCAGCATGTACGACACACCCGAAGGTACGCGCAGATTGTCTTCAAGAACCATAAATCCATCGTTGGTCCTGATGATGTCGGTACCGCAAATTGAAACAAAAGCATCATAAGGGCTGTGAACACCGCTCATTTCACAACGATATTGAGGGCAATCCAGTACAAGGTCAATGGGAATGACGCCATCTGACAGGATTCGTTTAGCCCATCTTTAACATTTCCCCCACGTCCCGAAGCGGCGAATCCTTGATTTTCGCCCCATTTTCGCCCAAATCACCCTGAATTTAGCCTTTTTTGCGTCTTTTTCAGGCAATTTCGGGAGTGTTGACGATTGTAGTGCCAACTTATTCAGAACTGGCTCCAACTGCCTTCGCCAATCACTTAAAATTGCCACCATGTTCATCAGAAAAACCAAAACCGGAACCGCCAAAGACGGCACCGCACGCGACAGCGTCCGACTCGTCCAAAACGAGCGGGTCAACGGTCAAGTCAAACAGCGAACACTGCTGAACCTGGGCCGCCACTTCAGCATCGACAAGCAATACTGGGGCCTGCTTTGCCAGCGTGTCGAAGAGCTTCTAAGCGCACAGGACCGTTTTGATTTTATTGCACCGCAACCCAACATCGAATCCGAAGCCCGGCGTATTGCTGCCTGTCTTGTGGACCGGGCAAGCGAGTCGGTGCCTGAGGAGCAAACAACCAAGGACTTCCAGAGCGTGGACGTCAACTCTGGTGCTGATGGCGATGTGCGCACCGTCGGCGTTGAACATGCAGCACTTGCGGCACTGGAAACACTGGAGGTACCGCAGCTTTTGCACGATCTTGGTTTCAACCGCCGCCAGCGGTGTCTGGCACTGGCCACGATTGTTGCCCGCATGGCGGCACCGGCGTCGGAACGGGAAACCAACCGGTGGCTGCGTAAGACCAGTGCCCTGGGTGAGATGCTCGGCATTGACTTTGGCGCACTCAGTGAGATGGCGCTTTACCGTGTTTCAGACCAACTGTTGGCGCACCACAGTAAGATTGAAGAGTATCTTTTTGAGCGCGCCTGCACGTTGTTCTCATTGCAGCCCACCATTGCGTTCTATGATCTGACCAATACTTATCTGGAAGGTCAGGCGCTGGGGATGCCGGCTGCCAAGCACGGTCGCTCAAAAGAAAAGCGAAGTGACTGTGCGCTGTTAACCCTGGCCGTGGTGGTCGATGCCAGTGGCTTTGTTGTAAAAAGCCGTATCTTTGCTGGCAATGTGGCTGAATGCAAGACGTTGGCCGAGATGCTGGATGAGTTGGGTGCAGATCAAGGTGCGGTGGTGGTGATGGACCGCGGCGTGGCCGATACAGACAATCTCAAGTGGCTCAAAGAGCATGGTTATCGCTATGTGGTCGTCTCTCGGGAACAGCGCAGAGAATTTGATTCCGAGGCGGTTGAAACGATTGAAACGGCCTGCGGCAACCGGGTGAGTTTCTATAAGGACATCTCAACACAGCTTGATGAGGACGGCACTGAGTACAAGGAAGCCCATCTTCGCTGTTATTCCGAGGCGCGTGCGGCCAAGGAAAACGGCATGATCACACGGTTCATGAAACGCTTTGAGGAAGGCCTTGAGAAGATCAATGAGTCCTTGAGCAAGCCCAGGGCGAGAAACAGGCTGGACTACATTGAGCGTCGTATCGGGCGGCTCGAAACACACAACTCGCGCGTTGCCCGCCACTACAAGGTGAACGTGCATAAGGATGAAACCGCCACCCGTGCCAGGCGGATCTCCTGGCAGTTCAAGCCGCTCGACGGCACCATGGCGACCCATCCGGGTGTGTACTGTTTGCGCAGCAATATTCTTCACTGGGATGCCAGCACAATGTGGCGCACCTATATGACACTGACCGAGGTTGAAGCGGTCTTCCGCGCACTGAAATCAGAGTTGGGGCTGCGGCCGGTTTATCATCAAAAGCAGTTGCGTGCCAATGGTCACCTGTTGATTTCCGTATTGGCCTATCAGGGAGTTTGTGTGCTTCGCACCCGGATGAAGGGCAAAGGCATGCATGACAGCTGGACAACGATCCGAAATGCGCTTGGCACAATCACTCGCACGACAACCTCCTTTGAGCGCCGGGACGGGCGCACATTACACGTTCGAAAAACGGCAACGGCGGATGCTGATGAGGCTGCAATTTACGCTGCCATGGGCATTGGTGCGCCGCCCCGTAACCTGCAAAAAACCATCGTTTAAATCCGCTTTCTGGAAGATTCACCGGCTGTACAATAGTCGGTGAAGATGGTATTGTAGTGCCACTCCGATTTTCGTGGTGTTTTAAATCAAATACTTAAGTCACCGTATGTTAAAGATCGGTTAACGATCGGCAACTAGCCTTGAAATCGGCTATAGATGAACTGCGCTGTCATTAGATCAAGATGTCCGCCGCCACCATTTTTAAACAATGTAATCTCATTGTCATCTTTGCGTCCTTGGACTGTATTGGAGCAAAGTTCGTAAAGATCCGCCAATACATCAGATTCGGAAATGACGCCGGTTTGCATGGGTATGCTGATCTCCCCGATTTCTCCGATGGTGGTTTTTCGCGAGTCAACGAAAATTTTCGAATTTCGGATTGCATGATCATCAACTTCTCGCATGTCTAATGTGAAGGCACCAATCAGGTCTAGATGCATACCCGGTGAAAGCCACTCCCCTTGAATGATCGGTTCTTGCGTCATCGTGGCAGTGCAGAGCAGTTCAGCTTGCCGTACAGCGGATTCCAAATCATCGCTCACTGTAAAGTTGATCGATGGCAGGTCCAGTTCATCGATCATTTGGATGGCTTTTGACTGAGTGCGATTCCAGATTGTTACTTCTCGAATCGTTTGTTGAATATCCACGTGTGCCTTGATCAGGTGCGGTGCCATCGCTCCGGCTCCAACCATGGTCATGCGCGTAATGCCTTTGCGAGACAGGATTTTGGCTCCCAGTGCAGAATCGGCAGCCGTTTTGTAATACGTCATGGAAGTGCCATCGATTGTTGCCACGGGAACGCCATTTGTTCCATCGAATAGCGTATAGCTTGCGTGTATCGCCGGAAGTTGTGTATCAGTTCGGTTAACTGGAAATACAGAGGCAGCTTTCAGTCCCAAGGCATTGCCATGGCTCCACGCCGCTCGAATGAGTAAGTGGTTGTCTCCTTGCGCTTGTGGTTGAACGCTGGTCAGAAGCATGTCTTTGAGATCAGCCGGGGGCTCTTTGTGATAAGCTTCGAGCGCTGAGACCAGTTCGGGATATTGACAGATATTCTCGACGTGCTCGGCTAGAATTAACTTCATCGCGGGATATTCAATTTTCAAAAACAGTCATTCGTAAGGTGCGCTGATATTTGGCCAAAAGATTGACCGTCAGGTACGGTGTTCTCTCAATCCCGTTCCAGAGTAAACAATTTTTCGATAATTTTCGTTTGATTTGCCGTGAAATTCCACTGTCACCGGGTCAAAGTCAAAGTTGGGTTTTGGTTCATGGATGAAATTCCCATATCGATCCTCACCTCGAATCAAGGTGGCACTGTCCCAGTCGGATTTGACCTGTTTCGCACTGGGTGAGATATAGCGAATGGCGATCCCAAGGCGTCGATCCTCGCTTGAATTTGGGTGAGAGGCATGGGCAATCCGATACGTAAAAAACACCGATTCACCGGTGTCTACTTCAATATTGACGGCCTTGCTCTCATCAATTGAATCACTGATTGACTGACCGCGCGTTAGCATATTGTCCTCATGAAACGTATCTTCATGGGCTAATGCATCAGCCAAGTGACTACCAGGCAGCATGCGCATGCAGCCACTTTCAACTGTGGCAGGTGACAGTGCGATCCATGCGGTTAGTAAGTCGCCTTCGATCCCCCAGTATTGACTATCCTGATGCCAGGATACAAACTGGCTGGATTTTGGTTCCTTAAGCCACAAGTCGGTGCCCCAGCACAGGATATTGGGGCCCAGAAGGGATTCCACCCGGTCCACGATAGCGGGATGATGGATCAAGTCCGAAAGCCACTTGTAGAGCAGATGGCACTTGAGTCGATATCCACCTTTGAGTTGACCAACAACCGATTCAATGGCCTGCAGCTGAATTCGATAATCAGCCGCTTGCTTTGCCGTCATCACCCGCGTCGCGGGTGTGAATCCATCTTCTTTGAACTGTTGAATGGCTTGGTTGGAAAGTGAGGTTGACATAAGGTTTCGCGCAAATTGATTACTTTGATAAAGTACCTAAATCATAAGCAAAATTACCAAAAGAAAAAAGCATATTTCGACCGACGCGACGATCAATCATTCGTCTTTGTTCTTTTACAGAATTTTATAATCAAGAATCTCGCAAAGAACAATTCTGGACGAATTGCCAATCAGAATTAATAGCGGCTTAGCTCATAAAGAGATAAGGTTGACTATGGACTTCGTCCCAATCTTCTGTACTGAAGAGGTTTATATGGCACTTCATTTTGAAAAAGTAGAGTATCAAAGTCGACGAGAGCAGTTTATCGCTGTTTTGAAGCAAAACAATTTGGATGGTGCTTTAGTGTTTCGACAAGAGAGCATGTATTACCTGACCGGGTATGACACATTCGGCTACTGCTTCTTTCAATGCCTGTACCTTGATTGCAGCGGGAGGTACGCCTTACTCACCCGTGCGCCTGACCGATTACAAGCTCATATGACTTCAACGATTGAAGACGTCCGGGTTTGGGTTGACGAGGCGGGTTACAATCCCGCGGACGACCTTGTTGCAATGTTGGAGGACTTCGGGTGCCGGGACAAAAAGCTTGGCGTAGAACTGCATGCTTATGGCCTGACTGCACAATTGTGGCAAAACATCAGTCCGTCACTGACTGGCTATTGCACTTTGGAGGATGTTTCAGATTTGGTTAACCAACTGCGGGTGGTCAAATCACCTCAAGAAATCGAATACGTCGAGCGTGCCGCCCAACTTGCAGACGATGCCCTCGATGAAGCCATTCGCTTGACGGCCCCTGGTGTGTTCGATGGCGAAATTCTCGCTGCGATGCACGGTGCAATCTATCGTGGTGGTGGAGACGACCCTGCCAACGAGTTTATTCTGGGATCAGGTGAGAACGCACTGCTTTGCCGTTATCACACGGGCAGACGGTACCTGTCAGAACAAGACCAGTTAACCTTGGAATTTGCTGGTGTATTTCGACACTACCATGCTGCAATGATGAGAACAGTCGTGATCGGCGAGCCCAACAAACAGCAAATCGCAATGCATAAAGCCTGTGTCGAAGGCATGCATGCGTGTCAGAGTACGTTAAAACCTGGTGCAACTGTTGGGGATGTGTTTGATACCCATGCCCGGGTGATGGACGCTTGTGGGTTCGAAAAGATGCGTATGAACGCTTGCGGTTACAGTTTGGGTACAACCTATGCGCCAACGTGGATGGATTGGCCCATGTTTTACACGGGTAACCGTGTTGTCGTTGAACCAAACATGGTATATTTTTTACACATGATATTGTTCGACGCCGACAATGGCGTGGCTATGACACTGGGAGAAACCGTTCGCGTTCTAGATGATGGATGCCAAAAACTCAGCCGCCATAATCTGGACTTGATCGTGGCGTAGTCGATGGCAAGCCGACCCACTGATCGTATCTCTTTTATCCAGGTTGCGTACTGGTGTCATCCTAAACCGGAATTTCAATTAAGGAAATGGTAGAAAAGCGAAGAATGGGTGGCCGCGCCGCCCGCAAAGCGCTACGCGCTGCACCGCTTGCAGAAGAAGACAAAGCAGTTCGCCCAGGGATGCTTGGTGGCCGATTTGAGCCGCTGGCACCATCACAAGTTCACCAGATCAATGAAGCAGTGATGGATGTTTTGGAAAACCTCGGGCTCTCTCAAGCGATTCCTTCATGTATTGAATTGGTAACAAAAGCCGGTGGAAAATACACTGCTGAAGGTCGTTTGACTTTTCCGCGCTCCCTGGTTGAAGATACGATTGCAGATGCATGTCGCAACTATGTTCTGTGCGGGCGTGATCCCAAGCACGATTTGGAGCTTTCAGGCTCAAAGGTTTATTTTGGAACAGCAGGGGCGGCTGTTCACGTGGTTGATCTTCAGACCCGTGAATACCAGGAATCGACTTTGGCGGATCTTTACAATATTGCCCGTATCGTCGACCAGATGGAACATATACATTTTTTCCAACGTCCGATCGTCTGTCGAGACTTGGAAGTTCCCCTGGAGATGGATCTTAATACCTGTTACGCCTGTATTTCCGGCACATCCAAGCACGTTGGTACAAGTTGGGTGCTGCCCGAGCATTTTGAAAAGACCATGGAAATGCTGCATATCGTTGCAGGAGGTGAAGACAAGTGGCGTGCTCGCCCGTTCGTGAGCAGTTCTTCCTGTTTCGTTGTTCCACCGATGCGATTTGCGGAAGATGCCTGTGAAGTTTTGGAACATACGGTTCGCGCTGGAATGCCGATTCTGCTGTTGGCAGCTGGGCAGGCTGGTGCCACAAGTCCAGCTTCGCTGGCCGGCTCAGTCGTCCAGGAAGTAGCTGAAACTCTTGCGGGCTTGGTTTATGTCAATCTCATTAAAAAAGGTCACCCTGCGATTCTTGGAATATGGCCGTTTGTCTCTGATTTGCGCACAGGAGCGATGAGCGGCGGCAGTGGCGAGCAAGCAATTTTGATGGCTGCTTGCGGACAGATGGGTCGATACTATGATTTACCAACAGGCATTGCCGCCGGAATGGCCGATTCGAAAATCCCCGACGCACAGTCAGGTTTTGAAAAAGGATATACGACTTCACTGGCAGGTCACAGCGGTGCCAACCTTGTTTATGAGTCTGCAGGCATGCAGGCCAGTTTGCTGGGAGTCAGTCTGGAAGGGTTTGTTATCGACAACGATATGCTGGGAGCGGTCAACCGTTCTGTCCGAGGCATTGAAATCAACGAAGAATCGATGTCTGTTGAGGTGATGCGAGATGTCTGTGTCCATGGACCCAAACACTACCTGGGTCATGATCAGACCATGAATTTGATGCAGAAAGACTATGTCTATCCGCAAGTTGGCGACAGAACCAGTCCTAAAGAATGGGCTGAGCAGGGATCAACCGACATCGTTCAAAAATCGAAAGTTGTTGTAAACAATATTCTGTCGAGCCATTTTCCCGACTATATCGATGACATCACAGACAAAAAATTACGGGAAATATTGCCGATTCGCTTGCCGCGTGAAAGCATGATTCCCCGGTAAACCCTTTGATCATCAACTTTGTTATTTGAGAGTAGGAACGTCGAGCATGAATCAGGAAGTCGTAATTACATGCGCTGTAACAGGTGCAGGTGAAACCCAAGACAAGCACCCCGATCTGCCCATTTCGCCAAAACAGATTGCTGATGCATGCGTGGAAGCGGCCAACGCAGGCGCCGCCATTACGCACATCCATGTGCGCGATCCTAAAACAGGTGCAGGGTGTCGCGATCACGATCTGTTTGCTGAAGTGACAGACCGCGTCCGTGCATCGGGAGTCGATGTCGTGCTGAATCTGACCACCGGTATGGGTGGGGACTATGTCGTCGGCGAAAAAGTCCCGACGGACCCCGGTCCTGGAACCGACTTTGTATTGCCGGAAGAGCGGGTTTCGCATGTCGACAATATTCTTCCTGAGATTTGCTCTTTGGATTGTGGAACCATGAATTTTGGTGAAGGCAATTTGCTGATGATCAATACGCCTGATCACTTGCGCGTGGCAGCAAAACACATTCAGAATCTCGGAGTCAAGCCAGAACTTGAAGTTTTCGATACTGGCCATGTATGGATGGCCAATCAGATGCTGAAGGAAGGACTTCTTGATGAACCACCACTTTACCAGATTTGCCTTGGTATTCCATACGGTGCGCCAGCCACCACTGCGGCGATGAAAATGATGTGTGAAATGCTCCCGGAAGGAGCGAACTGGACAGCGTTTGGGATCAGCCGACATCAGATGCCGATGGTTGCACAAGCGGTGCTCTTGGGTGGAAACGTACGAGTCGGGCTTGAAGATAACCTTTACCTTGAGCGCGGTAAATTTGCCAGCAACGGGCAATTGGTGGAAAAGGCAGTCAAGATTGTTGAAATGTTGGGAGCCAAAGTGGTTGGTCCTGAAGCGGCTAGAGAAAAGTTCAAATTAACCAAGCAAAAATAGTGGTTTAACGGAACTTGGAACTAGGCTCTTCAACCTGGAAGTTGGTCTTTTTCATCGAAAGCAAAACACGATCAGCGAATCCATGTTCAGCGTAAAGATCCGGCAAGCTGAACAGACGATTGATGTTGACATCGGCTCGACGATTCTTGAAACTGCATTGCAAGCCGGGATTGACTATCCCCATGGCTGCCGAGCAGGTAATTGCGGTGGCTGTAAGTCAAGACTTCACAGTGGTGAGGTCGAACTTTCGCCTTACTCAGAATTTGCGTTATCGAAGTCCGAATATGAAGATGGCCTGATTTTGGCTTGTCGGGCAGTGCCTTGGTCGGACTGTGAAGTCTCCTGGTGCGAGTTGGATGATGTCGCTGTGCATCCGATACTTGATTTAGACTGCCGGGTTGAAGAAATTGAAAGTTTGACCCATGACATCGTCAGCCTAAAGCTCAAGATTACCAATACGGATACATTCGCGTTCAGTTCAGGGCAATTTGTTTACGTCGAATTCGAGGGGTTCCCGAGACGGGAGTATTCAATTGCCAGATTTGAGAACAATGTACTTGAGTTTTACATTCGTAAAATATCCGGTGGAACAGTCAGCACTTTTGTGATGGAACACTTGTCAACAGATGAGCGCGTACGCGTGAGCGGACCGTACGGAAACATGTTTTATCGAGAACAGCATAAGGGAGCTGTTGTTGCTGTTGCGGGAGGCTCGGGCTTATCGGCCATTCAGCCCATTGTGATGGAATTTTTATTGCACCAACCGCAGCGCTCGCTGACTCTCTACCATGGTGTTCGCGACGAACAGGATATATTTCGTCAGGATATTTTCGACCTTCTGAGCAGTCAACACTTGGCGTTTAATTATTACCCGGTGTTGTCTGATTCAAATGGAGATACTGAGCATAAAACGGGAATGCTTGCAGACGTACTCAATGAAGAATTAGAAAATTGTTCTGCCGCCAAGGCATATCTTGCAGGTCCACCTCCCATGGTCAGAAGTTGCACAGATGTGCTCGAACGCAAAGGGATGGACTCGATGAACATCCATGCTGATCCATTTTTCACGGAAGCTGACCAGGTGACATTTTGAAAGGACACTCTGAATTAACACTTGAAGGTCGTGTTGCACTCATTACAGGCGGTGCGCGCGGAATAGGGCAGGCTATTGCTGAAAATTTTGTTCAACATGGTGCACGCGTTGTAATTGCAGACAATGGCGCAGACATTAACGGGACCAACCCGGATTCAACGGTCGTGGAAGATGCAGCAACCCGCCTGGGAAAAAATGCGCTCGGATGTTTTGTTGACATCGGCTCCGCAGCAGCGGCTGAACAGGCGGTTTCAATGGCCGTGGATCAGTGGGGCAAACTTGATATTGTGGTGAACAACGCAGCGATATTAAGAGACCATTTCATCTTCAAGGCTAAGCCTGAGGACTTTGATGAGGTTGTGCGAGTGAATCTTGCAGGCTACTATTATGTGCTTGCTGCCGCAACGCCTGTCTTTCGGGAACAGGTCAAAGCGGCTGACCCGGAAAATGCTTACACTCTCGGTAGAATCGTTAATATCGTTTCGACCGCGGGATTTTACGGAAATTTCGGACAATCTGCCTACGCGAGTGCAAAAAATGGCATCATGGGTTTGACTCGAGTCGCTGCACTTGATCTTGCGCGCGCAAAAATTATGGTGAATGCGATTGCACCGTTTGCTCGATCGCGCGTGACAGAAACAATCGTTCCAGCAAATGATGAGCAGGCAACTTACAAGGATCGGGCGATGCGTATTGAACCCAAATACGTTGCTTCGGCTGTTAATTGGCTGTGTTCAGATTTGGGACAAGGAATAAGCGGTCAGTTATTTGGCGTTAGAGGACGGGAAGTGTTCTTGTTTTCACAGCCTCGCCCTGTACGAAAATTTGAACTCACATCAACAGACGCTTTAAGTTTCGGGAGTAAGGCTGAAGAGTATTTTCAGGATGCTTATACTGATCTGCTGACTGACCTTGAGTCATTCAATAGCGAACCGCTGATCTAAACGCCGCATTGAGTATGCCAGATTAATATCGGTGAACTGAGTACATCGGCACGTCGCATGCTTACGTCTGTGCAAGCGGCAAATGACAGCCGCGGTGCGCTTTACCAGGTACTCTGAAATTATTGGGACATAGGGTACGCTCAATGTACCAAAACTTTCAGATCGAAGACGAGCATCTACATTTCGTTTGCTACGACATATTTCGATGCGATATAGTTGAACCAAGAATCACATTTCTTGGTAAACGACGATGAATAAATCACAGGCAAACAAACCTGCGACAATTTCACCTCAAGCGACTTATCAGGATGTGCTGGATGCACCGCCACACAAGGTGGCGGAAATTGTGGATGGTCAATTTTACACCCACCCTAGACCTGATTCGCCACACGCTTTTGCCGGTGTCGGACTTGTAGGTATCATCAATCCGTCTTTTCAGTACGGTCGTCGCGGGCCTGGTGGATGGTGGATTCTGTACGAGCCTGAACTTCATCTGAGTGAGGATATCGTGGTACCGGATATTGCAGGCTGGCGACGTGAGCGAATGCCGGAGTTTCCGGTGGCAGCTTACTTTACGCTCGCTCCTGATTGGGTTTGCGAGGTGCTTTCCCCATCAACCCGTAAGCTTGATCTTGGTGGCAAGAAAGCGGTCTATGCTCGCGAAGGTGTGACCAATCTTTGGTTTGTTGACCCCATTGCACATTCGCTGGCAACCTATAGACTGCGCGGTACGAAATGGGTACTGATCGAAAAGCTTTTTGAAGATGCGACAGTTTCCTTACCGCCATTTGAAGCGATCAGTTTCAGTCTCGGTGATTTGTGGCTACCGCAAAGGGTTCATAAGGGTACGCCAAGGCGACCAAGCGTTGAATCTGAGTTCGAAGCGATTGGCGCATCGAAATAGAAGTCAATCTGCTTGAAACGGCGCGGTACGAAATTAGACTGCGGCGGAATTAACGAAATTCAGGTGTCAGTTCGAACCGCGCAATTTGCTAATTTTTTAAATTGATACTGTTCGAATGAGGAACCACTTGCTTTGCGTAATGGCTTTTCGACGGCGAATGGGTGCGAATTCAATCGCTCTATAGATCTGCTGTTCGATAGCCATCGTCCCGCCACAGGATTGGAAAGTAATTCTCGTCCATTTCATCAGACTTGATTCGGGCGTACCTTGAATACACAGGGCCGTTGCCTTTGGAGAATCCATCTCGGCGAAAATACGACTCTGCCGGCATCGCATGAATGACGAGACTTCGGCGCGGTGTATTTCCATGATTCGGGCCTGAACCATGCCAGGTCATGCCATGATGGACAGAACCGTAGCCGGCTGGCACTTTAATGTGCAATATGTCAGGGGTGAGCCCCAGTTGTAAGGCTCTTTTGCGCATGGGAGCCTGGTAGTCGTCTGGGTTGTGAAAATTACCTTCCGGTTCTACGAGTCCCCATCGATGCGAGCCGCGCACCAGTTCCATTGTGCCATTTTCGGTATCAATATCGTCCAGCGCGATCCACACGGTGCAAATTTCGCCAGGATCAAGCCATTCAAGGTACGCATTATCCTGATGATAATTCAAGGAGAGAGCACCAACAGGTTTCCAGATGACGTTGTCCTGCATCATTCGGGTACCGCTCCATCCCATAAGGCTTGCGATGGCTTCGGCGATATCTTCGCGCAATACTGTACGAGCGATTGTTCGATCAGCACGCCAGCCGTTGCAGATTTGTCGAGTCAGATTTGGATCAGATTCACCTTCCTGCCAGTTCACTTCGTCGGGCATCGTACCGGTTTCGAACTCTCCTCGAAAAAGGCACTCGAAATGATTTTGCAATTCAGTCACTTCCTGTGCCGTTACGAGGCGATCCAATAGAGCAACGCCATCACGATGAAACTGTTCAGTCTGCGTTTTCGTTATTTCGAACTTTCGAATTTTATCCATACAATGAGGAACAACGACTTGTTTCGATGTCTTTATGATATCTGCTTAGAATTCGAATACACCGATGCAATGCATGTTGGAAATATCTCATAGTGGGGATGCCATGGCCCAATATTGTTGTATGAAAACCATTGAGTGCGAGACTGTCGGGCAGTCGGTGTAAGCCCCATTGGTGCTTGTGGTATATTGACCGCAGACCATTTAAAGCATACGAGGGAGCGAATGATGAGCGTTGAACCTGGCAGCGAAGTACTCACTTGCGAACAGTTATTTACAGCACCCGACGAGTTTCGGTTTGCCGTCGAGAAGATTGTAATCAGTCATGCAGTGAATGAATACTATGGTGCCCAGGTGTTCGATGAACCCGCCGTTGCATTAGCACCATCACCCTACGCAAAATGGTTGGCATGCAGGGTGGCGATGGAAGAGTATGGTCATCATGTGCGTTTCAGCGAACTTGGACAGGAAATGCAAATTGCACCTGAGCGAATGACAACTGATCACAAAAAACCATTGTCAATTTTTGAATTTGACCTGATTTCGTGGACTGAATTTTGTGTCATCAAAATTCTTGCAGACATGGCCGAAGTCATTCAAGTCGAAGACCTGATCCGTTGTTCATTTATACCTTTGAGAAAACTGGCCAGAATGACCATGCCGGAAGAGAAGTTTCATGTGCAATTTGGACTTGATTTCACAAGCGAAATTCTTGACAGTGACACAGGCGCTCAAGAAGTACAGGACGTGGTCAATCGATATTATCCGATGATGCGCAAGTTTTTCGGCCGACCTAACTCTGAAAACAATCGTATCTACCGCAAGTGGGGCATAAAACAGCGCACCAACGAAGCCATGGCTGAAGACTATGCCAATCGAATTCAAGCAATTATTGTCGATCAATTTGGATTGACAGTGCCCGCGGTAACGGCGCCGTGACGGTACAGGTTCCCGACACACCTGAACTTAAGGCATTCTATAAACGTTTGCCACAATACAGTCTGGCTCCTTTGTGGACTGTGTTGAGCAGTCTCATCACTCCCGTTCCAGTCAGCCGGTGCCAGGCGGCACATTGGGACTATAGTGAGGTACGCCCTCTGATTATTGAATCTGGCGACTTGATCACAGCTAAGCAGGCAGAAAGACGCGTCCTGATCTTGGAAAATCCAGGGATGCCTGGCGAATCCAAAATTACCGATACGCTTTATGCAGGTCTTCAGCTTATTTTGCCAGGTGAAGTCGCCCCCGCACATCGTCATACTCAGTCCGCGCTAAGATTCATCGTGGAAGGCAGCGGTGCGTATACGGCGGTGGATGGGGAAAAAACCATAATGGAGGAGGGCGATTTTGTCATTACTCCTTCCTGGACTTGGCACGACCATGGCAATGACAGTGAAGAGGCCATGGTATGGCTGGATGGACTTGACATACCACTGGTCGGTCTATTGGATGCATCTTTCTTTGAAAAATACCCCGACGATACATTCCCGCAAACGCGCCCGGTGGGCGACGCCCTCGCCCGCTACGGTTCAGGTTTGCTGCCGGAAGGCTATGAACATCACACACCAACATCCCCGGTTTTCAACTATCCATATGCGCGCACCCGTGAATCTCTTGACAAAATGAAATTGGCAGACGAATGGGATGTTTGTCACGGTTTGAAATCAAGATACATCAATCCCGTGACCGGCGATTATGCGATGCCGACTATGGCGACGTACATGCAATTGTTACCGAATGGATTCGAGACTGAATCATATCGCTCCACCGATGCGACGGTGTTCTGCGTTGCTGAAGGTCGCGGTTGTTCAAAGATTGGTGATGTAGTGCTGAATTGGCAGCGACGCGATACTTTTGTGGTGCCCAGTTGGTGTGAGGTTCGACATTTTCCGACGGAAGATTCTTATCTGTTCAGTTTTTCCAATCGACCTGTCCAGGAAAAACTGGGATTGTGGAGAGAACTCAAAGGAGACACCAGCTAGCTTCGGCCGTCGTCGACACAGTGTATTCTGATGGAAAAATTGGCGATTGTGTTGGCCCGCTTGGAGCGGATTGATTGGTACGGTCGGGTCGGTTTTCCGGTCGATGAGGCAGATGAAACCAGTGTTCGAAACTTTCTCGTTGCGTTTGGATTCCCAGGCTGTCGAGTCAATTATGTTGCTGATCTTGAAGCAGTGAAAATTCGTACCAGAAACGAGTTTAGTCCTCAATGGTTTGAAATTGAAGAGGAATTTCGTCGCCAATTGACCCGTTCAATTGACGCGTCAAAACTTGATCTGATCAACAGTTCATTGAGAACTGTGATCGACCCGATGTCTGAACATGTCATGGAGGCCGCTCAGAGGAATTTGGCATGTGATGAGTTACAGGTTCTCAAAGCCGCTGCCGGTTGTGCGATCGAGGTTTGTTACCAGTATGCGATGGAAACAGTGTTGAGTTCAAGTATGACTAGAATTTTTAGCTCGAAAATTACAATATTTGAACAAGGCCGATGGCCATTGACTGCGTACAATGATGAATTTTACGTGTATTGATAATAACACTTCAGTTTTTGCCATCTCACTGAACACAGTTCCATATTCAACCGCCTGACACCCTATATTGACATCGAAATGACTGCACAGCCCGGAATCCTCAAAGATCAATCCCTTTATCATTTTCACGTCGAGTATTCTTTTTCCGACTTCAACAAGCTTGACGAACTCAAGCACCTGCTGCGCTCGGAGCAAGAATCAGCCACGTTTCGTAACAGACAGGTTCTGTTCGGGTTCAGTGCGAGATTGTGGAATGCACTTTCGACTGACAAGGTGCCACAAGAATATCGAACTTTCGAGCAGATTCATGGAAAGTCAGCAGTTGTACCCGCATCCCAAGGCGATTTATGGGCATGGATTCATGGTGACTCACACCCTTTAAATCTCGATACTGCTTTGAGTTTCAATCGTACCTTGAGAAACATCGGTGCGCGCCGCAAATTCGAAGTATTTGGATTTGTACGTCACGAAAATCGCGATTTCACGGGGTTTATTGATGGGACGGAAAATCCTCAAGGTGATGCTGCCATGGAGGCATCGCTGATTGTCGGCGGCAATGGCAGCAGTTATGCGCTGACGCAAAAATGGGTTCACGATTTGGCTCGGTTCAATGCCCTCGATATGCTTGAACAGGAACACATTATTGGCCGTACAAAGCTTGACAGCGTGGAGTTATCCGCTGATGTGATGCCAGACAATTCTCATGTCAGTCGCACCGATGCAACGGTCGAAGGAGTCAAGCAAAAGATATTGCGGCGCAGTGTGCCGCATGGCGATTTTGAAAACCGAGGTTTGCATTTTGTTGCATTCGCGTGTGATTTGAGTCGTATTCAGGTACAGCTTGAGCGAATGTTTGGTGCAAGCGATGACGGCGTGCATGATCGCTTGATCGAATTTTCGACACCGGTGACCGGAAGTTACTGGTATGTTCCAACCGTCGAAGCGCTGCACGATTTGACATAAAGAGTTGCGCGAATTCAGCCTGCCCGGAGTTCAATCACCTGGCACACCCGTATGAATCTTGTTGAGCAAATTTTTGGAATCGAGCGTCTTGCGGAAATTCGAGACGTGGTTGCACTCCAATGGGAAACGGGTTCTTGCACCTATCAGCAATTGGCTCAAAGAATTCAAAATGCCAGTATTCATCTCAAAAGGCGAGGTGTAAGAACAAGTCAGCGAGTCGTCTTTCAGTGTGAAGATACGGTCGATTTTGTTAGCTGCTACTTTGCTGTAATCAATATCGGCGCGGTCGCGATTGCGGTGTCCACTCGCTTGGACGAAAAGGAGTTGGAATTTGTCATTCGTGACAGTGCCGCCAGCCTCTTGGTATCTGATTCGCTTGATCTGAATTCCAGCCAGTCAGGCATTTTGGATGGTCAGAAACACCCGGATTCGATTGAACTGGATGATTTGTGTGCTGTTCATGATAAGCCGCAGGAACTTCAGACAGTCGCTCGAAACGACAAGCAAGAAGCGCTTTGGGTCTATTCATCCGGGTCAACGAGTCGGCCAAAAGGGATCGTGCACACGCATGGTGACATTCTCGCCGGTTCAGCATTTCACCGACACAATCTTAAGGTCAAACAAGCCGATCTGATATTTTGCAGTTCTAAAATTTCTTTCGCGTACGCACTTGCCAACGGACTGCTGGCGCCACTTCGGCTCGGCGCCACCGTTTATCTGCATCCAGAGTGGATCACACTGGATGCTATTCGTTTGATTGTCGCGAATCAACGACCTCGTATTGTTTTTTCCGTACCCAGCATTTATCGAAATTTACTGGAACATAAACGAGATAGCGATGCCGAACTGTTCGCGATTCCAAGTATTTATGTATCTGCTGGCGAACACCTGCCAGGTGAAGTTCGTACACGCTGGCAGACCTTATTTTCGCGCGACATCATCAATGTTTACGGCTGTTCTGAAACATTGTTTCTCGCACTAGCGAGCAATCCTTACACAACGCCTTTGAATTGCGTCGGTTCACTGTTGCCGGGTGTTGAAGGGGCGTTAACAAAAGGTCATGGGGCGAAGGTTGACGAACCTGACCATCGAGGCGTGCTTTTACTTCGCCATCCATTTATGTTTTCACATTATGCAAACCGAGTGCAGGATACATCGGATCGGCTGCGTGAGGGATGCTTCGATACCGGCGATTTATTTCACCAGGATAAACAGGGCAACTGGTACCATTTGGGTCGAGACGATGAATTACTCAAGGTGTCGGGACAATGGGTTTATCTTCGCGACATAGAAAATGTTGCTCGAGACTTAGAATTTGCGCTTGATGCTGTGGTGCTCAGTGCGAAAGATGCGGATGGATTGAATCGGCCAGGTTTATTCTTCATTCCGGTTGACGAAATATCACCAGAGGATGCGATATCGATGATGCGTCGGCACATCGAACAGAAACTACCAATGGTTAAACGACCCAGTTGGGTACGGGCAGTCAAATGCTTCCCAAGGACAGCCAATGGAAAAATCAGTCGTTCCGAACTGCGCCAGATCGTTGAAGGATGCCCACGCGATTGAGCCTTGACTCATTCGGAATGCAAGAAGCGTTTCGATTCATTCGTTCTAACTTGTAACAGCACAATTCAAAGTAAAATCAGCTTTCAATGAATCAACAAGGCTGATTGTAAGTTGTCAATTGTGGAAAAAGAATCCAGACAGGTATTGGCTGATCAAGGGTCAGACAATGCTGTCGGAATCGAATATCGATGGCGGCACACCGTGGAGTGGGGCGAATGTGATCCTGCGGGTATTGTGTTTTATCCAAATTTTTATCGCTGGTTTGATGCGAGTTCTCACCAACTCATGACTAGGCACGGCTTCGGACAAACTGCAATGATCTCGCGCTATGGAATCGTTGGTTTTGCACTGATTGATTCGGGTGCAAAATTTATTCGACCGGTTCGTTGGGAAGATAATGTAGTGGTTTGCAGTCGAATAGAAAATTATTCTCGAAAAACCATGACCGTTCAGCATGAAATTTACGCTGACACTGAATTGAGTCAATTGTGTGTCAACGGTTTCGAGGTACGCATCTGGGGAAAGATTGACGCTGAATCAGGTGTCATGAAAGCTTGGGAGTTGCCTGAAGAATTCACGCGGTTATTGGGCTAAGCTGTGATTAAAAATATGATTGACCTGGAGTGCTGAAGTACGAATAATGATGAAACTACACGGATTTTTTCGAAGTTCGGCTGCCTATCGAATACGGATCGCCTTAAATCTCAAAGGGATCGAGTACGAGAACGAATTTTTGCATCTTCGCAAGAACGAACAGCAAAGCGATTCGTTTTTGGCCTTGAATCCGCAAGGATTGGTGCCTGTGCTGGAAGATCAAGATCGCATTGTGACGCAGTCTGTCGCCATCTTGGAGTATTTGGATGAAAAATACCCTAAGCCTGCTTTTTTGCCAAAAAAAGAGGAGGATCGCGCGTATGTTCGATCGATTGCATTGGCCATTGCCTGCGATATACACCCGCTGAACAATCTTAGGATATTGCGATATCTTGAATATAATCTGAACCTTGACAGTGATCAGCGAAATGAATGGTATCAGCATTGGATTGCAACTGAATTCCAGGCACTTGAAACGAAATTGTCTGCGGACCAACGGCCTGGAAAATTTTGCTTTGCGGATTCGCCTACACTGGCGGATATTTGCCTTGTTCCGCAAGTGAGTAATGCGCGTCGATTCAATTGCGATCTGGAAAAATACCCAAACCTGCTTGCCATTGACAACAATTGCAGGCAGTTAGAAGAGTTTAAAAAAGCGGTACCGGAAAACCAACCGGACGCCGAATAATCGATAAATTTGAGGAGTGAAATACGATGGGATGGCAGCGGAAGGTCTTGAGAGTCAATCTCACTGAAGGTAATGTTCAGGTTGAACCGCTCAACATGGAGTGGGCCCAACAATATTTGGGTGAGCGAGGTCTGGGTTCCAAGTATCTTTACGAGAACATGGACCCTTCAGTTGATGCGCTTGATCCTGCAAACGTATTGATTTTTGCAACCGGGCCCCTGACTGGAACGATGGCTTCAACATCAGGTCGCTATGCGGTGATCACCAAAGGGGCATTGACTGATGCCATTGCGTGTTCCAATTCTGGCGGTAAATTCGGTGCCGAACTCAAATACGCTGGATATGACATTCTGATTCTCGAAGGCCGGGCGCCTGAACCCTCGTACTTGAAAATTTACGACGATAACGTTGAAATTGTTTCTGCCGAAGCCATTTGGGGCAAATCGGTTTGGGAAACCGAGGATTACTTGAAATCCCACCATCAGGACCCACTGATGAAAGTGGCTTCAATCGGTGTTGCAGGCGAAAACTGCGTCCGCTTTGCCTGCGTGGTCAATGATCTTCATCGAGCTGCCGGTCGTTCCGGAGTCGGGGCTGTGATGGGCTCAAAAAATCTCAAGGCGATTGCAGTACGCGGTACGGTTGGGGTATCTGTCGATGATCCCAAAACGTTCATGCAAGTCGTCAAAGACACCCATGCGAAGCTAGCCGGCAGTGATGATGTTAAAGAGTTGGCTGCCTATGGAACCAATGCCATGATTGACATGATGCAGGAGTTTGGTGGCTTACCGACTCGAAATTTTCGCGATGTGCAGTTTGAAGGTGTAGACAAAATCAATCCTTCTGCAATGACTCATGTTCACGAAAATGGACACAAAAACTTGCTGGCCAACAAGGCCTGCTTTGGTTGCACGATCGCATGCGGTCGAATTTCTCATATCGATAAAGATCACTTCACGATTTCCAACCGTCCAGAATACTGGCATGCGAGTGGTGGTCTGGAATATGAGACTGCATTTGCATTTGGTCCGGACTGCGGAATTGATGATATTGACGCGCTGACATTTGCCGGGTTCTTGATGAATGAGCATGGGATGGACCCGATTTCTTTCGGTGGTACGTTAGCCGCAGCGATGGAGCTTTACGAAATGGGTGTCATCACAGATGAGGATACCGATGGTGTTGCACTGAATTTCGGCAATGCTGAAGCCTTGACAGTGATGGCGGAAAAAACCGGTAAATTCGAAGGTTTTGGTCAGATTCTTGGGCTCGGTTCAAGGCGCCTTTGCGAGAAATACGGTCATCCGGGACTTTCCATGACAGTGAAAGGACAAGAGTTTGCAGGATACGACTCACGCGCACTGCAAGGAATGGGACTGGGTTACGCCACCGGAAATCGGGGTGCCTGTCATATGAAACATGACGTATTTGGTCCGGATATGGAAGATCAAAGCGGTGCTGGCAAAGCGGTACCATGTAAGAAGTCGCAAGACAAGATTTCAGCCATTGATTCGACCGGACTTTGCTGGTTTACTTCCGGCACCTGGAAAATTACCGACTACCAGGCGCAAGTCGATGCGGCTTGTGAAGGCGATTGGTCTGTAGAGCGTTTGTTTGAGACAGGGGAACGTATCTGGAATCTGGAGCGACAGTTTAATCTCGCTGCCGGATTGAGCAAGGCGGATGATTCGTTGCCTGAACGACTGTTGAAAGAACCGGCCAAATCCGGGACAGCCAAAGGCAAGGTCAACGAACTCGACCGAATGCTGCCGGAGTATTATGATGTTAGAGGATGGGATGCTGATGGTGTTCCCACCCAGGAAACACTCGAACGACTCGGACTTTAGGAAAACTAGACATGCAATTGACGGTCAAACTTGTCGGCCCTTTGAGTCGGTTTTTGCCTCCAGGCTGCAGTAACAATGAAACTCGTTTGGATGCCGCAGATGGCACGAATGTGTCAGGGCTGATGAAACTTTTGAATTTGCCAGAAGACCTAAAGTGCATCGTTTCGATTAATGACGAAATTGTACCGATAGGAGAGCGTCAATCCAGATCGCTCTCCTCGTCGGATTACGTTAAGATCATTCCTCCGCTCAAAGGCGGTTAGAGCAAAGGTCCTGCAAACCTTCGATCAGTCGATCGATCCCTTCAACCGCTTTATCAGGTTCAAGTGCGCCGTATGAGACGCGCAGGCACCGACGGTCTGTCACTCCAAACGCCACACCTGGGATGACTGCAACCTGGTATTTGCGCACCAGAAATTCAACAATCTCCATATCGTCCATTGCCAGGTCTGGCAATTGTAAAAAAGCGTAAAACGCGCCATCCAAATCGGGATAGGTAACAGACTCGAGCGTCGCAAGTTGGCTTCGAAAGTGATCTCGGGCGATTTCGATTCCTCGCCTTTTTTCCAGGCAGTAGCCTTGCCCGAGTTTCAGGCACTCAATGGCAGCATACTGACTGACGACTGGTGGGCAGATCACATTGGTATCTTGAATTTTTCTGACCGGTTTGAACAGGTGTTTTGGAATCAGCATGTATCCGATTCGCCAGTTGGCCAGTGCAAAGCTCTTGCTGGTTGAATAAATTGAAATCGTATGTTCCCAAGCTGTGTCGAGTGAAGCCGGGGAAAAATGTTTGACACCGTCGTAGCAGAAATACTCGTAAGCTTCATCGTTGATGTGATAGATGCCGTGTTTTGCACACAACTGGTTGATCTCAGTTAAAAGATTCGCGCGGTATACAGCGCCACTTGGGTTATTCGGTGAGACGGTAACGATTGCCCGGGTTCTTGGGGTGATTGCATTTTCCAAAGCCTGAACATCAGGTTGAAACGAAGGATCTGTATCCACTGAAACAGCAATGCAGTTGGCAATCCCAATCGCCATCTCATGGTTGAAGTACCAAGGGCTTAGTAGGATGATTTCATCACCGGGGTCGCAGATTGCCAAAATTGCATTTAAGAATCCCATGTTGCCACCGGCAGATATAAAGACTTCGTAACTGTCCGTATCAATCTGATTTTCCGATCTTAATTTCTGGGCAATCAGTTGACGAAGTTCCGCGATTCCCTCGACTGCTTCATAGTGGTGTGAATTAGTTTTTGCAAAACGTGCAATTCCTTGTTGAATTTCTGATGGCGGAAGGTAGTGGACAACGCCCTGGCCTAACGAGATCGTGCCAGGATGAGCCAGAATGAGGTCAGCGACGACTGGAATGATTGGCGTTTGGACCGCTTGAATTCTATGAGATATCTTGTTCAAGAAACAGGCCTAGTTAAGATTGAAAGTCTTGTCGATATTGGCGGATTATATGCTTTACTAAACCATTGAAATAGCGTATCAATGTCTGTTAATAACTGAAATACGACAGAACATCAATATTAGACGCCCATTGCGTTTTCAGCGTGCTTGCCAGCAAGTCAAAGTCGAAATTGCTACGATCGCAATTGTAATTTCAATTCCCGCTAATGAGGTTTAATAATAGCGAATTGGACTGCTGACTTAAGACACCAGATCGCAGCAAGCTTAGCTCGAATAATTCTAGGTTGTCAAACTGTTCTTACCGGAGAGACGAGAAAAGATGAAGTACAACAAATTGGGAGACTCAGGAATCAAGGTTAGTGAAATTTGCCTCGGAAGTATGACTTGGGGTACGCAAAATTCCGAAATTGAGGGACATGCACAAATGGACCTATCCATCGAGCGTGGTGTCAATTTTATTGATACGGCAGAAATGTATCCGGTCAACCCCATTACAGCACAAGGTGCAGGACGCACCGAGGAAATTATTGGTACCTGGCTCAAAAGCCGCAAGAATCGAGACAAGGTCATTATCGCAACCAAAATTGTGGGCCGCGGGTCCAACACCATCCGCGATGGATCTGGTGCTACCCGACAATCGATCAAAATCGCTGTTGAAGACTCATTGAAGCGCCTGCAAACCGACTACATTGACCTTTACCAGATTCATTGGCCCAATCGCAACTCCTATCATTTCCGCCAGTCGTGGAATTACAACCCGGCAAAGAAGCAAAACATCAATGAGACTAGCGACTACATTTACGAAGCCCTGGAAGCATTTCAGCGAATGATTGAGGCAGGTAAGATCAGGACCATTGGATTGTCAAATGAATCGTGTTGGGGTACGGCTAAATTCCTGGAAATCGCTAGCGCCAATGATTTACCGCGCGTTGTCAGTATTCAAAATGAATATAACCTACTCGATCGCAAATACGATTTGGACCTGGCAGAATTGACAGCGAATGAGAAGGTTGGGCTTTTGGCTTTTTCACCATTGGCGGCTGGAATCTTGAGCGGCAAATACCAAGGTGATAAAACTCCCCCGGGGTCACGACGAAATTTCTCCAAAGATCTCGGTGGCCGCTATACGCCCGAAGTGATTCCAGTGATTGACGAGTACCTTCAAGTTGCCCGAAAGCATGGCTTGGATTGCTGTCAAATGGCGATCGCCTTTTGTCTGGGTCGCCCGTTCATGACATCAGCCATCATTGGTGCAACCAAGATTGAAGACTTGAAAGTATGTATTGATTCAGCCGGCATATCCTTGAGCCGTGAAGTGCTCAAGGATATTGCCGCAGTTCATCGCAGGTCTCCCAATCCAATGGGCTGATTTGGCCGATAGATTTTAAGGAAAGACTATATTGGGCGATCAGGAGGAAATGACTCGATTTTCGATGATGTCGTCGACGACAGCCGGTTCTGCTAATGTGGACGTGTCGCCGAGATCATCAATTTGATTACTGGCGACTTTTCGTAAAATTCGGCGCATGATTTTTCCAGAGCGAGTCTTGGGCAACCCTGGTGCGAACTGAATGACATCCGGTTTGGCGATTGGACTAATTTCGGTTCGTACGATGTTGAATAGCTCAGCCCTTAATTCCTCATTTTCTTCGGTTCCTGCAATCGTCGTTACATAAGCATAGATTGCTTCGCCTTTAATTTTGTGCGGATATCCCACAACTGCGGCTTCTGCCACCTTGGGGTGTAAAACCAAAGCACTTTCAATTTCTGCTGTCCCAAGACGGTGGCCGGAAACGTTCATTACGTCGTCAACTCGGCCCGTAATCCAATAGTATCCATCTTCATCCCTTCTTGCGCCATCGCCGGTCATATACATGCCTTCATAGGTACTAAAGTAGGTTTGAATGAATCGCTCATGATCTCCCCAAACCGTTCTCATCTGACCGGGCCAGGAATTCTTGATACACAAGGCGCCTTCGGCCGCTCCTTCAATTTCATTACCTTCAGGATCAACCAGACAGGGCACGATACCGAAAAACGGATTGGTGGCTGAACCTGGTTTCAGGCGAGTAGCACCAGGCAAAGGCGTAATCATGTGACCGCCTGTTTCAGTTTGCCACCAGGTGTCGATAATTGGACAACGCCTTTCGCCAACCTTACCGTGATACCATTCCCAGGCTTCTGGGTTGATCGGTTCTCCAACCGTACCGAGAATTCGAAGGCTTTTGCGACTGGTTTTGTCAACAAACTCATCACCGGCGCCGATGAGCGCTCGGATAGCAGTCGGTGCTGTATAGAAAATGTTGACGTTATGCCTGTCGCAGACTTGCCAGAAACGACTGGCATCCGGATAAAGGGGCACACCTTCAAACATGACATTCGTAGCACCGTTCGAGAGTGGGCCATAAACAATGTAAGAATGTCCAGTTACCCAGCCAATGTCGGCGCCGCACCAGTACACTTCATCGTCTCGAAAATCAAATGAGTACTTAAATGTCATGGTGACATAGAGCATGTATCCAGCTGTGGTATGGACAACGCCTTTTGGCTTGCCGGTCGAACCGGATGTATAGAGGATGTATAAGGGGTCTTCTGCATCCATCACTTCTGCTGGACAATCGGCTGAAGCCTCAGCAGTTGCTTCGTGGTACCAAATATCTCGGGGAGTGTTCATCGAAACGTCGCCCCCAGTTCGCTTCACGACGACACAGGTGTGTACGTCTGGACACGATTCCATGGCTGCATCTGCATTTTTCTTCAGTGGTACACTTTTGCCACCGCGAGGGCCTTCGTCGGCAGTGATAACGACTTGACAATCGGAATCTAGAATTCGATCCTTAAGTGCTTCGGGTGAAAATCCGCCAAACACGATTGAGTGAATGGCTCCGATCCTTGCGCAGGCTAGCGCTGCAACCATGGCTTCCGGGATCATCGGCATGTACATGCAGATTCGATCGCCTTTTTTCACACCTCTTTGCTTGAGCACGTTGGAGAGTTTACACACTTGTGCGTGCAATTCCCGATAGGTAAACTTCCTGATTTCGGACGCATCGTCGCTCTCCCAGATCAATGCAATCTTGTCACCGCGAGATTCCAAGTGGCGGTCTAAACAGTTATAAGCAGCGTTTAACTGTCCGCCTTCAAACCATCGAATATGGCCTTTTTTAAAATCGAAGTCGCTGACAGTGTCCCATTTCTTGAACCAGTGTAGAAACTGATCTGCTTGCTCGGCCCAAAATTGGTCCGGTTGCTCAATGCTGTGCTGGTACATTTGAGCATACTGTTCACTAGTGATGCTTGCATGGGATGCAATCTCTTGGGGTATGTCATAAATTTTTGAATCAGACACTTTATTCACTCCTATGCCTTGTCGCTGTCGTTGAATACGCGAGACCAGGTCAATCTAGTCTAACGCAATAATCTTTGGTGGGTTAAATGCTGTGACGGGTGGGGCTGTTTTGTTAAATTTTTCGACTTTCACAAGGCAGGACATTGCTGCCGGGCCTTGTGCGAGGCTTGATGTTCCCCGGTCGTGAGTAACCATATTCGGATTGCCGTGCTTACACAGTATCTTGTCAGCATCGGGATCTTCAGGGTCAAGCCACGCGCCTGTGGCAATTTGGACGACGCCTTGTTTGAGATTGTCATCCAGTTTGGCAGTTGCCAGAAACTCACCGCGTTCGTTATAGACTCGAACGATATCGCCATCACTGATATTTCTTTGCCTGGCATTGTCTGGATTGATTCGAAACGGCTCGCGGTCGTTAATCTTGTGCGAGCGGCTGTGGGCCCCGTGGTCCAGTTGAGAATGAAGCCGCGGTGCTGGTTGATTGGAAATCATGTGCAGCAGATCTTCGTCGATACCCTCCTTGCCCAACCATTCAGAGGGCGGCATCCAGGTTGGGTGCCCCGGACAGTCGTCATATTGGAAAGAATCAATGGTTTCGGAAAAAATTTCAATCTTTCCGCTCGGTGTCTTCAAGGGATTTTGATCTGAATCTCGCCGATAGGGTTCAAGCATAATCGCAGGTTTTCGCGGTGCTTGAATGTTCAAATGTCCATTTTCGACAAATTCGTTATATTCTGGAAATTCTGTGCCTTCAGAAATGCTTCGTGCGCGCGTTCGTTCAAAGAGTTCTCGGATCCATTCACTTTCATTGCGTTTTTCAGTGAATTCGTTTTCAAAGCCAAGCTCACGTGCAATGCCGGAAAAAATCTCGTAGTCAGTCCGGCACTGGCCGAATTTTGGCAGTACCTGGTCCATAAAAATTGCATAACTGTCTCTCGGTGATGACGAAACGTCCGTGCGTTCCAGCATCGTCGCAGCGGGTAAAACGATATCCGAATAACGCGCAGCAGCTGTCCAAAAGAAGTCGTGGATGATGGTGCACTTTGGCTTTCGCCAACCCTCAATCAGTCGATTGAGGTCTTGATGATGATGAAAAGGATTGCCGCCCGCCCAGTAAATCAGTTCAATTTTCGGGAATGTGTGCGAGCTACCGTTATAGTTGAACTCGCCGCCCGGATTGTGCAGCATGTCTGAAATTCTGGCAACCGGAATAAAGCTTTTCATGAACAATGGATTTTTGCCGGTCGGAAAATTTTCCCAGCGCAGCCGGCCGACATGGTTGCCGACGCCATTGGTCGAAGAGTACCCAAATCCGACTCCACCTCCTGGAAGCCCGATTTGTCCGAGCATCGCCGCCAAGGTAATGACCATCCAGTAGGTGTGCTCGCCATGCTCTTGTCGGCTTAATGCCCAACTGACAGTGACTAGAGTTCGCTTACTTGCCATCTCCAATGCGAGTGAGCGAATTTTGTTCTCCGGGATTTGGCAAATAGAAGAAGCCCACTTGGCGGTTTTAGGAACTTGGTCGGTATCGCCTCGCAAATAGGACTCAAATCGATCGTAGCCAACGCAATACTTGTTGAGAAAATCCAGATCATGCAAGTCATTTTCCATCAGAGTGTGCGCAATGCCGAGCATGAGTGCGACATCCGTGTTCGGAACCAGTGGAACCCAGTCCGCGTTCAATTGCGGTCGGCTATCGTCCCGAATGGGGCTGATACTGACAAATTTGACTCCAGCATCGGCTGCTTCTTGCGTGTAGTTTTTTTGTACGTGCCGGGCGTGTCCACCAAACTCCACTTGGGTATTTTTCAGCGGCAGTCCCCCGAACGCAACAAACATGTCGGTATTGGCAATGATCGACGGCCACGCCGTTGCATTAACCAGCAAAACGAAGAAGTTGCCCATGACATGCGGCAAGATGACTTCCGCTGACGCAAAACTATAAGAATTGACGGAATAGGTGAATCCACCAAACAGGTTCAAAAAACGATGAAGCTGACTGGGTGCATGATGAAACTTGCCTGCGCTTGCCCATCCATATGAACCGGCGTAAATCGCTTCGTTACCATGTTGGGCCTTGGTTTGTTTCAACGCATCAGCGACAATTTTTTCAGCCTTTTCCCAACTGATCGCAACAAAAGGTTCGCGGCCTCTGTTTGCCGGGTCAGATTGCATGCCGCTTTCATAAAAGCCTCTGCGAACCGCAGGTTGGCTGATTCTGACCGGATGGTCATAAGCATCGATCCAGCCATTGGAAATTTGGGAAGGATCCGGGTCGAAATCTACGCCTCGCATTTTGACGAGACTTCCGTTTTCTACTTCAGGTAAATATGCGCCCCAATGCGTTGCAGTCTGGAGAGGGCGTTGTAGTACCGGGGAGTCCATAAATTAACGGAATGTTTGCTTGGTGTTGTGGTCAATTACATGTATATGATCGGCTATCGATTATATCGTTTGTTCTTAAATGATGCATTGCAACATGAACAACGATTTCGTCCAAATAAGTGTTTGAAATATTGTAGTTACAGTGACTTGGAAGCTAGCGCAGATCAGTCCATAGCTTGCTGGGATCACTCAATGGATAGTCTGCTCAGTCAAAGAGGCGCGAGTGCGTCTTGCGGACAAGCAGACACGAATGGCGAGATAAAAATATTTTTCAAAATTGCGTCGAGTTCGATCGACTGGCGCTCATGCAAGTCCATCAACATATCCTTCCTTATTCATCGTTAGCAGGATTGGCTTTGTTGAGTATCATATTTTTTCTGTGAAACCCGTTCATTCGTATTTATCTTCAGTGGTGGGTTGATCTCTTTTTGCTATTCAAGAATTCTCATTCAATCTTGTCGATAACTTCACAAAAACAAAATCATACAAATCTTAAGGTACGTGGTGCCCGGCACAACAATCTAAAAGATCTGGACTTGGATATCCCGTTAAACCAGCTGACCATCATTACGGGTGTCAGTGGTTCGGGCAAGTCATCATTGGCCTTCGACACCATTTACGCTGAAGGCCAACGACGATATATCGAAACTTTTTCGCCTTATGCCCGACAATTCCTCGATCGCATGGACCGGCCAAATGCCGAGTCCATTGATAACGTTCCGCCTGCAGTAGCAATCAACCAGGTCAATCCTGTTCGAACGACGCGATCCACCGTCGGCACGATGACGGAAATTAACGATTACCTTAAGGTTCTGTTCGCTCGTGTGGCGTCGCTTTATTGTCCACAATGCGGCAACCCTGTAAAACAGTTAACGACCGACGAAATCTGCGACCGAATTATTGCAGAATTTGGTGATGTCAAGCTAATTCGCATCATGTTTCCAATTCACGTGCCCAAGAGCCTTTCAACCAAGTTCGCGCTTGAGTATCTGAAAAAACAGGGATACACGCGAATTGCTTACCGCAAGGGTGAAACCATCCTGGTTGTTCAGGACCGGCTGCGTCCCTCTCAGAACAATCGCTCTCGCCTAATCGAAGCGCTTGAAGTCGGGCTTGCCCGGGGAAGCAGCACCGTTATCGTGCAGCGCCTTGATGACCAAGCAGAAGGATTTGGAGCCGAAGTTGAGTATACCGACAAGCTTCGATGCTGCGGCACTGATTTTTCAAAATCTACTCCCAATCTTTTTTCATTCAACTCGCCCGTTGGCGCATGTGAAACATGCCGCGGATTTGGTAAAACCATTGGCATCGACTACGGGCAGGTGATCCCGGACGAAAGCCTGACTTTGCGACAAGGTGCTATTCGTGCATTTAACTCGCCTGTTTACATTGAAAGCTACCGGGATATTTTGAACTACGGTGCGCAAAGCGCAATTCCATTAGATACTCCGTGGAATCTATTGGAAGACAGATTCCAGAATTGGGTTATTGAAGGCGAAGGTGGATGGTACAGTGGCAAATGGTATGGGGTCAAGCGATTTTTTAATTGGCTGGAAGGTCGAAAGCACCGCATGCATGTGCGTGTTTTTCTTTCCCACTACCGTTCCTATACTGATTGTGGGGATTGTGGTGGCGCCAGGCTTAAGCCGCAGGCCTTCAACTGGCGTCTGGGAACGCGGCTTGAAAAGTCAGCAGACCATCAGAAATTTCGTCACCCATTAGTACAAATGTCGAACGAAAGTTTTGCCCGTTTGCCGGGCTTGACGATTCACGATGTTGCCTCCCTGCCAATTTCCCAATGCGTGGGTTTTTTCTCAACTGTCGAGGTTCCCGAATCCAGCGACGAGGCTGCCAACTTGCTGCTCAATGAAATTCGAGCCCGAATTGGCTACCTTGACAAAGTTGGATTGGGTTACCTGAACCTGGACCGCCAGTCTCGGACCTTAAGTGGTGGCGAGGTGCAACGTATCAATTTAACCACTGCCCTGGGAACGACACTCGTCAACACTTTGTTTGTACTTGATGAACCAACCATTGGTTTGCACAGTCGCGACACTGGGCGAATTATTGAGATTTTGCATCAATTGCGAGATGCTGGGAACACGCTGATGGTGGTCGAACATGAAGAACAGGTCATCCGTGCAGCGGATCGAATCGTTGATCTGGGACCGGGTCCGGGTACAGCAGGCGGCAACCTTGTACATTTTGGTACCTTCAATGAGTTGCTCAATTCGAAGACATCTTTGACGGCAGCTTGTCTTCGAGACGGTGATTATCTGCCTAATTTTGAACAAGGTCGCGCACCTTTGGATCAAGGGAGTTTGAAGATTTATGGGGCTGAACAAAACAATCTCAAATGTATTGATGTTTCGATTCCACTTCGACAGTTGGTCTGTGTCACCGGGGTCAGTGGATCAGGTAAATCGACACTGATCGAGGAAGTTTTGTATCGGGGCGTCTTAAAACAGATGGGTAAGTCCACTGACACTCCGGGACAGTGTCGTGCGATCGAAGGTTTGGAACAAATTCATGACATCGAATTGGTTTCGCAGGCGCAAATCGGAAAAACGACGCGTTCAAATCCGGCAAGCTATGTTGACGCTTTATCACCCATTCGGGAATTATTTGCTAACCAGCCATTGGCGAAAACCAGACACTACAGCGCTGGCAGTTTCAGTTTCAACTCAACGCTTGGACGCTGTGATTCATGTGAAGGTAGCGGTTTTGAGCGAATCGAGATGCAGTTTTTGAGCGATGTATACCTGCGATGTCCCGATTGTGCTGGCAATCGATTTCGTGCGGAAATTTCCGACGTAACAATTCCTTCTCCAGCAGGCACTGAGAAAGACCAGTTTCCTAAGCCGCTATCGATCGTGGATGTATTGAATCTGACAGTTCATGATGCGATTGATTTTTTTCAACACCATGACAAAGTTACAAACGCACTTTCGCCTTTGGTGGATGTCGGCTTGGGGTACCTCACCTTGGGTCAGCCTGTACCGACGCTCAGTGGCGGTGAAGCGCAAAGGCTCAAACTTGCGGCCCATATTGCAAAAAAGACCAGCGCTAAACGAAAAAATCGCGATCAAATTGTATTTTTGTTTGATGAACCCACAACTGGCTTGCATTTTTCTGATGTTGCAAATCTGATTACCTCACTGAGAAAACTGATCGACGCTGGGCACTCGGTCGTGGTGATTGAACACAATCTTGACCTGGTTTCAAGTTCTGACTGGCTGATCGATTTGGGACCTGAGGGCGGAGATTTGGGTGGTGAATTAATTGCCGAAGGGCCGCCGAAAGTTATCGCGAAAAATGACACAAATCCAACTGCGCTTGCGCTGAGTCGATATTTTGATGCAAAAACCGGTCATTTGGCCCAGGTGCTGTCGATGACAAAGCCACAAGTGCGAAACAAGCCACAGATCAGTGTACATAACGCCCGCGAACACAACCTTAAAGAAATATCTTTATCAATACCCTACAACGCGATGACTGTCATTACCGGTATGAGTGGCAGCGGTAAGAGTACATTGGCTTTTGATATTTTGTTTGCCGAAGGGCAAAAGCGTTACCTTGCGACCATTAACGCCTATGCACGTCAATTTGTACAACCGGCGTCAAGGGCGGATTTTGATGCAGTAACTGGATTGCCACCGACTGTTGCAATTTCACAGATGGTCAGTCGAGGAGGGCGACGCAGCACCGTTGCAACGCTGACGGAAATCTATCACTATATTCGCTTGTTGTACGTCAGATTTGGGACTCAATATTGCCCGGACTGTAACGCCGAGGTGAATCAACGTTCAGTTGAATCAATCATTCAACAAATCGTTCGTGAGCGCCGCAATTCTAAGTTCAGCATACTTGCTCCATTGGTCGTCTCGCGCAAGGGGCACTATGGAGAACTGGGTGAAACCGTCAGGCGACGAGGCATTCAATTTTTGCTGGCTGATGGACGAATTGTACCGACTGCTAAATGGAAGCCGCTCGACAGGCACCGGGTTCATGATATCGATGTTCCAGTCGCAACGGTCGAAATCGGTTCTGATCAAAATAAGGCGGGCAATACATTGCGAAAGGCAATCGATGACGCACAAAAACTCAGCAAAGGACATTTTCGATTGACATCCCTGGCACTGACTGCAGAATCTCGTGCGATCGAGTTGGAACTTTTTTCTACAACCCGATCGTGTTCGAACTGTGGACAGGCATTCGAAGAACTGGATCCAAGACTATTTTCCTACAACTCAAAACAGGGGTGGTGCGAGAGTTGTTTTGGTACCGGGGTACAGTTGAACGACTACGATGATGATGAAGAGTCATCTGCGCAGTTTGAAAGCGTGGAGATATGCGCTGCATGTGACGGTAAGCGACTCAACCGTCAGGCGCTCGCAGTACGGTTTCACAACATCACGATCGATCAGCTAACCGGATGTTCCGTACAAGAGGCAAAAGACTTATTGTCAAAACTTACTTTGACGGAGCGAGAACGCGTTGGGGCACATGATATTTTTGCGGAATTGACTGCACGACTGGAATTTCTCCAGTCAGTAGGATTGTCTTACCTTTCACTTGATCGCGCGGCACCGACTCTTAGCGGTGGTGAAGCACAAAGAATTCGTCTCGCTGCCCAGTTGGGGTCCAGTCTCTGTGGTGCCTGCTATATTTTGGACGAACCCACCATCGGGCTTCACAGCCGGGACAATGAATTACTCTTGTCCGCTTTGCATTTGCTCCGGGACAAGGGCAATACGATTGTTGTGGTGGAACACGATGAGGCGACGATCGTTTCAGCGGATCACATTATTGATTTGGGCCCCGGTGGTGGCACAAACGGCGGGAAGGTGATCGCAAGCGGTACGCTGAGCGAAATTTGCTCCAACCCGGCCTCTGTTACCGGCGCTATGCTCAAAACACCACTGAAGCATCCCATGAAGCGAACTCGCTGTGCCCCTTCAGTCGAGCACGCCATAAAAATAAAAAGCGCGAAACTGCACAATCTGCAAAATGTCGATGTCACTATTCCAGTACAAGCCCTGGTTTGCGTAACCGGTGTGAGTGGTAGCGGCAAAAGTACACTCGTTCGCGAAGTGCTCTATCCAAACCTGCATCGTGTTCTGGCAAGAAAAAAATCCGAGCAGGACAAACCACCTCGATGGGATCACTGCGCTGAATTAAGCGGCTGGGACCAAGTTAGACGAGTTTTGGAGGTTGATCAGACCCCCATTGGTAAAACACCAAGGTCTTGTCCGGCAACTTACGTGAATGTTTGGCAGACGGTTCGCAAATTGTTTGCAGAAACTCCCGAAGCGCGATTGCGAGGTTACAGCGCATCGAGATTTTCATTCAATGTTGCCGAAGGACGTTGTCCGGTTTGCAATGGACAGGGTGAAAAAAAGATCGAGATGAATTTTCTGCCGGACGTTCGAGTTCGCTGCGAGAACTGCGATGGCGCCCGCTTCAACGCTGAAACACTAGACATTCGGTATCGAGAAAAAACGATTGCGCAGGTTCTTGATCTCAGTATTGAAGAAGCTCAGGCATTTTTCTCAGCACTACCGTCATTGGAGCGAGTATTTGGTCTTTTGGTTGAAGTCGGCTTGGGCTACTTGAGATTGGGACAGCCAAGTCCCACCTTAAGCGGTGGTGAAGCCCAACGGATCAAACTGGTCGCAGAACTATCCAAGGCTTTGCCACGTGGTAGTCACTCGATTGAATCGGCCGCCCACGGTCGAATCAAATTCGGTTCTCTTTACGTTTTGGATGAACCGACAGTCGGATTGCATAGCGCAGATGTCGAACAACTACTTCGGGTTATTCATGCTTTGGTGGATACGGGCAACACCGTAGTTGTCATCGAACATAACCTGGATGTCGTTGCCGAAGCAGATTGGGTGATCGATATGGGCCCGGAAGGGGGTGATGGGGGTGGCAGAGTCGTTGTGGAAGGAGCACTGAGTCGACTCAAACGATCCAGGCGGTCACACACTGGCGGTGCGCTTCGGAATTTCAGTTCACGTTCGAAACGCTCGAAAGCGTTTGCTTAGCCGATGGCGTGCCGTAAATCTTCTTGACGCTGGGTAATGTAGGTGTTCATCGCGAATTCAGCACGATCGGGATCTTGCTGGGCGATTGCATCCGCAACATCGTGAGTCATGATTTCGTGTGCTCTCGCGATGGAATGCCAAGTCCCTAGTCTGGCCGAAATGATGAACCAAAGTCGTAGATGCAAATTCATTATCCGGGGAATGGTTTCGATAATGAATGAATTTCTTGCCGACTCAGCAAGAATTCTGTAGTAGTCTCGATTGGCGTCGACGTAGGTGTCAATATTGTCACTCTGTGTGGCCTCAACCAATATGTAATGTATTTTCATCAATTCATCGGCTTGCGCCTTGCTAGCACGCAATGCTGCCAGGCGGCAGGCGGAACCGTCGATGATTCTTCGAAATTCGTAAATTTCCTGTACTTCGGAATAACTGACGTCGGAGACGAACATGCCTCGATTTAATCGGTGAATGACAAGCCCTTCGATTGCCAGGCGTTGGAGTGCTTCTCGTACCGGAGTACGGCCAATTCCTATGTCTTCAACCAGGGTTCTTTCGGCAAGGACTGAGCCGGGCGCCAACTCAAGACGTGTAATTCGTTTGACAAGTTTTTCGTAGGCTAGGTCTCCGAGCGATTTATTTTGATTTTCTGTTTCTCGGCGTGTGTTCATTTTGCTGTTGTTGTAATTAGATTGCCCAATCTGGTTGCTACGTGTGTTGCTTCTGTTTCAAGTGCCTGGCCGATCAGCACCATTCGATAGTGCGACTTCGGATCTGCATCGCAGATTTCAAGCTGACCTGCAGCATATTGGACGAGCGACGGTTGATCTTCAATGAGCATATGGCCTTTCATGCGCCAAACTGTCTCAGGAAGTTCTGCAACAATCTCGTCGACTTTTGACCGTGTAAGATTGTCATGTGGGACGATCACCAAAGACTCCATCAATTCATGTGCATGGTGATGGTCGTGTCCATTCGACTTTGACTCGTGTCGATCAAGCAAAGCCGAAACTTCATCTGTGAATATCAGACTTGAATCGACATCACAGTATTCGGTGAATCGAATTTCGGCCCACGGATTGATTTCCTTGATTTGCTCGGCCACTGCTTCAAGTTGATCGGTATCAGTACGATCGATTTTGTTGATGATGACGATGTCAGCATTCAGAATTTGAGAGACATAAAATTCGCCTAGCATCGGGCGAATCTTGTTGAAGCTTGCACAGTCGACCACTGCGACAATCGGCGCGACGTCCAGTGTGTCCGTAACCGATGAATCTTCAAGATCGTCCAGCATGTCTTCAGGGTCTGCCACGCCCGTGGCTTCAACGACAATCCGTTTCGCTCCCTTGTCATTGACAAGTTCTTCGATGGCATTCATCAAGGAGCCTTTCAGCGTGCAGCAGATGCAGCCGGAAACGAGTTCGATGGTATCGATGGTATTTCCCTGAATAATGTCACCATCGATCCCGACATCGCCGAATTCATTGACGATCACCGCAGTTGGAATTTCAGAATCTGCGGCCTGCAGGAGATTTCTGACTAGCGTAGTTTTCCCAGCTCCCAGAAATCCGAATAACAAGTGGATTTGTGGCAAGGTGTGCACAGCGTGTATGCCTCGATTTGCATGCCTTTAGTGCAAATATATTCTACAAATATGTTTTGCATACACTTTTATTTTACAAGTTGTGTGCGTTGGCGCTCTTTTCTCTTGTTTCGACTGGTTTTTGATGGGGTAGGAAAGGGGGAGCCTTTAAAAGCCATGGAATCCACAAATATGTCCTGAAAGTCTGCTCTTGCAGCCAATGCGACGTGTTCGATCTGTTGGGTAAGCCTGTATGCTGTGTCTCGCTCAGATTCAGACAGCAGCGCCATCTGTGCACCTAACAGGGCAGCGTTGCCAACGTAGGCAATTCGCTCGTGTTTTAGGTCAGGTAGCAATCGGATAGTCTTTGCGCTTTCGATATTGATGTAATTTCCAAAGCCACCACAAAGCATCAGGTGAAAGATTTCATCATCACTGATATTCATGACCGATTGCAGCATTCGAATTCCGGAAAAAATCGCACTTTTTGCCAATTGAAGCTGTCGTACATCGCCTTGTGTAATCCCGACTCGACGATTTTTACCGGAGTCTTGCTCGCTGACCAGTAAAAACTCGCGCGAGCCGTTTTCCGCGACGATCAGGCGGTTTTGCAGCCGTTCTGGCAGTTGTTCGACATCACGCTTGCGAAAATTGCCATTGCTATCCATGACCTGTGTATCGATCATCTTTGCAGCCGCATCAATGAGACCGGATCCGCAAAGTCCAATCGCTGGAACGTTGCCGATTGTCGAGCAAATAATATCGTTGTCAACTTCGACCTTTTCTATTGCCCCGATTGCCCCGCGCATGCCGTCGCGAATTTGAGCTCCCTCGAGCGCAGGTCCGGCCGGTGCGGAGCAGGCTGTCAAACGATCGCGCGATCCCATGACAACTTCGCCATTGGTTCCGATATCAACCAACACGCGTATTTCCTCGCTTTCGTATATTCGAGTCGACAAAATGCAGCCAACCGTATCGGCACCGACAAATCCGGCAATGATAGGCAACATGCACACCATTGCATTGGGTGATGCTTTTAGCGGTAACTCAGATGCGGGGAAAACCAGGTTTTCGCGAACCACAGGCGCATAAGGCGCAAGCCCCAGGTAACTGACATCGATGCCCAGAAAAATATGATGCATGCAACTGTTGCCGACGATGACGATCTTGTAAACGTGATTGGAGTTAACACCAGCTTCGTCACAACACTGTCGAATGTATTGATTGACCTGGTTGATGACTTTGGCGCGCAAAGTCGTGAGTTTTTGTTCATCGAACTGTGCATATGCAATTCGAGACATTAGATCGCCACCATAGACTGCCTGTGAATTAACGCCTCCTGCCGATGCCAGTTGCTCGCCGGTTTGCAAGTCCAGCAAAGTACCGACAACGCTGGTTGTACCAATATCAAACGCAAATCCATAGATGTGTTTTGTCGTGTCACCGGCTTCGACATCAATAATCTGCTTATGAAATTGGGTGATCGTCAATATGCCACCTTGTTTACGTAGCTCTTGTGGGATTTTACGCACGCAGTTGAGCGGAACCGTGCGATTGGAAAGGTTCGGTAGGGTGGATAGAATCTCTTCGACATCAGATGTTTGGTGATGTTCCTCAACGGGAGTCGAGGCTTTCACAGTGAATTTGCTCACGCCGGAATCGAGGTTTAATGTTGAAGCATCAATCTCTGATTCGTGCGCTTCTAGAATTTTATGGCCCTGTTCAGCTTTGGGGGGCATCGGTAAGACTGTTGTGTCACCAAGCATGCGGGTTTGACAGGACAAGCGGAAACCTTCCAGGACCTCATCATGTCCTAACTGAACGGCATCCTGTACGGTCGGCGGCGGCATGTCACCTTTTAGAACTTTTACGCGGCAACTTCGACAGCGGCCGCGAGAACCACAGGTTGCTTCAACATCGACACCGGCCTGGCGAGCAGCGTCGAGTATGGTGGTATCTCTGGTGACTTGAACAGTCTTTCGTGCACCTTGCTCGGCAGCAGTGGCAAAGGTGACGGAAATCTTATCAGACATTTCAGTCCCAGGCTTGGCGCGGAGTCTCCATTAGTTTCAGCGCAAGTCTAACCGCTGCAACGGCGTCTTTTCCCCAACCGTCCGCACCACATTCATCTGCCCATTCCTGGGTGGTTGGTGCGCCGCCGATCAAAATATTGACTTTGTCTCGGTGACCGGCGTTTTGAAACTCTTCAATGGTCACTTTCTGATAGTAGACTGTTGTCGAAAGCAGTGCAGAAAAACCAATCAAGTCAGCATGTTCTTTCTGCGCTGTTTCAATAAAGCGGTCTGGATGTACATCGGTACCGAGATTGATGACGTTAAAACCTGCGTTTTCCAGCATGATCGTAACAATCGATTGACCAATATCATGCATATCACCGAGGACCGTTCCGATAACAAACGTACCGACAGGTTTTTCTGCTTGTGCGGCGAGCAGGGGGCGGATCAATGCCAGCCCAGCTTTCATAGCTCGGGCAGTAATCAACATTTCCGGGATAAAGATGACCTGGGCGCTGAATCGATCGGCTTGCAGGTTGAATCCAGGAAAAAGACCATCATCGAGAATTACTCTCGGGTCAATTCCCGTATCAATGCTTTGCCGGACGCGTTCGTCGGCATAAATGTGGTCGCCCGTCTCGATCGCCTCCCACAGCGTTTGCCATTCCCATCCGTCAGGGGCTCGGTTTTCCCAGCCCTCGGGAATCTGCAATTCCGGTTCTTCAGGACCTTCGTAGTCAAAAAATTCGGTATTCAATGTTCTTCTCAGTTCAATGGGTATTTGCCATAGGTACCGAAATCACGCTGTGCTTCGAGCATCGTAAAGATATTCTGGATGGGCACATCGGCCAGAATGTAGTGAGACGGCGAAAAGATATATCCGCCTCCGGTTGCGAGGTTCTTCATGACTTCGCAGACGCCATTTCGAATTTGTTCAACCTGACCTCTTGGGAGCAGACGCTGAACATCAAACCCGCCGATGAAAGCGATATCGTCGCCATACTTTTTCTTTAATTCGGTCTGATTCTTGTTGCCACCTGTCGGTTGCATCAGGCCGGAAAGATCCACACTCAACTCGACCATGTCACCAATGATGGGCGAGTAATCCCCACAAGAGTGTAACTTGATGAATATTTCGCTGTTGGATTTACGGAATTCGTCAAACATATACTGAAAGCGCGGTTTGGCAAGTTCCCGCCATTGAGTTGGAGAGATCATCATAGACTGCTGGGCGCCGATATCGTCACCAACACGTATCATATCGATACCAAGGTCGATCACGTTTTTGCCTAGTTGCGTATAGTATTCCGTGAGTCCGTCCAACACGCCATTGATCAGTTCCGGCTGGTCAAACATGTAGAGGAAAAAATTCTGTGTGCCGACGATGTGTGCGTAAGCGGCTTCAATCAGGGTGGAAGATAGATCGACGATGATGAAATATTCATCCTGATATTCTTTCAGTAACGCTTTGATTGGGTCGAGCAGTGCCGGGTCTGCCGGGTCCGGCCAGGTATAGTTATTCAGTTCTTCCATCGATGTGATGGGATGATGATTTGGAAAATTTTCCGGCACCACCTTGGCTGGTCCCCAAAATTCCTGCGTCTTTTTGAACTGTTCATGTTCCTCTGCCGAGCGTCCCTGCAAACCGCTTTTACCATAGCCGACGCCAAAATGGTTGTACCAGGTTTCACCAATCTCGATGTGGCGGTGGGAAAATTGTGCATTGATTCCGATCTGATAAATGATGGCATCATTTCCCAGTCTGAGTTCAAGTTCCGGGTTATGTTTCATCCCTGTACCGGTCTTGTCGATGCCGTAAATTCTGGCAATTTTCTCTTTTGCTTCGCTTTTCATGCGATAAAGCAAAGGCACTCGATCAACTTTCTCGTGTCGGACAGCCCGGGCGAATCGCTCACGGGGTAACAGTTCTTTCATGCTGGTTCTCCTGGATATTGAATCAAAGCACTATCTTAATTTTGAGTCTGTTATGATGCTAATGTTGCAGCTGCTTTAGGTTTTCTTGACGGGCGATTTGAACGCTTGTTCAAGGAACGAATATATTTTAGGTAATTTACAGAATATTCATCCTTTGCAGTCAATGAGTTGGCGGCGAATCGAAAATCGTCGAATGGCTTAACAGGATTCATGATTGGGTCAATCATCAATGCATCGCAACCGGCCAAAATAGCAAGCGAGACGAATGCATGATTCAGTATTTTCCGCTGTGGCAGGCCGAAAGAGACATTACTGTGGCCTCCAAAAATATGCACGTCGGGATAGCGTTCCCGCATGGTTCGTACCGCGTCAAGGTAGTGGTTGCCGAATTCAGGACCTGCGCCAATTGGAAAGACCAAAGGATCCAAATATCGATCTTCCATCGGGATATTCCCTTCGTCCATCATTTGCATGCATTGTTCGAGATTTTCGATGCGTTGGGATGCGTCCTGAGGCATGCCGCGATTGCCACTTGCATTGGCAAACAGCATTGCGTTTTTATCTCTCGCCATGTCCACCAGCACCTGGCGGCCGTCTTCAAGGTTAAATGAATTGATTGCCGGTCGACTGATTGTTCCGTCGTGTGCCTCGAGGCCTGCGTAGATCGTATTTGAGTCCGACGAATCAATGGCTACTGCAGTTGAAGTAATACTCTGTGCGGTCTTTACCAGCCAGCGCATCCAGTCATAACGTTCTTCCGGATAGACAGACATTTCATCGACGCATAGGTCAATAATGTGCGCGCCGCCGGCTTCCTGCGACTTGATCGCCCAAGTGATGTATTCCATGTTTTTTTGACGACAGGCATGAGCGATGTGTGGAATTGCGAATACGCGCTGTTGGTTGGGGTCATCTGGAATTGTTTCGGTGACATCCAGGCGCCCTAGTGTTCCATCCAATTTGGTATAGGTGACATACCATCGATTGTCTTCTTTTAAAACTCGCGGGCTGGAGACCTTAATTTTTCGGGTGGCGTTAAAGTTCTCGCCGATGATAATCAACCCGTTATTGGGGACATTCATTGCACAGGACCTGTATTTTTAATTAGTTTGGAATGAGGCCGAACAGACCCGAACGTGACATTTTCGGTAGCATTGCAGCGCTTTCCAAAAGTGTGACGGGCATATCCGGGGCAGCCAGCAGGTCGAACAGTGGTCTTTGATCGGTCAAGTCCCACATGACTTGCTGTCCCTCAATCGGATAAGAGTAACCCGGTCCCAAACGCCTTGAAATTCTCATCGATTGCTGCTTCGCCCAACTTCGAACCATCAGGACAAACTGTTTTGTTGCATCTTCAACTCCCAACCAAGCCGCCGATTCAAGAAAAAGTGCTTCAACCAGCTTTTCCTCGTTCATCCATTGGATGGTCTGATCATCGATGGACTTGCCAACGGTCAGTACAAAAATGACTGCTTCTGTCGAGGCGCTCAGGTACTGGCGAAATATCGAACTTTGCAATTGAACGCCGTCTCCGAGTACAGCACCGGTCTCATTAACAGAGTCCACATTTACAATGCGATAGGTTACAGTTGGAGTCGTATACTCAACAAAGGCATCAATTGCAACGAGTGCCAATTTTTGAATGATCGGCCTGACCTTGTCTGGATTCTTGTAGCCTTGAATCTTCAAAACTCCTTCCAATTTTGGCTTGGGAGTATCCAGCACAAGTGTCGAGACTTGCCCGCGAACCAGTTCCAGTGTCTTCCCCATCAGTCATATAAATAATATATCGAAAATATACCACAAAAAATCAATGCTTTTCGTGAAAATTCGACGGTTTGTTCTTACTCTAGATTTGCCTGTATCTACTTGTTGGTATTCCTTGCAGTCGGTCAATAGTCGCTACAAGTTTAATGTGTGGCTTGATGAAGTACTGCATTTTACGCGAAACATGATTGAGACTCGATATATTCATGGAAATTACGCTGCACATGGGAGTGATGAACTGGCTTACCGAGGAGGTTAAGTTTTTGGAAAATCAAATTGTGTTTGGCCACAAGTCTATGGTACAGCCCCAGATTCACAGTTGCGAGGACAATTAATTCGTGAAAACTAACAAGGTGTCCGAAAGATGTCAGTACACGCTCAATCGGCTATGCAAAAAAAGAATAATAAATAAAACAAATAGATAGAAACAAAATGAGGTCACAAAAAGTCCATTTGCGAAATTGTAGTGAACTAAGTCGTTTTTTTGTTTGAGTCCCACATTTGTGGTTTTTTGGGACTCAATGCGTCTTGTGTGTTTTTTTTGGGACTCAAAATAGGCACTGATATACAACATGGGAGAACTCATGAGTTTGTGTTGCCACATAAGCAGGGGGATCAGCATTCGTTCCAAGCGACCATTTCCATCCAGAAAAGGGTGCAAAGACTCGAACTCGGTATGCAAAATAGCAACCTGTACCAATCGATCGGATTGATCCACATGAATAAATTTTTCCCAGGAGCTCATCGCTTCAGGTCATCTGTTCGCATCGATAGGAACGAATCGGGCTTCGTCAATGGTGCACCCTGAAGGTCCAATCCAATTGGGAATTCTACGATAATCCCCCGGGGATTTTCTTTCACTACGGACGCCTTCAAGCAAAACGGAGTGTGCCTGGCAGATCACTTTTTGAGATAAAGGCAGTTATTCCAGAAGTGACTTTGCCTCCTTCATGGCACCACGGTAATTGAGAACCGCCTGAATCTCCTCACGTCGCACAGCAGAATCGGGAATCTGACCACCTGCTTCGAATCCTAGCACTTCCCAATTGTGGCTTGGGTGCCTTCAATTCGCGACGAAAGCACCGCTTCGTGCGTTGTCAAAGGCGAAAGTAGTACTTCCGGGTTTGGAATCGTAGAAAGCATACCGTCGTAACGAGCCGCCGCTGTCGCAGTTGGGCCGAGTAGGGGTATCAATCGCTCCCAATCAAATTTATCTGGTGGAAAGGAACATTCGTGATAAATGACAGCCAAATTGGACGACTCGAAAGACACATACGGGGAGTTGAACATCTGCTCTCGCAAATTCACCGCTGGAAATCAATGAAATGTCTTCGCGATTGGATGTGGTTTTCGAAAATGCGACCGCTTTGCTGGACAGCGAGTCAGGCAACAATCTGGCTGGTCTCCTGAACTTGCGACTGGAAGTGGTCAAGCCATTCGGCGGATTTACGCAATCCACCTAGAGGATAAACATGTAATTTTTCGATCATCGTGTCGGGATTCCAAATACGATGCTGTGCGAGCTCGTGTAAGAGCTTTTCGGGGGTGGAATTTGTCAGAAGTTTTGACGCTTTCCTTGCCTGTTTTTTCAGAAAATTCATCGATGGGCCAACTCCGCAAGCAGCGGCATGCTTGATGAGTGTTCCAATGGTGGCCACACCGGGAATTCCGATATGGACTGGTAAAGTATTACCGAGCGCAAGCAGTTGACGTTCCCATTCGATGACCGCCGCTGACTCGAAACAAAATTGCGTTACGATGTACATTTGTGCGTCGGTTCGCTCAGAAAACCTGTTTTTCCACTGCAGTGCATCAATGAGCGAATCATCACTGATATCGGGGCTGCCTTCCGGGTGGCCAGCAACACCGATTCGTGTAATCCCCATTTTGTCAAACAGCCCAGTTTCAAGCAGCTGCATTGAATGATCAAATTCACCCACGGGAGTCTTTGAACTGCCTGCCAGTACCAGCACCTGCGTGCCGTTGGCCTCCTCGCGAAAACGCTGCAGCGATGTTGCGATCTTTTCTCGATTGGGAATTTGACGAGCAGCGTAGTGCGGAACCGGGTGAAACCCCTCTGATGCCAGCCGAATGCAGATTGAGATTGTGTCGTCAATACTTGAACCGGGCAGCAGTGTTACGTACACAGTCGTGCCGGCCGGCAAGAGATAACGATAATCTGGAATTTTGGTTGCAGCGCCGGGAGTAGTCTCGACAGAGTACCCTTGAACGAGCTGGCTCAATGCCATTTCAACGGAGTGTGACAAGCGACGATTGCCTTTTGGTGAGGTGAAACGGTAGACTGATGAGCTCAATTACTGCCATTCAAAATAAATGACAGCATCATGAAAGTCATGAATTTCAGTTTCACTGGATGATAGTATTCTATAGCCGTTCTCTAAATTTCCAACCCAGTCATTGTCCAGCATCATGCGATTCGGCAGCCAGTGCTCTGCATATTGATGCCCGATCAGTACGTAGGCCTCTGTAGTATTGATCACCAGACCGCCATCGGGCCCAAATCGGGTGTTCATGGGCCGCGGCGTTTTCCAATCAGCTATGACCTGACAGGATTTTGCATCAAGAGAATCGACAATGACAGCGCGCTGAATAGACCAGGCAAAGGAATTCCCGGATAGGGTAACTGGAGTGTCAGGCAAAGTGCAAGCGATCGCAGTATAGTCTTCGCTACGAAAGCTGAATTTCTCATATAACGCTGCATTTGCTTCCACAGCAACACAAGCAAACTGGTCACGATTTGGTCCAGGTTCAACGACGGGAGGAGTCCATGCGAGGTTCTTTAGCGTATGCCTTTCAAACTCTGGAACTGGAAAGCGTTTTGCCCACATTTCGAGCTTACCTAAAAAAATAATGATGAGAATCGCATCACATTTTAATATATTTGGAAAAATTCAAAGGCTTCGGAAACCCGAGTTCTGAAGACCTGACTATGATTTTAATTTCAACAATGATTGACCCAAGTCAGTCTGTAATCGAACATCCGCGAGAGGCGAAAAATGGCCAAGGTTCAAGTCTTATATTGGCAGGACATCCCGTCCGTTGTTGAGGCAAGAGATGCTGACGGAGTGCACAAGGAGTTGTTAAGTGAGCAATTTCAGGAACTGATTGACCTGATTGCGATGAAAACAAAACTTGCCGGAACCGACGACTACCTGATGCATTGGGCAAAAGGCAAACGCTATGAACATGAAGGCTCGGCGATTGAAGTTGCCAAGGCTGTCAGGGATGAATTTGAATCCCAGTACAAGGAAATTCGAAAACGGGAATTGGCTAAGGCAGTCGCTTAGAGTCTCCTGGTGAGATCAAAATCGCTCGGAAATCGTTCACATTGGTCAGTGTTGGACCGGTGAACACCAAGTCGCCGAGTTGATCGAAAAAATTGTAGGCATCGTTGTCATTCAAATAGCGGTGAGGATCGAGTTGTAATTTACTGGCTCGATTTAATGTGGCCGGCGAGATGATTGCGCCGGCATCATTTTCTGAACCATCAATGCCGCCTGTATCCAGCAGTTCTATCTATAGTTCCATCGTTTCATTGTTGGTTTCAATTCGTGCAAAAAATTCATGAAGAAAAGACAACACTATAATTACTACTGATGGTAATCATGGCTTCGCTGATGTCTATGTGTCATAAATCTTAGTCAGAATCCAATTAGTGTTTGATTCTGACTTTGCCGGGTTAGGCTTAATGTATGGAATAAACATTACATTTGGAAACTTCCAGGAAAAACAGGATCACACAGGAGCAGTCATAACCAGTTGCGACATGCGGTTTAATGGCTCTAAGATTAGCACCCTTATCGATGACGGGACTACCGTCAAGTTGAAATACGATGATTGTTCCAACGATCCAATCTCCCCAGACTTACTCGACTTCGTGAACAAATATGGTTTCGTGGACGAACACGGGGATTGGGTGTTTTCAAGTTATAAAGACGCTAAGGCAGCAGTATTTGAATGGTTCTATTCGATTAGCTTTTAAGGATCAATTCAGAAACCAATCCATTAATTTACCTTCCAACATGAACACTCAGGCCGCATTTATTTCCAGTTAGGTAAGACAGGATCGGTATACATGGAGGATTATTTAGTTCACTTATAGTAAATTATACTAGTGTATGAAGTTCGCTATCAGAAAAATGCTGCCCGAAAATTAATCCGCCTGCCAAGGAATGTTTCTATTCGAATTAGGGATAAAGTGGAATCAGTGGCGCGCCACCCCAACGAATCTCATGTGAATGTGAAACCTCTGAAAGGGCGTAAAAGTTGTTTTAGACTTAGAGTAGGCGAGTGGCGAATAGTTTATTTTCTTGATCACGAATCGAAGACGCTTTTGGTAGCTAGGATTAAACAAAGAGGACAAGTGTATCGATGAATAGTTCAAGTGTGCAAATTATCGAGAAAGATGGAGATCCGCAGTTTGCGGTGGTGCCGATAGAAACATATAGGGAGATTGTTGCAAGGTTGGAGGATATTGAAGACTACGCCGCAATCGAACAGACCATGCTTGATGACAGGGATGGCAGAACGGTTCCGGGGGAGACTGTCAATGCAATATTAAGCGGCGTCTCGCCATTGCGAGCGTGGAGAGAATATTACGGCATCAAATTGGAGTCACTCGCTAAGCAAGTTGGAGTATCGAAGAGTTATCTGTCCCAAATCGAAAATCGCCGGAAATCTGGTACGCTAGCTCTGTATTGCCGAATATCTGTAGTGCTAGAAGTACCAATTGATGACTTGGTTGAATGGACTGAAGAGCACTGACGAATTGAAATCGCCGCAATGCCAAATTGGTAGAACCTCGATTAGAGTCCTTTCATGTTCATCGAGTCACATTGCATATCGATCAAAACCGCTTGTATGATCATTGTTCCCGTCCATTCTTGATTCCTCCCGCAAGGGATTGGTTCTTCAATGCCCCTGGTATCGCACATTAACTCGCCAATGTAAATTGGAGGAATTCACTTCATTAATCGATGACTATACCTTCCGAGTTCAATATGAAGGCTCGGCGATCGAAGCTGCCAAGGCTGTCAGGGATGAATTTGAATCCCAGTACAAGGAAATTCGAAAACGGGAAAATTGGCTAAGGCTGTCGCGTAGAGTCTACTGGTGAGATCAAAATCGCTCGGAAATCGTTCACATTGGTCAGTGTTGGGTCGGTGAATACCAAGTCGCCGAGTTGATCGAAAAAATTGTAGGCATCGTTGTCATTCAAATAGCGGTGAGGATCGAGTTGCAATTTACTGGCTCGATCCAATGTGGTCGGCGAGATGATTGCGCCGGCATTATTTTCTGAATCATCAATGCCGTCTGTATCTAGCAGTTCTATCTATAGTTCCATCGTTTCATTGTTGGTTTCAATTCGTGCAAAAAACGATAGATATTCCTGATTGCCATTTATCGCAAGCCATGTTTCAAGAGTTTTTCAGACATAGGCGGCGTTCTCAAAGCGACGTAAGCAATTCTTGGAATCAAGTCCGGCAAGCTGTACCGACGATTGAAGCGATACTCGAATTCGGCCAGGTCGCGCGGGGCATATTTCGCATTAAAGGAGTGATCGCTGCTGTGCGAGGCCGTCTTGAGATTGCCCAGCACCGTATTGACCCAATCAAACTGCGGTTTTTCCGCTGCTGTGCGCCCACCACTGGTGGCAACAACCTCATGGGCGCATCCAGCCTCAGTGACCGCATCGATACACTGTAAGCCGTCGGAAGCCACATGAATGCCGGTGTCCAGATGCTGTTAGTGCGAAGTGTTGCAGATGGTCCACAGGATATTGTGATTGCTCTATCAAGTGGCAGGTGACTGTATTCGGATGTTGGCCCAGGCGGTTGCTCTGTAGCATGCAAACTGAAAGTTGATTGATGTGAAATTAGACAACGAAAGTCATGTGGAAATCATCAAGTTTGATCTGAAAGTCTTGTGAATTCCGACTATGTCACGGGTTGCCACACCTGCGGTTTGTGCGAATTGAGGCCAGTCGCTGACCGCTGCGCCGACTTGATTCAATATTCCCTTTGCTCTGCGCGTCTTAATTCCAATGGCGTGCGCGAATCTCAGAAGATCATCGCGTTTAAAGTCACTGCGTCGACCGGCCAAACTCATTTGGTGGTCGCGAGTCCATGCCCCTTTTGGGTTGTAAGCATAAGTCAGGTCATAAGCCGGAGACATCGACCATTCACCCGCCTGATTCATCAGGAATGCAATGTTTTTGACATGATCATCCTGATTGCGTGCGATGACATTGAAAACCGCGCGCCGAAATTGCTCTTCGATCGCCGGCATGCCTAGCCCCAGTTCTCGGATCGTCATGGCGGCTTGTTCATAAGAATAGGCCGATGGATCGTTGAAGTCAAAGTGCTGCATAGCGCCCAGTGATTGCATGTGGATTTTTCGTCCCACGCTGTCACGGTCGAAACGCCTTGTCATGAAGTGGCTGCGACCGCCTTCGTGATGGAGTCGGCATGGTGCCATTGTGATGCCACCCGCACGGGCCATATTTGCATAAGCGAATTCAATCTTGCCAAATCCTTTAGGATCAGCGAGTTCTTTATCCTTGTTGTTGGAGACACCATCGAACTTGAGAAGCCAATGCTCAAAACCTGTATCCGCGTCCAGTTGCCCGGATCGGAATTCACCTGTTGTCGGATTCCACGCGAGCACCGCTTTCGCCCGGGCACCACCGGCGGAGGTCCCCACACTCAAGATGTCCTCTAGCGCTTCGACATCGTTGTCGCCGTCCAGTCGCCCGGCCAGGGCAGCCCGTTCGTCAAGTACCCGGTTGGCCAAGTCGACCAACTGCGCGACATCCATCGTCTTGGCCTTTTTATTTCGTGACAATGTTGGCTCGAATTCAAGCGCACCAATGCCGCGTCGACCAATGTAGCAGAGTCGATCAACCGGGTTGAAGGTTTCGGGAGGTCTACCGGTTTGCGCCAGCCACGCATCAATGAGACGATTTCCAAACCGGTCCGGCAAGGAGTCTGCAAGCATCCCCGGCAAACCGCTGAAAGTTTCTCGATTCAGTACCGCAAATGCATAAGGCGTTTCCCTAACAGGCATCGTCAGCGGTGCAACTTCGATGCCAGCGTTGATAAAAGCCGGATCGTACTGGAAAACACCAACCGCACGCTCGTCATCCCAGGATACCGCACCGATGCGCCGTCCCCAAAGTCTGACGTTCGCGTCAGTCACTCGATTCATCCCCCCACGTCCAGGCCGGATCCTGTCCTTGCCGTGGTTTGGGGCGTGCGCGACGACGCTCGGAGCCGGTTCGCGAGGCCCGTTCAATCGGTCGAATCTCGCCGGTGGGCAACGCATTGACAATGGCATCCCCCAAGTCCAACGCCACGGCGACACGCAAGAACGTGTCCAGCGTCGCTGGTTCACCGGATTCGAGGCGGCGCAAGGTCCGCAGACTAATTCCGGCATCTTTTGCCAGCATGGCTTGGGTAACGTTGCGCGATAGGCGTAAACGAGCGAGACGAATACCGATCTCGGTTCCGAATTGATGGGCTGTAATCATAATATTATAATAGGTTATATATGACCTTATATAAATAAATAATATCTATTATAGGCATTTTATGTCTTATTAATTAAAAAAATAATTTATCAGCCATATATTACTTATTATTTGATAATAAATTTTATAAAAGGCATCTTATTACCTATTATAAAATATAGGGATGGATCGAAAAGTAGCCCGAAATGTTGACTCAAGCCAAGCATTTCGATCACTTCACGCGTTTTACCACTGGTTGAAAATGCCACCATGCAATCGGACTTCGAAATCACGCCCAAATCTCCATGCGCGGCTTCACCAGGGTGGATATAGATGGCAGAGGTGCCGGTAGAGCACAGCGTAACTGCGAATTTCTTGGAAATCAATCCTGCTTTATCCATACCGGTGCGGTGGTCAGTACTTTGCTCTGACAAGAAAGCAATAGATTGACGGTCTGCTCAAAAGCAGGGGTGACTTCGATTGAATCAATCGCTTGTGCCTCGGCCTTCAATACGTGTCTAATTCGTTCGGTTATATTCATGCGTCAGGAGGCCTCAAACCTTGTACAAAGGTCAAATGGATTAGCACCTAGGTAAAATTGAGGTAGCTCGTCTTTCACCAAAAATACTTAGAGCGTGAAAAAAATCTGATTTACTTGAGAGTAAATCGAGTAGTTGCTAAGAAATGCACCGAAAGAATGCAATAGTATCAACTGTGCCGCCAGTATAGCATCCGCGAATTAGTTTGGCCTCCCATACAGTCGGTGGACTTTACAAGTGGCGCGTTTCCGTTACTTTGTTTGAATTTGGGGTCTTTAAGTTCCGGCGGGGTTTCCATCATCAATTTTTGTTCTGGCAAACACAGGATATCAATAAACAATTGGAACCCGACTTTGGCAATATCAATTGCAACTATAGCATCAAAAAATATTTTGCTGTTTGGAGACTACAAGACATAAATGTGTAAGGTGCTTTTTGTGTAAGAAATAATTGAAAGACAACACTACAGTTACTGCTGATGGAATTCATGGCTTCGCTGATGTCTATGTGTTATTGATCTTCGTCAGAATCCAATTAGTGTTTGGTTCTGATTTTGCCGAGTTAGGTTTAATATATGGAATAAACATTGCATTTGGAAACTTCCAGGAAATACAGGAGCAGTCATAATCAGTTGCGACCTGCGGTTTAATGGCTCTAAGATTAGCACCCTTATCGATGACGGGACTACCGTCAAGTAGAAATTCGATGATTGTTCCAACGATCCGATCTCCCCAGACTTACTCGACTTCGTGAACAAATTTGGTTTCGTGGACGAACACGGGGATTGGGTGTTTTCAAGTTATAAAGACGCTAAGGCAGCAGTATTTGAATGGTTCTATTCGATTAGCTTTAAGGATCAATCCGGCCCAACCGTTTAAGATTACCCGCCACCACCGACAACGCTTTATTCGAATAGATTACAATAAACTCGACAAATAAGTACAAAAAGACGATTCTACTCTCAAGGCTTTTTCGTTGGCGCCAGATTCTAATGATCTGATTTGCACCGACTCATTTGCGACCATTGTCACAGCTTCAGTAAATCAGTGCTCGATTGAGATGCCCACACCAACGAATATCACTCATTTTCAACGCTGTGCGGAATTTCAGGCGTCCGGCGCTCCCCCTGTACCATAAACCAGTACTTGACCTTCCCACTGTTGTACATTATGAATGTGAACGAAATCACTTTGAGCGAAGTGATAAGAACGCAGCGAAAAGTGATTTCGTTCACAAAATTTTTATTTGTTCTAGCGGTTTCATTGAGCCGACCGATCAAGTGAAGTCAGGCAAACAATCGGGAGCAAACAAAATCCCTCTCCACTGCGATCATGCGCGCTGTCGGGATACTCCTTTGCGAGCCCCGCCTATGCGGATCCGGAAATATCTCATCAACCTCTTTTCCGATTACCGCGGGCTCGTCATCGCTGGTACCGCAGTCCCCGCCAGCTTCGTGTACCGCAGCATTGAGAATTTCTACAAGCGGATGTTCCGGACGTGGGGGAACCCGGGCGCCGGACATGATCGTGCCGTCGAGGCTGTCTAGGCTCAGGTGCGGGCTGGTTACGCGAGTGGCAAACACATGTGCACCGCGCGCAAACCGTGGCAGACAATGTCAGTGCGCACCGCGGAATTCAAGAAAGACCTGCACCAGGTCTCCATCGGTCTTCGCAGCATCCTGGAAATTGACGAGGAGCGCTGGATCGTCCGCGCCGAGCCAATGGTCACCATGGGCAACATCACGGCCTATCTCGTCCCGCGAGGGTTCGCGCTTGCCGTCCAGGCCGAGATGGATGATCTCACTCTCGGCGGCTTGTGCATGGGTATCGGGATCGCGACCAGCAGCCACTGCTACGGCTGCCTGTTTGAGACGATTGAGGCCTTCGAGATCGTCACCGCCGACGGCGAGGTAGTTCGTGCCACGCGCTACCAGAATGAGGATCTCTTTTACGCCCTGCCCTGTTCCCACGGTACGCTGGGCTTCCTCGCAAGCGTGGAACTCCGCATCGTTTCGATCCAGTCGCACGTCAGGCTTGACTACGAGCCATTCCACTCGATCAACGGCTTTTGCGCGCGCCTCGAAGAGCTGACCACATCCCCAGACGCGCCGCGCTTCATCGAAGGGCTCATCTTCTCGAAGGAGACGGGCGTCATCCTCACGGGCGACTATGCGACGCCCCCTACCGGGGCTCGCATCAATCGCGTGAACGATTACTACAAGCCTTGGTACTACAGCCGAGTTGCCGACTGCCTCAAGACCGGGGCTGATAGCGACTACATCCCGGCCCGCCATTACTTCCACCGACACACCCCGTCGTTATATTTCCAACTCAGGGACCTTATCCCCTTCGCCAACACCCCTTGGTACCGGCACTTGTGGGCATGGATGGGGGCTCCGAAGGCCTCCCTGTTGAAGCTGACAACGCCCCGGGAGCTCCGCCGCTTAGCCTTCGAAAACCGAGTCGCGCAGGACGTCATGGTGCCGATCGAGGATCTCGCCGACTCGGTTCACCTGAGCCACGAGCTATTCGGCATCTACCCACTCTGGGTGGGCCCGGTTCGCCTGTTCGACCATGGCGCGCACGAGGGCTTTCTGCGGAACCCGACCCACGGCGGCGCCAGCCAAATGTTCGTCGACCTCGGCATTTTCGGGATCCCACCGCGCAACGAGGGCGCCTATGACCAGGTTCCGACCGCGCGCCGTCTGGAGAAGTTCGTCCGTGAGCGCGGCGGCTATCAGATGCTCTACGCTGACATCTTCATGACCCGCGCCGAGTTCGAGCACATGTTTGAGCACCGGCTTTACCGGGATATGCGTCGCAAGTACGCGGCCGAAAGCTCCTTTCCCGAGGTTTATGACAAGGTGATCCCGGAACATTGGCTCACGGAAAAACGCGTGCCGCGGTAACCTGACGGGAAGCGACCGTGCCTGTGCGCTGCCGCCGGCCGGCATCAGAGCGACGGTTGGGTGCGAACGATGCGGCACAATTTGATGCTTCATCCGGAAGGGGCTTAATTTGTAAGTAACGAGGGAAATTGCATGGCAAGAAGCCCAATTCGGCCGCTGGTTCCCCGGTGCGGCACCCGATGTCCGGCAGGCCTAGGTGCCCCGGACAGGCACGGGAGACACCGCAAAGAGAAAGCCCAACCGCTTCCAGAGATGGGTGTTGAGAATGTTGCTCAGGCTGATGCGCCCCTGACGAAGGGTATTCAGGGGCTCAGGCACCGCCGCTTCCCGCGATCCCGCGATCTGCCTGGTTGAGTAGGTCGCGTGTTTCAGGTACAATACGCGGATGATCCAATCTCTCGACAAACGTTCGAGGTCCCGTTCCCTCTCGAACCTCGCCCCGGACGAGGTGAAATCCGCCGTTGGAGGGTATACGGCGATCTATGACGCCGGCGAGCAAAGCCGGCAAGATCAGTACCGCTCGCTAGTAAATCACTACTACAACCTGGCGACCGACTTCTACGAGTTCGGCTGGGGCCAGTGCTTTGACTTCGCGCCCCGGCGTCGCGGCGAAAGCCTCAAGGCGTCGCTGCTCAGGCACCAGCAATGCATCGCCGACCGGCTGTCCCTGAAACCCGGGACGGAAGTCATCGATATCGGGTGCGGGGTCGGCGGACCAATGTGCAACTTGGCGCGCCGTTCCGGGGCCAGCGTCGTTGGCATCAACAACAACGCCTACCAGATCGAGAGCGCCAAACTGCAAACACGGGACATCCGCGCGCTGTGTAGCTTCATTCAAGGTGACTACATGCGGATTCCAGAAGGGGACGATCGCTACGACGCTGCATTTGCCATCGAGGCGACGGTGCACGCACCCGACGAGACGGCGCTGTTCCGGGAGATTTTTCGCGTGCTGCGGCCGCGAGCCTGTTTTGCAAGCTACGAGTGGTGCCTCACCGACAGGATCGATGCGGGCAATACCGAGCACCAGCGGATCAAGAACGACATCATGGCCGGGAACGGCCTGCCCGATATTCCCAGTATCTCGGACGTTCATGCTGCACTGCGTGCAGCCGGGTTCGAGCTCCAGGAAGCCCACGACCGCACATCCGAATCAGATCCCGAGATGCCTTGGTACCGCGCGCTGCAGGGTCGCGACCTCACGCTTTCGAGCATCCCGCGCACGCCTCTTGGTCGCACCCTGACGAATTTGGCGCTAAGGGCCGGGGAGCCGTTACGGCTGTTTCCGAAGAGGTCCCGCGCAATCAGCACGCTGCTCAAAAAGGCGGCGGATACGCTGCTCGAGGGCGGCAGGTCCCGTATCTTTACGCCGATGTTCTTCGTTCTGGTCCGCAAGCCGCATGGCTCGGGGGCTGCATAACATGAGGCTTCCCTACGAAAGTCACCGGGGCCGAAGATAATTCGAACAGGCGAGGTGTCCCGACCGTATGCATTCACACACGCTTGATCACCGGGTGCGCGTTCTCATCAAGACACGAAGAATCATCGGCAGTTTGCTGCTGCTCAACTTCGCAGTGTGCTGGGCGGCGCCGATCGTGGTCCAGGGCCAGCTCTTCCGTCTTGGGCTGCGCCGGATCATGCGCCCGGTGTTCTTGTTGCTCGACAGTTCAGCACCACTGCGACGCTTCGGGGCCCGGTATGTCTACCGGCGGGAAGTGCATGTGGACTACTTCGCAACGGCGATTTTCTCCACGGCCGGGCTTGCCATATCCCTCGGCGCGCTCTTCGCTTGGCAAATCCAGTTCGGCGCGCTGACGTGGTGGCTGGTCGCGGCCTACTACTTTGCTTGGGTGGGCTTCGGGGGACGCGCCATGGCCTCCGTGTACTCCTTTGCGCATCGCGAGGGCCATGCCGCCGGCCGCCTGTACCGGCCCTGGATCGCCAACTCGGCGGGAAACATCTTCGAGAACCGACTCGGCGTGTGGTACGGCATCGTGCCGCACATCTTCTCGACTTCTCACATTCTGCTTCACCACCGCCTAGATGCCGGCAAGACGGACCCGGTCTACGTGTGGGACCTCGACCGGACGAAACTCACCGACATGCTGCTGTACCAATGGCGGTTTGTCGTGTACATGAGCGGCTTCAGCACCCTTCGTGAATTTCGCCGGCAACGCAGCGCGCTTCCCGCCATCGGGCGGGCGCACGCCGCATTACGCGGAGGCATGTTCATTTACTGGCTGTACGTGCCGGGCGCGATCCTCGCCCTGTTGCTCATCACAGGATCGACCTTGACATCGTCGTTCGCATTCCTGTTTCTCATCTACTTTCAGCCGTTCCTTGGGATGTCGTTCTTCCTCGCGCTGATAACTTGGGCGCAACACGCATTCCTGGAATACGACGAGGCCGGAAAGGTGATCAGCCATGTAGCCGCGCTCACCATCCTGGACGGACCAGACGACTTTTTCGGAGAAGACGACCATCTGACCCACCACTATTCGCCCGCAGTCACCCACGACAAGTTGGCGGAGCAGCAATCATCCGAGGAGCGCGAATGGGCCCGTTGGCATGGAACCGTGTTCAGGAACATCACCATCTTCGAGGTCGCCATTTTGCTCCTGAGCGGTCGAGTCGACAGGCTCATTGACCGCCACTACTTGGACTTTTCCGGAGCACTGGACAGGGGCGAGCTGGTCGCACTATTCACGCAGCGCGCGCGACGCAAAGAGATGAGCTACGCAGAGTATGAGTTTCGCTTTCTTCCCGAAGTTCAGCAGAAGGTCCGCGATTTCGTGGAGCAGGATGTCTTCAAGAACGAGAACCGCGCCTATGTGTTTTTGGCGCACCACAAATTCGGCACAGATTCCGAGGATCGCGTTCAGAGGTAACCAGCGCCTCGGGCGAATGCTTACGTCTCGGACACCCTCCTACATGGTTTAATTCTATTATTTTCAATCAGATGCATCATTTACAAAATCAAACGTTGGGACAGTAGTGGCACGGTGCATGAAAAAGCCCAGTGTTCAATCATCCGGGTGAAGTTTTTTAAGATTGCAGCCACCTTGCGGGTCACGGCCCGCCGGGTGTGGCTGTCGATGCCAGACAACTATCCGTGGCAAAAGGTGTTTGAAACGGCACTGAACAACCTGTCGATACAACAAGTGAGAGCGCCACCTGGAACAACATAGTCGAAGTGGATCAAGTCAATCGGTTCAGACTCGGCAAAATCAAGTCGAGCAATGCTGCACGCGCGCACGGCGTAATTTAACCGGAACTTCACCCGACATATTCTACGTTAGGTTGCCCTAACCGATTGTTTCAAAAGGTACAATCTTCAATACAGCAGACTGAAGGTCTCTGTTATTGTTCCCAGTGCTTTAACGCCTGTCCAGTCTTTCGATCACCTTCATTATCGGTTTAATTCCCCGATAAACACCATCACCACCGCCATCATTCCGCTTGACATGCTTGAATACCTCTCCTATAGTGTTCCCAGTGCATCGTTCAAGCCATGGCCTATAACGTCGAAACCATCAAGAATAAACGCGGTCGCGATACCGTCTTGCTCCGACAAGCATGGAGAGAAGGTAAACGCATCCGTAAAAAAACCATTGCCAACCTCACCGATATGCCACCGGCAATCATCAACGGCATTGATGCCGTGATCCGAGGCGGGGTGGCTTATTCTCGTATTGACCCGATCTTTAGCATTTCACGCGCACTGCCGCACGGTCATGTCGCGGCCGTGCTCGGGACCGCACAGGCGATTGGACTGGAACATATCTTGCACCCCAGTGTGAGTCGCCAGCGCACCCTGGCACTGGCAGCAGTGGTGGCACGGGTGGTGGCGCCGGATTCGAAACTCGCCACCGCCAGACGCCTGTCGGGCGACACCGCGGACAGCAGTTTGGGCCAGGTGTTGCAACTTGACACGGTCTCGGGAAACGAGATGCTGGCCATGTTGGACTGGCTGTTGAAACGGCAAAAATGGATTGAACGATCGCTGGCCAACCGGTATCTGCACGATGCCACGTTGATTCTGTACGATGTCACGTCCAGTTATGTGGAAGGACGCTGCTGTCCATTGGCTGGATTTGGTCATAACCGCGACGGTAAAAAGGGAAAGATGCAGATTGTGTTTGGTCTTTTGTGTGCGGCCAATGGCTGTCCGATTGCAGTGGAGGTGTTTCGCGGCAATACGGCGGACCCGGCGACGGTGGCGCGGCAGGTCCGGACGATTCAGCAGCGATTTGGAATCCGGCGCATTGCACTGGTGGGAGATCGGGGCATGATCACCAATGTTCGCATTCGCGAAGATCTCAAGCCGGCCGGGTTGGACTGGGTCTCGGCGCTCACAGCCAGGGGCTTGCGAAAGTTGCTCAAGGTCTCTGTCAACGGTGGCGAATGCGAAGCGGTTCATGGCTTAAAGCCCGATGGGGTGGTGCAGGTGACCAGTGATGAATTTCCGGGCGAGACGATGATGGTTTGTCTGAATGTACGCTTGCGTGAGGAACGCAGGCGAAAGCGTGAGGCGCTGTTGGATCAAACCGAGCAGAGGTTGGAAAAAATAGCCGAATCAGTGCGTCGCGGCACGCTCGTGGGTGCGGTGCGCATTGCCAAACGCGTCGGTGCTGAGATCAACCGCTGGAAGATGGCCAAGCACTTTGACATTGACATCACCGATCATAAGCTCAGTTGGCGGCGTTTGCATGACAAGATACAAGCAGAAGCGCAACTCGATGGAGTTTATGCAGTTCGAACCAGTGTACCGGATATGGCGCCGGATGCGGCGGTGGCGGCTTACAAGAGTCTGTCGCATGTCGAGCGGGCTTTTCGGGCGACAAAGTCTCAGCTGAAAGTGCGTCCGGTCTATGTTTACAGCGCCGATCATGTCAGGGCGCATGTGTTTTTATGTATGCTGGCTTACCATGTGCAATGGCAGATGCGACAGAAGCTGGCGCCGATGTTGTTTGAAGATGACGATCGTGATGCGGCACAAAAAGCCCGTCAATCACCGGTTGCCAAGGCGAAAGTGTCGGAACGGGCCAGGCAAAAGGCGGGTACCCAACAAAGTAGCGACGGCGATCCGGTGCACAGTTTCACGACCTTGCTGGATGATTTGGCGACATTGACGCTCAATGAGGTGCAATTACCGGGACGGGTGGATGCGAGCGTGCCCATGTTGGCGAAGATGACGCCACTGCAGTCCAAAGCGTTCGCATTGCTTGGTGTGAATCCGCAAAAATATGTTCCCAGTGCAAGCAGAGGTTGAAATCGACGCTCAGACGGAATATCTTTTTTCAAATGAACGATTTACAGTGCAACTAAACTCTGAATGTCCGGTGAAGTTCCGTTTAACCCTTGTATTGTGCGAAAAGCATCTCGAATGATACCTGTGAACCGGTGGTCGTCGGTTGGCAACCATCACAGTGGCGCTTTCGGTTTTTTTATTTGATGATTGACACGATTTTGGGCCAAGCCATTAGGTTGGTGAAATATGCGGGCTAGAAGTACCAATTGATGACTTGGTTGAATGGACTGAAGAGCACTAACGAATTGAAATCACCGCAATGCCAAATTGGCAGAATCTCGATTAGAGTCCTTTCATGTTCATCGAGTCACATTGCATATCGATCAAAACCGCTTGTTTGATCATTGTTCCCGTCCATTCTTGATTCCTCCCGCAAGGGATTGGTTTTTCAATGCCCCTGCTATCGCACATTAACTCGCCAATGTAAATTGGAGGAATTCACTTCATTGATCGATGACGATGCCTTCCGAGTTCAATATGAAGGCTCGGCGATTGAAGCTGCCAAGGCTGTCAGGGATGAATTTGAATCCCAGTACAAGGAAATTCGAAAACGGGAATTGGCTAAGACAGTCGCATAGAGTCTCCTGGTAAGATCAAAATCGCTCGGAAATCGTTCACATTGGTCAGTGTTGGACCGGTGAATACCAAGTCGCCGAGTTGATCGAAAAAATTGTAGGCATCGTTGTCATTCAAATAGCGGTGAGGATCGAGTTGCAATTTACTGGCTCGATTCAATGTGGTCGGCGAAATGATTGCGCCGGCATTATTTTCTGAACCATCAATGCCGTCTGTATCACAGGCGATCGCGTAAACGCCTGGCGCTCTTTCCAACTCAAGCGCAAGCGCCAAGGCGTACTGCGTATTCGGACCTCCTTGACCTGAGCCGCTTACGTTGACTGTTGTTTCACCACCCGACAGGATTACGATTGGCTTGTCTTTGGGTGCTTGGGCAAGTATTTTTCTGACCAAGGCAGCATGCTGTTTGGCGATCTGATTCGTATCACCGGCTATCGCATCTCCAAGCATATTGACGATCAACCCTTTGTCTTTTGCAAGTTCGGCACTGGCATTAAGTGCATCACGCGGCCGCATTACGACCCGAACATCCGCGTTGTCAAACACCACAGAATCAGCTTTGGGTGTTTCGAGTTCGCCCCGTTTGAGCTGGTTTAGAATGTATTTCGGCACGGTCAGTCCATATTGGTCGAAAATCGTCAGAACATCGCTACAGATTGTCGAATCTGCGACCGTAGGTCCCGAACCGATGACCGAAGGATCATCTCCCACGACATCCGAGATACAAAGTGTCAGCACTTGGGCTGGATAAATTTTCTGCATCAGCCGCCCACCCTTGATCGCTGACAGGTGTTTTCGGACGCAATTGAGTTCTTCGATATCAGCACCCGACAACAGCAATTGTTGACAAATCGCCTGTTTGTCCTTGAATGCAATCTTGGGATGTGGCAACGACAACAGGGAGGATGCACCTCCTGACATTGCGCAGATGACAAAGTCGTCTTTCCCAAGCGACGACACGAGATCTACAATTCGTCTGGCTGCGTCGATGCTTGGTTTATCAGGAACAGGATGCGCAGCTTCGACAACTTCAATTGAACGAACGGGAAGTGCGTGACCGTAGCGGGTGACGACAATGCCACGAGTCTGAGCACTGACATTGTCTTCGATGACCTTTGCCATGGCTGCTGCAGCTTTACCCGCACCGATTACAACAATCTTTGAATGTGAAAGATTGCTTAAATCTGAAAGCATGCAATTCGCTGCAGATGCTTGGTCGACTGCGCGCTGAAACAGTTCGCGAAGAAGTTGCTCGGTATTCACTGATGACATGTATTTAGTGTCAGTCAGAAAACCCCCGATTTTAAGCGAGAATTCAGAATCATTTGACCGACAATGAGCCCGAGCACGACTAACGCCGGACTGTCAGGGCGAATGGTGACAATCCAGTGCCAAAACAGGGCAAAATCACGAATTTAGCCCACAGCCGTGCCTCCGGCACCCGGATTTTCGTTTCCGATGGGTGAATTGAAATGCTAAGCGGCGCGCAAACGCTGCTGACGGGCGAGTTTCTGACGCTCTTTGTCGCGCAAGATCCTACCCAGCCGCTTGAGGTTTGCGGCCAGTACCGACAGAGCCACGGCACGGGCAAAACCTGTTTTGCCGTGGTCCCGAACCCGGTCCAGCCCGCAGTGCTCCAGATGATTGATCGCCGACTCAATGCCAGGGTGCTTGCCACGCGCGGCTTTGAACCACGGCTGCGACTCATGCATCTTGTCGTTGATATTGCGATAGCCTTTTTTCGGCAGTGCGCATTCATCGAGCAACTCACCGAGCGCCAGCTGATTGGCCGGCGAATGAAAGCCACGATCGAAACTGCAGCTGTTCAAGTCAGGAAAGCTTTGCCGGGCTTGCTCGATGACCGCGACGCCATGGTCAACATCACTGCCGTCCCACAGGATACGGTGATGCAGGATAAATCGGTAGTGGTCCTCCACCACACAGACCGGCACGCCGAGCTCTTGCGGGACACCGGCTTTGCCTTTGACCACCCAACGGGTGTGTGGCTCAAAGATCGAAAACACTTTGTCCCGGTGAGGAATCTTCTCCTCGCGCACCAAGCGCCGCGTGACCTGATCGATCTGACGGTGTGCGTGGCGGATATAGTTTTGAAGTTGCACGACTTTGGCTTGCTGAAAAAGCGTCAGCTCAAACGCCTCGACTTGCTTGAGCGTACCCTGTGCACGATTCAGGTATTGTTGACACTGGGCCAGGTACTCGTTCACCTGCACGGGCGAATTCTTATTCTTTTTGGACGTTCGCACGCGGTTGAATGCTTGTTTGATCTTTTTTTGAATATGACGATGCTGGCGCCAGCCCTCAAGATCCAACTGCTCGGCGAGCCAGACCGCTGTTGTGATGCTGCAACGCATGGCATCAAACAACAAATTGACATCGGTTGGAAAATGAACATCCGTTTGAACGCAGAACGAATCACAACGCCCGCGCAATGTTTCGCCAGGCTTTTTTCTAACCACCTCGTGGCCGGCCTGGACCAGCAGTTGGTTGATCTTGGCCAACAGTTGCGGTTTCAGCAAGGTGACGTTATCCACCACGGTTTGTCGCTCGTATTCGTGCGCCATCACCCCGTGGCCCAGCATTTGTCGCAAGGTGCCATGCTCGTTGGCCAGCTCAGTGAGGCGGTCGTAATCGCAATTCAGACCCTGCTTGAGGATCGCCAGGACCAGAATGCGCCAAAGCTCCATGCCCGGACGACCGGTGTCCTTACGGGCTTTGGGATTCACTTGTGCATCAAGCAGTGCAAAGACTTCGCTTCGCAACTGCGGGTTGGTATACAGATATTGCAGACCCCTGAGCAAGGCCGGAATGTCATCGCGCGATTTCGAGCTAATGACGATATCGGCGATAAAGGTGCCGCCCAGTTCAGATTGTGTGGATTTGACTTTTCGCATGGTCAGGGCCTGAAGATTGGATCAAAAAGGAGTATTTTGGGGGTTTTAGGCGAATACTTGGCTTGATTCGGGAAATCTTCGGTGCCAGAAGTCTGCCTCTACATCATTGTTTATATTGACATATTATACTCTATTTTGGTTTTCTGTCAAACACTATTTAGTAAATTCCAGTCAGGAAGTCAATTGAAAATTGGTATTCGGTTTGAGATAGGCAAGACGGACCATAGATTACACTAAAATAGTTTTTTTCCACTCGAATTACAAGTCAGGAACCGTTTAGCAAAATGTCAGAGTACCACGCACCAACCGATGATATGCAGTTCGTTCTGTATCACATAGCCGGTCTCGAACAGATTCTGGAACTCGATGAGTTCCAGGGGATGGACAAGGAATTGATCGCTGCAATATTGGATGAATCATCCCGTTTTACATCTGAAGTTTTAGACCCTTTGAACCGAATTGGTGATCAACACGGTTGTGTATGCGAAAACGGTAAGGTTAAAACGCCCCCGGGTTGGAAGGAGGCGTACCAGCAGTTTGTTGACAGTGGGTGGAACGGACTTGCCTTTGATGTCGAGCGAGGTGGGCAAGGTTTGCCATGGCTAGTCGCAACCGCCGTGCAGGAAATGTGGCATTCAGCGAATATGTCCTTTGGTCTTTGCCCCTTGCTGACGCAAGGGGCTATTCGAGCCTTGGAGTCGCATGGCTCAAAAGCACAGCAGGACAAATATTTAGAGCGTCTGGTTTCTGGACAGTGGGCGGGAACTATGAATCTGACGGAATCGCATGCGGGTTCGGATCTTGCGGCGATTCGGACCCGAGCGACCCCAGAAAACGGACACTACAGGATCGTTGGTCAGAAGATTTTTATTACCTATGGTGAGCATGATTTGACGGAGAATATTATTCACTTTGTGTTGGCGCGCTGCGTGGATTCACCCGAAGGAGTCAAAGGGATTTCGTTGTTCATTGTTCCAAAATACCTGGTCAACGATGACGGGACGCTGGGCGAGCGAAATGACCTGGTTTGTGTTTCGCTTGAACATAAACTTGGCATTCATGCGAGTCCGACTGCGGTAATGTCTTACGGTGACAATGGGGGTGCAATTGGCTATCTGATCGGTGAAAAGAACCGCGGTCTGGAGTACATGTTCACGATGATGAATTTGGCTCGCCATGCAGTCGGTGTTGAGGGTTTGGCTGTATCAGAACGCGCATACCAGCACGCACTTGAGTATGCAAGACAGCGGGTTCAGGGAACTGCAATTGGTACTCGAGAACGAGTTGCAATTGTGCATCATCCGGATGTGCGGCGTATGCTGATGACAATGAGGTCGCTAATTGATGCAATGCGCTGTCTGGCTTACTATGCAGCAGGCGTGTTTGACCTGTCAATCAAACATCCAGACGATATCGCGCGTCAAAACTATGGAGACCTTTTGGGACTTTTAATTCCATTGGTCAAAGGATGGTGTGCAGAAACGGGTAACGAAGTTGCATACATCGGAGTCCAGATTCACGGTGGTATGGGCTTTATCGAAGAATCGGGTGCAGCGCAGTATTTGAGAGATGTGAGAATCACCCCCATCTATGAAGGCACGACCGGAATTCAGGCCAATGATCTCATCGGTCGGAAAGTGCTGCGAGGCGAACGCGATGTTTTGGAGCGCCTGCTTGAAAATATCACGCAAAGCATCGCTGCGAGCGACTCGAACAATGAAAATGTCGCAGTCATTCGTTCGGCGGTTCAGGTTGCTTTGGAACATTTCAATCGTGCAACTAATTGGGTCTATGAAGTCGGAGGCAGTCGGCCAGAAGTTGTCGCTGCTGCCAGTGTCGGGTACATGAATGTTTTTGCCTTAACAGTTGCAGGTTGGCTGATGCTGGAGTCTGCATCGTCGGCAGTAAAACAAATTCATGCCGGTTCTGAAAATCGAGAGCACCTGGAACGTAAACTGGTTTCGGCCAAATTTTTTGCGAGCCATATACTGGTGCGGGCACAGGCGCATGCCGATGCAGTCATCCATTCATCGGCAGTTGCCCTCGAATTGGAAGAAAGTCGTTTTTAGGCCAGTTTGGCACCGTTTTGAACAGGGCGTTCCGGCTGTGCGATAACGACGGCGCCATCGTCTCGGGTAAGACCTGTGAGTAAAAATTGGGACATAAAGGGCCCGATCTGCTTATCTGGAAAATTAACGACACCGATGATTTGCCTGCCAACCAAATCTGCTGGTGCGTAAAGATCAGTAATTTGGGCACTTGACTTCAGTGTGCCGATCTTTTCACCAAAGTCCACGGTTACTTTGTATGCCGGTTTGCGGGCTTGGGGAAACTCATCTACGCTCAGAACTGTTCCGACACGAAGTTCCACCTTTTCAAACTCGTTCCATTGAATTTCTTTCACTGGCTGACTACTCCTCAATACCAAAAATGATCTTTCAGTTTGCGATTAATTTCAAAACACAACTGTCACAGCAACGAGATAGTGAGTTGATAAATCACACGAGGCTCAGATTTTACTACGCTGGGAAAAATAATCCCAAATATCAGTTGTTCTTGATCACCGATTACCAACGTAGAAATTCTAGTGTGCGCAACATTTTGTGAACTTTTTAAAATCAATTTTCAAGGCAACATTTCGCCAGCAAAAAAGTCTAGGCTCCTTGAGAGTCCGCGAATGGCTATAGGATGGTTTTGTTTTTGCTGTTCACGCGCGAATAAACAGATTCCATGACTTCGACAAATGAAATGTCCCTTTGCCAAAACGCGGGATACTCACCACCGCGCTTAATCAGTATGGCCGGAGTGGTGGCGTCGCCTGCGCTAATGACTTGCGGCACCGGCCTGTCTCCTTGCCAGAATGTATTGAGATTTGTATTCTTGCGTGTTTCCTTGCTTGGCAAGGTGTAGCGGTGAGTGTGATACTCGACGGTTAATTCTTCCTTTTCTTGCTGTTCGATCAGTGTTTTTCCGAGTGGAGTGGCGGAGAGTTTTTCGTGCAAAATATCAAATTTCATCCCACGCAACTGAAACAACAAAAATGGATCCCGATCAAGCAGCGAAGCAATTTTATAGTACACTCCTGCGACATGTTTGCAAGGCGACACATAATCCGGACATGTGCATTTGCTGACCAGGTCTGTCCGTTTGCGAGGCAATAAATACAGATTGCGTTGTTCAAACACGTCTTCGATCGCAGAAGGCATTTCATCCATCAACAATTGCGATACAAATGCGGCGTTTCGACTGATTTGTTCGACGATCCGTTCCCAGTCAGTCATAGAAATACACTTCAAGTTCACGGCGACCTTGTATTCTGGTTCCCTGTAGACCTCAAAATAGGGATTAATGTTACCTCGAATCTTGGCAGTTACCCGATGGTCGCGTATGTCGAACTCCAATATTCGGCTCGGTCCGGCATAAGATCGCCCGCGCTTTAGCCGTCCGATATCCATGCTGATTGACAAGACATCAAGGAATTTTTCTCCCCACCAGGTGCGTGCCATCTTCGCCATGTCTATGCCTCCATGATCGCTTCGCGATTAAGATTGATCAGTTCCTGAAATGCGGCGTTATCCAACTCAGTCAACCAGTTTTCATCGTTTCCGCCAATGCTGTCTGCCAACGCCTGTTTATCCTCGATCATTTTGTCGATTCGCTCTTCCAGTGTTCCCAATGTCACCATTTTGTGCACAAAAACCGTTTTTTCCTGTCCGATACGATAGGCGCGGTCGGTTGCCTGATTTTCGACGGCAGGATTCCACCAGCGATCAAAATGAAAGACATGATTTGCTCGGGTAAGATTAATTCCAACACCTCCCGCTTTGAGAGACAAAATAAAAACTCCTGCAGGTATGTCTGGCGTTTGAAAGCCATCGATCATCTGTTCACGGCGTTTGCGGGTGGTTGCGCCGTGCAGATAGTAGACCGGACAACCGAATTTACGACGAAAAAGTGCTTCCAGTTGATCGCCAATTTCGGTAAATTGAGTGAATACCAGCAAGCTGTCCGACCCTTCCAGTGCTTCGCCAAGCATTCCCGTAAGTCGTGTAAGTTTATGAGAGCGCGTTTCACTGAAGGTACTGCCATCTTGTAGGAATTGAGCAGGGTGGTTGCAAATCTGTTTCAGTTTCATCAGGGTTGACAGTATCAGTCCTCTACGTTGCATGCCTTCAGAATCGGCGAGTTCTTTTTGCACGTCATCGACGACAGCCTGATACAGTGATGCCTGTTCCTTGGTCAGGTTACAGTAGACTTTCTGCTCCAGTTTGTCGGGCAGATCGGAAATGATTGACTTGTCTGTTTTCAATCGACGCAGAATAAATGGCCGTACCAACTGTTGCAGTTGTTTGAGTTTGTTGTGATCGTTGTTTCTTTGCACTGGAGTTTCATAGGCGCGCTTAAATTGTGTAACACTACCCAGATACCCAGGGTTAAGAAAGTTGAATAGTGACCACAAATCGGTCAGGCGATTTTCAACTGGAGTTCCGGTAAGTGCAATGCGTCGCGGTGCATCGAATGAACAGACCGCACGAGCTTGGGCGGATTTCGGGTTCTTGATATTCTGAGCCTCATCGACTACGATACGTTGCCAGGCATTTTGCTTTAGCAATGCCCGGTCCTTGTTGGCCAGCGAAAATGAAGTGATCACGATGTCTACAGCAAGACTGGCTTGGGAAAACGCGGTCGATTTACGATGTCGTCTCGTACCGTGATGGATCAGACATTTAAGCTGAGGTGCAAACTTCTCAATCTCCTTTCGCCAATTACTTAGAACTGTGGTGGGTGCGATGAGAAGGGTTGGCAGTGTCTGATTCGCTGCACCCTCATTCGACGAGTGATTTGGTGCGCGTTCATGAAGCAGCACGGTGATCACTTGTACTGTCTTGCCGAGCCCCATGTCATCGGCCAGGCATGGATTCAAACCCAGTGCCTCCTGTGTTATCAGCCAAGAAAATCCTTGCTTCTGGTAAGGTCTCAATTCTCCTTGCAAGCTGGAAGGTGCGTCAATTTGTTTAACTCCAGATTGTTGTTGTAAAGCTTTAAGCGTGTTGTTTAAGACGTCGTCGAATTCGAATTCTGTGGAATTTTCATCTGCTTCCGCCATTTGCCTGAGCATTTCCCCGAATGAGTAAGATTCGTCGGCTTGTTCCTGACTGCGCCAAAGTTCCAGCATCTGGCTCATCTGCGAGCTGTCGAGTTCCATCCAATCGCCGCGAAATCGAACCAACGGCGACTTGGCATTGACCAGTTCTTGCCATTCCTTCTCAGATACTGGTTCACCGCCGACTGACAGTTCATAGCGATACTCGACGAGTGAAGGCAAATTGAAATAACCGCTGCTTGGTGTTGACTGAGTTGCACTCGATCTGCCGGATGCCTTAATCCGGATTTTGGCGCGTTTTCGTCCTTGAGGCGTCCACCAACTTGGTAAAAGAATCCTGAATCCTGCCGACTCAAGCACAATGGCATCGTCTTTTAGGAATGCATAGACGGTATCCAAATCGATGTCGAGGCTGGAAGGATGCTCTGATTCCATTCCTTGCCACAATAGGGGACAGATTCGAGCGGCATGTCCCATGTTGATCAACAACTGACGTTCAAATTGTGGTCCGAAGTGTTTCAGCCAGCGGGCACGTTTGGCATCAGACATCGACCACCATTGCTTGAGATCAACTCTAAGCGAAGGGTCATGGCTCGAGGCAACAAAAAAATTCAAACGCCATTTATCGTCTTGGTTCTCTTGTGTTTGATCAAGCCGGATGCCAAACACGAAGCCGTCTTCTCGCGCTTCGTATGAATGTCCAACAATTCTTCTTTGCCACATACGCCAATGCTTCCAATCTTGTAGGCCGATATGGGATGTGCTCTTATTCTTGTGTCGATTTTCAGTTGGCTTAACATCCAGCGCGTTGGAAAGCCAGCAACCGTTCAAATGGTTAAGTGTCTGTTTCGTAAAGGCTGTACTACCAACTAACTCGTCAATTTGTTGCTCGGAAAAATTTCTGAGCACGTCGATAGCGGATAGACATTCGGTTTTTGCAAGATTTTTGTTTCGTGGCTTCCTCGTGCTGACTGTTGTACAGATTCCTGGCATGCATAGAGAAAACTCTTTTAGTCCTCGTTCGTAGTTTTCGCCGACAGGCAGCCATTGTGTATATATGTTCATGGCAGAATTACGGGCGTTGGGCTGATGGCATTTCATCATCGGCAGGTACTGGTGCTGGCGCACCAGATTACGAATCTGTTGCGCATATTGAATCCAGAATTTCATGCCTGAACTCAGCCGCAGTTCTGACTGATCATAGCTTGCAAGGATTCGAATATCGCGCAAAAAAGACAAAGGATTCTTGATGTGAATTCCTTGAATGCTCCACGATTGCCATTCGCAATCCTCAGACAGAAATTCACCGATCAGTTGCGAAATTTCAAGGCTTGGCAACGGCCTGTCTACTTCGCTTGGCAAGTGTGCGTAGAAAATTGAATGGTCTGTTTCGCTGGCACTCGAAAACAATCCGTTGAGGGCTTGACTCAAAGTCGCAGCAGCATTTTGTTCTGGGTCAGGCGACAGGTGAGCGGGGTGTATTCCCGGTGTTAGATGGGCATCATCGCCAGTTGTTTCGAGCCAGACGATGAACTTTCCCGGATTATCAAAATCCTGATTTTCGTTTGGTACCCATGTTCCGTGAAGCAGATTCATGAAAATGTGCACCACGTCATCGATTCAGCAGAGCACATCGATAGCCTCACTGAATATCGATATACGGTTGAATTGATAAGTATGCTTGCTCGAATCCATATCCGTATCGTTGATTGGATCAAATAAATATCACTTGAATATTTAGAATTAAACGGCCACGATTAGCGACTGATTATTCACCCCATCAGTTATGAAATTCGCCGCGAAACAAAGTTGCGCTTTTTGATTGATGGCATCCTGATAGGCAGGGACTGGAAAGGGTCGAAATTTCAATTGTGCGCAAGAGCCTTAACTCTTTTGTCCGTAACTAAACTGATCCAAACAGGTTGGTTCGAACCTCGTCTTGTCTTCGATTCCAATCTCTTGGGCCGTGAACGAAAGGCAAATAGATTGCATCATCATGCAATGCATGACCAACGCACATCCATTCTACTAACCTATGCTTTTTGAACCCCTACATCAGCAAAGGTAATCGCCATGATAAATGATTACTTGGGGAATTATAAAGATACCTTGACAGAATCATAAGTATTCAATATATCAACATGTTATAATTGAATTCAATGAATTATCGCAATATTCGCTACCGTCTTTACCCAAAAACTCGAACCAAAGCTGATCAGCTTTCCCAGTGCTTAGGCGCAACCCGCTTTGTGTGGAATCACTTCCTTGCTAAAAACAGGGAAATGATGCAAGCCTATCGCAGTGATGATTCACACCCGCGTCCAAGCACTTCGTTTTTTTCCCTCGGTAAAGAATTCATCGAGTTGAGAAAACAAACCGACTGGCTACAGAAACTGCCGTGCGCACCGATTCGCTACGTTCTCAAGTATCAGGCCGATGCGTGGCGTGAATGTTTCAAGGGTAACAAAGGCTTTCCGAAATTCAAATCGTACGGTGATGTCGATTCCGTGACGTTTCCAACGGGAACCTTCAGATTGACGGGCGAGGGTCTGCATTTGCAAAAGATCGGGCAAGTGGTGTTAAGTGGCAACAATCCTTATCTAGATGGTCAGGCCAAGGCAGTTGTGATCAAAAAACAACAGCACAAGTTCTATGCGGTGGTGTGTTATGAGATCGATGAACCTGAAAGACATTGCAATGGTGAAGTGATTGGCATTGATCTGAATGTGGGGCAGTTTGCGACGAGCGACGGTGAGATCAAGTGTATTCCTGATTTGCAGAAATTGGAGTCTCGACGCAGACGCTATCAGCGACAGATGTCTCGGCGGAAAAAGCCTTATCACAAAAAGGGCGTGAAAGGTTCGAAGCGATACTATCGTGCGAAAGAATTGTGTGAAAAGACCTCCCGGAAGATTACGAATATTCGTTCAAACTGGCATCATCAGGAGTCTCGAACCATTGCCGATCAGAATCAATATGCAGTGGTAGAGAAACTGAATACGAAAGGCATGACTCAATCGGCCAAGGGACAGATGGACAATCCTGGCAAGAACGTCAAGGCTAAGTCGGGTTTGAATCGGGAGATACTGAAAACAGGTTGGTCAGCGTTTCAGCAAAAACTGGCTTACAAGACTGAAGTGATCGAAGTCAATCCAAAGAATACCAGTCGAATGTGTCACCGGTGTGGGCATATTGACAAAGATAACCGCAAGACGCAATCACGATTTAGATGCGTCGGTTGCGGACACTCGAACAATGCAGACATCAATGCTGCATTAAATATTTTAGCCTTGGGGACTCGGGCGATTGGACAGGGAGGGCGTTCTGGTTACAGACCCGTTGAACTGTCAAGAAGATATGCATTGTCTTGATTATTGTCAAGTAATGTGTATAAGTCCCATTACTTGCATGTAGTCCACGTCCGTGCGCCGGGATTGGACGTACACAAGATGAGGATGACTGCAACGGTTCGCCTATGCGAACCAAACGGTGGGCAATAAAGTTGAGCTGTATCATGCGCAGCATGTCAAGCAGGTACGAGGGAGCAAAACCGAAGTTGAGGACAGTCGTTGGCTGGTGCGTATTTTCCAGTTTAGACTGGGGGTGAAAATCGTTGGCGGTGTCTGAGGAATTTCGTCAGTTGCGTTCATTGAGTCGCCACCGTCGCAAAGTTGTCAAGGATCAAAGTGTCGATTCGCAATCGGGGGTGCAAAAGGTGTTAGATCGCTGTGGGGTGCGTATTGGCGGCATTCTGAGCGATGTGTTCGGCATGAATGGACGAATTCATCATAGATGGTTTGGCTCAAGGTCGCAGTGAGAAGGACATTTTGCGCAGTCTTTCCAGCCATGTCAGACGCAAACTGCACACTTTGCATGATGCCGTGGATGCGAAACTGTCAAAGACTGACTGTTTTATGCTCGCTTCGCTGCGTGGGCAACACATTTTTCTCAATGATGATCAGGTCGCTCAGAGCAATGCACAGATTGGAGCAGGTCTTGAGAGTTTTGAAGATCAGGTACGTCTGCTTGAGACCATTGCGGGCATCAGCCGTCAGTTGGCGTGTGACATTGTCATTGAAATCGGTGGTGACAGACACCACTGTGTTCGGCAACTGCAATCCATTCAGTTCTTGATGTGGGCTGATGCCTGGCAACTACGAAAGTGCAGGCAAAAAACGCAATCCCCACTGGTTGCGCGGAAATCCGCACCTACGTACCATGCTGGTTGAATGTGCGATCATAGCTGGCGTACCAAGGTCTGTCAGTTCAAAGGTAATCACAAGGCCATTCATCTGCGTCACTGCTACAAACGTGCGAATATTGCCACGGCGCACAAGTTGGCGAAAGTCATCTATTTGGTTCTCAAAAATGTTAAAGCTTATACCGACCCCAAGTTCGATTATGAAGCACTGATGGTCAAGCGTAATGCGGAATGCTGGGTTTCGAAGCTGTACGAATTCGGATATGTGGAACGCCCGCAGCGCCAAAAAGCTGTTGCTGGCGCCTGACAGGTGTTGTTGTGGGTTCACCGAGTGATGTGAGCGGGGACGCCGTTAGAGTTACAGGAATGGCAAAACGAAGCGAAGCTTCTCGATAAGGCTCACCTCAATTTCTGACCAACAACCTGATCGCTTTTTGGGCGAGAGTTTCGTTTGGGCCGACGGCTGTGGGGAGTCATATAATTTCAAGGCAAATTACGTAAGGTCAATGGTACAGAAGTTCTGGTTGAATGATTGATGTCAGTGACATCGAGTGCTCGCCAAATTTCGAATTTGATGATTTGCGTGCCAGTGAACAATGAATGAATTCCTGATCGTTTTGTTTGCTGGGAAATTGCAAGGTATTGGGCCGTTAGCTCAGTTGGCAGAGCAGTTGACTCTTAATCAATTGGTCCGGGGTTCGAATCCCTGACGGCCCACCAGATTTTTTTTCTGACGATTCTTGTGAGCAGAAAATCAAGTTTCTGTCGACTTCGTCATCACCTGTCCTTGAGTAAGTATTCCAAGTCGTCAAATTCGGGAACCAAATTCACCCACCGGTGCGTTAATGACAATTTTGACGTTGATTGTTTTACCTGAAATTTGGACTTCAATCGACCAATTGAAATGAAAATGGCTGAGTTTCTTGACCAGATAACAAATATTCAATGATGGGTCGTCAGTTTCTGTTGCGTCCAACAGATCAAGCGACTACAGGTCTGTATCAATGCGCGACTGTAAGGAAAGGTCTCCGAGTTCGGCTTCGATGACAGCGCAGTTCAATGTCCAGCCGGGTACTTGGTGAAAGTACCCCGTCTATTCGTTTAGCAGCATCACGATGAGCTCTTCCAGTAAGCTCAGCGATCGTTTATCCAAAATTAAAACCACTCTCCAGTAGTATTGATATGAGGTTGGAAATGACAATCTTCGAATTACACTTTTTGATGTCCTCAGTTTAAGTTGTCGTTTCAGGCCAGTGAGGAAAACCGTTGCAGACGTGAATTAAATTTGCTTGAAGAGCGAGATTACAAGCTGGTTAGCGTACCGCTGAGCGGCAAATGGACGATCAGCGGGTTTTGAAACAAGGGCCTGCGACAATACCTGCCACAGTTGGTGCTTCAGCCATTTGTTACGACGGATTCGTACCCGAGGGATCATCAAGAAAGTCGCAAATCGCCGTAAATACAATCTGATGATAATAGATTGATCAGTTACCGAGACACGGGGTTTGGCAAAGAGTGCCGTGTCCTATTTCGTTGCTGGTAAAGGCCCAATGCGTGTAGCGGGAAGTACTGACGATATAAATCATAGTCTAAGAGTGCCGTGCGGAAAAAGCACCCGGCCATGTCTTGCCTAGGCCACACGCCAGCCGCGTTTTGGGTGTCGATCAGATATCGAACTCCATTTGAAATTGCGTACCAATTGGGATCGCCGGCCTCAAGAAGTGCGATTAGTGCCCAAGCGGTCTGAATGATTTGGCTTTCTTCATGTTCGACATACTCTCCGATGAGACAACCACTGTAATGTTCACCCCAACCACCGTCTTTACGCTGACGATCCAATAGCCAGCGGCACGCCAGGCGCAATGCCGGATCACCTGGAATAGCGCCTACGGCGAGAAGTCCTCGAATTCCGAACAAAGTTCCATAGATAAACTGAATGCCCCATACTCCGCGCCATGCCCCGTCGCTGCTCTGGGTTTTTCTAAGCCACGCTTCTGCCCTTGAAGTGGAGTGCATGACTGACTGGTCGGTTATTTGTGGAAAGTGTTTCTTGCACTCAGTGATTGCTGCGAGACACGAGGCAGTGCATTCGACGTAAGAATGCTCCGTCATTGATTCGCCGAACATTTCGCTCGGATTCATCCACTCAAAACTGATCTGTGTCCGCTGCGCTTCATAACTGCCAAAACCGCCATCATGATTCTGTGCGCGCAACATGAAATGTATTGCATCGCTTAGCGCGTTCGCGTCAGCATCTTTGCCGCGGGTGGCTAGAATTCCAAGAACCGCCTCTGCCGTGCAGTCCGACACGGGCCAGCCATGCCAGCTTCCTGCAAAACACCAACCGCCTTTGGGATCATTGCGATAAGCTTCTCGAAATCCCTCGAAACTGTGGTCAATTTGCTGGTGACTTAAAAATTTACTTCCGTGATCAAGTGCGTCTTGAACTTCGTCAATCACATCGACATTCGACAATGCCTGCAGTGCAAAAGCAGTATCCCATGACGCGCTTCTTGCCCCGGTTACACGGGTTCCACTGTCCTCATCTTCCCAAATCCAGCCTTCCAAATGCTTCAGTGCCTGATGCAAGTCAACGTCATCACGATCATGCAACCATAGGGCCAGGATATTGAGCAGACCACTGACAGGAGACAGGCTAGTGTGACTGGTTGTTTGTAATTCCCACTTGATGCGTTGGATCAACTCATCAACACAACGACGGCGATGACTTTTTACGTGGATCGTTTCATACAATCTCGTAACCCCAAATACGCATCGAAGCCATACGCTGGGACGCGCAAACAGGTCCGCGTTTCGCAATTGGTTTCGTCCTTTGGAAAATTTGACTTTATCAAACCCCTCGGGAAACAGTTCTTCTCTCAAAGATGTGATGATGGGACTGACCGGCATCTGATACCCGCTCGAATATATCGAAGCCATTGCCAAATATATGTGTCGGGTATGGCAGTACCAATTTGAGGGGTGCAATGTAAACCAATTTGGTAGACTCCACAGCTCTGGCAATATTGGATGAAGCCCGCGCCAGTCATAAAGGTTGAGAATTGCCAGCCAGAATTTTCCCCAGCTTGGAATACCAAGAACCCCTTCTTCTTGCAGGAAACTCCGGGCTGACTTGACTAGGGGATCATCTTTCCCGATTCCGAGTAATCTGCACGTGATATATACCAGGGTGGTAACAAACAGGTTGGAGGGGGCGTGTCTGTGCAGGCCCCAACACCCTCCATCCAGTTGAGTATGCTCAAAATTACGGACAATCAGGCGTTGCCGATCAGGGTTGAGTGGCTGTCCAATGACATGATGCAAAATTGCATATTGCGCGGTGAGCATCGGACACCACACCATCTCACCTTCCCATCCTCCATCCTTATGTTGAAGATTCAACAGTTGGACAGTCGCATTGCTTAACACCTCTTCAAAATTGGGTAGTTCAACCTCCTTGGGCACCGACCGTGCATCATCCAAATTAGGTGATATGGAATTCAGTAATGCGTGGGATAATGATTCTAGAGAAGTACGGTGATCATTTCTTACGCTTTGCTTTCTTATCTTTCGTTGCTCGAGCAGGGCACGAATGAACCATGAGACCCGAACCGTCACCGCACGAGTGATATCGTACGTTCGGTGCCAAGCTAAACTGTCAAGTGACTTTGGGATTTGTCGTGTCAGGGTTTGAACTACTGTCGCAGAAAACGCCATAGACAGGAGAACTACAAGTGTATTTTCGCAGGCAAGCAGTTTCATGGTTAGATCTCGACCCTTGGATCTTGTTCGCCAATTCCGATAAATTGTTTGCCTGACCTCCACTGATTCGAGGCGATGGTCGGCAAATACCTCGTAAAGTCCCATAGCAAGCAGCTCGGGACCGCGGGTTGCAAAAAAACGCCTGTTAACGTATCCTCGAAAGTCTTGACTCTCAGCTAGATCTAATGCGTCGCCGAATCCAAGAGTCATTCCCACTGCTGTCAGGGGATGGTAATTCCCCACTGCGTCTCCGATAAGCACGAGTTCTGGATTACCACTTGTCAGGCGAGGCCTGATTTCATTGCTCGCGGTATAGAAATTCCCATTTTGAAGTGCTTCAATAAATCCGGGCCTGAGAGATTCCGGTAGTTGGTCCCGATAGGATTCGCTCAGAAAGTTAATCCGGTCGCGTGGAATCCAGTATCTCAGTGGAACATCGACAATAACCCGAACGCGTTGTTCTCCCAATTGGTACATCAGAATTGGACCTGGTCCACCAAGCAGCACATGGCCATATCCTACAAGAGGTAAATCGACCCCCTCAACCACGACCCCCACCATTCGAGAACATACTGTCCGGGTTGATGGTAGTCCTAATGATTTACGCACAACTGAAGCGCGACCATCAGCACCAACGATACGCGAGGCTTTAATAATTGTTTCTTTTCTGTTAACGGATACGGTAACTTCCCCTTTTTCGACAGCGTGAACCTTTGCGGGAACAAAAAAATCAATATTCGATTCCTGCTTAACTGCTTCATGCAGATGTGAAATGAGAGTTGAATGCTCGCAAACCAGACCGTGTGCTTGGTTTGAGTAAGGAAGTACAATTGGATTTGAACCGTCTTCCGGGAACACCGCAAACCCGTTGCCGATTACAGGGCCTGATTTCGAACCGAGATCTATTCCGACGCTGGCCAATGTTCGTAGCGCAGGTGGATGCAACCATTCACCTGCCAGACGCCGGGATGCTTTTGGGTTTGCTTCAAATAGTGCTACTCGCGCACCTTTTTGGGCATGCGCCAAGGCACACACGCTGCCCACAGGCCCCGCACCAACAATAGCTACATCATAGTTTTTGCTGTTGTTCAATGAAAACTACCAAGTTCCGAGCGATATAGGCCGTACATGCGGCAAGGCACAATTGGGGCTCAGCCGCTCAACGGGTGACTTGCTATGTTCGTGGGGTTTCTCGTGTTTCATTGAAGAACTACTGCGTCTCATTGCCGGTTGCACAGGGGTCGTCTAGATCATATCCAGCATCTCTAAACAAGCCCGTGATCACTACCCGACTGGCTATCCACGCACCGCCTGCAACTTGTCATCACGTACCGGTCGCACTGCATTCAAACACATGATGCCGCTGAGCGAGATTCCCACTGATCGTTGAATCTTTGGTTTCAACGTGGTTGAAACACTGACACCCGCTGATCGCGAATTACTAATTTTGTTCAGACCCTGAATATCGCGATCGCGACGTTCGTCGGCGGAATATCGAAGGTTTCGTTTCTGCTCTCTCGTCACCGCAGCCTGCGGACCTTTTCAGTGTCATCAAGTGGATTGCGAACGGGATTCTTCGCGAGATGCCCTGATGAGCGAGTCCCAAAAACTGACACCGCATATGAGTTGGCAGGATTGGTCACCAGGTATCCTACCTGATTCGTTTTAACGCTGATTTAGTAAAGTCTTTGAGGTTAAGGTCAATTCCAAACTCGTAGTCGGACCAAAAAAGAGTAGTTTCCTTACCAGTCAGATGATTAGTCATCGTTATCTTACTGGCTCGTCAGATGCGATCGAGATACTTCTGGTAGTCTTCTGAAATCATTGTCTTGAAGAGTTTTTCCCTTCGGTCAAAGTATTGAATCTGTATAGCGCGAAGTTCTTCTCGGTCAAGCCAGACGATTTGACGGGAGTATCCCGAATCCTTGTTTGTCGGTATACGTTCCAATATTAGGCAATCATATTCGCCACACGGTTCGTTACCGAGATATCTATGGGCAAATTTCTCGACCTCAACTGAACCTAAATCCTCGTAAGAAAATTCGCTGCCCATGAAAGAGCCGGATTGTTTTGCTGCACTGATGGACTTTACTCTTTTAAGAGCAGGAAGATAGAGCCACTGACGGTCCGATTTGTCTTTGTGTGAGTGGATGAGAAAGGCGGTGCCTTTAACATCAGCAGGGCGATCAAACACGAATAGGGTGCGGTCACCATCGTCTTCCACTTCAATAACATTGATGCGCAATGCTCGTTCACTTTCCTGTCCTTTCTTGTTGCGAAGTGTCATGCTAAGGGTAGCAGAGAAATTATCGAATCCTTTCTGGTTGTCTCGGGATTCAGTTGCAATCCTGAGCCCTGCTTGTTCGGGAGTGCCGCTGGTGAGATCTTCAGAAGATTGGACTATCCCGGATTGAAGAACAAAAAACCATCCGCTTATTACTAAAAGCAGAAGCGGTAATTTCAAGTTTTGCATTACTACTTTCATTTGTTTCGCCGTTAACTGACCATGGAAGTCGAAATTCTGACGACGCTGTTTCAATGGCATTTGCACACAACGCTTAGCAAAAGTTAAACCCAACGCAGAATAATATCAAAATCAACAAGAAACTCCAATTCTTTTTACAAAGTCAAGGAAAGTCATGGCGAACAGCATCAGCTTCGCTCTGCTTGATGCCGGAACGATGCCGCGCTTCCTGTCTGCACCCAATACCCTTGGTGAAGAACTCAAACTGTTCGGTGAAGTTGCGCGGAGCGAGCCGATCATCATTGATGAGATTCAGAAAATTCCATCTCTTTATTGTCGGTGTTGCCAATTACATCCTTGGCAGCGCAATCTCGAATATGCACAGCAGTCAATTCGCAAATAGTTTTCAACATTTGATATTTCTCGAACTTGTAGCAGCCAACAGTTACCAGGAATGGAATACAAGTATCAAATACTGGTAAACAAACAGTAGTCTTGAAGTGGAATTTATATTGGGAAACTGTTCTGTGGCAATTGAAGTTGTGGACGGTGATTATTGCCTCGTCAGTGCCTTGGCGGGCCAACGAGTCGGCGTGGCCGGACGCGAAAATGGCTACAACGCAAATCCCTCTAGTTTATCCCGGTGTATGGTACAGTTTGTATAATATGTTCTTCACCGGCCTTGTTGTGCGCACCCATCGGGTGAATGCTGATTTAGCTTGAAAGCATTGTACAACTGGAATATTCGTAGAACAACCGACGCCCCGCTTCGCGATGCCGATGCAAGACGCTTTCGGAGGACCGCAATGATCGCACTGCCCGCCTTCTTAGGTTGCCTGTTCACGGTCATCGGGGCATGGTGCCGGGGAGAACAGTGCGCACCCGCTGGCGATGACGGTCGGCCGCAACGAATCGGGAATTCGAGTTGTCTGCGCACTTCCGATCGTTCCGAGCATTGCGACTTTGCGACGGACACGTACACATAATGGATGCTTGCAAGAAGCAGGAATCTGCCCATGGCATCGGGTAAGAACGAGAAAGCCGCACGAGAATTTGGTGGTCCGCTCGGGACGACCATCATCATGGTCCTCTCGCACGGATTGATGTTCTACCTGTGGATTGCGTGGCGCTTCAACGACGGCGCCGCACCCTTTCCGGCGGGGCTTTCCGATGTGGGCTCGTTCCTCGCTCAGACTTGGGAGCAGGTCGTTACACATGCAACGCCGACGTGGAGCACGTTCGCGATCTACTGGGCATTCCTGGTTGTGCAAGGGGCGATGGCGGCCCTTATCCCCGGATTGGAGATCAAGGGGTTGCCGATCCCGTCGCGCGGCGGCAAGCAACTGGTTTATCGCTGCAATGGAACCACCGCCTGGTACCTGACATTGGCCAGCGTCGCGTTGCTGCACTTTACCGGCATTTACCCGTTGCAGACCGTCTTCGAACAGTTCGGTTCGTTCATGGTCGCGGCCATCGTTACCGCAAACGCGGTCGCACTCGCTGTGTATTTCGGTGCAAAGATCACGGGCAACGCCGAGCGGATGTCGGGCAGCTTTCTGAACGATTTTTTCTGGGGGGCGTGGCTCAACCCGCGTATCGGGACACTCGACCTGAAGATGTGGGCGGAAATTCGCGTGTCGTGGATCGCACTGTTTCTCCTGACGGCAAGCGGTGCCGCGCACCAATACGACGCTTACGGTGCGGTGAGCACTCCCATGATCTTCATGGTCATTGCCCATTTCCTCTACGCCAACGCCTGTATGAAGGGCGAGGAGTGCATCCCCACGACCTGGGACATCTTCTATGAGAAATGGGGATGGATGCTGATTTTTTGGAACCTTGCAGGGGTGCCCTTCGTCTACTGCTTCAGTTCCATGTACATCGCGTCTCGCCCGCCCTTTGAGTTATCGACCCCGTACACGGTTTTCCTCTTCGTCCTCCTGTTCGGTGCCTACTACGTTTGGGACACTGCAAACAGCCAGCGTAATCGCTTCCGCATGCGCCTCAACGGCTCGTATGTGAAACGAAAGGTATTTCCGCAGCTGCCGTGGGGCACTCTGGAAAATCCCCGCTACCTGGACACCGCGGCTGGTTCCAAGTTGCTCGTCGACGGGTGGTGGCGCTACGTTCGCAAGTCCCACTACACCGCAGACGTGCTTATGGCGCTGTCATGGGGATTGATCTGCGGCGTCGATCATTTCCTGCCCTATTTCTATGTGACGTTCTTCGTGATCATCCTCCTCCATCGCACGCGCCGCGACATCGTGCGTTGCAAGAAGAAATACGGCGCCGACTGGGATCGCTACACCGAAGCGGTCCCCTACCTTTATATCCCGAAAGTGTTCTAGGCGTTTCCGAGGAGGGAATCCGGTGCAGTCATTACCGCCCGGCAGAGTAGAATACAGCGAGCCGCAAGGCCGTCTCAACTTCCGAAAACTTGACACTCATCAGTTCGAAAATCGACAGAATATCATTTTATTCAGGGGCGACTAAATATTGACAGCCTTGCCGTAAGGGCATGGCAAAAAGAACCGATTTAGCTGTCTGGATGATGGGGTTTACGTGCCAGGAAGTAATACATTGGCGTAAAAGTTCCGGTCTCGCCACCTTCGACAATTGCATCCGCCGCTCTGTTCAGAATAGTGCTGACCATGCGAGTTCCTTTCGGAAACACCCGTACTCTTTCGCCTATCCTTAACACCAGATTGGTGATCGCACGCCCGGCAGGTGTACGCGGAATACTTCGGAGTGTAAAATCACGACCTTGCAAGGCGCGGTACCAAGGTATATCGGAGTCTGACGTATGAGCAAGGTCGCGCGCATCGAGAACATCGAATCCAGCCTCGCACAACGCTTCGTAAACCTCTGTTGTGGTGGAAATTTTGGGCAGTGCGTTCCCAATCTCAATATCTTCAACAATTCGCGCGTGTTCTGCATTCTGTGAATCGAAAAATTCGGTTACACACCAGTCGTAGCCTGCAAAGCAAGCCCCTGGACGCAATACGCGCAGTATTTCCCGGAATGCTGCTGCTTTGTCGGGCGCATGTGGCATGGACTCGATGGCGAAAGCACCATCGAAGCAATCGTTATCTTCGGGTATCTGCATGTAATCGCCGTGAACAAAATGGCACAACGACCCGATATCCTCAGCTTGTGTGTTTTCTTTCGCACGTTTAATTTGGTACGCATTATTGTTAAGCCCCACAAAGCTAGCCCCGGAATAGCGGGCCATTTCAGCCATTGGACCCCCAACTCCGCATCCCACATCGAGTATATGCATTCCCGACTTCAAGGACATTTGGTCCGCAATAAAATGCTGGTGCTTGAGTAACGATGCCTTGAAACTCTCACCTTGTCGTCGAGGTGCAAAATGAAATGAACTGCCCCAGCCGAACTCGTAGAAGTCAGTTGCCAGGTTATAGTAGTGATTGACAAATTTCTGATATGTCTCTTTTCGATGTTCCTCGCCAGACTCAAAAATCTGTTCGTATTCATTGACTACGAAATTGATCTCATCGTCGGACAAGTTTCCCAGAAAACCGGGGGAATTCAATTGTTTGTCAGGCACAGGTGGCAAAGATTTTTTGATCAGTACGTAGTACGCGCAAGTTTTTCCTGAGTTAATATTGTGAAACTAATTCATCAAGTATTCTAGTGTGTATTTGCATGAAAGTGAACACGATTCGCAAGTAAATGAACAAAACGCTTTTTCCCGCAAGATTTTGTGCCATTTCGGTGATTAGTGGGTGCGATTTCGCAACCCAGTGAACACGGCTTACAAAGCCTCGTTCTAGTGTTCTGTATCAGAAGTACGTTTACAGTATATTTTCAATGACTCCAGAATCTCATCCGCACTCTTCGTCCAGATAAACGGCTTGGGATCCTCATTGTAGACCTCCAGATACTGCTTTATCGACGCCTCAAGGTCGCGTGTGTTGTGATGTGAGCCGCGTCGAATCTGTTTCCGGGTGATCTCCGCAAACCACCGCTCCACCAAATTGATCCACGATGAACTGGTCGGCGTGAAATGCAGGTGAAATCGATCCCGACGCGCTAACCAGTTGTGAATCAACACCGTTTTGTGAGTCCCGTAGTTGTCCAGCACCAAATGAATGTCCAACTGCTGTGGAACAGCAAGCGGTGCTGTTGGCTCACCGGGTCAGAGAGCAACTGATCAAGCAACGCACGCAGACGATCAATGCGATGCGGGCGCATTGTACGGAGTTTGGCGTGGTGTGTCCGAAAGGCGGCTGGAATGCGAAGCGGCTGGTGGCCTTGATTGAAGCGGGCGAGAACCGTCAGATTCCGCAGGCTACATACGAGATGCTGCGAGTGTTGAGCGATCACCTGGAGGTGATCAATGAGAAGATTGCACAAACAGAGACGCAGATCAAGGGATATTTTGCAGCCGATGAGGCATGTCAGCGCCTGGCCGAGATTCCCGGCATCGGCGTGCTCATGGCGACCTGTCTGGTGGCCACCGTGGGGAGATGCGGGGCAGTTTTACAACGGTCGGCATCTGGCTGCGTTTTTAGGTTTGGTGCCGAAGCAGTGGTCCACGGGCGGCAAGACCACTCTGCGCGGCATCTCCAAGCGCGGAGACAAGTATTTGCGGCGTCTTCTGATTCATGGTGCGAGGTCTTTGTGCAGGCCGACCATTGTGCAATCGAAGCGCTGTCCACACAAGCTCAGGCGGCTGGTGGTGGACAACCAAAAGAAAGTCAACGTGGCGGCGGTGGCAACGGCCAACACCAATGCGCGCATTGCCTGGGCGCTGCTGTTTTACGGCGAGCGCTATGACCCGGATTATGTGGCGCGAAGACGCTGGCGGTGTGAGGCTGCGGCCTGAGCGCTAGCGAAGCATGCAAACAACGATCCGAGTGCAACGATTTTTAAAATAACCCAAAAACTCAAAAAGTGCCAGAGTTAACCAGCATTGATGACACAACAGGCTAAACACCGGGACCGGCCAAACCCGATAAATTGTAAGGTCGAGAAGATCGAAGGACTAGTAGGGCGTCGGTCCGCGGATTTCATCAGGGCTCGCACCGTTTGAACAGGTGCATTATCGAGGCCGTATAGATAGACGCAGAGCTTGAGTTGATGGTCATTGGTCAGAAGACCAGCGCCAGTTTGAGGAGTGGGAAAATTACGATCGTGCAACAAGTAGATCAGGAGGTGAGCTTATCAAAACTAAATCGGGGTTGACAAGTCATGGGGTATCCATAGATACAATTTTGATCACCACTATGTACGTGGACTGGTCAAGATGCAGGCCAAAGCGTCGCTGGCCATGGTGGTTGGACTGGCGATGGCGATTTTACACATTCAAGCCGGTCAGGCGAACAACATGCGCTCACTGATCCGACCGATTGCGTTGCTTGATACCGGCTAAGGGTCGCATTGTATTGTGAATTGGCTTATCGTAGCGTGGCTGCGAGGGCTGGGCGCGTCTTAATGCCAGTAAAATTGACACAAATATGGACAAACCACATTTCAGACCAAATATTCGACGCGATTGGCTTGGTCGACGGTCTGTGGACGGTGATTATTGCCTCGTCAGTGCCCTGGCGGGCCAACGAGTCGGCATGGCCGGACGCAAAAATGGCTACAACGCAAATCCCTCAGTTTTACTCAGCAATGATTTGTAGCCGGGACTATTCTATGTGATTGAGTCAATCGCTTGTTCAGTTACCGCAATGACTTCACGTCTGCATAATCGGTCTTGGTATGATTGTAGTTGAAATGACAAATTACGTGCCGGACTATAATCAATTCTGGAATCAATTTGCATGGAATTGAGAGTTTTGCATAAATCGATTCCAAGCAGCGGTCACATTTGCCTCTATTGGCAAAAAAAGCAGCGTAGTCAATGCAATGAGGGTTCAGATTCAATAATTTGAAACACACGAGACTGCATGAAATACGTTTTTGATCCGGAGATTCTACGCGAAATAGCACAATCTCATCTTCACTTGCCGCTTGAGGATAAACTTGCCGCCATTTCGCAGGAACTCGCTGAGCAATACCCGGGACTGATCGAGACTAAACCGAAGTGGGTACTATCCAACGCTGGCGGGGCGATGGGTCAGACCGCTCTCCTGCATGCATCCTTTCGCGAATATGTAAGTTTTTACGGTAGTCCCATTGATAGCGGTGGACATAGTGGACGGTATTCATTCGTCGATCAATATGCCTTCGTCATTCACGGTTCAATGTGGAGCTACAGCGAAGGCGATTTGCGCAGGAAGGAGCATCGCTCAGGTGACGTTGGATTTCTGGGACGAGGTGAAGCAAAAGGTTACAGATTTGTTGATCAAGCATGGATTCTGGAATATGTGCGCGGCACAATCCCGACGATGTTGCCGTTCGGATTCGCAGATTGTCTGTTCAGCACGCTTGACTATACCAACCTGTTGCGCACATTGCGTATCTACACCAGGCACTCACTTCGCACCTTCAAACACAAGTCGGGTTCATAGGCTGTACATCCGTTTACTGAATGCCTGCGACAGAAAAATTCTGTCTGAATCATCCTCAGGAATTGTGATGATATTCTTGCCTTGCATGCATGAAGTCAGCTAATCAAGATCGTAATGTCCAAATTCCGCGATTACCGAACAGTGGGCGGATGGAACCGTTCCCAGGCAATTGCTGGGGTGTCTTGCGGTTCGCCGTCAGCAATGCAATCCGGTTATTATTGCGCGTAGAAAATTGCACACACGCCCCGACTAGACCCGCGTCAAAGACAGTGACATCATAGGATTTTGAGAACAGTAATGCTACGCCAGCAGGCGATTGCCTGAACGTCGACAGAAACGCAATCGAGCGGGTTCCTTTGGACCTGTCACCCAGGTTCCATAGTTGGGTGCAGGAATTGCGCCATCGGGATAAAAATCGAAGCGATCCAGCAACACAGACCAAATTGCTTTCAGTTGCATATAGGCAAAATTTTTCCCCATGCACATATGTTTTCCACCGCCAAAACCAATCAGGGTGTAACGATGTCGCTTGTCTTCTCTAGCGGGTAGCGCATAACGATTTGGCGAAAACTCATCCGGGTTCGCAAACAGGTGCGGCATGCGGTGGGCAACAGCTGGTGACACCATTGCCAACGTACCAGCCGGTATTGTGTAACCCCGATAGTTCAAGGGATTCATGACTTTACGGACCAAAAGAATTAACGGCGGATGCATACGTTCATTTTCACGAACGGCGTATTCCAGCACAATTTGTTTCTTTAGGCTGTCGAGGCTCACAGTTGGTGAGTTGCGGTAGACGTCCTGTAATTCGTTTCTGACCTTTTCGAGATATGACGGAGAATTCATCAGTTCCAGACCTGTCCAGGTTGCAAGCACCGCACTGGTGTGCTGGCCAGCAAACAGCACAGTCAACAAAATTCCGGTAATCTCATCGTCGTTCAGTGCGCGACCATCTTTGTATCTTGCTTCCATGAGAGTTTGCATGAAATCGTCAGATTGCCTTCCGGTTTTCCTGCGATCAGCGATGACCTGACCAAACATGTTGGCGATCCGCCGCCGTGCCCGGTCGCGACGCCAATGCCCTGGTGTAGGGAGGTGCGGTAGAAAAAAGCCCAAAGTATTGATACCGTTTTGCAGTTCGTGGTATGCCTCTGCAAAGCCTGTATCCACTCGGTCACGGATCTCCTGGCCAATGAGGCATCGACTGGCAATCTTGACTGTCAACTCGTTCAATTCATGCGGTAAATCGATTTCGCCGCGATCCCCCATAGCATCCGCAAATGCGATTGTTTCTTCAAACATTATTCGGGAGAAACGACGCATCGAAGCATCCTTTAGTGCAGGAAACAGGAAGCCGAGCTGCTCATCCATAATTTCTGGGGCAGCATCGTAAGCGACACCACGCCCGAAGATCGGTACTGTGAACTGGTAGACGGCCTTGGCATTAAGATCGGCCTCTGACGATCTGAAATAAAAATCATGCGATTCAGGTCCGGTGAATAAAACCACATTACGCGTACCCAGACGAAATAGCGCCAATTCACCTTGTTCCTGCCAGGCACGGGTCAATAACATAACCGGGTCCTTTATGAATTCTGCCAGATGTCCGAGCAGCGGCCAGCCGCCAGACAAAACCGGAAGGGATTTTGCATTCTTCAAAGAGTCTTCGCCGCCGGATAGGTTCGCAGTATTTCGAGATGAACGCAGCATTGATTCACACGCCTGAAACTAATCGCTAGTACACAAAAGGGAGCATCGAGTAACGGACACGCTGAGTATAGCGCTCCCATAATTCACCATACTTGGCGCGACAGCGACGCTCGTCGCGTATTGACCGGTGACACAGCAAGACCGCCAGCCACGCAGGTAAAATGTAAGGTACCCAGGACTCTAAACCTGTGGTGAGTACAAATGACAAATAGATACAAATTTCACCGGTATAGTTGAGGTGTCGTCCGATACCCCAAAAGCCCGAGACCAGAAGCCGCCCATCCAATGTTTTTGCCGGACTTCCCCAGATCTTGATTCCCGGATCGCGCTTGAACCGGTGTTTTTGTTCGTTGGCACCGCGAAACAGCCAAAATCCGAATGCAAACAAAATCACGATCAGTACGGCAGCAGCAGTTGGCAGAGGATCTGTTGAATGCACAAGCCACCAACCTGTAATACAGTAAAAGAAAGGGACCAGTACGTAATCACCCCAAACGAGCATCCATCCAAATCGTTCACTGACCATGTCCCAGGTATAGATCATCCCGTGTTCGAACTGGAAGTAATTGAGCACATACACAAAGGTGAACAGTTGATAAAGGATCATCGCCAGGGTCAATGTTCCATAGGTCTCGTACTGGGTCACGGCAAATGAGACGTTGAACAATGCCAATCCTATCAGGGACGGGCGATAACTGAACAGCTTCATATCCACCCCGAACCACGTTGGACTGGCATCAATTCCAAAGAAAAATCCTCGCCAAAAGCCGACCGATTGATTACCAATCGACTTCCCGCGGACATATAGCCAGCCGGACAGCGCGAACGCAAAGACGTTGGTCACCACAAACAAGGCGGCAAAGTGGGTATAGAGCGTCGATACTGAGAACCAGCCAAACGCTTGGACAACGCCGATTACAGCACCTGTAATCAGGAACAAGGACAAACCATTCAGTTTATAGGTGCGTGTCTGACCTTCAACATTTGGGCCGCTAGCCAGACGACCAGGCACAAAAACAGAGCCCAGAAACAAAAAAACGACGAATATGGTCAACATGCCAGCTGCCTCAAGCAGCATACTCGCCGTCATCGTTGAGATCAAAGCGGCCATATCAGACATCGACATTGAGTCTGGCGGCCCCGCGTGTGAGATATTCCTCCCATTTTCGTACCGTCAGCTTTTGAAACGCTTTTACGACCGGGTTGAACTCGATTGGTGGTTCATTCCAGTGTCTTTCATAGCCTTCCTGTTCTGCTTCGACTGCGGCTTTGTCCTGCAGCAGCAACGGTGCGATCAGCAGGCGGTTTGAAATTCGCATCACCCATGTCATTGCGAATCGGGGAATTCGAATCGGCAAATAGGGAATTTTCAGCGATTTGAAGTAGAAGAGGAAAAAAACCCGTGTAGTTCGCTCATCAATGGGCAATACGAACAGCCAGTGTTTGATCGCGTCATCGGTATTTGACCATTGGTACGGGTATTGAAAACAAAGATCCATGTGTTGAGTATCAAGACGCTTGTGATCGACAAATTTCCCTGATATTCGGCCTCGCCCGACCTTCGTGTTGTAGGAAAGGTGTACATCATCCCCGATGGTCTCAAAGTGAATGAGCTCAGCATCTTCGAACGGGCGATAGCGACGATGCAGGTGTGCATGAGTGAAATCACTCACGTTGTCAATGATCATAGAGTGATGAGCTGACCAGGTGAAATCAAGCGGGACACAGGCCCACCTGTCAGGGCCTTCGAGTTCTGGTATTTCGGGCAACTGTCTTTGCTCAGCCATCTGCGGGTCGCCAGGAAAAATCCATACCAGGCCGTAACGCACCTGCACCGGATAGGTTCCGATTAATGGTTTGGGTTGTTGTCCAGAGACCCGATGAGGAGTATCAGCGCGACATCCGTTTTGATCATATTTCCAGCCGTGATAGGGGCACACCAGCTTACAATCTTCGACTTCACCGAGCGAGAGCTTTATCTGACGGTGGGCACAGCGATTCTCAAGCGCATACAGCGAATGATCCAATCCGCGGTAAAGTGCAATCGACATCTTCCAGAAAATGACTTCAACCACCTGGCCTGGCTTGATCCGATCGGCTTGTTCGACTGCATACCAGTAATTTGGGTCCAAACCCGTCGCACGAACTTGTTGTCGTAAATTACTCGCTTCCTCAAAGCTGGGCGGTGGCCCCTGGTGCAGAATCATAACTGGCCTCCTTGGGAAGTGTGTTGTACAAGCTGACTCGCGTCTGGCGTGGCCACCGGATTGATATCATCATTTTGCGGACGTTTTGCTCTTGGGTTTTGAATTGCGCTGCGATTGTAGTGAAACGCATAGGCTTGCTGTATAGCCGAGCGAATCGTGGTGGGTTGAAACCCGAGTTCGGATTTTGCCTTGGCTGTGTCAGCGTGTCGTCGTTTCTTCAACAGGCGAATTGCACCTGGCGTAAAACGCTGGGGAAAATTCGGATGTGCGCGGCTGAGATAAAAACTGGCGAGTTCCGAAAACGCGTACATCATTGGCGTTGGTACCCTGCGACCCGAAAACTGAATCCCCGACACTTCTTCGAATAAGCCAATAATCTCCGATATTGTCTTATATTCGCTTGAAAATATATATTTTTCTCCGGAACGTCCATTTTTCATGCATAGCAGGTGTCCTTCAGCAATATCCCGCGCAGCGATGAATTCGAATCCGCCTTCAATATAGGCGTGCAACTTACCGTTCGTGTAGTCACACAGTGTTCGGCCAAGGCGCGATGGAAAATAGTCGTGACCGCCAATCACTGCGCAGCAGGTTGCAACAACGACCTCCTGACCTTTTGAAGCAGCATACCAACACTCATGCTCAACAAGCGACTTACTGCGTTCGTAAGGCATTGTGCGCTCCATCGGGTAAAATGGCATCGCTTCATCGCTCGGTGCTGAGGGGTCGTCCAGGTTGTATCCAACGGCACTGAAAGAACCGGTCACCACGACCCGCCCCGCGTCAGTCTCGCGAGCGGCGATCAGGACGTTACGTGTTCCGAGCACATTGGATTCATATATTTCGCGCCGATGAGCCCTGTTGCCTACGATGGTTGAAATTTTAGCGGCAACGTGATAGACGCCCTGACAGCCTTCGATGGCTTTTCGAGTGGCATTCAAATTGCGAATGTCACCGAAGACACGTTCGACATCAAGACCGTTCAGTCCTTCGTTATTGTCTTCGTGTCTCAATAACACCCGTACCGGCATGCCATCATCAAGCAGTCGACGCACCAGATTGGCTCCAACGTGCCCGGCGGCGCCGGTCAAAAAGACTGGCGCTCCCGACAATTTTGATGATGTTTCAAACTCGGAATTCAAGTGTATTCCTGCTTAAATTGGCAGTGTTGAAAAGCACGCTTGAAATTGAATTCAGCAGCGCTGTTCGCAGACGCTGAACATTTCGGTTAATCATGTGGGCCAAATGGAGCGAGCATCGCCAATTACATGTTAGCAACATCCCACACATCAAAAAACTTCTTACTTCTCAAAGTACCATCGGCATCAACTCTACGGCTTTCAGTGTCAGTGTCCAAGCACATTGGGTCAAAATTGACTTGCCAACTCAACGACATATGGTCTCATGAATTGTTATTCTTGATTGGGATCGTTAAGTGCTTAGTTCCCTAAATTAATCAGCCAATTGAACAAACACGGGGTTCGATTTATTTCAAACTTTCCATTTTCTTGCCAGTCAATTTTACCTGATAAATTCATAGATATTTTGTACTCAGTTGATATCATTAATTTTGCTCCACAGATCATGCTGCCAGTCCCAATGACTTGCTGTGTGTATGAATAACAATGCTGAGGAATGGTTTTCTTTTTGTGTCAGATGTCACCGGTTTTCGACAAATCCCGCTTGATTGACCTGGCTGTTGGTCGACCCTGGTTGACCTTGGTAACCAGTGTCGCGGTCATCGCCGCTATTGCCGCGGGGATTGTGCATCTTGTTACTGTCGATGTGGGCATCCGAAATCACTTCAATCAAAATGATCCACATTTGATCGAACTGGAAAAATTTGAAGATACCTACGCGGTGTCTGACAGCGTCCTGGTCGTCGTTGCTCCGCCACACGACACCATTTTTAGCCTCGAATCACTTGTTGCGATTGAGCAGTTAACCGAAGCGTTGTGGCAAGCGCCCTATGTCACCCGTGTAGATTCAATCACCAATCATTCACATAGCGAGGGTACCGAGGACGACCTGATAGTTGAACAACTCGTCGAAGATTCAGCTTTGCTTGATGATGCCAAAATTGACCGGATTCAAACTATTGCGCTCAGTTCACCCGAAATAGCCGGCCGTTTTGTCTCTCGCGACGGCCGTTTCGCTGGTTTAATTGTCAGTCTTGTGCTTCCGGATAACATTCGGGAGAAGCAAAGATTTGAAGTAGTAGACGCTCTTCACGAAATCATCGACGAGCACGTGCTGCCAATCCGGACATGGAGTACCACAGCTATGGCGAACTGCTTCTGAATCGAACAATTCGCAATGTACTGGATGAAGACATGGCCGTTCTGGCGCCGATCGCGTTTGTGACGATGATGCTCGTGGCTGCCCTGGTGCTGCGTTCGATTTGGGGCACATTAGGGATACTGGCGATGTTATTTGCAGTGATCGCATCCAGTTTTGGTTTCGCGGGCTGGGTTGGTTTGAAATTCTACGGTGAGAGCGGTGCAGCGCTATTTGTGCTGATGACGATCGCGGTCGCTCATTCAGTTCACTTAATTCAAGGAATGAGGAACGCGATGCACCAGGGAATGGAGCGCAAAGCTGCCACCGTGCATTCACTGCAAATCAATTTTCGAGCTGTATTTTTGACCTCAGTCACCACTGCGATCGGTTTTCTGAGTCTGAATTTTTCAGAAATGCCGCCGTTTCGAGTGATGGGAAATATCGTTGCGTTTGGTGCTATGTGCGCATTTGTTTATTCAGTGACCCTATTGCCAGCGCTTTTGTCAATTATGCCCATGCGAGCGCCAGTCCAACGGAAACTGGAATCAATATTTTTTGAGCGCTTGGGAATATTTGTCATTTCCAACAGTACCGTATTACTTTGGATTTTTGCCATTTTAGGTGTTGCGAGCATCATTGGAATTTCGAGAATTGAACTTAACGATAACAATCTGAAGCTACTTGATGAGAGCTATGAGTTGCGCCAGTCCGCCGATTTCATCAACAATAACTTCTCTGGACTGGATTCACTTGAGTATTCACTGAGTTCCGGGCGCGACGGTGGCATCACGAATATTGAATACCTGCAACAGGTGGACGCATTCTCCAAATGGCTTCGCGAGCAGCCGGAAGTCGCCCACGTCACCTCGATTGTCGATGTCCTGAAACGGCTGCACCATAACTTGCACGATGACGGGCACGGTGCTTTGACCCTTCCAGGAAATTCTGACCTTGCGGCGCAATATCTGGTTCTTTATGAGTTCTCTTTGCCGGTTGGGCGCGATCTGAATAATCTCATCGATATCGATCGCTCAGCAACACGCTTGACAACCGTGATCGAAGAAATGTCTGTCAGGGAACAGATTGAGCTTGACAACAGAGCTTCGGCCTGGCTGCAGGAAAACACACCACTAATTCAAACTGGAGCGACCGGTGTTACGATCGTCGGTGCCTATTCAGTAATGAGAAATATCGTCAATATGCTGATCGGCACCATTATTGCAATGTCAATTGTTTCGCTGATACTGATCTTTGTCTTCAAAAGCCTGCGATTGGGGTTGCTCAGTTTAATCCCCAATTTCGTGCCGGCGATTATGGCAATCGGTGCATGGGGCTACATGGTTGGAACTGTTAGTATCGCGGCATCCATTGTAACTGCCATTGCATTTGGAATAATCGTTGACGATACCATTCACCTCCTTACCAAGTATTTAAGATCCCGCGCTGAGGGCAAATCGCCCGTCGAAGCAATCGTACCCACTTTCCGCCTGATCGGCAGACCGCTGTTGACCACGACTTTAATCTTCGCACTGGGATTTTTGGTATTCAGCGCGTCGGGGCTGGCGACCAATCAGACACTCGGTGTACTGGTTGGGGTCACCGTCATCATGGCGCTGCTGGCGGATTTTCTTTTGTTTCCGCCGTTGCTTGTTGCGCTCGATAAAACCAAAGTACGGATCAATCGATCTGACGCAAAGCAGTAGAATTGAAAGATCAGCCAGCAGGATGGGTCGATCACATCACCGGTTACGGCAAGTCAGAGTCTGCCTATATCGCTCACCTTTCAATCGTCATCAACCGATTAAGGTTGCAGGGTATTTGTCCTAGGTGACCGAGTTCTTCAAGTCGATATTTCCCGCAGTTGATTGGAAATACGCAGTTTAAGTTTCTTGGAAACTGACAGCGTCGGAAAGGGATTGATATTGAGCTTGTGGTCCTTCGGCGGTTGCGCAAATTCAAAATAATGGACGATCATCAATAACGTGACAGTCAATTGCATTTGCATCCACGCGAATCCAACACACAAGTGGGTGCCAAGTCCATACGGCGCGTATCCGGGACCGCGATGCTCCTCACGCGGCGGCAAGTAACGGTCGATATCAAATTTATAAGGATTGGGGAAACAGTCATCCATGTAATGCGCACCGGATTGCGCAATATACACTCGCTCCCCCATCGGTAATGAATAGTCTTCCACAACGCAAGAATTCGACACATTTCGAACCATTAAGCCGACTACGGGATACATTCGCAAGCACTCCATCATAAAACGGTGAGTAACATCGAAGGATGCTGGAGAAAAGTCGTCCTTGACCGGGTCGCTGCCATCAAAAAGGGCATCTGCTTCGCTGCGCATTTGTGCAGCAATTTCGGGGTGCCTGGCGATCTCATACAGCGCAAAACCAAGTAAGTCACCCAGGTAAATACTTTGCAGCACTGGTGCCGCTGCCAACATGAATGGCAAATTTTGTTCTGGAAGGATCTGCGGGTCGCTGGAATGCAAGCTAAACAGGTTGTCAGCCAATTCTCGGTGTTGATCAGAACGCTGGTGCGGTGTATGATTTTGCTCAATGCGGCGAAGAAAAGTATTGAGTAGTTTGAATCTGCGCCGCATGGCAGGCGTTTTGACGAGGAACTTGGGCAAGATATGTCCAACATGGCAATTGGATGCTCGTTCTTTCCACTTGACCAGTTCTTCAAATATATCCTGTGTATCGGTACTGACAACGATTTGCGTCATTTGCATATTAATCATTAACCGGGTAACTCGATTGACTGGCAATTCAGTTCCCTTTTGCCACTTCCATTCGATCATGAACTGTCGAGTCAGTCTGTACATATCGTCTAGCCTTTCATAAAACTTTGAAACGGAGTAAACGCTTTGCATCACTTTACGCATTCGAAAGTGGTCCGCCCCATCAAGCGAGGTGATTAACCCAGAAGCACCGCAAGCTTGTTCAAGCTCACGAAAATAATTGCCGGAAGTCATAAAGTTGCGGGCATTACGGTGTACCCAGCGATTGACTTGCGCACCCGCTACAAAGGTTAGAGGTTTCTGGAAAGGAGGGCGTAACTGAAACACCGGACCATATTGGTCAGTAAGTTTGGCGAATATCGCTGGTAAATTGCCGGACGAAGAGTGAATATGGGATAACAATTTAATCCATGAAACACTGGGGATTTTTCGTTTGATAGGAGCAGTTTGAAGTCTAGGACTGACGATGGTTTGCGTTACAGCAACCGAAATGGTACGGCTGATGAGTTCCATTTTGCAGACCTGTTCGATTCGCAGTTCGATGTGTTCATCAATTTCGTAAATAAATCGAATGAGATCGCATGCATTCAACAGTCCGACCAACAGTATGTCTTTCGGCTCGGGGATCACCTCCGTAAACAACACTTCACTGATTCTCGTTTTGATAAACGTCCCCCTTCCTGTTTCGTCTTTTGAGTAGTCATTCACATCAGCGTGCCGCATTGAAGTGCTGACTGAAAAAAAGTCTCCTTCGTGGTGCGTTAGAACGCCAATGGCAACCAAGCGGTCCAATGTCGTATCAATAATCTCTTCTGCATGCACAGCAAGTCGTTCTATCCAGAATCGTGTACCGCGTTGATCATCGCTGTTTACGATTTCCTTCAGGCAAAGATCTAACACAGGTTCATCTGTCATTGTTGAATCAAGCACTTGAAGTGATAGTAAGTCTGTATCGATTCGAGACTTCAGGGAAAGATCCGCCAGCACTGCGCCGATAATTGCACAGTTCAGTGTCCATCCACCGACCTGGTAAAAGTAACCAGTCTGTTCATTTAGAATCATCAGGATGAATTCTTCAGGCAGATTTAAGGAATCTTTCGACATTGTTCATTCCTGGTTCGCGTAATTAGTGTTTGACAGAAAACCAAAATAGAGTATAATATGTCAATATAAACAATGATGTAGAGGCAGACTTCTGGCACCGAAGATTTCCCGAATCAAGCCAAATATTCGCCTAAAACCCCCAAAATGCTCCTTTTTGATACAATCTTCAGGCCCTGACCATGCGAAAAGTCAAATCCACACAATCTGAACTGGGCGGCACCTTTATCGCCGATATCGTCATTAGCTCGAAATCGCGCGATGACATTCCGGCCTTGCTCATGGGTCTGCAATATCTGTATACGAACCCGCAGTTGCGAAGCGAAGTCTTTGCACTGCTTGATGCCCAGGTCAATCCCAAAGCCCGTAAGGACACCGGTCGTCCGGGCATGGAACTTTGGCGCATTCTGGTCCTGGCGATCCTCAAGCAGGGTCTGAATTGCGATTACGACCGCCTCACTGAACTGGCCAACGAGCATGGCACCTTGCGACAAATGCTGGGCCACGGGGTGATGGCGCACGAATACGAGCGACAAACCGTGGTGGATAACGTCACCTTGCTGAGCCCGCAACTGTTGGCCAAGATCAACCAACTGCTGGTCCAGGCCGGCCACGAGGTGGTTAGAAAAAAGCCTGGCGAAACATTGCGCGGGCGTTGTGATTCGTTCTGCGTTCAAACGGATGTTCATTTTCCAACCGATGTCAATTTGTTGTTTGATGCCATGCGTTGCAGCATCACAACAGCGGTCTGGCTCGCCGAGCAGTTGGATCTTGAGGGCTGGCGCCAGCATCGTCATATTCAAAAAAAGATCAAACAAGCATTCAACCGCGTGCGAACGTCCAAGAAGAATAAGAATTCGCCCGTGCAGGTGAACGAGTACCTGGCCCAATGTCAAAAATACCTGGATCGTGCACAAGGTACGCTCAAGCAAGTCGAGGCGTTTGAGCTGACGCTTTTTCAGCAAGCCAAAGTCGTGCAACTTCAAAACTATATCCGCCACGCACACCGTCAGATCGATCAGGTCACGCGGCGCTTGGTGCGCGAGGAGAAGATTCCTCACCGGGACAAAGTGTTTTCGATCTTTGAGCCGCACACCCGTTGGGTGGTCAAAGGCAAAGCCGGTGTCCCGCAAGAGCTCGGCGTGCCGGTCTGTGTGGTGGAGGACCACTACCGATTTATCCTGCATCACCGTATCCTGTGGGACGGCAGTGATGTTGACCATGCTGTACCGGTCATCGAGCAAGCCCGGCAAAACTTTCCTGACTTGAACAGCTGCAGTTTCGATCGTGGCTTTCATTCGCCGGCCAATCAACTGGCGCTCGGTGAGTTGCTCGATGAATGCGCACTGCCGAAAAAAGGCTATCGCAATATCAACGACAAGATGCATGAGTCGCAGCCGTGGTTCAAAGCCGCGCGTGGCAAGCACCCTGGCATTGAGTCGGCGATCAATCATCTGGAGCACTGCGGGCTGGACCGGGTTCGGGACCACGGCAAAACAGGTTTTGCCCGTGCGGTGGCTCTGTCGGTACTGGCCGCCAATCTGAAGCGGCTGGGTAGGATTTTGCGCGACAAAGAGCGTCAGAAACTCGCCCGTCAGCAGCGTTTGCGCGCCGCTTAGCATTTCAATTCACCCATCGGAAACGAAAATCCGGGTGCCGGAGGCACGGCTGTGGGCTAAATTCGTGATTTCGCCCTGTTTTGGCACTGGATTGTCACAATTCGTCCTGACAGTCCGGTGTTAGTCGTGCTCGGGCTCATTGTCGGTCAAATGATTCTGAATTCTCGCTTAAAATCGGGGGTTTTCTGACTGACACTAATTAGATTGCTCCGGTGACAGGCGACAACTCCGGGATTTTGGAGATTATACGACCTCAAGTCTATACTACAGCCAATTCTGAAAATTCTTCATTCAATCTAACATATTGATATTGTGTACTTAAGTTCGGATACGAACTCATGACATCAATGATGAATTATGACATGTTCCTGGATTGTCTGGAGCTCGAAATAGTGATCGAATATCCCCAACCTTCACTCAGATCACTTCCGAGATGTGTGCGCCAGTGTTGTGCAGAAACAGTAGCAGGGCATGTTTGATTCGGACTTTCGGTTTACGTATGTTAGGCACTTTGAGCAGCGCTTCCAAGACATCCGCGTTCTTTCAAATCGAATGCCATTGTGTGCCGTCGATTCAGAAATATAAGCGCCAAACTGGAGTTTCCAGCGAGTAAATCCAAACGAGGTATCCAAATCATGAAAAGCGCAAAGTCAATATAACCGAAATTCACCGAATTGGAGTGGATTTCGATTGTAAAGTACAGATCTAAAAGAAATTCTTGGAAATATTTTAGAGGCAATTGCTTCAACGTAGGGGCAGTGATGCTTTGTTTGACTGCATCCGCGATGGCCCGGCTGATCAATTCCATATTGCAGATCAACGCTATGCGTTGTTCCGTTGCGTCGTCCGATTCAATAATTAACCGAACGAGATCGCATGCGTCCGACAACCCAATGACCAATGAATTCTCCGGGCTAGGAATCATATCGGTGAAGATCACTTCCCCAATTCGGGCTTTAGCAAAAATGGAGTCTTTACTGCTGGAATAATCGAATAATTCAGCATTCCAACTCGAATCGCTTATGGCGCAAATATCGTCTTAACTGTTAAAAATGCGAACGAAAATTTACGATGAATCATGCTATAGCACGGTTCTTATGCTGGTACAAAGACATCAATACCATTGGAGTTTGACTCGATTACAGTGGGGGTCTACGTGATCGATCGTGATTTGAATTTCGGTACTTGATTCATACAGGTGGTGTCATTAGATTTTTTTAATGCGGTTGTCAGCAGCCCTGACATATTGGCATCAAATCAAATCCATTCAAATGGTATAAGCAGTCCCACTGACCACCGCTTACAATTGCAGCGCAAATAAAATCGTGAGGTACCAGTTTTGGATCACAGGTGTTTACCGTGAAAGTGCGATGACTGCGCTTGCTGTAATTATTTCGTCCCGAATCTAGAGGAATATCGGATTCTCTCATTGTTGGCATTGGAGAAAAGGGAATTGGAATGATTCAATCAGAATCCAGTTTGAAAAATTGATGTCAGTGATATCGAACGCTTGCCAAATGTAACATTGATTATTGGCGTACCAGTGAACAGTGAATGAATGCTCTATCGTTTTGATTGCTGGGAATTTGCAAGGCATTGGGTCGTTAGCTCTGGTGGCAGAGCAGTTCACTCTTAGTCGATTGATCCGGGGTTCGAATCACGGACGGCCCTCAGGTTTTCATATTCTGATGATTTTTGCTAGTAGTCAATCAAGTTTTGGTCGACTTCGTCGTCATTGGCCCCGGCGTTTATTTTCCAAGTTGTCAAGTTCAGGAAAAAATTTCACCCATTGGTGCGTTAATACAATATTAGCGTTGAGTGTTTTGCCTGAATTTTTAACTTCTATTGACAATTGAAATGATTACAGCTGAAATTCTTGACCAGACAATTAAACGGCGCTGGTTAACCATTTTTCTATCTTTGCTGATAACGATGGTCCTCGCTGCAGGTCTTGTACGAATCGTTACTGTCGATGTTGATTTTCGAAATCACTTCGATAAGGACAGTCCACACCTGTTTGAACTGGATAAAATGGAAGCACTGTTTGCGCTTTCCGATAGCGCGCTTGTCGTAATGGCACCTTCGAGTGGCAACATCTTTACCCGCGAAGCGCTTGTTGCAATAGAAGAGCTAACCGATCACCTTTGGCAAGTGCCGTATGTTGTTCGCGTTGATTCTTTGGCAAACTATTCGCATAGTGAAGGCGTTGAAGATGAACTGATTGTCGAACAACTTTTCGAAGATGCAGCATCATTGGGCGATGAACAACTAGAACGGATTCAGATGATCGCACTGAGTACGGAGGAAATTGCTGGCCGATTTATTTCTCAAGATGGTCGCGTCGCTGGATTAGTTGTCAGTATTTCCCTTCCCGATAGCGACCGATCACAAGCAAAAATTGAAGTTGTCGAATTTCTCAAAGAGATTGCTGATGAGGTTCGCTCCAACAATCCAGATACCGAGTACCATTTCTATGGCGAAATCCTCCTTAATCAGTCTATTCGTGACTCGATTAAAGACGATTTGAGCGTTCTCGCACCGATTGCGCTTGGCACCATGTTGCTTGTCGCTGTTATTGTGTTACGATCAATTTTGGGAATGATCGCGATTGTGGCATTGATATTCACCGTATTGCTTTCCGCGCTCGGATTTACAGGCTGGACCGGTATGCCACTGTATGGAGAAAGCGTTGCGGCGTTGTTCGTGTTGATGGCAATTTCAGTAGCACATTCAGTTCATGTGATACAGGTGATGATGGATGGTATGCGTAAGGGGATGACGCGCAAAACCGCCGTGATGAATTCCCTAAACATTAACGTGTGGCCTGTATTTTTGACTTCGCTCACGACTGCAATCGGTTTTCTCAGTCTTAATTTTTCGGATATGCCGCCATTTCGAATTATGGGTAACATCGTCGCATTCGGTGCAATATGTGCTTTTGTGTATTCGGTAACGCTGTTGCCTGCGCTGTTATCTTTAATGCCCATACGAGTTCGGGCGATAAGAGAGGCAAAATTGGATTTTTTTGAGCGCTTTGCGAGATTTGTTGTTTCCAGCCGTACCCCTTTGCTTTGGGTATTCGTCATCCTCACGGTCGTACTCGCTTTTGGGATGACACGAATTGAGCTCAACGAAAACCATCTTGAAATTCTAGATGAGAGTTATGAGATTCGTCATGCTACGGATTTCATAGTGGAGAATTTTTCTGCATTGGAGCCGTTTGAGTACTCACTCAGTTCAGGGCGCGAGAACGGTATTACGGATGTGGAATACCTACGTAAGGTCGAGGCATTTGCACAGTGGCTTCGGATGCAGCCGGAGATTTCATATGTTGTCACAATATCCGATGTTCTAAAACGTCTGAACAAGAACCTACATGGCGATGATCCAGAATTCTACACCCTTCCAGACGACCCCGAACTCGCAGCGCAATACTTACTACTTTACGAATTTTCATTGCCGGTTGGACGCGATCTAAACAATATTGTGAATGTCGAACGCTCCGAAACACGCTTGACGGCTGTAATTAAAGGTTTGTCGATTGGTGAGAAGCTGGAACTCGATCATCGTGCCCGAGATTGGCTACAGCAAAATGCTCCAGGGATGGCAAGCGGAGCGACCGGAATTACGATCGTTGGTGCATATTCGGTTAAGCGAAATATCGTAAAAATGTTAATTGGCACCATTGTTGCGATGTCGGTTGTCTCTTTAATTCTTATATTTGTCTTTCGAAGTGTTCGCTTTGGCCTGATTAGCTTGATACCCAATTTTGTGCCGGCCATGATGGCCATGGGATTGTGGGGATATTTGGTAGGGCAAGTGGATATTTCGGCATCGGTGGTTACTGCAATTGCATTTGGCATCATCGTGGACGATACGATCCATCTTATGACCAAGTACTTGCGCGCTCGGGCGGATGGCAAGTCACCAACGGATGCCATTGCGCCAGTTTTTCAACTGGTAGGTAAGCCGCTATTGACGACGACTGCAATTTTCACCCTGGGATTCATGGTCTTCGGAACGTCAGCTCTAGATGCCAATCAGACTCTCGGCGTGTTGGTGGGACTAACGATCGTTATCGCCGTGATTGCGGATTTATTGTTGTTCCCGCCCTTGCTTATCACGCTCGACAGAATCGGGAACAAGAAATTTAAATGAAGGTGCACCGGCACCGATCAATTGCATAGAAGTTCAAGATTGAAATTCACTTGACCTTAGCCGGCGAGAATTCAGAACAAAAACTACAATTCGTGCAAATTTACATTGCCCCGTGAATCATCAGCGTATCTGGCTCAAATCGGAGCCCGATTCTACTCAATTTGAAACGGATTGCCGTGACCACGGCCGTAACCATCGTCGTCGCACTTAGTACACCGACATTCCCAAATCGTAACTGTTTTCGCTGTAAGGGTTTGATTTAATTTCAACCAGGCCAATCGTGCCGCTGTTCGACAACACGGAGTTTTAATTTTTTACTGACCGACATGGATGGTAGTGGATTGAATCTGAACTTAAGATTAGGATCGGACAATTCAAGCTTGAAGTAATGTGCGATCATCAGCACATTGACAACCAGTTGCAGGCGCATCCACCTCATGCCGAGACACGTGTGAGTTCCCAGCCCATACGGGGCATATCCGGGTTTGCGGTGTTCATTGCGCGGTGGGAGATAACGATCAATGTCGAATTTGAAAGGTTCCGGGAAAGTATCTTCCATGAAATGTGGGGCTGAATGTACGATAAAAACGAGTTCTCCAGCAGGTAATTCGACACCCTCTATTACACAAGTATTTGCGACATTGCGAGGAATCAGGTGGACAACGTTGTACATTCGCAGACACTCGAGGACGAAACGGTACGTAACATCAATAGCCGACTCAGTCAAGTCTTCGATCTTCGGGTCGCCATTGAAAAATAGAACATCCGCTTCAGTTCGGATTTTGTTGAGGATTTCCGGTTGCGTTACCATCGCATAGAGAGTACAACCTAAAACATCGCCAAGGTACAGGCTTCCGAGCATCGGTGCCGAGAGCATGAATCTTAGATTAGATTCAGGGAGGAATTGTGGATCACTGGCATGTAGACCAAGCGTTTCATCAGCAAGTTCCCGAGGGCAACCAGCCCGTTGCGCTGGCGTATGATTTTGTTGAATTCGTTTCACTGCAGTATCGACAGCATTCAAACCGCGTTTCATAGCCGGGGTATTTAGCGCAAGCCGTGCAAGAAACTTAGGCAGACGCAAAATGATATGGACGGTGAGAATGCGATCTTTCCACTTGATCAGTTCCGGGAAAATATCGTTAGTATCTGTGCTGGTGACAAGTGGCATAATTTGCGCGTTGATCAAAAGCCTTGTTTCGCTATACGGCTGTATATGCGACTCTACTTTCCAGTTTGTCAAGTGATTGCGAATCAGATCGATCAAAGTACCTAGCTCGGTCTCAAGTTTATTGATCGAATACGGTCGTTGCATCATTTTTCTTAATCTGAAGTGGTCGGCTCCATCAAGAGTGGGTAGCAGTCCAGCGCCACCATATTCATTTTGTATATCAAGGTAGAATTTTTTTGACGTCAGGTACATTCGTCCATTCCGATGTACCCAGTGATTGATATTGGAACCGGCCAGAAAGGTCATCGGTTTACCGAAAAGTGTGCGAATCCGAAACACCGGACCATAGTTTTCGGCTAAATTTGCAAACAGAGCGGGTATATTTCCTTTCCAAAGGTGCAAATTCAATCCCAGTTTCAATAACGGAACAACTGGAATTTTCTTGGTGAGACTTGGACGTCGAAGTAATGGGCTTGCAATTGTTTCTTCAACAGCCGTTGCAATTGTACGGCCGATCAGCGCCACCTGACAGATTTTCTCGATGCGTTTTTGCGCTTCATCATCAATATCAAAAATGGAATGAAACAGATCGCACGTATTGATGAGACTGATAATTATGACATCTCTCGGAAGAGGGATCGAATCAGTGAAAATTGACTCGCTAATTCTCGATTTGATAAACTGATATGCCGTATCAGCATGATCGGGGTCGAGCAAATCCGCTTGCCAATTGCCGGGGACCAATGTCCAGAATTCACCGTCATGATGCTGTAGAATTTCCAGTTTGACTAAACGGTCAAGAGTCGAGTCGACTATATTCTCCGCGTGAACAGCGAGCCGTTCGACCCAGTATCGAGTGCTTCTATTCCCCGTCTCATTAGCGATTTCTTTTAGACAACTATCCAATGATGGATCGTCAGTTTCTGTCGCATCCAGCAAATGAAGCGACTGCAAATCTGTATCAATGCGCGACTGTAAGGAAAGGTCTCCGAGTACAGCCCCAATGACAGCACAGTTCAACGTCCAGCCGGGTACTTGGTGAAAGTACCCCGTCTGCTCGTTTAGCAGCATCAAGATGAGTTCTTCCGGTAAACTCAGGGGTTGCTTGTCCATAATTTCTATAACTCTCGGCTAGTGTTGAAAGAGGCTTGATTGGGAAAAGGCAAATTGAATTTTTCCAATTATACTTTTCTGATTGACTTGGAAAAAATTGTAGTTCAAGGCCAGCGGGGAAAGCCGTTGATGGCCTGTGTTTCGATACACTAGCGACTTAGCACGCCATGTCTCTGTGCCTTTTACATTGGTACAATTTGACTGACGCTTATCGGTTAAATCCTTTGTTAGGTTGAGACCGAGATCGCCGATTGTTGCAACTCACATCACTCGGAAACACTTGGCAATGCGAATTGGTGAAAAGCGCCCAAGGCTCAACGTTCTGCCACCAGCCAGTCTGAGCGTAAATTCGCGACGAATTCAGACCATAGAATCGGAGCATTCCGCTTAATACCGCGCAGCAGCGCCAAAACTTGGACCGGAACGCACAAAATGAAGGCGCTACGTCCAGTCAAATGAAGTTGAATTTGTCGCTCCAACTTCGTCAAGTTAACTCTCACATGTCTTTACTAGCGACCTGCAGAATCAACCATAATGATAGAATCCACCTCCGATGAACATTGTTGCTTAACCAATCTGGCAAACCTGCTTTGATCGTTAAAGCATCGGCTGTAACGGAATTTTTTTCCTCTTACAACTTTTGACACTTAATAAGTTCAGTTCACAACAATCGAACAAATTCACGGTCCTCATGCTCGTACCAACACATCAATACATTTGCTTATTTTGTTCAATTCCGGCAGGGGTTGACGTGATCGATAATGATCTGAATTCTCGCACTTGACCTACATCGTTGGTGTTGTTAACTTTTCTGGAATGCAACAGTCGACAGCTGTGCCACATTGGTATCAAATCAAAGCCATTCAAATGGTATAAGCAGACCCACTGACCGCCGGGTCTATAATCACTTTCCCTGATCGTTGGAGGAAAATTAAAGTGAATTCATTGGAAGGTGCCGAAACTGACAATGTAATTTTTGAGCTTATTGAGAAAGCTCGACATGCGATGTCCGAATTTAGACGCGCAGATCAGCAATTTGTTGATGAAGCCGTAACCGCAATCGCATGGTCGCTATATAAACCGCAGCATGCAGCCGAGCTTGCTGAAACAGCAGTTCGGAACACCCAACTCGGTAATGTCGACGACAAAATTACTAAGAATCAACGCAAGACCTTTGGCACCTTGCGCGATTTGATGCGGGTGCGCACCGTTGGTGTCATTGCGCAAGACTTGGAAAAAGGCATGGTCAAGTATGCCAAACCCGTCGGAGTCGTCGGCGCTGTTACCCCCTCGACCAATCCAGCAGCCACTCCCGTGAACAAGTGCATGATGGCCGTCAAGGGGCGAAATGCGATCATTGTTGCGCCTTCTCCAGCAGGTTGGGAAACGACGAATCGCGCCGTTGAACTGATGCGTGAAGAATTGTCTGTGATCGGCGCGCCTGAAAATCTGGTCCAAATTCTACCGGCACCTGTAAACCGGAAGATGACTGAAGCACTGATGCAAGCCGTGGACCTTGTCGTCGTAACCGGCTCACAAAATAATGTTCGAGGTGCTTATTCCAGTGGAACCCCAGCCATAGGAGTTGGAGTCGGCAATGTTCCGGTGATTATCGACGAATCAGCTGACCTGGAACGATCCGCTGATTTGATTCGAATGTCAAAGACGTTTGACAATGGCACGTCCTGCTCGTCTGAAAATTCAGTCATCATTTTGGATTCAATCTATGACGAAATGATTGAAGCGTTCGCTGCGGTCGGTGGCTACCTTACGACCTCGGAAGAAAGACTCAGAATTATTGAAATGCTATGGACGGCTCCAGGAAAACTGAACAGAGACCTGATCGCCAAAGATCCCGACCTGCTCATACAACATTGTGGTTTGAATGCCCCTAAGAATACAAGATTCATCATTGTCGCAGAAACTGGCACAGGTCAAGAATTTCCGTTGTCCGGCGAAAAACTATCATTGTTTTTAACCGCTTACCGGGTGTCAAATTTTAGTGAAGGCCTTCAGAAGGTGCGTGATATTCTGGCTTTTCAAGGCGCAGGACACTCCTGCGGAATTCATACGTCTGATTTGGCCAAAGCCGAATTTATGGCGGAACAACTTGACGTTGTGCGCGTACTGGTGAACCAGGCGCATACTTTCGGTAATGGCGGTGGATTTACCAGTGGTTTTCCTTTTACCTTGAGCATGGGCTGCGGTACATGGGGTGGCAACAGCATCAGTGAAAATCTAAATTACCGCCACTTCATCAACATCACACACCTGTCGACGGAAATCCCCGAAGACAAGCCAAGCGAAGCAAGCCTGTTTGGCGCGTTTTTGCGCAAGTATCATCCTGACTACACTCTCCAGTCATAGCGGTCATGTCTGATACGTTTCGATCCTTGATTGATCGGCGCGCACTTGATTGTCGCGATCGAGTGTTCCTGGTTGATCCGGATTCAAAACTGCAGATGAGCTACCTGCAGCTAAAGGACAACTGCGCCCAGTTCGGACACCTGTTAAGCTCTCTGGGCCAGCCTCAGTCAGCAAACATCGGATTCTTGATGGACAACGGCTACTGGACAGCGATAGTGATGCTGGGAACCATGTATAACGGATTTGTTTCGGTTCCATTAAACGCAGTTGCAAGTCGCACAAATCTGGGATTCGCAATCGAAAATGCCAAAGTTGACGTGGTTTTCGTTAGCCAGAATTACCGCCCCTTGTTGGATGATATCGTGGCGGAAATTGGCCGCCCGGTCCACAGCATTGAAGTGAACATGGATCGTGGTTTTGATCTGGATATTTCACAATTCAATACCGAGAACCGGTATTCAGATGAAATCGAAAGTGCTTCCCCCGCAATGATTCTGCATACATCAGGCACAGTGGGTATGCCAAAAGGCGCAGTATTGACTCATGGAAATCTCATTTCCGGTGGGAAAAACGTCGCTTCGGCACAGGATCTAAAATCTAACGACGTTGCATTTTGCATATTACCGCTTTATCACATCAATGGTCAGGTGGTTACTGTTGTGGCTCCATTGGTGAGTGCCTCGCGCGTGGTGATGCCGCGCAAGTTCAGTCTATCAAAGTTTTGGCCAACGCTCGCTGAAAATCGGTGTACCTGGTTCAGTACCGTGCCAACGATTACGAAGTATTTGCTGGATGATGTGCATGCCAGGGGGGAGGAGCAAAGTCTGCGTGAAGTGTCTTGTCTTCGATTTGCTCGCTCTGCTTCTTCTGCGATGCCAGCAAATATGCTGTTGGATTTTGAACAGACATTTGGCATACCGATGCTTGAATCAATGGGATTGACAGAAGCGGCGGCGCCGCTTCTCGCCAATCCAATGCCACCCGCACCGAGAAAGGCAGGTTCGGTTGGAATTCCGTTTGGTAATGAAGTCAAAATTATCGATCAGAACGAATGCGCAGTTGGACCCAATACCGTTGGTGAAATTGTGGTGCGGGGCGACAACGTGATTCAAGAGTACTACAACGCGCCTGAAGCGACTGCAAAATCCTTAACGTCAGACGGTTGGTTTCGCACAGGTGATCTGGGCTACAAGGATGACGAGGGCTATTTCTTTGTCACCGGCCGGATCAAGGAGCTGATTATCAAAGGAGGTGAGAATATTTCACCGCGGGAGATTGATGATGCGCTTTATCGAAACAAGGCCATACTCGAGGCCGCAAGTTTCGGCTACCCGGACGAAACCTATGGGCAAGTTGTTGCGGTTGCTGTCGTATTGAAAGACGGACAGTCATGTACTGAAGAGGAGTTGCAGGATTATTGCAGGAAACAACTTGGCGCTTTTCGCTGCCCGAGTCGAATCTTTTTCGTTGATGATTTACCGAAAGGTCCGTCGGGTAAAGTACAGAGGCTGCAAGTTGCCAACGCTTTGATTGAGACCAATTAGAATGAGTCTGCATGGCCAGCGCGATTTTAAGCCCGGCTCAACAAACGACATTGAAATTGCTATTGTTGACTCATAGTTCCTAAAATACCCGAAACCTTCGGTGCGCGCATGTAGAAAGGAAATGGAAAATTAAGGGGTTCGATTTATCAATCTCTAATAAAATTGCGATGTCCTAAAGGACTGGTCAACAACAAAGTTTCCGTTTAATTTCCATGTCCATTCCAGTAGTACCAAAATCATACCGTCAAGGTTATGCGCTTGCTCAAAAGCACAATTCAGAGATGGCGCAAAGGTATATCGAACATACAACAATAGGCGACCCGCAACTCGATCCGATTATTGAAGAATTGTCCGGGTTGCCGCGTGCACAATTTCATCAGTATCTTCGGGCTTGTGTCGAACAATAAGAAAATCAGATTCGTCATGCTCCGAAAATCTTGCGTGATTTTTTCCAGAACATCGCAAATGTCGACCCACCTTGGCTTGATCGAGAAGCGTTTCGACCGGGTGTGCGTGCATTCTATGCAAATGCAGACCTCATACTTGTTGCATTTGTTACCGGCGTTCTGGTGGAAGGATTTTCCACGCTAATCTCCAAATCATTCAACACGACTAAGCGTGTTGAGCAGACAAAACGACGATTGATGCAGAACAATCGTCAATTACTGGAAATTTTCTATCCAGAGGGATTGAACAGGAATAATGCTGGCTGGAAGTTATCGACACGAGTTCGGTTTGTGCATGCCCAAATCAGGTATTTACTGGCCAGTTCCGAGGTATGGGATAGTGAATCCTGGGGCACCCCGCTCAGTGCCGCTCACCTGGGATATGCCACTTGCACATTTTCACAAAGCATGCTGAATTATTCGCGCAAAGTCGGTGCAAAGTTTACAAAAACAGCACAATTGAGCATTCTCGATATTTGGCGCTATACCGGATATGTAATGGGAGTTCCTGAGTCCATACTTTTCACGTCGCAAGAAGAAGCAAAGGAAATACGCAAGATAGGCCTTATGTGTGAGCCGGGTCCAACCAAGGATTCTGTAGAGATGGCAAACAATCTGATCAAAGCGATTCCCGCAGTGGCAGGCATCACCGATCCGCGTGAACAGAAAGAAACGATCGAGTTGGCATACCGTCTGTCGAGAGCGCTGATTGGGCATCAACTGGCGAATCAGTACAACTATCCGAAATCTTCGTCCTTTCTGACTCTATTTGTTTTCCGTTGGAAGCAATTTTTACAAAAGCACCGGAGCGACGACTCGATCAAGCGCTTTAACAATTTCAACAAATTTCTTCATATGTCCGTTTACGATCGTGGGGGATTAAAGTACGAATTGCCGGATCATGTACACAATGAATGTTCCAGCAAATGGTAAATGATCTCAATTCGGTGACACTTCCTTTTCGAATCAGTGAAGCGATGTTGAATGGACTTACTGAGATAGTCGTAAACTCCTGATCAGCATTTGCGTTATGGATCATGGTCAATCAATATTTGCAAATGATTTGGTACATTGAACGATCAGCAAGAAAAATCATTGGTATTGGATCAGTTTATCGCGGTGATTATGAACCGACGCTGGATGGTCGTGTTGGTTTGTTTACTTGTGATGTTGGCATTCGCAAGTGGTGGTCGAAATGTCGCGGTCACGAATGATTACCGAATACTGTTTAAAGACAACAATCCGGAACTGCTCGCCTATGATGCGCTGAAAAATGTATATGCAGTTTCTGATCGTGCATTGATCGCGATTGCTCCACAAAATAATTCAGTATTCACCCGCGAAGTGCTTGGTGCAATCGAGGAACTGACCGAAGCTGCCTGGCTTGTACCTTACTCGAGTCGAATTGACTCATTAAGCAATTATTCCCATAGCCAAGCATTCGAGGATGAACTGGTCGTCGAACCACTCGTAGAGGATGCCCATTCTTTGAGCGATGGTGACTTAAGCCGAATCAAGTCGATCGCACTCAATGAAATTGACCTCGTTGGACGCTTGGTTTCCCACGAAGGGCACGTGGGTGGTGTCTCTATTACTTTCATCCTGCCTGAAAACAGCGACGCAGGCGTTGTCGTAATAACAGACTATTTGAACAACTTGCTGGATCAATTCCGTGCCAAGTATTCTGGCATAAACTTTTATCTGACTGGCGATGTTGTCATTAATCGCGCGTTTTCCGATGCGACTCAAGATGATTTGCGAACACTTGCACCCATCGTATTTGGTGTCATCATCATATTTTCATTGCTTTTGCTGCGTTCAGTGTCTGCAACTGTCGCGATTGTTTTGGTGCTCCTTTTTACTGTCAGTTCAACCCTGGGTCTTGTTGGCTGGACAGGAACGGTTTTGAGTCCTACAAATTCAGGAATTCCACTGATCGTGACAGTGATCGCTGTTGCGCATGCAGTTCATATCGTGTCGAACACTCTGTTGGGAATGAAACAGGGGTTGGACAAGAATTCAGCCATCGTTGAATCGCTTCGCATTAACATTTATCCTGTTTTTCTGACTTCACTTACAACTTCAGTTGGATTCCTGAGTTTAAATGCTTCTGAATCCCCACCTTTTCACGTGCTGGGGAATTTCGTAGCCTTTGGAGTACTGTGCGCTTTTTTCTTTGCTGTGACTTTGCTGCCGGCTTTGCTGTGCATTTTGCCTTTGCGTCCGTCTCGCAAAAAAGTCGAGCAACATCACATCTTTGAAAGATTTGCTGACTTTGTTATTGCACGAAAAAGTTTTCTGCTTTGGTCCACTGCGTTGGTCGTTGTGGTACTGATCGTTGGAATTCCCCGAAATGAACTGACGGATAACTGGACCACGTATTTTGATGACCGCTATGAGTTTCGAACGGACACAGACTTCATCATCGAAAATTTGACTGGAATGGAAACCCTTGAGTATTCGCTGCGCTCGGGCCGCGAAAATGGAATTACTGACCCAGGGTATTTACGCCTGATTGAAAATTTTTCTCAGTGGTTTCGCCAACAGGCAGAAGTCAAAAACGTTCAGGTGTTTTCAGACATCATGAAACGTCTGAACAAGAATATGAATGGCGACCAGCCTGACTACTATCGATTACCCGATGACCCTGAACTTGCAGCACAATACCTGTTGCTCTACGAGTTATCGTTGCCATTCGGAAGTGATCTCAATGATCGCATCGACATTGCTAAATCATCGACGCGCATGACTGTGGTGATGGAGAACTTAACCTCTCAGGCCCAACGAAAACTGGACGAACGTGCTCAAAACTGGATAGCCGAGAACGCACCGGGTCTTTCTGATTCAGCATCGGGATTCAGCATAATCATCGCCCATCTTTCAGAACGTAATATTCATGGTATGTTGCGTGGCACAATAAGCGCAATGGTTCTGATTTCATTGATCCTGATTGTAGTGTTTAAAAGTATTCGAATCGGCTTGATCAGCTTGATTCCAAATTTCATCCCTGCTGCAGCGAGTTTCGGACTGTGGGGCTACCTGGTCGGTAGTGTCGGGATGGCTGCTTCGGTGGTCACAGCGATTGCTTTTGGAATCGTTGTGGATGACACCATCCACTTTCTCAGTAAGTATTTGAGATACTATCGAGCAGGAATGCCCACGGCCGATGCGATACGATCAACTTTTCGCACGGTTGCCCACGCGCTTTGGACAACAACTGTGATTCTCGTTGCCGGATTCTTGGTATTTGCAGCATCAGGATTTGAAATTAGTTGGACACTTGGCTATCTAGTATCAATAACTATTATGATTGCGCTTGCTACTGATTTTTTACTACTACCTTCTTTGCTATTGGCGATTGACAGGAACAGATCATGACTGACATTTTTGCTGCTTTGCGAAAAAAGAATTTAGTTTACTTGCTTGTTGTAATCACGTTTATTTGGTCAATTGCACCGTTGCCAGCAGTTTCACAAACTCCAGAGGAAACGGGGCTGCAAATTGCGACGCAGGCGCGAGAGAGCCAAAGAGGTTTTGGCAAGCTCACCGCAACCCAGACTATGATTTTGCGCAACAAACAAGGACAGGAAAGCAAACGCCAGCTACGGATCAAGGTTCTCGAAGTCGCAAATGATGGCGATAAAGTTCTCTTTGTTTTTGATGAGCCGCGCGATGTGAAAGGGACTGCGTTCTTGACTCATGGCCACAAGCAAGAGGCTGATGATCAATGGCTGTATCTGCCTGCCTTGAAACGGGTAAAGAGAATCAGTTCGTCGAATCGTTCCGGTTCATTTGTCGGCAGCGAATTTGCCTATGAAGACATGACCCCTCAGGAAGTGGAGAAATTTACGTACAAGTACCTCAGAGACGAGCCCTGCGGTGAACTAAACTGCACCGTCATCGAAGCGTTTCCCACAGACAAGAAATCGGGTTACCGTCGTCAGTTGATTTGGCACGATAAAGAAGCTTTCCGTGTTTGGAAAATACATTACTTCGACCGAAAGGATGCACATCTGAAAACACTCATTCTCGATGACTACAATCAGCATTTGGGCCAATACTGGCGCGCCAATTCGTTGATGATGGAAAATCACCGTTCCGGCAAATCAACCACCATGATTTGGTCCAATTATCAATTTGACGCTGATATTGATGAAAATGAGTTTACTAAAACTGGCTTAAAGCGAGTGCATTAATGATCCGCCAGTGGGTTTGTCAAACAGTTGCGCCCACTATCACCTTTGTATTGCTCTTTGCATTCTGTGTCGCCAGTTTTGCGAGTGACGAATTTGCATTCGATTTCTCTGGCAAAATAAGTCTTGAAAATCGCTGGTTTTCGCAGCCTGGAATTTATCCGAATCAAGCCCGAAAAGCAAATGGATTTGTGATTGAACCGGAATTCTATATTGAACATGAGACTGGCTGGAGTTTTAGTCTGTCGCCGTTTTTCCGGTATGATCACTCTGATTCGAACCGTTCGCATGCTGATTTGCGAGACGCGTATTTCTTAAACTACGGTCAGGGAGAGGCCAGTGAATGGGAGATTCGATTGGGCATCGATCGCGTGTTTTGGGGTGTGGCAGAAACGATCAACTTAGTCGATATTGTCAACCAGTCGGACGTGCTTGAAGATCCGTTAGGCAAAACCAAACTTGGACAATCAATGGCGTACTTCACGCTTTCTGGAGATTGGGGTATCGCCGAATTTGCAGTTTTGCCTCATCATCGACAACGCAAATACCCTGGACCAAAAGGACGACTGCGTTCACAATTGATTGTGGATACCAGTAAGTCGACATACGAAAGCAAGTCAAAACAACGACATATTGACTACGCCTTTCGCTATAGCCAAACCATTGGGGTCGCTGATGTGGGAATTAGTTATTTCGATGGTACCAGCAAAGAACCATCCTTAAGACCGGTCGTGAACAACGATGGAAGCGCAGTTCTGGTTCCACACTATGAGCAAATACGTCAAACTGGACTGGAGACTCAAATTGCACTGGCTGAAATCTTGTTCAAACTCGAAGCAATTCGTCGCGAAAATGCCGTCAATCTTCGTTTTAAGGAAGACGATTATTCTGCATTCGTAGTCGGGGGAGAGTACACCTTCTACTCCGCATTCGGAACAGACGCGGATATTACGCTGCTCGCTGAACGGATAAAGGATTCACGAGGAATCAACGCAACGAATTCTTTACAAAATGAAATTTTTCTGGCGACTCGGGTGTCCCTGAATGATGTCCAAGGGACACAATTGACTGCAAGTACGATCAGTGATCGAGAATATGAGAGTAAAACGCTGAACTTTGAATTTAAACGGAGACTTTCCAGCGAATGGAATTTTGAGTTAGAGGCCACTCATATACTCGAAGCGGACCCCAATGATCCTCATCAGTATCCCATACGAAACGACGATTTTGTGGACTTAAGGCTGATCTATCACTTCTAGTTGTTTTATTGAATCGATCGTAGATTGCATCTGACGCACTTGGTTGGTGCCGCGAAATAGCAAACGGTAATATCGACACGGCGAATTCTATCGACAACATTGGGTCGCACAATCGTCAGCCCTGTACTTTATTACGATTTTCCTGCTTCGACAATCACCTTCCAGGCTGCATCGATATGGTGCATTTCGGTTTGAATCGCGCCAGGTACAAATCTCATTACAAACACATCATTCAGTACAGTATGCGTCAGAAATATTTTGCCTTCAGCGTTGATTTTTTCTAATATTTGCCTGGTTTTTTCGTTCCCATCTTTGTGTTTGAAGCAGATAAGATTCAAAACTCGAGGCTGAAAGATTTCGTAGCTCTCGCTAGCCTCCAGCAGCGTTTGAAATCGTTTGGCCAACTCAATGTGCTTGCGAATGTGTGCGCGTAGCCCTTCGACCCCGTAGTGTCGAATGACGAACCAGAGTTTCAGTGAACGAAAGCGTCTGCCAAGAGACACCTGCCAACCGCTGTAATCAAATACAGCGCCTGATTCAGATGCCTTGTTTCTCAGGTATTCCGGGGTCATCGTCAGCGCATTGATCAAATCAGCCTTATTTGCAACGTAAAACAGGTCACAATCAAAGTTTGTCAAAAGCCATTTGTGTGGGTTGAAGCAATAACTGTCAACCAATTCAACACCGTCCAACAGAGAACTGTATTCTGGACAGACAGCCGCACTGCCAGCGTACGCGGCATCGACGTGTACCCAGATTTTATGGTTTCGAGCAAATTGTGCGATTTTTCGAACCGGATCGATTGCCAAAGATGAAGTTGTGCCAATCGTAGCGCAGACAAAAGCTGGAATGAAATGGTCAGCGATGTCCGCTTCTACCTGCCTGGCGAAGTCTTCAGCATCAATCGCAAAGCTGCTATCGACGTTGATGCGTCGAATATTCTCAGCTGAAAACCCGGCAATTCGCAGACTTTTCTCTGCCGAAGAATGCGTATGTCCTGAGATGTAGGCAGTAATATTTGTGATGTCCCGATCAGGAGCAATTGACAACGCTTTTTCGCGCGCGGCAACGCCAGCGCACAGCGCAGCGGTGGATGCCGAGTCTTGAATCACGCCTCCACCGGACTGGCTTGAATGAAAATGCTTTGCCAGCCCAGTCATTTCCGCCATCCAGTCCAATACCAGGGTTTCAAGTTCTGTGCATGCAGGACTTGTCGACCATAGCATCCCTTGAATTCCAAGTCCGGATGACAGAAGATCGCCCAGAATCGACGGGCCAGAAGCGTGAGAAGGAAAGTATGCATAAAAATTTGGAGATTGCCAGTGTGTGACCCCCGCCATGATCTTTTCCTTGACATCGCTTAGAACTTCTTCAAAGGGTTCACCGTGTTTGGGAGGATGTGCCGGAAAACTGCGATAGATTTCACCAGGTTCGACCTGTGACAAGACCGGATAGGATTCTATGTCTTGCATGTACTCGGCAAGCAGATCAATCATTTGGTATCCTTTCTGGCGAAATTCCTCTACGCTAAAGTGATTGGGCTTGATTTGTGACATGAAAAATGACTCCTTTTCAAGAGAATGTAAGCGTGGAATTAAATTTGCGTCCGGGACGTCGGCTAAAAGTTCAACTCAGCCTGAATTATCTGGCTCTGCGTGTCTCGCTTCTACCACAACGTTCGCACTCGACAACTTCGACCTGGCGGGCGCTTCCAAATCCAAATTTGACTTCGATTACACGGAATTTGTGAAATCCCATGCGACAAAGCCACGAGCCGATCTTGTTCGACGATTTGTCATTCATACCAGTAGCATGTGGAGTATTGCGACGGCGGTAAAACTACAGCGATACAGGGTCTCCGCGGTGGTCTTGATTGATCAGATTTGTTACATATTGGGATAATTGGGTCCTCCGCCACCTTCAGGTACGACCCAGTTAATGTTCTGGGTAACGTCCTTAATATCGCAAGTCTTGCAGTGGACACAATTTTGTGCGTTGATTACAAGTCGCGGTCGATCGTCGTCCTGGTCGCGGACGATCTCGTAGACTCCAGCAGGACAGTATCGTTGCTCCGGTGCATCGTAGTCTTTCAGATTGATGTCAATCGGTACCTGTTCGTCCTTGAGCGTGAGGTGAATCGGTTGATTTTCCTCGTGATTGGTGTTGGATAAGAATACAGATGAATTTCGATCAAAACTGATCACACCATCCGGTTTTGGATATTCAATTGAATTGCAATGCGCTGCTTTTTTCAAACGCTTGTGATCTTCGTGATGATGAAAAGTCCAAGGTGCCTTGCCGCGTAGAAGGTAAGTATCAATGCCGGAATACATAAATCCCGCCCACAAGCCTTTTTGAAATGATGGCCTTATATTTCGCGCCCGGTAAAGTTCATCCCACACCCAGCTTTCACGCAACTTTTGTGGATAGTCAGATTGTTCTGCCGGCGTTTCTGATGTCAGTAAATCAAATGTCGCCTGCGCTGCAGTCATACCGGATTTCATTGCAGTATGCGTGCCCTTGATTTTCGGCGTGTTTAGAAATCCAGCACAATCTCCAATCAAGGCACCGCCTGGAAATGTCAGTTTCGGTATCGATTGAAATCCGCCCTCATTCAATGCCCTGGCGCCGTAAGCGACGCGCCGCCCACCGTCAAGAATAGATTTGACTGCAGAGTGATGCTTGAATCGTTGAAATTCTTCAAATGGACTCAAGTGAGGATTTTGATAATCAAGTCCAACCACAAAACCGATGGAAACCTGATTGTTTTCCAGGTGATATAAAAACGAGCCGCCATAAGTTTGGCGATCAAGCGGCCAACCGATGCTGTGCCACACCGTGCCTTGTTTGTGTTTGTCCTCGTCAATTTCCCAAAGTTCCTTAATGCCGATCCCAAAAGTTTGCGGGTCAGTGTCTTCGCGCAGAGAGAATTTTTCAAACAGCGTTTTTGTCAACGAGCCTCTACAGCCTTCGGCAAACAAGGTGTATCGGGCGTGCAGTTCCGCACCGGCTGCGTAGTTTGCCGTGGGTTTGCCATCGCGGCCAATGCCCATATCACCGGTCGCTACACCCATCACTTTGCCATCTTTGTACAGAACCTCCGAAGCAGCGTAGCCTGGAAATATGTCGACACCCACCTGTTCAGCCTGTTCGGCCAGCCATCGGCACAGGTTACCAAGGGAAATAATGTAGTTTCCGTGATTATTCATCTGTGGCGGTGTTGGCAATCGCCAGGCTGATTTTTCGGTCAAAAAGACGAATCGATCTTCGGTGACCGGAGTATTCAAAGGAGCACCTTTATCTTTCCAGTCTGGAATCAGTTCGTTCAATGCGGTTGGCTGTAAAACTGCGCCTGACAGGATATGAGCACCAACCTCTGAGCCTTTTTCAAGCACGCAAACGCTCAAATCTTGACCAGAATCCTGGCACAGTTGTCGAAGTTTGATCCCTGCAGCCAGTCCGGACGGGCCTGCTCCTACAATGACAACATCGTACTCAAGTGATTCTCTTTCACTGGTCATTTTGTTTCGCCTTTCATTCGGTTAAGTTGCTAACGGATGCGAGTTTGGAAAGATTTCAGCAGGCATCGTCTGATCGTAGAGTCTGAATTTCACTTATAAAATCAGTTCGTTGAAATGACTTGTACGCGAATTTCCGTTGGCTCTCCGCTGTTGCATGGATTATTGACTTGAGGACAATTGGAAATGACTGCCAGTACACTGGTTTCGGCGCGAAGTTCGATGAAATCACCTGGGGTTGATGGGCCAGGGACAAATACCGATTTTTCCATCGTGCCGTCGTCGTAAACAGGTACCGAACAAAAAAAGTTGATATTGGGGACAATATCTCTCCAGCCCATATCGTGCTCGGCGAGGGCGGCAAGAAAATTTTCTCGACATCCCGGTACCCCAGGTACGCCGTACAACATTTCGTTACTCCAACTGGAGCAACAGCCTGCGATCGTATCATGACGACCCGCCGTCGTATCGGCGACAACCGTCATCAGGGCCTTGGCGTAGTCCGAATAAAGGATAGAGCCTTCAGTGATATGAATTTTCTCTGCCGCTTTGATGGTATTAGGAGCGTGATAGCGTTCTTTATTGTTTTCTGCGTTGTAGCACAGAAAATCAACGCCTTGTTGGCCCATTAAGTCGATGATTCTAAGGACTTCTCGATATTTGAGAATCTTGCTCCATCCCTTTCCGGGCTGCACAATATCATCTGAAATGAGTTCGGAATTTGCCAACTGGACCCTTTAGTTCGGAAAAAATCACCGAGCGAATTTTATTCGGTATTCACGATTTCAAGTATACACAAATAGGCACATCGCCATGCTGCGTTGCGAAAGGTAGATGTCATTTTCTGGCGACGACAGGCCAGCAAGGGTGGTCATTCAAATGCGGTTGATCAGGCGAGGAGTATTGTATAAATTCTGATTCTGAAATATGAGTTGGAACACCATTAGATTCGAGGACAAATATGCAAATTCAAGGTCATGCAGCACTCATCACAGGTGCAGCTTCTGGTATGGGCGAAGCGACGGCCCGGCTGTTAGCCAGCCTTGGTGCCAAAGTCTGCCTGTTGGACATTGATGAGAAAAAAATTCAATCGATTGCAAAAGAAATTGGCGCGTATGCCGTGCGCTGCGACGTTACCGATGCTCTGAGTATGGAACTCGCTAGCGCAGATGCAGCCAGCAACAACGGCGTTGCGAGAATTTTGGTAAACTGCGCCGGCATAGCTCCTGCAAAAAGAATTGTGGGACACGACGGCCCGATGCCACTTGACGAATTCAAACGAGTGATTGACGTGAATTTGATCGGAACATTCAACGCGATTCGAGTGATGGCTGGCGACCTTAGAAATGAAGCCCCATTGGACGATGACGTGGGCGAGCGCGGCGTCATTATCAATGTAGCTTCCGTGTCCGCTTTTGAGGGGCAAATTGGCCAGGCGGCTTACAGTGCGTCAAAAGGTGCCATTGTAGCCTTGACAATCCAGGCGGCCAGGGAATTTGCCAGTGCCGGTATTCGAGTCATGACTATTGCACCGGGTTTGATTGCAACTCCGATGTTGTTGGGCATGCCTGAGAACGTACAGCAAAGTCTCGCAGATCAAGTACCATTTCCCAAACGACTGGGCAAACCAAGCGAGTTTGCCGCACTAGTCAAACATATTTTGGAAAACCAATTGCTAAACGGAGAAGTGATTCGGCTCGACGGTGCGATCCGGATGCAACCTCGCTAATCGGTCTTCGACTTTCCTCCATAGTCGATGTGGTCAAGGCGCATCATCGATTCACTGTCAAAAAGATTGGGGCAGGCCAGGTAGTCCAGCAGCATATCGAATGAATCCAGTCCCCAAAAATGTTCTTCATCGACGACGATTGTTGGAACCCCGAACACACCTTGTTCAATGGCCTGGCGCGTATTTGATATGAGTTTTTCCTTAATTTGTGTGTTATCGATGAGGCTGTCTGCATCAGGAATTCCGATTTTATTCCAAATTGCCTGGCGACCGCTTTCAGTAGCCGGGTCATGCTCTAAGTTCCAGATCGTGCGAAAAATTGCATCAACCAATTCGGGTTCATTATTCATCGCGATGGAAAGGCGAAGATAAGGCAGAGGATTAAACGGATGTGTATCCGGAATCCGAAAGGGCACTTGCATTTTATCGGCCAACCAGGTCGTGTGACGATACGTAAAGGTTTTTTTCTGATCAATTTCAACCGGTCCCAGGCTGCCCCAATGTTTAAGCAGGCCAGCGAAAAGAATTGGGGTGTAAACCAGTTCAACCTGACCTGGTAAACGATACAACTGCGTGTGCAATAGATAGGCGAATGGAGAGATAAAGTCGTAAAAGTACGTCAGTTTTTTCATTTAGAGTTCCCGTGTTCCCGCACTCGCTCTCGCAGACGGAATTTTTGAATCTTCCCCGTGGACGTTTTGGGCAACTCGGTGAAAATGACCGATTTCGGTGCTTTGTAGCGAGCCATGTTGTCCTTGCAAAACTCGATCAGGTCCTGTTCACTTGGTCTGGGCGAATAGTCAGGATTTATATTAACAAAGGCGCAGGGCACTTCACCCCAATTCTCATCTGCTTGCGCAACGACGGCTGCCTCAAGGACTGCCGGATGCCGAAAAAGTGTGTCTTCCACTTCAATTGAGGAGATGTTCTCGCCGCCGGAGATGATAATGTCCTTGGAGCGATCCTTCAGTTGTATGTATTGGTCAGGATGCATGACACCCAAATCGCCTGAGTGAAACCAACCCCCAGCAAACGCCTGACTGGTTGCAGCAGGGTTTTTAAGGTAGCCTTTCATCACAATATTGCCGCGAAACATGGTTTCGCCCATGGTCGCTCCATCGGCGGCGACCGAGTCCATCGTCTCAGGATCCTTGATGTCGAGACCGGCCAGCGCGGTGTAGGGCACACCTTGACGGGATTTAAGCGTTGCACGCTCGGTACTGCTTAATTCATCCCACTCGCTGTGCCAGTCACAGATCACAGCGGGTCCATAAGTCTCAGTCAAACCATAAACGTGCGTCATGGAAAATCCATTTTGTTCCATTTTTTCAAGCACTGCGGCCGGTGGAGGTGCGGCCGCTGTCATGACTTCAACCGTATGATTAAAGTGCTTGCGCTGCGCTTCACTTGCATTGACAAGCATGCCAAGCACAATGGGCGCACCGCAAAAATGAGTCACCTTGTGCGCGTCAATGGCAGCAAAAATGGACTCGGCGTCGACTTTGCGCAAGCAGATATTGGTTCCGCCAAGCATTGCGATTGTCCAGGGGAAACACCAACCGTTGCAATGGAACATCGGTAAAGTCCACAGATAAACCGGGTGTGGTCGCATTTTCCAGTTTATTGCATTACTGAGTGCGTTCAGATAAGCCCCTCGATGATGATAAACAACACCTTTTGGATTCCCGGTTGTACCGGACGTGTAGTTCAGGGAAATTGCATCCCATTCAGATTCTGGCTGAATGGGTGAAAAATTATCAAATTTGGCTTGACTTAGGACTACCTCATAGTCCATACTACCCGCAATTGATTCATGTTGCACTGCACAATCATTGATGTTGATTACAGTTAATTTTCGATCAAGCTTGTCAAGTGCAGTATTGACGACATCGGAAAATTCACTATCCACGATGAGTACTTTTGATTCGGCGTGTTCAAGAATGAAAGCAATTGTTTGTGCATCCAGTCGCACGTTAATGGTGTTGAGTACTGCACCTGTCATCGGCACAGCAAAATGTGCTTCGTACATGGGAGGAATATTGGGCGCAATGATTGAAACAGTATCGTTGCAACCCACTCCCAAACTGACCAGAGCAGAAGCCAGTTGCTGACATCGTGTATACGTTTGTTTCCAACTGTAGTGTCGATTCCCGTTGATCAATGAAATCCGATCTGGAAAAACGTTTGCACTACGTCGTAGAAAGCCTAGTGGCGACAGTGCCAGGTAATTGGCAGAGTTTTTGTCTAACCCCGTTTCGTAGGGATTATTGCAGTTTTGCATCGGTATTAGCGACAGGTCGTGAAGTGTCATTGCATTATATAGAATTGACTGGCGTATCTTGTCAAATGAGAATAAAGTTCATATTATTAACTACTTATAGGATGAAAAATGGGTGAACAAAATAAATCGATTGATTTGCACGGATATTACTTTGAGGACTTGAGCATCGGTATGACAGCCAGTTATGGAAAAACATTGACGGATGCTGATGTTCTGATGTTCACGGGTGTTTCCGGTGATACCAATCCCTTGCACTTGAATCGCGATTTTGCCGAGAAAACGCCATTTAAGGGTCGAATCGTTCACGGTATGTTGACAGCGAGTTTGATTTCAACACTCATTGGTACTCGCTTGCCGGGCCCTGGTTGCATCTACATGGACCAAAGCCTTAAATTTACCGTTCCTGTTCGAGTCGGAGATACCGTAACTGCGAAAGTTGAGATTACCGAACTGGACAAAAACCGACCACTCGCAGTGCTCGATACAATCTGTTCAGTGGGAGACCAGGTTGTACTCAAGGGGCGAGCCAGAGTCAAGGTGCCAATGCGAATCAACGGTTCGGCGAATGGTACAGTGAAAGAATCGAAGCACCAGTCGGATTGAAATGTAGTGCTCTCAACACGAAAATCCTTTGGTTTAACACAATAATGCAGTGCAAAATATGAAAGAACAAATCTCTCAAAATCTCGCTGAAGGCAAAAACACTGATTTCAACCCGGCTTTGCTGATTTCAGATTTCAATCAGCAGTACACGCGCATCATGAACGCGGTTTTAGGTGCGCCGTCTTCAGAAGATATCGCACAGTTTTCAATCCAGCTCGGAACGCTGTTCGCGAAAGCTGCAATTGGTAACGCGATGGACCTGAATAACCTGGCTCAGGTTCAGATGACGGCATTTTCAAAGTATGCGGCACTTGGGGACTACATTGTCAGAAAATCCTCGGGTGAAAACGTCGGACCGGTCATTGCACCGAAAAGCGATGATTTGAGGTTCAAGTCCCCTGATTGGAGTGCCGACTCTCCACGGTCAGATGTGATGGGCTGGAATACCAATCTGTGGTTTGATACGCTAAAACAGTCTTACCTCATCGGGACGGAGTACATGCAGGGTTTTTTCAATTCAGCCCACGGCTTGACCGATCAGGAAAAGCGCAAGTTAAAGTTTTTCACCGATCAAATCACCGATGCAATGGCGCCGACTAATTTTCTGGGCACCAATCCACAGGTGATCAAGGCAACCCAGGAATCAAAAGGAGAGAATCTGATCAATGGCATGCGTCATCTCGCCGATGACCTGGAGGCCGGGCGCGGTCTGAAAATGGTTGACGGAGCCGCTTTCGAGCTGGGACGAAATATCGCACTGACTCCTGGCAAGGTTGTTGCTCGTAACAAATTGGCCGAACTGATCCAGTATTCGCCATCGACTGAGACGGTTCGCTCAAGGCCAGTCATGATTATCCCGCCCTGGATCAACAAATATTACATTTTGGACCTTTCGCCAAAAAATTCGTTTATCGCCTGGCTGGTCGGACAGGGCTACACCGTATTTGTCATTTCGTGGGTTAATCCCAATGAACATTATCGACAGACAACGTTTGCTGACTACTTGCAGGATGGACCGCTTTGGGCGATGGATGTAATCCAGTCAATTACCGAACAAGACCGGATCAATGCGATTGGCTATTGCCTGGGTGGAACGCTGCTTGCGACGTTGCTGGCTTACCTGGCAGCTCAAGATGATCGCAAGGTCAACATTTCAAGCGCAACTTTTTTCACCACCATGATCGATTTTTCCGAACCTGGCGATTTGGGTGTTTTTGTCGATGAGCAAAGCGTTTCCAGCTTGGAAGAAAAGATGAGCCAAAGTGGCTATCTTGATGGTAAATCCATGGCATCAACCTTTAGCATGATGCGTGCCAATGATCTTGTCTGGCATTTTGTAATTAACAATTACTTGCTTGGCAAGCCGCCCAGTCAATTTGATTTACTGTACTGGAATTCAGACTCGACTCGCTTACCGGCTGCCATGCACAGTTACTACCTTCGGAAGATGTATCTCGAAAATCGCTTGGTTGAGCCCGGTGGAATTCGTATTTTGGACGTTGACATTGATATTGCAAAGGTCGATATTCCAACTGTTTTCATTTCAACCGAGTTGGATCACATTGCACCATGGCGCTCAACATACAGTGGTGCCAGAAATTTTTCTAAACCGCCGCGATTCATTTTAGGGCAGTCCGGGCATATTGCTGGTATTATCAATCCCCCGGCAAAAGGCAAATATGGTTATTGGACTCGCGCGACCAGAACATTGCCAGTTTCGGCAGACAAATGGCTCGAGTCTGCAAACTTCAAAGAAGGCTCCTGGTGGCCTGATTGGGAAAGGTGGCTCAAGCGCCTCAGTGGCAAGTCCATCCCAGCTTTCGCCCCCGGCAGTGAAACGTACCCGCCATTGGTGGATGCACCGGGTACTTACGTCAACATGTGAGCCTGTTCAGGATCAGTGCCGTAACGGGTTTGCTAGTGCCAGGCGGGCTTGCGTTTTTCAATAAACGCATCAATGCCTTCGGCGGCAGATGGAAATTCCAGATTGCAAGCCATGCGTTCACTGGCTAGTGCATAGGCATGCTCGAGGCCCTGGTCGATTTGTTCGTAAAACAACTGTTTGCCAAGCGCTAAAACTTCGCGAGGCTTACAGGCAATACTTTCAGCGAATTCAAGTGCCGCATCTGCCAACTCGTCTGGGTCAGCGAGGCGGTTGACCAAACCTTTAGTCAGGGCAGTTCTGGCATCAATGAAGTCTCCGGTCAACAGCATCTCTAGTGCAGTTTTGCGCGAGACGTTGCGGCTCAGCGCAACACCGGGGGTGGTGCAGAAAAGCCCAAAATTTACACCTGAAACGGCAAACTTTGCTTCAGTCGACGCAATTGCAAGATCACAATTAGCAACCAACTGGCATCCGGCCGCGGTTGCAATACCTTGGACCTGGGCGATGACCGGTTGTGGCAGTTGAGTCATGGTAACCATCATTTGGCTACATTCTGCCAGCAGCGTTCTCGCAAAATCGTTTTCTGAATTCGATCGCATTTCCTTAAGGTCGTGTCCGGCACAAAAAGCCCGTCCATTGGCCGCGATAATGACAACACGAATCGATTCGTCTTTGGCAATTTCATCAAGACAGGACTGCAGGTGTCCCAGCATTGCACGCGATAATGGGTTGAATTTAGCAGGGTTATTCAACGTAATTCTGGTGATGGGTCCGATATTCTCTCGCTGGAGAAGATCGCTGGATGTTCGTGTCAGGTCGGCAACTTGATTCATGGCAATTTCGGTCGGTTGGCAGATAATTCATATAATTTTAGCCATTATCTTTGCTTTACCAAAATCTTATGACAATTGTTACGCTGGAAGAATTCAATCGTATCACCCAGGAACAGATGCCGCTTGTCGAGGTGCTCGGTTTCGTTGTGGAGCAACTTGACCGCGGTGAATGTGTTGTTCGTGCGAAGTACAAGGAAGACTTCCTGCGTCCCGGAGGAACGGTGTCGGGACCAATCATGATGGCACTGGCCGACTATGCGATGTGGGGTGCGATAATGAATCGCACCGAACGCGTGCAAATGGCTTTGACTTCAAACCTGAACATCAATTTCTTGGTTCGCCCCGAACCGGGTGACATTGTCGCCGTAGCCAAAGTGATCAAACTTGGCAAACGCCTTGCAGTGGGAACTGTTGAGCTATTCGGTAATAAACAAAATGATCTGGTCGCACATGTGACCTGCACCTATTCCTTACCACCGCAATCAAACCGATGACGGAGTTTTCCATGACCAGTTCTTTCGTAGATATCCGTGTCGCAGTATTCGATGCCTATGGCACTTTGTTTGATGTTCATTCTGCAGCCGCCCAATATAGCGCTGCACTGGGTGAGCTGGAACAGCCGGTATCGGAAATGTGGCGATCCAAGCAATTGCAGTACACTTGGCTTCGAAGCCTGATGGGGGCCTACGATGATTTCTGGCAGGTCACCGCAGATGCTTTGGATTATGCATTGGCTACTCATCATGTGAAAAACCAAAGCTTGCGCAATGAGTTGATGAACGCTTATCTGTCGCTTGGGTGTTTCGAAGAGGTTCCCGAGGTTTTAAAAACGCTCAAAGACAATGCAATTGATGTGGCGATTTTGTCGAATGGCTCACTCAAGATGCTCGAACCGATCGTTGAAAACTCCGGTGTCGCAGACTGGATAGATGAGTGTTTGTCTGTTGAGGAAGTTGGAATATTCAAACCCGCGGACCAGGTCTACCAACTGCCTTGCGATCGTTTTGGAGTCAGTCCGGAACAGGTTGCGTTCCAGTCGTCCAATTGCTGGGATGCGATTGGTGGTGCGCATTATGGCTACCAGGTTGCCTGGTGCAATCGATACAATCAGCAGCTCGACTGTTTGCCTGCCCGTCCGAAAGCTGAAATCAGCAATTTGCGAGAACTGCTGCCATTACTTGGAATCCATTCTTGACAAGAATCACCAGTCAAGCGATTGGGTGCGTTGACAGCATTAGTGTTTGCGCTCAGCGCAAACACTGCAAATCAGGTCCAGATATGGATTCAATAAGGTTTCAGGATATTGTCGCCACTGATCCGGAGGGACAAATCCCCCGCGCCAAATTCCCAATTGCTGCTGTTTTGCGCGGTTTTGCGCGAATTCGTATTCTGCATATTCGCCGACTGTTACGGCCCAGCCTTCAGTAAGAAGTTGTGTAGCCAAGTCTACATCGGCGTGTTTGCATCGTGCGAGTGTGACGCCTTCAAAATCCTGTTCAAATTCGCACTCCAGCGGTACTTTTTTGAGCAGTTCATTCAATCTGAGCGTCGCGGTCGCTCCACAAGGCCATTTTTTTCCTTCAAGCAGACACTTGGCTGTTGAATGGGGCACGGAAATTCCAGTGAGTATGATTTTTTGTCCCTGGTATTCGATTGAATTGTCTGCTAACAGCTTGATTTCATCGCAACTGCCGAACGCTGGAAACAAGGCACACAGCAAAGCACTCAATATGATTGTTTTAAACCGTCCGACGGCAGACATGGTGGGCTTTGAGGAAGATAAAAGGTTCGATGCTTTATCCATTATCAGCAAAGTTTAAAATGTTTTTGTCCAGTTGTGAATAATAAATTGAATTCGGAGTCAGACCAAGTGAAAATCAGTTCGAAGCTTGTTTCCGTAGTTTTGGTGAGCCTATTATGGATGTTGTGCCGCCCGGTATATGCAGCCGACCTGTTCATTTTTCATGCGCTTGCTCCGGATACGAGTGAGACAGTTCTTGATCACTCAAGTTGGAGTGAGTTTCTATCAAAATATATTGAGCCGCAAGACGGTCTAAATTATTTTCGTTATGGTGAAGTCAGTGAGACGGACAGCAAGGCTCTGGATGATTACCTCGTCGGGCTTCAGTCGGTTGTAGTGACCGAACTGACTGACGAGCAGCAGTTTGCATACTGGGTCAATCTCTACAACGCCTTAACCGTTCGAGTGATCCTTGATCACTACCCGATTGAAAGCATACGGGATATCTCTTTTGGATTGCTGTCTAGAGGCCCTTGGAAAAAATCCTTGGTTACGGTCCAAAATGTCGATCTTAGCCTTGACGACATTGAACACGGAATATTGCGTCCCGTCTACGAAGATGAACGGATTCATTATGCAGTCAATTGCGCCTCAATCGGATGTCCAAATTTGCAGACGATGGCATTTAGTGAGAAAAATTTGGAATCTTTACTGGAACAATCGGCCAGACAGTACGTCAACCACACTCGAGGAGTCAAAATTGTCGATGGTGAGTTGATCGTATCGAGCATCTACAAGTGGTACGAGGCAGATTTTGGTGACAGTGAAGCGGAGGTCATCGAACACCTGATCGAATATGCGTCAGATGAACTCAAAACAAAACTGGACGAGTTTGACGAAATTGACGATTACGAGTACGACTGGTCGCTCAACGAGTAATTCATGATTGGCGCAAGCCATGTTACAGTCATTATTCCCGCGCTGAATGAACAGGCGTCCATCGCTGCGGTGATTAATGAGTTGCCAGACTTCATTGATCAGGTCATAGTGGTCGACAATCGCTCGAAGGATGCAACTCGGCAAGTCTCCGAAAACGCAGGAGCCCGGGTCGTCGAAGAAGAACAAAGAGGTTACGGACGTGCTTGTTTAACTGGCATAAAGGCAGCTGGAAATACTGACATTTTTGCCTTTATCAATGCAGGATACAGTGATTATCCAGAAGACCTCAATTTGCTGATCCCACCCGTTTGTGCCGGTGAGTGCGATCTCGCGATTGGCTGTCGTCGAGATGATCCCCAAATGCCTCGCGGCCGGTTTTTCCACCAGCGATGGGGAACGCAGTTGGCCTGTTTGACGATCTGGCTTTTGCATCGCTATCGATTTGAGGACATGGGTCCACTAAGGTGTATTTCCGCACCTGCTCTTTTGCATCTGCAAATGCAGGATGAAGACTTTGGCTGGACTGCAGAAATGCAGATTAAGGCGCTGCAGGCAGGCCAGTCGATTTTGCAGGTACCGGTACGATATCGCAAACGAATCGGTCGCTCAAAAATATCGGGCACCTTGCGAGGTTCGTTGATGGCGGGCTATAAAATCTTTTTCTGGATATTTCGTTTGGCCGTCGTATCGCGAATCGCTAAATTTCGCTAATGGTGGCTGAAACTTCTAATCCGTCGGTGTCGATAATCAATGAGGAGCGCGATCGCAACACTGATCAGTTGAGCCCATTGAGCCAGCGGTGCGACCTCGTAGTCTTGAAGCTGTGAATCAGGCAGGTTGAGACCAATCATGTAGGATAGCGCTAGCACAACTGAACCAGTCCATGCCCAGGCGCTGGGCCAAATCACCGCAAAGGGCAGTATCCAGACCCAGTACCAGGCATTCAATACCGGTGAAAGCAAAAACAAAATGCCAAATATCCAGTCCATGCGCGGGATATCTGTTGCAGACTGAATCGCCTGGTATCGAGTGAAGTAATAGGCATACCAAGATAGAAAAACGACCATTGCAACGTACCTGGCAGTTTGATCGTTCAATAACCCGCTTAGCAGTGAAAAGAAAGGCGCATTGAATCGCCAGGTTTTTGCGAAGTGTGCGAGAATCTCGATGTCGCTGTGCTGGTGTTGGATGAGTAATGGCAGGTAAAGTAATCCAGCGCCAGCCAGTGCAATCAACCAATAGCGAATCGGTTGTCTATACAAAATGAAAGGTAAGGCAGCGGCAGCGAGAATTTTTGTGCAGGCAGCCAGTGTGACCAGGATGCAAGCCCATGCGATTTTGCCGCGAGATTTGCTCAAAAGGGCGCCAAAAAGTAAGGCCACGCCGATGATATCGGGGTGCGCTGTAAACGCAAATTCCTTAACTACCAAAGGGCACCATGCGTATAGCATCACCATCCTGGCTGGAGCCAATTTGCCCAACATTAGAATAATCGCTAGGTCAAACAACACGACGATGCCTTGGAGAAGGTCGAGATTGACAGGCGAAATCAGATGTGCAAAGACAAATATGTACTGCAGAAAAGGGGCATAAATTGTCGATAAATGGGGATTGTTGACGCCACTGAGAAGTGGTTCACATTCCGGTGTGAGTGCATTGGAAAGAAACAAAGTTTCTGGAGCGATTCCGTAAGGTGAACCGTATGTGACAAATAGACACGCATCAAGGAGGTAGCGAAAATAATCGTCCTCCAAAATAGGTTCCCCCCAAATACCGAGTAGGCGAAAAATCAGTGCCCAGAAAAATACGATACCAAAACTCAAATCGCAGTGCTGTTTGTAAAGCCAGGCCCAGTAAGACAAAACCACCGCCGCAGAAAATCCATAAGCTGCTAAAAAATACACGAGGTCGAAACCTGAAGAGTCTCTGGACAAGTCTGCGACAATTGCATAAACGACGGTCAAAACAGTACCTGCAATCGTGGAAGAGACGATAAACTTGGGGTCTGATTTAGCCATATTTGTTAGTCGCTTGAAACTTCTGGTGTTGCATGGTGTCAATGATTGAGACACTTCTAACAGATTCACTAAATTTGGTATTTTGACAGCATCTGCTCATGGTTCGATTCTGTGGCGTGCGCTGTAGTTATTGATTAAAATGATTCTTGAAGTTGCTAGATCAAACTAGTTTATCGTTAGAATAATCGCACAATGTGACTTGTTGAGGAATAAATGATGTATATCAAAAAATCCAAATTCAGCACTTTCTCCAAACGTTTCGCTGTCGTGTTGTTTTGCAGCTTGCTGGCAGGTTCGATGGCATTTGCATCGGGCGGCGGAGGTGGCTCTGGCGGCGGAGGTTCTGGCGGAGGCGGCTCCGGTGGAGGTGGCAGTTCTGGCGGCGGTGGAGGTAGCGGTGAAGGTTATGGCAGTTCTATAAATGTCACCAAATCGACATACGATAGGGGAAAAAAAGTTTTCTACGAAAAAGTCGTTTGCGACAACTGCACTTATGCAGGTTTGGAACTCACACCGGAAGGTGTCGGTACAGTTTGGAAGCAAATGAAAAAAGACTTGCACAAAAGAGGCGAAATTGGTGCCGATCTAAAGCGAAAAGAACGTCGTTCAGTCAAGGCGTTTATTCGAAAAAGATTTAACCTTTAGACTCCCATCACGTCTCTGACCATTTTTGTCGGGGTCAACAATTTACTTCGCTCAAGCAGATTCATCAATCAGGATGCGGCAAGGATCAATTGACTTTGTCGCATTTTTTTATTGCACTTCCAACACAAAGGTAGTGAGCGGTTGCATACACACGAGAAAAGTCAGTCGATACCTATTTTTTTGACAGTTCAAAAGGCTCGCAGGAATCGTACCATCATCAATCTATCGTAACCGCACCCAAGGCAAAATTAACGACATCTGCATCGATTACGTGACCGAAAGACGCACTCATGACACTCATGAATTTGATTATCGACTTGCGGTTGTTTTTGTCAATGTATCCACACAAGCAGTACATTTTCATTTGTATCAAATAAGCTGAGGATTCATTGTTTAGAATTTTCCGATACGTCATTGAGCGCGTTTTTGTGCAAAGAGACTATTGATGTTCGAGCTTGTGTCCGTCAACGAATATGCAATATTTGCATTAATTGCGATTTTTGCTGGATTTGTACACGGTTCGATTGGTCTTGGCTTTCCCCTACTGTCGACAGCAATGCTGTCGACTTTTGTCGATCTTCGCATTGCGATTCTAATTACCCTGGTGCCCACGGTTACCGTCAATATACTGAGTATTCTCAAAGGCGGTAACTGGCGAAATAGCATCGGTCGATATTGGCCACTGGCGATGTGGTGCTTGATTGGATCAGTGGTGGGAGCTTGGGTTATTGTCTATACCGACCCGACGCCGTACAAACTGCTGCTGGCTTTACTGATTTTTCTCTACCTCTTTGCGGACCGTTCAAGTCGTCAACTGCTGAGCAAATTGTTGCGTTATCCGAAGGCATCTCAACTGGGATTCGGTTTGGTCGCAGGATTTTCGGCCGGTTCGACCAACACCATGGTACCCATATTGGTCATTTATTCTCTGGAAGCAGGTTGGGCAACAACAATCATGGTTCAGGTTTTTAATCTTTGCTTTATTTCCGGAAAGGCTGCGCAGTTGGTTGTTTTTTCAGGCTCTGGAACATTCACTCTAAAGATTCTGCTGCTCACATTGCCGGTCGCCGCAGTTGCGGCACTTTCATTGTTTGCAGGTCAAACCCTACAAAGTCGCATTAACTTCGATTTATTTCGAAAGATCATTAAATTCATTCTGTTGCTACTTGGCGTTATTTTGACTGTCCAGGTGTTGGCTACAACGATCAACAATTAAGGCCAACGAATTTAGTTTTCCAGTCAGTCGGGAATTTCTAGCAGATCTCGCCGTGGATCAGTGTTACCCGACGACCAATTATTGCAGCAGGTTTGGCATCGCTGACGGTGCGATCGTGTAGCAGAGTTCATGCTGTGTTAATTCCATTACTGGCATGAGTCATTGTTTATTAATTTACTCGGGTCGGAATGAGGTACATCAATACGCTATCAATCGAAAATCACGCGCACAGCCTTCGAGAATGGATAAATGAGGACTTGACTGTAGCATCAAATGTCCTTGGAACACTCTCTAAATCAAAATCGCAATACGCCGGAAAATAGATTCAAATTTGGACTATTTGTTTCAATGTGGAACTTCAGAACAGCAAGCTAATGGTATCGATGACGGAAAAGTTCAATTCGTACTAGATTACGATTACAGTCAACAAAATGTAGAAATAGATCAAGTGCTTGAGTTATTGGATAAAATTCATAGCAAACACTTCAGTTTCTTCTGGTGGAGTATCGGAAAAAAGGCTAGAAAGGATTTACAAAGTGCTTGATTTTAATTCTGATGAGAACATAACCGGTGGCAACATAGTCAATTGGTCAGTTGACAAATACGATCAAACACCCGATCGTAGTAATAACGTTGCGCGTTTGTCGAAAATTATCAATCGTAGCAGAGCTTCAAAATCGCATGGTAATGCATCATTTACTTTCGATAATTTGGAGGTTACTACCGATAACCGTAGTGCGATTTTAGGTATTGATCGTACATGGTGTAGTCCCGGTGGAGCATCTAACGATGAATTTGTTATAGTTCAAAAATGCAATGATAGGCTCGAGTTGCTAGCTATGGCATATTCGGATTCTATTTCACATGAATTCCACCGAGAATTACACGCTCGAATTAGAATTATCGAAACAGAATTAGACCAGATTATGCCTCGATATTCTGAGCAAAATTGGAAGTTGCTTTTGGAATTTAAGCAGTTGATAGATGAACTGAAAACGAACAAATAACTTGGCAAAATATCTGAAATAATTCAAGAAAAACGCTCCATTTAGATATCAATCAAAAATGTATGAAAGAACGGAGCAGCCATCGGAGTTAAAAGACTGTTGATGCTGGTGATAATCAACGATTTTCTCACAACAATTTCTCAATCCTATTTAAACAGAAAAAAGACTGAACTGGAAGAGTCCATAAACTATTTAGCTCAATTAATCGGTGAAGATCCAGTCACTGTAAAGTCAGCATTGAATTTCTCTGTGAACTGAGTTGCCAAATGAATCAAATTAGTGGTACTCCAACCACCGCAAGGACAAGTAACGTTCGATACAATCAACTAATTGGAAAACAATTCCAATGCGTAAGTTATGTTTATATCTATGGATACCCCTTTTTTTCGTCCAGAGGAATGATTTCAGGACAAGTAATATGAAACTGTACAAAATATTGATGTTCGTGGTTGTCGTCGGGTTGCTGCCGTTTAGTCACGTCAGGGCCGAGCGGGATTTTCTAGTGGACGCGACCTGGCTGGAATCGCATATCGATGATCCGAAAGTGCGGATCCTGGAAGTTCGCTATCACCCGCATCGCTATTTTACCGTGGGTCACATTCCCGGCGCCGTGCAGGTAAAGCGGTTCAAAGATCTGGGCGATAATGATGGTAATCCACTCATGCGCTTTCCCTCGCGCGAGAATTTCCAGGCGACCCTGCAAGAGTGGGGGATCAATAACGATTCGGTGATTGTGATTTATGACGACTCTCGAACCGCACTGGCGTCGCGGCTTTACTATTTGCTGGATCTCTACGGTTACGACATGTCGCGGGTCAAGGTATTGCAGGGCGGCACTATCGAATGGACGGTGTTCAACGATCTGTCCAGAGACGATGCGCAACCAGAAAAAGGTAATGTAACGCTCAAACCGGCAAACAAACAGCTGTTTGTCGAATGGATCGATGTCTACGAGGATGTGGTGTCGCGGCGTGAAGCGAATATCGTTCTGCTCGACGCGCGCCCGCAGGATATGTATACGGGTGAGGTGGTGCACCATTCACCCCGTGGCGGCCATATCCCCGGTGCGATCAATATCGTCAGTCTTGATGGGACCGATGGCCAGACTCACGAATGGCACTCGTCCGACAGGCTGAAGAGCTTGTATTCGCTGATCCAGAAAGACAAGACAATCTATGTCTATTGCCATGACGGGTTTCGCATGAGTCTGGCCTACTTACAACTCAAAAGTCTCGATTATTCCGATGTGCGCCTGTACAACGGTGGCTGGTCTCACTGGGGCAGCGCCCTGGCCCTTCCCGTGGTGGAGGGTGCACGTCCCTATGATGATGAGTTTGCACTGTAATCGGTTGTGACAATACAGGGCATCCAAAAGCCCGCCTTTCAGGAACGCCCTCATCTTGATTGAGGAGACCGCTAGGTCCAAAGGTGGAGGTCGACCCGGAAAAGGTCGAGGACATTAGCGCCATCATGGGCCCGCCACAAGCTTCGATGCCAATCTCGCAAGGCTCAACAGATTCGAAAAAACTCAATGCCTTGGCTCTACTCAAACGTCGCTTCACCAATACCTTGTCGTCTTTGTCAACTGAGTAGACCTGGATCACATTTTTGGTTAAATCCACTCCAATTCGGTAAATTTCGGTTATATTGATTTTGCTTTTCATGATTTGGATACTCCGTTTGTTTGAACTCGCTGGAAATTCCAGCTTGGCACTGATGATGCCGTACTTTTTACCAAGGGGTCTCCATTTCATTAAGCCCCATTGAATGGTTCCGAAACAGAAACAGTAAAATAGACATAGTTAATGCCCATAATCACTAAACCAACTGGAGATTGATCATGCAAGTCATTCTGGCTCAGCCGCGAGGGTTTTGCGCCGGCGTTGAGCGAGCAATCGACATTGTCGAATCGGCACTGAAAAAGTACGGTCCGCCAATTTATGTCAAGCACGAAATTGTGCACAATCAACGAGTTGTCAACGACCTAAAAGCCAAAGGCGTCAATTTCGTCGAAGAAATTGATCAAATTCCAGATGGCGCAGTTACAGTCTTCAGCGCGCATGGCGTGTCGCGTAAAGTAGAAAATGATGCCGCTAATCGTGGGTTGGAACCACTTGATGCGACTTGCCCCTTGGTCTCTAAAGTCCACAAGGAAGGTAGGCGCTATTCAAAAAAAGGTTTCGAAGTTATTCTGATTGGACACGAAAATCATCCCGAAGTTGAAGGAACACTCGGTCAGATTTCCGGTACTGTACATCTGGTCAGTCAAGAAGATGATGTAGAAAACCTGGAAGTAAGCGACCCCGAAAAGCTATCTTACATTACTCAAACAACTCTTTCTGTTGATGACACCCGGGATATTATTGCAGCCCTGCGCCGTCGATTTCCTAACATAGCCGGTCCTGATATCAAGGATATCTGTTACGCAACGCAAAACCGGCAATCTGCCGTTCGCAAGCTTGCGCCTCAAGTAGATTTGATGCTGGTAGTTGGAGCCAAGAACAGTTCCAACTCAAATAGACTCTGTGAAGTCAGCCAAGATTGTGGTGTACCAGTTCATTTGGTTGAAAGGCCGTCAGATTATGACCCAGAGTGGATTCGTCAGGGATTTACTAAAATCGGAGTCACCGCAGGCGCGTCAGCTCCTGAAGAACTGGTGCAGGAATTGATTCAGGAACTTAAGGGACATCACAAAATTGAAGTCTCCGTCATGGCTGGCAATGCAGAGAACGTAAAATTCAGTCTGCCGGATTCTCTCCGAGAATTCGTGACACCCAAATAAGCCTTAAGATTCCAATTTCAAAACCTTTGTTGCTTCAACTTTCGGATTCAGGCTTCCGTCAGTCAGTAACGCGGAATAATTCTACCTCTCAGTGATCAATCGTAGTTGACGAATTCACTGATTCCGGCAGTGGAGCTGTGACCTGAGGCTCCAATTCATGTGATGGCAAACGACGCATATTGTCGGACACCTCACTCAAGTGATGGTCCTCTGCAGTTGTCTGATGCTTTCCAGACCCTGGCGTTTGCGGCTCTTCCTGTCCAGTTACATGAGCTACTGCTGAGCTGGGATGCTGATGTTCTTGTCCTGGCTGCGGTGCACTTATATGTTCATCTGCATGACCCTCTGTCGGCCCCAACGCTGCCATTCGGCTGACATCCTCAAGCAGGCTGACTGCAAGATTCAGAGTCTTCTGACTTCTTGGATGTCAGATCCTTTGAACGATGCCAAACCACCTTTCGATCCACCAAGCACTGTACCGCCAACCGCCTCATTTTCAATCGACATCACATCATTGAGGTCAATGACTACTCAATGAACAACCTCGCAAGGAAAACTACCACAAGTATGGGCAGTCCCACTTGCATAAGACGCGAACGATAGGAAAGCAACTGTAAAAACTGCACTTTGCTGGATAATCCACCAATCGACATCACGATAGATCGAATATTGCCGACGAGATCATGATATCCGGACGCTGCAGCACCTTTCCAGAACCGCCAGGCTATCAGCGCTAGTAGCAAAATCGCTCCGCCCCATTCCAGCACACCCAGGAAACCAGATTCTCCACTGTCAAAATTCAACGCAATTTCCCAGCCAAAGTAGATCAACATAAGATCCAGAAGAATACCGCTGATTACGGCACCGGCAACTATGCATCCAAGGTAAATTGAAACGAACCTTGCCCCGAACTGCTGAATCAGAACAACTATCGTTGCAGTATTTGTGGCCGGTCCGGTCAACAAGAATACTAGCACTGCGCCAGGGCTGATTCCCTTGGCGATAAATGCAGCTCCGATCGGGGTGCTGGCAGAGGCACACATATACAATGGAATGCCTGCGATTAGCATAATCAAATACATTTTCCAGCCGGACAGCCCAAATTCCGCCAAGTCGTTTGGAACCAGAACCATGACCACTCCACCCAGTAGAACGCCAATTACCAGTGCAAACAAAATGTCGTCGGCCATTTCGACAAAAGCGAAAGTCAAAATTCGCTTGCCGACGGCTCTCAGCGGAACCACATCAGGCAAACTTGGCGGTTCTGGTTTTTCAACCTGTTTGAGTGTGGGGCGGTTCCAGCCAATCATTCTGAACCAAGTTTTGACTAATGCGACACGAATCGATTGATATAAACCTGTAGGACCTACTACACACGGATCTTCATCACCACCATCACGATCACAGTGCTGATGGTCCATGTGGTCCGTGTCGGATTTCTTTTCCGGTCCAATTAACAGTGCAATTGAAACTACACCTGCAATCATCGCGGAAAAAAACGAACTGATCGGTCGGTAAATTGCCATTAGGGGTCCCATCAAACCCCAGGTTACCAGAATTGAATCCATGCCCGTTTCCGGTGTGGTGATCAGAAACGACATGCAGGCTGGACGGGAGGCACCTTTTTTTTGTAGTGTTGCAGTGATTGGGACAACGCCACAGGAGCAAATTGGTAGCGGCATGCCAAAGGCTGCCGCAGTCGCAACGCTGGAAAGCCCCTCACTGCCCATCAGCCGTAGCACCGCGGCCTGAGATATTAGCACGTAAAGTACACCCGCGGCCGATAAGCCAAACAGGAACAAAGGAGCAAGCAGAAGATAAACTTCCCACGCGCTTTCCAATACGCTTAGCAGCGCTTGAAAAAAAACGGTTATGACGTGCATCACATTGTCATACTCTGTGCTTCAACCGGAAAAAATCGATCTATCGATATCGGCAACACAGAAAGAATCAAAACCTTCGAGTACCACGGAATCCCTCCCTTGATCCCCTGTCGAATATAGAGCTTCATAAAATTATCTTACAATACCAGAACCGAAATTCCAAAGAGTCAGTACATTTTGTACAAGTTTTGACTGACAGGGACTAACTGTCGTTCACCACGACGAAAATTGAGTGCTTCAATAATATGATAAAGTGGCAAAAATCTGTTGCCAGGATTTTTCATGAATGATTCATCGTTAGCAAGAATGCAATCAGTCGGGGTCTGGCGAAACGAACGATGGCTGGTAAAAAACATCAACCTTGCTGTGCATCGTGGTGAAATCGTATCCCTGATTGGGCCGAATGGCAGCGGTAAAACTACAATCACAAAGGTACTGGCGAATTCCATCAAACCGGATACCGGCACCGTCGAAAGAGCGAACAATCTCAGAATCGGTTACGTTCCACAGCGAATTTTCATCGACTCTACTTTACCGATGACGGTTCGACGGCTAATGAAAATTCCTCAACAAATTGATGACCGAGAAATAGATTTGGTGCTGGGTAAACTGAGCATGCAACACCTTTGTGATTCGCCGATACAAACGTTATCTGGTGGTGAGTTCCAAAGAGCACTATTTGCCAGGGCACTGCTTAGAAAACCTGACTTACTCATTCTTGACGAACCCAGCCAGGGACTTGACTTTCACGGTGAAGCAAAACTGTACGAGCAGATCGCAGAAGCCAGAGACAGTTTGAATTGTGGAATTTTACTAGTCTGCCATGATTTACACGTAGTGATGGCGCAAACCGACACCGTTGTTTGCATCAATGTGCACGTTTGCTGTACCGGCACCCCGGAACATGTCAAAACCAATGAAGCATATTTAAATCTGTTTGGTCAAGCTGCGGTTGCAAAGTCTCATGCTTTGTATGCACACACTCATGATCACAGTCATCAATTGGACGGCAGCATTTCCGATTCGTGAACAAGCCTGATTTGCAAGCAATGGATTGCTGATGTTTATACCGGACGATTTCCTTAGCCGGGCTATCCTTGCAGGAATAGGATTTGCACTCATTGCGGGACCACTTGGTTGCTTTGTTGTTTGGCAGCGGATGGCCTATTTGGGCGAAGCAATGGCACACTCAGCGCTGCTGGGGGTCGCACTTGCTCTGGCGCTCGATATCAATCTGCTGGCCGGAGTATTCTGTATCTGCCTGCTATTCGCTCTGATCTTGGCCCGAGTTGGCGATGCTGCAATACTATCTAGAGATTCCACGTTAGGTATATTGTCACATTCGGCCTTGTCGATTGGTTTGGTGCTGGTTTCTATCATGTATTGGATTCGAGTCGATATTCTACATTTTCTATTCGGCAACATCATTGCAGTGAATTGGCAGGACATCGTGATCATTTTTATTGGTGGCAGCTGTGTTTTGGGAATCATTATTTGGAAATGGAATGCGCTAATCGGTCTGACTGTTGACGAACAAATTGCGGCTGCCGAAGGCCTCAAACCCTTTCAGACTCGCAATTTGCTGCTGATACTTTTGGCGGCTACAATTGCAATCGCGATGAAAATCGTTGGTATTATTTTGACCGTTGCCCTGTTAATCATACCGGCAGCCACTGCCCGCCAAATGTCAAATACACCGGAACAAATGGCTGTTTTTGCTGCTTTATTTGGATCAGCATCTGTGATCGGCGGGCTGATGCTGTCACTTGAGATCGATTCACCTCCAGGTCCGAGTATAGTCGTAGTATCACTAACAATATTCCTGCTGGCTTTGATCTTGCATCAAATAAAATCGCGGCGCTCACAACCTTTCAGATAATTTTAGTTAGACCAATTATTAGTACTGCCTGTTGCGTTCCCTGCGAAAGGCATATCATGGGCATTACCTACACAATGCGTTAATTGGTTGAAATATTTACGATATTCTTTGTCTGACTATTTTAGACAGACTTGGTATTGTAAGGCCATTAATTTACTGCCTCAATAATGGTATTCTGCGAAACTACACAAAGGACTCGAAACTAATGATGAAAGATAGCAAATCAAAAATTCAGAAAGAGCAAACGCCACTTTCTCCACTGCAACTGACTCGCGAACAAATGGTGGAACTATCTGAACGAGCAGTCGATATCCTCGTCAACCATAACTTAGATTTCCCGAGTCGCAGAGCCTGGGACGGTGAATTCAAAGATGGCTTAGATCGAGTCTTTGCCAAAAATCCTCCCGAGGAAGGTCGCGATACAGACGATATTTTCAAGCAGGTCTTCGAAGATATCTTTCCGCACGCGCTGAATCTTGCCCATCCGAAATGTTTTGGTTTCGTTGCTTCTTCACCAACCTGGCCAAGTGTGGTCGCTGATTTTCTAGCGACAGGTTTCAATACCAATCCTTGCACGTGGCTGACTGCAAGCGGACCGACCGAAATTGAACTCGTGGTCATTGATTGGATCAAGGACTGGCTTGGCTTTCCAAAATCTGCCGGCGGCATGCTGACTAGCGGCAGTTCAGTGGCAAGTATTGAAGCGTTCGTTGCAGCACGAGAAGCTGCCGGAAATCCCGAACGAGCGACTGTATACATGAGTGACCAAACACATCATGCGCTGATTAAAGCAGCACGCGTTGTTGGAATAAAGCCCGATTGCATCCGAAAAATAGCAAGTGACAAGAATTTCACTCTCAATGTAGACGCGCTTGATAAACAAATAGCTGCAGACATTGATAGTGGTTTCGAGCCGATTTTCGTAATTGCTAATGCCGGGACCACGGCTACCGGTGCTGTAGACCCGTTGAATTCGGTAGCCGATTATTGTGAACTTAAAAACCTTTGGCTACACATTGATGCGGCATATGGCGGATTCGCATGCGTCACGAAACAGGGGAAAGAAATATTAGGCGGGATCGAACGCGCGGACTCGATCACCCTGGATGCGCACAAGTGGTTTTTTCAGCCATATGAGCTAGGCTGCCTGATCGTCAAGAATCTCGACACTCTGGAAAGTGTTTTCGGCATGCGCCCGGACATCCTCCAGGACACAGTGTGGGGCAGCAATCATCCAAACATTGCAAACAGAAGTGTCCAATTAAGCCGTCATTTTCGAGCACTGAAATTGTGGATGTCAGTCCAAATGTTGGGTATGAAAGCTTTCAGAGATTCGATTGAGCAAGGCTTGACAATTGCTCGACAGGCAAGCGCTTACATTAACGAGAGTTCCGACCTGGAAATTCTCAATCCTGTTGTACTGAGTGTCATATGTTTCAGGTTCAATCCGGGCGATATGCTTCTCGATGAACAATCAATAGAAAAAATTAACCAAGTAATTCTAACTCGAATTTTCTGGGACAACAATGCTTTCATGTCATCAGCAATGCTGGGCGGTGTGTTTAGTTTAAGAATGTGTATTGTTAACTTTTCGACAACCTGGGATGATGTTCGGGAAACATTACAAGCAATTGAAATATATGGAAAAGAACAATTGCAAAACAATCAGTGAAGAAAATAATGGTAACCTGGGGGATTAATCAGTTAATATTCATTTCGATCTTAACCACTACATTTAAATTTGGAAAATAGATGTAGCAACCCGAACGAAAAAAGTTATTGTTTTGCTGGCAACTAAAAATTTTGCTGTTTATTGCCCCGCTTGCCGGTACAGTAGTTTCTGCGACACGGTCCAAGGTTTCCAAATGTCGTCAATCTTCGACCAGCATATCACGCGTCACGAAATTACACGGGATCAGTTGGAGCGAGATCAGGTGCTGTTCTACGATGATCCGAGAACACGAAGGCTGGCAACATGGCTGCCGGCTGTGGAATGATCAGCATTGTCATTTCGGCTCTGGGAGTAATTCAGAGTATGGTTTAGGTCGCAATCTATTCTTGAGCCGAAATTTGTACTAATCAGCTTCAGCTAAGTGTCTTTAGAACAGACTTGGCGGTTTTAACTCCAGACAGATGTGCACCGCCAACAGTCGCCCACATTGTCGAATGACAAGCCTCGCCTGCGAAAAATATTTTGTTGCCGATAGACTGCCTGAGTATTTTTCGCATTTTGTATGCCCCTGGCTTGGCTGAAGCAAATGAGCCGCGTGTCAACGGATTCAAACCCCAGACAGTCGTTGCACCTTTTACAAATTCCCGTTCGAGTGCGTTACCAAGCATTGATTTAAGTTGCCCGAGTGCATAGTCAATCTTGAATGCTTCACTTTCCCGCTCAAGTTCGCGTGCCCAGTTGCCACCCACATCGCAGTACGCGAGACCCGTGCCTGCAATGTTTGTCAACGTGGCAAATCCACGTCCATCATCACTCACCTCAAAAAGCAGGTATCCGTCATTTTCCATGCCAAAAATATCCTTGGCAAATAATAATGCGATGTGATCATAACTGCCCATGGAAATGGCATTGAACGATTCATACTTTTCTGTGTCAAGCGCAGGTGAAAACTGAATTTGGCCAGCGGCCAGAACACCTGTTGAAACCGTGAGAATGACCGCTCGGGACTCAAGTGTTCCTCGAGTCGTCTCGATTACAACATTCTTGCCGCCCCAGTTGATTCGAGTGGCTTTAGTTTCCAGTAAAACATCGATGCCTGCGCCATAGTGAGCAACCAGTGTGCCGAATCCATTGCCGCAAAAATAATCGGTGCCTGTATCTTCCGAATTCCACCAGTCGAGGGTTGAGAAATTTTCAAAATCCTTGGCCATTGACCACGGTCCCAAGATTAATTTCGCAGTATTGACCCAACGACCGGACAAGCCAGCAACCGCTTCGCTCGCCGCAACATCTTTATTCGCCTTGCCTGACTTTCCAATCGCACCGACCACCTTTGCGTGAGCTTTCCACATGGCATTCAAGCCCTTGCTTCCCACCTCCACACCATCTTGTGCAAACAACCGATAGTTTTCCGGCGCCGGATAAATTTCATAGCCGTTCTCGCCGGCAAAATTGTGGTAGGGATTTCTTTTGCCGTGATGCAGCCAATGCGCTCCGATGTCGAATGGCACACCAAAGGTGTCTGTATCCGTATGCGCACGGCCGCCGATCCGGTGCGACGCCTCGATCACCGCGACTTTGTGCTTTTTCATCACAGTTCGTGCTGCCGCAAGTCCGGCAGCACCCGCCCCGATGATGACAACATCCAATACAGGTGGTACCGCAAAAACCGGCTTGGGAATCAGTGCCGCGAGTCCGGCAGCGAGAATTTGACGCCTGGTCGGACAGTGGCTGGAATTCATATCAAAGTATTGATGTGTTCCGCGATTGTAGTGGGTCGCGAATCAGTTGAATGTTCAATCGTTTTGCCCTACCGCTGAGCATATGAAAGATTGTACTTTGGCTTGCCCAAGGTGGATAAACCGACAGTAGGCATCCATGCTGAGCCATTCGTTATTGCAGAAAAACTCGCACATTGAACCTTACATTTTCCAAAATTCTGGGCATCGTCGAAATGTCTATACTGTGATAGACTCATAATTTCTGAATGAGTTCCTCAGGGTCGGAGGCACCGGCGATTACACCAACTTTTAGTGCATCTATGAGCCACGCGGGATCGAATTCATCTGCGCTTTCGACAAGATGCACCGAAATGCCGTAGTCTTTGCTGACTTCACAGGGCCGATTGGAGTTTGAACTGTTCTTTGCTCCGACGACCAGCACCAAGTCAACTTGTACCGCAAGCTGTCGAACTGCACTTTAGTGGTTTTGCGTGGCATATCATCGACAGATCAATTGGTTTGGGTGATGTAGGCAATCGGGTCAAGCTTTCTGACTTCGAGACTGGCCACATCTTCAAGGTTGCCAATAAAGTGAACGGTGCCTGAAATATGACCCAGTGTCCGCTCAACTTCTGAATGATTATCATGCCCGATCAGGATAATTTCATAACCTCTTTTGGCATACTTTTGACCTTCCCTATGAACCTTCGAAACCAGTGGGCAGGTGGCGTCAATGGGTTCCAATTGACGTTTCACGGCATCATTTTCAACCATCTTTGAAACGCCATGTGAGCTCAATACCGTAGTTGCGCCATCTGGAACCTCACTTAGGTCATCGACAAATCACACACCCTTTGCAGCGAGATCATTGACTACACGTTGATTGTGAACGATTTCGTGGTGAACGTAGATGGGTAGTTCATATCGTTTCAACGTGGTTTCAACAATCTGAATAGAGCGTTCAACGCTGGAACAAAATCCACGTGACTGAGCCAATATAACGTGCGCGATGATCACTAGCAGATTAGATTGAATGTGGCTGTCAAATTGAAATTGACATCAGCATTTCTGAGGTTAACAGCGCAAAGCATCGTTTAAAAATCGATTCGTAGATCAAACCCGTCAGATCGGGCAGACAATTTCGCCGAGACGCTTGGTTAATTTTTCGTTTTCTGAGTAATCAATCGGGACTACAACAAGGCTTGGACCAGGCTCTGTAAACGCATTTTCCAGCGTGGATTGGAAATCTCGAGAATTTTCGACCTGGTGGCCATTCCATCCAAATGAGTCGGCGAGTTTTAGCCAGTCCGGATTCGTAAAACTCAAGTCAGTGTGTCGTCCGAACTGGTTGGTTTGTTTCCATGCAATCAGGCCATATTCTTCGTCTTCCCAGACCAGCACGACAATCTTAAGATCAAGCCGTCGCGCGGTTTCCATTTCCTGGACATTCATCAAAAAGCCTGCGTCCCCACAGATCGCCAGTATCCGGTGTTTGGGGTCTGGATTGACCAGGCGCGCTGCAAGGGCACCAGGTAGTGCGAAACCCATTGAGCAAAATCCATTGGGGATAAGGCAGGTATTGGGCTCGTGGCAATGATAGTGTCGGGCAATCCACATTTTGTGTGCGCCGACATCGGATAGTAGAACGTCGCTGGGCCCCATGGTTTCTCGAACATCCCAGAGTATCTTTTGAGGCTTAATCAACCCTTCGGTGTCATCGTCTTTGTATTGTGCAAAATCAGCAGCCATGTCTCTTCGGGTTGCCGCCTGCTGTGACAATTCAAAAGGTAAGGGACCAGATTGATCGATGCGGGAATTTAACATCCACAATGTGTGTGCAAGATCTCCCACAATCTCTAGTTTCGGTCGGTAGTATGCATCAATCTCAGCCGGCAGAAAATCAATATGCAATATGTCTTTGTCTTGGCCTGGATTCCAAAGGTTGGGGTGGTACTCAACCATGTCATAGCCTAAAGTAATGATCAGGTCGGAGGCATCCAGTGCACAAGCAACCAGGTCTTTTGCCCCCAAGCCGATTGTATAAAGGCAATAATCAGCGTCCATGTCGACACAACCTTTGGCCATAAAAGTCGATACTGCTCCAATGCCGGTGCGTTCACAAAACTGGCGTAGTTGCTCAGAGGCTCGCCGTCTGATACAGCCGTTACCGGCGAGGATGATTGGTCTTTTCGCGCCACGAATCAATTCAAAAGCCTGATCGACAATTTTGTCATCAGGCACCGCTCGTCGCAATTTTCTCGGTCGCAGCGGTTGTGTCGAAGCTTCCATGTGAGCGATGTCTTCGGGCAATTCGATCAGTGTTGCACCGGGTTTTTCAACCAGTGCAGTTCGTATGGCTTTGCGTACGACTTCCGGGATATTGTCGGGATGCTGAATCTGCTGCGCCCATTTGGTAACCGGTCGATACATGGCGACCACATCCATGATTTGGTGTGATTCCTTATGTAAGCGAGTCGAAGCACCCTGTCCGGTCAACACCAGCATTGGTGCTCGGTCCATGTTGCCATCGGCCACACCGGTAATCAGATTGGTCGCACCGGGTCCCAGTGTTCCAAGACATCCAGATACCCTTCCAGTCAATCTGCCATAGACTTCAGCCATGAACGCAGCACCTTGTTCATGTCTGCACAGGATGAACTTTATCGTTTCAGAAGATTCGAGCGACATCATAAAGTGTGCATTTTCCTCTCCAGGCACTCCAAATATGTACTCAACTCCCTCCTGTTCGAGGCATGCGACAAACAGATCTGATGCTTTCATTCGTTTAGGTCCTCCGAATAGTCAACAAAAATCCAATCGGTAAAACCGTAATCTTGGTCAACTTCATTCATAAAAATTTGATTGTATTGAAAATTATATAGAATATTAACGATGCAGAATTGCTGTTGCGAGAACCTGTAAAATTTGATCAACAATTGCGTTTTTTCTAAAACATTGAGTGTTCGCAGTTTGTCGAGCCAGCAATAAAATCGAATGCTGTAAATTCGTTAACAGACTGTTAATCTCGGTGTCGAGAGAATATTTACGTGTACATGCAGATTACGAGACGGACATAAATTCTGCTCTCGTTTTCCGTTTAGAATCAATTTCTCGAAATATCCCGTGTCTATTTTGACAATTGACTGAAAATGCTTGAAGATCAACAATTGACTGAGGACCAGATCAAACTCTTCTGGGAAAATGGCTTTGTAGTTGCCGATTCCGGACTTGATGAAGTTTTGTTGAGTCGCCTGGATACGGAGCTTGAAAAATGGATGGAACTTAGCCAAGACCATGATGACAATTTCGGTACAACGGTCGATGGCAAGGCTCGATTCGATCTTGAAGTCGGGCATCGCCGAGAAACTCCTAAACTGCGTCGCGTGGCAAATCCAGTTGATATCTCAGACTGTTTTCAAACGGTCCTGTGGGATGGCCCAATTGTTGACATGGTCACACAATTGCTCGGTCCAAACGTACGTTATCACCACTGCAAGTTGAACATCAAACTTCCCAATATGGACACGCAGGTGTACTACCATCAGGATCATTCATATGATCCGCATACGAATGACGACATGCTTGCAATTTTGTTGATGCTTGATGATGCCAACGAGAATAACGGTTGCTTGCGAGTCATTTCAGGTTCACACAAAAAGCGTTACTCTCATTACCAAAATGGAAAGTACGTCGGTGCGATCGATACCAGATATTACGAGGAGTTTGACGCCAGGGCTGTTTCCATAGAGGCACTTCGGGGTCAGATTTGTTTCATGCACACCTGGACGGTCCATGGTTCAAAAATCAACCGATCAGATCAGGCTCGGCGATTGCTGATTTGTGACTATTCTTCGGCCGATGCTTATCCGCTGCTGCCTCCGGCTTTGCCGTCGAAATATTCCGGTAAGATCGTGCGCGGTACAGCGAGCAACATCGCCAGGCTTAGGAACGACGAAATTGAAATGCGTACGCCGTATGCTGATGACTCTTTTTTTGAATTGCAAGGTCAACTTTCTGCAAACTGATATGAGGACGGATTCATGACATTTTCAATTGTTGCATTTGATCACAAAACCGGTGGGGTAGGAATTGCCATTACGACATCCAGTATCGCTGTTGGCAGTCGTTGTCCTTGGGTACGCGCTGGAGTTGGTGCAGTTGCGACGCAAAACATCACCGATCCGCTTCTCGGTCCGATGGTTCTGGACAGTATGCAAGCCGGTGACAGTGCAGGTCGCGCGATAGAAAAAATTGTCAGTTCACAAAACAACATTGAATACCGACAACTGACTGCAGTCGATTGTTCTTCAGGGGTAGGCTATTTTACGGGTCAACATATTCTTGGAACCCATGCAGTCGCAACGGGTGATGCTTGTGTGGCTGCAGGCAATTTGCTTGCTAACACGGATGTCGCACAAGCATTGGTCGATGCGTTTCATGATCGCGATCGGTCGGTTCACCTGGCTGAAAATCTCATTACCTGTTTGCAGGCAGGTTTGGATGCTGGCGGGGAAGCAGGTCCGGTTCATTCAGCAGCCGTTTTGGTAGCGTGCAAGCACGACTGGCCTGAAGTTGATCTTCGAGTCGACTGGGAAGACGACTGTCCCGTCGCTAAACTCTTGTCAATCTGGCGTGACTATGCACCACAAAGACAGGACTATCTGACACGCGCTGAATCGCCAGGAGATGCACCGTCGTATGGGGTGCCGGGCGACCAGTAGCAGCCGTAAAATTTTGTGGAAATTTTGAGGATCGGCACTGATTTGTGTTACTCATGCATGTGTCAATGATCAAAGGCTACCTAATTACCATTTATCGTAGGCCATGTTTCAAGAGTTTTTCAGACCTAGGCGGTGTTCTCAAAGCGACGTCAGCAAGTCTTGGAATCAAGTCCAGCAAGCTGTACCGACGATTGAAGCGATATTCAAATTCGGCCAGGTCGCGCGGCGGGGCATATTTCGCATTAAAGGAGTGATCGCTGCTGCGCAAGGCTGTCTTGAGATTGCCTAGCACCGGATTGACCCAATCAAACTGCGGTTTTTCCACTGCCGCGCGCCCACCACCGTTGACAACAACCTCATGGGCGCACCCGGCCTCCGTGACTGCATCGAAACACTTCAAGCCGTCGGAAATCACATGAGTGCCGGTGTCCTCCAGATGCTGCCCGGCCCAGCTGCCAATCTGCGCCTGACGAAAGCACTTGAACACGCTGAGTTTGATCTTTTGCGGATGGCCTTCATCATTGGTTTGCACCGCAGCCACAAACGTGTGTCTTACCACTGGCGCCGCGGCCGCGCTTGCCACCGCTTCGCTCACCGCCAAGATACGCATCATCCAACTGCACCAGGCCCGACAAGCGTTGTTGCTCGCTGCGCGTGAGCATCACCTGCATCAGTTTGTGCTTCATGCGCCAGGCGGCGTTGTAGGAAATTCCCAGTTGAGCTAACAATGTTCGCATGCAATTTGGAATACCCAATTTGAAAATGTAGGCATCAGACTTCCTTTGTGGATGTCGAACAAAGGCAATTGCATCGAGTTATGTAGTTTTAACATGGCTTTCGTCCATGCCCAAAGCTATTCTCATTCGAATTTTATATCTACATTTAGTACAATAATATATGCCATTAATGTAGACATATATTATTTTCCTAAATTAACAAATGAATTCCTTCTCAGCTCTGGAGACTCTGAATAAGCTTGATCAAAGCGGTCGCTATATCTATTCTGGTAGAGATCTTCGGAAACTGTTTCTTAACGATGGTGACCATGCATTTCAGGCTGGACTAAAGCGACTCGTAAAAAACGGGATTCTTCAAAAGCCTGCTCGTGGAATTTACGTTTTCGCCTATTCAAGGCACAAAGGTGCACAAACCGTTGAAGAAATTGCAATCAATTTACGTCGCGGGCATTACAACTATATCAGTCTGGAATCTGCACTCTCAATTTACGGTGCCATCTCTCAAATTCCCCTCAGTCGTCTAACAGTAATGACGACTGGTCGAGTTGGAGAATTCAGTACACCTTTTGGTACGATAGAGTTCACGCATACCAAACGTCCAATTTCACAAATCATAAATTGTACGCGTGACATCGGGCGACCATTACGACTAGCCGACAAAGCAACAGCTTTCAGAGACTTGAAGAGAGTTGGGCGCAATATCCACTTGGTTGATCAATCCGAGATTTATGAACAATCGACCAAATGAATTCGAACAGTTGGTGAATCTGGCAATGATTCATTCCAATTTGGCACATATGCGTGATGCGGTAGAAAAGGAACTATTGATTTACGATATTTTGTTCTGTCTCGATCAAAATGATTTATTGAATACGATTGTATTCCAGGGAGGCACCTTACTTCGTTTGGGACATGGTGGAAGCCGCCTTAGCGAAGACTTGGATTTTGTCGCTGGAGTCAATTTCTCCGCTTCAGACCTCAAAGAAATCAAACCATGTATTGAAAAATTTATTGCAAAGAGATATGGACTGACTGCCAATGTCAACGAACCATCTGAAACCGCAGTTCGTGATGCTGCGCACCAGAAACTCAAAGTGAATCGCTGGCGAATTTCAATTGCGACAAACCCTGATCGAAAAGATTTACCGCATCAACGACTGAAGCTTGAAATAGCGAACGTACCTGCCTATACAAGAGAAGTAATTGCATTGAAAAAGCACTATGATTTTTTGCCAGATGGATACAGTGATACTTTAATTGTTGCTGAGACTCTCGACGAAGTTATGGCTGACAAAATAATTTCGTTGCCCACAACGACTCAATACGTCCGTTATAGAGACATTTGGGATCTATGTTGGCTGGTCAAGCATGGTGCGACTGTCGATTATGAACTTGTCGCGGCCAAAATTTCCGATTATCAAGTCAACGATTATGAAACTCTATTGAATAAAACTATCGAGCAACTCACGATTCATATCAATGGAAAGCCTTTTAAGGAGGAAATGAAGTCTCTGCTGCCAACTGATGAAGTTAATCGAACTCTGGGCCGTCCAAAGTTCATCGAGTTTATGACCTCGACATTGTTTGGTTTGTTTGAAAAGGTGCGACAATCGCTCTACGGTTAATTGAGTTTGATCAACACAGCGCTAATATTTTTCAGCATTCCAAAATTGCATGATGTCTATGTTATTGAAATGTTGAATTCAACATATTGAATAGGCTTTTATTTGATGTACGCCAGCACGACTAATAAAATCATTGAACTGAACTGCGTTGCGCCCCCAGCGCCCTTATGGGGAAAGTATCGTCAAATTTGCCCTGATCAAGGCAATGAGAACTGGCCGAGCGGCTATCTGAAAGAGGCATCAGGCTGAAAGCGACGCCAACAAGAACGAATTTGGCACCGGTAATCCGCCTGAAACCAGATCGTCAAAGGCAGTTTGCTCAATTCAAAGATCGTGCCGGCGATGAGTGAGGTCTGGCGATGGCAGCGGTAGCACTGACGCAGTTTGCGGGTGTTGAGGTGGCAGCTTTTGTGGTGTCCGCAGTCGGGGCAGATAAAGCCGTTTGGCCAGCGCCATTTGAACCGTGCTTCGAAGCATTGGTCTTTGTCACCGTAATGCTGTAAGGAACGCCTTGAGGCTGAGGCCTTTCTGGAACTGAACGGGGTTTCGCTTCATAGTATATATTCTTTATTTATCAATCACTTGTATTGGATATATGATGCCACTAAACATGCTTATAATTCGTGGTTATTAGGAAAGGCTATGGAGACAGTTCATGATTGGTCCGCTACCCACTTTGCGGCAATCGGATGTCGTACCGATTCCATTAGTTTTAACCTGACTGAATCAGTTTGAGACACTCGTCATGTAGTGACGAGTTCGATGTTGCCAGCACCTGCAAGCTGGAATTTAGAGTCAGCGGATTGCCTTCCCAATCAGATATCACACCGCCTGCGCCTTCAATGACCGGGACCAGTGCCATCAGATCGTACGGTTTCATATCCGATTCCATGATGACATCCACCCATCCCGAGGCGAGTAGTCCGTAAGCATAACAATCCGCCCCGAAGCGGCGTTCTTTGGCGTGATGTGATACCAGGTTGAAGACCTCTCGCTCTTCGTCAGAAAACATATCAATCGATGTTGCAAAGACAGCAGCCTTAGCCAGAGTTTGTCCTCGATTGGTTTTGCAGATTTCTCCCTGCCAGGTTGATGGCAGGAGTTTGGCGCCACACCATCTTTCCAGCATCGCGGGTACTTCGATGACGCCAACAATGGGTACACTGGATTGCGTCAAAGCAATCAGTACACCATAGGTTGGCATCCCGTAAACAAATGGTATGGTTCCATCAATCGGGTCGAGGCACCATTTCAATTGACCTTGGGCGGTGGAATCCCCGAATTCCTCGCCGAAAAATTCATGTTCCGGGTAATGATGGCCGACCAGCTCTCTTGCCATTTGTTCAATCTTGCAATCTGCTTCCGTGACCCAGGTATCGTCGGGTTTTCTCCACTGTTTTTTCGGCTTTCTGTGGTATTGGCGTGCAATGTCGCGCGCGTGGTCAGCGATGAGGTTGGCGAACTCGAGGTACTCAGATATGGGCTGTTGGTCTACTTGAAGATGATTTACCATGTAATTTCCAGCGACTTGGTAAGGTAAAATCAAAAATCGATTTTTCGATGTCAGAAACGAAGCTCGGTGAGTCGCAAATTTTATGCCCAAAAGGCTCCTGGCGAACAAGAGGTTTATCGATTGCCCGATTTCAATTCCAAGCTGTTCCACCCCATTTCATTTCGCGAACTGACACTGAAAAATCGCATCATTGTTTCACCCATGTGTCAGTACTCTGCCAAAGACGGCTGCGCGTCGGACTGGCACCTGATGCACTTGGGTCAATTCGCTGTCAGTGGCGCTGGACTGATGTTTGTTGAAATGACCAACGTGGAAGCCAAAGGACGAATCAGTCCATATTGTCTTGGACTATACAGTGATGCAAACGAAGCTGCACTGAAGCGTGTCGTTGATTTTTGTCATCAGTACTCAAATGTGCCCATTGGTGTTCAATTGGCTCATGCTGGGCGTAAAGCTTCAACGCAGCCGCCTTGGAAGCAGCGCGAGTATATTCGACCCGAAAATGGTGGCTGGACACCCGTTGCACCATCAGCTGTTTCAGCGACGTACAGCGCAGCGCTGCCGCAAGCGCTCGATCAATCTGAAATTACACATCTGGTCGATGCTTTTGCCGAATCTGCCATACGAGCACAGCGGATTGGCTTTCAGGCAATCGAATTGCATGCCGCACATGGTTACCTGCTGCATCAGTTTCTGTCGCCCTTGTCAAATTTAAGAGATGATCAATATGGTGGAACGCTGCGTAATCGCATGCGTTTTCCACTCGACGTGTTCAAATCTGTCCGCGCGGTGTGGCCAGAACAAAAACCGCTGGGTGTTCGTGTGTCAGCAACCGATTGGGCCGATGGTGGTTTGAGCCTGAATGACACGGTGGAATTTGCCAAAAAGCTAAAGCAGTTGGGCTGCGACTGGATTGATGTCTCAAGTGGAGGACTGGTTCAACATCAAGATATTACGAGCAAGCTGGGGTACCAGGTTCACTTGGCCCGTGTAGTTCGAACCGAGGCTCAAATTCCAGTCATCGCGGTGGGACTGATTACCGATCCTCACCACGCGGAGTCGATTATTGCCAACAACGATGCTGATGCCGTCGCTTTGGCAAGAGGCATGCTTTACAATCCGCGCTGGCCCTGGCATGCAGCTGAAGCACTTGGTGCAACAATTCAGTATCCAAATCAGTACCTTCGCTGTCAGCCGATTAGGAACGAAGTTTAGCCATGCACTATCGAAAGCATATTTTCTGCTGCGTGAACGAACGTATCCCGTCACACCCGCGCAGTTGTTGCAGTGCGCGCGGATCAGTTGAGCTTAGAAACTATATGAAAGCCCGCGCCAAGGAATTGGGCCTTAGTGATATTCGCGTCAATAACGCGGGCTGTCTGGAGCGCTGCGAACTTGGTCCGTCGATGGTCATTTATCCAGAGGGCATTTGGTATCACTTCAATAGTACCGAAGATATTGATGAAATTCTACAATTCCATCTCCTCAACGACGAACCAGTCAAGCGACTGATGCTTCGTGATGGTCAAAAATACCCCGAACACCCGTCCTGCAAGCGTTTGAATTTGGTGGTGACCGGTGTCCATCCGCTTGGTAAAGATATCATTCGGTTGGAATTTGCTCACCATGACGATGGACTGTTACCCGAGTTTAGCGGCGGTTCGCACTTGGATTTGCTGATCGACGGGGATCGAATGCGGCGTTGCTATTCGCTTGTCGGTGATCCTAGGATTCGCGACCGGTACGAAATTTGTGTTAAAAAAGATGCCAACGGACGCGGCGGTTCGCAATGGATTCATACAAATCTAAAGGTCGGTGATGTCATCCAATCTCGATATCCGGAAAATATCTTCGCATTGAGTGAATCTGCCAATCGAACAGTTCTCGTTGCAGAAGGGATTGGCGTTGCACCGTTTCTTTCAATGACGCATCGTTTACGTCGTATTGATGCTGAATTTGTTCTTCACTATGTGCAGGATTTGTCCGGATGCGACGCCTTTGTCGACGAGCTTCGATCAATTTGCGGCGAGCGATTGAAAATCAGCGCTTATGGTGCTCAAACGGCAACGGGTGACTCACTGCCTGAGGTGCTTCAAACCGATGTACAAGACAGCCATCTGTATCTGAGTGGATCTTCGCGATTTATTCATGAAGTGAAAGGATTGATTGCACATTGGCCGTCAGAAAATGTCCATACCCTGTATTTTGATTCCAATGTTTCGAGTCCAAGCCCTGGACATGGCTTTAACGTATCGCTAGCTCGGCAACAGAAAACGACTCGAGTCGACTCAAATTCAAGTGTGCTTGATGCGCTGCAAAAGGCTGGGTTGCCGGTCGATTACGCATGCGAGGAAGGACTGTGTGGAGCATGTCAGGTGAAAGTGCTGCATGGAAAAGTCGAGCATCGTGATTTCGTGCTGACATCGGCACAAAAAGCGAAAAATAACATCATGGTCACTTGCGTTTCTCGTGCTGCAGCCGGTGAGACACGATTGATTTTGGACATATAAGACCACTGAAAACCCGAATTAGCTAGAATTGAAATGGACTTGAAAGGAAAAACTGCATTAATTACCGGTGGCGGCTCAGGTATTGGATTGAGCATCGCGCAAACATTCTGTGCGGCTGGAGCAACAGTATGGGTTTGTGACCGGGACGAAAAAGTGATCGATTCTCTACATAAAACCGATCCTCACATTTTCGGTATCGTCGCTGATGTGGGGCACGAATCGGATGTCGATGAAATGTTCGATCAAATGCTGGCACGCAGTAACAATCACTTGGATATCTTGGTCAACAATGCCGGTGTCGCAGGTCCCAACGGTCCATTGGAAGAACTTCAATTGAGTGATTGGGAAGCAACACTTAGGGTAAACGTAGTTAGTACATTTTTGTGCTCTAGACGCGCACTTCAAGTGATGAAAGCGCAAAGAAGCGGCTCGATTGTCAATCTGTCATCAACCGCCGGGACTTTCGGTTACCCGCTACGCACACCTTATGCGTCAGCCAAGTGGGCGATTGTTGGGCTAACCAAATCTCTTGCCATGGAAGTTGGCCAGTTTGGTATTCGGGTCAATGCCATTTGCCCTGGTTCCGTGTCAGGGCCGCGTATGGACCGTGTCATCGCTGCAGAAGCTCACACCAGGCAACTGAGCGAACAGCAGGTGCATGATCAACTGGTCAGCCAAACCTCCCTGAAGTGTTTTGTAGAAGCCGAGGACATTGCGCAAATGGCGTTATTCATCTGTAGTCCGGTCGGTGCAAGAATCAGTGGCCAGGCATTGGCCGTGGATGGAAATACCGAGTCGTTGGCACAGGTGCATTAGGCAAGAATTTACCGACTCGTTAATGGTCTTCCAACCACAAAAATGAACGAAAGGTTAGAAATTTTGCTTAAAGTTTGATAAATTTATCCGTTCTGGCACTTTCGCGATAATTTTTTGATGAGTCAAATCAAAAAAATGACGGATTGGAGCCATCGTGTGAGTCTGGAACACAACAATTTAGAATTATTTGGAGAAGTTAGTAGTATGAAGAAAACACTGAACAAAACACTTCTTGCAGTGTTTGCATCAGCGGTAACCGGTTTTGGTCTGATTGCTTCGACAATCGTCAGCGCGGCAGGCCCGGATGGATATCCGAATCGACCAATCACCGTAATCTGTTGTTACGGAAAAGGTGGTGGTTCTGACCAGGCGGTTGACGCAATTGTTGGCCCGGCGGCCAAAATTATGAATGCAAAAATCAACAAGATCAATATCACCGGTGGTGGTGGATTGAACTGTTTGCCCGAATTTTTGCAGGCTCCAGCAGATGGTTACACCCTGCTGCAGCACATTGACACATTACCATCGCGCTACGTCGAAGGAAGAATTGACCTCAACCCGGTTACGGATGTAGAAGCCTTGGTCATCATGAACGTTGCACCGACGATGCTGTTCATCAATGGCGAAGACGAAAGGTTTATAACCGACGGAAAGGCGGATTGGGATAAAGTCGTTGCTTATGCCCAGCAAAGCGAAGGCAATTTGACGGTGTCGAACATCAATATTCCCATGGAACTGGTCAGCATGGCTGTGGTGGAGAACCATTTTGGATTTAAAGCCAAGCAAGTTTTGACCGGTAAATCTGCAGAGCGTTTTGGTGCTGTGATTGGTGGACAACTTGACGTGCTCATGGAACAGCCCGGTGATGTATCCAAATTTGTGGAATCAGGCAATTTGCTGCCGGTTCTGGCACTTTGGCCCACCCGCTTTGAAAATTTTCCTGACACCAAGGCACTTGGCTCTGATTACGGGCTTGATTGGGAACCCTTGTTGAGATTTCGCGGTATGTTTGCAAAATCTGGAACGCCTCCGGAAGTTGTTGAATATCTCGCACAGGTATTTGCCGAAGCTTATAACTCTGAAGAACATCAGGATTTCGTTAAGCGCAAAAGTCTTGATATCGTAGATTCGTTCCGCAGCCGGGAAGACACGACGAAGATTATTGAAGACTCAGTAGGCGTCTATATCGATGCGTTTCGTGAATTAGGTATGCCAGTTCGAGAAGGCTTGTAAGCCAGTCTCACATGGTTTGAATTCCGCCAGCGCTCTCGTGTTGCTGGCGGAATTTGTTTACGCACTTAACCAATCGAAACTCATTCCCCTATGACCACACGTCAGCAAAAGTCTGTGTTGAGTCGTTACTCTCACCTTGCCGAAGGCTTGGTTTGGCTGATTTTCATACTTCTTGCAGCGGCTTACACCTTTGATTTTGACGATCCGCTACCCGTTTATGATTGGGGGCCGGCGCACTGGCCAAGAGTCGTATTGCTGGGCATGTTCATCGCAACATGCTGGCTACTTTTTTATGAATCAAGAAGGCGCAAAGGCAACGATATTAACGAAAAAGATCAATCGCCCGGGATTGATTTGACAATGTCAATGCGGGCCCGCATGATCCTGATCTTTGCTTTGCCCGTTTTGTATGCCACGGCGATCCACAAATTGGGATTCCTGTTAGTGACGCCTTTTTTCTTGTTTGTTTACATGTGGGTTGTTGGGGTAACAAAGCTGCGAACTTTGATCATCATGACGGCGGGAATTTACGCGGCCATTGTGCTGGTATTCATTAAATTGATATTTACGTATTTGCCGCCTGGGGCAGGCGTGTTCAATACCATCAACGGTCATTTTCTCAGGATTTTGCAGTAGTGGAAGATTTTTTAATCGGAACTGCTCAGTTATTTACTGATCCGACTGGCATTCTTATTTTTGTCGTCGGACTGATTGCAGGGCTGGTTTTTGGTGCTGTTCCAGGTTTAAGCTTGCTGACACTGGGTGCGGTGCTGTTGCCTTTCACTGCGTACCTGTCATCGACGCACGCCATCATGCTGTACGGCGTGATTTATGTTTCCGGCGTATACGGAGGTGCGGTCACGGCAATTTTGTTCAACATACCGGGTTCAGTCGAAAATGCCCCGACTGCGTTTGACGGATACCCAATGACCCTACAGGGCCATTCCGGCAAGGCAATCGGCTATGCCGTCACGTGCTCAGCGTTCGGTGGCACCTTGGCAGCAATTGCAATGATGGCTTTTACCGGTCCGGTCGCTGATTTTGCCCTTCGAAATTTCGGACCGGTTGAGATTTTCGCACTGGTGTTTTTTGGTCTCGCAGTCGTCGCCGGAATTGGCACGAAATCACTTTCAAAAGGCTGGCTTTCTCTATTGGTCGGACTTTTGATCGGTGCGATTGGAAGCGACCCGGTCGGCGGGATACCTCGGTTCAATTTCGGGACCTTGTATCTGCATGGCGGTGTTCACTTTGTCCCACTGATTCTCGGGTTCTTTGCGGTTGCTGAAGTGTTCGTACAGGGTCTGAAATTGGCGAAAGGTGATTATGCAGCGCCGAAGGTTTCGGTGTCGTATCCGACATTTATGGAGTTCTGGAAGATGAAATTTGTGGTGGTACGCTCCGCCCTGATTGGATTCTTTTGCGGCATTTTGCCAGGCATCGGTGCAACGCTGGCGGCATTCATGTCTTACAACGAAGCGGTTCGCTGGTCAAAGAACCGTGATAATTTTGGCAAGGGCGAGCCCGAGGGTGTCGTCGCACCAGAGACTGCGAATAATGCTGCGACAGGTGCAGCGATGATTCCTCTGCTGGCGCTGGGTCTTCCAGGTGGCGCGTTAACGGCGATGATGATTGGTGTTTTTAATCTCCATGATATGGATGTCGGTCCGCTGATTATGATCGAGGCGCACGATTTGGTCTGGGTGCTTTTTGCGTCGATGTTTTGGGCAAGTTTAGCGATATTGCTGGTTGGCGTGGTTGAAGCCAAAGGCATCGTCAACCTGCTGAGAATTCCCTTTCCGATTTTGGCTCCTACGATCCTGGTTTTCGCAACCATTGGGGCATTCGCACTCAGGGGCAACATTTTGGATGTTTACACAATGTTCATTGCAGGTGTTGTCGGATTCTTGATGAGAAAGGGAGACTATTCGATTCCAGCGTTGGTGATGGGCGTGATTCTTGGCCAGATTGGTGAAGACACATTTTCCCGATCCATGGTATTGCTTGACTACAATGTGTTTGCATTGTTTACCACACCCATCAGTGGCGTTCTCGTGTCTGCTGGCTTAATCACAATATTAATGAACATCATCCGACATCGGGAACTGTTTGGCAGTTATTACGCGGAATACAAGGACGAAAACGCATAGACGATTTTGAATTTTTTCTAAATCTGAACCAACTGCGTTCGTGCACGTGCAAATGGACATTAATGCGACGTGGGTCGCAAGGCTTACTTTTTCACTCTAATTCAAGGATAGTAAAGATGACTGATAGTTTACGAGTCAACGCAGACCGACTTTGGGATTCTCTGATGCAGATGGCCAAGATCGGTGCGACTGAAAAAGGTGGCGTCTGTCGCCTGGCATTAACCGATTTGGACAGGGAAAGCAGAGATTTATTGACCGAGTGGGCTGCGAACGAGGGCTGCACCCGTCTGGTCGACCCGATGGGCAATATGTTTTTTCGTCGGGCAGGAAAATCAAATGGCAAACCAGTTGGCTCCGGCAGTCACTTGGATACGCAGCCAACGGGCGGCAAGTTCGATGGTGTGTATGGAGTTCTTGCAGCCTTGGAGGTCATTCGAACGCTGAATGATGCCAAAATTGAGACAGATTTGCCTGTTGAATTAGTCGTTTGGACCAATGAGGAAGGGTCCCGTTTTCCGCCCGCGATGATTGGGTCGGCGATCTATGCCAACATTTTTGATCTCGATTATGGGCACTCGCGCGCTGATCTGGAAGGCAACACCATTGGCGGCGAACTGGAACGCATTGGTTATCGCGGTGATCCTTTGCCAGCAGATCATGGTTTTTCCGCATTTTTTGAGACTCATATCGAGCAGGGTCCAATCCTGGAAGATTTGGGCAAATCGATCGGTGTCGTGACCGGCGTGCAAGGTTCGCACTGGTACGATGTAACGGTCGTTGGAGAGGAGGCTCATGCCGGTCCAATACCCATGGCAAATCGAAAAGACGCATTGAGAGGTGCTTCGGAATTGCTGGCCCAACTTTATTCGCAGGTGGAGAACCATAGTTTCGAAGCTCGATTTACCGTAGGTGAATTTCGGTGTTATCCGGGTTCTCGAAATACAGTCCCCTCGCGCATCGAATTTACCATCGATATCCGGCACCCACATCTGAAGGCATTTGACGAATTGCACGAGCAAGTGGTGGCTACAACTGAAGAATTTGGCCAACAATCCAAGCTTGATATCAAAATTAACCGAATCTGGCGCTCACCGCCGATTAATTTTGACGACAGCTGTATTGATGTGGTTCGCTCCAGCGCAATCCTATGTGAATATGGAATCAACGAGATGTTCAGTGGTGCTGGTCATGACGCGGTCTATATCTCGTCAGTTGCGCCAACATCGATGATCTTTATTCCCTGCGATGGCGGTGTCAGTCACAATGAAACTGAAAACACTTCAAGCGAATTTTGCGAAGCGGGTGCGAATACGCTTTTGCACTCCGTCATTGCCAAGGCGGGACTGGCTGGATGACTGAGCGGGTCGATGTGATTGGCATCGGCAATGCGATCGTAGATGTTGTTTGCAGTGTTGAAGATGAGGAACTCGAAGACAGGGGGTTGATCAAGGGTTCGATGGCCCTCATTGATGCTCAGATTGCATCAGAACTCAATTCTGTGGTTCAACCCGTGTCGAGAAAGTCCGGTGGGTCTGTCGCAAATTCCCTTGTGCACATTGCTCAACTTGGTGGAAATTGTCAACTGGTCGGAAAAGTGGCCGATGATGAAACCGGGCAGCGATTTATTGAAGACACGAAGCAAGCGGGCGTCCAATTTAACACGGCGTCGCTCGATACGAATACCTTGAGTGGGCGCTGTTTCGTCTTTGTTTCCATCGATGGTCAACGAACCATGTGTACCTACCTTGGTGCATCATCGAAATTGTCGGATTCTGATGTCGATTCCGCAGCGATCGCTGGTTCAAAATTTCTGTTGATTGAGGGCTACCTTTGGTCTTCGCCGAGCGCCAAAGCAATGATATTGAAAGCCGCATCCATTGCCCGCGAATCCGATACCTGCGTGGCGTTTACTTTGTCCGATCCTTACTTGGTTGATGCGCACCAGTCGGAGTTTCAAGATTTTGTTGAAAAAGACGTTGACTTGTTGTTTGCCAATGAACATGAAGGCAGTCGACTGTATGGCACGCGCAATTTAAATGAAACGATTGCCCAATTGAAACAGCAGGTCGCCCATGTAGTCATTACACGTGGAGAGTCAGGTTCCGTAGCGGTATTCGAAAATCAAACCTACCATTGCGACGCTGCGCCTGTTACCGAGGTGGTGGATACGACTGGAGCAGGGGATGCTTATGCAGGCGGCTACCTTTTTGGACTGACACAGCAATATCCGATTGAAAGGTGTATGCAAATCGCCTCCGATCGGGCTGCAAAAACAATCGGTCTTTTTGGGGGGCGAGTCTGACTGGGTTAGAAATTCAGTTCAGACTGACAAGACGCTACAAAATTGTCAAATAAGTCAAGCGCTGGAAGTGATTGTCAGCGCTTGGAATAGCAGGCACAGAATCTGGATTTGATGTTGGTCACATTTGCAGGTGCTTCAAACAACTCTATAAATCAAAATGCTGCGTAGATTTAGTTTCGTTGCGCTAATTGAAGTTCCTTGAAAAAATCGATTTAACCACCTGCGGCTAGGTTCGTGTTTTATTTGCTGAGACACCGAATATAAAGAACAATGAATGGAAATTTGTTGAATCTAGGGAGGCTTCGATGAATACAGATCAACGAGGCGTTAGCGTATCCAATCCAGCGAAAGCCGGAAATTCCGCTGCAGTTGAACCAGGAGAACCCATTGCCATTGTCGGGATGGCGTGCAAGTTTCCGCAAGCTGATGGTTTACAAGCCTTCTGGCAGTTACTTGAGGCTGGCGGAAACGCTGTGACCGAAGGCGAACCCGGTAGCGGCATTAGCCGTATCGATGAAATGTTTCCTGATGACGCAGCCCGTGGCGCAGCTTGCCGATTTGGAGCATTCGTCGATGACATTGATTGCTTTGATGCGTCATTTTTCAGAATCTCTCCGGTGGAGGCGCAGTTTCTCGACCCGCAGCAGCGGATGATGCTCGAGACGAGTTGGCACGCGCTTGAGGATGCAGGGATAGACCCCGATCAACTCAAGGGTACTAGAACCGGCGTGTATACCGGAATCAGCACCGACGAGTACCGAATGATGGCTTTGGATACCTCGCGACCTGTGGAGCCGGCGGGATGTCTTTACGCACTCAGCGGCACCAACATGAACGGTGCCGCGGGAAGAGTTTCGTTCGTGCTCGGTCTGATGGGACCCGCCAAGGCTGTGGATGCGGCCTGCGCATCATCTTTGGTCTCAGTCCACGATGCGGTCGCAGATCTCCAGCAGAGAAAAGCTGATCTGGCCATTGCGGGTGGCGTTCACACCATGCTGAATGGTCGTGTATATGAACTTCGTGCCGATTCCATGATGTTGTCGCCGGATGGCCAGTGTAAGGCTTTTGATGCGTCCGCCAACGGTTATGTGCGAGGCGAAGGATGTGGAGTCGTGGTTTTGAAACGCCTAAGTGAAGCGGAAACTGACGGCGACCGAATTTGGGCGGTCATTCGCGGCAGTGCAGTTAACCATGGCGGGGCCAGCGCAGGATTGACGGTGCCCAACACCCCTGCACTGGAGAAGGTCATCGAAGACGCACTATCCCAAGCGAGTCTGTCACCACTGGAAGTGGACTATCTTGAGGCCCATGGCACCGGTACCACCGTGGGGGATCCAATCGAATTAAATGCAGCGGTCGCAGTATACGGAAAAGGACGTAAAGCCAACCATCCGCTGCTGCTTGGCTCTGTCAAGACCAACATCGGTCACCTGGAGTCGGCAGCTGGCGTCGCTGGACTCATCAAGGCGGCGTTAGTCGTAAAGTCCGGAGTGATACCAAAGCACCTGCATTTTCGGCATCCCAATCCAAGTTTGGATTGGGATCGTCTGCCGGTGCAGGTGAGCACTGAAACCATAAACTGGCCTTATCACGGTGAGCAGCCACGACGAGCGGGGGTGAATTCTTTCGGGATCTCCGGGACGAACGCCCACCTCGTTTTGGAAGAATATCATACAGCCCACACTGTACCTGGCGCAGAAACCAATCCTGTTGGCTCGGTGCAAAGCGTACCCGTTGCGCTGCCGATGGAATCAATCGATTTGACTTTACCGGAACCGGATTCTGTTTCCCGTGACTGCCGCTTATTGCCGCTTTCCGGTAAGACTGAAGCTGCGTTGCGCGATCTTGCTCGTCGTTATCTGTCGTGGCTTGACGAGTGGGTCAGGACAACATCGAAGGATACGACGGCTGCTGAATCGCGACTGTTCGATATGGCGTGGACAGCTGGCACGGGACGCAGTCACTTCGACTTCCGTACAGGCATCGTGTTCAGCGAAATGAATTCCATGCGCAAGCAATTGGAGGAGATCGCCGATTCGGCTGACGGCAGCGTTGTGCGTGGGCGAACAAAGCGAGTTGCCTTTGCCTATACAGGGCAGGGAAGCCAGTGGGTGGGAATGGGAAAAGAATTGTACGAGCACGAGCCGGTGGCAAGAGCGGTACTGGATCGCTGCGAGGCGGTCTTTCGAGAACGAAGAGGCACCTCTTTGCTGGACGTGATGTTTGGTCGAAACGGTAATAGTGCAGATTTGGGTGACACCGCATGGGAACAACCTGCTCTTTATGCACTCGAATGTGCGCTTGGTGCGCTTTGGTCAAGCGTGGGTATCACACCCTCCGTCGTAGTAGGACACAGTGCCGGCGAGTTGGCGGCGGCGCAGGTAGCGGGAGTATTCACCCTTGAAGACGGGATGCATTTTTCGCAGGCACGCGGCACGGCGCTATCGAATACCGAACGCGGTGCTATGACTGCCGTTTTCGCTCCCCCGAAACGTGTGGCGGCCGCGGTGGATGCTGTCAACTCACAGGTCGAAGATGCTAAGCTGAGTGTGTCAGCCGACAACGGGTTGCACCAAGTCATCAGCGGCCCGGTCGAAGCTGTTGAAGCCATTATGGAGCGGCTCGAGTCCGAAGGAGTACGGGTTCGGCGTTTGAATACCACTCGTGCCTTTCACAGTGCTTTGGTAGAGCCAGCACTCGATGACCTGGCCGCAGCACTCGACCACGTGGAGATCAACTCACCTTCTATTGATATGATCAGTAATTTGACCGGTAAGAATGTCGAACCCGATCAGGCGCTGAACGCGACTTACTGGAAGAGGCATGCACGCGAGCAGGTCGCCTTCGCAGATGCTGTGCAAACCATGGCTGACCTTGGAGTGGATCTGATTATTGAGATTGGGCCTCGTTCGTTGTTGGCTCCGTTGGCAGTTTCGGCGTGGCCGGATTCAACGCCATCGCCCCAAGTGATTTCGAGCATGATCCCACGGGTTGACGGGGCCGGAGTCCAAGATTCCAATAAAGGATTCGTGGACGCAGTCGCGAAGGCTTATGAAGCTGGACTCGGGATCTGTTTTGATGGACTATTTGCGGGTGAGTCTCGTCGTCGGATATCAATTCCCGACTATCCTTTCCAAAGGGAGCGTTTCTGGTTGGAGGCGCCGAAACGGCGTCATCGGGTGGCCGGACATCGTTTGCTGGGAGTGCGTCATGAGTCCGCCAGCGGTGAAGTCTCCTACGAGACGGAAGTGTTTTCTAACGAACCGGCGTGGCTTGATGACCATCGCGTTTTTGGTAGAGTAGTTGCGCCTGGCGCACTTTATGGCGCAATGGCAGCAACGGCGCTACTTGCTGAGGGAAGCGATCATGTGGCTTTGGAGGAAATGCAGTTGCATAGCGCTTTAGTGTTTTCTGAACATATCGATGGGGATCAAGTCGAAGAAGACGGGCGGACTATGCAGGTGCTGCTCTCAGTTCCAGATGCTGCCAAGACCCGTCGTGTCCAAGTGTTTAGCAGGGCTGGTGATGAGGAATGGACACTTCATGTGGAGGGTCGCATGGCGACACAGACCAGAGTCGAGACCCCCACAGAGCGGATCAATTTGGAGGAGAAAATTTCTGGAATGTCTCGCTTGGACCCATCAAGCTACTATCGTGCAAGAGCCGAGACTGGCATTGATTTAGGCCCTTCTTTCCAGACTCTTGGGAAAATATGGTGCAACACGGGAGAGGCGCTTGGAGAGATTTCGCTTCCGGATTCCGTCGAATTGAACGATCTGGATATTCATCCTCTACTTCTCGACGGCTGTTTCCAGGTTGTCGGTGCGGCGCGCGGATTTGATGGAATGCAAGGTGAGACAACTTATTTGCCTTTTGCCTGGGAACGCTTCTGGCTAGTTGGACAGCTTCCCGAACAACTATTTTGTCACGTACGCATGAATGAATCGTCACAGGATTCAAAATCAGAGCCCAGCAGTCCTCCGGAAGTCCAAAGCGCAGACTTACGTCTCTACGATCCAAACGGGGTTCTCCTTGGTGGATTGAGCGGCTATGCCGTTAAGCGAGCCACGCGAGCAGCGCTTTTGTCTTCGATTGAAGGCATCGGTGACTTGCTGTACGAAGTAATGTGGCAGGAACGTGCTTTGTTGCCTGGAATACAGTCGGCAGATTTTTTTCCTAGCCCGGCTGAAGTCAAAGCCCGTACCCGGCTTCTTCCTGATTATCTGCGTGATGCTGGTGTCGATCCCCAAAGTCGAGACGCATTGCTAGCCGATTTGGAACTCTGGTCGCATTCTTTCGCGATTGCAAACCTGGATCGCTTGGGATGGGTTCGACAGGTTGGACAAAGAGTAGAACCTGAGAAATTGCGCGAAGCATTGAATGTCTCTGCCGATCATAAGCGCCTGTTTCGCAGGATGCTTGAGATGGCGGCCCGAGCGGGTGTATTGGAACAAGACGGTGAGACCTTCGTAGTACGCTTGGGATCAAAAGGCTCCTGGCCAACGCAGCTTCCTGAGGATCCAGAAAATTACTCTGATCAGATGTTACAGCACTATTCGCATGGACAGACCGAGATTGGATTGTTTCGGCGTTCCGGTAGTGCACTCGCAGATGTTCTTCGCGGGCAGACCGACCCCCTGACGCTTTTATTCAGTAGCGGAGAGCCGACAGCGGCCGATCTGTACCTGCGAGCGCCGGTGGCACGAGCAGCCAACCAGATGCTGGCCGAAGCGGTCCGTTCGCTCGTGGCCGCCTTGCCACCAGGACGGCGGCTGCGAATTATTGAGATCGGAGCCGGCACGGGCTCAGCGACCGCAGCTGTGCTGCCTGAACTTCCTGAAGGTAGATTTGACTACACGTATACCGACATTTCAGCGGGCTTTTTCTCAGAAGCAGAGGCGCGATTTGGGGATGGAGATGGTTGCATTGAATATCGTCCGCTTGATATTGAGAAAAATCCGATAGAGCAAGGATTTGACCTGCATGGTTATGACCTGGCTATTGCGTCCAATGTATTGCACGCAACACGCTATCTGGAGGAGACGCTGACACACTGTGTGAAATTGCTCGCACCATCGGGACAACTGGTTGCACTCGAAAACCTGCGCGGCCTGGGATGGATGGATTTGACCTTCGGACAACTGGATGGCTGGTGGCGTTTTGCCGATGACTTTCGCCCTCATCATGCCTTGGCTAGTCCTGCCGTGTGGCGCCAGGCGCTCAGCAATACAGGGTTCGAGGAAATCGAAGTCCTCGGGGTGAACGAATCCGATCCACCTGAGACGATGGACAAGGGCGTGATTGTGGCAAAGGGTCCGATGAAGGTGCTCGAAACTGCAGGATCCTGGGTTCTGGTCGCGGACAAAGATGGCTACGCTGAGAAAATTGCGCAGCAACTCGTGCTGAGGAATCAGACTGTTATTCTGGCCGGTACTGCCTATTCAGATGATCAAGAATTTTTCGACCCCAGTCCCGGTGTGTACAAGGTTTCGGTAGACATGGATCAGCGGGAATCGTGGCGTATGCTAGTGGAAAAATTGCCCAAGGGCATTCCTTTCAACGGCATGGTGCATTGCGTGGTGTTGTCCAGCCACGGCGCTCAGGCAACCACCGAGGAGGTTATGGACGATGTGCAGAATGCGGGGGCGAGTGCCTTGGCATTGGTTCAAGGGGTGGCCGATTCGGATCAGACCCCGAATCATGGCATTTGGTTTTTGAGCTGTGGAGCGCAGATTCTCGAACGCGAGCGTGGCGGATCGATCGCCGGTGCCGTTTTGTGGGGTTTCGGCAAGGCTGTGGAACGGGAAGCCGCACACCTCCATCCGAGAATGATCGATCTGGACCCAGCGTCGATGGCGCTGATGCCCGATTTAGTTGACGAATTCATGTATCCCGATTCTGAGAGCCATATCGCGTTTCGACGCGGTCGCCGTCAGGTTGCTCGACTTGTCAGAGCCGGAGATAATCGAGAACAGCTTGTCTTGCCGGAACAATCTGATTGGGTGCTCGCTCCAGACCTGGACGGTGATTTTGATCGCCCGTCAGTTCAGCCTCTCCCGGTTCGTCCTCTTGAAGCGAGTGAAGTGCGTGTCGGCGTCGATGCAGCTGGACTCAACTTCTGGGACGTATTTCGTTCGCTTGGCTTCATTCAAGAGGGTCTGCTCGGTCGGGAAATGTGTGGACATATCCTTGAGACAGGATCAGATGTGAGCAACGTCTCGATCGGTGACCGCGTGGTCGGATTGGGATTTGGAGCATTCGGACCGCAGATGATTACAAGGGGAGAACTGGTGACACGTGCACCGAAGGCGTACTCGGTGAGTGAATTGGCCACAATTCCCAGTGCATTCGTATCGGCTGCACTCTCGTTTGAACTATCCGGACTCAAAACAGGAGAGCGCGTTCTCATACATGCAGGAGCCGGAGGAGTCGGTCTGGCAGCGATTCAACTCGTGCAAGCTGCAGGTGCGCAAGTGTTCGCGACTGCGAGTGCTCCCAAGCAATCTTATCTCAAGTCGCTTGGAGTGAACCACTTGTTCGACAGTCGTAGCACAGAGTTTGCTGATCAAATTCTCGAAGCCACGAGTGGTCAAGGCGTAGACATTGTGCTCAACAGTTTGACAAGCGAGGGATTCATCGATGCAAGCCTGTCATGCTTGAAACAAGGCGGGCGTTTCGTGGAACTGGCCCGACGAGACATCCTTAGTGAAGAGGAGATGACAGCACTTCGACCCGATGTCGGTTACGACATTTTGGAACTGGACGTTCTGAAAAAGACCGATCCGCAGTGGGTCGGAAGGGTTTTGAAAGACATCGTCGAACGTTTAGCGGCGGGCGAATTAAAACCCATTGTACACAGCCGATGGCCGCTATGTGAAGCAGGGTCTGCACTACGGTTCATGCGATCTGCCCGTCATCTTGGAAAGATTGTCGTGACGGCATCACCTCTGGCACAAGGTCGTCTCCGATCGGATCGATCCTACTTGGTAACCGGCGGTTTGGGTGGAATTGGATGTGCGGTTGCGGTTTGGCTCGCCGATCACGGTGCTGGAACGATCATACTGAATGGCCGTAGAGATCCAGATACCGATGCCGAAAAAATTATCCATACACTGCGTGATCGAGGAGTCAATCTCGTTGTGGAATTGGCGGATGTAACGAATTTTTCGGCGATTGACCGAATGCTTGAACGTATTGACAGGAATTTGCCACCTTTAGCCGGTGTGATTCACAGCGTAGGCGTGTTGTCTGACGGCGCTTTGACCAATCAGAACTGGGCGAGGTTTGAACAGGTGCTCTGGCCGAAGATCCTGGCGGCCTGGCACCTGCATCGTGCGACCGAAAGTAGCGACCTTGATTTGTTTATTCTCTTTTCGAGTCGTGTTGGGGTGATGGGAAATCCAGGTCAGGCGAATCACGCTGCAGCCAATGCCTTTCTCGATCAACTCGCCGCACACCGGCGCGCGATGGGCTTGCCGGGGCAGGCGATCGCGTGGGGAGCATGGTCGGAAATCGGGGAGGCAGCCGAACAAAAGGACAGAATCGAACGTCAGCGTTCAGCGTTGGGAGGGCGATGGTTCACACCACAACAGGGCCTAAAAGCGATGGAGCGGCTGGTGCGTCAAGATGTTACGACATCCGTGGTGATGTCAATGGATTGGGCAATCTTCGAAGAGGCCGTTGAGGAACGTCCACCTTTTCTGGAAGAACTTCTTTCTATCGACATTGATTCGGATGACAGCAGTTCGACTAATTCAGCTGACATACTGACGCGGCTGCAGGAAACGCCAGTATCAGAGCGCAGTAGCCTTTTGGCTGGATTTCTGCAAAGTGAGGTGCAAGCGGTGCTTCGACTGCCGTCGACGCCGGACTCCTCGGTCGGTTTCTTCGATCTCGGTATGGACTCACTGATGGCAGTTGAGTTGAGAAACCGGTTAAGTCGTGCATTTTCAGGTAACTACACTGCACCCAACACGGTGGTGTTCGACTATCCGGACATTGATTCGCTAGCCGGGCACCTGGCTGACGAGTTGGGTGAGGTCGAAGCGGAACTGGTTTCGCAAACCCCTTCCGATTCGATCCCAAAATCGGTACAGCGACCGACTGAGGATGGTATCGCAATTGTTGGTATGGCGTGCAATTTCCCAGGCGCTCCTGATCTTGACGCTTTCTGGCAACTTCTCTCAGAAGGTCGTAGCGCTGTGGTAGAAAAGCGCCCTGATCCTGCCGATAATATTAGTGCATTCGTTAACGGCGATTTTGGAGACAACGCTTACGGACACGGCGCATTCATCGAGGGTATTGACCGCTTTGACGCAGGATTCTTTGGCATTCGCCCCATTGAGGCGCGAACAATGGATCCGCGCCAGCGGATGCTGCTTGAGACGACCTGGCAGGCACTTGAGGATGCGGGAATCGATCCTGGCACCTTGAGAGGAGGTCGCGTTGGGGTATACGCAGGACTAGGAGGGGGAAGCGAGTACCGGGACGCAATTGCACTTGGCGGTGAAGATGTAGGCTATCTTGGCACCGCCGGAAGCGTTGCGGTCGGTCGGGTGGCGTTTGCGCTGGGGCTGTCGGGACCAGCCATGGCATTGGACATGACCTGCGCATCTTCGCTGGCGGCACTGCACCAGGCCGTTGTAGGACTTGAACGCCGTGAAGTCGATGTTGCCATCGGCGGCGGAGTACACGCGATTTTGTCTCATAGAGTTACAGGATTCATGGCAGAGTTAGGACTTTTATCCGCGAGTGGTCGTTGCCGTCCCTTCGATACAGATGCAGATGGCTTTGTTCGAGGTGAAGGCTGTGGCATTGTAGTCTTAAAACGACTCGCTGATGCGCAGGCGGACGACGACAGAATCTGGGGCGTAATTCGCGGCTCGGCCGTCAATCAGAGTGGAGCAGCTGCGGGCCTGACTGTACCGAACGGGCCAGCGCAAGAGAAAGTTATTGAGGAGGCATTGTCCAGAGCTGGCATTGAACCTTCACAAGTGGATTACTTGGAGACACACGGAACTGGATCGGCAATGGGTGATCCGATTGAAGTTCGCGCCGCAGCAATGGTGTATGGCCAGGGACGTTCCTCGGAGCATCCGCTTCTTATCGGTTCGATCAAGCCGAACATTGGGCATCCGGAGCCGGCAGCCGGTGTTGCAGGACTGATAAAAGTTATGCTGGCTATGCAGGCAAAGTTGATTCCACCGCAACCGGATTTCCAAAATCCAAGCCCTCTCATTGAGTGGGATCAGTTACCTGTGCGGGTTATATCTCAGCCGATGAAATGGCCGCTTTATAGCGATCGATTGCCCCGTGCCGGAATCAGTGCATTCGGAATATCAGGGGCGAATGCTCATTTGGTGGTAGAAGGATATATCAGCAGAGAAAACTCCAGCATCACCGACCCCCGTGCGATTTTGCCTGCCGGAACGGCAAGATCAGTCACTTTCGATACGTCGAAGTTAGTGACAGATTTGATCGCCACTACGGTAGTAGACCAAGAGCAATTGACTCGTACAAGCAGGTTATTGCCTCTTTCAGGAAAGTCAGTCAATGCACTTCGAGAATTGGCGATTCGATATTTGGCGTGGCTAGACGAAGTGAATGACACGTTTGATGTGAATGGAGAAGAATCCAATAGGAAGCTTTCCGATATGGCATGGACTGCGAGTGTGGGACGAAGTCATTTCAGTTGCCGGGCTGGAGTGGTGTTTCGCGATGCACAGACGCTGCGCGAGCAATTGTTGAAGCTTTGTGAGGTTTCGGAAACACCAGCCGTGGGTGTGCCAGCAAGGATCGCATTTGCTTTTTCAGAAGAGATAGACAGGTGGGCTGGCGTAAGAGAGACTCTGTTCGAGGAAGAATGGGTTGCCCGAGCTGTGCTGGAACGTTGCGAGGCAGCATATCGCAGTTTCGTAGGCGAATCGCTGCTTGAAGCAATATTTGCTCAGACGCAAAGCGATATCGCGGTCAATGACCCTAGCTGGAGTCAGCCGGCACTATACGCTTTGCAATGTGCATTCGCTGCACTGTGGTCCAGTGTCGGTGTGTTTCCCAGTGTCGTGTTTGGTCAAGGTGTGGGCGAGATTGCAGCAGCACAGGTTGCTGGCATGTTCAGTCTGGAAGAAGGATTACGTCTGGCAGTGGAGCGAGCTCAGGTACTTAGAAATTCTCAGCTTGGAACGCAGTCAGACACATCCATTGAAATATTCCCAGCCACACTGACGTTCGTGAGCGGTGAGAGGGGAAGTACGATACGACACGGTGATGTTCTTGAACGAGATTATTGGACGAAGCAGATCGCTTCGAATTTAGATCTCAAAATCGGTGTGAAAGCGCTGGCAAAACTCGATATCGATGCAGTTGTCGCGATCGGTGCGGATTCAGCTTTCGCTTCGCAGATGCGGGCTGCTTGGCCTCTTTCTAAGGAGCGAGGTGAACAAACCGTTGTCTCGAGTCATTGTCGACCTGACGCGAGGAGCAAAGAAGTCGATACCGGGTTTGCAATGGCTGTTTCACAGGCATATGAATCCGGATTTCAGCTACGTTTTGAAGGGTTGTTCGCAGGTGAAGACCGACGCCGAATATCATTACCTAGCTATCCATTTCAACGCCAAAGTTACTGGCTGAAAAAGTAGAATCCAAGCGCGTTGACGTTTTTTTGCGTCTCAGATCGTTTAATATTCAAGGCAACTCAAATTGTGTGCTTAGATCGCTGTGGCGTGGAAGTTTAGCGGGTTTGTCGAGTGTCGCTTCGATACAAATTGCGCAAGATTCAACCCCAAGTACAATAAAATTGGTTGCAACAAATAATTAGGTTTTGTGCAATCAAACGTAACTGCAGAATGTGGAGGAAAAAGATACGTTATGGCAAATACAGCAGAAAAACTTGGAAGTATGATAGAAGAACATTTGGGAATCTCTGACCAGTCCGCACTTGATGCGGATGTTGCAAGTCTTGGTGTAAACTCCATGGATGCAGTGAATTTTCTGAAAGTTGTTAATCAGGAATTTAGTACAAGCATCTCGCCAGAACAGGCCAGCGAATTGACTTCTTTGAGAGGTTTGGTCAATCTGATTGATGGCTGAGAGCATACTGTCTGGGTTACTCAATAGTCTAATCACAAAAATATTGAGATCATGATTGCAGGTGCAGTTTTTCTTAGCGTACCTGTCATTCAAACAAAATTAACACGGTGTAAAACGCTAGAGCGCTTTACACCGTGTTGTATGCGTTGGGAACAAATTGACGTATACGTTTATGTCATTTGACATCTCCTGGACAAATCAGTTCATTGAAACAAATGATTTCTTTGTCGTTCATGTTGATCTCTTACCTCAAGACAATCGGGAATCACAAGCCTTGTTATGGCTTAATTCTGATGAACGCAATCGCTGGAATCAATACAGATACCCTCGCCCCCGTCATGAATTTGCACTTTGTCGAGCAGCCTTGCGCTCAATATTATGCAAACGGCTAAATTGCAGGAATGAGCAACTGACGTTTGACACGGCAGAGTTTGGGAAGCCTTTCGCCTTGGTTGATCGAGAGCCAGCCAGTATAAGTTTTAATGTCAGTCATAGCGGTCAACATGGGCTCATTGCAGTTGCGTCTCATGGACGACTCGGAATTGATGTGGAGGAACGCGCAAAGGGAATTGACTTTGAGGGAATCGGCACCATGGTGTTCGGTCCAAGAGAGAGAATTGATTTAGCCAATGCAAAACGGGAGAAAAAGGCTGAATTTTTCTTTATGCTGTGGACTCACAAGGAAGCATTGATTAAAGCACTCGGCACTGGGTTTTCACTCAATCCATCTAAATTTGAAATTCCATTGGCCGTTCTGCAAGGTTCAGGCAAAAGTAAATTTCGATTTCCGCATCTGCCGGATATTGGGTGGAATATAGAGGATTTAAGCACGGGTGAGTTTGCTGCAACAATTGCTTATGAGTCCTTTTCCAATTAGCTTGCTCAATGAGTAATCGACGACTTTTTGCCTCGCGTGCTGATACATCAACCTGACTATGGAAATTAGAGAATCTGACCGCGAATGGTGATTGCTAGTGTTGGTCAATTGAAAATTGTTCACAGCTTAACACGATTGGAATTTTCTCTCTTTTCAAATAATCACACAAATTTGTTTTGTGATCAGAGCATATCGATCGGTAACAAGTGAAGCCTACGACGCAATATTGCGGTATCGAAAGAGTAAAATCAAAGTAGATTCTCAATCCAACCATCAAATGAGATTCCCATCCAGAGAGAGTGAAATGGCATGATCAGATGAACCGCAAGGTGAACGACATCATTTCCCAACGATTCACGATCTCAATTCCCACGAACCGAACAAACCCGATCTAAACATGAAGTCGCGGACGAGCGTAGGAATCCGATGAAGCATTTACAAGCCGTATGGGAGATTCCTGAGCCGATTTCCGTGCACGAAGTTTGCGTGGACGATGATACCAAGATAACCTTGCGACGCCATGGAAATCCAGCAGGTTTAAGGCTTGTTTTATCGCATGGAAATGGGCTTGCGATTGACCTGTATTATCCATTTTGGTCATTATTGACTTCTGAATTTGATGTTATCGTCTATGACCTTAGAAATCACGGCTGGAATTCGGTCACTTCCCAAAGACGGCATCATCTACCTGCATTTGTTGAAGATCACGATGCAATTTTGGATGCTATTGATAAGCAATTGGGAGACAAACCAAAAATTGGAATATTTCATTCAGTGTCGGCATTGGCCACGCTACTTTCACCAGATTATGGGCAAAGATATCGGGCGCGCATTCTCTACGACCCGCCGGTTTGTAAGCCTGACCAATATCCACTTGAATTCGATTCTGCGACCAGGCGATATGCAGAGATGACGCTGCGTCGTACAGAGCGATTCGAGTCAATCGCAGAATGTGTTGATTTCTTGCGGTATATTCCCGCATTCAACCGCGTGGTTCCCGGTGTATTTGATTTGTTTGCCAAGACCACGCTTAGACACTCTGAACAAGGTTTTGTACTACGGTGCCCTCGAGACTATGAAGCACAAGTGATCTATTATGCTAGAGCGTTCGCGATCCTCGTCGATTTCGATAAATTTCGTTGTCCAACCAAAGTTATCGGGGCCGACCCCACTTTGCCATATTCGTATCTTCCATCGTTCGATCTAAGTCACATTATGGGTGTGGATTATGATTTCCTGCCTGATTCTACTCATCTACTTCAACTCGAACAACCAAAAGAATGCGTAAAGTTAATGCGCGAATTTCTCGATTTTCATAATTTGCTTAGCCTGAACTGAATATGGGCAATTTTTCAGGCACATAGGCGAAGCTCTACCCACTCCAATTGAGATACAGTCAAGGCTATATAAGAACCTTTCACATTCCCCTATATTCGAAAGAGCAGTCAGCTAAAGTAGATCCATCATTGTTTTTGCATCGCTTACTTCGAATTTACCGGGACCTTCCCGGTTGTAGGCGGTCACGACACCGTCTTCAACCAGCATTGCGTATCGATCGGATCGGACACCAAATCCTCGATCAGTCAAATCGAGTACAGTTCCGATCTGCGAGGTAAATTGTGCGCTGCCATCGGCCAGCATGAGTATCTTTTCGGCGTTATGTGATTCTCCCCAAGCGCCCATTACAAAGGCATCATTGACCGACAGGCAAGCGATCGTATCTACACCTTTGGCCAAAATATCATCAGCATGGACGACGTAGCCAGGCAAATGCGCTTTGGAACACGTTGGCGTAAACGCACCAGGTAATGCGAATAGGATCACCTTTTTTCCAGCAAAGAGTTCATTTGTAGTGATTTTGGTGGGTCCTTTTGCTGTCATGTGATACAAATCAGCCTCGGGCAATCGATCGCCAACTTTTACTTCTTGCGTCATAATGAAATTCTCCTGAATAGTAATTTTCCTATGAATTGATGGCGAATTATCATACTACGAATTGTCATTGTGACAACAAGCAATGTTTGGTGAATCGCTCGAAATTGCCTTAATAATTTTGACTTGACCATGGCAAGTGCCAGCTCCTGTTCTTCAACACCATCCAAGCAATGCAGATCGACAGAAAAATTCGGGCGTGAAATTCTCAAGACGATCTGCGGTATATTGAAGCGTCTTCGCGGTTTATCGACACCGCAAACAATAGCAGATTCAATCGCAGGGAGCATATGCAATGATGAAACATATTGAAACTCAAGAACACTCTGATGAACACCGAACTTGAAACACTTCTGACTAAGCATCCAGGTGTTGAGGTGATTGATGCGATTATTCCAGATTTAAATGGATACATTCGCGGTAAACGATATCCAATAAAAGATGCCGAAAAAATATATTCCTCAGGCGTTCAGATTCCAGAGAGTGTTGTGTTGCTGGATTTTTTTGGCGAAAGTTCAGATCCAAGTGGACGCGGTTTTTCTGATGGTGATCCGGATGGGACAATGAGGCCGATCAGCGGTACCACCCGATTTGTCCCCTGGGGTAACGGCAAGAAAGCACAAGTATTGATGCGTCTTGAAGCAGACGATGGTTCATTGTGTGCGGTCGAGCCTCGGGCGATCGCATCGACTGTGCTTGATCAGTTTATGCAGCTGGGCTATCGAGCAAACATTGCATTTGAGCTTGAGTTTTATCTGGTTGCAGCAGATTTGGATTCACGGAGTCGCCCGCGTCATTTGGGTTCAAATGATCCCAATAATCTGGCGGGTGAAACGCAGGTTTATTTGCTCGAAGACCTTGACAAGCACGATGAATTTCTCAGTAAAGTATCGGATGCGTGCGCGGTACAGGATATCCCAGCATCTGTAATAACATCGGAATATTCGCCATCACAATTCGAAATTAATCTCAATTACGTCAACAATCCCCTCCAGGCAGCCGACCAATGTGTATTGCTAAAGCGTGTGATCAAAGGCGTTGCTGCAGATTTCGGAATGCGGGCGACGTTTATGCCGAAACCTTTTATCGAGTATAGCGGTAGCGGTATGCATATTCATCTTAGCCTTGAAGATAAACAGGGTAACAATGCGTTCATCGGTGAAAGCAAACTGGGCAATGAGCTCATGCGTCATGCGATTGGCGGTTTACTCGAAACCATCCCCGATATGTTCGCAATATTCGCGCCGGGCCGAAACTCTTATCGCCGAATTGTTCCGGATCTGTACGTGCCAGTGAATAAAACCTGGGGCTACAATAACCGGTCAGTTACGATCCGCATTCCATCTGGGGACGATCATGCGCGGCGATTAGAACACCGCGTTGCAGGTGCCGATGCGAATCCTTACTTGGTACTCGCTGCGTTACTGGCAGGAGTTCACTATGGCATCACGAAATCGATTGATCCAGGTGAAGCGTCAAAGGCCGTCAATGTCAGCGGTTACATCGATCAATCATTTCCATTGGAGTGGGGCGCTGCGCTTGAAAAATTGCGTGAGTCGGCTTTCGCAGAGCGCTATTTCTCACGCGAATACGTTGACATTTACTGTGCACTGAAGGGTGATGAGTTAAAGCAGTACAACAATCACGTATCCAACCAGGAATATCTGCTGTACCTGTAATCGATTCTTGACAGAAGCCCAACACACCTGTTCATACTATTTCGCGAGTGCAAAAGGCCTCAAAAATTATCGCGAAATAACCGATAGCGAACAGTGCGATGTCTGCGTTGTTGGCGGTGGCTATACTGGACTTTCGACAGCACTGAATCTTGCGGAAAAAGGCTTTGACACGGTCTTGCTTGAAGCTCGACGCGTAGGTTGGGGAGCATCGGGTCGCAATGGCGGACAGTTGGGTTCTGGCTTGAATTGGCAGCAGCGAGAACTGGAACAAAAGTTTGGTGATCAAAGGGCTTTAGAACTCTGGAAGATTACCGAGCAAGCGAAACTTGAAGTAAAAAATCGAATCGTCCAACACAACATTACCTGCGACTATAAACCCGGTGTGCTGGCAACGGCTGTCACAAGAAAAGCTGCCAAGGTGATTGAGAGCAATGTTTCTCACCTGCAGGAAAAATACAGTTACCGGGACATCCGATATTTGCAGCCAAATGAGATACAGGATATGCTGGGGACTGCGAACTATTTTGGGGGTTCGCTGGATTGGAGCTGTGGCCATCTTCATCCACTGAATTTTGCGATCGGACTCGCTCACGCGGCAAATGATGCCGGTGTTCGCATCTATGAGTACTCAAAAATGAGAAGCTACCGCAAAACATCCGCTGGCTACGCTGTTGAAGCCGAAAATGGCGCAGTTGTGAAAGCGCGTTATGTAGTAATTGCGTGCAATGCCTACGTAGACAGAATGTTGCCGTCTTTGAGTCGCTACATCATGCCGATAGAGAGTTTCATTATTGTGACCGAGCCATTGACAGCGAAACAGGCCAATGAAATTAATCGCGAAGATGTGGCGGTTCATGATTCGAAATTTTGCCTCGACTATTACCGATTATCGGCCGACCGGCGGTTATTGTTTGGAGGTGGCGAGAATTACATTCCGAATGTTGAAGTGAATATCGCAGCGCAAATGAAGCGCAGAATGCTTGCAGTCTATCCTCAGTTGAAAAACACAAAGATTGATTACGCCTGGCGGGGAAAAATTGCCATCACAATGAATCGTTTACCGTCCATTGGTAGAATGGATTGCGATCTTTACTATGCTCAGGGATTTTCGGGACATGGCCTTGCTTTGACCAACATGGTCGGAAAAATCCTGGCCGAGGTCGTCTGTGGTAGAGCAGAACGTTTTGATGTATTGGCTTCGATTCCGCACCGTTCATTTCCCGGCGGAAATTACTTGCGATGGCCGATTCACGTCATTGGAATGTATTACTATGCACTCGCCGACCGATTGATGTTAAGCGGACTTGGCAAATCAGTTCGATTCAAGTCAAGCGTTGATTGACCGTCGATGAAGAGACAAACCGTGGTATATAGTGACAAACACAATCCTAAAGAACAACGACGCAATTGAAAGCAGGAGAGGATGGATATGTCAAGCGTGATGCAGGCTGAGGTCAGTAATGACGCAATCGAAGAACTCCAGAAGTGTTTCGGAGATCGTATTAAAACAGCCTTAGGTGCTCGCAGGGAATTTGGTGAGGATGAGTCATTTCATGGCAACTATCCACCAGACGCGGTATTTTCTCCGCTATCAACTCAGGAGGTGGTTCAGGTTGTCCAAATCTGCGCGAAGCATAAATTCCCCGTAATTCCGTATGGAGCCGGCACCAGTCTGGAAGGTCACGTTTGTGCGTTGCATGGTGGCATTTGCCTCAATATGATTGAAATGAATCAGGTGCTGCAAGTCAATTCAGAAGATTTGGATGTCGTAGTTCAACCAGGTGTGACTCGCAAGCAACTGAACAATTATCTCAAAGACACAGGGCTCTTTTTCCCGATTGATCCGGGCGCTGACGCATCATTGGGTGGCATGACTGCGACTCGGGCCTCTGGAACCAATGCAGTTCGATATGGCACGATGCGCGAAAACGTACTCTCGCTAACCGTTGTCACCGCTGATGGACGGGTAATCAAGACTGCCAAGCGATCTAGAAAATCATCGGCCGGGTATGACTTAACCAGACTGTTCGTCGGTTCTGAAGGCACACTGGGTGTAATCACTGAAATTACCTTACGACTTTATGGTATCCCTGAAAAAATATCTTCGGCTGTCGTCGCATTTTCCGACCTCGACAGTGCTGTACAGTCCGTCATAACAACCATTCAACTGGGTATTCCAATTGCGAGAATTGAATTGCTTGATGATTCAATGATGCGTGCGCTCAATCAGTACTCTAAACTCGATTATCCGGAAGAACACACGCTGTTTCTTGAGTTTCACGGGACTGAAGCATACGTGCAGGAGCAGGTCGAAATGGTTCAGATGATTTGTGAAGAAAATGGCGGTGGTCACTTTGAGTGGACCGTTCACGCCGAAGATCGAAACAGGTTATGGCAAGCACGCCACGATGCTGCTTATGCCGCCAAGGCGATGCGACCCAATGCGCAAATCTGGGCGACTGACGTGTGCGTGCCGATTTCTCGATTGGCTGAATGCATCATCAAGACCAAGCAGGACATTGAACAAAACAATTTGATGGCCCCGATCGTCGGCCATGTCGGCGACGGTAATTTTCATCTTGTACTCTTAGTTGATCATAGTGATCCAGAAGAAGAAAGACGCGCACAGCAATTGCATGAACGCATGGTCATGCGAGCACTGGAAATGGACGGAACTTGCACCGGGGAGCATGGCATCGGTTATGGCAAGATCGACTTTCTGGTCGCGGAACACGGTGAATCGATCGCGGTAATGCGAACGATCAAGACTTCACTGGATCCTGATAATATTTTGAATCCTGGCAAGATAATTCGAGTGTAACGAAGCCCAAGATCGCGCGCTCACTCGTTGATTCGCGGCACATGGCGCCGCGAACGACTATTGAATTTGTAATCTTAATGCCCGAAAAAATCGGGCTCAGAAGTTTTCAAGCAGCAGAATTTTGCGAACTTGGAGTAGGTGGGTTGATGTTGTAGTAGATTTCTGCCGGATCATCTTCATCTCTACGAAGCAGGCCTTTGTCGACAAAAAGACGCAGAGTGTTGTTCACCGTTGCACGGGAGACGGGCGGCCATGGGCCATTGACGTTTCGGTAGACTTCTTCGGCTGACATGTGGTCGGGCTTGTCCAGAATGACTCGGGCGATACGGAGTCTTTGTTGAGATGGCATAATACCATTGTCTCTCAAATAGGAGTCGAGATCAATATTTGTCATCATGGCTGTAATATCACCAATGCGAGTTTAATGAACTAATTAGACCTCTAAGTATAACATATTTCAGTGTAATAAGCAATAAACCCGGTCGGGCGAGGTCAGTTCTAGTGCACTATCGGAGCTGCAATTTGAGTGTCGAAATCATGCTGTTTGTTTGGTTGTATTTGAGATTAATACATGACTTTTGACGAAATTAAATTGAACGCAGATTTTGATCGTGTATTGCAAGCTTTTGCAGCCAATGCGCGCGACGGGCTAATATTATTGATTGGTGATTTGGCGCACCGTCATCGGAAAGTCGTCATTTCGGCTATGGACCCCATGACCCGTCTGGTTGTCAATATCCATCCTGATTCTGATGAAGCAAATACTGATTCAGAATCAGAGTCTGATTTACGGGTTGCGATTCACTGTCAAGTTCCAGAAGAATTTTTGGAAGATGTGAGCCAGCACCTGGTGAATCTTGTTGTTACGGATAGTGACTTCAGCGACCGCTTGGCACGCCAGATTGGCGCCATGTTGATCGACGGTGGTTGCTGGATCATTTTGAATTCTCCTGCCAGTTGCAATCACGTTATTGAGGGTTTTTATCGAGTCAATATCGGCGATTGTCTGTTACTGGTGAAAAAATCGAAAACACTGTCCGGCGTTCGGCGAGGCGGTCGTCGTGCGAGACTCTCTGGAGACTACTGAAATCGATAGCATTGGATTATCGGATCGAGCTGTGTGTGCTTCGCTCAGAGAAAATCTCATCTTGGCGGGTTTCGAAATACAAGATATCGATGATGGTTGTATGTGGATACACCAGTACTTTATTCCTGCTCAACATGCAACGGATCTGTTTACCAAACTGAAAAATGAAACACAATGGAAACAGCCACTTATCAAAATGGGGGCTCGCACTATTCCATCACCTCGGCTTGCTGCCTGGCACGGAGACCCTGAAGCTGTCTATCGTTATTCTGGCGTCACCAACCAGCCGTCTTGCTGGACCCCAACGCTGAATCGAATTCGAGCGCGTTTGGCTGAAAGTACAGGGGTTCAGTTCAATAGTGTCTTGCTCAACTATTACAGATCAGGAAGTGACAGTATGGGATGGCATCGAGACAATGAGCGCGAGCTCGGCCCAAGACCAATCATCGCATCAATTAGCCTGGGTGAAAGACGGCGGTTTCGAATGCAACACATTAAAAATAAGCAACGACGGTGGGAAAGCGAACTCAACCATGGTTCAGCGTTGATTATGGCAGGCTCAACACAAGAATTTTGGCGCCACAGTGTGCCGAAGTCAAAGACTCGAAACGGTCCACGTATTAATTTGACGTTCCGCGTGATCTACTGATACAGCAGAAACAATTTGTGAGAATTTGTCAGAAGTTTGAAACTTACCAGCTGTTTCTCAACTCTCGCAACCGGAGAAAGACGGTCTTTCGGTCAGGATGATCAGGCAAATCCGGAAAAGACTGGCGCAACTTTGAAATCACAGTCGCACTGCTTAAGCGAAAAAATGTGTTGAACTCTCGCTCCTGGGCCAGTGTTGTGATTAGAGCTTTATCCGGGTTCTGATCTTTGACCTTGTTTAACATTTTCAACGCCGTGTCATTATCCGGTTCTCGATCCAGGGTAAAGCTAAGATTGTTGGCGATGTAGTCATGTCCAGGATAAATCTGGGTATCTTCTGGCAATTTTTCGAGTTGATTGACGAACGTTTCATACAGTTCATGCGGGTGTCCACCGTTGTGACAGTTGCCGGCACCGGCGTTAAACAGGGTGTCTCCGCAAAAGAGTGCTGGCTGTTCACCGTGAGCCAACAAACAAATGTGACTCATTGTGTGGCCGGGTGTATCCAAAGCCTGCAATTCCACATTGCCCACTCGAATAGTATCACCTGCACCGATGCCACGGTCCATACCCGGAATTTTTTGATTCGCATCGCGATGAGCAACTATTTTCGCTCCGGTTGCCCTGACCACCTCACTGTTTCCACCCGTATGATCCAAATGTTCGTGAGTATTGACAATCGTGGTGATGTCCCAGCCGCGTTGTTTGGCTCGGGCAAGACATTTTTGGTGATCAAGGGGGTCAACGGCTACTGCTTCACCGGTGTCTGAGCAGGCGATCAGATAGTTGAAATTTCGATAAGCGTTATTGGTCCAGATCTGTTCGATAATCATGTGCGGTTTCCATTCGATTCTGTTTGCTTCATGTCTCGTGCGGGGTTAGTGATATGTTTGATTTGATCCATCAATTCACCAGATACTTTGTATGCCTGTCCAAAACCCTTGACGAACGTACCTTGTGTCGGTATCAGGCAGTACAGATTAAAATCAGCAAGTTGCACCAGTGTATCCACAATGGCTCCGAATTTTTCTTTGTATTGGGCAATCCAGTGCTCAAAATCAACGCTGCCCCGATGAATACGAGCAGCCTCGCAATCCAATACCAAACGATTGCGCGCAAACAAATTCTGTGAATTGGACTCATCCTCTATGATCATTGCTGAAACTTTGGGATTTTGACCAAGATTTGCTGTGTGTAAGGCCAAGTCGCTAAGAAATACGTACAAACGCAAGTGCTCACCACAGACAAAAGGTGCGTAACTTGCACAGGGCACCCCATCTTTCGATGCGGTAGCGAGTTCAAGCGACAAATGTTTTTCGACGAGCGCTGAAATCTCGCGGTTGATTTCGTTGCTTGGATCTGCCATTTCTACCCTTTATTCATCGCCGCGAATCCTCGTTCCAGATCGGCAATCAATTCGTCAGTGTCTTCCAGACCGATGTGGATTCGGCAAGATGGTCCTTCGACTTCCCATTGTGTTGCCGTTCGATAAGAACTTGGATCGAACGGAATCAGAAGACTTTCGAATCCTCCCCAACTATAGCCCATACCGAACAGCTTGGTGTTGTCCAACAGTCTGCCCAATGCGTTTTGCGAAACAGGATGCAAAATAAAAGCAAACAGTCCACTGGCACCTTGGAAATCCCGTTGCCACAATGTGTGCCCCGGATGGCTTGGCAAAGCCGGGTGAATTACGTTTGCTACCTCGGGTCGACTGGCGAGCCACTCGGCGACTTTTAGACCGGATTGATAGTGTTGTCGTAAGCGAGTCGGCAGTGTTCGAAGTCCACGTAAAGCCAAAAATATCAAGTCAGGACCAGCGCATTGACCACTTAGACGAACCGAACTTCGGATGCGGTCATAGCATTCCTCCGTGGACGTAATAATTCCCAGCATTGCATCAGAATGACCGGTGATGTATTTTGTAGCTGCGTGCACCGATACATCGATTCCGAGATCAAAGGGCTTGAGGTAAAGTGGTGATGCCCAGGTATTGTCGATAATGGTGATGATTCCATGAGATTTAGCCACTGTGGCGATCGCCGGAAGATCTTGAATTTCAAATGTTTGCGAACCTGGAGACTCGAGAAATATAACCTTGGTATTGGGTTTGATCTGATTTTTGATATCCAAGCCGATCAGCGGGTCGTAGTAGGTGGTTTCAACGCCAAATTTTGACAAAACCTGGTTGCAGTAATTTCGGGTTGGCTGATATACGCTGTCGGTAACCAAAATGTGGTCGCCTTGGCTGACGAAAGCATTCAGTGATTCAGTGATTGCAGATAGACCTGAGGGCACAGTGACGGCGCCGCTCGCACCTTCCAGATCGGCAATTGCAGTTTCCAAGGCGAAACTTAGCGGTGTACCATAGCGGCCGTACAGCACTTGGTTTCTTTCTGAACGTTGTTCCTGAGATGCCAGGAATTTCTCATATGTTTCATATAAGACAGTTGAACCGTAATAGATTGGAATGTTGACAAATCCGTGGCTATCCTGGTGGTCTCTTCCAAGATGTACAACTTTCGTTTCGGGCGAAAGATGAGATTCCTTCATATGAGTTCCTTTTTGTCGTTACGTATTGATTCAGTTAAGTTCATAGTCACGCTATTTTTCTCAAATAAATTATTCGTTGACTATTGTTGATTTTGATGTTAGTAGGGTTTTTCGGGTCATTTCGGATATTCACATTCAAATAACGATATTCATCTCATCAGAAAATTTGAAAATGAGCATCGGTGATAACGCCGTCGGTGCCGTTGATTGGCAAAATGTCTTGAGGGCAAGCTGAGAATGCGAATATACAGTCCATCTCAGCGCGAAACTGCACATAGTCTCCTGGCTGCGAAAGAGGCGATTCCCATGCAAGTTCACCCGCACTCGTCCAGGGAATATTCATAAAGAGATTAATCGGACTGGGTGTTTGCAAAACTTCATATCCAAGGGAACTCATGCCAGCGGCGAGGTTATCTGTACAGTTGTCGTGGTATTGCGTACATCCGAGTTGCTCATACCGAAAACGATCACACGCGGCCATCAACATGTCGTGCGCTCCTTTCACAGTGTTTTCCTCGACAGTCACGATTTTACGTCGCTTGTTCGTGTACAGTGCATCTCCGGTAGTGAAACTCATATTGAGTAATGCTGCGCGCGTGTGCTCATTTGATTGAAACTCATTTGGGTCATCAAGGCAGAAAATCCATGTGTCGACCACTTGACTACCGAAGGTGTTGATGACTCGGATCGACTGTCCCTTGGCCACGATCGCGGCTTTCCCTTTTCGTGCTGGGATTACTGATTTTTCTGCCATCAAGTTCAATCCTGTTTCGCTATTTTGCTGTGGTGATTGTTTCGCGGTGACCTGTATAATGAGCCTCCATCGAAATGGACAAATGCGTCAAATACTACTATTTGTCAAGTCACCATAGCCTATCAAATCAGCATCGATAAACCATTTCAGAAACAATTAAATAAATCACATTATTGAAGAACTAATGAGTCTTTCTTTTGAGATTTCCAGGGCTTTGCCAGAAATCATTGTCAGTCTGATGGCTTGCGCAATCCTGATGGTCGACCAAACTTCACTGAAAAAGCACAAGGATTTGCCGTTCTTTCTGACGCTGCTTACCCTTGCTGTCGCAGGAATTATATTTGCTAGCAAATTCTATCAGGAAACCTCCATCGTGATGGAGGGTATGTTCATTGATGACTCCTTTTCGAATCTAACCAAGTTCGTGATATGCCTGGTCAGCGTGTTTGTTTTCGGGTATGCGCGTTCGTATTCCCAAGTCCGTGGAATCGCGGGCAGCGAATTTTACGTTCTGGGACTGTTTGGAATATTGGGCATGATGGTCATGGCGTCAGCAGACCATTTGCTAGTCGTCTATCTTGGCCTGGAATTGATGTCGCTATGCCTGTATGCGATGGTGGCGTTTCAGCGTGATTCCGCGAATGCTACCGAAGCGGCTATGAAATATTTTGTATTGGGAGCAATTGGCTCGGGATCGTTGTTGTATGGGCTTTCGATAATTTACGGCTTGACGGGTTCACTGGACATCGCGGTGATTCACAATCAGTTTGCTGATGCATCAGCAGACAATCTGCCCTTGATTCTGGCAGTCGTATTTGTCGTCGTCGCATTGGCATTTAAGCTGGGTGCAGCGCCTTTTCACATGTGGGTTCCTGACGTTTATCACGGAGCGCCAACGTCAACGACGATTTTTCTCGGCACTATACCGAAAATCGCTGCGTTTGCGATGCTTATTCGCTTATTAATTGGCGGCTTATTTGAATTACAGCACCTGTGGCAGGACATGCTGATCGTCATTGCGCTTCTTTCAATCGTGGTTGGCAACGTGATTGCCATTGCGCAAACCAATCTTAAACGCATGCTAGCGTATTCGACGATTGCCCACATGGGTTTTATGTTGCTTGGGATACTGAGCGGGACTGACGAAGGATTGACTGCATCGCTGTTCTACGTCCTGATTTATTCGGTCATGGGGTTGGGCGCATTCGGGATCATTGTTATCAGTTCCCGTAAAGATGAAGAGTTTGATCAAATCAGTGACTACAGTGGATTAAACAGCCGGGACCCATGGATGGCATTTTGGATTTTGCTATTAATGTTTTCCTTAGCAGGAGTGCCGCCAACGGTTGGATTCTATGCCAAACTGGCAGTGATTCAAGCGGTCGTTGATGTGAACTTGGTATGGGTGGCTGTCATTGCTGTGCTATTTGCGGTAATCGGTGCGTTTTACTATTTACGCGTGATCAAAGTCGTATATTTTGATCAACTGGAAGAGGTTCCTGCGTCGTTTAACCAATTGCCGACTTCGCGGATGTTGCTCGGTTTGAACGCGATGGTACTGGTCGCAATTTTGCCTTGGGTAGGTAGTGTATTGTCGATTTGTGAAACCGCCATTGCGAACTTGAGATAGTTCCAAGATAGGGAGCGAAAAACGGCTGAAATTCAAAGTTTCCCAACTCGGTTCATTGTAAAATTAACGCATTCATGTTGCGGGGTGGAGCAGTTCGGTAGCTCGTCGGGCTCATAACCCGAAGGACGTAGGTTCAAATCCTACCCCCGCTACCAGATCAACCGGCATTCTCATTTGGGGATGTCGGTTTTTTTCAATATGAGATGGCGAAGTCAGGGGCAACGAGGTTTGAAAAGCGGTGGTATTCGACCGGAAATAGCCAAATTTCGTCTGTGGCTCGCAAAAAATATCTGAAAATTCGGTTAAGAGCAGTGGAATAAATTAAAACTCCTCAACCTCTCTCCCCTCCCAAAAAACACACCTCAATATTTTGGAAAAAATGAGGCTCCCTTAACTGGGTTGGGCGACTGAGCCTTTGATTTTGAAGTTGGGTGATTTTTTCCTCAAATCCGTCACCGAGCCAATTCACTAGTTTTTTCTACAGTTAATCTGGATCAATTGAGCCAATGTAGTATTGCGCTGGCGGAAATATCGAAAGTCAGTACGACATGTCAGCAAAATATGCTATGGTGATATAGCGCTAAAACATCAACACATCACATTAGGATTAAAGAAAATGTCTCGACTTACGATCACATTAAACGATCAATTGCATCAGGCATTAAAGGAAACCGCAGCGCGCCAGCGACGTTCGATTGGCTCGATCATTGAAGAATCCCTCCACCTTCGTGGAATTCGTACCTACGAAAGCGCTCAGGAAATCGTACGTCGAGCGCGAGAATCGTCAGGGCTAAATTCAGATGAGGCACTTCAACTAGCAGTTAAAGAAACCAGGCAACAGCGCCAAGAAAAGAGCAATTGATCCTATTGCACAACCGCTAAAGTGTTCAGACTCGCAGTAATCGATACCAATGTCGTTGTTGCGGGATTGATCGCGGTTGATGTAAACAGCCCCACTGCACGAGTGATCAGTGCCATGCTGAAAGGAGAAATACTTTATCTGATGTCTGCAGAATTGCTAAACGAGTATACCGAGGTTATTCATCGTCCTTCACTCGTCAGCCTGCACCAATTAACGGATGTGAACATCGATACTCTGTTGACCGAAATTGTCGCAAATTCAATTTGGCTTGGACCTGCGTCAGCACAGGAAGTGCCTGATTCAGGTGACAACCATCTTTGGAATTTGTTGGCCTCTCAATCTGAAAGCGTTCTTGTAACCGGCGACAAGTTATTGCTGAGTAATCCGCCGTTGGCACACTCGACGGTTTCTCCTAAGAATTTCGTTGACGCGATTCTCACCTGAATGTATACGAATTTCACCAAATTTCGGATTGTCGAATACTTTAGATCAGACATCACTAACAAGCATTATTGAGTAAATATTGGCAGGCTTACAAAAGTGACTTGAACTCAAATTGAGTACGATTCCTTATAATTCGGTCTTGAACTTGCCAGATTTATCGTGCAAAAGCATATGTCTTGTGATTGAATGGGTGAGTGTCTTTGGTTTGAACCAAATAACTATTGATATTTGCAGGAGGCGAATGAATGGCACGATCAGATAGCGTTCAATCAGACAATGTACGCTACCAGCCAGATGAAAAACCACCGCTGGCATTAACGGCTGGTTTAGGTATTCAACTTGCAGTTCTTTGTATTGCGGGTATTGTTTTAACACCAGCAATCATCATACAGGCCGCCGGAGGTGACAAATCTTATCTTGCCTGGGCGGTATTTGGCGCAGTACTAGTCAGCGGTGTAAGCAGCGTTATTCAGGCTGTGCGAGTGGGGCGAATTGGTGCTGGGTATGTACTCGCAATGGGTACTTCAGGTGCATTTATTGCAGTATCGGTGAGTGCCTTAGCGGAGAGCGGCCCGGCGATGCTCGCGACTCTTGTGGTTTGTTCCTCATTGTTTCAATTTCTGCTGGCATGGCGCCTGTCGTTGGTTCGGCGAATCATAACCCCATCGGTCGCCGGTACCGTCATCATGCTGATTGCGGTGACGGTAATGCCAATCGTTTTCAACATGCTGGAACAAGTACCGGAAGGTGCGCCGGTTAACTCAGCGCCAGTATCGGCCATCGTCACTGCCTTGGTCATTTGTGCAATTGCCCTCAAAGCGAAAGGAATCTTACGACTTTGGGCGCCCGTCATCGGCATCGTTGTTGGTTCCATTGTGGCAGTTTATTACGGAATCTATGACTTTCAAAGCATTAAGGAAGCAGACTGGTTCGGATTGCCAAGTGGGGATTGGCCAGGGTTTGACTTAAGTTTTGGTCCGGTATTTTGGAGTTTATTTCCAGCGTTTGTATTTGTCACTTTGGTCGGAGCAATCGAAACCATCGGCGACGGAGTCGCGATTCAGCGTGTTTCTTGGCGAGTGCCGCGCGCGATTGACTTTAGGTCGGTACAAGGTGCCGTTGCGGCGGATGGATTGGGCAATTTACTTTCCGGTCTCGTGGGTACCGTGCCCAATACCACGTATTCGTCAAGCATATCAGTCACAGCACTGACAGGTGTGGGTGCACGCGGTGTTGGCGTTGCCTTGGGAATCTCATTTATAGCGGTAGCTTTTTTTCCTAAAGCGCTAGCAGTTGTACTGGCCATTCCAGGACCTGTTGCGGCGTCTTATGTCACGGTGTTACTGGCGCTGCTGTTCGTGGTCGGAATGCGTGTGGTGATTCAGGATGGAACAGATTACCGTAAAGCCTTGGTTGTAGGAATTGCTTTTTGGGTTGGAGTCGGTTTTCAAAATGGTGTGATTTTCCCGGACCATATAAAAGGATTTGCTGGTGGAATATTAGAAAATGGAATGACTGCAGGCGGATTGACTGCAATATTGCTCACCTTGTTTATGGAGTTGACAGCATCTCGCCGGCGTCGGCTTAACGCACCTTTTGCATCGGCGTCTTTGCCGAAAATTCAGACATTCTTATCCGAGTTTTCCAGTAGACAAGGATGGAATGATGCTGTTCAAAATCGTCTCTGTGCTGTTGCTGAAGAAGCACTATTAACATTGATCAATCAGTCTGAAGATAGCGACGATGAGCTTAAAAGACGCCACCTCTTGCTGACGATTCAAAAAGAAAGGTCTGTTGCAGTCATGGAAGTCATTGCTGCACCCAGTGAAGCCAATCTGGAAGATCGATTGGCGCTCTTGGGAGAGCATGCCGATGACGTCTCAGTTGAAAGAGAGGTTTCATTGCGGATATTACGCCACTATGCGTCTTCGGTACATCATCAGCAATACCACGATACTGACATTATCACCATCACTGTAGATGTACCGTAAGCAAAGAAAATTGACTTATTGCGTAATTGGTTAGAAATGATCTTTGTGATGTGACCCAGGATGGGCAACAATGAATTCTCAGACGTTGGCTAGTAAGAAAGTAGAATTGTCGTTCGTTAATTCGCCTCGGTAAACGATTCGCCAGGTCTTATAAAGGGTAGTACCTGCCCTGAGGCATTGTCTTGTGAGCCGGCCTAAGGCTATCAAAATAGCTAAATCTGCCTGAAATCAAAGAAATTTCCATTTCTTGCGATGTCACAATATATTGATTGATGTTCGATTATTTTGAACTACAGGTGCATTTGGTTGTCAGATCTTGGATTGGTTGATCAAGTATTTTTACTCGGAATCCGAAAGGGTAGGAGTAAGTACCCATATCATCGTTATGATTTAGGTGGTGCATGTCTGGCGTCACTGTGCCTGAATGGCAAAGTGACGATCACAAAAAGTAAAAAGTCATTAGTTGAGTTGGTAGATCGTACGCCAATCGATGATTCCATTATTGATGGATGTCTGGCTCAAATCCTCAAGAAGCAGCGACGCGTCCGATCAGTCTACTGGGTTAGAAGCTTTTCAAGCAAGAAGCATTACCGCAAAATTGCTACGCAATTGTGTGATCGAGAAATAATTCGAGTTGACGATTCTCGCAGGATTTTAGCGTTTGGAACGAAGACTTATCAACTGATCGACGAAAAATCGATTGAACCGATCGTTGAGCGCCTCCGAGTCTGTATATTTGATGATTTGTATGATGTGGATATTGAGACTCGGTTATTGCTTGCGATTGCCAGCGCTGGACAAAAACTTCAATTACACTTCGACAAGAAACAACTCAAAAAGAAAAAAGGTCACGTGGCTGAACTCGTGGCAGCTACCAATCTAAGTCAATCTATTTCAAAAGCTGTGTCCTCTGCAATGGCTGCTGACCATTCAGCGGAAAACGCAGGCATCATCGCAGTTTCAGGTATGGGGCCGTAGTGGCTTTTACTTAACGAATTGTCACCGTTATCATTGAACTATTCTCTGAGGCGCCTAAGTAATTTTGACCTGACTGACATCATCAAAAGCCCATGCGCCAAGCAGCCAGTACAGTCAGTCTTGGATCATTTTTTACACTGTGTCCAGGTTGTAGCGACAGTTGAGCTGCCAGACGAAAGTCGCCAGATTGGCGAAAATTTCGCTGCCACTGGGTAGACAGGTCGATTTGCCGGCCAGTGGGCTCAAGGTCGGCAGCACCTGATTGATGCAGCACATCGCCTGCTATCGTTCGACCCACAGGAATGTAGTATTGCGCTCGTCCCGATTCAATTCGAATCGGCTGCGAAAAACTCAACGAAATGTGGTCTAGGGTGCTTAGACTTCGTTTCGCTCGCAAAGCAAAAGCGCTCGTAAGCAGTGGCGATTCAATTGTTAACAAACCATCGTTTTGGGAGTTTGGATTGAGTGAGCCAATTTCTGCATTGGCCTCAAGCTTCCAAAGGCCAATCTGGGTGTTTCCCTCAATGCTGGCGAAAGCGGACCGACCACTTAAATGACCGAAGGCACCGCTGCTGGAACTACCGAGCAAGGTTTCCTTTTCTGATACCATTCCGCTTCGCAATGTATAGGGCATGCCCTTGCCATGAAACGAGAGTTCCACCGCGCTCACAGGAGATTTACCGCTGATTGGTTTTGTTGTAAAGTAGTTGATGCCCCACTGATCTGAAACATTTCGGCTCATCATCAAAGCTCTACTCGCCAGTGAAAGATGCCCTTGAATTTCTGTAAGCTCGGGTCCTTGCGTCAAACTGAGGCTCAATGGTTCTGAATTGCGGGAAACTGAATGATTCTCTTTCGTTCCGAATATATGACCAACATTTTGGCTTTCGTGTGTATCCTGCGACTGGTTTAAAAACGCATTCAAACGGGTGGATAATGATGGCTCGATCCCAGCTTGAGTCAGGTGTCCGAAGCTGTACCAAAATGGCGCTCCGAGTGCATCGAACGCTGCAATCTCCTGATCCGATAGCGAGTTTGTCATTCCATCACCGAATGCGTTGCCAAGAGCCAGACCCGTATTTTGCACACTGTAGCCGCTACCATCCACCACGTTCGAAGTTGAAATATTAGTGAACTCCACCGGTGATGTTGCTGCATCCAAATCCATTAGACCTTGTCCGTAAATTGATCGGTTGGAATACTGACCTGACTTGTCAGCAGTGGCGTAAAGGCGAGAAACCAAATCTGTATTGGACAGCTGGTCCCGAAACAGGTGTTTCATCAGCACAAGTCCACCCGTCACCATGGGGGCTGCCACCGAAGTTCCTCCAAAAATCCCGCGTCCTCGAATGACAACATTATTATCGTCAGGCCCAAAGTATGCGCCTGCGATCGATTCTCCAGGAGCGGCGATACACCAGTTCGCCGCAATACCACAGCGATTCGAAAAACTGCTTATGTTTCCGCTGCTATCAATCGCTACAACGGAGACATTGTTTGAACGCAGTTCTGGAAATCTGGCTGCCAGTCCAGCCAAAATTCCAGGAGATTTAGCATTGACAATGTACGGTCTAGTTGCTTGATCGGTGCCATTGTTTGTAATGCAAATGTCAGTATTGGAACCGAAGTCACTTGGTTCGCACTCTTTGCTATGAGAATTGCCCGCGGCCCATACAAAAACAGTTTTGTCATTCGAACCGGATTGCGCAAGTGCACTGATCGTTGAACCGATATTGCTGCGCAACTGAGTTGTGCTGTACAGGTCGATTATTCCAGTAAAGCCTAGACTTACATTGACAAAATCAAGTGAACGGCCGTTTTTGGACCAATTGACCATGTGATTAACTCTCGATGCCCAAGTGGTATCGCGGGTTTGAATGGCTTGTGGTGTTACCGGTTCGTGTCGATCAGGGTCGCCCGAACCAACCGGGACGGCAAACATTGCTAAGTCCGCACCCCAGGCAACACCACGGGGTGCACCTTGACTGATTGCACTGTCGTTTGGAGAGGCTGTGATGACACTGGCAACCGCCGTTCCATGTGAAGATTCAGTTCCGGTTTCGTCGCTCGCACCAGAGAATAAATGTTCGTCAATTGATTTACCTGCGAAATATGGGTGCATCTTGTCGATTCCTGAATCCAATACCCCCACTGTAAGACCACTTCCTGGCGCAGTACCATGCTTAAGTTGGATCTTCGCCCATGCGCTGTCTGCTTTGATTGTCCTGAGCCCCCACTGGTTCGTAAATCCTCTGTGGCTGGAATAGGTTGTTCTCAGATTTGCAATTCGATCGTTGTATGCTGTTTCAGTCAAACATCCTTCGTTCGTATTGACACATTCTCGATTTTGGTTGCTTGTATTGGGCGTGGCACTCGTATTTTGATTACTGGCAGTCGCAGATTCATTGGTAGAGCTTGATTGTACGTTTCCACCACCGCCACCGCCACCGCAGGAAGTCAGCAATAATGTCGCTCCAAGTACAACTACCAATGCAAATTTGTTGTGTCTGGAAAGAAAAAATTCGCTCAATTTAATTTGTTCCATTGTTGAACGAAAGACCTGAAATTCGTCAAGTTGATGCGAATAGCTCTATCCATTGATGTACGAATTACCCGTTGAACACTTGAATGCATTTCACTACGAGCATTAAAAAACATTGAAGTTGAACATTTTGTGCGACTGAACAACCAAATTATGTTCTGTGGTTAATCCAGCCAATTTTATTGACTTGCCAAATACCAAAATGTTTTACATCGCTGTAAATGGGAAATCAGTATCTAGCCCAACCATGATTCTGCTGTCTCTATTCAATTGCGTGAAAACGAAAATGGACGCGCGTGCAGCCTCGAATTTTCTAAGATCAGGTCGGTTGATTGAGTCATTCAAGATTCCTATTTCTGATATCCTAATTGAGCTCTCATCATGACGTCCTTTCGTTCAGTACTCATTCGATAATTTCTTTGTCGTAGTGCATTCTCAATAGTGAAAACATACAATTGTTCCTTTCCATTCAATTTGGCTAACGATGAATGAACCCTTTGAACCTTTTGAACTTTTTGATGTGGTCAATTCCAAGGATCAGGTCATCGATTGTAAAACCCGCGCTGAGGTTCATCGCAATAATTTGCTGCATCGGTCGGTTCATGCAATCGTCTTCAATGACAAAGGAGAGATATTCTTACAGCATCGAGCCCCACATCGGGACAATAATCCAGATCTTTGGGACTCATCGGTTGCAGGACACCTGCAAACTGGCGAAAGTTATGACGAGGCTATGGTTCGAGAAATTGAGGAAGAAATTGGTGTAATTCTTGAATCAGTACCAGATCGACTTTTCAAGCTTCAGGCCAGTGCAATTACTGATTATGAGTTTTGCTGGATTTACCGTCTCGTACATAATGGGCCGTTTGAAATTGATGTTCATGAGGCAGTTGAAGGGCGCTGGTTTCGGCCGGCGGACTTGGACCGCTGGATTGAAACAAATCCCCAGGAACTTACCAGTGCGTTCAGACTGATATGGCAAAAATTCAAGGAGATTGAAAATACGAATGACTAATCCCTTAATTGGTTTAACGAGTTATCACAGAAACGAGGAAGACAGGTTTACACTACCCGCAAATTACCTGGCAGAGATTGAACGCGCAGGCGCAATTTCAGTGGTTGTAACCCCACAAACTCAAAATCTAAGTGAGTTGCTGCAAAAATTAGATGGCCTGATACTGACCGGCGGAGCTGATGTTGACCCGGCCAATTATGCCGGCGAACACAAGCAGGAAGTCTATGGTGTAAACCCGGAAAGAGACCGGTTCGAACTTGAACTGGCAACCCTTGCATTGAAGGTTGACATACCGACTATGGCCATTTGTAGAGGTATTCAGGTGGTCAATGTCGCATTAGGCGGTACACTTGTCGAGCATATACCGGATGAGTACGGTGAAACGGTGGCTCACCGTGGCGAGAACTTCAATAAAGTGATGCATCCGGTCGCAATCGAACCCGACTCTAAATTAGCTCAAATTCTTGGGTTAACACAATTCAATTGTCCGTCGTTTCACCATCAAAGTGTCAGGAAACCTGCAGAGGGGTTCAGAGTCGTTGCACAATCTGCAGATGGCGTGATTGAAGCCATCGAATCGGAGCAACATCCAAAATTGATTGCTGTGCAGTGGCATCCTGAATACACCGCGCAAACCGATCGTTCTCAACATCGATTGTTCGCTGCTTTGGTTGCCTGGGCAAGCGGTAAGGACATTGACGAATTGAGCGAGGATAAACAGGTAACGTAGTCGAACGACTAGTCTGGTAATAATTTTGTGATTTGTGTAATAAAGTCCGCAAATGTTGTTAGTCTTTTGAATTTCTTCATATGTAATAGTCCACTACAGGACAATTAACTGAAAGCCCAAATTGTTAGTATCTAAAAAACGGGTTGCAAATTTGATTAGCAGCGGAAATAGACTGAATTTTCTGCGAGCCATGAGTGCTGAATCTTTAATCTTAATTACAACCGACCTGCCAATTAGTAAAGATCGTATTTGTCATGCCACCTTGGACAGCTTTGCCTCTGGAATTTTGTTTCAGGATCGCTGATATCAGGAAGATGAATTCGACGAGGAACGAGTGGAATACAGTCAATAGGAGATTTATAGATGTCTGACATTATTCGCGAAGCTTTAGATGATGTGAACGCCAACCGTTATGGATCAGATGGCAAATGGTTAGAACAGCTAACTGTAAAAGTTGCACCTTACATCAATGATTGGGATGTCATTGAAGCGTGGAGGTGGCAAGATTGGCCGAATCTTCAAAACCACTACAGCGATAAAACAGACATCGGTATAGATTTGGTTGCTCAACGAAGCGATGGCCAGTTCATTGCCATTCAATGCAAGTCGAGAAAACTTGATGAGCAAGGGCAAGGAAAGCCAATAACAAAGAACGAGTTCGATAGCTTTGTTGCTACTTCGAGTGATCAATTATGGGCCGAACGCTGGCTGGTTGTTAACGGAAATGTTAGCCTCGGAAAAAATGCCAATGCGACGGCAGGTCAGAAACCAGTTAAACCAGTTAACATTGAGACTGACCTTAGATCACAGCTCGAAGGTGAAATGGCATCAAAGCTTGATCCCTGCCCGCATTGCGCTGGTGGCAGAAAACAAACTCGCGACTGCATGCAGCGCGAAGCAATTGAAAATAGCATTTATCTACTTCAACAAAATGCGAATGCAAACAACAGTGATAGCGCACGGGGACGGATCATCCTGCCCTGTGGTACTGGCAAGTCTCGTATTGCATTGCGCATCATTGAGGAACTCACGGTGGAAGGACAGGTTTCAGTGGTTCTCTGCCCTTCCATCGCTTTAGTGGCGCAGTTGCGAAGAGAATTTCTAGTCGTCGCCCGTAGGAATTTGAAGGTGATGGCCGTCTGTTCTGACCAAACAGCTGCCCTAGGCTCCGACCTCAATACAGACCCGACGGTAGACCTCGGACATACGTCGGCCGCCGAGGTTAAGGGATTCGTGACCACGGATTCAGTCAAAATCGGAGAGTGGATTGACGATGTCGCGAAGGAAAATGACCGCATCGGTGTCATTTTCGGCACCTACCAGTCCAGCCACAAAATCGCCACAGCACTGACGGGGCGTAGAGTACAGGTAATGGTTGCTGACGAGGCTCATCGGACGTCGAGTCTAAGAAGAATTAGCCAGGATGAACAAAAGCTTCGAGACTTCACCGTCTGTCATGACAACGGTAGGTTTCCCGCTAAATTTCGTGTTTACCAAACAGCGACGCCTAGGGTATACAGCACCGACTCAAAGGGGCAGGTCATGAAAGACGATGGATGGATTGTCAGGGACATGGCGGACGAGGATATCTTTGGCACTGAACTCTATCGCAAATCTTATGCAGAGGCGGTCGCCAACGGCTGGCTGACTGATTACAGGATCATCGCCATCGGTGTAAATGACAAGGATGCCTATGAGACCGCTAATCGTCTAGCCGCGGACGGCAACAAAAAACTCTCCACCGCCCATTTTCTCAAAGGCTTGGTTTTGGCTCTAGTGATGGGCGGGGCACTGCGCCCGAAAGGCGTGGAGATTCGATCCTCGATCAATTTTATGAATTTAATAGCGAGATCAAAGGAGATGGCTACGGCCCTCCAATCTCTGACTGTGCGTAACTGGCTAAAAAGACGACTAGAAGCGGGGGGGGGAAGCATCAGTCGCCTCTGACTATACGCTAGAGCATCTTGATTCTAAAAGCAAAGTTGCTGCACGAGAACATGCCAAAGCACGGCTTATGAGCGCAACGGATGAAAGTCCGCATGGCGTTCTCAATGTCGGTATTTTTGGTGAGGGAGTGGACACACCCGCACTTTCTGCCGTCGGTTTTCTCGAAGCTCGAAAGTCACCGGTAGATGTTATTCAGGCTGTTGGCCGAGTAATGCGCCGGGCAGAAGGTAAGGAGATGGGCTACATCATCTGTCCAATCCTGATCCCACCTCATACCGATGCTGAGACTTGGCTACGCCACAGTAGCCCCGAAGATGGCTGGCGTGAGCTCGGACAAATCTTGCTGGCACTTCGCGCTCATGACGGTCGCATTGAAGATAATCTCTCAGAACTTATGCAACTCTATTTGCCATATGCGCCTGCTGAAGAAATCGCGACAATGGTCACCATTGGTGGTGAGAATAAGCGAGTTCAGCATTACGGTCATATCGGTAAGCCTAGAATGGTTGAACGAGATGTTGAGAACATTGTGTCTGGCAAAGCCAAGCCTAACGATTTGTTATGTCCAATCAGTTTTGTGATTCCGACAAGGGATCCATCCAGCAATATGTTGTCCCCGCCATCATCAGGGCTGACAGCCGAACAGATTGTGAGTGGCAAGCAACGGCATGATGGCAGCATTGAACTGCGACGGGCTGGAATTGAGCGCGTCAAATCAAAAGGAAAAACGGACGGAACGCCTAGTCCGGTAGATGCTGAAAAATCGAAGCGAAAAGGCCGAAAAATGGTCAATGAAATAGCTGGGCGTAAGATTGAGGGGCTCCGCCGGGAGAATCGATCGACTAAAACAGAGCAGCAGTTCATGAGATTCCTTGATGAGGCTGATAGTATCGAAATCTGCGTCAATCTACTTGAAAGGTCAGGCCTTGCCCGGAATCGTGTGGAGCGCGACGTCAACATCCTTGAAGATAGCATTCAGGAGGCAAAACGATGCCTCAAGAATGACGAATTGGATGCGGTGTTGGACGAATATTTTGGTCTCAACCATTTAGCGGAGGACAAGCGAAAAAAACAAGCAGACGGCTGTACAATCGCTTCATTGCTGCTGATGAACGCTGCTATGTTGCACCAGCGCATCGCCGCCGGGGGTTGGCTCTCCGGAATCTCGGGGTTGGAAACTATCAAAAACGCGCCAGAGGCGATTGATGAGTTGCACAGCCAGTGGAATCGTATTACTCGCCATGATTTTCTTCCTGTTATTGAGCCGGCGATTGACATTATTGAGACGGTTCGTAAATCCGGAAAACGGACCGGCTTGAACCGAGCGCTTCGTCATCTCTCAGGGGAAGCAGAACGGATTGCCGAAAGTTATGCTGATCTTGGAGCTGATTATGCGGGTCCTTTGTTTAATAAGGTGATGGGCAATCAAGCTTCGGATGGCGCCTATTTCACTCGCCCGTCTGCTGCAGCGCTTCTGGCCATGCTGACGCTTGATGTCACTGATTCAGATGTTGATTGGACGGCAGAAGCAACTTGGAAAAATTACCGAACTGTCGATCTTGCCTGCGGGTCGGGGACACTAGTAGCTGCTGTTTTGACAGATATGAAACGACGGGCGCGAAATCAAGGCGCCAACAGCTCTAGACTGGCACAGCTGCACAAGCTGGCTGTCGAACAATTGGTAGCTGGGCTTGATTTTAATCCAGTGTCGCTTCAATTGGCGGCGGCTCAATTAACCGCAGACAACAGCAATATTGTCTACCGAAAAATTCAGTTGCACAAGATGCCTTATGGTCCGACAGATATAGGTGAAGGGAGGGTAGGGACGCTTGAACTACTTAATCAGTCGCGAATAGTTCCTAGACATGGGCAGTTTGATCTCGGTGATGCGACTCTTAGCTCGGCAAGGCTACGGATGACGGAAGACGATCCGCTACTAGAAGATGCAGTTGATTCGGTTAAGGATGTCCGGATTATGATTATGAATCCACCATTCACCAACCGTTCCAAAATGGGAGAGAAATTCCCGGTTCATGTCCAAAAGGCTATTCGATCGCGCACCAACAGCTTGGAGGCGCTATTGACGCGAAATGATCCAGCGATGGTAGGTTTTGTTGACAAGAATTCAATTGCGCCACTCTTTGTGGCACTGGCTGAAAGATGCGTTGATAGCCAAGAAGGTGTTCTTGCAATGATTCATCCGACTATTGCTCTGACAGCTCCCTCCGCCCGCCAAGCGAGAATCAATCTAGCGAAAAGGTTCCATATCCACACGCTTGTGACCTGCCACCAGCCAAATCAAATCAACCTCAGTCAAAATACCAATATCAACGAGAGCATGATCATCGCTAGTCGTCATGAGGGACAAAGGCCGTGGACTCGCATAATCAACCTCGACCGGTTACCACTTGACGGAAGTGAGGTTGTACAGCTTCATAAATCTCTTTTGAACTGTCCCATTGGCCTGTTGGCTGATGGCTGGGGTGAAGTCTCGTTATGGCCAGTCGATCGAATTGAAGCAGGTGACTGGACTGCCGCAATCTGGAGATCTTCCCATTTAGCAGAAGCTGCAGCAAAGTTTTCTGAAGATCAAAACCTAACATGCTTTGGTGATAGACAGCTGAAGCCCGTAAAGACAGGGGCAACACTCAGCGACAAGTTCAAGCTGTCATGTTCCAAAACGCTGGACAGCTTTCCTATTCTTAAATCTAAGGGTGCTGATGGTCAAACAACAATTCGTGGTATGCCTGACGAGTACTGGACTCCAAAAAATACGAGGCTTTCAGATAATCCTAGTGGAATCGATTCGCTAGTATTAGCAAACCGTAAAACTATAGATGAAAGACAATGTCCTGAAACCAAAAAAATTTTGGAGAAAGCAGGTTATTTGCTTGTCACTTTCGGTCAGGATAGTAGCACGGCACGTCTGACTGCTGTTGCCAGCGAGGTTAAATACATCGGGGTTGGTTGGATGCCTGTACCCAACCTAACAGTAGAACAAGCGAAGGCTGCCGCAGTTTTTCTTAATTCAACTGTAGGGCGGCTACAGATTATGCGAAATCTTGGACAAAAATTAGCGTTTCCGACATACAATCCAGCCTCATGGAGTGCGGTCAAAACACCGGATTTCAGCGAAGTACGGACATGTAAGATACTTGCCGATTGTTGGCATATCACCGCGGATATAGTTGTTCCGCAATATCGTGACGGTGAATGTGAAGTTAGGCGCCTTTGGGATGATGCAGTCGCTGATGCATTGGATTGGGATTCCAATGAACTGGCTAAACTACGGATGCTATTACACGAGGAGCCGCATGTTAGAGGGCTTGGGAGAGACCAGTATGCATAACCTAGCAAAGCCAGAATCAAAACCAAATGAATTGGATCACCCACTCCAAGTGCGGACAGCAGGCTGAACCACAAATCGTAACGAATAGTACTAGATGAAGCCTAACGATAAAGTGAAAAGCATACGATACGCCTTGAACGAATTGCGCAGTTTTGATGGCAGAAACGGATAGATAATGAATCAAAGAAACACGAAATTGATCCGGTGTAATTTACTAAGTCAATACGAGGCTCCGCTACGCTCGATAAATTAGAAACTGGTTTTCAGAAATTTGTGGAAATTCTACCACGCCACAAAAGAAAAGCGAAAACGGAGAACCGGCTGAGCAGGAACTTCAATAACGCTGTAGACTGGAGCGTTCATCTTTTTTTGCTTGCGGATTTGGCAATATAAAACCTAAAACTTGGAAAATTGTTCCTCTTTTCGTTGACAGCTAAATTGCGAATGTTCTCATGATCGGACCTTGCGCAAAATCAAAGAGCGATCTGTCAGTATGCGAGAGATCGATTGAACTGACCCAAATGTCACCCACGGTAAATTCACTGTGAAACGGATCAACGACATCAACCACTAATTGAGCAAAGCCAGTAATCCATGCCTGTCCCCGAATGGTGAGTACCACTGCAATCTGATCAGAGGAATGTCCCAGACTGCTGCTGTGTGGCACAGATGAAAGCATTTTTGACTTCATCGGCAATGATCTCAATGCCTTTTTTCACCATCTGTCTATTTCCAGCATAACTGATCCGTATGCACTCATGACGATGGCGCCACGGCTCATCTAAACCTGGAAAGAAAAAACTTCCCGGCACCACGTAGACATTTCGTTTTTTCAGTCGGGCGTAGAGTTCTTCATCCGAAATCGGCAATCCAGGAAACCACAGCCACACAAAAAATGCGCCTTCAGGATTATGCAGCTTATAAGGAATGGCATTCATGTGTCGATGAATCGATTCTTTGACGTACTCCATGAGATCTCTATAGTAGGGTTGAATAACTTCCTGACTCATTTTCAAGATGTCGCCGTTTTGTACAGAATCCAAGGTGATACCTGATCCGACAGTTCCACTTGCCAATGTCATGATCGCATTCGCACAGGTAAAAAGTTCAATTAGCTCTTCGCTTGCAATGATGATGCCGGTCCTCGTACCTGGCAAGCCGAGTTTCGACAAACTTAACACCAAAATCGTATTCGGATTCCAGTTGACTGTCGCATCCGTATACACAATGTTCGGAAATGGCAAGCCATATGCACCGTCAATGATCAATGGAATTTCATGTTGCTGCGCCAACTTGTCAAGATGGTGCATTTCAGCATCGGTGATCATATTCCCCGTAGGATTGGTTGGACGAGAAACGCAGATCGCGCCGATTTGGTGGTTGAGTTCGATTTCATTGAAATCAATTTCGTATTTGAATGTACGTTCAGATGTCTCGACAATTCTTGGCCGGGCGGATCGAAATCGAGGCTCTAAGTCGTCTGACTCGTTATAGCCAATGTATTCAGGTGTCATCGGCAGCAGTATCTGTTTTTGCAGATCATTACCATAGCCGCCGGAAAACAATCGAAACAATATTGTGAATGCCATCTGACTGCCGTTGGCAACAGCGACATTCTCAGGCCCAATGTTCCAGCCGAAATTGTTTTTCAACAAATCAGCCATCGCTTCGGAAAACTGGTTCAGTCCCTGTGGCCCAGCGTAGTTGCCGATCAGTTTTTCAAACCGGTCAGACTGTTGCAGAATATCAGTCATGCGCGCTCTGAAGTAGCGTTGCACTTCGGGAATTCGGGCAGGATTTCCGCCTCCAAGCATACACAGCGGCAGATTCGGTTTTGCTTGCGCGTTGCCCAAATCTTTCATCAGATTGATAATGCCGCGTTCGCGACGGATTAGGTCAGCCCAATTCGAAAATTGCATGGATCTTGTCTCGTATTTCGATCCTGTAGAATTATTCAGAATCGAGTGTCAAAGGAATCGAGTACGATTAGGTCGGCCAGTACGTTGACTGCTTCATCGAGAAACACATCGCCGATTCTGTCGTTCGGAAACCCATCATCTGAAGCCGAATCAATTGGCTCGAGACTAAATACGGATCGAACTTCGTTGATGTATTCAAGCTGTTCTTCGCGATCATTATCCAGTGTTTGCTTCCTTTGTTCTTCGTTCAAACTGACAACTGAGGGAATATTGCGTTGAAATGCAAGTCGATCCCTTTCAACCAAAATATTCATCAAGGGATTGAGTTCCATCCGGGCGCGGTTTAACTGCCTTAGTTCGGGAATCCGGCTGTCAATCTCTGACTTTCGGTGCCATGGAACTGCTTTTCGCGCCGCTTCGATGACAGATCCTGGAAGCGCATTGTCCAGCGCACGCTCGCCAGAATCAGCAATGAACTCGTTTGTTGGAAATAGCACATCGGGAATAACACCCAAATGCTGTGTTGTCGTTCCATTGACGCGGAAAAATTGGGCAGTGGATAGTTTAAGGGCACCTAGGTCTGTACCGTTTTCTTTCGCCAGTTGGCTCAAAGGCCAGATATTTTGTAAAGTCCCTTTGCCAAAGGTGGTCTCGCCAACAATGACACCACGCCGGTAATCCTGGATGGCGCTTGCAAAAATTTCCGAAGCCGAGGCGCTTCCGCGATCGACCAGAACCACCAGCGGGCCACTGTAGACCACTTCACCGTTATCGTCATCTTGATAGACTTGAATTTCGCTTTCAGCGTCTTCGACCTGTACGACTGGACCAGAAGGAATGAACATGCTGGTCAATTCGACAGCTTCGTGCAGTGCGCCACCGCCATTTCCGCGCAAATCAAAAACAATGCCATCAACATTTTGCTGTTTGAAATCAATTAAGAAATCCCTGACATCGCTCGCTGAAGAACTGCTCATCACTTCACTATCGTCAGCATCCATAAAATTCGAATAAAAGGCTGGTAGTCGAATAACGCCAAGCTGTAGAATTTTGCCTTCGGCTTCGATTTCAACTGTCGAATTCTTGGCCATTTGTTCTTCAAGCTTAACCGTTTGTCGAGTCAGGGAAACAGTTTCAACCGGGGCGCCTGGCACAGCATCCTTGCGCAGTATTTTCAAGTAAACCGTAGTGCCTTTAGGGCCACGGATAAGGTCTACAACATCTTCAATTCTCCAACCGACGATATCTTGAAAAATGTCGCCATCATCGTTTCCCACAGCAATAATTCGGTCGCCGACATGGAGGCGCTTGCTTAAGTGTGCTGGTCCTCCCGTAATGATTCCCTGAACAACCGTGTGCTCGCTTTCGGTTCTTAGCATTGCACCGATTCCTTCGATCTGTTGCGAAATGCTAATTCTGAGATTGGTGGTGCTGTGAGGCGAAAAAAATTCGGAATGTGGATCAAGTTCCTTCAGATAGGCGTTCAGGAATGTTTCAATGACATCGAATGCATTGGACATCGCGATCGAGTTTCTGAATCGCTCATATCTTGAAGCAAGAATATCTGTAATTCTTTCATCCGTTTCGCCGTTGAGTTTTTCTGTCAGAATGTCGTCTTTGACCAGGCTTTTCCAAAGCGCATCCTGTTCGGCTTCGCTGATCAGCCAGTCGGCATCGCTACGGTCCAGTTCCAATTGCTCGTCAAGCGCAAAATCAAATGGATAATCGAGCATTGAAATTGCGAAATCCGCTCGCTCTTTGACACGCTGCTGATAGGTTTTGAATATTTCAAATACCTCGTCAAGTTTGCCTCGTTTCAAGAAATTGTCGTAGTAGAACCGGCTTAGCACAAACTGTCTGATATCAGAGGCCAAAAAGTAGGCTCGCTGAGGGTCGAGTGCTTCCAAAAACTGTTCAAGAATCTGGGCGGAAAATTCATTATTCAGCGCTTTGTTGCGATAGTGATAACTGTTGGCCAATTCCGCTGTCGCTGCGACGACCGCAGAGTGATTTTCACCGGTAGCCAACAATTGGGTTGGCGTTGCATCAGCAATCAATTGAGTGTTGTTTTGCTGGTTCAGTAAAGAATAACCAAAATATCCGCCAATCAGTCCGATGAGCAGCACTCGCCCGGGCCAGCTCAGTGAAGGGCGCTTAATCATTGTTCAACACCATCTGGCGTTCGACGTGATTGCAGGCAATTTGTCCAACGCGGTACAATTCCTGGTCACGAATACCGATTGACTCGAGCGTGTCAATCGTTGACAAGACGTAATCAATATTTGCACCGCGCTGGCCTTTGGCCCGAGCAACGATGAGTGCAATTTCATAAGCACTGAGATTCGAGATATAAGAGGCGTGATGACGTTTGACCACAAAGGTTAGTGCCGCGACTTTGCGGCCATCTTCAAGCGCAATGGGTCGGACCGTGGGCTCATAGATATCATTGAGCATTTCCCGGTCCTGCAGGTAGTCGGCAATAAGTCTTTGTTTATCCGGTTCGGTCTGAAAACCCATACCCGTGCATGAGCCGCCGCGATCAAGTCCGAAAACCAGCCCTGGCCGTTCTCGTGTCCCTCGATACCTGATTGAACGAATGCAAAGCGAACGGTGAAATCCATAAATTTTCGCCCGCCGAGATTCCAGATAAGGGAAGCCTGGGTCCCACATCAGCGATCCGTAGCCGAAAACCCACAGGTTTTCTCGCGGTAAATCAAATTTATCGAAGATTGTTTGCTCAGTTGACACCGATTGAGCCCGATATGCTACGGTCGTAAAGCGCTTCAAATCCTTCTTGTGTCATGGCAACCGGGTTGGTTGCAGTCGATGGATCAATCAGGGCCATGGCCGAAAACTGACCGATGTGCGATGATTCGACGCCCAGTTGCGCCAGAGTATGCGGAATGCCGATTGACTCGCGCAAGTTCAACACCCAACTAATTGTTGAATCGGCTGATGGATTCGGCAGATCAAGATATCTTGCCAGTGCTGTTAGACGGTCTTCGATGGTTTGACAGTTAAATTCTAAAACGTAAGGCATAACCACTGCATTGGTTGTTCCGTGATGCGTACCCAGCACCGAGCCGCATGGATGGCTCAGGCTGTGCATAGCGCCCAGTCCTTTTTGAAATGCGGTGGCGCCCATTGAAGAAGCGACTTGCATTTGCGCTCGGGCTTCAAGATTACTGCCTTCCTTGCATGCCGGCTCAAGCCAGTCTCGAATCAGACGCATTCCCTCCAGGGCAATACCCTGTGCCAGCGGATGAAATATCGGACTGCAATACGCTTCAAGATTGTGTGATAAGGCATCCATGCCCACGCCAGCGGTCAGCGCGGCCGGTAAACCGACCGTTACTTCGGGATCAAGAATGACACACACCGGCAGCATCTTCGGGTGAAAAATGATCTTTTTGGTTTGATCGGTGCCGTCGGTAATGACTGATGCGCGGCCAACTTCGGATCCTGTGCCTGAAGTTGTCGGTATGGCAATGACCGGTACGATCGCATCGGCGTTGGCGCGCGTGTACCAATCTTCCCGATCTTCAAAATCCCAAATCGGCCGACTTTGTCCAACCATCAAGGCGATGGCTTTAGCTACGTCCAGTGAGCTGCCTCCCCCGAGTGCGATCACACCATTGTGAGCATTGGCATGAAAGGCTAAAACCCCTGCGTTTACGTTGGCTTCGATGGGATTAGGCTGTAAATCCGAAAATAGCGAACAGTGATCTAACTGTTGCTGACATTGGCCCAATACCTGTTGAACCATCGGCATCTCGACCAGGCCAGGGTCGCACACCAAAAGCGGACTGGTGATCCCGAATTCCAGGCAAGTCGCACTAATCTCGTCAATTCGCCCGCAACCGAATCGCATAGCGGTTGGGTAATGCCAATTATTCGAAGCAGAGCTACTTTGGTAAGTCATCGTACTAATTCACCTGATTGTAAGTCCAAATTATTGAATAATCAGGACTATCGCAAAGCAGATGTATCCGTGCCATCTCACTGAGTTGGCAGATACAACACGGTTTTGTCTGTCCTGTCACAAAACAATAAATATATGCCAAACCGATATCAGGCTTGGCTTGATTCACGCAAAAAGTCGAACCGATGCCGTAAACGAGAACGGAACCGGGCAAGTGCATTTCGGTAAAATGAGAGTATCGAAGAATTGAAACCTTGGCATTCTCGACGTAGAAAGGAATGCAGCCTTGCATATTAAGATAGACCCTGTCGGTGGCATCGCCGGCGACATGTTTGTAGCCGCGATGATCGACCTTTTTCCTCACCTGGAAACAGGTATGTTGGAAAATCTGCGGTGCGTTTCGGCGCTGAGTGATGTTGCTGTAAAACTCATTTCAAGCGACGACGCTGTTTTGGTTGGCAAACGATTCAAGGTGACAGGACCGATACTCGACCATCAGCACACCCGCTATACAGAACTGTTAGACAACATTAGATCGTCTTCGATGACCAATGAGGTCAAGGATCGAGCGGTTGATATTATTCGAAGATTAGCACTAGCCGAAGCACGGGTACATGGGGTTGAGTTGGACAGTGTGAGTCTTCACGAAGCCGGATCACCGGATTCTTTGGCGGATATTGTCTGCAGTGCGTATCTGATTTCAGCAGCACAAATCCAGTCATGGTCGTGTGGGGCGCTTCCTACGGGAAATGGGTTTGTCAAGACCGCACACGGTGATTTACCTGTGCCTGCGCCTGCAGTACTTGAACTCCTGCAAGGTTTCCCACTTCACAATGATGGTCGGGAAGGTGAGCGAGTTACGCCGACTGGTGCTGCGATTTTGTGCGCTCTTGAACCTCGATTCGACACCCGCCAGCGCGCAATGGCATTGAGTGGTGTGGGGCATGGCTTCGGGACTGCGACGCTTTGCGGAATCAGCAACGTGCTGCGCTTGACGGTCTATGAAGATTTTTCAGCCTCTACACCATACGAAAGAGTTGGTCTCATCACGTTCGAAGTGGATGATCAATCTCCTGAGGATTTAAGTGTAGGTCTTGAACGATTGCGCGCTGACAACGGTGTATTGGATGTCATCCAGATTCCGGCCATTGGAAAAAAAGGACGTCTCGCTGCGCACATCCAAGTATTGACAAAACTGGAACTTGCCGATGAAGTCGCGCAAAAATGCGCTACAGAAACTGCTACGCTTGGTGTTCGAATTCAGAACATGGATCGAGTGGTCCTTGAGCGCGAGATGCTGGTCCATGATCAGGCTGACACTGCCTTGCCGGTCAAGCTGGCTAAACGACCGGATGGTACACGCACTGCAAAGGTGGAAGCGGATCACCTGGCCAAGGCCGGAGGCTTTAGTCAGCGCAAAGTACTCAAGCAGGCCGTGGAAATGCAGATTGAGCAAGATTCAAACAAATTTAATAACTGAATTGAAACCGAGAAGTCAAGTTTTGCCTACGCGATCTGAACCGAGTGAAAATCTTCGTCGACTCGAAGATCTATTTGCGAGCCTTCGCTCATTTGTGATTGCTGTGAGCGGAGGAATTGACAGTACGCTCTTGGCAATCATTGCAGGTCGAAGTGGCGATGTGGAGATGGAGGTCTTTCATGCTGTGTCACCCGCAGTACCTAAACGTGCGACTGAGAGAGTGCGCACATATGCACAGTTAGAAAACTGGAATCTGACTGTAGCTGATACAGGCGAGTTTCAAGATGAACGCTACATGAGTAATCCGATCGATCGATGCTACTATTGCAAAACGAATCTTTATTCATCCATTGCCGGGCATTCAAAGGGTCTGATTTTGTCCGGCACGAATCTTGATGACTTGAGTGATTTTCGACCAGGCTTGCTCGCCGCCAAGCAGCGCTCGGTTCGCCACCCGTACGTGGAAACCAACATCAGTAAATTGCATATTCGCGAACTTGCCAAACATCTGCGTTTGCATGACTTGGCGGATCTACCCGCTTCGCCTTGTTTGTCCAGTCGCGTGCAGACCGGTACTCGGATCAATGCTGATTGGCTGCAGGTCATTGATCAGGTAGAAGTTGAAATTCAACATCAATTGAAAGCGCAAACGGTTCGCTGTCGAATCCGCAACCAGGTTTTGGTGATTGAACTTGACGAACACTCTTATGGTCGAATCGAAAAGTTCGGTCGCACGCGACTGTCTAAACTGGTCAAAGATCAAATTCCGTTCCAATTGGATCGATATCCGGTATTGTTTGCTCCTTATCGAATGGGAAGCGCTTTTGTCACGGATGCGAACTGATGACGAATCCTGAATTTCGACCTGACACAGAGCGCTTGCAAAGAGTTGGAATTGAGGAGGCTGTATTTTGTGCTGGAAAAACGCCGGTGCAGATCGAGACGATTGTGCTCGAATCGAAATCACAGAATCGAGACTTGCTGCTGACTCGCTGTTGTGAAACAAAGTATCGAGAGCTTCAAGCGGATGTTCAATCCCTGATCGATTACGAACCAATTTCCGCTACTGGAATCGTTGGCGATCGTTCCCTTAAACCAGGCGAACCGGATGTTGCCATTGTAACTGCAGGGACATCAGACCTCCCTGTAGCAAAAGAAGCACAACGAACGCTGCTATACCATGGCATCGGATGTGTTCCGTTTTATGATGTCGGTGTTGCCGGTCTGTGGCGCATATTAAGTGTTGAACAGGAATTGCGCGAACATTGTGTTGTGATCGTGGTTGCTGGTATGGATGCGGCGCTTGCTTCGGTCGTGGGTGGGCTGATTTCGTCAGTTATCATTGCGGTACCGACATCAGTTGGCTACGGAGTGGCACAAGGCGGTCGTTCAGCGCTAGAGTCGATTCTGTCAAGTTGTGCGCCAGGGGTTACCACAGTCAACATCGACAATGGCTACGGCGCCGCGTGCGCCGCGATACGAGTAGTAAATCAGCAAAAATCAGCAATCGGAACGGTACAAGATCTTGATCATGCCTGATTTATTGAGACGAAAATTTCGGTAATTTAAGAATTGAGATGAGCAATTTCAATGAGATGTGAATCATTAACATATTTAACACCGTTTGAACCTAGCGTGCGGTTGCAAAATGTTATCGGATTAGGTGGAGTGAATTCAGCGAATGGAGCACAGTTATGAGTCATAAGGTCAGCATCATTGACGTGACATTGCGCGATGCGCACCAGTGTCTGTGGGCGACTCGCATGACCACAGCGATGATGAAAGAGATTGCACCGATTCTGGATCGTGCGGGTTTCGAAGCAATTGACCTGGTCGGTGGTGCGGTGTTTGATGTCTGCGTGCGCTACTTGCGTGAAGATCCATGGGAACGAATGCGAATTCTTTCAAGCTGGATTAAGGATACTCCGCTGATCATTCATACTCGCGGTCAAAGTCTTTTTACTTTTGAATTTTTCGCCGACGATGTCGTCGCGCTTTCGGCTGAACGATTTGCAGCCAATGGCATGCGTTATCACACACCTTATGATGCTGTCAATGACATCCGCAATCTGGAAGTGTCGATACGCTCCGCCAAGCAGGTGGGTTTGCACACGGTCGGTGGCCTGGTATTTACTGAAAGTCCCGTGCACACTGATGAGTTTTATGCGAATAAGGCCAAAGAGTTGCAAAAACTCGACGTCGATGGAATTTACATCAAAGATGCCAGTGGGCTGTTGAGGCCAGACCGGGCACTGACCCTGGTACCTGCAATCAAAAAAGTCATCGGTACTTTACCGCTACAACTGCATTCTCATTGTCTTTCGGGGCTTGCGCCCTATACAGCGTTGCTTGCGGTAGATTGTGGTGTCGAGGTCGTGCACACGGCAACCTCCACGTTGGCAAACGGTGCCTCACATTCGCCGACTGAACTGTTTGTTCGAAATTGTCGTCGTCGCGGACACACAGTCGATCTCGATCTTGAACCGATAGAGGATGTCGCCGACCGGCTTGAATATATTGCCAAAATGGCGGAAAAACCTTTGGCTGAGATCGCTGAGTACGATGAATTTCATTTTCACCATCAGATGCCCGGTGGGATGATATCGAACCTCAAATACCAGTTGGGTACGGTGGGTTTGGAAGGTCAGCTTGAGGAGATTCTTGAAGAAGCCGGACACGTTCGGGCAGATCTTGGTTATCCGATTGTTGTCAGTCCTTTTGCCCAATACATCATCACCCAATCGGTATTGAACGTGATGGGCCGCAAGCAGGGTAAACCGCGCTATGAATCGGTACCAGACGAGGTCCGACTTTATGTCCGAGGCGGTTATGGGGAAGTTGTTGGCCAAATCGCCCCGAATCTTTATGACAAAATAGTTCGCGGGCAAGAACCCATCACTGAAAGACCAGGCGCACATGTGCCTCCAGCGCTAGCAAAGATTCGAAAATTGCGCGGCCCATTCGCCAGTGATGACGATTTGCTGCTCGCCGCATATTATGCGGACAAAGAGTATTCTGAACTAAAGCGAGCCGGACCGATTCGCCTGGACAAAGACTCCATGGGTACGGCACCGCTGGTTACGTTGATCAAGCAGTTGGCCTCGCGTCCGTCTATTCGTTCTTTCAGTCTAACAAGCAGCACAGACTAGATTTCAAACAGGAGGAAAATCACAATGAGCGAACCATGCATTATCACAGTTGCGATTACTGGTGCGGTGCCTCGTAAGGAAGACAACCCGGCTGTTCCGGTCGTTCCATCCGAACAGATTGAATCGACACACGAAGCGTTTGAGGCAGGTGCTTCGTTGGTACATATTCATGTTCGAAACGCTGACCAAAGCTCAGGTTCAGATCCGGAAAAATTTCGCGAAATTCAAGAAGGCGTCAAATTGCATTGCCCGGGTATGATTATTCAGTTTTCTACGGGTGGACGGGGTCGTGAGCACGAAAAACGCGGCGCCATGTTGAACCTGAAACCCGACATGGCTTCATTGGCAACAGGGTCTGTGAACTTTCCGACTTCAATTTACGAAAACCCACCCGATTTTGTAGAAAAACTTGCTTCGACCATGCTTAGCTATGACGTCAAACCAGAAATCGAAATCTTTGATGTCGCAATGCTCTACAACGCAGCAAATCTGGTTCGTAAAGGACTGCTCAAGCCTCCTGTCCATGTCCAGTTTGTTCTGGGTATTCCAAATGCCTTGCCTGCCCGGCGTTCATTGTTGGACTTTCTCATTGAAGAATCTCAAGACGTTTTGCCAGATTCCACCTGGACGGCCGCTGGTATTGGTCGCCATCAGTATGAGGTCAACCAGTGGTGTCTTGAACTTGGCGGTCACTGTCGCACTGGTCTTGAAGATAACATCAAGTATGACAGGAACAGACTCGCAACGAGTAATGCGGAACTGGTTGAGAAAATCGTCGATATTGTTGATCAATACGACCGCCACCCTGCGTCGACTGAAGATGCGCGAAGACTATTGAATTTGGCCGCTTGATTTTTACTGCAGGCCTTTCAATGAATCAGGTGATGAAAAGAATCGAGACGTTGCATCTATATACACAATCACATTAAATATTACTGCAAACTATATGAATATGTATGAATTATTTTATTGGACGACTCCAAACGGTCACAAGATAACGATGTTTCTGGAAGAGGCGGGAGTCGAGTACAAAATTGTTCCTGTCAATATCGGTAAAGGCGAGCAGTTCGAATCTGATTTTTTGAAAATATCGCCGAACAATCGTATTCCAGCCTTGATTGACCATCAGCCGGATGATGTCGATGAACCTGTCGCACTATTTGAGTCAGGCGCAATCTTGTTGTACCTTGCTGACAAGCATGAGTGTTTGATTCCCAAGGATGTCAAAGGGCGGGCCGATGTTTTGCAATGGCTGTTCTGGCAAATGGCCAACTTAGGGCCGATGGGTGGGCAGAATCATCATTTTGTCACTTATCTCGATGAGAAAATTGATTATGCAGTGACTCGCTACGTGAATGAAGTCTCGCGGCTATACGCCGTGTTGGATCATCAACTGGAAAGCAACGAGTACATTTGCGGTGAGTATTCGATTGCAGATATGGCGAGTTATCCCTGGGTTGTGCCGCACAAGCGTCAACTGCAGAAAATTCAGAAATTTCCAAATCTTCAGCGATGGTTCGAACAGGTGCGAGAGCGCCCAGCTACGGTTCGGGCGTATGAGGTTGCCAAGGAAGTGAATCCCAATCCCGCTCAAATGTCTGAAGCTGAGAAAAAAGTACTCTTCGGACAGGATGCAAGTACACTGCAGCGACTTCGTCAATCCAAAGACTGAAAGGAGGTCGAAATGCCAAGCGCAGTGAAGGCGCCACTACAGGGCATCCGGGTTATCGATCTTACGACCCTGGCTCCTGGGCCATTTGCGACTCTCCTTTTGGCCAATGCTGGTGCGGATGTCGTGAAAGTTGAGCGACCGCCGATTGGAGATGAGATGCGAATTTATCAGAAGGCTTTTGGTGACAATGGCGTTACATTCGCGATGCTGAATGCTGGAAAGCGAAGTGTAACGGCAGACCTAAAAGACCCTGAAGACAAAGATCGAGTAAAGTCCATGATTGAGGGCGCTGATGTAGTCATTGAACAGTTTCGACCCGGTGTCATGGACCGTCTGGGTCTGGGGTATGCTGAACTGAGCGAAACCAATCCTGGCCTTGTATTTTGTTCGATCACAGGATTTGGACAAGATGGTCCGAAGGCGCAAGTGGCTGCGCATGACCTCAATTATGTTGCCGACACCGGAATGCTGACACTGGGTAGCTGCAGTTCAGGTAAGCCATCTATACCCCCTTTGTTAGCCGCCGACTTGGCTGGTGGTTCCTATCCAGCTGTCATGAACATATTGCTGGCGCTGCACCAACGCACACACACCGGAAAAGGTACTTATATTGATGTCTCAATGACGGATTGTTTGTTCCCACTGATGTTCTGGTCTTTAGGCCTCGGCTGGGGCAGTAGCGAATGGCCACATTCGGGTAGACAGTTGCTGACGGGTGGGTCACCGCGTTATCAGGTGTATCGAACTCAAGATGAACGCTATCTGGCTGTGGCTGCTTTGGAAGAGCGATTCTGGTCAGTCTTTTGTGATGCCATCGGCTATGTTGCAGATTCTAATCTCGAATACAGTAATCCGCAAAAAATGATTGCTGATATCGAAGCAGTTATCCAGACTAGAACTGCTCAACAGTGGCAAGAAATGTTAGAAGGCAAGGACGCCTGTGCTGTCGTAGCGAACACCCTGGAAGAAGCAACGCAAGATGCGCACTATCGAGCACGAGGTGTATTTGAGCGAAAAATTAATACCGAATCGGGTGAATTGATTGATGCACTTCCTATGCCGATTGTAAGCAACCTTTTGCTAAAGGATTCGAAACCGAGAAAGGTGCCCAAGTTGGGTGAGCACAACTGATCCTCAAGAGTCAAAAAATACAGGCGATGAAGCCCGTTAAGTGGCATTCTGATTCAGCAAAAGTTTGTCCTTTTGACGGGATGTGCGCAGTTGCGCAAACCCTATAATTTCCATTTTTTGAGAAACCGGGATATGTCTTCAATTAAATCAGTCGGAATTGTAGGGGCGGGCTTGATTGGTTCAGGCTGGGCGGCTCGCTGTCTTGCCAGAGAGATTGATATTGTGGCTTACGATCCATCACCCGATGGCGAAAGCGTGATTCGATCGCACATTGAAAATGCTTGGCATGCTCTTTCAAAACTGGGTTTCAATCAAGGCCGATCGGGGCAGTTCACCTATGTTTCAAGTCTCGAAAAGCTTTGCGAGAAGGTGGACTTCATTCAGGAAAACGCACCGGATTCACTGCAGATCAAAAACAAACTGCATCGGGAGCTTGATCAGTTGACACTACCTGAAGTGATTATTGCTTCCAGTTCATCTGGATTGTTGCCGACAGACATTCAAAATGGTACAGCCTATCCGCAACGCATCGTCATTGGACACCCTTTCAATCCGGTCTATATCCTTCCGCTCGTGGAAATTGTGCGTGGTAGCGATACATCGTCTGAAACCGCGCAACAGGCCGCCCAGTTCTATGAACAAATCGGAATGTATCCACTCATGGTGAAAAAGGAAGTCGATGGGTATATCTCTGACCGTCTACAGGAAGCCATTTGGCGCGAAGCGCTGCACATGGTTGCCGATGGTGTTGCTTCGACTAAAGATATTGATGACGCCATTGTCTATGGTCCAGGGCTGAGATGGGCAATTATGGGTACTTGTCTTACATTTCATCTGGCTGGTGGCGAGCAGGGAATGAAGCATATGCTCAAACAGTTTGGGCCGGCGTTACAGCTACCATGGTCGTACTTGAAAGCGCCGCAGCTGACATCGCAATTGAAAACCAGAATGATTGACGGCACCGAATCTCAGGCTGAAGGCCAATCTGTTCAGGAACTTGAGCGCCTGCGTGACAATTGTCTGATCGAAATTCTTGAGGTGCTTAGCAAATATGATTATTCAGCGGGCACAACAAGTTTCAAGGCGGCCCAATAGTTTTTTGCCTTGAAAGGCTCCGCCCATAGTCCACTCAATCGCTTGCTGCGTCCGCGCAGTATCGTGGTGATCGGTGGAAAATTTGCTGAACGCGTGATACGTCAATGTGACCTTTTGGGCTTTAGCGGTGAAATCTGGGCGGTCAACCCCCATCGAGACGTGATGCACTCACGAGCTTGCTATCGTTCTTTGCAAGACTTACCGGCAGTACCTGACGCAGCTTTTGTAGCGGTTCCACGACACGAGACTGTCGAAACAGTCAGCAAACTCGCATCCATCGGTGCAGGGGGTGCAATCTGTTATGCATCAGGCTTTGCCGAAGTCGGTGCCCGTGGTGCCGACTATCAAAGAAAACTGGATGTGGCAATGGGCGATATGCCAGTGATCGGGCCAAACTGCTACGGCGTTCTTAATTATCTGGACGGCGTTGCGCTTTGGCCTGATGAGCAAGGTAGCAAGCGGTGTGAGAAAGGTGTCGCGATTATCAGTCAAAGTGGCAATATTACCGTCAGTCTAACGATGCAAAGACGCGGTGTTCCGGTCGCTTTTTTGATTTCAACTGGCAATATGTCTGGTGTTAAGACGCATGACTATATTTTTGCGATGCTTGAAAATCCCGCTGTGACAGCCATAGGACTGTATCTTGAAGGTGTAGTCGATGCACACCAATTTTCGGTTGCCGCGATTGAAGCTTTGAAAAAAAGAATCCCGATCGTAGTACTGGAATCCGGTCAGTCCAACATCGGTGCGAATATGACCCGTACGCATTCTCATTCGCTGTCACCCGACAGTCAGGTGAGTCAAGCGTTTTATGCGCGCTATGGGATCATCCAGGTGAGCAGCATTCCACAGATGCTCGAAACACTGAAACTGGTTTCGCTCATCAAACCAGAAGCCAACCGCACGATTGCGTCCATCAGCTGTTCAGGTGGTGAGGCGGCATTGATGGCAGACTTGGTTGCAAAAAACAACCTGCAATTTTCCGAGTTTTCTGGATCTCAAACGCGGCGACTGGAAGCGGTTTTGGGAGACAAAGTCACAATCACGAATCCGCTGGATTATCACACGTATATCTGGGGCAACCAGGCAGCGCAGACAGAATGCTTCCGAGCGGTTTACGAGGGCACGCAGAACTTAAGTGTCAATGTAATAGATTTTCCAATCGATGGAATTTGTGACACGCTCGAATGGAATTATGCCGTCCAGGCAATCACCGATGCGAAAACTCAGTCCGCAGCCAGAGTTGTTTCAGTTGCCACATTACACGAGAACTTTCCTGAGACCTACCAGGTGAAGATGTTGGAAAACAACATTCCACCGATGTTTGGGATGCAAGAATGTGTCAGTGCAATCGCTGCTTCAACTGAATTTGCCTGCAAAGTCAACAGCGCAGATTCTTTGGTACCGCTTTTGGAACGCAACAAAAACGAAACGAAGGCGATAACCCTCACAGAATTTCAAGGCAAGCAAAAATTGCGTCAAGCCGGTTTTTCCGTCGTGGAAGGGGAAACAGTTTGTGACTCGGACGGGGCAACACAGGTCGCATTGCGTCTGGGTTATCCAGTGGTTACCAAAGTTTCCTCTGCGAAAGTGCTTCACAAATCGGAGATGGACGGCGTTGTTATCGGCATCAATTCGCGAGACGAGCTCGTTCAGGCAGTTAATCGTCTTTTAAAAATTTCTGACGAAATTCTAGTTGAACGTCAAGCCTGTGACCCGATTCTGGAGATGTTGATTGGAATTCGAATTGATTCGACGTTTGGTCGGGTCCTTGTGATCGGTGCGGGCGGGAAGCTGGCTAATCTGGTGGAAGACACTTGCGTGTTGCACTTTCCGATTTGCGAGAACGAAGTATTGGCAGGGTTGGATGGGCTAAGAATCGCAAAATTGCTACAGGGTTATCGAGGCCCAGCAGGGGATCTTGATGCCGTGTTGAGTTTCATCATGAAATTGGCGCAATTTGCACTCGATAGTGCAAACTGTGTCGCAGAAATTGAAATCAATCCCCTCTATGTCTACAAGCAGGGTGCGGGAGTGACAGCGATTGATGTTGTCTATCGATTTTGGGAGTAAGTTCAGTACAGGCGAGTAATTTCTTGGAATTGAAACTTTTACTAACCATGGTGTTATATACTCCCCGCTTTATTTTTCAATTGCGGATGTCAAGATATGTTTCAAGAAGCCTGCAAGTCCATGATGAATTCTATTATTCCCATCATTATTGCGTCAAGAACAAATCAGGGAGTGGTGAATTGCAGCATCGGTGCTGGTGTTATGATCAACAAAGATGGCTGGTTCGTAACGGCAGGTCATATATTGAAAGAGGCAAGCCGGTTGAGCGAAAGTGTAAACAAGTACGATTCAAAAAAAGGCAAACGGAACCACATGAGAGTAACAGATTTTGCGGCAATTTTTGGAGACCCGCAGTTTAGTGGTGTATCAACAGTAACAATTAACGAGGAGTTAGATCTAGGAATTGGCAAACTTGAAAATTACGAGGTTCCTTCCAACTCAACTTATCCTGTTTTTCGTATTGATGAAATAGAACAAGGGGAATTGTTGTGCAGGATGGGCTACCCATTTGTGGATGGTATATTGACGCCAACTTGGATTAAAGGCAAGGGATTTATCTTTACTAATTTGTATCCGGTTCCTATGTTCATAAATGAAGCATTAGTGAGCAGATTTGTTAATTTGAATTCAGGGGTATGGATTGAAACTAGTTCGCCTGGGCTTTTAGGGCAAAGTGGTGGTCCTTTAGTTGATGAAAAAGGAAAAGTGTGTGGTATTCAAGTCAATACTTTTCATTACCCACTTAATTTCAAAGGACAAAAACAATTCCTAAACGTTGGTAGAGCGGTTCATGTAAAATCCATAATTGATTTTCTTGACGCAAATGACATTGCTTACTTAGGCGAAAGGAGATGAAATGACGAACAATTTTACATTGACATTTTGCAACTTCAGTAAACAAACTTCGGTTGAATTTGTGAATGATGAATCAAAACCAGGTTGGGAAGATTTCTTGTCTTCTGTAAATCAACAAGATTCGGAAGAACAAGACGCACGTGACAGTTCGGACAATAAAGAGGATTAACTTTAGGCTTATGGTCTTGTGCATATTTTCAACTTCGAAAAATTCTACCGCCCATCCTTATTCTTTGGTGGTGTTTTTATCTGCTTGAACTCCTCAAAATGATTGAGCGGTTTGATTCATGTTTGGGCTTTACGGGTGTTTCCCATACTATACACCTGCTCCATCGCCGAGAACACGTTCACCAAGCCAACCACATCGCCACACTCAGAAAGAATGTCCTTGAACTGACACTCCTTGTGAAAGTACTTCGAGGTGCGCATATGTTCAATCTCAAGACATGATTCACTCACCTATTGCTTATTATTTGCCTCGATTTCATCACGCTTCGATGAAGCCCATTCGGGGTGCATCTTAAAGGCAGTCCCACTACTGTGCAGGTGTATTCTCCATAGCGCGATCATAACGAATTCTCGGCTGCGTTTCTTAGAATGTTAGCCGGTCGTAGCAACCTAGTACCCAAGCCATCTTATCGTGGTGAAATCCCACAACTCGTTTTTCGTAATTGATGTCATGTGGCTTGTACATCGGTACTCATCTAAACAGGCCAATCGGAATTTCAGCTGACTTAAATGTATCATACACCTTCTTTCAAATTTGGTTCTGGCTCTGCTAGTTTAGGTGATTATTGGAACCTATCTCATTTGTCAATTAAGGATAAAGGTAAATTAAATGAGTCAAGAAAATGTTTTGGTCAAAAAAGACGGTTCGATCCTGGAAGTCGAAATCAACCGGCCCAAGGCAAACGCCATCGATACTGCAACAAGTCAACGACTAGGCGAAATCTTTTGCGATTTCCGGGATGACGAAACGCTCAGGGTCGCCATCGTTACAGGTAGCGGTGATAAGTTTTTTTCAGCCGGTTGGGACCTAAAAGAAGCGGCTGCGGGTGAAGCAGAACTTGATGGAGATTATGGTCCGGGTGGATTTGCCGGGCTTTGCGAATTGCACGATCTGAATAAACCGGTCATCAGCGCTGTCAACGGTTATGCAGTTGGCGGTGGTTTTGAACTTGCATTGTCCGGCGATCTGATTATTGCTGCCGAACATGCACAGTTTTTTTTACCTGAAATCAAAGTCGGTGTCGTTGCAGATGCTGCGTCGTTTCGTCTGGTTCGATGGATTCCAAGGGCAGTCGCTGTTGAGATGCTTTTGACGGGGCGTCGAATGTCAGCTGACGAAGCACTGCGATGGGGATTGATCAATCGGGTTGTACCTGCAGATCAATTGATGGATAGTGCTCGGGAACTTGCTGCCACGATCGCCGAAGGCGCACCACTCGTAGTCACTGCGGTGAAGGAAATTCTTCGAAAGTCAGAAGATGCCAGTGTCGTGGAGTGCTATCGTATGATGCATGCGGGTGAGTTCGAAAACTACGAAAAAATGAAAGCATCAACGGACGCTGTTGAAGGCCCAAAAGCGTTCGCAGAAAAACGGGACGCGAACTGGAAAGGACAGTAAGCCCAAGCCAAGAATTCGCAAGATGTGAGTGAAATTTCGGACTTGGAACGCTATCGATTATGTTTTGCAACGAATAACTCATCATTCCTTGCCGGTCGAATCATCATTTTGGCAAAAATGCCGGCAAATTCTGATATAAATTCAACTATCTAGCATAAAGCAAACCTCTTAGTTGAACGCTGATGCACTTCATTGGAATGAATACGGAAGCAAGAACAGGTGCAAAATGAGTCAAGCTCAAACGAATTCCACAAAGAAGCTATCCACGCCCAGGCAGACGAACGTTGCAGAAATCTCGACGGTGCTCACAGAGCCGGTCAATATCGCTGACTCCTATCCATATGCGGAAAGACTGAAAAGAAAAGAGTATGAAGATGGAAAAGCTCAGCTTCAGGTTGAACTCGTCAAAGCTCAAAACTGGATCAAGGATAACAGACAGAAAGTCGTGATTTTGTTCGAAGGTCGGGACGCGGCGGGCAAGGGCGGTACGATTAAGCGATTCATGGAGCATTTGAATCCTCGAATTGCCAGGGTAGTGGCGTTGCCAAAACCAGGTGAGAAAGAACGCGGGCAATGGTTCTTTCAGCGCTATATCGAACAATTACCGACCCGGGGAGAAATGGTGCTGTTTGACCGCTCATGGTATAACCGTGCCGGTGTTGAACGGGTGATGGGGTTTTGTACTCGGCTTGAGTACCTCGAATTCATGCGCCAGACACCTTCGCTGGAAAGAATGTTGGTCGACAGCGGAATTATGCTCTTCAAGTATTGGTTTTCGGTGAGTCGAAATGAGCAGCGCCGACGTTTCGATGCGCGTGCAAGCAGTCCGCTAAAGCGTTGGAAATTAAGCCCGATCGACAAAGAATCCTTGAATCTGTGGCCGGAGTACACCGAAGCTAAAGAAACGATGTTCTTTTATACGGATACTCGAGATGCGCCATGGACGGTGGTGCGTTCAGATGACAAAAAACGAGCGAGAATCAACTGCATGAGACATTTTTTGTGCAATCTGGACTACCCGGATAAGAACCTCGATATAGTTGTTGATCCTGACCCTCAAATTGTTGGTTTGGCGCGCGATATTTTCGCCACTCAGGAAGAAGGGGTCAGTCATGCAGGCAATGAACTTCGAGAATAGATTGAAGCTCAGATCGTAAACAGCCTTCCAAAATTTGGGTTCTGATCGTGAACGCCGGCAAGGCGTAGACAGTGCCAAGCCATGGCGTGGTTACTTGAAGTTACCGGCTTGCCCACAGCGTTTTCGATGTCCAAAATGATTGGAGCAATCCTAAGGTTCGTACACGAAACAAAAACCAGGTCGACCGAGTCATGTGATCCGAGTTCAATTGCGGCATTTTTAATCGATTCAGTCGTGATTTTTGCAGCGCGGTGATCATCCTCTTCGTTGAAAGAACCGAAAGCAACGACATTGAAACCGCGCGCTTCAATGTACTCGGTGACTTTGTCATTAACATCTTGCCGGTAAGGCGTCAATACGGCTAAATTCCTGGCACCAAGTGCTTCAAATGCAGCAAACGCTGCGGTTATCGGAGTGGTGCACTTCGCTTCCGGACGGCGTTCGTTTATCAATTCGAAGACGCGTTCTTCACCAATCACCATAGAAGCGGATGTACAACCATAGGCAACAACGTCAAGTGGAACACCGTTGAGAATAACGTCAGTGCATTCTGGAATGCGCTGCTCCATGGCGGCGAGAGTTTCAGGGGTGATCGTTACCGAGTTTCGAATTCTGCTTTCAAAAAAACCAACTCCGTCTAAGTCCAGAAATGAACGAAACTCGTGTTCGATTGTATGGTCTGTGCCGAGCACGATCAGGCCAATGGCCGCTCGTTGCGCAATACCGCTGTCAATTTCGAACGGGATATGAGTTCGAACAGTACGCTGCGCGTTTCCGATTGTCTGAACCGCTTGTTGCATGGCTTGAACCTCGTGTCGGTGTAAATGTCAAATACGGATTCTACTTAGAGTTGGACTATACAGTATTTTTGGGATTTGAGCTCAAAATTGTTGCGAATATGTGTGAATACAAAAAGATATGCTCGTGTATTCTTCCTGCACTGGATTGAGGAACCGATTGCGCTGCGCATATCGAATACATTTTGTTGTTTATCACTGGATAGAATTTAGAATTAGACTTTTTTCGAACAATCGCTACGCTATATCAAACCACTGGATGGTCAAAGACGAGAACAATTCGACTGCGTTATGGTCTGGCGCAAACTGTTGTAGAAAATTCGTCAAGGCAGTTGAAATCCCTGGGCATCAATTTCGGGTTCGACACCTTCAATCAAATCAGCGGCAAGTTTGGCTGACCCACAAGCCATAGTCCAGCCCATGTGACCTTGGCCTGAATTGACAAACAGATTTTTGTACTTGGAAAACCCGATGTAGGGTGAACCTTGGGGAGTCATCGGGCGAAGACATGTTCGATAAGTTGGCATGTCGTAGTGAGCCCCATCAGGTAAAAGGCTCCTAAGTGCACGAACCATGGCCTGGAAGTCCTTGGGCTTGTGGTCCAGGTTAAATCCTGCGAATTCTGCTGTTGCTGTCGCTCTGAACAAATTGCCGATACGTGCAAATGCAACAAGATTGTCTTCATCGATCGTGCCTATGGCCGGTGGCTGATCTTCCGATCGAACGGGATACGTAAGCGAGTATCCCTTGACAGGATAAATTGGAAGGTCTACACCGACTGATTGAAGAACTTGCGCAGTGTGGGCACCTAAGGAAACAACGAATAAATCCGCTTCCAATGGACCGTCTGAGGACTGCGCACACTGAATTGTATTGTACTGGGCCGCCAGTGCGCTGATTCGGGTATTGAATTTGAATTTGACGTTTCTCGCGCGACAGGTCATCGCCAAAGATTCAGTAAACTTTTGCGAATTGCCGGTTTCGTCCGTTGGACAATAAACTGCACCCGCTATTTTGGAGCGCTGATTGCTGTATGCCGGCTCAAGGTCTACAAGTTCATCGACAGAAAGGATTTCTGTATGCTGTCCGCGATCAGACAGAATTTTCGATCGTGCGATTCCTTTTTCCAAAGTCTCCGGTTTACGGAACAGGTGAATCAAACCGCGTTGAATTTGATCGTAATGGATTGAATTTTCGTCAACCAATTTTGACAGGCGTTCCTGGGAATATCGACAAAGACCGTGTTTGAGCACCGTATTACGATGGGCATCTTTGTTGTTGCACTGCTTGAGAAAAAGAGCGGTCCACTTCCAGAATTGCCGGTCCATTCGCAGTCGAATTCGAAATGCCTGATCATTTCGATAAAGAGACTTTAACAAAATACCAGGCACTTTCGGTGAGGCCCACGCAAACGCGTGGCCCGGTGCAATCATCGATGCGTTGACTGCGCTCGCTTGTGTTGCAACATCGATTCCAGCGTCGATGACGGTAATGTCGTGCTCGCCGCTTCGTGAAAGTTCATAGGCGGTAGTTACGCCGATAAGGCCGGCGCCGAGGATTACGATTCGCATCAATTGTTCCCAATAATTGAAACGGCACGTTTCTCAGCACTTTTGTGTTCAATCTAACGCTGCAACGACGCCAATTTCGACATTAAATTGCGGTGCGGCAAGATTCGATTCAACGCAGGCACGCGCAGGCGCATTGCCGGGGCTGACCCAGGCATCCCAAACAGCGTTCATTTCAGCAAAATCACCAATGTCTGTAAGCCAAATTGTCGCCGACAGAAGTTTTGATTTATCAGTTCCTGCTTTTGCCAGCAATCCGTCAATTCGGGCGAGCGTGTCTTCGGTTTGCTCGGCTACGCTTTTGCTAGGTGCGCCAAAAGCAACTTGACCTGCCAAGTAAACCGTATTGCCATGAATAACAATTTGGCTCATTCTTTCGTTGGTGTCCATGCGCTGAATCATTGAGTTGTGCCCTCCGCTTGACTCATTCTGTGAGTATGATTGTAACTATTAACTGGATTGCGACGGATGAATGGGATCGACCCACCGATCCTTAAACAGCCGAGCAAACAATTGAAAGTAGCCTTTATAGTAAAAATTCCTGTTGGATTGCAGGATTTCACTTCGGCGTTGACGAAATGCCGTGCTCAGTTCCTGCCATGGTAGTGCAGGGTTTTCGTGATGTACCCAGTGATAGTTGTTATTCAGGTACAGCAAACGGCTAAGTCGTGAACCTTCCACAATAATCGAGCGTTCATTTTCATTGTCTGACCATCGATGCTCCGTGTACGATCGAAGCAAGGTGAATGATATCCCCGGATAGACAAAACACAATAAATACTTCCAGATGGGCATATCGCTCGCGTAATGAACAAACAAGGCGATGACAAGGCAGGCTGCAATGTGACCAATCCATGTTAATGCGCAGCGAAGATCACCAGAAAAAATCAACAGTGCCTGTCCTTTCCACAACTGGTAAAGCGCAACAAAAGGACCGATCAGCAAGCGACCAAGCAATGTGAAATTGAAACGATAGACGTTTTTGCTCAATGCGTTCAAACGGTCCCAATGTGATTTTGAAAGATATAGCGACTCGGGGTCTGTATTGACATCTGTCAAGATTTCGATTTGATGGTGTTGTATGTGAGACTCGCGGTAAATCGAATACGGATAGAAAAATGCAAGTGGAGGATAGACGATCACGGTATTGAGCCATCGCCATTGGGTCGGATAACCATGGACAGCGATGTGCTGTAGACTGCCGTGCAGGCAAATCAGGTAGCCACCGGCGAGAAACAGCAGAACAATCGGTAAGTCATTACCGAATATTACCAAAATAAACCAACTGATATAGATACCACAGGCAATTGTTAAATCGATACTTAGATTTTTCACATCCTTCATTAACGCGTGTCAAATACGATCCAATTCCAGACCACTTGTACTGCGTGGGGTGACATATATTGATCGATAAATTGGAATTTGTCAACCTTGAATTTGAACATAGAGCCCATATGAGTCAGTGTTCTACTTCATATTGCCAGCCCTTCAATAGACAGACCCACAAAAGCATGTGACTCAGATGGGTCAATGAATTGGAAATCGTGCGCATCGATGGCGCTGATTTGTACGGTTTGAACGACACTGAATGCGACTGCATGACAAAACCATTTCCGACATGCAGTCAATGCTTTAGCGTACCAAAATCATTCGCCTGCTGAATTTAACCACTCGTTGAACCATCGGTTTCGAAGGGTTTCAGTTCCCGAATACCATTCACTGTCGGTACGAATCCTTCGATTGCTTGCAAACTCCGACATCGGCAGGTGTTCTCGTATTGACGCATTGCTGGCGGCGTGCAGTCCGATTCGATCAATGGCTGATTTTCGTGTTGGACCATAGGGAAGCGTGTTGGAAAAGGCGACCATGCGTTCAGTGCTTGTGGCGAATCCGATAAACTTCGCAGCAAGGTCTGGTCGCCGTGCTTGGCGGTGAATTGTCCAGACACTTAATTCCAAAAATTGTCCATCCGGGATAATGGTGATCGGGATATTCTGATTGGTTCGCGCATCATAGAACCGCCCATTGAATCCCGATGCCATGACAACTTTGCCTTCGCGAAGAAGCTCAACAGGTTCGTGGCCTTCGTCCCACCAAACGATATGATCCCTAATTTGATTGAGGCGATGTGTTACCAGTCTAAATCCCCGCTTGGTACTCAATAAATCGTAGATCTGTCTTACCGGTACGTTATAGGACAGCATTGCCCACTCCATAATTCCCTTCGGGGTGCGTTGAATGGCCCGTTTCCCCGGAAATCGTTCAATATCAAAAAAGTCTGCAACAGAATTAGGCTTAATGGCCGCAAACGCTCGCTCATCGTAAGCTAGAACAGTGGCGTAACTTAAGTGCCCGATTCCGCATTTGAAAAATGAACTGCGCACAAAGTCTTTGCGAGGCGGAGTTCCATCAGCTGCAGGGTGCAGAATTGAACGATCAAACTCAGCGATCAGTCGATGATTACAGGCCGCTAACGCATCGGACTCGGTCATATCGATCACATCCCAGGAAGCATGTCCCGGATTTTCAAGCAATTCAAGAGGAGCGATGCCACCGTTATACGGCCTTAGATTGATGCGAACGTTGTGCTCCTTCTCGAAAGGTTCAAAAAAGACCTCGCTTTGTGCGGCTACATAGGATCCACCCCAACTTGAAATAGTCAGCTCATCGTCTTGAGCCCATCCATTCGAGACAGTCAAGAGCGACACCATCAAAATTGCGAGACTATATCGGTTCATTTTCTTCATTCCTGATTCGATCTGAAACACGACGGTATTCGCTGATGACGTCACTTTCGTAGACAACACCGAGTAAATCCTGGGATTTGGATGAAATGACCGGAGCCACTTCATACTTTGACTGTCGAAACGCCTCAAGCGCTTCTCCGACATTGGTACTTTCACTAAATCGCATGGTGTTGCGGTTCATCACATCTCCAAGCGGCGTCGTTGGCGCGAGCCCTGTGCAATCACCAACATGGACAATGCCAACCACCCGATCATTGTCGCCAATAATGATGCCAGCCGTACGGCCGATGTGCGCCAACTGAAATGCAACTTTACCAATTTTATCGTCCGGATGGAATCGGGGGTACTCAGAGCGCATGATATGCGTGATGCTACCATAGCTGATAATCGCACTGATTCTTCCCAGCGTGAGATCGAAGCCTCGAGCAGCCAATTGAATATCAAACATCGAACGGCCGAATATCCGAGAAGCAAGCAAGTTTGAAAACACCACCGCAACCATTGCAGCGATGGTCAGGTCGTAGTTCCGGGTGAGTTCAAACACGATCAGAATCATCGCCAATGGTGCACCGATCACCGGTGAAGTAGCGGCCATCATGCCACAGATTGCATAAGGAACCACGCCAGAGTGCCCGACAATCTGCAACTGGTCCAGAACACTGCCGCACAAGGCGCCGAACAGGATACCAATCAGCAAAATCGGACTAAATACGCCGCCTGCAAATCCAAAACCAAGACACAGTATCGTTACCGCGACTTTAGCGATGATGATTAATGCCAATTCGTTGATTTCAAATGCGTTATCTATTGTCGCAAAACGCAGCGTTTCTTGACCGATTCCCAGAACATCGGGGATTTGTAGCGCCACCACACCCAAAATAGTACCGGCGACCATCGGTCGCAAAGCAGCTGGTATTCGGCTGCGACTAGCGTAGTTTTGACAGTAAAGCACGCCCTTGGAAAATCCAACGGCAACAAATGCACCCAGAATGCCGATCAGTGCAAAAAAGATAAACTCATAGCCGTGTTGAATTCCTTCGAATACAACCAGAAACAAGGGTGGACGGTCAAACACGACGTTGGCAAAAATAAATCCCATTGCAGCGGCTACAGTGGTCGGAGCAAAGGCTTTGACCGCATAGTGTCGCAAGATAACCTCGTGAGCAAACACCATGCCTGCAATGGGTGCGTTGAACGAAACCGATATGGCAGCGGCGACTCCGCTGGCGATGCAGATTGCCTGCAAATTGGGAACTTTCAGCTTTAGAACGTTTGCAAGTGAACCGACGATCGAACCCAGATAGACCAGTGGACCATACTGTCCGACCGATGCTCCGCATCCTAGGGAAATCATAGCTGCGAGCGTTGACATAATTCCGCTGCCAAGCGGTTGAGGCGTACCTCGGGTCTGGACAACTAAAATCGTATCGGGTGGACCAAGCGGTCGCCGAACACTAACAAAATAGTAAATGATGAACCCAACGATTAAACCACCCACAGCGGGTACGCCGATTACAACCAGTGCCAGAATCAGTGGTCTAGTTTCGAGTTGAATCCTTTCATGAGGCGCGATCAAAAATTCAGTGTTCAGCCAGGCAATGCCTTCTAAAAACCCGATGGCCAGGATTGAAACAATGATTCCGATCGTGCTGCCTAAGCCCGCAAGCAGCAAAATGGTGGTTACAACACCATAATGAGCAGGACTTGATTCAGATTCATTCACTTCGACAAAGACTCGATTGACACATACACTGCGGTAAGGCCTACAAAATATCCAGTACTTTTTCTGGCGGTCGGCCAATCACGGCTTGATTGGCGCAAATGACAATTGGTCGCTGAATAAGAATCGGATGTTCTGTCATTTTCTCGATGAGATCTTCATCGGTCAAATTCGAGGCTGTGAGGATTTCGGATTTGTATACGCCTTCGCTAGTACGTATCAAGCCGCGGGGCGTCAATTCAAGCATCTTAAGAATTCGCTTGAGCTCTTTGGTTGACGGTGGTTTTTTCAGGTACTCGACCACTTCGACTTCGCAATCAGGTCTTTCACTTAAAATTTTCAGTGTCTGCCGTGACTTGGAACAGCGCGGATTGTGATAGATCGTTACTGGAAATTTTTCGGCCATATGATCATCAATGAAAGTGTGTACAGTTTTTTGCGAATAATTCGTCGCGATTGCACTCGGAAATAGTTCACAAACGAAGTTAAAATTGTGCGGGCAAATCCAATTCAGTGCCGGTTAGGCAGTTTCCACGCCACAACCCCATTAAAGCATATATGAGCAAAGAACCATTAGACTCCCGAATTCGCCATGGTGGCAAGATCCTCGCTGATCAGTTGGCAATTCAACAATGTCCAGTTGTTTTTTGTGTGGCTGGGGAATCATTTCTACCAGCATTGGACGGATTGTATGATCATCCCGGCATCAGGACTGTAACCTGTCGGCATGAAGGTGGCGCAGCGATTATGGCCGAGGCTTATGGGAAAATGACCGGTCGGCCCGCAGTGTGCTTTGTTACCCGCGGTCCAGGTGCGACCAATGCATCGCTGGGAGTTCACATCGCCCATCAGGATTCAACCCCCATGGTATTGATGATCGGCCAAGTACAGCGCGAATTTCTGGATCGGGAGGCTTTTCAGGAAGTTGATTTTCGTACCATGTTCCGCCCCTTGGCAAAGTGGGTTGCTCAGGTCGAAGATGTGAGGCGTATTCCAGAGTATGTCAGCCGCGCCTGGCGTGTTGCCTTGTCTGGTAGACCGGGACCTGTGGTGCTGGTGTTTCCTGAAGACGTCCTGTTTGATGAGGCGAAAGTAGCTGATCTTCCACCGGTACTCATTCCAGAGTCAGCTGTACCGCCACAAACTGGTCAGATTGTTCAAGATTTCTTTTCTGGAGCGAAACGACCCCTGGTCATTGTCGGCGGCAGTGGCTGGAGTGAGAGACTGAGGGTGCAGATTGCCCAATTTTCCAAGCGCAATCATCTGGCGGTCGTCGCTGAATTTCGCTGCCAGGACTATATCGATAATGCACATGAGAATTACCTGGGTGATCTTGGCATCAGCACCGGTCCGCAATTGGCAGAGATTATGCGCCAAAGCGATCGTATTCTGTGTATTGGTGCGCGCTTGGGTGAGTTGCCCACTCAAAAATACTCGTTGGTCGAGGCCCCGCTTCCGAAGGCAAAATTTTTTCATGTCCATCCGGATGTCGGTGAGTTGGGACGGGTCTATCAACCGGATGTTGCGATCAATGCGACTTCGTCAGCTTTTGTCGCCAGCCTTGAAAATCTGCAGCTTCAAGATTGCAATAGCTGGATTGATTGGACGCGACAGGGCAGGGAAGCTTATCTGGTCCATTCGACGCTGTCTGACGACGCGGGTGAGTTTACCAACGACAAGGTGATCAGTTGGCTGCAAACAAGATTGCCAGCTGATACGATTGTCACCAGTGGTTCAGGCATCAATACCGGTGTCTTGCATCGATATCATCGCTATGGTGCCACCTATCGAACACAGTTGGCACCGATTGCCGGTTCCATGGGGTACGGGATTCCAGCTGCAATCAGTGCGAAGCTTTGTGCACCTGAGCGCAAAGTCATTAGCATCTGTGGGGATGGCTGTTTCATGATGACTGCCCAGGAACTGGCAACAGCAGCGATGCTGGAACTTGAAATGTTAGTCATTGTGATCAACAATGGCGTGCTTGGTACCATTCGTAAACACCAGGAACAACATTTTCCTCGCCGCGTCATTGCGACAGATTTATGCAACCCGGATTTTGCCAAGTTTGCAGAAAGTTTCGGTGGACTCGGATTGACTGCGCAGTCAATGGAAGAATTTGCAGATGCATTCGAGACGTCAAATTCCTGTCGTGGCATTTCGCTCATCGATGTGCAAGTTGACCAGGGAACATACATCAATTCATTGGTGGCCTGATGAAGATGCAGTTTGCGGTCTAAGTGCTGGCTCAATGGAATCAATATTTGACTTAAGCGGGAAAACTGCACTGGTCACCGGGGCTTCGAGTGGCATTGGTTCGCATTTTGCACAGACTCTGGCGCAGGCGGGGGCCAATGTTGCGCTGGCCGCGCGGCGAACGAAACACCTCAAAGCGCGAGCCGCATCGCTCGAACACAGTCGTAGCCAAATCAGTTGGATTCAAATGGACGTTACTGATAAGGCGAGTGTCGAGTTGGCATTTGAGCAATCGGTTTGCGTACACGGCCAGATTGACATCGTTGTCAACAACGCAGGCATCGCGTTTCAGGGTTCAGCGCTTGAGACATCGGAGAGTGACTGGGATGCAGTCATCGAAACCAATCTGAAAGGTGCGTGGCTGGTTGCACAACAAGCCGGGCGGCACATGTCGTCGAATTCCAAAGGCGGAACTATAATCAATATTGCATCGATTCTTGGTCGGCGCGTCATGGGCGGGGTTGCACCGTATGCGGTAACTAAGGCTGCACTGGAGCACCTGACTCGCCTGTTGGCCTATGAATGGGCGCGCCATTCAATTCGTGTCAACGCCATTGCGCCAGGTTATATCGTTACTGACATGAATCGGGATTATCTTGAGTCGCCACTTGGTGAAAAAGCCAAGGCAAAAATTCCCCAACGCAGGTTTGGCCGACCTGAAGACCTTGATGGACCACTTTTGCTGCTGGCGTCGGATGCATCATCTTACATGACTGGCAGCACGATTGTTGCCGACGGCGGCCACTTGCAATCTTCGATGTAAACTGGGAGCAAGCTCTATGGACTTTAGTGTCGAAAGCACCGTACGGGATTATCAGCAGCGAATTCGCGAATTCGTAGACACTCATATCATACCGGTCGAGTCACTGCCAGATGCTTACGACGAAGGTGAAAATATCGCGGATAAGTATTTCTTACCGCTGCGAGAAAAAGCCCGTAGCGAAGGCCTGTGGTGCTTGCAGATGCCGACACAACTCGGTGGTGGGGGCCTTGATACAGTGGGTATGGCAACGTGCTACGAAGAGATGGGCCGATCCATTTTTGGTCCGGTGGTGTTCAACAGTGCTGCGCCGGATGACGGCAATATGATCGTACTCGAACGGGTCGGTACACCGGCCCAGAAAGAGCGATGGCTTCAGCCCATCATTGACGGTCAGGTTCGATCGGCGCTGGCAATGACGGAACCTGCACCCGGCTCCGGCTCTGACCCTCTAGGCATGATGCTCACCAAAGCGGAAAAATCGGGCGATAAATGGATCGTAAACGGTCATAAATGGTTCATCACCGGTGCTGGAGTTGCAAAGCATTTTATTTTGCTGGCGCGCACCTCAGATCACCCGCGCAAAGGTTTGACTGCATTTATGTTCGATCGCGATGATCCAGGTTGGGAAATTGTCCGCCGCGTTCCGATTATGGGACCGGAAGAACATGGAGGGCATTGTGAACTGAAGTTTCATGGACTCGAGATCCCGGACGAAAATCGTCTGCTCGAAGTTGGCGATGGCATGAAGGTTGTCCAGATGCGATTGGGTACGGCACGTTTAACCCACTGCATGAGATGGCTGGGTCTTTGTCGCCGCTGTTTGGAAATCGCAAGTGATTATGCTCGGGAACGCAAGGCTTTTGGCAAAACATTGCAGGAACACGAAGGGGTGCAGTGGATGCTCGGTGAGGCAGCCAGTCAGGTTCACCTGGGAAGACTGCTGACTATGCATGCGGCGTGGAAACTCGCACAAGGCGATTTTGCCCGTAAGGAAGTTTCGATTGCCAAGGTCAAGGTCGCTGATACCTTGCATCACGTTGTCGATACTGCGATACAGATGCTGGGCGCTAAAGGTTATTCGAAAGACACGATCCTTGAGTGGATTTACCGTTATCAGCGTCAGTCTCGCCTGGTTGATGGTGCTTCGGAAGTTCATAAAATGGTGCTATCGAAATATTACATGAACGAAGGTGACGATTTTTTCAAATGGGGTATTTGAGAGTTCGTCGTGCTTCGCGGATGATTGATTGATGCTTTCAAACGTATCGCTTGACGATAAGTACACACAGGAGGCCGGCCGGGTATTCATGTCCGGAATTCAGGCCTTGGTGCGATTGCCACTATTGCAGTCGCAGCGCGACAAGGCGCTTGGCTTAAATACCGCCGCCTACATTACCGGGTACAGGGGCTCACCACTTGGTGCTCTGGACATGCAATATTGGCAGGCGGATAAATTCCTAGAGCCCCACAATATCCACTTTCATCCAGCGATCAACGAAGACCTGGCTGCAACGGCCGTGTGGGGAACGCAGCAGGCAGAACTTGACGGTCAGGGAAAATATGACGGTGTTTTCGGCATCTGGTATGGAAAGGGTCCTGGTGTCGACCGCTCGGGGGATGCATTTCGCCATGCGAATCTCGCTGGCACTTCAAAATACGGCGGGGTGCTGGCAGCGATGGGCGATGATCATGCATGCGAATCGTCGACCACTGCTCATCAAAGCGAGTATGCACTGGTTGACGCAATGATGCCGATTCTAAATCCTGCAAGCGTTCAGGATATTTTGAATTTCGGATTGACCGGATGGGCGTTGTCGCGGTTTTCCGGTTGTTGGGTCGGACTCAAATGTGTACACGATACAGTGGAAGCGACCGCATCGGTTGAATTGGGAAACCTGTCTGATGATTTTGCAATTCCAGAAGAATTCTTGCTGCCATCGGGTGGGCTGAACATTCGCTGGCCAGACACGCCCTTGCAGCAAGAACAGCGTTTGCATGAACATAAACTGCCAGCCGTTCACGCGTTCTGGCGGCTCAACAGCCTTGACCGTCTGGTCTACGGCCCTACGAATGCACGTGTGGGGATTATTACGACAGGCAAATCCTATTCAGATGTGATGCGCGCTCTGACTGAGTTGGATATTGACCGGGATACCGCCTACAAACTGGGCATTCGGCTTTACAAAGTTGCGATGAGTTGGCCTTTAGAGAGAACCGGTCTTGAACACTTCGCCAATAATCTGGAAAAAATAATTGTCGTGGAAGAAAAACGCGGCCTTATCGAAGACCAGATCAAAACATTGCTCTATGGCCGGCGTTCTTCGCCGGTGGTCGTGGGAAAACGAGACCAGCATGGTGAGATCTTGCTCACTTCGACTGCGAGATTGAGCGCCATGCAGATTGCAATTGCCATTGGTGATCAAACTTTGGCAGTGATCAATTCGCAACAGTTATCCGATCGTTTGACTCAAGTCAGACAGCGGGCCAATAAAGACACCGAACTTGCCCCGCTACAGCGCATGCCGTATTTTTGTGCCGGCTGTCCTCACAATACTTCGACCAAGGTGCCTGAAGGCAGTGTGGCACTGGCGGGCATTGGTTGTCACTACATGGTCCAGTGGATGGACCGTTCCACCGCTCGATTTACACAAATGGGAGCCGAAGGTGCGAGTTGGATTGGCGAAAGTTTGTTCAGCAAGCGTTCTCACATCTTTCAAAATGTCGGCGACGGTACCTATTTGCATTCAGGGCTTTTGGCAATTCGCGCGGCTGTTGCGGCGGGCACGACCATCACATTTAAGCTGCTTTATAACGATGCTGTTGCGATGACCGGCGGTCAGCCTTTTGATGGCCCGTTGACGGTCTCTCAAATTGCCCATCAATTACTGGCCGAAGGCGTCGGAAAAGTGTCGGTCTTGACGGACGATGTCAGTGCATGTCGGGCGACAAACAAGTTGCCGGACACAGTCAGCGTACTTGATCGCCATGAACTCGATGCAGTGCAAAAGACAATGAGGGAACACGAGGGCGTCAGCGCAATCATCTACGACCAGACCTGTGCGGCAGAAAAGCGCAGGCGTCGAAAGCGCGGTGAGTATCCTGATCCACCTCAGCGCGCATTTATCAATACGCAGGTGTGCGAGGGCTGTGGCGATTGTGGATTACAATCAAACTGCGTCGCTATATTACCTCACGAGACAGAATTGGGGCGCAAGCGCCGAATTGATCAGGCTTCTTGCAACAAAGACTATACCTGCATTGATGGGTTTTGCCCAAGTTTCGTGACTGTCAACGGTGGCAGCGTCATCAAGCCGGCCAAATCCGGTACGACAGCTGGTTTTGACCCGTCGCTATTGCCTGTCCCGGATACCGCTCCGATCGATAAGGAGTACTGCATCGTCGTCAACGGCGTCGGTGGTACAGGCGTGATTACTGTCAGCGCGATTTTGGGGATGGCTGCTCACATCGATGAGCTTGGCTGTTCAGTGCTCGATATGACGGGGCTCGCACAAAAGGGCGGTTCGGTGATCAGTAATCTTGTTATTGCACAAAATCCTGAACAGATATCGTCAATGCATGTCGCCAATGGCGGAGCTGACTTGATCCTAGGGTGCGATTTGGTGGTTTCTGCGTCTGACAAGGTGATGCTGAGTGCAAATTCAGATCGAACCCGCGCGGTCATCAACAACTACGAATTGATGTCCGGTGATTTCACTCGCATCAGCGACCTTAAGTTTCCAAGATCACAACTGCAAGGTATCATTGAGCGGTCCGTTCAACGCGGACATGCCACTTTCGTCAACTCAAACTACTTTGCCAGTCACCTTTTTGGCGATACGATTGCTGCCAATTTATTCGTGGTCGGTATTGCATTACAAAAAGGTTACCTGCCCATTTCTGTTCAAGCCATTGAACGGGCAATTGAACTGAATGGTCGGTCTGTTGAAATGAACAAACAGGCGCTGCACCGAGGTCGTCAATACGCAGTCGATTCTGCTGCCGTGGAACAATGTATCAGTGATGCAATTCGCGTAGCACCCGAATTGATGGAGAGCAAATTATCGACCTTGGACGAGATCATCGAGCATCGTTCGAAGGCACTGGTGCTATACCAGAATGAAGCCTATGCGAAACGTTACCGCCACCTTGTCGAACGCGCTCGCGCTGCAGAAGAAGCAAAAGCACCAGGAATGCACGGATTTGCCGTCAGTGTGGCGAAGTACTATTACAAGCTGCTAGCTTACAAGGATGAGTATGAGGTGGCGCGCCTTTATAGTAATGGTCATTTCAAATTACAGCTTAAAGCACAGTTCGAAGGCGAATACCGGCTTCAAATTCACCTGGCTCCGCCATTGCTGGCAAGAAAGGACAAAGTGACCGGTTTGCCGAACAAAATGACATTCGGTCCCTGGATGCTTCGAGCAATGGCAGTGCTCGCCAAGTTCAAATTTTTACGGGCAAGCCGGTTTGATCCTTTCGGACACACGAAAGATCGAAAACTTGAACGACATCTCATTGAGCAGTATGAAACGGTCATGCAGGAAGTCCTTGACCGGCTCTCGAGTGAAAATCATCGCTTGGCAGTGGAACTTGCCAGCTACCCGGAAACCATACGTGGCTATGGCCATGTCAAACGTCAGCACGTTGACGAAACCGCAGAAAAGGTTAATAAGCTACTGGCGGCGATCCGCCAGAATGAAACGTCATTACACGCGGCATAGGAAGCAGTTGAAATGTTGCAAGAATCACCGAAATCCTTTCTCTGGCATGATCCGTTTTTGCTCGATGAGCAGTTAGACGAGTCAGAACGTCTCGTCCAGGAGACTGTCAGGCGTTATGCTGAAGAGAGCCTGATGCCGCGCATTGTTAAAGCCAATCGCGAGGAAATTTTTGACCCGGCGATTGCAACCGAGATGGGTGAGCTTGGACTATTGGGATCAACCATTGACGGGCACAATTGTGCAGGTCTGAATTACGTCAGTTATGGTTTGATCGCGCGAGAGATAGAACGGGTCGACAGCGGTTATCGATCGTTCATGAGTGTGCAGTCTTCGCTCGTTATGTATCCCATCTTTCGTTTCGGCAGTGACTCACAGCGGCAGACTTTTCTGCCTGAACTGGCAAGTGGCAAGATGATCGGCTGTTTTGGTCTGACAGAGCCCAATCATGGATCAGATCCTGGCGCCATGACAAGTCGGGCGCGCAAGGTAAAATCCGGCTATCGGCTAAATGGCGAAAAAACCTGGATTTCCAACGCTCCTTTGGCGGATCTTTTCCTGGTTTGGGCGAAGGATGACGATGAGGTGATACGCGGTTTTCTATTGGAGCGTGGTGCAAAAGGTTTGCACGCGCCCAAGATTGAAGGCAAATTCTCATTGCGAGCGTCAGCGACCGGTAGTATTGCGATGGATGATGTATTTGTCCCGGATTCGATGATATTGCCGCAGGCATCGGGTTTGAAAGGACCATTTGCCTGTTTAACGATGGCGCGCTATGGAATCAGCTGGGGAGCCATGGGTGCCGCTGAATTTTGCTGGCACTCGGCGCTCAATTATGCGATGAACCGCATTCAGTTCGGTCGCCCCATCGCGGCGACGCAGCTGGTGCAAAAAAAACTCGCGGACATGCAAACAGAAATTTCGCTGGGATTGCAAGGTTCGCTAAGGGTGGGACGTTTGCTTGACTCGGGCAAAGCCGCACATGAATTGATCAGCCTGATGAAGCGTAATAATGCCGGTAAGGCCTTGGAAATTGCCCGCATGGCGCGTGATATTCACGGTGGTAATGGTGTGAGTGACGAGTTTCACGTCATTCGCCATTCAATGAACTTGGAAGCTGTCAATACCTATGAGGGCACACACGACATTCACGCACTGATTCTCGGCAGATCACAAACCGGGATCGCTGCATTTAATTGAAATTAAAGGAAACTACAATGCTCAAATTACACATAAAGGACGAATCGCTGTTTCGTCAACAATGTTACATCGACGGTCAGTGGCTTGATGCCGAAAGCGGTGAAACACTTGAAGTTACGAACCCTGCAAATGGCAAGGTGATCGGTTCAGTACCCAAGATGGGAGCCAATGAAACAGCACGAGCGGTTGACGCTGCACAGCAAGCGTTTCAAAGTTGGCGGAAACTGACGGCTAAGCAAAGGTCGGTTTGTTTGAAAAAACTGGCGTCGTTAATGTTGGAAAACGAAGAAGACTTGGCCAAGTTGATGACCATTGAACAAGGAAAACCCCTGGTAGAATCTCGCGGGGAAGTGGCTTATGCAGCTTCGTTCTTTGAGTGGTTTGCAGAAGAAGGCAAGCGAATCTATGGTGATGTCATTCCACCGCAACTTCCCGACAGACGGATCGTTGTCATCAAGGAACCCATTGGGGTGTGTGCAGCGATCACACCATGGAATTTTCCATCCGCTATGATCACCCGTAAAGCTGGGCCGGCACTCGCTTGTGGCTGTACGATTGTAATCAAACCAGCCAGCAGTACACCGTATTCTGCACTGGCACTTTGCGAGTTGGCTGAACGGGCTGGAATTCCCCCTGGAGTGATCAACGTTGTTACTGGTTCGTCGTCTGAAATCGGAGGGGAATTGACTGCCAATGACACAGTAAGAAAGCTTTCGTTTACCGGGTCTACGGCCATTGGCAAGGTATTGATGAGACAGTGCGCGGACACCGTCAAAAAAGTTTCGCTTGAATTGGGTGGTAATGCACCATTTATCGTATTTGACGATGCGGATATCGATGCTGCCGTTGTCGGAGCCATACAGTCAAAGTATCGAAATGCAGGCCAGACATGCGTTTGTGCCAACCGCATTCTGGTTCACGATACGATTTACGATGAATTCGCACAAAAACTTTCCTCAGCAGTTAGTCAGATGAAGGTTGGTGATGGGCTTGAAGAGGGCACTGTAGTCGGACCGTTGATCGATGTGGCAGCCGTCGAAAAAGTCGAGGCACACATCAGTGATGCCGTCGCAAAGGGTGCGCAAGTTGCTGTCGGCGGTTCACGCCATTCACTTGGCGGCACTTACTTTCAGCCGACGGTCATCAAGCAGGTCAAGGTCGATATGGATGTCGCAAACGAAGAGACTTTTGGCCCGCTTGCGCCGCTTTTCAAGTTTAGTAGCGAAGATGAGGCCGTAGCCATGGCAAATGCCACTGAATTTGGATTGGCTGCGTACTTCTACAGCCGCGATATTGGCAGAGTCTGGCGTATGTCAGAAGCCCTTGAGTACGGTATCGTCGGCATCAACACCGGAATCATTTCAACGGAAGTCGCTCCTTTTGGTGGAATGAAAGAATCCGGCGTCGGACGAGAAGGGTCAAAATACGGTGTAGAAGACTACGTTGAGATCAAGTACCTGTGTATGGCAGGAATCTAGCTTTTTTCAGAATCAAGTCAAACGAGCATGACCGAGCATTTACCGGGCTTTGGCGAGCGCGACGATCCATTTGAACTGTTTGCCGAGTGGTTTGAAACAGCACGCTCGAGCGAGTTCATTGAACCTTCGGCGATGACGCTGTGCACGGTTGGTTCTAATGGCAGGCCATCGGCGCGGCAGGTATTGCTGAAATCGCACGGACCTGAAGGTTTTGTGTTTTTTACCAATTACGAAAGTCGCAAAGCCAAGGATCTGAACGCCAATTCATTTGCCAGTGCCGTGTTGTGGTGGGATCGGCTGCATCGTCAGGTCCGGATCGAAGGTCAGGTCCAAGTGGCATCAGACGAAATTTCAAACCAATATTTTGCGACACGCCCAAGGGGCAGTCAGATTGGCGCGTGGGCATCGCCTCAGAGCCAAGTCCTGGACAGGTTTGATGAGCTGACGGATCGAGTGCAAAAGTTCGAAGCAAAATTTGGTGGCGAAGCAGTGTCGCGGCCTTCATTTTGGGGCGGTTATGTCATTATTCCTGACTGCATTGAATTTTGGCAGGGCCGTCGGGACCGGCTTCACGAGCGATTGCAATTCAAACTCGAATCGAATGGTTGGCGACAGGATGTTTTGGCGCCGTAAACTGTGTGCTGCTTGACGAAGACTCAACGAAATCCGACGCTTGTGTCATAAATCTTTTTGACCTGTTGATCTGACAGGAAGAACGACTTCACGCGGATAGGGATGATCACTTTTGATGTGAAAGACAATGAAGACCTACGCTAGAGTTGTCATTATTGGTGGAGGCATCGGTGGCGTTTCTCTACTTTATCATCTGACTCGTGAAGGCTGGTCCGATGTTGTCTTGGTCGAACGCGATGAACTGACATCGGGATCGACATGGCACGCAGCTGCCCAGGTGACACAATTTGGTGCCAACCAGACCATGGTGGCGATGAAACGACATTCAATCAACCTTTATCGAGAGTTGGCTGAAGATCCTGAATATCCCATCAACTATCACATCAGTGGCGGTATGCGCTTGGCCCACACACCGACTCAGGTCGATATTTATCGGCACTATTGCGATATTGCTGGCGGGGTTGGAGTTGATATGGAGTTCATCGATGCTGCCGAGGCGGGTCGTCGCCATCCATTGATGCAGACAGAGGGCTTGTTGGGCGCATGGTGGGATCCGTTGGACGGCGATATCGACCCCGCTCAATTGGTGTTTGCACTGGCTCGTCGAGCACGTCGTGCCGGGGCGCAAATCTATCGATTCAATCCAGTCGAAGCAATCACTCGAAAACCAGGTGGTGAATTTGTCGTTCACACCAAGGATGGCGACATAGGCTGTGAGATGGTTGTCAATGCTTCAGGATACCGAGTGAATGAAGTCGGAGCGATGCTCGGCGTCTGCCACCCAGTCATATCCATGGAACACATGTATTTTCTCACGGAGCCAATTGCCGAAATCGAATCGCTAGCATTTCGATTGCCCATCATTCGAGACCCGGGCGACAACTTTTACAGCCGCCAGGAAAAATCAGGGCTGTTGGTCGGTGTCTATGAGCAAGAGTGTCGTCCTTTTGGTTTGCAAGGAATTGATCCGGGTTTTACCCGTTCACTTTGTCCGTCAGACCTTGATCGCTGTCTGGACAATATGGAACAAATATTTCAGCGCCTGCCTTGTCTGGAAAAAACAGGCATCCATACAGTCGTCAATGGACCCATCACCTATAGCGCTGATGGGGCACCCTTAGTGGGACCGATTCCAGGAGTAAAAAATGCGTTTGCATGTTTAGGCTTAAGGGCAGGCATCGGTGAGGGTGGTGGTCTTGGAAAGATACTGGCTGAAATCATGATTTATGGGGAAAGTGAATGGGATGCCTGGTATCTGGACCCGCGGCGACTGGCAGGATGGGCCAATATTGAGGTGACTTGTCAAAAAGCAATCGAGGAATATCAACTGGAGTTCGACTATCACTTGCCTCATGAGTACCGTCATGCGGCACGCAAATTGCGAACCACTTTGCTCTATGACGAGTTAGACAGCCAATTTGCCCATTTGGGTGTGGTGAACGGTTGGGAGCGAGTTTTATTCTTCAAGCCGACGCCTGATTTTCACGATCAACATTCGTATCGGTTTACACCGACGCGCGATGTGGTTGCACAGGAAGTCGCTGGAATTGTCAAGTCAGTTGGATTGATGGAAGTATCAGGGTTTAACCGTTATGAAATCCGCGGTCGCGAAGCGGGTGAATTTTTAGATCGAATGTCTTGCAGCTCAATACCGAAAGTGGATGGCGAAGTCAAACTGTGTTATTTGCTGACGCAAAAAGGACATATTCTCGCAGAAGCAACAATTGCCCGTTTGTCGAAGGATTGCTACTGGTATGGCTCCGCGGCCGCAGCCGAGTGGCATGACCGCGATTGGTTAAACAAGTTCATGCCTGATTCTGTGAGTCTGCTGGAAAAAACCACCACACACACCACACTGGTTGTTGCAGGACCTCAATCCAGGCAGTTGTTACAATCTCTTGGCCGATTTGACGACTGGTCGAATGAGTCATTTGCACCGATGCGCGTGAGGTTAGTAATATTTGGACAACTGAAAGCATTGGCGATGCGGGTCAGTTTTTCGGGTGAATTGGCTTACGAACTGCACGTTGAAAACGAAAGTCTAGTCGACCTGTATCAGGCTCTGATCAGCGCTGGGCGTCATTTTGATCTGGTGCAGTTTGGTTTGTATGCCACTGAGTCCATGCGTTTGGAAAAGGGGTATCTTCACTGGAAAGCAGATTTGATTGATGAGTTTAATCCGTTCGAAGCGGGATTGAGTCGATTTGTACAAATGGATAAGAAGGAGTTCATCGGGCAGCAAGCTTTGCGAAACGAATTCGAGTCAGACAAAGGAATGCGGCTTGTGGTCATGACGCTGGAGTGCGATCATGCCTCCGCGCATAGCGGCGACCCGGTTTACTTTCAAGATTTTCAAGTCGGTTCAGTCACTTCCGGTGGATATGGGCACAGGGTAAAGAAAAACATCGCGTATGCCTACTTGCCGATAAACGTAGCAATTGAAGGTACAAATCTGGAAGTTGGGATTTTGGGTGAGCGATTTCCTGCAAGGGCGTGTTCACCTTGCTTATATGATCCCACTCACTTTCGAAGTAAAGCCTGATCAAAAAGTACAAAGAATAACTTTCCTAAATACCATTTCTCGTAAGCCATGTTTCAAGAGTTTTTCAGACATAGGCGGAGTTCTCAAAGCGACGTAAGAAAGTCTTGGAATCAAGTCCGGCAAACTGTACCGCCGATTGAAGCGATACTCGAATTGTGCCAGGTCGCGCGGCGGAGCATATTTCGCATTAAAGGAGGATAGCTGTTGCGCAGGCTGTCTTGAGATTGCCCAGCACCGTATTGACCCAATCAAACTGCGGTTTTTCCACTGCCGCGCACCCACCACCAGTGACCGCATCGAAATACTTCAAGGCGTCGGAAACCACATGAGTGCCGGTGTCCAGATGCTACCCGGCCCAGCTGGCAATCCGCGCCTTACGAAAGCCCTTGGCCACACCAAGCTTGATCTTTTGCGGACGGCCTTCATCATCAATACTCAAGAATTTGTGTTCAAGTGCAAGGTGCTTTCCGAAAGCGTTGCTGCAGATTACAGAATGTCAGAGGCGATTAAAATTGATTGAAGATCGCTGGTATGCGACAAGTATCGTAATGGGGTTAATACGATTTACCTGATTGGTGCGGAATTTGATGGTGAGAACAGAAATCTCACCACGTTGAAAGTCGAGCAGGACTGATCCATCCGGCAATGAAGGGCGGTGGCAAGAGCAGTTTGGATATTCTAGTTAATTTGACTCCTCAATCTGGTTGAACTTACTCATCGCTTCCATAATGTGCGAATCGGTACAGCCAAAGATTTGCCCGCACTAATGACGACAGCGAGTAGTCTCTAACTTGCTAGTCCGCATCTATGAGGCCAGAGACTCATTACTTTCGACTCAGCCTATTGTCAACTTCAAGCAAAATTTTGTTAGCCAGTACAAATATTTCTTTCGTATATTCGATCATCCTATCTTTTTGTCTGTGTCGACGGTATTTATTTGTTTGCTCTAAATCCACATCTAGTTCATGCGAGATTTGATTTCTGCAATGAAAAATTTCATCAAGAGACTCTGGTGTTGATGTAATCCTGTCTGACGCAATATCAAAATAAGATGCTGTGCGTAGAATTTGATCTTTAGATTGAAGACTTTTCGAAGTTAACTCGTTTACAAGTTCTTCTACTAGGCCATCTCGAGGGTCTGGACGAGTAAGAATTTCAGCAAGGAATTTTTGATCGAGTGCACCTTGTCGTGTTAGGCGCTTCTCTATGTATCTCTTAAATTTGACATTGGCTCCTTCTCTACTATCTATCACTTTTCCCAATGCATCACGAACAAGTTGTTTTAACATCGAATCGAGGCCGGCACATGCGAAAACAAGCATTGCACGAAGCAGATCTTGTTCTTTATCCGCAGGCGCATCCCTCGTATTACTATTCCGTCTTGATTCATCAAACAAAACCAAAAAAGAAGACGCTGCATCGAAAGCGCCCTCAATAATCGTATAGGAGTTTTTTAATTCTAATGAACGGGGTAAAGTTGGGCGAGGGTCAAGTTGAGTCATAAACTGGCTGTTTCATTTATACTCACGTCCTCTGCGCCAGGAGGTGGTATATCGTAACCTGCTAACCCAGGGTAGCCCGGATAGCCTGGGTAACCAGGGTAGCCTGGATAGCCTGGGTAACCACGATAAGGCCGATTTCGAAATTGATACAACCTTAACTTCGTTCGATGGACAATAGTACCGAGATATTCACCGCGAGTATCTACTATCTCATCATTGTTCCATGGTAACCAGCCGATCCAATTTCCATTAGGATCGAATACGAATTTTCCTCTGCGGAATGCAACCCAATTGCCACTAGAATCAAAAAAATGTTGAGTCACCATAGAAATGTCCTGCAAATTAAATCCTGTCGTGTTGTCCACGACATAAATATTCTAGTATTTTTTGTTCCAATTTTCTTTCATCATTCTGCCTCCTGATCAGGTTCTGCGGGTTCACCGAGTGGTGTACGCAGGTTCGCCGACAGGATTACAGGGACGATAAAGACGAAGCGAAGTGTCTCGGTGAGGTTCGCCTCAATTTTTGACCAACAACCTGATCGCCGTTTTAGGGTGGGAATTACGCTTGGGCGGATGGCCTAGAGGGGTTTATGTAAGTAACGGTTGACATTCCCCACTTTAAAAAAGTGAAGGTTTGCCTTTTTGGTCTGGGTCAAAAGGTAAATGGCTTGAAACCAGATTGTTGTCAAAGGCAGTTTGCTCGATTCAAAGATCGTGCCGGCGATGAGGGAGGTCTTGCGATGGCAGCGGTAGCACTGACGCAGTTTGCGGGTGTTCAGATGGCAGCTCTTGTGGTGCCCGCAGTTGGGGCAGATAAAGCCGTTTGACCAACGCCATTTGAACCGTGCTTCGAAGCATTTGTCTTCGTCACCGTAATGCTTCAGGAACGCCTTGAGACTGAGGCTTTTCTGGAACTGAACGGGGTTTCGTTTCATAGTATATATTCCTTACTTATCAATTACTTGTATTGGATATATTATACCAAGAATCATGCTTATAATTAGTGGCAATTAGAATAACTTTACCCCGAGATATCGAAAGGATTGCGCTTTCAACAAGTGTAGGAAACTCGGTATCGTTCAATATATGTTTTGGAGGTTGCTGTTGGAGTAATCAAAATGGCGATCCAAAATTACTGTATATAATCGCTTTCAGTTACAGTCAATTAATTTGTTTCCAATTTTGAATTTGGAGCGTAAATTATTGCGGAGGAAAATATTTTGCGACACATTGTGAAAAGAAATCTGGTACTAGCGTCAATCATTGCAGCGTTGTCCTTTTATGCAGGAAGCGCTAATTCTGAAGGCACGCTGAATGTCTATAACTGGGCCGAATATATCGGTGAAGAAACGATTGCGAATTTCGAAAAGGAATTCAATGTCGAAGTTACCTACGACAATTACGATTCAGTTGAAACGGTTGATGCGAAGTTGCTGGCTGGCAACAGCGGATATGATGTTGTCTCGCATGCCGGGACGCAAATCGCCAAACTGATTCCAACTGGGGTAATTTCCAAGTTGGATCTTTCCAAACTTCCGAATATCAAACACATGAGCGAAGCAGTAATGTCTCAAGTGGCGGAAAACTGGGATCCGAATAACGACCATATCATCCCTTATATGTGGGGAACGCATGGCGTTACCTACAATGAAGAACTCATACGAAGCATTTTTCCAGATGCACCAATCGGTGATATGGACTTGATTTTTAACCCTGCAAACATGGAAAAACTTGCACAATGCGGCGTTGCGTTTCTTGATTCACCAACCGATATTATTCCCATGGCGCTTGCACATCTTGGATTGGATCCAAGTTCTAAAAATGCCAAAGACTATCGAGCTGCAGAAGAAATGCTGCTAAAGGTCAGGCCGTATATCAAAACGTTTGATAACTACGCTTACCAGCGCATGGTGCAAAAAGAGTTTTGTCTGGCAGTTACCTGGGGTCCTGATGGATTGCTTGCAATTTCAACGGCAGAAGAAGCAGGTACAGATGTGAAATTGGAATTTTTCCTGCCACCGGGTGAAGGCAAGGCCAATCTTTGGGTTGACGGATGGGTGATTCCATCAGATGCTGAGAATACTGAAAACGCTTATCTGTTTTTGAACTACATGATGCGTCCGGAAGTCGCTGCAGGAGACAGTAACTATACATGGTACGCAACAGCCAATGCCGATGCAGTTCCCTTGATTGATCCAGCGGTTACCGGAAACGAAGCGAGTTTTCCGTCTCCGGAGTCGGTTGCGAATATGTATACGTTAAGTGTGATTCCGCCTAAAGTCCAACGCGCAAGAACTCGTACCTGGACGAATTTCAAAACGGGTAACTGATTCGGACGCTGACAGCATACCTTTAATGAACTTGTTTTGGTTGGTCAACGTGTGAGTCAATAGCACAGACGGAGAAACTATTGTGAATACGCAGGTTGAATCAGAAAAACTGTTTGCAGACCAGCCTTGGCTGGATCCGGAAGCAGAGCCTTTTGTCAAGATTCGGGGCCTGACCAAGACATTTGGTTCTTTCACCGCGGTATCGGGTGTTGATCTTGACATCTATGAAGGCGAACTATTTTCTCTGCTAGGTGGCTCCGGTTGTGGCAAGTCAACACTCTTGAGGATGCTCGCCGGGTTTGACCCACCCACATCGGGCAATATGTTTATTGACGGCGTTGATATGGCGGGAGTCCCGCCACATCAACGTCCGGTCAACATGATGTTTCAGTCCTATGCATTATTTCCACATATGACCGTGGAGCAAAATATCGGATATGGACTCAAGCAGGACAACATTGCAAAAGCAACAATTGCCGAACGCGTTGAAAACATGCTTTCCATCGTTCAGTTGACTCAGTTTTCCAAGCGAAAGCCCCACCAGTTGTCAGGCGGTCAACGACAACGCGTAGCATTGGCCCGCTCTTTGGTCAAGAATCCAAAAGTACTGCTCTTAGATGAGCCGCTCGGTGCACTTGACAAGAGATTGCGTGAGCAAACGCAGTTCGAATTAATGAACATTCAAGACCGGCTGGGTATTACATTTATCGTGGTAACTCATGATCAGGAAGAAGCCATGACGCTATCGACCCGTATCGCCGTAATGGATCAGGGACGATTTTCTCAGATTGGTACACCGACTGATATCTATGAATATCCGGAGACTCGCTTTGTCGCAAACTTTATCGGTAGCGCCAATATGTTTGAAGGCCGAGTTCTTGAAAATGGCGCTGATTACGTAATCGTCGAAAGTGTCAAATCCAAATTATTGTTTTACATCGATCATAGTTTGGCGGTTCGCGAAAATACGGCTGTGTGGGTGGCTTTACGACCGGAAAAAATCTTGGTTTCGCCTACAGCACCCGAAAATACGTCTGAATACAATTCGGTGACCGGCGTTGTCGATGATATTGGCTATCTTGGTAATTTTTCGATCTATAAAATCAGGCTGGAAAATGACCGAATTGTTGAAATAACCCATCCAAATCAATCGCGCCCCAAGCACGGTATTCATCTCGCGAAGTGGGAAGACAAGGTTTATTTGAGTTGGGCAGCGCACAGCCCGGTACTTTTGACAAAGTAGCCGAGAATCCATCCGCACCGCAATTCAGGAAATTCACTAGAGGACTGTCGTCTTGAAGAACTGGTTTACTTCCTGGGCTCAGTCTTCAGCGGCATGGCAGATCGTTGTCGTTGCGATCCCCTACGTATGGCTTTTTATCTTTTTCCTGATCCCTTTTTTCATTGTTCTAAAGATCAGCTTAGCGGAGTACATTCTGGCGAGTCCGCCTTTTTCGACACTCTTTCGTGTGGCGGATACTGGCGCAGTCTACATGACTCTAATTTTTGATAATTTTGCATACCTTTGGGAAGACGATCTTTATCTCAATACCTATCTGAACTCTCTAGAAATATCGATCACATCAACCATTCTTTGTCTACTGGTTGGCTATCCAATTGCTTATGGCATAGCACGCTCAACGCCAACAGCGAAGAAAATTTTGCTGCTGATGGTTATCTTGCCGTTTTGGACTTCATTTTTACTGCGCGTTTATGCCTGGATTGGGTTGCTTGCAGACCAGGGCACCATCAACGGTTTCTTGATGTGGATCGGGATTATTGACCAGCCAATCAAAATGCTGTATACCGATTTTGCCGTGTACGTGGGTATCGTATATACCTATCTGCCGTTCATGATATTGCCACTGTTTGCCAGTATTGAAAAACTGGATATGACATTGCACGAAGCTGCTGCTGATTTGGGGGCACGACCATTTACGATTTTTCGCACCATTACGATTCCCATGACTATGCCGGGAATTATTGCAGGCTCGCTGCTGGTATTTATACCTGCAACGGGTGAATTTGTGATTCCAGATCTGCTCGGTGGCGGAAACGTGTTAATGATTGGCAAGGTCTTGTACAGCGAGTTCAACTCAAATCAGGATTGGCCAATTGCATCGGCAGTCGCCATTGTGCTGCTATTTCTATTGGTTGTGCCGATGATGATTTATCAAAAATACCAGGCAAAGGAATCGAGCGGGGAGTAAGGCTGCGGTCATGAGTTGGAAACGAACGCCTTTCATCTTTTCCTTGCTGTGTCTGGGATTCGCGTTTTTGTATATTCCGATATTTCTGCTGATCTTTTATTCGTTCAACTACTCAAAAGTTGTACCGGTGTGGGGAGGATTCTCGATACGCTGGTACGTTGAATTATTTCAAAGTGAAGAGATATGGCGGGCTGTTGCGCTCAGTTTGCAAATTGCGATCATGAACGCAACGTTTGCGACTCTGCTCGGTGCCCTAGCAGGAATCGCAATGGCGAGAATCAGAAAGTTTCGCGGCCGAACGCTATTTTCAGGCATGATCTCAGCACCGCTGGTGATGCCAGAAGTCATTACCGGGCTGTCTTTACTGTTGCTGTTTATCACCATGGCAGAAATCATTGGCTGGCCAACGCGTGGTATCACCACAATAACGATTGCACATGTCACATTTTCACTTGCCTACGTCGCGGTGATTGTGCAATCCCGATTGGTTGGAGTCGATGAATCTCTTGAAGAGGCTGCCCAGGATCTTGGTGCCAAGCCTTTCCGGGTTTTGATTGATATCACCATTCCACTGCTTGCCCCCGCGCTGGTGGCCGGATGGCTACTAGCTTTTACCCTGTCTTTGGATGATCTGGTTATCGCGAGTTTTGTATCAGGTCCAGGTGCGAATACCTTGCCGATGCTAATTTACTCCAGGGTTAAACTCGGACTGAAGCCAGATGTCAATGCACTGGCAACGATCATCATTGTGATTGTTGCGCTCGGGGTTTGCATTGCTGGTTGGATTTTGTCTCGCCAAGAGCGTCAGCGTACTCTTGACATGCAGATGGCGGACGCTGAAAAGTACGATTTCAGCGACGAACCCGAGCAAGCTCGCTAGCCGCCAATTCGTCATTGATTTCGGCAATTTTGCCGCGTTGCGGTTTCGCTTTCAGTTTGGCTACAGGCAATCGGGCTTGGATCGCATGGTGATAGGCTCGGATACCGGTTTCCGCGGTTTGTGACAATGTCCACTGGGGAAAAACGCTCGAGTTCAGTCCGGACTGCATGGAATTCATGTAGAAATAATCCTCAGCTGCAGTTTTCATATTAATGCGGCGATTGAGGTAGCGCAAAGCTTCTATTCCCCGACGGTTATCCGGTAGCGCGTAGCATTTGCCGATAACATTTGTCTGCGTCAGGCTGACGGGCATCGACATGTAGATTTCCATCATTTCAGGGTACAGCGCCAACACCAGATTTGGAAATACCCCAATGTAAAGCCAAAGGTCATGGCGGTCTTTCGACAAGTGTTCAAATGTCGGCATCAAATTTCTGTAGTTTTTCACACTCCAGAGATTTCCAATTCGCTGGTTGAAATAGCCCTTGGAAATGGGAATTTCTCGCACATATGAATCCGTGTACGACTGACCGTACAATTGATGCAGTGTTGGGTGTCCAATGGGTACGTGATACCCTTCGTTGTCTATGTCGTGGTAGATTTTCCAGTTGACTGGCAGACTTTCTGAATTGTCAAAAGCATAATGCGATGGTTCCTCATAGGGCTGTAGTTCTTCCAGGCGGTATTCCAGTACTTCATTTTCGATTGGCAGAAGCTGTGATTCCAGCGTTTGGCCACCTGAAACAAATCGAATGAAAATAAAGCCATGCCAGATTTCAAGATCAAGTTCTTTCAAAGAATGAAGGTTTGGATCGAGATCTGGAAACCCCTGTTTGCCAGGTACGAATTGAAGCTTGCCATTGAAATCATATCGCCAGCCGTGAAACGGACAGGTCAGGGATTGGCGACAACGGCCCTGTCCCACGAGTATGGTTGAACCGCGATGGCGACAAATGTTATGAAACGCATTAATTTTGCCTTCTTTATTTCGTACAACCAGTGCGCGTTCCCCGAATCCTTCAAATGTCAGGTAGTCACCGGTGTTTGGTACTTCGCTAACGTGTCCAACCAACATCCAATTTGGTTTGAATAGTCTTTCGATTTCCAGATCAAAAAATTCTTCATTTTTGTAGGTCCAAAAGGGGAGCAGGTCTGAAAGTTCAGATTCGGCAGGAATGTGACGTGTATTGTTTGCGGTGGAAATTCCGATGCTGGCGAGATACTGCTCGCATTCTTCAATATCAGCCAATGGATCAACGATCTTGGTCGATGTCAGAGTTCGTTGCCAGATACAGTTGACCAGGCCTTTCAACCCGCCAGCCAACACTTCGAAATTTTCTTTCGGGATATCTGAATCGATTAACAATTCAGATACGCAGTTGTTGACTAAGTTCGACTCAACTTTGCCAACTTTAGCCAATACTTCTCGATAAATCTTGTTTGCATGAAATTCACTTCGAAAGGCATACCATGCAGCAATTTTTTCCTTTGTGTAAATCCGCTTGTCAAAACAGCTATGTATATAGCCATAGAGTTTTTGGTCTGCGTTCTCTGCATGATTGAGCCATTGCTTGAGCACATCCAGATATTCTTTTTGCAGGTGAACTAGCGTATCAAGTAACAGATTCTTCTTAGACTTGAAATAAAATTTTACGATACCTGCAGACAAGTCGCTTCTCTTCGCGACTTTTGCCAAAGTGACGCTCGAAAGACCATCTTCGTAAATCGTCTGAATAGTCGCCAAGATCAGATCTTTACGTCGATCTTTATGGCTAATCATTCTGGCAGTGGAACTCATCTGGACTCATTTAAAGTGACATGTACAATAGAATTGAATCATTATATAGACCGATTATTTGGATCTTAAACGATGTTATTCCTGAAATCAGATATTTAGTGATTATCTCTAAAACAATTTATTGTTAACTATAACAATATGATAGGATGAGTGTTTAAAGACGAATATTCGTTACAGAGAAAGTTTCGGTGTGCGATAGCATCAAGGCTATACAGGCGCCTGAAAATCGTCAATTGTGGATTGGAATCAGGAAGGGGAAAGACAAAGCAAGGTTTGGCATTATTCCAACCGAAAGAAGTTGGATTGCTGTTCAAATTTTCAGATAACGATCAGTTATCGGATTGTCAATTCTGGTGCCTCAGGCGTTACTCTATCCCACCGCCTACCTGTTTCATTCAAAAAAATCGCCCTTGGATGTTGGTTCTGTTGTGAGCGAAGATCGGTCAGTTCAAATTTCAATTCGATCCTCAAGCAACGATTGATACGGGCGAAACTTCTTGGTAAACAGCATCGAGTGCTTTACCGAGTGCATCGAACAGGTCGTTGATCTGTTGCTCGGAAATAATCAGTGGCGGGCAGATACCCACTGTATCTCCAGAAGGCAGTGCTCTTAAAATCAGGCCGTTGTCCAAACATTTTTGATAGACCTGCATGGCGACTTTCAATTCAGGATCAAATGCCTGTTTACTGTCTTTATTTGATACGACTTCAACAGCTCCAATCAAACCTGCGCCGCGTGCTTCGCCGACTAGTGGATGTGACCCAAGGTCTTGCAAACGATTTTGAAATGGCACCATGACATCGCGAACATGGTCCAAGATATTACGTTCTTCGTAGATTTTAAGTGTCTCAAGCGCCACTGCTGCACCCACAGGGTGACCGCCATAAGTAAATCCCGTACCAAAAACACCATGACGGTTACTCGCATCAGCGATAACCTGGTAAATTTCTTCAGAAATCATCGTCGCACCGATCGGAATATAGGCCGACGAGAGCTGTTTCGCGCAGGTAACCATATCGGGCTTGACAATGCCGAATGTATCGCTTCCCCATAGATTACCGGTGCGTCCAAACCCGTTAATGACTTCGTCAGCAATGAAAAGAATGTCGTGCTTCCTGAGTACTTTCTGGATTTTTTCGAAATAGGTTTTTGGGGGTGGAATAACACCTCCCGCGCCCATTAGAGGTTCTGCAATCAGTGCTGCAATTGTTTCAGGGCCTTCGGCCAAAATTAACTGTTCCAGTTCTGCCGCAAGGCGGGAGGCGAATTCTTCCTCAGATTCATCGTCTTTTCCGAAACGATAATAGTGTGGTGTACCGATTTGCTTGAATCGGTCAAGCGGGGCATCGAAAGACTGCTGAATAACTGGAATTGCAGTCAAGCTTGTACATGCGATCGTAACGCCGTGATAGCCTCTTATCCGAGAAATGATTTTTTTCTTATTCGGGCGATCAAGCGCATTGTTGTAGTACCAAGCAAATTTTATGGCCGAATCAACGGCTTCTGACCCCGATGTGACAAAGTACGCCTTTGACATGGAATCTGGGGCGATAGAAATCAGTCGATCGGCGAGTTCAGTGACCACCGGAGCCGTGCGTCCGGCAAAACTGTGATTAAATGGCAAAGTTTCAAGTTGACGCTTGGCAGCATCAACCAAACGCGCTTCACTGAATCCAAGCGAAGTGCACCAAAGTCCCGCCAGACCTTCTATAAATTTATTGCCATTTTCGTCCCAAATATAAATTCCTTCACCGCGGACATAGGTTTTTGGCCCAGTCTGCTGATGAACAATATGATTGGTAAATGGATGCAGATTAGACTTGATGTCTTTTTGTGCAATTGATGACATTTGCATAATATTGGCCTCAAATCACGAGTCTTGTAAAGAATTTAATTTTTCAGTCACCTATACGAAGGAATCTGGAACCGATTCCTTACGCATTTTAATGAATTCAAGCAATGCCTCATCGGTGGAAGGATCGAACTCGGGCGGTTGATAGTCCTGGAGCATTTTTTTCCAGATTAAGTTGGCTCTTTGAGTGGAATCAAGACTGCCGTCCGCTTCCCACTGCTCGAAACTGTTGTTATCCGCAGTAGCAGAACGGAAAAAAGCGGTCTCAAAATTAGCTTGTGTGTGTGCGCATCCCAGAAAATGATTACCGGGCCCGACTTCTTCCAAAGCGGACAAAGCCTGTCCGTTTTCGGAAGTGTCGATGCCGTTTAGAAAGGTCTGCAGTATCCCGGCCTGGTCAGCATCAAGAATAAATTTTTCATACCCCATCACCAGTCCACCTTCAAGCCAGCCTGCCGTATGTAGCATAAAGTTCACCCCTGCCAGCATCGCTGTCTGCAAGGTATTGGATGATTCGTACGCCGCCTGGGCATCTGATATCTTGGATGCGCAAAGTCCACCACCGCTACGAAAGGGAACTCCGAGTCTGCGCGCCAGGTCTGCGCAGATATACAGAACTAAGGAAGGTTCAGGGGTGCCAAATGTCGGAGCCCCGGATTGCATCGACATTGAACTGCTGAATGTACCGAAAATAACCGGAACACCAGGTCGAATCAGTTGCGCAAAGGCCAGCCCGGCCATTGCTTCGGCCAGTATTTGAGTGCAAGTGCCGACAACAGTCACAGGCGACATTGCACCTGACAGGATAAATGGGGAAACAACGGTACCCTGTCCATGCTTGGCGTAAGTTTTAAGAGCAGCCAGCATGGTATCGTCATAAGTCATCGGCGAATTGACATTGATTAGCGAAAGAATGCAGGTGTTTTGTTCAACAAAATCGTCACCGAAAACAATTTTTGCCATGTCAACAGTGTCTTGAGCGCGCTCTCCACTGGTGACGGAACCCATGAATGGTTTGTCGGAATACTTAATATGGGAATACACCATATCAAGGTGTCGTTTGTTGACTGGCAGGTCGACCGGTTCACAGACGGTCCCACCAGAATGATGCAGAGCGGACGACAGATAGGTCAGTTTGACAAAATTGATGAAATCCTCAATTGTTGCGTAGCGCCGTCCTTCATCCAGGTTGCGAATAAAAGGCGGGCCGTAAGCGGGTGCAAATACGGCTGTATCTTTTGCAATACGCACACTTTTTTCTGAATTTCTGGCATGTTGAGTAAACTGTGCCGGTGCATGAGACTGGATGATTTCACGCAGCATGCCGGGTTCAAATCGAACGCGTTCACCGTCGAGTGAAGCTCCTGCTTTACGCCAAATATCAAGTGCTTCGGCATCGTCTCGAAATTCAATGCCGATTTGAGCCAATACCCGGTCGGCATTATTTTCAATGAGTTGCAGCGTCTCGGCTGGTGCAACACTATAAACCGGTACTTTGCGTTTGATATAGGGCGGCGCCGGCACCGAAACCCTGGAACGTTCAGCCTGGCGTGCTGATCTTCCACCCGATCGAGTTCGTCTCGCATTCACTCATCAACTCCTTTGTGTCGTATTAGACTTACTTCGAGGTCTTGGAAATTTGTTTGAACGCCGATATGGATAGACATCTTCCAGTATCCCGGCTCGAATCAGTTCTTGCTTTTCCCGCCAAAACTCTGCAGTCATCAGGTCGGCATGAATCTGTGCGAAATGATTCCTGATTAAGGGATGCACCAGAAAGTATTTTTCAAATTCTTCTGGAAAAACATCATCTTCGCTCACCGAAAACCACGGTTCTATTGTCATATCGTCGAAAGGGTCTGAGGATTGGGGGAATTTTCTGATTGTACATTCATCAAGGTAACGAATTTCATCGTAGTCGTAAAAAACAACACGGCGATTTCGTGTCACACCAAAATTCTTGAGCAACATATCTCCGGGAAATATATTGGCGGCGGCCATTTCCTTGATCGCATCGCCGTAGCCTCGGGCAAAATACCTGGTTTCCTCCTCAGATTCAAAATTTTGCAGATAAAGATTGAGTGGAATCATGCGATGTTCGATGTAGACATGCTTGATGACGAGAACATCATCCTCGATGATGACGGATTGCGAGCAGGTGCTTTGTAAATTAGTCAGCAATTCATCGTCAAAGCGATTAAGGGGCAAAGCAACCTCGGAGTATTCCAGTGTATCAGCCAGTCGTCCGACTCGATCATGCTGTTTGACCAAGTGGTACTTTTCTATCACGGTTGAGCGCGAAAGTTTTTTCGGTGGTTCGAATGCGTCTTTGATCAGCTTGAAGACATAGTTATAGGACGGCAGGGTGAAAACCATCATCACCATTCCGCGCGTTCCGGGTGCTTCGATGAATTGATCAGTCGAGTGGGACAGGTGGTGCAGAAAGTCGCGATAAAATTCAGTTTTGCCTTGTTTGTGAAACCCGATAGCTGAATAAAGGTCCGCTTTGCTCTTGGCAGGCAATATTCCCATGAGAAAATTCACTGTCGCTGATGGGACCTGCGCATCAACCATAAAATAAGCCCTCGAAAATCCAAAGATAGCATCGAGGTCTGTAGGGTCCAATAAAAGGGCATCAACAAAAAGCCCGCCATTGTCGTTATTCAAAATGGGCACAATAAACGGTGTCACCTGGTAATCATTGATTACACGTCCAATCAGGTAGGCTGCCTTGTTCCTGAAAAACAAAGAAGACAGCACGTCGATTTGAAAGTTGAGTGAAACAGACCGTTTGTCTCGCGGGATGACTTTGCCAAGATGTGACAGAATTTGTCTGACATCATGCCCTAAGTCCTCGTATTCGACTTTGAAATTCAGGTCTTGGAGAATATCGGTGATGGTGCTGCGAAATCCTTGAGTCCCAGGATAGTATGATCGGTAAATTGGTTCATCCGCCTGGATATATTCGGTCGAAACCGATGAGCGAACGAAGATATGGCTGTTATTGAAATAGCGACGATGAAAAAGTTTGCAAAAAACAGAGTTGTAAAAACTTTCCGCCAACTCAGGCTGACGGTGGTTTAGCAGCAGGCGAATGTAGTGAACCTTGACTTCTTCCCAGAGTGCTTTGTCCAATGACGAAATCTGCACCTCGGTGCGTAATATTTCGACTGTTTCCTTGATTCGCTTGTCATAAAAATGAATGCGTTGCCTGGCCGCCTCGCGGGCATCATGCCATCTTGCCTGTTCGAAACGTTCCTGAGCACCTGAAGTGATTTCCTGAAACAGCGTAAAGTGGTTTTCAAAACCGTCCAAAATTGTGCGAGCGATTTTTAGTGCCTGTTTTGGTTTCGCGCGTTTCAAATCGGTCTGCCATGCACTTTTTTTCGGTACAGAGGACTGATTGAAATATATTGTTTTTGCAGATTTTTCCATGATGGGAATTGGCGCTTGAAAGGAATTCGGAATTTAAGAGAGTAATCTAGAAAAGATTCAAACCCAAGGCCCGATTTTGCGCAATTTCATTGCATAGTTTAATGTAAATTATTGCGGTTGCGGCAGTTCAATGGCACTTATCTGATCGCACCGATACAGAAAGAAATATTGTGTTGCAATATACTCAACGCGCGGTATTGGAATTCTGGAGATTTCTACTGATGATGAAGAGGGAAAACAATGGATAAACATGCAAGAGTCGTAGTCATCGGAGGTGGCGTCGTAGGGGTGGGAACGCTCTATCATCTGGCCAAGAAAGGCTGGAGTGACGTCGTACTGTGTGAGCGTACAGAATTAACGGCAGGATCAACTTGGCATGCCGCTGGATTGCTCCCGCTGTTTAACATGAGTTACGCGGTCGGGCAATTGCACAAATATTCAGTCGATCTTTATAAATCTCTTGAAGCAGAGACTGGACAGAATGTTGGTTTTCATGTGACGGGAAACCTGCGCCTGGCCTGTACCCGGGACCGAATGGATGAGTATCGCAAGTATTGTGGGACCGCCAATACAATCGGAGTCCCATTCGAGTTGATCACGCCATCGGAAGTCAAGCAGCTTTGGCCACTGATCAATCCTGAAGGATTGATTGGAGCCTTATACCATCCGGACGATGGACACATCGCGCCGGTTGACGTGACTAGTGCAATGGCTAAGGGTGCGCGCGATCGAGGTGCAAAAATTTACCAGCAGACCGAAGTATTGGGACTCGAGCGAACTGCGAGCGGGGAATGGAAAGTTTCAACCACAAAAGGTAACATAGTTTGTGAACATGTTGTTTGCGCAACTGGCAATTACTCTCAGGACATCAGTCGATTGCTGGGTATTTTGATTCCCTCGATACCGGTTCAGCATCAGTACATCGTGACTGACGTTGTGCCTGAACTTCAAGCTTATCGAGATGGTGGCGGTAAAGAACTGGCAGTGCTTCGAGAATCGGATGCTTCCTATTATCTGCGTGAAGAACGCATGGGCTATATTCTTGGGCCGTACGAAAAAGGCGCACCTGCGGTGTTTGCTGATGGCGTACCGAAAACTTTCGAAAAAGATCTTTTCCCAGGAGACTTGGATCGATTGATGCCGCACGTTGAAGCTGCAATCAATCGGGTGCCATCTTTTGAGTCAGCTGGTATCAAGGACATCGTGAACGGTCCGATTGCCTATACACCCGATGGCAGTCCGCTGATTGGACCCGCCTGGGATTTACCGAATGTGTGGCTCAATGAAGGCCACAGTTTTGGAGTGACTGCCGCTGGAGGAGCAGGGTGGCAATTGGCTGAATGGATTGTCGAAGGTGAACCGACAATTGATCTATTGGCCGTTGACCCACGTCGATATGGTGACTACGCTCGCGGGCCTTACCTTGTAGCGAAAAATGAAGAAGCCTACGAAAACGTATTTACGATTCATTACCCGGATGAAGAAAGACCGGCTTGCCGACCGACGAAAACGAGCCCAATTCATGATCGGCTAGATGGCTTAGGCGCAGTTTGGGGACAGCGCTACGGCTGGGAGCGACCGAACTGGTTTGCACCGGATGGAGTCGAAGCAGTCGACGATTGGAGCTTTCGAAGGTCTGCTTATTTCGAACACGTTGGAAACGAGCACAATAACATCCGCAATAATGTCGGAATTATCGACATTACGAGTTTTTCAAAGTTTCGGGTATCAGGCCCTGGAGCGCAAACCTATCTCGATTCACTAGTCGCTCGTCGACTTCCAAAGGCAATGGGACGTATTCAATTGTGTCACGTTTTGACTAAATATGGAGGGGTGAGAAGTGAATTTACGGTGACGCTAAATGCAGACGGTTCTTTCTACTTGGTCAGCTCAGGTGCGGCAGAACGATTTGATTTCAGTTTTTTGAAAAAACATTTGCCAACTGACAATTCTGTGCACGTGGAAAATATGACGACCAGTTATGCGACCTTGGTCATTGCTGGCCCAAACTCCAGGCAGGTGCTCCAGAAACTGACCCGTACTGATCTGTCATCGGACGCGTTTCCTTGGCTGAGTGCCCAAGACATTTTCATCGGGCTTGCTCCAGTGCGTGCCATGCGAGTCAATTTCGTTGGTGAATTAGGCTGGGAGTTGCACCATCCCATAGAATATCAGCGCCACATATTTGAGCAATTGATGGATGCTGGGCAAGAACTAGATATTGGACAATGTGGTATGCGAGCTATGGACTCGCTTCGAATAGAAAAGTCGTACCGTATGTGGGGTCAGGACCTGACTCGCGAATACACGATACTGGAAGCCGGTCTTGGAATTTTCGTGCACATGAATAAAGGTGATTTCACGGGTCGCGAAGCACTGCAGTCTCAACTCGATGAGGGAGTTCCTCAGGAATTTGTTACGGTCGCTGTTCAAGGTGTAACCGATGCCGACCCATTGGGTAATGAACCATTGTGGGATGGGGACAAGATGATTGGTCGGGCTACGGCGGGAACCTATGGACACTACATCAATACCAGCCTGGCATTGGGTTATGTCAAAACGGGTTACGGCAAACCAGGGACAAAATTTGAAATCGAAATATTGGGCGATCGGTATAATTGCGTCGTTGTCGAAAATTCACCTCACGATCCAGATAACATCAGGCTCAAATCGTAGCCAAATTACACAAGCAACTACATTTTCCAATTGTGGAGCGGTATGAAAGTCATTGTTCCTGTTAAGCGCGTTATTGATGCGAATATCAAAGTCAGAGTCAAAACGGATCGCTCTGGCGTTGAACTCAATAACGTCAAGATGGCCATGAATCCATTTTGTGAGATCGCGGTCGAAGAATCAATTCGTCTGAAAGAATCCGGTGCAGCAGACGAGATTATCGTTGTCGCAGCTGGCCCTCAACAAAGCCAGGAAACGATTCGCACAGCATTGGCAATGGGTGCGGATCGCGGGATTTTAGTTGAAACAGACATTCCACTTGAACCACTGGCTGTCTCCAAACTGCTCAAGGCGGTCGTTGAGCGAGAGCAACCTGGCTTGATTCTGATGGGTAAGCAAGCCGTAGACAATGACAACAACCAGACGGGTCAAATGCTGTCGGCGATGCTCAACTGGTCTGTTGGCACTTTCGTTTCCAAAATCGCAGTTCAAGATGAGAGTTTTGAGGTGGTTCGCGAGGTTGACGGCGGATTAGAAACAGTCTCTTTGACCAAACCCAGCGTAATCACGGTGGACCTGCGATTAAACGAACCTCGATATGCGTCTTTGCCCAACATTATGAAAGCACGACGAAAACCCATTGAAACACTAACGCCTGATGAACTGGGCATTGATGTTACACCGAGAGTTGAAGTTCTGGAAGTCAATGAACCACCGAGTCGGCAAGCTGGAATTCGCGTATCGAGTGCAGCTGAATTAATCGAAAAACTCAAAACCGAAGCTAAGGTATTGTAACAATGAGCGTACTGATCCTGGTTGAACATGACAATAATGAAATAAAGGCCTCGACGCTAAATACTGTGACCGCGGCCATGCAGATCAGTGATGATCTGCATGCTTTGGTCATTGGCTGCGATTGCGACGCAGTTGCCAATGCAGCCACCCAAATTAAGGGCATTGCAAAAGTGATCAAGTGCGATGCGCAGGTCTACCAATATGGACTCGTCGAAAATGTTGCGCCGGTCGTCGAAAGTATTGCGGGGAACTATAGCCACGTTTTTGCGCCTGCATCAACATTTGGGAAAAATCTAATGCCGAGAGTGGCAGCGCTGCTTGATGTTCAGCAGCTCTCGGACATTAGCGAGATCTTAAGTGACGATACATTCGTGCGACCGATTTATGCAGGTAATGCACTTGCTACCGTACGGTCAACGGATTCAGTGAAATTGATTACCGTGCGAACGACGGCATTTGATGCCGCAAGTGAACAGGGTGGTTCAGGTGATATCGAGGATTTGACGGCAAGCACTGATTCCGGATTATCCAGTTTTCTGAAACACGATTTGACGCGAAGTGAACGACCTGAATTGACGACCGCAAGCATCGTCATTTCCGGTGGTCGTGGCATGCAAAGCGGTGAAAATTTCAATATGTTGGAACGGGTTGCAGATAAATTGGGAGCGGCAGTTGGAGCGTCAAGAGCCGCAGTGGACGCAGGCTACGTCCCAAATGACTACCAAGTTGGACAAACTGGTAAGGTGGTAGCACCTGATCTTTATATTGCAGTTGGTATCTCTGGGGCGATTCAACATTTAGCGGGAATGAAAGATTCCAAGTATATTGTTGCCATCAATAAGGACGAAGAAGCCCCAATTTTCCAGGTTGCAGATTTTGGTTGGGTTGCAGATTTGTTTTCTGCCGTTCCAGAACTTGAGGCTGCTTTGGAGTAATACGCAATCGCAGCAATTTTTCAGTCGATTGGCGAATTAAAATTGTGCAGCAAGTAGCGGTCTTGTAAAAACAGACAAGCGTCAGATCGTGTGAGTCTGACTTAATCAACTTTGTACATGCCACAAGATCGGCTTTTGAGCAAGTTGATTAGAGAAATGAAGCACTTCTGCAAATAGATCCTGCCTATTGGATGTCTTGGCGGACAGTCGTCTCTCAAAATCAATTTGCAACAACATCGGTCGAAGCATTTCGCCGCTTGAATTTTTCAAAACACCAGATTGTCCCTACAGTGTGGGAATTGATTATGCAGGTGCGCCGAATGCGGGTCATTGATTGAAGATTCGGTCAAACCAATTGGGCGAGAAATGATTTTGCAGGCACGATAACCGGCTGATGAATTTCGAAGCAGTCTCTTTCAACAAAATCCATATCGAAGGCGACCTGAAATGCGTGTTTTGCTTGAGTTTGAAGCTGAAAGTATGTCAGTGATTCAGACAGTTTTGAATTTTCACTCAGTTTTACTTCGACCAAAAACCATGGAGAATTGTCACGCGTGATCAGGAAGTCAACTTCTCGTTTCTGTTTATCGCGAATAAAGTAAAGTCCAAACTCACCTTGGCCAGTTTCGGTCCACCAGTGAACTGATTTGAGCAACGCACTTGCAACCATGTTTTCTGCTCGCTCACCTGGGTCTTGCACCTGTGACCAATCCCACAAGTAGTATTTTGGCTCTTTGCGCAATGCTCTTGCCACGTTGCTGTACCAGGGTCTGACTGTAAAGCAAAAATACAATGCTTCCAATGTCGAAATCCAACGTCTAATCGTATCGACAGAAACGCGGACACTTTTTGAAAGGTAGGTATAGCTTGTTAGTTGCCCGACTTGTAATCTCAGATATTCAGCGAGTATTTCGAGTTGGCCAATTTCCTCGACTCGAGTCAGTTCACGTAAATCCTCTCGCAACAGATGTTCACTGCGTAAGGAACTCCATCGAGTGTAGAATCGCTGATTACTTCTGAAAAAGGGTTCAGGAAATCCTCCAAACTTGCAAAGGGATTCCCATTGTTGGCCATCAATTGCTTGAGGTTCATGGTTGATGACCTGTGATGAGTCAGCAGCATTGCATTCTGCAACTGAAAGCGGATGCAGGGTGTAGGGAAAGTATCGCCCCATCAAACTGTCCCCAGTTCGTCTAAAAACCCGAAAAGATGCGCTGCCCGTAACTAATACTTTGGTAGCGGGTTCATACTGATCAAAGAAGCCTTTCAGAAAATCTCGCCAGCGACGATATTTGTGCAATTCATCAAAAACAAAAAGCGGTGTTTTTTCAGTCAATTTATTCATACCGAAGTGGTCAGCAATGTTTTGAGGCCCTTCCAGAATCATTTTGCGATCCGACTGATTGTCCCAATTCAGGTAGTGATATTGGTCAAAGGCGTCGCCTACAATTTTTGCAAAAGTGGTTTTTCCAACCTGTCTTGGGCCAGATAGAAATAGCATCTGTCGATTGTCCTGATAATGCGACAGAAATTCATGGGCGGGATATCGAACTACAACCATTCTTTATATATGTCGTAAAAAAGTCATGACTAATTTACGATTATACAAAAATAAGTTATGTCACACCGTGGAAGGGAGATTTTTATGTTGGGTACAAATCCCACGTTGTGTCGACTTTGCAATGTATCCAATTTGATTCGGTAGGGCAGTGCGTCATCGTATTCGTATCCCTTGTGCGAAAATAATGGGACAATGTATTCCTATTTGGCCGTTCGGCTTACGATTGAATACCAACTGGTGTTTTTCAAAAAAAACGGTGCCGAACCACTCGGTCCGACACCGCAAGTTGTATAAATTAAGCGAACTTAAAACTGGGCTGTTTCAGTAGAATCTGCCATCGCAACTGTTGAGCTTTCACGTCCACCGGTTGTTGCTTCGTTGACCGCATCAAAGTAACTGACACCAACTTCGTGCTGGTGACGGGTTGCAGAAAAACCAAATTTCTCAGCAGCAAATTCAGCTTGTTGCAGTTCCGCGTAACCTTCCATTCCGCGTTCAAGATACTTTTTGGCAATGTCGAAACTTGAGTAATTGACACTGTGAAAGCTTGCCAGAGTTACGAACTGATATTTGTAGCCCATCTTTGCAAGTGATTTTTGGAAATCTGCCAAATTTGCAGCGCCGAGGTCGCGCTGCCAGTTAAACGAAGGGGAACAATTGTAAGCCAGCATCTTGCCAGGAAATTGTGCGTGAACGCCATCGGCAAACCTTTGCGCATCTTCCAGGTTGGGAGTGGAAGTTTCCATCCAAATAAGATCAGCATAAGGTGCGTAGGCCAAACCTCGAGCAATACACATGTCAATTCCACCGGTGATTCTGAAAAAACCTTCGTTTGTTCGCTCACCGGTGATAAATGGGTGGTCGCGCTCATCTACATCGGAAATCAAAAGTCTGGCAGCTTCGGCATCGGTGCGGGCGATGATGATTGTTGGGACGCCCATCACATCAGCCGCAAGTCTTGCAGATGTCAAATTTCGAATTCCATTGGCTGTGGAAAGCAATACCTTTCCACCCAGATGCCCGCATTTTTTTTCCGAAGAAAGCTGATCCTCGTAGTGAATTCCAGCTGTTCCGGCTTTAATCATCGCCTTGGTCAATTCAAAGACATTCAAAGGTCCGCCAAAACCTGCTTCGGCATCTGCAACAATGGGCATAAACCAATCAATATCGGTCGTTTGCTGACCGCTGAGTTGCTCTAACGTTTGAATCTGGTCTTGGCGAGTAAACGCATTATTGATTCGTTCGATCACCTGCGGTACAGAACTTGCAGGATAAAGAGATTGGTCGGGGTAAGTCTGACCTGCATTATTTGCATCTGCAGCGACTTGCCAGCCAGACAAGTAAATCGATTTTAACCCGGCGCGTACTTGCTGCACGGCCTGACAACCACTATAGGCACCGAGGCTTGCAACATAATCTGAATTTTGTAGAAACTTCCAGAGTTTTTCAGATCCCATTTCAGCGAGAGTATTACGGATCTGTACACTGCCGCGCAATCGTTCGACTTCCGTCCAGTCGTAATCCCTGCGAATACCCTCCCATCGGTTTGGTGCATATATTGGAGTTGGAAAATTCTTTATATCTTCAGTGGGATTAATATCCCAACAGTACTTGCCATTTGGTCTTTGGCTCATGCCCCGTGCTCCATAAAGTTAAAAGTTAAAAGATAGAAAAAATCAGCAAAATTATCTGAATTCGAAAGAATTTGACAAAGTATATTGCATTGCAACACAATGAAATTAAATTTCTCCCTGATTCAATCGGACAGAACTAGTAGAGGGCAAAACTTTGCTGCCTTTGCACCCACAAGTTCGAAAAATTTTGTTAGCCTGGTTGTCCGAATCCACCACCGCCAGGTGTCTCAATAACGAAAACATCATTTTCATTCATTTCGGTCCGGTCGGTTGAGCCCAGTTCCTCAATTTTGCCGTCCGCGCGGACGACGTAATTTCGTCCTGTTTTCCCTGGCGCGCCGCCCGCTGTACCATAGGGTGTAATTTTGCGGTGTCCGGAAAGAATAGCCGCAGTCATAGGCACCAGAAATCGCAATTTTCGAACTGCGCCGTTGCCGCCATTGTGCTTTCCCTTTCCACCGCTTCCTTGTCGAATTTCAAAACTGTCCAGGCGAATGGGAAAGCGCCATTCAAGAATCTCTGGATCAGTGAGTTTTGCGTTGGTCATATGAGTGTGCACGGCATCTGCACCATCGAATGAGGGACCGGCACCAGAGCCACCACAAATCGTTTCATAGTACTGGTACTTCTCGTTGCCAAACGTCAAGTTGTTCATCGTGCCTTGCGCAGCCGCCATCACTCCAAGTGCGCCATAAAGCGTGTCGGTGATGTATTGAGACGTTTCAACGTTGCCGGCTACAACTGCGGCTGGATAAACTGGTTTAAGCATGCAACCATCGGGTATCACGATCTTAATTGGTTTCAAGCAACCTTCATTCATCGGAATTTCGTCTTCAACAAGTGTCCGAAACACGTACATAACCGCTGCTCTAGCAACCGAGGAAGGTGCATTAAAATTATTGTCCAGTTGCATGGAAGTGCCCGTAAAGTCAACGAGTGCAGTTTGGTTTTCCTGATCAACGGATATCGAGACTTCAATGGCACTGCCACCATCCATTTCATAACGAAAATGTCCATCTCGAAGAGCTTTAAGCACATTTTTCACTGCACCTTCAGCGTTGTCCTGTACATGTTGCATGTAGGCGATCACAACTTCAAGACCGAAATGTGAAACCATCGACCGAAGCTCCTGCACGCCTTTTTCATTCGCTGCGACCTGTGCTTTGATATCTGCCAGGTTTTGCTCAACATTTCGAACGGGATATGTTGCCCCCAACAGCAGTTCTCGAATCTCGTTTTCCAAAAATCGACCTTGATCGATGAGTTGAACATCGTCAATCAATACGCCTTCTTCGTCTATGACCTGGCTGTCGGGAGGCATGGAACCTGGGGTGATTCCGCCAACGTCTGCATGATGGCCGCGTGAGGCGACGTAAAACAGGATGTTGCCTTCAATCTGCTCAAATACTGGAGTAATGACAGTAATATCCGGCAGATGAGTTCCTCCGCTATAGGGATTGTTCAGAATATAGGAATCACCCGGTTTCATTGTGCCTTCACGGTTGCGAATTACGATGTGAACGGATTCGCTCATGGAGCCAAGGTGGACCGGCATGTGCGGTGCATTGGCAACCAGATCGCCTTGCGCATCGAAAATTGCACACGAAAAATCAAGTCGTTCCTTGATATTGACCGAATATGCCGAATTTTCCAGTGACGCTCCCATTTGCTCGGCAATTGACATGAAAAGGTTGTTGAACACTTCCAACATCACCGGGTCGGCATCAGTGCCGATAACCTTTTGCCTGGGTAGAGGTTTGATCCTGCGGAGTATCAAATGATTGTGGACTGTCGTTTCAACTGCCCAGTCTTGCTCAATAACTGTAGTACCGGTCGTCTCGATTATGATTGCTGGGCCGACGATGGTATCTCCGGGCTGAAGGTCTTCACGCAGATAGACGTTTGCCGAGTGAAAGCTATCGGAAAAGTACATTTTCACAGTATCGACTGGCTGCAGTGGGGAAGTGCGTGGCTGTAACGGATATTCTTTTTCAATATGTACCGCAGTACTACCAACCGCTTCAACTGAAATTGCTTCGACTATGACAGCCTTGTCCGGCATGATAAATCCGTATCTTTGTCGGTGAGTCGTCTCGAATTGACGACGAACCGATTCGTGATCGTTGCTATCGACTTCGACCGCAGAATCGGTGCCTTCATAGCGAACGTGAATGCGCTTTTGTAATGCGATGTTCTTGGCTTCAATATTTTGCTTAAGTACATCGTCACTTGCTCGTTGTGAGAGTCTGGAATACCTTGACTCTAACGATCGTACCAAGGAAGCCGACAGTTGTTGTTCTACAGCTTCCTCATAAATTGCCCGTACATCAGCGAGTCCTATACCGTAAGCTGAAAGAACCCCAGCATACGGATGGATAAATACAGTTTTTATGCCAAGTGCGTCGGCAACCAGGCAGGCATGCTGTCCGCCAGCGCCACCGAAACTGCAAAGTGTATATTCAGTAATGTCATACCCGCGTTGAACCGAGATTTTCTTGATCGCATTGGCCATGTTGTCAACAGCGATTTTCAAGAATCCTTCGGCAACGCCATGTGCGCTTCGAATATCACCGGATTGAGAGTGAATCGTCTGGGCTAACTTTTCAAATTGTCTGTGTACAGTATCAGCGTCCAGACCTTGATTGCCGTTGGGTCCAAAAATTTTTGGAAAGTAGCGTGGCTGTAGTTTACCCAGAATCAAGTTGCAGTCGGTGATAGTCAAGGGTCCGTTGCGCCGGTAGCAGGCGGGTCCCGGGTTAGCGCCGGCCGATTCTGGTCCAACTCGATACTTCAGACCGTCAAACTTGACGATCGAACCGCCGCCTGCAGCGACAGTGTGTATTCTCATAATCGGAGATCGAATTCTCACACCTGCGACCAAGGTTTCGTATGCCCGTTCATAATTGCCCGCGTAATGGGAAACATCAGTCGACGTTCCACCCATATCGAAAGCGATAATCTTGTTAAAGTCTGCAAACTTACTGGTCTCAACCGCACCGACAACCCCGCCGGCAGGCCCGGACAGGATGCTGTCTTTGCCTTGAAATTGCCTGGCATCGGTAAGTCCGCCGTTGGATTGCATAAACATCAGGCGAATACCATTGAGCTCGCCAGCCACCTGATTAACATAACGTTTGAGTACTGGGGACAGGTAAGCATCCACGACAGTTGTATCGCCACGACCGATGAGTTTCATCAATGGGCTGACTTCATGCGAAGTGGATATTTGCGTGTATCCAATCTGTTTGGCGATCATTGCAACTTCGCGTTCGTGCTGGTGATAGCGATAGCCGTGCAAAAATACAATCGCACACGCGCGAATTCCGCGGTCATAGATTTCTTTCAATTGGGAGCACGCGGTTTTCTGATTAAGCTCAACCAAAACTTGACCTGATACAGAATGGCGCTGATCAATTTCAATCACTTCCTGGTACAGCAATTCCGGTAGTCGAATTTGCATCGAGAAAAGATCAGGCCGTGTCTGATATCCGATGCGAAGTGCGTCTTTGAAACCCTTGGTGACAATCAGTACACAGGGTTCACCTGTTTTTTCAAGCAACGAATTTGTCGCGACAGTCGTCCCCATTTTGACTGTGCTGACGAAATCAGGATTGATGGAATGACTTGGATTCGAGTCGGTGAGTACGTTCTTTATCCCTTCAATTGCGGCGTCGCGATAATGTTCTGGGTTTTCGGACAGCAGTTTATGAGTGTGCAGTTGTCCGCTTGGGTCCACGGCGACGATATCGGTAAAAGTGCCGCCTCGGTCAATCCAAAATTGCCAGCGGGGAGAGTGTACAGGCTGCATAGAAAACTGTGCCGGGTGAATGGCTGAACTGAGAAAATTCGACTCAAATTATAGGCAGTGTCGTGATTGCACTGTCAAATTCGCCAAGTCCCCCGATCCGAAAATAGAAAACGATTACGCTCAGCAATGAGGGGAATTTACCGGTATGTGTCGTGCTGGGCGTACCAGAGGGTCGGACACAATGCAAGTGTCCAGGTATCTGGAACTTTCGGAGGATTGCTGATGTTGGCTGGCCAGGTGCGTCTCGGTCTGTCGCACACGGAGGCACAGCCGGGCCTTCCCGCGAACCGGAATCGATCAGGATCAATCAGCGTGGAGTTTTGTTAAGGCTGCGCATTCACAACAACTGGCAGCGGCGCACTGACCACAGCGCTTCATCCAGCAGTTTTCTGTGGCGGGCATTGAGTTTCAGCGTCCACCACCGGGCATGGCGGACGATTTGTCCGGCCAGCGCATAGAGCCGGAAGCGCAGGGTTGGCGCCCGCTTGCCCTGCCACCGAAGCGGCAGGATTTTCCGCAGCAGCGCCAGCAGATTGTAGGCCATTACGCACAGCTTGAAGTCAACTGCATTGTCGTCAAAATCACCGAACGGCAAAAAGGCCGCGGCAAAGCCTTTGGCATAGTTTAAGCAACGACTCGCAGCAAGTTCGTCAATTCATCGGTAAAATCTGTTGCGTTTTGCAAAGAAATTACATTATTCTTACCCATAGTGGCGTATTACCTTGGTTATGATTAACGGCAACATTTGCGGTTAACCAGATACACCGCTTTTTTTAACTATGAATTCCCCACGCACTTCTGTAATACCTCAAAATCATTTATGTCAATCGTTGAAATTTATTCTAAACGTCAGAAACGATTGCGGGGAAAAACCCCTGATGTCTACGTATATGATTCTTTACCTATACCATTAAGAGTCCAAATAATTCAAATCTGGGATGATATTCTGGGTGACCTTGATCAGTACGTTACACTCAATTATGTGACGAGAGATCGCTACGACATTATCGTCAAGAAATTGCGACATGAATATGGAGTTTTCTATCTACCAAATTCAACTGATTCACAACCTGACGGTAGCTATGAAGAACTTTTTTGTTTTTTTCATGATCAAAGCGATGTAGAAATGGCATTGAGTGCTGTGGAACTAACATTCAGTGCCCTCGGGACCCGTGTAGAAAAATCCGACAGTTTCCTCATCATTCCTAAACAAAAAATTGATGCTGCGATTGAGGAACTAAATTCTAGATTTAGAGAACATGGAGTTGGGTTTGAGTTTAGGGAAAGAAAACTATTGCGTATAGATTCACAATTCATTCATTCTGAAACTGTCAAACCCGCCCTTGTACTACTCAGTCAAGAATTATATGCAGGTGCTCAGCAGGAATTCTTAAAAGCGCATGAAAATTTTCGGATAAGGAACAACAAAGAAACTCTCAGTATGTGTTTGAACTCCATGGAAAGCGTGATGAAAGCGATTTGTGATAAGAGACATTGGAATTACCAAAAAAACGCAACCGCTAGGTCTTTGATCAATACCTGTTTCGACAATGAATTAATCCCTAAATTTTGGCAGAGTCATTATTCTTCTCTAATCAATGTCTTGGAGAGTGGTGTTCCAACTGGTAGGAATAAACTTAGTGGACACGGTCAAGGATCAACGCCTAATATCGTACCAAACCATATCACAGCCTATATGCTGCATTTAACAGCAACAACAATTGTATTTTTGGCTGATTCTGAGAAAAATTTGTCTTAGTCCCAAGTTCCAGCGGGGCATCAGAGATAAACGATTGTTCTGATTGTTAATATCAGAGATTCCGTTGTCCCGCTACTGGGCAGGTTCAAAAGATATTCAAATTGACATCCAAAAGATCCAATACCTTTTGCTGATACGCACTCGGCGTTGTCACCATCCAATGGCGTGCCTTTTTCATCTTCAACGGCTCCAACTCATTGCGCGCCACCGTGGCCATCACCTTCATCAAGCCTTGAAAACTCACCACCCGATCACCATCGGCGGTCAGCTTGGTCTTGGACTTGCGATACGCCCATGGCGACTTCTTGGCAGCTTTGACCACTAGGCGCTGTTCGTGTTCATCATCAAACAATAAAGGCGCCAGTCTCTTGCGCATCTCAAACTCCACATAATAGGCCAGCATGCACAAAAACAAGTGCGCCCGCACCCGTCTTTCCACCCGGTGATCAATAGGTCTGACTTTCAAATCAACGGTCTTCATACTACGAAACGCACGCTCGACTTTCGACAACCGTTTGTAACTGTCCAAGATGTATGTGTTGACGCGTGAGGGGTTGCGGGTGTGTCTGTTCATGGTCAAGGTGCATCGGCGCATTTTCGTCGATGGCTTGGCGCAAATGATGGATGAGAACTCTGTTGCTCAACCCGGTTCAGTGGCGAGGGCAAGCCGACAGTTGGACCGTTCAATCGAAAAACTCGTTGCGAATGCTCAATTGTCACCATGAATCCAAAATTTGACTCATATGTAAAGATTTTTGCGCCTCAAGCTACCTAGACCCTCACTAACAGCCATGGATTGGAGAAAGGAGATATGGCTAAATCTGGTGCGTGACGGGTTTGCGATCATTAAGCGGCTACCTGGTTGTTCAACATTGTTACCTCAATTCCGTCTTTGAATTGTGTTCCCTCAATCACTTGGCCCAATTGCCGGAACCCCCGCAATCTTCTCCACCGTTTCTCTGCGCTTTGCCCGAGCTTGAACATCATGCACAGCATTGTCTTGCGGCTCAGACACCCTTTGGTTCGCCGGGTACGATGTCGAATCGTCGCAAACGTTGATTCAATCGGATTGGTGGTCCGAATGCTCTGCCAGTGCTTGGCTGGAAAATCATAAAACGCCAGCAACTGTTCCCGGTCCTTTTGCAAGACCTCAACCGCCTTGGGATACTTGTCCTGATACATCTGCACAAACTGATCAAACGCTCGATGCGCTTGTTGACGAGTTTCCGCCATCCAGATCTGATGCAAGGCCTGCTTAGCCTTGGGCTGCGCAAGCTTCGGCAGTGAGTTGAGCACATTGGCGGTTTTATGCACCCAGCAATGCTGATGTCGGGTGTCCGGATAAATCTCATCCAGTGCGGCCCAAAAAACCATGGCTCCATCACCGACCGCCAGCTTCGGTACGTTCATCCCCCGTGACTTCAACCCCAACAGCAACTCCCTCCAGCTCTGGGTCGATTCGCGAACCCCATCCTCCAGGCTCAGCAACCGCTTCTGTCCGTGCTCGTTGACACCAATGACCACCAGTGCACACAGCTTCACATCCTCGCTGCGCAAACCGCTGTATATACCATCGGCCCACACATACACCCATCGCTCCCGGCTCAGATCGCCTTGGATCCACTGCCGGTATTCATCTTCCCACACCTGCTTGAGACGCGACACCACGCCGGCTGAAAATCACCGGGCTTCGGTATCTCCCACCAACACCCGTAACACATCGGCCATGTCGCCACTGCTGATGCCTTTCAAATACAGATACGGTAAAAACTCCTCCAGCCGCTTGGCCCTGCGCAAATATGGCGGCACTAACAACGAGCGAAACGTCACCGGCTCCGACGTGTTCGAGCGCACCTTCGGCATCCGCACCGCAATCGAGCCGATGCCGGTCTGCACCTGGCGGCGCGGGTGAAATCCGCTTTTCACCACCGCCTGCAATCCCGCAGCGCTGCGCTGGCCTCGATAACCCAATAAAAACTCATCGCATTCTGCTTGGATGGCTTCGCCCAGCATCCGTTGTGCACTGTCCCTGAGCAAATCCGTCAATGAATCTTCAAAATAATCCGGTTTTTCCAGTGAAAAAATATTATCCTTTCCCATAGTGGCGTACCTCTCTGGTTGGTTTGTAAAAGTGGTTTTCTACATTTAACCAGATACGCCGCTTTTTTTTCTACCTCCCGTCACGCACCAGATTTGACCATATCTCTGGAGAAAGTCACAAATTTTGAACGCGAAGCCATAACAGTTAGACCATAGATTCGCGCCGCGGCTATTGTTTTTCAGACTAACGCCGCTAGTTGACCTGAAGTTCTGGGACACAACCTATTGACCCGTGTCATCGAATCAAGCAGTTACAATAGCGTTCGATGTTTCCAAATGTAACGTTTAGTGCCTACTACATTAAAAAACAAGCACAGAATATGACACAAGAAGTCTTTGGGATCCGGCACTTACAGGGGTAAAATGCCGCAAATAGGGCTCAGGACTTCACGTCAACCATCAGTTCCTGCCGCCATTCGGAACTCGAACCATCACGTCGAAAATTTGGGACCTCTGCTTGGTATTGAGCTTTTCTCTTTGAAGATTCAAGATCTTTTTCTGCGTAGATCGCCAGTACGCGCACTTCGATCGTTTGACGCAATGGTGCGTCAACCGGTGATGTCGGGTCTTTGAACGCAACATGAAAAGCCGTACGTTGACCGGCATTCTCCTGGCGCGTATCATACTGTTTAAACACCAATACTTCGTTTACGGTCATGTGCGGAAAATAGTACCAGGTTTGTGCTGGATTGTGAATTAACCTGCAGTTTGTAAATCGGGTTGGTGGTTTGGTCCGGCGCCAGGCGTCCGCATAGACGATATCGGCAGCAGACACGGTGGTTGCATCGCAAACAGCCAGTGGCATGAACTCGATGTCTCGTTCAAAATCTATATTGCGCCAGACGTTATACAGTCCGAAATGTCGCCCGCCCGTTCCACTTGTTATATCTTCGAATAATGGAGATACATCTGCATGAACTGACGAAGCATAGTAACCCGGCCCAGATCCACGGTAATTCCCGCCTCCATCACGATATTCGTGCTGCAAGACTTTTGTATCGATGCAACCGGTCAATGTCTTTACAACGCTCGAGCAATATTTATAGAACCGGTCTGTTACATAATCGTCATCGTAATAGTCATGGCCAAGTTTGCGCGACGAAGGGCAATCGACCAATTGGAAATTTTCTCTTTCCACATTTGGAGCCTGCTCGAGCGCTCGTGCGTTATGAATTCTTATTTCCTTACGCACAAGCATCTCCCGGACTTCGTCCAGATCAGCTTCATAAACCGCTTGTAAGCGAGTGCCTCTGTACCTCGGGTCGACGAATATGACGTCAGAAACAGTAAAAGGGGCATTGATATTGGGGAGGACCAATCGTCTCAAGATTTCACCTGTTTAAGTTCAATCATATCTGTTGGCGCGAAGCCAGTTCGCGAAAATAACCTTCTGTAGCAAGCAGTTCGTCGAAACTGCCCGATTGGACGACAGTGCCCTCTCGGAACACATAAATCCGATTCGCTTTTCGAACTGTAGACAATCGGTGCGCGATGACAAAACGAGTACTGGTGGACTCATTGACACATTTTAACGCTTCTGCCTGTGTCCTCGTGTCAAGCCAACTGGTCGGTTCATCGAAAAAGAAGATGCGAGGCTTGGAAACCAGCGCCGCTGCGATATGAATCCGCTGACATTGACCACCCGACAGTGTTGATGAATTCTCACTGACTATGGTATACAGGCCCATCGGCATTGCCAGTATGTCCTTTTCCAAGGCAGCTTGGCGCACAGCCTCCCATGCGTCATTCACAGTCAGGTAGCTGCTATGACCAATAATGTTATCGAGAATATTGCCACTTTGGAGTGTTGTGTCTTGCGGAACAACACCAATTTGCCGTCGCACTGCTTCTACATCTAGGTAATTTAAGTCCTTGCCATCGAAATAAACCGATCCCGAAGAAGGCCGCTCCAAACCAAGAACGAGTCGAAAGACTGTACTCTTGCCAGAACCGGATTCGCCCACTATCCCGATGAACTCTCCTGGCTTGGCATGCATTGAAACATCATGAAGCACTCTTGGCCCGCTATCGGAATAAGCGAAGCTGACTTTATCAAGGAAAACCTCGCCTTCAAGCTTGCGCTTGGGCAGCGATTGAATTCCCGTGTCTGCCTGGCTTTCAAGTATCGGTTGGACTTGCTCACACGCAGGTTTGATAAATGCAATGGCTCTTGCAGAATTTCCCAACATAACAGTAGAGACACAAAAGATCATCACTGCAGTGTGAACCGCAAGAAAATCTGCTGTTGCAATTCCTGCAGGTCCTTGGATCGCAACCACTGAGAAAAGTACAGCAACAACAAATGCAGGCGCACTAGCACTGAACGCAATTAGGTGTTCGTTAAGTTTGAATATCCGGATTTCCGCTTGCTTGGATTCTCGGTACCGCCTTGCCCAGGCAGCAAAAGCCGAGTCCTCAGCGCCGGACAAGTACAGTTTCGCAATGCCATTCATGAATTGAATCAATTCACCAACAAGTTGATGCGATGTTTCCATGAGACGTCGCTGAGGTTCGATTTGGCGAAAACAGAACATCACTGTTGTTCCAAGTATTGCCAAGCCGAGCACAATGAAAGTCAGCCCAAGCGTCGCGCTAAAGAAAAATAGAATACCAAAGGCAGGCAAAAGAAACAATGTCGACAATACTGCATCGGCGGTGACCCCTGAGACGTGATCACGAACATCTTGAAAAATATTCGATTTTGCCGCGAGTTCTCCTGAACTGTAGCGGTTAAAAAAGGAGGGTCGCAAACGCAACAGGCGGTCGCAGATTGTCGAGCTTAACAAAGATGCTAAACGTCCTTCCAGTCTCATGAGCGCCGTACCGCGAAGAATCAAAGACAACGCCGTAACGAAAGCGATACTAACCAATATCGCGGAGAATTGAAACAGAATTTGTCCATTTCCCGTTGGGATCACCTTTGCAACCAGTATCGCGACGGCCACAGCTGGCGCAAGTGCCAAAAATCCTGCAGCCATGCCTGCCACGATCAACCTGACCAGGTCCCCGGTCAGGGTTTTTCCTGCCACACGAAATAACTCCGCCAATTCAACCGGACCTTCGGTGCTCAGTCCGGGATAAAGCATATATGCGTCATAAAGTTTGTCAGTCATTGCTCGATTCGCATGCTCAGACTCACCGGTTACCGGATCCACTACACGATAGCGACCGGTTTTCCCTGGCAGGAGTGCAACAGGTTGGTTGTCTGCACGACGATACGCGAGCATCGCGCCGCTGTCTCCGATCCACCAACGATCTTCTTCTGTCAAGCGCACTCGACGTTCTCGAATCCCGGAAACCTCGCAGAACTCGCGAAGCGACGGCGCCCTTTTTTCAGCCAATGACGGGGTACGGATTTTGATCCCCTTGTGTTTGCCGACTAGCCTTAATGTCTGTTCGAGCACGAACTGTGTTTCTTCAGTTTGTTGAGGTTTGCCGGTCAGGTTAAATAGGTTTTTTCTTGCCAAGGCTTTTTCATCGCGACGACGAGACGATTGCTCTAACTGCAAATTTGCATCATCAACCAAAAGCAATCGTTGATTAATTGATTCGGCACTGAGCACTAAACGATGAAATTCAGGCAACGCTTCTGTAAATAGCATCCCAATATCGATTTCAAAGGAAGATTTGCAGGCAACACCTTCCGACGAGTGTAAGGTAACCCAGGAGTCCTGAGTTAGGGCCATGATTCCTGGTTGTTCTTGCCCTGCATCCACGACATCCAGAAACGTAGCTTCCAGATCGTTTGCCACCACCCACAGCACACCGCGTTCAACCGATGCAGTTCCATTTCCAACTTCATTATTCGGGGTGAGGTGGCGTTCGGTTCGAGGGCGATTCTCAAAGTCTCGCACGACAGAATTGGTTAGGTTAATAATCCATGAATCAACATGAGCAATCACCTCGTGTAAAAGCACGTCTGCAGCATCCAGACGTTGTATTTCATCAAGCAGAACTTCGATTGGAAAACGCTGCAAACGCGACGCGCCTGAGCCCTTGGCTATCAGCCGAATTGAATGGCTGACATCGCTGGCACCGAGTATCAGGTCACCCACTCCCAAACGCATGACGTGTTTATGCGAAGAAGTCAATTTTCCATCTTCGAACTGCGTTGCGAACACATCGATCGGTCCGCTTTGTATAAACCAGGCAAAGCGCGAATCGTTGATATCAATTGGTTTACTTGCCGAGACAGAATAAGATTTACCGAATTTTGAGGCGAATTGTGCCAGCATTTCGGTCGGCTTCGATCTATTGTCCATCCAGCAACCTGCGGTAAATATTGTTTTTGGCGTAAAGTTCCTCATGGATACCTTGTTCCGCGATGGTGCCATTGTCAATGACAACAATATTGTCAGCATCACGGATCGTACTTAATCGATGCGCGATGATCAAACAAGAGCATCCACGACGTCGGATTCGATCATCAATTTCCAACTCCATGGCAGAATCCAAGGCACTGGTGGCTTCATCAAGGATGAGCAGTGAAGGGTGATTAACCAACGATCTGGCGATTTCCAGGCGCGTGCTCTGTCCGCCGCTGAAGTTGCGACCACTTTCCTCGACTTTGGATTCATAGCCTGACGGGCGTGCGATGATGTCATCGTGAATCAGTGCGTCTCGCGCGGCGGCGGTTATAAGACTGTCGGAAACCGTAGAATCCCACATTGTTAAGTTATTTCGGATGGTTGTTGTGAACAGCACCGGACGTTGATCAACGATGGCAACCGACGGGCAAAACACTTGCCGAGGAATTTCAGCGCGCGGGTAACCGTCATAGAGGATCTCTCCCGACCATGGCGTATACAAGCCGGCCACCAAAAGTGCCAAGGTAGATTTACCCGAACCGCTTGCACCGACCACAGCAACTCTTTGCCCAGGCTCAATCACCAGGCTAATCTTCTCAATCACGGGTTTTCGGTTCGGTTGAAAGCCAAATGTCACGTCGCGCAACTCCAACTTGCCAATCAACCGCAAACGTCCATCAAGCGTCGCGATTTTTTTTCGCGAGTCAACTGATTGATTGACAGAAGGAATTTGTGCATTCGCTTTGAAAACATCATCGACTCTGACCAAGTCGGCCTCCAGGGTCTGCAAATGATTGGAAAATTGAGCCACTTGTGTAACGGGACGTAGAAAATTGCCTGCAAGAACATAAAACCCCATCAAGGCGCCAATCGTTATTTCCCCAGACATTGTCAGCCACCCGCCTAAACCAAAAATGACTGCCGCGGTAAGTCCTTGAAATAACTCTGGCAGTGCAGCCGCCACGTGACCGAGTTCTACAAACTGTTGTCGCGCATTCAATTCACGGGCTTGCCGGCCGCTCCAGCGCGAAAAGAACATATTTTCTCGCGCGGTGGCTTTTATGATTTCAATACGCTTGAGACCTGCTGCACTCATTCCTAGAAGCAGGCCCTGCTCGTGCCGAAGTCGATGATTCTGGTCCTGACGAAACCGTGTTAATGTAGACATAAAAATGAAACAGGTAATTGCCAGGCCCAAAACGATTAGCGATAACACTGGGTTATAGATCAGCATCACTATAAAAATTGCTGTGCTCATAACCAAATCTACAGCCAAGCGCGCAATCTGACCTGCGCCTGTGTCTGCAATCTGGTCAATTAACCTCATTGTCAACACCAGGTCTCCTGCAAATCTTCGGGTGAAGAAGTTTACCGGGAGGCGAAAAAGAGAGTCAAGAAAACGATCTGACTGTGTGATAGCAAGTCGTACGACGAGTTCGCGTAAAGTACGCATCTGTAACCAAGTCAAAAAGTAGGTCAGTGCACCTGCAACCACCATTGCGACGATCAACATATTGCTCCAACCCAATTGCATGTCTACCAGCACGGCATCGACGAATAACGCGAGTGACACGGGTAGCGCCAATGATGTAAACGCGAGAAGCAGTCCATACAATGCAGACCGTGTAAGGAATTTACGGTAGCCTTGAAACCAGGGCAATAGTCGGTGCACGATACCAAGTCGCTTCCCCACTTTTTCAAATGTGGGTGAAGGTTCGATAATCAGTGCGACACCAGTGAAGTCACGATTGAAAACTTTTCGACTGAGTACACGGCGGCCCAAATTAGGGTCGTTTATGTAGTAACGATTATTTTCGATTCTTTCCAGGACAACGAAGTGATTGAATGCCCAAAAAAGGATGATCGGTAAAGGGTGGTTTATTAATTGCTCAACTCGACAACTTCGACCCGTCGCTTTCATTCCATGTTTGCGCGCGACGATCGCGAGGTCCTCGAGCGTTGAACCGTCTCGACCGACCTGGCACTGCTCGCGAAGAACTTCTATGGGTGGCCAACATCCATAATGCGCCAATACCATCCCCAAACAGGCAACTCCGCAATCGGCACTTTCCAACTGCATAAACAGTGGGGTTCTGCGGCGCCAAATCCGCCTCAGCCAGTCGGGAACTTTAAACTTTTTGGAATCAGGAAGACCTTGAGGCATCGAAACTAGAAGTTAGACTGCGAACGCAACCCAAACCACCAGCGCGCCCAGCAGGATTACAAAAATTAGGAGTGTTGTTAAAAACAACCGTTCGTGAGGCGCATTAACCCGCCACAGATCGTCCAACTCTTCGGGCTGAGTGTTGAAAATAAGGGCTTCTTTACGAAACACGGTGCAACCCAACTAACGACGATAAATGAAAAATGCTTTCCGTCAGCGATGCGTAATAACCAGCCGACAAAACGAAGGAACAGGCTAAATTTTCATTGTCAAGGGCTGTCCGTGTACAGTGTACATACTATGTATGCCACGGACAGCGATGAATTTGAATCGGTAAATATTAGTAATTACCGTTTGCTGGTAAATATCCTGCTGCTACGTCTCTTAATTCTTCGTCCGAAAGCCGGCCGCCTTTTTGTGGTAGAACCAGGTGAAAGTCAGTTGCGCTTTCTTCGTGAACGTGAATTTTGAACTGGTCCGGAATCATCAAGCCGGTTACTTCCTCTACAGCTTTCCTGGGGTTTTCCATGACCATTTCGCGAAAACTATCACTTTCGTCAGCTTTGACTCGAAGTTTATCTTCAATTTCAGTTGCGGTAAACATAATTTTCTCCATAAATGAACGAATCGAATATAAATTTGTAATGCTTGATAACACTTATTTTACTGAAAATTTTACTGAAATGTTTGCAGCTAAAAATTATTGGAGATTCGGCGGATTGGCATACGCTTTATCGGTCTTGGATTTAGCATTCATGCGGAATCTACCTGAAACTGGTCTCATTCTCACATCGAAAGGGATTTTTCGGGATAAAAATGACTGATCTGAATATTGTCTGACATCCGCACCCGGATTAGTGCGAAGATTATTCTGACTGCAGGGAATGTCAGTCCTGCCTTACAAATAATACCGTCGATGCTGCTGAACCGGGTTCTAGTTGTCTCCGTGGGTACCTTGTTGCTAGTCATCTTCACGGCATTTGCGGTGGCAGAGGGTGAAATTGGTGACCCGCTTGGGGAAATTGGTTATGCAGGATTCTAAGTCGGTACCGGAATCTTTTTGCAACAAGTTTTTCGATGTCAACAGTTTTCCCAATTGAGGTAACCCCGGTACAACCACCCGTTCCGGAAGCCGCGGTGTGATCAGCAGTGTTTTTTAATTTCAACGTATCGAGAGTGGAAACTTTTGGAGGCCAAAATGATGCCTGACATCGCTCATCGTACCGATTTTGCGCGCCGCGTGCGTGAAATTGAAAATGCCTGGATTCCGATGCCTGATGGCACTCAACTGGCTGCTCGTATTTGGTTGCCGGAGGATGCCGAGGACGATCCGGTGCCAGCAATTCTTGAGTATCTACCTTATCGTAAGCGTGACGGTACTGTGGATCGAGATCACCTGACGCATCCATATTTTGCCGGCTTCGGCTACGCTGGCGTGCGCGTCGATATGCGCGGCACCGGTGACAGTGAAGGGGTTTGCCGCGGCGAGTACCTTTTACAGGAGCAGGACGATTGTCTGGCAGTCATTGAGTGGTTGGCCACACAGCCGTGGTGTTCTGGCAAAGTTGGGATGATTGGTATTTCCTGGGGTGGGTTTAACGGACTTCAGGTGGCCGCGCGCAGACCTGCAGCACTGGGTGCGGTGATTTCACTTTGTTCTACTGATGATCGCTATGCCGATGATATTCATTTTATGGGTGGGGCGCTACTGGCGGAGAAGTTGGGTTGGGGTGCAACTGCGTTTGCCATTGCCCACACGCCTCCCGATCCGACCATTGTGGGCGAACGCTGGCGCGAAATGTGGCTGGAGCGACTGGAAAACAATGGTCTTTGGCTGCTCGACTGGTTCCAACACCAGCGTCGGGATGAGTTTTATGTACACGGGTCGATTTGCGAATGTTACGAGAATGTTCAGGTGCCGGTTTACCTGGTTGGCGGATGGGCAGATGGTTATACGAATACTATTTTGCGTATGCTGGAGAAGTTAAGTTGCCCGCGAAAAGGATTGATATGACCCTGGGCGCACAAGTACCCGCACTTTGCTTCACCCGGACCTAAAATCGGGTTTCTGCAAGAATGCCTGCGTTGGTGGGATCAGCATCTTAAAGGCATTGAGACGGGAATTATGCACGAGCCGCAACTTTGTGCTTGGGTTCAGCACCCGGTTGCGCCTGCGGCGCAATTCGATATTCGACCCGGACACTGGGTGTCAGTTGCCGATTGGACAGGTCGCACGAAAATGATCGAAGCGCTGAAGTGAATCTGGTTTGTTTGGAAACGGAGCCGCTTGAAGACGATCTTGAGCTTTTGGGTTTTCCAATTTTCTATGCAGAAGTGACCAGCAATGTAGCCCAGGCGTACCTGATCGCAGTGCTGTCCGAGGTGCTTGATGATGGTAAAGCGACGCGGATCAGTTATGGCGTGTTAAATTTGACCCATCGCAACGGTCACGCGAATCCGCAGGCCATGCCGGACGGTCCAGTCCCGGTCCAGATCAAGCTTAATGCTTGTGGACAGCGTATTGCTAAGGGCAATCGGCTGCGGTTGGCTTTATCCAACGCCTATTGACCGATCATTTGGCCATCTCAAACCAAAGCAATATTGAAGCTAACTGACGTTCAGTTTGGTGAACCTGAAGGGGCATCACCACTTCAGACCGAAACCCTATCTGAAGGCTTGTTTGAACGGCGCCGATCCATTGATTACGTTTCCGGTACTGAGACTTACGAGATTCTGAGCGACACGGGTTTGGAAAGACATTTACATACTGGACTGGAAGTTCAGTTTTCCAGTAACGAACGTTACACCATCCATCCGGATGATCCCAATTCTGCGGTGGGGACCTGCGCGTGGACAATGCGCTATTCGCGTCAGCAATGGTACGCCGATGTCTCGGTCTCGGTTACAGTAAGCGCCTTGCGGGCTGCCTGGCAAATCGATGCAACGCTTAGTGCCTGTGATGCACAAGGTGTTGTTGCCGATAAAACTTGGTCTGAAACCATCAAAAGAGACCTCGTATGAGTGCGTTTCCAAATTTCAACACCGATGTTGAAACGGATACGCTGAGTGTGGGTGGAGTCACCATGCGCGTTGTCGTTAGTGGTCGTGGACCCAATGTTGAATTTATTCCAGGTGGTGATCAGACGGCCGAAGCTTACGCGCAGCAGTTTACATTGCTTGCAGATCGTTTTCGATGCGTTTCCTACGATCCACGCGGGGCAGGTGAGACAGTATCGCCCCGGGCACCTTGGACCATGGAGGATTACGCAACAGATTGTGCTGGCGTTATTGATGCTTTTTGTGGAGGTATAGCAGTCGTCGCGGGGCTGTCGTTGGGCGGATTGGTAACCCAACAAGTTGCCATTGACTTTCCGGACAAAGTGCAACTTGCGATTCCCATGGGAACTGCGGCTTACATTGATGGCTTTACCCGTGACTGGATGGAGGCAGAAATTAACCTACGCAAGGCTGGCATTGAGTTGCCGGATTACTTTCTTGCACCTCATTATGCGCCTTTTGCATTTCCTGCCAATGCCTTGCATGACCCGGAATTTTTGGGAAGAAATTAAACCGCGCTATACGACTCGATTTGCCGAGCGGGATCCCCAAGACCTAATCGATCAATGGGAAGCCTGTCTGGAATTTGATTGTCGCGAGCACCTCAAGACCTGCCCTGTCCCATTCCACGTCATCAGTTTTTCACAAGACGTACAGACGGCACCAGTGATGTGCAAGGTCGTCGCTGATCTTGTTCCGAATGGTAAATTTCATGAACTTCCAGGACTTGGCCATGTTTCGATGCTGAGCCACCGGCCTGATGTTGTCGCAGCAAAACTGCGCGAAATCATCACCAGTGATTTTGAGCAGTGGAGTTCGCTTGCATAATTTTGCGGTACCGAACACGAACTGAATCATTTGAGGGTTTTCGGATATGGGCATCAGCACGCGAATGTCGCGAGACCTTAAAATCAATGGCCCGACCGCTATATCCGGATTAGTGGCTGCATAATCCCGATTGTTTCTTATTCCGGTAAACTTGGACCGATCGCCAGCAGTTCAGTTGCTGCCTGCATCGGAGACAGGTTCTCGTAGAGAATTCCATAAACTCGTTCCGTCATGGGGATAAAGACATCCAGTTTTCTACCAAGATTGTACGTTTCTCGGGCTGACTGTAGGCCTTCGACTTCCTAGCCGATCTTTAACATACGGTGACTTAAGTACTTGATTTAAAACACCACGAAAATCGGAGTGGCACTACAATACCATCTTCACCGACTATTGTACAGCCGGTGAATCTTCCAGAAAGCGGATTTAAACGATGGTTTTTTGCAGGTTACGGGGCGGCGCACCAATGCCCATGGCAGCGTAAATTGCAGCCTCATCAGCATCCGCCGTTGCCGTTTTTCGAACGTGTAATGTGCGCCCGTCCCGGCGCTCAAAGGAGGTTGTCGTGCGAGTGATTGTGCCAAGCGCATTTCGGATCGTTGTCCAGCTGTCATGCATGCCTTTGCCCTTCATCCGGGTGCGAAGCACACAAACTCCCTGATAGGCCAATACGGAAATCAACAGGTGACCATTGGCACGCAACTGCTTTTGATGATAAACCGGCCGCAGCCCCAACTCTGATTTCAGTGCGCGGAAGACCGCTTCAACCTCGGTCAGTGTCATATAGGTGCGCCACATTGTGCTGGCATCCCAGTGAAGAATATTGCTGCGCAAACAGTACACACCCGGATGGGTCGCCATGGTGCCGTCGAGCGGCTTGAACTGCCAGGAGATCCGCCTGGCACGGGTGGCGGTTTCATCCTTATGCACGTTCACCTTGTAGTGGCGGGCAACGCGCGAGTTGTGTGTTTCGAGCCGCCCGATACGACGCTCAATGTAGTCCAGCCTGTTTCTCGCCCTGGGCTTGCTCAAGGACTCATTGATCTTCTCAAGGCCTTCCTCAAAGCGTTTCATGAACCGTGTGATCATGCCGTTTTCCTTGGCCGCACGCGCCTCGGAATAACAGCGAAGATGGGCTTCCTTGTACTCAGTGCCGTCCTCATCAAGCTGTGTTGAGATGTCCTTATAGAAACTCACCCGGTTGCCGCAGGCCGTTTCAATCGTTTCAACCGCCTCGGAATCAAATTCTCTGCGCTGTTCCCGAGAGACGACCACATAGCGATAGCCATGCTCTTTAAGCCACTTGAGATTGTCTGTATCGGCCACGCCGCGGTCCATCACCACCACCGCACCTTGATCTGCACCCAACTCATCCAGCATCTCGGCCAACGTCTTGCATTCAGCCACATTGCCAGCAAAGATACGGCTTTTTACAACAAAGCCACTGGCATCGACCACCACGGCCAGGGTTAACAGCGCACAGTCACTTCGCTTTTCTTTTGAGCGACCGTGCTTGGCAGCCGGCATCCCCAGCGCCTGACCTTCCAGATAAGTATTGGTCAGATCATAGAACGCAATGGTGGGCTGCAATGAGAACAACGTGCAGGCGCGCTCAAAAAGATACTCTTCAATCTTACTGTGGTGCGCCAACAGTTGGTCTGAAACACGGTAAAGCGCCATCTCACTGAGTGCGCCAAAGTCAATGCCGAGCATCTCACCCAGGGCACTGGTCTTACGCAGCCACCGGTTGGTTTCCCGTTCCGACGCCGGTGCCGCCATGCGGGCAACAATCGTGGCCAGTGCCAGACACCGCTGGCGGCGGTTGAAACCAAGATCGTGCAAAAGCTGCGGTACCTCCAGTGTTTCCAGTGCCGCAAGTGCTGCATGTTCAACGCCGACGGTGCGCACATCGCCATCAGCACCAGAGTTGACGTCCACGCTCTGGAAGTCCTTGGTTGTTTGCTCCTCAGGCACCGACTCGCTTGCCCGGTCCACAAGACAGGCAGCAATACGCCGGGCTTCGGATTCGATGTTGGGTTGCGGTGCAATAAAATCAAACCGGTCCTGTGCGCTTAGAAGCTCTTCGACACGCTGGCAAAGCAGGCCCCAGTATTGCTTGTCGATGCTGAAGTGGCGGCCCAGGTTCAGCAGTGTTCGCTGTTTGACTTGACCGTTGACCCGCTCGTTTTGGACGAGTCGGACGCTGTCGCGTGCGGTGCCGTCTTTGGCGGTTCCGGTTTTGGTTTTTCTGATGAACATGGTGGCAATTTTAAGTGATTGGCGAAGGCAGTTGGAGCCAGTTCTGAATAAGTTGGCACTACAATCGTCAACACTCCCGAAATTGCCTGAAAAAGACGCAAAAAAGGCTAAATTCAGGGTGATTTGGGCGAAAATGGGGCGAAAATCAAGGATTCGCCGCTTCGGGACGTGGGGGAAATGTTAAAGATGGGCTAGCCGATTTGCGCAAGCAAAGCGTTAAGTGATTAACCGCTACTGAGTCCGAGTCCAAGCCTGCGGTTGCGCGACAAGTCGCCGTTGCAAGTCAGTAGCAAGTCGCCCATACCGGATAGCCCCATCAGTGTTTCGGTTCTGTCGCCTAGTGCCACGTTGAGTCGATTCATTTCCGCGAAACCCCTCGAGATCAGCAATGCCCGTGTATTGATCCCGAATCCAAGACCATCTGAAATGCCTGCGGCGATGGCAATCACATTTTAGTGGCCCACCAATTTGCACACCAATCATATCGTCCGTAGTGTAGACCAGTGATGTTTGGTTGCGAAACAGGTTGGCGATGGACTCTATGTTGTCTGCATTTGTTGAGGCCAGATCAAATCCGGTGGGCATCCCCCTTACGACCTCGTAAGCGAAACTCGGGCCCGCAATGGTGGCTGTCACTACCGTGTTGCCGAGAACTCGCTCAGCGACATCGCTTAACAGATCGCCACTGTCAGAAGCGAATCCCTTGGTTCCCCAAACGACGACAGGGTTGGTTCTAGGGTCCATCCGGTGCACATTAGCAGCGACAGATTGGATCGCTGGTTTAAACACTCGGCTTGGCACCGCGATGACGACTGTTGCGCAGGACCGCATTGCAGAGTCCAGACTTGAATAACCCTTAAGGCCATTGGGTAGTTTGATATCCGGCAGATATCTTAAGTTGCATTGCGATTCATTGATGTCGTTAATGACTTGCTGGTCGATATCCCAGATACGTACTCCATGTCCGTTTCGGGCCAACCAGGCGCCGATTGCAGTGCCCCAGGAACCGGCTCCAACCACTGCAATCTGTTTGTTTCACGTGTTGATGAATTCATGAAACTTCCTGAAATTTATGTCTGGTTCATTTTTCTTATACGACGAGCTAATCGATCAAGATGAATGGGCGAGGTCTTTTCGTTGGCGCCAGCTTCTGGTGACCTGAACCGAATTGCACCGACTCATTTGCGGCCATTATCTCCGTTTCAGTCAATCACTGCTCGATTAAGGCGGTCAGACTAACAAATATCACCCATTTTCAACATTGAGGCAAAATCCAGGCGCGCTGAACCACTCGCCACTGCGACAGCGGGTTGATAGAAAATAGCCCCGCCCAGGGGGCACCGTCAAGCTGTCAAAGACCCACCAGGAATCGGACCTGGTCGGGCTGGTTCTGTTGCAAGGCAAAATTCGCCGCCATCATCACCATCATTGAGATTGTCACTTTCAAATCCATCGATTGTTGACCGCGCTGATAGTGGCTGTTCAGCATGAATCCATCTGTCTCCCGACGTTGATTCGCTCCATGGTACAGCGCCGCATGTAAATCCGTTTCCACTTCAATGATGACGGTGGCAACACCGGAGGCTGATGCACATTAAATGAAAGCCTGTTCACTTCGTCAATATAATCAGAAACATATTGTTAATATTGTCCCTAATAAATAATCACAAGAAAGAATTAATTAGTTGCAAAACGCTGATCACCGACATGGTCGTTGGTTTCATTGCATTGTTGCCTATGGTGGTGCAAGCTGTCAGCTATTTGCCTAGATAATCGCGGTTTTGATACATGCGTTCGCGACAAAGTGGGAAGGCAAGTATTCGGAACTCCGCAAGCTTTACAAATGTGACGGTAGGTTGAAAATAAGAGGTTACTAAGGAGGGTTGCAGCAAGTTGTATGAACTAGGCCGCTGGCGTGATCAACGACGAAGACAGTAAGACTTTGACCCCGCTTAGGCTAGCCTGTTCGCGCAAATGCGGGAATCCAATTAAAAGGTTAAAATGTCGCTATGGCTACTATCGATGAACAATTGACCGGATTTCTCACCCGCTACCCAAATCTAAGACTGGCCATGCTATTTGGCTCCCAGGCAACCGGGCAAGCCGTTGCCGCGAGTGACATCGACCTGGGACTGTTGTTTGATATGCCGTTGACCGGTAGTGACAAACTCAGAATCATTGAAGCGATCGGAGCTGAATTCGGCCGTCCTGTGGATATTGTTGATTTATTTTACGTACCCGAGCCTGTCACGGGGCAGGTGTTCAAAGGGAAAAGATTGCTGGGTGATGATATTGTTTATGCCGAACTGTTGACGAAACACCTGATCAATACAGCCGATTTTCTTCCCCTTCGAGAGAGAATACTGACTGAGAGGCGAACCGCATGGACCGGGTAATTGTTGCGGAAAAGCTGGAGTCTTTGCGCAAGTGCGTTCAAAGAATTAAGGAGAAAACCCCTCTCGAAATCGGACCTTTACTAACGGAACCGGACCTGCAGGACATTGTGGTACTCAATCTGACCCGAGCGGTTCAACTCTGTGTTGATATCGGCAGTCACATAATCAGTACTTCCGGGGAAACTGCTCCTGTTTCAATGGGCGATGTTTTTGTGACCCTAAACAAGCTTGGCGTGATTACGACGACCACCTGTGAATCGATGAAAAAAGCTGTCGGATTCAGAAATATAGCGGTTCACAATTATGAATCTATTAACTGGGAAATCGTATTTTCCATCTGCAATAAATCGACAGCTGATTTCCGTGAATTTGTCAAGGAGGTAGAGAGTAGAGGAGTGGTACGGGGCAGGTCGATTCGGTAGCGCAATGTGTATATTGACAGGATGGTTATATTTATATCCTCATGCATATACCAATCGATTTTTTATTTGCGCCGAATTATTCGGTATGCGACATAGAAGCGCCTTCCCAAGGCGCACACAATTTGCCACATTAATTTAGCCAGAGGTCAAAGTGTCTGGATCTCAAGCCAAAATGTGCGAGAAACGGTCCTGCGACTCTATGCGATGTGCGGTTGTTTTTGTTTTCAAGGCGCGTGTGTGCAAGTTGCTATTCGATTAAACGTGAGCATGGGTATCTCACCGCGAAATTCGATTCAGTGGAACGCACTGCAAACCTGCATAACCCTTAACCTGCAAACGATTCTCGTCAATTACAAGTTTAAAGTGATTGATGCCCATATGGAGTACGTAAACTTCGTCATTCCTAAACAATTTGTAGTTTTTTGGCCAGGACAGAAGCCCGTCAGCCTTCGCCGGTAAGCACAATTCCATATCAACCAGACGGTTTGTCAGACTTTGCCAGTCAGATTGCGTCGTTCTAAGCCACATTGCGAGTAATTCGTCGGTATTGTCATCGTCGGCGGATGTTGGATATATTTCAAATCCAATTCGTGGTAGGATTCCGCCTCCCACAACAACGTCCAGCGATAACATAAACCGCTTGGATACATCATGGATTTGGGTCAAGGTACGTACGACTGTCGAAATCGATCCGGTCCAGTCTATCCGATCAAGAAAGAGCCTCAAATCGGGTAATGTCATCTCTGCTATTACGAGTCTGATAACCGGTATTACCCGTGCCGGGGCGACAGCAGCGAAAACCGGAACGGCATTACTTGGCATGGCTGCGAAAACCCTCGACAACGCGCGCGATTCATCCAGAGAATCGCGACGATTGAGAATGCCGCCGAGAATGTCAGCAAGCTGATCCGGGTCGAATGCTACCCCGCCGATCGGAAGCGTCGCCTGGGACTGCAAATAGACAGCAGGCGCTGCTGGTCGCCCCTCAGGGATGCCTACGACATCGTAGGCGAGCATGACCCAGATGTCCGGCTTTTTTCTGCCGGCTAGCGTATTGCCTAACCAGGTTTCTGTTTCTGCGAGTGCTGCGCTTTCGCGATTGGCAATGTAGTAGTGTGCCGCGGGGCCAGGTGCTGCCACGACTGAAAAATCTGCGACCGGTTCAGGGTCTCCGAGCTTAAACTCGAAACCGCATAGGTCAACCGCTGCGCTCGCAGGCAGATCCCCAATACGCTGAAGTAGACGTTCCCAACCCGGTCCTGTGAGTAGGACATCCGGAATTCTCGGTCGTAACCCCTGCAAAAGATCACGAAGTGTCATCATGTGTGTTCTTACGGTCGACTAGCGAAGACTTCTCCCCATGCAAAGGGCAGGTCCGTAAAATAACGAAACCGGGGGAGATCAAACAGCGGTTCACAAGGCCTGGTTAGTATGGAAGGTGTTATATCCAAGGCCCAAATACTTGAAAAATCACTTGCTTTAAGTGCATTGACCATGTGTTCGATGGTTTGAGGGTGTTGTACATAAATTCGGCAAAAATCCTCCCATTCTTGGGCCTGTTTCGTACTGAATTCTCCGTGCCTGCGAAATACATCCTTCACATATATGCTGCCGCCGGGCTTTAACACCCTTGCGACTTCCAAAAACAACTGCTCAAGCTGATAAGAATAACTTGCTGATTCAAGAAACAGGACACGATCAAAGGTACAATTCGAAAAAGGAAGATTGTGATAATCGCCCACTTGAATATGCACCCGATCGCTGACTCCGCGGTCAGCGATTAGACGTTGAGCCACCTCAGCTTGATAAGGAGAGATCGTTATACCGTGAATTTCAATATCAGGAAATTTGCTAGCGGCGTACAAACTTGGCCCGCCGACACCGCATCCAGCATCGAGCACGACCTCACCACCACGCAACCCCGCACGTTTTAAAATCGCATCATTGCTGGAATCGAACGAATAGTTATCTTGCGCAGCTGTGCAATGAAGCCCGGCTTGGATAGTGGTTCCAAACTTCAAATAGTGATCTGTGGTTTCTTGCCAATAGCGAATCTGAGCTTCTTTCTGCTGTCTTTCATCTATCATTGTTTAGAGCATCCCTCCAATCAGTTTCGCCATGGAATTGATGTGAGCTTTAGGTTATATCGTTTTGCGATCAAATAAAAATGGTCAGCCACGGCTGAACATCATCGCATTCACAACTGTCCATTGGGTCTGGTGCATCTGTGCGTTTGTCGACACAATTTCCGAATTAATGTAGTCCAAAGTTGATACTAATTCGAAAATTGATAGGTTTCCAATTGATTCATTAACGGACGCAATTCGTTGACCAGATCGACCTAACGTACTACGCCAAGCTATCGAGCTAGCACACTAACTTGTTGGAAATATCGCGCAAAACTACGCCTAATCGATCATACTTTCATGACGCCACTTAGAAACTGTCCCATCGTACAGAACACTTGGAACCTGTGCTTGGTACATTGCTCTTCTTCGCTCGGAATCAAGGTCTAAATCCTCAAAAATCGCCAATACTCGCACCTCGATCGTCCGGCGCAATGGTGCGTCTTCGCGCACATTGGGGTCTTTAATTGCACCATGAAAAGTGGTGCGTAAATTTGCTTTTTTTTGTCGAGTATCGTACTGGTTAAACACCAAAACTTCATCGGGTGTCATCTGTGGAAAGTAATACCAACCCTGTCCTAGGTCGTGAATCAGGCGACATTCAATCACTGGTGTGCGTTGTTCAGTCCGCCTTCGCACATTTGCATAAACGATATCGGCCGTCGCTACCGTCCGTCTGTCGCAAAGAGCAAGCGGCATCGTTTCGATCGCCTGTTCAGAATCGGCACTTCGCCAAACAGTGTACAAGCCAAAATGATGACCTTTTGGAACAATGGTAACGTTTTCAACACAGGGGCTATAGTCTGAGTGGATTGATGTTGCGTAATGTCCCGCACCGGCGGTTCCGTATCCCACTCCGTCGCGATACACATGGTGAAGAGCGCTTGCCTCGATGCATCCAGTTACATCTTTGATGAGTTTCTCACAATGCTCGTAGAAATGGGGGGGGGTGTCGGTGTCTGAATATTGAAAATTCAGGTGAAAAGGTGTCTCGAACAGCTCAAATCCAGTCGTATGAAGGCGCGCAGAACGAGACAGTGGAAGTGAACGAGCGTTATGAACCTTGATCTGCTTTCGAAGATGTTCTCCTCTTTGAATTGAATTTGTCTCTTCATCGTGCGGCAGGCGATAGCCGCGAAATTTTGGGTTCACAAAAATACCGTCCGAGACGATAAACGGCGCGTCAATAAAGGCTGGCATACGTCTTAACAAACCATTGTCCTCAGTCAAATCAAAAATAGTGGGTCTCTTGGTGTTTAAAATCAATTCGACGCTCTCAAAAGTACTGTGCAACCCATCCCGTGTGATCGCCCGGTCGGTGATGTCCACATCGCTGAGCAACTGGCGGGTCACATCCAACTCCTCACTTTCATTGTAAAAACTGCAACTCGCCCTCGGGATCCCACTGCCATGCTCAACCAAAGTCGCCGTCTCATAGTGGCTGTCACCGTTGCGATTGGCACCGCGGATGCGCTTGCCATCGGCAACCAGATTCTTTGGCAATCAATCCGGCCTTACCCATCCCGGTCGTTAAAAATTTGCTACTGCAAGATAAAAGCAATTTAACAGTTTGCTCGAATGCGGGAGTAATCTTGATCGAATGAATCGCACGTGCCTCCGCCTCAAACACATATTGAATACTTATGTATTCTGTCAAGTTATCTTTATATGCCCTACTCTTTACATCGTTTCACTTGTAAGAGGCTGAATCTCAATCCATACTGAGATTTCAGTGAATTATTATAATTCCCCCTCCCGCCGCGAAATTGTCGAACAAATAATTCCCGGACTGGCAAAGCCAAAGCCACAATAAATGAAATGCCGATTCAGTCGGCAAGACCCGCTCGAAGGGATACCGGGTAGATTGGAAGCTATGACAAGAATTTGTGGGGAAAGCGCGGTTACGGTAATTCCATTTTGAGCCGCAAATGTCTCGAACCGGTCGCAAAATCAGACGGTCTACCCGCAGGTGTTCTTTCGAAACAAGCGAATCGAGTTCCCAAACTGAAATTGGCGACACACGAGTTTTGAAGTTTTCAAGATAGCTTTCATTAATTTATATTGCTCCAGTTTGTTCGATCGGTTCGCCTGTTGTCATTCAGATGACCGCACGGTGTCCAGTAGTAGGTGATTTATTGTAGAGTTTCGCATTAGTCGATCGGTTTTTCCATTGATTTTCGGCTGGAGCAGTCAAATAAGTGTCATGGGAAATGGTTACGGTACCTTGCAAGCATCCAAAATCAGGATGGACATCTGATTTGTTCAAGGAGGTGAGTTGTCGAAAATTCTGCAGGTTGAATTTCTGTTCCAATCTTGACGAAAATTAGACTTTCGCTTTTCGATTCGACCATTGTTACCTTGAATCCCGCTGTAATACACGACTGCGAGATTACGCTGTTGGACGCATTATTACTCCACCAGCGGCGATACTTTCGAGCCGATGGCGGCAATTCATACTTGATTATCGATTCGATATCACTAAACGTCATCGGCAGTGTTTCTAAACTGACGGACTTCAAATCGCTTTCTAGAGGCGCAATTTTTGGCATCATTAGTACTATGAGTTAGTCTGATAATTTGTATATAACGATTGATTATGAAACTTGACAGCAACAATGATTGGGTTGAAGGATTGGAGCACGTTCGATCTCCAAACTTTGACGAGCGCCCCGGTGGAATTGCTCCGGAAGTTATTATCATTCATGCAATCAGTCTGCCGCCAGGATGCTATGGCGGTAAATACATCGACGCACTTTTTTGCAATCGACTGGATACAAGTTTGCATCCTTTTTTTGCACAATTAGAAGACTTGAAGGTGTCTTCGCACTTTCTGATTCGTCGAGATGGTCGCATGGTTCAATTTGTGGCACTTGACAAGCGGGCCTGGCATGCAGGCGTATCATTTTGTTTGGGTAAGGACCAAGTCAATGACTTTTCAATCGGCATTGAACTTGAAGGCTGCGACGAGGAAAAATTTGAAAACGCGCAGTATGCCTCTCTGGATTCGCTGATTAAACTATTGCTGGAACAGTTTCCACAAATTGATCGGCACCGAATCTTTGGGCACTCCGAAATTGCTCCTGGTCGAAAGACCGATCCGGGTCCGTTTTTTGACTGGTCGAAAGTACGCTAGTCTACACGATACTCGATCAAGAATCCCGGTTTCGCTTGAATTTTTTCCGAGTACGATCGTGCCGCCACAGAACGTCTGCTTGACTTGCGTGGTGGTTTAGGTAGCGCGCCATGACAAATAACAGATCGGAAAGTCGGTTGATGTATTGTCTGGAAACATCCGAGACATCCTCATCTTGAGCTAAAGTGTGCACCCGGCGTTCAGCCCTTCGACAGATGCTCCGTGCCGAATGACAAATCGATGCTGCTGGAGTCCCGCCTGGCAAGATAAACTCCTTGAGCGGTTCAAGATCACGATTAAATTCATCGAGATTTTTTTCGAGAGCTTCAACACGGTCCGCTTCAACCATTCTAAATTCGGGAATGCAGATTTCTCCACCAAGGTCAAATAGCGTGTGCTGAACTTCAAACAGGCATTGATCGATTTCTTCGGGTAAATTGTGGCTCAAGAGTTGGCCAATACAACTGTTTAATTCGTCGATTGAGCCAAGTGCTTCAATTCGATTGGAGTCTTTGGGCGTACGGCTGCCGTCACCCAGTCCGGTTGTACCATCGTCACCGGTTCTGGTGTAAATTTTTGAAAGTCTGTTTCCCATGTCAGGTGCGAAAAAAAGCGCTTGTAGCGTGATGTGACATTAGTATGTGGCTTACAAAAAAACTCATTCGGGTTTGCGTCAAAGTGGTCAGCAAATCAATGACCATTTTCTGATAAAAATTTTGAATCGGGAAACCGATTTGAATTGGTATATTATTGTATTGTGAATTCAAATTCGTACAAGTTTTTGACTGCTGAGCGCATTTAGTTTTTCCACTTAATTTGGTTGCAACCGTTTCATCGACATCCACATCAAGAGTGTCGATAATTGCTGGCAGAATTTAACAGACATGGTCGCCTGTTTCATTTTTACGATGGCGATTTACAGCGATTGTGTTTGTAATCAAGCTCTCCTTTATCGTAAATTCTTTCAGAGAACTTCGTAAGGCCATGAGATTTCACAAAGACTTAGAAAAAAGTACGATTAAACAAAGGATTAATGAATTGTTCTAATGTCTCTGTTACGTAGTTTTAAACATTAAACACGAGCATAGACGATCAACAAGAGTAGCCTTATTTCGTTGCTGGAGAACCCAATATTATGATTAGCGGAAGTATTGTAGCGATTGTTACCCCAATGCACGAAGATGGGTCCGTGGACTTGGAATCTTTAGCGGGGTTGGTTGAGCATCACATCGCATCGGGTACAGATGGAATCGTATCGGTCGGTACGACCGGTGAGTCAGCGACTTTGAGTCACGATGAACATAAAACGGTCATCGAAAAAACAATTCAGGCAGCGGCTGGTCGTGTCCCGGTCATCGCGGGAACCGGTTCCAACAGTACGGCAGAAGCATTGGAATTGACCCAGGTCGCACACGAACTTGGTGCAGACGCCTGCCTCCTCGTGGTCCCGTACTACAACAAACCAACCCAGGAAGGCTTGTACCAGCACTTTAAACTGATTGCCGATTCTGTGCCGGTCCCACAGATACTCTACAATGTGCCGGGTCGAACTTCGGTAGACCTGGACAACAGTACCGCCATTCGACTCAGTCATATTGACAACATTATTGGGATCAAGGATGCGACAGCCGACATCGAACGAGGTCGACGGCTGATTGAAGATTCAGCTGAGAATTTTGTTTCTTACTCAGGACAAGACACGGCAGCGCTCGATTTAATGCTGGTTGGCGGTAAAGGGACAATTTCCGTAACGGCCAATGTTGCACCGAAGTTGATGCATGAAATGTGTACTGCGGCAGTATCCGGCGATGCCCAAAAAGCCAGGCGATTGAATGACCAGCTTGACCCTTTGCATGAGGCAGTATTCATTGAATCGAATCCAATTCCTGCCAAGTGGGCCGTTTCGCAGCAAGGTTTTATCAAAAACTGCTTGCGCCTTCCTCTTTTGCCATTGACCGATCCTGCGCAAGGACCCTTGCGTGCAGCAATGGTCAATGCAGGTGTCTATTAACCAACTTACAAATCCAAGATTAATTTGCTCAACCTTATTGGGAGGCTAGTATGAGTCAGGGTGCCTTGATGTACTCCGGTAAAGCGAAGTCTATTTTTTCGACAGACGATAAAGATACTTTGTTGATGGAATTCAGAGATGATACTTCCGCATTTGATGGCCGAAAAACTGCTGCGCTGAGCCGTAAAGGCTTGGTGAACAACCATTTCAATGCATTTATCATGCAAAAGTTGGAAGAAGCGGGCATCAAGACTCACCTTGTTTCAATGGTGGACGATACAAAATCATTGGTCAGGCATCTGGATATGATTCCTGTTGAATGTGTCGTGCGAAACATCGCCACAGGATCGATTTGTCGAAGACTCGGTGTGCAGGATGGCTTGGAACTCGAACAACCCACATTTGAGTTTTTTCTAAAGGATGATGAACTACACGATCCAATGATCAATGAATACCATATTCGATCGTTCGACTGGGCAAGTGATGAAGAAATTAAGGTGATGACAGAGTTGACATTTGCCACGAATTCTGTTCTGGTTCCATTGTTTAGGGAAGCGAACATTATTTTGGTTGACTTTAAACTGGAATTCGGTCGCTATCAGGGTGAATTGCTGTTGGGTGATGAATTCACACCGGATGGTTGTCGGATGTGGGATGTTGACACTCGGGAGAAACTCGACAAAGATCGCTATCGGCAAGATCTTGGCAACGTTGTTGAATCCTATGAAATTGCTGCTAAACGATTGGGAATTTCATCCATCTAAGACACCCCACAGCAGTACGGGATGTTTTTCTCTCTAACGAGCATCTTGTTGAGTCCTGAAACCTGTAACCATTCCTGACTGATGCCAAGCGCCAGCGAAGACGTACAAATTCTGTGCGCCAAAGGAGGACTGGCGCTATCTGGCTTCAAAACAAATCAGCTGCTGAGCACAATTCGACAGGCAACAGGGCTGGATGTTGAAAACTTACACGCTTCGTACTGCTATTTTCTGCATAGCAGACAGTCGGCAGACCTCCAACAGAATATTGACGCGGTGTTGGACATTGTTGAAGGAGCCTTAATACCCGCCAGCGAACTTTTTTCCGCTCACTGTATTTTGGTTGTGCCACGTTTAGGCACGACTTCACCTTGGAGTACCAAGGCAACGGAAATTCTCAGACGATGTGGATTTGATACGGTAGAAAGGATTGAGCGCGGAACTTTATGGACAGTTGACTTTGAACACCACCAAGGCATCGAGCACAAAAAGCCTCAATTATTGTCATCACTCTACGATCGCATGACCGAAACTTGTTTACAGCATGAGAATCAAATTACAAGTCTGTTCAAACTTGGTGATGTCAAAGAACCTGTCATAATTGATGTAATGGCGGATGGTCTCGAAGCTCTACGCATTGCAAACCAACAGATGGGACTGGCTCTATCTGAATCCGAACTGGAATACCTCCATGATTGGTTTGCAACGAAACACCGCAACCCAACCGAAACTGAGCTCATGACATTTTCGCAGGTCAACTCAGAGCACTGTCGCCACAAGATCTTTAACGCCAAATGGATTTTTGATGGTGTTGAGAAATCCCGCTCAATGTTTTCGATGATTCGCGAAACGCACCGACAAAACAATACCGGGACACTCGTCGCGTACGAAGACAATGCTGCAGTGATTGCAGGGCGTGGCGCTGAATTATTTGTTCCTACAGATCAAGCCAATTCCTACGGGTATGTTCGTCAAGAGCAGGCTCATGTGATTTTCAAAGCCGAAACACACAACCATCCGACTGCAATCTCTCCGTTTCCCGGCGCGGCAACTGGAGCTGGTGGGGAAATTCGCGACGAAGGTGCCACCGGAATCGGTGGCAAGCCTAAAGCCGGAATTTGCGGATTTTCGGTTTCTCACCTTCGAATACCGGATTATTTGCAACCATGGGAATTGCCAGAAAACAGGCCGAACCGTATTGCTTCACCACTGAATATCATGCTTGAAGGTCCGATTGGGGCTGCGTCATTTAACAACGAGTTTGGCCGACCGAATATTGGCGGCTATTTTCGAACGTTTGAAGTGCGAGGAGATCATCCGGAGGCTTCCTACGGGTTTCACAAGCCGATTATGTTTGCAGGTGGCATTGGCAATATCCGGCCACAACACATCCACAAGCGACAGCTGAGCGATGGCGATGTACTCATCGTACTTGGCGGACCATCCATGCTGATTGGATTGGGTGGTGGAGCAGCATCCAGTCTGGAACAGGGACGCTCGGATGAAGCTTTAGACTTTTCCTCGGTACAGCGCAGCAATCCGGAAATGCAAAGAAGGTGTCAGGAAACGATTGACCGTTGTCGGGAACTGGGTGAGGCCAATCCAATATTGTCGATTCATGATGTTGGGGCAGGAGGGCTGTCGAATGCACTTCCTGAGATTGTACATGCGGCTGGATTCGGGGGAACAATTCAATTGCACGACATTCCCGTGGATGATTCCAGTATGTCACCTATGGAAATCTGGTGCAACGAAGCCCAGGAGCGCTACGTTTTGGTGATCAGTGGTGCCAATGTCGCCCAGTTTGCCGAAATCTGTGTGAGAGAAAACTGTCCGTGGAAAGTGATTGGGGAGGTGACGACAGGAAATCAGTTTACCGTTCAAGCCAGGTCTGAACAAACGCCTGTCGTCGACGTTAATCTCGATTTTCTATTGGGTGAGATGCCTCAAACTACGCGCACAGCCAAATCTGCAAACAATATTAAAGATTGGACCGTTCGACAGCATTGGGACTTTGCAGACTGTGTGGAGCGGGTGCTTCGATATCCCAGCGTTGCCGACAAATCATTTCTGATCAACATTGGCGATCGAACAGTATCGGGTTTGATTCACCGGGATCAGATGGTGGGGCCTTGGCAGGTGCCTGTTGCCGATGCAGCGGTGACGATTTCCGGCTACAAGTCTCACTGTGGTGAAGCAATGGCCATCGGTGAGCGGTCGCCCATTGCTGTCATTGATGCGGTTGCCAGCGCAAGGATGGCAGTTGGCGAATCGTTGACAAATCTGCGATCGACGGGAATTTCGTCTTTGTCAGACGTGAGGCTGTGCGCCAACTGGATGGCCTCGGCAGGTGTCGAAGGTGAAGTGCACAATCTATATGAATCAGTGCGTAGTGTTGCAATGGGTATGTGTCTTGAGCTTGGAATTTCGATACCAGTTGGCAAAGATTCGCTGTCAATGTCAACAGAGTGGGCCATTGATGATGAACGCGATTATCACGTATTTTCACCTGTTTCCTTGGTTGCTACCGCGTTTGCTTCTTTAGATGATGTGCGCCGCTCGGTAACGCCGCAATTGCACCAGGACTTGGACACAGTCATTTTGCTGGTGGACCTTGGCTTCGCCCAGAATCGAATGGGAATGTCTGTATTGCATCAGTCGCACAATTGCGTCAGTGGACCGGTACCGGATGTCGATGACGTTTCGATACTCAAGCGTTTCTTCAATGCCCTTGGCGAATTGATTTTCAACGATTGGATTCTTGCTTATCACGATCGCTCAGACGGTGGCTTGTTTTGTGCGCTTTGTGAGATGGCGTTTGCCGGAAAGGTTGGCTTGGATATCGAAGTTGACGAGACTGTTGACTCGATCTCATACTTCTTTAACGAGGAATTGGGGGCGGTTATCCAGGTTAAACGACAAATGGTCGACACTGTCTTGCAGGTCTTTGATCGATTTGACATTGCCGCATCGGTTTCGTTGATTGGAAAGATTACAAAACAAAATCAAATTAGCCTGAAAATTCAAGAACAGTCCATATATTCGGCGCCGCTTAACGAGCTTCACCGAGTCTGGTCTGAACTGACTTACAAAATGCAGTCTTTGCGCGATAATCCAGCTTGCGCACAGCAAGAATATGACCAAATATTGGAATTTGACGATCCGGGACTGTCTTTTGACGGTCGCGTTTTTGATCAGGTACGATCAACCTTAAAGTCATCCGATCAGGTTGACTTTCCATCCATTAGTACCGGTAAACGGCCGACTGTCGCAATTTTGAGAGAACAGGGTGTCAACGGTCATTTCGAAATGGCTGCGGCATTTGACCAGGCAGGCTTCGAAGCGGTTGATGTGGTAATGCTTGATCTGGTTTCGGGGAACAAAACGCTTGAAAAATTTTCAGGAGTCGCATTGTGTGGTGGATTTTCATTCGGTGATGTTTTCGGTGCCGGTCGGGGGTGGGCCAACCTGATTTTGCATCAAAATAGCTTGCGAGACCAGTTTGCGACCTACTTCGAAAACACTTCGAAATTTGTATTCGGAGTATGCAATGGCTGCCAGGTTTTATCTTCGCTCAAAGAAATTATCCCAGGTGCACACAACTGGCCAAGTTTCGTGCGCAATCAGTCTGAGCAGTTTGAAGCCCGTCTTGTAATGACAAAGGTGAACGATGATCGATCAATCTTGACGCGCGGGATGCAGGGAATGGCTTTGCCAATAGCGGTTGCTCATGGCGAAGGTCGGGCAAAATTTCATAACGAGTCGGATTTTGAAAGTCTAAAGGACAATCGAATGATTTGTCTGCAGTACGCGGATCACCGAATGCAGGAAACAACGGTGTATCCACATAATCCAAACGGGTCCTATGGTGCTGTTGCAGGTGTTACCAATTCAGATGGACGCATTACAGCGATGATGCCGCATCCAGAACGGGTGTTTCGGATGATTCAGTACTCCTGGTCAGGAAATTCTTCTGAAGAGTTTAGCCCGTGGCTGAATCTTTTCCTAAACGCTAGAAAATGGGTCGCATAGCAGGGGATATTCTACTCAGATTACACTAAGCTTTGATTTTCACGACTATTGCCGGTTTGCTTCACAAGCGTTTGAATGACCTTAAGTGCTTCGAACAAAGTTTGACTGACTGCGAACGAAAGCCGGCGGGCGTTTTCTGAGGCCGCCACAGTACTTGGCAGCATAATTGGAATGGTACCAGCCTCGTTTGCTCCAGTAATACCAGATTCTGCATCATCGATGACGATACACTGCTCGGCAGGGTAGCCGAGCCGTTGAGCGGCAAATAAAAAGATGTCAGGTGCCGGTTTGCTTTTTTGAACGTCATCGCAAGTGACGATTGTGTTGATTCTGTTTCCCAACCCTGCTATGCGTATTTTTTGGTGAGCATGATCGCGTGTCGATGATGTCGCAATGGCTGCACTCAGACCGGAGTTTTCAATCCAATCCAATAGTTCAGGCACGCCTTGTATCAACTGTATGCCATTTTTGTCCATGTCGGCGCGATAAAGATATTCGGAACGTTGCATGTAAACATCAATGTCAACATGTTCTGGCAAATTTGGCTGGATTATGTTTCGACAAAGGGCTACAGGTCGTCCGACCATGTTGGCATAAAGCTGGTCTGAAAACTCAAAATCACAGTCTCGAGCTGCCTGGAACCAGGCCTTTCGGGCGATGGTTTCTGTGTCAATCAGAACTCCATCGAGATCCAAAATGATTGCGTTGACCGTCATGACTCAAGTGGCTTTGAGGTTGCTGCCATTTCAGCCAGTTTTGCTTCGGTTTCCTCAACCTGCTGAAGCCACCACATCTCAGCAAAAACCCCGTTGTTTTCAAGCAACTGAGAGTGAGATCCTTCTTCTACAATCACACCATCTTCAAGTACGATGATCCGGTCTGCGTCGGCGATCGTAGAAAGACGATGTGCGATGATCAGAGTTGTGCGATTTTCGGCGACAACATCCAGTGCATTCTGGATAAATTGTTCTGATTTTGAATCCAAAGAAGACGTAGCTTCATCGAGAATCAGGATAGGCGGGTCTTTGAGTATTGTTCGGGCGATGGAAACTCGCTGTTTTTCTCCACCCGATAACTTCAAGCCTCTTTCGCCGACTACGGTGTCGTATTTTTTGGGTAAAGAATTGATAAATTCCAGCAAGTTAGCCTGTTCAACTGCAGCAGCAAACTCGGTATCTGAGCATCCAGGCTGCCCGTATAGAATGTTGTATTGAATCGTATCGTTAAACAGTACGGTGTCTTGGGGCACGACTCCGATTACTGCATGCAGAGAATCAAGAGTCACCTCTTTTATGTCTTGTTTGTCAATTGTTATTTTGCCGCCGGTAACGTCATAGAAACGAAACAGCAGACGCACAAGCGTCGATTTGCCAGAGCCGCTCTTTCCAACGACCGCAATGGTTTGACCGGGTGGAATTTCGAAGCTGACATTTTTAAGTATCACGCGCTCATCGGAATAGCCAAAACTGACATTTTCAAACCGAATGCCGGCACCTGAAACAGCCAAATTGGACGCGTTTTCTTTCTCGGGTATGATGTCATCGACATCAAGTAAGTTAAACATTCGGTTCATATCGGTCAGTGCATGATTGATTTCTCGGAAAATGGTGCCAAGAAAATTCAAAGGCAGGTAAATTTGCATTAAAAAGGCATTGAGCATGATGAAGTCGCCAATCGATAACGATCCGGAAACGACGCCTTCAGCCGCCAGATACAGCAGCAAAGTGACTCCGATCGCGATGATGATGCCTTGACCAATGTTCAAAAGGGCAAGTGTCTGCTCACTAATGACTGATTGTTTCTCCCACTCTTTCATGTGGACATCGAATCGATTGGATTCGTGTTCTTCGTTGCCGAAATATTTGACTGTTTCATAGTTCAGCAGGGCGTCAACACTTGCGGTGTTCGCACGCGATTCGGCCGCGTTCATTCTGACTCTAAATTTTGTGCGCCATGCGGTGACGTAATACGTGAAAAGTCCGTACGCTATAACCGTGGTCAGCGTAATCACAACAAAAATCAGTTCAAAGTTGATGGCCAAAATGATGCAAATCAGAGCGATTTCGAAAATCGTCGGCAAAATGCTAAAGACGATGTACCACAAAAGACTGTTGATCCCTCGGGTTCCTCGCTCAATATCTCTTGATACTCCACCGGTTTCCCGGTCTTGGTGAAAAGAATGCGATAGTCGATGAAGGTGTTTGAAGACCTCAAGTGCGACGTTTCGAACCGCTCGCTGCGATGCTCGTGAGAAAAGTGCGTTTCTGAGTTCTTCAAAAAGCGTTCGGCACAGTCTCAATGAACCGTACGCGATGACGAGAAATACGGGGACGACAAGCAGCTTGTCAACGTCAGTCGAAGTATCGAAAGCATCGACAATGTTCTTTAGCATGACAGGCACAAAGACGTTTGCCACTTTGGCCAGAATCAAAAAAATTAGGGCGATAAGAATTCGCAGGCGAAACTCCCAAAGGTAGTCGACTAGCGTTTTGAGAGTTTTCCAGATATTTCTCTGTTTTTCGGATTCATCCGCCGCATTAATGAGATTGAAGTCTTCCATTGCCATGTAGTAGAAAGGTTCTCCTAAGTTGAAGCAATTGCGTGGAATTTGGCAGACATTCCGAGGTGTGCTGCACCGAAAGAACTCTGAACCGCACAATATAACGCGAATTGGTGAATGTAAGTCAAAGTTATCGTGCTGTTGGTTCGTAAATCGAGGTTTGCGAATAATTCAATTCGAACGGATAATATTGAAACTTCGAATTCCAGCGCGCCGCATTGCGCCTAACCATCAGTGCTTCATAGTCGAACTTGGAGTCGACATTAGCTTCGCCAACTTGTGCATAGTGGCATTATTCGCACGTTTGTAGTCGCGAAGTATATGAATTGAATGGCCTTGTGATAACCGTTGAACTGACAGGACGTGGTATGCACAGCAGCGATCGCACATTCATGCCGAACACATCGGTCTAACACCTTTTTGCACCTGATTTCAAACTCGATTGTTCTTGATAACTTTGCGACGGTAGCGACTCGATGAACGCAACTGACGAAATTCCTCGCAACCACCATCGATAACTGACCAGTCCGAACTAGCAAATTACGTGTCACCAAACAACAGTCAATTCTGCACCGCAAATGCGAGACCACTACTCCCAAATAGAAATACACGATCAAACTGGTGGCAAATGGCACTGTTTCCCCATCCGATACACACTAAAATTTGCGAGTCTTTTTCACCAACTCTTAGTATCCCAAACAAATGGCAAATTCTGTACTTGAGCTAAGTCCCACAGTGAGCGCTAGCCAGATTGAAAGTCATTTAATAAATGCCGATTTGAGTAACTATGACCTTGAATTACCTCAAAAAATCCATTGGAGTGGAACAGTCGGTCAATCTGCTTCAATCGCACAATTTATTGCTACTTGGGCAAGGAGTTGTGAGTCTCCGGTCTTAAAGTTGAAAACATCACAAAGTGATTCACATAAGCTAACCGGAACCGTATCTCGATTATTTGGTCTTTCCGGTGTTTACTTTTCGGAGCGCGTATATTGCAAGGAATCGAATGAAGATTTCCGGTACAGAATATTGAAATTTGCTGCCAATAGATTCATAGCGATGTGGAAGAAAAACTATTCAGATGTTGCTAAAGGTCGGAAAATTGAGTTAATTTCGGTACTTCGTGCAAATCGAGAATTTCTTCCAGCCTTATACCACAGGTGCCCTACGCCGGAAGAGTTACTAGACAGGGAAAAGCACGGGAAATTAATTGTAGGGCCTCACGAAATGTCAGCCCTCTTCGAAAAATGCTTAGAAGCCATCAAATTATCGAAATCAGGCAAAACTTTGATTCAGGAAACAAATGTAAGTAATTCCGTTGGAGAATTGTTGTACGAAGCCTATCGAAACACAGCGGAACATGCATATTTGGATATAGACACGGGCGAGATTCCACGAAAAGGATTGCGATGTGTATTATTCGACTTAGTTCAAATTGATAGAGAGAGAATCCAAGAAATAGAGCCGCTTAGTAGGACAAGCGATGAGTCTAAAGAGTACTTTAGGCGAGTAGCATCACGTGGACTAGACTCTACACGTACGAAAGTAGAATTTATAGAGATATCGATATTGGATTCTGGCCCTGGACTCGCCGCCACAATGTGTGACTCCTCAACTGATCTAGATGATGTTACATTAGTGAGACGTTGTTTTGAAAAACATCAATCCAGAAAAGGTGGTGAATTTTCGGGGTTAGGTTTGTTTCGAATTCTTTCATCCGTAAATGACTTGAACGGCTTTATTCGCCTTCGTACATCGAGTTGTGAAGCTTCATATTTTGCTTCGAGTAGCGACAATAGTTCCCTAGGTCTGGAACCCCAAATAATTGGTAATTTGGCAAATGTTGTAGGAACACTTTTGACGATTAGTTTTCCCGTAGTTTACTAAGACACTACCGATGTATATCTTTAACATCTCTTTAGATTTTGAGGGAGTACCAGGTACAGCAAACGTACTCTACCCATGTGAAATCAGTTTTGCAAATGAACACTTTCGATCCGCGATTTCTGAAGTCACAAATAACCGATTGCCAGCTTCGAAGATTCTAATCGTTTGCCCAATTGGACTAGAAGACTGCATCAAAAGTGAATACGATGGTTTGGGTTACTCTAAAAGCCAAACTACAAGCATTAGTCATATAGTTGTTCTACCTTATGGAATCAATGGCTCCTTATGCAAAGACAAGATTGTGTTTTTGCACGGTAACAATTTGTCTATTTCTGACAATATTCTTACTCGAATCGCTCAAGAATGCATCGCTACAACACTTCCAAAGACAAGCTACAGATTATGCCCACCCCACGGGTACAAATTTAGAAAGCCTTCTGGCAAGAGAGTGGATCTTTTTCTTAGGGCTGGGAATATGCTTTCAAAACCAGATTTATTGTTACCTTTTTGTTATTTGCTTCTATGCAAACTGCCCAAGACTGTGCGAACTATATACATAGACAGTTTTACAATTTTATCTTTTGCACTCCGAATTCAATCTTTGATTTCGCACTTTTCGAGGCAAGTTTGTGGAAAGAGTCTAATCATCCCATCTATAGAAGTTTTTCGTTCCTACGATGTGGACACTGAATTCAGATTACCTAATTCAGAAGACTACTATATTGTAATTTCAGCTTCCTCTTCCAATGACCTGCTGAAGAAACTTGTAAATCACCACAGTGCAAACTCTTCAAAAATTGTTCATTTACTAGGGGTTAGTCCATCCGGTAGTGAATTGTCAAATAATTCAATCCACTTTATTGATGAACAAGTTGATACTAGCAAAGTTTCTCCAACTAAAGAAATTGGAATTTCAACTGAAGAATTCATGATAAGCCATGGAAATCCAATTCGCGTCCTACTTACAATGAAACATGTTTGTAGGGAACATGCTGATGAATTAGGTGATAAGTTCTATCAAAAATGTCTTCAAATTTCGTTATCAGGACAAGAGGTAGGGTATGGTCCTTGTTCGACTTTTTCAATGCGCACAGATACACAACACAATTGGTCAGAGCGTTTTTCAACGTGGATAAAACAAACGGTTAGTTTCGAAATACCAATAATTACAGGTGCCATAATTCATTTGGACGATCCAATGTCAAAGAAAATGGCAGAGGAAATTTCTGATCACGAATTTTTCGAGAATAGGATTTTGAAGATTTCCTGCTCGGAATTAGATAATTTTAATTCTAGATTGCAGAACTGCTCCTCAGTAACGGTTGTAGCCTTCCAAGATCCTGGATTACATCAATTTGGAATAATCGCTATTAAACTGCGAAAATATTTGAAACTTCATCGAAATTTCATACTCGGTTATGCGTTTCCAGAAACCGAAGAGCAATTTAATCGCATGGTCAGCGATATTAGGCATGCTCCAAAGTTAGTCCCAAAATATCGATTTTCAAAATTTTTTGTTTTTCCTGTAGGTTCATTAAATTCTCACGAATCGATTCGTAATGACTATGGAATTAACCATGATCAACTAGAAAATTTAGATCCTGATATACACCCAAATGTTATAGAAAGGATGAAACAAGGAATTAGATTCAGCGTTTTCTTTCCATCACTTGATGGAAACAATTTGCAATTGCGACATGGTTCAATATTTTTTTCATCGAATAGAAATTGCGACATCGAGCACGAAAAAAGCACTATTTCTCAGAATGTTGTTTATCTCGCAGTAACGTTAGCATTACAACATGCAAGGAATCCAAACAATAACCTACCGAATAATCTAACATTCGATTCAAATCCGTACATTAAGTCAGTGATCGATCCAAAAATGTTTTGGAGATATAACGATGGTATTTTGCAAGCAGCAATGTTGAGAGCATTATCGCCATCTGAATTGGATTTTGCGGCGAGCACAGAGATGAGTGCACAATTTCGAGAGATTGCTATTGCTATTTTGACTGACGCTGAAAATAGTAATGGCGAGGCAGCCATTGAGATAGTTGCTGCAGTGGCATCAAAGAAAGTTCAGCTGACCGATGATGATTTCAATGAGATAAAAAGAAAAGTTCAATCCAACCCCAAGTTGAATTCTTTATGGGATATTTTCACCGTCGATAGACCGTTTTGACTAAACTGCTCTTCACGAATAGTTGTGTGCTTACGTTCTTACTTTTGAGTCAAAATAGCGTTGTGATGCTAGTAGCGTTTTGGGAATTGGAATATCTTGACGATGATATCGAGTAGTAATTGCAAGAGACTGTATGCGACCACATCGGAGTGCTGTTTCCTGCCGAATTTCTACGCCAACGATCAAAATCTTTCAGACAAGATCAACAGCATCAATTGTGAGTTTAGTTTGCAACAAAGTGTGCTTGTTACTCATTACTACAGTGACCTTTCATTATAGAAATAGGTCGTATCTGTAATCCATCGCTAGAACAGTTGCTTAGCCCATCTTTAACATTTCCCCCACGTCCCGAAGCGGCGAATCCTTGATTTTCGCCCCATTTTCGCCCAAATCACCCTGAATTTAGCCTTTTTTGCGTCTTTTTCAGGCAATTTCCGGAGTGTTGAAGATTGTAGTGCCAACTTATTCAGAACTGGCTCCAACTGCCTTCGCCAATCACTTAAAATTGCCACCATGTTCATCAGAAAAACCAAAACCGGAACCGCCAAAGACGGCACCGCACGCTACAGCGTCCGACTCGTCCAAAACGAGCGGGTCAACGGTCAAGTCAAACAGAGAACACTGCTGAACCTGGGCCGCCACTTCAGCATCGACAAGCAATACTGGGGCCTGCTTTGCCAGCGTGTCGAAGAGCTTCTAAGCGCACAGGACCGGTTTGATTTTATTGCACCTCAACCCAACATCGAATCCGAAGCCCGGCGTATTGCTGCCTGTCTTGTGGACCGGGCAAGCGAGTCGGTGCCTGAGGCGCACACAACCAAGGACTTCCAGAGCGTGGACGTCAACTCTGCTGCTGATGGCGATGTGCGCACCGTCGGCGTTGAACATGCAGCACTTGCGGCACTGGAAACACTCGAGGTGCCGCAGCTTTTACAGAATCTTGGTTTCAACCGCCGCCAGCGGTGTCTGGCACTGGCCACGATTGTTGCCCGCATGGCGGCACCGGCGTCGGAACGGGAAACCAACCGGTGGCTGCGTAAGACCACTGCCCTGGGTGAGATGCTCGGCATTGACTTTGGCGCACTCAGTGAGATGGCGCTTTACCGTGTTTCAGACCAACTGCTGGCGCACCACAGTGAGATTGAACAGTATCTTTTTAAGCGCGCCTGCACGTTGTTCTCATTGCAGCCCACCATTGCGTTCTATGATCTGACCAATACTTATCTGGAAGGTCAGGCGCTGGGGATGCCGGCTGCCAAGCACGGTCGCTCAAAAGAAAAGCGAAGTGACTGTGCGCTGTTAACCCTGGCCGTGGTGGTCGATGCCAGTGGCTTTGTTGTAAAAAGCCGTATCTTTGCTGGCAATGTGGCAGAATGCAAGACGTTGGCCGAGATGCTGGATGAGTTGGGTGCAGATCAAGGTGCGGTGGTGGTGATGGACCGCGGCGTGGCCGATACAGACAATCTCAAGTGGCTTAAAGAGCATGGCTATCGCTATGTGGTCGTCTCTCGGGAGCAGCGCAGAGAATTTGATTCCGAGGCGGTTGAAACGATTGATACGGCCTGCGGCAACCGGGTGAGTTTCTATAAGGACATCTCAACACAGCTTGATGAGGACGGCACTGAGTACAAGGAAGCCCATCTTCGCTGTTATTCCGAGGCGCGTGCGGCCAAGGAAAGCGGAATGATCACACGGTTCATGAAACGCTTTGAGGAAGGCCTTGAGAAGATCAATGAGTCCTTGAGCAAGCCTAGGGCGAGAAGCAGGCTGGACTACATTGAGCGTCGTATCGGGCGGCTCGAAACACACAACTCGCGCGTTGCCCGCCACTACAAGGTGAACGTGCATAAGGATGAAACCGCCACCCGTGCCAGGCGGATCTCCTGGCAGTTCAAGCCGCTCGACGGCACCATGGCGACCCATCCAGGTGTGTACTGTTTGCGCAGCAATATTCTTGACTGGGATGCCAGCACAATGTGGCGCACCTATATGACACTGACCGAGGTTGAAGCGGTCTTCCGCGCACTGAAATCAGAGTTGGGGCTGCGGCCGGTTTATCATCAAAAGCAGCTGCGTGCCAATGGTCACCTGTTGATTTCCGTATTGGCCTATCAGGGAGTTTGTGTGCTTCGCACCCGGATGAAGGGCAAAGGCATGCATGACAGCTGGACAACGATCCGAAATGCGCTTGGCACAATCACTCGCACGACAACCTCCTTTGAGCGCCGGGACGGGCGCACATTACACGTTCGAAAAACGGCAACGGCGGATGCTGATGAGGCTGCAATTTACGCTGCCATGGGCATTGGTGCGCCGCCCCGTAACCTGCAAAAAACCATCGTTTAAATCCGCTTTCTGGAAGATTCACCGGCTGTACAATAGTCGGTGAAGATGGTATTGTAGTGCCACTCCGATTTTCGTGGTGTTTTAAATCAAATACTTAAGTCACCGTATGTTAAAGATCGGTTAGCAAAAGAATAAAGAAAAATTGATGATATTGAAGTTCAAAGCTCGCAAGCTCTTGAAGTTCATTTGTGGAACTGAACGGTCTAGGGGGCGACAGATTGACAATGCTGCGACTAGATAGGTGTGATTCATAGATTCATATAGAGTCATTCAATTGAATTCAATGCTGTCGCTTGACTCAAATGATTTGCAATGGCTAATTACGAAATCTGTTTGCAGACTCACCGTTCTCGAGAGAAAACCAACTGTGGAACAATGACTTCCCATGAATCACACTGTGCTGACTTTTGATATTTCGCATCCGAAAATTCTTTATTCCACTTCACAATAGCAACTACTTCTGCCGACTGACAGTTCATACCACTTGGTACTGCAAAATTTTTTGCGGTTCTCGCAACCACCAAGTCATTGTCGGCGCGTAAATTCAAGCGACCGTCCTCATTAGTCCGAACCTTCAATGAATCTCCTGCCGAAATTCCCGATATAGTCTTGTGAACCTGGTGCGCTATGCTCTTACGTCCAGCGAATCCAATATCCACTTCGTCAAGACTGAGTTGGATGTATCTTTTCTGAGGAGTATTTGAATCAAAACCGCTTACGGTGACATCTTGCAAAAACACGGAATCATTGTCCTTCAAATTATCCAGAAATGGATGGTCTCTATCTGCCTGCATCAAAATAAGAGTTTTTCTTGCACGTGTCATAGCAACATAATACAGACGTCGTGAGGCATCTCTGTCTTCATTCTCGTTTGCACGAGCCCATCCTCCGTCCAGAACGATCAAGTGATCGAATTCAAGTCCCTTGGACCGGTGCGCCGACACCAGGAGTAATCCTTGCTGTCGCCTTCGATAGTCTCGGCCCCACTCGGCTAGCCATTCAATAAAGTGCTCGATCGAAACTTCAACAATTTCAGTTTCAAGCGCAAAGTCGTCAATCGCCTGTAGCATCGCTTCAAACCAACGATTGCTTGGATGCTGTTTACACCAATAGCGTAGTCTATCCAAACTCACATCCTGATTTTTTAGACTTCGCAGCCAATCAACAAACTGCTGAATTTCTCTAATTCGCCAGAACTTCGGAACTTCCTCGTCTCCCATTTGCACGGGTATTTTTTTCATCTCGCACAAGACACGAATCGGCTGAAGGTGTTTCCATTCTCGTGCAACAACTGCACACTTATTCCACTGCCAATCGTTACTACATTGGCTAAGACGCAGCAGTTCCGAAACCGCGACACGAGCTTGGCTATCTATACCGCCATCGACGGATAGAATTTGCACGCGTCCTTGAGAAACTGGATCCATCGCTGTCCATTCGCCACCAGCAGGTTCTTGACAGCGGTTTCGATCGATTTCAATTGGATGAATTGATTTCATTCGATTGCAAGCTGGCTCTATCAGTGCATTACAAGCTGAAATGATGTGTTTTGTGGACCGATAGTTTGCTGTCAGGCTGGTTGGTTTAGATTTGTAGTCAGATTCAAATCGACGGATAAACTCCACCGACGCTCCCTTGAACGAGTAGATGTTCTGATCATCATCACCTACCGTGAACATCGTGAGTTTGCTCGAATCACTCGTACTTGTTCGGCCAGCAAGCGCAGAAATCAAATCATACTCTTCAGACCCAATATCCTGGTATTCGTCAACCAGTATCCAGCGAAACCCACTCAGCAATCGCTTGCGTTGCTCATCCGCTTCCAATTCGCTAGGCAGGTCTTCACCACGAAGAAGGGACGTCGCCTGGTCCAGTACATCTCGGAACATTTTGTCATCGGGTTGCTCGTTCGTGCCAGCGAAAGTCATCCCGATAAGACGCATTGCCAGTCCGTGGCAGGTCAGTACCGTTACACCAAACGAATCCTTCCCAATTAATTTGGTCAGTCTGCGGCGTATTTCAACTGCAGCATGTCGGTTATATACAAGGGCTACGATACTGCGTGGGTCTTCGCGCTTTACTCGTATCAAATAGGCGATTCGATGAACAAGAACACGAGTTTTTCCGGCTCCCGGGCCAGCTAGTACCAAAACGTTGGTTCTTGTACGATTGTCTGTAACTATTCTTTTCTGATCAGGGTTGCCTAAACTGTCGACAATCAGTCGCCACGATTCAGGCGTCGTTTCGCGACTCAATTCCTTCTCTCTGTCAGGAAGCCATCGATCCAAGAATTCTTGCTCCTTCAGCAAAAAGTAGTCCATCGCCATTCGTAAAGCCTCACTCACAGAAGCAGCACCGCGTTCGGCAAACTCTTTCATGACATGGACCTGCAGTACTTGCCCCTGGTAGTGAAGTGAGAGTGGCTCAAAATCCGATTTCGAAAAACCTCTTTGGCCATTCTTTTCCATCCTGATAAGCATGGCAGGGCGTAGTACCGTCAACCCTTTGTTCAGTCTGATGATTTCTTGCTCATGAAGCCAAAGCAACGCACGATCAAGCAGTTTTTGGTGATTCTTCACTGCGCTCCATATCACAATATCGGACTTGATTGCCTTTAACAACTCTCCTATTGTTGATTCTGCTAGTAGATCTACTCCTTTACTTCCAGGTGGTAGGCATTCAATTAAATGTCTGACGAGGCAACTGGCGGCATCGCGTCTAATCTGTGCCGTTTCGTCAAGGTTATCCCACTGACGTAGTAGGGTGACTTGTGCAGTTTCCGAATCCAGTTTACGTACCGAAAGACTACCTTTGCCACCGCCATCTTCGCCGCGACCGTCCTGTGCAATGCTACGCACGAGTCGCAGTAATCTTTCGGGCAACGGATTTAGCAAACCATCATCTCGAAGCTTTTGTGAAACACTGCGAAGATGCATTCGCCAGGATTCCCCAACACTTACATCGGGTGCTAACTCGCGCAGAAGACTAATCAGTGCTCGTTCCAATTCGACCGCCTGTTTTAGTCGTTTCTCAGAATTGTGCTTTACACCCGCGTGTACGTATGCCGTAATGACGATATCGTTGCTGGCTATACCCAGCCGTTCTAGATCGGCGAGAGCACGACGCACCTCTTCTGAACTGAGCTTTGAAGCAAGCATCAGTTCATCTGTACTCACGCCTTCATCAGGGTCTGCTGTAAGTAAGACTTTGACAATACAGAGTAATTCATCAAGTCGCGAATGGAAAATATCAGCACGCTTAAGCTTTCGTTTTGCCTCCTCAAAGGAACCGACTCGCAGGGAAGACGGAAAAATCTGGACAATGTTCTCTTCCCGCTTTAAAAGTTGAGCCTCTTCCAACCAGGAAATCGCTGTACGCACTCGGGTGTCATCGGTTGTCGAATCTTGTCTGAACGCACTGCTTTCGTCTTCAAGAAGGATTTCGCCCGGTGTCGCGACAACTTCTTCGTTAGAACGGAACCTTCGGTTCAACCTTTGCAGGGACCTTAATATGCTGTGGATTTCCAATTGGTTGAGGCGTGAACGCGCCGACATGCTAAATTGGCGTTCAACATCGTCACTGTCATACAGCAATACACATTGAGCCGTATCATTGTCGCGACCAGCACGCCCCGCTTCCTGAAGGTAGTTTTCAAGGGATCCTGGAATATCCGCATGAATAACCAGCCTGACGTCCGGTTTGTCAATTCCCATGCCAAACGCGTTGGTTGCAGTGATAACACGCAATTGGCCATGGATAAATTCTTCTTGCACAAGTTTCTTGGATTCTGGGGACAATCCGGCATGAAAGTGATTGACCGAAATGTTACGCAACTGCAAATATTCCGCTACTTCCTCGGTTTGCTTACGCGTCGCACAGTACACGATGGCACCCCCAGGCTGATGGTAAGGAAGATAACTTTGCAGAACCTTCAGTACATCGGCATACTTTTTATCAGCGGTAGTGGGGATGATTGCAAAATCAAGATTGGTGCGTTCTGCGCCACCGTTGAAAACCTTCAGGGTTACATCGACTTCATTTGAAAAATATTGGCTGATTTCATCAATAACATCCGGTTTCGCAGTTGCAGTCAGACAAAGAACCGGTGGAACGGGTTGATCACCCGCCTTTTCACGAATGAAGCGTCCGACATAGAGGTAGTCTGGGCGAAAGTCGTGTCCCCAGCGCGACAGGCAGTGTGCTTCATCAAGAACCCACATACCAATTTCGCGCTGGTCCATTACCTTACGAAAGGAACGAGATCGGAGTTGCTCCGGTGAAATGAGCAAAATACCCGCATCTCCCAATCGCACCTTATCAAGAGTATCAGAGCGTTCGGGCATTGACAATAGGCTGTTGATGGTGAAACAGCAATCGATGCCTTTCTTTTCCAGGCTTGCGACTTGATCAGCCATTAGCGCGACCAGCGGTGAAATAACAATCGTCAGTGCGCCCGTATTGTAATAACGCGATAGGGCAGGAACCTGGTAGCAAATCGATTTTCCTGTCCCCGTCGGCATAATGCCTAGCACGTGATTGCCCCGCATTGTTGCCTCGACGATTCTTTGCTGCATCGACTGCCCATCCGTTGCGACAGGTTCCGGTCGAAATTCACTGAATTGAAACCAGCGCTTTAACTGCCGTTTGGCATTGTGATGCTCGCTGCACCACTGGCATTTGGAATTTGAGCATGAGGTGTCCCGCAAGCGACGCACCAACCGACGGGTATCAGGGAATTGATGACGCACCCAAGGAGGAATCACAGAATTCCCACCAGCAACCGATATCCAGGCAATCACAAACGCTAACTGCCAGCCATATTTTTGAACTGAACTAGAATCCTTGCAAATGAATTCAATGATTTGCCGCCCTTCGCTACGACAAACCGTGTCTTGAAACACCCATTTGATTGCTTCTATGGCTTCTGACGTATTCGGGCGGATAGTCCCACGCAGATGTGTAAACAGCGCATCAAGAGCGCGATCAGAATGTTCTTGATCAGGAGTTGTTAACCAATGCCAGGCAGTAAGGTATTGCTTCTGTGCACTGGATAAAGCTTCTTGTTGCGTAGCGAATAATTTCAATGCGAGATGAGCGTCAAATTCCGGATTATTCAACTGTCCACTCACGAGAGCACCGTCCTGATAGTGTTTTACCAAGCGATGGTACGGATTACGGGGAAATGCGAGTGGACTAAGGTACAGAGTATCCACGATTGGGAGTTTTAACAGGCGCAGGTTCGGCTTCACAGACTTAAGGTGGACGAGATCGAATTTTTTTATGTTATGCCCGAGCACGAACGTGGCTTCATTCGCCATTTTGTCTAACTTCGACAGCCCTGCAATCAATTCACCGTTGCTATGGTTAAGAGTATTCGAACTGTCTGATCGAACTGCACCGATGGCAGTAATCTGGTTGCTCTTCTTACTTACCTCCAGATCAATTGAAATGCAGCGAGATAAATCAAATTTATTTTGACTCACGAAAAATATTTTCGAGGGGAGGAGTTAATGAAATGGATACCCATTTTATAAAATGCTTGGCATCATAAGTGCCAAGCTGGAATTTCCAGCGAGTTGAATCAAAAGAGGTATCCATTTCATTTAATCTCAAACATTTTGGAATTCATTTTCGGTTGGGATGATTGAAATCGACTCTAACCTGTAGCAGTCCAATTCGTAGACAACAATTCTTCCTGTTCCAATACTGTATGCGTTGCCTTTTCCTGCTTGTCTGGCGGATAATCATACTCACGTAAAACACGTTTAACCAGCAATTGAAGTTTGGCGCGAACACTTTCTCGGTATTGCCAATCAATGGTCACATTGTTTTGAACAGCCTTGACGAGATCCTGTGTAATTGAACGAAGCGTTTCGTCACCAAGTACCTGAACTGCGCTGTCATTGGTTTCCAAGGCATCGTAAAACGCCAATTCATCTTCACTTAAGCCAAGCATTTCGCCGCGAGCATTCGTGTCGCGTCTGTCTCGGGCGAGTTGAATCAGCTTTTCAATCACCTGTGCAGCTTCAATTGTTCTATTTTCGTGGCGCCGCAAAGTTTGCTCAAGCATTTCGGCAAATGATCTTGCCTGAATGACGTTCTTTTTCATTCGTGAGGAAATCTTGCCTTTCAACAATTTTTGTAATAATTCAACCGCAACATTCCGACGTTTTTTTTGTTCGAGGTCAAGAACGCGAAATTCTACCCCATTTTAAAATCCGCTTTTCAGCAACTGTGAAAGCTATCGCCATAATCACACATATCATTATGATTTAATAGGTGTTTGGCACCATATGACAGTCGCTTTATGTATAACTACAAATAACAAAAACCATGCAAAATACAGGAGGCTGGACTCATGGTACCGCTAATAAATTATGACTGATTCTGGGGTCAGTTCCTTGACCATTGCGAGTTGCAACGACTCGAAGGGATCTACAAGCAGTTCGATTTTTCCGATACCGTCGAGGCCATCTTAGCCGAACGCAATTTCTCCGGCCGCCTGGACTGGCCTGTCGAAGCCATGTTGCGTTCACTTTATGCCATGAGTATCTTGCAGCATCGCAGCACCGAGTCATTCCGGCGCGAGTTGATGCGCAACCCGACCTTGATGATCGCACTAGGTTTTGAACTCAAAGTTAAGTCTAATCACCGTTGTGATTCGAATCAGTTTTTACCTGACCAGGTACCGTCGTCTGCTGCCTTTAGTCGGTTTCGCCAATTGTTGATGAAATTGAGCACAAAACCGGCGTGTTGCGCACACAGTTTGGCCACCAGCGCGATCGTTTCGCCCAACAGTGTCCAGACTACGGTCAATGCGTCGGTTTGATGGCAAAGCCATTCAGTCGCACTCGACGGGGCGCAAGCTGACTAGTCGAACCGACCCGGACGTCGGCGAGCCAATCACCTCTGATCCGGATGCCGCCTGGGGTTGCCACCAACACTACACCATCGATGCCAATGGCAAAGAGAAAGTCATTGAGAAATTTTGGTTTGGCTATTCATTGAACTTGCTGGGGGATGTGAACTACGAGTTGCCGATTGATTTCAATCGGGTGACGGCCAGTGCCAAGTCAAGGGTAGTGCGAACGAAGGTGGATGCGGATAATTAACGCCAGCATCCATCATTGCCGCCTTCGACTTTGAAGTGGCGGCGCCTTTACAACCAGCGAAGTGCAATGGAGCGGATCAATTCCAGGGTGGCCGATGGATTCATGTTGCGCAGTCACGATCTGCGCGGTCAACAATCGGTTGGAAATAAAACCGTCGCTCAGATGACCGAAATATGACTCCAACGAAAATACCTCAAATTTCTCGAATTATTTCCTTGCTCAAAGCTTGATATACTTGGATTCATTACGATTCCAAACTAACGTAAAAAAATGCCTTTCAATGACAACCCATCCATGATTCCGGGAGGCTCCGAAGGCCTTCGAGTGTTATTCGAAGAATTCAAAGACCGAAGCGCACCAGCATATTTTGCAGGCCGAAAACATATTCTGTCTGACATTGAAAAAACCGGATCCGAAATTTGGTATCACCACCAACACGGGATGCCTCAAGTCGAAGGTTCGACAAAAACAATTTTTGGTGCTCCGGGAGCAGGGAAATCATCAACTCTGAAATTTCTAAAGCATTACTGGTCAAACGACAAATTCATGACATCCAATTCCGACGGTTCAAAGCGATCGGGACCTTCTCCAGTGATGCTGTACAGCGGCGACAGCCAAATCATGCATTCGTTAGCGTTTTTTTGTAAGAACCTTGTAGAGGTTGTAGCACCGGGCAGGGGTGACAAATTGTTTGCCACAATTAGTGAAACTATACGTAAGAGTGCTGGTGTCAACTTAGGTTTTGCTGAAGGCGGGCTTCAAAGCGAGCAAACCCGTCAACTGACAGCTACTCAAGCAGGGATACATGCGATCGCTAAAGCACTACCACCAGAAAAATGGACTCGACCTGTGATCATTGGGGTAGACGAGGCACAAAACCTGCCGGGAGACGACAACTCCCCGGTTGGGAAGTTGCTTCAGGCCTTGCACACTAACGATCATAATTTACCTGTGATGGTAGTCTTGGCAGGTTTGTCGAATTTGAAGATTCGTGTCAACGAATTGGGACTTTCGCGCCTATCCGCAAACTGTACCTATTCATTGGAAGGTTTGAATACAGATGAAATTGATGATCTGAGGAAAGGGTTTTGCTCCCATTTTGAGATTAATCTGGGACAACGGATAAGCGACTTTGATGAGTTGTTGAGGAGAACTGACGGCTGGCCGGCTCATGTACAAAATTGCCTTCGAGCATTTGCCAAGGTTTATCTCGACGCTGATTGTGACATCACGGCAGTGGATTTCGCTGAAGTCGAAAGACTGAGTCAAGCATCACGTATGCAGTACTATCACGACCGCATGAGTTATGCGATGGAAGAATCCAGTCGCTTGCTGGGGTTGTTAATGACGCGATTGACTGGATCTGAACGTCGTGGCGACGTCCTTAGAATCATCAAACAAATCGATATTCAACACGACGGTGATGAAGACCCGACGCTGCATCTGCCAGACGACATGACAGTGCGGGAGTTTTACTATGATCTCGTTCACCGCGGAGCTTTACAGGAACGTGATGATAAAACCGTGATCTGCCCGATACCCAGTTTTCGACAATATATGATTGAAGTTGGCAAACAAAGCGGTCAAATTAACACGCCCTCAGAGATGCCGCGCTACCAAGGACTGCCTTGGGACGCAATTGAGCGCATTGAGGAGGCGCATACCATTCGAAACGTGCACTGAAAAAGTGTATTGGAACTGTCAGCACGAAGGTGCACCAAACGTCCCTTCTGTAGGACTCGAAACACCGTTGCCATCGGTCACGTCTCCTTACAAAATCCGGAGAAATATCACATAGAAAATATTGTAAAATACGCATTGTGAATATCTTCGAAAGCGCCTGTGGTTATTGAATCATTTCAGCGCTTTTTCTTTTATGTAACCCATTCAATTAAAGCTTGCCTGTGTCCCTGATCGCGAAGAAAACCCTGACCGCCGATCTGGAAAAAGAAATGCGCCAATCCTACCTGGATTACGCAATGAGCGTGATCTTGGGTCGCGCGCTGCCGGATGTCCGAGATGGATTGAAACCTGTGCATCGACGTATTCTTTATGCGATGCTCAAATTGGGTAATGCTTACGATAAGCCTTACAAGAAATCTGCCAGGGTAACGGGTGATGTCATCGGTAAATATCACCCCCACGGTGATTCGGCGATTTACGACGCCATCGTACGGATGGCGCAAGAATTTTCGATGCGTTATCCCTTAGTCGATGGCCAGGGCAACTTTGGTTCTGTCGATGGCGACAAAGCGGCAGCCATGCGTTATACCGAGGTTCGATTATCGAAACTGGCTCACGAGCTGCTGACAGATATCGACAAGGAAACCATCGATTTTGTTCCCAACTATGACGAAACAGAATTACAGCCTGTGGTGCTACCGACTCGGCTTCCGAATCTGTTGCTCAACGGTTCTGAAGGCATTGCTGTTGGAATGTCCACAAAGGTGCCGCCGCACAATTTGACAGAGACTTTAAATGCCTGTCTGGCACTGATCGAAAATGAGGACTTGAGTGTTCATCAACTGATTGAATACATGCCTGGACCTGATTTTCCAACCGGTGGCATCATCAATGGCCGAATGGGAATATTGAACGCCTACAGCACAGGATCAGGTTCGATTCGACTTCGAGGTAAAGTCTCGGTTGAGCCGATGGACGGGACCAATCGCAGTGCCATCATCATTTCCGAGTTGCCGTATCAGGTCAATAAAGCAGACCTGATCGAAAAAATCGCCATACTCGTAAAGGCAAAATTGCTTGAAGGCATTTCGAACGTTCGGGACGAAACGGATAAATCGGGGATGCGTGTTGTGATTGAGCTTCGATCGAACACCAACGCTGAACTGGTGGAAAACAACCTGTATAGCAAAACCAATCTTGAAGTCAGCTACGGCATTAACTTTGTCGTCATCGAAAATAACAAGCCGCGACTTTTTACGCTCAAGGAAATCCTAAAAGCCTTTTTGCAGCATAGAAAGGAGGTGGTAACCCGCAAACTGCAATATGAACTAAGAAAAGCTCTGGCACGAGCTGAAACCCTAGAGGGCTTGGCGCTTGCGCTGTCGAACATCGATGAAATTATCGCTTTGATTCGAGCTGCTCCAGATCGAAAAAGCGCGAAAAAAGGACTGTTATCAAAAGGCTGGGACCCCACAGTAGTCCAGGAGTTGCTCAAGGCAAGCGGTGCTGAGACCGCGGGCGACCGGAACGGTGTTGGCGACAAAGATCGTTTCGCGGATGGTTACTGGTTGTCCGAAACCCAGACAGATGAAATTTTGAAAATGCCGTTGCAAAATCTCGCTGGATTGGAACGCGAGAAAGTCTTTAGCGAATTTAAGTCGGTGCTTGGCGAAATAGCGAGAACTCGTCAGATTCTAGCTTCGCCGACGCTGCTGATGAAAGAGATTTCTGATGAACTGGTCGAACTTCGCAACCAGTACGGAAAAAAAGATACGAGGCGTACTGAGATCATCGAAAGTGAAATGAATATCACGAACGAAGATCTGATCAAGCGGGAGGAGGTTGTCGTGACCATCTCGCACACCGGGTACGCTAAACAGCAACCTCTCACTGAATATCGTGCGCAAAATCGCGGAGGCAAGGGGAAAACAGCAACAACGCACAAGACTGACGATTTTGTCAGTCAGATGTTTTCTGCCAATACTCACGACACACTACTTTGTTTTACCAATCTCGGTAAGGTTTACTGGACGAAAGTCTATTGCTTGGAAAGAGCGGGACGAACCGCCCGCGGCAAACCCTTGGTTAACGTGTTTCCAGCACTCGCCAAGGAAGAAAAGGTAACTGCGGTTCTGACTGTTCAGGGTCAGGAAGGTCAATTCCTTGTGATGGCAACACGCAAGGGTTTGGTCAAAAAATGCGCCGTCGAGCTCTTCTCGCGGCCAAGGTCAAATGGCCTTAAGGCCATTATTCTTCGCGAAGGTGACGAGTTGGTCGATGTCGGCGTTACCAGCGGGGATGCTGACATCATTCTGATCAGTAATTTCGGTCGATTGGCTCGCTTTTTTGAACAAAAGGTACGGCCCTCCGGGCGCGCTTCCATGGGAGTTAAAGGCATTAAACTTGCTGATGATCAGCGGGTGATATCCATGATCAGGATAGAGCCAGAAAGTACGGACGCGACGGCCTTGCTGGTCAGTTCTGATGGTTTTGGCAAACGAACAGACGTTTGCAAATTTCCCCGAAAAGGAAGAGGGATTGGCGGTGTATTTGTGTTGCCTGCTAACAAGCGGGAGAAAACAGAAATGATTGATGCAAAATTGGTTGGTGATGATGACCAAATTATGCTGATTACCAATGGAGGTACGCTGATTCGAACCGAGGTCAACAGCATCGCGAAATATTCCAGGACCGCTGCAGGTGTCCGTCTGATTAATCTTGAAACAGATCAGCAACTGGTCGGTGTAGCGATTATCAGCGAAAACGACGCTTCGTCCGATACCGATAGCCAAGACGGCGATGACGAGATTGAATTGACCGACAATGAAAAAGAATAATCTCGTGGAACTCAACGAGTTGAGAAACCAGATCGATGCGATTGACGTGCAGTTGCAGGAGTTGATTGACCTTCGTGCGCAATTGGGCAAACAGGTTGCACAAATCAAGCGTCAGGAAGAAAACCCACAGTACGTCGTACTTGAACGAGAGGCAAAAATACTAGAGGCTGTCAGACAGCGCAACCATGGTGATATTTCGGATGCAAGTGTCATGCGCATTTTCCGGGAAATCATCTCGGTTACCCGCGCACTGGAAGAAAAGTTGAGAATTTCCATTCTGGGTCCAGAAGGAACATTCACCCACGCTGCTGCATTACAGCAGTTCGGAAGCGAATTTGAAGCGGTATTTCGTCCAACCATTCATGATGTTTTTTCGTCGGTCGAAGCCGGTAGGGCACAGTATGGTGTCGTTCCAGTGGAAAATTCGAACCAGGGAGTCGTCGACAGTACACTGGATTGCCTGCTGGATTCAAGTCTGCACTTGTGTGGTGAGATTGAATTAGTCGTCCATCATGCCCTGATCAGTAATGCTTCAGGTATCGCACAAATCAAGACCGTTTTGGCGCATGAACAGGCACTGGCTCAGTGCCGTAAGTGGCTCAGCCGCAACATGCCGCAGGCAATTTTGGAAACTGCATCAAGCAATGCAGATGCAATATTGAAAGTTCGTGATCAAGAATCAATGGCGGCTATCGCTAGCGAAGATGCTGCCAAGTTATATGGCGTCAATGTGCTACAGACCAATATTGAAGATTTTGTCGCCAATGCAACCCGGTTTCTGATCATTGGAAAAAACGCTGTGGGTCCATCTAACAGCGATAAAACCAGCATACTGATGTCCAAGCAAAGTGAGCCAGGCTCACTGCTGAAACTTCTAGAGCCATTTGCGCGCCATGGCATCAATATGACCAAAATTCAATCGCATCCCAGCCAGAAAGGTAATTGGGAATATGTATTTTTCGTTGATTTTGATGGCCATGTAGATGACCCGAATGTCGCGGCGCTATTTGCAGAGTTAAAAGAAGAAGCGCCCTTATTCAAGCTTCTTGGTTCCTACCCGAAAAACGCGGTTTAATGCCTGAAAGTTTTGACGCGTACCAGCTCGCGGCACCTGGAATCCGGCAATTGTCGCCGTATGATCCAGGCTTGCCGATCGAAGAGATTGAACGTCGATTCAATATCAAGGATGCGATTAAACTCGCATCCAACGAAAATCCACTGGGTCCATCTGAACGAGTGGTCAGATTACTTCGGTCGCGCTGCGGTGACATTCATCGCTACCCCGATGGTGCGGGACACGAACTTAAGTGTGCGCTCGCCCAGCGGCACAACGTTGACATGAACCAGATTACACTGGGCAATGGTTCAAATGATGTACTCGACATGCTGGCCAGGGTGTTTGTGACTTCAGGACAAAACGGTGTTATCTCAAAGCATGCATTCATTGTTTATTACCTGTCGTTGGTTTATGTTCACGCTGAGATAAAAATAGTTGAAGCAACCGATTATCAACATGATCTTGCTGCAATGGGCGAAGCAGTTGATACAAACACCCGGATTTTGTACATTGCCAATCCGAATAACCCGACCGGCACCTGGTCATCTGATACGCAATTGCGAGCCTTACTGAACAAAGTACCACAATCTTGTATTGTCGTCGTTGATGAAGCATACGCCGAGTACGTTACCCAAGTCGAGTATCCGGACTGTACGACCTGGATTAATGAGTATCCAAATCTCGTCGTCACCAGAACTTTTTCGAAAATTTTTGGTTTGGCAGGTCTGCGTGTTGGTTATGCCTTGTCAAGCCCTGAGATTAGCGATTTACTCAATCGTGCCCGTCAGCCCTTCAATTGCAGTAGCTTGGCTTTGGCTGGCGCGGTTGAAGCATTAAGCGATGATGCACACCTTGAACGTTCCCGAAAATTAAACCAAGAGCAAATGGCACATCTGTGTCAGGGATTTGCCGAGCTTGGCTTGACTACGATTGAATCAGTTGGCAACTTTGTCTGCGTTGACATGGGAATGCCGGCAATGCCGATTCACGAGAAATTGTTGCGACGCGGTATTATTGTTCGCCCGATCGGTGGATATGGCTTGCCAAATCACCTGCGCGTTTCAGTCGGAATTGAACCAGAGACTCATCGGGTACTGGCTGAATTTCAACGACTCAAAGAACTCGGGTTGTTCTAATCGTGTCGGAATTGAAAGTTGATCAACTCCTGATCATTGGAGTCGGACTCATTGGCGGTTCTTTTGCACTGGCGTTGCGCGAATTGGGTATCGTGCGTGAAATCGTCGGGGCTGGCCGGTCAAGAGAAAATCTGGAAAAAGCTGTTGCACTCGGCGTGATCGACCGATACACTGAGAATTTCCCAACAGAGGTAGAAAACAGCAACGTGATATTTGTGTCAACCCCCGTTCTGGCGACAGATCGGGTGTTTGCAATGATTGCGAAAGAAAACTATCGTCATTCAATCATCACCGACGCTGGCAGTGTTAAAGGCTGTGTTGTCAGCGCTGCCGAAAAACATTTCAGTTCTGACTACTGCGGATTCGTTGCCGCCCATCCCATTGCAGGTCGTGAAAACTCAGGTGTCGGTGCTGCTACCGGCGATCTCTACGCCGGTAAACGAACCATCATCACTCCGAGCAATCAAAGCGGAGATGATGCCATTGAAACAGTCAGGCAACTGTGGGAGAGCGTCGGCGCACAGGTTTCGCAAATGGATGCGTTCACCCATGATGAGTTGGTCTCAGCGAGCAGTCACTTGCCGCATTTGGTTGCTTTTGGGCTGGTCAATTACATCGCCAATCACTCTCGCAGTCAGGAGTGCTTTGATCTTGCGGCATCAGGATTTTACGATTTTACGCGCATTGCCTCAAGTGATCCCACCATGTGGCGGGATATATCCCTTTCCAATGCTGACGATATCATCAGAGAATTAAAAGGTTATATCAATAACCTGGAGAAGATTATTTCACAGATATCTCAAGGAAATGGAGACCAGCTTCAGGAAATTCTCAATGTTGCCAAAGTCTCTCGAGACTACTATCTCGCACAGTGGACCAAGTAAATTCTCCACTCAATCCCCCTTTTTGATTTATGACTAGATTTAGAGTTCGAAAGAGCGGTCCCTTATTGGGACAATTTGAGGTACCAGGAGACAAGTCGATTTCTCACCGGGCGGTCATCATCGGGTCGATTGCCAAGGGCATCACTCGCGTTGAAGGATTACTGCGCGGTGATGATGTTATGCGGACGATTCAAGCCTTCCAGGCCTGCGGCGTACGAATTGAGTTTGAAGACAGTTCCTCCCTGATGATTGAAGGAGTTGGAATGGATGGCCTGAGTGCACCAGATTCTGAAATCGACTTGGGTAATTCTGGCACCGGCATTCGATTGCTGACGGGACTATTTACCGGTCAACGATTTGAGACGACCTTTACAGGTGATCAATCTTTGTCCAAACGACCCATGCGGCGGGTTGCTGATCCATTAAGATTGATGGGTGCAGATATTTCACTTTCTGAATATGGCACACCACCGGTTCGAATTCGTCCGGTTGAACGTTTACATCCCATTGATTGGCAGTTGCCTGTTGCCAGTGCGCAAGTTAAATCTGCAGTAATTTTGGCGGCACTGTACGCGCGCGGACAGACTCGAATTAAAGAAACAATTCCAACGCGAGATTACACATTTACGATGCTGAATCAATTTGGAGCTAATCTTCAGCGAATGAATAATGTGATTTCAATTGACAAATTTTCCCGTTTGGAAGGTCAAAGTGTCAAGGTGCCGGGTGACTTTTCTTCGGCTGCATTCTTTATTGTCGCGGCATTATTAGTCCCAGAATCTGAACTTGTGCTTCTCAATGTTGGTGTGAATCAGAATCGTATAGGACTGTTGTCAGCACTGGATGCCATGGGCGCCGACATTGAACTTCAAAATCGACGACTTGTTGGCGCGGAGGCTGTTGCTGATATTCGAATTCGTAATAAAGGCACGTTAACGGGTGTGGAAATTCCAGTTAGTCTGGTGCACTTGATGATCGATGAGATTCCGATCTTGGCCATTGCAGCAGCTGTGGCCGATGGTCGAACTGTTCTGAGCGGCTGTGAAGAGTTGCGTATCAAGGAAAGCGATCGAATTCACTCCGTTGCAAGCGGACTGGCAGCGCTGGGAATCGATGTAGAGGAGCGCCCGGATGGCATGTGTATCGAAGGCGGCCAGTTCAAAGGCGGCCAGGTCGAGAGTTTTGGCGATCATCGCATCGCCATGGCATTTGCCATCGCCGGCGCAGTTTCACAAGCCGAAATTGAAGTGTTGGATTGTGATTGTGTCGATACTTCGTTTCCACAGTTTGTCTCAGTCGCTCGCAACTGCGGAATAGACATTGAATTTGAATCACAACATCGAAATGCCTGACAGAATCGTTACAATCGATGGGCCTGCCGGTTCTGGCAAAGGTACGATCGGTCAGAAACTTGCACTTGAGCTTGGTTGGCGTTTTCTCGACAGTGGGGCGCTTTATCGCGCCTGTGCGCACTTGGCAGTCAAGCACAATCTCGACCCGGATGTTCCAGAGTTGATTATTGATCACTTAAACGACTTCGAGTTTGAATCGATTCCCGCAGGCTCGAATGAAGAAGCAAAAGTCTTGCTGAACAGTGAGGACATCAGTTTTGAGATTCGGACAGCTGATTGCGCTCAAATGGCTTCAAGAATAGCCGTCAGTCATGCCATTCGCAGTGCCTTGCTGTTGATTCAGCGCGAATATTATCATCCGCCGGGTCTTGTCGCCGATGGGCGAGATATGGGAAGCGTTGTGTTTCCCAACGCAATGATGAAAGTTTTTTTGACTGCAAGTTTGGAAGTTCGCGCAAAAAGAAAATTCAAGCAGTTGAAAAATAAAGATATATCTTTGAAATATGATAAGATATACAAGGAAATTGAGAATCGTGACTTAAGAGATTCAACTCGCAGTCACGCTCCATTGACAACTCCCGAAGGCGCTCTAGTCGTTGACACTTCGACACTTGACATCGAACAGGTGTTGCAGACAGTGCTGGAAGGCGTATATTCAAACATCAACGCTTTTGAATCGGAGGCTCAATAAACGACTATGGAAATTAATCATTAACAGGAACTTGGAGACAAGTAATAACAACATGACAGAATCATTTACTGAACTGTTTGAGGAAAGTATCAAAAACACTGAAATGCGTGCAGGCGAAGTCGTTCTTGGCAAAGTGATGCACGTCGGCAACGAAAATGTCATCGTCAGCGCTGGACTTAAATCTGAAGCAGAAATTCCGCTTTGGCAATTTAAGGACATGAGAGGAAAACACGACGTCAATGTCGGTGATGAAGTTGAGGTCGAAATCGAATCAGTCGAAGACGGTTACGGCCGTACTCGACTTTCCAGAGAGAAAGCCTGTCGAGCGAGAGCTTGGGAAAAAATTGAAAAGGCATTCGAAGGCCAGACTTTAATTGAAGGTGTAATTACGAGCCGCGTCAAGGGTGGATTTTCAGTTTCACTCGAAAACGTTCGGGCATTCTTGCCAGGCTCTTTATACGGTTCTCGTCTCACTCAAACAGATGAAGCTCCGGAGTTTGAAACAGAACCTCTGGAATTCAAAATTATTAAACTTGACAGGTCAAGGAATAACATCGTTATTTCTCGCAAGGCAGTACTGGAAAAAGAACTGTCCAAAGAACGCGAGCAACTAATTGCCAGCCTCGAAGTTGGACAGGTGATTCAGGGTACCGTGAAGAACCTGACTGACTATGGTGCATTTATCAACCTCGGTGGCATTGATGGGCTTTTGCACATCACAGACCTTGCCTGGCGTCGCATTAAACATCCATCGGAGATTCTGACGATTGGAGACCCGATTTCGGTCAAGGTATTGAAGTGCGATAAGGAGCGATCAAGAATCTCGCTGGGTCTTAAACAGTTGACCGAAGACCCTTGGCAGAACGTTGATCGTCGCTACAAGCGAGGTGATCGCTTGTTTGGCAAGGTTGCGAGTCTTGCTGAATATGGGGCATTCGTTGAAATCGAAGAAGGCATCAAGGGACTGGTTCATGTCTCAGAAATGGACTGGGTTTCAAGAAACATTCATCCTTCCCAGATTTGCAACGTTGGTGATGAAATCGAGGTGATGATTTTGTCGATTGACCTTGAACGACATCGAATCTCGCTGGGTATCAAGCAGTGTCAGTCCAATCCGTGGATTGAATTTGCAGTCAATCACAAAAGAGGAGAGCGAATTACAGGTGAAATTAAGTCGCTTACCGACTTTGGCATTTTTGTGTCGCTTGAAAATGGGATTGACGGTCTGGTGCATCTCAATGATATTACCTGGCAGGGCAATGGTGAAGACGAGATCAAGAACTACACCAAGGGTGAAGATCTAGAGGTCGAAATTCTTACCATAGACCCTGAACGGGAGCGTATTTCATTGGGAATCAAGCAAATTCATGGTGACCCGTTTCTTGGATTCGTCTCAAATTCTGGCAAGGGGTCAGTTGTGAGCGGTACTGTCGAGGAGATCGACGAAAAAGGGGTCATGGTGAAGCTTGCTGACAGTGTCACGGGTGTGATTCGAAATGCCGAAGTTGCCAAGAACAAACCGAAAGAAGCAAAATCTGCACTCAGTGTTGGTGAGGAAGTACAATCAAAGGTAATTAGCATTGATCGCAAGAATAGAAAGATATCACTGTCGATCAAAGCATTGGAAGTGGATGAAGAAGGACAAGCTATCGAAGAATTTGGCAGCGACACAGGTTCTCCAGCGTTAGCACTTGGAAAAAAATTGAAAGAAAAAATATTTTCTTCCACATCGGAGGAAATTTAACTCAATCAAATATCGAATTTATTATGACTAAGCAAGAATTGATTACATCGTTGGTTGCCAAGAATCCGGACCTGTCTAAGGAAGATGTTCACAAGGCTGTAGATATTATTCTGGATACGATCTCAAGTGGGTTGGCAGAAGGTAAACGAATAGAATTTCGCGGATTTGGAAGTCTAAGACTGCGTTATCGAAAACCGCGTCAGGGACGCAATCCTCGAACTGGGACTTCGGTTCCGGTTAAGGGCAAGTATTTTCCTCACTTCAAGCCCGGCCGACAGCTTCGACAGCGCGTCGACGGGTAAATTCCAGGGAAATAGATTGGTTGAACTTTGAATTAAGGACAGTTTGACAATTTGCTAAAAAAAATATTACTTGTTGTTGTATGTGCCGCAGCCTTACTGTTTGGGGTAACATTTACCATCAAGAATGCGCAAATCGTTGAGTTGTCCTATTATTTTGGAATTGATTGGCAGGGCCCGCTATCTTGGCTAATCATCATCGTAATGTTGATGGGTATGTTAATTGGCATGTTGATCTGTTTTCTAGCCTCGCTTAAACGAAAACTCGCGTCCAATAGCAGTAAAAGCAAAGCAAATCCTGAAATGCCATGATGGACCCGGTCTGGTTATTGATTTTGCTGCCAATTGCTGCAGCTTCTGGATGGATCGCCGCACTCGCTTCGAGATTTCAATGGCCGATGCGAAGTCCAGTTCCCACGGTTTACCTTCAGGGTATCAACTATCTGCTCAATGACCAGCACGATAAAGCGCTTGAGTTGTTTTTTGGTGGTCTGGATGTTGACAGCAAAACCATCGAAATTCATCTGACTCTTGGGAATCTGTACCGTCAACGCGGTGAGATTGGCCGGGCAACGCTGATTCACAAGAAACTGGTCGAGCGATCGGATTTGACCGGTGAGCAAAGAAGTCAGGCTTTCTTTGAGTTGGGGCATGATTATTACGCTGCAGGAATTTTAGACCGTGCTGAGCAGGTGTTCAAAGAGTTGATGCAGGGTGGTCGTTACCAGGAACAAGCTCACGATCTGCTTCGGGAGATCTATGAACTGGAGCGAGAATGGGACAACTGTATCGAAATTACCAACAGCCTCAGTCGCATATCATCTCGAGATTTCTCATCACTGCTTGCACAGTATCACTGCGAACTGGCAGAAGAAGCGATAAGAGGAGGTCGATACACTAAAGCCGAAGAATTTGTTACGGCCGCATTGGACACTGAGAATGACTGTGTTAGGGCACTCTTACAGTCGGGGCGAATCAAGGCGATTCGAGGTGATCATCACGGTGCAATCGAGACTTGGAGATCCATTGAGTCAAACAATCCCCAGTACATTCCAGAAACTGTCAGTCTGGTAACAGAGAGTTATATATCACTGCATCAGCCTCGCGCGTTGGCTAAGTTTTTGCGATCGACTGCTGAATCTGAAGAAGATGCTCAGCTGGCGGTGGCATACATCGACATACTGGAGTCGCTCAACGAGAAACAGCAAGCCGAAGAGTACCTGACCAAGTGGATTAGGAAATACCCTTCCTTGCACTGTTTGCATCGGCTGATACTTCTCAAGCTCAAAGATACAGTCAGTTCGGTGCCCGATGATTTTGAAATGATCGAAGCAATGATTCGCAAGGAAATTGATCCATCTCGGCGTTATCAGTGTCAACGCTGCGGCTATACGATCAAGACATTGCACTGGCAGTGCCCTAGTTGCCGTGGTTGGAACTCATTTGTGAGTCAAAGGTCATCTCAGACGATTGTTGACAATAAAGCGATCAAGGCAGAAGGTTAATACAGTCGGAACCGATGACTGACGAGGCTCAGCCGCTCGGCATAATTGCAGGTTCCGGGGCAGCGAATTTGCTGCCTGATCTGGGACAACAAACCCGAATTGATTCTGACACGCCTTACGGGACAACATCAGCACCGATTTACCAGTCGAATTTTCACGGTGCGGTGGTCTGTGTTCTGAATCGGCATGGAGAAGGGCACACCATTCCTCCACATAGAATCAACTACCGCGCAAATATTCTTGCCATTGCTGAATTGGGATGCGAAGTTGTCATAGCAATAGCGACTGTCGGTGGCATTCGCGGTGATTTAAACAGCGGAGACTTGCTCATACCGGATCAGTTGATTGATTACACTTGGGGTCGAGAATCGACTTTTTTCGATGGCGCTGATGGCGCAGGAGTCGGGCACCTTGAAATGACGCATCCTTACTGCCATACACTAAGAAATCTTCTGCTGCAAGCAGCTGCAAATGCAAATGTTCGTGTTCATGATGGTGGTGTTTATGCGGTAACGCAGGGACCTCGATTTGAAACCGCGGCAGAAATCAATCGCATAGAAAACGATGGCGGTGATGTTGTTGGTATGACAGGAATGCCTGAAGCCGCACTTGCTGCAGAAAAGCGTATTTGCTACGCCAGCGTGAATTTAGTTGTCAATCCGGCGGCAGGACGAGGCGATCAGGACATCACAATGGATGAAATTCGAGATTCCTGGAATATCGGTTATGAAAATTTATGCAAACTGTTAAAAGAATCGATTCGATTGTACGCAACGCTTGGGACTAAATCATGGTTGCCGAATTCTCAAATCATGCAGATGTAGTTTGCGCTAGTAAATGAAAACTTCCGGTTGTTTAGGGCGGATGATCGCAAATACGACACCGAATTTAGGGTGATCGAAATAGTGAATGTCATTGATTTGAACTTGTCGGCGTTCATCAAGCAAATATGACACCTCAGGATCGTAGAGTTTAATCGCATCAGGCAAATAAACGACATCTTCTTCCCTGTCTGCGACGGGTTTATAGGTTACGTTGATATCAAATTGCAGCAATTGGGCAATCTCATAGATTGAGGTTTCGCCAGATAGCAGCAAATCTGGCGACAGGAATGAGTCATTGAGCGCAATATCGAGTGAAACTGATTTGGTTCTTGACTTCGGAACCGGTTCTTGAACCCAACTCACATAATTCAACAGCTCGAAATTTGGATTGTCCTCAATCGCTTTTGCGAATTCGGTCAGTACGTAAGCTTCGACGGGTTGTGGGCCGGTTGCCACAAGGTTAGTCAACGAAGCATTTGGTGAAGGAGCCTCATCAGCTGATGGGGTATCCGAAAAATTTGTTTCGTCATTGAAAAATTCTACTTTGATCAATTCGTTGGCTTTCATGAACCACTCATATTCAGCTTCATTATTATTGTTGGCAAACACAATGACTTCTACATGAATGGGTGCTGCGATCGCGGTCGTGGAGACAATCAGGGCGGTCAATAGGAGTAGTAGTGATTTTGCAAATGTGTTCATTAAAGTTGTAAATGTAGAGTCAGGAAAAAGTCGAGTTGTCCAATGGTCAATCTGTTTGTCGGTGTCGCTCTACTATCCTGTTAAATGAATAGGTTACGAAGGTAAATATTGTGATTCAACCCCATTTGAATCGCAGTGGAACAAGGTCTAGTGGCTGTATAATCAAAAAACTATGATACCTTGATCAGCCATAGGAACTAAATTAAATTGCTCGTTTTGAGCAAATCCACAAGGGACTCGCTCACACTTCCTGATACTGAGCTCAATTTTTCCATGAGGCTTATGGAATTGATGCTTTGTATTCGATTCAAAGTTCACCTGGCGTTGCCATTTTACGGATCATGGGTATTGATTGGAACTAAATTGAACGGAAGTTGTCAAGCACTATTGTTAGATAAGAATAATCCATGAAATCGCGGTGAGTTCGAATCATTCTGAATAATCACAATTAAGGGGACGTAATGTTATTGGATGAAATCTTTATGGGCAGTTTGCAATTTCTGTCCACACTCTTCATTTTTGTCGTTGGAACGCTTGTCGCGATAGGCGTCGTTGTATATGTCGTCGACGTTAGACAAACGCGCGATGCCGTCAGACGGAACTATCCTGTTATCGGACGATTCCGATACCTGTTTTCGATGCTGGGTGAATTTTTTCGACAGTATTTTTTCGCGATGGACCGTGAAGAATTGCCATTTAATCGAGCCGAGCGAGAATGGATAGATCGATCTTCCAAAAAAGTAGACAACACAGTTGCGTTTGGATCTACGAGAAGTTTGACACCGGTTGGAACTCCGATTTTCGTGAATTTCCCATTTCCAACGTTGACAGAAGATGCCGTTGAGATGCTTCCCATGCTGATCGGCCCTTATTGTGAGAAACCGTACAACGCTCCTTCTTTTTTCAATATCTCAGGAATGAGTTATGGCGCTCTTTCGACTCCAGCCGTTCGTGCTTTGTCAAATGGGGCCAAAATGGCAGGAATCTGGTACAACACAGGAGAAGGTGGTTTATCCAGTTATCACCTCGAGGGTGGGTGCGATATTGTTTTTCAAGTCGGAACGGCCAAATACGGTGTTCGAGATCATGAAGGTAATCTGAACCCGGACAAACTGCGAGAAGTCGCAAGCCACGAGCAAGTCAAGATGTTCGAACTGAAATTGAGTCAAGGTGCGAAGCCCGGTAAAGGTGGAATTTTACCCGGTGCAAAAGTCACATCTGAAATCGCTGCCATTCGAGGTATTCCAGAAGGGGAGGCATCAATATCACCGAATCGTCACCCGGAGATTAACAGTATTGAAGAATTGCTTGACATGATTGCGCAGATTCGCGAAGTCTCTGGAAAGCCCGTGGGTTTTAAATCTGTATTCGGAAGTTTCGAGTGGCTCGAAGAGTTGTGCTTGCTAATACATCAGCGAGGGATTGAATCCGCACCGGACTTTATCACGGTGGATAGTGGAGATGGCGGTACTGGTGCGGCTCCAATGCCGTTGATGGACAATGTTGGCTTGACAGTCAAAGAGTCGTTGCCATTTGCGTCTGATGTGCTGCACAAGTATGGACTTCGTGAACGAATTCGGTTGATTTCTTCAGGTAAACTTGTCAATCCATCTGAAGTGGGTTGGGCCATTGCAACGGGTGCAGATTTTGTGACCTCAGCGAGAGGTTTTATGTTTGCACTGGGCTGTATCCAATCCCTAAAGTGTAATAAAAATACATGTCCTACGGGGATAACGACACACAATCCGAGATTGCAAAAAGGACTTGACCCAACTGACAAATCGGTTCGTGTGAGCAACTATGCTCGACAGGTGATTTATGAGGTGCAGGTCATTTCACATTCCTGCGGTGTAACACGACCGCGTCTGATGAACAGAGAACATGTCCGGGTTGTTCAAAATAACGGTCAGTCTACATTGATGAGCAACCTTTATCCGCGTCCTGAATTAATGTCGGAGTATGTCCAAACTCGAACAGACTTCGTCAAACACTTGACTCAGATTGCGCCTTTTTTGTAGAGAAAGTCAGGGATTTAAGCAGCCCCAATTGCAAGTGCATTACAAAGTTCTAAAGATATGGGCATTCAGTGTCAATTGAACTGGTGTATGGCATAAATAAAGCGATGAGTGGTGCAGCAGGTGAAAATTTAGTCAAGAAATTGAAATAGATTCGATATGGCAGTTAAAGAAATTTTGAAAATGGGTGATCCTCGATTGTTGGAGGTATCCAGTCCCGTGGATGAGTCTGTTCTTAAAGATCTCGGGAATTTGGTTGAAGATTTGATTGATACGATGAAAGCGGCTGAAGGCGCAGGTCTCGCTGCTCCCCAAATCGGTGTGATGAAACGGGTGGTCATTTTCGGCTTTGAAAAGAACGATCGTTATCCTGATGCCGAAAGTATACCGTTTACAGTCCTGATCAATCCGGAACTTGAAGTGCTGGGCAACGAAGTGCAATATGGCTGGGAAGGATGCTTAAGTGTACCAGGTCTTAGAGGATTGGTGCCGCGTACTGAACATCTTCGCTATCGCGGTCTTGCACTCGATGGGAGTCTGATCGATCGAACGGTTGACGGTTTTCATGCGCGAGTCGTTCAGCACGAGTGCGATCATCTGGACGGAATTCTCTATCCAATGAGGATCGAAGACATGCGATTTTTCGGATTTGAAGAGCAATTGCAGAGCATCGCTACTCGTTGTCCGCCTGAGTCTTCAGAGAATCAAGCAGAGATGGCCTGATCAACGGTTTCTCCTCTGTTTGGAGTTAGTTGTTCAAGGATTTGAAATGCCGCCGATATTCTGCTGTTTTTCGATGGCAAAAGATGAGAAAGATGCAGTGTGGAGTCGGCAGGATTCAGTTTCACTTTGCCATCATATTCGTTGACCAGTGAGGTTAAACCTTCAAGCGAAATTTCAGTATCGTGTCGAAAAACGATTTTTCCACTTTTTTGGCCAATTGTCAATTTTAGTATCCCGAGTTGCTCACACCAGTGTTTCAGATTATGGACATTGAATAGGTGCTCGACCTGTTCTGGTAGTTTTCCGAATCGATCCACCATTTCATATTTGATTTCATTTAGAGCAGAACGGCTGTCAACTGATGCGATCCGTCGATAGAGTTTAAGTCTCAGATTTACATTCGGTATCCAGGTTTCTGGTAACAGCGCCGATACGTGCAAATTGATTTCCACGCTCCTGCGTTGTTCAAAGCCGATGGTGTCTTGTTCTTCTTTCCAAGATGTATGTTTGAGGGTCTTGACTGATTCTTTGAGAATTTGTGAATACATCGAGTAGCCCACCTCATTCATCACTCCGCTTTGTGATTCACCCAAAAGTGCCCCAGCCCCTCGAATCTCAAGATCATGCGTAGCAATGACATACCCCATTCCAAGTTGATCAAACGTTTCAATGGCTTCTAATCGTCGCCTGGCATCACTTCGCAGATACTCTTTGCTTGAAACGAGGAGGTAGGCATAGGCCTGGTGATGTGAGCGTCCAACTCGGCCTCTCAACTGGTGCAATTGAGCGAGTCCAAAGTTTGAAGCCCTATCGATGATGATCGTATTGGCTGTTGGTACATCAATTCCGCTTTCGATTATTGTCGAGCAGACTAAAAGGTCAAATTTTTGCAGGTAAAAATTGCGCATGACATTTTCGAGTTGGAGTTTGGGCATTTGTCCATGTGCAATTCCAATATTCGCTTCAGGTACGATTCTCGCAATCTCCTTGGCAGCGTACTGTATGGATTTGACTTCGTTGTGCACGTAAAAAATTTGTCCGCCACGACCTAGTTCTCGCAAACAGGCTTCTCGAACGATGTCAGGATTCCAGTTGCGGACAAATGTTCGGATACTGAGCCGATTGTCGGGCGGTGTCGCAATGATGGAAATGTCGCGAATCTCGTTGAGAACCATGCTCAAAGTTCGTGGGATCGGCGTTGCCGTCATGGTCAGAATATCAACTTCAGCTCGAAGCTTTTTCAGATGCTCCTTTTGACGTACTCCAAACCTGTGCTCCTCATCAATGATCACAAGTCCCAAATTGAAAAATTTAATGTCTGATTGAAGTAGCCGATGGGTGCCAATGACGATGTCGATTTTCCCAGACTGTAATTGTTCGACTACTTCTTTGGCCTGTGCAGTCTTTACCATGCGAGAAAGAAGTTTGACCTCGATTCCGAATTCGGTGAATCTGTCTTGAAAAACGTCAAAATGCTGTTGAGCGAGTAATGTTGTCGGTACGATTATGGCGACCTGGTAGCCATTTGCTATTGCAACGAGTGAACCTCTAAGCGCCACTTCGGTCTTTCCGAATCCGACATCGCCGCAAACCAATCGGTCCATGGGTCGATTGGAGTTGAGATCGTGAAGTACCGCGTTGATCGCCTTTTGCTGATCGGGTGTCTCTTGGTAGGGGAATCGTGAAACGAGCAGTTGGTAATCGGACGTAGGTACTGGCATTGCGTTGCCTTGTCGGGCATCTCGCAATGTTTGAATTTCAACCAGTTCGGCAGCGAGGTCAAATGCGTGTTCCTTTGCCTTTCTTTGCGATGTTTCCCACGATTTTGAACTGAGCGAGTTTAGAACGACTTCTTCTGGTTTCGCACCAATGTAGCGGCTGAGTACATCAATTGCATAAACTGGTACATAAAGCGTCTGGTTGTCTCGGTATCTAATTGAAAGAAATTCTTCTTCCCCTCCTCCTGAAACATTCATGGTCAGCAATCCCTTGTACAGGCCTATCCCATATTGTTCATGGACAACCAGTTCATCAAAATCAAGTTCATCCATCGAGGAAATCAGGCTTTCTGGATTTCTCGCACGTTCAGGTTTGTTTTGTGGTCGAGACCTGTTCCCAAACAGTTCTTGACTGGCCAGAACGCGCAACCCTTCTGTAGGCAAATACAATCCCATCGGGAGAGTGGAAACGCAAATAGCATTTTTGACAGAGTGATTAAGAAATTCTTTCCAGGAGTCCAGTCGTGTAATATTGATATTGATCTTGCTGAATAAATTTTCCAGTAACTGTTCCTGGCCGATGCTTTCAACGCATATCAAATTCCTGCTGGCCGAAGAGTTGAACGTTTTGTCCAGCAAGGATTGCATCATTGTTGAGCGGTCTTGTATGTTGAATTCAACCGGTTGTCGCGATTCAAATTGAACCGAATGCGAAAGCAAAGCGCTCTGATACCTGGTATGTGAATTTGAAGCAATCAAATTGCTAATTTCCTTGGGTGAGAAGTAAAGCATTTCAGGAGGCAAGGGTAGTCTTTCGCTTAGTTCACCGGCGTATTGAAATCTTTCACTAATCTGGTTCCAGAATTGCTGTGTGCTCTCGTCAAATGATTCGGAGACAAACCAGTGTGAACGTGTTTCAAGGTAGTCGAGCAAATTACTGGTTTCGGGAAAAAACAATGGCAGATAGTATTCAGCACCGTTGGGAATCTGTTGCGAGTCAATTTCGTTGTAGACAGTATTCTGGCGTGGGTCTGCATCGATATGTTCACGGATGCCTTGACGAAACAATCGAATCGCTTCTTCTGTCATGGAAATTTCGCTTCCTGGAAAAATTTCAAATGAATTAATTTTTTCAGTCGATAGCTGCGTAACCGGATCGAAATGTCTAATTGTTTCAATTTGGTCACCGAACAATTCAATCCTTATCGGAAAATTTGCGCCCATCGTAAACACGTCAATGACGCCACCTCGGATAACGTACTCCCCCGGGTCTTCAACCTGTTGTACGCTGCGGTAGGAAATCCGATTCATTCGTTTGCGAAATCCTTCAACATTGAGAAGCGCACCCGTTTCGAATGTAAAACTGTTCGACTCGATAAAGTCTGTTGGTGGCAATCGTTGCATTAATGTGTCGGCGGCGACGACCAGTATCCCGCTTGCCAAAGACGGTAATATGCTTAGCAGATGAATCCGTTGAGACAGAATCTCTTGATGTGGGCTAAACGTATCATAGGGTAGACATTCCCAACTTGGAAACTTATGAATTGGACATTCTTTAACGTCGTCGCAGTAGAATTTGAGAGCGTCAGTCAGAACATCCGCTTCCCGAGAACTCCCGGTCAGAACTGTGACCATCGCATTGTGTTTATTTGCGAATTGTGCGATTGCAAGCGCAGTGGCGCTACCTTGAAGTCCACTCCAGATTTGCGCTTCTGTGGTGTTGAAGTCAATTGTAGGGTTTAAAGGAGAATGTAGCATTTTATATAATAACAATGACTTAAAAGCATAATTGAGCAAAGGAAAGTGAAGATACACAAAGCCTGTAAATCGCAATTGTTGTGCGGTTTGATTATATCGGTGGCAGATGTAATCATTCGAAGTGACAGCGCGAGGCAGGCATTGAATAAAGTACTCGCTGCAAGCGCATTGGCTAAAATGAGTGTAATGATGAATTTTCAAACTTCTACAGACGTTTGAAAGTTTGTGGATCGTCGCTAAATTTCTAAGGTCACTTGAAAATCGAGCATACTCCCTGAGATTGACGTGTCTTTGTCTACCTGGATTTTGGTTGGCAAGATCTGTTGTTTGTGATCTGAACGAGTCTTTGGCTACACTTTCATGGTAATTTTGCTTGATTGTCAGATTGATACAAAAATTGAACATCGGTGTTGGGCAGGTTAGTACGACCCGTGCTGTGCGTCGCTAGTGAGTCATTAAGATGTCACAATATTGGGGATTAATTCCAGCAGCTGGAATTGGCCAAAGGATGGGATCTTCGGTTCCCAAGCAATTTATGAAAATCGGGGACAAGACTCTAATTGAATGGACTGTCCACGCGCTCGCACAACATAGTCAAATCGATGGCATTTATGTCGGACTCGCAGATATCAAGGCAAATGGCAGCTGGGTTGAAGAGATTCACCCTAAAGTACTAGGCGTTTTTCAAGGAGGCCAATCTCGCTCTGACACGGTGTTAAATGGAATCAGACATCTGATGAGCTCTAACTGTTCACAGGAGGATTGGCTATTGGTACATGATTCAAATCGACCTTTGTTAACTGTCGAAGAAGTAGGGCATCTTATTGAATCAGTCGGTAACGATCCAAACGGAGGAATCGTCAGTTTGCCAATCTTTGATACTCTAAAGGCTTGTGAAGATGGGAGAATAACTGCAACTTTACCACGCGATCATTGTTTTAGGGCGCTGACTCCACAAATGTTTAAGCTAGGTATATTACAGAAAGCACTCGATCAGTGTGCGTCGAATGAAATTGCAACAACGGATGAATCGCAGGCAATGGAAAGACTTGGCTATCGACCTGTATTGGTTCCTGGCAGTGCCATGAACATCAAAATTACGACGCCCTCAGACTTTCGATTCGCTGAGGCAATTCTAGAATCAAAACAGCCATCGCAAGACAATCAAGTTTGAGGACAAAGGTGTCGCCAATGAAAATTCGTGTCGGTTTCGGGTTTGACGTCCACGAATTCGAAGCTGGACGTCGATTGATTTTAGGTGGAGTCGAGGTGCCCCACCTGGCTGGACTTAAAGGGCATTCGGACGCTGACGTGGTGATTCACGCAATTATGGATGCATTACTGGGTGCGGCTGGATTAGGTGACATTGGCGAACATTTCCCCGACTCTGATTCAAGGTTCAAGGATGCTGAAAGTAGACAACTGCTTCGACACGTTGTCAAACTGGTGTCGGAATGCGAGTGGGAAATTTCAAATGTAGACGTTACAGTCGTTGCACAAGTTCCAAAAATTAAGCCTTATTCCAGTGAGATGCGATACAACATTGCAGCGGACCTAGGCGTATCGGAAGATCAGGTTAACATAAAGGCGACGACGACAGAATCGCTGGGATTTATCGGACGCAAAGAAGGGATTGCTACGTGGGCTATTGCCTCATTGGTATAGATTCTCTAAGATTTGTACTTCTTCAGCAGTACGTATTTGGCACCTGCGCCACCATCATTCGGCAGTGCCCTGGTATATCCGAGCACGAACTTATTGAGCGAAAGAACCTTTTGGCATTCGAGTTTGATTTGAGAGATTCCGTCGGGAGAATTGAGACCTTTGCCGTGAATGACCTTAATGCAGCGAGAACCAGACAGAACTGCTCGTTGAATGAAAATTTTAAGTAGTTGACGTGCTTCTTCGACTGTGTAGCCGCGCAGATACAATTCACGTTCGCGATAGATTTTTCCCTGCTTCAATCGCGTGAAGTCTCGGTTCGCAAGCCCAGGTTTTTGAAGTTCTTCACCAGATTCTACCGAGTGCTTGGACAGATTGGGATTGGCAGCCATTGAATCTACCAACACCTGTTTGTCTGCCTTAACGGAGTTATCGTTATTGGGTACGGGCTTGGCTTTTTCAAGCTTGGTTTTATGAGCCTTCCCCAAAGGAGTGACGCCCAGCGATTCCATCTCCTTTTTGAATTGGCTGTTCATGGAAACTCACGGGAAAATTCAGATCAGGCTTCAAGGAATTTTTGTGCATCAAGCGCAGCCATACAACCGGTGCCTGCAGATGTGATGGCTTGTCGGTAGACATGATCGCTAACGTCGCCTGCTGCAAAAACACCCGGAATACTCGTTGCCGTTGCTCCACCATTTAAGCCAGTGGTGGTAATGATGTAGCCATCGTTCATTTCCAGTTGATCTGCGAATATTTCTGTATTGGGCGTATGACCGATTGCGATGAAGGCGCCAAAAACATCGATTGCTTTTTCTTCGCCAGTTTTCACATTCTCTAAACGAAGACCGTTTAGACCCATATCATCGCCCAGCATTTCAAGCACGACATGATCCCACAAAGGAGTGATATTGCCTCCGTTGGTTGCACTTTTACTCAACAGTCGGTTGGCAAGAATCGCTTCTGCCCGAAGCTGATCGCGTCGATGCACTAACGTCACTGATTGCGCAATGTTTGAAAGATACAAAGCTTCTTCTACGGCGGTATTGCCACCGCCAATAACAGCGACGCTTTGGTTTCGATAAAAGAATCCATCACACGTGGCGCAAGCGGAAACACCTTTGCCCTTGTAACGTTCTTCAGATTCCAGTTCCAGATACTTTGCCGAGGCTCCTGTTGCAATGACTAGCGCGTCGCAAGTGTATTCGTGTTGATCGCCCAACAAATGAAACGGTCGATCGCCCAAATTGGCCGTGTGAATGTGATCGTTGATGATTTCGGTTTCGAATCGTGCTGCATGGTGCCACATACGATCCATCAAATCTGGACCTTGGACCCCTTCGTTGTCACCTGGCCAATTGTCGACGTCTGTAGTTTTCGACAATTGTCCGCCCATTTCGATGCCAGTAATCAGGACAGGTGAAAGATTGGAACGCGCAGCATATACAGCAGCCGTATAGCCAGCAGGTCCGGACCCAAGAATTATTAATTTGCAGTGCTTTGGCATTCCAGAATACCGAATATTAGATTTTTGTTGGAGGATCTCACGTGATTCAAATGATGTTTGCCAATATTATTTCGATTGACGATGAAAAATAACGTAAACAGTTTGATGGTGAAATTATATTGCACTCGAATTGCACCACTTTTGGTTCAAATCGACGCAATCAGGAATACAGATTCGGATTTCTCTCGAATTAAAAATAATGTTGCAATGGGATGGCATGACTGAGTATCTGTAGAAAATCTGGTTTGTTGGCAATGAATTTTCATTGCCTAAACCTCGATCTATTGGACGGGTCAGCTAGCAGGTGTCGAACTCAATGCGATCAGACCTTAGTTTGAACACGAGCAACTTGACATGGGTAACAGTATTGGTCCAATTTACAGATTGGAGACCTTGCTTGCTGCGGCAAAATTCAGATAGGTTGGGTACTAATTTGACGATGTTTTGGCAAATGGCGCAGACACAACTCTGATTACCGGCGCTACCGAGTCCAACTTCGTTCAAACAACTGCAGCACTTGCGGTCAAGATTGGATTGCGGTGTCACGAATATTCAAGTCGCAGGTCACGAATGATGCCGCTTGCTACCATTCATTCGGGAACGTATTGCCTGATTGGAGCTATGATGCACTACTACGATCAAGGACGAGAATGAAAAAGGTGCAGACGTGCGACTCTATGCGATTGTCGAAAATTGAAATCAGCAGGACACACAACTTATGTAATTTCACTATCGTTGGGGCATCAACCATTATGAGCACTCGGATACGTTAGGGCAGAGGTAGAGCAGAAAATCAAATCGTGGAAAATGATCTCGAAATCGATGAGAAATTTTTTGCTTCGGGTAGTGGGAACACTTATGCTAGGCTTTTGTTTGGCCTTCGGGCGCTGGATATGACGTTCAAGGTGGTTGGCGTTTGTGCTCGCAGCATGTACCGAGTACGATGTAGATTATTACACCGGTGGGTTGTCTGGAATATTTGGGCGCCCAAGACCAATTCGAACAAGTTTAGTCGCTCCAAGACCATCGATTTACGTGAAATATACCGACTAGCCCAAAGTGATCATTTCAGAACTCGCTGGTTTGTCAGGTACCTATAAGCGCGTAATGCGATTTCTGTAAACTGGCGGTTATTCTACCCTTGCTACCGCTTTGGCTGCAGTTGCAGTACCTTGACTGCAGCCAAGAGTGCGTGTGCATTGGAATCAGTTCGGATGGTGTTATCGTAAACTTCTGTTCTAATTGAACCCATTACGCGATGTTTTTTGGACACATAAAATGCGTCGTTCTCATCTCGAAACTGAAGTTGCCGCAGTGAACGGAATCCGCGATTTATTGTCTGTTCGAAGGCTTTTTCCCTCCGGCGATCTTCAAATTTTCGTGCAAGCCATAATGCATCAGCAAAACCTTCCAAATAAGCGCCTGTCGATGCCGCATGCGGTGGCCCAAATTCAGGATGTTTTGGGTTATAGAATCTGCCCTGTAAATCTCGAGTCAATCCATCCCACTGTTGCATCGACAGTAGCCAGTCACTGATTTCAAACACAAAAGGAGCATTTTTTCGACAGCCGGTCGTTGCAATGAATGAAACGCAAGCCTGAACGTGCCACGGAATGAATGCCGGGTTGCGTCTTTTTCTATGAAGTTTTCGACAAGTTGAGGCCGTTTCCTGAAATTGACTTATACTCGGTGCATGGTGGGTCTTGTGACGCATTGCTTTTGCCCAAAACAAGAGTGCCTCCCCGGAATAAAAATTCCAATTTTCCCCATCCCTTTGTGCGGGAAAGAAGAAAGTCCGAAATCCCATGTCCTTATCGACCAGAGAATGTATCCCAGTCGATAATTTATTCAGGTGTTCGTTGAATTGTTTGCCAGCCTCACATTCGATAATTGCGAGAGCGGCGAGAGCAGATGCGCCAAGTTTAACACCGGTTTTTTCTACTATTGCGCCTCGGTGGTTGTCAATCTGTTGGTAGTATCGAGATAAATTGAATCGCAAGTTACGATTTGCTACTAGCATGATGTCATGATCGCGTTTTAGTTTTCCATAGCGCGCGAGCGCGATAGTTGTCAGGAATCTGCGAATTGCGTTGTCAGAACAAGAATATTCACCACGACTTGGCCAATATTTGTAGGGTATTTCTCCATCTTTCGAGAGGTTGGTGATCATCCACTGTGCAATGCCATCGGCAAGATTTGTAATCATCTGGGAATCAATTTTGCTAGTTGGTTGAACCAAAGTTGAACCTCGGTATAAATGGACAGATCTCTGGTTGTTACCGAATATCAAGTACTGCTTTGCGGAGAACACCCGAAATGTTGCCTGTGTATAAAATTGATCTGAATTAATTGAATGTTTGGTTATAAATTTTTCTATAGCGCGACCAAAGGAAAGGTTAGAGGCCATCATGGTTGTCGGTGCATAACGTTCCATCTTGTTGCGATACGTGATTTCGATACCAACGAGCCCGCGAGCCCGTTGAATAAAGATTTTTGAAAACCTGTCATCTGTAATTTCGGAGAAGTTTTTAGCCACACAGACTTCAACGACGTCGCATTCCTTTGCAGACACATGTTCCCGAATGCGATTGAGTGGTAAATTGTCAATCCAACCGTTCTGAATTGCAACGCCGTTTCGCCTGACGGAATACCAGATACTATTCAAAGTTCAGTTATAGCGATAGAAGTTTTGCGAGGCTTTGGATTGTTCAATTTTTCGCGTCAACACTGGTAAACATCAGTAAAGTCTGAAAAATTTCGGCGACTAGTTCTGAGCGACTGTTTACCCCGGCCTTAGAATAAATTGACGTTGCCTGTAATCGAGTTGTACTTTCTTTGACGCCTCTTAATTCTGCAATTTCAGAAAACCGGTAGCCTTTGATAATCAGCCAGGCTATCTGCTGTTCAGAGGCTGTCATTTGCCACTCATCCATTTGTTGGTTTAGAATTTCCACAAGATTTTGAGAAAAAATATAGTTTCTTTGTTCCTCCCCATATAAACGAACTCGAATTATGAGTAAATATCGCACTCCAGCGACTAGTGCTACAGATAGTCCGACAAATGCAATGACTTCAAGTGTAAAGTGGAATGTGCCAAGTGCATCTTCGTAAAGTAAGTCATGGACAATGTCGTATAGGAAATAAGTGATGGCGCCCAACATCCCCACAAAAAATGGTGCGGACTGTTTCAAGATGACTTTGGGGATTTCCCGCAAAGTTCTTCTATTGAAATTTTTTTGAAATATTGTCAATTGAATTGAATCGTAGATGCCCATTCAAGCATGGTACGTTGGCTACATAGTACTGAAATTTAGTTACGAATGCGAGGTTTGTTGACTTCGAACACCGCGCACCATTGTTGAAGTTCTACAAAACACCAAAATTGGTTATTGGCATATGCGAGTTTTGCTGCCTCGACAATTATGCTTAGTGTCCTCTAGGATGCAGTTTCGCCCACATTACCTGCACTAAATTGAAACAGGTCAAAAAACAGAAAGCAGAGTCTATTGTCGAACTCCAGTGATTTGGAAAGTAAAGTAATCGACTGTATTATTCTTGCGCACTTTTTGCAACGCGTGCACTTAGATATCGATAAGTTAAGGAATGCGGTCACGATTACCATATGATGTTGTGGAAAGCACAATAGAGATTCGTTGATATTTCGATATACGATTCGGGTTAGCCGACTAAAAGAAATGAGATCATACTGAACTCAATCAAATGTGATTAACTGTCGTAGATCAATCGCATGAATTCGAAAAAGTATCAATAGGTGATTAATATATTGATTTTACTAAACATGTATGACTAAAAATGGTAAACACGCTATTCTGGAATGTTGGACGAGACTTTCAAAAATGATTTGAGTTCAGTTTGAAATAGGCGACACACCCAAATTCAGCAGTTGGTTGGATTTCGCCGGGATGGAGGCCAAAGTAACAGCTTGGGTGTGTTTAGTCTGATTGATTGGGGCAATGGAATTTATCGATGAGGAGTTCGAGGCCTACGAATTAGAGTCAAACAGTTTTGCGGCAAAAATATCTGACACTTCAGAACTGAAGATTAGAGAATCAGTCTGAAGTGTAGATACCTATCTCTCGTTATAAGGCATGCCATTGGATTGGTGATTGTGTACAACAACGGAGACGGATAAATTGACTTTCATTCACTGTGAACGTGCGAAGATTCCTCTACCGAGTTCGGGAAGAATATCAAAAATCAGGTGAATTCGATGCTGATTAGAGGTATTGATCGCTGAATGCTCGATCTTGTTGTTGAAAACCCAAAGCTCTCCCTCGCGCATAACGGCTGTTTCAGTGCCAGCACTCAGTGGGCTTCCAGTCGGGCTCGTTATCACCAAGTGATAACGATCTCTAATTCGGTAATATTTTCCGTGATCGACATGGGGATAAACTTGGGAGTTAGGCGCCAGGGCGACTAACATTACCCTACCGAGTTTTCCATGAATTGTGTTGGCTAGATTCTCGCAAAATTCCAATGTATACGGAAAATTTACTGCTGCCGAAGCGGTTACGCTTTCTTGGACATTGTTGGCATTTTTTTCACCTCGTGGAAGAGGTTTTTTGGCAACTCTCAAAAATATATTTCTTGTATGTCGTTGGCAGTAGACGTTTTTCTGGCGACTTGTATTTGCCAGCCACATTTGTTCTTGAGCGTCCAACTCGCCAAGAATAAATTTCGTATTGATTGTATTTGCGACCAGTTTAAAGTTTTGCATGAATCTCCCTACCCGAATTGAATTTGACACCTGATTAACGAATTTTCAAACGAAGGCAACCTCTGAATTGCAAAGCACCAATAAATCTATGGGTTCCTGACTTTTCTTTGAGGTTCTAACGAATTTACTTGGATTCATATATTGAAGGATCCTGTCGGTGATCAAGTAGGCGAATAATAGTACCATCGCCATCGCCATCGCCATCGCCATCGCCATCGCCGTCGCCGTCGCCGTCGCCATCGCCGTCGCCATCGCCGTCGCCATCGCCATCGCCATCACCGTCGCCGTCGCCATCGCCATCGCCATCGCCATCACCGTCGCCGTCGCCATCACCGTCGCCATCGCCGTCGCCATCGCCATTGCCATCGCCATCGCCGTCGCCATCGCCATCACCGTCGCCATCGCCGTCGCCATCGCCATTGCCATCGCCATCGCCATCGCCGTCGCCATCGCCATCACCGTCGCCATCGCCGTCGCCATCGCCGTCGCCATCGCCATCACCGTCGCCATCGCCATCGCCGTCGCCGTCGCCATCGCCATCACCGTCGCCATCGCCGTCGCCATCACCGTCGCCGTCACCGTCGCCGTCGCCATCGCCATCACCGTCGCCATCGCCATCGCCATCACCGTCGCCGTCACCGTCGCCGTCGCCATCACCGTCGCCATCGCCTCCGTCGTCGGCGTTTACAGAACTAATAGAATTGAACGAGCTAAGCTTTTCACCTAGATGATGATTACCTGTGAACGGGAGAAGTAAAGAGATAATCAAACCAGTTAGTATCAACCAAAGTTTTCTTATGGAATAGCGTACTTTTTGCGACATTTTTTACACCAGATTTAGTATGGAAATCGGATTTACTTCGCTATTTTGTGCGAATTATTCTCAGAATTTTAATTCTGATTTTTTGGCTAAACAATATTGAGTTTGTTATAAATTTGGGGCCTCGGGCAGAATTAGTACGAATGTTCAGTTTATTTTTGCTGGAACCTTGTTTTCGATCATCCGTGCAGCAGGGGATTCTCCCAATAGAGTCATAAATCCGGAATCTCGTGGAATTGTTTCTAAATTGAGCAAAATGCAATTCAGTCGCGACCTTGAGGTGAATCTCGCTCGCCCTGAACCGATAGCGGTTGCGAAATTTGAGTTAATGGATTTTCAGATGCATCAGTTCCCGACAAATCTGAAACTCTGTAGAGAAAATTATTAAGGGATGAAATTTTAAAAATGAAGAATTGATGTGAACAGCACGAGGCGAGTTCAGTTTGAATGTATCGATCTACGACATTAATTCTAGCCCACTCAGTGCACAGCGATCGTTTGAGTCTGATGAAGATAAGGTTGTTGACATGGAACATGAATTTAGGAAAATACTTGATACCTTTTGGCGATCGAACCGGGGAATAATGACCGCTGCCAGCCTCTGTCATTCACGCTTTCTGCTCAACTTCAGAAACCATTATCTGAATTAGGCTGATTTATAATTAAATCAAATGAATACTTGCGGATTTAGCGGACACTTTCGCAAATCAACTCCTAATTTAAATTTAGTTTCGCAATAAATGTTCAAATCAGCCAACTTCTCAAATGTCAACAAACTGGCACTCGCGACGGGCTCTTTAGGGACAATCTTGCTTTGGGTGGTCGCTGTCTGGCTCATGCTTGCATTTGTCACCTATTCGCCATCAGATCCAGGAATGAGTTGGAGTTCAACGACCTCGGATGCTGTAGTTTCGAATTTTGGTGGTCGAGCAGGCGCACTCATCGCGGATCTTGGCATTTCTGCTTTTGGATTTACAATTGTTTTGCTGCCTCTCGTTGTTGCGCTTGCAGGATGGAATTGGCTTCGCGCAATTTTGCATAACGAAGCGATTCGAACCTACGCATTTGTAGTATTTATTTTGGGAACTGCAATAGCGCTATTAAGTGGTAGCGGACTGGAAAATCTGTATGGAACTTACCAGACTCAATACCATCACGGAGGCATCGCTGGTTATGAAATATCTGGCTTGCTTACCGGTCTGATTGGACCAAAATTTGCTGCGATTTCACTGATTGTCGTCTTTGCTATCGGTACTGCGTCGTGCAATTTGATTCCATGGCTGCGAATTTTCGATTACACAGGACGATCAATTTTTGCACTGCTTGGAGTGGGATACAGAAAAACCAAATCTCAGCCAAAGAAAGTAAAGAAACCGACGGATCGATCTCGCACTGGATCTTTCCTTGATCTACTGGATAGCAAATTCAAAAGCAGAACAACCAAACAGTCGGATGCAAAGCAGGGTAAAACTAAATCTCCAACAAGCAAGCCCACCTCCGAAATTCCGAGCAGGAGAAAGGAACCTGTTATTTTTCCTATCGACACAGCTGGACATAAAGAACAAACGACTATGTCGTCGCATCAACCCAGAACCCAAGCCACGCCTCAAGAACGAAAACCCACCAAACCCAAACAACAGGAAGTATCACTGGTTGTTCCGGAAAGTGAATTTCCAGACACATCGATTCTTGATCCATCTGAGGCTTCTCAAAATGCCTACTCTAGAGAAGAAATCATTCAGATGGGAGAAAGAATCGAAACCATGCTAGGCGAATTCAATGTAGAGGTTTCCGTGCGCAACGCTAACCCCGGTCCAGTTATTACGCAGTTTGAAATCGAACCTGCCGCTGGTGTGAAAGCGAATCAGATCATTAATTTATCCAGTGACTTGGCACGTACGTTGACCGTGCAAAGTGTGCGCGTCGTAGACAACATTCCAGGATCCTCTTACGTTGGTCTGGAAGTTCCGAACAAACATCGCGAAACTGTTCGCCTGGTAGATGGCTTGGAGTCGCAAGCCTATAATTCCTCTGCCCATCCACTGACGATTGTATTGGGGAAGGACATCCAAGGCAAAACTGTAATCACGAATCTTGCCGCCATGCCTCACCTGCTCATAGCAGGCACCACGGGTGCTGGTAAATCAGTTTGTCTTAACGCAATACTATTGAGCTTTCTATTTAAGTCAAACCCGGATCAACTTCGCCTACTGATGGTTGATCCGAAAATGCTTGAGTTTTCCGTGTATGAGGGAATTCCACATCTTTTGGCACCTGTGATTACAGACATGAACAAGACGCATAACGCGCTTCATTGGTGCATTTCTGAAATGGAACGACGATTCGCTTTGATGGCAGGACTCGGTGTTAGAAATATGGAAAACTACAACGAGTACCTCACGAATGCTGGCTCTCCAGTTCCTGACCCGACAGTTAGCGATCCATCTACGGCTGAAGCACTGACGCCGTTTCCCTACATTGTTTTCGTAATCGATGAATTGTCAGATTTGATCATGGTGATGGGGAAAAAGGCGGAGGAGTTGATTATCAGGATCGCTCAGCGTGCGCGTGCTGCTGGAATTCATCTGATTGTCGCAACTCAGCGACCATCGACAGATGTGATTCGAGGTGTTTTGAAAGCGAATATCCCCACTCGAATTGCCTTTCGAGTTGCATCCAATGCAGATTCAAGAACAATTCTCGATCAGACAGGGGCTGAGCATCTTCTAGGTATGGGCGATATGTTGTTTATTCCACCGGGCAGTTCGATTGCAAAGCGGGTCCATGGGGCATTTGTATCGGATGATGAAGTTAAGCGAGTTGTGGATCACCTTAAACAAACACATCAACCCGCGTATGATGAAACAGTTGCCCAGGCATTGAGTGGAGAAGCCGGTACGGGAGTTGCAGGTTCCGACGGTGTCGGTGAAGTTGATGAATTTTATGAAGAGGCTCTGGATGTGGTTAGTCGTTCAAAGACCACGTCGATTTCAAAAATCCAGCGCGAACTGCGAATTGGTTATAACCGAGCAGCAAGAATTATTGAGGCAATGGAAGCCGAGGGTGTTGTTAGCCCACCGCAAAGCGGCGGAACTCGCGCTGTGTTGATTTCGTCGCCGGAGGATTGATGTGGTCAGAATTGCGTCGAATTTTTGGCTTGGTATTTTTGTACTTTTTTTGGTGTCGAATAGTTCAAACGCGGTTGCGTCAAATGGGCTCGATCGAATGTCTGTATTTTTCACAAATCAGAGCACATACTTCGCCGAATTTAATCAAGTCATATTGGACGAAGGACTTCACTTGGTCGAGGAAAGTACCGGCCTTATGTGGTTATTGCGACCCAACCGATTTCGATGGGAGTACTACGAGCCCTTTGAACAAACGGTAGTTAGCGATGGCAATGTCATCTGGGTCTATGACACCGAGCTTGAACAAGCCAGTGTCAGGAACCTGTCCGACGTCCTCGATCAAAGTGCGGCTGAAATTCTTTCAGGCTCAGGGAATTTAGAAGACAAATACGCAATTGAAGATTTGGGCATTCAAGGTGCCTTAGCTTGGGTCACATTAAAACCGTTGAATCAGAACACCTCGCAGTTTGAATCATTGCGACTGGGATTTGATGATGTCACACTCAGAATCATGGAGATATTGGACACACTTGGATATACAACAAGAATTCAAATGCATGATGTAATACTTGGTAGTGATTTTCAGGACAAAGTGTTTCAATTTACAGTTCCTGAAGGTGTTGATTTAATTGATTCAAGGGAGGCGGAAAGCGGCTCCAACTGACGCACCATTTGTTTTCTATACCCAATTTTGGAAAAACTCAACACCCAGCAAGATTCAACTTTGACGCCACTGGCAGAGTTGATGCGACCTATGTCGCTGGACGAAGTTTTCGGGCAAGACCATCTGTTATCCACGAGCAAACCGCTAAGGGTGGCTGTTGAAGAAAAGATTGCACACTCAATGGTATTCTGGGGGCCACCAGGATGCGGTAAAACAACCCTTGCCAGAATTATTTCAAACAAATTTGACGCTAAATTACTGAAACTCTCTGCTGTCCAAAGCGGAATCAAAGAAATTCGCCACGCAGTAGCAGAAGGTCAGAAAGGCAAGGAAGAAGGGCGCGCTACGGTTCTTTTTGTCGATGAAGTCCACCGATTCAACAAAACGCAACAGGATGCGTTTTTACCGCACATAGAAAGCGGAGATTTGATATTCATTGGTGCAACTACTGAAAACCCGGGATTCGAGTTAAACAGCGCATTGCTGTCGCGATTGAAAGTCTATGTGCTCAATTCGCTCGAAACAGTTGATCTTTATCGAGTGATCGATCGTTGCTTGCAGGCTGGGTCAGAAAGTTTTCCATCTAACTTCGAAATTTCAGACGAAGCAAGAGAAATATTTGCTCAAACTTGTGGTGGAGATGCCCGTAGAATATTGAACTTTATCGAGGTTGCTGCTGGCTTAATACGATCCCAAGAGACAGGCTGTGTTACAGCGAAGTTAGCTGCCGAGATTGTTGGTCAACCGCTCGCAAGATTTGACAAACGCGGTGATGTATTTTTCGAGTTGATTTCGGCGCTACACAAATCGGTTCGAGGATCAGATCCAGATGCTTCTCTTTATTGGCTTGCTCGAATGTTTGCAGGTGGCTGTGACCCGCTCTACGTAGCCAGGCGAGTGGTGAGGATTGCGAGTGAAGATATTGGAAATGCCGACCCGAACGCACTGAATTTGGCTTTGAATGCATGGGAAACGTATCAACGCTTGGGTACTCCTGAAGGTGAACTCGCAATCGCTCAGGCTGTCGTCTATTTGGCTTGTTGTCCAAAAAGCAATGCGGTTTACAAAGCTTTCAATCAAGCAAGTGAAGATGCCAAATATTTTGGTGATCTGGAAGTTCCTTTACACTTGAGAAATGCTCCAACCGGCATGATGAAGAACTTAGGGTATGGTGCAAACTATCGTTATGCCCACGATGAGACGGATGGATACGCATCAGGTGAAAATTATTTTCCCCAAAAAATGGGGCAAAAAGTGTACTATCAGCCAGTTGAACGCGGTATAGAAAAGCGAATCAAAGAATACATGGAGAAGCTTCGAAAAATTTGAGTTATGAAGCTCGATTCATATTGCTGCCTTACTAAGTGATCGACAACCGAAAACGTAAAATCATCTGTCAATTCCAATGATCGATGATGTTTACATGGTGCAAGCGAGCGTGTTGCTGAAAAGCGAGTAATACGTTGTACACTGCGTTTGAAAGCGCATGCTTAGATTTGGATCGTATCCCCCAAATGCCTTTACAGTCGATCAAATTGGACATGTCAACATCAGACTCTCGTTATTCTTTGTAGTCCTCTTGGACTTTGTATCGAAAAGCAGTTAAGGGCTGCCAACGATATAATTTTCGAAATTCAATTCCGCTTGGCAACAAGTGAATTGATTTTCATCAACAAGGAAGAATTTGAAACTTCTTTCATATCAAGAGGGAATTATGCTTGATCAAAATTTTCTTCGAAACGAATACAAAGCCATAGCGCAACGACTCGCACCAAGAGGTTTCGATTTCGATGTCGCTTACTACGAAGATCTTGAATCGCGAAGAAAATCCATTCAATCGGATACTGAGGCTGCTCGGAATCAGAAAAATCAGTTATCCAAGCAGATCGGGCAACTTAAATCGACTGGTGAAGATGTATCTGTGCTGATGTCTGAAGTTGCACAGATTGGCGAGCGTTTAGGCTTTCTAGAACAGAAAAATTCTAGTGTTCAGGATGAATTTCATGAATTTGTATCTGGTATTCCAAATGTCGCACACGACAGTGTGCCTGTCGGAGCTACTGAGGACGACAATCTGGAAATTCGCCGGGTAGGGGAGCCTGTGCAGTTTGATTTCGATCCCCAAGACCATGTATCACTGGGTGAAAATTTGAATTTGCTGGATTTTGAATTAGCCAGCAAACTTTCTGGCGCGCGGTTTGTTGTGATGCGAAAAGAACTCGCTGCCCTTCACAGAGCCATTGCGCAATTTATGATCGATACACATACACGGGATCACGGATATGAAGAGATTAACCTTCCCTTTATTGTCAATGCGGACATTCTGTATGGCACCGGTCAACTTCCAAAGTTTCAAGACGATCAGTTTCATTTGGAAGATTCCAGAGACTTCTATTTAATTCCGACCGCCGAGGTTCCTTTAACGAATATCGTAAAAGACTGCATTGTCGAAGAAAGTGCGCTGCCAATGAAGTTTGTTGCACATACACCGTGTTTCAGAAAAGAAGCGGGGTCATATGGCAAGGATACTCGAGGCATGATTCGTCAACACCAATTTGAAAAAGTAGAATTGGTTCATATTGTCAAACCGGAGAATTCTTACGATGCTTTGGAAGAATTGACAGCGAATGCAGAAAAGATACTACAGCTTTTGGAACTGCCGTATCGCGTGATCGTTTTGTGCACTGGAGATATGGGGTTCAGTGCAGCCAAAACATACGATATTGAAGTATGGCTACCTGGCCAAAATAAGTACCGCGAGATTTCATCATGTAGCAATTGCGAGGGTTTTCAAGCAAGGCGAATGAAAGCACGGATGAGAAATTCGACTACCAAACGATTGGAACCACTACATACTTTGAATGGATCTGGCCTCGCAGTCGGGCGCACCTTTATCGGAATTTTGGAAAATTACCAGTGTCAGGACGGTAGCATTGCAATCCCCGAAGTGCTTCGGCCGTACATGGATGGATTATCGAAGATCAGCGCTTAGAACGAATATTTCTTTCTTCGAAATGAACTCAACTGCGGGCTCGAGGCCTTTTTTTGGGAAGATATAGATCTGTGATTGTGCCTTCGTAAGCTTCAGCTGCAAAACAAATCGTTTCAGACAAAGTGGGGTGAGGGTGTATCGTGAGAGCCAAATCTGCAGCATCCGCACCCATTTCAATAGCCAGTGCGGCTTCGGCGATTAACTCACCCGCGTTCACGCCAACGATTCCGGCACCGATTAAACGTTTGGTTTTCGGTTCAAACAAAAGCTTGGTCGTTCCTTCGGATCGCGACATTGACAGTGCCCGACCACTCGCTCGCCAGGGAAACACTCCTTTTTCGTAAGCGATGTCGTTTTTCTTGGCATCTTTTTCGGTCAATCCGACCCATGCTATTTCAGGGTCAGTGTATGCGACAGAAGGAATGATCGAAGTGTCGAATCCGGACTTCATACCTGCGATCACTTCGGCAGCGACCTTTCCCTGGTGAGTTGCCTTATGGGCGAGCATGGGTTGGCCCGTTATGTCTCCGATTGCGTAAATGCCGTCAACATTCGTACGTTGCTGACGATCAACGGCGATAAAACCACGGTTATCGACTTGCACTCCTGCCGAACTCGCAGAAATAAGGTTTCCGTTCGGCGAGCGTCCAACTGCAACAAGAACCATATCGAAATCTTCTTGTGTTGAGCCTTTGTCACTTTCGAATTCAACAGTTAGTTTGTCTTTGTCGGCACGGACTGCCACAACCCGAGTCTTGAGCAGGATCTTCTCGTATTGCTTTTTGACACGTTGCGCCAAAGGTTTCGTGATGTCCGTATCAGCCTCCGCAATCAGACTGTCGAGAACCTCAACAACGGTAATTTTGGATCCAAGTTCGTGGTAAACAGTACCGAGTTCCAAGCCGATAATGCCACCACCAATAATCAATAGTCGTTCAGGGACCTGCTTGAGAGATAGTGCTCCTGTTGAATCAACGATTCTCGGATCGTCAGGTAAAAATGGCAACGATGCCGGGCGGGAGCCGGCAGCGATAATGGCATCTCGAAAAGACACGTTAGTGACTTTATCCTCGTGAACGACTCGCACAGTTTCTGCGTCTAGAAACTGACCGTGTCCGCTGACGACTTGAACGCCTCTTTGCTTAGCCAAAGCACTCAATCCACCAGTGAGTTGCCCCACAACTTTATCGACCCATTTTCGGAGCTTTTGAATTTCAATTTCAGGGCTCTGAAAGTGCACACCGCACTCTTGGATTTCATTCGCTTCACAAATGACTCTAGCGACGTGAAGCAAAGCTTTCGAAGGTATGCAGCCCACATTGAGGCATACGCCGCCTAGAGTCGGGTAGCGTTCAACAAGTACGGTTTTCTTGCCCAGGTCAGCGGCACGAAACGCAGCGGTGTAACCACCCGGACCAGAGCCTAGGACAACGACTTCCGTATCAATATGCGTGTCTTGACTGGGCATTAGACTATGTCTTTAGCTGTGTTGGGAATTTGCAATTGATCAGAGCAATATGCGCCGCGAATCATAAAGTAACTCGCAAACAAATTTAGTAAAGCGTGCTGCTTCGGCTCCATCAATCACACGATGATCATAAGAAAGTGAAAGTGGCAGCATGGTCTTCCAGACAATTTCACCGTTGCTGCCTTGAAAGGGTTGAATTTTGTGTCGACTGACACCCAGGATTGCGACTTCAGGCGGATTAATGATTGGAGTAAAAAATCGCCCGCCAATTCCACCGAGGCTGGATATGGTAAAGCATCCACCCTGGTAATCTGAGGGAGTCAGTTTGCCTTCTCGCGCTGATGCGCTCAACTGCTGCAATGTTTTGGCGATTTCCAGCACGCCGAGATTATGAATATTCTTGACCACCGGTACTACAAGTCCATTGGGTGTATCGACAGCAACACCAATGTTGATGTACTTTTTGACAATCAGACTTTGCGTATCCGCAGAAAGCGATGAGTTAAAAGTGGGAAACTGCTGCAATGCATTGACGATTGCTTTGCATATGAATGACAAAATCGTAACGCGGTTGCCAGATACTCTTTGTTCTGCATCAATTTCTTTTCGAAACAAATCAAGTTCAGTAATGTCAGCTTCATCATGATGGGTTACGTGTGGGATGTCAAGCCAGGAACGATGCAGTCTGTCTCCAGTAATTTTCTTGATCTTGTTTAGTTTGACCGTTTCAAACTCACCAAATTTCGAAAAATCCACTTCAGGAATCGGCGGAGGTCCAAACGACTGTACGGCCTGGTGTGCTGGAATGTCTTCTAAAACACCCTTGATGTATTTCACAACATCTTCTTTAATGATTCGACCTTTTGCACCCGTACCACGAATTTGTGATAGATCTGCACCAAGTTCTCGGGCAAATCGCCGTACCGAAGGGCTCGCGTGAGGCGTCATACCCTTGGCTCGTTCAACGGGCGGTGGCAGCGAAGGTGGTGGTTTGGGTAGATTTGCGTCAGTTGTTAAGGGAGTAGAAAACTCAATTGCTTCTCCATTTTCTTCAGTAGAAACTTTTCCAGTTGATTCAATTTGAGAAGTCAACTCCTCGTGCCGAGCATCGACTGAAATACCACTGACATTGATGGTCAAAAGATGATCATCTTGAGATACTTTATCCCCGACTTTTACAACTAATTCAGTTACCACGCCTTTGACTGGTGAGGGGACATCCATCGTTGCTTTATCACTTTCCAGCGTTAGCATCGGGTCTTCAACTGACAGCGAATCGCCAACTGATACATTGATTTCGATAATCTCTACTTCCGAAAAATCTCCGATATCCGGTAACAGTACCTTTTCGAGTTTCGTTTCGCGATGTTGAGAGTCTGAATCTGAGGTTTGATGTTTTGGCTCTACGGTATGTGCAGGTTCCGGTGAAGGCTGTATTGAATCTTCGCTTTTAACTTCTAAAGTTGACTCGATTTGTGTTTCTACGGAAATAAGGTAGTCGCCTTCAGAAATCTTGTCGCCAAGCGATATCGATAAATCAGTGATTTTGCCAGCGAAAGGTGAGGGGACATCCATCGTAGCTTTGTCACTTTCGAGTGTCAAAATAGATTCTTCAACTGCGATTTGATCACCAACAGACACATGAATTTCAATAATTTCCACATCGGAGAAATCACCGATGTCCGGGAGAGTAACTTTTTCTACTTGACTCATCAGAAGTTCATTCCGTGAATTTGATGGTTGCGGTTCCGCAATTTTATACGCTGGCATGGGTGAGAGTCCGGCAAATCCATTTTGGATTCGCACCTTAATACTCAATTTTGTTCACGGGATTTTTGTAAATTCGAGGGCGCCAGTTGGGGAAAATTATGGAAAGTCATCACTGTAGTTGGAAGATAGGAGTTGATGACGATTAGGCTGGAAACCAAAACTGGCTGGCTTTATAGAATCTCCCTTGATTCACTGATCAATCTAACAATGTAGAATTTCATTCGAACCGACAATTCTGAAGCAGTGAATTGAGCGGACAATTTAAACAAAAGCCTACATACTTGACAAGTTTGGGAAGGCGATTGCTCCAAGTCACGTGAAATGTAGTTGTATCGTTTTTCTACCTCCCGTCACGCACCAGATTTGACCATATCTCGCGGTGCACGAGTCTCACTGATTAACTGTCGAGGGGTCTCTACACTATACGGGCGCCAGTATATATCCAACACCTGTTCCATCGTTGTCACGAATTCCACATTCCCTTTGGGAGGAATTTGTCGTTTTACAGCAGGGTCTCAAGATGAGTAGTGCTTTCTTGAGACCCTTTGCTTTATCTCGCGAAGTCGTATGCGTCCCGCCATTTAATTTAGTGGGTTAGTTATACCGCTTCGTGCACAACTTACTGTAAAATTAACTCGAACAAATGTTGAACTAAATCAATCGTTCAAGTTAATTTGCAATTAATGCCATATACACGTTTTTTCTGTACTTTCTCGCAATCATCCAAATCATGACTCAATGGAAATTGTCCATACCAGAGGAAACTGACCGAGCAGTTCGTGCCTTTCTTAGCCGAAATGGAGGACAGATGCGAGACCTTTCTCAATTCGTCAATGATGCAGTCCGCCGTCGCCTTGTGGAATTGACTGTTTCAAAAATCAAAGATAGAAACACCCGATATGATCAGAGTGAAATTCTTGCGATAATCAACGAGGAGGTTGATGCTGGTCGTGAGGGTTGTTCTTGACACAAATATCCTCATTAGTGCATTAATCACTAAGGGAACTCCTCCAGACATCCTGTACCAAGCGTGGTTGAAGGGTGAAATTGAAGTCGTAATGACAAGCGCGCAAGTTGCTGAAGTGAAAGATGTTCTTACAAGACCTCGATTGAAGCGGTTTGTACACGCCGAAGAGGTTGATGCAATCGTAGAGAATATTAGCGCCTATTGCTCATGTTTTGACCACGTTCCAAGTGGAAAACATATCCTCGGATCCAGATGATAACCAAATTTTGGCTGCAGCTATCGATGGGAAAGTTGATTTGATCGTATCAGGTGATAGGAAACATATACTTGCGCTCGGAGAATTTCGAGGAATTCCCGTTGTTACAGCCCGTGATGCTCTGGAGTTGGTGTCACACAGTTAAATTGAAATCTCTTATTCAAAAGGTCAATTTAACTGCGGTTTCGTATGTTGAATTTGTTCAGTTGACTAATGCTACAAAAATTGAATCCGGTGGTAGCAGACAATTGAACTACTGTGTAATTTCAAACCATCAGTGGGTCAGGCTTATCAGAGTCAATCTCCAAATCCTGATATGCTTGATTTACTTTCTTCGCCGACATTTGTCCCTCCTCCTTGAGTGCGTTCAAGGCAGTCGCCACAATGTGATTCCGGTTGACTTCAAAAAACTTGCGAAGATTCACCCGGGTATCTGAACGTCCGAATCCATCAGTTCCTAACACGTGATAGTTGCGCGGTACAAATCGGCGAATCTGATCAGCATAAATCTGCATGTAATCGGTAGCGGCTACGATCGGTCCAACTGAATTTTCAAGACATTTTTCAACATAACTCTTGCGTCGTTCTTCATCTGGGTGCAATCGACTTGCACGATCAGCTGAATGCCCCTCTCGCGCCAGTTCATTGAAGCTTGTGACACTCCAAACATCGGCAGCTACCGAATATTTCTCTTCAAGAATTTCAGCGGCCGCTATTGCCTCGCGCAAAATCGTCCCACTTCCGAGCAGTTGAACCCGGGTTTTTCGTCTGGAAGGCGAACGCTGAAACAAATACATGCCTTTGACAATCCTTTCTTCTACACCCTCAGGCATTGTTGGATGAGTGTAGTTCTCGTTCATACAGGTGATGTAGTAGTAAATCGATTCACCATCCTGGTACATGCGACGCAATCCGTCGTGAATGATCACGGCAAGTTCGTAAACGAAAGTTGGATCATAGGAAATACAGGTCGGAATTGTTGATGCCAATATGTGACTATGTCCGTCCTGATGCTGCAATCCCTCACCTGCAAGCGTGGTGCGCCCGGCTGTTCCACCAATCAAGAATCCTCGCGCCTGAATGTCTGCGGCTGCCCAGGCTAGATCCCCCACTCGTTGAAACCCAAACATTGAGTAAAAAATATAGAACGGGATCATATTGACACTGTGGTTGCTTCCTGTAGTGCCTGCTGCGATCCAGGAACACATTGCACCTGCTTCATTTATTCCTTCCTGCAGGACTTGACCTTCCTTGGATTCGCGGTAGAACATCAATTGGTCAGCGTCTTCGGGTTTGTAAAGCTGACCAAGTGGGGAATAGATTCCCAACTGGCGAAACATCCCTTCCATGCCAAAGGTTCTTGACTCGTCCGGAACAATGGGTACAACGTTGCGGCCAATTTCCTTGTCTCGAATCAAACTGGTAAGAATTCTCACGAATCCCATTGTCGTGGAAATTTCCCGGTCACCTGTTCCTTTAAGTTGCCCAGAAAAAATATTTAATTCCGGAATTTTTAAACTCCCTGCGTTACTTCTTCGAACCGGCAGTGAGCCGCCCAACTTTTCCCGTTGCTTTCGCATGTACTGAATCTCGGGACTATCTTCTGGAGGCTTGTAGAATGGAGCAGAAGCAACTTCTTCATCTGTCAGCGGAATTCGAAAACGGTCGCGGAACGAAATTAATGACTCTTCGCCTAGTTTTTTTTGCTGATGGGTAATATTTTGTCCTTCGCCAGCTTCCCCCATACCGTATCCCTTAACGGTTTTAGCCAAAATGACCGTTGGTTGTCCGCTGTGCTTGATTGCCGACGCGTACGCTGCATAGACTTTATGCGGATCGTGGCCTCCTCGATTGAGTCGCCAGATATCTTCGTCGGTCATGTTTGAAACCATGGCGCGAAGATCGTCATATTTACCGAAAAAATGTTCGCGTGTGTAGGCGCCGCCCTTGGCTTTAAATGCCTGGAACTCGCCATCGACTGCTTCTTCCATACGACGCTTCAACAAGCCCTTCGTATCTCTCATCAATAGCGGGTCCCAATATGAACCCCAAATTAACTTGATGACATTCCACCCGGCACCCCTGAAGTCTCCTTCAAGCTCCTGAATAATCTTGCCATTGCCTCTGACCGGGCCATCCAGTCGCTGCAGATTGCAGTTGACAACAAAGATCAGGTTATCGAGTTTTTCCCTGCCAGCAAGTGACAATGCGCCCATGGACTCGGGCTCATCCATTTCTCCGTCTCCAACAAACACCCAGACTTTTCGATTGGATGTATCGCAAAAACCTCGGTTATGCAGATACTTCATAAATCGAGCCTGATATATCGCCATGATGGGTCCCAATCCCATAGACACGGTTGGAAACTGCCAAAAGTCGGGTTTCAGTCGCGGATGGGGATAAGATGGCCAGCCGTTACCGTCAGCTTCTCGCCTGAATTTGTCCAGGTCTTCTTCACTCAAACGCCCCTCAAGATAGGCCCGCGCATAAATGCCTGGGGCAGAGTGGCCTTGGATGAAAATTAGATCGCCACCATGATTGTCGCTTGGCGCATGCCAAAAGTGATTGAATCCAACATCATACAGTGTCGCGGACGATGCGAAACTTGCGATGTGACCGCCAAGTTCACTTGAAACTAGATTGGCACGCACAACGATAGCTAGTGCGTTCCAGCGTATCAGCGAGCGAATGCGCCACTCCAAGGCATGATCGCCATCGCTTCGCTCTTCCTGGGTTAAACCAATTGTATTCAGGTATGCGGTTGTTGGACGATGCGGGATATGAACACCAGAACGCCTGGCACTGTCGATGAGCTGTTCTATGAGAAAGTGAGCTCGTTCGTGCCCTTCGCGCTCAATCACGCTGGACAGCGCCTCTAACCATTCATGCGTTTCTAGTGGATCGATGTCGTTGGTAAGATTTTCTGTCATGCAACTCGGTCCATGAGGTTCAAAATTTGTCAAAAGTTATACTTGAATTGCAGCAACCTTAAACTACAGATTACTTCTTGACTTGGAAAAATCGAAGTAATTTGCGTAGTGCTTTTACTTCAATACTGATAGAGCAGGATCCGAAACCATTTCTGCAAGAATGGGTGCCAAGTATCGTCCTGTATGTGACTGAGTTTGCGCTGCGACCATTTCCGGCGTTCCAGTCGCTGTAATGTATCCCCCATCGCCTCCGCCTTCGGGTCCAAGGTCAATGATCCAGTCGGCACACTTGATGACATCCATGTTGTGTTCGATGACAATGACCGTATTCCCGCGATCTCGAAGTGCCATCAGCACACTAAGCAACTGCTTGATGTCATCAAAGTGCAGACCCGTGGTTGGCTCATCCAAAAGGTACAGTGTGTTGCCTGTGTCATTCTTTGACAGTTCCAACGACAGTTTGACTCGCTGTGCTTCACCACCGGACAGTGTCGTTGCACTTTGTCCCAATCGTAGGTACTCAAGTCCAACGTCCTTGAGTGTTTGCAGCCGGCGCGCAATCGGGGTAATTGCTGCAAACAGTGAAAGTCCATCCGTAACTGACAGGGCCAGTACATCTGCAATATTCAATCCTTTATAGGTAATCTCGAGCGTCTCACGGTTAAAGCGCGTTCCGCCGCAGACTTTGCATCTTACAAACATATCCGGTAGAAAATGCATTTCGACCCGAACGAGACCGTCACCTTTGCACGATTCACAGCGACCTCCTGGAACGTTAAACGAGAATCGTCCCGGTTTATAACCTCGAGAACGAGCTTCAACAGTTTTTGCAAACAGGGTTCGGATGTTGCCGAATAGTCCTGTATAGGTGGCAGGATTAGATCTTGGCGTACGGCCGATCGGCTGTTGGTCTATACGGATAATCTTGTCGATTAATTCAAGTCCGATGATTCGGTCATGGGCAGCGGAAGTGCGTTTCGCGCGATGCAGTCGGGAAGCTACAGCAGGATAAACTGTGTCGTTGATCAGGGTCGATTTACCGGAGCCAGACACTCCGGTTACACAGCAAAATAATCCCAATGGAATATCAATATCCAGGCGCTTGAGGTTGTTGCCCCGCGCACCTTCAACTCGCAGTACCCGCTTGGATTCAAAGGGCATCCTGAAAAGTGGGACAGGAATACGTTTTATTCCCTTAAGGTAGGCGCCCGTCAGCGATTCTGATGAATGTTCAATTTCGTTTGGCGTGCCTGCAGCAATGACATGCCCGCCATGCGCACCGGCCCGCGGGCCAAGATCAACGACATAGTCTGCACTGCGAATGGTGTTTTCATCATGTTCGACGACGACCAGGGTGTTTCCCATGTCGCGTAGTCGGTGTAGTGTATCAAGAAGCCGTTGATTGTCCCGATTGTGCAATCCGATTGAAGGTTCGTCCAACACATAGGTTACGCCAACGAGCCCGGAGCCGACTTGTGAAGCAAGACGAATGCGCTGCAGTTCACCTCCTGATAGCGTGTTGGTGGTTCGATCCAAAGTTACGTAGGTCAGCCCAACGCTCAAAAGAAATTGCAGTCTTTTTTGGATATCCCGAATGATTCGCTCGGCGACCGTTCTTCTGTGGTCTTCATAACTCATCGTTTCGAACCAGCTGAGTGCTTGGCTGACGTTCTTTTTCGTAATCGCATCGATTGAAAGACCATCGACAAAGACATTTCTTGGGCCGACCGCCAAACGGCTGCCATTGCATTCTGCGCAGGGTCGAGTTTCAAGATATTTACTCAATTCATCGCGAACAGCGTCTGAACTTGATTCTTGTAGCCGACGCTCAAAATTGGGGATCACTCCTTCAAATGGGCGTGTACTACGATAAGTTTTGCCACTTTGACTGAGATAACGCATCGGGATTCGTTCTCGTCCACTACCGTGCAGCACGATTTGCTGAACGCGTTTTGGCAGTTGATCAAATGGTTTTGCCAAATCAAATTGGTAGTGTTTAGATAGCGATTCGAGCATGCTGTAGTAGTAGCCGTGGCGACTGTTCCACTCTGCGAGCGCTCCCGAAGCAATACTGATTTTGGGATTGGTTACGATGCGTTCCTCGTCAAAACGGGATGTGTATCCGAGTCCATTACAACTGGAACAGGCGCCGCGCGGATTATTAAATGAAAAAATTCGAGGTTCCAGTTCATCCAATACATATCCGCAAAAAGGGCAGCCAAACTGCGTGCTGAATACGTCGCCTTGGAGTGCGATAGATCCATCTTGGGCAACTTGACAGCATTTGATCAATCCGCCAGACAATTGGGTAGCATTTTCAATTGAATCAGCCAATCGCTGTCGAATTTGATTCTGTACGATGACACGATCAACGATGACTTCAATTGTATGAGCAGTATTTTTGTCCAGTTTCGGAACACTTTCAATTTCGTAGACGTTTTCGTCAATGCGAACTCGTACATAGCCGTTTTTTCTCAGGTCGATCAGTGTCTGTTCGTGTTCACCCTTGCGATCGCGAACAATGGGAGAAATAATGGCGAGCCGTGTTCCTTCCGGCATTGCCAAAACGAGATCAACGATTTGCGAAATTGGTTTTGCAGAAAGTATTGAATTGTGCTCGGGACATCGCGGCTCGCCAACCCTGGCGTAGAGCAATCTGAGATAATCATAAATTTCTGTGACCGTACCAACAGTTGAACGCGGGCTAAATCGTGTTGCTTGCTGGTGGATACTGATCGCGGGGGACAGTCCGTCAATCGAATCAACATCGGGCTTATCCATCAGAGAAAGAAATTGACGCGCGTAGGAGGATAGCGATTCGACATAGCGCCGCTGCCCTTCAGCATAGATCGTGTCATAAGCCAGTGATGATTTGCCAGAACCGGAAAGACCGGTAATGACATTCAGACGATTGCGCGGCAACTCGACTGAAATATTTTTCAGATTATGCGTCCGTGCGCCTCTAACTGTAATTTTGTCGGTGTCCACAGATGACAAATTTGGCGAATGCAAAACTTAATATATTACTCTGCCCGAACCGTTGAAGTAAAAATAATAAAATGCGCTACTTTTGAGAATGCGCCCGGCGCAAATCCAAATTCACAGTCAAGAATTTGACGAGTTGGATTTGCTGGGAGCATTATCAGCTTTCAATTAGACAAATTTTTGAATCCTAAGTGTCCGAACACAGATTTACAAAGCTTGAGTTAAAGGCGGTCGTTGCACTTTCGTCCGTTCTGGTTATGAGAATGATCGGACTTTTTATGATCCTGCCTGTACTCGCGCTATACACCCATGAAATATCCGGTTCAACGGCTTATCTGATTGGAATCGCGTTAGGTATCTATGGTTTGACACAGGCATTGTTTCAAGTTCCATTCGGTGCTGCGTCAGACCGATGGGGAAGAAAACCACTCATATTACTGGGACTGTTGATATTTGCCATCGGTAGCATCATTGCAGCTGAGTCAACATCAATTGTCGGTGTAATTTTGGGTCGTGCCTTGCAAGGCGCTGGAACCATATCTGCTGTCGTTCTGGCAATGGTCGGCGATCTGGTAAGAGAATCGCAACGACCAAAATCAATGGCAGTTGTTGGCATGTCAATCGGTTCTGCATTTACATTGTCTCTGATGCTGGGACCGCTTCTTGATCAATGGATTGGCATTGACGGCATTTTCTGGGCTGCGGCAGCTTTGGCGGTGCTTGGGATGATACTGGTGATCACCGCAGTTCCGAATACCAATGCGGCCAGCACTGATGTCTCAACGGAAATTTCAGAAAAATCCAATACACAGAGTGCTTTTAATCACCAGCTCATCGTCCTGTTTTCTGGCACTTTGGCGCTTCACATGATGATGACAGCACTATTTTTGGCATTTCCGATACAGTTTGTCGAATCTTCGGGATTGACGAGAGAACAGATGTGGAAAGTGTTTGTGCCGGTCGTACTCGCGTCCTTTTTGGTGATGGTCCCATTTATCCGTTATAGCGCCCGCGCCAATCGATCCAAAGAAGTGATATATGTCGCAGCAATAATTCTTGTCATTGCACAAACAGTACTCTATGTGAGTTCAGACGGAGGATCAGTTGCGCTGTTGATCGTCGGATTGTGGCTCTTCTTTGTCGGTTTCAATACTTTAGAAGCGCTGTTTCCATCCATCACTGTGACTCAGGCGCCAAGTCAGCGACGAGGAACCGTTATGGGTGTATTCAATGCCTGCACCTTTATCGGAGCCTTTCTAGGCGGTGTATTTGGCGGACTTGTCTACACCCGGTACGAATCAACAGGTGTCTTTCTGTTTTCTGGAATTGTTATACTGATATGGCTTGCCGTCGCAGCAATTTCCCGCCGAATTTGGGCTTGAAATTTGGTGAATAACAACGAGCCCGATTGATGGATGGCGTGTTGAATCCTTTGTATCTATTGATGAGGTGTATGAAATGTCAGGCCCAGGACTAAACAAGGTGACCTTGATTGGTAATTTAGGAGCTGATCCGGAACGCAGGCGAACGAACAATGGTACGATAGTCGCGAACCTTCGAATTGCTACAACCGAAAGCTGGTTCGATAACGAATCCAAGGAGCGCAAAGATCGCACCGAATGGCACCGGGTCGTTTTCTTTGGCTCCGCTGCTGAAACGATCTTGAAGTACACGCAAAAAGGTCATCGACTTTTTGTTGAAGGTCGTTTGCAAACGAGAAAGTGGCAAGGTCAAGACGGACAGGATCGCTACACAACCGAAGTCATTGGTCGTGATTTTATATTCTTGAGTCGCTCGGAAAGTTCAGGTTCACGTACGGATTCTGACCCATTTGCAAATGATTCCCCCAGTGGTAGAGGACCCTCAACTTCGATGGATGAAGACCTGGATGTCGATGTCCCCTGGTAATTTGAAAAATTTAAGATATTCAGCGAATGCTTACAGCCGTTGCTACTGGAGTGAATCCCGTGCACGAAGTTTTGCAGCAATATATTCAGATTGTGGGATGTGGAGCAGGCCTTTGATTTTGCGCATGAGGTGTTGCTCATTTGGATCGATGCGCTGATCCGTAAGAACGACTTTCCATAGTGCCTCAATCAATTCAATCTTTGATTTGAGATCCCAATCCTGATTAATGGTCGAAGTCAATTCGTGCAGACAGGTTGCGTGGTCTAAATTCTCTTGACCCAGCTCCAAAGTCTGTTTGATTCGAGTGGCATCAATTGAAAGTACAGTTGCGAGTGTCTGTTCAATTTGGTGCAGTTCAGATTGATCAAACCGATCATCGGCTTGAGCTGCTTCCAGCAAGAGAGCGGTGGCCGCGACTGAAGCAGTCTGTGTACGATCATGCACCGCATCTGTATCCTCGCTGGTGAGAATCGAGGAAAGATTGTTTTTAAATTTTGATAACACAGTGATTCGATAAGCGGGGGGAACTTTTTCAGATAATATAGGGACAAAAATTTTTCTGATTCAGCACAAAGCGCACAGGTAGTGAACAATCAACGTTTAGACTTTAAGCTAAGTGCCGACAAATTAAGTACTGTTATTTTTAATTGAGAGATATAAACCTTTCGCAGTTGTATCGCAGATGATTTGAACTGCCTGCTTGATAGTATATTTTTAATTGCCATGCAAAGTCATTCTAGCGATGTGCTCAGTTTTTGACAGGATTCAGGATTGATTGCGTGGCCTATTGAAGGATCAAATTGCTGCCAGCTGATAAAGGGATTTAACACATTTTTCTCGATTGGATCGGACGCAGATATTCAGGTGATTTAGCCTCAACCGAGCTCAAGACGATGATTGTCTTATTTACGGACTGAATGGTATTTGGTGATCAACTTTTTTGTTCAATTGACAGGTAATTTTCGTGCTTTTTACAAACAGAATTTCTCAACCGTTCCAAGAACATCATTTTTCAACCGCGATGCCCCGGTCAACGCTTCTACACCATTGATTTTCGATTTTTCAAGGGATTCAAGTGACTGATAAACTACGAGTCGGCGTTGTAGGCGTTGGATTTATAGGAAGTCTGCATGCGCAACATTTCGCCGCTAACCAAAATGTTGAATTGGTTGGCGTCGCAGATATCGACGCAACGCAGGCTGAATCCGTTGCCAAGGCCTGCGCTTGTGAAGCCTATTTGGACCCTGAGCAATTGCTCGGCAAAATTGATGCCGTAAGTATCGCTGTTCCGTCGAGTTTACATCGCCAGATTGGTGAATTATTTCTCTCCCAGGGTGTACACATGCTCATGGAAAAGCCACTTGCCTCGACTGTGGCCGACGCGGAAGCTGTTGTTAATTTAGCCAATCAACAAAATGTCACACTATTGGTCGGTCACCAGGAACGATTTAACTCGGCGGTCATGGAAATTGCACATCGAATCGACAGACCAAAATTTATCGAAACGAATCGGATGGGAAAGTTTGCTGGACGTGCAGGCGATGTTGATGTCATCACAGATTTGATGATTCACGATATAGATCTGGTTTTGGCGATGCTTCGATCACCAGTACAGTCTGTCTCGGCACTTGGCGCATCAGTGATTACGCAACACGTCGATATTGCAAACGCAAGGCTTGAGTTTAGCAATGGTGCCGTTGCCAATGTAACCGCGTCGCGGGTGGCAAACGGCAAGATCAGAAATTTCAAGATTTATATGAGCGAGCAAATTCTTGAACTCGATTTACTGGATCAATCGGTATTGATTGAGAAAAAGGCACACGAGCAGAACAGCACCAATGGGATCAAAGTATCGCGTGAACGAATCGATACAGTACCAACAGTTACACTTAAAAATGAAATCGATCACTTTGTCGACGTTGTTCGAAACCGAGGTATTCCGTTTGTGTCGGGGGAGGACGCAGTTTCAGCACTGAAAGTCGCACAAATGGTTAGAGAGAAGATCAGCCAGCACTGATGGCAACTGCGCAAAAAATTCCGTATTTTGATCTAACGCGTCAGTATTCGAAATATCGATCGGAGTGGCTCGAACAGATTGACCGGCTCGGTCAATCTGGTAATTTCATTCTCGGCGATGCTGTCAGCGAACTCGAATTGGGTCTCAGTCAATTTCTTGATGTCAAACACGCCATTACAGTTGCGAGCGGTACGGACGCCATTACTTTGGCATTGCGTACGGCAGGCGTAGGCTACGGTGATGTCGTTGTTGTACCGAATTTCACGTTTTATGCTTCTGTAGAAGCCATATCTCTGACCGGAGCCAAGCCGAGATTGGTCGATATCTGTCTCACAGACTTCAACGTGGATTGTGAAAAAATGAGCGCTGCCCTTGACGAAAATGTCAAAGCGGTGCTGCCTGTACATCTTTTCGGATTGCCTGCAAATATGGCGAAAATATGTGCCATTTGTCGAGAACGTGGTATTGCTGTGATTGAAGATGTCGCACAGGCATTTGGAAGTCAGTACGATGGAAAATTCAGCGGTACGATCGGGGAGATGGGCTGTTTTAGTTTTTACCCCACCAAGGTGCTTGGTGCATATGGCGACGGGGGAATGGTAACCACAAATGACGATGCCTATGCTGAAAATCTTAAACTTTTACGTAATCATGGGGTAACGGGTCCGAATCAGCATGAGTTGATTGGCTACACGAGTCGTTTGAACTGCGTCCAAGCTGTTTTGTTAAAACTCAAGCTTCAATCTGTACAAGAAGCGATTGAACGACGACAGCAACTTGCAGATCGATATAAAGACCAATTACTAGAGTGCGAGGTGGAATTGCCGGCTAGCTTGCCTGGCAAACGTCATGTCTACAATGTTTTCACTGTTCGAACTGCGCATCGTGACAAGTTGGCCGACGCTTTGAAATCAAACCAGGTAGGGTACCAAGTCTACTATCCAATGCCGATTCACAAGCAAATTCCGTACCAGGATTTGGGATATACGGACGAGAGTTTTCCTGCATCAATCAAAGCGTGTAATGAGGTCATTTCACTGCCGCTATATCCCGAGATGCCAGATGACCATGTTGATCGCATTTGCGAGATCATTCGCTCCACGATTGCTTAAACTTTTGGCTCTTGCTTTGCTCCTTGGACTTTCCGGGGCGGTCAATGCTTCACAGTGTCGAGTTTCAACACCGCACTGGAATCAAATGCATTTGGCTAGCGTCGTTCTGACTCACGAGAGCGGCGAAACAACGCATATCAGGGCGAGAATTGCGGACGAAGCAGGCGAACGTTCTGCAGGGTTTCAGCATATATGCCCACAAATTATCGAAATCAGTGCGATTCTATTTGTTTACAAACAGGCACAAATTAGGCTGTTCCATATGAACAATGTGCACGATGCGCTGGATATCGGTTTTTTTGATCATGAAGGCAAGCTGTTCAAGGTTACTCGAATGGAGCCGTCCAGTACCGGTCGAAACCTTTACTCGAGTGAACGCAAGTCTCAATATGCGCTTGAAACAAGGGCGGGGTTTTTTGATGAAAATGGACTGAAAGCGGGCGCAGTATTTTTAAGTTATCGCTAGTTTAATCTACGAATCTGCACAGCTAATACCAAGTTTTTGTAGTTCACGTAGACTGGATTCAGCACTCGTGTGTAGGATTGCAACGCCACCTGCTGAACGCCATTCAGAGGTGTTTTTTTTGTAGTCATCAATCAGTATGTTTGCTATGCCATTAAGCATTGCATAGTTTTGCTTATCGCTGCGACGCGCAACCAGATGTATTCGGTCAGAATTTGTCAGCTGTAGGTTTTTTTGCAGCCACTTACGTTTGCCAGATTCACTGGTCGGGTCCGAGTAGGGCAATGCTGAAAGAATGTGTCCATTGTGCTGATTGACCACTTCCCAAATTTTATTTCCGTCTTTAAACCAGTCAAGATTCTCCCAAAAATTGGGTTGATTTCGCGTCAGTCCCCACATTTTGGAAACTGTCAGTGACTGAACTGGCTGATCAGTGAGTTTTTGAACAGCGGAAAAGAAATCACATAGGACTCCGTCCATATCGCAATAAATAATGGGTGGATTTACGCAAGAAAAAATCACGAATCATCCGCGTCGACAAAACCTTCGATCATCGAAGAGTCAAGCGGTTCACCGAACATCAGGTCTCGAGAGGCTGTATGGCCCAACACCTGGTCGAGATACTTTGGTTTCAAACCAAGACCCGGTCGAATTGATCGTATATTTGAATTTGTCAAGACATCACCTTTGGCTACCGGTGAAACGACGTACAGTGAACGACGCATATTCAGTATGGTCTTTTCCGTATCTGTCGGTTCAAAGCTTGGTTGGCCGATTGCAACACTCGCAACACGCGCGGCAGCCACCAGTTCTGCAAGTTCTGCCGGCTCAAGCGAAAAAGCACTGTCAACACCACCTTCTGAGCGATCCAGAGTGAAATGCTTTTCGATTACATGGGCTCCAAGTGCAATCGCAATGGTAGGAACCGCGGTACCGGGCGTATGGTCAGATAGCCCTGCCACAACACCGAAGCGACGGGAGATTTCAGCAATGGTGGCCAAGTTGGATTCTTTGGGGTCAGTCGGATAAGCCGATGTGCAGTGCAGCACGACGATTTGATTTGCTCCAGCCAACCTGGCGGTCTCGATGGCATCAGATATTTCCTCAAGGTTAGCCATGCCCGTCGACAATATAAGCGGCTTGCCTGTTTTCGCAGCATAACGAATCAAAGGAAGGTCGATTAACTCCGGTGAGGCGATTTTGTAAGCTGGCGCATCCAGATTTTCGAGTAAATCGATTGCTGTTGGATCAAAGGGAGACGAAAAAATTGTTATACCGATTTTGCGTGCATGATCAAATATCGGCTTGTGCCATTCCCAGGGTGTGTGAGCTTGTTCGTAAAGCTCGTACAGTCGACGTCCGTCCCAAAGTCCGCCTTCAACCAGAAATTCACTACTACTGTGGTCAATAGTAATGGTATCGGGGCGATAAGTCTGGATTTTTACCGCATCAGCGCCTGCAGATTTCGCTGCGTCAAGAATTCGAAATGCCCGTTCGATTTCGCCATTGTGGTTGCCTGACATTTCAGCGATGATGTACGGGGCTGCACCAGTTCCGATTAAGCGGCTGTCAATTTGAATTGAATGATCCATAAAATTATTCTGCCTGATTCAGTAACTGAACAGAAGATTTTAGATGATGACAGCCAAAGTATTGACGCGTTACCTGCACAATGACGCACCTGGAAGTTGAAGAATTAACCAAGTTGTCCCATGTTTCTGGATTTTCGTTTGGATCGTGCGAATGACTTGAAGTAATGCAGGAATTCGTATTTTGACGATTCGTATCGGTACAAGAAATACAATAGAAATTTTCCAATCTTTTGTCCAAATTCTAACAGCCGGTTAATACCATGAGTCCAGTCCAAACCAGTCTGCAAGACGGAATATTCACGATTTGCCTATCACGACCGAAACAGTTCAATGCACTGAACTGGGACATGCTCAATCATTTAAAGGTAGCGGTTAATTCCGTTCAGTCAAACAGTGAAGTGCGATGCGTCGTACTTGAAGGGCAGGGTGACAATTTTATGGCAGGTGGCGACATCGGCTATTTTTACGAATTACTCGATGACGATGAAAAGGAACACAAATTCAATGAACTGATTACAGAAGTCCATTTGTTGGTTGAAAACCTGGCTGAACTGCCAGTACCTGTGATCGCAAAGATTCGAGGCGCCGCCGCAGGATTTGGGATCAGCCTGGTTGCCGGTTGTGATCTTGCAATTGGAGCAAATAACTCGTTTTATACATCAGCGTACAACATGTTGGGTGTTTCGCCCGATGGAGGCAGCACCTATTACCTTCCTCGAACGGTGGGTATGAAAAAAGCCATGGAAATTGTGCTGACTTCGAAACGCTACAGCGCACAGGAGGCAGTTGATATGGGATTAATCAACGAAGCGGTCGCTAGCGAGAATCTGGATGAAAGCGTCAACAAAATCGCAAGCTTTATCGCGAAGTCTGCAAAGACAGCGGTGTCCAATGCGAAATATCTCATCAGGCAGTCGATGGAAAATGACCTTCACATACAACTCAAAGCAGAACAGGAACGGTTTCTGGAATGCGCCAATCATGCAGATTTTGCACAAGGTGTTCGGGCATTTGTGGAAAAAAGAACCCCTAATTTCGAAACCTGAGCTCGCGTTCGTCTGAGTTTCTAGGTGCCTTGAACCACATTGGCTAAAAACACATAATCAATCATATAGTTAGGGTTGAACGATAGCAGACAGTTCTGTGCGAATCGTTTGACTTTCAAGTCGCAGGCAAGCGAACTGACCGAGAAAAATGCTTGTATTTTGAAGCCAAATCGGGTACATTATTAGCACCGGCAACCCATTCAACTCCTTGCCCTATTGACGCCGGTAAATTGGGCTACAATCCGAGAGGAGATTAAACGATGCGTCATTACGAAATTGTCGCTTTGGTTCATCCTGACCAAAGTGAACAGCAAAATGAAATCATTGATCGCTACCGCAGAATCGTTGAAGATTCTGGAGGCAAGGTACACCGTTGCGAAGACTGGGGCAGGCGCAAACTTGCTTATCCCATTCAAAAACTGTTCAAAGCCGGTTACTTCCTCATGAATATCGAATGCGAACCCGAAGTGAAAGCAGAAATCGAGAACGTATTTCGATACAACGACTCCATCATCCGCAGTTTAATTTTGCGTAAGGATGAACCCGTGACTGAACAGTCACCGGTTCTTAAGCAAATCATCAAGAAAAAAGCAGAGGAAAAGGAACAAGCTGAACTTGCTGCCGCTGAGGCTCGCCAGGCGGAAGAAGCACGCATGGCCGAACGAGCGCGTAAGGCGGAAGCTGAAGCTAAAGCTGCTCAAGAGGCAGCTGCCGAATCTGAATCTGTAACACAAGACAGTGAGGCTGCAAGCAAGCCTGTAGCAGGCTCTGCCGATTCGACGGATTCGGCTCAGGATGCAGCCCCGGCCGTTGCAGATTCTACTGAAACTGCTGAAGATTCTGACACTGCCGATAAGGCGCAAGACGATACCGCGGAGGACAAATCATGATTCGTCGCATACGAAAAAGAAAATTTTGCTACTTCACAGCAAATGGGATTACAGATATCGATTACAAGGATATTGAGTTGCTCGAAAACTTCATATCCGAGTCGGGTAAGATTTTTCCCAGTCGTAGCACAGGAACGAAAGCCAGGTACCAGCGCCAGTTGACGCGTTCGATAAAATTGGCTCGATATCTTGCCTTGATTCCCTATACCGATTCTCAATAAACAGGTTTAGACAGATGAAAGTAATTTTATTGGAATCCGTTACCAAACTGGGTGAGTTGGGCGATGCGGTCGAAGTCAAGCCGGGATATGCGCGAAACTTTCTGATACCCCAGCGAAAGGCCGTTCGCGCCACGTCTGAGGCGATTGCAGCCGTTGAAAGTCGACGCGCGGAACTTGTCAAGGAAGAAAAAGAACGTTTGGATGTTGCAAAAGCTCGCGCTCAAAACGCAGTTAAGTCTCTGACACTATCCAGACGTGTCATTGACGAAGAAGGGCGCCTTTTTGGTTCAGTCACTGCCAATGACATTGTTGAATCAGCCAATGAACACGATACGGAAATTCTACGCTCGGAAATCTTGATGCCGGAAGGCAATATCAAAAATACCGGTGATTACGTGATTCCGGTAACGGTTCACCCTGAAGTCAGCTTTGAAGTCACAGTTTCGGTCATACCCGATTCATTGGTACCTTCACTTGAGGAAACGATGGATGCCGCTGATCAGGTGCAAGCCGCGTCTGAAACAGAATCAGATGATTCTGATACAAATGCAGGTCAAGCGGATTCGTCCGCTGACAAAGCACCTTCGGAGTAAGTGAACTCGGTGGCGTTGGAACATATACAGCGACAAAGTCCCAGCAATCTGGCTTTAATGCCAGGCTACGAGAACGATCAAGATCAATCCAGCGGCCAGCCAACGCCACCAAACAACCGGTATGCAGAACAAGCATTGCTTGGCGCCATACTGATCGATAACAATCAATTCGAAAAAATTGCTGGCTTTCTAACGCCAGAGGACTTCTACCAACAAAAACATCAAGCCATATTCGCTGCGATTATCCGCTTGTTCGCAAGTTCGGAAAATGTCGACCTGGTTACCATGCGTACGGCATTGGAACAAACCGATGACCTCGAAAAAGCAGGTGGTGTCGAATACCTTCTGGAACTGGCGAATGAAACGCCTTATGCCGGAAACACCGAATCGTACGCCAAAATCATTCACGAATGCTCAATATTACGTAAATTACTGGTCGGCACGCGCCAGATTCAACAATTGGTCTATAACGCCGGGGAGTCGCCTGCTGCCGATATCTTGAGCAGATCGCAGCACCTGATGTACGAGATTGATCAGCACGGACGTGCTCAAACGAAGCTTTTGCACGTTAAGCAGGCGGCAGGTGAAGCATTCGACAAGATTGAACAATTGTTCAATAATCCGGTTAAGGAAAGTATCACCGGAATCGCATCCGGATTCGTCAGTTTGGACAATATGACATCCGGGTTTCAAGCCTCTGATCTGATTATTATTGCTGGTCGGCCGAGTATGGGAAAAACTGCCTTGGCTTTGAACATTGCTGAACACGCCGCAATCAACGGAAAGCTTCGAGTGGCAATATTCAGTTTGGAAATGTCCGCTATGGCGCTGGCAAGGCGTTCACTTTCATCTTTAAGCAGCATTGATTCCAAACGAATTCGTGAAGGGAATTTTGGCAGCGGTGAACAGGCCGATGTCAACTGGCGGCGCTTGGCCGCTGCCTATGACATGCTAAACGTTGCCGAAATCTATATCGATGACACCTCGGGAATATCTCCTTTGGAAATTTCTGCGAGATCGCGACGCATGGCACGCGAAACAGGCGGCTTGGATTTAGTGATTGTCGATTACCTTCAACTGTTACAGATGCAATCCAAGGACATCAACCGGGTGACTGAAATCGCGAACATCACGCGCGAGTTGAAGTTTTTAGCCAAGGAACTGGATATTCCAATTTTGGTTCTGTCGCAACTGAGCCGTGCAGCGGAAAACCGTACTCGTCCTAAAATGGCCGACCTGCGCGACTCCGGTGCAATCGAACAGGACGCGGATTTGATTCTTTTCATTTACCGTGACGAGGTTTATGACCCAGAGTCCAAAGACAAAGGCCAAGCTGAAATCATTGTTGCCAAACACCGAAATGGTGATACAGGTACGATTAAACTGATGTTTATGAAAGAGTGCACTCGCTTTGAAAATCCAGCTTTGGCAGAATATGACATCTGATTTTCATCCCGTTCACTTCAGTTTCACTCACTGACCGATCTTCAACACGATGCGTGTGTATGGCTTGGTCAATCTGTCTGCACTGCATCACAATCTATCTGTAGCCCGCCAGCACGCCCCTTTGACGCGTGTGATGGCTGTTGTTAAAAAAGATGCCTACGGATTTGGATTGACAAGGGTTGCAAAATCACTTCAATCACATGTGGACGGTTTCGCGGTTGCGAGTATTGAAGAGGGAATAGATCTTCGAGAAGCAGACGTTTCCAAACCAATCTGTGTGCTTTCCGGATTTTTTTCTTCAAAGCATCTTGAACCCTTGCAAGCTTATGGCTTAGACCCGGTGATCTATTGTGATGATCAATTGGAAATTCTAAATTCCAAAAAAATTCATCATCTCAATATTTGGCTGAAATTTGATACGGGGATGAATCGCCTTGGCTTTGCGGTCGAAAATTATCGTGAAGCGCTTGCAAAAGTCAAGGAAAACAGGGCATTGAGAGTCGATGGATTGATGACTCATTTTGCCTGTGCCGATGATCTTGAATCAGACTTTACCAATGTCCAAATCAATGAGTTCGAACGTTGCTCACAAAATTGGGACAAAAAGATCAGCCTTGCAAATTCGGCGGGTATCTTGCGCTGGCCGAAAAGCCGCGTAGGGTGGATTCGTCCTGGGCTTTTGCTTTATGGAGCATCCCCCTTCGAGCAGATCACGTCACAGGAGTTGGGACTTAAACCGGTTATGGAGCTGTATTCAACGATACTTGCCGTCAAAGACCTTGAGCGGGGATCGGGTGTTGGCTACGGATTGACCTGGAAAAATTCCAAAAAATCCAAAATTGCAATTGTAGCTGCCGGATATGGCGATGGCATTCACCGAATTGCCTCGGATAAAACCTGCGTGCTGATCGGTAAACGAAGGGCTCAACAGGTCGGTCGGATTTCCATGGATTCGTTTGCAGTCGATATCACCGACATTCCGGAAGCGAATGTTGGAACAAAGGTCAAACTATTTGGCACAGGGCTGCCAGTTGAAGAGCTCGCCTCGTCTGCAGGAACCATACCCTATGAGATTTTCACCAATCTGAATCCTCGTACCGTTTCAGTGGTGGAGGTATGATTCTTAATCAAATCGCAAAAGTTCGTTGAGGGAGGTTTTACTGCGTGTTTTCTCATCAACCTGTTTCACGATGACTGCGCAATACAGATTGCAGCTGCCATCAGCGGATGGCAAGGTTCCAGACACGACGACTGAACCTGGAGGAACGTAGCCGTAGGTGGTCTGTCCGGTTTGGCGATTGAAAATTTTCGTACTCTGCCCGATATAGACACCCATCGAAATCACTGAACCTTCACCAACAATCACACCTTCTACGATTTCGCTGCGCGCGCCAATAAAGCAATTGTCCTCGATGATCGTTGGTGTCGCCTGCAATGGTTCAAGTACTCCTCCGATCCCTGCACCGCCCGACAGATGAACATTCTTGCCAATTTGGGCGCAAGATCCCACTGTTGCCCAGGTGTCAACCATTGTTCCGTCATCAACATAGGCTCCAATGTTGACGTAACTGGGCATCAAAACGACATTGCGTCCGATGTAGGCGCCGTTTCGAACCGTCGCCGGGGGAACAACTCGATACCCTCCAGCGTTAAACTGCGTTTCATCGAAGCCAGTGAATTTGCGCTCCACCTTGTCGAAATAAGTGGCACCGCCATCTCGAATCACTGAATTTTCCTTAATCCGAAACGACAGTAGCACCGCTTTTTTTATCCACTCGTTGACGTGCCAGTGATCGTCGCGTTTTTCAGCAACCCTGATCGTTCCATCGTTCAGTGCAGCGATAGTCTCGTCGACGGCCTGTTGAATTTCACCTGCACAATTGCCAGGGCTGATTTGCGAGCGATTGTCAAACGCATCATTAATCGTAGATTCAAGTTGACTCATTGGATTTCCTTTGAAATTTGTTAACTGGATTTGCCGCGACTTAAGCCATCCAGGGCTTCGTTGATGTCATCAGCAAGCGATTTTTGCATGGATTCATCAGCCAGATAATTTCCATCGCGGTCAACGATGAAAAAGACGTCCTTTACACGTACACCGCTGGTGGTGATTTTTGCTGACAGCAATTTGATTTTGTGATTCAACAGTGTGCGAACCACAAGATACAGCAATCCGGGCCGGTCCTGGGCCGAAATCTCCATCATTGTATAGTCACAACCTGGAGAATGGATAAATTCAGTCCGGGTTGGAATCAACAGATGTCGGGCAACGCGATGGGGTGTAACCGAGCGAGGATTGTGCTCAACTTTTTGTTCAATAATTGATCGATACACTTCTCGTTCGCACTGCGCCAGGTACGGGGCAGATTGGGCATCTTGCAGGTCTCGAGTCAAAACGACAAAGGTATAGGCCGTCAACCCATTCGGTAAGGTATGGGTACGTGCTTCGACCACATTGAGGTGTTGTCGGTCGAGAGCACCAGCAATAATTGCAAACAATTGTTCGGAATTGGTTGCGAAAATCAAAACCTGTATCACTTCAATAGAAGGATGGGAACGAAAAGCGACCAGTGGGAAGTCAATTGCACTGGTCTGAGCCAATTTATCAAGATGCCAAACAATCGTATTCGCATCATAGCTTAGAAAGTAATCGTCGTCCAAAAGATTCCAGAACCTTTTTGCCGGTTTTTTCAGTTGGGACGAATATTTCAGCAGTGCAAGCGAGTCGAATTTTACTTCTTCGATTCGAGGCACTATTTCATCGTGTGGAAGCGTATCGGTGAGCAATGCTCTTGATGCTGCTAAAAACAGGTGTTCGAGCATTTTGCCTTTCCAGTCATTCCATACATTCGGACCCGTGCCTCGCATGTCAGCAATCGTCAAGAGGTACAGATTGTCCAGGTGTTCCTGATTACCGACCTTTGCAGCAAAGCGGGAAATGACCTGCGGGTCATTGAGATCTTCTCGTTGGCTGGTAAAACTCATGGCCAGATGTTGGCGAACCAGCCACGCTACAAAGTGTGCATCGTAGTCACTCATTGCAGCGTCTTTGCAAAATCGGTAGCTTTGAGTTTCACCCAGTTCTGAATGATCTCCGCCTTGGCCCTTGGCAATATCATGGAACAGTCCAGCCAGGAACAGGCGTTCTGGCTTGATCAGACGTTTCATCGCTTCCCAGGCAACTGGCAGCTCCTTTGCGGTTTCAGGCAAAGTCAACTGATGCAGGTTCCAAATTACATTCAAAAGATGTGCATCGACAGTGTAAACGTGAAACAGGTCGTATTGCAGCTGACCGGTAATTTGTCGAAATTGCGGGACAAGTCGGCCGAGCAAACCGGTATCGTCCATCAGTTTGAGGGTTTCAACCAAACGGGTGGGCTCTTTAAAAATGTTCAACAACATCAATTGAACATCCGATCCAAGACGAAGTTGGCGGTCGATTAAGCGGCGTCTGGAACGCATCATTCTAAGTGCGCTTGCTCTGACGCCGCGAACCTTTTTATTGTTTTGAAACAATACACAGGCTTCGATAAGGATTTGCGGAGATTTCTCAATTGTGTCAGACTTTGCAAAATCCAGGTAGCCGTCAACCAGATTAAAATTGTTGTTGATTGATTTGACTCGATGGCGTTTCGGGGCAAGAATTGTTTCAGAAAAATGCTGTTGAAGCATTGTGGTGATGTGGTTGAGTTCTTTGACAGTCCTAAAATAGGGCTTCATCAGTTTCTCGACCGCTTTGTTGCTGTCGTCGTCATACAGTCCAAATTTCTTTGCCAGTTGAATCTGGTGTGTAAACAGCAGTCGATCTTCGCACCGACCGGCAGCAAAGTGAAGCGCATTTCGCATCTTCCACAAATAATTTCTTCCTCGAATCAGGGCCCTGTACTCTTCTTCGACCAAGAAATCGTGTTTTACCAGTTCGAGCAATCCGCGACTGCCAAAGTGTCGCATTGCAATCCACGAAATGGTGTGGATATCGCGCAGTCCCCCTGGTCCTTCCTTAATGTTGGGTTCAAGGTTAAACGCGGTGTCGGCGAACTTATGGTGTCGCGATTCCTGCTCTTGCATTTTTGCCTGGTAAAACTTCCGGGTTGGCCATATTTTGCCTTTTTTCAACGTCGGCTCAAGCCGTGAGAAAAGTTCGCGCGACCCGGCGCAACATCGTGCTTCGAGCAAATTCGTCATCACGGTAATATCGTTGCGCGATTGTTTGACACAATCGTTTAGCGTCCGGACACTGTGTCCAACTTCAAACCCGATGTCCCACAAAAAGCGAATGAATTTTTCAATCTGCGCGGCCTTGTCGATTTGAACAGGCTCTCGCACCAATACCAGAAGGTCGATGTCCGAGTAGGGATTGAGTTCCTCTCGACCATAGCCTCCGACTGCAACCAAAGCGGTGTCGTTGTCGCGAGATGATTCAGGAAGGTTTAATTTCCAGGCGTCGCAAATGATTGAATCAACGGTCTTGACGCGACTGCGAACTAAACGGGCGGCACTGGCATTGTCTTCGTGGAGTTCCTTAAGTCTTAACGTTCCTTCGTTAACGCGCTGGCGAAACAAATTTAGATACTCGTCAGATTGAAGCACCTTGGCAGTGGCTAGTGAGGTCATATTCGGTAAGTGGCAGCGATCGACCAAGTGACAATCTTCACTTGAACGGTAAAATCTGCAAGAATCGGGTTAATCGGTTACAGTGAGGATTTCATACCCACTGTCGGTAACCAATATCGTGTGTTCCCACTGTGCGGAAAGACTGCCATCGTTGGTTACCACCGTCCACTGATCGGACTGAGTGCGGGTTTCTTTTTTGCCGGCATTGACCATGGGTTCAACGGTAATGGTCATGCCGGGGACGAGTGCTAGTCCAGTGCCGGGTTTGCCATAATGCAAGACGTGCGGCTCTTCATGAAATTCGCGTCCAATTCCATGGCCGCAAAAATCACGTACCACCGAATATCCACTTGATTCAGCGTGTTTTTGTACCGCGTGTCCAAGATCTCCCAGCCTTGTTCCTGGCTTAATCATTTCAATACCGATCATCATGGCCTCATGGCAGATACGGCATAGTCTGGTTGCCTTAATCGATGGTTTTCCGGCAAAGTACATCCGGCTTGTATCGCCGTGATATCCATCTTTGATGACGGTAACATCGATATTCACAATGTCTCCCTTTTTGAGCGCTCTTGGACCAGGTATGCCATGACACACAACGTTGTTAATCGACGTGCAGATTGATTTTGGAAAGCCGCGATAATTCAAGGGGGCGGGGATCGCTTCAAGTTCATTGACAATATAGGCATGACAAATCGAATTAAGTTCATCAGTTGTGATTCCGACTTCGACATGTTGTTCGATCATGTCCAGTACCGATGCGGCCAAGCGACCTGCAACTCGCATCTTTTCGATTTCTTCGGGAGACTTGATCTTGATTCTTGACATGAATTCATTTGATATTGAAAGTGAATCTTCTAAAATGCCTGGCGAACGGGGTTCGCGTAAAGGCGCAGGAGTTTTTCTATTTTAATTCAGTCATCAGCCAAACCTGATTAGGATTGCCCGATCGCTGTTCACGAAAACATTTCATCATTAAAAATTGTGAAAAATCGTCAGTATTGACCGGTGTTTCGATCATCGCGCGTGATTGAATTCCGAGCAAGAAAATTTATCTCGCACAGGTCTAGTCAGTGTACTGATGCATGAACAATTGGGCTCATTCATTGCCCCAAAAGGAAGGCCTGATTGATGACATTTGACAACGCATTTCATAGTAAACTATTGCTCTTATTTCTCACACGGAAAATCATTGTCTGTCAGGGTGCCAAACAGGTCGGCAGGCAGTACCGTGGTGGTCAACCCGAACTAGGAGATTCATAATGACTGACGTAACCATGCGCCAGCTGCTGGAAGTTGGTGTGCACTTCGGACATCAAACGCGCTTTTGGTGTCCAAAAATGGGCCCATACATCTACGGGCATCGAAACAAAATTCACATCATCAATCTTGAACAGACATTAATGATGTTCAACGATGCGATGAACTACCTAAGCGCAGTTGCCAGCAAAAGAGGATCAATCATGTTTGTTGGCACCAAGTCTCAAGCCGGTGAAATCGTTCGGGAGCAGGCTCAGCGCGCTGAATCCCCGTATGTCTATCATCGCTGGCTCGGTGGGATGCTGACCAATTACTCAACGGTCAGACAGTCCATTGATCGGCTAAAGGCACTGGAAGAAACCATTCAATCGGAAGGCTTCGGCAATTTGTCAAAAAAAGAAGGCTTGGGTGTGGAGCGCGAGCATTTTCGGCTAAACAGAAACCTCGCCGGTATTCGCGACATGAAGGGTCTTCCCGAAGCACTGTTCGTTATTGATGTCAAGCATGAGAATATTGCCGTCAAAGAGGCGAACAAACTGGGCATTCCCGTGGTTGCGGTCGTGGACACCAATTGCGACCCCGAAGGGATCGACTACGTCATTCCTGGCAATGATGATTCAATTAGTGCGATTAGACTTTACTGCACCTACGCAGCCGAAGCAATTTTGGCTGGCCGTGCAAGCGCGCAAAATACCTCTAACATTCAGGAATTCGGCGTGTTGGCAGATTCGGATTCAATGGTCAATGCAGGCGTTACCGCAGCTAAGGCAGCTGTTGCGCCAGAAGAGGATGATGACACCGACGAAAGTGAGGGGGCAGTTCCTGAGATCTCTGTTGCAGACGCAACAACCACAGTTGCCGAAGCAACGGCTCAAGCATCAGACGCTGATGCAAAGCAGTCTGAGCAAACAGAGTCTGAAGAACAGCCAGCAGACATCGGTGCCGAATCCGATGAACAAAATGCAAAAGCCGCTGAGGAAGGTGAGTCGGCAGACCAATCGAAATCTGGTGAGTCTTAAACGTCGCCAATCTGAACCCAATTTCGACTGATTTTTTGCGAACCTGCCAACGATACAAATTTGGCAGTCGTAGTATCAGCACTCATTAATCAACATCCAAATCGGAGGATCAATCAATTGGAAATTTCAGCAGTCATGGTAAAACAGCTTCGCGACCGTACCGGTGCGGGAATCATGGATTGCAAAAAAGTGCTGGCCGAATGTGGCGGCGATCAGGAAAAAGCAATCGAACTTTTGCGTATCAAAGGCGCACAGAAAGCGGAATCGCGCGCTGACCGGGCAGCAACAGAAGGAGTCATTGTTTGTCAAGTGTCGCCAGAGCGCGATTGCGGTGCCCTTGTTGAAGTCAATTCGGAAACCGATTTCGTCTCGCGCGGTGAGGTTTTTCGCTCGTTCGCATTACCGCTGGCACAAATAGCGCTGTCGATCGGGGAAAACAGCGAAGATCTCGAGGTGCTCAACCAGTTGCCCTTCGATGGATCGGGTCAGACCGTTGAACAGGCCAGACAGGAAATGCTGTTGAAAATCAGTGAAAATATTTCGATTCGTCGTATGGTGGTTTTCAAGGCGGCAGCGGGCTCAAGAATTGGCAGCTACGTGCACCGGGAGCGTTTAGGTATACTGACAGAAGTCTCCGGTGGTAATTCCGCTGGCATTGAGGACAGCATTGCGGTCCATATTGCAGTCATGAAACCGAAATGGGTGGGTGTGGAAGACATACCGGCCGATATCATTGACGGTGAGAGAAGAATGTTTCTTGCCCAGGCACAGGAAACCGGCAAGCCGGAATTCGTTCTACAAAAAATTGTGGATGGAAAAATCAACAAATTTTCCAAGGAAAACACCTTGCTCAACCAGGCCTATTACGACGACGAAGAAAAAACTGTCAGCGATGTGCTCACTGATAACAGCGCTTCAGTTACACGATTTAGCCTGATGGATTTGGGCAACTGATATCACATTGGACTGATTGCCTTGTCAGACGAGATCCCAGCTGAACCACGATATGGAACCGTTCTTTTCAAGCTGAGCGGGGAATTGCTTGGCGGTACAGCTGGATTCGGGCTCGACAGCCAGGAACTCAATAGAGTTGCCAATGAACTGAAAATGGTTGCCGCCGCCGGTGTCAGAACTGCGGTTGTGGTCGGTGGTGGAAACTATTTCCGTGGCGCCCAAAACGAAGCGCTTTCAATTTCAACACTTCGCGCCCATCAAATGGGTATGCTGTTTACCATCGCAAACGCGATCGCTCTGGAACAGACTTTGCAGAACATGGATGTGGAATCCGTCGTTCAGTCGTCCGTTGCAGTCTCGTCTATTGTGCAACAGTATGATGGAATATCGCATGCCCAATACCTGGACCGTGGCGCAGTGGTGGTGTTCGCTGGCGGAACCGGTTGCACACACTTTACGACCGACACCGCGGCAAGTTTACGTGCAATACAAATCAAAGCAGATATACTCCTAAAAGCGACTGATGTTGATGGAATCTACGATAGCGATCCGGCTCAAAACCGCGATGCGATTTTGTTTGACCAGTTGACTTTTGATCAGGTACTGGCAGATAAAATCAAGGTGATGGATGCTTCATCAATTGCACTGTGCAGAGAGCATCATGTACCGATTCGAGTTTTTAATGCTTCTGAACCCGGGTGTATCACAAAAGCCGGATATGGCGCCAATGTCGGGACGCTAGTCCACTTCTGACATAGGAGGAACGAGGATGCTTGATGAACTTGTTGCTGATGCCGAAGATCGAATGAAGAAATCTTTGGCTAACCTGCGCACGGAACTTTCCAAGCTGCGTACGGGTCGAGCCAGTACCGCATTGCTCGACCACATTCGAGTTGACTATTACGGTACTTCATCACCGTTAAACCAGGTTTCGACCGTGACCGTCAGTGATTCACGCACAATCAGTATCAACCCTTGGGAAAAGTCGATGATTTCGGTGATCGAAAAGGCCATCATTGAATCCGACCTGGGTTTAAATCCGATGAGTGCCAGTGAAACCATCCGCGTCCCTATTCCAAGCCTGACGGAGGAACGTCGCCGGGAGATCAGCAAATTAGCGCGATCGGAAGGCGAAAATTGCAAGATCGCCATTCGAAATATTCGCAGAACCTGTAATAGCGACCTGAAGGACTGGTTGAAAGAAAAGGAAATTACAGAAGACGATGATCGTTTAGGTCAGAATCAAGTCCAGAATTTGACCGATCGATATATTGCTTCAGTGGACGATATCGTCGCGGAAAAAGAAAAAGAAATCATGACGATTTGAAGTCATTTCAAAGTGTCATCTCAATGATAGTCAAGCAATGAGCGCTGTCAGCCAATCACTGTCATCAAACAGGATGCCTGTTCACGTTGCAGTCGTGATGGATGGCAATGGTCGGTGGGCTCAAAGACAGGGCTACAGCCGGCTTGAAGGGCACCGGCGCGGCGTAGATAACGTGCGCACGATGGTCGAAAACTGCATTCGCTATCAAATTCCGTATTTGACCCTGTTTGCGTTCAGCAGTGAAAACTGGCGTCGACCGCAGCAGGAAGTATCCTGGCTTATGCGCTTGCTCGAGCGCGCGTTGGACAGAGAAGTCAAAACACTTCATTCAAACGGTGTGCGCCTCGAATTTATCGGTGATATTTCTGCCTTGGCCGCGGGCATTCAGAACAAAATTGACTACGCGTTTGAATTGACTCGTCAGAACTCGAAACTTCATTTGACTGTGGCAGTCAACTATGGTGGCCAATGGGACCTTACCCAGGCATTCAGAAAGATATTCATTGCTGGACAGCAGGGCAAGCTCAGCCTTGATGATGTTTCGCCGCAATTGATTACCGAGCACCTTAGTACGGCTGATATACCCGATCCGGACTTGTTTATTCGTACTGGTGGTGAAAAGCGAATGAGCAATTTTTTACTATGGCAACTGGCATACACTGAGCTTTACTTCACAGACACTTATTGGCCAGCATTTGATGCAAAGGAATTTGACCTGGCATTGCGGTCATTTGCTTTAAGGGAACGGCGCTTCGGTGGTGCAGAGCGAGATGAATCGATCACCAACATTTTCGATGAGCAACCGTAACTCAGTCCTTCAGTTTCTAATCGGCGCAGCGGTTGTAATTTTTCTGGTATGGCTCATACCACTTTGGGTTTTTGGGTTGGCCGTAGGCTTTGGCTTTTTATTGATGCTTTTTCTGTTTGGACTTGCCGCATTTGGGATTTTCATTTTGCTGACTTTACTGGGGTTGCTGCCAGCGTTGGTCGTTTTGGCCGGATTGACTGCATCAAGTTTTCTTTTTGACCATGATTTCGATAGACCTGATACCGAGTTGATCGATTGGCAGGTACAGGAAACAAAGTTTGTATCCGATGTCCCGGCAAAACCTGACTCGATACTTCAGACCCTGAACCGTCTTGTGTAACGATTTTTCGACAAACAGTTTGACATTGTAAAAGTTCAATGCTCAAGCAACGCATCATCACCGGAATTGTCATTGTCCTGGCGCTTTTCACAGCGCTTTTTGTTCTACCACCAATTGGCTTTTTTGTGGTTATGCTGATCATTGGAATTTTGGGTTCAATTGAATGGGCAAAAATGTCAAAGTCGGTTGGTGCTATCGGTCTTTACGTTTTTCCTGCTGTAATGGTCGTCGTGGCCGCAGTGCTCGAATACTACTTTGAATTTAATTTGTTGTACAACGTGGCCGGAGTACTCATATGGTTGATATTAGCCGCTTCTCTGGCTGGAACAGTAAAAGATGGCGAAAAATCGTGGATTACCTTGGTGAAAGTTGTCGTTGTGATCCCATTGGCAGTGTTTTCAGTCTATGACCTTCTAGCAAAACATCCCGATGGTGCCTATTGGCTCGCAACCATGTTTATTCTGGTCGGAATCGCCGACTGTGCGGCCTATTTTGCTGGTCGACGATTCGGGAAAACCAAACTGGCGGCGCGCATCAGCCCCGGGAAAACACGGGAAGGATTATTCGGTGGTTTGCTTGCCGTGTGGGGGCTTGCTTTGGCAGGTGGTGCGGTCGTCTGGGAAGGTGACTATTCGAAGATGCTAGTCTTTGCCGGCGTTTGTCTGCTCTGCGCGCTATTTTCTGTTGTTGGAGACCTTTACATCAGTCTGCAAAAACGAATTCATCATGTCAAAGACAGTGGCTCAATTCTTCCGGGTCATGGTGGTATTCTTGACAGAATTGACAGTACTTTGGCCGTTGCACCCGTGTATGCGCTTTGTGTAAAGCTGGTACTGAATTAGTCACAGGACAATTGTTTCAATGAGAACCGTCACGATACTGGGTGCAACTGGCAGCGTTGGACAACAGACCTTGGATGTTGTTCGCCTGTACCCCGAAGGTTTTTCAGTATGTGCGTTGACCGCGAAGCGTGGAAGCGAAACCCTGGCGCAACTTTGCGCTGAGTTTAAACCCACCTATGCCGTAGTCAGCGATGCACACGAGGCTTCCAAGCTACGAGACCGGATCGCTGGAACAAATTTATCGACGCAAATCCTGGTGAATCAAGATCAACCAGAGCTCGAACCCATATTTGCTGTCGATGTTGTCGTCACTTCCATTGTCGGTTCAGCTGGACTGCAATCGACGCTTCGAGCCATCAAGGCGGGCAGTACGGTTCTGATTACCAACAAGGAACCGGTCGTCATGCTGGGTTCGATTTTGCGAGAAGAAGTCCGAAAATACGAAGCCACCGTGGTCCCTGTAGATAGTGAACACAATGCGATATTTCAGTGCTGTTATTCAAAATCTGGGGAGCGCTATGAGTGTTTCTTTCCAATCAACGGACTTCGAAGAATACTGCTGACCGGTTCAGGCGGTCCGTTTAGGCAGATTGAACCGGCGCAAATGAAAGATATTACACCCGAGCAGGCGATTGCCCATCCAATCTGGAATATGGGCCCTAAAATTTCAGTTGACTCGGCAACGATGATGAACAAGGGGCTTGAGGTTATCGAAGCTCGCTGGCTGTTTGACACGCCGGCTGATCAGATTGATGTTGTTGTTCACCCTCAGGGCATCGTGCATTCGATGGTTGAGTATCTCGACGGCTCAGTGCTTGCCCAAATGGCGACTCCTGATATGCGTGTACCATTGACATTTGGTCTTTTTTGGCCACAACGTGTACAAAGTTCAGCAGAACGACTGGATGTGTTTGATTTGCCAGCATTGCGCTTTGAACCCCCGGATTACGTACGTTTCCCCTGTCTGAAGTTGGCTCGTTCCGTTGCCGAATCTTCCGGCACTGCGCCAACGGTCATGAATGCAGCCAATGAAGTTGCGGTGGATGCATTTCTGGCTTCAAAGATTCGATTTACCGATATCTACACTGTGGTGGCATACTGTGTTGATCAAATTGGCGACCACGCTAGTGAATCGATTGATCAGGTTCTGGAGTCGGATGAAAATGCAAGAAAAGTTGCAAACAAAAAAGTGCGGGCGTTAAGCGAAGCAAAACGTTCGCAGTTTCATATGCACGGTAACTAAAAAATTCATCGCGTATAAAATTTGAGGCTGCAATTGAGGAACATAAAATTCGTTCAACAAGCGAGCACTCTCACAACTCAAACACCCGAGGTCATCGGTGATTCAAATCTGGTTTTCCTGTTGAATTTTTCTAGCACAGCGCAAAGGCTATTCTGATATCCAATGCCCGAGATTTTAAACAGCATATTATTTTTCATCGTCGCAATTGGCGTACTCATTACTTTCCATGAATACGGCCATTTTTGGGTGGCGCGGCGAATGGGTGTTGCTGTGTTGAGATTTTCTGTTGGATTTGGCCCTGTGTTGTGGAAATATCAGCCGAAAAATTCTCTAACCGAATATGTCATCTCGAGCGTTCCTTTGGGTGGCTACGTCCGGATGCTCGATGAAAGCCAGGACGAGGTGCCCAAGCATCTTTTACCACAGGCATTCAATCGCCAGCCGCTTTATAAGCGCTCCGCGATCGTTGCGGCCGGGCCGCTGGCCAATTTTCTGCTCGCAGGCATCCTGTATGGCTTGATTTTTTTGATCGGTACAGATGGCCTTCGTCCCATCATCGGTTCACTGGTAGATCAAGGGCTTGCGGTGCGCTCAGGATTGATGATTGGCGATGAGTTAAACTCCATAGACGGTAAAAGCAATCGCAGCTGGGATCAGAACCACTTTTACCTGCTTGATAGAATCGTCAGTAAACAAGCCGTTACCTATGGTGTTTCGAACGCAGGTGAATTTCGAACGGTCGTCGTCGATTTTGGCCAACTCAATGATGTTGACCTGCAATCAAGCAGCATCGAAAACGTAATGGGGATGTTTCCCGAGACACCGACCATTGTTCCTATCGTCGATCGGGTGGTAGCTGGCTTTCCAGCCGAAGCAGCCGGGCTCAGACACGGTGATAGAATCGTTCAAATTAACGGTACGCCAGTGCTCAATTGGAACGACCTGGTCCAACTGGTAAGCCAGACCAATGAAACCGTGCTTAACGTTGGTTTTATTCGAGATTCAGTGGAACAAGCCGTATTGTTGCAGCCGCGAATCGTTGAACAAAACGGTACTACGGTGAAACAGATCGGCATTTCAGTCAACGCAGAAAAGCAGTTAATTGAGGCTAACGCGACTGTAACGGTCCGCTATGGCATTTTTGAAGCACTGCTGCGCGGTTTTCAAACCATGTGGTCAACTACGACGCTGACGATTAAGATGCTGGCTGGAATGATTGGCGGGTCTCAGTCGTCCGATTCAATCGGCGGGCCGATTGCCATTGCGGAACATGCTGGCAAGGCTGCGCAGGCTGGTGTAAACAATTACCTGACTTTCCTTGCACTGTTGAGTGTCAGTTTAGGGATATTGAATCTGTTGCCCATTCCGGTGCTGGATGGTGGGCATCTGATGTTTCATGCCTATGAAGCGGTCTCGGGTTCGCCACCGACTGAACGAATGCTGATCGTTGCCAATCAAATTGGACTGTTTTTGCTGATATGTCTAATGGGCTTTGCGTTTTATAATGACTTGGCAAGAATCTTCTAAAGCTTTGTCCTTCCCCCTCTCTTCTATGCGAAAACTCACTTTATTGATTTTGCTTGTCTTGGCTTTGCCTGCCCAGGCGATAGACACATTCATCATTAGCGATATCAAAGTCGAAGGTCTACAAAGAGTGGCCCCCGGAGCGGTCTTCGTTGCCTTACCTGTGAGGGTAGGGGACGAAATGAACGATCAGGTGTCGGCCAGTTCGATTCAGGCTTTATTCGGAACTGGATATTTTGATGATGTCCGACTGTATCGAGACGGAGATATTTTGATTATTTCGGTGGTCGAACGTCCCACAATCTCTGAAGTGGTTTTTGATGGAAATCGAAAAATCAAGGACGAAGTGATCGAGAATGCGTTGAGAGTTGCGGGTATTTTTGGTGGCGATGTTTACAACCCGGAACTGGTTGACAGTTTCACAGATGAGCTCAAGGGCGCGTATTTTGAAGTCGGACACTTCGCTGTCGAAATTTTCACCTCAGTTTCACCTCTGGATCGAAATCGAGTGGAACTTAGTTTCACGGTCAGCGAAGGCAAAGTAGCACTCGTCAAGGATATTCAGTTGGTTGGAAACAGTAAGATTTCCGACAAAGAAATTCTAAAGGCAATGAAATTGACCACGAAAAAGACGTTAGGATTTCTAAACCGCAGAAACCGCTATAACCGCGAGCAGTTGCGGGCCGATCTTGAGAGTATTTCCACCTTATACCTAAATCAGGGTTTCATCGAATTTTCCCTCAACTCGTCGCGGACATTTCTGTCTCAGTCGCACGATGGGATATTGATTGTGATCACCTTGTCTGAGGGAGAGCAATACACCTTTGGCGAACTGTCGATCTCAAGTTCTGAAGAAGTCATACCTCAAGAAGAATTGGAAGAATTGGTTCCAGAACCGGAAGAACCACTGTATTCCTTTGAAGAGGTCAGCAACACACGAAATGAAATCTCGCAATCATTTGCCAATCTTGGATACGGACGCGCTCAGGTTGATGCCTTGCCGACGATACATGATGAAGACCGATCGATCGATGTGAATTACGTTGTTAAGCCCGGGAAGTTGACCTATATCCGTACAATTACGTTTCGTGGAAACTACAGCACAACCGATGAAGTATTGCGTCGCGAAATGCGCATCTTAGAGGGCGGGCTTTATACAGCCAAAGAAATTCAGCAGTCGCGCAATCGACTGAACCGGCTTGGAATATTCAGTCAGGTTGATGTCGAGCAGTACGCGGTTCCGGGAACGGAAGATCAGATCGATCTGGTTGTGTCTGTGCAAGAGCGCTTGACAGGTTCGTTATTGTTTGGCGTCGGTTATAGCGAATCGGAAAAAGCATCGTTCAATTTTAGTTTGTCGCAGTCAAACCTTTTCGGCACGGGAAAGCGGGTTTCACTCAGTACAAGCTATGGCGATATTGAAAAATCAGTGGATGTAGATTACACAAATCCGTATTACACTTCCGACGGAGTTGCGCGAGGATTTAATTTCGGGTACTCTGAACGTGATACATCTGAATCCGACACAGCACTGATCTACAATTTAAACTTCATCACCGGTGGGTTTAATTATCTTTTTCCAGTGTCGGAAGAAAGTGTCGTCGGATTGGGGTTTAATTCAACGCAGCAGGATATCAGACTGGATGCAGGCGAACGCGGTAGAACAGATTACCTCGTTTCGGAACTCATTCCGTCTGGTGGACGCGAAACAGTCAACACCAGTGCGACACTCAGTTATCGGAAAGACACGAGAAACCGGGCATTTTTTGCAACGGAGGGAAGCGACCTTTATCTGGGACTGACCGGATCATTCGTCGACGAGGAGTATTTGAGCTTGCGAGCGAGTTATTCTCATTATTTCCCTTTGACTGACAGGACGACGTTTCGTTTGAGCTCTCAGGTTGACTGGGGGAGCGATGATTTGCCTTTTTATCGCAGATACTACTTGACTGGTGGTTCTGAATTACGTGGCTTTGTCAGTGGTGGCTTGGGTGCGAAACAGTTGTGTCGTGGTAAAGTGGATAATCCTAATCAATTTTTTAGCGATGGTAACGTGGATGATGATAAAGGGGAAGTGCGAGATGACGATGACGGCTTGATTGCCAAACGGTACACAGAGACTGGAAGTAACGGTCCTCTCTGGTACTATCCTTGCAGGTCATCACGTTCGCTTGGTGGTAATATGAAAATGGTCAACCGTGCAGAACTGTTTTTCCCATTTTTTGGCGCTGAGGATACTGACGACAAGCGAATATCGATTTTTATAGACCATGGGTACACCTTTTTGAGAGCAAAAGGTACTTATGCAACAGCAAGTCGGGAATTAGGCACTCGAGAAGAGGTCAGTTTTAGTAATATGAGAAGTTCATTCGGCGTCGGCTTTGAGTGGCTCTCTCCAATCGGTCCGTTTGGTGTCCACTACGCAATCCCGTTAAAGGAAAAACCTGGCGATGAGACCGACAGTTTCGAGATAACTTTGGGTACATTTTTTGAATAGACTGCAGTGAACACAAAAAAATCATTTTCTTTCAATCTGTTTTGTACAACATGTCTAATCGGAGCCTTGATTTGGACGAGTACTGTACTCGCCCAAGATGATTCAAATCAACCACTAAAAATCGGTTATGTCAATGCAGCAGAGGTTGTATCAAATGCACCGCAGGGACAAACCGCACTGGAAAATTTGACCGACAAGTATTCGACTCGTGAAGCACAACTTCATGAAATGCAAACCGAGTTAAGGGAGATCGAAGAACAGTTGGTCAATGGCGAGGGTTCAGATTTGTCTGATGCCCAAATGACCGAGCTTCGTGCGCAAGCACGTTCATTGAGTCGGGAGTTGGAACGTGCAACCACTGACTTGAATGAAGATTACAATTTCGATCGTAACCAGCATCTTCAGGAACTACAGAATCTGATCAGCGAAGTCATTTTGCAAATGGCGCAGGAGGAAGGATTCGACTTGATTGTGCAAAGTCCAGTTGTATGGGCCAGTCCCAGAATCGACATTACGAGCGCAATACTGGAGCGGTTGGAAGCGCTTACTAAGCAGTGACCGGCGCGAGTGAAGCGACTCGAGAATGGACACTCGCTGAACTGGCAGAAATTGTCGGGGGCGATATCAGGGGAAACCGCGCAAAAACAGTTCGCCGTATCGCAGAATTTGCCGATGCAACGCCAGATTCAATAACGCACTGCTCATCACCCGCCCAAATCAAGAATCTCAAAAACACTCAAGCTGGCATCGTCATTCTACGCGCAAAGCACCTGTCAGACTATGAGGGTGACAGCATTGTTTCAAGTTCTCCGCGCTTGGCTTTTGCCAAAGTTGTCAATCTTTTTCATCCGCCCGACAAGTGCGAATGGGGAATGCATGGAAGTGCAATTGTCGGTGAGAATTGTCAAATTTCGAGTTCGGCGACAGTTGGCGCCAACGTTGTCATTGGCCATCGTGTTGAAATCGGAGCGAATGCAATCATTGGTGCCAATACAGTGATTGAAGACCATGTTGTGGTTAGTGATGGAACCAGAATAGGTCCAAATTCAACAATTTATCGGCGCACAACAATCGGAAAAAGCTGCCGCTTTTCTGCTGCCGTCGTGTTGGGAGCGCCAGGATTCAGCTTTGAATGGGATCAGTCTCGCTGGGTTCCTATTCGCAACATCGGATCGCTGAGAATTGATGATGACGTCGACCTTGGCGCTTGTACGTCGATCGACCGTGCTTCGATTGGCGAAACTAGGATTCATAAAGGCGTACGTATTGACAATAACTGCCACATTGGACACAATGTCGAAATTGGCGAACACACCCTGATTGTTGCCAACACAGGTATTGGTGGGAGCGCAGTCATTGGAAAACGATGCGTCGTCGGAGGGCAGGTTGCTGTTAAGGACAATATCACTGTCGCAGACGATGTGGTCATTTTGGGAACAAGCCTGGTATCGAAATCAATTACGACTGCAGGAACTTATTCTTCAGCAGTTCCCGCAAGGGAAGTGAATAAATGGAATCGAACGCTGGCCAGTTTGAATCATCTGAACAATCGAAATCAAGTTTTGCTTCGAAACAACGAATGAATTGAGAACGACATCATGCCCTCACTTTCGATAACTGAAATCCGGGAAATACTGCCGCATCGTTATCCGATGCTGATGGTCGACCAGGTATTGGATTACACCGACGATTGGCTGTTGGCAAGCAAGGCAGTCACTGTGAACGAATCGGTTTTCCAAGGACATTTTCCAAGTCACCCGATCTTCCCCGGCGTTCTCATATTGGAAGCCATGGTCCAGGCTTCAGCTATTATGGCGAGTTTGGGACTCGGTGCCAAGGCTGATGAAAAACGTTTGTATTTGTTTGCAGGCATCGACAAGGCTCGATTCAAGCGGCCAGTCGTGCCTGGGAATCTGATTGAAATAGAAACGCGGACGGTTCGAAAAGTCAGTCGATTATGGAAAACAGCCGCCACTGCGAAAGTTGATGAACAATTGGTCTGTACCGCTGATTTATTGTTTACCTTTCAGGAACTGTAAATGATCGATGGCACCGCCAATGTTTCTCCGCAGGCGAAGCTTGGCAAAAATGTCCGGATTGACTCCTATGCTGTCGTAGAAGCCAACGTGGAAATTGGTGACGATTGCTGGCTTGGTAATCATGCTGTCATTCGCAGTTTCACCAGGCTTGGGCACAGTAATCGAATTCACGAATTTGCAGTGCTGGGCGGTGAGCCTCAATCCATTCGCTATCGCGGTGAGCCAACATTACTTGAAATCGGCAATCGAAACAGTATCCGCGAAATGGTAACTATCAATCGCAGCACTGAACTTGGAACCGCGACACGCATTGGTGATGACAATATCATCATGGCCTATTCGCATATTGCCCACGACTGCCAAGTGGGCAATCACTGTGTTTTTGCGAATGGTACCAATATCGCAGGGCACGTATCAGTGGGCGACCATACGTTTACCGGAGGGTTCACCCTGGTTCACCAAAACTGCAGACTCGGCGCGCATAGCATGACCGGAATTAACACGGTGCTGCGTCAGGATGTGCCGCCATTTATGATGGTCAACGGCAACCCAGCACAGATGAAAGCTGTCAATGTCCGAGGTATCAGGCGCCGCGGTTATGATTCCGGTACCATTTCCTCACTCAAGCGGGTTTTTGAACTATATTTTTTGAAACATATGACTTTGGAACAAATGCTTGCGGAAGTGGACGATATGACCAAACAAAATGAGAGTGTGCAGCAATTCATTGAATTTCTTCGAACAAGTGAACGCGGGGTTATTCGGTAAAATCGGAAAGTTTCGTGTTAATCTAACATGATCGGTTTGAAATAATTCGAAACACATTGAATTCGAAAACATCAAAGCCGATGTTGGAGTGGAAATTTTATGCGAATTGCAATGGTTGTCGCAGAGCCTTCGGGAGATAACATCGCAGCGAATTTGATCCGCGCCATGAAGGCTCAGGATATTGCTTTTGAAATCTCCGGAATTTGTGGTCCTGCCATGGTCAAGGAAGGTGCAATCGCAAATTACAGCATCGATGAAATTGCCAGCCTGGGAGTCGAGGGACTTTTCGGGCGATTACGCAAGATTCTAAAAATCCGCCGAGACTACGTCCAGTCCCTGCTTTTGGACCCACCTGATGTGTTCATTGGAATTGATGCGCCCGATTTTAATCTGTCCATCGAGGAGCGGCTTCGCGAAGCAGGAATTCCAACGATCCAATACGTTGCACCGACGGTTTGGGCCTGGCGAGGCTACCGGATTCACAAACTAAAGCGAGCTGTCGAGCACCTGCTGTCAATTTATCCATTCGAAAGTGCATTGTTCGAAAAGACAGGCATTTCTTTTACCTATGTCGGACACCCCCTTGCCAGCCAAATCGCCAGTCGTGATTCTCTACCTGACCGGACTGCGTATGGCGCTCGTGAGAACGATAAAGTGGTTGCAATATTACCTGGTAGCCGTATCAACGAGGTCAGAAGGCTGGCGCATATTTTTTTACGGACAGCGGTGAATCTGTCGCAGACTGAACCGAATCTTAAGTTTGTTGCGCCGTTTGCCAACCATGAGACTTTCGAACACTTTGAACAGGTGTTGAACAATATGGCTACAGACATTCGCATTGAAATGGTGATGCATGATTCGTTGAACGTTATTGGTGCATCTGATCTTGTGATTGCTGCTTCGGGTACCGCAGCGCTCGAGGCTGCGCTATTGGGCAAGCCAGTTGTGGTATCTTACCGCGTTTCCCAGTTGACCTATTGGATGGTCAAGCTGTTGTCGAAGACTCGACACTATTCCATGCTGAATCATTTTTCTGGTGGGCCCATTATTCCTGAGTTTATGCAATCTGACTGCACTGTCGGGAACATTCGTCAAGAAGCTTTACGATTACTGCAGGATACGAAATACCGAGCCTCGATGCTCGAAAAATTCGCATCAATTGCAAAGCAGCTACAGTGTGATACCCATCATCTCGCAGTGCGAGAAATATTGCGAGTCGCGAAACGGTGAGTCACTCTAGAATCGCGGGCGTCGACGAAGCAGGCAGAGGTGCACTGGCAGGACCTGTTGTGTCAGCGGCAGTATTATTCAATTTTGAACCTAGAATCCAGGGACTGACGGATTCCAAACGATTGAGTCCAAGCATGCGAATTTCATTGGAGCGTGAGATTAAGCGCTCCTGTGCTTGCTGGGCGATAGGTATGGCGACTGCACAGGAAATTGATCGCATCAATATACTGCAGGCGACGCTGCTGTCCATGAAACGGGCAGTAGAGGCGCTGAGTATTAGACCAAATCGAGTATTGGTCGACGGTAATTTCATGCCGGATATTGATTGTCCAGGAGAGGCGATTGTCAAGGGCGACCTGCGAGAACCGGTTATTTCCGCAGCGTCAATTCTCGCAAAGGTCACTCGCGACAGTATGATGGACCATTATTCGATAACGTTTCCCGAGTACGGTTTCGAACGACACGCTGGCTACGGTACAAAATTTCACCTAGAGGCACTGTCAACATTTGGTGCTACAAAAATTCATAGAAAAACTTTTGCCCCGGTTCGTAAACTTGAACAATCACAGTTTGACATTTAAGGCTTTAGTATGAGTTTTGTTCATCTGCGCGTACACACCGAGTACTCGCTGTCGGACAGTATTATCGGTATTGAGCAAATCGCAGCAGCGGCGGCTCAAAATAAGATGCCTGCGATCGGTATCACTGAACGCAACAATGCATTCAGTGCAATCAAGGTTTACAAAGCCTGTCGCAAAGTCGGTGTCAAGCCAATCATTGGCGCGGAAATATCGATTGAAAATATCGCCAATCCAGACTTGCAATTCATACTGGTCTTGATTTGTCAGAATAAAGAAGGTTTTAAATCTTTGTGCAGACTACTGACCCGCGCACATCAGCGTGTTTCGTCGGGCAGTCCCATCTGTGTCAATCCTGCCTGGCTGACCGAATCGGATTGTCGAGGTTTGATTGCATTGTCTGGTGGACTGGAAGGCGAACTCGGGGACCATCTATTGAAAAATCGCTTCGAACTGGCGAAGCAAACGTTACAGCAATACCGCTCTGTTTTTCCAGATCGTTTTTACATTGAAATTTCAAGGTTTGACGAACAATATGAAGATGCGTACAACGATGCCGCACTGGAATTCGCTCAAGATAATCGAATACCAGTGGTTGCAACTCATCAGCCGCGCTTTATCCACCGCGACGAGTTTGAGTTTCACGGGCTGAAAGTAACCATTCACGATCTGCAGACAGGAAGTGGCAACGGTTCTCAGCCTCGATCGTATACCGCACAGCAGTATTTCTGTAGTGCTGAAGAAATGTCTGAAAAATTTTCATCTATACCCAGTGCAATCGAAAACACAATGGAAATAGCAAAGCGCTGTAACCTGAGTTTTGATTTGAATCGAACCACGCATATGCCGGCCTATCATTCCGATTTGAAGGAATTTGACATCAACGACCATCTCAGGCAAGTGAGTTATGAAGGACTTGAACAGCGTTTGGAGGGTAAAAAACATCAGCAATACTGCGACAGGCTCGAACATGAACTGGCAATCATTTCGACGACTAATTTTGCCGGATATTTTCTAATCGTTTCGGACATCATTCGCTGGGCCAAATCGCAAGGCATCTCAGTTGGACCGGGGCGTGGGTCCGGTGCAGGCTCACTGGTGGCGTTTTGTCTGGATATCACAACAGTAGATCCGATCAGGCATGACCTGATATTTGAAAGATTCCTCACTCCAGATCGTATATCTCCACCGGACTTTGACATTGATTTTTGCGTTTGGGAACGAGACAAAGTTATTGAGCACGTGACGGGGCGGTATGGTAAAGACCAGGTCGGACAGATCATTACGTACCAGACCATGGCGGCGCGCGCCGCCGTGAAAAATGTGGGGCGCGTTCTGCGCCCAGATTACCTTTTTTATGACCAGGTTGCCAAACTAATTCCAGAAGAATTAAACATTACCCTTAAAGCAGCGCTGGAACGAAGTTCTGATTTGCGCAAGCGCTATGAAAACGAAGATCGCATCAAGGAGTTAATCGACAGCGCCATGGTGCTAGAGGGGATGGTGCTCAATGTCAGCAAGCATCCTGCCGGTTTGGTGATTGCACCGACTCAGATTACCGATTTCACTCCTTTGATGGCTGACCCGGAAAGCAACCGCGATACAACACACTTTGATAAAGATGATCTTGAAGACATTGGCCTGGTTAAATTTGATTTTCTAGGCCTTAAGACATTGACCATCATCGCACTGGCTTTACGTTCTTTAAACGCCAAACGCGGTGACGAAAAGCCACTGACGGAAGACTCGATTCCTGAAGATGACAAGGCGACCTATGAATACATCAGCAGCGGCCGAACTGCCGGCATTTTCCAATTGGAATCCGGTGGCATGCAACGGTTGATTCACGCAATTCAACCGAACAAGTTCAGTGATCTGGTTGCGCTTTTGGCATTATTTAGACCTGGTCCTTTACAAAACAAAATGGATAGGATGTACATCGAGAACCGAAATAAAGAAGAATATGATGTGCCGCACCCAGATCTCAAAGAAGTGCTGGACCAGTCCAATGGGGTCATTCTTTACCAGGAACAGGTCATGAAAATTGCCCAGCTGATGTCAGGCTATTCATTGGCTGAAGCCGATTCGCTGCGCAAGGCGATGGGTAAGAAACTGAAAAAAGAAATGCAAGAACAGCGTAAACGATTTGTTAGCGGTGCAGTTGAAAATGGCTACCAGCAAAAACTAGCCGCACGTGTTTATGACTTGATTGAAAGCTTTGGCGGTTATGGATTTAACAAGTCTCATTCGGTAGCCTACGCCATGCTTGCCTATCGAACGGCGTACCTGAAAACACACTTTCGAACCGATTACCTGGCCGCGTTTATGAGTGTCGATATGGACATCAAAACGATTGTTAAATTGTGTGCTGATGCCAGGGCACAAGGTATCGAAGTGCTGCCTCCCAATATCAATCGAAGTCAATACAACTTCACAGCTCTCGATGAAAATAGGATTTTGTATGGACTGGGGGCTTTAAAGCGCATCGGTAAAACTGTAGTTGATTCAATCGAAATTGTTCGCCAATCCGGCGGTGATTTTAACGCTCTGATGGATTTTTGCGTGAGAATTGATCATCAGATTGTAACTCGCATGGCTTGTGAAGCCTTAATTTGTGCTGGTGCGTTCGATGAAATCAATCCGAACCGCGACGAGTTGCTCAATCAAATTGAACATGTCTACGGTATCGCTCAACGCCGTCTAGAAGATCAACAATCGGGTCAACACAGTTTATTTGGAGATTCGGGTGATGAGGATTTTGAACTACCGACGTACAAAGCTAAGTTGTGGTCACGTTCGCAGTTGCTTGCAAAGGAGTATGAAATTCTAGGTCTTTACCTGACCGGTCATCCCGTTGAACTTTACGCAGACCAGTTGCAAAGCATCGGCGTATCGCAGCAACTTGCTGTCGTCAATAATATTGACAGTGACTTGACATTTGTTGTTGCGGGCAGCATCTGCAGCCGGTCAGTTGTTGATCGTAGAGGTGAAACTTCGGCATTTTTTGAACTTGAAGATGCGTCCGGTCAATTGTCAGTGGCGGTGTATTCTGAGGTGTTTTCAAAATATCGGGATTTCATTCAGGAAAATCGACTTGTCATCGTCGCTGGGCGTTTTGAAAAAACGAAAGGTCACGGGCACAAAAGACTGTTGGCCGATCGGATATTCGATTTGGATACAGTCCGACGGTCCAAAGCGGTTAAGGTGATATTGAACCTCAAGTCTGGCGAAGTCTGTCCAGAAAACATCATTTCGATCAAAGAATTAATGACTGCTCAATCTGGAAGTCGGCACAAAGTACAAGTCAAATATGTCTCAGCCACCGGGGTTGGCATCGATTTTAGTTTGAACGACAGTTGGCGAGTCACGGTTACGGATGAATTGGTGACGCGATTTCGGCAGGTACTGGGGGATGAGGCTGTATCCATTGATTATTCGAAAGTTCAGTTGCCGATATAAATTTCGTACGATATTGATAAAGTGTTGATTAATTGCTTGCAATTGTTGAGCAGTTTCCAATGAAATTTCAACCGAATATGGTAAGAATGATGGCAACACAAAGTAATTGGCAGACTTTATAGTTTGGAGATCACGACAGAAATTTAGCGGGCGATTTTCCTGGAAGTTGCATGTTTGAGGACTGAGTTGTACGAAAACATGACCTGACGGAGTCAAATGCCTGGCCGTATATTAGATAATAGATAAACCAAACCATGGGAGTATCATAAAAGGCGTTGACGGCACAGGAGATTAGAGTTCTAGTATCTCCAACGATTGAATCATCGATGGAAGGAATTCATCAAACCAAACGCAAATCATCCAATTTTGCGCTAGCACATGGTTAAAGATGTAACAAAGCTAATGTTTCTGTAGTATTGAATTAAGCCATGTCGATGTTTCTTGAATTTGAAAGACCAGTTGCCGAAGTCAAGGCAAAAATTGAAGAATTACGTCGTTTCAATTCAGAAAATGATGTCGATTTTTCTGATGAAATCAATCGCCTGGAAAAACGAAGAGCAAGCCTGGAGCAGTCAATATTTTCATCATTGACGCCTTGGCAGATTACTCAGCTTGCTCGCCATCCCATGCGACCATATACCATGGACTACATCAAACGGATTTTTACCGACTTTCGAGAAATCCATGGTGATCGAACCTATGCCGACGACCCGGCAATTGTCGCAGGTCTGGCACGTTTTAATGGTCGAGGCGTTGCGGTGGTCGGGCATCAAAAGGGGCGCGATACAAACACCAAGATCACGCGCAACTTTGGAATGCCGAGGCCGGAAGGTTATCGCAAGGCGCAGCGCTTGATCAAACTTGCCGAGCAGTTCTCATTACCCGTCTTTACGTTTATCGACACACCCGGTGCGCACCCAGGCTTTGAGGCCGAAGCACGGGGCCAATGCCAGGCCATTGCAACAAGCATGCTAGCGATGATTCGAGCACAGTGTCCGATAATTGCCACGGTGATTGGGGAGGGCGGTTCTGGCGGAGCACTTGCTATTGGTGTTGCCGATGAAATTATTATGCTGGAGTATGCTGTCTATTCTGTTATCTCACCGGAGGGTTGCGCCTCAATTCTTTGGAAGGATTCAAGCAAGGCTGCAGAAGCAGCGGAAGTATTGGGATTGACTTCCGATGCGCTGGCTAAACACGGTTTGATTGATGTTATTGTTAAAGAGCCGCATGGCGGCGCGCATCAGGATGCTGATGAAATGGCCGAAAAACTTAAGCGGCAGTTGGAAACCAGCCTGGATAATTTTTCACACCGAACAATGGAAGATTTACTATTGCAGCGTGATTCGAGGCTCAGGTCTTACGGGGAGTTCATGCCCGCCAGTAAAACTGCCGTACGGTGAACCTCGACCCTCAGTGTCTTTATGAAAAGTTGAATGCCATATGCGCATTCGACAATACCAAGGCTGTAAAAATTGCCTATAGCGGTGGCGCAGATTCAACGGTACTCTTGTATCTCTTGGTCAGATTGCGCCAACAGGTTAAGTTTAGACTAACCGCATTACACGTTAACCACGGCATCCACGTTCAATCAGACAACTGGCAGGACCAGTGCGCTAAATTTTGCCAGTCACATGACGTGGAATTTCGCACAATTCAGTTGAACTTGGGTAATTGCGAAAATCGAGTCAGTGAAGCGAAGGCTCGAACCGCCCGTTATGACTGGCTGAAGAGTCAGCTTGAGACAGGAGATTTGTTGCTGACCGCTCATCATCGCGATGATCAGGTAGAGACAGTGTTACTAAATTGGATGCGAGGAGCAGGGCCAAGAGGATTGTCTGCAATGCAATCGGTGCAAGAATTTCCACCAGGAATTCTGGTCCGACCTCTGCTAGACTGCTCGAGGAGCCAAATTATAGAGTTCACCAAAACCTGGGGCCTTTCGTGTATTGATGATCCAGCAAATGATGATCTTACTTATGACCGCAATTATTTAAGGCATGTCGTATTACCGTCTTTGACTCAAAGGTGGCCTGAAGCTCATCGCCAGATTGAAAAATCATCGGAACATCTGGCAAAAACTCGAGGGCTGCTTGATGATCTTGCAAGACTGGATATGCTTGCGAGTGAAACTCAAGACGGCAGTTTTTTGAGTACAGTATGTCCACTGAGTGTTAATCATCTCAAAACCCTGGGCAAGGCTCGCCAAATCAATCTGATTCGTTATTGGACTCGGGAAAACGTCAAGAGCGAACCGGGCCGACGTGCGCTTGATGAATTCATTCACATTGCGTTCGCGCTTGATAAGAAATTTGCGGAACTTGCTTGGGCGAATCGACGCATATTTAGATACCAGAATGCACTATTTCTTGTTCGAAAACCGCATTCAACTGAATCGCTGGCACCGATCGAATGGGATTTGCAGGCACCTTTGAGGTTAGAACAGGTGGGAATTCAACTCGTGCCAACCTCTGTAAAAGGCTGCGGTCTCGACCCAAACAAACTCACCGAACGCGTTAATGTGTCCTTTAGACGCGGTTCAGAGCGAATTGTACTGCCAGGGCGAAGACATTCCAGTTCTTTGAAAAAATTATTTCAGCTCCACTTTATTCCACCGTGGGAACGAGGTCTGCTGCCGCTCGTTTACTGCAAAGATACGCTCGCTGCGGTGGTTCCCTGGCTTGTTGCGGATCCATTCAGAGTCGATAATGACAAGTATGGAATCGTGATTGAACTTGAATGCATATGACGATTTGTGAAGACCTACATTTCATTTGTAAAGTCGATAATTGAAAATGGGCTGGAAATTTCGCGCATTTTCTGGTAACCTATTAGTCCGTCCGAAGTGATATTTTCCTAACTCGCTTCTTTCAACTCATTCGATCAGCCTGACTGTACGAAAATTTAGGTGCCAAAGTTTGTATTTGTAACCGGCGGTGTGGTGTCCTCGCTTGGCAAGGGTATCGCATCAGCCTCGCTTGCCGCATTGCTTGAGGCTCGTGCCATATCAGTTACGCTACTTAAGCTTGATCCTTACATCAATGTTGACCCCGGCACCATGAGTCCGTTCCAGCACGGTGAAGTATTTGTTACATACGACGGTGCAGAAACTGATTTGGACCTCGGTCACTATGAACGGTTTGTCAATGTACCGATGCGCCAAGCGAATAATTTCACAACGGGTAAAGTCTATGAACGGGTGATCCGTCGTGAAAGACAAGGCGATTACATGGGAAAAACGGTTCAGGTGATTCCACATATCGTAGATGAGATTAAGGCATGCATTTATGAAGGTGTTGGTAGTCATGAGGTTGCATTTGTCGAAATCGGGGGAACTGTTGGCGATATTGAGTCGCTGCCTTTTCTTGAAACCATCCGTCAAATGCGCATGGAACTTGGTACCGATAACACACTGTTTGTTCATCTTACGTTGTTGCCAAAACTGGATTACGCTGGAGAAATTAAAACCAAACCAACGCAGCATTCAGTCAAAGAATTACGGAGTATTGGCATACAGCCTGACATCCTGATTTGCAGATCTGAAATTGATATTCCTGATGCAGAGCGTCGAAAAATCGCGCTTTTTACCAATGTTGCGGAAAAGTCAGTTATCTCGGCATTGACAGTTGACAATATTTACTCGATTCCAATTTTGTTGCATGAGCAAGGTGTCGACAGTCTGATTGTCAATCAGCTTCGTCTGTCAGCTCAGTCCATTGACCTTTCTGAATGGCAGGACATTGTCGAGCGTAGCAAGAATGTCTCTGCCACGCTTAATATTGCTTTTGTTGGCAAATATATGGAAATTGCTGATTCATATAAGTCATTGGCGGAAGCTTTCAGACATGCCGGGATGCAAACTCAAACTCGCATCAATATCAATTACATCGATGCTGAATCGATTGAGGAAAATGGCATCAGTGTACTGGAAGAGGTTGATGCCATTGTCGTTCCTGGCGGTTTCGGCGAACGTGGGACAGATGGAAAAATTGCAGCAGTGCGTTTCGCTCGGGAAAATAATGTTCCCTACTTGGGCATATGCCTAGGAATGCAGATCGCCATGATCGAATTTGCCAGAAACGTACTTGGTCTTGAAGGTGCGCATAGTACAGAATTTGATTTGAAAACTCCCCACCCGGTCATTGCGCTGGTTTCGCAATGGAAGACTCTGGACGGAAATGTTGAAAAAAGAGGTGAGTTTGAGGATTTGGGTGGCACGTTGAGACTCGGTGCCCAACGAGCGAGCCTGATCAATGGCAGCCTAGCACACAGGATTTATAAAAAGCATGCTATTCAGGAGCGTCATCGCCATCGCTACGAGTTTAACAACAGTTACCGCAGTATGTTTGAGCAATCGGGTATGGTTTTTTCAGGGACTTCTGGTGACAACCTGGTTGAGATGGTTGAATTGCCAAGCCACAATTGGTTCGTTGGATGCCAGTTTCATCCCGAATTTACGTCGACACCGCGTAAAGGTCATCCACTTTTCTCCCATTTTGTTGAAAGTGTACTGAACCTTAAAGCTTCGACCGAAGCAATGCCCAAAAGGGCTGCAGTCGTTTGAGGATTGCCAATATTCCAGTCGGGCCCGACCGACCGTTTTTTTTATTCGCCGGGCCCTGTGTCATTGAGTCGGAAGGATTCGCCCTTGATACTGCCGGTGAAATTAATCGCATCTGCAAAATATTGGAGATCCCCTTTGTCTACAAATCCTCCTACGACAAAGCAAACCGTACGTCAATCGATTCGTTTCGCGGGCCAGGGCTTCAAAATGGTTTGAAAATATTAGCAAAAGTTCGTAGTGAAATCGGTGTTGAGGTATTGACCGATGTTCATTCACCGGAACAGGCACGCGAGGCAGCAAAGTATGTTGACGTAATTCAGACACCCGCGTTCCTTTGTCGCCAAACCGATCTTATCACCGCAGCCGCCAAGACTGGCAAACTTGTGAATATCAAAAAGGCTCAATTTCTTTCGCCGTACGAAATGAATCACGTTGTAAAAAAGGCGGTCAGTGCGGGCGGTCAGGATCGGGTAATGGTGTGTGAGCGAGGCTCAAGTTTCGGTTACAACAATTTGGTCGTTGATATGCGTTCTCTTGCCATATTAAGAACAACCGGGGTTCCGGTGGTGTTTGATGCGACACATTCGGTACAGTTGCCCGGTGGCAACGACGGTGTTTCTGGAGGTCAGCGGGAATTCGTTCCCGCTCTGGCTCGAGCGGCGATTGGGTGCGGAATAGCAGGGCTGTTTATGGAAACGCACCCGAATCCGGAAAAAGCGCCTAGCGATGGTCCAAACTCTTGGCCATTGGGAAAACTTGAACAACTACTTGAGGACTTTAAAGCGATTGATTATGTCGTTAAGAACAAAGTTACACATTATTGAATCAATGACAGGGCGCGAGTGATGACGACTCCAACGATTCGCAAAGTGGAAGCGCTTGAAATTCTCGATTCGCGTGGAAATCCCACTATTGAAGCTACAGTCACGCTCAGTGACTCCAGTATCGGAACTGGTGCTGTGCCTTCTGGTGCGTCGACCGGAATTCGAGAAGCGTTAGAATTGCGTGACAACGACAACGATCGTTATTTCGGTAAAGGAGTATTGCAGGCTGTTTACAGTGTAAACACGTCAATCGCTCAGCGAATTTGTGGAATGTCGCCATTTGATCAACAAGCAGTAGATCAGGCGATGATCGAACTTGATGGAACTGAACATAAAAGTCAGCTTGGCGCCAATTCAGTGCTGTCAGTTTCCATGGCCGTGGCAAGGGCTGCAGCTCACTCGCACAATACTCCCTTGTATGAATACCTGGGCAGTCGCAATGGTATGTCGCTACCGGTTCCGTACTTCAATATTTTGAATGGGGGAGCTCATGCCAACAACAGCGTTGATGTTCAGGAGTTTATGGTCGTACCTCAACGGGCTTCAAGTTTTCGAGAAGCGCTTCAAATTGGTGTTGAAGTTTACCATTCATTGAAAAAATTGCTGGATACACAAGGCTTCAGTACGGCCGTCGGTGACGAAGGAGGATTCGCACCGGATTTGGAGTCGAATGAACATGCTTTGCATTTGATCATGCAAGCGGTGGAAAACGCCGGGTATGACGCGATGGACGACGTGGCCATCGCATTGGATGTTGCCAGTTCAGAACTGCTCAGTGAAAGTGGCTATTGTTTCAAGTCAGAGAATTTGGAACTTAGCAGTGCCCAATTAATTGAACGTTATGAGGCATGGGTTGATCAGTTTCCGATTGTTTCGATTGAAGATGGCATGGCCGAACAGGATTGGGCCGGTTGGATCGCCTTAACCGCTCGACTTGGAGCTCGAGTGCAATTGGTCGGTGATGATTTGTTCGTAACCAATCCGACAATTCTTCGGTCAGGAATAGATCAATCTGCTGCCAATGCAATTCTAGTCAAGCTGAATCAGATTGGTACAATGACGGAGACTCTGACTACTGTATCAATTGCCCAGGAGGCAAATTACGGGGTGATGATTTCACATCGTTCAGGAGAAACAGAGGATAGCATTATTGCTGATTTGGCTGTTGCAACTTCAGCAGGACAGATTAAGTCTGGTGCACCTTGCCGCGCCGATCGCACCGCAAAATACAATCGACTGTTGAAAATTGAATCACAGCTTGGAGACAGGGTTGTTTATTCCAGAGTAATTTGATTGACGGTTGAAGCGTAATGTCAAAACGTACCAAACGAATCATGATTGTTTGCGCGTTGCTGGTCGTCACAGCAGTGTTACAGTACACTTTCTGGTTTGGAAAGAATTCCTATCAGACTTTGAAGGAAACGCAAGCACTGATTGAAGCAGAAGATGCCACAATCAAAAAATTGCGTCAACGTAACAATATTCTGTCTGCAGAAGTGGTCGACTTGAAGACTGCCGGTGAGTCCATGGAAGAACGCGCACGAATGGAACTTGGTTACGTAAAAGAAGGTGAGATCTTCTACCGTGTCGTTGAAAGCGAAAATGCGCAAACATACACAACGCCGGTTGCTGAGCCCTCACAATAGTGATCAATGGGCGCCATTCAAGGCTCTGACATTCAAGCAGGCTTGGATGTAAAAGTCCTGTATTTCAGTCAGGCTTGGTTTTTCTCCAACTGCGGAATGACATAAGGCAACTGGTTGGTTCGCAGACTTACAGGATGTATGTCGCCTACGAAGATATTTTCTTGGTCAAGGAACCTTAGAGGCACAGAAACCAACATCCTAACTGTGCCATCCGTGTAAATGGCGTTGACAACAGTGCCGGTTTGATTGCCTGCAAGATCAGGACAGCTGATTGAATCACCGGGTTTCGGTTGGAACACGTCTTCACTTGTCGCTATGACCATTCTGCGGTTTATTCCGCCCCTGTAGTGCAGTCGAGCAACGATCTCCTGTCCGGGGTAACATCCTTTCGTCCAACTGATGGAATCGATTAGATCAAGATTGATCGCCTGTGCAACAAATAATTCGCTTGTTTGGTGAGTTATCCAAGGGATTCCGGCTTCAACGTCTTTGCACAACCATGTCTCAGAGTCCATCGTATTCATCCAATTGGCAGATCTTTGCAGTTTGTCTTTTTCGGCAATGATTCCAAATCGATTGCCGCTGCCAGGCATACAGATAGTTATTTGATCTTCTATTTCTAGAGTTTCGAAGCTTTTTTGCGGCAATCTGTGCTGAATGTCGTTTTTTGGTTGCCTACTGCCCGCGAATACCAAATCAGGCCGAATGTCAATGTTGATTTTTTCTCGAAAAATATACATTTTCAGGCGTTTCAATAATACTTCGGCTAAACTTCTGTCAACAACTAAACAATAGCTGTCTTTTCGCATGACTAAAATAAAGTTGCAGATCACGCGACCTTTGGGATTAAGGTAGGCGCCAAGGCGTGAGCATTTGGGACTGATCTCCAACACTTCCACTGTCAATTGTCTTTGAAGAAAGGTCGCGGCGTCAATCCCTGACACTTCAATCAATGCAAAATTTTCCAAAGGTGAGGCCCCAGCATCCTGAAATGCTGGATGTGCTTGTGCGCTGGTCATTGAGATTTCACTGTGTGTTCTGTTATTGATTTGCTAAATTGTAGAGGTTGAACTCAGCGCTATGCTAGTGGATGAATATGATAATTGGAACATGGTGAGTGGAGCACCGATTTCATTGAGTCGCCTTTTTCATCAGGCTTTCAGGAAACTTGCTATTAGCATGCAGTTCAACAAGAAAAGTTCAGCAAACCTTTCACGGACCGGCGAACATAAGATTGCCGCCGAAGTAAACTGAAGGGATTGTAGTGTTACATTCTGAATTCGAACAAAGGTATTCGAGCCGAAGCATAGTTTAGCCAGAATCTGGCCACCAATGCCTGTACGAATCGATCTTCATATAAGTTGCGTTCGCGTGATCATTTTGATGCAAATACGTAGCAGATTAAGCGCTTCAATTGAAATCGAATTTGCCGATGTCAACCTGACTCGGTTTTCAACTGTGCAATTTCCTCCAAGTCTAAATCCGTAATCCGATGAATTCTTTCGTCTGAGTCTCCTTCTTGAATCATCCGTCTAGCGACTTCGATTTGCCTTTGGCGGATGCCCTCGACGATTCCTTCCTTAATGCCTACATCTTTCCACTCCAGACACGAATCCGGATACTCACCTTCCCATTGTTTTGCTAACTCTTGCATTCTCTGATCTCCTGGCATCGTCGAACTCAATGCCTGTCTTAGTTTTGATATTTTAATCTGTGGCCTGATCTTCATCAAGTACGCGAATGACCCTCGGGCAAAACTCTTACCCTCAGCCAATGACTCCAACTCCCGGCCTACCTTTAACCAGCGCACGTAGCTATTTTCATCCGCATCCCACACTTGCAACAACACCTCAAGCACCAGCCGTTCTTTCAAGCGTAATGCTTCGAGTTCACCGACTTGCTCGGCAATCTGTAAATTCACGAATATCGCCTCGAAATTCACCAGCTTGTTTCCAAACTCCGATAAAAACTCACCCGGTAAGGCCTCATGTTCAAAGGCATGAAAGTTCTTGTCTTTTTTCCAACCATGGTAAATCACCACCGGTAGCACGGCATCGGCGTCATTGGTGTAGCCGGTGGACACGTACTTTAGCAACTGGCGGAACAGTTTTGATTCTTTGTTGCTTTTGTGATCGATAATGATGCTCACAGCCACAGAGCTTGCGTTTTTCAAACGAAGCTGACAGCGAAGGTCAGTGAGGGCTTCGGTCAACGTTTCGGGGTCGACCTGACTGTTCGGTTCAACTGTCAAGGTGTTCAGATCAAACAGGGCCAGTTGTGATGGAGTGAACGCCAGTTGCAACAGTGAGCGAATTTGTTCGGGGCTTTTGAAATGGCTGCGGAAAAAACGATCGTGCCAAGGGCCGCGTTCGTATGGTTGGCTGGGTGTCGGGTTTTTGGGAGTCATATCGTTTGTCCATGATCGTATTCAAATCAGTCCTGGCTCATCGGTGCAACTGACACCGATGACCGGGCAGGGGTGGTTGCGTGCACCATAGTGATTGCTTTGAATGACAATCTCAACAGAAAATTCGATCTTGAGCGCGACCGTATTTTTCTAACAGTGGGAATACGGGTTTTCAGGAGTGAGAGTGTGAAGATCGCTTACGTACATTGCACAATGACAGATGTCGGCATGTGGATCACACTTTCGGGTTTCTCACCGCAAGAGTTTTCCGTGTTGCAAGCGATTGGTACAAATCTACGTCTAATACAGCCATCGCAATGGTCAAAACGTAGAATGAATGGCGCCAGTGAATTGATCAGTTTACCGGTGCGGTGAAAATTAACCTTGCAGATTAAGTGCTTTCATTGAAATCGAATTTGCAGATGTCAACCCGACTTGGTTTTCAACTGTGCAATTTCTTCCAAGTCTAAATCCGTAATCCGATGAATTCTTTCGTCTGAGTCTCCTTCTTGAATCATCCGTTTAGCGACTTCGATTTGTCTTTGGCGGATGCCTTCCTGGATGCCCTCGACGATTCCTTCCTCTTTACCCAGCGCAATTCCCTCCTGTTTACCCTGTATGATTCCTTCCTTAATACCCACATCTTTCCACTCCTGACACGAATCCGGATACTCACCTTCCCATTGTTTTGCTAACTCTTGCATTCTCTGATCTCCTGGCATCGTCGAACTCAATGCCTGTCTTAGTTTTGATATTTTAATCTGTGGCCTGATCTTCATCAAGTACGCGAATGACCCTCGGGCAAAACTCTTACCCTCAGCCAATGACTCCAACTCCCGTCCTGCCTTTAACCAGCGCACATAGCTATTTTCATCCGCATCCCACACTTGCAACAACACCTCAAGCACCAGCCGTTCTTTCAAGCGTAGTGCTTCGAGTTCACCGGCTTGCTCGGCAACCTGTAAATTCACGAATATCGCCTCGAAATTCACCAGCTTGTTCCCAAACTCCGACAAAAACTCAACTGGTAAGGCCTCATGTTCAAAGGCATGAAAGTTCTTGTCTTTTTTCCAGTTTTTCCAACCATGGTAAATCACCACCGGTAGCACGGCATCGGCATCATTGGTGTAGCCGGTGGACACGTACTTTAACAACTGCCGGAACAGTTTTGAATCTTTGTTGCTTTTGTGATCGACAATGATGCTTACGGCCACAGAGCTTGCGTTTTTCAAACGAAGCTGACAGCGAAGGTCGGTGAGGGCTTCGGTCAACGTTTCGGGGTCGACCTGGCTGTTGGGCTCGACTGTCAAGGTGTTCAGATCAAACAGGGCCAGTTGTGATGGAGTGAACGCCAGTTGCAACAGTGAGCGAATTTGTTCGGGGCTTTTGAAATGGCTGCGGAAAAAACGATCGTGCCAAGGGCCGCGTTCGTATGGTTGGTTGGGTGTCGGGTTTTTTGGGGTCATATCGATTGTCCATGATCGAGTTCAAATCAGTCCTGACTTATCGGTGCGACTGACACCGATGACCGGGCAGGGGTGGTTGTGGGCACCATATTGATTGCTTTGAATGACAATCTCAACAGAAAATTCGATCTTGAGCGCGACCGTATTTTTCTAACCGTGGGAATACGGGTTTTCAGGAGTGAGAGTGTGAAGATCGCTTACGTACATTGCACAATGACAGATGTCGGCATGTGGATCACACTTTCGGGTTTCTCACGGACACCGATACAGTGTGCGGCTCATGACGCTGCCAGAGATGAATTACGGTCTCAATACAAACTATCAACCCCATTTGACACGGTAGTAATTGACTGCCAATTCCCGCAAATTCGACGCGGACTGAAATAAAATATTGACGGTGAACCAATGGGACGTTTAACTTTGACAAAATCAGAGACACAAAAGAACAGTTCTAAATTTTCCGTCGTTGAAAAAGAATCCGTAATTCAAGCAAATGAACGTGAGCTTGAAAGTTCATCGAAGGAACCAAAGACAGTTAACCCAACTCGATATGGAGATTGGGAAAAGAACGGTCGGTGCATTGATTTTTAGGACAGCGTCACTCGCTGTATAACTTTACTGAAAAGCCTTCCAATGGATTCTACGAACCGTCCGGTTTCCCCCCACATTCAAATTTATCGGCCACAACTGACATCGGTGCTGTCAATTTTGCACCGAATCACAGGCATAGCTTTGGGTTTAGGTGCGGTTTTAATTGCGATTTGGATCAGTTCGGTTGCCTATAACCGGGAATTTTTTGAAGCATCATTCGCCTTGCTTTCGACCGTGGGGGGTCGAGTGTTCTTATTTTTATGGACCTTGGCACTGTTCTTTCACTTGTGTAATGGTATACGCCACCTGTTTTGGGATGCAGGTCGATGGCTTGAATTGGAGCAGGTCTATCGGAGCGGTTGGGGTGTCGTGCTTGGCACGATCATTCTAACGGTTGTCGCTTGGGCCATTGGCTATATGGCTTGTGGTTAGTTTGCGATGAATTATCGATCACCACTTGCAAAAGTTATTGGCCTGGGGTCTGCCAAGGAAGGTTCAACTCACTGGTGGTGGCAGCGGTTGACAGCGGTGGCGTTGGTTCCCTTGACTCTATGGTTCGTGTTTTCGATTGCCAGTTTGACAGGCCCGTGCCTTGCACAGGTGAATACCTGGATGGCATCTCCTGTCAGTTCAACTTTACTCATCGCTTTCGTAGTTTCACTCTTTTACCACACACAGCTTGGAGTGCAGGTTGTCCTGGAGGACTACGTTCATCATGAGGGATTGAAAATTACATCGATTCTGATCGTCAAAGCTGTTTCGGCCATGCTTGTGATTTCCAGCATTATTTCAATCTTGCGCGTCGCATTGGGATAGTACCACTTGAGTATTAGCGCATACAAAATAATTGATCACAGCTACGACGTAGTGGTTGTCGGTGCTGGGGGTGCTGGCCTTCGGGCAACGTTTGGCTGTGCGTTTGAAAATCTTTCAACCGCATGCATCACCAAGGTCTTTCCAACCCGAAGCCATACGGTTGCTGCACAAGGCGGCATCAGTGCTGCGCTCGGCAACATGAGCGAAGACGATTGGCGCTGGCATATGTACGATACGGTCAAGGGTTCAGATTGGTTGGGTGACCAGGATGCGATTGAGTACATGTGTAGAGAAGCCCCTGATGCGGTCGTTGAACTCGAACACTACGGCGTGCCGTTTTCACGAACAGAAGATGGTCGCATTTATCAGCGTGCATTTGGTGGCATGACCACTCATTACGGAGAAGGACAGGCGATGCGTACTTGCGCAGCTGCTGACCGAACCGGACATGCCATGTTGCACACCTTGTATCAGCAGGCGCTGAAGCATCGGGCGGAGTTTTACCTGGAGTATTTCGCGATAGATCTTCTGATGGACAATGATGAGTGCCGTGGTGTTTTAGCCTGGTGTCTTGAAGATGGGACGTTGCACCGATTCCAGGCAAAAATAGTAATCCTTGCTACCGGTGGTTATGGGCGAGCTTACTTTTCCTGCACTTCAGCCCATACGTGTACCGGCGATGGGAATGCGATGATTTTGCGTTCGGGCTTGCCATTGCAGGATATGGAATTTGTTCAGTTTCACCCGACCGGAATTTACGGTTCTGGCTGCCTGATTACCGAAGGAGCGAGAGGAGAAGGGGGTTACCTGACAAACTCCGATGGCGAGCGGTTTATGGAACGGTACGCACCCAATGCAAAAGACTTAGCATCAAGGGATGTCGTAAGCCGATCGATGACCATGGAAATTAACGCCGGTCGCGGTGTCGGTTCTGAATCTGATCATATTTTCCTTCATCTTGAACACCTGGGCCCCGACGTGATACAGGAGCGGCTTCCCGGCATAACCGAGACCTCAAAAATATTTGCTGGTGTTGATGCCACCCGCGACCCAATCCCCGTAATTCCGACTGTACACTACAACATGGGCGGAATCCCCACCAATTTTAAAGCTGAAGTTGTTACTCGAAAACGCGGTGACAACGACTTTGTCATTTCAGGATTAATGGCCATCGGTGAGACTGGCTGTGTTTCTGTACACGGTGCCAATCGCTTGGGTTCAAATTCTCTGCTTGATCTTGTTGTATTTGGTCGCTCTGCAGCTCTTAGGGCCAAATCATTGATTGAATTAGACGAAAGTCGCCGTTCGCTACCTCGGAATATTGCCGAACCGGCCATCGATCGCCTAGACCGCATACGCTACAGCAAGGGGACAAGCCGTACGGCGGATATTCGCTTGCAGATGCAAAAGATAATGCAGCGCCATTGTGCAGTGTTTAGAACACAGGAACTGTTGGACGAAGGTAAGGAAAAAATATCTGAAGTTTGGCAGGCAATGGCAGATGTCGCGGTTACAGACCGATCTATGATCTGGAATACCGACCTCGTTGAAACACTGGAGCTTGACAACCTGATGCGCCAAGCTCTTGTCACGATTCATTCTGCGGCCAATCGCAAGGAAAGTCGCGGTGCTCACGCTCGCGAAGATTATTCCCAAAGAGATGACCAAAACTGGATGAAACACACGTTGTCGTGGCTCGATGATTCAGGGGATATTCGTGTTGAATACCGGCCGGTTCATCTTTACACATTGACCGACGATGTTCAACTGATTGCGCCAAAAGCAAGAGTTTACTGAACAAACGGCGAAAGACTATGGCAAAACTATCTTTACCCACTAATTCTATCGTCGGCAAAGGACGCAATTTCAAATCTAACCAGGATGGTACGAATCTCAAGACTTTCAAGATATACCGTTGGAATCCGGAAGACGAGGCTAATCCAACCATGGATACCTATGAGATCGACTTGGATAGTTGCGGGCGTATGGTCTTGGATGCGCTCATCAAAATTAAAAATGAAATCGACTCTACATTGACATTTCGACGATCCTGCCGTGAAGGGATTTGCGGTTCATGTGCGATGAATATTGATGGAACCAACACATTGGCATGCATCAAGCCTATTGAAGAAATCAAAGCGACCGTCAACATCTATCCTTTGCCACACTTGCCGGTTCTAAAAGATTTAGTGCCGGACATGACACACTTTTATGCGCAATATGCCTCGATCAAGCCATGGCTGCAAAAGCGCTCACCACCATCGGCGGGGCGCGAAAATCTTCAGTCAGTCGAAGAGCGCTCGAAACTCGATGGACTGTACGAATGCATCTTGTGCGCCTGCTGTTCAACCAGTTGCCCAAGTTATTGGTGGAACAGTGATCGCTATCTGGGTCCGGCAATCTTGCTGCAGGCTTATCGCTGGATCGCTGACAGTCGTGACGAAGCTGTTGGAGAACGACTCGATGAGTTGGAAGATCCGTTTCGCTTATATCGTTGCCATACCATCATGAACTGCACCAATACTTGTCCCAAGCACCTCAACCCCGGTAAAGCGATTGCTGAAATAAAAAAATTGATTGCTGTTCGATCGTGACGAGTTCTGGGACCGAGATCAACGTCCGAAAAAACCGACTGCTTTGGCGTTGTAGACAGGGTACTCGAGAGCTTGAGTTGCTCCTTTATCGGTACATTGACGTACACTATGATTCACTGTCCAGCGAACAATTGCAACTCTTGGATGAATTCGTTGAACAGACTTCTGATCAGTTAAATAAATGGTTGCTCGGAAATGAATATATATTTGAAAACAATAGATACAAATATATAATTAAAGCAATCAAGGAAGTTAATAACATTCAGACCCAACATTAATGTCAAACAATTCTACAGATCGAATCTCAGGCCGGCTGTTGCTTGAGTTACCTCAGTTTAATAAAGGCACCTCGTTTACGCGAACTGAGCGCGTCGAAGGCGGAATACTAGGAATGGTGCCATACAGATTAGAAGAGCTTGACGCACAAGTTAGGCGAGGCTACCAAGCCTATAGTGCCAAAGATTCCGACTTGGAAAAGCATATTTACCTTAGGCAACTCCAGTCGACGAACGAGACACTGTTTTATATGCTGATCATTGAGCATGCCGCCGAAATGCTGCCGGTGATTTATACACCGACGGTGGGCGACGCCTGTGAACTGTTTTCGGAAATCTATAGAAAACCCTATGGTCTATTTCTCAATTACCCAGAAAGAGAGTACATGGACCAGATTCTGGACAACGTCAATCAAGACAATGTCGAGATCATTGTCATGACTGATAGCGAAGCGATATTAGGGATTGGTGATCAAGGCGTTGGCGGTATGGGCATACCGATTGGGAAATTGAGCCTATATTCTGCCTTGGGTGGAATTGATCCGAGCAAGGCGTTGCCCGTTGTGCTGGACGTTGGGACCGACAATTCAGAACTATTGCAAAGCGATTTTTATGTGGGTTGGAAACATGAACGAATTCGTGGTCCGGAATACGACGAATTCGTTGAACTCGCGTTGAGTGCGATACATCGAAAATGGCCACATGCGGTCATCCAGTTTGAAGATTTTGGAGCGTCTAATTCCTTAAGGTTGTTAGATAAGTACTTTGACCGACTGTGCTGCTTCAACGACGATATTCAAGGCACTGCGGCAGTAACTGTGGGTTCGCTGATTGCTGCAAGTCGAGTTACCGGACGATCATTGAAAAATTCGAAAGTCGTTATTGCTGGTGCAGGTGCTGCAGGAACCGGGATTGCACATGGCTGCGTTTCCCAAATGGTCAATGAGGGACTCGATGCTGAAACCGCGCATCGTAGAATCTACATGCTCAATAGTAAGGGTTTGATACGAAGTGATTCACCCAATTTACGACCTCAACAAATTCCGTTTGCTCAACCGCCAGAAAATTTAGCTGACTGGAACGGTGATTATCAACTGGCTGATATTGTGCGCAACGTGCAACCGGATGTTCTGATTGGCGTGTCGGGGCAATCAGGGTATTTTTCCGAGCAAATCGTAATTGAAATGGCAAAATCTTGTCAACGTCCATGTATTTTTCCCCTATCCAATCCAACCTCCAAAGCCGAAGCTTTTCCGGCTGACATCTTCAAATGGACGCAGGGGCGTGCTATAGTCGCTACAGGCAGTCCTTTTGACACTGTGGTGTACGATGGTGTGAACTATCACATTGCACAGTGCAACAATGCGTATGCATTTCCCGGAATCGGATTAGGTCTGGCTGCCGTCAAAGCCAGAAAGGTTACCGATGAGATGTTCAATGCTGTTGCAAATGTCATAGGCAACGCTCAGCCTGATGTTGAAGTGCAAGGCACCTCGATCTTACCGCCTCTGGACAAAGTGCGTGAGTTAAGCCGCAAAATTGCAATCGACGTTGCCAGAATTGCAGTTGAACAAGGATTGACTGGTATCGATCTAGACTGCTCTATTGAGCAGTTGGTGGATGACAAAGTTTGGTTTCCAGGCTACGACGCCTGATTGAGATCCATCGACCCCTATTTTTCGTTGATAAGCAGTGCTTGGGTTTAGCACGAGTTGGTATAGATTTGTACCCGCATGAATCAATATCCCGACATTTTCGGCTTCCGCGATTAGTTTGAAGGCGGTTGTGGTGGCTGTGATTTGATCAGAACTGTGTCACTTGCCTGGTCAAGTGTATCCGGATAATCCAAAGTAAAATGCAAACCTCGACTTTCCTTTCTCATCAAGGCAGAGCGCACAATCAGTTCCGCCACTTGAACCAGGTTCCTTAATTCGATCAGATCGCGGTTCACACGAAACTGACTATAAAACTCCTGCACTTCTTCTGCCAGCATCACGACACGACGTAATGCACGTTGGAGCCGTTTGGTCGTGCGAACAATGCCAACGTAGTCCCACATGAAGCGTCTTAATTCATCCCAGTTATGAGAAACCACAATGAGTTCATTAGGATCGGTAACCTGACTCTCATCCCATGATGGGATATGATCCGCGGAAATATCGGAACGACTCCCGTTGGCGCTAAAGTGCCGAAATGCTGCATCGGCCAATACGATGCATTCCAAAAGCGAATTACTGGCCAGTCGATTTGCGCCATGCAGACCTGAACTCGCACTTTCCCCAATACAATACAAACCTGGCAGATTCGTTCGGCCACTGAGATCCACTTGTACGCCGCCACAAGTGTAGTGTGCAGCGGGAACAACAGGTATGGGGAGTTTTGACATATCAATGCCGAATCCAAGGCATCGATCGTAAATGTTTGGAAAATGAGATTGTAGAAAGTCCTTCGATTTCATTGTCATATCGAGATAGACGCTGTCGAGCCCGCCTGCTTTCATTTCGTGGTCAATCGCACGTGCGGTGATATCTCGCGGTGCAAGTTCTGCGCGCGAATCATATTTCGACATAAACTCAGAACCATCAGGCAGAATCAGTTTTCCACCTTCACCACGCAGTGCTTCCGATATCAGGAAAGATTTCGCATGCGGGTGATAAAGGCAGGTGGGATGAAACTGCACAAATTCCATATTTGAAACACGGCAGCCAGCACGCCAGGCCATCGCTATGCCATCGCCGGTTGATGTGTCCGGGTTGCTCGTATAAAGGTAGGTTTTCGATGCTCCACCGGTCGCTAATACGACCGCGTGTGCGACAAAAGTGCTGACTTCCTCGGTCTTTACATCCAGTATGTATGTACCCAAACATCGATTCTGTGAGTGCGGGTCTAATTTTGATTGGGTGATCAATTCAATGGCAATGCAGTTTTCATAAACTTCAATATTGTCATGATTTTGAATATTTGATACCAAAGTGCTTTCAACTTTTTGTCCGGTAGCGTCATCTGCATGAACTACGCGACGTTTGCTGTGGCCACCTTCTCGAGTCAGGTGAAATTCTTCAGGATGTCCCGTTTCTCCTCCACGCAGAGAAAAAGCGACACCGTTTTGGATCAGCCATTCAATTGATTTTGGTCCCTGTTCAACGATATATTCGACCGATTGGCGTTGACAGAGTCCTGCCCCGGCGACGAGTGTGTCTTGTACGTGCGATTCGTAGGAGTCTTCGCGGCTCCACACTGCGGCGATTCCACCCTGGGCGTAATTACTTGAATTTTCAGACAGCCTGTCCTTGGTAATGATCGCAATATTGTAGCCGGCGTTTGCTGATTTCAGTGCGAACGCCAAGCCAGCTAAGCCACTACCGATAACAATCAAATCTGTTTGTATATGCATGCAGAAAGGGTGGATATGGTTTTGACGGGAAACGATTGACAGACAATTTCATTCATTTGAAGCCACAATTGAAAAATACAACGGCGTTGTCAACACTTTCACGAAATTAGCACAAAGTTCAAAACCTATAATTGAAACTCAGACTTAATTCCTGATTTGCATGGATGAAATTCCAAAAATTATGCGTCCTGCACGATTCATTCTTTTTAATGTTAGCCGATTTTTACCCCAATAGCGATCATTTGCCCCGGATAGTGGGGTCAGCTTCAAATAGAACATTACGGCTTGAAATTTGTCTCAATTTTCAAAAGCAAGAGTCATGAAAGCCAACGAAAAGCTTGCGCCGGTTGGTCATGCCGTCTCAGATCGGGTATCGCGAGGGGCTGATGACACGACAGAAGCAAAGCTTTTGAAGATGGCACAAGCAGGGCAGCGCGAAGCATTTGATGTCCTGATTACGCAGTACCAGCCAAAGATGTTTAGCTGGGCTGCAAAAATGAGTCGATCTTTAAACGTCGACTATAGCGAAGTGTCTGACATTGTTCAGGAGGCATTGATTAAGGCGTGGCTGAATATTTCCAAGTTTCGCGGCGACAGTAAACTGTCAACGTGGCTTTACACGATCACTCGTCACCAGGCAATCAATCACTCCAAGAAAAATCAGCGTTATGCGACAACTCACAATATCAGTGAATTTGAAAGTTTTAACCAGGATTTGGACGACAACGCAGCCGAGCGTCTGAATATAGAAAATTTGGTTATTGACAGAGATACACCGGATGAATTATTGGTTGCCCAGGAAGTACATGACAAGGTGATGGAAATCATTGGTGAATTGCCACCGAGTTTACGTAACATCATCATATTGCGAGAAATTGAACAATTAAGTTATGACGAAATATCCAAACGTACGAATTCGAAACTGGGAACTGTCAAAACTCAGATTCATCGGGCGCGAGAGAAAATCGACAAAGAATTAGAAAAATGGGCACGTGGCAACCTTTTGCAAGAGAATGAAGATGTCTGAAAACATATCTGCACTAATTGACAAAGAAATTGATGAACAACATCACGAGGTGCTTGTCGTTGAGCTTTGTCAGAACCCGGAATTGCATCAGCGCTGGGAACGGTATCACCTGATTCGTACTGCAATTCGCGGTGAATGCACCCGGGCGTACATGAATACGGTTTATGGTTTAGAGGCAAATTCTAAACCGCACGTGGATCAATTCGAGCCCGATCGAAAGCATTCCATCGTCGAGACACTTGGTGCCTGGTTAAGGTCGCATTTGACGAACTGGTCTGGGGGTTTTGGATTGGCAGCGGGTTTGAGCAGCGCTGCTGTTATTGGATTTTTTGCCAGTTCACTCATCGATGTTCAATTCCGTCAATCGGAAACTCTGTTTACAGAGACTGCCTACAAGCAAGCCGGTCCGGTACGGTGGACCAGTGATGAAAGTTTGGCAGATTCTGACGGCCAAAGTGTCGATTTTCTTAATGAAACTTTGCTGGCACACAGTGAGAGTACGGGCTATCCAATGATGAACGGGCTTTCGAACTACGTCAGACTCGTTGCATACGAGCGTTAGATACTTTTTGAGTCAAATCACCTTGACCACCTTTAAATTGAAACCATTTTCATTTCCATATCGAACTGTCGCATTTTTGATGCTCAGCGCGTATTTTGTGCTCGGTGCTGAATATTCGTATGGTCTGACAGTATCACAATTACTGGACAAATCTTCACGAGCCGTAGAATCAGTCAGTTACAAGGGTACATTTATGTACTCTCGAGGGAATGAAACCAAGACGATGCGTGTGATTCATCGAACCGGTTTGGATGGATTTAAAGAACGCATTCAATCTTTGGATGGTGATGAGTCGGAAATTGTACGCAGTGAAAAAGGGGTTTGGTGCTACTTTCCAAACAGAAAAGAAGGGTATTTTAAGTTTCAGGACGATGGTTCTTTTCGAATGCCAAATCTGAATGCGGCATCGGTGGACAAATTGAACCGCTACTATTGGTTTATGAAGGAAGGAAGCGAAAGGATCGCCAATCGAATGACGCATCGACTGGTTATCGAACCCAAGGATTCATTTCGATATGGCATGAGACTTTGGATTGATGAAGAATCCGGCCTGCTGCTTCGCTCTGATTTGCTTGACAAGGATATGGGTATTATTGACAGCTATATGTTTGTCGAAATCGCGATCAATCGACCAATTTTAGAATCTGAGCTGCAGCCGGCAGATTTGGGTAAGGATTATGTTTGGAACTTTAGTACTGCAAACAGTTCGCCTTTGCAGGATACGTCAGCTTCAATGTTAGTCGGAGTCGTTCCTGATGGATTTATGAAAATAAAACATGTACGCGGTCAGTTTGATGATCGTGAGAAAGAACAGATTGTATTTTCCGATGAACTGGCCACGGTGTCTTTATTTATGCAAAAGCTGATGCAAGACCAAGATGACGGTCTATTTATAGGTTCCAGCACCTTGGGTTCAGTGAATGCGTATGGTCGAGTGATCAATGGATATCAGATTACTGTGGTTGGTGAAGTGCCTGCACAGACCGTACGAACGATCGGCGATTCAGTTACACCAAACTAATAACCTCCGATAGCTGAAGCTCCCCACCAATTGTCGGACACTCGCTTAAAGAGCAAGGTGTCTAAACTTTTATTTTCGTAAATGCTTCAAATGCATTTGACCTGATCGTCCTTAGTTGGATGATTGCGACAAGACAGATCTCTACAGACGAAGCCCGTTAGTTTTACGCTTTTCGATACTGGCGCAATGAGAGTACTTTACAGGCACTGCAATATAACGCTTTGAAACCTTTGTGGTCCAGTCAGATGTGTACAATTCTCCTTGAGCGAGGGCATTGAAATTGATCCTGATCAATCAGGTAACGTCAGTAGAATCCACTTTCTGGACCATACACCGAACATCGTTTTAATGTCGAATTCAGCTGCAATGTGTTTGGCTAACTGTACAATGGCGTACAGTATAATTGAGGCCAATTCCAAACTCATGCGACCTAGCTTTACTTTTTGTTTTTCCACTTGAATATTTACGAATCTAGACGCCAACGATCTGATTTTGTCTTTGTATTTCAGGCAAAATGAACGCACCAACTGATTTCTCATTTATTCTGGTTCTGGCAGTATCCATAACCGGCGCGATCTGGCTGATCGATACGTTTTGGCGTTTTGCCAGAAAGCACGTCATGACCTCAGCCAACGGCAGCGAATCAAGCGGTCGTTTGTCTTGGATTGTTGAATATGCCCGGGTATTTTTCCCGGTTCTTTTGATTGTTTTTGTGTTGCGCTCCTTTGTTGTCGAACCATTCAGAATACCATCCGGTTCAATGCTTCCAACTTTGGAAATTGGTGACTTTATTTTGGTCAATAAGTATGAATACGGTATCAGGCTGCCCGTAATCAACAAGAAGGTTTTCGATATCGACGAACCGGACTATGGCGATGTAATGGTATTCAGGTTTCCTCATGATAACGCGGTCAATTTCATTAAACGAGTCGTAGGCTTGCCAGGTGACTCCATCGTCTACGAAAATAAGCAGATCACCATTAATGGTACTGTTGTTGCACAGAACGTCGAAGGAGATTACGTCATTGATTCTGGATCTAACAGAAAGATTCAGTCTCGGTTGCTGAACGAGTCTTTTGTAAACGGCGAGTCTCACCAAATTTTGCACAATGAGCGCCGTAGCACTCGAACATTGGTTTTCAAGGTGCCGGAAGATTCTTATTTTGTATTGGGCGATAATCGGGATTACAGCAACGATAGCCGTTTCTGGGGTTTTGTACCGGAGGAGAACATTATCGGCAGGGCTTTCTTTATTTGGTTCAGTTGGGACTCTTCGGGTGATACCGGAGTCAACTGGAATCGCATCGCTGCAGCCATCGAGTGATCAATTTTATTTGTAGTGAAGACCGAAGAATTCAATAAGCTAACGAATATTCTCGGTTACTCATTCAAAGACCCAGACTTGCTTGAACGTGCTTTGACACATCGGAGTGTTGAAGGTTCTCATAATGAAACACTGGAATTTTTAGGTGACAGTGTGCTTTCTGCGATTGTCTCCAGTTATCTGTATCAAAGATTTACTGATTTATCCGAAGGTGAGCTGACGGTTAAGCGCTCCAGAATAGTCAACAATCACAGTGCACTTTGCCAGGTCGCTGAACGCATTGCATTTGACAAATTTATCCGCGTCGATAAATCATTCGTAAAGTCCAATAGGAAAGCATGGCGGAATTTGCTGGCAAATTCCGTTGAAGCCCTGGTGGGGGCCATTTATATCGATGGAGGTTATTTGGCGGCTGGGGAATTTTTTGAGCGTCACTTTTGTCCATTTCTGGAAGAACTGGATATCGGTGCTCACAGAAACTTCAAATCCTTGCTGCAAGAATACTTACAGCAGCGAGCACAAAGTATTCCACAATACGCAATTGTCGATGTCCAGGGCGCCGAACACGCACCGGTGTTCACGGTTTCCTGTCATGTTGACGCACTGGACGAACCGGCCCAAGGAACAGGAATGACGGTAAAGGAGGCGGAACAAGTCGCAGCAGGAAAGGCATATGAGTTACTTTGCGGGCGAGACAGATAACCCGGAGTTTCGCTCCGGAATGATTGCCATCGCCGGGCGTCCAAATGTCGGTAAATCTACGCTGCTGAACCGATTGCTTGGACAGAAAGTCAGTATCACATCAAAAAAAGCCAATACAACCCGACACCGGATACTCGGTGTGTTGAGCGAAGAAAACCGTCAGTATGTGTTTATCGATACACCAGGCTTTACTACCCAGGCAAAAAGACTGGTAGACCGGTCAATTCACAAAGTCGCTGTAGCAGGCATTGTGGGTGTCGACCTGGTCCTTTTCGTTGTGGAAAGCCGCGGCTGGCAGCCACAGGATGTACCCGTGTGGAAGCGAATACAGTCAGAAAAACTCAATAGTATCATCGTGGTGTCAAAGCTGGATCGTATTAACGATAAGTCTCGACTGTTACCCACCATTGAGCAAATCTCAGAAACGACGGGGGTTTCAGACATCGTTCCCGTTTCAGCACAAAAGGGCCTTAATATTGATCGGCTTAAACATGTGATTGCACAGCACTTACCGATCGGTCCACCGCTTTTTCCATCTGATTTTGTCACGGATCAAAACGACGCGTTCTATGCATCCGAGCTGATTCGTGAACAGATTTTTCGATACTATGGGGAAGAACTGCCTTACTCGTGTGCGATACAGATCGAAAAGTATGAAGTCCAACAGCAAGTGTTGCATTTGCACGCTTTGATCTGGACAGAAACAACTGGGCAAAAACGAATCATTATTGGTTCAGGCGGCAGCAAACTGAAGCAGGTTGGCACTAGGGTCCGTCAGATTCTGGAGCCTAGGCTAAACTCAAAGGTTTACATCAAGCTGTGGGTAAAAGTCCGCTCTCAATGGTCCGAAAACCCACAGTTGATTTCAAAGTTCGGGTACTCAGTCACGGAGTAAGCGGTGCGAGTTCGAAATGAGGAATGTTTCGTCTTGCGAACCATTCCGATATCTGAATCCAGTCTCGTAGTTGATGTGTTCACTCGCAACTATGGACGAATCAGTTTAATGGCCAAAGGTGCTCGGCGCAAAAAATCACAATTTCGTGGTTCAATTCGCCCGTTTCAGCTTTCAATGGCCAATTGGACAGGTAAATCCGAAATTCCATTGTTGACATCTTTTGTCAACGTTTCAGGTCCGGTTGACCTTGCGGGCAGGCGGGTTTATTGCAGCTACTATCTCAATGAGTTGATTATCCGGTTTTTACGCCAGGCCGCACCCTACCGTGAGTTATTTGATGTCTACCAAGACACGCTTGAAGATTTGGCAGACCCGAATCATGAGTTCCACGTATTGAGAGTTTTTGAATTGCGTTTTCTCAAGTATCTCGGGTACGAACTTACGCTGCTTACAGAAGCCAATGGCATCACGCCAGTCGATCCCGATCAACTTTATCACTATGACTATGAAACAGGCCCCATACCGGCAACTCATCCCACTGAAAATTCAGTATTAGGCAAGTCTTTGCTGGCCATTGCCGACGAAAAATTTTCCACTGCACAAACCCGCAAAGAAGCCCATCAAATACTCAAACGGGCAATTGAGTTTCACGGTGAGGGCAAAATTGATCGTAGCAGAAATGTATTCAGGCAGACTATTAGGATGGACTGCCAGGAGTGAGTTTACTTTTTTCGCTGCGTGGTAAACCCTGCAGGCAGTTGTCCGAGGTCACCTTCACCAAAAAGGAACCCCAGCATGTGCTTTTCAATCAATTCGTGAGTCGAGACTTCGCCAGTGACAAGTTGATTTTCGTTGATGATGGTAACCAACCGTTCCAGCCACTGTTTCCAACCCTCTTTAGAAACGTTCTCAAATATCCTCAGTCCAAGTGCGCCGGGATAAGGTGGAGCATCAAGCGCTTCAGCCTTTTCCTTTAATACGACACAATCGATTAATTTGGTCATCGTCCTTGGGGTGCTCAAACATCGGGGAATATGGACTACGTGAGCCGAATCTTTATATAGGATTTGGCTTGTAGCATTTTAAGGCATGTGCTCATTTTCAAAGTAATGGATTGTGAATTCAAGGATGATTTGTGCGCAACTGATTTCATCTATAATCTTACTTTGATTCAAGGTCAGCTTGATGTACTAAAAAAAATTGGTTTGCAATTATGGAACACGCTACATTTCAAAATGAGATTACTGACTCAGACATCCGCGTTACTGCGGCGGCCGGTAACAAAATGTCAGAATTGGTTCAGTCAACTGATGAATCGATTATCGGAATTCGCGTTTATGTTTCGGGTGGCGGATGCGGTGGTATGAATTACGGCATGACCTACGCAGAGTCTGCAACCGATTACGACCGTGTGTTGAATGGAGAAAATTTTCATCTTTACGCGGATGTCATTGCATTGCAGTACCTCACTGGCGCGGAAATAGACTACGTAGACGATGGTATTCAAGCCACGTTCGTTTTTCACAATGTGTTTCAAACCGTTGGTGGCAGTGGTGCTTGCGGCGGTTGCGGAGCTGCTTCGTAGATCATATTCAATACAAGGTCGCATATACATCCGTCCAACATTCAGTTGTCGGCAACTCATTGTGTCGCACTAATCGCTCCCGCTCACAGTTATCGCGCATCGGTCTTCTTGCGCGTCGCTGCTGATCACAACATATCAGTTGTATTTGTCTCAGATCGAAGCGCAAATATTGTTCCGGCACACATCAGTGGTTTAGAAGTTAATTTTGGTGAACTGACTGATCACGTGCAATCCATCTGCAGGCAACTTGAAGAGTTTGGTGTGCAGGCTGTGATCGCTCCAGATGAAAAGTATGTCACTCTTGCGGGAAAGATTTCTCAAAAGCTTGGCTTGCCGCACAATTCGATTGAGTCGCTGAGGACAGCATCAGACAAATACTTATCCCGAAAGCAGCTAAAAAGTGCTGGCATCGAAGGTGTGCCTGACTTTACGCTGATTGATTTGCGACAGGATCTGGATAAGCAATTATCACAGGTCCGTTTTCCATGTGTTGCCAAGCCCTTGAACATGAGCGCGAGCCGCGGTGTGATACGCGCTGATCATCATGTCGAATTAAAAAATGCACTGGAAGTAATCGAGAAGATTTTACAGTTCGAGTTCGAACGTGGTCAATATCACGAAGTCATCGTGGAAGATTACATTGGTGGAACGGAACACGCCTTGGAAGCTTACCTATCCGATGCACAATTGGAGGTGATTTGTCTTTTTGACAAACCGGACCCTTTGCATGGACCCTATTTTGAGGAGACCTACTACATCACCCCGTCTCGCCTTGATGAATCGATTCAGGAACAAATCAGGGCCACTGTATTGTCCGGCTGCCTTGCGATTGGATTGTCTTCGGGGCCGGTCCACGCAGAAGTGCGGTTATTTGAAGGAAAGGTATGGATACTGGAAATTGCCCCTCGGTCCATCGGTGGAGATTGTGGACGTCTGTTTGAATTGACAACAAATTCGAGTATCGAGGAGTTTGTTCTCAATCGAGCGGTGGGACGAGAGGTTGGAACCTTGAGTCTTGAACGCGCCGCTGGCGTACTGATGATCCCGATTACCGAAAGTGGCATTCTTCGGCGGGTGGAAGGCGTTACTGATGCACAGTCAATTGACAATATTTTGGAAGTACGAATTGATGTTCGGGAAGGTGAAAGACTCGTTCGATGGCCACAAGGCGGTAAGTATCCAGGGTACATTTATGCACTGGCTGATCGTCCCTGGCAGGTTGAATCTGCATTGCGACAATCTTATGAAATGCTCAAGTTCGTGACTAAACCGGAATTGCCCGTGGTTGTGCATTGAACGCGAGGGCCTGTTCGAATAAAATTTTCCGCTTTAACTCGTCTGATTGCATACACAATAGAATAAAATTTGCGCGACGGTAAGTGTGTGCACTTGCCTTTCGAGATTGACTCCCGGTCCCCGGTAGCTCAGCAGGTAGAGCAGGTGGCTGTTAACCATCTTGTCGGCGGTTCGATCCCGTCCCGGGGAGCCAAACTTCAAAAATCACTTTCCATCCTATTCATACAACTCATTTCGTAGCGAATCAATACTGGCAACTGGTTGTGCAATCGCATCCAAATCGGACAAGATTCGCAAAATAAAACTATACCCAATCGCATCTTTCCTGGACACTGACGCATCTGGATTTGAATACGTCTTTGCACAAATTTACCCGTTGTTCATCGCAACAATCAATCATTTACCAATCTTCAAATATCTTTCGATCGTGGTTTCAATGATGGATACTCTCATCCGTCAAGCGTAAGGAACGAGCATTGGCAACGTTGAACGGGTACTCGGACTTCAGTTTGCATGTTCTAGCGTTGCTAAATTGATGCCAGTATCATGTTATGCTATGCAAATAGAGACTGGAATTTGCCTTTGCTCGTTAATCGAAGTAGGGCAGGTGTCAAACAGACTCCAATTTTTTAATGATCGTGGAACAAAATTATGGGATTGTTAAGTCGACTAATGGGGAAAGACTCAGGTACCAAGCCTGAAGTTGAAGCGGAACAGGTTGAGTTTGAGGGATATATTATCAAGCCCTCTCCGCTTCAGCAAAAGGGAAATTTTGTCACTGCTGGATATATTCTCAAAGTGGATGAAAGTGGCGAGAAAAAAGAACACTATTTCATCCGGGCGGATACCCATGCTGATATTGAAACTGCATGTAATCACGCTGTTTTCAAAGGCAAGCAAATCATTCGCGAATCAGGCGATCGAATATTCGATTAACTCTGATTCAAACTGTAAACCTCGGAATTTACTTTGCCGCTTGGTCTTTGTCTGCCAAGTATGAGATCAGTTGTTGGACAACTTTCTTTGCCATCGAATCGGGGTTTAGTTCTCCACGCTGCACTCGGCTTGCAAAATCGTCAGTCTTGATACTGTGCAAGTTTCTAATTTCCCTGGCTACGCTTTCTCCAATGACCCGCGCAATAACCTTTTTTGTTCGCCTTTGAACGGATTCGCTACGGTCACTTTGCATCACTTGTGCACCGTGCTTAATAATTTCGGCAACGAGTTGATCGACACCTTCTCTTTCGGTCGCACAGGTTTTGAGAATTTTTGGCGTTTTTGCAATGTGTCGCAATTCGACTGCGTTGGTCAATTCACTCATTGTCAAATCAGAGTGAGGCAAATCTGCTTTGTTGATGGCAACAATGTCTGCGATTTCAAGTAAACCTGCCTTGATCGCCTGAATTTCGTCACCCAATCCTGGTGAAGCGACAACAACTGTTGTATCAGCAATTTCGGAGACGTCGATTTCTGATTGCCCGGTTCCCACCGTTTCGACAATGACAATGTCCCAATTGGCAGCGTCAAACAAACAAATGATGTTGAGTGTTGTGGCTGATAAGCCGCCAAGGTGGCCTCGTGCTGCCACTGAGCGGATAAATACCTTGTCATCGCTAGCGTGTTCAGCCATTCGAACGCGATCGCCTAATAGGGCTCCGCCGCTAAGGTGACTGCTTGGGTCCACCGCTAGTACCGCGATTGATTTGCCAAGTTTGCGACATTCACGAATACATGCGTCGATTAAGGTCGATTTGCCCACACCGGGAGGCCCGGTGACTCCCACGATGTGTGCTCGGCCAAGATGGCATTGAGTTTCTTTGAGAATATCCGAAGCGCTGGCGAAGTTGTTTTCGACGATCGTGATCGATTTGGCCAGCGCATTTCGGTTGGTACGAATCCGATCGATCAGCATGGTTGAATACATATTTGGTCAGGTCTTAGATGTCGTCAATTAAAAACCAACGCTTACAACTTAAGATAAATGATTTGATTGAGCCGATCAAAGGATCGTTTGTGGTTGGCCAAATCCAAGTTCCTCGCGCAGGCAGTGGACCACTTCACCATGGGTCAGTCCCTTACAGATCGAATCAACGATCGCACCGAAGACATTTTCATTCGGGTCTTGGGCAGCACGCTGCAATTGAGTCAATGCTACGCCAATTTCTGCCTGGCTTCGATTGGCCTTGAATCTGGCGAGTGTTTCCAAATGTGAGTTAATCACATTTTCTGACGGTCGCATCAGTGGTTTGGCTGAAGACCCATCTTCTTCCACTTGATACTTGTTGACTCCCACCAATGTTTGTTCACCATGTTCTACTTGGTCTTGAAACTGTCTTGCCGATTCGCCGATCCATTGTTGAATTAAACCATGCTCAACGGCTTTGAACATACCACCGCTTGCTTCGATCTGATCCATGATTCCCACGATCTTTTCTTCCATTTGATCCGTCAAGGTTTCAACATAGTAAGATCCGGCCAAAGGATCGATCACATCAGCGCAATGTGCTTCTTCAAAAATAATATTTTGAGTGGCAACCGCTATTCTTGCAGCTTCTTCAGTTGGAACGCTCAGCACTTCGTCATAAGAATCAGTGTGCAGTGATTGCAATCCTCCGAATATGCCGGCCATTGCCTGAATTCCGACACGGGCAATGTTGTTAAGCGGCTGTTGACGTGTTAGATCGACACCTGAGGTTTGGCCATGAAACTTGAAACGCCAGGCTTTTGGATTCTTCACGCCGAATCTCTCCCTGGTTATCCGCTGCCAGATTCGCCGCCCGGCCCTGCATTTTGCAACTTCTTCGAAAAAACTGATCGAGATGTCAAAAAAGAAAGTGAATCGTTCCAGAAATACATCTGGATTTTGTCCCCGGTCAATACAATCTTGCGCATATTGGATCGCGGTCGCGAGAGTAAATGCCATCGCCTGTGCTGGGGTCGCTCCTGCCTGCTGTGTGTGCTGGCCTACGACTGAAAGCGGATTCCAGTTTGGAACGTGCTTTTGGCAAAACGAAATATGATCCACCAACACACGTCTGGAACCTTCCAGAGATAGACGAAAAAACATGTGATTGGCAATGTAATGCGATATGTAATCGCTTTGGTTGGATGTGCCTGAAACCTGGTTCCAACTGATGTTGCGTCGTTTGGCAACGGCTAGCAGCAGTGCTAGCAATGTGAATGGCAATGGATCATTCATTGCAGTGGACAGTGTTGCAACATCGACATTCTTAAAGCATCGGTCCATGTCGTCAACTGTGTTGACGATGACGCCACAAGTTCCGAGAAGTTTCGCGTCAACTTCATCGGCATCGAAACCGCGGTAAACCGAATTACAGGGGATAAGACTGACCGCAGTCGTTCCAGCATCAAGCAGCTTAAGCAGGCGCTCATTGTAATCTGCCGGTACACCATAGCCGATCAACTGTCGCTGGCTCCACCTGCGCCCCCGATGCATCGAAGGATAAATTCCCCGCGTCATTGGAATCTGTCCAGGGTAACCAAGCTTGGACGCGTATTGTTCATCACCCCAGTCTTCTGGCGTGTACAGTGGTTTGATGGGTATACCGGAGCGATTGAGGCTTTGCTGATCTTGCGTGACCTGCTGTTTGTATTGCTGCTCCCAAAGTCGTTTTGAATTTTCTGGTTTTGGATCTGTTAGTTGTACAACATTAGATTTTTTCATTGTTCATTTCCTCCCACTGTTGAAGGGATTGAGTTCGCGATTGAATGGAAAGCGCATGCACAAATTCTGCAATCTCATCCAGCGAGCTTCCAGGATGAAACACTCGGGCTACACCACATTCGAGCAACTGTCGTTCATCGACATCCGGAATAATGCCACCGACTACAACACCAATGTGACTGAGACCTGCCTTGTGAATTGCTTTAAGCAAATCCGGAATCAGTAGGTGATCAGTGGCGAGTGAACTGATGCCGATGACATCGGCATCCTCTTCTTGTGCTAGCCTGATGACCTCGGTAACTGATTGCCAAGGTGCAGTGTAGACAACCTCCATACCACAATCGCGCAATTTGGCAGCGACAACACGACTACCGCGATCGTGGCCGTCGAGGCCAATTTTGGTTACGATAACTTTGGGTCGATAGTTCTGCGGCAACACGACAGTCTTACGTCAAGGATCAAGTTGTCAGAAAACTCGCGATTTTCTTTGTACTGAATTACTCGTCAATCAACGCCTGAATAATGGCTTTGATGTTGTCTGAACTAAAGTTTCTCGGACCGATCGCCTGATAGCGGATGTTTCCGTGCCGATCGACCAGAAACGTCGTTGGTAACGGGCGTACCTGCCAGGCTGCGTAGACCGTCAGGCGCTTGTCCAAGACAATTGGAAAATCCAGTGGCGTTGCCAATTCGCTGAGGAATGAATTAATCTCATTAACCGTCTCACCTGCATTGATCGCGACAACTTCGAAATCTTCCTGACTAAAGGCACTGCGAGTCTCTTGGATGGATGGGAGTTCTTCGACACACGGCGGGCACCAAGTTGCCCAAAAATTCACTAGCAATACCTTGCCTTGTATGGATTGTGAGATCGTATCGGGTTGATTTAGCCATTCAACATCATCCAATGAGGGGGCAACTCGGTTGGAGACTTCTTTCAGATCATCCCTTAGCTCGGCAGTAACTGGGCCGACCAAAAATATCAGAAAAAACGAAAGTACGGAAAATCGAAAACAATTTTTCAAAGATCTAAACCGTCAGTGGGCTGTGTTGAATCAACTGCAAACGATTTGCGCTGGAAACTAGTCGACGTTGATTGGGTGCAAAGAACAATTCTCGATACTAGGTCACTTCACCGGCACCGCTTAACAGGCTCTCAAGCGTACCAATTTGTTTTTCTCTGCTTCGTATGACTTCAGCCAGCAGATCGTTGGCAGAAACTACCGCAACCAATATGGAGTCTTCGACAACAGGTAGGTGACGAAAACCTCTTTCAACGACAATTTTCATACAATCCTCAATGAGGTGGTCTGGTTCGACAGTCGTAACCTTATTGGTCATCACTTGCGATATTAAGGTGTCTTTGGAAGTCCTTCCAAGCAAAATGACGCGACGGGCGTAGTCTCTTTCACTGAATATTCCGATCAGACCACCGTTTTCATCAACGACTGGCAGTACTCCGATGTTGCGCTCGGCGAGCACATTTAAAGCGTCAAATACTGATTGATCCGGAGATATGGTCCACACCGGCCGGCCGGCTTGTATCAAGGATGATATGGTTTTCATGAATTACCTCCTAATCGAATTGACTCGACGGGACCTGTACATTGAAAAAACTTTTGATCAATACTGTGCTGAAATTCAAATTGAGTTGTCGTTTCTCGGCGCACACACCCATCCACCGTGTTTCCCAGCCATCAATTGTCAGAATGTCTCGAAATTTTAACGCGAATTGCGCTAGTCGTGGCAATTCTATTTTGCAATTGATTTGATAAATTCTCAATAATCGATTGCAATAAATATCAGTATTGACGGCATTTCAAATTTAATTGTTGAAATAAACCAATAAATATAATGATATACAGCAATAAGCTAATCTATCAATTAGATCATTGAAGATTCACTTCCAAAACTGATTATTGCTTTTGAATATTCTTTGGCGCAATGCTGCCGGCATGGTTTGACCTTCAGTGCCTGCAGATTGCCACTGTCGACGGCCATTGGCCCGCTAACATTATTCACACGGTCAAGTGAACCGAATTATTGCTGATTTTCCTTTTCGCACATCTACGAATGACGCGGTCACTCCCTTATAATGTTAGTCTTCAAATGGTATTGTCTATCCTACATGAATATGCAACAAAACAGGCTGTTAACAGGCACCATTGCATTCACAAGTCGGTCAGACAGGGTTTTCGATAAATCAAGGAAGTTTGACGTTTGTTTGTTTGTCAATTGATGAGTTTTGTTCGAATATTTGGACCGACAAATTTAATCGTACTGAAATAGTGAAACACAAGTGCGGCGAAATCTGATTGTTGCAAACTGGAAAATGAATGGCACCTTCGATATGGTGCGTTCACTTGTGGATGAAGTTACCGCTGGCACCCGGAATTTCGATGCCGTCGATGTCGTAATTTGCCCGCCGTTCGTGTATCTTCACCAGGTTTTGCAAAGAATCAGGAATGCGCCCAATGTTTCACTCGGAGCACAAAATTGCAGCGAACACTCAGCAGGAGCGTATACAGGTGAAGTATCATCTACCATGCTCAAAGAGGTCGGTTGCGATTACGCCGTTTGCGGGCACTCTGAAAGGCGTCGTTACCACGCAGAAACGGACGAAGAAGTTGCGCGCAAAGCTGTAGCAGGAATGCAACAGCAGTTGTTGCCCATTGTGTGCGTTGGTGAAACATTAGAGGAACGCCAAAGTGGTAAGACACAGATGGTGATTGAGCGACAGATTGACTGCGTGCTGGAGCATTGTACAAATCAAATGCTCGAACAGTTGACTATCGCGTACGAGCCGGTTTGGGCAATTGGAACAGGTCGATCAGCAACGTCAGCGCAGGCGCAGGAAGTTCATCATTCGATTCGTAATCGCATGGCAAGCAAGAATCAAAGCGCTGCCGAAGGGTGCAGAATCCTCTACGGGGGTAGCGTAACCGGCGATAATGCTGCCAGCGTTCTCAGTCAGCCAGACGTGGATGGCTGCCTGGTTGGCGGAGCTTCGTTGAGTTCGACACAATTTATTGAGATTTGCAAGGCGGCACAAGGGTAGGTCGCAGAATATGGAATATTTAACAAGAATTCTTTTGGGTTTATTTTTCGTTGTGGCGATCGCCCTGGTGGTGCTGATATTGCTTCAAAGGGGCAAAGGATCAGACTTGGGGGCAGTCTTTGGCGGCGGCTCGAGTTCGGTTTTTGGAAGCCGCGGGTCCGCGAATTTTTTAACGCGAATTACCGCCGTTTTGGCGACCATGTTTTTCGGTATCGCGCTGGGACTTGCATACATTTATACCGGTGTCGGGACACCCACAAGTGTAACTGAAACAGTACTTGATTCAAGCGTTGAAATTGAAACGCCACAAGTGCCAACACAAGAAGGCGTCTCTGATGAGGTGCCCAATATTCCGGAATAAGTCATTGCCTAAAGTAGCCGAAGTGGTGGAATTTGGTAGACACGCCGTCTTGAGGGGGCGGTGGCGCAAGCCGTGCCGGTTCAAGTCCGGCCTTCGGCACCATATATTTGCTTATCTTTGCCTGGTCAATGATTGGGCCGATACAGATTCATGCTAGCCAATTACGTTCCGGTTTTGATTTTTATTGCCGTTGCAGCGGTCATGGGCCTTGCTATGATGACAGCAGGAAGAATCATAGCGCCCAGTCAACCAGACAAGGAAAAATTATCGCCTTATGAATGCGGGTTCGAAGCGTTTGAAGACAGTCGGATGAAGTTCGATGTGCGATATTACCTGGTGGCAATTTTGTTCATTATTTTTGACCTTGAAATCGCCTTTCTCTTTCCTTGGGCAATTGTTCTTGACAGCATTGGATTATTCGGTTTTTTTGCGATGATGATCTTTCTGGCAATCCTGGTTGTTGGGTTCATCTATGAATGGTCAAAAGGTGCGTTGGAGTGGGAGTAGAGTATGTCGATTGAAGGAATCATGTCGCAAGGTTTTGTGACGACGTCCATGGACAAATTGGTCAATTGGGCACGCACCGGTGCCATGTGGCCCATGACATTCGGTTTAGCCTGCTGCGCCGTGGAAATGATGCATGCAGGTGCTTCTCGATATGATCTTGACCGCTTCGGGATCATCTTTCGTCCCAGCCCCCGTCAGTCCGATGTGATCATCGTTGCCGGCACACTAGTCAACAAAATGGCGCCAGCTTTACGCAAGGTTTACGACCAGATGCCAGAGCCGCGTTGGGTGATATCTATGGGCTCATGCGCCAATGGCGGTGGCTACTATCACTATTCCTATTCAGTGGTGCGGGGCTGTGACCGGATCATACCGGTCGATGTCTATGTTCCAGGCTGCCCACCGACAGCAGAAGCGCTCGTGTATGGAATACTTCAGTTACAGCGCAAGATTCAGCGTACCCATACGATCGCAAAATAACTGACCACCCATGGCATCGTTGTCTGAACTGTCGAGTGCTGTCGAAAGCCTGCTGGGCGATCGCTTACTCGATGCAGTCCAATCAACAGGTGAGTTGACGATTGTTGTCAATGTGGAACAGATTGTTGACATCTGTGCTGCATTGCGCGATGATGAGCAAACCCGGTTTGAGCAACTGATCGATCTTTGCGGTGTCGATTATTCAATCTACGGTCAGGAAGATCCCTCCAAAGCGTGGCAAGGTGCACGTTATGGCGTGGTCTATCACCTGCTGTCTGTGCGACATAACCATCGTTTGCGAATCAAAACTTTTTTAGACGACGAAATGCCGATGATCGCGTCGGTTATTTCCGTATGGCCATGCGCAGACTGGTTTGAACGCGAAGCATTCGACCTGTATGGCATTGTATTTGATGGGCATCCAGACCTACGCAGACTTCTGACCGACTATGGCTTTATTGGTCATCCGTTCCGGAAAGACTTCCCTTTGTCCGGTTACGTAGAAATGCGCTACGACGTAGAGAAAGGTCGCGTTGTATACGAGCCTGTTACCATCGAACCGAGGACGCTGGTCCCGCGCGTAATTCGAGAGGATAGTTTTGGTAACAGAGATTCGTAATTACACCATGAATTTCGGACCACAGCATCCTGCTGCACATGGGGTGTTGCGTCTGGTCATGGAAATGGACGGTGAAGTCGTCGAGCGAATCGACCCGCACATTGGCCTTTTGCACCGAGCGACTGAAAAACTGGCCGAATCAAAGCCATTTAACCAGAGTATCGGATACATGGATCGGCTCGATTATGTCTCGATGATGTGCAATGAACATGCCTACGTCTTGGCGATCGAGAAATTGCTCCAGGTGACCGTGCCGCGTCGGGCTCAATACGTTCGGGTGATGTTTGACGAGCTCACCAGAATATTGAATCACTTGTTGTGGCTTGGCGCACATGCGCTCGACATCGGTGCAATGACAGTGTTTCTGTATTGCTTTCGCGAACGCGAAGATCTGATGGACTGCTACGAAGCGGTTTCCGGTGCTCGTATGCATGCGACGTACTATCGACCGGGGGGCGTATATCGGGATTTGCCCGACTCTATGCCTCAGTATCAACCGTCAAAGTTGCGCAGCAAAGCAAAACTCGCCGAGATCAACGCCGCGAGACAAGGCTCACTTTTGGATTTTATCTGGGCGTTTACGGAACGTTTTCCTGCTTGCGTTGATGACTACGAAACACTCCTGACAGACAATCGAATCTGGAAGCAGCGTACAGTAGACATTGGTATCGTATCGCCCGAAATGGCACTTGCGCGTGGATTTACCGGTGCGATGCTGCGCGGTTCCGGTATCGAATGGGACCTACGAAGGAAACAACCATACGAAGTTTATGATGAATTCGAGTTTGATATTCCCGTGGGTACCAATGGGGACTGTTACGACCGTTATCTGTGCCGGGTCGAAGAAATGCGCCAGTCCAATCACATCGTTCGACAATGCGTCAAGTGGCTGCGCGATAATCCAGGGCCCGTCATGCTGGACGATTCCAAATTGATCGCACCTCGACGCGAAACAATGAAACGAGATATGGAATCGTTGATTCATCATTTCAAACTGTTCACAGAAGGCTATTGTGTTCAGGAAGGCGAGGCTTACGCTGCAGTTGAAGCGCCTAAAGGGGAATTTGGAATTTACCTGATATCCGATGGTGCCAACAAACCATACCGACTCAAGATTCGAGCTCCTGGATTTGTACACCTTTCCGCACTGGATCAAATGTGTCGCGGTCACATGCTGGCCGATGTGGTTGCCATGATCGGAACCCAGGACATCGTTTTCGGAGAGGTCGACCGCTGATGCTGTCATCCCAAGCTCTGAATGAAATCAATGGCGAGATTGCGAAATATCCCGATGGGCAAGAACGCGCAGCCGTGCTGGCGGCACTGCGCATCGCCCAGCATGAATGTGGCTGGATCAGTTCCGAGACGATGACTTACATCGCTGACCTGCTTCATATTGAACCGGCCAAGGTTGCTGAAGTTGCAACTTTTTACACGATGTATGACTTACAGCCAGTGGGTCGGTACAAGATCTCACTTTGTACCAATATATCCTGCGGTTTAAGGGGATCATCACACGTTGTCGAACATCTCTTTAAACGTTTGAATATTCGATTCGGTGAAACGACTCAAGACGGTCGCTTTACGCTCAAAGAAGTAGAATGCCTGGCAGCCTGTGGTGGTGCGCCAGCGGCGCTGATCGGTACGGATTACTATGAAAATCTGACACCGCAACGCATCGATGAAATACTGGAGGCGCTGGACTGATGGTCGAAGAAATTCGAGTTTGTCTTCCACCTGACGGTGTCGAAAAGGCATGGACTATTGATGCCTATCGCAGTTTCGGTGGTTACGAAGCTTTGACCCGGATTCTCAGGGACAAGATTTCTCCAGAAGACATCATCAACCAGGTTAAAGCATCCGGCTTGCGAGGGCGCGGAGGTGCAGGTTTTCCCACGGGCCTGAAGTGGAGCTTCATGCCGCGAAATGCGCCAGGCCAAAAGTACCTGGTCTGTAATTCCGATGAAGGTGAGCCCGGCACCTTCAAAGACCGGGATATCATCCGATTCAACCCCCATGCGCTGATCGAAGGAATGACAATTGCTGGCTATGCAATGGGTGCAACGGTGGGATACAACTACATGCGCGGTGAATTCGTTGAACCCTATCAGCGAATTGAACAGGCAATGAAAGAGGCACGCGAAGCCAATCTGCTTGGAATGAATATTCTGGGTAGCGGAGTCGATTTCGAACTGCATTCTCACTTGGGCGCAGGCGCATATATCTGCGGTGAGGAAACCGGACTATTAGAGTCTCTTGAAGGTAAAAGCGGCCAACCCCGATTCAAGCCACCGTTTCCGGCGCAGTTTGGTGCCTTTGGTAAACCAACGACGATCAACAATACCGAAACCCTGGCATCTGTTCCGCGAATTTTGCGAGAAGGAGCGGACTGGTTCGTGAGTCTTGGCCCAAAGAATAATGCAGGTACCAAGATTTTTTCAGTATCGGGGCACGTCAATAGGCCGGGAAACTATGAAGTCGCCCTAGGTACTTCCTTTCGCGATTTGTTGCAAATGGCTGGAGGGATGCTCAATGATTGCAAACTCAAAGCGGTGATCCCGGGCGGTTCATCTGTGCCAGTGCTGCCAGCCGATATCATCATGGAATGCAATATGGATTATGACTCACTGCAAAGCGCTGGCTCTTTGCTTGGCGCGGGTTCAGTGATTATCATGGATGACTCCACCTGCATGGTACAGATGCTCGAACGTATCGCGTACTTTTACTGGGAAGAATCCTGCGGTCAGTGTACGCCATGTCGAGAAGGCACTGGATGGCTTTACCGAATGCTTAAGCGAATTCGCCTTGGTCATGCGCGCTTTGAAGAGATTGATCAACTCGTTGATGTTGCAAATCGCATCGAAGGTCGAACCATCTGCGCTCTGGGAGATGCAGCGGCATGGCCTGTTCAGAGTTTTATCAAACATTTTCGACATGAATTTGAAGCAAAAATTAAATCAAGCAGTAAGGCCGCCTAGGTGATTGATCATGTCAGATAAGACCATGTTCAAGATCGAAATTGACGGGCGCGAGTTTGAGGCTGCTCCCGGCGAAATGGTGATCGAAGTCGCCGACAAGGCGGGAATCTATATTCCCCGCTTTTGCTATCACGAGAAGCTGTCGATTGCTGCCAACTGTCGAATGTGTCTGGTCGAGGTGGAAAGGGCGCCGAAACCTCTTCCCGCTTGTGCAACTCCAGTGATGGACGGCATGAAAGTCAAAACCAATTCTACGGTTGCTGTGGGAGCGCAGAAAGACACGCTGGAGTTTTTGCTGATTAACCACCCACTCGATTGTCCGATTTGTGACCAAGGAGGTGAATGTCCGCTGCAGGATCAGGCAGTAGGCTACGGTGGTCACCTGTCTCGGTTCGAAGAAAAAAAGCGTGTCGTTCCTGACCACGACATAGGTCCTTTAATCGAGACTGAAATGACGCGATGCATACACTGTACGCGGTGTGTGAGGTTCGGGGATGAAGTTGCAGGGGTGATGGAATTTGGGATCACAGGGCGCGGCGAACACTTGAAAATTGACACGTTTTTTGGTTCATCTGTGGATTCAGAAGTATCTGGCAATGTGATTGATCTTTGCCCAGTCGGTGCGCTGACTTCCAAGCCCTATCGATTTTCAGCTCGTTCCTGGGAGTTAATTGATCACGATTCGATCAGTCCGCATGACTGCGTCGGAACCAATATCAGCATTCAAACCTTACGCGGTGCTGTCAAGCGTGTGCTGCCGAGAATCAATGAAGCTGTCAATGAGTGTTGGCTGGCTGATCGTGACCGATACAGCTATGAAGCCACAGAAGCAGAACATCGACTCACACAGCCAATGCTGCGCACTGAATCCGGGCTGGTTCCCGTTGATTGGCAGGAGGCCCTTGATGCTGTTGTTGCGGGGTTTAACGCCACGATTGAAGCCGAAGGTGCCAGCGCACTCGGCGCATTGGTATCGCCCACCGCGACATTTGAGGAATTTTACCTGGTTCAGAAATTGATGCGTGCACTGGGCTGTGAAAATATCGATCATCGATTGCGACAGATCGATTTTTCCGGAGACGATGCAACTGAACTGTATCCGGGAACTAATCTACCCATCGAAAGTTATTCAGATTGCCGTCAAATTTTGCTGATCGGTTCTGATATTCGTAAAGAGCAGCCTCTTTTAGGACTGCGTGTTCGAAAGGCCTGGCGTGCTGGTGCCAAGATAGCCGCAATTAATTCGATGGACTGGTCGTGTAATTTTGAACTTGAAGCGAAAACTATCGTTGCACCAGCTTTAATGCCTTACGCTTTGGCCCAGGTTCTGCTAACACTATGCGAAATAAAAGAACAGGAAGTACCAGCGTCGATTTCCGGTGATTTCCTTAAGGAGGCGCATGAATTTTCTGGGCTCGAGGATTGTCGCAGCACTGCGGCGATGCTAGCTGAACAATCGGGTGGTTCGCTCATCATACTGGGGCAATCGGCGATCGCTCATCCGATGTTCAGCTGTATTAAGAGCCTGGCAAGCTTCATTGCCAATATTGCCGGTGCTGAACTGGCAATTTTGCCTCCGGCAAACAGTGTCGCCGGTTGGCTTGCGGGCTGCCTGCCACACCGCCATGCCAATGGTGTTCCAAGTGATAGCCCAGGTTATAACGCGCGCCAAATGATTCACAATCCACGCGGGGCTTATCTACTTTTTAATGTTGAGCCTTCCAAGGATATGGCAGATGGAATGCACGCTGATGAAGCATTGGCCAATGCTCGTTTTGTCGTCAGTTTACAGTCTTTTGCACAAGTTCCTGATAATGTCGATGTCGTTTTGCCCATTGCTCCGTTTACAGAAAATGCTGGCACCTTCGTCAATTGTGAAGGACGCGTCCAGCGCGCTGTTGCCGCAGTCGCGCCGATGGGTGAGGCAAGGCCGGCTTGGAAGATTCTTCGCGTGCTCGGCAATCGATTTGGCGTCTTGGGGTTTGATTACGTCGAGATTGATGACGTGACGAAGGAAGTTCCCTTAAACTTTGCAGATGCTGAGCGCCTTGGTCGTTCCATCGACCGTCCAGTGCCTTGCATTAAACGAGAATCACAGCGAGAGCCTGGTTACTTCGAGTTGGTTTCGGACCCACAAATTTATGCTGTGGATGCCACCGTGAGACGTGCAAATGCATTACAGTCAACTGTTCATGCGTCACCGGCCACTGTAGGCCTTCATCCAGACGACATGGAAACGCTGGGATTGGAAAGCGGAACTGCAATTACTTTACGCCATGATTTGCATTTGATTCAAACACAGGCCGTTGTCGATTCACGAGTTGCACGAGGTTGCGTTTACTTTCCAGGGGGCAATGACTTCGGACCGTCGGCAGCGCTTGGAGCCGAAGTCAGAATTGAAGGCGAAGCCGAGGTCATGTGATGACTTGGCTTGTGGCGACTTGGTCCAGTTTTCCATTTGGTTTGCAGGTGACCGTGGAAAGTCTCGTTAAAATTGTTGCAATTTTGGTGCCGCTTCTTTTGTGCGTGGCTTACCTCACTTATGCGGAGCGAAAGATTATTGGCTACATTCAGGTTCGAATCGGACCCAATCGAGTCGGGCCCAAAGGTTGGCTGCAGCCTATCGCCGACTTTTTAAAATTGCTGCTCAAAGAAGTGCTGGTTCCGGCGAATGCCAATCGATTTTTGTTTTTGACAGCACCGATTCTTTCACTGACACCAGCATTGGCTGCGTGGGCAGTGATACCGTTTACTGATACGCTTGTACTGGCCAATCTGGATGCAGGCCTGTTATATGTACTTGCGCTGACCTCGCTGGGCGTGTATGGCGTCATCGTTGCCGGATGGGCATCGAATTCCAAGTACGCGTTTTTGGGTGCGATGCGCTCAGCCGCCCAAATTGTTGCTTATGAGATTGCCATGGGGTTTGCTCTGGTCGGTTTGCTAATGGCAGCCGGCAGTTTGAACCTGGTTGACATAGTTAATGCCCAGACCGGTGGTATTCACCAGTGGTATGTCTGGCCATTATTGCCCTTGTTTTTAGTGTATTTCATCTCTGGCGTTGCTGAAACCAACCGCGCACCGTTTGATGTTGCTGAAGGTGAGTCGGAAATCGTTGCTGGTTTTCATGTCGAATATTCGGGGGTGTCATTCGCAGTATTTTTTATGGCGGAATACGCCAATATGGTACTGATTGCAACACTTGCGGTCATTATGTTTTTGGGTGGGTGGCATGCGCCCTTTGATATAGCCCCATTTACCTGGATCCCACCGTTTTTTTGGCTTTTTGGAAAAGTCGCTTTGATGCTTTTCTTTTTCCTGTGGCTGCGCGCGACGTTCCCCAGGTATCGCTATGACCAGATCATGCGTTTGGGTTGGAAGGTTTTTATTCCGGTTACACTGGTATGGATTGCAGTCATCGGTATCTTTCGCTTTCTCACACCCTATGGGTTCATCTTCAGATAAAGCGATTGGATTGAGCAATGAATTGGTTAAAACGACATTTCAAGACATTTTTGCTGCTTGAGTTGGTGCGCGGATTAAGCGTAACCGGCAAACATCTTTTCAGGCGCAAGATCACGGTGCAGTACCCAGAAGAAAAGACGCCCAAGTCTCCACGGTTTCGCGGCTTGCATGCACTTCGTCGATATCCAAACGGAGAAGAGCGCTGTATTGCCTGTAAATTGTGCGAAGCGGTTTGTCCAGCACTTGCGATTACGATTGAATCGGAAGAAAGAAGCGATGGTACGCGTCGAACCACCCGCTATGACATCGATATGTTCAAGTGTATTTATTGCGGATTTTGTGAGGAAGCCTGCCCAGTCGACTCAATCGTGGAAACCGACATTCACGAATTTCATTTTGAGGCGCGCGGCGACAACATTATGACCAAAGATATGCTTCTTGAGATTGGCGACAAGTACGAGGAACAGATTGCAGCTGCCAGGCAAGTAGACTCTGCCTATCGTTGAGACCGACATCATGGCTTTTTTGGATTTTGCATTTTACGCACTGTCAGCGATTCTTATATTTGCTGCCTTCATGGTGGTGACTGTTCGAAACCCGGTGATTGCAGCGCTGTTTTTGGTTCTGGCATTTTTCAGTGCAGCCTGTGTCTGGATCACGCTGGAGGCCGAATTTTTGGCAATCGTACTGGTGCTGGTCTATGTCGGGGCAGTCATGGTCTTGTTTTTGTTTGTCGTGATGATGCTGGACATCAATTTGGTGCAGATGCGAGAGGGCTTTAGCAGGTACCTGCCAGTCGGTAGCTTGGTCGCTATTTTGCTGGTCTTTGAAATGATCATTATTCTAAGAGCCAAAGTTTTCAATATTGAATCAATGCCCAGGCCGCAAGGGCAATCAGTCGATTACAGCAACACCAAAGAATTGGGTGAAATTCTCTATACGCAATACGCCTATCCTTTTGAAATTGCTGCTGTGATATTACTCGTTGCAATTATCGCTGCAATTTCGCTAACGCTTAGACGTCGGCCGCAGACGCGCTATCAAAAACCAGCTAAGCAGGTCGCAGTGAGAAAAGAAGATCGCTTGCGAGTGGTCACCTTAAAATCGGAAACACCGAACCTTGAATCGACAGGGAAGAGTGTGGAATGATTTCATTGACACACTACCTCGTTTTGGCCGCGATTCTCTTTTCGATCGCAGTGGTCGGGATATTTCTGAATCGGAAAAATGTTGTCATTTTGCTAATGGCTATTGAACTTTTGTTATTGGCAGTGAATATCAATTTTGTTGCATTTTCCTACTATTTGGAAGATCTCGCTGGTCAGGTGTTCGTATTTTTTATCCTGACTGTTGCAGCCGCAGAGGCGGCTATCGGATTGGCGATTCTGATCGTTCTTTTTCGAAATCGACGTACCATCAACGTCGAAGATCTTAACCGCTTGAGCGGGTAAACACAGCCAACATAATTTTCACTGATGCTGTTGATTTACACTTTGATTCCCCTCAGTTGCCTGATCGCCGCAATGATTGCCGGCTTTGGCGGTCACATCATCGGTCGTACAGCGACACACCGAGTTGCGATTTCAGGTGTGGCTTTGAGTTTCATTTTGTCCGTTTATGTCCTGTATGACGTGTTGCAGGGAAATTATTTTGATGGAACGCTGTACACGTGGGGCACCAGCGGATTTTTGACCTTTCAAATTGGTTTTTTAATTGACGAACTGTCTGCAGCGATGGCAGTTGTTGTGACTTTTGTATCGCTGATGGTGCACATCTATACCATCGGGTATATGCATGATGACTCCGGTTATCAGCGATTCTTTTGCTATATCGCACTCTTTACATTTGCCATGCTGATGTTGGTCATGGCTAATAATTTCCTGCAGTTGTTTTTTGGTTGGGAAGGTGTTGGCGTTGTTTCTTACCTGCTCATCGGATTCTGGTTTGATCGGGACTCAGCCATTTATGCCAATATGAAGGCCTTCCTGGTGAATCGGATTGGGGACTTTGGTTTCATATTAGGGATTGCAGCAATTGCATATGTTTTCAGTTCCCTGGACTACTCGATAGTGTTCGAGCAAGCGCCTTCGGTGGCAAACATGACGGTTGAGGCTTTTGACGGGGTGAACTGGCATTGGCTGACCATCATTTCATTGCTCCTTTTCGTTGGTGCCATGGGTAAATCAGCGCAAGTTCCGCTCCACGTTTGGCTGCCGGATTCGATGGAAGGACCAACCCCCATATCCGCACTGATTCACGCTGCGACCATGGTTACCGCAGGAATTTTCATGGTTGCCCGGATGTCACCGCTATTTGAATTTTCTGAAGTTGCGTTGACAGTCGTTATTACGATCGGTTCGATCACAGCACTTTTTATGGCACTGATTGGCTTGGTGCAAAACGACATCAAGCGAATCGTTGCTTACTCAACGCTTTCCCAGCTCGGGTACATGACTGTCGCACTCGGTGCATCCGCCTATGCCGCGGGTATGTTTCACCTTACGACCCATGCCTTCTTTAAAGCCTTGCTGTTTTTGGCTGCTGGCTCTGTCATTGTTGCCTTGCACCACCAGCAGGACATACGACGCATGGGTGGTTTGCGTAAAGTGATGCCAATCACGTACTGGACCGCTCTTGTCGGCTCATTGGCGCTTGCAGGTTTACCGCCTTTTTCCGGATTCTTTTCCAAAGACACGATTATTGAAGCGGTTCACGCCAGTAATTTGCCCGGCAGCGGGTTTGCATTATTTGCAGTCACCGTTGGGGTATTTATCACAGCGCTTTATTCGTTTCGAATGCTGTTTATCGTTTTTCACGGGAAAACGCGGATGTCGGATGAGCAATTCGCTCATGCTTCCGAATCCCCTTGGGTTATTACGCTACCACTGGTTGTTTTAGCAATTCCATCTGTCATTTTCGGTGCGATGTTTGCAGTACCTATGCTGTACGGCTCTTTTTACGATAACTCTATCTTTGTGATGCCAGAACACGATACGTTGGCACAACTTGCCGGCGGGCTTACCGGCGCGGACGGTACAGTGTCAGCGTGGAAAATGTTTACTCATGGTTTTGTAACTTTGCCTTTCTGGTTGGCTGTGGCGGGAATTTTCACTGCCTGGCTGCTCTATATGCGAAAACCCGAATGGCCAGCGATGATTCAATCCCGCATGATGGTGCTGTGGCAGATTTTGGACCGAAAGTATGGGTTTGATGAGTTCAATGAAGTTGTATTTGCAAGTGGTACGCGAAATTTGGGCAGTATGCTCTGGCGAGTGATGGACGTGTATGTGATTGATGGCGTTGTCGTTAACGGACTCGCAAATTCGGTCAAGCGCATATCCTCTAGAATTCGCACCATTCAAAGCGGTTTTGTTTATCACTATGCATTCACAATGATTATCGGCTTATTGCTGTTGATCACCTGGTACATGCTTGGCTAATCTGCGACTGCGAGAGTAGTGATGTTTCCCTGGTTGAGTTCGCTGATTTGGTTGCCCATTGTAGGCGCCATTGCGGTACTTGCAGTTGGCAAGAGCCGTGATTCAAATTCCGCACGATGGATTGCCTTGGGATTTTCAGTGCTCACTTTCATGATGAGCCTGCTGGTCTATCGGCTGTTTGACACAACGAGTGCAGCGTACCAGTTTCTCGAACACCGCGCATGGGTTGATACATTCAACATCTACTACTCTGTTGGCATTGACGGAATTTCTTTACCCCTGATATTGCTAACGACTTTCCTTACCGTTCTGGTCGTTGTTGCCGGATGGAAAGTCATTCAATACCGAGTATCGCACTACCTTGCAGCTTTTTTGTTGCTCGAAGGCCTGATGATTGGCGTCTTTTCAGCGTTGGACGCCATTTTGTTTTACATATTTTGGGAAGGAATGTTGATTCCGATGTTCCTGATTATTGGTATCTGGGGCGGCGAGAACCGGGTTTACGCGACGATCAAGTTTTTCCTGTACACACTACTGGGGTCGCTTTTGATGCTGGTGGCGTTTTTGTATCTATATAACGTCAGCGGATCATCGTTCAGTATTTTGGAGTGGCAAGCCTTGTCGGCCATTGCGCACAGTGCACAAATATTTTTGTTTATTGCCTTTTTCACGGCTTTTGCCGTTAAGGTTCCGATGGTACCGGTTCATACGTGGCTTCCAGATGCACACGTCGAAGCGCCAACGGGCGGTTCGGTTATTTTGGCTGCGGTGATGTTGAAAATGGGTGCTTACGGATTCTTGCGATTCAGTTTACCGATATTGCCGGATGCGTCGCGTACTTTGTCAGAAGTCATGATCGTCCTATCGCTTATCGCAGTGGTCTATATCGCGTTGGTGGCTTTGGCACAAACCGATATGAAAAAGTTGATTGCATATTCATCAATATCGCACATGGGATTCGTAACGCTGGGATTTTTTGTTTTCAATATCCAGGGAATTGAAGGTGCCATTGTGCAGATGATTTCGCATGGGTTTGTTTCCGGGGCATTGTTTTTGTGTGTTGGTGTGCTGTACGATCGCCTGCATTCCAGGCAGATTGAAACTTACGGCGGTGTAGCGCACCGTATGCCCGTGTTTGCTGCGCTGATGATGCTGTTTACACTAGCAAATGTCGGCTTACCAGGCACGTCTGGTTTTGTCGGGGAAGTGCTGGTGATTATTGGTGTATTTCAGGAAAGCGCCATTTACGCAGGAATCGCAGCATTGACATTGATTTTGGGAGCGGCGTATACACTGCGGATGTATAAGCGCGTCATTTACGGGAATATCGTAAGCGATGCAGTTGATTCACTGACAGATCTTAATTCTCAAGAGAAAATCACGCTCGGTCTGATAGCGGTTTTTGTGGTACTTCTTGGTGTTTGGCCATTTCCACTTTTGGAGATGATGCACATGGCGGTCGAAAATCTCGTCCAACAGATTTCGGTTTCCAAGCTGTAGTCGTATCAGCTAGATTCGAAAAATTATGGTGCAACCGCTAGAGAAAGAATGGCGAGTTATAAGGAGGAAGAAAGCGAAATTAAATTACACCCTCTAATATCAATGATGACCTTAGTCGAGATTGATATTAGAATCCAACCTTATGTCTACGTCATTCCAATTTCTGAATTTTCTGCTCCCGGCAGGTCGCCTGGAAGCGGCAGCCTTCGGTCTGCCCGACGAATCCTGTGGTCAAGTTGTCGCCGTCGGGGTCGTGCTCAAGCCCAGATTCGAGTGCGACGAGGATGCGTTGACGGACTACTCCAGGGAGCATCTCGGATCATTTCGAATGCCGAGTGAGATCTATCTGGTCGATGACCTGCCAAAAGGACCGTCCGGTAAGATTCAGTGTCTGGAGTTTGCCAATCGGATCATCGAATCGGGTGACTCGCGGAATTGATTTCGATGGCTCGGATGTGCGACAAATCCAAGGTTGCTTTCGTCAGCGGCTCAACCAGCGGAATCGGCAAGGCTATCGCCGAAGCTCTGGCGGAATCGGGTTGCAATGTTGCGATCAACGGTTTCGGCGAACCTGGCGCAATTGAGCTTTTCCGTTCGCAGTTGCAGCAGAAAACAGGGGTGCGAGTCGGCTACTTTTCTGCAGATTTCGGACATCCAGATCAGATACGCAATGCGCTTGTACAAACACGCGAGAATCTTGGGCCGATAGACATTCTTGTCAATAACGCCGGCATACAGCGTGTCGCTCCGGTCCATAAATTTTCCGAAAGCGACTGGGATGAAGTCATTGCGGTGAACTTGTCTGCGGTCTTTCACGCGTCCAAGGCCGTGCTTCCTTCAATGATGCAGCGAGGCTGGGGACGAATTGTCAATATCGCATCGGTGCACGGCTTGGTCGCGAGCATCCATAAGCCTGCATACATTGCAGCAAAGCATGGTGTTGTCGGCCTGACGAAGCAAATCGCTATCGAAGTAGCCGCACAGCGGATTACTTGCAATGCAATCTGTCCCGCGTGGGTGAGGACGGAATTGATGGAAAAGCAGATTCGTGATCGGATGAGTCAGGACAACTTGACCGAAGAACAGGTGGTTGACGATATGATGGCGCAAAAACAGCCCATCGGGCGATTTATCGATGTGTCGGAGATTGCTGCGCTGACGCTGTTTCTTTGCTCTGACGATGCTGGAGGAATTACTGGGAGTGCATTGCCGGTCGACGGTGGATGGACTGCGCAGTAGCGTTGCATGATTGCACTTTGGGTGCTCGACGGCAAATTCGAGTTGGTTCTTTCCCAATTGTAGTGGGCAAGTTTAAATACTGGTTCCTTCGGGTATGGGTCAAGACTGCCGAGATGGAAGAAGATCGCGGTGATGAGGCGTTGCTTGCTTCGGAACCCTCGGAATCCAGCCTCGTCACGCTCCATTTCGGTAATCCTCTAAGGCTCGACTATGCTCGGAATCCGTCGGCAGACTGTCCCAAATACCTCAATGCGTAGTCGGCGGCGAAATTGAACTTAACCTTGCCAATCATGGCTCAATTTCCACAAGATTATGCCGCCTGCGATGAAATTTACTGAGGGCGTATCGCCACTGTCTGAATGAGCCATAGAGGCAAGTGATTTATACGGGGTGCTTGCCGACGCATCGTTCTTCCAACGTGTGGCGGAACACAAGTTCAATTGATTCCACTTTTTATGTGAGGCAAGAGGCCTACTGTCGTTTTTTCCATAATATATTCCAAGGCAAAATTGCCTTGGGAAACAGGTGTAGCAAAACATTTCCAATTAGAATATATTGAAGATATATCATTTCACCTGTACTAGCAAAGGTGAAATGAATTGTGTTGACGGGATCAAATGATTTAGACATAATTGGCACTAATCGATCAGCTGTACAGAGGCACGAGCATGGTGTTCTTGATTGAATTGACCGGCATGGCATGAGAATCGACAGAACCAAATATAAATATAATGATCGCCGGATCGCCGGATCGCCGGATCGCCGGATCGCCGGATCGCCGGATCGCCGGATCGCCGGATCGCCGGATCGCCGGATCGCCGGATCGCACGACTCTGTGCCTGAGTTCACCCGCTAGACTTGAGGTCGGTTCTACCCTCCAAATTCCCCGGTTAATTCTTGTGCTCATGCCGAGTCGAGCACGCAAATGAGTTGGCTGGAAACTACAAAGACCGCGCTGGCGGGTCTCTTAGTGACTTTTGCCGCGGCAGGGTTAACTCTCTTGCCCGTGAAGCAAGTCGAGGCTAGTGTAACTTCGTTTTCGAACCCATATAGTTTGTCAAGTGTCATCACACCTTCTGATCGCTCCGTTTGCACAGTCTCAGCGGCTAATCCGCCCAAGGGCATGCGAGGACCTTTCATTAGTAGTTCGATTTTTGTTTTTAATATCCCTGCGGTGTATGACAGGCACGAATACTGGATATTCAATGCCAGTTGCGACGGCGGTTCGAACAGTTTCGAGGTGCGGGTCCTGGTAGCTGATGGCTATACCTCGTCGGAAGCTGCGAGCGAAGCAAAATATTACGGAGAAGCCATCGGACGCCTGCCGAGGGTGTTGCGTAAAGGTATCAATGGGGTCTCGATGAGTAAGTTTGCGAGAACTTGGTCGGCAGTCACAACCTTAGGGGAAATGTTCGGCAATCCTGAATCAAGGTTGGGCGCATCCCTTGAGGAAGTGCTCGCCCATGAGACAGCGCACTTGGCACTGGACTCGCAGTTCAGAATTGACGCTCGCTGGTTGGCGGCGCAAATATTGGACGGAGCATTCATCTCGGGCTACGCGCGAAGCCACCCCAAAAGGGAAGATTTAGCGGAGTCCTTTGTCGCCTATCTTGCCGCACGGTTTCGCCCAGGGCGAATCAGCCGCGCACAGGAAAAATATATCTTTCAAACCATCCCGAACCGGATTGCTTTTTTTGATGCAATGCTGTCGGCCGCTGACATGAAACCTTTCGCAGCGGTTTCGCCAAGAACGGCGGGAATAGTCGTCTATGACGACAGCCTGTCGATGAATGTCGGCACCGCAGTTGCTTACAACATCCGGCTTGCGGCGCCGCCTGACGCTGCTGTAACGGTCACTCCCGTCAGCGATGATGTAAACGTTGCCACCGTGAATGGACCTCTCACATTCACGACGAGCAACTGGAACATTTCGCAGACTGTGAGGGTCTCGGGCATTGCCCAAGGCACAGCATCCATAACCCACACGACTGCATCGTCGGACAGCGATTACAAAATTAATGCCGCAAAGCTGCCGAACGTACCTGTGACTGTGCTAGCAACAAACACATTGTCGGTGTTTGATCTCAGTGCGACGGGGTCTGTTACCGAAGGACAAGAGAAGGATATTGCGATTGCTCTTAAGGGGACTGTGGCAAAAGATGTGACCTTGCCGGGTCTGACGGCGAATGGTGCAGGGATTACTATTGCCGATTACAAGACAACAGGAACGATCGACTGGTCGGCCAGCGATAGGAGGAAGACAATAAAACTGAGAACCCTCGATGATAACGAGGATGAACCGACTGAGGTCATGACCGTAACATTCGAGGGTCGAAGTTTCCCGGACGGGATGCAGCCCGGCACTCCGGCGATTGTGAATGTGCTGGACAACGATCCGACTGAGGTGACGCTTTCGGGCGCAGGCGATATTGTTGAAGGCGCCGACAAGATTCTCACCGTTGCGCTTGGACGTGCATTGGTATCAGGCGAGGCGCTTTCGGTACCGCTGACCTTTGGAGGAACGGCTGTACGTGGGGCCATCGGCGACTATACGCTGTCCTGTCCCTCCCCCTTGCCGGCAGGTGTGGCTTGCCGCAATCTGGAAAGTGCCGGTGCGGCGATCTCGTTCACAGGGCCTTCGGCACAGTCTGTCGCCCTGACGTTTACGGCGCGTCAGGACGGTTCGGACGAAGGATTCGAGACGGTGAGCATCGGTCTCGGCCCACTGAACGGGAGTTCCGGGACTGGCCTCGGCGGTGGTGCCAGGGGTATTGACCAGCTGGCAGATTTCCGCATTCTGGAGAGTGCGGCCAAGCCGACGGTGTCGCTTTCCGTAAACAAGGCTGAGGCGAATGAAGGCGCACTCGTCATTGTTACCGCGACTCTGTCGAAGAGTTTGGGTAAGAATGTGATGATTCCGCTGACCCTCTCTCAAGCGAGCACCGCGGACGTGACGGACTACACCTTGGTCCCAACCAGTGTACAGATCCGGGCTGGCACTACTTCGGGAAGTGCGCAAATGCTCCTCACCGACGATGATGAAGAAGAAACGGATGAGAACCTTATTCTGGCTCTCGGTGTTCTCCCTCCGGAAGTAGAAGCAAGTTCGTCCCGTACTGCGGTGGTGAGAATTCGGGACAACGATCCAATCACGGTAACCGTCTCAGGCGAGTCTGGTAGTATTCCAAGGGGCGGAACGAAGGCGATCACCCTTAGACTCAGTCGACAACTCGTAGCAGGTGAAACGCTTAAGGTAAAACTGGACATTGACCGAGGATACGGAATTGCCACATATGCTCCACAGAATGAAGGCTGGGTCTTTGCAGATTACGTACTGGCTTGCGAGAACCCGCTTCCGGCCGGTGTCTCTTGCCCTGATCTGAATCGATATGTGGGCCAGCAAAGCAAGAGCATGATATTTACCTTCACTGGTCCCTCTGCGGATTCTCTCGACTTGACGTTAACCGCTCATGACAAAAATCGCTGGCCAAACACGAAGGAAGACAACGAGAATACTTCCTTGAAGTTCGATATAGATGATTCCGGCACAAATATTGACAATAATGCAATCTTGATCGATCGACTTCCCGATTACAGGATCCTCCGCACCACCTCCGGCGAGGATCCCAGAGCAACGTTGTACGTCGGGAACTCACCGAAAGGACGGAACACAAGCATCATCGTGACCGAAGGGAAAAAGGCTACGTTAACCATTTCACTTTCGAATGCTCATACCTCTCCTGTTTCCTACCGCTTGGAGCAGTCGAAGTATAGTACTGCGAGTGCATCCGACTACAATTTCGAAAACCCTGAGGACTGGTCGAATGCTATTGAAAAGTGGCGCGACAGGCACAGCACCAAAATCTTATTCCCTGCGGGTGTGACTGAGGTTAGCACTGTAATTGATGTGGTGGAAGACACGGAAACCGAAGGCGAAGAGATGATATCTATTATTACTTTTGACGAGCCAGGGCACTCCTTTGCAGATCCCCTTCCACGGGTGGAAATCATCATCAGGGACAAACCTCTTCCAAAGATCAGCGTCTCTCCGTGGCTTCCGGTGGCGGAAGGCGACAGTGCGCGCTTTTCAATCACAGCAGATCAGGCGGTTGATGCGGACTTGAGCATCAAGCTGAATGTTGCGGAATCCGGCGGCGGCGATTTCGTATCAGACGCCGACGAGGGATCGAAGGCCGTGACGATTCCAAAAGGAAAGAGGTCGGCAATCTATTCGGTGGATACCGAGGCGGACGAGGCGGACGAATCCGACGGGGTGGTCACGGTAACCGTGGAAGCTGACAGCAAGGATCCTCCGACCTATGCGCCTTCCGAGCATGCTTCGGCCTCGGTCGCAGTGTCTGACGATGACGAGGCAGGTAACTCTGTCAGTCTATCTATCAGCGCCAGTAGCATCGCCGAAGGTGCGGGCGCGCTGACGGTCACGGCAGCTCTTGGCAGCAGCAATGCTTCAGGCGCTGCGATTTCCATACCGATTGCAATCGATGCAACGGGTACCACGGCGGATGTCGGCGACTATGCCGTTGCCACTTCAATCAGCATTGCGAATGGCGCCTTGACCGGCACGGCCGCGCTTTCGGTCACCGATGACGCCGATGACGAGCCTACAGAGATTGTCGCAGTCAAGCTGGGTTCGCCTCTGCCAGCCGACATCAGGGCAGGCGGGGTGCGCATCGTCACCGCTGCTATCACCGACGATGATGCGACGCAAGGTTCTCTGGCGCGTGCCGGAAGTGGACGGGTTGCCGAGGGCGGCAGCATCGAATTCTCAGTTACACTGGGGCGAGCACTGGTTGCGGGTGAGACTGTTGATGTGCCGCTGGTATTGTCCGGTGCCGGTGTGACCGACTCCGACATTGATGAACTGACGAAGAAGAGCGGCACAAACCTGAACACGGGCGTAACTGTGATCAATGCAGCCACGCTGACGCCGGTGGTGCGCTTTTCCGGCAATGGGTCCAGGGTAGGCACGCTTGAGCTCAAAGTGGTCGACGACGCAACGTCGGAAGGGGTGGAGACGCTGACGGTGGCGCTTGGTCCGGACGGAGATGTCGCCAACGGATTTGACCTCACGTCCCGCGACACCAATGTCGACGGCGGGGCGGACCCGCACGCCGAGGACAATGATTTCGAGGTAGAGATCGACAATAGCGGTGTTACGGTCGCACCTTCCAGTCTTGCGCTGACCGAGCTTGATGCCGGCGATTCGGACAAAACATACACTCTTGTGCTTAAGTCTGACCCCGAAGCAGACGTGGAAATCACGGTCACCTCCTCCGACACTGCCGCTGTGGTGGTGGATACCGACGCAGCACTCGACGGTGATCAGGGCACACTGACATTTACCCACGGTGATTCTGGCAATTGGAATAGCGAGCAGACCGTGACGGTTCGGGCGCTGAACGACGCCGACGCTGCAAGCGAGGCAGACGTGAAGATCTCGCACGCGGCCTCCGTCGCCTCCGACAATACGAATATCTACCACGAAATTGCTATTTCCGATGTGACGGTTTCGGTTGCTGATGCAGGTCACGGTGTGGCTGTTTCAAAGGACAATATTTCACTTCATGGCGGTGGTGGGAGCGTCGAGTATTCCGTTGTGCTAAAAAGCGCTCCCGGTGGACCGGCGACGATCACCCCTGTTTCAGACGACACCGGGAAGGCAACAGTGATTGGCTCGGTGCTCTTCACGAATGCCAACTGGGATATTCCGCAGCCTATGACAGTCACCGGAATCGCCCCAGGCTCAGCGACGATCAGTCATTCCGTCACCACCGGCACTACGTCCTATCCAGCATCGATGCCAATTGATCCGATTGCGGTGACAGTAACGGCGGATCCCAGGCCGGCGGTGGAACTCTCGATCGGTGACCCCGACGGCAAGATCGTCGAAGGATCGAGCACCGATGTGACAGTGACGCTGAGCGGCGGTACGCTGGACGCAGACGTTAGCATACCGGTCACGGTGAGCGGTGGGCAGTCGGCGGACTATGCGTTCGCGGGAAATATTGCCATTGAAACGGGACAGACGAGCGGGAAGATTGAACTTGATGTCTCTGACGACTCCAGCGACGAGCCGACCGAGACGCTGACGCTGGCGCTTGGCACACTGCCCGCGAGCGTGCGTGCCGGAACGACGGCATCGGTGACACTCGATATCATTGATGGCGACGGGACTTCGGTGACGCTGGCGCGGGCACCGCAGGGGGCGACTGCAGCCATCGATGAAAATGGGGGCAAGGCGGATATTACCGTGACGCTTGGGCGAGGCCTGGTCGCTGGCGAGAAAGTTACGGTGCCGATTTCGGTCACCGGAACGGGAATCAACGAGACCGACTATGCGCTGTCGCTGAAGTCTGGCGACAGCCTTAACACCGGAGTGGGACTTGATACCGAGTCGCCTCACAGCGCAGCGGCTCCAGCGGTTGTGTTCACTGGTGCAGGTGTCGATCCTGCTACTTCTGAGGTAACCGCTGCCATACTGGAATTTATCGGCAAGGATGACTCAGAGGACGAGGCTGCCTCCGAGACTGCTGTCATCGCAATGGGCAGCGTCACGAGCAATCTTGATATCTTATCCGGAACCGGCACAGGCGGAACGGAAGCCACCGGTTCCGCATCAATTGTCATCACCGACGATGACGACCCGGCGGCGGTACATCCGCTGGTGAAGTATGCCGCGCTGGTTGAGAGTTTCTACGACAGGATTACAGCGAATCACCAGCACGGCAACAGTGCCGGCGGCGGATGGAACAAGCGATTTTTGAAGGCGATGGGGCACCCGGAGTACATCAACTACCCACAGGCTGCGGTGACGGTGGCGGATGCGACGAGACTGTGGAATAACGGCGGTCCTGGAGCCAACACATCGTGGAACGGAACGGTTGAGGCCGTGACTTATGCAGAGCAGTATTTCGCCGGACAGGTGACGCTGAAGCCGCAGGTGAGTATCTCCGCTGGTGCGGACATCACTGAAGGCGGCAGCGCAACATTCACCCTCACTGCCAATCCGGTCCCGATTGCTCCGCTCCAAGTCGGTGTAAGCGTGGTCACAGCCGGCGACTTCGGCATTACGGATGGCAAGCAGACGGTGACCATCCCGGTGAGCGGCAGTTATGATCTGACGCTCGCGACGGCAGGAGACGGCGAGGACGAGACGGACGGCTCGGTAACTGCGACCGTGGATGCTGGAACAGGCTACACGGTTGGCACGGAATCCTCCGGAACCGTTGCCATTGCGGACGATGACCCGCCGAAGCCGGAAGTCACGATCACGGCGGGAGCAGGCGTGACCGAGGGCAGTGCAGCGACATTTACGATTGCCGCGAGTCCGGTGCCTGCGAATCCGATCACCGTCAACATTGCCCTGACCAAGACGGGCGATTTCGGGGCTGCAGGCCCTGCCACGGTCACAGTGAGTGGCGCGAGCACAACTTATACCGTCACCACGAGCGACGATTCGGAGGATGAGGCGGACGGTTCGGTGACTGCGACGGTGGAGGCTGGAACAGGCTACACGGTTGGCACGGCATTCTCTGGCACCGTTGCAATTGCGGACGATGACAGTCCGGCTGCGCTGCATCCGCTGGTCAAGTATGCAACGCTGATTGCGAATTTGAAGACATACATCCAGAGCCCGCATTATCCGAATGAGCCTCACGATCTCAGGCGGGTGTTGAAGACGCTGGGGGATCCGCAGTACGTCAGTTACAGCGGCAGCAAGGTCGGTGTAGATGAAGCCACCAACCGTCGCACCAAGCCGAATGACAATCCGCACTGGGAGGGCGTGGCCGATGCGATTGCCTACGTCGAGGGTTACACTGGCCCGCCTCCGACCCCTGATCCGGTAGTGACCGTGGTAGCCGGCAGTGGTGTGACCGAGGGTGTTGCAGCGAGTTTTACGTTCAGTGCGGCACCAGCGCCGACGGCGGCGCTTACGGTCGGGGTGGCGATTACCGTGGCCGGAGATTTCGGCATCTCGGCGGCGACGCGCAATGTCACCATCCCGACGACCGGCGACTACACATTGACGCTGGCAACGGATGACGATTCAGTGGATGAGGCGAACGGCTCAGTGACTGCGACGGTGGAAGCTGGAACAGGCTACACGGTCGGTACGGCATCCTCAGGAACTGTTGCCATTGCAGACGATGACCTGCCGAAACCGAAAATCACAATCACGGCGGGAGCAGGCGTGACCGAGGGCAGTGCGGCGACATTTACGATTGCCGCGAGTCCGGTGCCTGCGAATCCGATCACCGTCAACATTGCCCTGACCAAGACGGGCGATTTCGGGGCTGCAGGCCCTGCCACGGTTACAGTGAGTGGCGCGAGCACAACTTATACCGTCACCACGAGCGACGATTCGGAGGATGAGGCGGACGGTTCGGTGACTGCGACGGTGGAGGCTGGAACAGGCTACACGGTCGGAACGGCATCCTCAGGAACCGTTGCAATTGCGGACGATGACAGTCCGGCTGCGCTGCATCCGCTGGTCAAGTATGCAACGCTGATTGCGAATTTGAAGACATACATCCAGAGCCCGCATTATCCGAATGAGCCTCACGATCTCAGGCGGGTGTTGAAGACACTGGGGGATCCGCAGTACGTCAGTTACAGCGGCAGCAAGGTCGGTGTAGATGAAGCCACCAACCGTCGCACCAAGCCGAATGACAATCCGCACTGGGAGGGCGTGGCCGATGCGATTGCCTACGTCGAGGGTTACACTGGCCCGCCTCCGACCCCTGATCCGGTAGTGACCGTGGTAGCCGGCAGTGGTGTGACCGAGGGTGTTGCAGCGAGTTTTACGTTCAGTGCGGCACCAGCGCCGACGGCGGCGCTTACGGTCGGGGTGGCGATTACCGTGGCCGGAGATTTCGGCATCTCGGCGGCGACGCGCAATGTCACCATCCCGACGACCGGCGACTACACATTGACGCTGGCAACGGATGACGACTCAGTGGATGAGGCGAACGGCTCAGTGACTGCGACGGTGAATGCCGGCAGCGGCTACACGGTTGGCGCGGCATCCTCTGGGACCGTTGCCATTGCGGACGATGACCTGCCGAAACCGAAAATCACAATCACGGCGGGAGCAGGCGTGACCGAGGGCAGTGCGGCGACATTTACGATTGCCGCGAGTCCGGTGCCTGCAAGTCCGATCACCGTCAACATTGCCCTGGCCAAGACGGGCGATTTCGGGGCTGCAGGCCCTGCCACGGTCACAGTGAGTGGCGCGAGCACAACTTATACCGTCACCACGAGCGACGATTCGGAGGATGAGGCGGACGGTTCGGTGACTGCGACGGTGGAGGCTGGAACAGGCTACACGGTTGGCACGGCATTCTCTGGCACCGTTGCAATTGCGGACGATGACAGTCCGGCTGCGCTGCATCCGCTGGTCAAGTATGCAACGCTGATTGCGAATTTGAAGACATACATCCAGAGCCCGCATTATCCGAATGAGCCTCACGATCTCAGGCGGGTGTTGAAGACGCTGGGGGATCCGCAGTACGTCAGTTACAGCGGCAGCAAGGTCGGTGTAGATGAAGCCACCAACCGTCGCACCAAGCCGAATGACAATCCGCACTGGGAGGGCGTGGCCGATGCGATTGCCTACGTCGAGGGTTACACTGGCCCGCCTCCGACCCCTGATCCGGTAGTGACCGTGGTAGCCGGCAGTGGTGTGACCGAGGGTGTTGCAGCGAGTTTTACGTTCAGTGCGGCACCAGCGCCGACGGCGGCGCTTACGGTCGGGGTGGCGATTACCGTGGCCGGAGATTTCGGCATCTCGGCGGCGACGCGCAATGTCACCATCCCGACGACCGGCGACTACACATTGACGCTGGCAACGGATGACGATTCAGTGGATGAGGCGAACGGCTCAGTGACTGCGACGGTGGAAGCTGGAACAGGCTACACGGTCGGTACGGCATCCTCAGGAACTGTTGCCATTGCGGACGATGACCTGCCGAAACCGAAAATCACAATCACGGCGGGAGCAGGCGTGACCGAGGGCAGTGCGGCGACATTTACGATTGCCGCGAGTCCGGTGCCTGCGAATCCGATCACCGTCAACATTGCCCTGACCAAGACGGGCGATTTCGGGGCTGCAGGCCCTGCCACGGTTACAGTGAGTGGCGCGAGCACAACTTATACCGTCACCACGAGCGACGATTCGGAGGATGAGGCGGACGGTTCGGTGACTGCGACGGTGGAGGCTGGAACAGGCTACACGGTCGGAACGGCATCCTCAGGAACCGTTGCAATTGCGGATGATGACGGTCCGGTTGCGGATCAGCCTGAGGTGACTGTTGCGGCCGGCAGCGATGTGACAGAGGGAGTTGCAGCGGTTTTCACGTTCAAGGCAACGCCTGCGCCTTCGACATCGCTTTCAGTCGGAATCGCCATTGCCGTGGACGGTGATTTCGGCATCTCGGCCGCTACGCGTAATGTCACCATCCCGACGAGCGGCGAATACACGCTGACACTGGCGACGGATAATGACGATGCGGACGAGGCGAACGGATCAGTGACTGCGACGGTGAAGGCTGGAACAGGCTACACGGTCGGTACGCCATCCTCTGGAACTATTGCCATTGCGGACAACGATCTGCCACCACCGACTGTTTCGATTGCAGCTGACACTGCCTCGGTGAGCGAAGGCGCGGATGCGAGCTTTACAGTGACTGCAGACCGGGCTGTGGCTCAGGCTTTAACAGTGTCTGTGACAGTCTCTGAATCTGCAGGCGGTGATTTTGTGGCCTCAGACGATGAAGGCGTGCAGACGGTCACGATTCCCGCCACCAAGACCAAAGCGACACTGAAGGTTGAAACGGACAACGACAATGTGGACGAGACTGATGGTTCGGTCACGGCAACTTTGGCGGATGACAATGGCTATTCCGTAGCATCTTCTCCAAATCACACGGCCACAGTGTCTGTGACTGACGACGATGCGGTGGCTGCTGTGCCGACACTTTCGATCGACGATGCCACAGGACCCGAAGGCAAGCCAATGATTTTCACCATCCGGCTATCGGCGCCATCGACGCAGGCAGTCAGGGTGGCGATCAAGGCTTACGAGTCCAATCCTGTATCAGCACGCGCCAACCGTGACTTTATCGCTGCGTATTACTCCGTGACATTCCGTCCGGGTGAGACAGTACAAAGGCGCGGCTTCTTTATCAGGGACGACGGTCACGATGACGGAGGCGAAACTTTCGAGGTTCGAATCAGATGGTCTGGCGACACCCCGGTTGCAGATGGTGTCGGTGTGGGCACGATCCAGAACTCCGACCCGCTGCCGGCTGCATGGCTGTCACGTTTCGGGCGCACGGTGGCTGAACAGGCGCTCGATCATGTTAAAGAGCGCATGAGCACCTCCCGCACAGCAGGGATGACGGGCACGTTCGCTGGACTGTCACTGAATTTCGATCCCGCTGCCGGCAGTGAAGCGGCGACTGACTATGGGCTTGCTCCGATCGACAGGGATCGCTTCGGCACCCCTTCCTCGCAAACCCAAACCCGTTCGATGACTCTTCGCGAGGCATTGCTTGGATCAAGCTTTGACCTGACCGTAGAAAATGATGACGCAGGGGGCAGTCTCTCATTCTGGGCGCGAGCGGCGCAGGGTCACTTCGATGGCGTGGAGCGAGGCGGTGACACGAACACATCCCTTGACGGCGAGGTCACCTCGGCCATGCTGGGCGCGGACTATGCAAGGGACGATCATTTGTTCGGAATTATTTTGATGCACAACAGCGCCGAGGGAGGCTATGCAGCTAGCAACAGCATTGATCCATGTCCTGGTACGGAGGATGTTCTATGCGCCGGTGGTGTTCGTGATGGCGACGGGGATGTGGAGGCATCCTTGACTTCGATAATTCCCTATGCATCGTTTGATGTTTCCGAACGATTGGATCTATGGATTGCAGCAGGCTACGGCACAGGCGAAGTGGAACTCAAGACGGCAATTGGCGGCAATTACAGAACGGACACAGACTGGAATATGGTCGCCGGGGGCATGCGCGGCGGCTTGCTGGAATCCCCGGTGGAAGGTTCGGGCCCATCACTGACACTGACTGCTGACACCTTGTGGACTCAAACCGCGTCGGAGAAAACAAGCGAACTTTCCTCTTCCAACTCCAGTGTGACGAGGCTGAGGGTGGGACTGGAGGCCGGTTACCGCATGGCGCTGATCGATGGCGGCAGCTTCGTGTCGAAACTGGAGTTAGGCGCGCGCCACGACGGTGGCGATGCGGAAACAGGATTTGGCATCGAACTCGGCGGCGGGCTGACATTTGATGCTCCGCGTGTCGGTGTTCAGTTCAATCTTGAGGGACGCACCCTGATCAGTCATAAGGATGACGATTTCGAAAACAGGGGAATTGCCGCATCCATAGTTTATGATCCTGATGTGCGAACTGACCGTGGACTGTCAATGGCTGTTCGCCACAACTTTGGAGGGCAGTCAAGCGGTGGGCTCGATGCCCTGTTCAGACCTGAACCTTTGGCAAGGCAAGGCGGCGGCTTTGAGGAAAACCATTTGAGTTTTGAATGGGCATATGGTCTGCCGGCATTCGGCGGCGACTACACCGCAAGTCCTTATGGCGAATTCAGTTTTGGGCAGACAACTCGCGAATACACTCTGGGTTGGCGCTGGACTCCGTTACGTGATGCTCAGAACCTGTCGTTTGGCGTGAGGACAGTTCGAAGCGAGAGCGACGGCGAGCAAGCGCACTACCAGTTCGGATTCGAGGCGGTGGCGAGTTGGTAGAAGTTCGGGCTTATGCGATTGAGTCCGCAGCTTGGGAAGGGCTTCATCGCCATATGATTCGAATTCAGCTCTGAGGCTGGGAGTCACAAGCCAGGTGAATTAGGACTGTTCCCATTGTAAAGGTGGCGGCATTGATGCAGCCGCTAAAGAAAGAATGGCGAATTATAAGGAGGAAGAAAGCAAAATTAGAATATACCTTTTATGTCAATTATGACCTTAGTCGAGATTGATATTAGAATCCAACCTTATGTCTATGTCATTCCAATTTCTGAATTTTCTGCTCCCGGCAGGTCGCAATCCATCATGTTCTGCTTGTCGTTTTAGTATCTGATCCATTTTTCTTTGTTTTTCTTCTCGATCTTTCGTGGAGGTTTGTTCTTTCTGAGTTGGTGCCGGTGATAGACTCTTGTTCATTTGAATTTTCCTCACTATTAGTCAAAAATTGAATAATTGGATCTTGTTGCTGGAATCTTGCTAAACGCTTTAATTCCTTTACGATAATCATTTCGTCGCTGTTTGCCCGCCGAACATTTTTGAACATACTTTTTGCTTCATCGAAATCAATAACGAATCCATGACTTGGATAAGAGCGCGATAGAATTTCAATTGAATCAGATTTCAGGTTTCCCCATTTCACATTCAATCGACTAGCATATTCTTCACCGATACGCATCGCTCTTGATCTTGAGCCAACTTCTTCTGGGTCAAATCGTTGAAATATGGGGCCGTACAAGGACGATACCATGCTACACGCGGCTCTCATTGCAGTTCTAATCGATATCACACCGTTTGATGCTGACAGTAATTCTGTAATGAGATTATGATAGGTATCTCTTGCTCTTTCCTCCATTGCCTTAAATGCTTCACTGATATTTAGGCCTGATTCTTGTGCGCCCAGTTTATCTTCCATTTTCAATTGAACATCAAGTGGACCTAATTCGCCATATGGGTAAAAATCAATTCCCTTCCAGCAATAGCTAGTAACGTTCCAGCACTTTTACACAAGCCAGATAGCAACACATCAAACGACTCATAAATTTCTTGCAGGTAGCGTCCAATTTTATATACAGCATGTGCGTCACCGCCATTTGACACCAAAATTAATACTGCTTTTTCAAATGGTTTATTGGAATCAACAGCCTCAATAAATTGCAAATCCAAGCCACGCGATAACTCTGCGTTATACAAAATTCTATCAATCATTCGAGTTGAAATTGAACGAAGCCGCTACGCGGCAGACCCTTCATTCGACCGTCAACGATAACGATCCAGATCGTAAGATTATCCCACCGCTGAGTTCAAAGTAGCCTATTGTAAGAGGTGGTGCCCGCGCCAACGGTACACCACCTTTTTTTTATTTTTTACAAGGAGACTACCATGACTCATTGCAACGGCTCAACGCCGTGTTCGCCATTGCGGCAAAGTACTATTGATTATATGACGTTATCAGGACTGGCGGCGCGCACCCAGCAATCCTACCTGCACGAGTTGGACAAGTTTGCAGCTCGTGTCAGCACTCCACCCGCACAACTCAGTGCCAACCAAGTTGAGGCCTACGTGCTTGAGCGCATCAACTCAGGCCTTAAGCCGCGCTCAACCAATTTGACGATCGCGGCGCTACGAATGTTCTACCGCCATGTTGTGAGGTTACCGGATCGGGTGGCTCACTTACGTCTGCGCAAGGTGGCTGATAAGTTGCCCAAGACCATTGCGGAGTCCGAAGTCAAGCGTCTCATTCAGGCCACCTTCGATCTTCGCTACCGCAGCGCAATTGAGGTTGCTTACGGGACTGGACTGCGCATCTCTGAGGTCATTGCACTTCGCATCGACGACATTGATGCCGACAAGGGGTTCATTCATGTGCGCTGTGGCAAAGGCGGCCATGAGCGCATGGCGTATCTGCCGGCCACCGTGCTGTCGGCATTGAACGGCTACTACCGACAGATTTTTCCCAAGCCGCACGGGTGGCTGTTTTACGGTAACTGTCCTGACCAGCAGATGAAAGCCGCCACGTTGCGCAGCGCTTTCAATCAGGCGCGCGCCAGAGCCGGAATCAGCAAGGATTTCCCCTTTCATGGGCTTCGCCACGCGGTCGCAACGCACCTGTTTGAACGCGGCACTGCGCGCGATGTGGTCCAGGACATCCTCGGCCACAAGTCAGTCGAAAGTACGCGCGTCTACGCCCGCACCACGGCGGCGATGTTTCGCGAGATCGATCACCCGGCCGACAACTGCGTCACACCCTGACCGGTGCGTGATGATAACCCCGGTGTGGCCGATATTTTCCGCCACGCCGGTGATGCGTTTATGGCGCAATGCGGTGCCACCCTTGGCAGGGCTGCACACCGGGCCTTTGCAGCCATTCGAATGTGTCGCACCGCCGCGCTCGGTGCGCGCCACTTTGAATGTGCCAAGTGTCACACCTCACATGTGCTTTACAACTCCTGTCGCAACCGCCACTGCTCGACCTGTCAGGGCCAGGCCGCCCACCGGTGGCTGCACCGCCAGCTGCTCAACGTGCTACCGGCACCGTATTTTCACATCGTCTTCACACTACCACCACCGATTGCCCAGATCGCCTATGCCAATCGCAAGGTCGTACTGGACATCCTCATGAGAACAGGCGCCCAAACCCTCACCACCATCGCCGCCGATCCAAATCGATTCGGAGCCCGCATCGGCGCGACCACGGTCCTACACACATGGAACCAACAACTGCGCTGGCATCCGCATGTTCACGTCGTGGTCCCCAACGCCGGCTTCGATGTCAGGACCGGTCAATACAAAACCGGCTCCAAAACGTTCTTCGCACCCGTCAAAGTGTTGGCCAAGCTGTTTCGTCGACTGTTCCTCGAACACCTCGACAAAGCCTACCACAAAAACCAACTCATCTTCCCCAGACGAATCAACCACCTTCGTGCACCCGAAGCGTTTCAAAGACGACTCAACAAAGCTCGCAACACCGATTGGAACGTGTACGCCAAACCCCCGTTCGCCGGCCCCGTACACTTGCTCAAATACCTGTCTCGTTACACCCACCGGGTGGCCATCGCAAACTCGCGCATCGTAAAGTTCGACGGCACCCGAGTTTCATTCCGATATCGCAAACCGACAATCGCCGGGCAAACCACACCTCGCTACGCAGTGATGACCTTGTCAGCAACCGAATTTATGAAACGCTACCTGATGCATGTCCTGCCACCAAAGTTCCATCGCATCCGACACTTCGGCATCCTTGCCAACGCTCATGTTAAACACACACAGCAACAGATCTTTGCACAAACCGGTTTCAGTGCGGATGACTGGCTGCGCACGACCGAAACGTACGACACCGTCGAGCACAACGCCACTCCCCAATGCCCCAATTGCCAATCACCTATGTTGCTGGTTGCGCTCTCGAGTCCGGATCAGCGCCTAATCGGTATCACCGAGTGCTATCTCTCGCGCGCACCACCTTTATTGGTGGCTGCTTGATGTTTAAGCGAACTGAACGCACTGGACAAGCTATGAATAGCCCATGGCATAGCTGTACGCGACTTGAACGCTTGGGTGCAGCCAAATTAACCGCCAACTGGCAGCCAAACTGTGCTTGGCAAGCCCAAAGCATCTTCCTGGCAGACAGTTTGTCGTTTTCACAACGAACCCGACACTGGTTCAGCACCAGCAAACCGTCATCCTGACGGCCTCAGAATCCGATTCCGGTATACTTTCCCCATAGGCCGAAACCGCTGTCGGCCTCGTTCAATCAGGTTAGTGATAACGCTTACGCGGTCATCACTAACCTTTAAATTAAATTGGTAATTACGCCAAGACTATAATTCCATGGTCATCAATTCCGCTGATGCAATACATTCTAACGTTCCGCGTCGATTCTACCGCTGATGCAGAAACTATATCTTCAAAGAGGTGTTTCAATGCGAAATGCATTGAAGAGAAGACCCTGAAAAAGGCATCAATTTGAAGGCGGTTCAGAAACTCAATGCGTTAACAGCTATAAACATCTTGCTAATGTTTGACCGATGGAACATTCAATGGATGGCGGATATTGCGAAAGCGCCAACGAAGAGTGTCAAGATATAAACAACGAATTAAAATTTGAGTCAACGTTATGAAAAACTCACTAGAGGAGTTAGTGCACTGAAATGAAGAAAGAATTACCAAGTTCACAAGCAGATCATTCGATTAAATTCATTGACACACTTCAAACAAGGCGCACGGGTGGTCCTACCCCTGAGCTTGAGGATTGGGGTATCAATTCAGAATATGGCGTCTTAAGAGATGTGCTTTTGGGTTCACCTGAATGCTTTCGCTGGATGGGTGATGAAAATCTGGAATACAGTTCAATTTGCCGCGCATCTGATCGAGTCGGGCTTGAATTTGATCATGATGTGGCGCTTAGACAGCATGCACAGTTAGTTGACGCGTACCGCAGCGCAGGTGTCAATGTCCACACTATGGAAGCCGATGAATATACGCCATACCAGGTTTTTTCCAGAGATTCAAATTTCATGACGCCTTTCGGTGCAGTCGTCTGTCAGTTGGCGAACCCTCGACGCCGAGGAGAATATGCGCAAGTATTGCGGTTTTATCTATCTATGGGCATTCCCATCTATGATTTGGTGAGTGCTGGCAATTTTGAAGGCGGCGACTTTAACCTCATTGAACCGGGTGCAGTATTGATCGGGTATACCGGCCATCGCAGCGAAGAACGTTCGGCGAAACAGGTTGGAGGCTGGATGGAGGCTGAAGGTTGGGAGGTCAAATATGCACCGATCGACGAATTTTATGTACACATTGACTTGATGGTGTGCATGGTGGCGGAAAAGTGCGCGGCGGTGTGTCTGGACACAACGCCAGATGATGTCTTAGACTGGCTGAGGTCTCGCAATGTCGAAATGATCCCGGTCAGTTTCCGGGACACAATGAATTTGGCTTGCAATGTCGTTGCATTGGGTAAGGATCGGGTTGTTTCCACCAGTGCAGCTAAAGAGCTGAACAGTAAATTGCGGGCAATGGGATTCGAGGTGTTTGATCCTGACATGTCGATGTTCACCGATGCCGGAGGCGGTGTGCATTGCATGGCGCAGCCACTTCGGCGCGATCGGGTATAAGAGGCAAAGTCTGATTTGCTAAGCGGCAGGCAATGGCTTTACGCTAGCTGCGCGGCTACTTTTTTGGCAGTGAAATTGACCGGCCCGCATTCACGGGTCTTGGCAAGAATTGCTGGCCGGCAAAAATTTCTGCGAGTTTCGCTTGCACGCGTTCGGCAAATGGTTGAATGGTGCGTGCATTCAAATCAAAACCGAGTCCCATCACTTCATTGGTGGCAGATACAAATCCCTCGGTTGCATGTTTGAGTGTGTGAAACAGGTTAAAGCGCTTTTCGTCATATCCCAATAGCTGTGATTCAACAAGCAATTCATCTGCGAGTCGGACTTCCCGAAGGTAGTTCACATGCGTTTCAACAACCGCATATTCCATTCCCTCTCTTTGTTCCAGTTTGCGTCCTTCATTCGCCAATTCCCAAAAATTGTATGTTCCCCAATCACACACTGCGACATAGTAGGCCAGATTCATGTGATCATATTCGTCAACCCATTCGGCGCGAACTGAATCGCGGTGAAGCAGCAATGGCTCGTCGAAACGCATCGATCTAACCTCAATACGGCATTAATTGCTTATCGCGCACAATTTCTTCCAGGCGCCTGCCGATCGCCAAGAGCATTAACTCATTTCCAGGAAGTGCCATAAACTGCAAACCTACTGGCATACCTGCCCGATCTAGGCCAACCGGAATGGTGATGGCGCAAAGATCCAGAAAACTTCCCACTGTCGTATTTTGTAAAGTGAGTAAATTGCGCGTCATGTAGTCTTCAGGAGTCACGATTTCACTCATCATTGGCGGCGTTAATGGCACCGTTGGACTTGCAATGACGTCACAATTTTCGAAATGCTGCTGTACCGTTCTCCTTGAATCGTTAATTTGACGTCGGCGGCGCAAATACTCCGTCGCGGAAATGTCCCCACCCAATTTGATTCGGTCTCGAATCACAGGGTCAAGGCGTTCGTACCAGTCCGGAAGTTCAGAGCGTAAGAATTCAACAAGTTCGGCCGATACGGGGCCACCAACATTACGCAGTTCAATCGCGATGGTAGATTCTGGAAATTCAAATTGAACAGTTTGAAACGAATGTTGTTCGAGTGATCGAATCCCGTCCATGCAAACTTGTGCGATATCGGAAGCTGTAGTATTCCAGATGATTCCATCGTCAATTCCAATTCGAAACTTCATACCATCAAAGCGTCGATACTGCTGTTCAATTGTTGAGCAGATCGATTCAAATCTGCTTGATTGTTGCAACGTTGAGTAGACAAAATGTGCATCCACAGCAGTTCGCGTCAAAATGCCTGCAGTGTCCAAAGTTGGACTGAGCGGAACGATGCCATCGGTCGACCATAATCCTGTTGAAGTCTTCAGACCGACATTTCCAGTAAAACTCGCGGGCACGCGTACAGACCCTGCAGTGTCTGATCCAAGTGCCACAAGAGCTGATCCTTCAATGAGACTGACACCCGCACCAGAACTTGATCCTCCGGGAACGCGATGACTGTTTGTGTCCCATGGATTACGCGGTGTTCCCCAATGATTGTTCACTCCGAGTCCACCGTAGGCGAATTCCACGGTGTGCGTTTTACCAATAAAAACTGCCCCCTGTGCCGTAAGTGATGACACGATTGGACCGTTGCGCTGCCATTTTTCCGGCAGTTCGTTCGCACTCCCGGCAAATATGGGGTAACCTTCAAGCCCGTAAATGTCTTTTACTGAAATGGGCAATCCCTGCAAGGCTTGGTAAGTTTGCTTGCTTGAGTGCAATTGATCTGAATGCTGAGCCATCGCCATCGCACGTTCCGGTCGCCAGCACTTATAGGCATTGAGCGATGCTCCGACTGTTTCGTGCTTATCGATCGCATATCGAGTCAACTCTTCGCTGGTGAGTTTTCCTGCAGACAATTGCCTTGAGACATATTGAATGTCTCGTTCAAATCGATCACTTAAATCCATAGCACCAAGTCAATATGTGTTTGTTCGTTTACAGTTATTTCGTATCAGAACTGCGAGTTCTGTACAATCGGTCTAGCCCCAAAGGTTTCGACTAGCTGGCTGAAGTATGCCGTTTTCAAATTCAATCCCGTAAGGACGGTCTTTCGCCAGCCAGGCCGAAGAGTCCAAATCGACATAACTGGCGCCTTGTGCCAGCAATAAGGCAGGTGCAAGGCCAAGTGACGTTGCCATCATGCTGCCAACCATGAATTGCATTCCTGCCCTTGTGACAGCCGATGCAAGATCAATCGCTTCGCTAAGGCCGCCGGTTTTGTCAAGTTTGATATTAAAAATACTGTATCGATTTCCCAATCGCTCCAGGTCTTGCGCATTGTGAAATGATTCATCCGCACAAAGAGGAATGTCGCATTCAATATTTTCGAGCATTGCATCATCGTCAGCCGGTAAAGGCTGTTCGATCATTTCAACTTCAAGATTCCTTAACTCGGGAACTATCGCATTGAGCATTTCGATATCCCAGGCTTCGTTGGCATCAACGATAATTCTGGCTTGCGGGCAGGCCCTTCGAACAGCAGCAACTGATTCAACAACCTGATCGCGGCCAAGTTTAATTTTTAGCAAGGGAAAGGAACTGGACTCCTTCGCTGTTTTTTCCAGTTGTAAAGGTTGTTCCAGGCTTAGCGAATAGGCACCGAGAACAGGAGATGGTTCTGAAAAACCGGCACCTTTCCAGGCCGGTATACCAGTTTTTTTTGCTTCAAGGTCCCACAATGCGCAATCCAGAGCATTTCGGGCAGCATCAGGCGGATATTCCTGGCGCAACAAATCTCGCGTTAAACCAGTACCATGTTTTTGTGCCAGTCGCTCAATCGTATCGAGAGTTTGGTCAATGTCTTGGTTGTAGCGAGGATAGGGGACAGCCTCGCCCATGCCTGTCGATGATCCGTCCTCGATTTTAACAACTGCGACTGTCACGCTCGATTTCGACCCTCTGGAAATCGAAAATGAACTTTTCAGCGGCCAGGTTTCCTTGAGGGCGATTATTTTCACGATCAGCGAGGCGAGTACTGAATAGAATCAGCAATGAAACAATCTGTGAGACAGTTACGTGAGATGATCAATGATCGAGTGACCACCCGTCAGAAACGGGTCTTCGCAAGGCAGTTGAAAAGTATCTCGAAGCAATTGGAGGTAAGGTTCTCGTTCGGACTCATCGACATGTTTTGTGTTCACGGCGATGCCGACGAATCTGACGTTTGGCTGAACCATTTTTGCGGCTTGCAGATTGATTTCAATGGCTTCGTTGATTTCAGGCACTGGGCGGTCTGGCAAGCCTCGCATGTGAGTGCGTGTCGGTTCGTGACACAGTACCAGGGCATCGGGTTGCGCGCCGTGCAAAAGCCCAAGACTCACCCCAGCGAAGGACGGGTGATGCAAAGACCCCTGACCTTCAATAATATCCCAGTGGTTTGGCTCAGCGGCAGGACACAATTGTTCAACTGAGCCGGAAATAAAATCAGCAATCACTGCGTCAACAGGCACTCCAGAACCTTCAATAAAGATTCCGGTCTGTCCTGTTGCCCGGAAGTCTACATCAATACCGCGTCGCAAAAGTTCTTTTGACAGTGCGAGCGCTGTGTACATTTTGCCGACCGAACAATCTGTGCCGACAGTCAGTAGCCGATGACCACTGCGCGGCGAGCCTGTTGCGATTTTATCAACGCCAGTTGGTTGACGAACTTCGATCAATTCTCCAGAACTTTTCTTTGCTGCTTCGCGGATTTGAGCGATTGAATTCAACGGTGTGTGCAAGCCATTAGCAATCGACATTCCATGATTCAATGCTTCGACTAGGGGCTCGATCCATGTGTTTGGAATAACACCGCCGCGGTTGGCTACACCGATCAGTACGGTTTGCGCACCGTTGTTTCGCGCCTCAGCCATACTGAGTTCAGGAATCTTGAGACTTGCAGCACAGTCTGGCAACCTAAATTGTCCCACACAATCATCGGGACACCAGTCGACGACACCAAACGAAGTTTTGGCTGCGAGATCATCTGGCGCATCGCCTACAAATATCAGGTATGGTTTTTCAATTTTCATGACATGGTTCAAATTGGCATCGACAGGAGATTGGATTCAATATTATTGCTTGATTCAATCAAGTAAAAGGATTAACGAAACCGTAAAAAACTTATACGATTTGACTCGTCTTGATGCTTCACTCCATGCTAACATTTTACAATGCCAATTAACATGAATGGTTGATGGTGCGCTTTGAATTGCAACACCCGATGTGGTTGAATTGACAGGTAGCATGCTGCATATTGCCAACTCATTCAAGCACAATTACGTTGTTGGTGAATTTGCATAAGAACTCAAATGGATTCAAACAGGAAAAAATCGATCCTAGCGCTGATCCTGCGAGCACCACGGTCGTAGAATCAAAACAGATTTCACAATAGGTTACTTCAGGCTGTTCGATACACAATGAGGATGTTGCAAAGCAGCAATCAAGACGAACGGTCGTCGAGTGTCGGTGTAGCAGCCGGCAGACCTTGGCATCTTTTCTTGGCACTTGCAGTACTTGCTTTTCTGGTAATTCGAGTAGCAGGTGCCGACACGATAGACCAGGCTCAAACAGCGTACAACGAAGGTCGCTTTACTGAAGCAGCCTCAATCGCAAAAGAGCTCAATACCTCAAAAGGCTATACGCTTGCCGCAAGAGCGCTGACGATTCAGGTGCACTTCATCACCAAAAGTAAGAAAAAAAAGCAACGACAACTCAAACGTGCAATTCGCTACGCCAAAGCGGCCGTTAAGCTCGATCGCAACAACGCCAGAGCCTATCTTGGATTGGCTCGTTCCCTAGGACTTTATTCGCGAACATTAACCAGACTGCAGGCTGCAAGAGGTCGATATGCAAAGCAGACCCGTGAGGCAATCGAAAATGCACTTCAGGTCGCCCCCGATTCCATTGCCGCCCGTGTCAGCATGGGTCGGTGGCACGCTGGAATCATCGCTAGAGTCGGATCATTGATGGCAGGTTCAATGTTCGGTGCACGAGAAAAACAAGCCATTGCTTTTTTTGATGAGGCAATCCAACTGAGTCCACCATCCAAATTGACCTATCATGCCATTGCGGCTGGCCTGATTGCGTTGGACAGCAAAAAATACAAAGACAAAATTTACGATTTATTACAGCAAGCGCTCGAATTACCAGCGACCGATGCTTTCGGCCAGATCGTCCACGGGGAAATTGTTAAGAAACTGTCTGCGCTTGAATCTTCCACGAGTTAATCATCGGTATAATTTTAGTGAACAAGATTCGAGCCTGACTTTGACCATGGTCAATTGACATCAGATGTTGGATGTTGATGCCCACATTGAACAGGAAAACTGCAAATGAGGGCGATTCATTTTGTGCCGATGCATATGAATTGCGAAATACTTCAAACAGCCATACCGATAAATTGCAAACACCCTGCCGTATTCAGGTATCCCGATGAGCGATAAAACGATCTCTTCCATGACCAATATCGACGGCAAAATCACGCCGTCCAATGAAGCTTCTATTCCGGTACTTGATCGGGGGTTCTTATACGGAGATTCAGTTTACGAGGTATTTCGAACCTATCGGGGAATCCCGCTGTTTATTGAGGCGCATTTTGACCGCCTGGAGAATTCTGCACAGTTGGTGCAGATGTCCATTTCTCAATCTCGCGAAGAATTGACTAATGAAATCAAGCGCACTGTACGTTCTACGGGAGCAACACCGGATGACAATGTGTACGTTCGTTACCAAATTACCCGTGGTGAAGGCCCAATTGATCTTCATCCAGACAAAGATCTCAAAACACGCTATGTGATCATTGTGACACAGTTACGCGATTGGAATCCAAAGCACTACTCAATCGGGATGTCTATGGCAATTCCCAGCATTCGGCGCAATCCAGTCGATGCGCTCGACCCTAACATCAAGGGTGGCAATTATCTCAATAATGTCATTGCAGTGATGCAGGCTCGTAAAAGAGGTGCCGATGAGAGTCTGATTCTCAATGCTGAAGGCTATGTAACCGAGGCATCGAACAGCAATGTTTGGTTCGTTATCAACGGTGAGGTGGTTACGCCAGGCACCGGCAACTTACGAGGACTCACCAAAGCCGCAATACTCGAAGGCTGTGCCGAGCGTGGTGTCAATGCTTGTGAACGTCAGATTCACAGTGATGAATTGGGCAGTGCGACCGAATGTTTCGTAACGAGCGCAACTCGCGAAGTGATGCCCGTGTATTGTCTTGAATTGGCCGATGGGCGATTTTTAGACTTTCCCAGAGGCGGTGGAGACCGAACGCGGGAAATTCAGGGTATTTATCGAGATGTTGTCGAAAACTACCTGCTTTCACATTCCTCAAACAGCTTTTTTGATGAATAGTCTCGGGCAGATGTTTGTGACTGGATTTTGCATCTGATCCACCTTCACTTCGGTGGGTAGTTCGACATGAATAACAATGGAAAAGTGCGCGTCGGCTTGATCTGTGGAGGTAAATCCTGTGAACATGAAGTATCGGTGATCTCAGCTCGATGCATCTACGAGGCACTGGATCGGGACAAATATGAGATCAGCTTGCTGGGCATTTCAAAAGCAGGAGACTGGGTGCTATTTGAAAATGGCCTTCCGGCGCTTGAAGCCGGTGTTGTGCTTCCGACAGATCGAATGAAGGTGCATTTGGACCACGCAGGTTCTGGTGAACTTTCAAGTATTAGTGAACCGAAAACCGTCTCTCCAAAGCTGCCAATGCTCGATGTGATTTTTCCAGTATTGCATGGACCTTACGGTGAAGACGGAACCGTGCAAGGATTGATGGAACTGGCTGGGATTGCGTATATTGGCTCGGGTGTAACGGGTTCAGCGGTGGGCATGGACAAAGCGGTTGCAAAAGCCGTTTGTGCTGCCGAAGGTATCCCTCAAACGAAATATCGGGTATTTCGAAAATATCAATGGGAAGCGAATCCGAATGCTGTTTTACAGGAAATCGAACACGAACTGGCTTATCCGATATTTGTCAAACCAGCCAATCTAGGATCCAGCGTCGGAATCAGCAAAGCGAAAAATCTTGCTGAACTTCGAGAGGCAATTGACCTGGCAGCACAATTCGACATTAAACTGATCATTGAACAAGGTATGGAAAACTGCTATGAAATTGAAGTTTCCGTACTCGGTAATGATCAACCGCAAGCTTCCGTCGTTGGTGAAATTGTGCCTGGTGCGGAGTTTTATGACTACCAGGACAAATACTACAACGATCTTGCCGAAGCGATCATACCTGCAGATTTGCCGCCTGAAGTTGTAAGCCAAATTCAAAAGTACGCCATTGAGGCTTTTCTGGCAATCGATGCTGCCGGACTGGCGCGTGTCGATTTTTTTGTCAAGCGTGATAATCATCAAATATATATAAATGAAATCAATACCATGCCTGGTTTTACCCCGATTAGCATGTATCCAAAACTATGGGCAGCAAGCGGCATCGCTTATTCTGAACTGCTGGACCGCTTGATTCAACTCGCGTTGGAGCGTCGCGACCAGGTTAATCAGAAAAAACTGGTGCTGTGAGAATTTGAATCAACTTTGACTTTGAGTAATTTTGTGCAAGGACGATATGATTATGTAATAGTCGGAGCCGGTTCAGCCGGCTGCGTTTTGGCCAACCGATTGACCGAAGACTCCGAGACGACTGTACTTTTGATCGAAACTGGGCCATCGGACAGAAGCTGGGAGGTGCAAATGCCAGCAGCATTTTCGCGTCCTTTGAACAGTGAACGTTTCAATTGGGCATACAAGACGCAGGCGGAACCTTACCTCGATCATCGCGTACTTGATTGTCCTCGCGGCCGAGTGTTAGGTGGATCGTCATCAATCAATGGTATGGCCTACGTCCGAGGTAATGCACTGGATTTTGATCGCTGGAGTGAGCAAATCGGTGATCCGAGTTGGTCGTACGCTCATTGTTTGCCATATTTCATCAAAGCAGAAACCAGGGACGCAGGACCCGATGCGTATCACGGCGACAGTGGCCCTCTGGTTGTTACCACTGGAGCGGCCGAAAACCCGTTGTTCAAAGCATTCATCGAAGCCGGAATACAGGCCGGTTACGGGGCAACAACCGACCAGAATGGCTATCGCCAGGAAGGATTCGGAACGATGGACATGACGGTCAACAAAGGCATTCGATGGAGTACTGCGAATGCTTACCTGAAACCGGTTCAATCAAGACCTAATCTTCATGTCCAAACTAAAGCACTGGCGACGCGGGTAGTATTTGATCGAAATCGGGCGGTGGGCGTTGAACTATTGGTGCGCAATAACGTCAAGACCGTTCGATGCAAACGAGAAGTCATATTGTGTGCAGGGGTGATTAATTCCACTCAACTGCTTCACTTGTCAGGTATTGGTCCCGCGATTGAGCTTGAACAAATCAAGGTGCCTGTCGTTGTTGATCTGCCCAATGTTGGGCAGAATTTGCAAGATCATCTTGAAGTCTATGTCCAGCACGTATGCAAGGAGCCTGTTTCACTTTATCCGGCTCTTAAAATTCACAAACAGGCACTGGTGCTGCTCGAGTGGTTGATCAGGAAAAAGGGTTGGGGCACATCCAATCATTTCGAAGCAGGAGGTTTCATACGCACCCAGCCCGGTGTTGAGCACCCTGATATTCAGTTTCACTTTTTGCCTGTGGCAGCTAATTATGACGGCCGTTCACCTGCCAAAGGACATGGATTCCAGGCACACATGGGTCCGATGCGACCGACCAGTCGGGGTTATATCAAAACAGTATCAAACGACCCTAGAACTAAGCCTGAAATTCGATTTAACTACCTTGAAACAGAACAGGACCGGCGCGAATTTCGCGATGGTTTGAAACTGACACGGGAGATCTTTGCGCAAAAAGCGTTCGATCGCTATCGCGGAAAAGAATTGGCGCCCGGGCCGGAAGTTCAATCCGACAGCGAAATTGATGCCTTCATCAGGAGTCGATGTGAAAGTGCGTATCATCCATCGTGTACATGCAAAATGGGTGCTGACGATGATGCAGTGGTTGACACTGCCGGTCGAGTTCACGGTACCGAGCAGTTGCGCGTTGTTGACGCATCGATTATGCCTAGCATAATCAGCGGCAACCTTAATGCAACAGTGATTATGATGGCGGAAAAACTGGCTGACAACATTCGCGCAATTAATCCTCTGCCACCTTCGGATGCACCGGTTTATCGTGCTGAGACTTGGCGTACCGAACAGCGCGAATCAACACCCGAACGGAATATATAGTGATCGACAAATCGGTCCGCGAACTGAGCGGCCTGATCAAGGATCGAAAAGTCAAAGTTCGAGATTTGGCTGAACAGTACATATTTCGAATTGAACAGGTTAACGAGCATTGTCAGGCACTTGCAACGTTCGCCAAAGCCGGGTTCAGCCTGCTAGCAGAAAGTGCAGATGACGTTGTCGAATCTGATCAGAATGTAGGTCCGCTGCATGGCATCCCCATCCTGGTGGATGATTTGCTTGAAGTCGCGAACATGCGGACCATGTTTGGATGCCAGGCTTATTCGGATTACATTCCCGAAGTTGATTCTATGGCGGTGCGCCGCTTGCGAGCCGCTGGAGCGTTGTTTCCCGGCAAGACAGCGACTTCGGAGTTAGGCTTGATTCAAGAGGAGAAGCACAATAGTTTTGTTTGCCGCTCGCCGTGGGGCGAGTCTTTTGTCAGTGGTGGCGGTTGTTCAGGTTCCGCGGTTGGACTTGTCAATCATTGTGGTGCAGCTGCCATTGCATTGGATGTTGGTGGGAATGTACTGCTACCGGCGGCTTTTTGTGGTGTATTCGCAATGGTGCCTACCTACGGACGGATACCTCACACGCCCATATACTCACATGGATTGATGTTTGCGAGCGTCGCATTGCTGACTCGCGACGTAGTGGATTGTTCGTTGCTGATGGATTTGGTTTCAGAACATAGTGAAGTGGACCCACTTAGCGAACGTTATTCACGCGTGGATTACCAAGCAGCAGTAACTCGGTCATGTCGTGGAGTTTCGGTTGCACTGACTAACGAACTGTGGAATGCTCCTTATGACAAAGAACACAAGAAAGCAATTGATAGAATCGAAAATCAGTTAAAGCGTGATTGCCGTGTCGAGCGCAAAAGACCGCCGATTCGAAATTCTCTGGATGCGTGGGAGACTGTACTTTGCGCTAATCTATTTTTCAATCATGGAAAGCGCTATCGTCAGCGACCGGATCAGTTTGGAAAGCTCGCTTCGAAGTGGATTACAAACGGTGAGAAAGTTTCAGCAGCCGACTATATCAGCGCCCAAAGGCAGATCTACGGGCTACGATTATTGCTTTGGGAATTTTTTAAGGACTACGATGTCTTGATTATTCCCGCGGCTGGCTGCCTACCATTTGAATTCGACAAGCGTCCGACGAATATATCCACTGATAATCAGTCTGCAAGCTGGCAGCAGTACGCATCGATGTGCAACATCGCTGCAATCAGCGGTTTTCCCTGTGCGCATCTGCCGATGGGTTTGAGCAAGGAAGGTTTGCCAATTGGTGTACTGGTTTTGGCGAAGCCGGGTGATGAAGATCTTGTGCTGGGGATGTGTGCTACACTGGAAGAATCAAAACAATGATTGAAGTTTGCAAATCATCAATTACGATCCGAGCACAAGGTATTTCGAAGCCAATAGAGATAGGATTATCAGTACAATAAAATTTTTCGTACAAATCATTTGTAATCGTTGGGAGTAGTCATGTGTACAGTATGCGGATGTGAGTCTGAACATTCACATCACGATGATCAATTTGTCCATCACCATCATCACCATGGAACAGATGATCATATTCATTTCGGAACCAACCACGCCGGCGCCTCAGTCGCCGGATTCAACGATGATCAGTTGATTTCAATTGAGAAAAATATTCTTGACAAGAATCAGTCCTATGCTGATTTCAACCGTTCATTTTTTCAGGAGAATGAGCTGCTGACAGTCAATTTACTGTCGAGCCCCGGTGCAGGCAAGACCAGTTTGTTGGTCAAGACGATTGAAAGCCTGCGAGATTCGTTGTCGATTTATGTGATTGAAGGCGACCAGCAAACAGACAACGATGCGAAGCGTATTCGTTCTACTGGAGTCCAAGCCGTTCAAATCAATACCGGGAAGGGTTGTCATCTCGATGCTCATATGGTTGGACATGCAATGGAAAACTTTCGATTCGAGAGCGGGGGACTATTGATGATCGAAAATGTTGGCAACCTGGTATGCCCTGCATCCTTTGATCTGGGTGAGTCCCACAAAGTCGTCATTTTGTCGGTTACCGAAGGAGAAGACAAACCGATCAAGTATCCGGACATGTTCGCTGCGTCAGATCTGATGGTGGTGAGCAAGACTGATTTGCTACCGTATCTTCGATTTGATGTCAATCAAGCCATAGAATATGCCCGACGGGTTAATCCAGACCTTGGCGTTATTCAACTTTCCGTTGAATCGGGTAAAGGCATGGATCAGTGGAATCAATGGATTTTGAACGGTGCACGTTCAAAGACCTTGCCATCGGTACAAGAGTCGCTTACGGCAGGGTAGATCGCATATGCATGAACTGGCATTGGCGCGCAGCCTAATTGAACTGGTAGAAGAATACGCTCATGAAAATAATGCGGTTCGCGTGAAGCAAGTCAATTTGCGTCTTGGAGAAATGTCTGCCATGACTCGGGCCTTGCATTTTTGTTTCGATGCGGTTGCCAACGGCACTGTCTGTGAAGGTGCCAAACTGTCAATTGAACAAGTACCGCTGACCGTGTTTTGCAGTTTTTGCAATCAGACCAAGCAACCCATGGGACGATACAGTTTCAGGTGCGACGATTGCGGTATGCCTACGCCGAAGGTTGTGACAGGCAAGGAGATGCAACTGGTTTCGATTGAGTTGCCAGCCACTCAGCCGTGTTCACAATACGGCCCTGAAAATGAACATCGGCAAACGGCGTAACAGAATCTAAACGGATCAGCAATTTTGAGAAGTCATGGCAATAGGCAATAACAACCCCTGGAATTTTGTGCCACATCAGCACCGAGGCCCTCACCAGGAGACCGAGTCCGATGCGCATACGAGATCTCCGACCAAACACAATAGTGCCTTTAAAGCGGAAGGCATACTAACATTCATGGGAGCTCCTTATTGTCCGCCTGAAAGAGATAAGGTTCGAGAAGCGGGCGCCAAAGTGTGTTTTTTAGGAGCGCCATGGGACCAGGGTACCATTGTTCGCACCGGAACATCAAGTGGTCCTCACGGAATTCGTGAAGCTTCATCGCAATATTTTTCCTACATGTTTGAGTACGATGTTGATCTTTTGACATTCTTTAATTTTGTCGACTGTGGTGACATTCCGATCGTCCCCGGCAACAACGCACTGTCACAACAATATATGTGTGATTATGTCACCGAATGTCTTGAAGGAGGCGCCAAGGTCATTTTGGTTGGAGGAGATCACTCTGTACCAATTCCAGGTGCGCGTGCTTTGTCCCAGTATCTTGGACGACATAATCCGGATGGAAAGATGGGGTACTTGCATGTTGATTGTCACCTCGATGCTGCTGTTGATTGGGCTGGCATTGAAATTACCAACGCTTCCGGACCGACGGAAACTTACAAATTGCCCAATGTGAGTTCTGAGAATATGGCACATATGGGTTCTAGAAACGGGCTGAACCCAAAAGACTGGATGGATTTTTGGATTGACAATGACATGCCAATCTACACCATGGAGCAAGTTGTCGAACGCGGTGTTGAGACTTGTGGTCGCGAAATACTCGAGCGAGCCTGGAATGGCACCCAAGCCGTGTACCTGTCCTGGGATACTGATTCGATCGATTGTAGTTGCATGCCTGGCACAAGTTGTCCAGAAAGTTATGGACTGACTGCTCGAGAAGCCTTAGCATTTGCCAGGTTGGCTGGAAAGTTTGGCGTCGACGTTCTCGAACTCGCCGAATTGTCGCCAATATTCGATGTTAGTCAAATGAGTGCCAAGCTGGCGTGTAATTTGATTTATCACTATTTGGGCAGTCGGGCAAAGACACTGCGTGAAAACAATCAAAGTCCTTAGTGTTCACATCAATCGTATTCTGACACAGACAATATTATGAAATTAATGAGGCGTAATACCCCCGTTGACCATGTTTCAGAGCTAGGAACTGCCGCTCCAACTTTTCATGTGTCTGACACCCTCGACTGGTCATATTTTTCAGCGAGAATAAAGAACCAAATTGTTGTTGTTCCGAGGTATTCCCACTACGATAGTTGTAATAAAGATTGGGATGGAGACACTGAAATCACTGGTTCAAAGACCCACCCAAAACAAAAAAGATGAAACATTGATGAACTTGGTGAGGCGATTGCCATGTGCTTCAGTTCAGCGCAAGGTGGATGGAAAATCAGAATTGAAGATATGCATATTAGATTGAAATGGCTTTATCTAACATTGGATAGTTGATGCGACATGTGACGGCGCAGTCCACTTGATTTGAATTTGACAAACTGAACCGCTGATTGGTAAAGAATATGAATCCAGCAAAGGCATACTTACATTTATTCTCGCCGCTTGGAGGGGAGAAAGCTGACAATTACAGGACCCCAGGCCAAATTTCCTTTTTGCGTTCAAAATTTATGTCGTTGAACGACGAGAATCTGGAACAGACTGACGCCTCTTATGTCTTTATCGGAGTTCCTTTCGATGAAGGAAACGTTGGCAAGCCTGGCAGTGAAGATGGGCCACGGGAATTCAGGGTGGCATCGTTGGATTATTTTCCTTTCTGGTTCGAATTTAATGTTGACCTGCATGGCTCGACTATTGATTGCGGGGATGTCTCAATGCCTCGGGTTAGTCCTGATGTCGCCCGCGAGCGAATTTATCAAGCGGTACGCAAAGCGCTTGCTGCTGGAAAGACCCCGATCATTTGCGGCGGTGATCGTTCAGTTTCAATTCCCGCATCCAAAGCTTTGTCCGATCACCTGGGAGCAGATAAAAAAATGGGTTATCTGCATTTAGGAGCCCATCTGGATATGGCTGACAGCTGGGCTGGTGAACGAAATGTCAGTACCTGCACAATGGCGAGAATTACCGAGCTTGAAAATCTAAACATGGAAAATGTCGCGCACATCGGGGCTCGAAATTCTTTCAACCCTAAAGATCATATTGATTTGGCTCATGCCAGGGGGCTTCGGTATTACCCCATGTATGAAGCATTGGAACGCGGAGTCGACGATGTGATCGATGAAGCCGTCTCTCGTGTTTGGGATAATACTGACGGACAGTATCTGAGTTTCAATTTCAATGTTCTGGATTCGTCTGCTGCACCGGGGGTCACAGCAACTGAGCCTGGCGGTCTGGAATCGCGTGAAATCATGCGTGTCGCTTCTCGCATCAGCAAACAGCAAAATGTCAGTGTGATTGATGTCACCGAACTTTGCCCGATGTTTGATGTCAGTGGTTCAACTTCGCGCACGGCAGTTTGTGTTGTGCTTCGAATCATGGCAGAGATTGCAAAATTAAAAGGGCAAACTCTAGATGATTCAATACGGCGTCCAGGTTGGAAATACAAATAAATCAATGACTTTTATTGGAGGTGTCATGAATTTATCCATTATGAAAATTTTGAAATCACAAGTTCGATTCTTATCGATTTCACTGGTTTCAGTCATTGCCTTAACTTTGGGGTCGATCCCCAATTCGGCAGTTGCAGCTGAAGATTTAAACGTGCTGGTTTGGTGTGACCATGCGGACGACAAACTGATCAAACCGTTTGAAGAAATGCATAACGTCAATGTCAACGTAAAAACTTACGAAGGCACTGGCACGGCATTATCCATTCTTGAACAGTCTGCTCCTGGCGACTGGGATGTTCTGGTGGTTGACGCTCCAGATGCACCCGTAGTTGCCGGTCTGGGACTGCTCGAACCACTCAACGATTCAGATTTGCCGCTTGACGATCTTTTTTCGCCACTAACGGCAGCCAAGTTCAATTATGTGGATGGGAACCGTTACACCATTCCTGAAAAGTTTGGCTACTATGGCGTCGTCTACAACAAAGACAAAGTCGACCCTAACGACATGAAAAGTGCCCAGGTCATGTGGAATGACAAGTACAAAGGGCGGGTCGCTGTATATGACTACTATTTTCCTGCGATGCAGTTGATTGCAATTTCGATGGGAATTCATCCAGACAATATAGGCATGGATGATCTACCTCAGATTCGGGAAAAATTGCTCGAGATGAGATCGAATGTCAAGATGATCGGCGATATTGTCAGCGTACAAAACGCCTTGGTCAATGGTGACGTGGATATCATTTTGAATGCAGCGGAATTTGCCGTTTCGAATTTGATGACTTCATTGCCCCATTTGGATTGGACTATTTTTGAAGAAGGTGGTCTGATGTGGATACAGGGTCTTAGCATCATGAAAGATTCGAAAAACAAGGACCTCGCATTGGAATTTGTCAAATATGTCGTCAGTCCAGAGGGCCAAGGCAGACTGTCAACATCCGAATGTTACTGGGCAATGCCGGCAAACTCAAAGACCGATCTGGCTGCGGATGAAAAAGAGATTCTGCGCTGGGATGAACAATCTGGTTTTCTCGCCCGTTCTGTACCATCGACGATCAGTCAGCCGGATATTGATGCTGAAATGCTTGATATTTGGACAGAATTTCTACAAAACTAACTAAGTGCCAATTCAACTCAAATAATTCAAAAACAGTGTGATGTCGGATTAGATTTCTTGCGAAATTTATTCGACATCACACAATCACCCTTAGCATTGTCGCGACAACCTTAATTCAGGATCTGTCAGGATGACGAAATCGAAGCGACGATATCACTTTGAAATTACCAAGTGGGCTATCCACCCAGCATTGTGGTTTACGATCGTCTTTTTCATCATCCCGTTGCTGATTATGCTCACAGTCAGTTTCTGGCAACGCGTTTACGGAAAACTGACTGCAACCTGGGACCTGGCTAACTACGCAAAATTTTTTGGCAAGGATTACCTGGTTGAGTCTTTGTTCAACTCGATCGAAGTTACAGTTCTTTCGACCATACTTAGTATTTTGCTTGCTTATCCGTTGGCTTATGCGCTCGCGTATAAGGTCCCGGTGCGTTTGCAGCGAATCATTTTGCTATTGGCCGTCATGCCGTTTTGGACCGCGTATGTCGTTCGTTCTTACAGTTGGTTATTGGTCATCTCCGAAAACGGTGTCATTAATGTATTTCTGACCACCTTGGGGCTCGTTGATCAGCCTCTTGAAATGGCTTATAGTCGAGGCGCTACGGTGCTTGGCTTTGTTCATTTTTTCACGATGCTGATCACTTTGACCATCTATGCCAACCTGGTTCAGATCAAACCATCCTATCAAAAGGCAGCTGCCGATTTAGGAGCGAGTGCCTGGCAGGTCTTTTATCGAATTACGCTGCCGCTTAGCGTTCCTGGTGTGGCCGTTGGTGCATTTATTTCGTTTGTTATTGCGATTGGCGACTACATCACACCACAGATTTTGGGAGGCGGCACTGAAGTCTTGGTTCCCCAGGCCATCATGCTACAAGTCTCGCGTGCGGCAAATTTTCCAATGGCATCCGTCATGAGCGTAACCCTGATGGTTGTGGTTGTCGTTGTGTACCTGATTTCCGCCAAACACATGAAAATGGAACGGGTATGAACGACTCCTGGCTGAAAAAATCACCGTTTTACGGCTACATCGGGTTGGCTTTGGCCTTCATTTACCTGCCTGTGATTGTGTTGGTGATTTTTTCGTTTCAAGATGGCGTTTTACCCGTACCCCCGTTTAATGGTCCGAGCCTGCAGTGGTATGAGAAGATGTTCGAAAATGAACGTCTGGTTGATTCTTTGTTTAATTCCGTGGCCGTCGCGGTGCTGTCGTCATTGTTGACCACCATTATTGGTTTTCTGGCTGCGTACGGTATGGCAAAAAGACGAATACGATTTGCAGGTGGCATTCGGTTCCTATTGATGGCTCCTTTGACCGTTTCATACTTGATTATTGGAATCGGCTTATTGATCACTTTGAATATTTTTGGCGTTTCAAAATCCTTGTTTGCCGTCGGCATTGGCCACGCAGTAATCAATCTCCCGCTTTGTTTTGCAATAATCTATTCACAGTTTGGCGATCATATGTCGAATATCGATGCAGCAGCAAGAGATTTGGGTGCGAGCGACTTTCAGACCATGACGCGGGTGATTGCACCCATAATGAAGCCCGCCATTTTTGCTGCTTTTTGCTTGTCTGCGACCTTGTCCTGGGATGAATTCATTATTGCTTTGCTACTCAGTCGGTTTGAAGTGACCTTACCTGTGATCATCTTTGAAATGCTACGGGCAGGGCTGACACCGGAAGTCAATGCTGCCGGCACCGTTGTATTTGCAATTTCGTTTACTGCGGTAACGATAGCTGCGGCGGTCATGTTTCTCGGAATGAGGAAAGACAATGAGTGAAGAAAATCTGGTTGTACTGGATGGCGTCAGTAAATTTTACGGTGATGTAACTGCCGTAGATGACGTCAGTATCAGCATTAAACAGGGTGAATTTTTAGTTTTACTCGGACCTTCGGGCAGTGGCAAGACGACCATACTTTCGATGATGGGAGGGTTTACGATTCCATCCGCCGGAAGAGTATTGATTTCAGGGGAGGACGTTACGGAAGTGCCACCCGCAGCCCGCCCAACTGTCACAGTGTTTCAGGACTATGCGCTGTTTCCTCACATGAATGTACGTGAAAATGTCAGTTTCGGTCTGCTGATGAGAAAAGTGCCCAAACAAAAACGGATTAAATTAGCCGATGAGTCACTGGAGAAAGTTGGTTTGAAAGGCTTCGCAGATCGAGGAATCCATCAACTGTCAGGTGGACAGCGACAAAGGGTCGCACTGGCGCGGGCAATTGCTGTAGAGCCGGCGGTCTTGCTGCTCGATGAACCATTGGGTGCCTTGGATTTGAAAATCCGCCAGCAAATGCAAGAAGAGTTGGTGCAATTGAAAAAGAATTTACATGCCACATTTGTTCACGTCACTCACGACCAGGAAGAGGCGATGAGCATAGCGGATAATATCGTCTTGATCAATCATGGAAAAATTGAAGATTACGGTCCGCCGGAACGAATCTATCTTCGTCCTGCGACACTGTTTAGTGCGAAGTTCATGGGCGAAACCAACATCATCGATGCCAAGATTGTCGCGAGGGAAAATCAACAATTCACTTTACGCACGCAGTTTGGGCAGTTTCAATTACCTGATGATGGCAAGCCAGGTTCGACACGGTATGTTGCCTTGCGACCTGAACAGATTAAATTGGGTACTGAGCAAGATTCGGACGCGGTGTTTGGACTGGGGCAAGCCAAGGTGGTTGAAGTCATATTTCATGGAACCCACAAACTTTGTCATTTGCGTTGCGGTGAAAATATGGAAACAAAACTACTGCTTCGGCTTTCACCAGATCACAGCGTCGCGAATGGTGAGATATTGCACCTTCATGCACGAAAATCAGACGCAGTGATATTGGCAGTGTGAGTCGCTTATTGTGCTGATTTGACATTTCTGGAGGCTTTTTCAATTGTGATATAATTGCGCCCGTAGATGCGTTTAGTTCTGTTGCTATCCCGTATCGGATAACGACGGTCCCGTGGAGAAATAGTCTCCTTATCCGGAGAATTGGGAAACCTCGCAAACTGCGGGGTTTTTGTTTACGTATTTTTCACACAAGGAGCACAAATTGTGGATCAAGTGTTGGAGCCCAGGATAGACAGTATTCAGCACCGGCTTTACGAATTGCTCGATGACAGCATCGATAACTATGGTTATGATTTGATCCATCTCGAATTGGTGGGTCGAGAAAAGTCCCGGGTCCTGCGTCTGTATATCGATGCGCCAGGGGGTGTGACTTTAGAAGATTGCGTATTTATCAGTCAGCAGGTCAGTCGTTTGCTGGACGTCGAAGATCCGATAGAAGGAAAATATTCCCTTGAAGTTTCTTCGCCTGGAATCGAAAGGCCGCTGGCCAGATTGGAGCACTTCGAACAGGTCATAGGTGAAAGGATTGAAGTTTTTACATTGATAAAATGCAACGGTCGAAAAAAATTTTTGGGCCAATTGCACAAAGTGGCAGATCAAACCTTGATGGTTGAAGTCGACGGTGCCATGATTGCTATTGAATTAAACAATGTACGTCGAGCTCGGTTAAAGCCGAATCTGGACGAAGTAACTTAAGGGAGCGCATGACAACATGGTCAATTCAAACTACATTCCTCAAATCGTGCAAGCTTTGTCTGATGAACGAAACTTGGCGCCGGATGTAATATTTGAAGCTTTAGAAGCTGCACTAGCCGCCGCAGCGAAGAAAAAGCAACTGCTTGATATCGATATTCGGGTCGTGATCGACAAGGATTCGGGGGATTTTGAAACGCTTCGCCGCTGGGAAGTTGTCGACGATGACGAAGAGGAGGAGATTCTGTTTCCGGACCGGCAAGTTACACTGGCCGAGGCAAGGGAAAAGAACCCCGATATCGCGATTGGAGATTTCATTGAAGAGATTATTCCGTCGAAAGCGACCGACCGGATATCCGCTGCCGCGGCTCGGCAAGTGGTTATGCAAAAGGTCCGGGAAGCCGAGCGTGAGCGAGTAATGAATGAGTATGAGCCGCGCAAGGGAAAAATGCTGTTTGGTGTTGTCCGGCGTGTTGAGCGCGGTGACGTGATTGTCGACATTGAAGGCGTGGAGGCGTTGTTGCCCAGAAATGCCAGCATTGCCAAGGATGGTTTTCGTCAGGGCGATCGAATCCGCGCTATTTTGAAGGAAGTCCGGTCTGAACCTCGCGGAGCTCAATTGATATTGAACAGAACCTGTCCGGAACTACTGATTGAACTTTTCAAGTTGGAAGTTCCAGAAACACGCGAGGGATTGATTGAGATTCGAAGCGCCGCACGGGACCCTGGATTGCGCGCCAAAATTGCAGTTCGAGCAGTGGACTCAAAAATCGATCCCATCGGAGCGTGTGTTGGTGTACGCGGTGCACGAGTTCAGAGTGTTTCTAAGGAAATTGCCGGGGAACGGGTCGATATCGTGGAGTGGAGTCCGAATGCAGCGCAATTTGTCATCAATGCATTAGCGCCGGCTCAAGTCGAAAAAGTCAGTTCCGATAAACCTGATGAAAAGTCAGTCGATGTGGTGGTAGCCGAGTCGCAATTATCAAAGGCGATCGGTCGTGCCGGGCAAAATGTCAGACTCGCCTCACAACTGACCGGGTGGGACATCAACATCATGACACGCGAGGAAAAGGAGCAAAAATCATCAGAAGAATCGCACAAAATCGCAACGGAATTAATGGAATTACTCGACGTTGATGAAGATGTAGCAACCGTTTTGGTTGAGCATGAATATTTGTCGATGTTGGATATTTTTTATGCGAATCCAGAAGATTTGGAAAAAATTGAACAATTCGATGCAAAACTGGTTGACACCATCCAAAGCAGGGCGACCGATGCCATGTTGCAGCGCGAGGTCGAGGAAATGATCCAGGCCGAACAGAATGTGCCGGATGAAACACTATATGAAGTTGAGGGCATGGATGATGCGACCGCGGTCACTTTAGCTGCCTTCGGAATACGCACCATGGAAGATTTACAGGAGGCAGATACCTATACATTAATCGAGATACCAGGAATCAACGAAGCCCGAGCCAAGGAACTCATTATGAGTGCCCGAGCACCGTGGTTTGAAGAGATGGATCAGTAGCAGGCAACACGCAGTGAATATCAGGTACACAAAAGAGAGTCTAACAGTATGGCAGTTACGATAAAGAATTACGCATCGCAGATGGGGCTGCCGGCTGAGCGTCTGATTGCATTGCTGGCGGATGCGAATGTAGTTGACAAGACGGAAGACAGTGACCTGACTGAGCGTGAAAAACGTTTGCTGGTCATGCAATTGCAAAAAGGGCGAGTTCGCCAGGTTCCAAGGCATTCAGAACCATCGGTCATACAACCGTCAGGACGAACTGGATCGGCGCGAGAAATTGTCGTTGAAATCAAAGGTGGACGCACACTCGCACCGAGACCAATTGTCAGTTCTCTACCGACGGAGGTTCAAGAAATCGAGACGACACCCGCGACCGATGCCGAAGATGTCGCTGATCAGGTCGAAGAGAAAATCGATGGAGTCGAACCTCAATTTGCAGAACCGTCCATTGCTGATTCGGAACAACCAGTCGAACAACCTGAATCTGAAAAAGTACCAGCAGCTGCAGAGAAAGAACAAGATGAACCTGAGAAAATTACGGAAGCTGACGCTGCATCGCAGGAAGAGACTTCTGATTCTGCGTCAGAATTACAGGGTCAAGAACCGGCAATCCAAGCCAAGGATGTCCCACCGGCGATTACTCCAGCTAAAGATGAAGATACGTCTGCCGTAAGACGCGGCAAATCCAAACGTAAAACCGTAAAGAAACAACAACGCGAGCAATTGCATGTTGCCAAAGGTCGGGAAAAACTGCAACGAGACAGGGAACGTAGAAAACGTTCTCAAAAGTTGGATGATCGCATCACTCAGCATACCTTTCGCACACCCAGTCAAAGGATTATTCGATCTGTGTCAGTTTCAGATTCAAATTCGATTAGAGACTTGGCTCAGGCGATGTCAGTCAAGATCGGCGATGTCATCAAATTTTTGATTGAAGAGTTCAATTTACAAGTAACGATCAACGGTTCTGTCGACAGAGACACTGCTACTTTACTTGTCGAAGGACTGGGTCACCACGTGGTTGAGGAAGTCAGACAAGATATTGAGACTCGTTTACTGGGCAGTGACAGTGATGATCGAGCTCAGTTGCCCCGCCCACCGGTGGTCGCAGTGATGGGACATGTTGATCATGGTAAAACCACGCTGTTGGACAGTATTCGATCAACCAAAGTTGCCACGACTGAGAAAGGTGGGATCACGCAGCATATCGGTGCTTATATGGTGGAAACTGCGCGAGGAAAAATTACATTTTTGGATACACCTGGTCACGAAGCTTTTTCCGCAATGCGAGTGCGCGGCGCACGGGCAACAGACATCGTTATTCTGGTGGTTGCGGCAGATGATGGTGTGATGCCGCAAACCATAGAGGCAATCAATCACGCCAAAAATGCGAATGTTCCGATCATCGTGGCGATCAACAAGATGGACAAAACAAATGCCAATCCCAGTCGAGTATTACGGGAACTGACTGAACAAAATGTGATCGTCGAGTCTTTGGGCGGTGATGTGCAGGCTGTTGAAATTTCTGCCTTGAAGAAATCCGGCATTGATGAGTTGCTCGAAAGCATTCAATTGCAGGCCGAACTGATGGATGACCCGTTAACTGCGCCGGTAGATGGTGTGGTCAGTGGTGTCGTGATCGAAGCGCGCGTTGACAAGGGACGAGGGGCCGTCGTCACTGTGTTGGTGCAAAAAGGAAAATTGACGCCGAAACAGATTGTCGTTGCTGGAATTCAAAAGGGTAAGGTTCGACAGTTGACTGATCACCGCGGCAAAACGGCCAAGGCAGCGTTGCCTTCAACACCTATTGAAATCGCTGGTTTTTCCAAAGTGCCGGAAGTGGGCGACGAATTCATTTGTCCGCCCGATGAAAGAACCGCACAGCAGTTGATCGAGTACAGACAATCGGGTAGCCGAGACTCAGGCACCAATCATGCTGAACTGTTATTTGGCGATTCGGATGATCCAAAAGTGATCAACGTTTTGATCAAGGCGGACGTTAGTGGTTCGGCTGAAGCAGTTTCAAGCGCGGTCAAAAACCTGTCGGACGAAAGAGTTGATATCAAGGTAATACATTCAATGGTCGGTGGAATCAACCAATCTGATGTCAATTTGGCTGTTGCTGCCAATGCGATCATCGTTGCGTTCAATGTGCGGGCTGAGGCGACGGCAAAACAACTGATTAATACGAACGATATTACGGTCATCTACAGCGGTGTGATCTATGAAGCACTGGATACGCTCAAAGAAGCAATCTTGAGTAAAGTCGGACCCAACCTGATTGAAGAAGTGATTGCCACGGCCAATGTCCTGGAAGTATTTAAGTTTTCCAAGGTTGGCACGGTTGCAGGCTGTCGGGTTGAGGATGGTACGATACGCAACAAATTGTCAGTACGAGTGGTACGAGACAACGTCATTGTTCACAACGGCACCATTGATTCTCTGCGTCGATTCCAAAATGATGTTCCCGAAGTTAAAGCGGGCCTGGAGTGTGGCATTCAGCTTAAGAATTATCACGATATTCACATCGACGATATGCTTGAAATTTACGAATCGCGCGAAGTCATTTGACCAGAACGCCAAATTTCATCTAGAAAAGTCGACGAGTAGCCAGGCAATGGTTTTGTGAAGATGGCATCACCAGGAATTAACGGTGTGGAGCAACTGAACGGGTTCAATCGGACCCGGATGATCAGTTCGGTGGTGCATAAGGCGCTCAGTCAGATCCTGCAGAACAAGATTTCTGATCCAAGAATTGTTCAAACAACTATTACTGAGGTTGAACTGTCAAAGGACATGAAACTTGCCAAGGTGTTTGTGACGAGTTCAGAGTCAGAACAAGCCCTTCAAACGAGTATTGAGCAATTGAATCGCGCCAGATCATATGTTCGTCGTTGTTTGAGCGATCATATTGAATTGAAATATATTCCTGCCCTTCGCTTCGTCGCTGACGAAGTTCCAACGCGTAGTTCTCGGGTACTTGAATTGATTGATCAGGCATCAAGCTCAATGGATGAGTATTAATGAATACAGAAAATACAGACAAGAAACTGCCAGATTCAGGGGTACTGCTACTGGATAAACCCGGTGATATGTCGTCAAACTCGGCTCTGCGACGCGTTAAGTCCCTGCTGAAATTGCGCAAAGCCGGGCACACGGGGAGCCTCGACCCGATCGCGACAGGATTGTTACCAATTTGTCTGGGCGAGGCAACGAAGGTGGCAGGATTTTTTCTGGATGCAGACAAACGTTATCGGACTCGAATTCGACTTGGCGAATCCACAGATACCGGCGATCGAGAAGGACAAATTATTCAGCGAAGACCCGTATCGATCAAAGAAAGTCAGTTGCGTTCGGTGCTGGAGAAATTTGTTGGTGAATATGACCAGGTTCCCCCCATGTACTCGGCTGTGAAAATTAATGGAGAGCCATTGTACAAATTGGCGCGTCGAGGAATTGAGGTGGAACGACCGGCCCGTCGTGTCACAACCTATGCGATTGAATTGTTAAATTTCTGTGAACAGGATTTTGAAATTGAATTGAGCTGTTCGAGTGGTTTCTACGTACGGGTACTCGCTCAAGAAATCGGGGAAGAACTCGGTTGTGGCGGGCATGTGGACTCCTTGTGCAGGCTTGGTGTTGGTCACTTGGATATCCGGGACAGTTATGGACTCGAACACATCGAACAACTCAAATCCATCGAACAACGACGCGAACTGATTATCCCAGGCGATGAAACGCTGACACATCTTCCAAAGATTGATCTGAGTTTTGATGCGGCGTACTACCTGTGTAGAGGACAGGCTGTACGCGCTGGAGACCTGCCGTCAGAAGGCATGGTGCGCTTATATGAAAGTACCGTCGGATTTTTAGGAATTGGTCGGTCGCTTGGTGATGGTCGAGTTGCGCCAAAAAGACTATTTAATGCGTCAGGTGTTTGATTTGATATATGATATATATATCGTCAGATAACCCACCTGAATGACTCTTTTCTCACTCCCACTTTTGAAAAATAAACTATTGGAAATTTATTCATGGCACTATCTGTTGTAGAAAAATCAAATATAGTCAATGACTTTCGTCGAAGTGAAGACGATACTGGATCCCCTGAGGTTCAGGTTGCTCTGCTGACTGAGCGAATCAGGGGGTTGACTGAACACTTTAAGGAACACAAGCATGATCACCACTCGCGCCAGGGACTGCTGCGAATGGTGAATCGGCGTCGAAAACTTCTGGATTATTTGAAATCGACTGATCCAGACCGTTATAGAGAGTTGATTTCAAGACTAGGATTAAGGAAGTAATATTTTGTCTACTTTATTGGAGAATCACGAATGAGCAATTTTGCCGAAACCAGATTCAAATACGGCGCTCATGAAGTGCATTTGGAAACCGGGCGTATCGCCCGACAAGCAACCGGAGCAGTTGTGGCCAGCATGGGGGACACCTCGGTTCTGGTAACACTGGTGGCCGATACTGAACCAAAAAATTTTAATTTTTTACCTCTGACCGTTGAGTATGAAGAAAGAACTTACGCAGCGGGTCGAATACCAGGAGGTTTTTTTAAACGTGAGGGGCGGCCATCTGAAAAAGCGGTGTTGACTTGTCGGTTGATTGACAGACCTTTAAGACCATTGTTTCCGAAAGGTTTTTGCAATGAAGTACAAATCATTGCTACGATTATGTCGGTAGACCCCAATATCGATCCAGACATCATTGCGATGCTTGGTGCATCGGCCGCGGTAAAGATCTCCGGTGTTCCATTCAATGGCACATTGGCTGGTACGCGGGTTGGCTATGTCAATGGCGAATACGTTTTGAATCCATCAACTGAAGTACTGCAAAATAGTTCCAGTCTTGACCTTGTCGTTGCAGGAACCCGTGATGCTGTGCTGATGGTAGAATCTGAAGCCAATTGCCTTTCAGAGCAGCAGATGCTTGGTGCCGTCATGTACGGACACGAACAGATGCAAGTCGCCATTGATGCAATTTCAGATCTGGTTGAGCGTGCCGGCAAACCAAAATGGGAATATCAAGCAGATACTTCAGACGATGAATTGGTCGAGCGAGTCAATTCGATGGCTCGCCCACAAATCGAAGCGGCATATGAAATTGGCGAAAAACAGGAACGACACGACCGACTTTCGCAAATTCGAAACGATGTCGTGGAAGCGTTGATCGAAGAATTCGGTGAAGATTCGCTTCAAACGATCAAAGATGAGTTCAAAGCGATTGAGTCGAGTATTGTTCGAGGACGAATTTTGGCCGGTGAACCTCGTATTGATGGACGCGACACCAAAACTGTGCGGCCCATCGATATCAGAACACGGGTTTTTCCGCGCACGCATGGGTCTGTCGCTTTTACTCGTGGTGAAACACAAGCACTGGTAATCACGACTCTGGGAACTGATCGAGATGCTCAAATCATTGATGCACTGGAAGGTGAACATCGTGATCCTTTCCTGTTGCACTACAATTTTCCGCCGTTTTGCGTTGGAGAAACCGGTCGGGTGGGATCACCCAAACGTCGAGAAATTGGACACGGGCGTTTGGCGAAACGAGCCATCGCTGCAGTTTTACCGGAACGTGAAAGTTGTCCCTATGTGATACGTGTAGTTTCTGAAATTACCGAATCGAATGGATCAAGTTCTATGGCCACGGTTTGCGGAACCAGTCTTTCGTTAATGGATGCCGGCGTGAATATATCTGCTCCGGTTTCGGGCGTTGCCATGGGATTGATCAAGGAAGGCGATGAGTTTAAGATTTTGACCGATATTTTGGGTGATGAAGACCATTTGGGTGACATGGATTTCAAAGTCGCTGGTACGCAAGCGGGGATTACTGCGCTTCAGATGGATATCAAGATTGAAGGTATCACCGAAGACATTATGAGTGCAGCCTTAGAACAAGCCAAAGAAGCTCGTTTACATGTACTTGGCGAAATGGATAAAGCACTGTCTGCGCCACGTGACGACATTTCCGAGTTTGCACCTCGAATTATCACCATGAAAATCAGTACCAACAAGATTCGCGATGTCATTGGTAAAGGTGGTGCGACGATTCGTGCATTGTCTGAAGAAACAGGTGCAACAATCGATGTGTCAGACGATGGCGTCATCAATATTGCTTCAGTTGATAAGTCCGGTGGTGAAGCAGCCAAGAAACGCATCAAGGAAATTACCTCTGACGTTGAAGTCGGTAAGATCTATGAAGGAGAGGTTGTTAAGCTGATGGATTTTGGAGCATTTGTGAATGTATTGCCAGGGCGCGACGGACTGGTTCATATTTCCCAGATATCGCATCGTCGGGTCAACCAGGTTTCAGATGTGCTCAAGGAAGGCGATGTTGTCAAAGTCAAGGTATTGGAAATTGACAAACAGGGACGAATTCGCTTGAGCATGAAAGCCATTGGCGAGGCTGCCTAATTAATCGTATTGATTATTGATTGACCCTGGAAATTCCCATGAGGGTGCTGGTTCAGCGAGTGCTGTCTGCATCGGTAACCGTATCGGGAAATACGACAGGGTCAATCGGCAAAGGCCTTTTATTGTTCGTGGGTTTTACCCATGGCGATGATGTCAATGTGGTTCGAGAGTTGGCGCAAAAAGCGGTTAACCTTCGAATTTTCGCTGATGCAAGTGGCCGTTTGCAACATTCGTTGAATGATGTGCAAGGTGAAGTTCTAGCGGTCCCTCAATTTACACTCTATGGATCGACTGCCCGCGGCCGGCGGCCGGATTTCATTCAGGCGATGGACCCGCAAAACGCCAATCATCTGTTCGATTTATTTGTGGCCGCTGTTGATCAAGTGGTAGGGACTCGCGTAGCGACTGGCGTTTTTGGCGCTGAAATGAAAGTTGCGTTGGAAAATGATGGCCCATTTACCCTGATGTTGGCAAGGGAACCGGTTTAATCTTTGCTCACGCTTGGCGTTTGTGTGAGCAAACTCAGAACTATTACTTCGATCAGGCTGTAAAACTCAGTGGAGTCCCTCGAACTGATTCGTTGATTTTTCCATTTGCGAAAGCAATTTTCCCGCCCACTATTGTCCATACAGGCCAGCCTGTCAGCTGACGACCGGCAAAAGGATTCCAGCGCACCTTGGTAAACATTTCTGAATCCTTTATCGTTTGGAAGCTGTTATGGTCAACGATGGTTATGTCAGCGTCATAGCCTTCTTTTAATTCGCCTTTATTTGAAATTCCATAAGCTTCAACTGGCCCCCAGCACAACCATTTGAGCACTTGTTTGAGTGTACATCGCTCCGATTTCCATGCCGTAAGCAACAATGGCAGAGAAGTTTCGACGCCAGGCATACCGGATGGAGATTTCGGGTAAGGTTGAGATTTTTCCTGTAGCGTATGAGGTGCATGATCTGTTGCAATAAAGTCTATGGTGCCGTCATTAAGTCCCGCCCACAATACATCCTGATCGTGTTGAGTTCTGATCGGTGGATTCATTTGTACTCGAGAGCCTTTATCCTCATAATCGGCTTCGGTCAGAAACAGGTGGTTGGGTGTACATTCGACTGTGATGAACTCGGATTTGTGTTCTCGAAGATATTCGACTTCAATCGCTGATGTAAGATGAAGAATATGCAGCCTCCTGTTGAACTCCAACGAAAGTTCACTTGCCTGTTTGGTTGCCAGTAGGGCACATTGGTCATCTCGAATCTGAGTATGAATTCGCAAATCCGTGACCTTGCTGCGATCACCCAGCAATGCTTGCTTGCGCTGATTTAGCCGATTTTCATTTTCAGCGTGAACGGCGATCAAGCGACTTCCATTTTTGAAAATGTTTCGAAGATCGGCGTCTGAATGAACCAGAAGATCTCCAGTGCTTGATCCCATAAATATCTTGATTCCACAGGCTGGACTCGCACTATTGATGGCTTCGAGATTGTTTGGTGTTGCTCCAATAAAAAATCCGTAGTTGGCAACGCATACTTGAGCTGCCCGTGCCAGTTTATTGTCAAGAGCTTGCTGACTTGTTGTCGGAGGCTGTGTATTTGGCATTTCAAGAAAACTTGTTACCCCGCCGCGAACGGCGGCACGCGATCCTGTCGCAAGGTCTTCTTTGTGAGTATTTCCAGGGTCTCTAAAATGCACCTGGGCATCAACTACACCGGGTAAAACGAGATGTCCTTTCGCATCGATTGATTCAACTGCATGTCCACTGATATTCGAATCCATGCGTTCGATTCGACCGTTCCTGCAAGCGATGTCGAGCCAACGGGTCGTGCCATCACGGTGGGCAATCTGTCCGTTGCGGATAACAAGGTCGTAGTTTTTCAAAATAAATTGCTTCCAGTAAATTGAAATTGATTGAATTGAGCGGCGAGAGAATGGCTCGACAATGAGCGCATGCGAGAATCAAATATTTTCAATGTGTTCAGTCGCTCAGACCACTAAATTTGTTCGATGCATTATATGAAAATTTCAAATTATCACCGTTTCTGACGAAGTTTTACCAAAGTTCCACCAAAATCATTGTGATGATGAATCTTGCGAAACATGAAGATACTTCACATTTTGAACAGTATTTCACCGACTAGAGTAACCGAACGCGTGCGTCTTTGTGAAAATTGCCGATGCTGTCTAACGAAAAGTTGACTAAAACCTGATTTCATAATGCCCATGGTTAGTGGCAGGCATTACATATAATTTACCAATATAAACATTGTATAAGGTCAATAAATTCTTATGATTTCTGACACAATTTATTGAGTGTTAGGGGTGATATGGATTTTTGGTTTTTTGATTTAGACTCATCAAAATGGCTACTGGTTTTCGCTTTCTTGATTCGAAAGAAGCGCAAAGACATCATTCAACGCAGATTAAGGTATGCGGAATCACTCGAATCGAAGATGCACTTCAAATTGCACAATGCGATATTGCTGCAATAGGAATGGTGTTTTATCCACCTAGTGCCCGCAACCTGAGCGAAGAAAAAGCAAAGGTGATTCGCGAAAGCCTGCCTGCGAATATCGCGTCTGTTGCCGTAGTGGTTGATCCTGAAGACGAATTGCTGGATGCAATCACCTATTCTGTTAAGCCGGATTTCATTCAGTTTCATGGTGATGAAACCGAAAGACGATGTTGTGAACCTGGAATTCCTTTTATCAAAGCACTGCGCGTCAAAAATTCAGAACAAGTCAAGCAGGCCGTTGATGCTTATCCCGCTGCCAGCGGACTGCTGCTGGACGCATACGTGAAAAACAAGGTTGGCGGGACCGGCAGAACGTTTTCCTGGGATCATGTTCCGCAGGTCGATAAACCCATTATTTTAGCCGGTGGCCTTCACCGCGAAAATATAGTACAGGCGATTGGTCAGGTCGGACCCATGGCGGTTGATGTGAGTACCGGTGTGGAATTGAGCCCGGGTGTCAAAAGCCCGAGCGCAGTTCGTGAATTTGTTGCTGCAGTCCGGGCAGCAGACGAAATGAACCAAGCGAACTTAACCAGTTGATGTGATTTCATGAACTGGTTTACCAATCTCTTGCCACCCAAAATTAAGTCGGGAGGAAGGCTTTCCAAAAAGGGCGTTCCGGAAGGCATCTGGGTGAAGTGCCCTGAGTGCGCCTCGGTTTTATATCAAGTTGAATTGGAGCAGAATTTAAATGTCTGTCCCAAGTGCGATTTTCACATGCGAATGAAAGCAAAGCTGAGAATTGATTCGTTTCTTGATCAAGGCAGTGCAGTATCGCTCGGCAGGGATGTCAAACCCGTTGACAAATTAAAGTTTCGCGATAAGAAAAAGTATAAAGATCGTCTTTCTGAAGCACAGAAACGCACTGGAAATCACGACGCACTAGCGGTTTCGTGCGGTCAATTGAATGCTCTGCCAGTTGTTGTAGCCGCCTTCGATTTTGAATTTTTAGGCGGTTCAATGGGCTCAGTTGTTGGTGAAAGGTTCGTTCAAGGTGCCGATGAAAGTGTACAACAACACGCACCTTTCATCTGTTTTTCAGCAAGTGGGGGAGCTAGAATGCAAGAGTCTATGTTCTCGCTGATGCAAATGGCCAAAACAACGGCTGCGGTAGACCGATTAAATATGGCTAAATTACCTTATATCTCGGTATTGACCGATCCGACCATGGGTGGAGTGACGGCAAGTCTTGCAATGCTAGGCGACATCATTATTGCAGAACCCAAGGCATTGATTGGATTTGCTGGTCGACGAGTCGTCGAACAGACAGTTCGAGAGTCGTTGCCTGATGACTTTCAACGGGCTGAATTTCATTTAGAGCATGGCGCACTTGACATGGTCGTTGACCGAAGAGAACTGCGCGATACTATTTACTCTATTTTGACGATACTGATGTCAAGCCAAATCAGTTCAGACTCTCATGCCAGTTAAAAATCCGTCACAGAAGCTCACCAACACCGTTGTCAATCTGCAGTTAAGCGCCGATTCGGACTCTCGAAGCATCGATGACTGGATCCGCTACATTCAACTGTTGCATAACCGAACCATGGATTTGACTTTGGAGCGGGTCAGAATGGTTATCGAACGTGTTTGTGAAGGTGATTTTCCTTTTCGAATTATCAGTGTTGCAGGTACGAATGGCAAAGGTTCGGTTGCCACAATGCTTGAATCAATATTTCGTCATTGCGGTTATTCGACGGGTCTTTATACATCGCCACATCTAGTTGATTTTAATGAACGGTTCGTGGTTGACGGCAAATGTATTTCTGATTCAGACCTGTTGCAGGAGTTTCGTCGTGTCGAGGCGAAACGAGGGACAGTACCGCTGACATTCTTCGAGTATGGTACCGCCATCGCGGTGGACTACTTTATCCAAAGAAAGGTAGATGTTGCAATATTTGAAGTGGGATTGGGTGGCCGAAAAGATGCAGTCAACATAATGGATGCCGACATTGCCTGCATTACCTCGATTGGAACCGATCACAAAAAATGGCTTGGCAGTACGCGCGATCAGATTGGCTTTGAAAAAGCTGGAATTCTGCGTTCAAATCAACTGGCAGTATGCACTGACATTGACCTGCCGGATTCGGTTCGTACGGTTGCTCGGGAACTTGAGCTTGACTTGCACGTTTACGGTAAAAACTTTACCGTCGACTCCAGTTTGAAGGATTCCTGGTCGTTGCGGCTAAAGACAGAGAATTCACATATTGAATTGAACGACATCCCAAATCCGCCCATTCCAGGGGAATGTCAATTGGCTAACGCAGCAGGCGCCGTTTCTGCAGCATTGCTGGCAAGGCGACATTTTGTTATCTCGGATGATGCCATTCGCACCGGGATCAACAAAACGCAGTTGAAAGGTCGGTTACAAGTCGTTGAGCACAGCCCGCAAATATTGCTTGATGTCGCACATAACATTGAGTCGATTCGAGAACTTCAAAGTTACCTGGCTAACAATAAAGTTGCAGGAAAGAACATCGCGTTAATGTCAGCGCTTTCGGAAAAACCTATTGAATTGATGGTTGAGACCATAAAGCCGTCTATTGATGAGTGGCATCTTTGCGCGATTCATGATGAACGAGGTATGACAGCCAGGCAATTGCATCGTCGGATTCGACCTGCGCTCGGTAACCAGGTCTCGGTCAAACTTCACTACGATGCAAAACAGGCATTTGATTCCATTGTTTCGCAAGCTCAAGACAATGATCGAATTGTCGTGTTTGGTTCGTTCCTGACAGTCGGTGAGGTGATTCAGGAAATTCAGGACAGGGTTGGCGAATTAGTGTGAAAAAATCAGCCGAAAAATCCAGCCCGAAGTTCAAGATATGGCACATTTTGACTGGCCTGGTCGTGTGGAGTGCAATTGCATATTTAGCGGTGTTTGAAATATTTGAAACGCCTCGTCATGAAGATCCAGAATCAATTGCACAAACACAAATCGAGACCTTAAATCCAGATTTAAGTCAACCAGACAATGAAGTCGATATTGCCGCACTGCAAAACGAAGTTCGTACAACCGACGTACCAATATCCAAACCCATGGATCTGTCGACTTCATGGATGGAAAGTGCATCATTGGCGGGAGGGTGGTATGTCCAGGTTGGATCCTACAAGAGCACAGTTGAAGCAGAAGTAGAGCGCCTCAAGTATGCTCGATTGGATGTATCTGTCCATACGCAAGCAAGTGAGGATAACTTGACGCATTTGTTCATTGGGCCGTACGAGAACGAAGATCAGGTATTACGTGTCCAAGATCGCATTAAGACTGAATTGGGAGTCAGGCAAAGTGCATTGAGACAAATTCATGCGCCACAGATCGCCGAAATTCAATCAGAAATTGAACAATCCGTCATCGAGCAGACAGGGTCTGAGATTATTTCCGAGCCAGTTGCCCAACCGGTGCCTGACAGTCAATCAGAAGAAGAAACCCAAGTGGCTGCAGACGTTCAGATCACTTCCGAGATACAGCCTGTTTCGGAGGTTGAATCCAGCTCAGAAAGTATTCAACCGGTTGCCGAAATCGAACCCGTAGTGGAGGTTGAATCGACAGCGTCGGTTGACCCATTACCTGCGAGAGTATCTATTGCCGAGATTTTGCCAGCGTCAGGAGGAACCTGGTACATTCAGGTCGGGGCCTTCAAAGATATTGAAAACGCTAGAAAAATGGGTGATGAGGTGCGCGACAAGGGCTTGCCTTTGAAAATTGAAAGAGCCGATAACAATTTTGTCCGTGTATTGGTTGGACCCTTTGCCACTCGCGACAGTGCAACCGAGGTACAGTCGAATGTTGCCAAGGTACTCTCACTGCGTAATGTAATTGTTCGGCAGATCAAGGGATAGTCCGCTGAATTGGATCGAAATGAATTGAATCTGATTGGCTTCAAATTAACAAATTTTGGCAGATTGTTTGAACCCGTGTCTGATTTGGTTTATAAGAAGAATGTAACCCAGTATTGACTAGCGTTACACAATCCAAATTTATTTGCCGAAACATACCTAGTGTAATTTTGTGTCGCCTCTTGTCATCGACATCGGTTGCGTGATCGTCGTTTTTGTATCGCTTTTGATCGGTTATTTCCGCGGCTTTGTACGTTCGTTGCTTTCCGTGTTATCGTGGATCGTGGCGGCTTGGGGCACATGGCAATATGCCGATTTGGTGATACCTTATCTAGCACAGTTCAACCTCGATCCAGCTATACAGGTGATCGCGGCAAATCTTGCTGTGTTTTTCTCTTTGCTACTTGTCGCAGCAGTGATTAGTGCCATTCTGGCGCACTTGATGGTCATTCAAACGGTGGCTGGCATCGATAGAACCCTTGGGGCTGCATTTGGTATTGTTCGTGGCGGTGTGATCGTACTGGTGCTGGCTATTGTCAGTTCCTTTGCATTTGTATCGGATGCGCCTTGGTGGCAGGACTCTTTGGCGCTGTCGTTGTTGGAACCATACGTGATCATCGTTCGCGAAATGGTCTCTCCGTATCTTAACCCCGAACTCTTAACCAGTTAAATTGGGATCATGCAATCCATAGGCACTTGATGCCGCTGTGTGCTTTTTGGCAATACCAGACCTCTAATTCCAAAATCAACAATGTGTGGTGTAGTCGCAATTCTTTCAAACGAGCAATGCAACGTGGAGTTGTATGAAGCTTTGACGGTATTACAGCATCGGGGACAAGATGCTGCCGGAATTGTAACCAGCGACGGCCAACGTGTTTACTCCCGATCGGGTAAAGGTTTGGTCAGAGACGTGTTTTCCGGAGAAACGCTGACGGAACTTGAAGGCAGAATGGGAATTGGGCACGTAAGGTATCCGACTGCAGGTCGAAACACTGCTGCCGAGTGCCAGCCTTTTTATGTCAACTCACCATTTGGGATTGCGTTGGCACACAATGGAAACCTGATCAACGCGAATGAACTGGGCGTCAAAGTCTTTCAGGGCGATCGAAGACAAATCAACTCCAGCTCGGACTCTGAAATCATGCTCAATGTGTTCGCATACGAGCTTTCAACGACCGTACGCGATGCCGCGGGAGAACTCAAGCCTGAACACATTTTTCGAGCGGTGGAAAAAGTCTATCAGCGATGTAAGGGTGCGTTCGCGGTTACGGTGTTGATCGTCGGTCGGGGAATCCTTGCTTTTCGAGACAAGCACGGTATACGGCCGCTGATTTACGGTACACGCGAGGTAAAAGACAACAGGCAGGAAATTGCGTTTACTTCAGAAAGTGTCGCTCTCGATGTGCTCGGATTCAAAGTACAAAGGGATGTTGCGCCTGGTGAAGCGGTCTTTGTGGATGCGCACGGAAAAGTACATACTCACCAATGTGCATCTGACGCCAATCCTTCACCGTGTATTTTCGAGTTTGTCTACCTGGCTCGGCCGGATTCTATGATTGACAAGATTTCAGTTTATAAAACGCGCTTGAGGATGGGCGAGTGGCTCGGTAAACGGTTTCTAGAGCATTTTCCCAATCACGACGTTGATGTTGTCATGCCCATTCCCGACACATCTCGAGCAGCTGCAATACAACTGGCCCATACGATTGGCGTTAAGTACCGAGAGGGCTTTATTCGGAACCGGTATTTTGACCGAACCTTTATCATGCCGCGCCAATCTCAGCGAAACTATTCAGTCCGTCACAAACTCAATGCAATTGATTTGGAATTTGAAAATAAAAATGTTTTGCTGGTTGATGATTCAATCGTACGCGGCACGACTGCCAAACAAATTGTCAGAAGGGCTCGCGATGCTGGTGCCCGATCCGTATACCTGGTTTCGGCGGCACCACCGGTACGTTATCCAAACGTGTACGGAATCGATATACCAAGCCCAAGTGAATTAGTCGCGACCAATCGCAATTCGCAGCAAATCTGCGAACAAATCGGAGCAGACTACGTGCTCTATCAGCGCCTTGATGATTTGATTGCATCAGTGTTGACCAACAATTCCGAAGTCGTGGAATTTGATACCTCTGTGTTTGATGGCAAATATGTGACCGGTGGGGTATCAAAAAAATTTCTCTCAGACCTCAATGCAAAGAGAAGTGACAGCGCTCGTGATGGCGATAAGGATGCAGCGCTATACGAATCTACAGCCGTATCGGAGCGCTAGTATCGCTGTCGCAATTTATACCACGGCGTGATGAAGATCAAATTCGCCGCTTGAATCCACTCGAATGACTGCATCATTCTCACGTCCCCAGTCTCCCAGTACGTAACGCCGACCTTCAATACCATTCACGATTGGCTTATGAATCCCCGGTCGGTGGGTGTGTCCGTGGATCAAAATATTGACCTGGTGTTCTTCCATTGCCTGGACGACGGCGCTTTCGTTGACATCCATCAAGCTCATGCTTTTTGTTTGTTTGTTTTGTTCACTCGTTGCACGCATATCTTTGGCGCGCGTCAGTCGATCTAGAACCGGCGAAGCCAAAATGGCTTCCTGCCACTCGGGTGTGAGAACTGTTCTGCGATAACGCTGATGAGCAACATCGTCTGTACACAAACTGTCACCATGCATCAGCAGTACTGTTTGATGATCATTCAGCACAATGGTGCTTGGGTCGGAAAGTAGCGAGGCACCAATTTGGCCAATGAATTCTTGCCCGATGAGAAAGTCCCGGTTACCGTGCATCACAGCAACTTTAGTGCCACTGGCAGAAATGCTCGCCAACGCCTCGACAGCCGGGCTGTGACCGAGTAAGCCAACGCCGTCATCTCCGATCCAATAGTCAAACAGGTCTCCAAGAATATAGAGTTCATCGGCATCGTCCTGGATCACTCCAAGGTAACGAATGAACTTGTCGTAAACTTCAGGCTGTTCCGTCGTCAGATGAGTATCGGAAAGAAAGTATGTTGCCATCGAGAATAGTTCAGATAAGGAAAAAGTGGCATTTGGTTTGAATCAGGCACGAAGCTTTTGCGCACTTTGCGCCGATACAGTGTGAGATTTAGTGTGATCGATTGACAAACGAACAGACCACAACAACGGTAAATGAATTTGTCACGACACATATAATGTGCCAGTTTCATGGGTGACTGAACACTCATTATATGACCTTCCAATTTCAGCAGTTTCATGTTGAATATTCACAATACCCTGACCGGAAAGAAAGAGATATTCAAGCCAATTGACGGCAATCGCGTACGAATTTACGTATGTGGAATGACCGTTTACGACTACTGTCACCTCGGACATGCCCGTGTCATGGTCGGTTTTGACACGATCGTGCGTTATTTGCGATACCGGGGATACGAAGTTACCTATGTTCGCAACATCACTGACATCGACGACAAGATTATTGATCGTGCGAACCAGTTGGGCGAACCCATTGAAACATTGACGGAACGCTATATCGGGTATATGAACGAAGACCTGAATGCGCTAAGCGTCGTCAAACCAGACCATGAACCCAGAGCGACTGAGTACATTCCAAAAATCATCGCGATGATTACACAGTTAGTCGAGCGCGGGTATGCCTATCCCGCAGCAAATGGGGACGTTTATTTTCGCGTTCGCCAGTTCGAAGGATATGGCAAATTATCAGGTACGCGACTAGACGACCTGATAGTCGGTGCAAGAATTGAACCAGACGAAATGAAAGATGACCCAGTCGATTTGTATTGTGGAAAGGCTCCAAACCTGATGAGCCGAGCTGGGAATCGCCTTGGGGATTAGGCAGACCAGGGTGGCATATCGAGTGTTCGGCCATGTCAACCGATTTGCTGGGGCATCATTTTGATATTCACGGCGGCGGCATGGACCTGATTTTTCCGCATCACGAAAATGAAATCGCCCAATCAGAAGCAGCGACTGATCAATCATTTGTCAATGTCTGGATGCACAATGGCTATCTTGAAATCAATGCAGAAAAAATGTCAAAATCTCTGCATAACTTTCTCACGATCCGGGAAGTTCTTGCGAAAGACTCCGATACTGTGAGAATGGGAGAAATCTTGCGTTTCATGTTTCTCATGAGCCACTATCGAAGCCCCTTGAACTATAGTGATCGCTCTGTTGAAAATGCCAAATCAGCCTTGAAACGAATTTATATGGCGATCGAAAAAGCCAAACAAGCCAAGGTACAAGCAGATGGGCCTCCCGATGAAGCGTTGATTACCCGGTTTCAAAGAGTCATGGATGATGATTTCAATACGTCCGAGGGGCTAGCTGTGGTGTTTGATTGTGTCAGGGATCTGAATCGAGCATTTGAATCAAAGTCATCGGATGCAGCCAGTCGATTGTATCGGACACTTTTGGAGTTGACTGATGTCCTGGGGGTTGCTCATCTTGACTCTGCACGATTTCTTGGCGTGGAACAGTCAGTTGATGCTGACGGAATCAAGGAATTGGTGCTTGAGCGAGAACAGGCTCGGCGAGACAAACAGTGGGCAACAGCGGACCGGATCCGGCAACATCTGACGAGTTTGGGAGTTGAACTCGAAGACCGTCCAGATGGCACGAGTACATGGCGGAAAAACTAATGTCACAAGGCGATTCAACAGCGAGGAAGTCCTCATTTAAAGTACACCAGTTTGTGTAATTAAGGTCGGCTGATATTTTTTTATGTTGCATTGCATCACTAACTATAATTTGTTGTTTAATCATAATTCACTTCACAAATTGAAGGCAAAAATACTCGGCTAAACGAGAGGAAATAGACCATGGAGTTGACAGGCGCAGATATTTTGGTGCGTTGCCTGCGAGACGAAGGTGTCAAGTACATTTTCGGTTATCCAGGTGGTGCAGCACTACATATTTACGATGCCCTGTACAAACAAGATGATGTTAGACACATTCTTGTGCGTCACGAACAGGGTGCTTCCCACGCGGCGGACGGTTACGCGAGAGTAACCGGTCTACCGGGTGTTGTACTCGTAACTTCAGGTCCCGGCGTAACCAATACCATTACTGGAATTGCAACCGCTTACATGGATTCAATTCCGATGGTGGTGATATCCGGACAAGTTCCCTCGCATTTGATTGGCGATGATGCGTTTCAGGAAGTGGATGCCCTAGGGGTTTCTCGACCTTGTGTGAAACACAATTATTTGGTCAGAGATGTCAGAGACCTGGCAGAGACGATCAAAAAGGCGTTTTATATTGCCAATACCGGTAAACCTGGACCGGTTGTGGTCGACATTCCAAAGGATGTGACGGCAGCAAAGTGCATGTATTCGTATCCAAAATCGGTGTCAATGCGTTCTTACAATCCCACCATTCGAGGCCATACAGGACAAATCAAAAAAGCGGCGAAATTACTGCTGTCCGCAAAACGTCCGGTCATTTATTCTGGCGGTGGTGTGACAACAGCTGGAGGCGAACAGGCACTACAAAAACTTGTTCGTCAACTGGATTATCCCTGTACCAATACCTTGATGGGATTGGGTTGTTTTCCAGCCAATGACCCGTTGTTTATTGGAATGCTTGGTATGCACGGTACCTACGAGGCCAATATGGTGATGCATGACTGTGATGTGATGCTCGCAATCGGTGCTCGCTTTGATGATCGAATTACGGGAGATCTTGCAAAATTCGCTCCCTATGCGAAGATTATTCACGTTGATATCGATCCAGCATCGATTGGAAAAAATGTTCCGGTTGAAATTCCAATTGTCGGGGATGCAAAGCGTGTTCTGGAAGATTTACTTTCCGCCATTGACCGGCTGGATATGCAGCCGAATTACGAGGCCCTCAAAGCCTGGTGGAATCAAATCAACTCGTGGCGGTCAGTTGACAGTTTGTCGTATGACCGTACGTCTGACAAAATCAAGCCTCAGTATGTGCTCGAGAAGCTTTATGAGATCACCAATGGTGAAGCATTTGTGACTTCCGATGTGGGTCAGCACCAGATGTGGGCCGCGCAATTTTACCAGTTTGATAAACCCCGACGCTGGGTCAATTCCGGTGGCTTGGGGACAATGGGGTTTGGACTTCCGGCGGCCATGGGTGTGCGATTGGCTTATCCGGAATCAGATGTAGTGTGCGTAACGGGAGAAGCCAGCATCATCATGTGCATCCAGGAACTTTCAACCTGCAAACAGTACGATTTGCCAATCAAGATTGTCAATTTGAATAATCGATACATGGGAATGGTTCGTCAATGGCAGGAGTTCTTTTACGATCGAAGGTATTCGCATTCATACATGGATGCGCTGCCAAACTTTGTTGATTTGGCTAAGAGTTTTGGCCATGACGGTGTCCTTATTGACGATCCAGCCGATGTTGAAGAGGCTTTGCGCGAAACAATGGCGAGGAAAGATGACTTGGTTTTCATGGATTTCATTACGGATCCGACCGAAAATGTCTACCCCATGATTGCAGCCGGGAGTGGTCACAACGAGATGCATTTGAATCCTCATACCGAAGGTTCCAGGCAAGCGGTCCCGCAGGAACGGGAGTTGGCTTAAGTGGAAGAAAAGCGTCATATTATTTCGGTGCTGCTGGAAAATGAATCAGGTGCCTTATCCCGAGTCGCAGGGCTGTTTTCCGCACGGGGTTACAACATAGAGACACTGACGGTCGCACCGACAGAAGATGAAACATTATCCCGGATGACGATTGTTACAGCCGGGTCTGACAATGTTGTCGAGCAGATCACCAAACAACTGAACAAGTTGATCGAAGTCGTTAAGGTTTTAAACCTTGCAGATCGAAATCACATCGAACGAGAATTGATGCTGATCAAGGTCAAAGCGACAGGTGAGTTACGTGATGAGGTCAAACGCCTTGCAGAGATTTTTCGCGGGCGAATCATTGACGTTACGGAATCAATTTACATTATTGAATTGACTGGTGAAGGATCGAAACTGGATGCGTTTGTCGAAACGCTGAAAGTTACTGAGATTCTGGAATTGGTTCGTTCCGGTGTTTCTGGAATCGCGAGAGGCGACAGTTCGCTGGGACTTAACGGTCGAAGTGCCAAAAACAGTTAACACATACAAGGAAAAACGATGAAAGTTTATTACGATAATGATGCGGACCTTTCGCTGATTCAATCAAAGCGCGTTGCAATCATTGGATTTGGTTCCCAAGGCCATGCACACGCTGGAAACCTTCAAGATAGCGGTGTGGATGTCGTAGTCGGACTGCGCGAAGGTTCTGCGTCTCGGGATAAAGCAGCAAAAGCAGGAATCGCAGTCGCGGACGTCGGTGCGGCAGTTGCGAGCGCTGACGTGGTAATGATGCTGGTTCCAGACGAACTGCAAGCAGCATTGTATGAAGCTGAAATCGCACCAAATTTGAAAGCAGGTGCGGCTGTTACGTTTGCCCATGGCTTCAATATTCATTTCGGGTTTATTCAACCAGCTGACGATATTGATACGTTCATGGTCGCTCCTAAAGGTCCTGGTCACCTGGTTCGTTCAACCTATGCGTCAGGTGGTGGCGTCCCCTGTCTGATTGCGTTGCACCAAGACCCTTCCGGAGGCACGCGTGAGTTGGCACTTGCTTATGCGAGTGCTATTGGTGGCGGCAGAGCTGGAATCATCGAAACCACGTTTCGTGAAGAAACAGAAACTGACTTGTTTGGTGAACAGACGGTGCTGTGTGGCGGTGCGACTGCATTGATTGAAGCCGGCTTTGATACACTTGTAGAAGCCGGATATGCACCGGAAATGGCATATTTTGAGTGCCTGCACGAGTTAAAGTTGATTGTTGATCTGATATACGAAGGTGGCATTCAAAACATGCGCTACTCGGTGTCTAACACAGCTGAGTTTGGCGATTTGACCCGAGGTCCTCGAATCGTCAACGATGGTACGAGAGCTGAAATGAAAAAAATTCTTGCTGAAATACAAAGTGGAGAATTTGCACGCGAGTGGATGAACGAGAATGCAACCGGAAACAAAAGGTTCAATGCATTGCGTCAAGCCTCTGCAGGTCGTGGCATCGAAGAGGTGGGCAGTTCGCTGCGTTCGATGATGCCTTGGATTGCAGCGGGCAGGTTAGTTGACCGCGACGTCAACTAGAGATGCATCTTGCTCGAGAAGGCTACCCATTTGCTGCAGTAGCGCTACTGATCGCGCTGGTGGTTAATCTGACCGCAGGCGGATTATGGTCGATTCCGTTTTGGTTGATTGCCTTATTCGTTTTGCAGTTTTTTCGAGAACCTCGACGACTGATTCCGACTGAAGCCAACGTTGTCGTTTCGCCTGCTGATGGCAAGGTTGTTGCCGTTAGTGAAGCTCAGGATCCTGTCAGCGGTAATCCCGCAACTCGGATCGCAATTTTCTTGAATGTGTTTTCGGTGCATTCAAACCGAATACCGATCGCAGGTGTCATAGAACGTAAAGAATATCATCGCGGGCGATTTCTCAATGCTGCGTTAGACAAATCAGCGAAGGAAAACGAGCGTAACGCGATCGTCATCAGTACAGAGTATTCACGAACGGTAACCTGCATTCAGATTGCCGGTCTAATTGCTCGCAGAATTCTTTGCTACGTTGATGCAGGCGATAAAGTTGCCCTGGGTCAAAAATACGGCTTTATTCGATTCGGTTCACGAGTCGAGTTATTTCTTCCCCGTGAATTTCAAGTCTCAGTCAGTATCGGAGATACTGTCAAAGGTGGCTGTGATGTTATTGGCAAGACCGATGTCATCTAAACCATGCAGTAATTGTCTCTTTTCGGTTGAATTGACGACTGACTCGATCAAACTATCATCCACTGCTCAACAGATTTGCTGAAGCGACATTGTCCAGGCTGAACCGATGTTTTGCCGTCGTCGAATCTCGACTTCACTAGCTTAACGATAACAGGACAAAGCCCAGAAATCTCAATTCTGGAATATTTTTACCGGTTCGCAGTAAAATCATTCATACTCCAACAAAGCAACTGTAGCGGTTGTCAATCAACTTGAAAAAATTGGAAACAAAAAAAACAACAGCAAAAAAATCCCAAAGAAGACGTCGCGGGATTTACGTGTTGCCCAATTTACTGACGACGGGGGCGTTGTTTTTTGGGTTCTTTGCGATCATTCAGGCCACGCAAGATAATTTTGATATTGCGGCGGTCGCCATACTCATCGCGACGGTACTGGATGGACTTGACGGCAGAGTGGCGAGGCTGACCAATACAACGAGTGATTTCGGTAAGGAATATGACAGTCTGGCAGATGTCATCAGTTTTGGGCTAGCGCCAGTTTTGGTTGTTTTCGAGTGGACCGTTTCGAGTTTGGGTAAGATTGGATGGCTTTGTGCATTTTTGTATGTATCTGCAGCGGCATTACGACTCGCACGTTTTAATACTCAATCGACTGCCAATCCAAATTACTTTCAAGGTTTGCCTTGTCCAATGGCCGCTGCTTTTTTGGTCAGCTGGATGTGGGTGATTCATACCGGTTGGGGTGGTGAACTGGCATTGGTTGCAGAAATGACAACGGTCGTTGTCGTGATCCTTGCATTGAGCATGGTTAGCGCAATTCCTTACCTTAGCTTTAAGAATTTCGGTGTCAGAGGGCGTGTGCCGTTCGTTACCAGCATTATCATGGTATTCGGTATCGCCTTGATTTCATTTGATCCACCAAGAGTACTGTTTGCCTTGTTCCTTGCATACCTTTTGAGCGGCCCTGTGATGTGGGTCTCCGGGTTGCCGGTTCGAAAGAACCAGCGTGTGTTGGCGAGAGCCAAACGGGACGATTCGAAACCAAAATAGCAAGTGTCTTAGCCCTTTGACTGTTGATCGGATCGTATCGGAATCTTCAAAAAATTTGCATTCAAGATTAGGATAAGGTATAAATCTCTTGCAAATGGATAATCTAATTTCAAACTTCAATTCCTTTCTCCTTTCAAGCAGCCTGCTGTTCCTGCTGCGCCACTAGGCGCGGTTTACTTTTCTACATCAACTCCATTCACGACTGCTACGCTTTTTGCTTTGCATGGCGAGCTGTTATCAGAATTGATTTCACTTAATTCAGGTTATACCGATGTCTGATCGACTTATTATTTTTGACACCACACTTCGCGACGGAGAACAAAGTCCGGGCGCATCAATGAATTCAGATGAAAAGCTCGCGATAGCCAGACTATTGGAAAAAATGCGAGTCGATGTGATTGAAGCAGGATTTCCAGCAGCCAGTCCAGGAGATTTTGAGGCTGTTAGGCTGGTGGCCAAGGAAATTACGGAAAGTACTGTTTGTGCGTTAGCGAGAGCCGTTGAAGGTGACCTGGATCGTGCCGCCGAAGCTGTGAAACCCGCTCGTTCCAAGCGCATTCACACCTTTATTGCGACGTCTCCGATTCATATGAAAGAAAAGCTCAGAATGAATGAAGACCAAGTGTTGGAACGTGCAGTCTGGGCTGTTTCGCGCGCTAGAAATCACACAGATGATGTGGAATTTTCACCTGAAGACGCCGGGCGATCGGAACTTGATTTTCTGTGTCGTATCATCGAAGCTACGATTGATGCAGGCGCCCGTGTCATCAATATTCCAGATACTGTCGGGTACAACATGCCCGATCAGTTTGCGCGTACCATTGAATTGTTGATGGAGAAAATTCCAAATTCGGATAAAGCCATATTTTCAGTCCATTGTCACAATGATTTAGGTTTAGCGGTCGCCAATTCACTGGCAGCAGTACAAAAAGGCGCTAGACAGGTCGAGTGTACGATAAACGGTCTTGGTGAACGCGCAGGTAATGCTTCTTTGGAAGAAATTGTCATGGCGGTGCGGACTCGACAGGATTTATTTGATTGCGATACCCAAATCGATACAACGCAAATCGTTCCGGCCAGTCGTCTTGTCTCCAGTGTGACGGGTTTTCCGGTTCAACCTAACAAGGCTATTGTTGGGGCCAACGCGTTTGCCCACGAATCGGGTATTCATCAGGATGGGGTGATTAAAAAGCGAGAAACCTACGAAATCATGCGAGCCGAAGATGTGGGTTGGTCGACGAATCGAATGGTGTTGGGTAAGCATTCCGGTCGTCATGCTTTTCAGCAAAGGATGAATGACCTTGGATTTGAATTTGAATCAGAACAGGATTTGCAGATTGCATTTGACAATTTCAAGAACCTTGCCGATCGAAAGCACGAGATTTTTGACGATGATCTGATTGGTTTACAGGCGGACTCGGGTGTTCAGCAAAGCAGCGACCGATTAGAACTTGAATGTTTACAGGTTTGTTCGCACACCGACGTTAAGCCCATTGCGAAACTGACTTTGAAAATTGATGAGGAATTGGTGAATGTGACTTCTGACGGGAACGGGCCTGTCGATGCGTCTTTTCGTGCTGTTGAAACGGCTATCAAACGTAACCCGAGTCTGGAACTGTACTCGGTTAATAGCATCACTGGCGGTACTGACGCACAAGGTGAAGTCAGTGTTCGTCTTAGGGAAAATGGTCGAGTGGTGAATGGACATGGTACCGATACTGATATTGTTATTGCTTCGGTCAAGGCCTATATCAATGCGATTAATCGATTAGAGTCTTCAGAGCGTTCTCATCCTCAAACAGGTTCTATGATCTAGTGATGTCCAGGAATGGATATTTAAAGACTATAGGAGTGGATGTCTATCGTCGTCGACCAAAGGGGAAGCAGCACATAGACGAAGAAGTGATGCATGAATCACCTGATGATGCCTCACAGCCTGAAATTGAATTCGCGAGTAAAGCGATGGCGGACGATCAATCAGTAGCACCTGCAGAAAATCGAATTCAACGATCAGACTCTTTTGCAGGTATGGATTTGGTTCAACTGAGCACGATTGCTTCGACGTGTGAACGCTGTTCTCTGAGTCGTGGGAGGACCAATGTCGTATTTGGTTCGGGATCTGAGACCGCACAATTGATGTTTATCGGCGAGGGTCCTGGTGCAGAAGAGGACAGGCAAGGACTACCATTTGTTGGTAGAGCTGGAAATCTATTGACTTCGATGATCACCGCACTTGGATTCACACGGGACGAGGTATATATCTGCAACGTCGTCAAATGTCGGCCGCCAGGAAATCGCGATCCATCTTCAGTCGAAGCCAAAGCCTGTACGCCATACCTGCGTCGACAAATTGAACTCATTCAACCTCGGGTGATTGTTGCACTTGGACGAATTAGTGCACAGCTTTTGTTGGATACCGAGTTGCCGCTTGGCCACTTGAGAAGACAGACTTATAAGTTTAAGGATACCGAGATTGACTTGGTCGTAACCTACCATCCTGCATATTTACTGAGAAAGCCCACTGAAAAAGCAAAGTCGTGGGAGGATCTTTGGAATGTACGTCTGATGCTGAACGAAGCTTGACAATCAGCAAGACCGGGCAATTAGGGAGGTGTCAGTAAGTGAATATGACGAGATTTTGCCCAGGATGAATGTATGCCGAACGGCCGATTTTGTTCCAGTTTACGATATCCAATACGCGCACGCTGTATTTGCGGGCGATGCTCCAAAGTGATTCACCCTCATTCACAGAATGAAGTATGCGAGATTGCAGGTTATCTTCACTTGCAACGGCAGTTGACGGATTACTGAGAGAATAATTATCCGGAATGCGCAATTGCTGACCAATCACGATCAGGTCAGAGTCCGGGCTGATGCCATTGATATTGCGCAACTCCTTAGTCTTCACGTTATATTGTCGTGCAATTCGAATCAGGCTGTCGCCTGGAACGACCCGATGGACGACATCAACTCCACTCAAGCCACTCGTACTACTGTAATCGCCACTTGTTGTTTGGGGCATGGGAATTCGAATGACTTCGCCTATTCGAATGAGGCTTGATGATTTGGAATTAATGCTCATCAGCGATGCCAGTGAGATTGAGAACTCTGCGGCGATTTCGCTAAGCGTGTCTCCTGCTTGAACCACATGGACTGTCGAACTGATCGCGTCAGAAGGCTGCAAATTGTCTTTCCAGTCCAACGTTTGCTGTAGTTTTTGCCTAGGCACCAAAACTCGATATGGACCTTCTGGCGGAGTCGCATGTCTTCTTAGCCCTGGATTCAAGAGTGCCAATTGCAGTGCATCGGTTTCGACTGCTTCGGCGAGCAAGCTTAAATCAACCTGAAAATCAAACTCGACAATTTCAAAAGGTGAAACGGGCTCTACTTTGGGTAATTGAATGCTGTAGGCAGTAGGATTTTGAATAATATTTTTAACTGCAATTAGCTTAGGATAATAATTCCTGGTTTCGGAATTTAACCGCAACGAACTGAAGTCGGCCGGTTTGTCTTTTTTACGGTTTGATTGAATGGCTCGCTTGATGCCATTGGAACCGGCGTTGTATGCAGCGAATGTCAGTGGCCAGTCGCCGTCGAACATTTCGTTAAGGTGCATCAAATGCTGGATTGCTGCTTCTGTCGAGTAGGTGATGTCTCGACGGCCTTCATACCACCAATCCTGTTTCAGGCCGTAGAGTCGACCCGTAGCAGGCATGAATTGCCAAAGTCCTGCGGCACCGCGAGAAGAATAAACTCTAGGGTTGTAAGCGCTTTCTATGAGAGGTAGCAATACAATCTCAGACGGTAAATTGAATTGACGGGTCTGCTCTAGAAAATAGGGTAGATAGGTTGCGGCCCGCTCAAGTATGCGTTCGAAATGTTTCGGATTACGCGTGTAGCGCTTTTCATGTCGTAAGACGAGTTTGTGGTCAAACTCTTTGAGTTGAAATCCGGCTCTAATTTCCTGCCAGATATCAATGGGTTCTTCTATCGGTTTTGGTGAAACTTTTTCAGTGGCTTGTTCATACGAATTGCTTGAAATGAGCCAGTGAGTCGTCGGAACATAGGGTTGTGGCAGGCGTCCGTTACGAATGTCAATCGTATCTGCTGACAAGTCTAGATTGTAGTCAGCATGAGCTGGTGTTGAAAATATATTGAATATCAGTACTCCACTCGTTAGAGGGGCGACACAAAGTGTTACGGTATAAATCCCTACGCTGAATAGTAGGGCTATGAAAGGCATGTAGACCGTGTGATGAATACTTCTTTGCATTTTTGATGCAGTGCAAGTGAACTTCAAACAAAAAAAAGATTCAAATTTACCCATAAGCCAGAATAAACCCGATTTTTACAATCGGGACTCGTAATAATAAACTATGTTTGTACATGATTTGAAAAATGTCGATATTTGATATTACTGATCACTTCTTGGCTAATTTATAGTCGCATAATTGCAACCACATGCATGATTGGTACAAAACGGCACTAGGACAGGCCATCTCCGATGCCGAGTTTGAAGCAACAGCTCGATTGTTGCCTCCAGGTTTCTATCAATTGTGTGTGCAAATTGAAGGCCCTGCTCAACTGGACTATTTTCGTAATGCAAAATATCGGGTATACTGCCGCGTTTCGCTCCAGTATGCCGGCCACATCGAAAATACGGTGATTGGTGTGGGCGAGTGGCTACCGTTTGGTGAGAACAGTGTTGATCTGATGATCCTTCCACATGTGCTCGAATTCAGTGATCATCCACATGATGTTTTACGCGAGGTTTCGACCTGTGTTTGTCCGAGTGGACTTGTATTGATCATCGGGTTTAATCCAAATAGCATGCTGAATCTGATGCGACGGCTCAATCAGTTTGACAAAGTAATGCCTGATGGGGTCATATTTCATCCAGTACAGCGAATTCGGGATTGGCTCAGGCTATTGGGATTTGAAGTTTGTGCCGGAGAGTTTGTCTTTTTTCGCCCGCCATTTAGACGGGTTGACCGTTTAAATCAAATGGTCCGTTTGGAAACTGCTGGTGCCAGGTGGTGGCCAGCAATGGGTTCAGTCTATATTTTGCTCGCACGAAAATTGGAAATGGGAATTAGAACAAAATTTGATTTTAAGAGGGAAAAATTCGGATCACGTAAGTTGGAACTGGACTTTCAATGAAACCACTCAGTCGGCAAATCTTTGCATCGCAACGTGAACAACTTTGGATTGGAATTCAACGACTATGCCTCGATTGACAATTTACACCGATGGTGCATGTTCTGGAAATCCAGGGCCAGGTGGTTGGGGCGCAGTTTTGATTTGGGATGGTAAAGTCAAAGAAATTTCAGGCGGAGAGGTGCGGACGACGAATAATCGGATGGAACTTACAGCAACGATCAAGGCATTGCAGTTGTTGAAGCGTCGAACGGAAGTCACCTTGTATACGGACTCCACCTATGTGCGAAATGGCATCACACAGTGGATCAAGAAATGGAAGCAATCAGGCTGGAAATTACGAAACAAGAATCCTGTAAAAAATGTAGACCTTTGGATGGAATTGGATCAACTCAGTGGCTGTCATCAGGTGACCTGGAAGTGGGTGAAAGGCCACAGTGGCAACGAATGGAATGATCGGGCTGACGAATTGGCTCGCAATGCAGTTCCAGGAGCAAAATCGTGAGGCAGATCGTACTGGACACCGAAACGACCGGTTTGGACGTACGTGATGGTCACCGGATTATTGAATTTGCCTGTGTGGAACTTGAATCGCGAGAGCGAACCGGAAAGTTTTTGCATCATTACGTAAATCCTGAACGTGAAGTGGAAGAAGGTGCCCTTGAGGTCCATGGGATCGACAATGATTTTCTCAATACAAAGCCCAAGTTCATTGAAATTGCACAGGCCTTGTTTGAATTCATCAAAGGTGCTGAACTGATCATTCACAATGCTGAATTTGACTTGAACTTTCTGGACTTTGAATTTCAAAAGTCCAATCTTGGTTACCCCGAAATCAGGTCTGTCTGTGAAGTCTTTGATACACTCGAAGTCGCACGAGAAAAAAGGCCGGGGCGACGAAACAGCTTGGATGCACTAGCCAATGAATTCGGAATCGATTTATCGGGTCGAGCACTGCATGGTGCCCGACAGGATGCTGAGATTCTCGTCAATGTCTATCTGGCACTAACAAGTGGGCAGACAACACTGGAATTTGGAGTTGTAACGGACTTTGACGCGCCAAGTGTCGATGTTCGTCCCAAGAATGAGCGTACCGGTCCGGTCGATGTTGTGGTCATTCGGGCTGATGCTGATGAATTGGCTTTACACGAAAAAATGTTGGACGAACTGGACCAATTCGCCAAAAATGGCAGCATTTGGAGAAGTTTTGAAAAAAGTAAATCGTAACCACTCACCTCCAATTTTAGTTTTATCTGTCAAGTGAAAAAGTGATCGTTATTTGTGTAATTCCGGGTGTAAGTAATATGCTTCTACGGCGGTGCGTCCATTTTTTGTTGAACAACAATCAAGCGCTGTGAGGGACCGACGCTTATCGTGAGCAGTTCTCGTAATTCATGTATTCAGTTAAGTCGGCTGGTCCAGAGTTTGGAAAATCGTTTTCTGCGTAAGCACTAGCCACGGACTGTTTTATTGAACATAACCGATTAGATGCGTCATGGAACGCTAAAGCAATCAGGTTCAATGCCAGCAGTATGTTCGACCCGCCTTCCTTACCATGACAATAAGTAACCAATTCGCCAATTTCAGATTTTCATTGCCTGCGCCTTGAGTGCGTCGTAATAGGGTTGGTGATAAGCAAGATAGTCGAGCATTTGCGGATTTGCTTTAGCCATCTTTTCAAAAATTCGACTTTGCTCTGCCAATTCATCGGAAGTGATTGGACGAATGCCCTTCGAACCAATGACTTCACCATGCCATCCTTCAACCTGCTGCCAGTCTTTAGGAACCTCGTCGTCCCATTCAAATGCGTGATCGGCATCTGTGAGACTGATTGCCTGCCAGAACCTACCGATTGCTTCTTTTACATTGCTACGAATATCCTCGGCCTGAATAACCACTGGCTTGTTCTCAGGCACTTTACGTAGTGTTTCATAGTGCCGCCACTGTGCTTCCAGTCCGATTTCCTCACAGGTGACTGCGAGGTCCAGTTTGAAATACGATGCGATTGAAGCAATTGGATTACGAATGAGAAAACAGTTGGTGAGGCAAGTGTTAAATTCGGCATCATCCAGCAGTCGAGGGACAACATAGTAACTCATATCTTTGAGAAAAACAGGGGTGGTTTCAGCTTGTTTGAGCAGCGTGTTTCGTACCTCATCATACGTTACGGGTCGATTTTCCTCGACCTTGAAATATGGCATGACTCGCACTTTTCGATGGACGTAGTAGTCATACATAAACGGCTCATGAAAGCATGTCAGGTCGCCGCGCTCGCGCATAATTCGCTCAACTGCGGTCGATATTGATCGCGGGTGCGACCACAGCGCAATGATCGGATGCATTTTGTTTATTTCTTCGTGAAGTAGGTCAAAAAAGTTCCTAATTGCCATTTTTCGTAAGCCATGTTTCAAGTTTTATTCATACCCGTTCCGCCGTTGGCAGACGCGATTCTATCAACACACGACAACAGAAGAACAATGACCTCAGTACCTCAATGTACAAAGTGAAAACCCCTGAATCCTGACTTGCCGCACCTATCTTGCGATGCAGAAACGTCGAATCTCGGATGGTATGAATTTAATGACTTTGCTCTTGCTTTATGAAGGCGATATTGTAACTACTCGCTAGGTGTGAAATCCGTTTGAAGACTTATGGCAATATTGTCCGTCGTTCCTGGGGATATTCACGGCTTCGTTTTATGTGCGAGTTGAATTGCGGTCAGCGGGCCGTAGTCTAATAAACTCATCGATTGCAGGTAAAGCGCAGAAAATCAAAAAAACACGCAAAGCTCGGCAACACCTCTATCGCTGATAATACTGGCCATAAAGACTATCTGTCAGGAAGTGTAAAATTGATGGGGTGAGTAGTTATAGTAAATCAACATAGAAACAATACGTCATAGTGTTTCTATAAGATAAAAGAATAGATTTTGGATTCGATCGGGATAATGGGTTGGACTATTTTTCAAGTGGCGCTTGGAGGAGCGCTAGGTTCAGTTGGTCGGTATTTGACCGGGGTTGCAGCTGTTCGCTTACTGGGAAATAGTTTTCCTTATGGCACCATTATTGTCAATGTCAGCGGTTCATTCATTGTCGGGATATTGTTCGTCGTTTTTGGTGGATTAAGTGGTGAAACCAGTCGCTATACGCCTTTTTTATTGATTGGGTTTCTGGGTGGATACACGACTTTTTCAGCCTATTCATTGGATTGCTGGCTGCTGATTCAGCAAGGTCGGATCGCAGAAGGCTTGCTGTATGCTTTTGGTTCGGCAGGTCTTAGTATTGTGGCCTGTGGTGCTGGAATAGCCATTGCCAAATACAGTCAGATATAAACGTAGATTTGCAATCGAAATTCTATGCGGAGACCAAGAATATTACAAAAATACAAAACAGCAGAACCACTAGCGCAACCGTCCAGTCAACTGTCCATTCTTTTGCCATTCTCGAAGACTGACCTGTGGTGTGAATGACTACCCGGTAAATGCGGTTAACAAGAGCGATTAAAGCACCATAGGTTTTATCAAGCAATGCTTGCATTGCAACAGTGAGTTGGCGACTCAGGGTGAGCAGTCCTCTTCGATAAATCCATTCTGCGTCGATATTGACACTTCGAAGTTCAGGCGGATAGATGCCTGACAGTTTCAGCCAAACAAACGCCAGTGCGGAAAATAGTAAGAGTTGAATTTGTGCCAGAACGTGTGTTGCGTCGTAAGGCGAATAGTTGATATCGTACGGTAGCAGACTATACAGATATTGTGGAAAACTCCCGATTCCAATACATAAAACGGCAGCAATTCCCATGGCAATTAACATACTGGTCGGTGCTTCTTTCACGCGAATTCCAGAGTCGTGTGCAAAAAATGCGAAAAATGGAATCTTGATCCCTGCATGGTGGAAAACGCCTGCCGATGCGAAAAGCAGTGCAATCCACACGATTGGATATCCCTCGTATAGTGCAGCCGACATTACCATGGATTTACTGACAAAGCCACTGAACAAAGGAAATGCTGAAATTGATGCGGCACCCACTATACAAAGGGTGGCAGTTTTTGGCATAGATTTGTACAGTCCGCCCAAATCGGATCCATTTATTTTCCCGGTTCGATACAACACCGCACCCATAGACATCATCAAAAGTCCCTTAAAGATGACGTCATTAAAGGCATGTGCGACAGCACCATTAATCGCCAGTTGTGTGCCAATGCCGATTCCGCAGACCATAAAGCCGATCTGGTTGATCATGCTGTATGCCAAAACTCGTCTTAGGTCGTTTTCAATGACCGCATAGAAGATCGGAAAACAGGTCATGATCATGCCGATGTAAACCAGAATCTCGGTGCCCGCAAATCCGCGCGCCAATGCGTAGACCGCCACCTTGGTTGTGAACGCGCTTAAAAATACCGTGCCGGCAGGCGTTGATTCTGGATAGGCATCGGTCAACCAGTTGTGCAAAAGGGGAAATGCACACTTGATACCAAAGGCGATGAAAATTAGAAATGAAGCCGTTCCTGAAAGTCCAAAGTGGGTAAATTCCAAAGATCCCGTATCCTGAAAATGTAAAACTGCTCCGGCAAGCAGCAACAGACCTGAAATGACCTGAATGATCAAATATCGGGTTCCTGCCTGGACTGAATTTCGGGTGCCTCCGCACCAAATTAAAAATGCAGAGGAAAACGCCATTAATTCCCAGAATATGAACAGTGTGATCAGATCAGCGCAAAACACGACACCCAAAGCACTACCGGCGTAGGCGAGCGTAGCCGACTGGTGAATGGGATTTTTAACTCGCCATGCGAAGATTCCACCGAGTATTGCAGCAATATGGAATACATAGCCAAATACCAGGTTCAATGCATCTGGTTTATAGATCACCAGTTTTAGCCCTACTATTGTGGTCTCAATATGGGCATCTGGTGAATTTGAGAAAATCAGAAATGCTGAACTCAGCACGGGTACGGCGATACACAAGACTGACAGCATTGTGCGGCGCGAAATCAGCGCCAGCAATGCGCCTAGATAAAAGACAGCAAAGGGAGGGATATCAATTCCCATCGTAATAATCCTCGCTTCGCATCAAGGGCTTACGCATCCACTTTGCAATGACGACCAGCAAAACACAGGCGACGAATCCAAACACGCAATAAAAGAACAACAATGATTCCCAAGGATGAGTAATGTGTCGGTGTATGACAAAATCAAGCAACAAGGAAGCGATACAAGCGACATAAAACCACTTGAGAATTCTTCGAAGTCCTATCGCTCTTGGTTGGTCGGGGTTTGATTGCTGTTGTTCCATAGTCGTTACTTTGGCAATTGAATCTTTTGCAACAGGTCAAATGCAAAATCAGGTGCAAAAAACAAGACGACGCATCCTGCCGCACTGATCATCATGGCAATGAGTATTGTCTTCGGTGCTTCTTTAATTGTGGAGTCTTCTTTTTTGTCAGGCAGATAGAATGCTCGAACAGCAATCGGCATCAAATAGGCAGCACTGAGTAATGAACCGATGATCAGCGCAGCTAATAACAACCAGTCGCTCGTGTTTGCAGTTCCGAGCAGTAAGTTCCACTTGCTCCACATGCCACCGGTCGGCGGTGCGCCGATGATGGCAACGCAGCCTATGAAAAATGCGGTCATGGTTACCGGCATACGCCGTCCGATTCCGCGCATTTGACTGATTTCGGTTTTGTGTGTGGCAACCAATATTGCGCCAGCGCCAAAAAAGAGCGTAATTTTGCCAAATCCGTGCATCAGCATATGTAAGCCGCCACCGATAATTCCCGCTGCATTGGCAACCAGTGCACCGAGCACGATATACGAAAGCTGGCCGATAGTTGAATAGGCCAAGCGGGCTTTGAGGTTGTCCTTTCTAAGTGCAATAATTGCGGTTGCAACAATGGTGAACGCTGCGACAAATGCCAGATAACGGTGGACTTCCAGTTCCTGGAGCAGTTCGATGCCAAAGATGTATATGCAGATTTTAAGAATCGCAAAAACACCCGCCTTGACAACGGCAACAGCGTGCAATAAGGCGCTGACTGGAGTCGGTGCAACCATGGCAGAGGGTAACCAGCGATGAAATGGCATCAGAGCTGCTTTTCCGATTCCAAATACGTAAAGAATCAAAAGAATATTTAGCGTCGTCTTGCTGATGTCGCTGTCCAGGATTCCACCGGCTCGGAAGTCTAACGTGCCAGTCAGCATCCAAGTCCATATCAGGGCGAAAAGCAACATTCCAACCGACGTGCCGAGAAGAAGAAAAAGATAAATTCTTCCGGCTCGCTTAGCCTTTTCAGTTCCCGCGTGTGTGACGAGGGGAAAGGTTGACAGTGTCAGTGCTTCATAGAACAAAAACAGCGTGAAGCCGTTGGCAGCCAAGGCGACACCGATGGCGCTCGAAATGGCTATTGCAAAGAACAGATTGAATCGAGCGAGGTTCTTTTCACCATGACCGCGCATGTAGCCGAACGAATAAATTGACGTCACGATCCAAAGAAAACTCGCCATTAGAGCAAACAAGATTCCCAGCGGCTCTGCTTGAAGTGCGATTGCTACACCAGAAAACGGTTCAAACAGCACTAAGGTATGGATCGGCACTTCACCCAGCGAACTGTAAAGAATGAGTACGAGCACAAATGTCAAAACTGCGACAAGCGCATTGATTGTTTCATACAGCATTGGGAATGCTCGACCAACGGTCGCAATTAACACCACCGCGAGAAGCGGAGCGATCAAGCAGAAAAGCTGAAGTGCTGTAGCGCTGTTCATGGCGTCAGACTCAAAATTGCAGTAGCGGCTTGTGTCGCTGCAGAACCTGTAAACTGCGCATTAATACCAAAATAGATATTGCCGATGACGAGTATCCAAGTGGGAACAAGCAACGATAAAGGGGCTTCCTGACGAATGACCTTCGCATCTGGATCTTTGCGAAAATAAGCGGTTTCCACTATTTTCCAAACATAAGCTGCGGTCACCAGGGAGCCCAGCAAAATCAGCCCCGCAAGCCACCAGTAATTTTGTTCCAGTGCAGCAGAAACCAGGTACCATTTGCTGATAAAGCCTGTCGTAAACGGCACGCCAATGAGGCTAAGTCCTCCGATCAGTATGGCCGCCATCGTCCATGGCATGCGACGTCCCGCGTCTTTGAGTGCAGCCATTGTCGTGGTGCCAGATACAACGAATAGTCCGCCGATCGCCATAAATATGGCAGTTTTCATTAACGCATGATTGAACAGATGCAAGAATGAAGCCGCTACTCCTGCCGTTGATGCCAGTCCGATACCTACAGCGATGTAGCCAATCTGTCCGATACTTGACCATGCAAACAAGCGCTTTAGATCATCCTGAAAAATAGCAACTGCAGAGGTTGCCACTGCGCTGATGATACCGAGTGCGAGTATGATTGCATGCGTTGATGTAAAGTCGCTGAAATAGTCATCGGGAAAAATGGCAAAAGCCAAACGCATAAATACGTAGACTGCTGCTTTGGTCGCAGTTCCTGCCAAAAATGCAGTTACCGCGTTCGGTGCATAGGTATAAGCGTTGGGCAGCCAGGCATGCAGTGGAAAAAGCGCCATTTTTATTCCGAGTCCGATGACTACAAATCCAAATGCAACAGCAACGGTATTTTGACTCGCCAGATCCGGCAGTCGACTCGCCAGATCCGCCATATTCAATGTGCCTGTGAGTGAATACAAAAAGCCGATGCCTATCAGGTAGAAGGTTGCAGCAATTGTCCCCATAATGAGGTACCGGATTGCAGCGGTGAGACAGCGTTTGTCCTGACCGAAGCTGATTAGAATATAAGTGGACAGAGAGGAAACTTCCAGAAAGACAAAGACGTTAAATACATCACCAGAAACTGTAATTCCCATCAAGCCCGTAAAACAGAGAATCCACGCCGTGTATAGCCAGCATTGGCTTTTCTCATCAACTTCTGAAGAAACGCTCTGACGGGCATAAATGATGCCGATCAGGTAGATGAAGCTGATGATCAGTACGATGAATGCGTTTGCACTGTCGATTCTGTATTCGATTCCCCACGGAGCGGCCCAGCCACCTAGTGCATAGACAATTTCTCCTGACTCTCGCACCTGCTGCAATATTGCGATCGAATTGATACTGCATGCGAGACCTACGGCCAGTGCAATCAGCCAGGTCAGTAAAGGTTTCCTAAAAATCGCGCAAAGTGGCGCCGCCAAGAGCGGAATGACCACCTGCAAGGCGCTTAAGTGGGAACTGAGCACCTTTAGTCCCGGGTATCTAGCTGCTGAACATCGTGATCATCGATTGTTCCGAAAGCGGAACGAATTCTGACGATCAAGGCAAGCCCAAGTGCTGTGGTTGCAACACCAACGACAATTGCGGTGAGAATAAGTACGTGGGGCAGGGGATTGGAGTAGACAACGGACTCGTCAATCAGGATCGGTGCAGTACCACCACTGACTTTACCGATGCTGATGTAGAGAATGAAAACTGAGCTTTGAAAGATGTTGAGTCCAATAATTTTCTTGATGAAGTTGTTGGCAGACATAACCACGTAAAGACCGATCATCATCAAGGCGATGACAATCCAGTAATTAAATAAACCCAGGTACTCCATTTCAAATCAGTCTGTCGTGTGCGAATCGGACTGTCGGTAATTGGCAAAACTCAAAAACAGGGCGATCATGACTGACGTAACTGTAATACCGACACCTAGTTCGATCAGAAGAATTCCAAGGTGCTGTCCGGCGATCGAATCTTTCGCTAGTACGCTGTAGTTCAAAAATTCGCCACCCATCAAGATTCCGGCAACACCTACACCCGTATAGAGAAGCACTCCCAATGCTGAGGTGATGTAGACGAGCTTTGGGGGCACGACTCTCATAGCGGCGTTTTTGCCGAAAATAATGCCATAGAGAATAAAACCAGCACCAAATATTACTCCTGCCTGAAATCCACCGCCGGGCCCATAGTCGCCATGAAACTGTACATACAGGGCAAACACCAGGATAAAGGGGATCAATATCTTGGCGGTGATATGGAGAAGCAAATGGTGTTTCATCAGATCAGTCTTTACGCTTGAACGCGCGACCCGTCAGCAGTGCAATTACACCGATGCCGGCAGTAAATATCACAACAACTTCACCTAGTGTGTCGTATCCGCGGTAACTGGCCAATACCGATGTCACGACATTCGGAATCCCAATGTCTCCATAGGATTCATTAAGGTAATACGGTGCGACATGGAGATTAGCTGGTGAATTTGGATTGGCAAATTCTGGCATGTCCATGATGCCAAATACCAGTGCTGTACCCAGTGCGATTGATACGACAACTGCAATGGCGGGGTTCTTTCGACGAAAAGTTACTTCTGATCGAGAGCCAGTCAAGGACAGTGCACTTAGCATGAGTACGGTCGAAATACAAGTTCCCACGGCAGCTTCGGTAAATGCTACGTCAACTGCATCGAGAACCACAAAAAGGCTTGCTGTGAGCAGACTGTAAATACCAAATAACATGACTGCATGAAACAGCTTGTTCGTTCGCGAAATAGTGAGGGCAGTTGCAAGCAGAAAACCCAACAGCGTGAAATTTACCAGTAATTCGATGGCGATCACCTTTCGGTCTGTTGCGTGACAGGGAGTACTTTCCCATGTATTGCGGCTTTCGCGAGGGCATGCGATGAGGTTGGACTAGTCAAGAAAAGGAACAAAAGTATGAAAAGGAGCTTAAAGGAGATCAGGCTGAAGCCAGCTTCAATCAACAATCCTGAGATCATTAAGCCAGCGCCTGCAGTGTCTGTAATTCCGGCCGCGTGAATTCTGGAGAACAGTTCAGGGAAACGAATGACACCCAACGCGCCAATCAGCACCGTAAGTGCGCCTGAAATCAGTAGCACGTCCCTGATGATCGTTAGGATCATGTCAGTCACAACTTTTCGTCCTCTGGTTGTTTACCGACGTGGCCCAGGTCTCCATACTCGAAGTATTTGAGAACTGCGATGGTCGCGATGAAATTACAAAGTGCGTAGACGATTGCAATATCCAGAAAATCGGGTCGGTCGGTGACAAAACCATAAAGTGCGATAACAAGGACAGTTTTGGTACCAAAGTTATTGACGGCCAAGATGCGATCGTAAATAGTCGGTCCAACAAAAGCTCGAATAAGCAATAGGACCATTCCGATTAGTACGGCAATTAAGGCGGCGGCAATCATTTGTCAGGTTCTTTGGGTTTTGACTCCAAGAGTCGAACTCGATTTGACATATCGCCGCGTTCGAGCGGTTCAAGCATGTCGCCGCGCAGCGTGTGAATTTCGAGTTTAGAATTTTCGACTTCGAGCGTCAACGTACCTGGTGTGAGAGTGATGGAGTTCGCATAGACTGTTTTTTCCATATCACTCATCTCATCGGCGGGCAAATGAACGACCTTTTGATTCAGGTTTATATTTGGAGCTAGAATCAATTTGGAGACGGCCCAGGTTGATAGCAAAATTTCCTTGATCAGCCAAACCCAGTAGATGAAGATGCGCAAAGGTATCAGGTGGATGGGAACACTGTCATGATCAACGATGTCCATCCGTTTGGAGATGAGTTGGACCCAAATGCAAGAACCTGCACCGAGTATCAGGATCAGTGCCGTGTAATGTCCAGAAAGTGCCAACCAAAACACAACAAGAAACACGATTGGTGAATAAATGAACTTCATCAGCAGTCAGAAATCTTCAATCTATTCGAGTTTTAATTCGGTGTTCTAGTGGTCGGTTGAGAAAAATGCACTATGAAATTGTATTTTTCAATTGATATAGATTTTACCAATTGTGAAGTAAGGGTGAACCTGATTCAAACGGCAATCGCATTCGACGTAAAGAAACAATTGAGATCAAACAAAATAATGTCCTGAAGAAGTCTTTTGCATGAAAAATCTTGAAGAATTCTCAACTATATCGCAGAATTCAATCTGAGAATATGTACAGTGGACAGACATTATCTGGCACCAAATCTACCGATGTTTCGGTACAAGAAAGTTAACCTGTTCTCAACCACCCGTACGATGAGTCACATTTGGATCGATTGGCAATTTCTGCGCAATCCCAGTCAATTGTTCAAGCAAGTGCCCCGCCGACAATAGGAGGCCTTCATCCCTTGGAGGTCCAACAATCTGTATTCCAACCGGTAACCCTTCAGATGTAAAGCCCACAGGCACCGCTAAAACCGGACAGGTGGTTAATGTTAACGCAAAAGTGATGGCGATCCACTCGTAGTAGGTATCGAAAGTGTGTTCACCAAGTGACTCCAGAAATCTTAGTTCCGCATCAAATGGAGGTGCAATTGCACAAGGGCAGACCAAAAGGTCGAACTGGTCAAAAAATCGCACCGTCGAGTTAAAGATCTTGGCTTGCGTTCGTTGAGCTCGACCAATATCGTCAGCGGTCAGCTTCAGGCCCTTTTCGATATTCCACACAACTTCCGGCTTTAACAGGTGTTCGTGCTTCTTGTACTCATTTACAAGATTTGCAACAAATGAAGCTCCTCTTAATGCGTCGAAACTTTCGATTGAGCCACTGAAATTCGGACTTGACTGTTCGACTTGAATACCGATTGTTTCAAACTGTTGAACTGCTGTCCGACAGATTTGCTCGACTTCGGGATCGACAATCGTAATTCCGAGATCTGGCGAGTATCCAATTCGCCTTGGTTTGATCGGATTATCAATAAAGTTCATATAAGGGTTTTGAGGAGCCGGGTAACTGAGAGGGTCAGCGGGGTGAATGCCTGCCATGACATCCAAAAACAGCGCAGTATCTCGACAGTTTCGGGCAATTGGTCCCTGGACATGCATACAACTAAAAGGATCAAGCGTTCGATTTCTTGCAATCCTTCCGGGACCAGGTCTTAATCCTACAACAGAATTGAAACTAGCCGGTGTTCTAAGGCTTCCGCCAAGATCAGATCCTGTTGCCAGCCAAACTTCACCGGAGGCAACCGAAGCGCAAGCGCCGCCTGATGATCCAGCGACTGATTTACTGGTATCCCAGGGGTTTCGAGTAATGCCAAAGACATCGTTGAACGTACTGGCGCCGGCACCGAATTCTGGTGTATTCGATTTTCCCATCATTATTGCACCCCTATATTCGAGCTTTTTGACCAAGATGTCTGATTCGGCTGGTATATAGTCTTGGTAAATCGGAGATCCGAACGTGGTCCGCACACCTGCAGTTTCAGTGAGATCTTTGACCGAAATAGGTAAACCTCCAAGCCATCCTCGATCGTCAGATTGGCCGAAAGGATTTTGTTTTTCCAAAGCTTGGGCTTTTTCCAGAGCTTGCTCAAAACAAAGTGTCGGCAGGGCATTAATGTTGTGTTCAACTTCGTTGATTCGCCCAATTGACGCATTTACAACATCAACGGGAGAAATCGTTCGCTCTTTGAGCAAAGAGACGATGTCATAGGCGGTTCGTTCAATCAATTCATTCATGTCAATTCAGCCATTTGAAATATTCATACGATTAATTTGAAGTCGGAGCTTAGTCGCACGCAACCAAACTGTCATTCGGTGGGCAAATATTGTCTTCAATTATGGTGTATAGGATCTATTTCCGTTCGACTTGAACCAAAATTCCATTTATTTGATTGCCCATTTGTCCTTCACTTCGAATTGGCACAAGAATTTACCTAATTACCATTTATCGTAAGCCATGTTTCAAGAGTTTTTCAGACATAGGCGACATTCTCAAAACGACGTAAGCGAGTCTTGGAATCAAGTCCGGCAAGCGGTACCGGCGATTGAAGCGATAATCGAATTCGGTCAGGTAGCGCGGGGCATATTTCGCATTAAAGGAGTGATCGCTGCTGCGCAAGGCTGTCTTGAGATTGCCCAGCACCGTATTGACCCAATAAAACTGCGGTTTTTCCACTGCCGTGCGCCCACCACCGGTGACAACAACAGCCTCATAGACACACCCGGCCTCGGTGACCGCATCGAAACAATTCAAGCCGTCGCAAACCACAGGAGTGCCGGTGTCCAGATGCTGCCCGGCCCAGTTGGCAATCTGCGCCTTACGAAAGCCCTTGACCACGCTGAGCTTAATCTTTTACGGAATTCTTGATCGGAACCTATACTAAATCGTTCAGGTTTGGATTGTCATGGTGCCGGGTGACGTTTAACAAGTTGTTTATGCTTGGAGAATGGTGAAAATCGAAAGGCCTCATGGCATACAGTATCCGGAATCTGCTCCGTTTGGTCATTGCACATCCACCAGAATTCGACAGCAGGATCAATATCTGGCACCTCATCAATAGTCAGTATGAAGTACTCATCTGATGATTCACTGTTATCAGTTAAAGCAATTTCGTAATTACTAGCAATTTTTTCAAAAATCGCCAATAATTCGTCGGTACTATCATCTTGCACTATCCAACCTTCTGAGTCAATCTTAAGGTTCAAATCGTCGCAAGCTGTCGCTAAAGACTCTTCCCACTTTGCTTTGCCAAATTTCGAATAATCTTCCGATTCTGACTCGGTAGTATCAGTCTTAAAACCCAAATGAAATATTAGAGCCCCCGGCAAGGTGTTTTCTTTGTTCTCGCTATCGCAAAAATCAGCACGATTGTATGCATATACAGGAACTATCTCATTAAAGTCGGGATGATTGAACAGCACCTTAGCGCCCCAGATTAAATTCTCTACGACTCCGAAATCGCTTGGAAACAGAACCTCCGAAAATTGATCAGGCTTCCAATTAATAATTTTCTCATCAACTGTTTGCGCGAAACCTAACGAATTGCCCAAGACAACGGAAAGAACAACGGAATAGAAAAATGATGAAATTCGAAGAGATATTCTCATAATTCACTCTTTGTTAGCGGTCACGGTCCTCCCATTAAGCCACTCAAACGGAAAGGCAGCAAAATTAAAGAAGTTACAAATGCAGGTAATGCTATACCTGCTAGATAAAGACGAACAGGCCCTGATTTCTTGGGAGTCCACGCAAGAATCCAAGCATAGAACGATGAAATTACAATTAACAATGCAAGAGAATAAAGAACAACAGTAGGGGCTAAGGTGGCGGCTGGGATTTTCAGACTGAGAACTCCAGTTGAAATAGCAAAAGAACTGAAACTTATGAAATAAGTTAAAGACCCTAGGAAAGTAAATGAAAACTGGCGACATCTGCCCCAGTCGTCCCCCGACTTCTGGAACCATAATTGACGAAACTCTCGAAATAACTTTCCAAGTTCTACATTGAGCGTTGTGCATCGACGATTGCAATTCAAACTATTTGTATTGGTTGATTCGTCACCATTGCCTTTTTTGTTGTCACCGCTCACATCCTCACCTCCCAACTTAGCAAAGCGATAATCAAAGAATTATTTGTTTGGTGCAGTTTGAACAAATGCACAAATTTCGATTGGGAAAGCCTAAAAACTATACCTGTACTAGACACTTCGATTATAACGAAATATGGGTATGCCAGAGGGTCGTAATTCTTGCCCAAATCGGATTTCAGAAGATCTGCCAATCGACTTCTGCCGTGATTGTAGCCGGTGGCTGCGGGTTTGCCTGGCTTTCGTCTTCCGGATTTGACGTTCACAGGACCAATCCGGTGCGATTCGTCACCTTTGGAACAGTATTTTCCAGATTCACCCGGCATCAACAAGCATTACGATTGTAAACTGCCTATCAATACTAAATTTTTCTACAATTTTCATATACGAAAGGAAGTGTACGTGATGTTGTTGGAACACTCTGCGCTTGAATGATCAATCTTCAGATGTCAACAGGACTCTCAAATCAATCCGTTCCCTAGGTGAAATACAAACTCTGATTAATCGGGGTAATGCCCGATAATTATGTGAATGTCATTTCTTACTACGTTGAGTGCCAACTGAATCTTATGAACAAAACCGATTTTTCTCCCACGATTGACGCGCTTCAGGCTTCAAACTGGAGTGAGACGCACTTTCAATCCTTGGTTGATGCGCGAATCGATGCAGTTCACGTGACTCTTACATTCTGGCATGATTGTAATGAAACGCTCGCACATATTGGCAAGTGGAACCGTTGGTTTAGAGAACATGCGGACCTTATCTTGCCCGTGTCAGATGCCTCTGATATAGAAAATGCCCATCAAAGCGGTCGAACAGGAATCATATTAGGATTCCAAAACTCGTCGCCGATTGAAGATGATCTGAATTTGATTGAAATATTTCACCGTCTTGGCGTTCGCATAATGCAGTTGACCTACAACAATCAAAATCTCATTGGCACAGGCTGTTATGAAAAAAATGATGCAGGGCTTAGCAAGTTTGGTCGTATCGTCGTGCGGGAAATGAACCACTTGGGCATGATTGTGGATGTTTCCCATACGTCAGAAAGAACCTGTTTCGACGCCATCGAATTCTCAGATCGTCCCATTGCGATCACGCATGCAAATCCTTTGTCGTTTCGTAACGAAGTTCGAAACAAATCTGACGATTTACTACGTGAGTTGGCAAGTAGCGGCGGTATGTTGGGTTTTAGTTTGTACCCTCTACATCTTGCAAACGGTACAAATTGCAAATTGAGCGAATTTTGCGAAATGGTTTCCAGAACAGCTGATTTGATTGGTGTGAATCACTTGGGACTTGGCACAGACCTGTGTCTGGGTTGGGGCGATGAGTATCTCAATTACATGCGAAGTGGCACTTGGGATGAACCAAAAAAAGAACAAACATCAGCCAAATGGCCAAATTACCCGACATGGTTCAACAAGCCGGAACATATATGGAATGTTGCTGATGGCTTGACTCAAAACGGTTTTTCCAATGAAGAGGTCGCAATGATAATGGGAAAGAACTGGTTTGAGTTTTTTCAGAACGGAATGCGGCCAAACAAATGACCGCTTCGCTTGCTGACCTTATTGCCGAGCGATTCGAGCAGACAAACGGTATAGCGCTGCGGCCGCCCGAAGTCGTGATGAAACTCGATCGTTTGGGGTCGTTTCATTCAAGTCGCCTAAGTTTTACCCGTACCCTGATCCGTCGGATGCATCGTGAGAAATGGCGTTTTCAGACCGTACGCAATACACTCGACGAAAACGGTTTCGGCAGCTATGTGTACTTGATTGATACACCCAAAGGTCCTGTCAGTTTTATAGTATTCACGACAAAAATAGACGATACGGACCGAACCGACCGCGTCATTGCTGAAAAGTGGGATATGTGCTTCACTTTGTTCAATGGAATTGCGGACATAGAAGATATAGAACGTCTCAACCAACAATTGCCCTTACAGGAAGCAGGGCGTCTCAGTGAGCGTGAAATGGTGATGAGTCGAGCCAACAAAAGCATGCGACTTTTCAACTCGACAGTGGAATCCCTTGCTCGCGGTGAACAGCCCAATATACGAGACATTATGAATATCGGCTATCTTGTTCGAACCACCGCTGTCTATGGAAATGGCAAGTTTGGCCTGATGGATTTTAGAAAGCTAAAGCAGTTGACACCGTTTGGGCTTCCATTTCAAGCGGAAATGTTGACTGTTTACATGGCGCGGCAATTTAGCATTGACTTAATTGAACACATCGCCAGGCAGCGCAATGAACACAAAGCTGTCGGGCTTTCAATGGATATTAAACGAGCCATTGGCGTTGGAAATGCCACTGGATTAGGCATGGCTCCTTTCCTGGTCGGACACCCTCAATTGATCGGCCAGTGGATTAAGGTCCGGGAAATGGCGATTCATCTGACGACAACAAAGGCTGATGTCTCTTCGCACTCAATTGATCAATTCACTGCACTAGTTCTGCGCATCAAGAAACACTTAGAACAGTGGAATACGCAAGACCCTCGTCAATCGAAAAGACTCACTGAACTCAAGGCTGAAATTTTACAGGTTGAACAAATCAGTTCTCAGTTATACGATGTTCGATTGCCATGGCAACATTTGGCGCAATGGGCACAATCCAATTGCAGTCTTGAATGTCAAGAATTGCTCAACAGTTTGTTCCTGGAAATCTATCCTGATGACGTCAATGATTTGGAACGATATATGGGCGTTGATGAATTTAGTCTATTTGATCCAGCCCTGGAAATATCTGAATTGCGAAACCGAATTGAACAGCATTATCACTGGGCGTTGATAACAGATTATTCTGATCCTGATACCCAATATCACTTTTGGTATGTTTCGCAGGAAAAAGAAGAACCGAGATTAGGCAAACGCTATGCAGAACCTGGCAGCGATCTGGAAATGCGAGTTGGCATCGGCCGAGATGTGAATGCTTTATATAGAGCAATAGCCGACTTTGATCAAAATGGTCATGCGTTGACGGTAAGCGACTTTTTGATTGGCCATCCTGAGTTTCGCTCCATCATTGCTCGAATTCAGTCGCTCGCAGGTTTTGAATACGGCGAAATTCAGGAGAATTTATTGGGAAAAGCTTGTATGCCCATTGACATACTGCGCTGTAAATTAGCGATATTTGGTGCGACTCGATTCGATCCAAAATCAAATCTTTGGACTCGGATTACCTTATTTCAAGGAGCACCATTGGCTGACGAGATCAAATTCAAAACGGCAGATGATTGGGCGTTTCCTGTTGTTCCTGTCGGCAATGGCGATCACTAGCGTCAACCAGACTGTGGTCCAGTTATCAAACAGTGAGTCGAAAGTCCTGTGTAAGCGGGTTTTTTCAGCGCTGAATTATCCTGCGGGTTACGATACAGAAATCGCTGATGTCTTTGTCTGGCTTGCTTCAGCAGAAATTGTCCCCTTATCCGAGTTGGCGCGTAGATTGCACCGACTACACTTTTGCCGGAAACTCGACAGTCAATCCAAATTGACTAGTAGTGCATCTATGGACTTGGTTATTTCGAATGAAGACGACTATTGCTCGCTGCTTGATGCAATTGATACGCTGGTTGCTTGTACGGTTCGATTAAAGCAAACCTGCCAATTGACATTGCGTGAACCACATTTTGCAGTGTTTCTATTGCCCTTAATCATAGCTAGAAGTCGCAAAGCAATGAGATTTGATTTGCGACTACCATCTTTTCGTGCGCTTGTTGAAATGGGTGAATTGCGGACTAGCTCAGAATTGGCAAGCGCAAATTCTGGCTCAGACCAAGAAACAGGGTTCCTTAATTGTGTACCAATCAACCAAAAAACCGGTCAATCGACTATCGATCAGAGTAAATTTGTCCACTACTTTGACAAGGAAACGATTTGTACGATCAGTTCAAGACGAATCGATGTGGATACTGACAGCTATAGAATTCTAAAAGAGAAAGCGGCTGAATCATTTGTTCCAAATAGCGAACTTTCAAGACGCAGCGGTGCGGGAGCAGAAGTTGATGATAGTATCTAATGGGTGTAGGTTCGAATCTGACTATTGGTCTTCAAGAATCATGTCCGCTGCTTTTTCCGCAATCGCGAACGTTGGGGCATTGGTGTTGCCCGAGGTAATCACCGGCATGATGGAGGCGTCTACAACTCGCAAACCCGTAAGGCCATGAACTCGAAGTTTGGCATCGACTACGGCCATCGAATCAGTCGCTGGCCCCATCTTACAGGTACTAACGGGGTGATAGATCGTTTCACCAATATTTCTTGCGCAATCAAGTAACTCATCATCAGTTTGAACGCCTTTTCCCGGTAGCATTTCCTCTTCAATAAATCGCGACATCGCATCGCTGTAGATGATGCTTCTTGAGACTTTCATCGCATTGACGGTCGTGATCTGATCTTCGTCAGTTGCCAGGTAATTTGGATGAATGGCAATGTAATCTTCAGGCTGTTTTGAAACGAGTCGAAGATTTCCGCGGCTCGTTGGTCGAAGCTGGGTAACTGAAGAAGTAATCCCGGAGTAGTCGTGTACACCCTTACCAGGGCTGTCGGAACTGAGCGGTTGAAAATGAAATTGGATATCGGGACGTTTGATGTGTGGCTGGGACCCCGTAAATATACCGATTTGGCTTGCTGCCATACTCATGGGCCCGGTACGAAATGCAACATATCTCATGCCAATGAGCATTTTGTAGAATGGATTTCGAATTTCGTCGTTCAGCGTTTTAACAGAGCAGCGATAGACAGAGCGGATCTGTAGGTGATCGTGCAGGTTTTCTCCGACACCAGGCAAATGATGCTGCACTGGAATTTGAAACTCATTTAAGTGATCGGAATTTCCAACACCAGAGAGCATTAGTAGTTGAGGTGAATTAATGGCGCCTGCGCTCAAAATGATTTCTGACTCAGCCTTGGCTAACATCGTCGTTTTGCCTCGCTGATATTCGACTGCAACTGCGCGGTTTTTCTCGAACAAAATTCGGTGTGCATGAGCGTTGGTCACTACCTTCAGATTGGGTCGATTCCTAACGGGTTTGAGGTAACCGACAGCTGAGCTGCAACGCCTGCCTTTCCAGGCAGTCAATTGAAAATATCCCACCCCAGGTTGACTGGCGCCATTGAAGTCTTCGTTGTATGGGATGCCAATTTCCTGGGCGCCGCGAATGAAAGCAGTGCCGACATCGCGTTGAATTCGCATGTCGGAAACTTTTAACATTCCGTTTTGACCGTGATACTGATCTGCGCCGCGTTCTTGGTGCTCGCTCTTTTTAAAATAAGGCAGCATATCGGCAAAAGACCAACCCGGGTTTCCTGCGCTTTCCCAGTCGTCGTAATCTTCTTTTTGTCCGCGTAGATAGAGTAAACCGTTGATCGAACTCGAACCACCGAGGACTTTGCCGCGCGGCCAGCTGATTGATCGATTATTCAGCCCGGGATCGGGTTCAGTCTTGTAGCACCAGTCGGTGTTCGGATTGTGCATTGTCTTGAAATAACCGACCGGGATATGTATCCACGGATTCGTATCGCGATGACCTGCTTCTAACAGTAATACTGAATTGGAAGGGTTGGCTGACAGGCGATTCGCCAGCACACATCCTGCAGATCCGGCTCCGACAATGATGTAGCTGAAAGTCTCCGAATGCATTAGGAAATTATCAACAAAATGAATCGAATAAGGTGTAAATACTTAAGAAAAATTACGCTCAGATACACTGACTGCTGTGGTGCCTGTTTGAATACTTTGCAAAGTCAAGCAACTCGATTGTCTCCCTGTTTCTGAGCATTGCACAATTGTATTGGCAATAACATCGATACAAGTTAAACTTTTTTCAACCAAAATCGGAAGTGGGAAAGACTCACGCATCATGATTAACCGAGCAGGCCAAACTTCTAGTGAAATTGCAATATCAAAGACGAATGTCGCTCTTTGAAGAGAAATCGGTAGCGAAGTGGCAGTGACTTGTGAAAGCAGACGTTGGTCTTGACTCAGTTGAACACGGTCTCTACGAGAATTTCCTTTGGAAGTCGATGCGAAGGTGTTTCGCGAATTACTCTGCGCGAAAAAGTACCATGCAATTGCCGATTGGTCTGGCTATTCGAACCATGTGGCGTCTGATGACCGCCAATAGTGCAAGCGATTTGGTTAATTCGCTTAGGCTCGGACGCCTCTAAGTCTTTCTGTCCGTCTTCGCAGCAACTCAATTGTCATAAGTAGTGCAATTGAGAAAATGACTAGCAGTGTAGCAACCGCAAGAATAGTTGGACTGATGTGTTCTCGAATACCTGAAAACATCTGCCATGGTATTGTTCTTTGCTCAAAACTTCCGACGAATAATATGACGACGACTTCATCGAATGAGGTAATAAAGGCAAATAACGCGCCTGAGATTACACCAGGTAATATGAGAGGGACAACAACTTTAAAGAATGTAGTCACACCATCAGCGCCGAGACTGTTCGCTGCGCGAATGAGACTTCGATCAAATCCAACTAGCGTGGCTGTAACAGTAATGACAACGAACGGTGTTCCCAATGCGGCATGGGCCAAGATGACGCCTAAGTGAGTACCTTGCAGGTTAACTCTGGAATAGAAAAAGAACATTCCACAGGCTGAAATAATTAAAGGAACGATCATCGGCGATATCAGGATTGCCATGAGCGTTGTGCGGTAAGGAACATTGCGTCGGCTTAATCCTAAGGCAGCGACGGTTCCAAGCGCGGTTGCAATCAAGGTCGAAAATACAGCAATAATGAAACTGTTGTTGACGGCACCTCGCCAATTTACGCTTGTCCAAAAATCTTCGTACCAGCGAAGTGAGTATCCCTCTGGGTCAAAAGACAGCATTTCTGGCGTAAACGTAAAAAATGGTACCGCGTTAAATGACAACGGAACGATAACCAGAATCGGAAAAATCAGGAATAGAAATATAAGCCCGCAAATAATCCGAAACGCGTAGTGCCAGATTCTTTCAATCAGCGATGTATAGGGTGGTAGTTTTGTTCTCATAACTAGCCAAGTTTCATGTTGTCAATGCCGACGATTCGGTCATACAAAATGTATAAGACTAACACCAGACCCAGCAAAATAATTCCCAGAGCCGCCGCCAGTCCCCAATTCAGTGAAACAGAGACGTGGTACGCGATGAAATTACTGATGAACGTACCGGATCTTCCTCCAACCAGAGCAGGAGTGATGTAATAACCGATGGATATGATGAAGACCAATATTCCGCCAGCACCAATGCCGGGTACGGTATTTGGTGCATAGACCTTGAAAAACGCACGGAAAGGATGTGCGCCAAGGGATACTGCTGCGCGCATATAGCTTTTTGGAATGGTCTTCATTACGCTGTAAAGTGGCAAAATCATAAATGGCAACAAAATATGTGTCATCGCCACCACAGTTCCGGTGGCATTGTGGATCATCGACAGACGATTTTCGTCGTCAATTAGATTTATCCAGACTAGAAAATCGTTAATAACACCTTGTCTTTGCAACAATGCAATCCAGGATGTTGTTCTGACCAGCAAAGATGTCCAAAAAGGCAGTAGTACCAGCATCAATAGAACATTGCTTGTTTTGAGTGGTAAAGTTGCCAATAGATAAGCGATTGGGTAACCCAAAATCAGGGTCATTAGTGTAATGAATCCACTCAATAACAAAGTGCGCCAGAATAAATTCAGGTAGATTCGATTCTTGTCCGGCAGCAGTTCGACATCTCCGGCCGGTGTGACCTGCAGGTCTAATGCTGCCCAAAAATATCCCGCTGTCAAAGTAGGGGAGAATGTCTTGATAATCTGCCAGGTTTCAACATTTGCCCATTTCTTGTCAAGCTTTATCACGGCATCTTTATAGGGGCCGCCTTCTTCAAGTCTTGGGATGCGCCTTTGAGACTTACGAAACAGGCTGTTCATCCCTGGCAATTCGTAATTCAATCGTTTCCCAACCCGCGTAATTAATTTGGTGTCTGCGCCTTCTTTTACGTCAGCAACTAAGGCGGCATATACGCTTTCTTGTGGTAGTTCGCCAGACAATTCATCCCATTCTTTCAGTTCAGCGACAGTACGTGGTAGGAAAGAGGAGACAATTGGGTCTTCGATTCCACGCCACAACATGTCGCCGATAGGCATCAGGAATGTTAAAGCAATAAAAATAAACAGTGGTGAAACCAACGCCAAGGACTTCATCTTGTCTCGGCGAAGTGCTCTCGCCAATGCTCTTTTCAGAGGAATTCCGTCTGCAGTTGTGATGGGTTGGGCAGAATCGATTGCTGTATCTGGCATACTAGTTTGAGTTTGGTGGAATAATTTACGAGATTCGAATGCAAGGTGCCGTAGAACGGCACCTTGCATTGACAAATAGATTGACTACTCAAACAGTGAGAACTTATTGGGCAAGCCAAGAGTTGAATTGTTCATTCAGATCGTCTTGGTTGTCTGCCCACCACTCAAAGTTAAAGAGCAATGTTGTTTTCGCATTGTTTGGATCGGTTGGCATATGAGGCGCCATGTCGATTCCCAAAACTGCGTGTTTTCCAACCAGTGGTGCAGAAGACATACGTGCAGGACCATAAGAAATGTACTTCGCCTGGTCTGCCAGTCTCTGGGTGTCTGTTGCAAATCTCAGCAGCGCTAGAGTTTCTTCACGATGAGGTGCTCCTACCGGCAAGACCCAACCATCAATATCAAACACTTGCCAATCCCACATCATTGCGATCGGTTGGCCTTCTTCCTCAATAGCAGAAAAGAGTCGACCATTGTATCCAGAAGCCATGACTACTTCACCATCTGCAAGCAACTGAGGTGGTTGCGCTCCTCGAGTCCACCAGACGGTTTCTTCCTTAATGGTGTCAAGAACAGCAAATGCTCGTGCTACGCCTTCTGGCGTATCCAGTACATCATAAATATCATCAGCAGCTACGCCATCAGCTAGCAATGCCCATTCGAGGTTGTTGATTGGCTTTTGCTCTAAGCTACGCTTACCTGGAATTTTTGCCAAATCAAAGGCATCAGCGATTTGAGTTGGTGCGGTTTTAACCAGATCGGTGCGATAGCCCCAAGTCGTGGAATAAACGATGTTCGGAATATGGCATGGGGAGACAATCAAGTCGCCAAAATCTTCTGTTGCCGGCGTACCATCTGGTGCGGGGCTAAAGACTGTATTGAAATCAAATTCTTCAATTAAACCTTCGTCACACAGCGTAATGGCATCAGCAGCAATTGCATCAAGTAATGACCAGGTAACATTGCCGACTTCTGCTTGCGCTCTCAATTTAGCAACCCCTTCTGACGCCGAATCATCGTTGATGATCGTAATGCCTGGGTTTTCTGCCATAAATGGCTCATGGTAAGCGAGTTGCTGGCTTTTCGAATATGCGCCACCCCAAGATACCACAACAAGTTCCTGAGCTTGGGCAACTGCAAAAGTGCCTGCCGCAAAGCAAACAGCAGAGGCTGTTATCAGGGTTTGTTTAATGATTGACTTTTTCATTCATATTACTCCTAAAGTTTCCTAACCCGTCTGACTTGGACGGTTAATGATTCATCAATATTGTAATCAATAAAGCATACACCATACTTTAAAACGAATTCAGGAATCTTTCTCATTGAGAATTAATAGTATTTGCTAAATAGCGTTGGATTTTGATAATTTATTCAACAGCTTTAATTATTGAATCCAACATATTGGATACGATTGATGGGTGCGTTCGATCCACCTATCAGGATGTTGGGCTGAAACATGTCGTTTCGGGGAAATGTAATTGCTCAAAGAATTTACAGTTAAACGGATGCTTGACTCTCCTTGTTGTGATCGTTTGACAAACAAAAAAAGTTAAAATCAATTCTTTCAATTAGGCTGTGGGCTTCATTGCAGCATATAGATTAATGATTTTGGAGAATTTACAGATGCAAAACATGCGTAATCGCCAACATGGCGCGATGGAATTTTCAACACCCCCGGTTGACCTGGACACGGTGCGGCGCTATCGGTTGGGACGGGTACGAGAGCAGCTTCGGGAACGTGACCTTGCCGGAGCATTGCTATTTGATCAGTTGAATACTCGCTATGTCACGGATGCTACCAATATGCAAATCTGGTGTTCGCACTATGAAGCACGTTGCGTTTTTGTTGCAACCGAAGGGCCAGTAATTTTGTGGGATTTCGGGAATATGCCACATTTGGCTGAAGACCTTCCGACGATTGACGAATATCGGGTGATTACGCCGTTTTATTTTTTTAGTGCCGGCCCGAAATGTGAGGACAATGCACAAAAATTCGCTGACGAAATTGACGATTTGGTCAGTCGATTTGGTGGTGGAAATCGAAGACTTGCCGTGGACCGATGCAGTTTGCTTGGAATTCACGCTTTGGAAAAGCGCAACATTGAACTCGTTGAAGGACAAGATGTCATGGAAGTCGCACGAGTCATAAAATCGAGTGAAGAACTTGAGCTTATGAAGCATTCAGTTCGCGTTTGTGAGACGGCGGTTTCCAATATGCGGGATGCGATGGCTCCCGGAATTACAGAAAATGCGTTGTGGTCAAAGCTCCATGAAACCAATGTTGCTCTAGGTGGCGAATGGATAGAAACAAGGCTATTGGCTTCGGGTCCGAGAACCAATCCATGGATGCGAGAATCATCGATGCGAGTGATCGAAAAAGGTGAAATGATGAGTTTCGATACTGATTTGATCGGGCCCTACGGATATTGTTGTGATATGTCTCGCTCCTGGATTTGTGGTGAAGTCAAACCGACACCGGAGCAGGCACGGCTTTATCAGTTGGCTGCAGAGCAGATACGATTCAATACAGATTTATTGAAACCCGGTGTTGAATTTCGGGAATTGGCTGCAAATGCCTGGCCGATCCCTGAAGAATTTGCACCCAATCGCTACGGAGTCATCATGCACGGTGTAGGCCTTGCGGACGAGTACCCAAGCATCAAACATCACATGGATTTTGAAAAGAAAGGCTATGACGGTGTATTCGAGCCCGGAATGACGCTTTGCGTTGAATCGTACATTGGCTCGATTCACGGTGGAGAAGGTGTCAAACTTGAAGAACAGGTATTAATTACAGAGACTGGCTATGAAATGTTGACCAGTTACCCAATAGAAAATTGGTGAAAGGTGCTCAAGCCTACATTTGGGTTATTTCTTGGGTGGATTTGAATTTTCGTGGATGGAAAGTACAAAGAACTCAAGACTGGTTTTTGCAACGGTAAATGCATCTTGTCAAATTTTAGAAATATCGATGCCAGATTAATTCATGGGTAAATTCAAATAAAGACTCTAGGGCCGGTCCAAGGTCTGCGATTCTTGGATCTGTGGTTGTGCCACGACAGAATCGGGCATAGATTTGCATGAAAATGATGCAGTGCTTGAACGCCGTTAACACCCGATAAAAATGTAGATCGGAAAGATCTCGTCCACTGGTTTTTGCATAAAACTTCGTAATTTCTTCACGGTTCATCCATCCTGGGGAGGTGGCAGTTGGCATTTGTCCGACTTGATTGAGTGCTGGTGGATCGTTCGGTTCGACCCAATAGCTGAGCAGGGTTGCAAAGTCAAAAAGTGGATCCCCGCGCGTACACATGTCCCAATCCAAAAGGGCTATCGGTTGGGTAAGTTCATTGCGGTCTAACACGATGTTGTTGAGTTTGAAATCATTGTGTAGCAAAGTGTGTTCTGAGTCGGGTATGGGCTGACTAGTAAGCCAATGAATTATTTCCTTTGCCGAGGTGGGGCGCTGCTTTTGATCATAAACGTCTTGTGCGGCAACTTCAAACCGGTTAGCCCAGCCGCGTACCGCTCGTTCAAGAAACCCTTCCGGCCGTCCCAAACTGTCCAGGTCTACGCTCGCTGGTTCGACTGACTGAAACTGTACCAGTACCTTAACAACCATTTCAGATAAATTCCAAGTTTTGCTATGAAGGTGCTCAGGAATTTCCAAATGGATCACGGCACCTGGGCGATACTGCATGATCAAGAACGGAGCGCCCAACACTTGTTTATCCTCACACAACAAAATCGCTTTCGGTGCCAGAGGGAATTTTTTCCAGAGTCTCGAAGTTACCCGGTATTCTCGAACCATGTCATTGGCACCGGGAGGCAAAGGTCCGTGCGGTGGGCGACGAAGGACGCAGGGTTCTTCGTTCAGTTCAATCAAGAAATTAAGATTTCCAAATCCACCAACAAATTGGCGGGGCTTGGGATGTGCCGTAAACTGGTATCCAGCATCTTTGAGATACCGATACAAACTATCCCAGTTTTCTGGTTGCTGATGCTCAGGTGGAAAGAATCGATCGGTCGTCAAGTCCATAAATGTTTTGGATGTGTTTAGCGAGTTAGAGGTTTGAATTTTAGTCAATTCGACCGAATCAGTACTGCCAAAGAAATACGAATCGGTGACCGCGGGTAAGTGTAGCCGAAAAAATTTCAACTCACTTCGAATAGGTATAATTCGAGTTTGTATTGTTTGCTAATTTGGAGAAGAAAGCATGGACCCAAACAACCCCACAAATCCCGGTAAAGTCGAATGGTCGGGTGAAAATCCAGGAATTTATTTTAAGGACCATCCAGACGGAGACTGGAGCGCTCTTGGTATATTTTTTCGAGTATTTTTGTCTCCTCATGGAGCAGGCACGACAATGATTGTGCTTGAAAAACCTAACGAAGCTACAGGATATCCAGAAGCAAATAATATCTGTCTTACCGACAACGAAGCTCTCACCGAATATCTCATTCGTGATTTCATGTCAAAGTTTCCTTCATTCAAAGGTCGTAAAGCGCTGCAATCCATGTCTTGGCGGCCCATTGACGAAGTAACATCGAAAGGGGATCTTCGACAATACCGAAGCGAATCAGTCATATCCAAAGAATTGGAAGTTGTGATGACGTGGAGCGACTTGGAAGAACCTTTTGCAGCCGAAGTGGCGGTCGATATTTCAGCGACAGGCGAGCATGAAATGTACAGTGTATTTCTCGAAGCTAAAGCAGCCGACATTGTCGTCAACGGACATCATTTTTCAGGCCAATTGACAACCAGAAATTTTCTTGGACGGCAAATGAGCACTGCGTTTATGGCAATTTCAGAAACGTGGATTTCTCCTTCTGGCTAGAAAGTTCCTACAGACAATTCAATTACTGAAGGCAGACTGAGTCCCTGTCAGACATGGATTGACTGAGTTTTCTTTATTTTCCAAGTCAGTATTCCATAGTGCCAGGCGGTCAGATTGATCGCGAAGCCAATCGGATTTTGTAATAGAAAGCTTCAATGCTCTGAACGGCTAATGGCAGTATTTGCTCCATATCAGTCGTTTGGCCTTCACGGTTTCAATAGATCACACAGATTGCACTTCTTTATCCGCTTGACAAGCAACGAATAATCGAGATCAATCACCAATAAAAACAAAGTATTAACATCTATCAAAGATATATAATTTAGTCACAAAAAATGTTCTTGATGAGTTTTGGGATGAAATTTGCCAATGGACTCTCCTCACATATTCATTTATGGAACACTGGTTGACTAGGAACGAGCATGGATAAGATTCTCGATTGGGGCACCCAATTTGCACAAGTTGCGCTTGAAACGATAACTAGAATCATCGAATTTCTACCCCAGGTCTTGGGGGTTGCAATGATTTTACTGGCAGGTTGGATTGTTGCTCGCATCGGCAAGATTCTGATCGTAAGACTGATTAGTGGTCTAAATCGAATTCGCCAGCGAATCCAAATTGCTGGCACCCCTGTATTGCCTAAAATCGACGAGTCTTTTGCTCACGTCATATCAAAAGTATTCTATTGGGCGATTATTCTCGTATTCGTAGCCTTGTCGACCGATATGCTTGGACTCGGTATGTTTGCGGACTGGTTGGGGCAACTGATCAATCATTTGCCTAACATTCTGTCTGGAGTTCTAATCATTTGGGCGGGTGTTGTCTTCGGTGGGCTGGTTGGGCAAGCCATCAGCACAGCCGCCGTCAATCTTCCCGAAGCTCAACGTGCAGCTCTTGCTCGGATCGCACAACTGTTTGTACTGATCATGCTCATATTGATCGGTGTCGACCAGATTGGTGTAGATATCACAATTGTCGTAACGATACTGTCAGTGATGATCGGTGCGGCGCTCGGTGCTTTGGCAATCGCTTTCGGTTTAGGTGCCAGACCGTTGGTTGGTAATCTGATTGGGATTCGCTACCTTAATCCGGACTACCGTCTTGGTCAGCGTATTCGAATTGGAGCGCATGAAGGGACAATCTTACAAAAGACTTCGGTTTCAGTTACGCTTGATACAAAAGAAGGGCGAGTAACGATACCTGCACAGATGTTTTCGGAACAGTCCAGCGTGCTGATCGCCAAGGACTCGAAAGATGTCTGAACGTTTGAAACTAGCCGAATATTTTGTTGGGCACCACAGCGATGCAGCAATTGGTGCTATACAGCAGATGCCCGCTGATACAGCTACCGAGATAATCGAGGCAATTGACGATTCTCTGAGCATTCGTACCTTGAAAACTTTGCTGCCGGCAAAAGCAGCACAATGCTTAGAGACAATGTCTGGAACCTCGGCATCGAAATATCTTAATCGACTTAATGCTAAAGACGCGGCAGCGATACTTCGGTATATGGGTGAGGAGCCTCGGAAAACACTACTTGGAAAACTGACGCGGCGACACGCGCTTAGAGTTTCCATATTGTTGCGATATCCACAATCCCTTGTAGGTGGATGGATGGACACAGTTAAAGTATGCCTGCAACCTGACACCTTGGTTTCGGATGCACGAGCACAGGTGGCGCAGTCTAACTACAACTACAGCGAAGTCTATATCGCAAGCAGCCAAAATCAGGTGATGGGTTCTGTATCTTTAGTTGACTTGTTGCACGCAAATCATGATCTGACAGTGAATGAAATCATGAAACCGGTAGGAAAGCCAATTAATGCTTCTCTGACTCTGGATGAAGGTATCGAATGGGAGTCATGGGCTCAAACAGATATTTTGCCCGTAATCGATAGTGAAAGCAACTTGGTCGGAATTGTTCGATTTGTAGATTTGTGGGGAGCTTTGGTCGATGTTTCACCACCAGAGAAAATTGATGACGCTAACACGAATATTTTTGGAATACTAGAAGTCTACTGTCTAAGACTGGCCGACCTGGCAACGGCGATGCTGTCTGCAAAACATCCAACGTCTTGATGATTACCGCTATTTGAGGCTTCAGCAATGATCGATCGAGAAGAACTAAAGAATGCTGAGACGATTCTGATCAATCGATTTTGCCAGGAAGCACCACAAAGTGCGGCAAATCGACTCGAATCGTTATCTGTCGAAGACGCTGTTGAAATTCTAAGCCAGGTTCCTGACGAAACAGCGGCGCCTGTTTGGTCAGCTCTTTCACCATATCTGGCAGCTGAGTTAATTGACGTTCTGCCTGAGTCAGCAGCAATTTCGCTACTCAGCGCGATTGATCCAGGAAAAGCGGCATCGATCCTCACCATTGTCAATGCCGAAAAAAAAGATGTGTTGTTAGCCGGTCTGGAGTCGTCTTCGTCTAGCGAAATCAGTGAATTGATGGCTTATCCAATTGATAGCGCTGGCGGATTAATGGATACCCGTATATTGCTGTTCAAAGGGCATATGACAGTAGCGGATGCGCAGCAAATATTGCGGGCAAGAGCGATTAAGTCTCCGATGTATGAATTGCGGCTTGTTGATGATGAAGAACGGCTGACATCAATTGTTCAACTCAATTCCTTGGCTGTTGCCGAACCCAACCAAACACTGGAGTCCATATCAGAGCGTATTTCCGTGTTTGTTGAACCGACTGCAAGTCGAGAAGAAATTCTCGAAAAAATGGAAGATCACGGTTTGGAGGAAGTTACCGTTGTTGACCATGCCGGCAGAATACTGGGAGTCATTCGACATTCGACTCTCATCGATGTGATTAAACAAGATATATCGATAGACATTCAGACGATGGTTGGAGTCAGTAAGGACGAAAGGGCCTCATCCGGCAGTGGGCTGGCTATTCGCAAGCGTTTGCCGTGGATGCAGATTAATTTGCTCACGGCCTTTGCAGCGGCTGCAGTTGTCGGGGTATTTGAAAGTACTATTGCGAAGTTTACGGCGCTAGCAGTTTTGTTACCTGTCGTCGCGGGTCAATCAGGAAACGCCGGTGCACAGGCACTCGCAGTCACCATGCGTGGCTTGGCTTTACGAGAAGTTCGAATTCAAGACTGGCCAAAAATGGTTAGCAAAGAAACCGTGGTCGGACTTTGGAATGGTATCGCAGTTGCAGTGGTTTGCGGGATCGCTGTTTACTTGTGGAGTGGCCAAATTGGCTTGGTGCTGGTGATTGCATCATCTATGATTCTCGCTATGATGATTGCAGGAATTGCTGGTGTATTGGTACCGGTTGGATTAAAGCGAATAGGCCAAGATCCAGCTGTCGCCTCATCAATCGTACTCACGACGATTACGGACATAGCAGGATTCTTTTCCTTTTTGGGTATAGCAACTTTGTTATCGGGATTGTTGAGTTAGTGTATTGAATAGATTCGTAGTCGACAATCTCCTCAGACAAAATAGTCATAGCTACCTCCGAAAATGAAATTAACTTGAAATAAAGGTATTTATTCTCAGAGTCCGTTGAATTAGCCACAATTCTCGTTTCATTGAATACCGATTGCTGTACTGTGAAGTTTCTGCAAAACTTTCTAGTATCGATTCATTTGCCCTGTACCAAAATAAAGCAAATAGGCAATCCTCTCATTCATCAACGTGATTGCAGAAGAACACTCGAATGTGGAAAAACCAATTCTTTACTCATTAACGGGTCAATGATTGACGCAAGCGTATTGAATGCTGATGATCAACGAAACGCGATGTACATGGCTGATGTCCAAGCTGTTGCTCCGTCAATCTGCATACCTTGTAAATAAACTGGACGGAAACCATGTGGCCCATTGGTGGGCTCAATGTCAAAAGTTCCACTCACATCGCGGGGCATGGCTGAATCCGAAATTCGTTCTATGGCGACAAAAATATCTGTACCGCCTAGCTCTACCCGTACACGACCTTTGTCCATCAGTTCAGCACCGCTGACTTGGCAATCGAATTCGGGACAATGAACGAAAGGATTTCCGTCAAGAGGATTTCCGACTTTGACATAACCGTCGATCGTTCCCGATACTCGTATAGTGGCGTGTTCTAAATTAGATATGTCCATCTCGAAGGAATCTGTGTCACCATAGGTGTCAGTTCGAAAGCCAATCTTTGTTGGACCAGATCGCCATACTGTCTCTTCGATGTGCTCAAAACCATAGGCATCAAATGAATTGATTACACCGTTTCGAATATCAATCGTACCTCGCCAGTCTGCCCATCGATAACGGTCTCGAATACGGGCTCCACCAACTCGAACCCGAACCCGTCGATTTGAAAATCCTGCTTCTTCCTGTAAATTTCTTTTTTCTATCAGGCCTGTGTGATCGTACAAGGCAATTTCATCCCAGCCTAAGTCGCCAAGAAAGCGGTAACTCAGATTCAATGGGCCTTGGTGTTCGAACTCATCCCCCATCATTTGAGTTCCACACCAGCTTAGCGCAACAATGCGTTCACCAGTTGTTGCCCAAGTTCGTCTTGCTCTGAGTGCCTTGCCTACGGTTGTTCCATCCAGTGATTCACATACCAGCCCTGTTACTCCGCCCTTGGTTCCAAAAACGGCAGTTCCTGGCACACCGCCGCCACAACGACCGCGGTGTTCATCTCCGTTCGCCGCGGCACCAAGCTTATATCCTCGGGCAGCCACTTCCTGGTAAAGCCACGAAAAATGCCCCCATGCCGAAGTAATTTCAACCAGCCGATCCATAACTGGGTGATGCCAATCCATAATGCAACGTCGTCCACCGACATGTGGCATGATGAGATGCCCCTCTGGATCGTGGATATAGGTGGCCCAAAGCTCTTCGAGTGGCCACGCACCGGGTTGGATCGTGTCACTGTCCATGTCTTCATTCCATTCGAATGAACGGGCAATATTGCCTTCGGCATCAAATGGGAACTCTGGAGTCTGACCATGCAAGAAAACGACATTGTGATCACCACCAGCACAGGAATTTCCACACCATTCGGTACCTGGATAGCAAACAAATTTACCATCTTTGTTTAGGCTTTGAATGAGTTTTACGTCGGCTTCCCAGTTCGCTTTGGTAATCTGAAAATCATTCGCCGTATAGCCCAAATAGTCCAGGCGAGCAATGTCACGTCCATACGTGAGATTGTAGACCGTGTCGTTTGTGCCAACCGTGTTGTCAGAATGGACATGCAAGTCGCCAAACAGCAGGCGAGGGCAAGGGCACGATTCATCGATGGTAACAAAAAATGCGGCATCCTTGATTGATTCATCTCCAACTGATGTCGCTTTCACTGCTAGTTCTCCAGCAGTGTCAGTCGGTAGATCGTTGATTTCAGCAAAAGCCCAACCCTCACTTGCAAGCGTGATTTGTTTTTGATACACCTGCTTGTTATCCAGACTGGCTGAGATCAAGATTTCTTCGTTTTCGTCAAAACAGGTATTTCCCCATACGTCTTCTGCGCGAACCCCTAAGACAAGCGGTTCACCTGGTTGTAGCATACGGGACCCGGCGATAACCAACTGAGCCGGAACTCCGGGTACGATGTCAATGTCAACATCACCTGGAATTGCGCAAAAGCGGGACGTACCAAGCGGGTCTATATAGCAACGAAACTTAAATTGTTTTTCTACAAAGGTTTGAACCCTGGTGCCCGGACCGCCGCCCCTTCGGTCGCCGAGCCGAATGATAATATGGTCGCCTGGTTTGAGAAATCCATCAACGGTATCGACAATCACAGCTTTTTGAAATGGGCGCTCATGGCCTTTCTGATCGAAACGAACTTTGAGCGATTGTACCGTTGCCGGGCTCTGTCCCTCGCACAAGGGTCCAGCTTGATATTCAGCAGATACGTAATTTGCTGCCTTAGGGTCGGTCGTTTGAAACAATGCCCAGTCAGAGTAGAATTTGAATGTGGCTTTGATCCACGCACCATCTGCGATGCCGGAAGCACCGACTTCGTAGTCCAGGACAATCTGCGTCCATTCACCAGCTACCAGTTCTTTGACATTACAGGTAACGCTACCGAGAAAAGGCATACTTCTGGTTTTATCGTACAAGCCTTTAGGGGCGAAATATTCACCTAGCTTTTGCCTAATTTCAGATTCTGATGTAGTGAATTGGGACCAACCCTGTCCTTTGTCTTTTGAATCTCCCATCATCTTTGTCCTCCATAGTTCCTCTTCTTATCGAAAGCAGGGCTGGGTCACACATCCTGCTATTTTCTGATCTCTGTAATCACATAAAAATTGTTCGGTTTTAAATTGGTAGTTAACATCAAGCTAACTCTGCGAGGCAGGAATTCTATTCGGTAGTAACCTCGATGCTATGCTTTCAAATATCCATGAGCAGGACATCGTATATCCAGTAAAAATATACCAAAATGCAGCTCTTCGAGTGTTTGTATTAGTGTCCATTGAACCCGGCGCAATTCAGTGGGTTGAATGTAAGCCATGGTATCGATAAATTGAAGCTGCTTTGTCACCTAGAAAAAATTCGAACGCATTGCGAGCCAGTTGGCAGTTTTCATCCACCAGTCCAATTGCATACTGCGTGATGATGTTTTTTTCGTTGACTGGCAAAGGAACTCGATCAAAGATTTCGGGAAAAATTCGAGAATACCGAATCGCAAGATGATCGTAGACCAGCGCAACATCGACACGATCGTCAGCAATTGCCTGCGGTGCTTCTCGGTGATGAATGAGTTCACCAAATAATACCTTGGAGCGATTTTCCAATAGAGTTGAGATTACATTATTTGCCAGTCCTTCTTCCAAAGCAATGCCTTCGAGGGTTTCACGGTAAACCGTGTGACTGGCACTTTCCGTAATAGGGTTTGAAAGGAAAAGGCGTACATCCTCACGGAGCAGGTCTCGCACAAATTGAATATTCTTCGGATTATTTTTCTGCACTAGAAAGCTATTTCCACAACTTTGAGCAAAAACTGCTATCTTGCATACTTTTTGATCTTCGAAGAGCTTTTCCATAATGTCATCTGGACCAATAACGATGTCAGGATACACACTTAGGCGCAGGTTGCCGATTTCGATCGATGAAGAATGCATCCAGTCCAAGTAGACTTTCGGCGGTGTTGTACAGAAAAAAATAGATTCAAGACCGCAAGTGGAACGAAATGATTCTAATGTTTCTTCCAGAGCCATGTGATGGTTTCCGTCAGAAAATACCCGCAACTGCGAAAAGCCCGGGTCGCCGTGAAAATCCAGACAATAGTTGCTGGATGGATGAAACCAGCGATTACGAGTCATCTCTGGATCAATTGCGCTCTCCCTGGGCCAATTAAGTTGCATTACTACCTCCAGTCATATGGACAACTACTTGTCTCTTTCGCCGATGTATTGACCAACGCACACCATTAAATTAACCCCTAACACCATGTTTTCAGTTTAAATCGAAGCCTGTTGGAGGGTATTCAGTTGAATGAATCGATTTGGTAAGGTTAAAAAACTTGGTACAACGCTCAATTGTTGATATTCAGCGCAGATTCGATTAATTCTTTTTTCGCATTCCCAAGACAAAAGTCCGGATGACGACAAAAAATGTCAGTGCCATTAACAAAACAGCCACAGGTCGACGGAAGAACATAAATGGATCATATTGGGAAGTGATGACCACTTGCTGGAGTGCTCGTTCCCATTCAGGCACAAGAATAAACCCAATAAGAAAAGCGACGTAAGAGAAGTCAAACTTACGCATAAAGTAGCCGATCACTCCAAATGTCAGCATCACGATGACATCAAACATTGATGACTGTCCAAGATACGCACCCATAATGCAGGTAAAAATGACGACGGGGTAGAGAACTACGGATGGAATTTGGACGGCTTTGCAGAACAATTTCAAACCAAATCTACCAATAATCAACAGGAAAAAGCTGGCGATCACCAAACTGCCAAACACCCCATACATTAACTGAGAGTTTTCTTCAAACAGGAGAGGACCAGGCATCATTCCGTGGATCATGAAAGCTCCCATCAGCATCGCAACGGCGAGGTTGCCAGGGATTCCCAGCACGAACAATGGGATTAGGCTGGCACCGACGACCGCACTATTGGCTGCTTCGGAAGAGGCGATTCCTTCGAGACGTCCTTTACCGAACTCCTTTGGATTCTTGGATCGTTTTAGTGCTTGATCATAGGAAAGAAACGAAGCAACAGGTGCCCCTAACCCTGGCATGGCACCGACACCAATTCCAATCGCACTAGAGCGCAGTAATGTTTTTGAACAGCCGAAGAACTCTTTTCTTGATACATATTTGTCTTCAGGTTTGTCGGAAAATGTGCGTGCGGTATCTTTAGAATTGGCTTTCAATTTGAGACTCTCAAGTTGAATTAAAATCTCTGAAAATGCTAATAATCCGATGGCGACTGGAATGAGAGACAGTCCGCTTTCAAGACGGTAAAAATCAAATGTCAGGCGAGGCAGTGCAGTAACAGGCTCAGTACCGATCATACCTACTAGCAGTCCGCCTGCCGCTGCGACCAAACCACGGGAAATCGATTTTGTTCCAATTCCAGCGATCACTGTCAGCGCCAACGAAATCAGTGCAAACAACTCCGGAGGTCCCATGTACAGGGCCACTGTAGCAAGTGGGGCAGCGATAAGAATTAAAACCGTGGTGGAAATAAAATCTCCAGAAACTGAACTGAATAGTGCCATCCTCAGCGCTTTTTCCCCCTTGCCTTGTTCAGTTAAAGGGTATCCGTCCCACGTCGTTGCAGCCGCCTCGGGAGTTCCTGGTGTCCGCAACAATATCGCGGATATTGCTCCTCCAAAAAATGCACCTTTGTTAAGCCCAACCAAAAATCCAATTGCGGCCAGAGGCGACATGTAATAAGTCAAAGGGATAAATAGAGCGATCGCCATTGGCCCGTTGATTCCTGGAACTGCACCGACAGCGACACCCGTGGCAACTCCAACGAAAACAAAAAGCAAACTCACAGGGGACAGTGAGTCCATCAATCCAGCTAATACCATCTCCATGGCTAATCCCTAGAATTAAAAATCCGGTCAATAGCCCGGAATTGGAACACCAAATCCGTATCTCATGGCGGCATACATCAGAGCAACGGTAGCTATCGCCAGAAGCAGAATTTTAATCGGATTTCTAGCGCCGACCAGGTATTGCAGCAACAGCAAAAATATAAATGCGGAGGGAAGATATCCAACTGTATTGATACCAACGACAAACAGTGCAGCAGGAATCATGAATTTCGCCAAATGGACGATATCTAAGTGACCGACCTGCGTAAAACCAGACCTTTCCAATTCGTCCGGATAAGTCGATTCTTCCTCACTTAAAGGCGTAGTGCCTTTGATCGCCAAAAATGACCGTATGATTGCGAGAACGGCCATGACGAGCATGACCGCAACGACAACATTGGGGACCAGTGCAGGCGATGCGCCATAGCCCGGATAAGCCGGGGTATAAACGGGTATCGCCCAAACTAGAAGCAACACGCTGGCCAATGCGATTAGCACGTAGGCCAGCATGTCGCGTTTAATCCTACTCAATGTTCCGTCCTACAGAACAATGCCAGTTGAATCAACCAGTTTTAGACTATTGATTCTTGGCCTGTTCACCAAAAAGGTCATAGAGATTCTTAAGAGACATTTCGGCATGGTCTCTGCCCCAGGTGACAGGAAGCATCAGTAGTTTTTCGGTGATAAAGGAGTTTGTGTCGGCGTCACTTGCCAAATTGTCGGCCGCCCCAAGAACAGCAGCTGCGACATCATCGGGCAGTCCTTTAGGAGCAACCAGCCCGACGATCATTTCAACCGCTTCATCATAACCTTGTTCCTTAAGCGTTGGTACATCCGGAAGTGGAGGCAAGCGTTCATTAAGAGCTGATGCGAGCAGTTTTAACCTTCCTGCCCTAACGTGTTCGTAAAGAATCGCTCCGACATACCCGATGTCGGCGTGTCCGCCCGTAACTGCCTTAATGACAGAAGGACCACCTTTACTTGGAATCAGCGAAATGTTGACTCCTTCGGCCTTTGCAATGCGTTGAATGGCATCGCGGTCGTCAGCGCCATGGAACATACATACCAAAGCTTCATCGTTGGCTTTTGCCCATTCGAATGCTTCTTTCAATGTGTTCCATGGGCGATCCGGCAAAGATATGAATCCGCTGGAATTCAGTGCAACGAGTGATAAATAATCGAAGTCATCGAATCCGTATTTTACGGGTGAATGATGCGGCTGGTACGTGTACGCAGTGACTGCCGCGACTGCTAAAGTGTATCCATCAGCGTTCGCTTTACTTAGTTCTGTTGCCATAACGCTTCCATGGGATCCTCCGGTAACGTTCTTGACATTTACAGGTTGCCCGAGTTCCTTGCTGAGTCTTTCTGCGAGACCTCTGGCGAGGCGGTCAATTTGAGCACCTGGTTGAACCATTGTCATTAGAGTAATCGGTCTTTCAGGATACTCCGCCATCGCTGTTGGCATTACCAAGAATCCAGCCAGTACAAATCCGACGAATCTGAGAATCAATAATCGCATGCTATTCTCCTTTAATGCTAATCGTTAAAATTATGATATTACGTTGTTATTACTCGCCGCATTCGAAAATACGTGGGACCACAACTAGATTGTTAGGCAAATTTATGCTACCAATTTTGGTAGTTAAAGTAAATTTGAACTTAGACAATCGAATCCAAATATAGCACGAATGACAAATGAATTAAGAATTTGACGGAAGTCAATTGATCTGAAATTGAATGATTTTGAGTCTTTCTAGCTCAAACAAAAATCGGAAAAATGTACGAAACCATTGACCTCGAAATACAACCAATTATGCAAAAGTTGTTTCTAAGGCTTTTTGGAAGATAGTCATCGGATATCGATATATTCCCCCGCCTAATCGTCCATCTTGACCTTCATTGTCGATCACGCCTAGACTTACAATGGGAGTTGTATTTTTTTCGACAACCGTACGGGCGGTCAATCCGGTCTTGAATTGTAGTTTTCCAAAACCTTTGTGAACACACGGTAAAAGGGTGTTCACTAGCACACTAGCATCGTCGGGGAGGTGGGGCAGAAATAATTTGTGTTGAGCCGGTGCGTAATTCAGTGCCATTGCACCAAAACCAATCAAGTCAACGACTGCACTGTCACCAATTGCACCCAGTGCCCTTGACTGGGAAAATGAGCCAAGGTCGCCCGTCGGTGCCTGAGCCTCTACAGTCACCCATTGTTCGGGATTGTTCGCGAGCTTCAATCCCATTTTTGAGCCATTTCCGCCAGCTGCTGTGATGACACTACTTTTTGTATGGTTGTCCGCGGCAAGCAAGAGGCATTTGGCTGCAGCCATCAGCAAGTTGAGTGCAAAACTTGGACTTTCTTCAAGGAATGTTTTTTGCACCGGAAAATTATCTAATTTGGATTCAAACTGTTCGACAAGTATCTTGGTTGCGGCGATCGTACGTCCATGGCAGTCATCTCCCTGTCTCAGAGCTTGTTCGGCGAGATTCAACAAGTTGATTGGTTCAGACAGGCATTCATTGATGGTTGCAATCAGTTCATTATTGATCCATCTCAAGTGAGCCAAAGCTGAATCGCTGCACAAGCCTAATCGCATGGCGGGGCCATTGCCGCCATTCAAAGGGGAGTAACTTGAGTTTTGGGGATTGTTAAGATCGATCACGCGATGAAGCCACATCGACGACGATACGACACCAGCGAGTGGAACGACGGTTGAATGATCTTGCGCCGGGCGAAGTGAAACTTCACCGGATCGAATCATCCGTTTAGCGAATTTGAAGTCGTCGGCCTGGTTTTCATAAACCAGTGCAACTGCCGCAGAGTTAAGTACAGGTTCTGGAATTTCGTCAGGATTGTTAAACGGTGGACCTGCATGAAGTATGACCGAAGGGTCTAGATTTAATGCGGTGGCGGCAGTTTCGTTCGAGTGCCAACCTGGACGAGTAGCCAAAAGCTTTGTCAGTGCAATGTGATCGCAATCGTGGAGTGTTTCCGTCATGAAGTTTCGTCGAATAATTAGTTGATTTATGCTTTACAGGCTTGTGCAACTTCTGTATTTGAAAGTATGTTCTAAATATTCCAGATTACCAACTCTAATACATAATGCCCTTTTGAATAGCGATCAATAATTTTCCAACTCAAATTTGATAGCACGAGGTGCCGACAGCCATGAAATATTTGAGAAAAAGGCAGTAATTTCATCAAATCACTGGTTAGACTCGGTTCTATCTCTCACGTTGTTGTTGTTTGTTGACAAGATAGGCGGCAAATGATGCGCACGCACCTAACATGAATATGGCTTCATCCAATCCGACATCGGCAGTATCCTTATTGAGGAGGGCGTGCCGGATGCCTTCTTCATCACTTGTATAACCATACAACTTGTCAAATGCACTTTTTAGCGCTGAATGCTTTAGAAATCCCTCTTTTTCTAGCGTTTCAAGCGCAGGCTTTAAAGTATTGTTTGAATTGGAACTTATATTTCTCGCAACAGATTCAACGGCGTGAATACTTTCCCGTATTGAATCTCCGTAGTCCTGCGAATCGATGTATTTAGTTGCTTTTCCCAAGTGCACCGCTGCGCTCCTTCCCGCACCTTCAATCTGCAGTGTTTTAATTGCTTTTTTTGTCGCTTCACCCGCTTCGCGAGTTATTCGTGGAAAGACAGTAGGCTTTCCATTTACATTTGTTACAAAATATGCTATCGACGTATTGTCAAATGCACCGATCAATGAATTCATTAGTTCCGCAGAACATTGGTTATGTCGTAGGATGTATTCTACGAGAGTAATGACTTCGTGATATTCGCCATTCAGTACAATTTTTCTCGCGAAATGACGGTCATGTTCGGGGGCGGGATATGAAATTCCGTCGTGTGGTCGTTGTTCAATTTCAAATTGGTATGATTCAATTATTTCAGGAATGCCCTCTGGATGAGTATAGAAATCAAAATCAAATTCAGATTGACTATTAATTTCAGTATCTATTGCACGCCATACTAGGTTTCGGAATGTTTGAGTAACACTTCCCAGTTCCATTGGACGTGGTAGTGGGGTTATTCCTTCACGTTGCGAAAACGTAAATTCGTAAATTTCTTCGTCGATATTAATCATTGTTAATGGTAGTCTAGGATATCCAATTCGCCAAATTAGCGTTCAATTTCTGGGACTATTCGTTGTCAATATTATGCATAAAAGTGCTGGTTGATACATCAGTTGGCTACCAATCACACAGTTTCGATTGCTGAACTTACAGTATTGAGGCCCAAATCAAGCGTTTTGAGATGCACAACCGCTATCGCACTGAATGGTTAACATGCAGGTGTTTTTAACCTACAGCACGAGCTAGTACCCGAGCAGTTGTGATAGCTTTGTACCAAATCATCGACAAGATGCCAACAACGTTTGGGAATCAGGTTGAGCGCGTCCTAGGTGTGCCTTTCGAAAAAGATCGCAATACGAAAGGTAGTGATGCATGACTTCAATACATTCCACGAACACCCATTGCGTCGGTTTGATTCACTCGCTACTGAATCCCACAGAGATCTATACATTCGCTCTCTGGCGTAATTGTTTTTCTGTCAAAGCGCGAACCATGGCCTCATATTTTTACCGAATTGATATCTCATATTCAGTTTCCGCAGCAGTTCCTTCGGGACATTCGCAAAATTTCGACGAATCGTGGTTTCAGCAATGACCACAAATATGACAGCAGCAGGTTTGAGAAACCCTGTGGAGAAAGCGATAGTAGGGTTCCTAGATCGATTACTAGGTGTGCTCGTATCAAACACATCACCACCGACAAGAAGTGCATCAATATCAACATCTTCATCTTCGATAATTTGGTTATCCAAATTAGAAACACAGAAAACTTCTCATAACGTTTTCTGTTGCAGAGGGAACGCCCAAATGCCAATCTGATGTGTGGATGAATTTATTGAGCCACTACTGAGGTCTGAGATTCTTCAAAGGGTTCTTCATTCATGCCGATGCTTTGAATTAGAGCCGAATACTGATCAGGATCTTTTTCCTTAATTTTCCGCAGGATGAAGTTTGCGGTAGTCTTCATTTCTGGAACATCGATAGGTGAAACGCTTCGCTCAATTACACCCTCTAAATGGGAAAACTCATTGTTGATACGATCCGTAAGTGACGTGGCTTGTACATCATCACCGAAAAACCGGGCCAACTTATCATCCTTCTCCACAGCATTGGGGTATTTGAAGTACAAAAATGCCTCGAGAAATTTCCGAGCATTGTTCCCAAAGTTGTAGTAGCAATCATGATTTTCATCACACTCAATTTGCGCGTTGCCGCATTTGTAAATTTGATGGAATAAGTAATTGAATTCTGTAACGTAATCCTTCAGATACCGAGGCATTAATGCAATGTCACTGAATTGGTCTGTTCGAGTAATGATAAAGTATTGAGAATTGCTTTTACTCAAAGCACCGGGAAGCCGCTTCAGGTATTTTAAAAAGTCCAAGTTGTGAGTCGATATAAACAACTGCTTAAAACGGTCGCGTTCTCTTATGTCCGTGCCATCTTCATTTTTCTCAGGTGTTACAATCTTTGCATTGATGAGACTGTAGACAAAAAAGATATGGTTCGCATCCAGACTGGAAACGGGGTCATCAATCCAGATGATGGGCTGATTACCTTTAGTCTCAATATCGTCAAGCTTTGCCATGAAGTAACAAAAAGCGATTAGGCTGCATTCCCCTTCGCTTAGATGGAACGCCTGTTTTTCGTTGCGAGTTACTTCAAATCGGTATCCCGATGACGCATCCCCAGGATTTTCTTCAATGGCTTTGAGTGAAAGGAACTCGTGACCAAAGAAGTTATTTAAATAGAAATTGACCTGGTCAGCGCCCTTACTTTCATCTTTCAGTTGAGCCTTCTGCTTACTAATTGCTGCCCGATTTGTATCGACTGATATTTTCGCATTATTCATAGCCTCCTCTGCTTTGCCCATTGCGTCTTTCAAATCCTCAATGGCTTTGTATATATCTTCATACTCGATGTCGTTAATAAATGTATGAACCTCATGAAGTCGGAGAGCCGTGCGAGCTTCTGATTGATCGGAACTCAGCGATGCAGTGAATTGGTTTGATTCACTTCTAAGTTGTTCAAACGAACCTCTAACCGCATTTAATTCGCCCTCAACGGACTCAGGTTCAACAAATTTGAGAGGAGCAAATATGTCGTCTTTTCGTTTTTCGATCTGTTCTTTAATGGAATCCAGACTTGCACAGTAGGAAGTAGATTGGGTTGAAAACAGTTCCGCCAGCGATTCCAATTGATTTGTGAAACTAGAATAGAATTCCGAATTATTGATTTTCAAAAGGTTGGGAACTCGAGCACATTCACGCTCAATTGATGTGAGCACATCATCTAAGGCTACCTGAAGCTCTTCAGACTCCTGATTAAAATGTTTGTCCAGCTTCTCCCACAAACCTGAAGGGAGGTCATTACCACAAAATGCACATTTGTCTCTTTTCCCTTGATGCTGTTCACGACCAGTTCTCACCCATACCGCCAACAATGCATCGCTTAATAATTCCTGAATGGGATCAGATGCTTGAATCTTTTTTTCAACAAGTTCTTTAGCTTGCAAAGCTATCGCTGAGATTTGAAGATCAAAAGTTGATGATTCCAGGATCTCATTTCTTGGTTCTTCTTTGAGGAGATCGTAAAAAATGATTATCTGTTCATCAGTAAGCGGGGAATATGAACTTCCGATTACAGTAGCGATGTCACTCTTTAATTTCGGTGAGTTGTAGTTGGCATCTCCAAAAATTTTATTATGTTTAATTCCGGTTTCAGCCTTATTCGCTTTGTCACGTAGTTTTCTTTCCAAATCAGAATTTTTTTCGTAATGAGCTTGACGGGTTTCGATGAAATTGTTCTCAGCATCAAGGTGTTCACCGAGCAACCCTGACTTATCCTCCTCGTCCCCAAGTTCAGCTTCAAGCTTTTCAATTTCTTCCTCAAGCTTGGTATTATCTTCTCCTAAGATGGCGAACGAGTCGATGGTCTGCTCATCATCAACGATGAAGCGTAGATTGTCTTTGACAAAATCTTCATTGAAAACCCGAATCACTCGTCCATGGTTATTCAAAGTGTCTTGCGTGACATTGTTGTCACTGTCAAAAGATAACTGAAACACGGGTGAGTCATACTTGGCTGAGATTGAACCGGTTTCGAGAGCTCTGAAGATCCGTGATAGTGTTGTTTTACCGGAATAGTTGCGGCCATATAGAATGTTGATCTTCTTAAACTCAGCAATGTTATTCCCTCCATCTCTAACAGATGAAACCCATCGAAAGTCCTGAAAGACCGCCATGTTTTTGATTAAATCAATTTTCTTTATCTCGTCGCTCATTGCATAGTTCTTTTAATTAAGGGACAATACACTTGACTAAACCTCTGAAATAATTACCTTAATTCCGCAATTGGGTAGTCGTAAAACAGAAAGGACCCTATAACACAATATAGGCTTACACGTAACACTAGTTTCACCCAATGGATATATGCCTATTGAGGATAGAACCCATGGGCATACAAATGCAGAGTCAATCATCAAATGTCGGGATAAAGGAGGTATTTTCGTCTGTTCTAATGTATTGATGTTGCGCGTCAAAGCCGAGACCTGAAAAGACGCTTACCCCACAAAACCACCCGAATATGGCGTTTTTTCGTTGCTCGGGATCAAAATCGCGAATTTCTACCCCATTGTCAAATCAGATTTTCAGCCACTATGAAAGCCACTGACACAATCGCTATAATCACACATATCATGATGATATAATTGATATATTACGCCATAAGAGAGTTGCTTTCATGTATAATTACAAATACTAAAAACCATGCAAAATACAAGAGGCCGGACTCATAGCACCGCTAATGAATTATGACTGATTCTGGGATCAATTCCTTGACCCTTGCGAGTTGCAACGACTCAAAGGGATCTACAACCAGATTGATTATTCCGGTACCGTCGATGCCATCTAAGCTTAACGCAAATTCTCTGGCCGCCTTGACTGGCCCGTCGAAGCAATGCAGCGTTCACTGTACGCCATGAGTGTCTTGCAGCATCGCAGCACCGAGTCATTCAGGCGCGAGTTGATGCGCAACCCGACCTTGATGGTCGCAGTGGGATTTGAACTCAAAGCTAAGCCGAATCACAGTTGTGAGTCGAATCAGTTTTTACTTACCACGTACCGTCGTCTGCTGCCTTTAGCCGCTTTCGAAAGGTGGTGATGAAAGTGGAGCACAAAACCAGTTTGATCGAAATAGAATTCTTAGCGGTATCAATCTATGGTAAGGCAAAGCCTTCACTCAGCGTAGATTTCTTTACGAACAAGACTTGCACCCTTGGCTTAATGATGAGATAGCTCGCTGGTTTAGTTCTTGTCGTTAGTTTTTTCCATTGAACGATATTCGAGCAATGCAGATCGGCCAATAATATCAATGATCGTCACGATCATTTCGGAGCCAAATGCGTCCGTAAGATTCAGCGGCTTTCCTGGTCGGAAAGATACCGGCTGCTGTCGACCTTCCTCTATGGCGATATTGTCGGCATAAAGATAAGTCCGATCTGATGTATCACGTATAGGATTGAGTCGGCCACGCAGTCCGGGAATTTGGCCAGTAGCCTGAGGAAAAATCACTGAACCGCCAAACAATAGTTCGTGAAGTTCGATCAGCAAACCTCCCGGGTTTGGCAACCAATCTCGCTTTAAGCTTCCGCTATATCCCGGCGCCGCAACGTAAACGGTCATGGGAAGATGTGTGGTGTATAGATCAAGGCTAGCCTCGCCATTTTCGTCTGTCGTGGCTTGCTGCCATGTTTTATTCGGGAAAAGCGCCAATATTCGAACTCCCGATAGAGGGTCTCCTTTCGAATGTACCGTAACTGAGGAAGCAGCGGGGCTCATTTCGAGCTTTGCTGCAGGTATAGTCAGAACAACGCTGGAGCCGTCAACGATCTTGTATTGCGGTAGATTTCCAGTTGCTTCCAATGTCTCTGACTTGATTATCGATACGCCATCTCCCCGTCGCTCCATTAAAAAGCGACGAAGGGTTGCCCCGGGAACATCACCAATCGGAATTCGCCCAAACACAGATGTGATCACTTCATTGCGCGTTGCTTGGCTGGTGTCCATACTTTCGATAGTCATCCCATTGGGAAGTTGACCAGGAGAATCAATCTCAAGATGTCTCTTAAACATAGAAATTCGTATCCTACGCGAAGAGATGGAATAGTCGCGGTGTGCGACAGCGTTGACTACCGCTTCAAACACTGCTGCAGTACTGTATTGCGGTATATCCTCTCGCTCCGGCAATTTTCGCGATGCGACCCGCGTGTTGCGTGTTACGAACTTTACTGCATCGGCAATTTGGAGTGGAAGCGGTCCGACAATTTCTTTTGCATCCAGTTGAGCGGAAGCGCGGTCGTGTCCACTGTAATGCGTTGCCACAATCGTGGCTTGAGGCAACCATTTCTGTGGAGATTCGGTGCAAAACAACACTCCTGCGACTGTCGCACGGTGCACTCCAGATTCATCCTGAGCCAAGAGTCGGAGATTCATTAATCCTCTGCGTGGGTCTTGCGCTCCAGCCACGCTGAGCATTGGCTCCCACAGCTTTTCGTTGAGTGTCTCAAATCCCGTATCAGGCACATTTTGTTTGTCGAACCAAAGATAACGGTTTTGCGCGCGATTTTGCGACAATCTTAATTTTTCATCGCCATCGAGTTGTCGCTTGGTGCCTCCAACACGGATGAATGCGCGCCCATCCCGCTCATGAATGGTGTTGCCCTGCGGCACTTCGACGAGTACAAAAGCTTGTCCGTCAATCTCTCGGTGATGAACATTGATTCGCAGGGATGGATATACTGCATCTGTACTAACTTCAACCAGCAGATGATTAACTGCGGCTAATTGATTCCCGGACATTCCTTGAATTTGTCCATCGTTTGTGACACCTAAAAGAAGTATGCCTCCGTTAGCGTTTGCAAAGGCGATCATCTCATCTGCCAAATCATCCCGTCGAGGACTATGAGGATGATCCCCACTAAATTTAATCTGTTTGAATTCCCAAGTGCTGTCCTCCCTCAGACGCAGCCGTTGTCGAATCTCAGAATCGCTTATGGTCACCCGTAGCCTCCCAGGATACCTACCGAGTTATTTTGTGCAAGAGAGTGCAAAATAATCAACCTGTACAATTATGTACCATTAAATGGTCCTTAATCACATGCGACTGAAATGTGGAGTCTGTTGTCGGAACCATCGTTCATCCATTCGATTTCTGAAGCGCTGATACTGTGGATTTGCTTGGCCTGTTTATTGCACTTGGCACAACGGTTTTGCATAAATTTGCTATTTCATTTTGATGTCAATTCAATTGAAATGAACTTTAAGTCAATCTCTTATATTATTGAGAAATAATGATTTATTATTTCCGTCGAACAGTTGCATCCAATCGCTACCATCATTGTTATTTGAACATGCAATCAAAAGGGCATTTCTGATATGGCACAATCAATTGACCTCACAAGTTATCCAGTAAGGCTAAGCGTAGACTACCCAAAAAAACTTAGTCGATGGAAAACCTTTCTTCGCGCCATTTTGATTATTCCAATCTACATGGTGTTTTCCCTATTGGTTGGCAATTTTGATCTTTGGTTCACTCAAAGTTCTGTTCCTGGTGAAACTTTGAATGAAAGCCACGCTACATATGTGTGGGTGTTCAGTTCTATTTTTACCAGTTTCTTTTTTGCGATCGCAGCACTGATCGTGATTCGCAATAAGTATCCGCGCTGGTGGTTTGACTTTATCTATGAGTTGTCTAAATTTTCCGGTCGTATCTGCGCATACGGATTCTTGTTAACTGATGTCTACCCATCAACTGACGAGGAGCAGGGCTATCATCTGGAAATAGATTACCCCGATGTTGTTTTGGAATTAAATCGGTGGTTGCCTCTTTTCAAGTGGCTTCTAGCGATTCCGCATTACCTGATTTTATTCTTTCTGGGAATCTGCATGTTTTTTTCCGTTGTATTTGCCTGGATTGCTATTTTGATCACAGGGCGTTATCCGAGACCATTATTCAACTTTGTTGTGGGTACTATGCGTTGGTCAACTCGTACATTTGCCTATGCTTTTTTATTGGTAACCGACCGTTACCCGCCTTTTTCCTTGAAATAGTATTTGGGTCTATATTCTCGAACTGGATTAGTGAATTGGTCGATTAGGAGTTTCTCATCGGACGACTTGAACTTGGTGTAAATCGGTTGAAATTTCCGAGAGTTACCGGAACTATGTCGCAAAATCATAGCTGACTAGAACTACCCATTTCAAAATACCTTCAAGACAATTCCATTGATTTGTTTGATGTTTAATAATATATTACCTAATAGGTAATAATTATCTATCTTATACATTTTACTTATAATGAAATAATGAAGGTAATTGCTCGAAACAAATTACGGCCATTATTTCGCAACAAAAAGAAACTCAGACAAAAGTTTGGACATGAAATGGAGAAGAAAATACAGCGAAGGATTAATTCGCTCATCGCAGCTGAAAGTTTAGCTGATTTCTGGCCACCTTACACAGGACCGGAACGTTGTCATGAACTAAAGGGCGACCTTAAGGGCTACTTTTCAATTGATCATAAGCATCCATTCAGGCTATTGTTCATTCCATTAGTTTCGATTCCGAAAGGGAGTCTCGATGAAAAGGACCGATGGAAGCAAATTACAGAGATTGAAATTGTCAGAATCGAGAATACACATGGATAAAACTGAGTACGAATTGGTTGCACCTTTCGGAGAAATTTATCCGGGAGAAATTTTGTTGGAATACTTGGACTCAAATTGTTGGAGTCAGGCAGACCTCGCACGAAGAACAGGTTTGACTCCAAAAAACATAAGCGAGATTTGTAAAGGGAAAGCGACTATATCTCCTGACACGTCTTTGGCGTTGGAAAAAGCATTTCGTCGACCTGCTCATTTCTGGCTAAATTTACAGCGTCAGTATGATGAAGCATTGGCAAGAAAAAGATTTGAGAACGAATCGAAAGCTTGGATTTCGTGGGTTAAGAAATTCCCAATTAAAGAACTCCAGGAACTACGACTATTACCGCATAGTGACAACGCAATGGAGAATACAGAATCACTGTTATCATTTTTTGGCGTTTCTTCACCGGATGGCTGGAGTAATGTTTGGCAGGCATCAGAAATAGCGTTCAGGCAAACAAGATTTAATACGATCAGTAACGAATATATTTCTGCTTGGTCAAGAGTAGCTGAACACTACTCAGACTCGATTTCCACATCTGATTTTGTGCGACAGGACGTGTTGAAATCTATTGAAACACTTAGAAAATGCACCACGCAAAAAGTTGAAAAAGGCATTCCCGAAGCTCAAGCGATCTGCGCTTCTCTGGGAATTAAGCTTGTACTAATTCCGACGTTTTCGAAAACAAGAATTAGTGGATGTGCGAGATGGTTGTCATCAAGTAAAGCACTAATTGCTTTATCGAATCGATACCAAACTGATGATCATCTTTGGTTTGCATTTTTTCATGAACTAGGACACCTGTTGTTGCATAGAAAGTCTCATAAATTCGTCGTAGACAATGTGGTGAATAACTTTTTTGATAAAGTCGTAGATGCTCCAATGCAAAAACAAGAAGAGGAAGCAAACCGATTTGCTGCTGACACTTTAATTCCACCTACAGAATTGGCTGAGTTCATTCGGGAAGCAAGATTCACAAACGAAAGCATACAAAAGTTTTCGGACTATCTAGGCATTGCGCCAGGTATTATGGTCGGTAGATTGCAACATGAGGAAATATTGAAGACATATCAATGTAATAAACTAAAACAGAAAATAGAATTGAGTTTTGAAAAGAATATTATCTAGTTCGACTTTACTGATTCCGAAGTATTTTGTGACTGACAGTTTCCATTCTAATTCCAAATTGCCACTAATTATAAGTGTGCTTCGTAGTATAATGAATCCAATACAAGTATTTGATAAGAAAAGAATATATTCTATGATACGAAGCCCCGTTCAGTTCCAGAAAGACCTCAGTCTCAAGGCGTTCCTGGAGCATTACGGTGACGAAGAGCGCGAGCGCACCAAAGCGTACCGCACCTCACCGGTTGCCACCGCTGAGGTGTCGGCCACTGCCAAGGCAAAAGCCGACACCAAGCGCACGGGTGAAGGCCTGACTGTGTTCAGTATGGATTCCCTGATGGCGCATCTTGGCACACTCACATTAAATGAGGTGGGTTTGCCCAGCCAGCCGGAAAAACTCTACATGGTGACATCAATAATGACCCCCGCACAACTGAAAGCTTTTGAGCTTTTGAATATTCCGGACAAAGAAAAGGTGTTTACAGTAAACTGACACCCGTTATTGAGCCCCTCAACCCGCTATGTCGTTGTTCTTGCGAATAACACTGGAACAGCTCGCTCTATTTTCTGTATGAAGTTCAGTTTAAATGGTTGGCCAATTAAGAGCTTCGACAATTCAAACTTCACGCATTCTCTGGGATGTGGCGGATGTTTTAAACGAATTCCCTCGTTTCACTCATGGGAATATTCTCGTAGTGGAAATCTTCATAATTCAGATCAATGAATTCTTTCTCAAAAGTCAATCTTGATGATACTCTCAAGGCGCGCCGAGGCATCCATGGCGAAGGGGTTGATGATCTCGATACCGTGAAGTCGCCAACCGTCTTGCAAATCTTCACTGAGGAGTGTTGAGCATCCAGACTGTCGCGCAGTGGTCAATATCATTGCATCCCGGAATGACAACTGATGACTCTGAATGGTGTCAATAGCCTCAAGAAGTGCTGAATCGGTCGCAGATACTGTTTCAAACACTTCTAACCAATCGTTCACGAATTTACTTGAGTGGGAAATGTCGAGCAGATTCTTGCGGGTTGTTGCATAGAAAAATTCACCAAGCGCTTGAACCGTCAAAACGCAATCACAAAGAGCAGCTTGTCCAACTAGGTATTTGGAGTAATCATGTTTGTGTCCCGAGTCACGGTCGATAGCATATATCAGAATGTTAGTATCTAGGGTGAAACGTCCTTTAACGGTCATAAAGCTCGTCACGCTTGACTTTAAGGCCTGCGAGTGATACACCCTCATCCATATGTGCCATCATCCGTTCATACGCGGAAACCCAATTGGGGTCAACTGTTTTGTCCAACTTATGAGATGTTAGCTTGGCGATCGGAAGTCCGCGTCTGGTGATTACAAAATTTTCGCCGCGCTCGACTTGTCTGATCAATTTTGAAAAATTTTGGTTTGCGGTCATCAGAGAAACAGTTTGCATTCATATTCTCCTTAAGTAGTATATAGTAGAAGCATACAAGAATATCTTCCATTAGTCAAGATGCTTGCAGAACAGCTGCATCCATATCGGAGGGTGTAAATAAAGTTTTAATTTGATGCTTCGTGTCAGTTTTAAGGTTAGAGATAAAGCTTACGCGGTCATCACTAACCTTAAAATTATTTTGTAAGAATTCAATACAGCAAAGAGAAAAGTTACGAGGGATTTGCAGTGTGGCGATTGTCGCATCCGGTCACGACAAGTCGACGGCCCGCCGGGTCTTTGGGGAAGCAATAAACACCTGTTTTGCTAGAACAGCGATACTTCATGGTGCAATGGTCTTTCTTGTAAATATTCTCGACCTGAACTATTGAATACTCGCGCAAATCCATATCAAGTGTGGATTTTGATCAAGCAAAATATCTGATTGCGAAAGCCAAATAGCAAAGCCTGGAGCGATGAAACTTGCAAATCACCCCAGGCTTTCTAAAGGTTTGAAAACTGAAATATCAGTTGTTAAGCCACGACTGTACCATGTCCTGATTTGCATTCACCCATTCGCGTGCAAATTCAGCTGGGTCACGCTCTTCGACACTCACTGCAAATGACCAATCGTTGATCAGTTGCTGACTGAATTTGATGCCATTTAGCAACTTTGCCATTTCTGGAGCATCAGTTTCCAATCGTTTGGAATACGCCATATGCGAACTGATCGGTGGAAATGACGTTGATACATGCGAATTTTCCAGCCAATTCGGATCATCATTCAAATTCGCCACTTGCCACTTTTCAGGATCATGAGCGGGTTCTTCAATGACAGCAAGTTTGTGCATTCCGAATACGTGATGTGGAAGATAGCATGCCCAGACAATCACTTTACCGGCTTTCGCATCGGCATCAATTTGGGCCAAAATGACATTCTCCTCGCTGACCGTCAATTCATATAGGTCTGAAAAGCCGTAGTCACGTGCTCTGACCTGGTGAATCTTTGTTGAACTCCAACCCGGGGCTCCCATCCAAATTTCACCCTTGCCATCTCCGTCGCGATCCGTTAATTCAACGATTTCTGGTCGGGTGAGATCGTAGACAGACTTAAGCCCATAGGTATCTACGGCATCTTGCGTCGTGCAAAAGCCATCAAATGCAGGAAATTTCTCATCAGTCAAGACAACCGTCTGATTTTCGTTAACGTATTGATCAACTAAGCCCTGATTGTTCGGCAGCCATACTTCCGGATGGACGTCAACTTCTCCTTTACCCTGGTCCATGGCTTTGAAAAAGACTGCATGATTCCCAGGCACCATGTCGACTTGAAGACCGTAGTTGTCTTCTGCAACAATTCTAATGACATTAGTCATCACTTTGGCATAACCCCAGTTGAGCTCACCAATAATAATTTTGTCTGCTGCGAAAACAGCACTTGACATCGCTGCGCTGATTATCAGTGCAGAAAATAATTTTTTTAATGTGCTAAACATATCTTTATCTCCAATATTTTGAAATTGAACGAAGCCGCTACGCGGCAGACCCTTCATTCGACCGTCAACGATAACGATCCAGATCGTAAGATTATCCCACCGCTGAGTTCAAAGTAGCCTATTGTAAGAGGTGGTGCCCGCGCCAACGGTACACCACCTTTTTTTTATTTTTTACAAGGAGACTACCATGACTCATTGCAACGGCTCAACGCCGTGTTCGCCATTGCGGCAAAGTACTATTGATTATATGACGTTATCAGGACTGGCGGCGCGCACCCAGCAATCCTACCTGCACGAGTTGGACAAGTTTGCAGCTCGTGTCAGCACTCCACCCGCACAACTCAGTGCCAACCAAGTTGAGGCCTACGTGCTTGAGCGCATCAACTCAGGCCTTAAGCCGCGCTCAACCAATTTGACGATCGCGGCGCTACGAATGTTCTACCGCCATGTTGTGAGGTTACCGGATCGGGTGGCTCACTTACGTCTGCGCAAGGTGGCTGATAAGTTGCCCAAGACCATTGCGGAGTCCGAAGTCAAGCGTCTCATTCAGGCCACCTTCGATCTTCGCTACCGCAGCGCAATTGAGGTTGCTTACGGGACTGGACTGCGCATCTCTGAGGTCATTGCACTTCGCATCGACGACATTGATGCCGACAAGGGGTTCATTCATGTGCGCTGTGGCAAAGGCGGCCATGAGCGCATGGCGTATCTGCCGGCCACCGTGCTGTCGGCATTGAACGGCTACTACCGACAGATTTTTCCCAAGCCGCACGGGTGGCTGTTTTACGGTAACTGTCCTGACCAGCAGATGAAAGCCGCCACGTTGCGCAGCGCTTTCAATCAGGCGCGCGCCAGAGCCGGAATCAGCAAGGATTTCCCCTTTCATGGGCTTCGCCACGCGGTCGCAACGCACCTGTTTGAACGCGGCACTGCGCGCGATGTGGTCCAGGACATCCTCGGCCACAAGTCAGTCGAAAGTACGCGCGTCTACGCCCGCACCACGGCGGCGATGTTTCGCGAGATCGATCACCCGGCCGACAACTGCGTCACACCCTGACCGGTGCGTGATGATAACCCCGGTGTGGCCGATATTTTCCGCCACGCCGGTGATGCGTTTATGGCGCAATGCGGTGCCACCCTTGGCAGGGCTGCACACCGGGCCTTTGCAGCCATTCGAATGTGTCGCACCGCCGCGCTCGGTGCGCGCCACTTTGAATGTGCCAAGTGTCACACCTCACATGTGCTTTACAACTCCTGTCGCAACCGCCACTGCTCGACCTGTCAGGGCCAGGCCGCCCACCGGTGGCTGCACCGCCAGCTGCTCAACGTGCTACCGGCACCGTATTTTCACATCGTCTTCACACTACCACCACCGATTGCCCAGATCGCCTATGCCAATCGCAAGGTCGTACTGGACATCCTCATGAGAACAGGCGCCCAAACCCTCACCACCATCGCCGCCGATCCAAATCGATTCGGAGCCCGCATCGGCGCGACCACGGTCCTACACACATGGAACCAACAACTGCGCTGGCATCCGCATGTTCACGTCGTGGTCCCCAACGCCGGCTTCGATGTCAGGACCGGTCAATACAAAACCGGCTCCAAAACGTTCTTCGCACCCGTCAAAGTGTTGGCCAAGCTGTTTCGTCGACTGTTCCTCGAACACCTCGACAAAGCCTACCACAAAAACCAACTCATCTTCCCCAGACGAATCAACCACCTTCGTGCACCCGAAGCGTTTCAAAGACGACTCAACAAAGCTCGCAACACCGATTGGAACGTGTACGCCAAACCCCCGTTCGCCGGCCCCGTACACTTGCTCAAATACCTGTCTCGTTACACCCACCGGGTGGCCATCGCAAACTCGCGCATCGTAAAGTTCGACGGCACCCGAGTTTCATTCCGATATCGCAAACCGACAATCGCCGGGCAAACCACACCTCGCTACGCAGTGATGACCTTGTCAGCAACCGAATTTATGAAACGCTACCTGATGCATGTCCTGCCACCAAAGTTCCATCGCATCCGACACTTCGGCATCCTTGCCAACGCTCATGTTAAACACACACAGCAACAGATCTTTGCACAAACCGGTTTCAGTGCGGATGACTGGCTGCGCACGACCGAAACGTACGACACCGTCGAGCACAACGCCACTCCCCAATGCCCCAATTGCCAATCACCTATGTTGCTGGTTGCGCTCTCGAGTCCGGATCAGCGCCTAATCGGTATCACCGAGTGCTATCTCTCGCGCGCACCACCTTTATTGGTGGCTGCTTGATGTTTAAGCGAACTGAACGCACTGGACAAGCTATGAATAGCCCATGGCATAGCTGTACGCGACTTGAACGCTTGGGTGCAGCCAAATTAACCGCCAACTGGCAGCCAAACTGTGCTTGGCAAGCCCAAAGCATCTTCCTGGCAGACAGTTTGTCGTTTTCACAACGAACCCGACACTGGTTCAGCACCAGCAAACCGTCATCCTGACGGCCTCAGAATCCGATTCCGGTATACTTTCCCCATAGGCCGAAACCGCTGTCGGCCTCGTTCAATCAGGTTAGTGATAACGCTTACGCGGTCATCACTAACCTTTAAATTATTATTCTTATTTCGCCTTTCATACTTGAATCTAACTTTTGCTTTGTACGATTCTATCCAAAATCATAGCACAGAACAAAATTGCGATGCCAGCCAATATTCCTTTGCCTTCATGGGCGTAGGTCAAAGCATCCAATACATCTTCGCCCAAACCTTTAGCGCCAATCAACGAGGCGATTACCACCATCGATAGGCACATCAGTATGGTTTGATTGATGCCTGTCATAATTGACGGCTTGGCAAGGGGCAAATCCACACGCAAGAGCAAGTAGAGTTTTGAAGCGCCAAACGCAGTCGCAGCCTCTCTTATATGTTTAGGCACTCCTTGCAGTCCGAGCACGGTTAGCCGAACCACTGGAGGCATACCGAAAATGACCGTTGCAATGATCCCTGGTGGTTTGCCAATACCAAAAAATGCGATAACAGGAATCAGGTAAACAAAAGATGGCATGGTTTGCATCAGGTCCAAAACTGGCCAAATGAACTTGCGAACTGTGGCTTTTCGCTGGCATAGAATTCCAAGTGGAATGCCAATGATGACGCATATCAGGCAGGCTGTCCCCAACAGTGCAACGGTCAGCATACTCTTTTCCCAAAAACCGAAAATTCCAAGGTAAAAAAGGGCAGCGCCAGTATAAATGGCGACTCGAACTCCAGCTGCCCTGGCGGAAATCAGCACGATGACGGCCATTACAACAATCCAGGGTGTACCCACCATGATTATTTCCAGAAAATCAAGCAGTTTTCGAATGGACAATGTGATACCACCAAAAAACACCGAAAAAGTTTCGGTCAGCCACTGAACGGCGTCATCAATCAACGATTCTGCTGATCGCCGCCAGCTAGAACCCACTGGAACTTCTCGTAACCAGTCTGGAACATGTTTGGCAGTGAAACGATAAGTGCAGACAATCACTACAGTCAAGTAAACCGCACCCATCAATGTGGCCTGAGGTAGGTTGATTCCACTGGTGAGAGAAGGGTTAGCGCGCCATTTTTGAAATCTGTTTTTGAGTACTTTATTGGCTAATAGGCCTTGAAGACACTTAATTACCAGGACCAACGTGATACCCAATCCAACAAGTAGCGGAGCCTGGCTGGCGAACTGTTCCGCAGCGCTCAATGCTTTGAGGCTGGCATTTTCAAGCGCCATTGCAGATTCAAACAGTGTTTCGACATTGTCAGCGCCGGCTGCTGCGGCGCTTTCCGCTTCATTCCGGCGAATCTCAGACATATTCAGCAATCGTTCAGCTCTTTCGAACTCTGCAGCGCCAAGCTGCGCAAAAAGGCCTCGAAATATTTGAACAAATGCGAGGCATTCCAGAAACAGGAAAATCCAAAAACAAAGCCATAAATTACGAGCGCCCCACCAGATAGGACCAAGTAGCGCTGCGGCAATGTTGAAACTGACAATCGGTTTAGCCGAATGATCGAGCCGATCAAATTGTCGTTTGTAGTAACTTGAATCACTGCCGACAAACTTAGAAATTGCCTGACCGCGTTTTACCGGGGTGCTTGTTTGTTCAACTGTGGACTGGTTCATGTTCCGATCCTCTGTTTCTGATGATGCTTCGCAGCAGTTGCTCGCGGTTGACAAAGCCAACATCGTTGTTATCCGCATCATTGATCACAATTGGACCTTCATGTTGCAGAGAGATTTCAATTAAGTTTTCAAGATCTAAGGTGTCAGAAACTCTAGGTGCCGTTGCCAGCTCAGTTTGTTCGCCATCATAGTCCTCCAAGGAGCACATAATGCCCGAAGCGGTGATCAGTTTGAGATGGGATATGTTTGCAACGAAATCACGCACGTAGGCGTCAATAGGATTGGCGACGATTTGCTGTGGTGTACCGATTTGTACCAGTTTACCGTCATTCATGATTGCGATTCGATGACCGATGCGTATAGCTTCGTCCAAGTCGTGGGTGATAAATATTGTGGTTTTATTGGTCAGATCTGACAGTTTGATGAATTCGTCCTGTAACTGCCGTCGAATCAAAGGGTCCAGCGCGCTGAAGGGTTCATCCATCAACAGAATGTCAGGATTGGCGGCCATTGCCCTGGCCAAGCCGACCCGTTGTTGCATTCCCCCGGATAGTTCGTGAGCGTAGTGATATTCCCAACCGGTGAGTTCAACCATAGCGAGCACCTGCTCGGCCGTTTCCCTGCGCTGATGGCGATTCATGCGTTTGACGTCCAGTGGTAAGGCGACGTTGTCAAGAACTGTGCGATGTGGGAGTAGGGCAATATTTTGAAAGACCATCCCGATTTTTTCAGCCCGTAGCATACGCAACTGTTTTTCGTCCTGTAACAGAACGTTTTCGCCTTGAATGAATATCTGTCCTCGGGTGGGTTCAAGCAATCGGTTGATGTGCCGCACCAGCGTTGATTTGCCGCTCCCCGACAATCCCATAATGCAAAACACTTCACCTTCTTGCACTGAAAAATTGGCGTTTTGCACACCAACAACACAGCCGAATTGCGCTAATACTTCAGATTTCGACAAATTGTTGTCCAATATGGCACGGATGGCGGTGTCAACGTTCTTGCCGAATACTTTCCAAACATCAATCAGTTCTACCGCCACAGCACAATTCTGCGATACTATTTGCTTACGGGTACTCATTGTCGTCGGTGTAGTGCTAGATCGTTAAACGAGAGTGGATATGTATTTTGGGTGAAAAGGAGGCGGACAGCCAGATAATTTTCTATCTGATCTTCCGACAAAAGAAAACATCAAAGAAATTGACCTGGGATCGACCCTGATCTTTTGAAATTAATCTTATTTCTGACTGACATCTGCTAGCTTTGGTAGTCCATCAAGCGCTAAAGTGTCCCGGTTGATGAATTTGACTTGCATTCTGGCATTATAGAAGTGAAAAAATCCAATTATGAATTAGACCACCTTGACCATCGCTACCACGTCCATTCGTTCACCCATTTGAGCGAATTCGAAAAGCAGCGTTCTGTCGTAATTGAAAGAGGCGATGGAATATTTCTTGTCGATACAGATGGCAATCGGTACCTGGATGCAATGTCAAGCCTTTGGTGTGCGACATTGGGTTACAGTGAATCTCGATTGGTCAGTGCGGCGAATGAGCAACTTTCAAAACTGCCGTACAGCCACACGTTTCGTGGCAGAAGTCACGAAAAACTGATTCAACTTGCTGAACGACTGGTTGCTATTGCACCTGCACAGTTAAACAAAGTGTTTTTTGCAGGCTCTGGCTCCGAAGCCAATGAGTCAGCCATCAAGATTGCCTGGACTTACCACAAGTTCAATGGCAATCCAGACAAGCGCAAAATCATCACCCGGATGAATGGCTATCATGGGTCGACCATTTTTGCAACCCGTTTGTCTGGCATGCCACAAATGCATGATTACATGAACGCAGACTTGCCTGAGATTATCTATACCCAATCTCCAAATTATGTTGTGCAGTCCCATTCAGGTGAAAGCGAAGATGAGTTTGCCCTGCGGCTTGCACTCGAATTGGAAGAACAAATTCTGTCTGAAGATCCAAACACCATTGCAGCTTTTATTGCGGAACCTGTGATGGGTGTCGGTGGTGTGATTGTGCCTCCGGAAGCTTACTTTGAAAAGATCCAGGCCGTGTTGAATCGATACGACATTCTTATGATTGCGGATGAAGTGGTGTGTGGATTCGGTCGAACTGGCAATATGTTTGGGTCGATGACGTTCGGAATAAAGCCGGATCTGTTGACGGTCGCCAAAGGTTTGTCATCTGCTTATTTTCCAATTTCAGCAGTGTTGGTTAGCGAGCCGATTTACAGTCTTCTCGTTTATGCCACTTCTCAGCAAGGTGTATTCAGTCACGGATTTACGTATTCCGGTCACCCTGTTGGTGCCGCGATCGGTCTGGAGACATTAGCGATACTGGAAGAGCGAGATATAGTCAATCACGTAAGGACTGTCGGAGATAAATTTCAGAATGCCATTAGAGACTTGCGCGAATTTGATACGATCGTCAATACCCGGGGTGTTGGCCTGATGGCTGGCTTCGATCTGGTTTTATCAAACTCACAGTCGACATCGCAGGCAGGGAATTTGTTGATGGAAGTTGCTGAACGTAATCGATTATTCATTCGAGCCGTCGGCAATACAATTGTCCTTGCGCCTCCGCTAATTATCACAGAAGCAGAAATTGATGAACTGATCAAACGACTGCGGTTGTCAATTCTCGAATGGCAAGCATTTGTCAGTGATTAAATCACCACGCCAAACAGCGAAATAATTTAGATTTGTGTCCTGATTAATCAAAATTCGAGTGGATTAACCATGTTTGATAATTTTCATCGGATCATCTCTACAACAGTTGATTTTCAATAACAAAATGATTTGTTTCATTTGCGTTGGAATGGACAAACACTTACAGGACAAGCGAATCTTATCGACTTAAATGACAATGCGAATAAAATGGGCACCACTGCTGTTTGACAATCAATTTCTAAAATAAATTACGATGACTGAAGTACGTTGGACAACGCGTCCTTACGATGGCTATGCGCTTCGTAACACCTTGGCACCTGATCTGAATTTACTTGAAGTCGGGCCTTCTACACCGACTGGTGAATACCTGAGAAAATTTTGGCACCCAGTAGCCATATCGTCACAACTTGACGAAGGTAAACCGGTTGCGATTCGGATTTTGTGTGAAGATCTTGTTATTTTTCGTGACTTAAGCGGTCGAATTGGAGTTTTGCACAAGCACTGTGCGCATCGACGAGCTTCACTGGAGTTCGGTCGCATCGAAACTCAAGGCATTCGTTGCTGTTATCACGGCTGGCATTTTGACATTGATGGCACAATTCTGGAAACGCCAGGTGAACCTGAAGGCAGCGAAATCCGAAAACGGATTTGTCAGGGTGCGTACCCGACAAAAGAATTCAAAGGTCTGGTATTTTGTTATATGGGACCGCCCGAGACGAAGCCTGAATTTCCACTGCTCGATTCGATGCAAATCACGGGACACGACCTGGTGCCATATTCCATTCATTCTCCTTGTAACTGGCTTCAGGAAACTGAAAATGCCATTGATCCGTTTCACAGTGTTTTTCTACACGGTCGAATCAGCGGGCCCCAGTTTCCTGGTTTGGAACATTTTTTAGAATTGCCAGTTGTGCGGTACCGAGAACGTGCAGGAGGCATCGTTTATGCTCATGCTCGTCGTAGTGGCAGCGATGAGCTTGTTCGATTGCGTTTTCATGATTACTTATTTCCAAACATGGCTCAAAACGGCGGTATGTTTCAAGTCATGAACAATCCGAAAGCATTCGGTCGCACCAGTTTAACCAAATGGGTTGTACCACTCGATAATGTCAATAGTCGGAAATTTGGTTGGCGACATTTTAATGATGCGGATGAGGTTCTTAGACAGGGTAGCCGTGATGAAGTCGGCTGGGAAAAGGTGGATTTTTATGGTCAAACAGCGCATCGTAGCTACGAAGAAAAGCAAAATAATCCGGGCGACTGGGAAGCCTGGACCAGCCAGGGAGCGATGAACGTTCACAAACGTGAGTACCTGGGAAAAACAGATGAAGGTGTTGCCTTGTTGCGATCCAGATTGAAACGAGACATCCGGAGAAATGAAAATAATCAAGCAATTTCATTATTGCAAACTTCCCAAAACGGTATGATTCCAACTTATGGTGGAGACACGGTATTGAAGCTGGCCAAGGATAGTCGTGATGATGATGCTTTTTTAAGTTCAGTCATCGACACCGTTATTGACATTCACATTGAAGCCGGTTCACTTTCTGAAGAAGAACGTCCGACATACATCGAACGAGCGATCAATAAAAAGTTCCCGGGCGCTCTATAAAGCCGTTTCGAAGGCGCTCGCAACCGTCGAGATTCTCACAATACTTCAGTTGGCGTTGCAAACCCCCACGGTGCTACTTGTTTGAAGGCTTCACTATTGCTGGTTCAATTGTCAGCTTTCATTATTACAAACCGTAATATCAAATCAGCTTTACGAGGCTTTATTCGATGAGAAGACACGAATCAATGGTCGAGGGACTCTATTGGTGGGGCATTCCGACATTTTTCCGGTGTCCGATTGCTACTGATCCTGCAGAATGTGATATCGGGCTGGTTGGTGTTCCGCATTCAACCGGCAATGGAACGACAGAGCGCGATCAACATATGGGTCCGCGCGCCGTGCGCAATATCTCAGCACTGGGCAGACGCTGTCACAAGCAATTTCATCTGGATCCCTGGAAGGAGTTCAAAATATCTGATCTTGGAGATGTGCCGCTTCCGCAAGGTAATGACAACGAACAGAGTATTGAAGACATTCGAGAATACTTTTCTCGCATTGATGCGGCAGGCACTCGACCAGTATCAATCGGTGGAGACCATGCCATCACGGGTGGTATATTGCAGGCTATTGCCGGTGCAAATGCGCGTTTGACGAATGGTGAAAAAGCCGTGTTGCTTCATTTTGATGCGCACACCGATGCTTATCACATGCTAGATCACTTTTTAGGTGCAGTCAAATCGGCGGCTCATTGGGCCAGTTACCTCGTTCGAGACGGTCACGTCGATCCGCATCATTCAGTGCAGGTTGGCATACGCGGCAATGTTCGTACACTCGATTGGCTAGAACCAAGTTACGACTTGGGATACGAGGTCATATCGATAGAACGATATGAACAACTTGGTGCTCAGGCCTGCAAGGAGATTATCAATGATCGAATCGGTAATCGCCCCGTTTACGTGACATTTGATCTGGACTGCCTTGATCCCACTGTAGCCCCGGGTGTCGCTAATCTTGAGGCAGGGATTGAAGGATTTCGCATTAATCAGGTCATGGAATTGATTCGCTGTATTCGCGGTAAAAATGTAATTGGTGGCGATGTCGTTTGCCTGATGCCAACTAAGGATCATCCCAATCAGATTACCTCTTTGGTGGCCAATTCCATCATGTTTGAGATTCTATGCCTGATTGCAGACAATATGAGAAATCAGTCATCACGTTAGAGTTGATCAGTACCTCAATCTCGCACTCATCGATCTCGTCGCATGGATTCTAAACTGCAAAAATCATCCGGCAACTTAATCTCAGCCGCAGTTGATCGGCCCATTGCCGTCATCGCACTGGTTTTGATGGTTGTACTTTTCGGCATCGTCGCGCTTCAGAGCATTCCAATTCAATTGGCACCAGATGTCAATCGTCCGGTCATTACTGTCACCACGTATTGGCCCGGCGCAGCGCCAGTGGAAGTCGAGCGCGAGATTATGAATGTGCAGGAACAGGAATTCGCCGGGCTTGAAAATCTGCGCCAAATCACTGGCAATGCAGAATTGGGGCGTTCACGTATCACCATGGAGTTTGACGTTGGGACCGATATGGACAAGGCGCTGCTGCTGGTGTCCAATCGCCTTGATCGGGTTTCAAATTATCCAGATGAAGCAGGCTCTCCGCAGCTGAGTACTTCAGGGAGCGAAGACAGAGCAATTGCGTGGTTTAACGTTGTACGGGAACCTGGAAACACGACACCAATTCACCACTATGGCCGATTTGTTGACGATGTCATCAAGGAGAGAATCGAGCGGGTGCCAGGTGTGGGCGAAGTCTCTGTGTTTGGCGGCAGTGATCCTGAAATTCAAATTGTCGTTCATCCTGACGAGTTAGCTCGATTGCAGCTGACAGTGGGAGAAATATTACGTGCACTTCGTAATGCCAATGTTTCTTATTCGGTCGGCGATGTGGAAGAGGGCAAGCGTCGTTACCTTGTCCGCTCGGAAGGAGAATTGAACTCGGTCGAATCTATAGAGAACATCATTGTTCGTTCTACGGCAGATGTCGCGTTGGGCCGACCTGGCGGAATCAAACTCAGTGATATTGCGACAGTCCGATTGGCCCATAAGGACCCCACAGCAATTATTCGAGTTTTGGGTCAACCTTCGATTCCGTTCAATGCAACGCGGGAAGTCGGGGCGAATGTCATAGAGACAATGGAAGGGATCCGTGAAGTCATAGAGCGATTGAATAGAACTGTCATGCCGGGTAGCGGATTGATTCTTCGCCAGGTGTATGACGAGACTGTTTACATCAATTCCTCAATACAGCTCGTACAGCAAAATATCTGGATTGGCGGAATTTTAGCTGCGCTGGTCATGCTGCTGTTTTTGCGTTCGTTTCGCGCCACGCTGACAATTTCTATAGCGATTCCTGTATCCATTATCGGTGCATTCGTGGCGATGGCTGCACTTGGCCGTTCGATCAATGTCATTTCACTGGCAGGACTTGCATTTGCGGTGGGAATGGTGGTCGACGCTGCAATCATTATTCTTGAAAATATATTTCGGATGCGCGAGTCCGGTCACTCGGGACGCAAAGCTGCTATCAAGGGAGCTCAGCAGGTCTGGGGAGCTGTGTTAGTATCCGCTCTGACAACCATTATGGTGTTTATCCCGGTACTCACCACGAAACTGGAAGTAGGGCAGCTGTTCCGAGATATTGCGGTGGCTATTTCTGTCGCCGTGACACTTTCTTTACTTGTATCGGTAACCGTCATTCCAGCGTTATCGAGGAAGCTGCTGGGTTCAAAAGCATTTGATGAACGCAGTTTGGTTAGATTGCGAATCCCGGTGGTGGATGATTTCGCATCTCGCTTCGTTCAAGTCACGCTCTGGGCCATTGGAAAATTAATTCGTCGACGAATCATTGCTTTCGTCTGGGTTGCTACGGTAACTTTTGCAGCATCAATGCTTGCTGCAAAATATTTGCCATCGCTGGAGTATCTACCTGAAGGTAACAATAATCTGCTCTTTGGTCTGATTGTTCCACCGCCAGGATACAACCTCGAAACAATGACTCAAATCGCCGGGAATATCGAAACCGCAGTTCGACCGAATTGGGCAGCAGACCCAGATGAAAAAACTGGTTCGGACGAACCCCCAAAAATTTCCCGTTTCTTCTTTGTGTCAACCCGAGCGATGATGTTTGTCGGAGCAATATCGACGAATTCCAACAAGGTCTCAGAATTGATACCCGTTTTGCAAAGGCCGATTTTCAGTGAGCCGGGTACCTATGGGTTTATCAGTCAGCCTTCGATTTTCGGTCGAGGGATTGGAGCAGGGCGGAAAATTGATGTTGACATATCTGGAGCAACACTCGAAGAGATCCTTGAGGTCGCAGGCCGCGCGGCACAAAAAGTAGTGGCACTGCTGCCTCGTTCTGAAGGACATCAGTTCAGACCAAATCCAGGACTGGAGTTGGGCGTACCTGAGGTTCGAATTATTCCAGATAGGCTGCGATTGGCTGATAACGGTCTTTCTGCAATGGAACTGGGTGTGGCGGTGGATGTCTTTAACGATGGATTACGGGTTGATGAAACCATGTATGAAGGTAAGGCGACAGACATTACCCTGATCGGTCCCTTGGATATCGTCAAAGAAACACAAAAAATTCAAAATCTCCCGGTCGTAACACCGACTGGGCGAATTGTGCCGGTCAGTTCAATCGCAGATATTCAAATTACAGCGGGGCCAACTGCCATACGGCATCGGGAAAGATTGCGTACGATCACTCTTGAAGTTCGACCTTCACAGAGTTTGACCATGGAAGATGCCATCGAGCTAATCGAGGCAGATGTGATCAAACCGATTTTGGAAGAAGGTGTGCCGCCTAGCGTGCAATTCAAAATTTCAGGTACTGCAGACGCATTGAAAACGACGTGGAATGCCATGGTGGTGCAGTTGTTAGTCGCATTGATCATTGTTTATCTGGTGATCGCCATTCTGTTTGAGAGTTTTGTGTATCCGCTCATTATTTTGCTGGCCGTACCCGTTGCGGCGGCTGGAGGGGTTGCTGGTCTTGCTGTGCTGAATACCTGGGTATACCAGCCGTTGGACATGTTGACGTTGCTGGGATTTATCATTTTGATCGGCATCGTGGTTAACAACGCAATATTGCTAATTCACCAGTCGATATATCACCTGCGGGAAGATAATCTGGATAATGTCTCAGCGATTTTGACAGCGACACGCAATCGAATACGCCCTATTTTCATGTCGACATTGACCAGTGTATTCGGCATGATGCCATTGGTGCTGTTCCCGGGTGCAGGATCAGAACTTTACCGAGGGTTGGGGTCTGTCGTAGTGGGCGGATTGTCGATGTCAGCGCTGTTGACGCTGTTTATTGTTCCACCACTCACGGCCATATTGGTGGTACCTTTAGAAAATCGTCGTAAAGTTGCCAGACAATTGGCAGCGGAAAATGTGTAATCTTCCAGATTGAAGTGTCGGTAAGTTGTCAGTTGCGGGTGATTTGTCGAAACGCTGGCTAACTCAGGTAGTCCATTGTTACTCTTGTGTCAGTAGAAGGATGTCGCTGCATCTTCTTCGAGTTCGATAATTTTCTCAGTCATTATCCTATCTGTCCACCATTGCGTCATATCGTCCCAGAAGTTCCAACCGATCAGTAGGGCAGAGATTAATAGAAGATAGATGAAACCTTTGAGCACCGTCGAAAGCCAGTTAATTCGACTGAAATGATTGCTGGTTTCGATTGTTCGGGTTGATACGTTTTCGTTCTTGGCTTCAACTTGCTTATCAATTGCCCTAATACCCAGGTCTGGGTCTGAATTGATCAATCGATCAGGGTTCAATTGGACTAGTTCCGCGTATGCTCTCACATAACCGGTTGCATAAGCGATGCCAGGCAGCTCGGTGTAATTTCCCGCTTCAATGGCCACAATATACTCTTCTGCCAAACGTAATGTTTTGGCGACATCTTGCACAGAAAGTTTGAGACGGTTGCGGGCGTGGGCAAGTCTTTGACCTGTCGAGAATTCAATTTGAATGCGAGGCCCGTGGTCCAGTTCATCTTCAGGCAAGTCATTGGCCCCTTCAAAAAGAGGGTGTTGTTTAGTTTGCTCGGTATGGTTGTTCAAAGCAATCCCATTATTAGCCTGAATCAGTGGTGTTGCTGGTTCCGCTAACTGACGACATAGGCACCTGTGCCAACGGCAATGAGTGTATTTTCGTCATTGTGTAATTCCATCCTGGTCACTGCAACTTTCCTACCAGTACGAAGGACGTAAGCACTCGCGACAAAACATTTACCAAAACCTGGTCGTAAATAGTCTACACGGATATCGATCGTGCCCATGCGGGAGAACAGCTCAAGTTTTTCCTCATGGGAGTCTAGTTCACGTCGCTTGATTACGTCAACAAAGGCAACAATTCCGCCAATGATGTCGAGCATTGATGATGTCACTCCACCATGCAAATTGCCGCGAAGAAAATTACCTACAAATGAATTTTGCATTTCGAGATTCAATTTTGGGTCGCCAATCTCAAGGCCTTCAACTTTAACTTTGAGGTATTTGTTAAAAGGGATGGAGTCCTCGAATATTTCCTGAATGCTATCCCAAGAAGATACCTGTGACGAGTGCTGCTCCATAGACATAAATTTGTGATAAATTCTTGTTTACTTACAAGTTGATTTTGAGAGGGAATTGCGGGATGAAACACCTGATGATGCTGGCGAATTATAACACTTGGGTGAATACTGAAATTTTCAAGTTATGTGCTGAATTAAGCGATGAGGACTACCGAAAAGATCGCTCGGTATTTTTCGGTTCGATTCATGCCACACTCAATCATTTGTTGCTCGTCGACATGATCTGGCTTGGACGAATGAAAGGTCAGCCGGTCGAATCGATTCACTCGTTGGACCAGACTCTTTTCGATGACTTTGAGTCACTATCGAATGTCAGAAATGACATTGACAAGCAACTGATCGATTACGTTAGCAGTTTGGACGAGGACAATCTGGAAAAATCCTTTTCATATACCCGCATGACAGGGGCAAGTGGCGAAAGTAATACTCATGAATCGCTGCTTACACTGTTTAATCATCAAACACACCATCGCGGGCAGGTGCATGCCATGCTGACTCAGGCAGGCGTCGACAAACATGCCATGCCCGATATTGACATTGTCGATTACCTGGCAAGTACCAGTGCGTAATCAGAAAATTATTCGGCATCACAAGGTGGTGTTTACACCAACTAAATTCTTGCGAATACGTATTTTGAATTCCTGATGCAATGCTGATTAGACTGTACAAACAAAAATTCTTGATCGGTAGTTTTGTAGCTTTGAATATTCAATTGCTTCAGCAATTTGCGGCCGTGTTACCCTGGTACAAATCAAGATGCTTCCTGTTTGTTTGACTTGATTTAAGGAATTCAACAGTAAACCACTGGGTCATCGCATTTTGGATATACTACCTCGATTGTGAGTGGGGCGGTAGCTCAGTTGGGAGAGCGTAGCGTTCGCAATGCTAAGGTCGGGAGTTCGATCCTCCTCCGCTCCACCAAATTCTCCCAATAACCTTAAATTCGATTACATTCGCTTTTCATGAAGACAACTAAAGACCATTTAGGCACGATTGCTATTGGCCAAGAACTTGAACGACAGATCAATGTCGGCGGTGATCGGGTGATTACGTTTATGGGCAAGGATCTGCAAGTTTATGAGACGCCATCCATGATTGCTGATGTCGAATATGCTTGTCGGGATCTTTTGTTTGCAAACCTACCGCCAGGGTTGGACTCTGTTGGCACGTTAGTTGATATCAAACATTTGGAGGCAACTCCACAGAATGAAGATGTCGTGGTTTTCGTCAGAATTGACGAAATTGTTAATCGACGAGTCCGATTCTACTGCGAAGTGCGCGATTCAATTGAATTGGTCGGGCAGGGGATTCACGACCGAGTCATCGTTCATGTGGAGAATCACCGACAACGGGTTTTAGAAAAACGCGCAAAAATGCGCAAGTAGAAAGTATCGTTTCGAATCTATTTCAGTCTGTTTGTCTAGTTGATCACCGTCACGTTCTGATTCGGCGTCAGACGTTCATTGCCGCGGATCACAACTTCATCACCTTCGCTTAAGCCGGAAAGGACTTCAAAACGGCTACCGCTTGCATCACCAATTTCTATGGGGCTTGGTAACGCAACGCCTTCTGATACGACATAAACGAAATGACCGTCTTGTTGAGTCAGAACTGCATCCTTATGGACTGTGAGTGCTTCTTTTTGAGCGGATACCGGAATGTTCAAAATGACATTTTGATTGATCGCGAGCAGATCGTCAATGGAGTTTTGGTCAAACTCGAATCGCACGGCGCGAGTGCGGGTGCTTACATGTTCTTCAGGAATGAATGCACGTAGCTGTGTGGCGAATGTTGTACCGTTATCAAACTCTGCATTGACCATGTCTCCAACTTTCAATGAGTCAATATAACGATAAGGAATATAGGCTTCGATTTCGAGTTCCTGGTCGCTAATCATCCGTACCACTCGCTCACCGGTTCGCATGTATTGTCCAATTTCAATGGAACGCTCGACGATGATGCCACTATAAGGAGCGATAATTCTTGTCAATGCAATATTGTGTTCAGATATTGCGAGTTCGCGTTCAATTTGGTTAATGGCAGCGTTCGATTCTCCCAGCGCATGCTGAGAGATCTTCAGTGCCAGCTCAGCATCTTCAAGCTGGGCTTCAGTCGTTGCGGCTGAATGTCGCAACTGGCGGAACCGTTCCTCTTGCTGTTTGGATAGTTCAAGTTGTGTTTGAGCACGCCTTGAAGCCCATTCGGCCATCGCAATTCGAGCACTCACCGTATTTTTTTGCAATTCAAGCATCGATGAATCCAATGTTGCGATGAGGTCACCTTGTTCAACGTGATCACCTACTCGCACGTGAACTTCGCTGACGGGCGCACTGATTGCAACTTGTACGGGGCCAGTCTGACGCGAAACGATTTCCCCAAAAACAGCGACTGTTTCACTAAATGAAACAGTTTGCACTGTGTCAGTTTCGACTGGAGTTGCCTGCTGCGCATATACGGGCATTGAAGCCGTAAGTACAGACGTTGCCATAACGATTATTGCGTATCGTAAATTCACTAAAACTAAACCTCTAACGGACATGAACACAATTACCTTTTTGAATTTGGGGTTGCAATTGAGGTGGTCAAAAAGCACCGTTTCTCTAATCACCGAACGATGAAAATGATACTCTGCTTGGGTTTTCAGTTGAAAGTATTCTAACGACTGAGAAAAGACAAGGATTCGAAAAATTTAAGCCGGCAAGCCTTCAACAATAATCAATTTAGACTCTGCAGTATTTTCCCGTAGTTTCTTGGCCGGCTCATACTCTTTAGAATTCCACCAGGCTTTGGCCCGCTCGACACTGTCGAATTGAATGATGACCAATCGCTTGGGATCCCACTTTCCTTCCAGGCAATCAAATTCACCACCTCGAACCAGGTATCTGCCACCATAGGTTTCCAGTGTCGGTGGCACCATGTCCCGATAAACTGCAAAGCCATCCGGATCATGAACATTAACTTGCACAATGACGTATCCTGCCATAACAATTCCATTGATTGAAAATTAATTGATGAATATCGTTTGTCAGGCTGGCGGCGATTTGATTTTGCGAATCAAGCAATCCGTAAATTGCCAGCGTCCATCAACGATAAATATGAGTCTATTGGATAATGAATATACTATGCCAGCAATGCCAGTTTTTCATTTTCACTTTTGTTTGTTTAACCGAAACGCTGCGTCACCAGCTTTGAATTGCTTGTATTTCAAGAGTTTGTGTTTCAACACGCAAATTATGAACTTGGTAGTCGATCTGTTATCGCCAAAATGTTATTTGGAAAATAGAAGATTCAATCGTGCTTGAATTAATCGAAATCAATCCGGAAAAAGCTCCGCAGATGACTGTAATTTGGCTACATGGCCTTGGAGCTGATGGTCATGATTTTGAAGGTGTTGTTCCATTTTTAAACATCCCTTCGCACTGTCAGATTCGGTTTATATTTCCACATGCACCATATCGGAATATCACCGTAAACATGGGAATGCGGATGCGAGCCTGGTACGATATTCTAAATCCTGTTTTGGGTCTTCCCGGTGAAGATCAATCCGGGATCGAACAGTCGTGTGCCCAGATTGCACAAATTATTGACAAAGAGAAGACAAATGGAGTTGAGGCTGGTCAAATTGTCTTGGCAGGCTTTTCCCAAGGCGGCGCTATAGCACTTCATCTGGGGCTTCGATACCACAAATCATTGGCAGGGATTTTGGCTTTGTCGACTTACATGCCGCTACTTGAGTCGGTGCACACTGAGCTTTTTGTAGCAAATCAGAACACACCGATACTATACCTTCATGGACAGGCAGACCCAGTCATTCCAATAGTCACTGCTGAACGTTCTCGACAGAAACTACACGAATGCGGTTGCAACTTGACTACGAAAGACTACCCGGTTGCGCACTCTGTTTCACCTGACGAAATTCTGGACATTGGCACTTGGCTGACTGAGCGTTGTGAACTTGTTTGTCAATCCTTTGGATCAGATCGATCAATCGATAAAGCAGCATCTTAGACGCAAACACACCAATTACGATTGGTTATAGGCAAAAGGATTTGGCTTTTGAGTGAATGTAATTTGTTTTCTGGAGTGTCGCGTCGTCGCAATTTTGCGATTAAATCGGCTGAAAAGCGAATTTGACTGTGTAAGTTATCTGGAGGAAATCGGATTAGGCAGGTTCATCTAAAAGGATTTTCTTGATGCGTTCGATTTGCATTCTGGGACCAGGTAAGTGAGGGTTGATCAGAAGTGTTTTCTCAAAGGCTTCCAATGCGCTTTCGTAGTATTCCAACTCAAGAAAAATGAGACCCAATCCTGCTGTTGCACCAAAATGGCGTGGTTCCAGCATTAATGTTTTTCTGACATCTTTTGCCGAATTTTCAAATTCTCGCAAAAAGAAATAGACTGTTGCCCGCTTATTCCATCCCTCGGCAAAGTCGGGAGCCTTATCAATGATCTGGTCAAAAAATCGTACTGCGCGACGCAGTCGACCGGAATGCATTGCCGAGACACCTTCTCGCATCAGTTCATTGATTTCCGGATCACCCGAATCTCGCCATATTTCCCAAATGTTGTCGGTGATTGCATCACCGGCTTGTTGCTCTTCTACGACAAGAAGTTCTGCGAATAAATTTTCGAGCCTGGGGTCGTTCTGGTCGGAATAGGCAGGGCTGTAGGCGCAAACCAGGCAAATCAACGCGCCAAGCATTCGCAGATCAATTGCGGATCGAAAGGAAAAGTGAGTTCGATTCAGCATATTTCATTGGACAGTAACATTATCAAAATGATACATAACGACACTTCCAATTGCTCTAAATATTGAAAGTTTCTCGAGGATGGAACATTGAAGTTTGATCACTTCGATCATTTCCATTTGTTTTGATCTGGCACTGGACATATCTACGAAAAGCGAAAAGTTGATCATCCAATTTGCAAGGTTATAATCTCGGTTTGTGATAAAAGGATAATTTCACATGGCTTATTCCTAAACGAAGGATTCGCTTAACATGCACAAGTTATTGGAGGCTTTACAGTGCTAAGGGAAAATACAGGCGCTATATACTCAACCACCGAATTTGCACACGATTATTGGGGAGTCGATAACGAATATACGACTCTTACTGACGTATTACTTGGTCAACCTCTCTACTATCGCTGGGTTGACGCTGGCCCGCTAATCCGACGCACCATGGATAACGCTGATCACACCGGGATCAAGTTTGATTTTGACCTGGCTCAACGACAGCACGCACAGATTGTGAGTATGTATGAACACTATGGTGTCAAATGCCATTATCTTGATGCCGACGAGGCGCTACACAGGAACTTTTTCGCTAGAGACAACTCAGCAATGACACCTTGGGGCGCACTGATTTGCCATATGCAGATCAAGTGTCGCCGCGCTGATTATGCAACCGTAATCAAGTTTTACCTAGAGAACAAGATTCCGATTTGGAAATTTGCTACCGCGGGCCATTTTGAAGGCGGAGATTTTGTAATCTTGCGCCCTGGACTGGTATTGATCGGCTATTGTGGCGAACGCTCAGAAAAAGAAGGATCCGAACAGGTTGCACAATATGTCCGTGCGGAAGGCTGGGAGGCATTGACTGCCCCCATATCCAGAGAATTCGTTCACATGGATGGCTTGGTTGTACCGTTGGCAGAAAACTTGTTAATCGCGTGCTGTGACGCGATCGAACCTTGGCTGCTCCAGTGGCTTAAGAATCGTGGATTCGAAATTATTGATGTCAGTTTCTCGGAGGCGAGAAACTTAGGTGTTAACTTGATGACTTTGGGAGATGACCGGATTCTTGCTATGACTGGCTCACCGGAGGCTTGCGAGAAAATGCGTGCCCATGGTTTTCACGTCGATGAATTGGATTTATCGATGTTCACTTTGGGTGGCGGTGGAATTCATTGTTTGAGTCAAGCTTTACGCCGTACCCGCGTTTCGGGAGGGGAGTGAACCACATTGATTTGAGTGTGCGGTTTAATTTCAAATCGGCGAATTTACTAGAAAACTCGACTGGAGAAATTATCTAAGTTTGGGTTAGATTTCAATTCTATTGCGATTGTTATTCCTCTCGGGAACTATTGAAAACCGTTTCACACTTTGATTGTCGGACTGAGATTGAGCCTTGCTAGATTAAATTGACTCAGCTTGTTCTGCCTATTGGGTTAATTATTTTGGGACAGTTCCTATCGAGTCGACGATAAAGTATTCCGGGACGGGATTATTAGCCGCTTCCAGAATTTTAACAATCGTTCATGAAAGTTTCCCGGTTTAAAGCAAATTCCAAGTTCTTCATATCTTTCGGAAATATCATCGTGCTCAATGAAGTCAATTGGAATGCTGCTGAAAGCGCTATTGAATTCAAACTAGCCTGAATATAGCCCCTGCAATTCGAAATTCGAACTCTTTCTAGGAAGACATCTCTAAAATTGGGTATTCAGGCTAAGAGGTCTAAGAACCACTTACCACTGCTCCGTGTGCACTATGCGGTTAAATTCATGACGAAGCATCATTATTTGGTCTCGGATATCCACTGACTTTAACGAATTCGGTTCTTCAGAATAATTTAAATTTTCCAACTCATCAAATATTCGTCTCAACTCCAATACCGTGCGACGGTTGCGGATTGATCTGGGCCTCAGGTCATCTAATACATTGCGTAGGTATTGCGGCGGCATTAGGGATTCTGGATTCTCCAACCGCTTCTCCAACACTCCAATAGCAGTTCGGAGTTCCGAAATGACGGATAATACATCTGCTAACGACCTTTGTTCGGGATTGTCACTTTGTTTCAACAATTGAAGATCCAGAGAGACTGAAATTGGTGTTTCCAACTTGGACGAATCAGCCTCAAGAGATTGGACTTGAGCGATAATTTCTGACTTCGCTTCTTCAACGTTATCAAGATCTCGATGATCAACATGAATTGTTCTTGTACCCGCAACATCAAATGGAATTTGCTCGCCTTTCTTGATGATTTGCACTAGTGGTTTACGAATAGCGTGGCGTATGGCAAGTTCGTAGAAGACGTTGGGGTTCGTTTCGGTAAGATCCGCAATAACGAGAGGATCATCGACAATATGCTGAATCACTTGGCTCGTAATCATTCCAGGCTCGGATATATGATCAGATCTCATAGCGTGATAACCGCATTCTTCAGTAGCTGGCTTGATCACGTGCTTTAGGATTTGATCAGAACGCTTCCTAGTTTCCGAGTCAGGTTCCCCAATTGGAGCTATAACAAAGCAATCTTTCTTAGACATATGCATCCTCGTCTAATCTATTTTGGTGCAGACTCAATAAATTATCAGAGAAATTTTTCATTTTCTCATTTGAATTTGACTCCGATCACAAATTGATTTATAGAACAATCCGTTTATATGATTCAGTCCAAATTTATCGTTTGCAACCGGGTGAAATGAAATGATCCAGCACGGAATTTGTTGTTTCAATAAACAAATCAGCTCTCAATGTGACATTTTACTGATGGCTAGATTTATCCTCAATAAATCCAAGTTCTATATCCACGTTCATTAGTTGCAGAATTTGGATTGCGCGACGTAAGCTTATTCTGGAAAACAAAGGAAGATTCTTAGGAGTTGCATCTTTTCTTTTAGAAACGATTGCGAATACTACTTTAATTTGACGATTTTGCAAAGACGATGAAACCTTCTCGACTGTAAAATCGCTTGTTTTCGATTGAATTAGTGGAATTATTTTGTCAGCCATGCAACTATCAACTCTTATCATTAATTCAATTGAATTAACACCTTGGTTAAATAAATGACTCAATCCTGCCGACCTAGTCGAACGCTTAACATGGTAAAAATTAACTTGATCTTTTTCCAAGCAAAATAGATCGCACATTTCAAACGGCGTTTCACCTATCAAACGGATTAATTTCTGGTCGAAACAGGTAAATTTTGAGTCAATATTAGGTACATCCTCATTGAACGCATTTTCATTCTCGTGATTGTATGGAGGTAATTTCAATTGGGTTCCGATTCTTTCTACATCTTGATTTAATTTCGCGACAAAATCTGTCGAAACTCTGTACCAATTGCCATCTGAGAAGTGGAAAGTTTCATTTTCGCCATTTAGATTTGTATCGTAAATCAGCGATTTCAAAATTGAGAAATGTCGATCCACAACATTATTATCGTCAAGAAGTTCCAAACGCTGATTCTTCAATTGCTTCAGGTCGATAGTGGTGAGATCTAATCGCCCCGAATTCTCTATTTCTTCAAAATAGTCATCCAGATATACATCTTCAAAAATTTGACGATCCCGCACCCCAAGCACTTTATATCGGATTCTTACCGCCCATTGATAATCGATGATATCTGGCACACCAAGAAATAGTTTTGAATCTCTATTTCTAACTGCTCTTACTAATTTGTCATTGAGTTTAGCTAATGTTTGAGGGTCTTGAATTGGAGTAATATTGTGAATATCCGGAAAAGCAGTTCGAAAATGATCACTTTCGTATAAGTCGATCAGTTCTGACAAAAGATTTGGAAGTTCATTAGAAGGTACTTTAAGGTTTATTCGTAAATGTGCGGTACCAGAAACATTTTTGAAAAGATGTTTGTATTTATCTCGTACAGCACCACTCATACTCTTCAGAATAGAGTTGTCCTTGTCAAAGTCGAAGTATGTGAGGTTTGATTGAATAGCGCTTTGCGTTCGCTGCCGCAACGCTGTGCTCGGTGCGTGAACATCAATATTTTTCAGCTTTTCAGTTTCAACACAGTTCAGTGTTACTCGTAACCCAAAATCGTATTCATAACTTTCATCATTTAGTTTATGTGCACCTTGGCTAAATGTCAGTGCAAAAACTCTGTTTCTTACTGGAATGAAGACAATCGCACCTTTAAGTCCTTGTCGAAGAGGCTTTTGAATTCCAAAATAATTTATCCACCAAGGCTGTTGTATTGGGTTGTCTAGTAGAAACAGCGATCCATCTGGAGGAAGCAGTGTTGCACAATTGTCGTTTTCCAACTTTAAACCTTCTTTCAATGAATTGCCCGCATCAAAAGTCTTCTTCAATAGAAAAATTGAAAAAGATCTGCTTTTGCTCATCGTAAATTCACAGAAATCAGGTCACAATGACAGTTTGGCAGTTCACTCGGCCTTTGTGAAACTAACAGGAGGAACAGTACATTTTTCCGATTTGCTTTCACGGTCCGCTCGAAATGAGTTTTTGTCTACTCTGAACTAGGTCAGCGTTTGTGCAATGTATCGCATCTTTCTTCAACAAAGAGGCGAATCCGACGCTATCCAGTAGATTTGTTCAATCACGTGACATTTGGTTACTTCTCTCGAACATAATCAAATTCATAAACGTACCAACCATAGAGATTAGGGTCCCCTCCACCATGGTGGGCGTGACATTTCCCGCGATGCCCCAGTTGCTCACACGATGCATATTGAATGTCTTCTCTTTGTTGTGCACTAGACTTTGAACCGACGTAATTTTCTCGCCAATTCTTTAATCCAACAACTACGTATTCCCAATCTTGCTTACGTTTCTTTGGATCTCTGGTGATACCAACTCGGCAGGGCATAGTAGACTCTCCTTGACTGAGGTGTTTTGAAGTTGATTACAAGCAGATTTTGTATTTTATATGAGATACATATCGTAATTCGATCAATAAGAAAATGAAGTGGAATTTTGTGACAGGGTTGGCGTCAACAACTGGTGTTTAATTCCAAATTGTGGTTGCAATTTGATCAAATTTGTTACTTTATGACTCGAGTTACTGAAGTGTTAGCTACTCTGGTTCTAAATGCTTGTTTCTACAATTTGCAATTGAAGAGCTCAACCATACGTCACACTTTGAATAAATTTTCAATGACTTCTTTAATTTGCGGATAGTCTGAGTAAATCAACGGACTATGTCATTGCAGGCTGTGGGTGAGGAAATATTTACGAAAGTGATGATGTTAACCGCTGTCGGGCGAATGAAGCGATTGCTGCATTGCAGCTTCGTTCGATTCTAGTTTAATGAGGTACTAGGGAGATTGCGAAAATACAGTGATGGCTTCATCTATTTCCAAACTAGGTCTAGTGCTTGTCCTGAGAAGTCTACTAGTTTCTTTCTGTCCGATATTCGCTATTGGATCGATAATTGATAAATATGGTTGAAATGAACCGTGCAATTGTGGATATTGTGGATGAGCAAATGAAAAGAATTTCAACGTCACACTACTGGATGTAAATGGATTATTTTCCTGTAAATAAGACAGAGTACCAGGTACAGAGATATATTCCTCCGCATTTAATTCCTTACAAATCATTAACAATCGCTGCCCTTTTTCTTGCTTTGGAATTTTAAGTTCGGAAGATCGATAGATTCGAGTATGAATATTTAGAGATGCAGCAAAATTACTAATTAACTCGCAATTTAAATTGGAAAGAAGATTGTGGCCTTTTGAGAATACGTGTTCCAGGACGTTAAGCACCTCATTCTTATAAGTGGCCTTCGAGTATGACTGGGATATAGTACGAAGTAGCTTTTCGTAAATCAATGAATTTGTAATTTCCACATCTAGGATTGACTTTGTACCCCTCCGACAGGGCACAGTAATCAATAGAGTCCCCTGACTGGTTTTTATCCGATTTCTACTCTGGAATGAACCGGTACTAAACTGAACGTCATCTAAGAAAACGAATGCATCTACACGATCAATTAATGCAAAGTATCCCATCCATGGCAGAAATGTCGGCTGCATAATTGCTAGTGATGCAGTCATAATTCAGCGGTTAATTTTGGAAATAGCCAATTGATACAAATTCGGTCACATTGGCATGAAGCATTGATCCTCAACACCTAGAAAATTGTTGAGGATTCTTTGCACACCGTATCCGTCAACTAATTCAAACGCGTTCAGATTTGGTTTACTAATTTCAGCAAAATGTTCTGCTGAATTAAGATTGTGTACGATAGTCTCAAATCTGCTTAACTCATCTTCATGTTGGAGTAGAAATATTCTACCTAGTCCAGCTCGATCAAATTGACGTAAGTAGGCCTCATAATCTGAGTTGTTTTGCACAAGAAAACTAGGCTTTCCTAAACACGCTGACTCGTAGCGAATAAGGCCGACGGAACCTAAAAGCACTCCACAATCGGCGACTAAATCCGCAATATTACTTCGACCAATATGTAGCGATATTTGTTCTGGAAACATTTTCGCCATATTCTTGAAATTTCTAACTCGACTAGCATTAAATAATTTTCCAACTACCACCTCGATATTAATTTGAGGGGATAGCTTTTCGGTTAACAGTTGAAGAATGAATTCACTGTTTCGATTCGGATCACTTCCACCACAACAGATTAGGATTTTTTTGCCTGCAGATAATTCTCTTTGCTTGATTGAGTGATGCAAATTCAAATATTCTTGATCCAAGATTGCGTATTGAACACCTGCCAACCAATGGTCGCAATTGGGAGAATTTCTTAAAGAATCAGCTCCGAAGTAAGGAGTTATTACAATGTTAGGACGATTATCATTTGAACATTCGAAGTGATGAGGCGGCATTGAATCAATTACAGCAATGGATACTCGTCTCGTATTCAAAATACTTTCGATAATTTCATTTGCAGAGATATCTGTCCTTTCGTGATGGCAAAAGTCCGTAATTACATGCGTCAAATTTGGGATTTTATTCATCCAATCTAGTTCACCAATTTTCGGATTGAATCCAATAAGACAATTGGCCGGAATTCCAAGTGAAATTGCTGATCTTACCCTATGATTCTGAGTTACATAACAGAATGAAATTCCTCTATTTGTTAGCTCTTTGCCAAATGTTATGGCTCTACGTAAATGACCAGTTCCTATACTTGTAGAAACATCGAATCGTATTGCGACAAAACAAGTCAAAACTACTTGTCAAGCGAGTTCGATTAAACGCGGTTGTTTTAGTACATGAAATGTTGCCTCACATGGGTAGCCGTCGAGATGTGTGATATAGTCGTGTCTCATCGTAACATGTCCTTTAAGATCATGTTTTAAAAAGTTAAATACCAATACAGGATCAACATAAAAGAGTTCGCTGTCCAAATAGTCCACATTCGTGGACAGAATGTTGAATGCCATTCCTTTTGTGCAAACTTTCCACAATTTAGATAATGTTTCGAACAAAAACTCTTCTGCGTTTATGCGCTGGTTATTAAACATGCCAGATATGAATCCGTATTCAAAACCAGTTGGAAACTCATTTATTGCTACATCAAAACACTCAATATATGCACTCGGATCATGGCTCATTTTTTTCTTTGATTCTTTGACAAATTCATTGACGAGTTCAAGCCCCAAATATCTCCCTTCAAATCCTTGTGACCGTAAATATGTGTACAAATGTGCGAGGCCTGCACCAACGTCAAGTACGGAACCTAGATCCAATGAAATATCAGTTAGTAATTTAAAACGTAGCATTTGCGACGTTTCATCGCGCCACTGAACAGAATTGGCACTATTTCCGTATATGTCCAGCAGATGTTTGTAGTGATAAATTACTTCCTTGTTCTTCTTCATCTTTCGTGAAATATTTATATGAATTTCGCAGATAAAATGAATTCCATTCCATGTCAAGCGAAATATAAAATGATAGTCTGATAAATTTTATTATCGATAAAAATCATTCATAACACAGACTTTCGATTCCGCACTTATCCGTATCTTGTGATTGTTATCGTTTAATTCTTTGTATTTTTGCGAACGGTACAGGAGTAAAGTTAGAAGATGCAATCTATTGCGATAATTCCTGCGCGTGGTGGGAGCAAGAGAATACCCAAGAAAAACATTCGGTTATTCTGTAGTAAGCCAATAATTTATTATTCAATTCAGGCTGCGATAGATTCTAGAGTTTTTGATAGAGTTATTGTTTCTACTGATGATCAGGAAATCGCAGATATTTCAAATAATTTCGGTGCTTCGATACAATCTCTTCGTCCTAAATCTATTGCTGACGATAAATCAGGTGTATTTGAAGTTGTTGCACATGAATTGCAAGAATTGTTGAAGCAAGGAGAATCGCCACCGGATGTTTGTTTGATTTATGCGACAGCGCCATTGATTCGAGTTGAAGATCTTCGTGCTAGTTACAAATTGTTCAAGAAATGTCAAAAGAAATTTGTATTTTCCGTGGCTGAATACCCATCTCCAATATCACGTGCTTTCACAATACGTACAGATGGAAGTGTAAAGATGTTCCAACCAGAATTTTATTTGGCTAATTCACAGGACTTGCCCAGGGCCTTCTACGATGCAGGCCAGTTTTGTTGGGGAGAGGCCAAAGCTATACTATGTCCTGATGCCATGGTATTTTCTGAGGACTCGTTAGCATATGTTTTGCCTACCAATCGGGTCGTGGACATTAACACTATAGATGATTGGAATCATGCTGAGTGGATGTATAAGGCACATCGCTTTCTTTCAAATTCTGATTGAAATATTTAGTACTAATTGACTAGATTGACATCAACAAACGGGATACGTAGATTTGCAACAATTAATGCTTCGTACTAATTTCCTTTCAGGGATTTGACGCAAGAGAATTGAAATTGAGTTGAGAAAATGGAACAACACTCATCTATTTTGCTAACTGGTGGAACAGGATCATTTGGATCACGTTTCATACCCATGGTTTTACAAAGCTACGATCCGGCGCGACTTGTTATCTATTCACGCGATGAGATGAAACAGTGGGAAATGGCGAAGTCTTACATTAACGATAGTCGAGTTAGATTTTTTTTGGGAGATGTACGTGATAAGGAAAGACTTTATCGAGCGATGGACGGTATTGATTATGTTGTACATGCGGCTGCGCTCAAAATTATTCCAATTGCGGAATACAACCCTTTCGAATGTATCAAAACGAATATTCATGGGGCAATGAATGTCATTGACGCCTGCCTTGATGTTGGTGTCCAAAAGTGTATTGCATTATCGACCGACAAAGCGTCTAGTCCTGTAAATCTCTATGGCGCGACGAAACTGGCTGCAGAAAAATTATTCGTTGCAGCGAATTCCTATTCAGGTTCGTCAAAATGCCGGTTTGCTGTGGTTAGGTATGGAAATGTTATGGGGTCTAGAGGATCTGTAATTCCACATTTTCTGTCGTTGGACAGTGGTAGTGAACTACCAATTACTGACGCTCGGATGACTCGGTTTATGATTAAATTAGAGCAGGCGGTAGATCTAGTATTTCATGCCTTTGTTGATATGTTGGGTGGAGAAATTTATATCCGTAAAGTTCCTTCCATGAATATTTTGGATATTGCGAAAGCTTGTGTACCAGGTTCAGAGCACAAGATTATTGGTATTCGCCCAGGTGAAAAACTAAATGAGCAACTCGTTGGAGAAGATGAAGCATCTTTATCATTTGAATATGAAAATTACTTCAAGATATTGCCATCAATTAATGTAGCAGCCAAGAATGGAATCAAAAATGGTAAGCTCGTAAAGAATGGGTTCAAATACTCTTCAGATACAAACGATTCTTGGATGACAATTAACGAATTGTCCGATTGGATCGAACAGAACCGCGATATCATCGGTTATATCTAATTGATTCAATATGCACGACAAAATATCGTTCAAAGTGATATCGACGCAGTTGTTGAAGCACTAAAATCTGACTTTTTGACTCAAGGGCCAATTGTTCCTCGATTCGAGCAGGCATTCGCTAATCGTGTCGCTGCTTCTTATGCGGTGGCAACAAATTCAGCAACCTCTTCACTTCACATAGCGTGCTTGGCGCTAGGACTATGTCCAGGCGATTTGTTATGGACGGTTCCGAATTCTTTTGTGGCATCGGCAAATTGTGCGTTACTTTGTGGCGCTGATGTCGACTTCGTTGATATAGAATCAAATCATTACTGTATGGATCCAGCTGCATTGGAGCACAAACTGATTGCAGCCTCTTCTTCTTCTGGAAGGTTACCAAAAGTCATCGTGGTTGTGCATTACTCAGGCCGCAGTGCAAATATGGAAGCAATTAGCGAAATCGCTGCACGTTATGAAATCAAGATTATTGAAGATGCAGCGCACGCTACTGGTAGCTTCTATCGTGAACATCCTATAGGGTCCTGCCGGTTTAGCGATATTACGGTTTTTAGTTTTCATCCTGTTAAGGTGATGACAACAGGGGAAGGTGGTATAGCTCTCACAAACGATCAAGAGGTTGCATCCCGAATGTCTAGAATTAGAACGCACGGCATTACCCGGGATGCCAATGAAATGGTAAATCAAAACCCACTTCCCTGGGAATTTGAACAAATTGACCTCGGGTTCAATTATCGAATGACTGAATTGCAGGCTGCATTGGGACTATCGCAACTGGAGCGCTTGGAGTCGTTTGTTGCTCGCCGTCGTCAACTAGCACGGCAGTATGATAATCAACTGAAAGAATTACCGTTAATTCTACCTAATCTCGAACCACTTGATGAATCAGCTTGGCATCTATATCCGATTTTGATAGACTCTCAAAGGTCTAAATTGTCTAGAGCTCAGATTTATTTTTCGCTTTTGGAGAGAGGCATCAAAGCAAATACCCATTTCATTCCAATACACACCCACCCTTATTATCAACGTATGGGATTCAAAATAGGTGATTTTCCGATTTCAGAGTGGTTTTATGCAAATGAACTTAGCTTACCAATGTATTTTGATTTGAGCGACGATGAACAAAAACTGGTTTTTGACGCATTAAAGAAAATTTATGAATAATGACTCGGGTCATTCAAATTAACTTGTGATGAAATTTGGCCAAGATTGAACAAATTTGCTTTTGGAACAGACTGGCACTCCAATTTGCCTGAAGTGAATTCAAGGGCAGAATTTACGACAGCGATTTCTCCGATTTTTTTAAGCAGTTATTTACAACCTGTACTCATAAATATTCAAAACTATTGTGCCATAGCATTCCTTAGCCAAGAAAATTGAGCATTAATTTCTTTGGGAGTAATTTTTCCGTTTAAAACGTCTTCATATTTTGGGTACCAAAAATATAGAAAACGCATAAATATGTCCCGTTGCGTTTCAGAAAAATTTATTTCTTCTATATTACTGATGATTTTCGATAGTTGACTTAGGTTATCAGCACGCACGGTCAATTGATCAAATGAATAAAATGCCTTTCCAAGCGTGATAACAGGTTTTCGAAAATAGAAAGCTTCTATCCCGACAGTTGAATTTATTGTCAAAACAACCTTTGAATGTGCAATCAAATCCATAGTGTCGGTAACATTGTCTAATATGATTTTAGAATTCTCTAGTTTAATTATTTCGTTGGTAAATGAGACTCTACTGCTTGGATGTTCTTTGATACGGAAATGCATACCATCGGGAAGGCATGTTGTTAATTCACTTATACATTCTAGAAAGTGGTGGATACCTTCTATCCAACCGCCATGGACTGTGAGTTGAGAGTCTTTTGGAACTTGAAGCGGACAAAAAATATATTTCTCATTGGCGAGTACTTTGTTAGAATCTTTGACTTGACGAACATTTCGGTTCTTGATTTTTTGTCGGGCAGTTGGTAATGAGTTAATCCAATTCACCGCTGTTAATTTGCTCTCAATTTTTCTGTAAAAATTTATGTCTTTTGGGATGCTAGAATCAAAGTTTATTCCCTTCCAATCAATTTGTAATCTGCCAACCAAAGTAGCTGTCTCAAAAAATAGTATCGGAATATTCAATTCTCTACTCGCTGAAACTACTAGTCTGTCAACTCCTTTTAAACCGTTGAAGCATGCCACATTGGTCACTTCGGAATTTGAGAGTTTTCTGTATATCCAGTTGTATTGCCATTGATAAAACTGTAGTTTAAGTCTAAGTCCAAATTTTGATTTAAATTGCCGGCGAGAAGATTTCAATGCAATTTGTGCGTATTTGTTTGAATTAGGACATGGAATAAACGAGATCCCAATTGCACGAATTCTTTGCCACTGCTCAGAGCGTAAAAATGATGAAATTATTTTGATGTGATTCGGATTGTTAAACTGAAAGCACATCCACTGATCATTCATGATTTAGTGTCTCTTATACAAAATCAGATTTTTCTTAATTTAGCACTTGAAAATTATTCTTGTAGTGGAGGGAATGTACAATCAATGTGATTTTGAATTAGTTTAAGAATTGTATTTGCGATAGAGTCTTTCTCAGCTTCCCGATGACTTTGATTCGTGCCGGAATCATTTGAAATTGTCTTAAAAATGTCTCCAACATGTGTACGGGAATATAACTGACCCACTTGACTTTCCAATTTCTGATGATCAATTTTATGTTTGTAAATGTCCTCAAATCTTAAACCTTCGTGAAAACCGAATACTCCAGGTAAATTTCTATACCAACAATTGCCAAATGTGAGTACATTTTTTCCTCTACATATAGCCTCCCATCCAACAGTTCCTGTTATTGTTGCAACAAACTGTGATTTGTCTATCAACTCGAAAGTATTAGCATATGACGGTAGAATTTTGACATTTGGAATACTTAGTAATCTGTAGAAGAAAATTGAACTACGCATTCGCCCAGTTTGTTTTGGGTTTTCTTTGATATAGATGGAACAGTCATCGGGCAATATTGCTGCGAGGTGATCTATGGCAAGTAGTTGGTCGGAGAATACTCCTCCAAGTGTTGATGTCGTTAATTCTGGTTGAAGTTGTAAAGGAAAATATACAAATTTACGATTGAGGTCGAATTCGATATTTTCAAACTTCAATAATGTATCGAAATATTCCAAATGGCTTGAGTGAAAATATCTAAGAAATGGATAACGCCATTTGGGTAGTTCCGAGGATATTCTTCTCATTTGGCAGATTGAATATTTTAGAAATCTCAAATTCAACAGCTTCGAAGTTTCGGCAGCGAACAAATTTATAAATAACTGTAGAGTGCCCCGCCAACACAAATTACCATGTTCTGATGAATGCTGTTTGATTCCTTCCATATATTTCCAACTTGGTGTTTCGCTCGGGTCTATACTGTAAAGCGTAGCTTGATTGATAGTATTACTAAGTGGGAAATTTCCATAATCGCGAACAGATTCAAGGGAAAAATATCGATTTTCAAAATGTGAATGGGAAATGATTAAGGTTTTGATTCCTTTTGATTTTGCAATCTGATATATCAACGTATCATAAAAAAGATGCGGCATATTAAAAAAAATAATTTGATTTATTTCTTTTTGAATTAAATATGCTGAAAGCATGTCAAACAGTATGTGATAGTAGTGTTTTGTATCGGATACGCTACTCAGATTATGGTGGTTCCAAGTGAACCCTACAGACCTTCGTTGGATGTGATCTATTCCCATAAGAATAGCGTCGTTCATTTCTTTATCGGGAAAGGGTTCTGCTGAATTAGTGAAGAACTTACCGAATTCGAATAACTGTCTTATCTTCCCTTTTCTTTTTTTTATTCGAATCAATCCAGATAAATTTAAGTCTGCACCCTTGTTTCCCACTACAATAATTTCTGCTTCATTTGACAGCAGCTTATTTAAGTCCTGTGAAATCAATTTAGCCCTATTCCTACCATAGGTAATAGCAAGAATGCGTTGGCGATTTGTTTGCCGTATTCTGGCTTCATGTTTCAAAGGTGATCACCTTGGCCAAGTCAACGATTCGGATTCGCATGCTTGGAATTAATGTTTGAAGTAGGCAAAAATCTTGGTTTACTGGTATTTACTGGTATTGTTTCTTGTCATTACATTGCGCAGTATTCAATTTAAGTCCCATGGAAAAAAAAATTCGCAACACATTGATTGTTGGAATATCGGTGTGTTCCCCTGATTTGATACAGCAACTGAAAGAGGAATCTCAAAAATATTCTAGTTCAATTATATTTTTCGACCCTTCACAAATCGACTGCGATCGATTTGTCAATTCGAAAATATCTTCAAATCCCCATAATGGCACCGGAATAGAATCTGTGCACAGCAACTGCAAACTTCCATTGGTTTTCAATGTTGATTCTGAACAACAATTAGCCAGTGTATACATTCAAGAAAATGAGTGTCAAGATAGGTCATTTTCATTGAATTTTCACGATAACTTGCATGCAAATCACCTAATTTGGAGTTGTATTCAAAAAACACTATTGAAACAGAAAGTCGATTCGATTGTCTTTTTGCGCCAGCCACAAAGCTTAAATGAGGCGATCTTATATCAAGTAGCAAGAGCTCTTAACTTAGAGACATATTTGCTATTGGAAACAGTTTTTGAAAATCGATTTTTTTCGTTAGGCAAATTGGAAGACTGCGGAGAGTTTAGCGACATCGAATTTTCTAGTGATTGTCCACAATACGCTGACGATAAAATTATTTTTCTTGAAGATTCCACACAATCCAAAATTGTATGTACTGGATTTACTTTTGCCAATGTAAAAAAAATATTACTCTTTCTGCTAAAGATAAAGTCATTTCGTGTTCTTGATCCAATCTACGTTTTCAAAAGAGCAATACACCTGCATGATGCACCTATTGAAATAAACAACTGGTGCGATCCTTTTGCAAAGTTTTTTTGCCGCAGTCGTACTTCATACTTCGAATTTTTGTCAATTGACTATAGTAAGGAATTCATTTTGAATAGCCAATTTATTTATTTTCACTTGCAATCTCGGAGTGAACTAATTTCAGAATTTCTAATTAATCGTTATGCTGACCAGGTACTTGCTATCGAGCAATTAGCAAGAATTATTCCGAAGGGCTGTAAAATCGTCATAAAGGATGAAAGCAATGATGGTGCCGATTATCTTACCCCGATGTTTTTTCATCGCGTAAATCGGATTTCCCCTGTTGTAAGGGTGCCAAACTGTGTAGGGTCGGACCTACTCATCGAGAATTGTGAGTTTTTCGCAACAATCAACAGTGACCTAGGCTGGAAATCTCTGAATATGGGAAAGAGAATATTGTTGTTTGGACATCCTTGGTATCGAAAGTTACCGGGGGTCTTGCAGTTTGAAGAAAATTTACAGTACAAGAATATAATGAATTTTGAACCAGATTTCTCTGAACTGAATTATCAACTGAGTAAATTATTGTCGAAAGCACATAACGGTACACTTACGAATCGTATAGATCAAAACTTTAATGAGAAGAATTTTAGTGAAGATGAGAATGCTAATCTAGTGGCACAAACTATTTTCAATCTTATATTTGGTCGCACAGACACAACTTTCCTTTCGTCTGAAATAAATTAATCTACCTAAATTTGCCCCTGACTTTTGTTAAATTTCCTCACTGCAGGAGCCGCGAATTTTGTTGTACAGATAAGATCCATTGTTTTTGTTTTTCAAACGATGTGCTTTTGTCATACGATTACCGATATTCTGTACATTCTTCGTTTAGTTAAAAGAAAGCTTCAAGAGATTTCATTATGAATATAGGTGTAAAAGTTAGATTAATTATTTTTCTGATTCTAGGTTTCGCACCTGCATCCGCCCACGCATACATAGACCCAGGTTCTGTTAGTCTAGCGGTCCAAGCTGTTATTGCTGCATTTGCTGGTGCAGCACTAACGTGGAAGCATTGGTGGTATCGAGTGAAAAGTTGGTATGTACGGTTTGGTGTCTTACTTGGTTTCAAACCGAAACATTCAAAAGAAGAGGATGAACCGGAGATTGAATCTAGTAATAAAAGTATAGACAAGAATTCGAATGACTAAATTTGGTGGTTCATTTAGAGATCCGGATGGACGTGTTTATTTTGCATCTGGGAGGGTGTTTCGCGGAATATCTAGCCAGACTATGAATCAAATACGAAACTTCATTTACTCGGACTATTACAAGGAGCGAGCGGGAAGCCAAATTGTTAACAGTTGGATAGTTGCACCTGAAGAAGTGCTAAATGCAGGTGTGGAAAAAGATGAAGTCACTGCTTGGGCAATGTGGCTTGAGCACGAATTCATTTCTTTAATTTCTTATCCATATGAATGGTCTTTTGAAAACTTGAAACAAGCTGGGTGTTTTACTTTAACTTTGCTCACTGATGCGTTGGCCAGTGGCTACACATTAAAAGATGCTTCGGCATTCAATGTGCAGTTTATTCATAGCAAACCAGTGTTCATTGATATTTCATCATTTGTAGATTACGCAGATGGAGATCCCTTTATCGGTTACAAACAATTCTGTGAGCAATTTTTTGCCCCACTATGCTTAACTGCATTTACTGGCATCGAATTTAATCAATGGTTTAGAGGACGACTAGATGGTTTAAATTTGATAGAAGTGTCAAAAGTACTACCACTATCGACATATTTTAGGTTTCAGGTGTTGACGCATATCCATCTTCAAGCTTGGGCAATGAAAAAAATCAAGTCAACATCCACGCGTTCAACTTCCAACAAACTTCAGCGACGAATTTCGAATCAAAATTTAGTTGCGCTAATTGAGAATCTAAAAAAATATATTTCCAAGTTAAATAGAAAACATGAATCGTACTGGCAAACATATGCTGAACATAATTCCTATGACTTTGAGGATAAAGAAACTAAGAAGCAAATCGCTAGAAGTTTTATCAAAAGAAGTGGGGCGACGACACTTTTGGATCTTGGTTGTAACATTGGTGAATATTCGAAAATAGCAATTGAATCGGGAGTGCAATCGGTAATAGGAGTAGATGTTGATTCGGGCGCTTTAGATCTAGCGGTGAAGAAGGCTCAACGAGACTTGATGCCCGTTCAGTTTTTGCTTTGGGATTTGGCTAATCCTTCACCAAAAATTGGATGGAAATTGGAGGAAAGAGACTCCCTTGAATCTCGCATAGGAAAAGTCGATGCTATATTTTGCTTTGCGCTGATTCACCATGTTGTTATCGGAAGAAATATTCCTCTTGAAGAATTTATTCATTGGGTTTGTAGTTTAGCTCCAAAAGGTCTAATTGAATTTGTTCCGAAATCCGACCAAATGACTCGTGGTTTGCTACAGAATCGAGATGACGTGTTTGCAGATTACGATAAAGTAAATTTTGAACAGATACTCACTAATTGTACAAATTCCGTTACTGTTCATGAATTAAACCAGTCTACTAGGACTATATTCGAATTCGAACAAATTTGATTTGATCCTAAATTCATGAAATTTTTTCCATCTAATAGACCGATAGATATACGGAACCCTGTTTTCCTCTTTCTGTCACTGCAGATTTACTTCGTCAGTAACACCGTCTCATTTGGTTTTTGGAAGTCCAACGAGTATGTTTTTGAGTACATGCTATTGTTTTATGGTGCTTGGTTAATCGCGTTAGTTCTACTACTCGTATTAATCTTATTTGTATGTCGTAGACTTAATGCTCATTGGGTTGCATTTGTAGCGCTGACTGTACTAAGCTTTCCATTTGCATTTGAACTTTGGGTTCGATCAATTGAAATCGATGATCGTACATTACGGTATGCCATTCGCCTGCTTCTAGTTCCAGTGATGTACTATTATTTTCGATTCGGTCTTTCACGAATGCGTGTTGCGATTTCCAGTGTTTTTCTTCTCTGTGCCGTATCGTTTATTAGCCATGCTGGATTGATAATTTCAATAGATCGTCCTCATAATTTTGAATCATTTAGTTTAAATAGAAAGCCCAATATTCATGTAATAATGCTAGACGCATTGACACACTCACAATTTACTCAGGAGTTCATGGGGATTGGTAATCCTGCTGCCGACTTGCTTGAAGACCAAAATGATGCGATATATGCAGGAACTCAAGGGTTCTCTGAATTTGGTTCTACGAAAGCTACTTGGGGAACTCTGTTCAATTTAGGAAAAGGAAAATGGGCACGCCATGCGCTATCCGGAATGAAACCAAATCGCTTGGCAGTTCTCCTACGTAGTAACGGCTATACCATTAGCACTGGGTTCTCAGATGGATATTTCGGCTGGCAGCAAGGAAAATGGGTGGACCAATACTATCGCGGGGGAAACTTCTACAATTTACGTTCTGACTTAGCCTGTGTGTCGGGTAAAGGAAAACTTGAATTTTGCAAGGAATTATCACAATCAATTTTTTCAAAATTATTCATCGATGATCGGGTCGATAGAACAAAATGGAAAAACGATTGGCCTGATAAGGTAATTAGGTATATTGATGAAGTTGAAAAAAATGAAAGTGGACCACTATTTTCTGCTTACCATATCTATGTGCCTGGACATGCACCAAAGGATTTTGATATTGAAGAAGAAGAATTGTTTCAAGAATTTATAAACCGATATTCTGAAGGTTTACTAGAAGCAAAATCCATTATTGATAATATTGATCGGTTACGAAAGCGACACCCAAATTCAATTTTCATAATTTCCGGTGATCATGGAACCCGTATGAGCAGCGCAGTACCGAAATCTGAAAGGCGTTTTATCACACTTGATAATCATGCAGTAGCATTGTCAATGCTGAACGCATCTAATTTATGCCCATGGTCTCGAAATTGGCTAAGTGAACAACAGTACCTCACTCCAACTCGAATGTTAGTAGCGGCGCTAGTTTGTGACCCACAAAGTAGACAGTTGACTGAGCATTTTGTTGATGATGAAGATTTCCTGCAATTTAGCAAGACGTTTGGTACAAGTGAATTCTGAAATTGATTACGCTCGTTATTCGATTAATGAGCTTTTATTTGGTGTGCTCGGTATCACTAGTGGAGAAATTACCAAATATAGTGTGTGACCTGTAGGAGACCTTAAGCTGCACCTAGTCGGTCTCTTTCTTCAATTCTAGAATCCATTTCAATCTGTCGAATTCCAAATTGAAGAATGATGCAAACCAGATTAATCGTCCTAGTTTTGCTGAAATCAAATCTCCATACACACAATAATGCCATGAAGAATTTAGTGATAGGTTGTTCATCTTTTTCAAACCCACAGCACAAAGCGTGGAATCATCTCAAAAACAACTTGGAAGTTCAGTTTCTTGAGTATGGGAATCTGAGTGGTATTGTCCGCGAGGATCTATATTGCGATGGATTGGTTTACATTCAGTTTTTGGATGACGCATTAGTTGATGATACGAGTGAATCGGATTCCGAAAATTTGGATACCTATTTGAATCAAGTTTTGTCGTTGATCGAAGAGCGGTGTCGATCAAGTGCAAGAATCTTTATATTTGGTTTTTCATGTTGGACACCAATTAACGTAGTACGGAACGCAAAAATAATCTCTGAAAGAAAAAAGATAAACATCAAGTTTCTCAATATGCTAGAGAAAACAGCGAGCAAATATTCTAATTTTTACTTTATAGATCTTGATGCATGTTTCAGTGAATTTGGCTTAACAAAATGTTTCGATACCAGGAACTGGTATTTCGCACGCACAAGAATGTCGTCGCTTGGTAATGAAGTAATAGCTAACTCGATTAGTTTGATCTTGAAGCGACACGAGAAAGCTGCTCACAAACTACTTATTCTTGATTGCGACAACACTCTCTGGGGAGGTGTTATTGGTGAAGATGGCCTCTCTGGTTTGGAGTTAGGGTCGGATGGTGTTGGAGATGTATTTGTGGATTTTCAAAAAGCACTTGTTCAACTTAAAACCGAAGGTGTTCTTCTTGCACTCGCAAGCAAAAACAATGAAGACGATGTGTGGAATGTTTTCCATAATCACGAAAGTATGATTCTGTCGCGCTCTGACATAGTAGCGGCCAAAATTAACTGGGACGAAAAGTCTAAGAATATTTCTGATCTAGCGCAGGAATTAGATTTGGATGTTAGTAGTTTCGTATTTTGGGACGACAATCCAATTGAGCGAGAAAAAACCAAATTACTACTTCCTTCAATGTACACAGTTGACGTTCCAAGTGAAGTTTGGGAGTGGCCATCTTCGATTAAAACATTGTTTGAACTTAGTAAGTTTTACATAACAGACGATGATAAAGAGAAAAGTTCGCAATATTCCGCGAGGCATGAGTTCATATCTTCTAGGAAACAAAGTTTAGATGTGAATTCCTTTCTAAAAAGTATCAAACTTAGTGCAACAATTGTTCCCTTTGGGGAGGGAAACAGCTTTCGTGCAGTACAGCTTTGCCAAAAGACCAATCAATTTAATCTAACAACCAGACGACACACAGCAGAAAGCCTTCAAAAAATTGCATTGACAGATTCACAGTATTGTTCACTAGCAAGTCTGAAGGATAAATTTGGAAACCACGGATTGGTTGGTCTTTTTTGCCTTCAAGACATCAATGGTAGTGATTTGTATATTGACACATTTTTGCTCAGCTGCCGTGTTCTAGGTCGACATTTAGAGTCATGGATGATGTCACAAATTATCGATATTGCTCGCAACAACAACTTTACCAGGTTAATTGCAGAATTTATTCCTTCAAAGAGAAATACAGTTGCAGAAAGATTTTTGGAAGATTGTGGATTTACCAGATTTAATTCCACAACTGCGGATGATGAAGAATTATTCGCCGGAGTAAATATAAATGGAATTTCTTATTTTCGAAGTTTAGGCAAACTGTCAAACCTTCCTGAAAATTTGTATGAAAGTTAATCACGAAGAACTCAGATGTTTGCTTTCTGAAGTGTTTGCAAACTCGGAAATTCCAGAATCAATTATTGATGCCAAAATTAATGACATCGCAGAATGGGATTCTATGGGAAACTTTAACTTATTACTATCGGTTGAGGAAAAGTACGGAATACGGTTTAACCTGGATGAAATGTCTGAAATCCGATCAGTGCCATCTCTTGTAGCGGCCCTAGAGAATAAATGATGCTCACGACTCCATCAATTCATGATGCACTTGCCATAGCTGAGTTACGAGATGATGACATTGTCATGATTCACGCTGATACTGGACCAGCAGCGCAGTTGACTGGAGTACCGAGCGCAGAGAGATTGGATAGATTTATTGAATCGATCATTTCATTCTTTAAACGAGGCACCATTATCGTGCCAACTTTTTCATATAGCCTTATGAAAGGAGATACTTTTGATAAAGAGAAAACTCCAAGTGATGTTGGCTTATTTGGTGAAAAATTTAGAAATTTAGATGGTGTAGAGCGATCATGTCATCCTATTTTTAGCGTTGCAGTGTATGGTCAAAATAAAGAAGTCTTCATCAACACGAATCTTACAGATTGTTTTGGAGAGGATACGGTCTTTGATAAGTTGTTTCTACATAATGCAAAAATATTGTGCCTTGGGTGCAGCTTGGATAGAGTGACATTTGTTCATTATGTGGAGCAGCGTTTGGGTGTTCGATATAGATATTTTAAGAACTTTGGTGGTACAGTCATTTGTAATGGCCAAAAAAAAGAGATAGTGACGAGGTACTTTGTACGTGTTCTCGAATTTGATACTACATGCAACCTAAATTTGCTTAAAGAAAAAACTGCGGGCAACGGGTCTCTAAAACAAGCATGTTTAGGGCGTTTCCCCTTGATTAGTATTTCTGCGAAAGAATTCTTTACTGCCGCATCCAATCTTATTGATGCAAACTCTTACGCATTGATAGGACAGAGATTTTGTACATGACTAGGTTTCATCACCTCGGTTTGTTTGTACGAGATTTAGAGTACGGATTGATTACGCTAGAAAAGATTATTGACATCAATAATGTAAGTGAAGTGACTGATGATTTCGAATTACGAGTGAGCGTGCAATTCGTAAACGATACAAGTAATTTATGCTACGAGCTTGTGGCCCCACTTGGCGAAAACAACCCTGTAGAGCCAGTTTTAAGAGCAAAGAAAAATATATTAAACCATGTCGCTTACGTTACGGATGAATTTCAGATAAATTTTGAAAAAATGCGTCAAGAAGGCTGTCTCCCTTTAGCTCCTCCGAAAAGAGCTAAGGCATTTGACGGAAACTATGTAGTCTTCTTGCTCACTCCACTTGGCTTCATTTATGAGCTAATCGAAGGACAATAGAACTCGTAATTGAAAGAATCGAGATCATTTGTCATCAAAGTGCGTAAACTTTCCTGTGTTATTTGAACGATAAATTCCAAATGTGACACTTCAAATTGTCTAAGAAATTTGAAGTGTTATTTGTTCATTACTACCGTGTAGATTCGAATAGTGCATCCTGATTCAATATGCAAATTAAATAAATGATTGGTAAGGAGATCTACCAATTCGCCAAATTACTTTGGCCGCTTAATCGAAGCATTTCAGGTGATGGTGTACGAGAAACGTTGCGACTAATCCAGTCGCATTTGCCAGATTTACAAATTTTCGAAGTTCAAAGTGGTACTAAAGTATTCGATTGGGTTGTTCCAAAAGAATGGAGAATTCGCGACGCATATATCGAAACACCAAGAGGGGAGAGGATATGCGAATTCAAGAAGAATAATCTTCACATCGTTGGCTATAGCACACCCGTTAACCGATACATGTCGCTGAATGAGCTGCAAAATTATCTGTATTCACTTCCAGAACAGCCAACTGCCATTCCCTACGTAACCTCCTACTACAGAGAACGATTTGGATTTTGTCTCTCAGACAATCAGCGAAAATCTCTTGAGGAAGGCACATACAAAGTAGTCATTGATTCTGATCTCATCGACGGATCGCTCACTTATGGAGAGTATTTAATTCCTGGGAAGAGTTCACAGGAAGTCTTTATATCCACCTATATCTGTCATCCTTCAATGGCGAATAATGAACTATCCGGACCAACAGTTACAACCTTTCTTGGTCGATGGTTGAATTCCTTAAAGGAAAGACGCTACACATATCGAATTGTGTTCATCCCTGAAACGATTGGTTCGATTATTTATTTGAGTCAGAATTTAAAAGTACTCCGAGAAAATGTAATTTGCGGTTTCAATGTTAGTTGTATCGGAGACGATAGAGCCTATTCCTATTTGCCGACACGGAGTGGGTTGACATTGGCTGATCAAGTGGCTCTACATGTGCTCAAATACATAGACGAAAATTATGTTGTCTACACATGGAATGATCGAGGCAGCGATGAAAGGCAATATTGCGCCCCACACATCGACCTTCCTGTTGTATCAATAATGAGAACGAAATATGGTGAATATCCAGAATATCACACCTCACTGGACGATTTGATTAATGTCGTTACACCAAGTGGATTAGAAGGTGGCTTTAAAGTTCTTCAACGTGCTATTGAAGCAATCGAAACAAACTATTTTCCAGTTGTCAAAGTGTTAGGTGAACCTCAATTGGGTAAGCGAGGTCTATATCCTAATCTAAGCACTAAAAATAGCAGTTTGCAAGTCAAAACGATGATGAATTTAATTACGTGGTCTGATGGTGCAAAGTCTTTACTAGAAATAGCAGACTTATGTGACGTCCCTATCTGGGAATTGATCCCAATTGCCCAAAAGTTAGTAGAACATGATTTGATTGAATTTTTCGAGTTTCCAACCAAAAGACGCATCATTGATGGAGATTGAATCGCACAATTTGTGATCGTTCAAACATATGAATCTTTGCCATCGATGTACCATTTTGAGGTTGGCTTTGGTTTTACTTGAGAGCTTTGTTGTACGACTCCTCAAAATTCTCCGGTTTGTTCGCTGGAATGAAGTCGAATTCGATGTCTATCTTCACAATCTTTGAAACTGTAATAGTGTATGTTTCCATTTGTATAATTTCGCGGTCTGAATTATTTCCAATCTAGTGAAAGAGGGATTTGCGCTGTCAAAAAATCTAGACGAGGCAATGGTTTAGAGAAGGGTCGAAAAAACTTTCCCCCAACAAACGGCTGATTAGAGGGCTTTGAGTCGATTCAGCATTGATTTTGGCGAATTTCACCCCAACGTCAATTACCCGCCTGCTGGTGCAACGAGGTTTCCCCAAAACCTCTACTATACAGTAATAATGTCTTTATTAACATATACATAGAGTTGACATTGGCGCCACCATGGTGTATCATTCATGAGCATAAACAACCACATCCATGACCCAATGGAAATCAAACACCATGGCGACAAAAATAGAAACCAGCCTTTTTTCCTGGAATAATCCGCAACAACTGCCAAGACTGCAAACACTGGCCCGTGTGCTGGAGATTTTACCGTATCAAGCGTTGGTTGAGGCCCTGTGTGAAAAACGCGGCCGCGGCCGAAACGATTTCCCGGTCGAAGCGATGTTTCGTCTGGTGATTGCCGGTGTGGTGCTGCAATATCCTTCTGCGGCAGCCTTGCTGCGCAACCTGGAAACCAACCTGAGTCTGGCCCAGATCTGTGGCTTCAACCCGTTGCCAAGACAGCAACAGTCCAAAACGGTGGTGCATGAGTCGTCGCAAGGACCGGTGACGTTCGAGACCATTGACTACCCACAGCGCATCACGTTGCCGGATGACTGGGCCTTCAGTCGTTTCCTGACCAGTATGCTGGAGCTGTTGGCCCAGCGAGATTATCTCAAAGAGATGTTTGAGCAACTGCGCGAACAATTGCGGGTGGTGGTGCCCGATTTTGGATGCTACCTGGCCTACGACGGAAAAGCAATCCAGAGTCATTCCACCGGTCGGGTGAAGCACAAAAGCGGTTACAGTTCAGACCCGGATGCCACCTGGGGCAAACATGAGAGCAAAGGGGTTGACAAAAAGGGTCGTGCCTGGAGCAAAGTCAAAGAATGGTTTGGATTTCGCTTGCACGCCATTGTGGATTCAGTGAACGAGTTGCCGGTGGATTATCGTGTGACGACGGCGAGCGATGGTGAGGCGGTGGTGCTGTCACAGATGCTCAAAGAGATGGACGAAACCCATCCGCAGATTCTCGAACGCACAGAGCAGTTAAGTGCCGATCGCGGGTTGGATGTCAAGGAGTTGTACCGGGCGCTGTTCGACGATTACCAGATCGAGCCGGTAATTGATAACCGTGATCTTTGGCGTCAGGAAAAAGACGAGGGCAACTATGATCCACAAAAGCCGATCTTGAGAATGCTCAACGGTGGCAAGCGTATTGATAACATTGTCTATGCGGAAGATGGGACGCTCATGTGCCGGTGTCCGCACACTGACACGGAGCGCGAGATGTATTTTATGGGCTATGAGAAAGATCGGGGGACCTTAAAGTATCGCTGTCCTGCCAAAGCCGGTGGTTATCAGTGTGCTGGTACGCAACAGTGTCTGCGATACGGCCGCTCGAAGGCGCACCGGTATGGTCGCACGGTGCGAATCAAACTGGATCAGGCCAATCGCAGGATATTTACGCCGACACCGCGCAACACGTACAAATGGAAGCGCAGTTATGCGCGGCGCACGGCGGCTGAGCGGTTTTTCTCTCGCATCGCTCAGGGCTACAATTTTGATCACCACTATGTACGTGGACTGGTCAAGATGCAGGCCAAAGCGTCGCTGGCCATGGTGGTTGGACTGGCGATGGCGATTTTGCACATTCAAGCCGGTCAGGCGAACAACATGCGCTCACTGATCCGACCGATTGCGTTGCTTGATACTGGCTAAGGGTCGCGTTGTATTGTGAATTGACTTATCATAGCGTGGCTGCGAGGGCTGGGCGCGTCTTGATACCAGTAAAATTGACACAAATATGAACAAACCGCATTTCAGACAAAATATTCGACGCGATTGGCTTGGTCGACGGTCTGTGGAAGATGATTATTGCCCCGTCAGTGCCCTGGCGGGCCAACGAGTCGGCGTGGCCGGACGCGAAAATGGCTACAACGCAAATCCCTCTGAAATAGTTTTCATTTACAGCGCATTAATTCACAAGTAAAATACGCAAGATTTTCCCTACCAAATTCGCATGTCTATGCACGTGAACAGCAACCCATGGATGATGTCTAATGGATAATGAAGTAATCGATATTGATCTATCTGCCTTGTCGGACGACGAATTGGTTGAGCAGATGCACGACGACCTTTATGATGGACTCAAGGAGGAAATTGAAGAGGGAACGCATATTTTGCTGAATCGTGGCTGGGAGCCATACGATGTACTGCAAGATGCCTTAGTTGAAGGCATGCGCATTGTCGGCATTGACTTTCGAGATGGAATCTTGTTTGTACCAGAGGTATTGATGTCGGCCAATGCAATGAAAGGTGGCATGGGAATCTTGCGACCATTGCTTGCAGAAACCGGTGCCCCTACGATTGGCAAAATGGTCATCGGAACCGTTAAAGGAGACATTCACGATATCGGTAAGAACCTGGTGGCGATGATGTTGGAAGGCGCCGGATTCGAAGTCATTAATCTTGGTATTAACAATCCTGTAGAAAATTACCTTTCTGCACTGGAAGAACACAAACCGGAATTGCTAGGTATGTCGGCATTGCTGACCACTACAATGCCATATATGAAAGTCGTTATCGACACGCTCGTCGAACAGGGCATCCGAGACGAATACATTGTCGTTGTAGGAGGTGCGCCGCTAAATGAGGAATTTGGTGATGCAATCGGTGCGAATGCCTATTGCCGAGATGCTGCAGTTGCTGTTGAAACCTGTAAGTCCTTGGTCGCACAGTTAAGAGCGTCTGCATAAATTGACGCTCAGATACATATCAAACGCCTGCTATTAGCATAGGCATGAAGAACTACAGTGACTGAAACGGTCGTATCTTCACAAACCAAAACGGTCGTTATCGGTTATGAACGACCGTTTTGCGTAATCGGTGAACGAATCAATCCAACTGGTAGAAAGTTGCTTGCTGCCGAAATGGCAATTGGCAACTACAGCCGCGTTGAAACGGATGCCTTGGCTCAAGTTCAGGCAGGTGCACAAATGCTGGATGTCAACGCTGGGATTCCGCTAGCGGATGAGCCAAGAATCCTTGCAGAATGCATTCAGCTAGTTCAGTCTTTGACAGACGTTCCACTAGCTATTGACTCTTCAATTGTGGAAGCACTTGAGGCAGGGCTTAAAGTATATAAAGGACGTCCTTTAGTGAACTCTGTGACTGGGGAAGAAGAGCGTCTAGAAAGCGTATTGCCACTGGTAAAGAAATATGACGCCGCTGTCGTCGCCATTTCCAACGATGAAACTGGCATTTCAGAAAATCCGGATGTAAGATTCGCAGTGGCAAAAAAAATCGTTGAACGAGCGCAGGACTTTGGGATATCGAGCAATGATGTTGTAGTTGACCCTCTGGTTATGCCAATCGGCGCCATTGGACTTGCGGGCCGTCAGGTTTTTAGCATCGTTCGCCGCTTGCGAGACGAATTGAAAGTCAATACGACTTGCGGTGCATCAAATATCAGCTTCGGGCTACCAAATCGGAACGGTTTGAATTCGGCATTCTTGAGCATGGCAATAGGGGCTGGTATGACTTCAGCGATTACAAGCCCGCTTCATACGGAGATCATGAATGCGGTCATGGCTGCTAACGTAATGATGGGAACAGACCGGGAATGTCGTCGTTGGATAGCGAAATTTCGTGAACCGGTTAACGATGCCGCAGACAGCGAACGGGCAGGGCGCAGGAATCGCTCCCGAAGACGTCGCCCCATTGAAAATTAACTTTTCGAAATTTACCAAATTGGACTGGGCTTTATGAGCGGCACTGGCCTGCTCTAACTACAAATCAATCGCAGTCAGGAACGTACTGATGACTGACACTTTGGACGCAATGGTTGTTTTTACGCCTTCAGGTAGGCGTGGACGATTTGCAAAAGGGACTCCCGTATTACAGGCCGCACGGGCTCTTGGAGTCGATTTGGATTCAGTATGCGGCGGTCGCGCAATGTGTGGCCGTTGCCAAATTGAACTCAGTACTGGATCGTTTGCGAAACACGGCGTAGAATCGCGCGTTGAACACCTGTCTTCGTTCAGTCCTCTCGAAGTCAATTATTCCAAGGCACATGATTTAGCCGAAGGTCGTCGACTTGGCTGTTCGGTCAAGATCCTGGGCGATGTGATCATCGATATTCCACCAGAAAGTCAGGTTCACCGACAGGTCGTTCGAAAACGTGCAGAAGTCCACGCGATAAACCTCAATCCCGTCATTCGCATGTATTACGTTGAGGTTCAAGAACCCAATATGCACGATCCCTCCGGGGATTTACAACGCCTGAAAGATGCCCTTGAGTTTGAGTGGCGCTTGGAAGGGCTGTCGTGTGACCTCCGACAAATACAACAATTGCAAAAAGCGTTACGCGACGGTGCATGGAAGGTTACGGTAGCAGTTCATAACGGATCGCAAATTGTCGCTGTATGGCCGGGATTTAAGGACGGAGCATATGGACTGGCAATCGATGTAGGATCAACCACGATTGCTGCTCATCTGTGTGATCTTTCAAGTGGCGAGGTAGTTGAATCTGCCGGAATTATGAACCCCCAAATTCGGTTTGGCGAAGATTTGATGAGCCGCGTCTCTTACCTCATGATGAATCCTGGTAAGGAAGATACGCTGACGCATGAGGTGCGAAAAGCAATTCAGAGACTTTCACAAGAGGTTGCTGAGTCCCATGGTATCGAAACGACAGAAATATTGGATGTCGTTTTTGTTGGCAACCCGGTGATGCAACATCTACTGCTCGGCATTAGTCCGATTGAATTGGGTGGAGCACCATTTGCATTGGCTACTGATGAATCTGTGAGTATTTGGGCAAATGAACTCGATCTTGAGTTGCATCCCAATGCGAGAGCCTTTGTGCTGCCTTGTATTGCGGGACACGTTGGCGCAGACACTGCCGGTATGGTATTGTCTGAACATCCTTATTCGCGCGAAGACATGATGTTGCTGGTCGATATCGGCACAAATGCAGAGATCGTACTAGGAAACTGTCATCGCATGGTGGCTGCATCCAGCCCAACAGGACCAGCTTTTGAAGGTGCTCAAATTTCTGGAGGCCAACGAGCTGCACCAGGTGCGATCGAAAGAGTCCGAATTGATGCAGAATCCCTTATCCCCAAGTTCAAAGTAATTGGCTGTGATCTTTGGTCAACAGATGATGGATTTGAACAAGCAGTATCGAGCACTGGCGTGACAGGAATTTGCGGGTCTGGAATCATCGAAGTTGTCGCAGAAATGTATTTGGCAGGTTTGATCGATACGAACGGTGTAATTCTCGGTGCAAACACGACGCGCAGTGATCGTGTCATTGCTGATGGCAGAACTTATTCCTACGTACTAAATGACGCTGACCCGAAAATATTAATTACGCAAAATGACGTCCGGGCGATTCAATTGGCTAAGGCAGCACTTTATGCTGGTGTAAAGCTGTTGATGGAGCGAATGGAAATTAGCAAAGTGGATTTTATTCGACTGGCAGGTGCTTTTGGTAGCCACGTCGATGTCAAATACGCGATAATTCTGGGACTGATTCCAGATTGTGGGCTCGACAACGTGACATCAGCTGGCAATGCAGCAGGTACTGGTGCGAGGATCGCATTGCTTGACAAGTTTTCAAGAGAGGAAATTTGCCAGATTGTACGTAATATCGAAAAAGTTGAAACTGCAGTCGAACCCAGCTTTCAACAATATTTCGTTGAAGCCATGGCAATTCCTCACAAGACTGCAGAGTATCCTCAACTGAGTAAAGCGGTTGACTTGCCAGATCGTAACTTGGTATCGACAGCGACGCCGGAGCGTCGACGAAGGCGGCGCAGGCGGTAGATTGGACCTTCACATAGCCCCTGAAAACGGAAAATGGAGAAACTGACAATCACAGTCTGCGAACAATCAGCACTGATTACCTTGGAGCAAGTTAGTATCTGGTCGAGTATGCCCACAAAGGAATGTCGCGATCAAATCGTTTGAAATCGGCTCTATTTCAGGACAGAAACCAGCACTATCGGTTGCTCAAAATCGAGATCAAAATTTGATTCACCTTTATCTTCATTTCACTTTTGTTTAGCCTTTTCATTCAAGTAGTGGTTGAGTAATTGACATTGAACAGTTCTACACCAAAAATCGCCTGCCATCTGCTTGTAAAGATCAGGTGGTTGTTCAATACTCGTGAAATATCGGAGCACTGGCCTAAAGTACTTCACGAATAACGGCTTCAGCTAAGGAGTGCTTCCAGACAGTTCTCAGAACATAGCGCATGTGGAGATGCAGCAGCAACCGATTCCACATTTGCCCAACTCTATAGGGCGTTCATCGTGATATCCACATCCCCGCGTACAGTAACTGTGATGCGGGATTCAATGAATATAGAATGACCTCCGACTCCTTTGACGATGATGTCATTGCGTTGTGCTGCAATTTCCGAATCAGCAGTGTTTGATCCTTGAGAACGTTGTTTCGCCAAATCTTCCAGTTCAAGGGTAGCCGCTGCAGCAGCCTTGTCTAGTGAATTGAAGTCTTTGATGCCACTTGGCATGTGTGCACGATACACTCCTTCTGAAGGTGAAGTAATCAAGCTCGAAACTCGCTGCATAACTAAACCGACTGCCGCACCAACGGCATTGCCAATCTGATAGTGATCCGACAAAACCAATTCTGTATTCAAGCGTTGAGCGACTTGTGGATAAATTGAATTAGCAGGTGCGCCAACAACCGCTAGTGCACCGTTAACACTCATTTGTACTTTAAGTATTTCAGAATTTCGTGAACCGACGCCTCGGTGTAACAGATAGCTACCTAGTTGAGCAAGTGATACGTCTGCATCTTCCGCAGTTGCGATAGCTTCAATCAAACTGATGCAAGATTGCTGAACAACTGCCTCTAGCGTTGCATTACAAAATCCCTCGGGGTCCTCCCATAATTGGTGGTCTTTGCGTCTGGTCAGGTGCTTCAACCAAATTTGTGCGCTCAGCAACGCAGCTTCTTTTGACCATCGGTTCATTTTGCCCAATACGTGCAACGCGTCCGTCGGTGTAAATGCGGCCATGTGTACTAAGTCAAGTACTCGCATTCGATGATAGGCGCGCAGCATGTGAGGTTCCTTGAATAATTCGTCGCAGCGAACCGGTCCAGAATCCAGTGCATCCCAGAGTTTGCGATCACTTTTCGCGAGAGTTCTAACATCTTCCGACACTCGGCGTCGAAGCAAGAAACATCCTTGATAATCCTGAACATCCGAAGACTGTTGCTCATTTAAGATGTCGATTACGCTTGGGTGCTGATGTGCGAGACAAGTGATTGGCAGAGCACGATTCGGGCCAACGCGCAAAGGCAGATCCATTGCCACCTGACTATCGCCACCAAGACCAACGGTATAGACATCCACTGCTTCTACAAATGTCCGAAATCCACCAACCATCGCACCGTTGCGTGCGAGTTGCGGTTGGCCTTCGTGTAGGACCGTGATGTCCGTCGTCGTTCCGCCAATATCAGAAACAATCGCGACCGGGGCAGTTGCCAGATGAACTGCACCAACAATACTGGCAGCCGGGCCTGACAAGATTGTCTCGACTGGCCGTACCATGGCCACATCTGCACTCATCATTGAACCGTCACCTTTTACAACCATTAACGGTGTGTGAATCTTTCTTGCGGTGAGTTCTGATCGTATCGTTCTAATCAAATTTGAGATTGGTGCAATCAACCTGGCATTGAGAACAGCGGTCATCGCGCGGCGCGGTGCATTCAAATTGGCGGTCAACTCAAATGTGCAGGTGACCGGCTTATCTGTCAGCTTGAGGACCAGGTCTCGCACTGCGACTTCGTGTGCAGTATTACGAACCGAGAAGACTGCGGCAACTGTAAATGCGGTAACGGAATTCACGTGTCGAAGAATTGCAGACCTTGCTGCATCCAGATCGAGTGGCGAGGATTCGTCTCCCCATGCCGTGTGCCCACCGGCAATAAACTCTACCGGATCGTTTCGTATGGCGCTCCTTAGTTCCGCACGATCGAGTGCTTCAGGTTTGTAGCCAATCAACAGTAGGCAAACAGTACCACCGCGACCTTCAACGATTGCATTGGTTGCAAGCGTCGTTGAAATCGAGGTTACCTGAACAAGACTCGAAAGTGGTTCGTTAGTGTCAGAATCTATGCGCTCAATCACATCACGAATCCCCGCTGAGAGGTTGTCGTGAGTGGTCAGCGATTTGGCAGATCTAACCAAACCTTGTTCGCTATCGTACAGTACGGCATCAGTAAAAGTGCCGCCAGTATCAATTCCAAGTCGCATATGGTTCGTCCGGAGAAAAACGATAATAATACAGAATGATTACAAACTAATTTTAAAGATCAACAACAAAAAGATTGACTCCAAGAATTCAAGAGTACGAAACTATGACGACAACTGATCGGCAAACGGAAAGCACTCGTGACCGTGGTTGGTATGAAACAGATAATCTGTCTTTAACTCATTCCTCAACCATGGACCTCAGTGGGGTCTGGGCACCTTGTCTCACCCCACTGGCACAAGACTTATCGATTGATTCTGCAAGATTGAATGCGCACGTTCACTGGTTGTTGTTAAACGGTTGCCAAGGTATTGTTTTGTTCGGCACGACTGGTGAATCAGCTTCATTTTCCGCATCTGAACGTATGAGTGCTTTGGAGACGTTGATCGATTCAGGTGTATCACCATCGAACATCATTGTAGGAAATGGATTTACCGCGATGAGTGATATTGTCGAGGTTTCTCAACATGCAGTCACTCAAGGGTGCAGGGCGGTGCTCATGATTCCACCGTTTTATTTTAAGGACCCATCCCTCGCAGGTCTGGTAGCAGCATATCGATATGCTATGGATGCTATTGATTGCCCGGATCTCAAAGTGTTGTTGTATCACTTTCCGCGAATGAGTACAGTTTCGATTTCCCATGAATTGATTGAAGCATTGATCGATTCACACGGTGAGATGATTGCAGGACTCAAAGATTCAACCGGGTCATGGGATAGTGTACAGGCTTATATTCAACGGTTTCCGAATCTGTCTATCTTTCCCGGAACCGACACTTTGTTGTTGAAAGGACTTAAGTCTGGTGCGGCGGGTACGATAACAGCAACGGCAGATATCAATCCACATGGAATCAGTCGCGTTTGCGAGTTGTGGAAAAGTGGAGACGATGCACAGTCAGCTCAAAATGTAGCTGACAAAATTCGAATGATTATTTCACGCTATCCACTCGCAGCGGCACTCAAAGCAGTTCACGCTAATCTTTGTGCTGAACCTGGCTGGAATCGATTGCGACCACCTTTGATGCCACTAGACACCGAGGAACAGTCCGACTTAATGGAATCACTCAAAGCAGTTGGTTTTGAATTTCCAAACTTGCCCTGATAGCCATGACACAGGCGAATCTGGTCGCTTCGTGAACCAATCACAGAGTTAATATGACAGTCCGAAAAACTCACTCAAGATTGGAGCGCCACGCAGTTAAGCAAACGCAACAGTTTTTACTTCAATTTGAATTGTCTCAAAAGGATAATGAGATAATAATCAAATAAATGTGAGTCAATGGTCGAGTCAATTATTCGCTAATCTTAACTACAATCCGTCCAACAATTGACCCACTCATGAATTGGTCAAACGCTTGCGGCAATTGTTCAAAGTCAATAACCTGTTTGACAATCATATCGAGATTTTTCGGTTTTAGATCTGAACACATTCGAGACCAAGCTTTATCTCGAACTTCAATTGGCATTTCCAGTGAATTGATCCCGAGCACTGATACGCCGCGCAAAATGAATGGCATTACAGTAGTATCTAGTTTAATACCGCCTGCCAAACCAACGGACCCAATGTTGCCCCATGGTGCAACGGTTCGGGTTAGCCAGCCTAGGGTGTCTCCGCCCACATTGTCGACGGCACCTCCCCAAAGCGCTTTTTCCAACGGTCGGTTGCCCATGTCCAGAGTGTGACGGTCGACTACTTGCGATGCGCCGAGTTCCTTTAGGTAATTTTCATGGTCTTTTTTACCAGAAAATGCAGCCACTTCGTAACCGAGATTGGAAAACATACTGATTGCAAAACTGCCGACACCACCCGTAGCGCCGGTTACGAGGATGGGTCCACGAGACGGAATTTGTCCATTGTCTTCCATTCGAATGACTGCAATCGCGGCGGTAAAGCCTGCAGTGCCGAATGCCATGGCTTCATATTCAGTCAAACCATCTGGCATTGGAACGACGCAATTGCCTGACACTCTCGCATACTCGGAGTAGCCACCGTCTACCACTTCAGACAAACCGCAACCGACAACGAGTACACTGTCGCCTTCTTTGTATCGAGAATCGCTGGATTGAACAACCTTGCCTGCAAGATCAATCCCACCATTGAGTGGGTATTTTCGCAAAATTCTACCCTTGCCAGTTGCGGCCAATGCATCCTTGTAGTTGATTGTCGAATAAGAGACTTTAATGACAACATCACCATCGGTTAAATCATCGAGATTGAGATCAACGAATCCTGCTGATATGGATTTGTCTTCATTCATGTGAATGCGGAAACTACGAAAATTTTGCATGTATTCCTCCAAAAGGAAGTGCTGGTAAATGCTGTTACCTAAGTGTTAGGCTGCGCTGGAGTGGAATTAGTGGAAAATTATATCCGTGCAACTGAGTTGCTATATGATGGCGAAATCATATAGTAAATGCAACATACTCTCCACCAGTATGGATATCAATCTGCGCTTTTATAAGAAATATTTTCTTTAAATTCAACCACGGTACGGAAACATAGAATATTTTCATTTATCGGTCGGCAGCAGATTTACGATTACATTCAACTTCTGAGTTTCGGTCAATATCCTGTCGCTTAGCGGCTTCGTTTAAGGTGGTGTACTGCGAACTCGTAAAGAGTAGCGTGCTCGCTTTTTGATGTTATCGTCCACTGTGTACGCTTCACGGTCGTTGTTGCCAAAATCCATGCAACGCTCGTTTCCAATTGGTTGGCTAACCTTAATCAGGAGGGAGTCAAACCCTCTGGATTGCAATGAATAGTTTCAGTTGATCCATAACATCCTCCATTCCAAGATTTCGCTTAGCGCAATAGAACGTCAATCAGAGAGTTTTTCCTGCATCATTATGGAATTTAATATTTCAACATCTTCAACTAATTGGCTTGATAACAGACCTTTCAGATCTTGCGATATTTTGGAAGAGAAATTATCATAAAATCTTAGCCCATCGTCAGGTTGAACATGACTGTCAATTAGGTGGAAAATTACAGGCTTGTCTTTCAGTTTCTCGCTTACACAATCATATTTTGTCGCCAAGCGACACAAGACCAACATCGAACCGTAGACTTTCAACCGGTTTTCATCCCGAATTCGATCTTCGATTAATTTCTTTCGCACTGATTGACGTAACTGACTGTAATGCGCATTTTTCATCTGGTCTAAGTAAGTTCGCGTAAGGTCCGTTTCTTCAATCAGCCAGACTTTCCCGCTTTTAAACTGAAAATAATCGCAACAATTGCAAGTTCCTAAACCGACATCTTTGCGCATATTGGAATCAGGTGATGTATTGTCCATCTTATACGCTTTGAATTTGCCAAGATGTTTACCTGCAACAGTTATCGGACTGAGGTACTTGTTCAACCCACTCATAAACTATCAACATAGAGGTCGGCAAAGGGACGGGAAAGTTCTTGCTTGATATTGGAAAGTTTGTTTTCAAAATCATCTTGCTCAGAACCATCAAGCAAGGAAGGTCCTAATACTGGAAACTGATTTAGCGCTACAAACTCTTTGTCTTCAGGATTCTTTTTTATATGAACTTCTAGCCACTTAAGAATTTCTAAGCTATGAGTGGCGATAACCACGTGCACACCAAGTCTTGCTAATTCAAATAATGATTCTGCAATAACAACTTGCCATCCAGGATGCAAATGAGCCTCTGGCTCATCGACAAATAGCAAAGAGTCTTTATCTAGAATTTTTCGTTCAATCAAAAGAGCAAGCATTCCGATATTGGCTACTCCAGTAGCAGTAATTGGCATCGAATAGTGTCTGCCATTTTCCTGATAGGAAATTGTTCCATCGTCAGAGACTATTAACCTCCCACCCATAATCTCACCATTCGTTAACTTTTCATACAAATCCGGAAAAGCGACTTCCCCTACATAGTCAAATTTCAACATATCAGCAAGATCAAAGAAATACCCCGGAACACCACTAATGCGTGTGCGTCCTCTTCGGCCCAATCGGTAAGGAAAATAAAAACTTGGATGATCTAACGCTTTAATCAGTTTCAAATAGATTGGAGATTCCAAATAGACAATCGTAGAAAAACCGTGCGAACTTGCTGGCCACGAATTAAGTATTTTCGACTTGAACTGTCCATTCAAATACTCGAACCTTCCAATTTTGTCGATATTAATAATTAGCGGGTCATCTTGATTTTTTTGGATATGAGAGACTTTAGGTATTTGAAAGTTGCTGGTAAATTTCCGCTCAAGTTCTTCTGATTGCGCTTGTTCAATTATTTCATGTGCGCTCTGCTTAGCAATTCGATTTCGAATAGATTCAATTTGACGAATACCACTCTTGAGTCTTTTTTTGTAGTCGATAATCGGTGCTTCTATACTCTCACACTGATCAATAAATTTGTCAATCTGATTCACAAAATATGAAGCGGTATTTTCGATTTGTGTTGTACTTCGGAATTGATTATTGACTACGTACTCTTCTAATTGTTGAATAAATTCGAAAATATCAATTTGTGGGTTCCCTTCTCTATCAGCAGTCCGATAATGAAATTCAGAATCAATACGTTGCAAATCACTTGAAATATCATTAATTAAGCCCATGAAATAATTATTAACAATATTGTGATTAAGTGCACTGACGACTGAATGCGCAGTTTTGGATAGAAAACTCTTCCCTGAATTATTAGGGCCAGCTAGAACGGTGAATCTGTCGATGCAAATCTTAGCATCTTCAAGCTTCCCAATATTCTTTATTCTTACATCAAAAGGCATTTTGTCGAACTGTGAAATACTTCAAGATTATATAAACGCGAAAATAACCCTAATCTATTTTCCGAATTTCAGTCTGCATGGTGAATAGGTAATACTTTGCTGGCAATCAAGCTACCGAACAGGCAAACTATGTTCTCGTATCGCTTTCCCCGCCAGTAGATACATGATGATATAGACAATCACGCGGTACATCACGGCAGACCCGGGTGGAATACAGATGAATGAAAATCCATGCACACCTCTGAGTCCTAGTTCGTGTGCGATCCGTATGCACTCGTAATCAGTCATGCCGATGGGTTCTGCAAGTTCGCCAAGAATATCTCCAGGTGCCGGCCCGGCGCCACCAATTACATCCATATCGAAATGAGCGTACACAGACTCGGTACCATTGTATGCATGATCAAGACCCTTGCACACCTTCTCAATTCCTTGGCGTCGCACATCCCATCCAGAAAAGAACAAGGCGCCGCGATCGAGCAGTTCATGAATTACATCCGGATTTTCCAGCATGCCGCGAGGACCAATTTCGATCAGGTTACGAGCGTGAATGTTGTCATGAAACTCAATTGTCTTGTACAGCCAGGAAAATCCTCCGGCAATTCTAGGGTCTTTGGTTTGCGGGCATAGTCGAAAGATATCCCAGTGGGTGTCAAGACTGACAATTCCTACATCTCCATCGGTGTGTTCGGCAACGCATTTTGCGATGGCATAAGAGCCGCACGGTGAGTTTTGCCCGATTACAACTGGCAATGCTCCGACCTCAATGGCATCATTGACTTTGGATTCTACCGCCGCTTGAGCCCTTAGAATAAGTTCTGGGTCCATTTTGCCAACATTGGCTTGAGGAGGGATATCCGCATCACCGTAATCGACAACTTTCAGATGGTCGAATACGTTAAATCCAAAGTCTTGAATATACCCTGACCGATAACGGCACGATTGCTGACGAACTCGCTTTGGTGCTGCAAGCCAATGTTCTTTGGCTACACCCGCCCACTCATCAGTGGAGCTTGACACATATGGGCTTCCAATAATGACAACGTCTGTGCCTTCAAGCTCATCTTTGCTAACAACGTGAGGTCGGCCCATAAACGTTGGCGTTTCGTCATCAATCATTGGAAACTCTAACGAGGCCGCCCACATACCTTCACGGGTTTCTTTCCAATCGGGGTAATTCATGGTTTTATCAGACTCCATTTCAACTCAATTGTCATTCAAGATTGCGAGCAAACCAGTCGTATATCAAATCTCAATTTACCATAGTCGAATAACATTGAAAACAGTTCTAAATTCGACCGAACGATCAAAAAAATCTCCAATTGAACAATGGGCAGACGCGGTCAGTCATATAATTTTCCAACAATCAACCGGCTGTCAATTTTGTGGAGGAATCGTGGCAGAAGAAACAATATTCAGCAAAATAATTCGCAAAGAAATCCCGGCAGATATCGTCTATGAAGATGAAACGGTTTTGGCGTTTCGAGATATCGCTCCACAAGCACCTGTTCATATTTTGATCATTCCAAAAAAACTGATTCCAACTGTGAATGACATTGATTCCGAGGATGAACAAACAATAGGGCATATGTTCGTCGTTGCTGCCCAATTGGCCGAGTGTAACGGTGTGGACAAAAGTGGTTATCGTTTAACGATCAACTGCAACTCTGACGGGCGTCAGGAAGTGTTTCACATGCATATGCATCTAATGGGCGGGCGAAGGATGCAAAAAATGGGGTAGGGAGTCCCTCAAACCTCTCTTAGTTTCGGTAAAGCCCTCTCACTCACTAGCTTCAGTTTGTGTGTCTTCTTTCTTTCGACGTTTCCAAAAGTCTGAGACTTTCTGATTGATTGAACTGAACCAGTTCTTTTTCTTTTGAACAGGAGCCGCTTCAAGGTGGTCCAAATTCTGAGGCATTTCTGAATCAGAATCAATTGATGCAACGACTCCTTCCTCGAAATGGATCGTTACCCGCGCCAAGTCGGTCAGATTCCTGTCTCGATCATAGGCACTATAAACATAATCCCACCGCTGATTATTGAAGACATCGGTGATCAGCGGTGTACCAAGAATATCGCGAACTTCCAAGGCGTTCATACCGACCGTGATTTGCTCAATGTCTTCTTGTTTCAGGGTTTGGCCCTGGTGAATTTCAGGACGGTAGACTGAACATCCTGCAAGTAAGAGCGCGCTGAGACAGGTACAGATGAATGCGGATCGAATGAATTGGACTGTCATTTGTTTTGCCTAAGTGTTACGAAAGACGATCAGCTCAAGTCCAATGCGACTGCAATTTCATCGCAGTCGTTGAATTTGCTGCATTTGATACAGACGCCCCAAACCTTTTCTGGAAATATTTCTTTTTTCACAATATTAAAACCAAGCTTTTCAAAAAACTCAGGAACATAAGTCAATGCCATGATTTGCTTAAGACCAAGGTTGCGTGCCTTGATAATCAACTGTTCAACCAGGATTTTCCCCAAACCGCTTTTTTTCATTTCCTGTACAACGACCAGGCTTCTGATTTCACAAAGTCTCTCAGTAAATATTTCCAATGCTCCGCAGCCAACAATTTCACCGTCGTATTCAATGACAATGAATTTCAACAGGTTATCGTAGACGTTTGCTCTCGACCTAGGTAGCAAAATTCCGCGCACTGCGTAAGATTCCATCAAGGAACAGATACTGTCGACATCATCAGTCATTGCATCGCGAACGATGGGTACTGATTGTGATTGTTGCACGAGGTGGATCATCTTGACTACTGTGAGAGCATTTCCCTGGCGTGATCGATGGTACGATCGGTTATTTTAACACCCGAGAGCATTCTTGCGATTTCCATCACGCGTTGGTGATCATCTAGTTCCTGTATCTGAACGCTTGGAGAGGTATCGCTGATTTTACTGACGTTAAGCTGCTGATTTCCTTTGGCTGCAACCTGTGGCAGGTGAGTAATACAAAAGATTTGTGCTGTTTTACCTAGGGTGCGTAGTAATTCACCTACTCTTTCAGCAACTTTCCCACCAATGCCGACATCGATTTCATCAAATACGATTGCTGGAATTTGTGTTGTATTCGCTGCGACAACCTGTATTGACAAACTGAGCCTGGACAGCTCGCCACCCGAGGCAACAGTGGCCAAAGGCCCCGGCTCCTGTCCAGGCGTCGTTGAAACGACAAAGCGTATATTTTCGTTACCAAATCCTGTAAATTCATCTGATTTTTGGGTAACTAATTCAATGGTGAATACACCGCCTGCCATACCGAGATATTGCATATTCTTCGAAACTGCATCAGACAAATGAATGGCAGCTTCTTTGCGAGCCTTGGAGATTTCTAATGCTAGTGTCTGGTATTCAGATTTAAGTAGTTCAATCTTTTCATCAATGCTTTCAAATTCTGTGACTTTCGTTCGAAGTGTACCTAGATTCGCGTCAAGAGTTTCCAAAAGATCAGGTAAGTCATCGGCGTTGACATTGTGTATCCTCGCTTGCTGCTGAAGCGCTGCCATCCGATCTTCAATAGTCGAGATACGATTCGGGTCAAGTTCAGTGCGCTGCGCAAGAGCATCGAGTTCTCTTGCGACATCATCGATTCGTATCTGCGCCTCGTAAAGTATCTCGGAGTGTTGTTTAATCGAAGTATCAAAATCGGCGAGCTTCTCGAGTCGACGAATGTCGTTCGCCAGTGTTCGGCTCAGTGGTGATTCATCGCCATAAAACAGATGATGTGAGATTTCGCTTAATGAAGAAGCCAACTCTATCGCATGTGTTTGTTTTAAAAGTTCCTGCTTGAGTTCAGAAAATTCGCCTGCTATGGGATTCAATTCCACGAGCACGTTGCATTGATGTTCAAGCAAATCCATTTGTTCGTGTAGATTCTGTTTTTCAATCGCTTGACTATTTTTTTCAGATTGGTAGCTGCGGATTGCTGCAGCAATTTCAGCCAATCGATCTGTACTTGGCACAATGTCAGCGAAGCTATCAAGTATGTTTCGCTGGACTGCCGTCCTTTGCAAAGTCTGGTGTTCACTTTGTCCATGAACAGAGATGATCCGCGAAGCAAGATTCTTGACTAAGTTAACGGTGACTGGTCGGCCATTGATGTAGGCTCTAGAAGAACGGTCAAGGTAAATGACTCGTTGCAAAATTACTTCGTCGCCTTCGTAAAGATCATGCTCGTAGAGCCAATCCACAATGTCTTTCTGGTCGGCGTCAAATCGAACGTAAATTTCGGCTTTGTTGCAACCGCGGCGCACCACTCCAGAATCTGCACGGGCTCCAAGTGCCAATTCCAATGAATCAATAATCAAAGATTTTCCTGCGCCCGTTTCCCCAGTAATGACGGTCAGACCATTCTGAAAATCCAGTTCAATTTCATCAATTAGTAAGTAATTCTTGATGTGAAGGGTGTTTATCATGTCAACCGGACCTGATTTGGGCTAAACGCCCCAGCCCAATTTTTGTCGAAGTGCATTAAAGTAGGTGTGTCCTCTGATGCGTACAAAATCAACTGTGAAGTCAGACCGGCGTACAGTAATGATTTCATCACCCAAAAGTTCCCTGGTAACATGCCCATCGACCGCTAGGCTTGCATTGCCTGAATCAGCGTTTGCGAGTTCAATTTTTAATACGCTTGAATCACTAAAGACGACAGGTCGGTGCGTTAGAGTATGCGGTGCAATTGGTACCAGTTCAATCGCGGACAAGCTTGGATAGATTACCGGTCCACCGGCAGACAGTGCGTAAGCGGTCGCGCCAGTCGGTGTCGCGACAATGACACCGTCAGCACGCAAAGCGCTGACAAATTCGTTGTCAACCGTGATCTTGAAATCCAACAGTCGTCCAAAATTGGTCTTATGAACAACAATGTCATTTAACCCTGTAAAGGCAGGTTGCTCTGACTTTTCCTGTACACCGGGTGAACTAACCATGGCTTCGATAAGAATACGTGTTTCAATTTGGTAGTTGCCGGCCAGTAGTGATTCCATGGATTCGCCGAGTTCTTGAACGGCAACATCGGTCAAAAATCCACGACGACCTAGATTGATCCCCAGAAGCGGTGCATCGCAGCCTGCTCGAAGGCGCGCGATGTTCATGAATGTTCCATCACCACCGATGACGATGGCAAGGTCCAGTTTTTGATTGTCTATCCCGTCAAGTTGACTCGTATCGACAAAAGGGGAGGCATATTTTTCGAACTCAACACTATATTCAACAAGTATGTTTGCAATCTGATCGAAGACTGCGGTAACAGGCGAATTATCAAAATTGCCAAATATCCCGATATTTTTGAATTTTGTCATTGTATTGAGGTTTTGGATCGGGCTTGTTTGTCAAATGTAAAAGAACCAATTCTTGATTCAATTTTGAAGCAATTTGAACTTGTAATTCAGACGAAAATTAATGTCGAAATGCTAATTGGATCTTGTCAATGCTGACGTATGTGAATTGGCACATGAGTTGCATATGTCAATTTTTATTGTTGACATTTAGAGTTAATCACAAACATAGATAAGCGAAATTTCGTGCACCTTTTCCAGGAATCGATCATTTTCAGGATTAAATGAAAATCCTGTCGTGCACCTACCCTAAATTTTACATGACTGGGAACACTGATTCGATTATCACAGCGGGGGAAGTCCAACCTGTCTATTCTTCAGTTAATAACCATAACTACAAAGAAATCATTTCGCTAACGAGTCAAGGGAGTGTCACAATACAATCATTGAATAGAAACTCGATTCTTTATTGATTGAAGTTGCCACTTTGGTAAACTGAATGATAGCGACACGAATGGGGCTAACATCATACATTTAATCTGTCTGATTAAGAAATTCTCGCGGCGACCAGACATCAACCGATCCAAATCTCGGTTCAGTAAAGTCCCGCAAATTGCAAGTGATCAGGATAACATCGCTAGCCGCTGCTGTTGTCAAATAAACCTCATCGTCAGAGTTGCGTAAACCAAATCGATCTTCGCTGGATCGACAATGTCGGCTAATTGCTCGATTTCCCAAATTAATGATATCAAGGTGATGAAGTGGGCTTCAGTCTGTGGCGCCTGGCCACGGTGATATATTCAGACAGAATCTGAGCAGGCAGTATGATTTGATGGTGTCGTAATACTCTTTCGAATATTCTTGCGACCGGTCCCGTCAGTTTGACCTGCTGATATTAAGACATTGCAGTCCAATACTACCTTCATGTTTTATGGTTGCGACGTTCACGACGTGAAGCGGCAATTTCCGCTATCGTGTCTTGCATAACCTTATCCTCGGAGCACCCTGCAATCTCGGGTGATACGTACGCCTCCGCAAGCATCAAAGCAACTCTATCAGCAACAATATTTCGATCCACCACCTGTTTGACCCTTAACAGGATCCCGTCGTTAACGCGGACTGCCTCCATGATGTCACCTTCTTGAAGATTAATGTCCTTGCGTAACTTTGCTGGAATAGTGACCTGGAATTTCGGTCTGACTTTAACAAAGTTCATGATAGTTCAATGCGATTATGGTTAGAAAGTTGTAATGTTGTAAATTTATACCAAGATGTTAAGAAATTAAAATTTATTCTGTTCTGGAACACTGGAAATACACTAACGGAATTGCTATTTCAGACCACAATATTTGATCCGAGAGAATAGCCAAATTACTGAGAAAGCGCTTTAACTCTAGAAACTTGAATTAACTTGTAGATCAATTGCTCGTCAAATTCGCACAGATCACTAATCAGTATCGAAAACAATTGAGTGGATCAAAGATTTCAAAATTTGTACGATTCCCTATGTTGAATTGCAGATCAATCTGCAAACTAAACTGGGTTGGCGCTTCAATTTGGCACTGTGGGATTTGAACTCAATGAAGGTATACTGGAATTTATCGACAAAACTTAGCCATCTGATTTATCTCAATGGTGCGCAAGATAGCCAGTATCTCACTAGCACGAGTCGAATTTGGGCAATTAATCGATTCAGTAAAATAGCTTGAAAATGTGGGCAGGAATTATCAAAACTTCAATGAATTTCAGTTTGCGTATTTCTTTAATTGTTCTGGTGACGGCTGGATTATTGCTCCTCGCACCAGGATTTACAATTGCGCATTCAGCTCTCCATCACAGCGTACCCGCCAATGGAAGTGAAATTACAGAAGTTCCTTCTCATCTTATTCTTTCATTCTCCAAACGCATTCGATTAACTCGAGTTAGCTTGACTGGTCATGATGATTCTGTGATTGATTTGGACTTGGACAACCACAAATCATTTGATACGGAGTTTGCAATTCCGTTGACAGATTTACAGAGCGGTTCCTATACGGTAGATTGGCGAGGTTTGTCGGACGACGGTCATATCGTCAGTGAAACCTTTTCATTCCGAGTGAGGTAATCATTATCTCGGTTTGGGAATTCGCATCAGTACTCGTTAAATTTCTAATTTATCTCGGCGTTCTTGGCAGCGCCGGACTGGTACTTGTTCAAGTCCCTTTTCGCAGGGAGTTGGAACAGGTTAAGCCAGAGACTGTTAGATTAACGCTTGTATGGGTCGTTATTGCGCTACTTTCCTCTTTGGCAGGTTTCGCACTGAAAGGGGCTGTCATGACCGGTGAAATTTCAGGCATGATTGATGTCGAAATGCTCGGGCTCCTGTGGCAGACTCAATCGGGTACAGAGTTAACTATTCGATTAACTGGACTCTCAATAATAGTAATCGGAATTTTCAGCCGCGGAATTGGAGTCTGGTTGGCTGTCTTTGGCGCGTTAATCAGTTTGTGGTCTTTTTCCCGGATCGGTCACGTTGCAAGTACAGACTCAGCTTGGCTTCAATACGTGCTGTTGGTGCACCTTTGCGGAGCATCGTTCTGGATTGGGATTCTGTATCCACTTCACTCGCTGGCTGGTAAACCGTGCAGTTTGAGGCAAGCAACCGTACTTGGACAAAAATTTGGCACAGTTGCTGCGTTTATCGTCCCGATTTTGATCATTGCAGGGGTACTAATGGTATGGAATTTGCTTGACGAATTTTCAGCCTTGATCAATACGAACTATGGCCTAACGCTACTTGGAAAAATCGCTGCTGTAGCACTTTTGCTGAGTGTTGCGGCATTCAATAAACTTCGCTATATTCCTGCAATGAGAGCAGGTGTGAGTGAGGCTTCGGTCAGTTTACGACGATCCATCTCGATTGAGTGGACAACTGTTGCTATTATTCTCATGCTAACCGCAGTACTGACAACGGTCACTGGTCTTGATTCAGGAGGAGGTCACTAATCAAAGCGGAAACGTCTGCAATTAAAAAACTGTATCAAGTTCAATCAACTGCTTTGAATTCTTCATGCTCTTTGTTGTCTGCCAGTTAACCGAATCTGCAACGAGGGATTTGCGCTGTCAAAAAATCTAGACGAGGCAATGGTTTAGAGAAGGGTCGAAAAAACTTTCCCCCAACAAACGGCTGATTAGAGGGCTTTGAGTCGATTCAGCATTGATTTTGGCGAATTTCACCCCAACGTCAATTACCCGCCTGCTGGTGCAACGAGGTTTCCCCAAAACCTCTACTATACAGTAATAATGTCTTTATTAACATATACATAGAGTTGACATTGGCGCCACCATGGTGTATCATTCATGAGCATAAACAACCACATCCATGACCCAATGGAAATCAAACACCATGGCGACAAAAATAGAAACCAGCCTTTTTTCCTGGAATAATCCGCAACAACTGCCAAGACTGCAAACACTGGCCCGTGTGCTGGAGATTTTACCGTATCAAGCGTTGGTTGAGGCCCTGTGTGAAAGGAGATTTTACCGTATCAAGCGTTGGTTGAGGCCCTGTGTGAAAAACGCGGCCGCGGCCGAAACGATTTCCCGGTCGAAGCGATGTTTCGTCTGGTGATTGCCGGTGTGGTGCTGCAATATCCTTCTGCGGCAGCCTTGCTGCGCAACCTGGAAACCAACCTGAGTCTGGCCCAGATCTGTGGCTTCAACCCGTTGCCAAGACAGCAACAGTCCAAAACGGTGGTGCATGAGTCGTCGCAAGGACCGGTGACGTTCGAGACCATTGACTACCCACAGCGCATCACGTTGCCGGATGACTGGGCCTTCAGTCGTTTCCTGACCAGTATGCTGGAGCTGTTGGCCCAGCGAGATTATCTCAAAGAGATGTTTGAGCAACTGCGCGAACAATTGCGGGTGGTGGTGCCCGATTTTGGATGCTACCTGGCCTACGACGGAAAAGCAATCCAGAGTCATTCCACCGGTCGGGTGAAGCACAAAAGCGGTTACAGTTCAGACCCGGATGCCACCTGGGGCAAACATGAGAGCAAAGGGGTTGACAAAAAGGGTCGTGCCTGGAGCAAAGTCAAAGAATGGTTTGGATTTCGCTTGCACGCCATTGTGGATTCAGTGAACGAGTTGCCGGTGGATTATCGTGTGACGACGGCGAGCGATGGTGAGGCGGTGGTGCTGTCACAGATGCTCAAAGAGATGGACGAAACCCATCCGCAGATTCTCGAACGCACAGAGCAGTTAAGTGCCGATCGCGGGTTGGATGTCAAGGAGTTGTACCGGGCGCTGTTCGACGATTACCAGATCGAGCCGGTAATTGATAACCGTGATCTTTGGCGTCAGGAAAAAGACGAGGGCAACTATGATCCACAAAAGCCGATCTTGAGAATGCTCAACGGTGGCAAGCGCATTGATAACATTGTCTATGCGGAAGATGGGACGCTCATGTGCCGGTGTCCGCACACTGACACGGAGCGCGAGATGTATTTTATGGGCTATGAGAAAGATCGGGGGACCTTAAAGTATCGCTGTCCTGCCAAAGCCGGTGGTTATCAGTGTGCTGGTACGCAACAGTGTCTGCGATACGGCCGCTCGAAGGCGCACCGGTATGGTCGCACGGTGCGAATCAAACTGGATCAGGCCAATCGCAGGATATTTACGCCGACACCGCGCAACACGTACAAATGGAAGCGCAGTTATGCGCGGCGCACGGCGGCTGAGCGGTTTTTCTCTCGCATCGCTCAGGGCTACAATTTTGATCACCACTATGTACGTGGACTGGTCAAGATGCAGGCCAAAGCGTCGCTGGCCATGGTGGTTGGACTGGCGATGGCGATTTTGCACATTCAAGCCGGTCAGGCGAACAACATGCGCTCACTGATCCGACCGATTGCGTTGCTTGATACTGGCTAAGGGTCGCGTTGTATTGTGAATTGACTTATCGTAGCGTGGCTGCGAGGGCTGGGCGCGTCTTGATACCAGTAAAATTGACACAAATATGAACAAACCGCATTTCAGACAAAATATTCGACGCGATTGGCTTGGTCGACGGTCTGTGGAAGATGATTATTGCCCCGTCAGTGCCCTGGCGGGCCAACGAGTCGGCGTGGCCGGACGCGAAAATGGCTACAACGCAAATCCCTCGCAACAGACAATGATTCCCTTGCGGCTTGGTTCGCGTTATACTAATCCATGCCCGATCGAGTTTGTCTTCGCATGACAGGCTATTTTGTTTGAATTCGTTCGCTATGACTGAAACCACCACAAACGTGGCTGAAATCCAACTTGATGAGCGCTCTGAAACTTTACTGCGCTTGTTGATCGCGCGCTTTATTGAGCAGGGAAATCCGGTTGGATCTCGCACGCTCTCGCATGAACCCGGCTTGATATTAAGTGCCGCGACCATCCGCAATGTGATGGCCGATCTTGAGGAATTGGGACTGATCAAATCTCCGCACACATCCGCCGGCAGAGTGCCAACCGCAATGGGTTATCGACTGTTTATTGACTCGTTGCTGACCGTGCGTCCTCTAAGGGCGTCAAAAGAACAGGAAATCAAGTATCGGCTCAATGAAGAAACGGATGCCAAAGAGTTGATGACTGCCGCATCCAATCTTTTGTCCGATGTAACGCAATTTGCCGGCATTGTGTTTTTGCCTGACTCATCTGCTTCGAAGTTTCGCCAGATTGAATTTGTCAGTCTGCCTAGCAACCGGTTATTGGTCATTCTCGTGACCGAAGATGGCACAGTCCAAAACAGAGTCATCAGTAATAACCAGGATTATTCGCCTTCCGAATTAGTTGAAGCTGCCAATTACTTTAACGAAGTGTACCGAGGCAAACCTCTGGCTCAAGTCAAAGAACACCTGGTTGCGGAAATGAAAAGCGATCGCGAGCAGATTAGTCTGTTGATGCAAACTGCAATCAACATTGCCAGCCAGGTATTTGGTCGAGAAGAGAGAAATGACGATGATCTTGTCCTCAGCGGTGAAGCAAATCTGTTGAAGGTACCGGATTTTGCGGCAGTAGAAAAAATCAGAAAAATTTTTGACACATTCAGAAAGCGAAACTCGCTGTTGAATCTGCTGGACCTTAGTGTCCGCGCCCGAGGTGTATCCATATTTATCGGAAACGAATCCGGCTACGACGGTTTGGATGACTGTAGCGTAGTGACCGCACCATACGAGGTTGAAGGACAAAGTCTAGGTGCCATCGGCGTGATCGGCCCAACTCGGATGCCGTATGATCGGGTGATTCCCATTGTCGATGTTACGGCAAAGATGCTAGGCAACGCATTAGCCCAGCTAAACCAAAATTAAAGTATTCATTTCCTGCTTGAAATAATTTCACTGAGACTTATCTAGTCTCAAAATTTCTCGCGCACTTATTTCTCCAAATTCCATAGGAACTTTTGATGGCCAAAAAGAGATCCAAAAAAGACACAGAGCAATCCGAAAAGATCGAAGTCATTGCCTCTCCAAGCGACGAACTAGAAAAGGCGTTGCGTGAAGAACTTGAACATATCAATCAGCAACTGACCGAAAGTCAGGAGTCATATTTGCGTAGTGTAGCTGAGAATCAGAATCTTCGAAAGCGTCATGCAACTGAACTTGAAAAAGCAAGGAAATTTTCAGTCGATCGATTCGCCAAATCCATGCTGGAAGTACTGGAAAGCTTGGACAAGGCTTGTGAGATGGAACAAAGCGATGACGTGAGTGCTGTCCTTGAAGGGGTGGAATTGACCCGTAAACAGCTATTGAGCATCTTCGAAAAGGAATCTGTGCAGAAAATCGCTGCCGAGCCAGGCGATGAATTCGATGCGAATTATCACGAAGCAATGGCGATGGTGCCAACGGACTCCGTTCCGCCCAATTGCATCGTTGAGGTGTTCAGGCCAGGATATATGCTTCACGACCGTCTTTTGCGAGCCGCGATGGTGATCGTATCGACACAGTTGCCACAGTCTGAAAAGACTGAAGACAAATTGCCTGAAGATGGTTGATATTCAGTAAAAAAACCTTATTTCGAAACCGACAGAATAATTTCTTAAAACATTCACTTTTGCTTTAGATCCAGGAGCGAAACATGAGCAAGATTATTGGCATTGACTTGGGAACCACCAACTCTTGTGTGGCGGTTTTCGAGGGAGGCGATGTCGCCAAAATTATCGAAAACCAGGAAGGCGACCGAACAACGCCGTCGATTGTCGCCTACACCGATGATGAAGTGCTGGTAGGACAGTCGGCCAAGCGTCAGGCTGTAACCAATCCACATAAGACTCTGTTTGCAGTCAAACGACTGATTGGACGAAAGTTCAATGAAAAAGTCGTGCAGCAAGATCTGGAACTGATGCCATACAAAATCATCAAGGCGGCCAACGGTGACGCCTGGGTTTCAGTTGATGATAAGGAACTTGCACCGCCGGAAGTCGCCGCTCGAATTCTGCAAAAGCTCAAACAGACTGCAGAAGATTATCTTGGCTCCTCGGTGTCTGGTGCAGTCATTACAGTGCCAGCCTATTTTAACGATTCCCAACGCCAGGCAACCAAGGATGCCGGTAAGATCGCAGGGCTCGAAGTCAAAAGGATCATCAATGAACCGACTGCAGCTGCGCTGGCTTATGGTCTTGACAAACAGCAGGGCGATCGAAAAATTGCCGTATACGATCTTGGAGGAGGAACCTTCGATATCTCAATCATTGAAATTGCTGAAGTCGATGGCGAGCATCAATTTGAAGTGCTGTCGACCAACGGTGATACATTTCTTGGGGGAGAAGATTTCGACCGAAGGCTGATTGACTACCTGGCAGACGAATTCAAAAAAGACCAGGGTATGAATCTGCGCGGTGACCCGCTGGCCATGCAGCGACTCAAAGAAGGATCTGAAAAAGCAAAGATTGAGTTGTCGTCGAGTGCCCAAACCGAAGTCAATTTACCCTATATCACGGCAGATGCTTCAGGTCCCAAGCATCTGAATTACAAATTGACCCGCGCCAAACTGGAATCACTGGTTGATGACCTGATTGCACGCACGGTTGGACCGTGCAAAGTCGCTTTGAAAGATGCAGGCCTTGCAGCTTCAGATATCGATGACGTCATTTTAGTGGGCGGACAGACCCGAATGCCGAAAGTGCAAGAAAGTGTTGCTAAGTTCTTTGGCAAAGAGGCGCGCAAGGATGTCAACCCCGATGAAGCTGTTGCAGCTGGCGCTGCAATTCAAGGTGGTGTGCTAGGTGGCGATGTCAAGGACGTATTGCTACTTGACGTGACGCCGCTGTCTTTGGGCATTGAAACACTCGGTGGAGTCATGACGAAACTGATCAAGAAAAACACCACGATTCCAACCAAGGAAACGCAGGTTTTTTCGACAGCAGCAGACAATCAGACAGCCGTGACGGTTCACGTGTTGCAAGGTGAACGAGAAATGGCACAGCACAATAAGTCACTGGGTCAGTTCGACTTGACTGATATTCCTTCTGCACCGAGAGGCGTGCCACAAATCGAGGTCGCATTTGATATTGACGCCAACGGTATCATGCACGTTTCTGCGACAGATAAGGCAACCGGCAAGGAAAACCGAATTGAAATCAAGTCCAGTTCTGGACTGGATCAAAATGAGATCGACCGTATGGTTCGAGAGGCTGAAGAACACGCCGATGAAGACCGTGAACATCGCGAGAAAATTGATGTCAGAAACGAAGCCGAAGGACTTATTCATTCGGTGAACAAAACGTTGAAAGACTTGGCTGACCAAGTTGACGAATCCGAAAAGTCAGCAGTTGAGTCGGCAATAAAAGACCTTGAAGGCGCTTTGAGTGCTGATGCAGACACGGCTGAAATCAAGGCAAAGACTGAGGCTTTAAGCGAGGCTAGCCACTCCTTGGCTATGAAAGCATACAGCCAGACTCAGAAAGATGGTGCGGCAGGTACTGACGCGAGCAACACTGGTGATAGTGGCACCGGTGATGGCAGTAGTGATGATGTCGTTGACGCGGACTTTGAAGAAGTCCATGATGAACAGGAAAACCGATAGCCTGCAAGGGTTAATATTGATTTGAACGGATAAAATGAATTCATGTCCAAGCGAGACTACTATGATGTGCTCGGTGTCGAGAAAAATGCTTCCGAAGCCGATATAAAGCGCGCCTATCGCCGTTTGGCCATGAAATATCATCCTGATCGAAATCAGGATAACCTTCAAAGTGCCGAGGCGAAATTCAAGGAAGCCAAGGTGGCCTATGAAGTACTGATGAACCAAGATGCCAGGGCACAGTACGATCGATTTGGTCATGATGGCCTTGAAGGCTTGGGCGCAGCCGGGTTTTCCGGTGGAGCTGCGGGCTTTGGTGATATTTTTGGCGATCTTTTCAGTGACATATTTGGCGCCGGGCGACAGTCCAGTCGCCAAGCTCAAGGTGCCAATCTAAAGTACACGCTTGACATTGATCTGGAAGAGGCTGTACGCGGCAAAGATACTCAAATTGATGTACCAAGACTGGTTGGCTGCGATAGTTGTAGTGGTGTTGGTGCGCGTCAGGGTTCACGTCCAAGTACCTGTGGTACTTGTGCTGGACATGGACAGGTCAGAGTTCAACAGCTTGGATTTACACTGCAGCAAACCTGTCCTAAATGCCAGGGTCGAGGGACAGTAATTACCGATCCTTGTCCCAAATGCGACGGTCAGGGTCGAGTCCATCAGACCACCCGTATAAAAGTACCGATTCCTGCCGGAATCGATCACGGCAACCAGATAAGAATTCCCGGCAAAGGTGAAGCAGGCCGGGCAGGTACCACACCTGGTGATTTGTTCGTTCAAATTCGAATCCGCCCACATTCTATTTTTGATCGCGACGGTAACGACATTTACTGCGAAGTGCCCATCAGTGTCGGAACAGCCACACTCGGCGGTACAGTTGAAATCCCAACGTTGGATGGTCGGGCCAACTTAAAGATTCGACCGGAAACCCAGTCAGGCAAAAGGGTTCGCCTGCGAAGAAAAGGTGTAAAAAATGTACACTCACCCAACGTGGTTGGTGATCTTTATTGCACCTTGGTGGTTGAAACACCAGTCGGTCTGACGGGTAAGCAAAAAGCTCTACTTAAAGAATTTGACGAACTGGTCTCGAAAGGTGGAGCTCGCCACTCCCCGAATCAAAATAACTGGACACAGCGAATCAAATCTTTCTGGGAACGAATCGCGGCCTAATACTCCTGCTGTCGGCCAGCGCGCTCATTTTCATCGCCTCCCGACACTTCAACTCCTGTCATGTCGACCAGTATTGAAATATTGGGTCAATCGGGACCTTTTGTAGAAAAACTCGACTGGTTTGCGGTTCGCGATTGTCAAATGCAGATGGCTCAGTCGGTAGAAGCCACGATCGAGACCTCGCAAGTGGCTGTTTTCGAATCAGGAACAGGGACTGGCAAAACGTTTGCCTATCTGGTGCCGCCGCTGCTGCATGGAAAGAAAACAGTCATATCAACTCGAACTAAGCATCTGCAGGAACAACTTTTTTACAAAGATATTCCGGTAGTGTGCGAAGTATTGGATATTCAGCCATCAGTGAGCATACTCAAAGGTCGCTCAAATTACTTTTGCCTCAAAAGACATGAACAAGCTCAACAAAATCCGGATCTTTTAGGTTTCACCAGGAAGTTTGATGACATTTACAATCGAGTAATGGAATGCGATAACGGTGACATTTCAGGGTATCACCTAAGCAGCGATGAGCGCCAGAAAATGACGACAACGGCCGATACCTGTATTGGTCCTGATTGTGAGTTTTGGAAATCGTGCTTTGTCAATCGTGCAAGACAGCAGGCGAGACAGTCCGACGTACTGGTTGTGAATCACAATTTATTGAGCCTGGCGGTCATACAGGGCGCAGCCGAAGATGAATCAACTATTTTGCACAACGTTGAAGCAGTCATCGTTGATGAAGCACACCGGTTTCCAGAAATCGCTGCACAGACACTTGGTATCTCGATTTCCAACGAACGACTTGATGAATTTTGCGCCAATTTGGAACAAGCAGCCGGGCACGGTGAGATGGATGTCAATCTCGTCGCTTCGATAACGCGCGGCGTTTCAGAAGCTGTAACACAGCTAAAGGCAAAAATTGGACCGGATTACAAACAACTGTCACTGGCCCAATTCGAGGATAACCAAGAACTACTGGGCGGCTACTGGAATATTGTTGATTTGCTGGAAAGTTCAGTTGAGAAACTGGAGCCCTATAACGAAGTTTCACCGCAAATCGAAAAGTGTACCAACCAATTGGCCACCATTGTCGACGAGGCCAAAACAATATTTGAAAGAAGCAGTGATGACGTCGCAAGTTGGTGCGAAAGTACTAAACGCGGTTTTTCCCTGCACCGCTTGCCGCTTGAACCGGGTCGGGTTTTTGGCCCTGTCATTTTAGATTTTCCAGGCAGTTGGGTATTTACATCAGCAACGATGGCCGTCGGTGAGGATTTTTCTCACTTCGAACACAGTATGGGATTAAGCCAGTCAATCACTGATCGTTGGGACAGCCCTTTTGATTTTCAAAAGCAGACTTTGCTGTATTTTCCTCCTAATATGCCACTGCCTGTACATCAACAGCGCAAGGAATTTGACAATCGGGTCGTCGAAGTCATCGAACAGGTTGTGCGGATGACAAAGGGCAGGGTGCTGGCACTGTTTACCAGCAGTGCTTCGATGAAAACAGCTCGGGAAAAATTATCTGAACGTTTGGACTACAAATTGCTATGTCAGTATGAACGACCAAATTCTCAGTTGTTGGAAGAATTTATGCAAGACGGGCATGCTGTGCTTTTGGGCACCATGGGCTTTTGGGAAGGAGTCGACATCAAAGGTGATGCACTGGCTTGTGTCATCATTGACAAATTGCCTTTTGCTCGCTTTGACACGCCAAAAGAGACCGCAAGACGCGCACTGATGGAAGAATCAGGTCAAAGCTACTTCAACGACTGGCAAGTGCCCAATGCGGTCATTACACTAAAACAAGGGTCAGGTCGATTAATTCGTGATGCAACAGATCGAGGCATTCTTGTACTGTGTGACCCGAGAATTAATCAAAAATCTTACGGTCAGGCTTTTTTGAAGAGTTTACCTCCCATGCCTCGTTCTGATTCAATTGAAAAAATAGGTGATTTTTTCGCTTCATGAAACTCTTGGGGATCAATACGTCCGATGATTTGCTGTCAGTCGCACTGGTGCTGGATGGTGCGGTATTGCATGAACAAGAACAATGCAATCGTAATCATAACGAAAAGGTGTTGATCATGATTGCGCAGCTGATGAACAATTCCAATACTGAATTTGCTCAACTCGACGGCGTTGCATTCGGGCAAGGGCCCGGCTCATTCACTGGGCTTAGAATTGCCGCGGCGGTAGCGCAAGGGATTGCCTTTGGTGCTCAGGTGCCAGTGGTGCCGGTGTCCTGTATGGCCGCTATTGCACAAAAGCAAAAATCAAACAAAGTGATTGTGGCATTGGACGCCAAGCGTTCAAAGATCTTTTGGGGCCGATATATTCGAAACGAACATGGCCTGATGGAACTGGACGGGGAAGAACATCTTACCCCTTTGAGCGACTTGAAAATACCCGGTAATGGTTGGTGCGTGACCGGTAGCGGATGGGACGTTAGTGGTGAGAATATACTCGCATCCAATAAAGCTTATACAGTTGACTGGACACGCGGGCAAAATCCACATGCACGTGAAATCGCGAAATTAGGTGTGGCAAATCTGGCATTGGGAAAATGCCAGGAAGCTAGCCTCGCAATCCCGAATTACAGTTCCCCTTACTTTACAACACCATCCTGAATCAGTGGTTTGTTCCAGCAGAGCTGCTTTCTGACTTCTCTGTCGGTTCATCGATCATTTGATTGATCGGATAAATACGTGCAACATCGACTGCGGTTCCACGTACGCGTACGGTTTCGATTTTGTGTCCATTGATATCAAAAACCATTCCTGGTTGAGGAATATCTTCATTTTGTTCAATGATTAGACCATTGAGTGTAATTGGTCCTTCAGTCGGCAGGTTCCATTTCATGAATCGATTTAAATCGCGCACACTCATAGCTGCGCTCACCAGGTAACTTCCTTTTTCTTCAGGCACAATACCCGGAATCTTGTCTTGCATCGGACCTGCAACGATACCGGCAAATCGGGATAACAATTCATGCAGCGTGAAAAGTCCCATCACTTCACCATATTCATCAATCACGATGCCCATATTGCGCTGCGCATTTTGTAGTCTTTGAATCTGTTCGACCAGTCTCGCATCTTCGGGAAGGTAAATCGGATCTTTCAGTGTTTCAATGATGACATTCTTGGTAATGTCTTCGACCTTGTGTTTTTGCAGCAATTCGCGAATATCGAGCTCTCCTTTGATAAATTCGAAAGATTTATCAAAGACCGGTAGTCGAGCATGCGTCTCTTTGAGTATCTGTTCGATGATTTCGCTTATTTCATCATCAAGATCGATTGCGTGAATTTCCGATCGCGGCACCATGATGCTTTCGACTGACTGTGATCCCAAATCCAAAATTCCGAGCAGTAATTCCAAATGGTCGCGCTCAAGATGCTGTTCAGAAGCCTTGACTGCGTATCGAAGTTCATCCGTATCGAGTGAATCTGAAGAGGAGTTCTTTTTAAACATGGGGATAAGTCTGATCAACTTCACGACTGAACTCATCAGCCAGACCACGGGGTAGAGTAGTCTTTGCAGTAGGTTCAGCAAAAAAGCTGCAAAGTATGCAATTTTCTCCGGATAAAGCGCTGCCAGGGTTTTTGGTGGAATCTCTGCGAGAACCAGAATAACAATCGTGATCATTGCTGTTGCAATTGCAACACCTGCTTCGCCATAAAATTTCCAGGCCAGCATGGTGGTGATCGCGACGGCTGCATTGTTAACCAGGTTGTTGCCAAGTAAAATTGTACCCAGCAAACGGTCTGGTTCTTCGAGCAGATTTTGCAGCAAGACTGCCCGGCGGTTTTTCTTGTTCGCCTGGTCGGCAAGGCGATACCGGTTCAAGGCCATTGTGGCCGTCTCGGAAGCAGAGAAAAAGGCTGACAGGCAGATCAGCACTGCAAGCGAGAGAAATAATATGCCGACAGGGATGTCGTCCAATTGAGTTAATGATTGGTCAGTCGAATAGGGTTAAGTGTATTGGATATTGACGGATAATGCTAATATGATTTTGAATTATTTTTGAGTATTGAGGGATTTTTTCATGCTGGATACGCTTAGAGAACGTATTACCAAAGCACTCGGATCGTTACGCGGCAACCGGAAACTCACCGAGTCCGCTGTCGACGACACTTTGCGTCAAGTCCGACGAGCACTGCTTGAAGCTGATGTCGCGTTACCGGTTGCCCGGGAATTTATCGATCAGGTCAAAGTACGTGCACTTGATAGCGAGGTGTTGACGAGCCTAACACCTGCAGAAACGATTATCAATATTGTGTACGAGGAGTTGACTCGCGTACTTGGTGAGGCCAACGAGCCAATCAATCAGGCAAGCAGTGGCCCGAGTGTGGTTCTGATCGCAGGTCTGCAAGGGTCAGGTAAAACCACAACCGCAGCCAAACTGGCACGGGTTCTCAAAGAACAGCAAAACAAAAGTGTCCTACTTGCCAGCGTAGATATTTACAGGCCCGCCGCGATTGATCAGCTTCGAACCTTATCGGAATCAGTGGGTGTGGGATTTTGGGAAACGGATATTGGCAAAAAACCGGAATCAATCGCCAAAGCTGCTGTTGCACATGCTCGTAAATATTCGATTGACTATGTCATTATCGACTCGGCAGGCCGATTACATGTTGACTCCGATATGATGAAGGAAATACAGCGTGTACATCGCGCCGTGTCTGCGCATGAAACGCTATTTGTCATCGATGCAATGATTGGTCAGGATGCGGTCAATAGTGCATCAGCGTTCAACGATACGCTGGCATTAACCGGGGTGGTTGTGACCAAGCTCGACAGTGATACACGCGGTGGCGCATTGCTGTCAGTCAGACAGGTTACGGGCAAGCCAGTTAAGTTTATTGGCGTTGGGGAAAGCATCGAAGCACTGGAGCATTTTCACCCAGATCGTATTGCCTCGCGAATCATCGGAATGGGCGATGTCCTCACACTGATTGAATCTGTGCAGCAAAAGACAGACGAGGACAAGGCAAAAGAACTGGAAAAGAAATTTCGATCTGGGCGGCGACTTGACCTTACAGATTATCGAGAACAAATCCAAATGACCTTGGATATGGGCGGGATCGCAAGCCTGGCGAAAATGATCCCTGGTCTTTCTTCGGAAAAGCTGCCTGATTTAGGCAATGCAGACAAAGAAGTCAGACGGGAAATTGCAATCATCAATTCTATGACACCTCGCGAACGCCAGCACCCTGCGGTTATTCGAGCCAGTCGACGAGCGAGAATTGCAGCGGGGTCCGGGGTGGAAGTGCGCTATGTGAGTCAACTGCTTAGGAAATATGAAAAACTGCAAAAAACCATGAGAAAAATGGGCCGTCAAAAAGGCAAAATGCAGATCCCTGGCATGGACCAATTAAAAGACAAGTTTCCTGTCTAAAGTAACCTTGAGGCTCAATTGGGTACGATTGCATCGGCGTTAACTCTTCTTGAAGTGCTGAACAAGTTTGAAGATTCCGAAGACTAGCCATGCCGGTAGCGATGCTGCTAATGCGTAGACAATAATGCCGATCGGTCCGAACAGACCGCCAAAGGTGACCAGTAATACCGATGCTGGAACGAGTACGATACCTGAAATGTACGCTGCTGGCTTGTTGATGCGATGGGTGCACTGAAGTGCAATGGTCAGGAATAATCCCGATAACCAGGTCGGCAGCAAAAACAAGCCGATACTAAGGTGCTCGTCGAACAGCTGTTCTTCATGCAACAAGGCGTCAAATCCAAAACGGATGGTGAACATCACCATCACTGAAATCGGCAACCAAAGCGAATAAAGCAGTGACAAAAGAAACGAGCGAACAGGGTAGGGCAACATTTTTCTAAACTCTCCTTTATCCGAATTGCTGGAAATCAATTGACATTGGAACGGTTCTGATTCGGACGACTGCGTGCATGTTCACAAACCAGCGCATCGAGAAAATAGTGGATAATTCACTTTTTCTTTCGACAATTGCGAAAGTCAATCCTTGGCCAGTCCGATGAAAGAACGCCAAATTGCAGTTGAAATCAATACTGCAACAAAAATATTCGAAAGCAAAGACAGTACCGTTACCGCACTGGACCAGGTTTCTATAGAAATCCAGGAAAATGAATTTTTCACACTGCTGGGTCCATCCGGTTGCGGGAAAACAACGCTGCTGCGCTTGATCGCCGGTTTCGAACATCCAACCGACGGCCAAATCCGTTTGTATGGGGAAGACATCACTTTTTTGCCACCATATCAGCGATCAGTAAACACGGTGTTCCAAAACTACGCCCTGTTTCCGCACATGACCGTACGCCAAAATATCAGTTTTGGTCTGGAAATGCTTAAATATCCAAAAGCAGAAATAAACAAAACCGTCAATAGTATTCTCAAACTGGTGCGCATGGAAGAACTTGCAGAGCGTCGAACCAGCGACATTTCTGGCGGTCAGCAACAGCGGGTGGCATTAGCCCGGGCGCTTGCGCCACGGCCAAAGGTCTTGCTGTTAGATGAATCCTTATCTGCACTTGATTATAAACTTCGCCAGGATATGCAAATTGAACTCAAACGGTTACAGCATGAAACTGGAATCACGTTCATCTTTGTAACCCATGATCAGGAAGAAGCGTTGACGATGTCAGATCGGATGGCTGTCATGAATTTTGGTCAAGTTTTGCAAATTGGATCACCAAGTGAAATCTATAACTTTCCTGCGGAACGTTTCGTTGCCGAATTCATCGGCGATTCGAATTTTCTCGAAGGTGTCGTTACAGGACGCGACGACACGCATGTCCGCATCCGAATCTCACCGACGACCGAGCTACAGCTGCCAACAGTTTCGACTGTAGAAACCGGTATGCAGGTCACTTTGGCAGTACGCCCGGAACAGGCAACATTGACGTTGTCTCCGAGTGAGGCAAGTCTGCAGGGTTCGATCAGCAACATGGTGTATTTTGGAACACACACGCATTATGTGATTAAGCTTGATAACGGTAACAGTTTCACTGTTCATCAGCAAAATCTGAGTGGGCATGAGTCACAATTCAAAACCGGAAGTCCAGTTGGTGTTCAACTAAACCAAACAACCATGCAAATTCTAAAGGACTGAATTGTCTGAATCCAATTCATTAACTTTGTCAAAATCTGGCCGTGCACACGCATTGGCTACCGCTGCTGATCGCAAACGTAAGTTGCGAAGTTACTTTCTGCTTTGTATCCCGGCGCTATTAGTCTTACTGCTTGCTGCTGCGGGGCCGTTGCTGATTGTTTTGGTCTACACGTTTCTCGAAGCAGGTCCTTATGGTGGAGTCGTTTGGCAATTGTCTTTGGACGGTTGGTTCGAGGTATTTCTAAAAGAAGATATTTTTGACGGAACGGTCTCGATTGCGGACGCGCATCTTTCGATCTTTTGGCGATCGGTCAAGCTGTCTTTTCAATCGACAGTGTTGGCATTGGTGCTTGGTTTTCCAACCGCTTATTTCATCGCGACACGCTCGGCTGCAACTAGAAATCTATGGCTGTTTCTCATCACGATTCCCTTTTGGACAAATCTGCTGATTCGTACATTTGCGATCATGCAGGTGATTCGGGACCAAGGAATCATCAACACCTGGTTAATCAAATTCGGCATTATCGAAGCACCGATTGAAATGCTGTATACCGAGTTTGCCATTATGCTTGGCATGACCTACGTTTATTTGCCTTTGATGGTTCTACCGCTTTATGCAAGCATCGAAAAACTTGACTTCAGGTTGGTAGAAGCAGCATACGATCTTTATGCAACTCGTCTGAGAGTCCTTTGGCGAGTCATCGTGCCTCTTGTGAAACCTGGAATCATCGCAGGTTCGATTCTCGTATTTATTCCGTCGCTTGGAGCCTATGTCACTCCAAGAGTACTTGGAGGCGGAAAAAACCTGATGCTTGGCAACTTGATCGAATTACAGTTCGGTCAGGGTAGAAACTGGCCACTCGGCGCGGCACTATCCATCACCTTGTTATTTATAGTGATGGTTTCGCTGCTTGTCTATGTCCGTTCCACTCAACGCAAGGACATCGGACATGGCTAGTGCAATTTTAGCGAAACGACAATTTTCTGTGCGCTATCTGCCCGGCTTTTCCTCGGTGGCGATCTTGTGTTTTGTTTTGCTTTATGCCCCAATTGCCGCTTTGGTCGTGTATTCGTTCAACTTGGGAACAAACATTGCACTGTGGGAAGGCTTTTCGTGGCACTGGTATGCGGTGGCCTGGGAAAACGAACTGGTACAAGAGGTCACCGTTCGTTCACTGGTTGTCGCAAGTATCGCCGCAGTGTCTTCTACGATTTTGGCAACCATGGCAGCATTGGGTACGACACGTACCGGGGATTACCGCGGGCGCATTGTCATATATGCGACGATTAACCAGCCACTGATGGTGCCTGAAATTGTCACCGGTGTTGCGCTTTTGATTTTCTTCGCAATCATCAAAACTGCGACTGGTTATCACGGTTTGGCCTACCTGATTGCTGCACATACAGCCTTTTGTATTCCGTTTGCCTATTTACCGATTCGGGCACGCTTGGAGGGCATGGATAGTTCCCTGGAAACCGCCGCGCAAGATCTATATGCGACGCCCATGCAGACATTTTGGCGTATTACCTTGCCCTTGATGTGGCCTGGTATACTCGCCGGATTTATGCTTGCTTTCGTGATTTCACTTGATGATGTGGTGATTACAGAATTAGTCAAGTCAGCAGGGCAGGATACTTTGCCGACCTATATGCTAGGACAGCTGCGACGCGGCATTACCCCGGAAGTCAATGCAATATCCAGCGCATTGCTTGGAATATCAATATTGCTTGTATCGGTGTTTTACGTACTGCGAAATCGCTGATGTCTGATATGATTAACGCGGAATTTACCGCGTAAGATTGTTTATTTGCAAAGCCAATGACGAATACAAATGAAGCAACACATCATTGTGTGTCATCTTTGATTTGCTTGCATCGTCATCAAACTGACGATGCTGTAATCTTATGAAAATTTAATTTGAACGAAGGAGAATTAGGATGAAACAAATAGTTTTTCGAACTTGTTTAACGATGATTGCGTTCGTGTTCTCGAGCGCGTCATTCGCTGCAGGCGAACTGCATATTTACAATTGGGGTGACTACACATCACCCGAACTGGTAGAGAAATTTGAAAGTGAGCACGACGTCAAAGTTACGATCACAGATTACGATTCTAACGAAACTGCGCTGGCAAAAGTCCGCCCTGGTGGGCACGGCTTTGACATTGTCGTACCGACATCAAGCCATATGCCGATTTGGATTGAAGAGGGCCTGTTATTGGAAACACGCCCTGACCAAATGGAAAACTTCAAACATGTAGCCGAGCAGTGGAGAAATCCCGACTGGGAACCTGGCCGGCGTTATTCAGTCCCTTGGGTGTGGGGAAGTTCAGGAATTTCTGTCAATACATCCATGTACGATGGCGACATCAACACGTCTCAACTGTTTTTCAACCCGCCAGCGGATTTGGTTGGCAAAATCAACATCGTCCCAGAGATGAGTGATGTCATTCACATGGCGATTTTCTATGAAGGTGGTACCTCCTGCACCAACGACAAAGAAGTCCTTAAACGTGTACGAGATTTATTAGTCAATGCTAAATCAGCCTGGAAATCAATCGATTATGGGACCAAGGAAAAACTGGTGAGTGGAGATGTTGCAGTGTCAATGAATTGGAATGGATACAGCATGCGAGCGCGCACGGAAAATCCAGACATTCGTTACGGATATGCCGTCGAAGGCTACCCACTGTGGATGGATAATGTGGTGGTGCTCAAAGATGCGCAAAATGTCGAAAATGCCAAACAGTTTCAAAACTTCCTTATGGCACCTGAAAATGCAGCATTAATTTCAAATTTTGCCAACTATGCGAATGCGATAGACGGATCTGAAGCCTACATGCTAGAAGAACTTCGCACCGCACCGGAAGTGATGATTCCTTCGGAGTTTCAGCAAAGCGGCCAATTTATTCCGCCGTGTCCTCCGGAAGTACAGCAAATGTACACCGCGATTTGGACTGAACTGCAAAAATAATCTAAGTTCAACACGACGCATGGAAATCGTGTTGTTGCGATTTTCATGCGTCGTTATTGATCGGTTCTTGCCAATCACACAGGCAGACCTGCCGCACAACAGTGAGGTCGTGATCAAATGAAAACTGTACGAAGCGAGTTACACCGTTTGCACTTTCCAAAAGGCGAACTCTATGGTGGCGAACTGGTTCGACCATTCGAGTGCCCGGAACGTTGGGATTACATTGTCGAACAGTTGCAGTCTCGAGGTTACAATGATTTCCTGGACCCTGGAGAGTTTGATGTGGAATTGGTACAGCGCGTACACACGCCTGATTTTCTTGAGTTTCTATCAACAGCGTGGGATGAATGGAAAAAAGAGGGAATGCAAGGCGATGCGATTCCGACGTGCTTTCCAGCAAGACGCATGCACAATGATCGGGTGCCCAACCACATTGATGGAAAACTTGGCTACTATTCGATGGCAATCGAAACGGCAATTATGTCGGGTACATGGGCAGCGACCCAATCAGCCGCTGCTTGTGCAATGACGGCACAAAAACTGGTCGGTGAAGACCAGGTGTCTTTTGCACTTTGCCGACCGCCGGGCCATCACGCAGGCATCAATATGTACGGCGGATACTGTTTCTTGAACAACGCTGCAATTGCGGCGCAGGGATTTTTGCAAGATGGTGCAAAGCGCGTTGCGCTGCTTGATGTGGATTTTCACCACGGAAATGGTTCTCAAGACATCTTCTACCAGCGTGAGGATGTTTTGTATCTATCCTTGCACGGACAGCCTGAAGACGCATTTCCACACTTTCTCGGCTATTCGGATGAACTGGGCGAAGGCGCAGGAGAAGGTTACAACGTGAACTATCCGTTGCCACCTGGAACGGGCTTTAAAGTCTGGAATGATGCACTGAAAGACGCTTGCCGAAAGATACGTGAGTACTCACCTGATGCCTTGGTCGTATCCTTGGGTGTCGATACATTCAAGAACGACCCGATTAGTTTTTTCAAGCTGGAAAGCGATGACTTTATCCACTATGGCGAGACGTTGGGACAGCTTAAGTTACCAACACTATTTGTCATGGAAGGCGGTTATGCTGTTTCAGAAATTGGATTCAATACGGTGAATGTTCTGGAAGGCTTTTTTTCCGCATTCAGCTAAATGAACCGACAGGTTTTTGGACATCGCAATGGATGTTTGCCAACATCTTGACCTTGAAAAATATCCGCTTGACCAAGACGATAGTGCGACGCTCAAGTCACTGATCGAAGAAGGGCGATCACAATTGCGTACCTCAGGCGTCTTTCTGTTGCCTGGATTTTTGCGTGAGGACAGCGTCAGACGGTGCGCTGAACAATTGTCAACAATTGCTAAGCAGGAATCATTTGTGCACAGTCGGGAGCACAATATCTATTTTGATGATCGTTACGACGACGTTGAAGCAGACCATCCTGCACTGACTCGCATGCATACGAGAAGTTTAACCATCTGTGCGGACCAGATCCCGACATCATTACTGGTTAAACTTTATCGATGGCAGCCGATCATCCGTTTTATTGCTGCTGTAGTTGGTAAGAATCGACTCTATCCAATGGACGATCCGCTCGCCTGTCTCAATATCAAGTCCTTTCGTGAAGGAGATGAAACGAACTGGCATTTCGACCGGGCTGAATTCACCGTTACATTGATGATCCAAAAACCGAAAATTGGCGGAATATTTCAAACTCGTCACGAACTGAGAAGCAACACCAATCCAAATTACGAGGCTGTCGCGAAACTGCTTCAAGGTTGCGATAAACAGGTTCGTTCATTCCAGATTGAACCTAGCACATTGACAATATTTCGCGGGAAAAACACCGCCCATCGAGTATCAGCCGTCGCTGGAAATCGCATGAGAATTGTCGCAGTGCTATCGTATTTTGATTCTCCGAATGTTCGTTTTACTGACTCGGATAGAATTCAGTTTTACGGTCGCAGCCAGCCACAAATTACGTAATTTCAGATTTTCCAATCGATAAATCAGTATTTTAATATTGATTGATGAGTTCGGATGCGCAGTCAATTTAAGTTGCGTTGGCTGAGTTATGTTGCGGTGCAATAAAGTTCAAATCTCATAATTTCGTTACTATAATTGCAACCTTTAATTTCTTTGACATAAGACTCGAAGCAATTAATTGGATACGAAATTCAATATAGACCATAGGAGGCAAAAGTGAAAAGTATTCAGTTTACTCGTAGAGACGTGCTAAAGTCCTCAGCCGCACTTGGCTTAGCCAGCGCTGCTCCTTTTGTTTTTGTTCGCAGTGCGAACGCATTTACCAACGACCCGGGCAGTGGGTCTTCAGTCACCCTTGGCTTTAACGTACCACAGACTGGTGCCTATGCTGATGAAGGTGCCGATGAGCTTCGTGCATACATGCTTGCTGTCAAACACCTTAATGGTGAAGGCGACGGCGGTATGATTAATACCATGCAACCATCGTCTTTGAAAGGTAACGGCATTTTGGGGAAAAAGGTTGCCTACGTAACTGGTGATACCCAAACCAAATCTGACGCTGCTCGTGCATCAGCCAAGCGAATGATTGAAAAAGATGGTGCATTGATGATTACTGGTGGTTCCTCATCTGGTGTCGCGATTGCGGTGCAGTCTTTATGTCACGAAACCGGTGTCATCTTTATGGCTGGATTGACGCACTCCAACGATACAACGGGTAAGGACAAGCGCAAATATGGATTCCGTCACTTTTTCAATACGGAAATGTCCGGTGCCGCTCTTGGACCTGTGCTGGAATCAGAATTTGGTAAGGATCGAGTTGCCTATCACCTGACAGCGGATTACACGTGGGGTTGGTCACAAGAAGGATCAATCATCAAATATACGGAAGCCTTGGGTTGGCAGACTGACGCAGCAGTACGCACGCCGCTTGGAGCCGGAGACTTTTCGCAGTACATTACTCCTGTATTGAATTCAGGTGCTGACGTTCTGGTTTTGAACCACTACGGAAAGGACATGGTCAATTCACTGACGCAAGCCGTGCAATTTGGACTGCGAGACCGTGAAGCGAACGGTAAGAATTTTCAGATTGTGGTCCCGCTGTTTTCACGCCTAATGGCACAAGGTGCCGGCGAAAACATTAAGGGCATTTTCGGTTCAACCAACTGGAACTGGTCGCTTTCGGACGCAGGCTCCCAGGCTTTTGTCAAATCATTTGGTGCCGAATACGGTTTTCCACCATCACAGGCTGCACACACCTGTTACGTTCAGACGTTGCTGTATGCCAATGCCGTGGAAAATGCTGGAACTTTCAATCCTTGCGGCGTCATTGAAGCGCTTGAAGGCTTTTCTTTTGACGGAATGGGCAATGGTCCCACCGAATACCGCGCATCTGACCATCAGTGTTTCAAAGATGTGCTTGTCGTACAAGGTAACCAGAATCCTTCCAGTCAGTTTGACCTGCTTCAAGTTGTTCAACAAGTTCCACGATCGCAAGTTGAGTATGATCAATCCATGCTTGGTGGAGAACTAGGCAACTGCGCTTGATGGTTGAAAGCTAACCGACATTAGTCAGTTTAGCTATCGACTCATAATTGTGAAGTTTTCCGCGGCCTAAGCGTCGCGGAAAACATCTTTTCGTTAAATAACGCGGGATGAAGCTGTGGACGCAATCTTTCTGCAAATCTTAAATGGTCTTGACAAGGGCGGCGCCTATGCGCTAATTGCACTAGGCTTGACTTTGGTTTTTGGTACGCTTGGTGTCGTCAACTTTGCCCACGGTGCCCTGTTCATGCTTGGCGCGTTTTGTGCAGTCACTTTTCAAAAACTGCTCACCTTGTCGAAAAAGATCAAGGATGAAAGTATTACATTCTTTGATGCTTACAAGGAAATTCCTTACCTTGAAATATGGTTTGGAGATGTAGGACACATCATCATTGATTGGGCTGTGCCGCTATCGCTGATTATGGCAATTCCGGTCATGCTATTGATTGGGTTGATCATGGAGCGCGGACTGATCCAGTACTTTTACAAGCGCTCGCACGCAGAACAGATTCTGGTTACTTTCGGTCTTGCGATTGTATTGCAAGAGATTATCAAGTCCTTCTTCGGCGCGAATCCAATTCCAACACCGGCACCAGAAATTGTAGCTGGCAGCGCCAACATCGGTGCTTTGTTTGGTTTGGGAGATTCAGTAGTTTATCCCTACTGGCGATTGATCTACCTGCTATTCGCCATCGTCGTGATCAGTGCTGTGTTTGCATTTTTGCATTTCACAACCTTTGGTATGGTTGTGCGAGCTGGAATGGCAGACCGGGAGACTGTCACATTGCTAGGAATTAACGTCGAGCGACGATTCACTATCGTGTTCGGTATCGCAGCCGTTGTAGCGGGGCTTGCAGGTGTAATGTACACACCGATATTGCCACCTGACTACCACATCGGCATGGACTTTTTAGTCTTGTCGTTTGTTGTTGTGGTTGTCGGTGGAATGGGATCACTGCCCGGAGCTGTTGCAGCGGGGTTTTTGCTTGGAATTTTGCAATCGTTTGCTTCAATGAACGAAGTCAAATCCCTATTACCAGGAATTGACCAGATCATCATTTACCTGGTTGCAGTTGTTATTTTATTGGTTCGACCTCGTGGACTGTTGGGTCGCAAAGGTCTAATGGAGAATTAATCAGATGGAATTCTTCAAATTGACGCGCCGCGATGGACTGCTTATGCTTTCGTTCATTGCCTTGGTTTTGCTCGCACCAATCTGGCTTAAGCCTTTCGGTGCTGCCTATCCAGATTTATTGCAGAAATTTGCGATATTTGGCCTCTTTGCCATTGGATTCAATATCCTGTTCGGATTAACCGGATATCTCTCATTTGGACATGCGGCCTTTCTTGGTGTAGGGTCATACACAGCAGTCTGGTCATTCAAACTGCTTTCTATGAATGTTATCCCCGCAGTGATTTTTGGCACCTTGATTGCAGGCGTATTTGCCATAGTAATTGGCTTTATCAGTCTACGGCGAACCGGAATTTACTTTTCTATATTGACATTGGCCTTTGCCCAGATGTCATACAACCTGGCCTATTCCGTTTTGACGCCAATAACCAATGGTGAAACTGGATTGCGCGTACTGCAGGACGATCCCATGGTGGCAGATCGTTTATTTGGAGTGATTCAGGAAGGTTCACCGATTGGAAACTTTTTCGGTGTAAACATGCAGGGATTCCCGGCATTTTACTTTTGTGCGGTCATGTTGATCATTGGCTTTTTTATCTCACTTAGAATTTTTCGATCACCATTTGGCCTCAAATTGATCGCAATTAAGTCCAATCAGACCCGCATGAACTATACCGGCTTTAATACGCGCCCATACCTTTTATGTGCATTTGTTATTTCTGGAATGTATGCTGGAATGGCAGGCAGTCTGATGGTTGCGACTGACCCACTGGCCGGTGCAGAGCGAATGCAATGGACTGCGTCTGGAGAAATTGTCTTGATGACGATTCTTGGTGGTGTGGGTACTTTGATCGGCCCAATGCTTGGCGCGGTGTTGATTAAGTATTTTGAAAATATCTTTTCAGCATTCAACAAAACTGCACTGCATGATATTTTTTCATTTTTCCCTGGGTGGTTGGAAGAAACGCTGGTCTTTGTTGTTCATCCTTTTGTCGGCGAGGGTTGGCATCTGACCTTGGGTGCGCTGTTCATGATTATCGTGATCTTTTTGCCCGGTGGATTGATGGAAGGCCTGACACGACTGGTCAAAAAATTTCGTAGAAAATCAAAATCAGAAGTTTCAAGCCATGACTGACAACATCGTACTCAACATTCAAAATGTTGACAAATCATTCGGTGGTTTGCAAGCGCTGAGCAATGTCAATCTGAAGATTAAAGAAGGCAAAACGCACGCCATCATCGGACCAAACGGTGCAGGCAAGTCAACGTTGTTGAATGTCTGTATTGGTCGATTGAATCCAAGCAGTGGGACCGTGAGTTTCAACGGCGAAATCATCACAGGCAAGTCACCTCACGAAATCAATCAGGCAGGTGTCGTAAGAGTATTTCAGACACCCGAAATATTTCCGGAGTTGAACGTTTTGCAAAATGTCATGATCCCAGCTCTTGCCAAGCGAGATGGTTCCTTCCGATTTAACGCATTCAGACGTATGCTCAACCAACGAGACATTCGTGAAAATGCAGAAAGTGCATTGGACGAGCTTGGATTGCTTGATCAAAAAGATGATTTTGCAGGTAGTATGTCGCGTGGTGACAAACGCCGTCTCGAACTCGCCATGGGTCTGGTGCAACAACCCAAATTGTTACTCTTGGATGAACCAACTGCAGGTATGTCCAGGGCTGACACCAATGCAACGATCGATTCACTGAGAACGATTAAAGAAGAACGCGGCATGACCAATGTCATCATTGAACATGACATGCATGTCGTATTCAGTCTGGCAGATACGATCTCGGTACTCGCTCAAGGAGCAATCATCGCAGAAGGGGAACCTGAAGAGATTCGAGGAAATCCTAGAGTCCAGGAAGCCTATCTTGGAGGCGCACACTGATGCTAACAGAAGCCGAAAAACATCTCAAGCGTTCAACGGGCTCAGACCCGGCATATTTTTCATGCTGGGACATTCATGCCTATTACGGTGAAAGCTACATTGTTCAAGGCGTCTCTTTCGATGTTCGAGAGGGAGAAATTGTGGCTTTATTGGGACGCAATGGTGCAGGTAAAACCTCGACTCTTCGTGCCATTGCACAAGTTGGAACGCCGGAATTAAAGCACGGTGAGGTTTGGCTTGATCACCAGCCATTGCATGCGATGAAAGCCTATGAAGCCAGTCAGGCTGGTGTTGGATTAGTCGTTGAAGATCGTCGGGTCATACCTGGACTGACGGTCGAAGAAAATTTACGTTTAGCGCAAATTTCTGAACCTGTGGGCTGGAGTCTGGAGAGAATTTATCAACATTTTCCGCGTCTTGCCGAGCGTCGCAGTCAAGATGGTGTTACGTTATCAGGTGGTGAACAGCAGATGCTGGCAGTCGCACGAGCTTTAGCTCGTGACATCAAGCTACTTTTACTAGATGAACCTTATGAAGGTCTTGCTCCAATCATTGTGCAGGAAATTGAAAAAATTGTTGAAAGCATTAAAGAACTTGGAATTACGACCATCATTGTTGAACAAAACGCTGTGGCTGCATTAACCCTTGCAGACCGCTCAGTCATTTTGGACATGGGAGAAGTGGTGTTCGATGGTGATGCTCAAGAAGTTTTGGAAAACGCTGAATTACGACAGCAATATTTAGCGATCTAATTTTCACTCAACCAAGTTCAAATACGCACACAGGTCACTGACATGAAAAAGCGCCTCGGACAGCTGACAATATTCTCAAGCTGTTTGGCCGTCAATTTCCAAGGAGAATATAGATGAGTCAATCTCAATACGCAAATCGAATTCATTTTTTGGAAACCGAACAGATCATGGAGGTCGACTTCAGTGATTTGACATTCGATACTAGCGCAATGGTCGACGAGTTTTACGACACCATTGAAGAGGGCGTTGCACAACGTGGTAATAATAAGTGGTATTTCCTGGTCAATTATCGCGACACTCGAATATTTGAACTCGCGTGGATTCGCTTTGCCCAACGGGGTAAGCGATTGAACCTTGCCTTTTCATTAGGTTCAGTACGCTACGCAGCACATGGTGATGTCGGTGAATCCATTCGATACAGTGCGAAACGGGAACAATTTGATCCGAATCTATTTGACAGCCGAGACGATGCATTGGCAGAAATTCAGCGCATGAAAGATGCAGCCGCATCGAGCTAGGTCCAAGTCCTGTTAATCAATCGTTCGGTATACTTGCAGTTGTCTCAAGCTGAATAATAACGCGTGCGCGACCATTACCGCCATTCCAGCTAAGTCGACTTGCCCAGAATTTCGAAAAGAAATCTTTGTTATTGAATATAATGCGCCATTTCAGTTAATTGGTCACGGAGTTTTTTTCAATGGTTGTAATTCGACTGGCGCGAGGTGGGGCGAAAAAAAGACCCTTTTATTCGATTGTTGTCGCCGACAGCAGGCGTTCCTCAACAGGAAAATTCATCGAACGAATCGGTTTTTATAACCCGATCGCGCATGAGAATGAGGAAAGTTTGAGAATCGATCTTGAGCGGATGAATTACTGGATTTCACATGGTGCCAGAGCATCTGATCGAGTTCGCTCGCTGGTCAAATCTGCCTCAACTGACGCGAGTGTGAATCCCGCCTGAGTCACCACAAATGTAATTCATTCGATGAATTACTGAGTCTGCATATTGCAATCGTATTGAACTGGTTGCGTTCATTTTAATTTGGTCGAAAAAGCGTTCAACGAATTCTTGACTGTTGGCCGCGTAGTTGACGCGTTTGGTGTCAAAGGTGAGGTGAAAATACGAAGTTTCACTGAAGCACCGGAAAATTTACTTCAATTTTCATGCTGGAGTTTTGACAACAGATCTGGAAACAGATTTTCCTGTTCGGTACTAACAGGCCGTTTGCACGGAAAACTCATTGTCGCAAGTCTCGACGGTATTATGACCCGCGATCAGGCACTCGCTTTGAAAGGTCATGACATATTGATTCCAACTGATTCCTTGCCAGAATTGCCCGAAGGCGAGTTTTATCATTTTCAATTGCAGGGCCTGCAAGTAAAAGACATCAATGGACACGACTACGGGCGCGTAGAAGAAATTATGCAAACTGGTGCGAATGATGTTTTGGTGACCAAAGGTACGACTACTTCACTCGTTCCTTACATTCCGGATGTGATTCAACAAGTAGATTTGGAAAGCGGCATCATTTACGTTCAATGGCAGACTGAAATATAAGGTTTACGGTAGTCGCATTCATGCAAATCAGCACTGTATCAATATTTCCATCCATGTTCAGTGCCATCACAGATTTTGGCATTACCGGTCGTGCGATAGAGCAGGGGCTTTTGAAGCTCGATTCCGTTGACCTTAGGCGCTATGGGCAGGGAAAGCATCGACAACTGGATGATCGCCCGTTTGGAGGCGGTCCGGGAATGGTCATGCTTGCAGAACCTCTAATCAACTGCGTATCAGATTTACTGCAAGATGTGTCAAACAAGCCTTCGGTGTTATGTATGAGTCCACAGGGTCGGCAATTGACACACAATGACGTTTGCCATTTTGCTCAGCAGCCGAATCTAATATTGTTGTGTGGTCGTTATGAAGGTATTGATCAACGTGCATTGGATATAATTGGCGCCGAGGAATGGTCGATAGGCGACTACGTGCTGTCTGGTGGAGAGTTAGCAGCAATGGTATTGATTGATGCGATTGTACGGCAGTTGCCTGGCGCACTGGGCAACGAGGAATCCAGCGAGTATGAGTCCTTTTCGAACGGGCTACTTGATTGCGTACACTACACCCGACCGCAAACAGTTCAAGATCGATCGGTTCCTTCAGTTTTGATATCAGGTGACCACGAAGCGATCCGTTACTGGCGTCTGAAACAATCACTAGGCCGTACTTGGTTACAACGTCCGGATTTGCTTGAATCATTGAACTTGGACGATGATCATCAACGGGCATTAATGGAATTTCAAAGCGAATACGCACAGCAGAGGAAAATATGAACGGAAAGCTAATTCAAGAAATTGAGTCTGAACAAATACGGGATGATCTGCCGGAGTTTTCTCCGGGCGATACCGTTCGTGTTGTCATTCTCGTGCGAGAGGGAGAAAGAGAGCGTCAGCAGGCATTTGAGGGCGTCGTCATTGCGAAACGCAATCGAGGCTTGAATTCTTCATTCACTGTACGAAAAATATCTTACGGTGAAGGTGTCGAACGGGTCTTTCAGACGCACAGCCCATTGATTCGAAGTGTAGAAGTAAAACGACGAGGTGCAGTTCGCCGAGCCAAGCTTTACTACTTGCGAGAGCGAACCGGTAAATCTGCAAGAATTAAAGAAAAAATCAAATAATTTCGATTGCTTGAATTTCAGATTTCTACACTCACAATGTTTCCGAGCGTGTAGCTTTCTGCCGTATCAATTTGACTAGGGTACACCACCCACTGAGCAATTGATACAAGCGGCTGAACATCGTCTGGCTGATCAATCAACCCAAAGACACAATTGTGTGTGCAGGGGCTTTCTTTGCATTGCGCTGGTTCTTCATGTGGGTGTAATCCTGGCCTCGCCAACACCACTTCATGCACAATCGACTGTTGAGATTCAAGAAAGTGCTGAAACATCGGATTCTGTTCCTCTTGAGCAACCTGAAGTTCAATCGAATGAGCAAACACCAGAACTTGCGGCTTATGAAGAGCGCAGTTCGCTGGATCAGGTTCGTGCTCTGGTAGATTTAGGTGCGATTCAACTGGCTCATCACATTGTTGTCAACGAGCGATCCAATTATGTACATTCATTGGATGAATTCGAATGGGAGAAGCTATTCTTTGAGTTAAGCTGGAAGTTAGAATTATGGGAAGACTCAATCAATAGGGCGGACGAGCTTCGCGAATCTGAGATCTACGGATTGGCGCAAACATACGCAGCACAAGCGCAAATTCAACTTAAACAATACGACAGTGCTTTAAAACGAATCAGAAAACTGGTGTTGCAGCATTACGAAAACCAGTCGACAATCATTGAATTGCGCAGTCTTATCGCACAAATTTATCTCGAAAAGAACTACTTGGCTGATGCAGAAATTGCGCTCGACTTGTTTGACCGAGACTACCGTCCAAGTGATCCAATTTGGGAACATCGATACGTGCGAGTGCTGATTCTCAACAACAGACTGCAAGAAGCCAGTGTTCGATTAGTGCCTTTACAAACCCTTGAAGCCCAATTGCTTGAACTGTACACACAGTTCAGACTGCAGGCACTGAGTCCATCCGAAGTTGTATTTCAAGGTTTGGAAATGGAACCGGAGTTCATTTCGCAACCTGCATTGCATTCGGAATTATGGTCGCTGATTGAATTGGCCGCTCGTTCTTACCATGATTTTGAAATTCAGACGACTGCGATTGAATCGGCGTTGTCCATTGGTTATACCTCTAATTCAAGTTGGCAACACCTGCCCATTGTTCCCTTGATCGTTGAACAGCAACTGCTTGATACCTATGATCAATATTCGACTGTCTTGGGCAACGATTTCGGCATGATCATTGGTGATGACGACAGCTGGTATCAGTTGGCACAGGAGTTTGAGATCACCTCACCCATCACTGCTCGTGCCGTGCACGCCTACCTGGCAAGGCATGCCTATACCGAGGAAATGCGAACTCGCAGCACTGCTGCATTGGCAAATTTGTATTTCGAGGCCCAAATGTATGATTTGCTCGAAACTCTTTTTGTGCGAACGCAACTGCTGGATGTGTCCAAGGTCTCAAATGAGATAAAAACTCGATTGGCCAACACTGCACTCAGACAAAATGACTTTGACCAAGCGTTAACAATCATTGAAGTAATGCCCGAACCACAGGAAGCCAACGAACTTCAATCATGGCGATTGACTCAAGCGCGTATTGCGATATCGATTGGAGAGATCGAAAAAGGTGAACGATTTTTGGATGAAGTCATTGCACAATTGCCGCAGGCAGCTTCCCAGGAAGCACTCGACCAGGTTTTGCAGGTCGTTTTTGACTTGCAGGTGCTTGAACAGCATGACCTGGCCATTCAAGTCTTCATAAAGCTCTTTAACAAAGCAGGCACACCTCAATCAAGAAGGGAAATATTGCGTTGGATCAGTGAATCTTATTCCGTACAGGGAAATCATGCCATGGCATCAGCACTGTTGCTTCAATCGGCGATGTTCGGTGGCAGATGGGACGATCAATGGGCACTATCGGCACGTTTGAAAGCAGGTGATGAACTAGTAAAAGCTCAGTTATTTGCCGATGCACGAATCATCTATACCCAGTTGCGTGAGGATACCATTGACCCCAGAAATCGGTCGTTAGTGTCTAGTCGTCTGAGCAACCTAAAGAATTCAGAACCCGCAGATTCAAATTGAAATCAAATTTGTCAACTCGCGTGTCAAGTAAAGACCTTCAGGTTATTGAAGAGTTTACAGATGCAATTTGGGCAGAATCGGGCCTGACAAAACAGACGCTTGAATCGTATCAAATGGATCTGATGGGGTTGGCAGCATGGCTGCAAGAACAGAAAAAAAGCTTGCTACATGCGAACCGGTCTGACATATTACGTTACCTGGCGAGCCGATCCAGTTATGGTGCTCGAACCATCATTCGCCAGTTAAGTTCGTTTCGGCGTTTTTTTCTTTACTGTGTATCCCAGTCGATTCTTAACACTTGTCCGACTGCCGAAATTTCTACTCCTTTGGTGGGCAGGATTCTCCCTAAATCTCTAACTGAGGCTGAAGTCGAAGCATTGCTGGCTGCACCAGACATCAATCGTCCAGTCGGATTGCGTGACCGTTCGATGATTGAAACCATTTATGGCGCAGGACTGAGAGTCTCAGAGCTCGTGAATCTTCCTCTAGGCGCTATTAACCGGGCCGATGGTTGGGTAAGATTGACGGGTAAGGGTTCTCGCGAACGATTGATTCCGCTGGGTGAGCACGCCGTTTACTGGATGAGTGAGTATCTGGAAAAAGCACGTTCACAATTGCTCAAAACTAAGTTGAGCAATGATCTTTACATCACAGCCCGCGGCAGTCGAATGACGCGTCAGGCGTTTTGGATGAACATTCGAAAATATACGCTGGTTGCGGGAATCAAAACGGATATCACGCCACATGCACTACGTCATTCGTTTGCAACCCATTTGCTGGATCACGGAACAGACATCAGAACGATTCAACAGTTACTCGGTCACAGCGATCTTTCCACGACGCAAATCTATACGCACGTTTCAAAGCAGCGGCTTTCAAAATTGCTAAAAGATCATCATCCTCGAGGTTAGTGCAGGATGGGTGCCAGCAAACGTCGATATTGTGAAACCAGTTCGTGGTCAGCACCGATCATATCAAATGCCATAAGCATGCCTTTTCGTCCGGCATCATCATTGAAGCTTCGATCATGTTTGACAATGTTGAGCAACAATTCCAGTGCAGCGGAATATTCTCCAGTGATCATTTGGACTGCAGCCAGATTGTAATGAGCATCCCAGTTTTGTTCATCCTGCATCACCATTTGATGCAGTTCAGTATGCGACTCAATGGAGTACGCCAACTCGGCAAAATGAAGTGCTGCGCCGATAAATCGGTATTCTGGAGCGGATTGACTGTCCTTAAGCTGATTGAGTGTTTCACGTACTCTGTCAAATTCATTCTGATTCAAATACAGGCGCGCAAGACGAAACTGACTTTCATCCGACCCATCTTTTTCCAGCTCGGCGATTGCCTCGGATATCAGCCCCTGATTAATCAGATTCTGGATCGGGTCGACTTTGACCGGTTCCGGTGATGAATTCGTCGTATCGATGTGTTTAGACAGAAATTGTTCAACTACGTTTTCAGGTTGCGCACCCATGAAACCATCAACAACAGCGGTATTCTTGACCAGGTATACAGTGGGTACACTGCGCACCTGGTATTGCATTGCAAGTTCCTGTTGCTCATCAATGTTGACCTTTACAAGTTGAAAAGCACCTGCATACTTGTCAGCCAGCTTTTCGAGAATTGGCGTAAGATTTTTGCACGGTCCACACCATGGTGCCCAAAAATCAACCAAAACTGGCGTCGTTTTAGATTTTTCGATGACTTGCTCAACAAAGTTTTCGATCCCAGCATCCGTTACGTTGGAATCAGTGTGCTCGCTGTCCGGCGTTGTGTTAACCAGGTAAACCAAGAAAATACCTCATTGAAATTTTGTTTGGCGCTCCCTAGGGGAATCGAACCCCTGTTGCCGGCTTGAGAGGCCGAAGTCCTGACCGCTAGACGAAGGGAGCATTTCAGTAATCGATTGCAATTTTGCTAAATGGTATCACAATTGACAAATTCAATAGTCGGTCCACAGTACAGCCACGAGGACCAACCACGAATCATTACGAAGGCAGAACACGAAATTAATCACGTCAAGATCAGTTCGAATGCCATCGAAGTCATTGATCGACTTAAACGTGAAGACTATACAAGTGAACTGGTCGGTGGCTGTGTTCGCGATTTACTGATTGATCGGCAGCCCAAGGATTTCGATGTCTCAACAAATGCACGTCCGGAGCAGATTCGTGCACTGTTTAAACATTGTGAAGTTTTCGGGCGCAGATTTCAGATTGCACAAGTGTATCTGAACGGTGAAAGCATCCAGGTGGCGACTTACCGGCGTGCTCCAAACTTTGGCCATCGACGCGGTCGGTCTCGAAATGTTTCCGCAAGAGGCAAAATACTAAAAGACAATCGATTTGGAGAAATACGAGAAGACGCTTTTCGCCGAGACTTGACCATCAATTCACTTTATCTTCACCCTTCAGATATGCACATCGTTGATTACACAGGTGGTTATGATGATGCAATGAACAAGACTGTTCGCCTGATTGGTGATCCAGCACAAAGATATCGAGAAGATCCGGTCCGAATACTGCGTGCGATCCGGTTCGCAACATTGCCTGATTTTTCATTTCATATCGCAACCGAACAAGCAATCGCACCGAATGCCAGGCTGTTGACTGATGTGTCCAATTTTCGTTTGACGGATGAACTGGACAAACTTCTGTTCAACGGTCGCGCCCAATTGAGTTTTGAATATTTGTTTCGCCATGAAGTATTCCGTCATCTGTTTCCAACCTATCACTGGCTGCATTCTGGTCTTTCCAATAATTATGGCGTTGTCGATTGGATAGATATGGTGCTCAGGGAAACTGACTTACGCATTCGAAATGGTGAACACACCAGTAAAGCCTTTACCTACGCTGCCGTACTTTGGCCGAACTTTTACGATTCGATAACCCGAAGATCCAAGCGAAAGCGTGCCGCTTTTGGCAAAATTGCAAACCACATTTTGAACCAACAGAACGAAAGAACTTTTTTTAGCCGACACGTGATTCACCGAATGATGGATATTTGGCAGTTTCAAGAACTGTTGGAAGCTGGTGTACAAAAAAACGGTACGCGCCTTACTGAACACAAAATTTTTCGCTCAGCGGTAAGGTTATTTGAACTGCGTGGCAAACGCGGTGATGTCGATGAAAATGTCTGTAAGGAGTGGGTCGAAATTCGCGATCAACAAGAATTATCGCAGCATTCCAAAAAAGTGAAGTTCAGGCGAAGGCGCAATCGATGGCAATGAGGAAAGAAAAATCCAATTTAGCATATGTCGGGGTTGGTAGCAATTTGGATAACTCGATACAGCAGGTGCTCAAAGCGATCGAGATTGTCAACCAGCATGAGTCATGTGTGGTCAAGCAAACTTCATCGCTTTATCGTACTGATCCACTTGGATTTGAAGAACAGCCTGAATTCATCAATGCTGCCTTCAATATGACAACGGACCTTGATCCGATCGAATTGCTTGATATTTTGTTAAGCTGTGAAAAGGATCTTGGTCGAGTTCGAACCGGACAAGTGAACGGTCCACGGCGAATAGATCTTGATTTATTGCTTTATGAACAGCAAATGATCCAGTCTGCAACGCTTGTTGTACCACACCCGAGAATGCACGAACGTCGATTTGTGCTGCAGCCGCTACTCGAAATAGACCCGGAAATTGAAATTCCCAACAGGGGCAGGGCGATTGATCTGCTGGAGTCGTGCAAGCATCAGCAAGTTGTAAAAATATGACACTTTAATGACAATCATTAGTACAAAATTAAACAAAGGAGAAATCATTTCATGAGTACACTCGGACAGCCTAAACGCGTTCTTTCCGGTATGCGGCCAACTGGCCCTTTACACTTGGGGCATTATCATGGCGTCATCAAACCGTGGGTTGAAATGCAGCATGCACACGAGTGCTTTTACTTTGTCGCAGATTGGCACGCGTTGACGACTGAGTTTGATTCAGTTTCGGAAAATGCAATGAAAGAAAACGTACTGAGCATGATTGTTGATTGGCTGGCATGCGGTGTCGACCCCGAACTGGCAACCATATTTATTCAATCTCGAGTGCCTGAACATGCTGAACTTTACCTGTTGCTCTCAATGATCAGTCCGTTAGGTTGGCTGGAGCGGGTGCCCAGCTTCAAAGATCAGCAAGAAAAATTGAAAAACAAGGATTTATCGACCCATGGTTTTCTGGGATACCCGGTACTGCAAAGTGCTGACATATTGATGTACCGCGCATCTTTGGTACCTGTAGGACAGGATCAGATCCCGCATGTGGAACTGACCCGGGAAATAGCGCGTCGATTCAATTCAATATTTGGTAAGGATGCGGATTTTGAATCAAAAGCAGAGACTGCAATTAAAAAGTTGGGGAAAAAGAACGGTTCGCACTACCGCCGACTACGAACCGCGTACACCGAGCGCGGCGATCCCAAAGCACTGCATGATGCACAAAATTTTCTGGCTTCAATGCCGAATCTATCGCGCGGCGACCGGGAACGCCTCATGGGATACTTAGAAGGTGGCGGACGACAAATTCTCGTTGAACCTGATCACCATGTTACCGAGGCATCGAAAGTCCCTGGAACCGATGGGCAGAAAATGTCCAAATCCTACGGCAACGCAATCTTTCTTCGTGATGAACCTGACAGGATCACAAAGTTGATTCGATCAATGCCAACCGATCCCGCTCGTATACGCCGTAATGATCCTGGGAATCCAGAAAAATGCCCAGTATGGGATTTGCACAAAATTTATTCTGACAGTGATCAAAAAAATTGGGTTTGCGAAGGTTGCACCACAGCATCTATCGGTTGCCTGGATTGTAAGGAACCCTTGATTGGACATATTCTGGACGAACAAGCTCAACACAAAGAAAGTGCGCGCCCTTATATTGAAGATAAAAGCTATTTGAATAAGGTGATTGCCGAGGGCTGCGAAAGAGCAGGGGCAGTTGCTGAAGAAACCATGACCGACGTTCGCCGATACGTCGGTACAGGAGGATATCGATAGTTTGGATGACGATGTGATCAAATTTCGTCAGGGAGATGAGGAAAAACTCGAAGACTTTTCGATTCCAAGCGACATTTACATTCCAGCCGATGCTCTGGAAGTGATCACACAGGCATTTGAAGGGCCGTTGGATTTACTTTTGTATCTGATTCGAAAGAACAAGTTTGATGTTTTGGATATACCTGTCGCAGAGATCGCCGAACAGTATGCCAAGTACATTGATCTGATGCAGAAAATTCACCTCGAACTGGCTGGTGAATATCTGGCGATGGCAGCAACACTCGCTTATATCAAATCTCGCTTGCTGTTGCCTCCAACACCCACCGAAGATGAAGAAGAAGAGGAGGTCGATCCGCGCCTGGAGTTGGCAAAGCGACTGGAAGAATACGATCGAATCAGACAGGTTGCCATGCTTTTGGAGTCGCGCCATCGAGTGGGTCGAGATATTTTTATTGCAAATGCTCTCGGACCACGAGTACCTCAACAGGCACTGATCGAAGTCGTGGAGTTATTCGACTTGGTCGAAGCTTTCAAGAATGTGTTGCGAATCGTAGAACTCAGTGCTCCCATCGTCATGCGACGAGAACCTTTATTTGTCAAGGATCGAGTCAAGACAATTCTGGAAAAACTGCAAACTTCAAATCAGTTGCGATTTGAGGAATTGTTCGACAAATCCGAAGGGCGTGCCGGTCTGGTTATAACGTTTCTGGCGTTGCTCGAGTTACTCAATTCAAACAAAATTTACGCAGCCCAAGCTTCTTCAACCTCTCCCATACATTTACATTTGAATAGCTGATGTCTTTCAATTTTCAACAACTCAAGAACATCATTGAAGCCGTCATTTTGACATCAGAAATTCCGGTATCTTTCAAACAGATAGCGAGTCTATTCTCAGAAGAAGAATGTCCATCGAAGCTTGAAATCGAACGCGTAATTCTTGAAATTCAAAGAGATTGTGATCAGCGCGGTATCGAGCTTAAGAAAATTGGTGACGGTTTTCGATTTCAGTCGCGACCTGAATATTCAACCTGGCTGCAGCGATTATCGGAAATCAGACCACGGCGTTACTCTCGAGCACTCATGGAAACACTATCAATCATTGCTTTTCGTCAGCCTGTGACGCGAGGTGATATCGAAAACATTCGCGGCGTATCCGTTTCGACCGAAATTATGCGAACATTGTTAAGCAATGAATGGATTGAACAAGCAGGGCACAAACAGGTACCTGGTCGTCCAGCTCTTTTTAGAACGACACGTGGCTTTCTGGAATACTTTAATCTGGAATCCCTGGATGAACTACCAGCGCTAGACCTTCTGGAACGTCAAGCATCGCAAGAATCCGAAACGATCGAAGATGCAGATGAACCAGAATAGTAGCGTCATCTTAAATCACACAATTGGATCTGTTTATGGCTGAACGTGTACAAAAGTATCTTGCGCGGGCAGGATTTGGATCACGACGAGAAATCGAAAGATGGCTCAGTGCCGGTATCATCAAGAATGATCGAGGTGTACTGCACCCAGGAGATCGAGTCCATGTTGATGATATTTTGGAGATCAATGGCAAAAAAGTTGTTGTTAAACCGAATGGAAGCTTAACCCGAATGCTGGCATATCACAAGGCTGAAGGTGAGATTTGCACTCATAACGATCCTGGAAAACGTTCCTTGGCTGTAAATTCGCTGCCCAAAATTAGTCATGGTCGCTGGCTTTCAGTTGGTCGATTGGACATCAATACGACAGGTTTACTACTATTTTCCAATGATGGAGACTTGGTTCACTCGCTGATGCATCCTTCCAGTGAAATTGAAAGAGAATACGTGTGCCGAGTGTTCGGTAAGATTGGCGACGATACACTAACTCGACTACGTAAGGGTGTGCGTTGTGGTAAAGATGTTTTTCGATTCGTTAAAGTGCATCGTATCGAAGGGGGAAAGGGTGCGAACCAATGGTTCCGAATTGTGCTCACTGGAGGGAAAAATAGAGAAATTCGAAAAGCCTGGCAAGCCTGTGGTTGCGAAGTTAATCGGTTAAAAAGAATTCGATATGGAAATTACCGCTTACCCAAACATTTGGACATACGCCAGTGGACTGAATTGGAACCTGGCCAAATTGATCATCTTCGTAAACTTTGCAAAGCAAAGACAGTTTGACTGGACCTGTCTAAAAGTGTCTCAAATCTCAGTTAGTATTCAGCCCATTGCCCCACAAGATATCGGCAACTTGCTCGATTGAGTCGATGGTGTAGTCGGCACCCCATAGCTCGGGGTTATCATCCGGCGGAATGTAACCATACGTTGCACCAACAGTAGTCAATCCAGCTTTGCGACCTGCTTCAATGTCTCGCCAGGAGTCACCGACAAAAATTGCCGAATCTGGTTCCGTACCCGTTAACTCACATGCATGGACAACGGGGGCAGGGTCTGGTTTTCTCAGTTTTAGGGTATCACCGCCAATAATGCAGGCGACAGATTCGCTCAGTCCCAGATGATCCACAATAATTCGGGTGAGAAATTCAGGTTTGTTTGTCACGATGCCCCATGCAACGCCAGTGTCGCCACACTGTTGAAGAATTGAATCGGTGCCGGGATAAAGCACCGTATATACACACAAATTGTCATTATAAATTTGCAAGAATTCTTGACGCAAGCCTTCAAATTCTGCATCTTCCGGCGAGCACCCGAATCCGTGTTTTAACAATGCGGGTGTGCCATTGGATACAAAAGGACGAAGCGTTTCATAATCGACCGCCGGCCTGGATTCTTTGTGCAACAGCATGTTCAAAGCATTAATCATATCGCGTGCTGTATCGGCAATCGTACCGTCAAAATCGAACAGTACGAGTTCGAACTGATTTAGATTCGCTGGCATTGAACAAAATAATTGACGTCAACGCCAGGTCCCAGGCGAAACGTATTCAAAAGGGGGTTATAGTGTAGACCGCAGATATCCTGCATTCTCAAACCCGCTTCTTCACACCAGCCAAATAGTTCTGAAGGACGAATGAATTTCAAATGCTGATGGGTACCTCGCGGCACGACATTGAGAACATATTCTGCAGCAATAATTCCCAAGGCCCAGCTTTTCGGTGTCCGATTAAGGGTCGATAGATACAAATGACCACCTGGCTTGAGCATCACAGCGCAGGCCTTGATCAGTGAAGGAGGATCGGGCACATGTTCAAGCAGTTCCATGCACGTAATGATGTCAAATGTATCAGGATGTGTCAGCGCGAATTGTTCCGCCGTGGTACATACATATTCAATCTTCAGTTCACTGAACTGTTTGTGTCGTTTTGCCGCGAAAATCGCTTGTTCATTAATGTCAATGCCGGTAACGACGCCCCCCGCTACAGCCAGAGCCTCACTTAAAATGCCTCCACCACAACCGACATCCAGAACGCTCTGATTCGCCACTGGAGTGAAATCTTGAATATACCGGAGCCTTAAGGGGTTGAGTTTATGTAGCGTTCCAAATTCACCGGATGTATTCCACCAGTCATCAACAGATTTCGAAAACTTGCTGACCTCTGCCTGATCGACGTTGAGTGTATTCATGGTGGCAAGTTCAATGGATGGCTAGTTCCACCAGATTCCCTTAGAAATCTCGGCGCCAAATTGATTAGCCATTGCAATACATTCTGATTCATCAATACTGGTGAGTGCGTGATTATCCAACACCCGGTTACCGCCGATCCAGACATCTGAAATCTGATTGCGGGTGGCAGAATGAACAATTTGGGCAACTGGATCATATATTGGAACGCTGGAAAGTGAATCAAGATTGATCGCCGCAACATCAGCATTCTTTCCAACTTCTAAAGATCCGATGGAAGATTCAAGTCCCAGGCACTTTGCCCCATTAATCGTAGCCATGCGAAGGACTTCTTGAACAGACGCGACAGTGGCATCTAGTGAACTGCCTTTGGCAAGCAGACTGGCGATGCGCATTTCTTCGAGCATATTCAAACTATTGTTGCTGGCCGCACTATCGGTTCCCAAAGCGACGTTAACGTTGTTGCGAAGTAATTTTGAGATCGGGCAAATTCCACTCGCTAGCTTGAGATTTGATTTTGGGCAATGACTAACGCTACTCTTTGCCTGTGCGAGCAGCGCTATTTCTTCGTCAATAAGTTGTGTTGCGTGGACTGCAATCAACCGTGAATTGACAAGTCCGAGTTTGTTCAATCGTTCAATAGGGCGCACACCGTGCTCATTGATTGAATTGCTCACTTCTTCAGCGGTTTCATGAACGTGCATGTGGATAGGAAGATTGTATTGCTGTGAAAGCATCGCAATGGTATCGAAGGTGTTGTTCGCGACGGTGTAAGGCGCATGCGGAGCAAGGACCGTCGAAACAAGGTTATCATCTTTGAACATGTTGTAAAGTTCAATCCCTTTGTCGATATATTCGCTGGCCATCTGTGCCCATGCAGTGGGAAATTCTAGAACAATCATTCCTAGACTCGCACGCATCCCCGTTTCTCTGGCGACTTCACCAACAGCATCAGGAAACATGTACATATCGTTTATGCAGGTCGTACCGCTTTTAATCATTTCAGCAAAAGCGAGTTTGGTTCCACTTCGTACAAAGTCGGGTGAAACCCACTTGCCTTCAAGTGGCCAAATGTAGTTCTGAAGCCAGTTATTCAACTCCAGATCCTCGGCAACTCCTCGAAACAGTGACATGGCCGCATGGGTATGTGAATTAACGAAGCCTGGAGTCACAGCATGCGTAGGCAAGTTAACATGCTTCGCATTTATAAATTGACTCTTGGCATCTGAATTTGGCAAAATTGCCTGAATTTGACCTTTGGCGATCGCAATGCTGTGATTTTCCAGCACACTATTGGACGAATCAACAGGTATAACCCAACGAGCATGGATGACAGTATCAACAGATAGTAATGACATATTTGAAGTTCAGTCTTTGAAATATGGATTGAGAGACGAATTTAGGGTCATTGCTGCAAGACTTTAATCAGACAGCAACTTGACTGACTTGTTCAGCATGATCTAAGTCCAATACCGCATGATTAGCCCTTCGATCATTCATTACAGTGATGCGATGCATGATTCTTCGATGCGGGGCATAATCGTAAAGCGCATAATGCATGGTACAACGATTGTCCCAGATCGCGATTGTGTTTTCTTCCCACCGAAATCTTACCTGAAATTCCGGTTGGGTTAGATGGCTGAAAAGGTAACTCAAAAGTCTCGTAGAATCCGAAGCTCTTAAACCTTCGATATGAACGGTAAACGCAGGATTACAAAACAGAAAGGGTTTTCCGTTTGCTGGGTGTATTTTGACGAGTGGGTGAATCGCATTACCCATAGACAAGTGGGCATGGCTCAGTTTTTCAGCATTACCTTGCTGTTCACCGACAATGAAATTATTACGAAAATCACCCATATCATGAACAGCACGTAAATCTTTTATTTCGGATTTAACCCCTTGCGGTAAAGCATCATATGCCGCACTCAGAGATGCCCACAAAGTGTCGCCTCCGACAGGCGGAACCATGCGACTGTAAAGTATGCTGGCAAAAGGACCTTTGCCTTTAAATGTAAGATCTGTATGCCAAACATTTGTGTCCTGAGGTCTATCGCCATCAAAATCGAGCACCATGACTTGAGGACATTCGGGTAGATGAGGATAAATTTCATGCGGTGGACTGGGTTCACCGAGACTTTGTGCCAATTCCAGATGAGTATGCGCACAGAGGTTCTGATTGCGAAAGAAAATGACTTGGTGCTCCAGCAAAAGTTGATAGATTGCGTCAGATATTTCGTTTGTCAGGGGCTTGGAAAAATCTATTCCCGAGATTTCAGCGCCGATGGCTGGAGTAAGTCTAGTGAAATCTATAGAAGGCATTTGTTCAATCAGGCTAGAACGCTCAAGTGTGACTTTGGCTTATTGGAACAGGTACAGAATGCAAGAATGGCTATCTGTAACTCAGCAAATATTATAAGCACCACATAGCTCCGCGGTCACACGTGGAACGGCACCTACCTAAGGAAACTTTAGATTAAATGCGAATAAGGTTATCGGAAGGGACTGCACCATATCGGCCTTCGCGATACATTCTTTCAAGGCATAGTCTTATTTGATGCCAGATAGTGGTGGGCTGGCCGGCGAGCTAGAATCGTTTCGAGGGCGATGATAGACTGGCAATGGGCGCATCAAACTGAATTGCCTTTACGACATTAGTGGTATGACATGACCTAACTTGCTTTGACTCGAGAATTTTGTCTTTTTTTCCAAACACGATAAGCAAGCAACACAGCAAGAATTGCGCCGTAAATGACAGGTTCTGTAATATCTGCTTTGACTTGCAAATAAAAGTGTACGACCCCCAGAATGGACAATGGATAAATCAGTCTGTGCAGTTTAATCCATCGCTTGGCGCCTAACCAGCGCACCATTCGATTCATAGATGTCGCTGCCAATGGAATCATCATTAAGAATGCGAGGGTTCCGAACAAAATGTAATACCGCTCAATGATGTCTTCAATGATGCGCTGAAAGTCAAAGAAATTGTCAATCACCAGCCACGTTAAAAAATGAAGCAGAATATAGAAAAATGCATAAACCCCCAACATCCGACGAACAAGAATCACCTGATTGATTCCAGTCAGGTAACGAATCGGTGTAATCGCGAGTGTCAGAAGCAACAAGCGTAAACCCCATTCGCCAGTTACATGTGTCAGGTCTTCAATCGGATCCGCGCTGATATTTCCGGTCAAGATGTTATAGACAAGTAATGCTGCAGGTAAGGCGCATAGTACGAAGATAACAGGCTTGATCCGTTTGATCCTGGTAGACCACTGTCTAGTGGTGGTTTTCGCCATGTGCAACTCCGTTGTTCAAAAAAAAACACGAATCCAGAACAACTCCGAATTCGTGTATTGATTTTAATTCAGCGAATCTAGAAATTGACTTTGAGATCCATATCGCTGTAAAGGCTTGCAACCTGATCGGAATAGCCGTTGAACATCTGTGTTGGTATTCGACCAAAAAGTGTGCCGACGCGGCGCTCAGATGCTTGACTCCAGCGGGGATGATCGACATTTGGATTCACGTTAGCGTAAAACCCATATTCGTGTGGCGCCTGTTCCTGCCAGGTATTCAAAGGCGCTTGTTCGGTAAAGCGCACTGAAACAATCGATTTAACTCCTTTGAAGCCATATTTCCACGGCACGACGAGACGTACTGGCGCACCGTTTTGATTGGGCATGTGCTCGCCAAAAATACCCGTGGCAAACATTGCCAGTGGGTGCATTGCTTCATCGATCCGCAAACCTTCACGATAGGGCCAATTCAGTACCGAACCAAAAAGCCCTGATTTCTGACCGATCATTTCATCAGGTCTGACTAAGGTCAGCATTTCAATATATTTGGCTTTTGAAGTTGGCTTATGTATCTTTAAAAATTCTCCCAGAGAAAAACCAACCCACGGTACGACCATGGACCAAGCTTCGACACAACGGTGTCGATAAATTCTTTCCTCGGCGGGAAAACGTTTGAGAATATCTTCAATATCCCAGTCCTTCGGCGCTTCACACTCACCGGAAACGGACAGACTCCAGGGTCTTGTCGTCAATCGGTGCGCTTCTTTTGCAGGACTGCGTTTATCTGTGCCAAACTCATAAAAATTGTTGTAGGACGTCACGTCCTTGTACGAAGTTGTTTCCTCATCCGTAGAGTAGGGTGACTCCACAAGATTTTCAAACTTTGTTCCCATTGCATAGGCATTTTCGCCTTTCAATGCAAGTAACGGTACCGACCCACCAATTGCAAGTGCAGCGGTGGTTTTCATAAATCTACGACGATTCAGGTAAACACTCTGTGGTGTTATTTCACTTGGAAGAACGTCGGGTTTTTGTTTGATTAGAATGGCTCTGTTCCTCGATAGTCAAAATTTAGTCAATATTTATATAGACAACAAAATCTCAAAGAAGTTCAAATGCCGCCGCAATTCCCTGTCCTCCGCCAATGCACATGGATACGATTGCATGTTTACTGCCTGTGCGTTTGAGTTCATGAATCGCTTTGACCGTGAGTATGCAACCGGTCGCGCCAATCGGGTGTCCTAGTGAAATACCGCTTCCGTTCGGATTGGTCACTTCTGATGGCAATCCAAGGTCTTTCATAACTGCCAAAGCTTGGGCTGCAAATGCTTCATTGAGTTCAATCAGATCGATGTCGTCTACACTGAGTCCAGTTCGATCAAGTAGCTTGCGAATGGCCGGCACCGGTCCAATCCCCATGTATTCGGGTTCGACTCCACTATGAGTGTAATCCATCAGACGGGCGATAGGTTGGTAACCCGCACGTTCAGCAGCCTTTGCGTCCATCAAAACGATTGCTGCAGCAGCATCATTTATTCCTGAAGCATTACCAGCGGTTACTGTTCCATCTTTCTTGAACACCGTACGCATCTTTGCCAAAGACTCAACATCACAGTCGGTGCGAATATGTTCATCAGTCATAAACTCTATAGTACCTTTACGAGACTTCAATTCCACCGGAATGAGCTGCTCGTCGAATCGTCCTTCCTCAGTTGCCCTGACTGCGCGCCGATGACTTTCAACTGCGAATTCATCCTGTTCCAGCCTTGAAATATTCCACTTTTCAGCCACGTTTTCAGCAGTTATTCCCATATGACAGCCTTGAAACGGATCGCTGAGTGCGCCGACCATGATATCGACAAATTCAGCATTCCCCATGCGTTGTCCCCAACGCATTCCTGTTGCCCAGTACGGTGCGCCACTCATGGATTCAGCTCCACCGGCAACCACTGTTTCCGCATCACCGAGCTGCACGATCTGTGCCGCGTTGACAATAGCTTGCAAGCCACTACCGCAAAGGCGATTGACTGTCAAGGCTGGCGTTTCGATTGGCAAACCGCCTTTAACGGCAGCATATCGTGAAATATACATATCGCGCCTGTCAGAGTGCAGCACATTGCCGATGACACAGTGACCCACACTGGCGGGGTCGATTCCAGTTTTGTCCAGCACGCCTCGAACCGCAACAGCTCCGAGTTCACATGCCGACATGGATTTCAATGCACCGCCGTAATCTCCAATTGCAGTTCTTACACCATCTAAAACAACTACTTCATTGCCTAACAATTTTCTTTCTCCTGATTAAACATAGATTGGCTCGATGTCCGTTTTATTCAAGCCGGTTCATTCATCAAGGGCTTCTCATAAACAAGATAGCCCGTAGGATTCAGTCCAAGTGACTGGTAGGTCGCAATCGCAGCTTGATTTGCTTGTTCGACATAGAGCCTGATTCCGCAAACATCCGGCTGTTCCCTAGCTTGTTCCAAGACGAAATTGAACAGCATTTTGAAAATACCTTGACCGCGAAAACCCGGTTTGACGAAAACACTTTGCAACCACCATTGAACGCCATTGCGCCAGTCACTCCATTCGTACGTGATCATCAGGCAACCAATTCTTTGTTGATCCATTTCTGCCAATATATAGAATCCGTACCTTGTCTGGCGAATTCCGTTTTCAACTCCCTTGAGCACAATGTCAGGATCTAGTTCAATGCCTTCGGTTTCAAGCGCAATCTGTGCTGTAAACTCGGCAATCTCAGGTGCGTCTTGCACATTGGCAATTCTTAAACTGATTTTATTCCCACTGATATTGAGCATCAAATTCACTTTAGATGGTGTGTCAGATCACATCAGTGGCCTGTTCACGGTCTGATGCGCATATTATGAAATATTTACTGCGTTAATTTGCGATTCCTTATCCAATTGAAAGTCAATATTATAATAATATATCAGATTATTATTGATATATAACATTATGTTTTAATGTATTTATTATTTATTACTTTGTTTATTGTATTCTTCGACACTGTACGCGATGGGAATCTTTCAGATTGAGTTGTACAAATAGAGTTGGCTCAATAATATTCGAAGATTTGCTCCATTCGACACATTGAATATTGAATTCAATGACTTTTGTATTGCAGTCTCTGTACATTCAAGCATTTTAGCCCGAATTCAATCAACCTATAATTCCACGCATTATTTTATGGGCGCAATCGATACACATTCAACCGACTCGAGGACTTCGACATGAATTCAACTTCCGATCAGAAAAATATTCGTACTGCTTATCTTGGGCTTGGAGTAATGGGCTACCCAATGGCAGGACACCTAGCCAGCAATGGTTACCCGGTTTGTGTATACAATCGCACATCTTCCAAGGCGCATGCCTGGACACAGGAACACACTGGCCAATCTGCCCCAACACCAGCTGAAGCAGCCCAGAATTCGGACATCGTTTTTGCTTGCGTCGGTAACGACTTTGATATCGAGGAAATTTGCTGTGGAGACCATGGGGCGTTCTCCAGTATGAAAGAAGGTTCAATTTTTGTTGATCATACGACTGCATCGGCTAGCATCGCGAAGAAACTAGCCACGGCAGCTTCTCAGTCAGGAATTCATTTTATTGATGCCCCAGTTTCCGGAGGTCAGGCCGGTGCAGAAAATGGCGTCCTCACTATTATGGCGGGTGGTGAAGAATCTGCGTTTGCAAAGGCTGCACCGGTGATGTCCAGCTACGGCCGTGCTGTCACATTAATGGGGCCTGTTGGTTCTGGACAACTCACCAAGATGGTCAACCAAATTTCAATTGCTGGGCTGATTCAGGGTCTCTCTGAAGCACTGAATTTTGCGAGTAAAGTCGGATTGGACGAAAAACTCGTTTTAGATGTCATCTCCAAAGGTGCTGCGCAGTCGTGGCAGATGGAGAATCGGGGAACCACAATGGTCGATGATGAATTTGAATTTGGTTTCGCCGTTGAATGGATGCGAAAAGATCTTGGGATCTGCTTGGGAGAAGCCAACGCCGCCGGTGCACGCTTGCCAGTGACTGCATTGGTGGACCAATTCTATGCAGAAGTTATTGCAATGGGAGGTGCGCGATGGGATACTTCAAGTTTGATCCGATTGTTGCGTAATCCCTGATATTTCTGAGTTCCTGATCACATCGGCTCGCTCACGGTGCAAAAAATTAGTGCCGTTTTCCACTAATCAGACGAACGATGTCTTTGTCGATTTCGTCCTGTACCGCCTTATTGCTGATACTTGATTCTACGGTAGCTCGAAAGAACCGTCTGAATCGCTTCCGTTTGGGTGCCGGTTTGGTATTGATACGCCAAAATACTAATGCAGCGTAAAGGACATAGATCACAAAAAAGTACCAAAATAACGCATCATAATTGAAAAGTTCAATAAGAGAAGCTGCAAAAATTGGCCCGAAAATGGCACCAAAACTAAAGGCTGTCAACATCCCGGCAGAAGCATAAAGCAATTTGTCATCGGGAGTTGAGTCGTTGATGTGTGCCAGCGCAATAGGGTATACAGTAAACGAAACTGAACCAAATAATGCTGTCGCCAATAGGAAATAACTTAAGCTTAAATCAACGCTAAACAACACAACAATGGCAAAAATACCGCTGATCAAACTCATGCTTGCAATGAGTTTGCGCCGGTCCAGTCGGTCAGACAGTTTTCCGATTGGCCACTGCAATACACCACCACCGTAAATCAACAGTGCCATAAACAAAGCAGTTGTCGTTGTAGACATGCCGTTTTCTTGGGTAAAAATTGGGGCTAATCCATAGAGTGCGGAAGAAATTAACCCGCAGCAAAACGCCCCAGTCATGCCAATTTTGGAGTGTCGGAAAATATCGACAAATCGAATTTTTTCCCGTTTGGGAATTTTCGGTGCACTTTGACGGGTAATCAGTACAGGCAGCAAAGCTAGCGAATATCCAATCGCAGCGATTGAAAACAGATGAAATGTCGTCGGTTCGGCCAGTGGAATCAACAATTGGCCGGAGCCAGACGCCAAAACATGAGTGATCATGTAAATTGACAAAATTCGCCCGCGGGTTGTACGGGTGGCCTTTGAATTCAGCCAACTTTCAGTGATCATCATCAAACCGGCACAGCATATACCTGTCATCAGCCGAATGACGATCCAGATATAGGGGTCAACAACCAAAGCATGAAGTAAGGCACATACCGCGCCAATACTGGCAAACACCGCATAAGCACGACCATGGCCGGATCTGGCGACAAGCCGGTCGCAGAATTTGGCCCCCAGGAAAAGTCCTAAAAAATATGCCGCGTTAATCAAGCCAATATTGATTGTGGCAAAAGCTTCGAGTTGCGCTCGTAAGGATACGAGTGTGCTCAATAGCGCGTTCCCGATAAACAGGAACACATAACCGACAAGCAGTGAAGAAATAGATGTTAGCGTCTGAAACAACGCGTTAACCTGCAAAGAGCCAAAGGTACCAAAGCGGCGTACAAATTAGTCGTCAGTCTGACTAAATTCTGCAGAATCTAATGTTGGTTTTTCCAAAAATGCAGTTTACGAAATGCTAGCATTATTTTATTCTGTTGCAAAGGTTTACATGCAAGGGAAAATGATAAATCTCATAAAATATTTGCAACTCTTCAAAATCGAAAATTAGACATATTTTCAGCTTTACAAAACCAATAAAGAGTCGCTTTGCCTGTCTAGTGCGATTTTGACGTTCCGTGATGCATTTTGTCAGTTTGGCTTTCAATGGAACCATCAGTTAAGGAAAGTAAAGCGAAGACTTGGACTTTTCATCCAGCTGTTCAGGCATGGTTTGACAACAACTACGCTGCACCAACGTCGTGTCAGGAACAGGCATGGGCTGGTGTCCAGCAAAATCGCGATGTCTTGGTCAGTGCCCCGACTGGCTCAGGAAAAACGCTGGCTGCTTTTTTAGCCGTAATCGATGACTTGGTCCAGGCGGGATTGAAACATGACGGTTTGTCCAGTGCAACTTATGTGGTGTACGTATCGCCACTAAAAGCCCTGTCTTACGACATTGAACGCAACCTGATCGCCCCCCTGGAAGGAATTCGAAAACAACTGTCCGAAGCAGATCATCGTGATTGTGAAATTACGGTTGGCGTTCGAACCGGTGATACCTCGCAATATGAGCGGCAAAAAATGGTCAAAAAACCGCCGCATATTTTGGTTACCACCCCGGAATCGTTTTACCTGCTGCTTACGTCAGAGTCTGGAAGACGCATGCTGAAAACAGCGACCCGTTTGATCGTCGATGAAATTCACGCACTTGCGGGCAACAAACGAGGGGCTCATTTTTGCTTATCGATGGCTCGTTTCGAGCGACTCATTCAGACAGCACCGCTAAAGATCGGACTTTCAGCAACGCAAAAGCCTCTTGAAAAGATCGCATCACTTTTGACCGGACGGATACCGCATGAATGCATGATTGTTGATACCGGGCACGTTCGCAAAAGAGACCTGGATATCCGGATTCCTGCAGCACCGCTTGAGGCCGTGCTTTCAATGGAATCGTGGGCAGATATTTACCAGCAAATTGCGGGGTTGGTTCAACAGCATCGAACAACACTGATCTTCGTCAATACACGACGCCATGTTGAACGTGCGACTCGACAGTTGGCCGAACTGCTGGATGAAAATCAAATTGGGTCTCATCATGGCAGTTTGTCAAAGGAACATCGACATAAAGTTGAACAGGATTTGAAGTCGGGTGCGCTGCGCGCATTGGTTGCGACTGCATCGCTTGAACTTGGAATAGACATCGGTGATGTTGACCTGGTCTGTCAGATCGGGTCTCCGCGTTCGATATCTGTGTTTTTGCAGCGAGTAGGGCGATCAGGACATGCAGTCGACCGTACACCAAAAGGTCGAATATTTCCCACAACCCGAGATGAACTGATCGAATGCGTTGCGCTACTTAAATCTGTCAGCGACGGTGAACTTGAAAAACTGAAAATCTGTGGTAGTGCGATGGATGTACTTGCCCAGCAAATCGTCGCAGAAACATGTGTAGACGATGTCGAGATCGATGAATTGTACCAGCAGTTCAAATCGACCTATCCGTACCGAGATTTGTCGCAAGAAACATACAACAGCATATTGCGGATGTTAAGTGAAGGCTTTACTTTTCGCAGAGGACGACGAAATGCCTACATTCATTTGGATGCGGTCAATCGAAAAATACGCGCGCGTCGCGGTGCCCGCATAGTTGCAGCAACCAATGCCGGCGTCATTCCAGATTTGTTCGATTTTGACGTGATTCTGGAGCCTGGTGACATTCGGGTCGGAACAGTCAACGAAGATTTCGCTTTCGAAAGTCTGGTTGGCGACATCTTTCAATTAGGCAACACTTCTTACCGGGTGTTAAGAGTTGAAAAAGGTTCTGTTCGGGTTGAAGATGCAAAAGGACAGCCGCCAAACATTCCTTTTTGGTTGGGCGAAGGCCGGGGACGCAGTGATGAACTGAGCCAATCAGTTTCTGATCTGCGTGAGTACGTTCAAACATTGCTCAACGAGAGCGACCTGGAAAGTGCGATTAAAAAGTTTGCCATCGAACACCAGGTCAGTGATTCCATTGCACAGCAAATACTAAGTTACCTTGATGCGGCACGCAAAGCCCTGGGAATCTTACCAACTCGGAAAACAATCGTATTTGAACGTTTTTTCGATGAAGCAGGCGATGCGCATTTGGTTGTGCATAGCGTTTACGGCTCGCGTCTTAACAAAGCCTGGGGATTGGCGCTTCGCAAACGGTTTTGCGTTCGCTTTAACTTTGAACTGCAAGCTGCCGCCCTTGAAGACAATTTTGTATTGTCGCTCGGACCTACCCACAGTTTTGCATTGGATGAGGTCCAAAATTATTTAAAGTCGGCTTCTTCCAAGGCAGTGCTGACACAAGCAGTTTTAGGCGCCCCAATGTTTGCGACCCGATGGCGGTGGACTGCCAATATTGCATTGGCAGTGTTAAGGTTTAATCGTGGTAAAAAAGTACCACCTCCATTTCAGAGAAATGACTCCGAAGACCTGTTGTCGCTTGTATTTCCTGACCAGGTTGCCTGCCAGGAAAACATTACCGGGCCAATCGAACTTCCCGATCATCCACTGGTACAGCAGACCTTGGACGATTGCCTGCAGGAGGTCATGGATGCCGGTGGGTTTGCGCAATTGCTTGCGCAGATTGAATCCAAAGAGGTCAATGTCGTGTGTCGAGACCTGTCTGAGCCATCGGCACTGACACATGAGGTACTCACAGCAAAGCCTTATGCATTTTTGGATGATGCGCCGGCAGAAGAACGACGTACACTCGCGGTGCAAACACGACGTTTGACTGGAAACTCGGATATCACAGAATTTGGCCGATTCGATCGTGATGTTGTCCGTGCAGTTTCAATGGATTTTTGGCCAAATCCCCGAGATGCAGAAGAATTGCACGATGCGCTGGTCAATTCCGGATTTTTCTCCTATGGCGACCCCTTGCTGGTTCAAGGCCAGTACTCAGAAATGTTTATTCCCGATGGTGGTGAAATTCGCTGGCAAGAATATTTTGAAATTTTACAATCGCAGCAACGTGCCACTGAATTGACCTTGGACAGCGGTGTGCGTCTGTGGGTGGCTGCAGAACGGCTGGATGAACTTTTGTTGCTACATCCCCATGTACCTCGTCAACCAGAATTTGAACCCACATCATTTGCACAGGTACCGGTTGACGATCCGACCAAAGCATTAATTTCAATTATCCAAAGTCGACTCGGTATTGTTGGCCCAAGCACAATTTCGCAATTATCCGCTACGATTGATTTGCCACCTCGGCTCATTGAATCGGCATTGACCGCGTTGGAAGCCGAAGGCAGTGTAATGCGGGGAAGTTTCACAGAACAAACGAGTGAAGTTCAATGGTGCGATCGAAATTTTCTCGCCCGACTGCACAAGCGCGCTATTTCGAAACTGAGAAATCAAATCAAGCCTGTTGGTGCAAAACAGTACACACGCTATCTCGCACGCTGGATGCGTCTGACTTCAGACACACGTGGTGAAGGTGTTGAGTCTTTAAGTTCAATTATCGAATCACTTGAAGCTTACGAGGCTCCCGCCGGTATTTGGGAATCTGATATCTTGGCCTCGCGGTCGTTCAAGTACAAGCCTGAACTCTTGGATTACCTGAACGCGACGGGACGATTTGTATGGTGTAGACTTTCGGTACCCGATCGCCTTTCAGGGAAGGGAGGAAACAAACGAATTTATCGCCATCGCACCTCCATTCGGACAATACCACTCGCTTTTGTCAAACGAAATCGTCTTTCGATATGGAAAAGTTTGACTGAAAAAAGTACGCCAATTGAACCTAAACTTTCAAGTAAATCTCATCTTATTCTTGAAAGTTTCGCAGATTACGGTCCTTTGTTTTTTGAAGAGATACAAGATGAACTCGGTTTACTTCCAGTGCACGTGGAAGAAAGCCTGGTTGAACTTTTTGCCTTGGGAATGGTAACTTGTGATCATTTCGGCGGAATACGCTCACTGCTGACTCCTGAAAACGAACGTCGCAGGAAATCACGATCAGGACGGCTACACAGCCATGCGGTACAAAGTTCAGGGCGCTGGTCTTTGCTACAACACCCCAAGCGAAAATCAAAATCACAGTTGACCGAAGACGAACTGATTCGCACCGCTGCGAAAGCGCTGCTTTATCGCTACGGGATTGTCTTTCAGAACTTACTCGTCCGGGAGGGCAAGTACATACCGCCGTGGAGACAATTGCAACGCTACTATGCCAGAATGGAAGACCGAGGTGAATTGCGCAGCGGACGATTTGTTGAAAATGTCGCTGGACAGCAGTTTGCTATCCCCGTGGCAGTCGATTTGTTACGCAATTCAGACAAAGATACCTATGAATCGCAGTCTACCACGGTACACAGCGCTGACCCATTCAATCTTAGCGGGATTATTTCAGTCGGTATTTCTGGTGCAGTCCAGTCAAGCGACCGTTTGGTCTACCAGGACGGTAAAGTGATCAAAGTGATTGAGTCTGCCCGGTCGACAAAAAAAGCAAGTCAATCGATTCATCGGTTCGGCTAAGAATCAATGGCCAATTGCTCAATTGTAGAGGCAATCAGTTCGTTTCAATTTTGCCATCTGCTGCGAAGTCATTCCCGGTAAGAAACAGATTGTTGGTGTGCTATCCAAATTAGATGGTAGTCAATCTTATCAGCTAGTTACAACCGAAGCTGCCGTGAGTTATTCGTTAGGGGTAAAAAGTTGCGATTCCATTTGCGAATAGTATGCAGCAAGATCTTCAATATCCTGGTCACTCAAGCTTGCACTGAAGCCTGCCATGACGGGGTTGTTTCGCGCACCTGAACGGTAACTCTTCATTGCGTGGATCAGGTAGTCTTCATACTGTCCGGAGATGATCGGTGTACCAACACCCTGAACGGTATTGCCTTCTCCATGACAAGTTAGACAAAGCGTCGCTTTTTGTTTTCCAGCCTCAGCATCACCGGCAACAGCTGGGACCGCCGACAGCATTGCTAAAGCAGCAATTAGAATATTAAATTTCATATACCTTGTTTTCATCGCAGCTACTATTTGACCAATTGTGAGAAATACTCGGCAATATCCGAAACATCCTGATCGCTCATCTGGGCGATTTGTGCGTGCATCGTACTGTGATCTCGGTCTCCATCTCGATAGGCCTTGAGTGCAGCCTCAAGATAATCGGCCTTCTGGCCGCCGAGCTTAGGTACCAGATAACCCGGATAAGCATTACGGTAGCCGGGCGAACTATGGCAACCGGTGCAGGTGAAGGCTTTATCTCGCCCTGCCTGAGAATCAGCATGTGCGCTAAAACTCATAAAAATGCCCAGGCAGACAACTCCAAGCAACAACTGTTTGCTGGATTTCATAACAACCATATCTCCGCGTGAGTGAATTTAAATACTGAATCGTTCGGATAAATGTTCTGAAAGTTCCGGCACCTGTGGTGCTGGAAAACAAAAATTATATTGAAAGCGAAATTTCCAGGCGGTTGATTTTGACATTCAGTTGCGCTGATATAAATGAATACGACAGATCATTTGTTCAATTGATTCAACTGTCGCGGCCTGTGGTCGACATTTTCGGGCGCTTCGATACTCTTGTTAGAAGGCACAACATCCAATTTTTTCAAATTCCGTGCAGTCGGCAACACGCGATGCTCCATCGATCCGATCGCTTTATTGTAAGAATCAATAGTTCTAGATAAGGATTTACCATGGTCGCGCATGTGCTCGCTGAACTTTGCAATGCGCTCATACAGTTCGCGGCCAATCTTTGCAATCTCACGGGAATTTTCAGCCAGTCTTTCCTGTTGCCAACCCAGTGCAATCACCTTAAGCAGCACGATCAGCGTCATGGGTGTGGCGATCATCACCTGCTGCCGTAATGCGAAGTCAAACAATTCAGAATCGTGCTGCATTGCAGTTGAATAAAACGATTCACCTGGAATAAACATCACAACGAAGTCCGGCGTGTTCGGAACAATGCTTTGGTAATTCGCGTTCGCAAGGTTCTTGACTTGGGCTCGAATTTGCCGGGCGTGTTCTTTGTTGTATTTGGTTTGCTCAGCTTCGTTCTCCGCCTCAAGTCCCTCAAGATACGCATCAATTGGGGTTTTGGCATCAATGATGATGCAACGGTCGCCGGGAAGGTAAACGACGACATCCGGGCGTCTTTTGCCTTCTTCTGTATCAAATGATTCTTCTTCGACAAAATCGATTTTTTCAGCCATGCCGACATGTTCCAATACATTTCGAAGTTGAATCTCGCCCCAACGTCCACGAACCTTGGGTTTACGAAGTGCCTGGACAAGCCGACCGGTTTCAGTACGGAGTGCTTCGCTCGTTTGCCCAATGAGTTCGAGTTGCGTTTTCATTGAAGCATAGGCGCCTTGACGGTCGAGTTCCAGTTTTCGGAGCGATTCTGAGTACCGAACAAGGTTCTCATCAAGCGGTTTTATGAGATTTCCTATTGACTCACGGCGAATGTCGAGATCCTTGTTTGCTTGTGTTTTGAATTTTTCAAAATTCTCGTTGGCCAGCTTCAGAAAGTTGACGCTGTTTTGATTAAGCGCAGAGTTTGCGACCGAAATGAACTTCTTCTCCAGTTCGGCGACTGCTCCTTTGAGTTCTTCAACGTATGCCTGATCCTGCTTGACTTGGGCATCTCGCTCAGCTTCCATGCGCACGATTGTTTGCCAATGCTCGTCTATTGTTTGTCGAGCGCGGGCTGCTCGCCGATCCAAAAGAAGGGTAAGTGGAATCGCAATAAACATTCCAATCGCAATCCAAATCAAAGCGAATGTCAAGTCAAAATTCATTTTTATCATCACCCGGGTTTGATTTTCTCTTATTCTTTGTCATTCTCACTGGCGCAGCCATCAATATCTGACGAGCATTCCGCTCAACTTTGGTGGTTGCATCATCTGAACTTTATCGGTCCTTGATTTCCAATTGACCTTCATACATGGTCCGATCCTGTGTCAAAACCAATAGAACGTAGATATTGCCATGGGATCAGTTGAGTGCCTTTGATCACCTTAAACTGGTCACCACCGTAAACGACTGAAGATTCGATGCACTGGTATTGTTGACTGAAATGTTTCTTGGTGCGATTCGTTCCTCGAAGAAGGGCGGCCGATGGTGTTTTTGCGGACTTGGTGTCCACCAGCGTGATTTTGTCAATTTCGGGAATGACCAAGTCAACTTCAGCACCGTTGTGATCGCGATAAAAATACACTCCTCCCCGTTCATTGGAATTGGTTCGGTGTTTAATGATTTCAGATGCTACCCAAGTCTTGAAAATTTGGCCGCGTAGCGGATGTGTGCGAATTTGCGCAGAATTTCGAATTCCGAGCAACCAGCACATTAATCCAGAGTCATAGAAGTAGAGCTTCGGCATTTTAACGACTCTTTTACGCAGGTTCTTGTGAAATGCCGGAAGTCGGAAAACAATGAAACTTGCCTCTAGCACACTCAACCAGTTTTTAACGGTTTTTTGTGAGATCCCACAATCACTCGCAAGTGATGAGTAATTGAGCAAAGTGCCGCTTCGTCCAGCACATAGTTCGACGAAATTCTGAAATGTAGCAAGGTTACCGATATTGCTAATCGATCGCACATCTTTTTCGATATAGGTATTAATGTATGACGAAAACCACTCACTTGGATCTAACTTTTCGTTATAAATTCTTGGAAAACCACCTGTATAGAGTGTCTCTTCAAGGTCTTTCGGGTGATTATTGAACTGTCTGATTTCGTCCAATGTTAACGGCAACAACCATGCAATTGAGGTTCTTCCCGCCAAAGATTGACTGATGGTTTGCGAAAGCCCAAAGTTTTCATACCCAGTTAATATCCAGCTTCCTGGTATCGGGTTCTCATCAACAATGGTTTGAATATAGGAAACTAAATCAGGAACATTTTGGATTTCATCGATGATGGCGCCACCCAAGTATGGCTTTAGAAAACCGCGCGGGTCCTTTCTAGCTAATGCTCTCTCGTCTGGAGCTTCAAGACTGACATAGGCGTGTTTATCAAATAATGAACGAACCAGTGTTGCTTTTCCGCTTTGGCGAGGGCCATTTAATGTCAGCACAGGAAATTGCTCAGCCAATCTCAGCAGTTTAGCGCCCAAATTTCTTTTAATGAGCATGACATTTTCCAGATTGTGGACTGATCGACGAAATTCTCTATTTTGTGTACACTAATCTTGACTGTACTACTTGTGTTCGCCGGTAAGCGAAATATGAACGAACGCTAGACAACTATTGAATTAAATATCAAATAGATATATTCGATAAAGATTAATTGGTTGGTTCGATATTATTGATTGGAAAGTGAATTAAATTAAGGTAATTAGGAATTATAGACCGATTTACCTTAAAACAACAATGCTTTGAACATTGACAGATTTATGGGAAAGGGGAATATGAAATGCAGTTCGGTTCAAGGCTTTCGTTTATTTGCGGTGTAGACGGAGTCATCATCAAAGACCCTTGGGACTAATTTGAGGATGCGTTCATCAGTGCGATCAATTAAGGACATTATGGCTGACATCTAAGCGGTCCACCGGCAACTCCAACAGTGTCAATTCGGTCACCTGAATTAATCACGAACGATTTTCGTCCTCGCAATCCGACAGCTTGTTGTCAGATATACTTATTTTTTTTGACGCTCGAGAAATCTAAACTGAAACCCATTATTCAGAATGGAAAAAGACTATCCCAGAGATCTAATCGGCTACGGCTCGACTCCGCCTCATCCCAGGTGGCCCAACAATGCTCGAGTGGCGGTTCAGTTCGTTCTGAATTACGAAGAAGGCGGTGAAAACTGTATTTTGCATGAAGATGCAGCCTCCGAAGCGTTTCTTTCGGAAATAGTTGGTGCAGACGCTCGTCCAGGCGTTCGACACATGAGTATGGAATCCATCTATGAATATGGGTCAAGAGCAGGCGTTTGGCGATTGCTTCGTATTTTTAAAGAGTATGAAGTTCCTTTGACCATCTTTGCAGTGGGCATGGCTGTCCACCGAAATCCTGCAGTCATCGAAGAAATGGCAAGCATGAATCACGAAATCTGCAGCCATGGTTATCGCTGGATTGATTATCAGTATGTTGATGAAGATATTGAAAGAGAACATATTGGATTAGCGATCGAGGCGATCAGGAAAGTCACCGGGCAGCGACCACTGGGCTGGTATACCGGTCGTACCAGTCCCAACACACGCCGATTGGTTGTGGAAGAAGGGGGATTTCTGTATGATGCCGATGATTACAGTGATGACCTGCCATTTTGGGACCACCACCATGGGAGTCCCCACCTTGTCATTCCTTACACTTTGGATGCCAATGACATGCGTTTTGCCACAGCACAAGGATTCAACTGCGGTGAGCAGTTTTATACTTACTTAAAAGATACGTTCGATCTGCTTTATTCAGAAGGAAAAGTAGCACCAAAAATGATGTCGGTAGGATTGCATTGCAGGTTGATTGGTCGGCCTGGAAGGGCCGCCAGCATCGCACGATTTCTGGAATACGTCAGCAATTTTGATGATGTTTGGCTGTGTCGTCGAATCGATATTGCCAAGCACTGGCATTCAAATTTTCAAATGGAGTAGTACCTGAATTGTCAACACACCAACATGTCGATTTAACTGAACTGGTCAATTTGGCACAACACAAATTGGGAGCGGAAGTGCTCTCGGCAACTGATGATTTTTTTGCCGAAAAGGAAAATCTTCTCAATGCGGAAGATCCAGTCTTTATTGAAGGTAAGTTCACCGAACGCGGCAAGTGGATGGACGGTTGGGAGTCGCGTCGTAAAAGAGTTCCAGGACACGATAGCTGCATCGTTCGCATCTGTCGTGGCGAAATTCGTGCAATTGATATCGACACGACTCACTTTACCGGGAATTTTCCGGAACAGGCAATGGTCGAAGCTTGTGATTGCCCTGGCGAGCCGGACAATACAACCGAGTGGACGAAAATTGTTCAAAAGTCTTCTCTCAAAGGCAATTCAAACAATCTATTTTCCGTACAATCCGAAAATAATTGGAGCCATATTCGCTTGAACATTTTCCCAGATGGTGGTGTGGCGAGGCTTCGCGTTTACGGGAAAGTCTATATAGATTGGAGTCAAGTTGGAACTGAAGAACGAATTGATCTTGCAGCCATGGAAAATGGCGGTTTGGCACTTGCATGTAGTGATATGCATTTCGGGAATATGTGGAACCTTCTCAGCCCAGGACGTGCGATCAATATGGGGGATGGCTGGGAAACAACCCGGCGCCGGGGCGAAGGGCATGATTGGGTCGTGTTGCAACTGGGAATTCCAGGAACAGTCACGAATATTGAAGTCGATACACTGCACTTTAAGGGTAACTATCCCGCACACTGTCAAATCATGGCGACCTATGCGCCCGGTATCTCGATCGATCAGTTGCAGCAACCCGACTATCCATGGCAGACATTGCTTGAACGTACCTCACTGACCGCAGACAATAACCATCAATATTCAAAAGAAATAAAAAACATAGGGAATGTTTCTCATGTTATGCTTGCAATCTATCCGGATGGTGGTGTCGGTCGACTGCGCATCTTCGGTCACGCAGCCACCAAATTCCCAATGGATTTGAAACCTGTTGCGCTTGATGCCAAGAGTTTCGAACCTTATGGTGAAGTGATTGAAACTTCTGGTCGATCATCAAGACGCATAAATCAGGGCTATGCACAGCGGTATGAAGAACTGGTGGATCTTGATGTGAACGATGGGGGAAAGCCAGCACTCAGCGTATTTAAAGCACGACCCATCTCGATGCCTTTTTCAGTCAGCCGAATGGAGTGCCACCCACGTTCGAGCCAAGCATTTATTCCAAAAGGAAATGGTCGATTTTTGATATTGGTTGCCAAGCCAGCCGAAACGTTCAACCCAAGTGACTTAAAGCTGTTTGTCACCAACGGGGAACAGGGCGTTAACTACAAACGTGGTGTTTGGCATCATTTTCTAATGGCATTGGAAAAGCCCCAGGAATTCATTGTTATTGACCGCAGCGATCCAGATGAAAATACCAATGAAGTAGAACTGGAAATTCCTTATCCTATAATCACTTCGTTTAAATAATCTAACAAAAAAGCCAGTCAAATTAGGCAACAGACAGTACTTGGAGGATAGTTTATGGCCTACACAACCGAAGATATTCGGAACGTTGCATTGCTCGGCCAGGCAGGCGCCGGAAAAACGACTCTGAGCGAAGCACTTTTGTTTGCGGCAGGTGCAATACCTAGCAAAGGAGAAATATCTCGCAAGAATACTGTCAGCGATCAGGATGTATTAGAAAAGCAGCATCAACGCTCACTGTCATCGGCGGTCATTTCCTTTGATCACAATTCCACTCACTTAAATGTCATCGATACCCCTGGCTACTCTGACTTTATGGGTACCGCATTAAGTGCGATGAGTGCAGTCGAAACAGCGATCATCGTTATCAACGCACAAAACGGCGTTGAAACAATGACCAGACGATTTATGGAGTGGGCCAAAGACTCCAATGTACCGGTTGCTATAGCTGTTAACAAAATTGATTCAGATGACATTGATTTAACTTCGCTTTACAACTCGATTCAGGAGGAATTCGGATCCGAGTGTCTTGCGGTGAATCTGCCCGCAAACAACGCAGGTTCTGTTGTTGGCTGTCTGACTGGCGGTGAAGGTGAAACCGATTTAATTTCAGTTGAAGATGCACACGTTGCCATCGCAGATCAAATCGTCGAAGTTGATGATGAACTGATGGAAGAATATCTGGATACAGGCGAGCTGCCACAAGAGCGGATTGCTCCGGTTTTCAAACAAGCCATGCTGGAAGGTCACCTGATTCCTGTGTGTTTTGTATCGGCAGAAAATGACATTGGCATCAAGCAAATGTTAGCGTTAATTGAAGAATATTTCGTTAATCCATCCGAAGGCAATATGCCAACGTTTTATCGACAAGATGATGGTGAAAAAGAATCGCTGAAAGTTTCGGCCAATTCAGATCAACCGCTCGTAGGCCATGTATTCAAGATTGCATTTGATCCGTTTATCGGTAAATTGGGTGCATTTCGCATTTACCAGGGCAAAATGACCAAAGACACGCCAATATTCGTCGATGATGCTCGAAAGCCAGTTAAATTCAGTAATCTATATCAATTGACCGGCAAACAGAACAGCGATGTTAGCGATGCAGTTACGGGAGATATTCGCGGCATTGCAAAAATTGACGACATTGAACAAGGTAGTGTGCTGTCTTCGGAGAGCCTCGAGAGTCGAATGTATATGGAGACAATTTCACCCCCTTATCCGATGGTTGGATTAGCCATAGGTTCAGCCAATCGCGGTGATGAACAAAAAGTCGCTGAAGCATTGCAAAAAATTGCAGCCGAAGACCCTTGTATTGATTTGACGAGGAATCCTGCTGCTAATGAAACGATTTTACGCGGGATGGGAGATCTTCATTTGAGAGTTGCGCTTGAACGCATGAAGGAAGTCTATAGTGTCGAAGTCACCACTTCAATACCCACAGTGGATTACCGTGAAACGGTAACCCGGTCAGCGGAAGGTCATTGCCGACACAAAAAGCAAACTGGTGGGGCAGGTCAATTTGGCGAAGTATTTTTACGAGTTGAACCATTGGCCCGAGGGGAAGGATTTGAATTCGTAGACAACGTTGTCGGTGGCGTTATTCCTTCCCAGTTTATTCCTGCGGTCGATAAAGGTGTCAGGCAAATTCTCGACAATGGTGCATTTGCCGGTTTTCCTTTACAAGACATTCGGGTTACGGTTTATGACGGCAAACACCACTCGGTCGATTCAAAGGAAATCGCTTTCATTACAGCTGGCAAGAAAGCATTTATTGATGCAGTCTCTAAAGCAGGACCCATAGTGTTGGAACCCATCGCTGACGTGACTGTCACAGTGCCGAGTGCAAATATGGGCGATATCGCGGGTGAACTGTCGTCTCGTCGTGGACGAATCAGCGACACCGATTCTTTACCAACAGGCGCCGTCAAACTCAGTGGTGCTGCGCCTTTGGCTGAAATGGCAGATTTTCAGGCAAGGCTCAATGCAATATCGGGCGGAGAAGGGACATTTATAATGGAGTTTGGTTCTTATGAGCCTGCGCCGATGGAGGTGCAGAAAAAATTGAGTGCGGAATTTCAACAACCAGAAGACGACTAAGCCGTCAGAATTTGAGAAATTATGGCGACTCCTGACACAAGCGTAACGGACACATGTCCGGTCACGGGTAAACGAATTTCACCGGCGGCGGTTGATCATTCTAATTCGGATGAACAAAAAACCCTGGTACTAACCGGTGCAAGTCAGGGCATTGGTCATGCGACTGCCAAGCTGTTTCAAGAACATGGCTGGCGTGTACTGACTTGCTCAAGACGTGCTTTTTCCAGCGCCTGTCCGTGGCAGGAAGGTCCAGATGATCACATTCAGCTTGATCTTGGCGACCCCGATCATCGCTCGATTGGATTAGCTGAACTGAAAAAGAGATTGGCGGGTGGAGCATTGCATGCGTTGGTGAATAATGCAGGTATTTCTCCCAAGAACGACATTGGTGAACGGCTAGGTCCGGTCGATACCGGTATGGCTACTTGGCGACTGGTTTTCGAAGTCAATTTCTTTGCTCCGATCGTTTTAGCTCGCGGTCTGATGGATGAATTGATCAAAGGACGCGGTTCAATTGTAAATGTCACATCGATAGCTGGTAGCCGGGTTCATCCCTATGCAGGCACCGCTTACGCAACTTCGAAAGCAGCACTGGCCGCACTGACCCGCGAGATGGCGGCTGACTTTGGGCCAAAAGGGATTCGCGTCAATGCGATTGCACCGGGTGAAATCGACACGCCAATTCTTTCTCCAGGTTCGACTGATTTGGTCAAGGGAATACCTCTGGACCGTCTAGGCACACCGGACGAAGTTGCTCAAACCATTTACTTCCTTTGTGCGAACAGTTCGAGCTACGTGACTGGCTCAGAAATCCACATCAACGGCGGCGAACACCTCTAAAGACCTTCTCAATTTACCTTGAATTTTCAATATCCGTGTGTTATCGGACGATATTGAATTGTTCGCATTTCAAATTTGGTTATTTTCCGAATTCAAAGACAATAACCAAACCTCAAATCTCCCTCTACCCAGTACTTTCTGGGGCTATCACACACTACGCGACCTGAATCATCATTTGTACTTGTCTGGTAGATTCTTTCGTATTTAGGATTGTGGGTCATGATCTACGAAAAACGAATTGCACTTCGGACATGATGAACGGGCTTTTGATCGATAACGGCTTTTCAGAAATGGATTCTGACTGCAACAGATTCCACTTGAGTATCGGAAATCTTGCAACAGGGATGAAGATTATTTGGAATTACGACACATCACTTTAAATGGTACATTGACATCTTAATGGTCTTTATTCACAATAATATCAGACTCTTGATACAGAGTTAAAATCTCATAATTACGTTCTGACTATCGTTTTGTAATCTATTGAGTATTTTTACTCAATAGATTACAATAATGCTATGTCTGAATTTGAACGGGAAGAAAAAAGTACTTTGCTGAAACGCCTCGGTGAGGTACCAAAGAATCTAATTGTTTTAACTGGTCCACGCCAATGCGGTAAAACAACGGTATTACTACAGGCACTAAAGTCGGGAACAGCAGGATATCTTTATGTGGACCTTGACCGTGTAGGTGTATCCCATAACGATACGATTTTCAGTTCTGATCCGAACTTCACGATTAGTATCCCACAAGAAATCGCAACACCTCGGGTTAATCGACTCGATGCGGAGTGGCTTGTTTGGGTGTGGCAGGCGGCGAGAATTCAAGTTAAACAGTCAGATTCTGGTTACATACTTGCACTAGACGAAATTCAGAAAATACCGAATTGGTCGCAAATCGTAAAAGGTTTGTGGGATGCTGACCGAATTGAAGGTCGACAAATGCACGTAGTGCTTTCAGGATCTGCACCACTGCTTGTGCAAAAAGGATTGACCGAGAGTCTTGCTGGACGGTTTGAAACGATTCGACTCAATCATTGGTCTTTCGCGGAAATGGCTGAAACATTTGATTTCAATCTGGACAAGTTTATTTATTTTGGTGGTTATCCTGGGTCGGCATCACTAATCGACGACGAAGATCGCTGGCGTGATTACATTCTCGACGCGCTGGTACAGACAAGCATAGAGCGAGATATATTGGCGATACAACGTATCGATAAACCAATCCTGATGAAACGTTTATTCGAGCTAGCTTCGAATTACTCAGGACAGGAACTTGCCTTCAACAAAATGCTTGGCCAACTTCATGACGTTGGCAATACCACCACGTTGGCGCGTTACCTTGATCTGCTGTCACAGGTGAAGCTTATCAGTGGGCTTTCCAAGTATTCCCAGCAGCGTATGCGACGTGGTTCCACTCCCAAACTGATCGTACATAACACGGCTTTGATGTCTGCCGGTTCCGGCTATACGTACACAGAAGCCCGGGCTGATCGCACATTTTGGGGGCGGCTTGTTGAAAGCGCTGTAGGAGCGCATCTATTAAATTCTCTTAGTCCTCGTGCCGAACTTTTGTACTGGCGTCACAATAATGTCGAAGTGGACTTTGTTATCACTCGCGCCAATCACGTCTCTGTAATTGAGGTGAAAAGTGGTGTCAAGAGAATATCCACGAAAGGTTTTGAAAAATTCGAAGAGAACTACTCGAGTAATGCGCGCTCGATCAAACGAATCGAAGTCCATGGGAGTGGAACTGAGCTCGCGGATTTTCTTGCAACCCCAGCATCGCAATGGTTAGAAAATCTCTAAACTACTTTGCTCCCCGTACCTGCACGATAACCAGTTGCGACAAAGATTCTTCGAACGCTGATCATTTATTTCAAGCAAAGTACAGGGAAATCCTAAATAGTGATGTCGTCCATACATCTAGCATCTCGACGCGAGCGAAAAAAGATACTTTTGAATGCAAATCATTTTCGCTAGAGAACTTGCGTGAGATTGATGCCTATGTTTTACTTGGTGCGCCAGGAATGGGTAAAACGGAAGCGTTCAAACTAGAAGGAAATATGCCAAATTGTCGGTACATTACAGTCCGCGATTTCGTAACTCTACATCAAGAACCGGAAAGTGCTACGACGACGTTATTTTTAGATGCGCTCGATGAAAAACGTATTGGACAGATGGATGGACGTACAGCATTGGATGAGGTACGCTATAAACTTCAAGAACTCGGCTTTCCTCGTTTTCGTTTGTCCTGTCGTGAAGTTGACTGGTTCGGAGCCAGTGATAATGAGCACTTGAAGACAGTTTCTCCAAATAAAAAACTCAGTGTATTTCGACTTAAACCATTGACCAAAAAGCAAGTATGCAAAATATTAAATAAGAATTTCGGAATTTCTAATCCTACAATATTTGTGGCTTTAGCAAAGAATTACGGAGTTGACGAACTGCTTTACAACCCACAGATGCTTGAAATGCTGGCAAATGCTGTTAGTCAATCAAGCAACAAGACTTTTCCTCGCACCCGCTTTCAGACGTTTGAATTAGCCTGTCGTAATTTATTGAAGGAACACAATCAAGAACATCAAGTAGTAAATCGATCTGTTCCTTTTGACTCAAAATCTCTGCTTGAAACGGCGGGAAAATTGTGTGCTATTCAAATATTGTCAGGAGTTCAGGGTTATGCACTATCCAGTGAAATGTGCACCTCCGATTACCCTGACTTGGAGCAGATCATAAATGAAGATGGCAGCGAGATTTTTCGAATCGTTCACTCTAAACTGTTCCATACACCAAGAGAAAATTGTATTGCCTCTATTCATCGACAGGTAGCTGAATTTCTCGCTGCACTCTATCTCGGTAAACTGATCAATGACGGACTGCCTTTAAGTCGAGTGCTCTCGCTTATGACTGGATTTGATGATCTAGTCGTTTCTGAACTTCGAGGTCTCTCAGCATGGCTAACGTTACATTGCGCATCTCGACGAAAAGAAATTATGGCTAGAGATCCCTTCGGTGTCCTGCTTTACGGCGATGCCAAAGTATTCTCTAATGAAGAAAAGGTGTTTTTGTGGAGACTTTTGAGACAGAATTCGGAGAAAGATCCCCGATACCTAAGAATTTTTGGAAATGAAGTCCAAATTGGTGACATCCTCACTGAAGAAGTGGTAAACGAAATTCGAGAGTATTTTAGAAGTTCGTCAATTTCTAACGCTAAACCATCTTTTGACCGAACTGTAATTGACATACTCCGTTACGGCACTCCAGTATCTGGCGTGTCCGAGATTCTGCTGACGATACTCAAAGATAATTCTATCTCACCAAAAATTAGACTAAATGCAATTGATGCATTTGTGCACCAGTGCGCAGACACAGCACAGGCTCATGCTGAACTTAAAGATCTGCTAGACAAAATTTACGTTGACAAAAACGTAGACCCAGACAATGAATTGATTGACCGGATATTGAATGAACTTTATCCTGGGTCACTGAAAGCGTCCGAAATATTGAAATATTTTCGATTACCAAGCAAGGAAATCTTATCGATAGACTACGAATTTTTCTGGGGTGATTATGTTCCTCAAAATTCAACGGCCAATCAACTAGCCTATCTTCTTAATCAGGTTGAAAAGAAGAATGAAGAACTGAAATCGTCACCGCAGTTTGGAGCACAGTGGACTTCTATCATGAGACATTTGTCTCGTGTCTGGCTACGACACTATCTGGATAAATTACATGGGGAGTTGGACCGCTACCAACTCTTCGAGTGGTTAGGTTTTGCATCAGGGGTCAATGATTGGCACGACGATGATTTGCAATATGAGGAAGATTCGAAAACCATAGCGTCTTGGATCGAAAGGCGCCCTGAACTACATCTATGGTTACTCGGTCGAGGACTTGAGAATTGTATTGATGCCCGCAAGTGCTCCGATTCAAATCCCTTCAGTCAGTGCATCAATACACAGTGGAAACGAACTTTTGGGGCTGCAAAACCAAAAGAATTTGGACTCTGGTGTGTCTCTAAAGCGCTGGAAATACATGATGAAGATGCAAAAATATGGCTCCTGCATAAGGCGGTAGGCTGGATTGATCATTACGACCGCATTCAAGAAGTCTTCACAAACGACGTTACCAAACTGCTTGAACGCAATCCTGATCTAAAAAGAATGTTTAGTGAAAGACGATCCCAAATTGAACTCGTTAGAAAAAAAAGCGAAGAACATTCGTATCAACAGGAAAACAAACAGCGCCAAAAAGAATGGCAGGAGTATCTGAAACCGCACGAAACAGCACTACAGGAAAATCGAATTGAAATGCAATTACTCTCGCAGTTGGCATTAGTCTATCTAGGCGGATACTTAGATGTTGATGGTCGCGATCCCATATCCAGACTAAGTAACCTAGTAGGAGATGACAATAAGCTGTTGAATTCTATTCTGGAAGGTTTACGTGAATCAATCAATCGAGACGATGTTCCAAGCGATGACGAAGTCATAGAGCTACACTGTGAAAGCAAGAGGCATTTGCTCGTCTTTCCCATTCTTGCAGGACTGAACAAACGAACTTCCGAACGACCTGATTACGTAATTGGGCTAAAAGAGAAAAAAATGCGCTTGGCAGTTGCTCTTTATTTCACGGAGCCGTACTGGAGAACATCTAAAGTAATCGATCAAAATGTAAAACAGAATTCGCAGTGGTTCCCGGGATTGTTGCGAAATTATCCTGACTTAGTTGCCGATGTTTTATTCAAATATGCAAGCGCCTGTTTTCGTAGCTGTAAAGAAGGTATCAATGGTTTGTATGAACTCGCATATTCGAAAGACCACAAAGAATTAGCACGGCTCGTTTCGTTGCGATTACTGAGAGTATTTCCTTTAAGATGTCGACAGTCGCAACTTCAAGACTTGAGAAATTTGCTGTCTTCGGCATTGAATCTAAACAGCGAAAAGGACCAGTTAGTCGAGTTGATCGAAAGAAAGCTGAGCCGTAAGAGCATGGATTCGAGTCAGCGCGTATATTGGCTAGTTGCCGGATTGCTAATTTCATCCGACAAGTATGTAGAAAAATTAGACGTTCACATTACCAACAACAAAAATGGACTTCTAGACCTGGAACGTTGCCTAGTCGATTTTATCTATAGGTCTAAATTTATTGAGCATCTCAACATCGAAGGGACCAAGCTACTGATTCGATATGTTGGCTCGATTTGTCATACAAACATTGAAACCACGGTCAAAGATGCTGCAGACTGTGTACGAGAAATGATTGAACGATTGGCCTCGAATTCCTCTGTAAATGCTACCACAGCGCTTCAAGAACTGGCTGATGACGATAACCTGATTGAGTGGAGATCAAATTTGTTGGGTGCAGCAATCCAGCAAGAAAGAAAAAGGCGAGAAAGTGAATACCACCATTCAAGCACTGAACAAGTTATTGAAACTTTGCAAAATTGCAAACCAGCAAATCCTGCCGACTTAGCTGCTTTAGTTGAGGATAAGCTGCGACAAATCGCAAATGAAATTCGAAATGGATCTGCATCTGGTTGGCGACAGTATTGGAACGTCGATCACCGCAATCGTCCAGAAAAGCCAAAACACGAAAACGCTTGTCGGGACAGGCTGATGTGGGATTTACAGCAATTTCTATGTTCATTTGGTATTGATGTACAACCGGAAGGAACGTACGCTGAAGATAAACGCGCAGATATACGTGTTTTTTACAACAATTACAACGTGCCTGTCGAGCTTAAGAAAAGCAGCCATCGAGATGTTTGGAGTGCAATTCTCAATCAATTGGTCATGAATTACACTCGTGACCCGGGTACGGATGGATACGGTATATACGTTGTATTCTGGTTCGGTTTTTCGAATTCTCCGAAGCCCACGCCAGGGATTAAGGGATTACCTAAAAGTTCTGAGGAGTTTGAGAGAATTCTCAAGGAAAGCTTACCCATGGAAAAGCAACACAAAATATCAGTGAGTGTAATTGATGTTTCTCTGCCTGATCGCTAACATTTTCACTTGGATTGACTTCGATCGTTCGCCTGTATTCCAAATCAAGGTGGCGAAATTGCGGGATATTTACACCCGACATTGAATTAACAAATTTCGTTCGATCAATTTTGAATATCCTAAATCATTACTTTCAATTCATTCAACCATATCCTGCAGAAATTTAACGATCCCCTCGGTGTACACATCACCGCTTTCTATAAATCCATCGTAGTGATTGCCAAAAATTGTCAAGAAGCGTTTGCTTGTGCGCACCGTATCGAAAAGTTTCTGCGAATGGGAGTAGGGCGTCAGTCCATCGTCCGGACTATGAATGAACAAAACTGGGGATTGAATATTGCCAATTCTGTTGAGGTTGTCATATTGCCATTGCAGCAGCAAATCAATTGGCAGCCACCTGTAGTGGATTTTGGCCATGTCAGAAATCGAAGTAAATCCTGATTCCAAAATCAATGCAGCGGGCTTGGTTTTTTCAGCGATCCAACTGGCCATTGCAGTGCCGAGAGAGCGGCCATGGAGTACGATGCGACCTGGCGGTATCTCGCGCTTGCGGGTCAGATATTGCCAACCAAGTTCCGTATCCTGGTACATAGTCTGTTCCGTCATCTTTCCGCGACTTGGTCCAAACCCCCTGTAGTCGTAAATAAATACCGAATATCCGAGATTGTAGATCAGACCAATCGAATCGAGCATGTAAGACTTGTTGCCTGCATTGCCACTGAATATCCAAAATGTGTAGTCTGCTTCAGGATGTGGAATATACCAGGCATGCAATCGAGCGCCATCTTCAGCATCAAGATAGATTTCCTCATAGTTCATACCATGGTCAAGTGGAGTGCCGGTGAAATCTTCATAAGGGATATGGATGAGATTTTTTTGGGAAAAAAACATAAACAAACATATCAATACATAAACAAAAATTGTCCCGAGAATTGCAAATGCCAGAATTTTCATCGAATTAAATATTTTTGCTTTATCAGTGGAAAACCAATTTGAAACTTTCTTTGGATGATCCTGAGTTGCTTTATTTCAAAATAATAACAATGCTTTCTCAATTGATTTATCAAATTGTTTGCACATAACCTGTAATGCACAATAAGAATATAATTTACGGCTTTAATTCAAATTCTGCAACGCCATTTGATGCACGCAGAACTCATTTATATTAATTTTCCAAGAGATGACTGTGCCCGATATACACGAAAGTCCGTTGGTCAATGACCTGCGAATTGCGTCCATTAATGATGTCGCGTTTCCCCTGCAAATAATGGAGGAACTTCCATCCTCGAATAAAGTGATTGATCTGGTTAGAACGACGCGACGCGAAATTCATGAAATACTCAATCACAAAGACGATCGATTGATCGTCATCGTAGGTCCGTGTTCAATACACAACCCAGCTGCTGCGACTGAGTATGCGGAGAGACTCTCCGCCATCAAGCCTGAATTGGCCAAGAACTTACTGATCATTATGCGGGTTTATTTCGAAAAGCCCCGAACAACGATCGGTTGGAAAGGACTGATCAATGACCCTGATGTGGACGGCTCGTTTGACATCAACAAGGGACTTCGACTGGCGAGAAAGTTGTTGTTGGACTTTAACGGTCTGGGTGTTGCAGCAGGGGTTGAATTTCTTGACATTATTTCACCGCAATATATCGGAGACTTGGTCAGTTGGGGAGCCATCGGTGCACGTACAACTGAAAGCCAAGTTCACCGTCAACTTGCTTCTGGGCTTTCGTGTCCAGTTGGACTGAAAAACGGGACCGATGGAAATGTCAAAATCGCTGCTGATGGCGTACATGCCGCATCGAAACAGCATCGATTCTTGTCTATCACCAAGGAAGGACAAACTGCAATATTCGAGACTTCCGGGAACGAAGATTGCCACATTATTTTAAGAGGTGGCAGTCAGCCGAACTATGATGCCGAAAATGTGCAGGCAGCGGCAGATCTTTTGGAGAACCGAGGACTGCAGCCGAACATTATGATTGATTTTAGTCATGCCAACAGTTCAAAGCAGTTTCAACGCCAGTTAGTCGTGGGTCAAAATGTTGCAGATCAAATCGCAGCGGGCGATTTTCGAATCAAAGGGGTCATGGTTGAGAGCCACCTGGTAGAAGGGCGACAGGACATTCAAGAAGGTGTGACGCCCGTATATGGACAAAGCATCACGGATGCCTGCATTGGATGGGATGATACTGTAGCGCTGCTTCATACGCTTAGCGAATCGATTGCATTTCGTCGCGAAAAATTGAGCGAGTTGAATTCCTCAGCGTCCAAAGCTGTCTAATCAGACCTGCGTCAATTGATGATCAAGCCCTACCAATCAGCTGAACTTTTACCGTTATTTGTCGCAAGTGCCGATCAGCGTTCTGCGTTGCTTCAGGAGGCAGAAACGCTACCGGCTGTAATTGCAGATTCTTCGTCTGCAGCAAGTGCCGTCATGCTTGGCGGTGGTTACTTCACACCGTTGAATGGCTTTATGAATAAAGCCGACGCAATATCCATCGCACAACGTATGCACACTGTTGATGGATTGTTTTGGCCAGTTCCAATTTTAAATCGCGTGGCAAATGACCCTAAAGTTAATCCAGGCGATAGGATAACGCTTCGAGATTCGGAAGTACCTGATAATCCTCCACTCGCGATTCAGACCGTCGAACGAGTTGACGAATTTTCTCAAGATGAATGCCGCTTTGTTGCTGAAAGAATTTTTAGCACGTTGGATGAATCTCATCCGGGAGTGCAGACTTTTCTGAATCAAGGCAGGTTTGCTATTTCGGGGAACATACAAGTTCTGAATTACAGTTATTTTGACACTGAATTTCCGGACACTTTCATGACTGCTCCAAGAATTCGCGACGAGATAATTCAGCGAGGGTGGCAAAAGGTTGTCGCGTTTCAAACTCGAAATCCAATGCATCGTGCTCACGAGGAACTTTGCAAAATCGCATTGGAGCGAACAGGAAGTGACGGAGTCGTCATTCACATGCTGCTTGGCAAGCTGAAACCAGGTGACATCCCGGCCAAAGTGCGCGATGATGCGATTAGGGAAATGGTGGACGTTTATTTCCCGGAAAATTCAGTCATTATTTCAGGTTATGGATTTGACATGCTTTACGCAGGTCCCCGGGAAGCTGTACTGCACGCGATCTTTCGACAAAATATGGGGGCCACTTGTATGATCGTCGGTCGCGATCACGCCGGAGTCGGAGACTACTACGGCGCATTCGACGCCCAGGAGATATTTCATAAGGATGTGCCACCAGACGCATTGGAGATTAATATCTTCGAAGCGGACCATACCGCATGGTCGAAAAAGCTCAAACAAGTTGTTATGATGCGTGAAGCCCCAAATCATCAAAAAGAAGACTTTGTACTACTTTCCGGTACACGAGTACGGGAAATGCTATCAGCAGGGGAAAGTCTGCCACCGGAATTTTCGCGCCCCGAAGTCGCCAAAATTCTGATGGGATATTATCAGAATGCATAATGGAGTGTTACTTACGAATTAGAGTTTTTATGGCCTGACGTGCATAAATTTAGCCATGGTTTACGAGAATTCAGGAACTATATTCATCCCCATCAACAACTTGTCTCTGTATTTAGTCCAGATGATCATACAGCGAAGAAGGTTTGCAACCAGGTTTTGAAACCTGCTCTTGCTGACGTGACAGGAGATAGATAGCCTATGCAGTCAATACGAGTGCCAATTAAACCTGAATTGATCACCTGGGCACGTGAACGGGCAGGTTACTCAATAGATGAATTAACCAAGAAATTCAAAAAATTACCTGAATGGGAAAGTGGACAATCCAATCCCACACTAAATCAAGTCGCAGAGTTTGCCAAAAAGGTTCACGTACCTGAGGGATATCTGTACTTCAATTCACCACCTGAAGAATTGATTCCAATTTCCGATTTTCGAACCTTTTCGGGAAAAAGGACAAAGCGGCCAAGCCCTAACTTACTGTCCACAATTTTCGATTGTGAACTAAGGCAGGACTGGTACCGGGAATTTGCGATTGAAGAAGGGTTGCCAAAATTGAACTTCATAGGTACTGCATCACTCAATGATCCTCCGGCGAAAGTTGCTCAACGAATCATTTCTACGATTAATTTTGACCTAAAAGCGAGGCGTTCTTGTGCAACATGGCTTGAGGCATTGAGGTACTTCATACGTCAAGTTGATGAAACTGGAATTCTCGTCATGGTCAGCGGAATTGTTAGGAGCAACACCCATCGCCGATTGGACCCTGAAGAATTCAGAGGGTTTGTTCTTTCTGATACCTTTGCACCACTAATTTTTGTTAATGGCGCTGACACCAAGGCAGCTCAAATTTTCACGCTTGCACATGAATTGGCACATTTATGGCTTGGAGAGTCTGCACTTTCGAATTCCGGAATAACTATCGATTCAAAGTATGCCCCTGAAGAGATTTGGTGTAACGCAGTAGCGGCAGAAATGCTTGTACCGCTTAAACACCTCAAACGACAACTACCAATAGATGCGAGTCTTGATAACTTGGTTTCACAACTTGCAAAGCTGTACAAAGTCAGTACTTTGGTAATTTTGCGTCGCTTATTTGACGTGGGATACCTGAATGAGAATCAATTTCAGCAAGCATGGAACATAGAGAGAAGTACATTAAAACAATTGAGCAGCGAAAGTAGCGGAGGCGGGAATTTTTATCATACGACTATCGTGCGTGTTGGTTACCGGTTTGCCTACGCTCTCACTTCAAGTACAAATGTTGGTAAAACCCTAACTCGAGATGCTTGTCGCCTTTTAGGAATTACACGTGTCGAAACAATGAAAAATCTCACGCGTGAACTTGGGGTAATTCGTTGACCCGATACCTAATTGACTCGAATGTTCTGATCGAAGCGAACAATCAATACTACGGAACCAATTTTTGCCCTGCATTCTGGGAATGGCTTGAATTGCAATTCAGCAAAGGTCAAATATTAAGCATTCACCATGTAGCAAAAGAAGCATCTAAGCGAGACGACGCAGTATCGAAGTGGGTATCAAAGAATAAAGAATTCTTCATGACACCAGATTCTGCTACCATAGAAGCAATCCAAACTATAGGCAATTGGGTGCAATCCCAAAATTTTCGCTCTAAAGCAATCCACGAATTTACCGATTCAACCGACCACTGGTTGATTGCTTACGCTATGACTCATGCTTACGCTGTAGTAACGCAAGAAGTCCGCAGTTACGGGATGAAAAAAGTTAAGATTCCTAATGTTTGCAATCAGTTCAACGTACCTTGCATAAACACGTTTGAAATGCTACGATACGAATGCCCAAGGTTCGTTTTACAAAGGTAATTCGGCACTTGCATAATGAACACGATACTCAAATCTGAGCTTCAAGAAGTTACCTTTCACTGGCTAAAGGTACTTGACCGGAATACGAAATTGGGAACTGATACGGCTTCTGAGGGCATCAAAGGCAGTACGCATATCATTTGATGAAGTTGTACTGAATGATCGGATATTGAGCAATTATTTCATTAACATAATCGAGTCTATAACCCACCATTAGTTTGGTAGAACTAGTCTTTGACATCAACATCGGTCGGTTTCGATTCTTTAAGCGAAACACTTTGACCATGGAGCATAATCGGAATTCCTGCATCAACCCGGTACACTCGATTGCCGTTTGCGGTTATGAGACCTTCATTAATCGTCTCATTGACAATGGTTCCATCCTCATAATGAATATCGCCAGCTGAAATCTTTTGATTCAATTCGTCAATTTTTTCCTGTGAGAGTACGAATAGCGCTTGCTTAGTCAACGGACAACGCAATATTTCAAGCAATTTAGAATCAATCGGCACGATGAATCTTTATCTAATTAAATTTGTTTAAAAAATTGAGATTTATCATTATACCTGTCGCAAGAATCGACAATTTGTTGTGAAAAATCCAACAAGAGATCTTTCTGATTGAAAATAATCCGCATCAGAATTCTTGAAACCGAATTGCCCTATGTTGGCGGTGTGTATGCGTGGGGCGCAGGCAATGCATTTTCAACCTCAGTCAGTTCGGTCGTTGTTATCGACACCGATTCCGGCATCCTAGGTTGTGGAGAGTTCACACCTTGCGGGGAAAACTACATGGTCGCACACTCGGAGGGAGTCAAAGCATTTGCGAGACTAGCTGCGTCGAGATTGATCGGTGAAGACCCCAGATAAATCTCCCGTATTGAAATTTTGATGGATAACATCGTACAAGGTCACGGCTAAGCTAAATCTCCATTTGATGCAGCTTGTTGGGATATTTTGGGTAAAGCTTGTGAACAGCCAGTGTGGATGCTTTTAGGAGGTAAATTGACGGACGGCGCACCGATGTACCGGGTCGTTCCACAATCCACTGTACCCAAGATGATCCAGGAATTACAACAGTACCGGAAAACTGGGTATCGTCACTTTCAGATTAAGCTGAAGTTCCAGAGCATAATCAAGGCTAAGTATTGCTAATTAAAGCATTTTGAGGCAATTCATTTTTCACCATTCTGCCTACATTTGCCGTTTCCTGAGTGGATAACTGATTGTCTTGAGTAAATCCAGCGCCCGTTGCTGCTTATCATTGGCGAGCGTTGTTAACTCAAACGGCACACCTTCAACGAGTCGATTCCGACAGGTGTTCTTGGTCATCGTCTCAAGATGTTCAATCAAAGTACGGAAACAGTGTGCCGGCGAGCCATCGTCCAATTGCTTGCTCGCGATCTTTTTCCTGGCTGCATCCGAACGCACTGCGCTGAGCACCGGATCCTGGGCCGCACTGCCTTCATCCAAGTCAGGGTCGGAGAACAATAACTCTCGCCACGCCTGCCTCATGTGCCACTCAACATAGTAAGCCAGCATGCACAAAAAGATATGTGCACGAACGCGCGCCTCAGTGTGATGATGAACCGGACGGACCTGCAAATGAACCGTCTTGATGGTGCGAAACGCCCGCTCAACCCGACATAATCGCTTGTAGTTTCTGACACTCTCGGCCGCCGTCATTGAAGCCTCATCCAACGAGGTGCGAATCACGTATATCCCATCCAGACAAGCTTCCTCACCAATGCGCTCGTGGTTTCTGCGATAGCACAATGAATGGTCCGTAATCTCAACGATGAAATGCTTTTTCACCTTGCGTGAGTTGATCACTTCACCGACTCTCAGTCCAATCTCGGCGCTGCCCTTTAATCGCCCCTGGGCCACACTTTTTTCAATCCCCTTGAGTTTGTCCTCCGTCGCCGCCAATAACGCCTCGCGCGTGAGCGCACGTCGTTTCGCCAAAGACCGATTGCGACACGCCACCAACCGCTCACCGGGAAAATCCGGGTGCAGCACCTCAAACAGGTTCACCTCATCAAAACGACTGCGCGACAAATGACCGCTGCGCACCAGTTTTTTGATCGATGGGCTCTTTAACGCACTGATCCATCCGATCCCATCGAGTTTGCGCAACGCATCAATGTTCACCTGCGTGACCATGCCCCGGTCCCCGACCACCACCAACCGGTCAATGCCAAATCGTCCCTTGAGCCGGTTCACTTGCGGAATCAGAGTTTTGTTGTCGCGAAAAGAGCCGCGATACACGCTGACCCCCAAAGGACGACCCTGACGGTCACACAACAGACCAAAGTTCACCTGCAATTTACCTTTCTTCGCGTCCTTGCTGTAGCCAAACTCCGCCAAAGGACACTTTGTGCCTTCCAGATAAGTTGAGGAAAGATCATACAGGGCAAGGGCTCCGGGCTTAAGGTGGCGTTTGACCAACTTGCCTTCAATCACATTTTGGCGCGTCAACAACCAGTCCATTGCACCGTAGAGTTCATCGGCATCGGCGCCGTCGATATCAAAGTAATCGGCCAGTGTGGTGTCGCGCCACCAGCGCACCGTGGCAAGCTTGGTATGGGGGCGAATGATGCGCGCCGCGACCATGGCCAACACCAGGTCGCTGTGGCGCTCGCTTTGGCTGTTGATCAGATTTTTAAAGCCCAGTTGTTTAAAGGCGGTGAAGACCGCTTCGACGGCGCCGTGTTTACGGGTGTTGAGGATTTCGAAGGTGTCATCGGCATCGGCGAGTCGTTGGCCCTTGAGGTAGTTTCGAATCAGGGTGATGAGCGGATCGGGCAGGTGGGTAATATTGGCCAGCGTCTTTTTTTGCGATTTACCGTTGTGGTCTCGGTAGCTGGTACGAACCAGGGTGGTGCGATAGGAATGACCGCCTTGTTTGGAGACGACAGTTGAGACGTGCATTGCGGGGTAATGTCGGGCCATATACTGCCTACGATCAAAAAAGCAATGAGCATATTATAAGGCAACTTAGAGGAGCATATGGATTGTATCTTTTCTTATTACTGCCTACATATACAAAAATTGCAAGGCCAATGTATAGTCAAAAGATGTAGATAATGAAAGGGTTAGATTGCCCGCACAGGCAAAATGGGCTCGGAACTTCAGATTAAGGTTGGTGCGGACTGACTTGGTGATATTGATCGGATTCGAGAAACTGTTCCACTAATGCTCGCAGGTGAAAGAGCAATTGCAGATGCGAACCAGGGATGGCGGGTGGCCAATGCGATCAGGGTTGCTCGGGCAACTCGCAATTTGGACTACATTTTGGAACAGCCTTGTCAAACCTATGAACAGTGTCAGCAGGTGCGTCGAAAAACAGATCTACCAATGAAACTGGACGAGTGCCTTACAGGGATGAAATTTGCACAAACTATAGTCGCTGATCATGGCGCGGACATCTGCTGTTTGAAAATCTCTAATCTAGGTGGACTCAGCAAAGCTCGTCGAGTTCGGGATTTTCTACTCGAAAATCAAATCCCAGTTGTATCGGAAGATTCTTGGGGCGGTGAAATTGCAACCGCTGCAGTCGCCCACTTTTCTGCATCAACGCCACAACAATTTCTTGTGAATTCAACAGACCTGATGAACTACAACACATCAAGTACGGGCATTGGCGGACCTACCGTGAGTGCAGGTCGGCTATTTGCCAATAATTCACCTGGCCTGGGTGTGGCACCGCACTTTGAAAATTTAGGCTCACCTGTTGCAATTTACGAGTGACGAGAATTGCTCAAAGACTAACGATTTCGCCTCTACGTACGATGATAAAGCGACATCTGGTTCTCACCAATGATGCAAAATTGTCGCCGTTGATCACAAATTGGAGTCAAGAATTTTGTTTTTCCTTGTTGAAGACTGACGGATCAAATTGAGTATCATTAAGCCATCAATTTCAGGTTGGTTGCGATCCGAGCAAATTTGACTGTTTCCGTTATTCCGTTTACGGAAGTTAAGTGTTGCGTCGAAGGTTAATTTATTACGAAAATTGCCAAGATAGCAAACTGCCACCATCACTATTTGAGGATAACATCATGCTTTTGCGCCGGACGCTACTATGTATTCTGGTATTCGTATTCACAGCGAGTACACCTCTTATTTCAAGCTCACAAGAACCTGAACTTCAAACCCAAGAAGAACAGTTCAGTTATGCGCTTGGTATTCGGTTTGGATTACAGATTATTTCACAGCTGCAAAATTCGCAGTTGCCCTTAAATGGCGCTGCGCTTGCCCTTGGTGTCTCTGATGTTCTCTATCAAAATGAATTAAGGCTGACAGATGAACAAATGCAGGCAGTAATGGCTGCTGTACAACAGGAAATACAAGATAGAGAAACTGAAATGAGGGAGGCAAGTGCTCAAATGGGTGAAGATTTTCGCGCTGAATATGCAAAACAAGATGGAGTTGAATCGACCGCAAATGGTGTTTTATACACGGTGATTATCGCAGGTGATGGTGCAACGCCAACGATAGACAATACCGTAACGGTACACTACAGAGGAACTCTGGTCGATGGTACAGAATTCGACAGTTCATACGGCCGTAGTGAACCGACGACATTTCCACTCGGTTCGATCATTCCGGGTTGGCAAGAAGTCCTGCAGTTGATGAAAACAGGGTCAAAATGGGAAGTAGTCATCCCACCACAGTTGGCCTACGGCGATAATGGTGCGCCGCCAGCGATTCCACCCAACGCAACTTTGGTATTTGAAATCGAACTCTTGGAAGTTCAGTAAATCAAAAATACGAAAAGAGTCGCGATGCTAAATATCGAAGGTGCAGTCTTACTTTCGTCGACTGAAGAAAATCTTCCTCGTTGGACGGAAGAACTTCATAAAAATGCCCCAGAACTGGACTTAAGGGTTTGGCCAGACGTTGGCCAGGAACAGGATATTGAGTTTGCTATTGTTGCCAGACCGCCACCAGGAGATTTAGCTCGATATCCTAACCTCAAAGCAATATTCTCAATGTGGGCCGGAGTTGCTGATTTGCTGGATGACAAAAGCATCGCACATCTTCCCATCGTGAGGATGACTGATCCGGGCTTGACGATAGGCATCGTCATCTACGTTGTCCACCATGTCACTGGATTGCATATTCTGGCGTCTGAATACAAGCCACGCTTGTGGTCTCATCCGTTTCGAATTGATAACAAAGCACCGGATACGACCTGCGTTGGAATATTGGGTCTCGGGGTATTAGGCACCGCTTGTGCAACAGCTTTAGCGCAGTTGGGTTTCAAAGTGATCGGGTTCAGCAACAGCCAAAAAGAGATTCCAGGTGTTCAGTCCTATGCCGGTGAAGCACAATTGCAAACCTTTCTCGGACAAACCGATATTTTGGTTTGCATTTTGCCGAATACGTCTGAAACTCATAACTTTATGAATCGAAAAACCCTGGCTTATCTTCCAACTGGTGCGAAGATAATCAATTGCGGCCGAGGAGAATCGATTGATGATGATGCTTTGCTTGAGGCATTGCGATCAGGACACATCAGTCAAGCTGTATTGGATGTATTTCGTACCGAACCTTTGCCACCTGAGCACGTCTATTGGGGCGAACCCAACGTGCAAGTTACTCCTCATTGCGCCAGCAAGCCCGACCCCATAACGGGTAGCGTAATGATTCTCCAAAAGATGGGACAGTTCTTAAGAGGTGAAGTGATTGAAGGAGTTGTGGATCGCGAGCAGTCCTACTGAACTATATTGACTCAACTCGAAAAATAGTTTTCCAAAAACGTGTCAAAGTCGATCTTTTCAGATTGTTCTAGTTCAATTTGATCTGCAATAGATTGCTCGGCAATCGTCCGATAGCGTTCGATCTCATTTGAATCGAGTTGGATTTGGTTGAGAGTTGATTTTGTTTGCTCAGCCATGCGCATTGCAAAAGTAAAGAACGGCTCATCGTTTTCCAGCAGTTGCGTCAAAATTTGTGCCGATGGAGTTAAGCCCGGATCGTCAAATTTCCTTCGCTGTTCATTTAAAGCTTGAAGATACAGATCACCACCCAATGTACGATCGAAAACCGTGGCGATCTCCTCCAGATATGCGAGCAAATCAAGCCCCCAACTGACGAGTGAGACAGAACGGCCGTTCTGCTGAAGTTCCAAACCTGGTGAGCGACCACCTAGAACAATCATGTCTTTATTTGAAGTAATCATTTTTTGCTGATTTGCTGTCATTGGTGCAACTGGATTGAGCAGGCAGAACATCAAAAATAGATCCATGAATAGCGCCTGATTTTCAGATATGCCAATTGGACTGAAAGGGTCGAGATCAAGACATCTTACTTCCAGGTATTCGACTCCTCGGGATTTTAAGGCTGCTGTTGGCTTTTCTTGCGACATGGTTCTTCGTTTCGGGCGAATAACAGAGTAGTACTCATTCTCAATTTGTAATAGATTCGTATTCAACTGCAAATACTCGCCGTTAGCCTTGGTACCATATTCGGCATATTTTTGAAATGGTCGATTGATCACGCGACTTAGAGTTTCGATATAGCCAGCGATTGAGTTGTGATCAATTCTGATTTCAGATTGAATCGGGTTGCGGTATCCAAAATTACTCATTCTCAAGGATGTTGCATATTCACCGTAAAGCGTATGTGAATCGAGTTTGGTTAGGTCTGCCGGATCCGTACCATCGAAGAACGATCGACAGGCGGCAGGTGAGGCACCAAACAAAAAAAACAACAGCCAGCCATGATGGAGGAAATTTCGTGTTCCCGCTAAATAAGCATTCGACACCGCATAGAAGTCATTTTCTGTCGACACGATATCAAGCGCTTCCCAGAATGAGTCGGGAACCGAAAAATTGTAATGCAGACCTGCAATCACCTGCATCTTTCGACCGTATCGTAGTCCGAGTCCGCGGCGGTATACATTTTTCATCCGACCGACATTGGATGTCCCAAACTCGGCTATAGGTATTGAGCTTTCGTCGCTCAGTAAGCAAGGCAAGCTGTTGACCCACAGCAATTCCTCATCGATATGAGTGTAGACAATTTTGTGCAATATCTCCAGATGCTGCAGCATCTGCGGTATTGACAAGTACGTTGGCGTAACCAGTTCAAGCAACGCCTCGGAATAATCAGTGGTGATGTAGGGGTGAGTCAATGCTGAGCCCAACGAGCGAGGATGTGCCATTTTGGACAGGTGCCCATCCGGCGTGATGCGCAGGCTTTCTTTTTCAATTCCACGCTTAATCTGAGGAATGATGACGTCTGCCGAATTAGACAGTTGTTTCAGCCTTTTATCAAAACTCATGATTTGACATCAACTCGAAAGAAATTGTGGCTGAATATAATTCATTGTTCTACTGGGGTCCGTACAAATGGTGGAGCATTGTAAATTAAGGGGACGGATTCAAAACCCCGCAATTATCTTTTTAATCTTGATGCAGCAACGATTTGATTAATTGAGATGGGTATCGGGGATCTCAGGTTTATCAGATGTGCAATAGTATGAATATCAGAATTGTTCAGTTAACTGGCTCTAGCGCCTTGTTTCTGAATCAAATAGGGGAGTAAACATGTCGACTTGGCTCGTGATATTTCGCCGGGAATTGGCCGACTATTTTTATACACCGATTGCCTATGTATTTCTGATTATTTTTCTTGCTTTAAACAGCGTGCTGACATTCTATGTCGGTGGTTTTTTTCACCTTGAACAAGCCGACTTGAACACATTTTTCAGCTTTCATCCATGGTTGTATTTGGTACTGGCACCAGCACTGGGAATGCGCTTATGGGCGGAAGAAAGGAAAACCGGAACGATTCAAACGCTATTGACGTTGCCAATAGGACTTGCATCTGCAGTTTGGGGTAAATTCTTAGCAGCCTGGATTTTCACCGCTTTTGCACTGATATTGACCACCCCAATCTGGTTGACCGTAAATTATTTGGGAAATCCAGACAACGGTGCGATACTCGCTGCATACTTTGGCAGCCTGCTGATGGCAGGGGGATATTTGGCAATCAGCAGTTGTGCATCAGCACTCAGTCAAAACCAGGTGGTGTCATTTGTCATAGGCGTTATCATCGGAATTTTCTTCACTCTAGGTGAAGTGACGCTGGTGCAGGACCTGTTGACTCCTTTTCTGGCCCACACCGTATTGGAAGCGATTGCTGGTTTGAGTTTCTTAAGTCATTTTGGGCAAATGGCAAAGGGAGTCATTTCCTTGTCAAACGTGATATTTTTCCTTTCCGTTTCAGTTTTGTTTCTTTATCTGAATGTCGTTGTGCTGGCAACGACTAGTAAATAATGACAATGCAAGATTTCCCAGCCAAGTGCGACTGCTTCCTCCCTAATACTCAATTTTTGCTTTGCAGTTCAGACAGACTTACTTGAAACCCTTCAATATGAAATTACGAAAAATTGAAAGCAGTGTTTCGATTGCTGTGTCCACAGTTTTTGCAATCATACTGTTTTTCGCAATCAACCTCGCGAGCGGGGAATTGCTAGTGCGATTCAGGTTGGATTTAAGCGAAAATCAACTCTACACGCTCTCAACTCAAAGTGTTTCAACACTACAATCGCTGAATGAATCCATAGACTTAACCTTATTCGTGACTCGCTCAGATTTGGTTGGCATACCTGGTGTCGGTACTTACGCCAGCCGTGTCGAGGATCTGCTGCGAGAATTTGAGCGCTTGTCCAAAGGCAAGATTACATTCAACATTGTTGATCCGCAACCTTTTTCAGAAGCCGAAGATCTTGCAGTCGGTCACGGTCTGGAAGGCATTACGCTCCAAAATAACAACAAGCTTTATTTTGGCCTAGTCGCGACCAACAGTATTGATGGTGTGCAGGTCATCCCACATTTTTTTCTAGAACGTGAAGAATTGCTGGAATACGACCTGATTCGACTCATCATCCAACTCGACGGCCGCGCTCGTAAAAAAGTTGGTTTGATCAGTTCGTTGCCCGTACAGGGGACGGGTGGATTCCTGCAAGATTCCTCCTCTCAACAGGGACCGTGGACCTTTCTTGTGCAGCTTGATGAAATATTCGATCTTGAAATTCTTTCGCCATCAATTGATTCCTTGCCGACAGATATCGAATTGCTGTTTTTACTTCATCCTCGAAATCTGTCAGATAGCTTGCTTTACGAAATCGATCAATTTGTACTTGGTGGTAACAGCCTGTTACTTGCCGTCGATCCATATTCTGAAGTATTGGCGTCAATTCTAGGAACCACGCAACTGTCAGACCTCGATACCGGGTCGGACCTCAATCAATTGACCAAGCAGTGGGGAATCAGCTTGAAACAAGGCAATATTGTCGGTGATCTGCCCATTGCAGCCCGGGTACTGGAAGGAGATGGCTCCTCAGGTCGCACCGTCGATTACCCGGTATGGATGAACATTCAGCCAAAACAACTCAATCCCCATGATGTCATTACTGCCAAATTGGGGAATCTGATCTTTGCAACAGCAGGCGTGTTTGACCTGGATACCGAATTACCGACAGAAATTACCCCTCTCATTCGAACATCGGATGAAGCAAAGCTCTATGAGATTGAAAACTTTATCGGGATATCACAAATCAACGAACTGCTGATAGACTACCAAGGCGCCAAACAGCAATGGCCAATGGCAGTTCGGGTGAGGGGTACAGCTCAAAGCGCATTCCCCAATGGCAGACCTGATTCTGACAATGACACAACCCTGACTCCGACAACAGCTCAACACAAATTGGAAGGACAAATTGACGTTGTCATGATTGCGGATACTGATTTCCTACACGATCGATTCTGGGTTCGTATGCAGCAAGCGTTAGGACAGACACTGCTATTCGCAGAAGCATCCAATGGTGAATTCATAAACAATGCCATCGACAATCTGTCAGGTGATAACAGCTTGATTGGTGTGCGAACGCGTGGCCGCTCGTTCAGGCCATTTGTCCTGACCCAACAAATTCGTCAAGAAGCAGAACAAAAGTATCTTCAGCACGAAAATGACCTGCGACAGGAACTTCAAAGAATTGAAGCTTTTTTGACAGATTACGCCACAAACCAGACGGAGTCCTCTTCAGAACTGATCATCACTGACGAACAACGCAATGAGCTCAAGCAAATTCGAGACAGCCAGTTGTCGATACGACGTCAATTGCGGGAGGTGCAGCATAATCTAGTTAAAGATATTCAGCAACTTGAAAACCAACTGACGTTATTGAACTTTTTGGTAGTCCCCATCTTGCTGGCAATCGCCGGCACCTTGGTTTGTACCATTGGCGCTCGCAAACGCGATCGCAAACTTGCACACAATGTTTCTGTAAACCTGCGTTGAAATCTCGCATTTCAATCACACTGGTTCTCATCGCACTGACTTTGGCTGCTGTTGCTTATTTGGTCATCAATACCCAAAATCGTGTCAGTAATGTCGTCGACCATGGATTACTTTTACCTGACTTAATCGACCAACTCAATGATATTGCTGAAATTCAAATTAACAGTTCGCAGCACACCTCCCATTTGATGCTCGACGATGGCGACTGGTTGCTTAGTGAATTTGAAAATTACCCTGCACGCTCTGATCTTGTTTCGAATTTTCTTGTCGGATTGGCGCAATTGCGGCTAATTGAACCCAAAACAAACGATCCAAGCAAATTTGATGCGCTGGATCTCGCCGGACCAGATGTCGATAACTCTTCGACTCTTCAAGTGAGTCTGCTGACAAAAGACGGTCAGAATTTAGTTAATCTGTTCATTGGCAAAAGACGTCAATCCTTACAAAACATTCTAAAGTCTGAGCTATACCTTAGAAAGCCTTCTGAAAATCAGACCTGGCTTGCGCAAAGCGCTCTGTCGATTCCCTCAAATTCAATAGACTGGTTAGATACCGAAATTATCAATTTGGATGAACGAATTGACCAGGTCTCGATTCAGCCTCATGGAAAACTCCCATACATGCTAGCGAGAGAGCCAGCCGATGTCGAAAATTTTTATTTGGTTGACTTGCCAGAAAATCATAAAATTCGCTATCGATTCAGACTCAATGACATTGGAGAGTTTTTCCGCCGTTTAAAATTTGAAGACGTAAAGCAATATGCAAAAGAGGTTACGGGCGCCACGATAATCGCCCGAACAAGCGATGGCCTAGAAATCTCCGCTAAGTTTGGACAAGGCGAGTTAAGTTACTTTGCTCAGTTTAGTGCCGTTGCTACCGACGATGCAACATCAGTTACAAAAAATGAAGCCAGGGAATTGAATCGTCAATGGTCGGGATGGCTGTATAGAGTCTCGGATGTTCGTCGTGAAATCGCTAACTTGACGTTTGACGACTTGATTGAACCGGTGAACGGCAATATCCAAACAAATTAAGATTTATCGCTGCTATCGGGAGAGATTGGCATGGCAAATTTAAACAAAATCAGTGCACGACTGACTCAGAACAAATCACAAGGCGCTTCCCAGGCAATGCTGTATGGAACCGGGATGACCGAGGCTGATATGCAAAAGCCCCAGATCGGAATCGCTAGTATTTGGTGGGAAGGCAATACCTGTAACATGCACCTCAACGATTTGGCCACTGAATCCAAAAAAGGAGTCGACGAGGCTGGTTTGCTTGGAATGCGATTTAACACCATTGGTGTCAGTGATGGCATATCGATGGGTACCGAAGGAATGAGTTATTCACTGCAGTCTCGAGATCTCATCGCAGATTCCATAGAAACAGTGGTCGCCGGACAATGGTACGACGGACTGATTACGATCCCGGGTTGTGACAAAAATATGCCAGGCTGTCTGATGGCGATGGGACGATTAAATCGACCATCGCTGATGATTTACGGCGGCACCATTCGGGCAGGATATGCCGGATCTACAAAAGTCGATATCGTATCCGCGTTTCAAAGCTATGGCGAGTACATTGCCGGTAGAATTGATGATCAAAAGCGCATGGACATTGTGCGAAACGCCTGTCCTGGTGCGGGTGCCTGCGGGGGAATGTACACCGCCAACACGATGGCAAGTGCTATCGAAGTAATGGGCATGTCGCTACCCTATAGTTCTTCTACCCCGGCAATTGATCCAGGAAAAATTAAAGAGTGTCACGATGCCGGTCGCGCACTTCACAATTTGATGGAACTCGAATTGCTGCCCACTCAGATCATGACCCGCGAGGCCTTTGAAAATGCCATGGTCATTGTCAGCGTGTTGGGCGGGTCGACTAATGCGGTGTTGCATCTGATTGCAATGGCCCGGTCGGTTGATGTGTCATTAACCATTGATGATTTCCAAGCAGTCAGCGATAGAACGCCATTTTTGGCAGACTTAAAGCCTAGCGGTCAGTACGTGATGGAAGATCTGCACGACGTCGGAGGCATACCAGCGGTGATGAAATTCCTGCTCAACGAAGGCATGATCAATGGCGATTGCTTGACCGTCACCGGTAAAAGTGTCGCGGAGAATCTTGCTGATATCAACCCCATTGATACCGACCAGGATATTATCCACTCGCTCGATAATCCAATTAAGACAAGCAGCCATATTCAAATTCTCAAGGGAAATCTGGCCCCTGGAGGATCTGTGGCAAAAATCACCGGAAAAGAAGGTGAGCAGTTTAGTGGGCCAGCGCGTGTTTTCGATGCTGAGGAAGACATGCTTACTGCGCTGGAGCAGGGCAAAATTATTAAAGGAGATGTCATTGTCATACGTTACGAAGGCCCGATGGGTGGCCCTGGCATGCCCGAGATGCTTACGCCGACTTCAGCGGTGATGGGGGCTGGAATGGGATCCGATGTCGCATTGATCACCGATGGGCGCTTTTCCGGAGGCTCACATGGATTTATCGTCGGTCACATCGTTCCTGAAGCACAGCAGGGCGGTCCTATAGGACTTTTGGAAGATGGCGATATGATTACGATTGATGCGATCAACAATCGAATTGACGTTGACTTAACCGATGCTGAGCTCGAAATCAGAAGGTCAAATTGGATAAAACCTGCCTACAAGGCAAAAAAGGGTACGCTATACCGCTACATCAAGACTGTCAAGAATGCTAGTGAAGGATGTGTAACGGACGAATAGCGTGTCGTTACTGGCAATTGCGCTCTTCGATCAAGTTGTCGATCGCCTTTCGAAGTTCAGGAAGAATTTCGTGATAACGAAAAGCACCGACTTTTTGCTCACCCTTTTTGAGATTGACGAAATTCGGGCCGCACCATAATCCAAGATCTGCGTCGTCCGTTTCACCTGGGCCGTTGACTCGACAACCCATCACAGCGATGGTAATCGCCTCGTCATGGATGTCTTCAGTTAGTTCCTTCACCTGCCTGGCTAGGTCAATAAATGCCTCATTTTCAACACGGGAGCAACTTGGACAGGAAATTATGTTCAGCCGATCTGGATCAAAGCGGACGACTGATCGAACTCGTCCTGCAGCGAAATCTTCCAAGATTTCGCTGCCCGCAACGATCTCTTTGTATTTGTCAACTTCAGGCAAAGTTAAAGACACCCGGATCGTATCTCCTATGCCTTGAGCAAAAAGTTGCTCAAACGCGATGCGGGTTTTAATGACGCCGTCAGGTGGCATGCCGGCTTCCGTTACGCCAAGATGCAAAGGAATGTCAGGTCGTTGAGAGGCAAACTTTGCATTGGCTTCGATGACCCGGTCAGGACGTGAACTTTTTAGTGACACACAATACCGGGTAAACCCCATTTTTTCCAGTATTTCACTGTGCTCTAAAGCACTGGCAACCATTGGAGAAACGGCATCGTCTTCTTGAAAAAGATGTTTTTTATCAGGATCAACTGAACCGGAATTCACACCGACTCGAATCGCACAATCATGTTCACTGGCAATGTCTACCAAAAATCGAACTTTGTCCTCGATCGATTTTTTCCTTTCATGATGATATAGATGGCCAGGGTTATATCGAATCTTGTCAACATACCTGGCCACAGGTGCAGCCAGACGGTAGTTTTCCTGCAAATCAACAGACAAATTCGCATCACAGAGATCTCGAATGATTTCGAGCGCCTGGGCATCGCGTTTGTTATCGACCGCAATCCTGACAATGACAGCACCAGCTTTGCTCAGTTTCGTTGCCTGGCGTGCGGTTGCCTCAGCATCAGCGGTATGTGTTGTGCACATGCTTTGCACTACAATCGGATTGCCATCGCCGATCACCGTATTGCCAATCGCAACTTTTCGGGTCTGATTTCGTTTAACTTTCACGTGAAATACATTCTCAAAGATCAGGTTTGCTGCAGTCGATCAATGACAGCGCAGTAAACAATCAGAGCATTATTTATAATCAATATCAATGATATAAGAATCTTCCTGTCATTCAGGAATTAATTGAAAATGAAAGGTTCAATTTTACTACAGTGTTTAACTTCTGGTAAGCCTACCAGTGTTCGGCATCTAGCCGATGTCTGCAAGCGACCTGATAAAGAGATTGAAAGCACTCGCGACAGGCTGATCGAAATGGGTTTGCCAATCGTTCGTACAACACCCGATGTGATGAAACTTTCGTTTGCCGTTGTCCCACTTGAACCGGAGCAGATATCGAAAGCTGTCTTGGAATTTGACGTTGATTTAGCGAATCGAATCGAATTTTTCGATGAGATCGATTCAACCAATCAATACCTGATGAAACTGCCGCTTTCGCAACTTCAGCATAAACAGATTTGTCTTGCAGAGTACATGACCGAAGGGCGGGGCAGACGACGTCGAAAGTGGCATAGCGGTGCCTATCAGAATGTAATTTTATCGATGGCCTGGCAATTCGAATCGCCAAGCAGTCAGTTAACAGGTCTGAGTCTTGCCGTTGCAGTGATGATTGTGCATTGTCTAAAATCTATGACAGATGCGCCATTCAAATTGAAATGGCCGAACGATATTTTGGTTCATAATCGAAAACTAAGTGGAATTCTAATTGAAATTCGTGAGGGTTTCGTCATCATCGGTATTGGGATCAATTGCAATATGACATCGGCACAAAGAAAAGCGATTGATCAACCGGTCACATCACTCGACGTACTCTTGGAGCAAGAAGTGAATCGCAATCTATTGATACCAAGACTCCTATTTGAACTGACTCAAGGATTGGAAAAATATTTTGACATTGGGTTCGAACCCTTTCGTGAACAGTGGGTCCGTTTGCATGCGTTTCAGGGCAAGCGAGTCCGTATCGATGGAACACCTGTCCGAGAGGGGTTTGCACAGGGCATCGATAATTCGGGGGCACTGACCATCAAACTCGATACCGGCGAAGTCATGTCGATTCATTCCGGTGACGTGCGCGCAGTTTCCTGATCACTGTGCTAATTGTGCATGACTGAATTTCAGATGATTGGGTGTCGATGTCGCTCTTTGACTTGAATCTTGTTCACAATTTCAAAAATTCCACAAACAAAGGAGAATTGCAACAATGAAACTGAGCGAAACTCAAATTGAGCAGTTTCATCAAGACGGCTACCTAATTCTGCCAGACCTGTTTGATGAAGTAGAAGTTAAGGTGCTGCAAGATGCTGCAGACACAGTTTACAGTCTTGATCGAGAAGAAGTTTTTCGAGAAAGCGATGCGAAAACTGCCCGCACCGCGTTTGCAGCCCATACGTACAACGAAGCGTTCTGTCGGCTAGGGCGCCACCCGCGTCTGATTGAACCCGTCGAACAGCTACTGGGCGGCAAGGTGTACATGCATCAATACAAAGTCAATGCCAAAGCCGCGTTTACCGGTGAAGTTTGGCAGTGGCATCAGGATTACGGAACCTGGTCTCGCGATGATTTGATGCCTGAACCGAGAGCTATGAACATTGCGCTTTATGTCAATGAAGCTGTGGAATTCAACGGTCCATTGTGGATGATTCCCGGTTCGCACAAGCAAGGGGTATTTGAGGCCGGTCACGATTTACAAACCACAAGTTACCCCTTGTGGACTTTGGACAAAAAGACAATTACCCGACTGGTTGATGATGGAGGAATCGTTTCAGCCAAGTTAAAGGCAGGCAGTGTCTTGATGTTTTACAGTACACTCGTTCACTGCTCACCTCCGAATCTATCTCCCTGGCCGCGAACCATTGTGTACCTGTCACTGTGCCATGTAGACAACCATATAAGACGATTCAAGCGTCCCGAATGGATCGCTCACCGCGACTTTACTCCCATCGAATGTTTACCTGATAATTGCCTGCGGCAACTCGTACTGGATGAGATTGAAGTTTCTCTTTAGACAATACTTCATACTGATAATCGAGCGAAAATTATCAGCTTCGGCGGCGGTCAGCCAGGATCGATTTCAACTGCGACTGTTCACCATGTAAGGAAGGCGCCAAATCTCAGGGCCTTTCGAAACAATTTTGGAGAAACAGACGGATTTGCGCTGTCAAACCCCAGTCAGAGCAATGGTTTAGAGAAGTGTCGAAAAAACCTTCCCTCAACAAACAGCTGATTTGAAGGCTTTGAGTCGTTATCTGACCAGCATACTGGAACTATTGGCACAGCGAGACTATCTGAAAGAGAGGTTTGAGCAACTGTGCGAACAATTGCGGGTGGTGCTGGATTTTGGATGCTACCTGGCCTACGACGGAAAAGCAATCCAGAGTCTCATTCCACCGGTCGGGTGAACCAGAAAAGCGGTTAGCAGTTCGGGTTCGGATGTCACCTGGGGCAAACATGAGAGCAAAGGCGTTGACCAAAAGGGCTTTGCCTGGAACAAAGTCAAAGAACGGTTTGGATTTCGCTTGCATGCTGTTGTGGATTCAGTGAATTGGTGTATCGCAACGTTGCTGCAAGGGCTGGACGCGTCTTGATACCGGTAAAATTGACAGAAATATAGAAAAACCGCGTTTCAGACAAAAAGTTCAACGCGATTGGCTTGGTTGAAAGCCTGAGGAAAGTGACTTATGCCTCGTCAGTGCCCTGGCGAACCGACAAGTCGGCGTGGCTGGCCGCTAAAATGGCGCGTTATAATTGCTTTTATGAGTATTGTTTATTCCACATCTGAAGCCAAAGCGAAGTTTTCGGAGGTGCTAAGTCTGGTACGCTCTGGCAAGACCATTCAGGTTGCTTACCATGGGGAACCCGTAGCTGAAATCCGACCCATTGAAGAAAGAAAATTGTCCAATGATGAACGCTTAGAAAAGCTCCGAATACGTGGTGTGTATCTTCCTGCCAAGTCCCCGCTATTCCCATTCAAGGCGGTTATTCATCGACCGGGTGCTCTGCAACGATTTCTAGATGACCGCAACCCGTGAATTCGGTTTACATTGATCCCAACTATCTCGAAAACGAGTGTATTGTGTAGTCGCAGGCAACGAAATTAACTTACCAGCCATTACTTCATCTATTGTTTCTCAAACAATTCAATTGATCACTCTATCCATCTAGCATAAATTTGCTCTGGGTACAAATTCACGCTCACCTTTCGAAAAATATTCCCGAATCGATCTTCAGATTTATCATAATCTTTACATCCTGCGCTGAGCCCGCATAGCTCAGTTGGTAGAGCAGTTGATTTGTAATCATCAGGTCGGGGGTTCGAATCCCTTTGCGGGCTCCATAAATCACAAGCGATCTAGTCGCTGACTATCACATAACCAAAATAATGACGGAGAAAGAATAATGAAACTGAAACGACTGGCCTCCTCGATACTCGCCTGTGCAATGTTTGCAACAGCGGGTCTTTCCGCGGAAATGAAAACTGAAATCGGCCCCGGTGAAGGCGCAATCGATATTGTTGCCTGGCCCGGCTACATCGAACGTGGCGAAACGGTTGCAGAGTTCGATTGGGTAACAAAATTTGAGGAAGCAACAGGCTGCGAGGTACGCGTCAAAACTGCGAATACTTCCGACGAAATGGTCGCACTGATGAACGAAGGTGGCTTCGATTTGGTAACAGCCTCTGGTGATGCTTCACTTCGACTCATTGCCGGCAAGCGAGTACAGCCGGTCAACATCGATTTAATCCCCAGTTGGGACACCGTCGATGATCGACTGAAAAACGCTCCCTGGCACACTGTGGACGGGGTTCACTACGGAACGCCATATATGTGGGGTCCAAATGTGCTGATGTATAACACTGACGTATTTCCTGAACCACCAACAAGCTGGAACGTCGTGTTTGAAGAAATGATGTTGCCGGATGGCAAATCCAACAAAGGGCGCGTACAAGCGTACGATGGACCCATACACGTGGCGGATGCAGCGTTGTACCTCATGTATCACAAGCCTGAACTTGGCATAGCCAACCCTTATGAACTCAATGCCGATCAGTATGCTGAAGCACTCGACGTGCTTCGAGGTCAAAGAAAAATTGTTGGACGCTACTGGCACAATGCTTTCATTCAAATGGATGATTTCAAGAACGAAGGCGTGGTTGCCTCCGGTTCTTGGCCGTTTCAGGTCAACTTGCTCAAGGCCGATGGTCAGCCCATCGATTCGGTCATCCCGGTTGAAGGGGCCACCGGCTGGTCCGATACGACTATGATGCACGTCGATGCAGAGCATCCGAACTGTGCTTACATGTGGATGGAACATACCCTGTCGTCCAATTTGCAAAGTGATCTGTCAGTGTGGTTTGGTGCAGTGCCGCCTGTGATTGCAGCTTGTACGGATGGACGCGGAATGCAGACCGCAGAAGGCTGTCAAACCAATGGCCTGGGTGACTTTGACAAGATCAAATTTTGGACTACACCGGTCAGTCGCTGTCCCAGTCAAGGCGAATGTGTGCCGTACTATCGCTGGGTTTCTGACTATATCGGCGTCATTGGCGGTCGCTAGTCCCTGATCCTGCTTTGAATCGTCTTACACTGCTGCCCGGCAGCCATCATCGCCGGGCAGCAGTCGTTTTGTTTTACATATCCATTCTTAATCGATGGTCGTTGCGGTCAAATTTGATAATGTCTCGCGTCACTTCGACACCGACATTGCAGTAGACGGAATCAATCTGGAAATCCTGGAAGGTGAGTTTTTCGCCATGCTCGGTCCATCCGGTTCTGGCAAAACAACTTGTCTCAGATTGATTTCTGGCATCGATCGACCAACGCAAGGCCATATTGAAGTTTTCGGCGTCCGTTCAGAAAACGTTCCTCCTAATCGGCGACCGATCAACACCGTATTCCAGGACTACGCCTTGTTTCCGCATCTGAAGGTGTTGGACAACGTCGCCTACGGACTTCTGGTCAAAGGAGTGTCGAAACCTGAGCGTTATCGCGAGGCTCAAGCCTTGCTGGAACTCGTTAAACTAGACGGCTTTGGTGAGCGCATGCCGGCACAACTGTCCGGCGGACAGCGACAGCGAGTTGCACTGGCAAGGGCATTGATTAATAAACCCAACGTGCTGCTTCTGGACGAGCCACTCGGTGCGCTGGATCTTAAATTGCGTGAACAGATGCAAGACGAGCTTAAGTCTTTGCAACAAACCATTGGAATTACATTTGTTTTCGTTACTCACGACCAAGGTGAAGCCTTGTCAATGTCAGATCGAATCGCCATCATTAACGAAGGCAAGGTGGTGCAGGTGGGGACACCCCAGCAGATCTATCAAACCCCGCGTACCCGTTTCGTCGCCCACTTCGTTGGCTCGTCCAATGTATTGTCACCTCAATTGAGTGCGCTGTGCAATGGCATTGAAGGCTGGTCAAGTTTGCGTCCTGAAACCATCACGGTGGCAGGTGCAGGACACGGGCGAATCGACGGCATATTGAAGTCAGTTCGCTATCTGGGTGCGTCAAACTCAGTTACCGTAACCGTAGAAAATTATGAAATAACCGCACTGGTCAGCGCAACCGCTCCAGTCGCGCCGATTGGAACACCAGTATCGCTGGACTGGCCGGCAGATGCTCAGCACCCGATGGATGCCCAGTGATGAGCCAGATTGCTGACGCGAGGAATTTGACTCAAGCTCCGAAATTAACAGATATTTTCTGGAAAAAGCCAGGGCTTTTGATCTTTTGCCTGCTGTTGCCACCTGTTTTGTGGCTTGGGGTCATCTATATCGGTTCGCTTTTCACCTTGCTGCTTCACAGTTTTTTTTCCATTGATGAATTTTCCGGTCTTATTCGCTACGAATTCACATTGAAAACCTATGCTGAGCTTTTGTCGCCGGCGAATTTCGATGTCATTTTGAGAACCATTCTGATGGCATGCGCAGTAACCATCGCTGCCGCAATCATCGCGTTTCCGATCGCTTACTATGCCTGTCGCTATGCCAACGCCCGAATGAAAGCCTTGTTTTACTTAGGTGTCATGCTTCCGCTTTGGTCGAGTTATTTGGTCAAAATTTACGCATGGAAGCTGATCTTGGCGAAACAGGGCATTATCAATTGGATGATAGAACAGACCGGTGGTGCCTTTTTGTTAAACGCAGTTCTATCGATACCCGTAGTGGGTGGCAACTCATTGGCCGTCAGCTATATTGGAACGTTCATTGTCCTGGTGTACGTTTGGCTGCCATTTATGATTTTGCCCGTACAGGCCGCCCTGGAGCGAATTCCAGAATCATTGCTCGAAGCCTCAGGAGATCTGGGTGCGACTTCGAGGCAAACCTTCAGACTCGTCGTTATTCCCCTGGCTTTGCCGGGAATTATTGCCGGGTCAATCTTCACTTTTTCTTTGACAATGGGCGATTACATCGTTCCGCAAATCATTGGATCGTCGAGGCGCTTTATCGGCCAGGCCGTTTACGCCCATCAGGGCACAGCGGGCAACATTCCTCTGGCAGCCGCATTTGCGGTCGTCCCCATTTGCGTGATGATCCTTTATCTGTATCTAGCCAAAAAACGAGGAGCCTTTGATGCGCTTTAGCAAACGGGCCTCACTTGGGCTGAAAATTTCAGCAAGCTGCGGCTTGGCGTTTTTACATCTGCCAATATTGCTCATTTTTCTCTATGCGTTCACCACCGAAGATAAAAGTTACCAATTCCCGCCACCCGGACTGACGCTCAAGTGGTTTGAGGTAACCTGGAACCGACCGGACGTGTGGAGTGCGCTTGAACTTTCGGTTCAAGTAGCGACCGTGTCGACGTTGTTGGCGCTGGTGTTGGGCACGCTATGTGCAGCGGCCGTCTCAAGAACAAATTTTTTCGGACGCGAGACCATTTCGCTGCTAGTCATTTTACCCATTGCGCTACCGGGAATCATTACCGGTATCTCACTACGCTCGGCTTTTAACATTCTCGATATTCCGTTTTCAACGTTCACCATCATCTTGGGGCACGCGACATTTTGCGTTGTGGTGGTATACAACAACGCAATCGCAAGATTCAGGCGAATGTCAGGTTCCATTATTGAAGCATCGTTCGACCTGGGGGCAACAGGATTTCAAACGTTTCGCTACATCGTGTTGCCAAATCTGGCGACGGCTTTGCTGGCAGGTGGAATGTTGGCGTTCGCACTATCGTTTGATGAGGTCATCGTGACGACATTTACGGCCGGTCAACAGCAGACTTTGCCGATTTGGATGCTTGAAGAGTTAGTAAGACCGCGCCAACGCCCGGTTACGAACGTAGTGGCTATGGTCGTTGTACTGGTGACCTTCCTGCCCATTCTCGGTGCATATTACCTGACTCGAGGTGGTGAATTTACACGCGGCAGATGACGAAAATAATGTACAATTGAGCGCCATAATTTTCGCTCATTGATTCGGCGATCTCAGTTAGAGAGGCATTCGGTAAACTGCTATTATTCGCAGTCCCATTATTTCCTTTCAGGGCAGCATCTGGATTCAAAAAATATTTCTAAATATTTTCAGAAACAATTTTTTTGGTGATAAAATTTATTGTTTATTTGGATTTGCTCCGGAGGGGTTCCCGAGCGGCCAAAGGGGACAGACTGTAAATCTGTTGGCTCAGCCTTCGGAGGTTCGAATCCTCCCCCCTCCACCGTATGTGATTTGGACAAAAATCGGAGTTGAAACCCAGGTTCGCGCGGATGTAGTTCAACGGTAGAACCTCAGCCTTCCAAGCTGATGATGTGGGTTCGATTCCCATCATCCGCTCCAGTGGAAATAAATAATGGACCCTAAAAAGTTAAAGTTTAAATTTGAACCGTATGCCCACATAGCTCAGTCGGTAGAGCACTTCCTTGGTAAGGAAGAGGTCACCGGTTCAAATCCGGTTGTGGGCTCCATTGTTGTATTTTGATCACTTTTGTAACTAGTCATATCTAATATTAGCGAGGCATAGGAAATTGGCTAAAGAGAAATTTGAACGCAATAAACCTCATGTTAACGTCGGAACCATTGGCCACGTCGATCATGGGAAGACAACCCTGACTGCAGCCATTACCAAAGTACTGGCTGAAAAATTCGGGGGTGAAGTCAAGGCGTTTGCAGACATAGACAATGCGCCTGAAGAACGTGAACGCGGAATTACGATTGCGACCGCACACGTCGAGTATGAATCAGACAACCGACACTATGCACACGTTGATTGTCCCGGACACGCGGATTACGTCAAGAACATGATTACTGGTGCTGCCCAAATGGATGGCGCGGTATTGGTCGTATCTGCAGCCGACGGACCTGAACCCCAGACTCGTGAGCACGTGCTGCTTGCTCGTCAGGTGGGTGTGCCTTATATCGTGGTTTACCTGAACAAGGCCGATGCAGTGGATGACGAAGACTTGCTCGAACTGGTTGATCTGGAAGTGCGAGATCTTTTAAGCGAATATGATTTTCCAGGTGATGACACTCCGATTATCGTCGGCAGCGCCTTAAAAGCACTCGAAGGCGAAGAATCAGAGCTTGGTACAGAATCAATCGTGAAACTGGCTGAAGCCCTTGACGCCTACATACCAGAGCCCGAACGCGCCGTTGACGGTGACTTTTTGATGCCGGTTGAAGACGTTTTCTCAATCTCCGGACGAGGCACCGTGGTAACGGGACGCGTAGAGCGCGGCATCGTCAACGTCGGCGACAATGTCGAGATCGTAGGTTTGAGAGAAACCAACAAAACAGTTGCGACGGGTGTCGAAATGTTTCGCAAGCTGTTGGATGAAGGACGTGCCGGAGATAATGTCGGCGTCCTGCTACGCGGCACAAAGAAAAATGAAGTCGAACGCGGTCAAGTGCTTTCAAAGCCTGGCTCCATTACACCGCACACTGAGTTTGAAGCAGAAGTGTACGTTTTAACGGCCAAAGAAGGCGGACGCAACAAACACTTCACAACCGGTTATAGACCCCAGTTTTATTTCCGTACGACTGACGTTACCGGCAGCGTGGTTTTGCCCGAAGATGTTCAGGTTGTACTGCCAGGTGACAATGTGCATATGACAGTGAATCTGATCAAGCCCATCGCCATGGAAGAAGGACTGCGATTTGCAATCCGAGAAGGTGGGCGAACAATCGGCGCAGGCGTAGTGACCAAGATCCTTAAGTAATTTGAATACAGGAGAAATCTGAAAGGTACGCCAGGCAAGCTTGAAGGCCAGTAGCTCAATTTGGCAGAGCAGCGGTCTCCAAAACCGCAGGTTGGGGGTTCAAGTCCCTCCTGGCCTGCCACTTTGATGCTGGTAGTTTTTGGCTATGTCAAACGCGATTGACAAATTAAAAATACTGGGTGCGATTTTTTTGGTGGTCGCGGGTGTTGCCGCGTTTTATACCATCGAAAGCAGTTCGCAGTTGTTGCGCGTAGGACTGTTAGTGCTGAGCATCATCGTGGCAGCAGGCGTCGCCTTGACCTCGGTGCAAGGGCAACAGGCATGGGCTTTTGCCAAAGGTGCAAGAGCCGAATTTCGGAAAATTGTTTGGCCGACACGCAGGGACACGGTGCAAAGCACGCTGATTGTCATCGTGATGGTCATACTGATTGGGCTGTTTCTCTGGTTGCTTGACCAGATATCTTTTTGGGTCATTTATGATCTTTTTCTTCAAATTGGAGAATGACCGATGGCAGATGAAGAATTAAAACAGGTCGGGGCAGTACAGCCGTTCGAAGAGCATGCCGAGAATTCAAACCCAGCACCATCTTCAGACGACATGCGCTGGTACGTTTTGCACACCTATTCGGGACACGAAAAACGGGTGAAAAAAACTCTCGAGGACTACATTCACCTGCAGGACAGCGAAGACATGTTCGGTGATATTCTCGTGCCGACTGAAGAAGTTGTTGAAATGCGAGCTGGACAGCGGCGCACGACCGAGCGAAACTTTTATCCAGGTTATGTCTTTATCGAAATGAAAATGACACCGCAATCCTGGCATTTGGTGAACAGCATTCCACAGGTTTCAAGTTTTATCGGCGGCAAGGAACCTACGCCAATTTCAGAGCGCGAAGCACAATCGATCAAAGATCAGGTGCAAGCCGGTGTGAACAATCCACGACCTCGATTTTATTTTCAACCTGGGGAATTGATTCGAGTGATCGATGGCCCATTTGAAGATTTCAATGGCACTGTGGAAGATGTCAATTATGAAAAAAGCAAATTGCGGGTGTCAGTGGCAATTTTCGGCCGCTCGACCCCTGTCGAACTCGATTTCAGTCAAGTTACCAAGAGTTGATGAATCTTGGAATTAACTTCGGATTAAATATTTATGGCAAAGAAAATAACAGCTTACATTAAATTGCAGGTGCCTGCTAAAAACGCCCAGCCCGGACCGCCTGTCGGTCCAGCATTGGGACAGCATGGTCTCAATATTATGGAGTTTTGCAAAGCGTTTAATGCCAAGACGCAGACCCTTGAAGATGGCATGCCTATACCGGTTGTCATTACGGTTTATGCCGACAGGAGTTTTTCATTTATTACGAAAACACCACCTGCGTCTTACTTGCTGAAAAAAGCGGCAGGGGTCGAAAAAGGTAGCGCAGAACCGAATCGCAATAAAGTGGGAGTCGTTACGCGAACACAACTCGAAGAGATCGTTGCATTGAAAAATCCCGATCTGAACAGTTACGAGACTGAACAAGCGCTTCACATCATCGCCGGCAGCGCTCGCAGCATGGGCTTGGAAGTTAAGGAGAACTAACGATGGCGAAATCCGGAAAACGAACTCAGAAAATTGAAGCGTTGGTCGAACCCACCGCAACCTACCCGCTGGAAGAAGCGATGAGCCTGATCAAGCAGACTGCTTCGGCAAAATTTAATGAAACAGTTGAAGTTGCCATCACTTTGGGTGTCGATGCACGAAAATCTGATCAAAACGTGCGAGGCTCTGCACAATTGCCACGCGGGCTGGGCAAAACCGTCAGGGTGGCTGTCTTCGCTTCCGGTGAAAAAGCCCAGGAAGCATTGGATGCCGGTGCCGACATCGTTGGACTGGAAGAATTAATCGACGACGTAAAAAACGACAAGATTGAATTTGACGCATGCATTGCCGAGCCCGATGCGATGAAAAAGGTCGCCTCGGTCGGTAGGAAATTAGGTCCCAAAGGACTCATGCCGAATCCAAAGACCGGAACGGTTCGCAGCGACGTTGCAAATGCAGTCAAAGAAGCCAAGGCCGGTAAGGTTGATTTTCGAATTGACCGGGCAGGCATCGTTCATTGTGGTATCGGCAAAGCCTCTTTTGATACCGACGCACTGACCGAAAATCTGACAGAACTGATGCGAGCGTTGAAACGGGCGCAGCCAGCCACTTCAAAAGGACAGTTCATCCGTAAGGTGTCACTGTCGACAACAATGGGTCCTGGCATTCGCGTCGATGCATTGGAACTGGCGCGTTTGTAGTCAAAGAAACGTCATCACCACAACCAGGCCTGAACCAGATAGAGATAGTTACACTGATGAATGAGAATCTCCAGCGAAAACACGAAATAGTCGACGAGATCCACAACGGCTTCAAGGCAGCGAATATGGCCATTATTGCCGAATACCGCGGGGTTGACGTCAGCGGCATGAGTGAATTGCGAAAAAACGCTCGTGAAGCCAATGTTCAAATTCAGGTCGTTAAAAATACGTTGGCCAAACGTGCCGCTGAAAATACAGATTTCGAGTGCCTGATTGAACATTTTAACGGCCCGCTGGCGATCGCTTTGGCACAAGACCCGGTTGGCGCTGCGAAAACCTTAACTGATTTTGCCAAGAATCAACCGAATTTCAAAGTCCAAACAGGCGCGCTGAATGGCGAACTGGTCAATGCCGAACAGCTCAATGAGCTGGCTCAGTTGCCAGGACGCGAACAGCTGCTGGCTCAATTGCTGGGCACGATGGCCGCACCGATGCAAAAGCTGGTCGCCACCTTAAATGCACTGCCGACAAATCTGGTTTATGCACTGGTCGCAATTCGCGACCAAAAGGCCGGATAAATTCCAGACCCGAAATTTAATTTACGAATATAGTCATTCACTTAAACTTAATCCGCGAGGAAAAATTATGTCTGTATCAAGACAAGAAATCATTGAAGCCATATCCGATATGTCAGTACTTGATCTTTCTGAACTGATCAAGGAAATGGAAGATAAGTTTGGCGTATCTGCCAGTGCTCCAGTGGCAATGGTGGGAGCTGCCGTCGCCGGCGACGCTGCCGTCGAAGAAGCCGAAGAGCAGACTGAATTTACAGTGGTCTTGACTTCAGCCGGAGACAAGAAAATTGGCGTCATCAAAGTCGTTCGCGCAGCTGCAGGTCTTGGTCTGAAAGAATCCAAGGACCTGACTGAAAATCTGCCCGCGACAGTACTGGAAGGCATTGCAAAAGAAGAAGCGGATAAACTGAAGGCAGAAATCGAAGAAGCCGGCGGCTCAGCGGAAGTTAAGTAGCTGATTTTCGGCTTCACCCCGCATCCCAATCATCGCTGCTCGCGTCACTTTCACTACAGACGGCTCTATCAGTGATAGAGCGGTTGTACGCGCGCGCGTTTGTTCCTGATTCAACCAACTCGATAGGTCACTTTATCCCATGAACTACAGTTTTACCGAAAAGAAACGAATCCGGAAAAACTTTGGTAAACGCACCGACGTCTTACCAGTTCCTTACCTGTTGGAAATACAGCGAAGTTCGTATCTTAAGTTCTTGCAAACCGATGCAGACCCTGGAAAGCGGGAAAACGTCGGGTTGCAGGCCGCGTTCAATTCCGCATTTCCAATTGCCAGTCAAAATGAACTCATTGAGTTGCAGTTTGATGAATATCGCCTCGACCCACCCAAATTCGATGAAGTGGAGTGCCGTCAGCGGGGTTTGACCTATACCGCACCGCTGAAAGCAACGCTCAAATTGGTCAGTTTCGATCGCGTCGAAAGCGGTGATGACAGTAGTGAACGAGTCGTCAAGGATGTCAAGGAAAGTGAAGCGGTTTATATCGGTGAGATACCACTGATGACCGAAAGCGGTTCATTCATCATTAATGGCACCGAAAGGGTCGTGGTCTCACAACTGCATCGCTCACCGGGCGTATTTTTAGACCATGACAAGGGCAAGAGTCACTCGTCCGGTAAAGTGCTCTTTAACTGTCGCATCATTCCGTATTGGGGCTCTTGGCTCGATTTTGAATTTGATGCAAAAGATCATCTGTACATGCGAATTGATCGCAAAAAGAAAGAACCTGCAACCATGCTGTTGCGTGCGATGGGATTTGATACCGAAAAAATTCTACGAACATTTTTTGAATTCGTCTCATACCGCTTGAACGACAACGGAACGCTGACCATGGAAATGTCGGATCCGAAAAAACTGCGCGGTCTGGTTCTGGACTTTGATATCAAGACTCGTGGTGGCAAAGCAGTCATCGAAAGAGGCCGCAGAATCAACCAGGCTGACATACAAAAACTCAAGTCCTCGAGATTAAAGGAATTTGAGGTGCCCGTTTCGTTCCTGGAAGGTCAATCGCTGGCGACAGACATTATTGCGAAAGGTGATGGCGGTCTGGTAGAAACCTTTGGATTGCGCAAGGACGGACAGTACACATTGGTGCTGGAATCGGTAGACCGGCTGATTGGCACGAGCTTTGAATTTGATATGGTCGACCGCTCCGGCGAAACCATCGTTAAAGCCGGCGCCATTATCGGGACCGATGACGTCGCGAAAATCAAAGCACTGGGTATTAAACGAATTGCCGTTCCGGAAGTGTACCTCGATGGTAAATTAGCTGTCGAAGTGATTACATCATCGGCGACTGGAGAAGTATTGATGCAAATCGGCGATGCTTATTCAAGTGCTGACGAAACAATGCAGAAGTTGCTGGATGAAGGAGTCTCGCAAGTCAAGTTGCTCAGTGGCGCAGACAATTATGCCAAAGGTGAAGTCGTCGCATCCGCCAATCAAATGTTCGATGACACAGGTGAATTGTTTGCTGAACTTCGAATCGCAGGGGTCAAGGAATTTCAGACAATCGATACGAATGAAATTGATCGTGGCCCATATGTATCAGAAACACTGCGAATCGATTCCACGCAAGACGAACTGGATGCCAAAAAGCGCATTTATCGAATGATGCGACCCGGTGACCCGCCCACGGTCGAAGCTGCTGAATATTTGTTCAAGTCACTGTTTTTCTCACCCGACCGATACAATTTGTCGGCGGTTGGACGGATGAAGCTTTCCCGACGGCTCCAAAGAGAGGAAACAAACGGTTCTACCGTGCTGGATGAATCCGACATTGTGGATGTAATGAAGCTGTTAATTGACCTTAAAGATGGCAATGAAACAGTTGATGACATTGACAATCTTGGGAACCGGCGAGTGCGATCTGTCGGCGAATTGGTCGAAAACCAATTTCGAACCGGCTTGTCTCGTGTGGAGCGGGCGGTTAAAGAACGTCTAAGCCAGGTGGATGTCGGTACACTCACCCCACAAGACTTGATCAATGCGAAGCCGGTGTCATCGGTGGTTCGGGAGTTTTTCCGTTCCAGCCAACTGTCGCAATTCATGGATCAAACCAATCCGCTTTCCGAAGTCACTCACAAGCGAAGGGTGACAGCACTAGGACCAGGCGGACTTTCTCGCGAACGCGCTGGCTTCGAAGTCAGGGACGTTCATCCGACCCATTACGGACGCGTCTGTCCGATTGAGACACCGGAAGGACCAAACATTGGACTGATCAATTCTTTGTCAATGTACGCGAGAATCAACAATTATGGATTCCTGGAGACACCGTACAGAAAGGTCGTCAGTGGCAAAGTGTCCAGCAACTTGGAAGATGTTCATTTTCTGTCTGCAATTGAAGAAGGTGAATTTTTCATTGCACCGACCAATGTCGCATCAGGAGACAAAGGACAGCTGACCAAGGACCTGGTGCCGTGTCGGCGAGGTAACGAATTTACCTTAGCAAGCCCAGAACAGATCGATTATGTTGACGTTGCCCCGGCGCAGATTGTGTCAATTGCCACAGCTTGTATTCCTTTTCTGGAACACGACGATGCAAACCGTGCCCTGATGGGATCCAACATGCAACGTCAGGCAGTGCCAACAATCGAAACGGAGGCGCCACTGATTGGAACAGGTACCGAACGCACAGTTGGGGTGGAATCCGGTGCGACAGTATCTGCCTTGCGCGGCGGAACCGTTGAATCCGTCGATAGCGGTCGTATCGTGATTCGCGCCGACGATACAGAAACCAGTGAGCAGGATTCCGGGGTCGATATCTACTCTCTAGTCAAATATCGACGGTCCAATCAAAGCACCACGATTAACCAGCGTCCCCTGGTCAAGGTTGGCGACCAGATTCAACGGGGCGACACCATCGCTGACGGTCCTGCAACCAATTTGGGTGAACTCGCACTTGGACGCAACATTCTGGTTGCCTTTATGGCCTGGTGTGGGTACAACTTCGAAGATTCAATCGTAATATCCGAGCGCCTGGTGCAAGATGAAGTCTATACCACGGTGCATATTGAGGAATTTTCGGTTGAGGCACGCGATACGCGTTTGGGACCTGAAGAAATTACCCGGGACATACCCAACGTGCGCGAATCAGCACTGTCCAAACTTGACGAGTCAGGAATCATATTCAACGGTGCCCAGGTCGGACCCGGTGATGTATTGGTTGGAAAAGTATCGCCCAAAGGTGATGTTCAGCCAACTCCTGAACAGAAACTGATGTTTGCAATTTTTGGTGAAAAAGCCTCAGACATCAAGGATACATCGCTCAAAATGCCACCTGGAACGACCGGTACAGTCATTGATGTGCAGGTTTTCACACGTGAAGGCATTGACCGGGACAGTCGTGCAGAAGAAAACATAGCCTTGGAAATCGACAGCGTACGCAAAGACCTGGACGAAAAATACCGCATTGAAGAGCGAGCTGCTTTTGACCGGATTAAAGCCATATTAGTCGACCAGATTGCAGAAGGCGGTCCCAATGGACTGAAAAAAGGCGATTCAATCAGCGCACAATACCTGGAAGGGCTAAAACGCAAGGAGTGGTTTGAGGTCAGAGTACGCGATGATTCGATTGCACGACAGTTTGAAGCAGTACGCGAATTGATTGACGCAAAGCGTCAGCAATATGACAAAGAGTTTGAAGACAAACGTGGCAAAATCGAAGAGGGTGACGATCTTAAGACCGGCGTGCTCAAACGGGTCAAGGTATTCGTCGCAATAAAACGCCGCTTACAACCGGGCGACAAAATGGCAGGCCGTCATGGCAACAAGGGCGTGATTTCGAATATTGTGCCCATTGAGGACATGCCCCATTTGGCCGACGGTACGCCCGTTGATATTATTCTCAATCCGCTTGGCGTTCCGTCTCGTATGAATATCGGACAAGTGCTCGAAACGCATTTGGGCTGGGCTTCGAAGGAAATTGGCCGACAAATCGGTGAGATGATCGACGCAGGCTCCAAAGCTCCGCAAATGCGTAAGCACTTGCAGTCCTTCTACAGTTCAAAATCCGAACGTGCGCTGCTCAAGTCGCTCAATGCTCGCCAGCTGATGGAACTTTCAGAAAACCTTCGAAATGGTCTGCCAATGGCAACTCCCGTCTTTGACGGCGCTACGGAAACCGAAGTCAAGGAAATGCTTGAGATTGCCGGTTTACCCACCAGCGGACAAACAATTCTTCACGATGGGAGAACGGGTGAGGCTTTTGATCGACCTGTCACAGTGGGCTACATGTACATGTTAAAGCTCACACATCTGGTCGATGAAAAAATGCATTCGCGCTCTACCGGGCCATATAGCCTGGTTACACAGCAGCCCTTGGGCGGTAAAGCCATGGGCGGTGGCCAACGCTTTGGAGAGATGGAAGTTTGGGCATTGGAAGCTTATGGTGCAGCCTATACACTACAGGAAATGTTGACCGTCAAGTCCGATGACATGTTTGGCCGATCAAAGATATATGAAAACATTATCGCAGGTCGCCATCGCATGGAAGCCAATACACCGGAATCATTCAATGTGTTGGTAAAAGAAATTCGATCGCTTGGCCTGAATGTAGAAATGCGGGATTCCAAGTAGGCGATTAACGTTGTACAAAACGAACAAACAAAATTGAGAGTTGCAGTATGAGAAATCTTGAAAATTTGATGAAAAGGGCAGGGAGGCTCGAAGATTTTGACGAGATCCGTATAGGACTGGCATCTCCGGAAAAAATTCGCAGCTGGTCTTTTGGAGAAGTCCGAAAGCCTGAGACGATTAACTACCGAACGTTCAAACCAGAACGGGATGGTTTGTTTTGCGCCAAGCTGTTCGGTCCGGTCAAAGACAACGAGTGTCAATGCGGAAAGTACAAACGCCTCAAACACCAGGGTGTGGTTTGTGAAAAATGCGGTGTAGAGGTCACCAGTTCCAAGGTTCGGCGCGAGCGAATGGGCCATATTGAGCTCGCCAGTCCGGTGGCACATATCTGGTTTTTGAAAAGTTTGCCCTCCAGGCTTGGACTGTTATTGGATATGACAGTACGCCAGATCGAACTGGTCATGTACTTTGAAGCTTATGTCGTCATCGATCCAGGTGAAAACACGCCATTGGAGCGTGGTCACTGCATGGGCGAAGAAGAGTACCACAACGCTTATGAAGAATATGGCAGCGAATTTGAAGTGGGCATGGGAGCTGAAGCGATTCGCACCTTGATTCGTAGTATTGACTTCGAAGAAGAAGCCGATCTTTTGCGTGCGGAGTTGGCTGATACCAAATCGGACACCAAAATCAAGAAACTGACCAAGCGCCTCAAACTCATCGAGTCATTTTTACAGTCGGGTAACAAACCGGAATGGATGATCCTTCAGGTTTTGCCGATATTGCCACCGGATCTGCGGCCACTGGTTCCGCTCGATGCCGGTCGGTTTGCAACATCTGACCTCAACGACCTTTATCGGCGCGTCATCAATCGCAATAATCGACTCAAGCGCCTTCTTGACCTGCATGCACCGGACATTATTGTTCGAAATGAAAAACGTATGTTACAAGAGGCAGTTGATGCATTGCTTGATAACGGTCGGCGCGGCAAGTCGATCACCGGCGCCAATAAGCAAAAGCTAAAGTCCCTGGCGGACTCCATTAAGGGTAAACAAGGTCGATTCCGACAGAATCTGCTCGGCAAACGTGTGGATTACTCCGGTCGTTCTGTCATTGTTGTCGGTCCGACTTTGAAACTGCACCAGTGTGGATTGCCAAAACGGATGGCGCTTGAATTGTTCAAACCATTCGTGTTTTGTGAATTAAGTCGTCGCTATCCTGAACGTTCCAATATTCGCTGGGCCAAGAGCATTATGGAAAAAGAAGGTCCTGAAATCTGGGACATTCTTGAAGAGGTCGTCATTCGCGAACATCCGGTGCTCCTCAATCGTGCTCCGACTTTGCACCGTCTGGGAATTCAGGCATTTGAACCCATTCTGGTTGAAGGTAAAGCCATACAACTGCATCCGTTGGTCTGTACGCCCTACAATGCAGACTTTGACGGCGACCAGATGGCAGTGCATATTCCGCTTACGGTTGAATCGCAGATCGAAGCGCGAACCTTAATGATGTCAACCAACAACATTTTGTCACCCGCCAATGGTGAGCCGATTATCGTTCCGTCTCAGGACATTGTCTTGGGCCTTTACTATATGACACGGGAGGCGGTCAATCCGAAGGGCCACGGTAAAGTTTTTGCCGATGTTGCCGAAGTACGGCGCGCCTATGACGTCGGCGCAGTTTCATTGCACGCGGGTATTCGAGTTCGAGTCGTCGAACGGGAAAAAGTCGGCGATGAGAAACGTGAAACACGACGATTCTACGACACAACTGTTGGACGCGCACTGTTATCAGACATACTGCCGGATGGCATGGCCTTTGCACTCATTAATCGGGTGTTGAACAAACGCGCCATCTCTGAAATCGTCAACGAGTGTTATCGCCACGTCGGTTTAAAGGAAACTGTGGTGCTGGCCGACCAGTTGATGTACTTGGGGTTTGATTTTGCCGCAAAAGGGGGCATTTCGATTTGTGTCAATGACATCGAAATTCCGGAAGACAAGAAAGAAATATTGGACTTGGCTGACCGTGAAGTTGAATTTGTGCAAAAACAGGCGAATGCAGGACTGCTGACTGATGGTGAACGCTATAACAAGGTGGTCGACATCTGGGGCCGTGCCAGCGACAAGGTTGCCAAATCGATGATGGACAAGCTGAGAGTTGAGACTGTGATCGATCAGCATGGCAACGAAGTTGAACAGACTTCGTTTAATCCAGTCCATGTGATGGCAGACTCGGGTGCTCGTGGGTCCCATGCTCAAATCAGACAGCTTGCGGCGATGCGCGGGCTGATGTCTAAACCAGACGGTACGATTATCGAAACACCGATTAAAGCGAACTTTCGCGAAGGTCTGGACGTACTGCAATATTTCATTTCTACCCATGGGGCTAGAAAAGGACTGGCAGATACCGCGCTGAAAACAGCGAATTCCGGCTACCTGACTCGACGGTTGATCGATGTTTGCCAGGATCTGGTTGTAACCGAATCCGACTGTGGCACCACCGAAGGTATCAAGCTAGAAGCACTGGTCAAAGGTGGTGAGATTGTGGTGCCGCTTGCGAGCAGGATTTTAGGCCGATCAGTGGCTGAAGAACTTAAATCGCCGACCACTGGCAAAGTTCTGGTTGAAGCCGGTCAAATGATTACAGAAAAACTGGTCAAGGTGATTGAGCGCCATTCAATTCACCGAGTCAAGGTACGCTCTGCGGTAACCTGCGAAATCAAATACGGTATCTGTGCAACCTGTTACGGGCGAGATCTTGGACGAGGACATCTGGTCAACCGCGGTGAAGCGGTTGGCGTCATCGCTGCTCAAAGTATTGGAGAACCCGGCACACAGCTAACCATGCGGACATTTCATATGGGTGGCGTTGCTGAACGCGAGCAGACACAGACTGGAATAGTGGTCAAGACAAAAGGCACATTGGAATTCGATCGTGTTGAATACATTGAGAATTCCAGAGGCAACCTGATTGTCAATACACGTTCGGGTGAGGTCAAGATCTTGGACACCAACGGAATTGTGGCAGAACGCTACAACGTACCGTACGGTGCAGAACTTTACGTCAGTGAAGGCACTTCGGTACTTCCGGACCAGATGATTGCGAGCTGGGATCCGCATGTGCACCCGATCATTAATGAAGTCAGGGGAATCGTCAAGCTTGAAAACTTCATTGATAGCATCACCGTCTCTCAGTCTACAGACGAATTTGATGAAGATCACAGTACAGGAAGACCGTTATACACCGTGCTTGATTCGAAGCAGAAATTGCATGATGACAGACCAGCGATACGATTGGTTGACAAACACGACCAAACAATCATGTCACCGAAAACCAACCGCGAAGTGCGCTACTTGTTGCAAACTGGTGCGCAGATCATGATCCAGCACGGAGATGAAGTCCAGGTCGGTGATGTATTGGCCAGAGTACCTCGGGATTACGATTCAACCCGGGACATTACGGGCGGTCTGCCGCGTGTTGCAGAGTTGTTTGAGGCCAGACGTCCCAAAGATCCAGCACTTTATGCCAGGCATTCTGGCTCTGTCAGTTTTGGCGAAGAAACCAAAGGGAAAATCAGACTGGTGATCACTGATGAACTTGGGCAAGAACACCGTGAGTTGATTTCCAAGGACAAGGAGCGATCCTTGATGGTTTTGGATGGCGAAACGGTTGAACGCGGCGATCAAATCGTCGACGGTGCGCCAGTGTCTGCAGACATATTGGAGTTAAAAGGCATCGAAGAATTGACTGCATACATTGTTAAGGAAGTTCAGGAAGTCTATCAGTTGCAGGGTGTGACGATCAATGACAAGCACATTGAAGTGATTGTTCGCCAAATGTTGCGTAAGGTTCGCATCGAAGAACCCGGTACGACCAAGTTTCTACCGGGTGAATTGGTTGAACGCTCCCAGTTTGAACAAGTCAATGAACAAATCCGAGAGGCGAATGCCGATGAAGTCGAACCGTCTCAGGAAGAGGCCAAGGCTGTTCGTGTGCTGCTTGGCATTACCAAAGCATCATTGATGACTGAGTCGTTTATTTCAGCCGCCTCGTTCCAGGAAACAACCCGGGTTCTGACCGATGCTTCAGTCAGTGGAAAGATCGATCAGTTGCGTGGCTTGAAAGAAAATGTCATCGTAGGCCGCTTGATTCCAGCAGGGACTGGATTGGTTCACCACGAAGAGCGCAAGCGCCAACGTCGCCAACACGTATTGGCGCAATCACTTGAGTCGGAATTTAAGCAGCAATTTCAACAGTCGGCTACGCCTCGAGAAGATGATGCTGACAATGTGATTGATCCCGATCGATTGTATGGCACCGACAGCAGTTGACCGGCTTGCACAAGACGATCCGGATTGGATAAAATTTTTCAAATTGGACTTGAAATCCAGTTGAAAATAGGTTAATATTTATAGGCTTTCTGCTGGTCATCAGATCAGCTGGCAGCAACAAGACAGATCGTATTCGGTCTGTCTTTTTATTATTTGTTTTTTTAGGATAAAACGAACCTATTCCTTGCAACAATTGCGAGACGCAAATGCCGACAATTAATCAACTGGTAAACCGTCCTCGAAAGAAGCAGACGAAGAAAACCAACGTGCCTGCACTTGAGGCATGTCCACAAAAGCGTGGTGTCTGTACACGGGTTTATACAACCACACCGAAAAAGCCAAACTCCGCATTGCGTAAAGTGGCGCGCGTTCGGCTAACGAACGGGTACGAGGTTACCACTTATATCGGTGGTGAGTCGCACAATCTCCAAGAACACTCCGTCGTATTGATTCGCGGCGGGCGGGTCAAGGACTTGCCTGGTGTACGTTATCACACCGTGCGTGGAGCATTGGATGCTTCCGGTGTTGACAAACGAAGGCAGGGACGTTCGAAATACGGTGCCAAGCGACCACGTTCGTAGTTGCCTACTGGATACAAGTTAATTCACGCGGATAGATACGATGCCAAGACGACGACTGGTTCCAAAACGGAAATTGATGCCAGATCCCAAGTACAAACAGGTCACGGTGGCGAAGTTCATCAATGCACTGATGATGGATGGGAAAAAATCGATTGCTGAAAAAATTCTTTACAACGCATTTGATGTGATTGTCAGTCGCAGCGCCGGCGAACCCTTGGAGGTGTTTGAATCGGCACTGGAGAATGTACGACCAACTGTTGAAGTCAAGAGTCGTCGGGTCGGTGGTGCAACCTATCAAGTACCCATTGAGGTTCGCGCCACTCGTCGCGATGCCTTGGCAATTCGGTGGATTATTGAGGCAGCAAGAAAGCGCCGGGAAAAATCAATGGCGCTCAGATTGGCAGCAGAATTGATTGAAGCTTCAAACAAGTCGGGCGAAGCATTCAAAAAATGTGAGAACACGCACAAGATGGCTGAAGCCAATAAGGCGTTTTCGCATTTTAGATACTAATTTTCGAGGCAGTTTAGCATCTCATGGCAAGGCAAACGCCAATCAGGAATTATCGCAACATCGGCATCATGGCTCACATTGATGCCGGTAAAACGACGACGACCGAACGCATTTTGTTCTATGCGGGCATCTCTCACAGAATCGGTGAGGTTCATGACGGTAATGCAGTCATGGATTGGATGGAACAGGAACAAGAACGCGGGATCACGATTACGTCAGCTGCAACCACTTGCTTTTGGCAAGGTGCACGTACGGACTTCGGCGAGCATCGGATCAACATCATCGACACCCCGGGGCATGTTGATTTTACGATCGAAGTTGAGCGTTCACTCCGGGTGCTCGACGGTGCAGTAACGGTGTTGTGTGCGGTGGGTGGCGTCGAGCCTCAGACCGAAACAGTTTGGCGACAGGCAGACCGTTACGGTGTGCCGAGAATGATATTCATCAACAAGATGGATCGCGTCGGTGCAGATTTCGATAATGTCGTCGGCCAGGTGCACAAATACCTTGGAGCGCGTGTGGTGCCGGTGCAGATTCCCATTGGTGCAGAAGAAAAATTCGCTGGGATCATTGACCTGATTGAACTGGAAGCCTGGTATTGGGATGACTCAACCATGGGTGCGAAATATACCCGCAAACCCATACCGGAAAACTTGCTGGACCATGCGCAAGCGATGAGAGAAAGCATGATCGAAGTGATTGCTGAAGCCGATGATGATTTGACAACAGCGTGGCTTGAAACTGGCACACTGAGTGAAGATCAAATTCGCCGCGGGCTTAGAACCATGACAGTCAACAACGAAGTTGTGCCGGTGTTTTGTGGTTCGGCTTTCAAAAATAAAGGCGTACAGTTGCTGTTGGATGGCGTTATCGATTATTTGCCCAACCCTGCCGATGTACCACCCGTAGCAGGAATCGTCGATGCAGATAAAGGTACGATCGAAACCCGTAGTCCGAGTGACGACGAAAAGTTTGCCGCACTGGCTTTTAAGATCATGACTGATCCTTTCGTGGGACAGTTGGTGTTTTTGCGAGTTTATTCAGGCACCTTGAAATCCGGCGACGCGATTGTGAACGTCTCAACAAATAAGAAAGAACGAGTTGGCCGATTGTTGCATATGCACGCCAATGACCGAGTTGACATCAAGGAAATCAGGGCAGGGGATATTGTCGCGGCAGTGGGACTGAAAAACGTGTCAACCGGCGATACGATCGCACCGAAAGGGGCCGAGATTGCACTCGAGCAGATTGAATTCCCAGAGCCTGTTGTCTCTCAAGCCGTCGAGCCAAAGACCAGAGCGGATGAAGACCGCTTGGCGATCGCACTGGCAAAATTGTCCAAGGAAGATCCATCATTTAAAGTGCGCACTGACGCAGAGTCGGGACAGACCATCATTTCCGGGATGGGCGAGTTGCACCTTGAGATCATCATCGATCGTCTAAAACGAGAATTTAAGGTTGAATCTAACATCGGCCAGCCACAGGTGGCCTATCGAGAGACCATTCGTTCTGCAATTGAACAAGAATATCGCCATGTTCGTCAAACTGGCGGGCGAGGCCAGTTCGCTCACGTGATTATCCAAATTGAACCCTTAACACAAGGTGGCGGTTTTGAATTTGAAAACAAGATCGTCGGCGGTGCCATTCCCAAAGAATATATTCCATCGGTCAAACGCGGCATTGAAGATGCAATGGGAGCTGGAGTCGTCGCCGGGTATCCGGTCGTAGATATCAAGGCGACCTTGCTGGATGGTTCGTTTCATGATGTCGACTCTTCTGAGCAAGCGTTTCGAATCGCCGGTACACACGCCTTTCGAGATGCTGCCAAGCGTGCGAATCCACAGTTGCTGCAACCGTACATGTCAGTGGAAGTGGTTACACCTAGTGAATATCTGGGTGCAGTAACCAATGATCTGAATTCAAGGCGCGGGATTATCGAAGAAGTCTCCGATGTGTCCAGCGGCAAGGTCATCAAGGCAAGAGTGCCATTGATTAAGATGTTTGGTTATGTGACCTCCTTGCGCTCACTGACGCAGGGACGGGCAACTTACTCCATGGAATTTGATACCTACGTACCGGTTTCTGTCGAAGAGGCAGGGCTGACTTTAAAAAAAGCCAGCTGAGTGAATCAGTTACCGACTGCAAAAGAACATTGAACTAATCATTACATACAGTAGAGAGTACTAAAGGGCATGGCAACTTCGGCAGTAAGAGGTATCGATGAGCAAAAGGTACGCATTCGCTTAAAGGCGTTTGATCATCGTACGATCGACAGTTCTGCGGCACAGATCGTAGAAACTGCGCGGCGTACAGGGGCCATCGTCAGAGGGCCCATTCCTTTACCGACGCGCATCGAACGCTACACGTTACTGCGTTCGCCAAATGCGGATAAAAAGGCGCGCGATCAGTTCGAAATTCGTACCCACAAGCGAATTATGGATATCGTCGAACCCACAGACAAAACCATTGATGCATTGATGAAACTGGATTTGCCATCAGGTGTTGATGTGGAAATCAAACTGAAATAACGCACAGAGCACGGACGAGGAAAACAGACGATGTCTTTGGGATTGGTAGGAACTAAATTAGGCATGACGCGGGTGTTTCTGGACAATGGAGCATCGGTGCCCGTCACAGTGGTTGGGGTTGAACCGAACCGAATTGCGCAGTTGAAAACTGAGGCTAAAGATGGTTATAGCGCAATTGCACTGACAACAGGCCAGGTCAAGTCAAACAAATTGAGCGCAGCGGTTCGCGGCGCATACGATAAATCCGGCGTCGAACCGGGGCGTGGCATCTGGGAATTTCGAACGGATCCCACCGAGATGGATCAGTACAAAATTGGCGACAGCGTTGATGTGACCTTATTTGATGAAGGTCAGAAAGTCGATGTCAAGGGCGTATCCATTGGTAAGGGATTTGCCGGAGTGATGAAGCGCCACGGATTTGGCGGTGGCAGGGCTACGCACGGAAACTCAAAGGCCCATCGTAAGCCTGGGTCCATCGGCCAAAATCAGACTCCCAGCCGGGTTTTTCCCGGGAAAAAAATGGCAGGGCATCTCGGCAACGAGACTCGAGTTCAACAGAATCTTGAAGTTGTGCGAGTTGACCAGGAAAAAAACCTATTGCTGATTAAAGGTGCAATTCCAGGGTCGCGACAGTCTGACATCATCGTAACAGCTGCAGTCAAGAAATAGTCCTGAATGTCACTGAATCAGGTAGTAAATATGAAACTCGAAGTATTGGACAAGGAAGGAAATCAACACAAGACCATTGAAGTTTCCAGTGACAATTTTGACGCTGAGTTCAATAACACACTGGTGCATCAAGTGGTCGTGGCTTATAAGGCTGCATATCGAGCCGGTACGCATTCGCAGAAAAACCGTTCTCAAGTTCGAGGCGGTGGCGCCAAACCGTATCGTCAAAAAGGCACTGGCCGCGCCAGAGCCGGTACGCGCAACAGTCCTTTGAACCGGGGTGGAGGGCAGACATTTGCAGCATCTCCAAGAGATTACTCTCAGAAAGTGAATCGAAAAGTTTTTCGAGCAGCCATGCGTGCAACTCTTTCAGAATCATTGCGCCTGGGCAATCTGGTCGTGGTCAGCGATCTTGACTGCGGCAAGCCAAGTACAAAGACCGCGGTGGAACAGTTAAAAAAATTACAGTGTCAATCAGCTTTGATCGTTGATGACAATGCCAGCGGCAATTTACACTTGTCGTTAAGAAATATTCCGAATGTGCACTTGATCGATCCATCGATGCTCAATCCATCAGATATTGTCGATCAGAGCAAAATTTTGATGACAGAAAGTGCAATTCAACAAGTTGATGAGTGGTTGCAATGAACGAAGAGCGTATGTGCGAAGTCATTCGCTATCCGATCATTTCGGAAAAAAGCACCATGGTTGCCGAACGCAGCAAACAAATCGTATTTGAGGTCGCTCGAAATGCAACCAAAAAGGAAGTGAAAGAATCTGTTGAGAAATTATTTTCAGTTCGAGTGCTCTCTGTACAGGTTCTCAATTCGCGTGGTAAACAAAAAAGATTTGGAAAAACGCTCGGTCGACAAAATGACAGACGCAAAGCTTATGTTCGTTTACACGCCGATGATGACATCGATTTTTCACAGGCATTAGGCAACTAAGGCGTAAGTTGACATGACACTGGTAAAGCAAAATCCGACGACACCTGGCCGCCGAGGTATGGTCAAGGTGGAAAACCGCGATATCCATCGTGGCAGCCCACATCGTCCGCTACTGGAACCCTTGGCAAAAACTGATGGACGCAACAATGTTGGTCGCATTACGGTGCGCCATCGCGGTGGTGGGCACAAGCGGCGTTATCGCCTCATTGACTTTCGACGCAACAAGGACAATATACCGGCCAAGGTTGAACGCATCGAGTATGATCCCAATCGCAGTGCACACATTGCTTTGCTATTGTACGCCGATGGCGAACGACGCTACATTATCGCTCCGAAAGGCGTTAGTTCCGGAGTCAGGCTGGAATCCGGTGAGAAAGTAGCGATTCGACCGGGCAACTGCCTGCCGCTTGAAAATATCCCCCAGGGTACGGTAGTGCACTGTATTGAAATGAAACCAGGCAAAGGTGCGCAACTCGCAAGATCCGCTGGCACCTCAGCACAGCTTTTGGGTCGGGAAGGCAATTATGCGCTGATGCGAATGCGATCCGGTGAGATGCGAAAGATTAACGCCAAGTGTCGGGCAACCATTGGAGAAGTCGGCAACGAGGAACACGGACTGCGAAAGCTCGGTAAAGCGGGCGCCAAGCGCTGGAGAGGGATTCGCCCGACCGTGCGCGGGGTTGCGATGAATCCGGTCGACCATCCACATGGTGGTGGTGAAGGCCGTACGTCCGGTGGACGTGATCCTGTTTCCCCGTGGGGTGTACCAACAAAAGGGTACCGAACCCGTCGGGTACGACGCACTTCAAAAATGATTGTTCGACGAGCAAGCAAGCGCAGATAAGGTAGTGAGGAACATCAAGTGGGTAGATCAGTAAAGAAAGGACCGTTTGTTGATCATCATCTGTGGGCTAAAGTACAAAAAGCTCGCAAGAGCAACAGTCGACAGGCAATCAAAACATGGTCGAGGAGATCGACAATTTTGCCGGATTTTATCGGCTTGACCATTGCGATTCACAATGGGCGACACCATGTGCCGATTTTGATTTCGGAGAATATGGTCGGACATAAACTGGGTGAATTTGCACCGACACGAACATTTAAGTCCTTCTCGGCTGACAAGAGAGCACGTTAGGAGATATCGACAGTGAAAGTCCAGTCAGTATCCAAATATGTAAGATCGTCACCTTACAAGTGTCGATTGGCGGTGAACCAAATACGCCGATTACCGGTCGAGCAGGCTAGAGACATATTGACGTACAGTACAAGAAAGGGCGCTAAACTCGTGCTAAAGACATTGGATTCGGCGATTGCCAATGCTGAGGTCAACAATAATGCAAACATTGACGAGTTGTATGTTCACACTGCTTTTGTTGATGAAGCACCCGTTTTGAAACGCTGGCGCGCCAGAGCGCGAGGCAGGGTGAATCGCATTCACAAACGCAACAGCCATATCACGATCGTTGTGTCAGACGAATAGCAGGTATTAAATATGGGTCAAAAAGTACAACCGGTCGGCATCCGTTTGAATATTTCCACAGACTGGAAATCCCGGTGGTTTGCTTCCGGAACCGATTACGCACGCTATCTGAAAGAAGACCTGCAAGTGCGCGACTTTATTCGCAAAAAATTGGCCAACGCATCAATCAGTGAAATCACGATTCAACGACCGGCACAAAATTTAAAGGTGGTAATCCATTCAGCCCGACCCGGTACGGTAATCGGAAAGAAAGGTGAGGACATCAACAGTCTTCGGACCGAATTGGCAAAAATGAATGGTGCACCTGTTTCGGTTTCCGTTGAAGAAATACGTAAACCGGACTTGGATGCAACGCTGGTTGCCGAAAGTATTTGTCAGAAACTGGAAAAGCGGATGATGTTTCGACGGGCGATGAAACTTGCAGTGAAGAATTCGATGCGAGTTGGAGCGCTGGGTGTCAAGGTCATGATTGCAGGGCGCTTGAACGGGGCAGACATCGCCAGAACTGAATGGTATCGCGAAGGTCGAGTGCCGCTGCATACATTTCGAGCAAATGTTGACTATGGCTTTGCCGAAGCCAGGACAACCTATGGCGTGATTGGTGTCAAAGTCTGGATCTTTAATGGCGAAGTGTTTCGCGACAAAGATGGCAAATTTAGCGGCAGATCTGCGGCAGATGCTAAACAGGTGTAGATGATGTTACAGCCAAAACGATCAAAATTTCGCAAACAGCAAAAAGGAAGAAACCGCGGCCTTGCAACTCGCGGAAACCAGGTCAGTTTCGGTGAATATGGCCTCAAGGCAACGACGCGAGGACGCATTACCGCGCGAGAAATCGAATCAGGCCGTCGAGCAATCAATCGATATGTCAGACGAGGTGGAAAACTTTGGATTCGGATATTCCCGGACAAACCGGTGTCGAAAAAACCGCTTGAAGTCAGAATGGGAAAAGGTAAGGGCAATCCGGAATTCTGGGTGTTCGTGGTCAAACCAGGACACATGCTTTATGAAATTGAAGGCGTTACTGAAACGATGGCCCGTGAAGCGTTCAGACGCGCTTCAGCCAAGTTTTCCGTACAAACTACTTTCGCAAAACGTCAGGGGTTGCTGTGAACAAGGCGAGTGAATTACGCAGGGAATCGCAAAAAGAACTGCGCTCGCAGCTGACAACGCTGCGTCGCAAACAATTAGAACTTCGAATTTTGCACAGAACAGGGCAATTCAGCGACATTGCCAAGTTTAAAGATGTCCGGCGAGATATCGCCCGAGTCAAAACTGTACTGAATGAACACAAACTCAGTGGATAGTATGGATCAAACGACCGAAACTAAAACTGCACGAACGATACCGGGTGTCGTCGTCAGCGCACGAATGGACAAAACCATTACCGTATCAATTGTGCGTAAGGTTCCTCACCCGCTTTATCGAAAATATGTCAAGCGAATTACCAAGCTGCATGCGCACGATGAGGACAACGTTTGCGAGGAAAACGACAAGGTGTTGATTGAGGAATGTCGTCCTTTGTCAAGGACCAAGAGTTGGCGCTTGGTCAGAAAACTGGATAGTACATCGCAATAACAGTCAGGTAGCAGTGTCATGATACAAATGCAAACTATGCTCGATGTTGCCGACAACAGCGGTGCCAAGCGAGTTCAGTGCATCAAGGTGCTGGGTGGGTCAAAACGGCGTTATGCCGGAATTGGCGACATTATCCGCATTACGATCAAGGAAGCGATCCCGAACAGTCGGGTGCGCAAGGGAGATGTCTTCTTTGCCGTGGTCGTACGGACAAGAAAAGGCGTTCGTCGTCGCGACGGTTCGCTCATTCGATTTGATAGAAACGCGGTGGTTTTATTGAATGCCCAGCATATGCCGGTGGGCACTCGCATATTTGGTCCCGTTACACGGGAACTGAGACAGGAAAAATTCATGAGAATTGTTTCATTGGCCCCTGAAGTGATTTAGGTAAAGACGAATGCAAAAGATCAAAAAAGGAGATGAAGTCATTGTGATTGCGGGTAAAGACCGTGGCAGAAGAGGCGCAATATTGGATATTACGTCGGATGGCAAACGGGCGCGGGTGAATGGATTGAATGTGGTCAAGCGCCACACTCGTCCCAATCCAAACGCCAACCAGGCAGGTGGGATTTTGTCCAAAGAGGCGCCAATCCAACTGTCAAATCTGGCGGTATACAATCCTGCGACAGACAAGGGCGATCGTGTCGGAATCAAGTTTCTGGCCGATGGCACAAAAGTACGTTATTTCAAGTCAAATGGCGAAGTATTGACGAATTAAGAAAATGGCTAATTCAACTCCTAGACTCGAACTGTTTTACAAAGACGAATTATTTGATCGTCTCAAAAACGAGTTCGCTTACGAAAATGTGATGCAAGTGCCGCGTGTACAGAAAATTACTCTGAACATGGGGCTTGGCAGTGCCGCAGTGAAAAAAGATAAAAATATGATCACCAATGCCGCCAATGAAATGGAATTGATTGCCGGTCAAAAACCGGTGGTTACCAAGGCTCGAAGAGCAATTGCCGCTTTCAAAATCCGGGAAGGTTTCGAAGTCGGCTGCATGGTGACATTGCGAAGGAATCGAATGTACGAATTTCTGGACAGACTGATTTCAATTGCGATTCCACGAATCCGAGACTTTCGTGGACTGTCTGCCAAATCATTTGATGGTCGAGGCAATTATTCTTTTGGCATTAAAGAACAAATCGTTTTCCCGGAGATCAACTATGACAACGTCGATGCAATTCGTGGGATGCACGTTACGATTACAACTTCGGCTCAGACCGACGAAGAAGCCGCCGCATTATTGCGCGGATTCAGTTTTCCATTGAGGCAGAACTAGATATGGCAAAAAAATCGATGCTCGCACGGGAAGTGAAGCGGCAAAAGCTAGCCAAGCGTTACGTTGAAAGACGCACGGAGTTAAAAAAACAGGTAGTCCAACCTGATCTGACGATGGAAGAACGCATGCAAGCGATGATGGCGCTACAAAAACTTCCCAGAGACAGCAATCCGAATCGACAGCGCAATCGCTGTGGATTGACGGGGCGCCCGCGCGGGTACTATCGCCGTTTTGGCCTGGGGCGCAATAAATTGCGTGAAATTATTATGAAAGGTGAGGCCCCTGGTGCAACCAAAGCCAGTTGGTAATCCACCAAGGATGATCAGAATTAGTGGAGAGTTTGATTTATGGCAATGACTGATCCAATTGCAGACATGCTAACGCGAATTCGCAATGCGTCAAGTGCTGCGCATGCCAGTGTGTCCATGCCAGATTCCAAAATCAAACGCGAGTTGGCGGAGGTTTTGAAAAATGAAGGCTACATTAAGGGCTTTTCGACAGATTCTGAATCGAATAAGCCTCAATTGCATATCGATCTGAAGTATTACCAGGGTCGCCCGGTGATCGACACGCTCAACCGTGTGAGCAAGCCAGGCAGACGGGTATATCGAAGCATTGATGAGATGCCAATGGTTAATGGTGGCTTGGGAGTCACAATCGTGACGACTTCGAAAGGGATTATGACATCCCGTTCGGCGAAGAAAAACAAAGTCGGCGGCGAAGTCATCTGCACCGTCAGCTAAAGCAGGAAGATTAGAATGTCAAGAGTTGCGAAAGAACCGGTAAACGTTCCTGGCGGTGTCAGCATTGACCTGTCTGCGAGGGAAATTCTCGTGAAAGGTCCCAGGGGTGAGTTGAATATGGTCATTCATCCGTTGGTGAAAGTTGCTGTCAATGACAATGTCGTAACGGTCGCTGCCCGCAACACCAGTCAGAATTCCAGGGCCATGTCTGGAACAATGCGTTCTTTGATCAACAACATGGTCGTCGGAGTCAGCAGTGGTTTTCGCAAGGAACTCACACTGGTCGGCACCGGTTATCGGGCCCAGGTTGATCAGTCCAAAATCACCTTGTCGCTTGGCTATTCGCATCCAATTGAATATGAAGCGCCAAGTGGTGTAACTTTTGAAATTAAATCAGAATCCAGTTCACAGGTTGAATTGGTGGTCCAGGGATTTGACAAACAGGTTGTTGGCCAGGTTGCAGCGAATCTTCGCAAGATGCGCCCACCTGAACCATACAAGGGCAAGGGAATCCGCTATTCCGATGAATGGATTCGCAGGAAACAGGCAAAGAGTGTTGGTTAAATGGCAACAGATAAGAAAACGAGACGATTAAACCGGGCGGGCAAAACAAGAGCACGCCTGCGCCTGCATCGCAAGAACAGGTTGTGCGTGCACCGCTCTACACAGCATATTTATGCGCAGATTATTTCACACGATGGAAGCCAAACATTGGCAAGTGCCTCTTCTATTGAGCCGGAACTTCGAAAACAGTTGAAATACGGTGGGAATATTGAAGCGGCCAAACTGATCGGAACCACGATCGCACAACGAGCAATCGCAGCCAAAATTGACAATATTGGTTTTGACCGATCAGGGCACCGTTATCATGGCCGCATCAAACAACTGGCCGAGTCGGCCCGCGAAGCTGGACTAGTAATCTAGCAGGCAATACAGGAATTAATGCATATGGCAATTTCAGAACAGCAAGGCAATCAAGGCGCCGAAGAAAACCGGGAACAACTGATCAAAGTTCGCCGGGTTTCCAAGGTGGTTAAAGGCGGTCGAATTTTTGGTTTTTCAGCATTGACTGTTGTCGGCGACGGTAAAGGACGTGTCGGCATTGGTGTCGGAAAGGCGCGTGAAGTGCCGCTGGCTGCCCAAAAGTCATTTGATCAGGCCAGACGAAACATGGTGAAAGTTCATCTTAAAGACGGCACCTTGCAATATCCGGTTATCGGTCGACACGGTGCAGCGAGGGTCGTAATGCGCCCGGCAACACCAGGTACTGGCATTATTGCTGGAGACACAATGCGATTGATTTTTGAAGCGGCCGGAATTGAGGATGTCCTCTCTAAAGTTGTCGGTACAACGAATGCAATTAATGTTGCGCGGGCGACGGTTAGCGGACTTCAATCAATTCGCAGTCCGAAACAGATTGCCGACAAGCGCTCGAAACGTGTTTACGAAATATTTTGAGCAGTTAACTTGGTAGATTGAATAATGAACAGCAAATCATCTGGAAAATTACGGGTCCGATTGGTACGCAGTACCATTGGACGACTGAAAAGTCACAAGGCTTGTGTTCGCGGGCTTGGACTTCGACGAATACACCAGACGCGGGAACTTGAAGATACTCCCCAGGTACGAGGCATGATACGTAAAGTTTCATACATGGTTGAATGCGAGGAGATTAGCTGATGGACGCTGCACAAATTTCGCAGAACCAGCAAAAATCGCGAATTACACTCCGTGCGACACCTGGAGCGCGCAAACAGCGCAAACGCGTGGGCAGAGGAGCGGGATCAACAGTGGGCAGTACCTGCGGACGCGGCGACAAGGGACAAAATTCCCGTTCCGGCGGTGGTGTGAGACCAGGTTTTGAAGGCGGTCAAATGCCTCTCAAGCGACGCCTGCCAAAACGTGGATTTAGTTCCATGAGCACAAACGCGAGTGCAGAAGTTCGCCTGTGGGAACTCAACCAGTTTGAAGATCAAATTGTTGACCTCGCGTTATTGAAAGAAAAAGGCATCGTTCCGTCTGCCGCGGCGCGGGCGAAAGTTATTCTTGCTGGAAAACTTGAAAAACCTGTCAGTCTAAAAGGAATTCGAGTGTCTTCAGGGGCGAGGGCCGCCATTGAAGCAGCAAACGGACAGATCGAAGAGTAATTAAAGCATGGCTGCACCAACCGCATCAAGACGCTTACCAGGGCTTGGTACACTGAGCGAGCTAAAGACGAGAATCTTGTTCGTATTAGGTGCGATGGTCGTGTTCAGACTGGGAACGCATGTGCCTGTTCCAGGCGTGGATCCAGTCGCGGTGGCAGCGTTGTTCGAGCAAACTCGAGGCTCTATCGTTGACATTTTTAATGTGTTTTCAGGCGGTGCGCTGTCCAGATTATCGGTTTTCGCACTGGGCGTCATGCCTTATATTTCAGCCTCAATCATTATGCAGATGATGAGTGCCGTCATTCCGCAGTTGGAGCAACTCAAGAAAGAAGGAGAAGCAGGAAGACGCAAGATTACTGAATACACGCGCTACGGTACCGTGCTGCTTGCAACATTTCAAGGACTGGGGATCGCCATCGCCATTGAAGGTCAGGTTGCCGGTGGCAGTGCAGTGGTATTGACACCTGGACTTGGTTTTAAGCTTTCTACTGTGGCTGCACTGGTGACGGGTACGATGTTTTTGGTGTGGCTCGGAGAACAGACCACAGAGCGTGGAATCGGAAACGGCATTTCACTTTTGATCTTCGCAAGCATCGTTGCAGGATTACCGTCTGCAGTTGCAGGCACCTTGGAACTGGCCCGAACGGGCGCTTTTACCCCAATCGGTGTGTTGGTGTTGTTTGTTGGAGCAATATTTGTGACCGGTTGTGTAGTATTTTTTGAAAGAGGGCAACGAAGGATTACCGTGAACTATGCCCAGCGCCAGCAAGGACGCAAGATGCTTGCCGGCCAAACGAGTCACCTGCCACTGAAAATCAATATGGCAGGCGTGATTCCACCGATTTTCGCATCCAGTATTATTCTCTTTCCAGTCAGTCTTGGCAGTTGGTTTGGACAGACTGAAGGCATGGGATGGTTGGCAGATATTTCAACAGCTATCGGTCCCGGTCAGCCGATTTATATGCTGCTTTATTCCGGGATGATTGTATTTTTCTGTTTTTTCTATACTGCACTGGTATTTAGTCCCAAGGATATGGCAGATAACCTGAAAAAATCCGGTGCGTTTATTCCAGGCGTTCGCCCTGGATCACAAACGTTGAAATACATTGATACGATCGTATCTAGATTGACTCTGGCAGGCGCAATTTATCTTGTGATCGTCTGCCTGATACCTGAATTTCTGGTTGTACAGTGGAGTGTGCCATTTTACTTTGGAGGCACTTCATTGTTGATTATTGTAGTTGTGATGTTGGACTTGATTTCCCAGGTTCAATCACACCTGATGTCAAGACAGTATGAAAGCCTGCTTAAGAAATCTTCGATTTCAAGTGGCTTTGGAATGACTCGATAGTTAAGAGGAAGAAGACATGAAAGTTAGAGCATCGGTTAAAAAAATATGTCGAAACTGCAGGGTTTTTAAACGAAACGGTGTGCTCAGGGTCAACTGCAGTTCTGATCCGCGGCACAAGCAGCGACAGGGCTAAATTCACGTCATACCTTGTTTGAGTTTGACTGTAATTCATCAGGCCATATTGGGAGTTAAGATTTGGCACGTATAGCAGGGGTTAATCTACCCATACAGAAACATATTCGAATCGCTTTGACATCGATTTACGGAATCGGACCGCCGACCGCGGAAACAATTTGCAAATCCGTCCGGGTTGATCCTTTCAAGAAGGTGCGCGATCTGACTGATGACGAAGCTGAAAAGCTGCGAGTTGAGGTCGCCAAGTATCCAATTGAAGGTGATTTGCGGCGTGAAGTTGCGATGAACATCAAACGACTGATGGACCTTGGGTGCTACCGGGGTCTTCGACATCGGCGAGGATTGCCAGTCAGAGGACAGCGAACATCAACCAATGCAAGAACCCGTAAAGGCCCGAGAAAGGCGCCTGTTAAGAAAAAGTAGGTAACTAAACAGTGGCAAAAGGAAAGCAGAAAAAGCGTAAAGCCAGGGAGAAGCGTACGGTAAGCGTAGGGGTTGCACACATTCACGCAACCTTTAACAACACCATCATTACCATCACCGATAAACAAGGTAATGTACTTTGTTGGTCAACGGCTGGAAAAATGGATTTCAAAGGATCTCGTAAGAGTACACCATTCGCTGCACAGATCGCTTCTGAAGATTGTGCGAAAAGCGCGTTGGATATGGGAATGAAATACATTGATGTGGAAGTGTGTGGTCCAGGACCCGGACGTGATTCAGCTGTTCGAGCATTGAATGCGGCGGGACTGGAAGTTAGCAACATCACCGATGTTACTCCAATTCCGCACAACGGTTGTCGTCCGCCTAAACAGCGCAGACCTTGAGGAATATTTGTTATGGCCAGATATACAGGACCGACTTGTAAACTTGCGCGGCGCGAGCAAAGCGACCTTGGCTTGAAACGCCGCGGTGATTTCAAAGCATTTACCGAAAAATGCCGTTTCGACAAACTGCCAGGGCAAAAAGCAGTTTCTCATCGGCCCAGGGTTACTGTTTATGGGCGCTTGCTCAGGGAAAAACAGAAACTTCGAAGAACCTATGGTGTTATGGAAAAGCAGTTTCGCCGACATTTCAGTGAAGCATCCAGGCGTCAAGGATCGACCGGTGTGAATCTGCTGCAAATACTGGAATCGCGTCTTGATAACGTTGTTTATCGAATGGGTTTTGGTATCACGCGTGCCGAATCCAGACAGCTGGTGAACCACAACGCGATTACTGTTAACAATAAACGGGTCAATATAGCGTCCTACGAGGTTCAATCCGGAGACGTTGTTCAAGTGCGAGAAAAGAGCAGAAGCCAAGAAAGAATCAGTGTTTCACTGGGCATTGCTGAGCGGATTGGATTTCCAGCTTGGGTTGATGTCGATGTGGCCAATTTTCGAGGCATTTACAAGAATCGTCCTGAGCGAGAAGAACTGCCTGACGATATCGATGAGACATTAGTGATTGGATATTACTCCAAGTAAACAACACCATTTTTTATTTTCGAGACATAGATGTACGATACTTCACAATTTTTAACTCCTCGTAACATAAAGATTGATCAAGACGGCGTTAAGCGCGCCAAGATTACACTTGATCCGCTGGAGCGAGGATTCGGACATACGCTTGGCAATGCATTACGGCGAGTCTTGCTGTCTTCCATGCCTGGGGCGGCGATTACCGAAGTAAAGATCCAAGACGCCTTGCACGAATTCACAGTCATTGAAGGAGTTCAGGAAGAAGTCATTGAGATTCTGATGAACTTGAAAAACCTGGCAGTGAAGATGACTGGGACAGAGCGCGACGAAGCGACCCTGATTTTGAGCAAAACCGGGCCATGCGTGGTCACAGCTGCGGACATCCAACTTCCGCATGACGTTGAAATTATCGACGCTAATCACGTTATTGCTCATTTACTGACAGATGCCCAGCTGGATATGGAAATGACCGTCACTCGCGGGGTCGGTTATCGATTGCTGTTATCCGATGCTTCGCCGAAGTCTGTCGAGGAACGTGAACGAATTGAGCTGGGAGCAATGAAGGTCGATGCCTACTATACACCCATTCGCAAGGTCTCGTATTCCGTCGAGAATGCCCGAGTAAAGCAGCGCACTGACCTGGATAAATTGATTTTACATATAGAAACCAACGGGACCATTGATCCTGGTGAAGCGGTCCGTTTTGCCGCATCAATATTGCATACGCAGATTGCGCCTTTTGCCAACCTTAAGGAAACCGAAGACATCGTTCAGATTGAAGAAGAGCCAAGATTTGATCCAGTGCTGCTCAAACCTTTGGACGAACTCGACTTGACCGTGCGTTCTGCCAACTGCCTTAAGGCTGAACAGATTCATTACATCGGTGACCTCGTGCAGAAAACTGAAACGGATTTGCTGAAAACACCGAATTTGGGTAAGAAGTCACTGACTGAAATTAAAGACGTACTGGCGGAGCGAGATCTTGAATTGGGCCAAAATCTTGAAAACTGGCCACCCATTATGCTGCGCCGCGATACATTGGACCTGGACCGACTCGGAGACTGATTCAATGAGACACCGAAAATCCGGCCGCCATCTGAACCGCACGTCCAGTCATCGGACGGCGATGATGAGAAATATGGCTGCTTCACTGTTTCGACACGAACAAATCAAGACAACGGTTCCTAAAGCCAAAGAACTGCGACGCTTTGCTGAACCGTTAATTACTTTAGCCAAAGAACCATCGCTGGCTAATCGTCGTTTGGCCTTTTCCAGATTGAGAGATCGGGAAATGGTGCAAAAACTGTTCGACAATTTGGGAGAACGGTATAAAGACCGACCCGGTGGGTATACTCGTATTCTCAAATGTGGGTACCGTGCTGGTGATGCGGCTCCGATGGCGTACATTCAACTGGTTGATTCAGATGTAATCTGGAGCAATGAGCAGTAGTAAATGGGAAATTGGCACAGGTTAACAAGTTCGCCACTATAAACAAGCAATCGAGCATTTTCGCCATACTGACGTTTGTTGAAGTTTGTGCATAGAATCGGTCTCCAGTTTGATAGTTCGGCCTGGAGACTTTTTTTTGCGATGACGCGATCTACTGATCCGGCATCAATTCGAAGGTCCTTTCAGAATCAGACGAAAACAAACATGTGTCATTCGACTCAATCGTAGTACCGGAAAAACTAAGCATCAACGACATCGCCACAAAATAGGCAGTGAAGGTTCAGACAGCATGAAATTTGACGCTGAAGGGATATTGGAGTTTTGGTTTGCGGAAGATGCTTTGACCCCGCAAGGCTATAAAGCCCGAAAAGATCTATGGTTCCAGGTCAATGACGTATTCGATTCGGAAATCATCAACCGATTTGAACCACAGATTGATCTTGCTGCTCAAGCGAGTAAAGCGGGATTCGCCACAGAAGCGAGAATCAATCTGGCGAGAATTATTGCAACTGATCAGTTTCCGCGTAATGTGTATCGAGGCACGCCGAAAGCATTTTCATTTGATTCAGTCGCTTTGGGAATTACGCAATCGATGATCGATAGCGGAATGCATGAACAATTGAATTTTGTTGAACGACTTTTTGCATACATGCCCCTTCAGCATGCAGAAAGTGCTGAGATTCAACAGCTATCGGTTGATATGTTTTCGTCATTGTCTACGATGGTTGCTGATCCCATATTTCATGCGGGTGCTGAAGAATCAGCCGACTTTGCAAAGCTACACAAACAGATTATTGATGATTTCGGTCGATTTCCGCATCGAAATGACATTCTAAAGCGCGAGTCCACAGCCGAAGAATTGGCTTATCTTGATTCGGGAGCTGAAACTTTTGGACAAGTGAAACGCTGATTGACACCAGCAAATATGCAGTTTTTACCATCAACTCCAATCAAGCGACAATAATGGATATAGAATCTAACTCACTGCCACATCACAAAATAAGGTAATTCAATATGAAAGATCCAGTCAGAGTTACAGTAACCGGCGCCGCGGGTCAGATTAGTTACAGTTTGTTGTTTCGTATCGCCGCAGGCGAAATGCTGGGAAAGGATCAACCTGTAATATTGCAGCTGTTGGAAATCACCCCCGCAATGCCAGCTCTGGAAGGCGTGGTCATGGAACTGGAAGATTGCGCCTTTACGACACTGCAGAGTATCGTAACCACCGATTGCGCAGAAACTGCTTTTGGCGATGCAGACTACGTATTGATGGTTGGAGCACGCCCGCGTGGTCCAGGAATGGAGCGTAAAGACCTTCTCGAGGCAAATGCTAAAATTTTTACTGGGCAAGGTGCCGTTTTAGACAAGGTTGCCAAGCAAAATGTAAAGGTACTGGTCGTTGGCAATCCTGCGAATACCAACGCATTAATTACGACCAGTAAATTGCAACGTCTGAACCCAAGCCAGGTTACTGCCATGACACGGCTTGATCACAACCGAGCAATCAGTCAAATTGCAGGCCACACCCAGCAGTCTGCTTCAAGCGTCAAGCGGGTCATTATCTGGGGCAATCACTCGGCAACCCAATATCCAGATGTTCATCATGCAACCGTCAATGGCACACCGGTATTGGATGCGGTCGATCGTGCATGGGTTGAATCTGAATTTATACAAACTGTTCAAAAAAGAGGCGCTCAGGTGATCGCAGCACGCGGCCTTTCCAGCGCTGCGTCGGCGGGTTCATCAGCAATGGACCATATCAGAACCTGGGTACAGGGAACCGATGATGGCGATTGGACCAGTATGGCGATCGTCAGCGACGGGTCTTATGGCATCGCTGAAGGACTCGTTTACTCATTTCCGGTTACTTGCGCGAATGGACGTTACGAAATAGTTCAAGACTTGGCCATCAACGAATTCAGCCGAGAGAAAATGCGTATTACTGAGCAAGAGTTGATTGAAGAACGCGACGCAATCAAGGATTTGCTCTAGCATGTTTGATTGTACCGCTGTCATTCCGGTTTATAACCGGAAAACAACGGTACAACGCGCAATTGATTCAATCATTAACCAAAGTGTTCCGCTGCGAGAGGTTATCGTTGTTGATGATGGATCGACCGACGGAACAGCGGATTTCATCCAGTCAAACTACCCCGATGTCAAAGTTTTAAGTCAGCCTAATAAAGGAGTTAGCGCAGCTCGCAATGCGGGCATTGAGGAAAGTTCAGGCGAGTGGATCGCCTTTTTAGACTCTGACGATCAATGGCTTTCAAACAAAATTGAAACTCAGTCCCATTGGCTGTTGACCCATCCAGATGTACTCATTTGTCACTGCGATGAAATCTGGATAAGAAATAACATTCGAGTTAATCCAAAGAAACGACACAAAAAACAAGGGGGTTGGATTTATCTGAATTGTTTGCCACTGTGTGTTATTTCGCCTTCAGCGGTAGTCATTCATCGTAAGGTGTTTGAGGCTATTGGAATATTTGATGAGACTTTACCCGCCTGTGAAGACTATGACTTGTGGCTTCGAATCACCAAGAAATTTGAAGTGGGATATGTTGATCAACCCTTACTGGTCAAATATGGTGGACATTCTGATCAGTTGTCTCGAAAATACAAGGCAATTGATCGCTTTCGAATCACTGCGCTCGCCAAATCTTTAAATTCAGATTGTTTGCCGCTGGAACATCGCAAAAAGACACTGGAGACTCTGATTGAAAAAATCGAGATTTATCTCGGTGGAGCAAGAAAGAGAAGCAAATCAAACCAGGTTCTAGACTATCAAGTCATGCGTAATCATTACATTGCACAGTTGGAACAAATAGGATGAATGCCAGTGTTTTCTTGGTGGTCGCTCTCAGTGCGGAGGCAGCACCATTGATCAGGCATTTTGAGCTCGTTCGACTGCAATCCAATACTGATGTACCAATCTATACCAATGGACAATTATGGCTAGCAATCAGTGGTATTGGTAAACAGGGTGCAGACAAAGCAATTGAAACGCTGAACGAACATGGACCAAAAGGGGTTTCTGCCTGGTTGAACATAGGCATTGCAGGGCATGGTACGCTCAATGTCGGTGAAGGTTTTTTGGCCAATCGAATCAATGATCAGGTCAATTCGGATCGTTGGTATCCAATTTTCGCCTTTCAGCCTGTTTGTAAAACCGACTCGGTTACCACGGTAGAAGAGGTCGAAAATCGATACCCTGATTCGACGGGATATGACATGGAAGCATCCGGTTTCTTTCGATCTGCAATTTGCTACTCCACTGCGGAACTGGTTCACTGTTATAAGGTTGTCTCGGATAATCCTAGCTCACCTACTACCGATTTGACTACTCAAATCATTACTCAACTCATTCAGTCTCGCTTGCCAGATATCGAAAACATCGTTGATGCTCTTAAGCTTCTGGCTGTCGATCTTGCCGATAGAAAGCCATCAGAACATTTGATCAGTCCATTCCTGAATCGTTGGAATTTCACTGTTACGCAGAAGCACCAGTTAACTCGACTACTTCGTAAATCCAATACATTAGGTATTGATATTCAAGCGAATAGTGATGCACTTCGCTTTTGTCAAAATGCAAAGTCAGTCATCCAAATTGTCGGCAACACAGTCAATTCGTATTGGCATCGCACAAAGATTTCAGATGTACCGAAACATTTATGTTGAAACCGAAGTTTCCCAACATTCTCGCGTGACGGACATACTGCGTCGCTTTCCTGACGCACAGGTCACTCACTGTGAGCGATACGGAGAAATCTTTAATCGAAAATCACAGGACTTTCGGCTTCAGAAAAAGCAGCCGTCGCTGATTCTGGCGCGCAAACACGATGGATTCATTCAGCCTGCGCCACGTGGATATGGAGTTGGCGGTACGCATAATTATTATTTTTCCGCACTGTTGAATTGCCTATATGACTGTCGATACTGTTTTTTACAAGGCATGTATCGTTCTGCCAGTCACGTTGTTTTCGTCAACTATGAGGACTTTTCAAAACAACTGTACGAAACGGCAAAAAAGTTCAATGAGAATGAGCAAGTCTGGTTTTTTTCAGGCTACGATTGTGACAGCCTAGCGCTCGAACCCATTGCAGGTATGGCACAATATTTTATGAGTGCCGTGCAATCAAGGCGAAATTTGTGGCTAGAACTTCGTACCAAGAGTACACAAATTCGCTCACTAATTGGTCGAACACCGCTCGATAACATAGTGACTGCGTTTAGCTTTACACCGGCTCAAATTTCTCAAAGACTTGAGCCACGAGTACCCAATGTACAAAAACGACTGGCCGCCATGTTGCGCCTTCAGGAACACGGATGGAAAATTGGGCTTCGATTTGACCCACTCATATTTACGCATGATTACCGTAAACAATATCGAGAATTATTTGATTCTCTGTTTTCTTCACTGAATCCAAGTCTCATTCACTCGGTCAGTTTCGGTGTATTTCGTTTGCCAAAGGATTTCTATAAGAACTTGGAACGACTTTATCCTGATGACGAGTTTATCGCTCAACCATTTGCGACTAGAGGCGATCAAATCAGCTATCCAGTCGAGATAGAAAAACAAATGAAAAATTGGTGTCTATCAGAGTTGAAGAAACACATTGAAGCAGAAAAAATCTTTAATGCTGAAATTGAAACTCCTCAAAGCTGCGCTAATTCAAGTAAAAATAGTGAGTGGAATGCACCAGCGGCAACTTCAGTGATGACAAGAGTCAGCGATTCAGTGTGATTGAGTTGAGTATCAGGTACAGATTTCAACACAGAAATATGAGGCAATCTGAGATAATAAATTGCTAACGTACAGCATGAAACAACAGCGATATTAACTCTGAAATGATCTGGAAAAAAGTGTAGTTGAACAATGATCAGAATTGGAATTACAGGAGCAGCAGGGCGGATGGGCAAAATGCTTATCCGTGCGACACAGGAAACAGAAGACGTTCAACTGAGTTTTGCCCTTGAACACAAAGACCATGAATCGGTAGGTACCGATGCGGGCATACTTGCCGGTGTAGAAACGATTAGCGTACCCGTTTGCGATCAGTTTGCTGGCGAGTCATTCGACGTATTGATCGAATTCACGCTTCCAGGGCCGACGGTCGAACATGTCGCTCAATGTGTCGAAGCGAAAAAGCCGATTGTCATTGGAACAACAGGCTTGTCGGAATCCCAATTGTCGGAACTTCAACAGGCAGCAAAATCCATTCCAATCGTTTTTGCACCAAATATGAGTGTCGGAGTCAATGTCTGTCTTAAATTGCTTGAAACTGCGGCTCAAGCCTTTGGGAATTCAGTCGATATTGAAGTGGTAGAAGCGCACCATCGAGCAAAAATTGATGCACCTTCAGGAACGGCACTAAAAATGGGAGAAGTTGTTGCTCATGCCTTGGGGCGTACACTCAAAGACGACGGCGTATTTGCACGCCACGGGAGAACGGGGCCAAGGGAACGAAATACCATTGGATTTTCGACAGTTCGTGGCGGAGACATCATTGGAGATCACACCGTCATGTTCATCGGCGAAGGTGAACGAGTTGAAATTTCTCATCGTTCAAACAACAGAATGACATACGCAAACGGCGCAGTTCGAGCCGCACAGTGGTTGATCAATCAACCCGCTGGACTATACGGAATGTCGGACATTCTGAATTTGGAATAGACTGCGCAAAACAGGTAGACTTTATCCGAATTGCGGGACCGAAAGGATCATGCTGATATAGCAAAAGGCGATATCTATATAGTCTGAATTCGGAAGAGAAAAGTAGCGAAGGAACTCACCCGTTGTGATTCTTCCTTCATTGTAGTAATTCATGATTAATTCGCTAACCGGATGTAGCCGAAGCGGAAAATCGCAAATGTACTGGGCTTCAAGATAGTCCATAGTCGTAAAACTTAACAGATTTCAGTGAATATATCAAATGCAATTTCGCTTGTTGGTACCCAATTGGATAACTGTTATGCTGATGTTGAGAATCAGCTTTTTTTCCGTAGGGATATTGTGCATTGACTGAGCGTGCAATTCTGGCACTCGAAAATGGCAGCGTGTTTAGAGGATATGCCTTTGGCCACAAGTGTGCGACAGTCGGAGAGGTGATCTTCAATACTTCGATTACAGGATATCAGGAGATTGTCACCGACCCGTCATATGCTAGACAGATCATTACGTTGACACATCCTCAAATTGGCAATGTCGGTGCGAATGAAATCGATATTGAGGCTGAAGTAGCACATGCTTCAGCACTGGTTGTCAAAACTCTTCCCAAGCGAGTGAGCAACTGGCGATCAGAATATTCACTCGATGAATTTCTAAAGTCCAAGGAAGTTGTCGGAATCTACGGCATAGACACCCGACGACTGACGCGTATGCTGCGTACACACGGTGCTTTGAATGGATGTGTGATGCCAGGTGACGATGTCGAGCAAACGGCAGTGGACAAGGCGCGAGCTTTCGCTGGATTAAAGGGTATGGATTTGGCCAAAGTCGTTTCAACTTCTGAGCCCTACGCATGGGATCACGGTACTCATTCAGTGTTCGCAGATCAATCGGGATATCAGGGTGAGTCTTTATGCACTCCATTGAAAGTTGTCGCATTTGATTTTGGCATCAAACGCAATATCCTTCGAATGCTTGTAGATCGAGGCTGTTCAGTGACTGTGGTACCGGCGCAAACCGAATTGGACTCACTAGATAAAGATGTCGACGGATATTTTCTTTCCAATGGACCCGGAGACCCGGAGCCCTGTGTGTATGCAATCAATACGATCCGGAAGATATTAAGCAGCAAAATTCCCACTTTTGGCATTTGTCTGGGACATCAGCTTCTAGGTCTTGCTGCTGGCGCACAAACCATGAAAATGAAATTTGGACACCATGGTGCGAACCATCCAGTTCGCAACCTGTCAACCGAACAGATCATGATCACCAGTCAAAACCATGGTTTTGCTGTCGATGAAGCCAACCTGCCTGACGATTTAACAATCACGCATCGTTCGCTATTTGACGGAACCATTCAAGGCTTACAGCACACGCGCTACCCGGCATTTTCATTTCAAGGACATCCTGAGGCAAGCCCCGGGCCTCATGATTGTGGCAGTCAATTTTTTGATCGTTTTGTCGAATTGATGAGACAACACAGGGCAAGGAGATAGTTTAGACGGATGCCAAAACGAACTGATCTGGAAAGTATTTTAATCATTGGGGCAGGCCCGATCGTCATCGGTCAGGCCTGTGAATTTGATTATTCCGGTGTACAGGCCTGTCGAGCTTTGCAAAATGAAGGCTACCGAGTAATTCTGGTTAACTCGAATCCAGCCACGATCATGACCGATCCGGAGTTTGCAGACTCCACTTACATTGAACCGATTCGATGGCAATCTGTTGCCGAAATTATTCGAAAGGAAAATCCAGATGCAGTCCTGCCGACCATGGGGGGACAAACAGGACTGAACTGCGCATTGGACCTGGTACGCCATGGAGTGCTAGAAGAGTTTGATGTCGAGTTGATTGGCGCCACTAAAGAATCAATCGACAAGGCCGAAGATCGCGAAAAGTTTCGAAAATGCATGGACCAGATCGGTCTTGAATCAGTCCGTGGAAGTTTGGCGCATAACATGGATGATGCCTATCGAGTTCTCGAACAAATCGGATTTCCCGCCATCATTCGACCGTCATTCACGCTCGGTGGAACCGGGGGAGGAATTGCCTATAACCGGGATGAATTTACTGGAATTTGTTTGCGAGGATTGAACGCTTCACCAACCAGTGAGCTTTTGATTGAAGAAAGTATTGCTGGTTGGAAAGAATTTGAAATGGAAGTGGTGCGTGACCGACGTGATAACTGCATCATTGTTTGTTCAATCGAAAACTTTGATGCAATGGGTGTCCATACGGGTGATTCAATTACGATTGCACCAGCTCAAACTTTAACCGACAAGGAATATCAACGCATGCGTGATGCCAGTATCGCCATCATGCGCGCTATTGGTGTTGATACAGGTGGGTCTAACGTTCAATTTGCTATCGATCCAAGAAATGGCAGAATGGTCGTCATTGAAATGAACCCCAGGGTATCGCGTTCATCGGCACTGGCCTCTAAGGCAACCGGATTTCCCATTGCCAAAGTGGCAGCGAAACTCGCAGTCGGTTACACACTTGATGAATTGGAAAATGACATCACCGGTGGTGCGACGCCCGCGTCATTTGAACCGTCGATCGACTACATCGTCACCAAAATACCGAGCTTTGACTTTCAAAAATTTCCGCATTCCGACACGACACTGACAACTCAAATGAAGTCGGTCGGGGAAGTGATGGCCATTGGCAGAACCTTCCAGGAATCACTGCAAAAAGCCATACGTGCACTTGAAATCGGAAGCTTTGGTTTTGAACCTCAATCAAGCATAGACGACATCCGCAAGGACGAACTGGAAGATTATTTCAGATCTCGGCTTCGAATTCCCGGAGCGAATCGCTTATGGCATATTGCAGATTCGATTCGAGCGGGATTTAGTAATGATGACATTTTCGCACTAACTGGAATTGATCCCTGGTTTCTTGCTGAAATCGAGGACATTGTCAAAACCGAATCAAACATTCGAAAGAGTCGCGAGAGTCAGGATTATTCGGATCTTCGCGAGTGGAAGCAAAAAGGCTTTTCAGATCGCAGAATTGCCGATCTGATCGAAACAGAAGAACAGTTCATTCGCAGGCTTCGATATGAGAACAACATTCACCCAGTGTACAAGCGAGTAGATTCCTGCGCCGGAGAATTTGATTCACCCACGGCATATATGTATTCAACGTACGAAGAGGAATGTGAATCAAACCCATCAAACAAACGCAAGATCGTTGTTTTGGGTGGTGGCCCAAATCGAATTGGCCAAGGCATTGAGTTCGATTACTGCTGTGTGCACGCGGCAATGGCATTGCGAGAAGATGGCTATGAAACCATCATGGTCAACTGCAATCCTGAGACAGTCTCGACGGATTACGATGTTTCAGATCGATTGTATTTTGAGCCTTTGACGATTGAAGACGTATTGGAGATCTGTCGCATTGAACAGCCCCAGGGTGTCATTGTTCAATATGGTGGTCAGACGCCATTAAAACTCGCTAAACAATTAACTGCAGCGGGGATTGCGATTGTTGGTACTTCAGCTGAATCCATTCATCAAGCAGAAGATCGAAAATTCTTTCAATCTTTACTAAAAGAGTTGCGTTTGCAACAACCTCCCAATGCGACAGCGGTTACTGTCGAAGATGCGCTTCGTGCAGCAAAAAACATTGGCTTCCCATTGGTAGTACGGCCTTCGTACGTGCTGGGTGGACGAGCAATGGAGATTGTTCGGGATGAAGCTCAACTGAGTCAATACATGGGCGCCGCGATCGATGTCTCGCATAACTCTCCCGTGCTGCTTGATCAATTCCTTCGCGATGCAATCGAAGTCGATGTCGATGCGATTTGTGATGGTACAGAGGTATGGATCGGCGGAATTATGCAACACATTGAGTTGGCTGGCGTCCACTCGGGCGATTCTTCCTGCTCACTTCCGCCTTACAATTTGTCAGATTCTGTTCAAAATGAAATTCGCCGCCAAACGCGACGGCTTGCATTCGCTCTCAATGTCATTGGTCTGGTCAACATTCAATTTGCTGTCAAGGACGAAGATATCTATATATTGGAAGTCAATCCAAGAGCCTCTCGAACAGTACCATTCGTTTCCAAGGCTACTTCCTTACCATTGGCTAAAATTGCAGCGCGTTGCATGCTCGGTCAATCATTGGTCGACCAGGGAATCACACAGGAAGTTATTCCAAACTTTTACAGTGTCAAGGAGGCGGTATTTCCGTTTGAAAAATTTCCTGGCGCCGAACCATTGCTGGGACCGGAAATGAAAAGCACAGGCGAAGTTATGGGCATTGGCCAAACGTTTGGTGAGGCCTATTGGAAAGCGTTTCACGGTACCGGGTTTACCATTTCCGAAACTGGAAACGCATTGTTAAGTGTATCAGGTGATGATCAGCAAGGCATTGTGGAAGTTGGCCGTACCTTGCAGGAAAGAGGGTATAGGCTCTATGGAACCCAAGGTACTGCAGAATTACTGCGAAATCATGGAATTGAAATTACCCGGGTGAACAAGGTTCGAGAAGGGCGCCCACACGTTGTCGACATGCTAAAGAACGATGAAATTGATTTGATTGTCAATGTACCTCGTAAACGCAAGAGCCTGGCAGATTCTGAAACAATTCTGAAAGAAGCGTTGAAACGCAAAGTCGCCTACTTTACTACCATTTCAGCAGCCAAGGCGATCTGCGCTGCATTTTCAGATTCGTCAAAACTGACGACACCATACCGATTGCAGTCATTGCACAAAAATCAAACCGCTGGGTGACAGCAGTCACACAGCGGTTGATTCATTCATTCGACTAACCGACATCTGTCAGTTAATCTATTGTGTTGTTGGCTAGTCTCTACCAAATATTCCCAAAATCTGAATCAAACTCAGAAACAGGTTGTAGATACTGATGAACAGTGTCACCGTAGCCATAATGTAGTTTGTTTCGCCACCGTGAATGATTTCACTGGTTTGATATAGAATCATTCCGGACATCAGCAGGATGAACATTCCTGAAACTGCAATTGAAAGAATCGGCAGATTGAAGAATATTGCGACCAGTGACAAAACGAAAGCAGCCAACACTCCTGCAAAAAGCATTCCACCAATAAAGGCAAAATTTTTCCGGGTGATCAGGACATAAGCCGACAGACCAAAGAAAATTAAACCCGTTCCACCAAAGGCTGTCATTACGATTTGATCACCGTTTGGAACGACGGTCAGATAGTGACCGATGATGGGACCTAGTGTTAATCCCATGAAACCAGTCAATGCAAATACAAATACCAGTCCCAACCCTGAATTTCTGAACCTAGAAGTCAGAAACAGAAGGCCAAAATAGCCAACCAAGGTCAAAATCAATCCGGGATAGGGCCAGTTGAATACAACGGACAAAGCTGCGACAAATGCGCAAAAGAGCAACGTCATCGACAGCAGGATGTAGGTATTCCTGAGGACTCGATTGATTTCTACACTGGTCGTAGTACGGGATAAAACTTGGGTGTTCAGCCTCATTAGACAAAAACCTCTTGTTAGTCGTTAGACATGTTTAGAAGACATTCTGTTATTTTATGCGTATTGCAATCAAAGTTTAAGGCAATGTTCTGTATTCTGCTTCAAGAATCTAGTTCACCGAATTAAACTCCTCTACTGTGTATGTAGAGATGAATCATAATTATTCAATTGTGATCTGCTCGACTCAGCCGAATCGAGTTGCGATCGATGACGGTACAATAATGCATATTTCACCAAGCGGAGTGCCTGCTTTTGCGTGTCGGATGTCGGACAGGGTACTGCAATATTGCGAGCACTTGGGCTTGTGCAGACATAAAATATCACGAACTTTGGAGAGGTGGCTGAGTGGACGAAAGCGGCGGTCTTGAAAACCGTTGGGGGGCGACCTCCCGGGGGTTCGAATCCCTCCCTCTCCGCCAAAAACCTCGATCTCATATCTTTGTCTCTTTCTAACTTTTCTATCTTTTTCTCAGCTTAACGATTAAATCCCGAGCGATGCGCCCATCCCGTCATTTTGTGCTCAAGCCCTGCCATAATGGCGTACATACCAATTCCCTCTATCGCCAAAGCAATCAGGCAGGCAAACACCAAAGGTACTTCAAAATTGGCTTGCGCAGTCAGCATCATGTGTCCAATACCTGAATTTGCTGCGATGGTTTCTGAAAGTACAGAACCAATAAACGCAAGTGTGATTGCGACTTTCAGCGCACCAAAGAAATAGGGCAATGACCTGGGTATTCCAACCTTAATCATCACATCCAATTTCTTGGCACCCAGTGCACGTAAAACATCTTCCATCTCGGGTTCGATTGTCGCAAGCCCTGTCGCAACATTAACCACGATTGGAAAAAACGAAATTAAAAAAGCCGTCAAAACAGCCGGCAGCCAACCCGCGCCAAACCACAACACCAAAATTGGGACAACCGCAATTTTAGGAATGGAATTAAATCCGATCATTAGTGGATAAAGCCCGGCATAAATCCGCTTATCCCACCCAATGAACAATCCGAGCAAAAGACCGAATGCGATGGCCATCGCGAATCCCAGCATCGTCGTCCAGAGTGTTTGTATCGAATTGCTCCACAAAGCGCCGGCAAATTCGTACATTGCATAGCCAATCTGAGAAGGAGCAGGCAATATATAGTACGGAATTTCAAACAACCAAACGCTATACTCCCAAATCGCAAATAGCCCAAACGTGCACAACCAAGGGGCTGCTTTGACCCAGTCTATCGAAAAACGAGTTTTGTTTTGAGTTGACATTGAATTATCCGCGTGCGGCAGCAATATGCCCGCGCAATTCATAGGCTAAATCGGCGAATTGAGTTTCATAAACCACCTCTATTGGACGCGGCCGTGGCATTGGTATCTCTCGACTCACAATGATTTGACCAGGTCTGGCGCTCATCACATGAACAGTATCGGCGAGGAATACAGCTTCTCGTAAATCATGAGTGACCAAAATACAAGTGAACTTCTTGTTTTGGTGCAAATCTCTAATGACACACCACAACTCTTCCCGGGTAAATGCATCAAGGGCCGCAAAAGGTTCGTCGAGCAACAAAAGCTCTGGCTCGTGGATCAGCGCCCGACAAAGGGAGGCACGCTGTTGCATGCCTCCTGACAGCTGCCAAGGATATTGATCTCCGGCATCGTCAAGACCGACAGAAGAGAGCAACTCGTCCGCCATTTGACGATAAGCAGAGCGGTTTGTCCGCATTTTCCTGCGATGGGGACTCACGATCTCCATAGGAAGCAGCACATTATCTCGCGTCAAGCGCCACGGCAACATGACAGGATTTTGAAATGCCATCCCCGCGATTGAAACAGGCCCATCGACTAGCTTGCCATCAAGCCTGACAGTGCCTGAACTTGGAAAGTGCAGTCCCGTAGCAAGTTTCATCAAGGTTGACTTGCCACATCCGGATGGTCCGACGACCGCAACGAAGTCGCCGCGATTGACTTCCAAATTCAGCTTTTCGACTGCGAGTGTGTCCTGGCTTTCGTTTCGTCCTTTATATCGAAGTGAGACATCGTTAATTTCGACGACAGCGCTCACTGAATTTATGGCACCATTCTTTCAGACGCATCAGGTAGAAAACTGGCATCGAAAATGTCATACACAGCGGGACGGTTAGTGAACTCGTAAGTATCTGCGATCTGATCGATCGAGCGTTGCATGCGTTCAATCACGACTCCACCCAAGCCATTTTGACGCACCTCGTCTGTCACGATGTTCTGTTCAATCGCCATCATCAGGCGCTCAAGCTCTACTTCCTCTCGCGCAACATCATTGTGATTGACAACGTGTTTGACCGCACTTGCAGGGTCCGCTATGGTTGCCTGAAATCCTTTGATAGTTGCTCTTACGAAACCTTTAACTGCTTCGGGATTTTCTTCAGCAAACTCTGGATTGACCAAAATCACATTTCCATACAGATCAAGACCATGCTCGCGCATCAGCAGCACTGTAATGTCGTCTTCAGGAACATTGTTCGCCTTAAGATTAATGAATGACGAAAACGCATATCCGGTAATTGCATCGACTTTGCCTTGAGCCAACATCGGTTCCCGTACAGGGAATCCAACATTTTCGATCGCAACCTGACTCGCATCAATATTGTTGGCTTTAACAAAAGCATTCCATTGAGCATAAGCACCATCAGGAGCGGGTGCGCCTAGTATCTTGCCTTCTAGGTCTTTAGGAGCATTGATCCCAAGAGACTTTCGCCCGACGATTGCAAAGGGTGGGGCGTTGTACAACATAAAAATGGCCTTGACCGGCAGGTCAGGATTCTTGTCGCGAAATTTAATCAACGAATTGATATCGGCATTGCCCATTTCATAGGTGCCCGATGCGACTCGGGGAATCGCATCAAGCGATCCTTTTCCTGTATCCATCTGAACATCAAGTCCCTCTGCTTTATACAAACCTGTATCCCACGCAAGTAGCAAAGGAGCGGCTGGACCTTCCCATTTCCAATCGTTTGCAAATTTAATTGAAGTTTGTGCACACGCGCTCGTGGAAACCAGTAGTCCTACAGCGAGCGCTAGAATTTTTTGCAGTTTCATTCTTTGTTCCTCAAACCAAAATAGTTATCACTTGTAAGTTTCGGCCAATTGTATCCAAAACCAAATTTTGCTTTGTATCGAACTCTTTAAGTTTGATCGATATCGCCAAATCAATACGTTCAAAGCGAACATCAGGATTTAGCCACAGTTAAAGCCGGTAAGGACAATTTTGATTGGGCGTTGATACTGATGATTGGATAAATAGTAGGATGCGAACAAAAATGAACCAGATACGTTGGCAAAGTTACCACAGGCCAAATTGCACTGGCACCTGTGAACAAAACAAACCCGACACAAGTGCAATGCAAAGAGATTCGATGATTTGAATCAGAGTGATTTAGATTTGTTGGAAACTAATATTAGTCCCAAGCTTCATTGATGATAGCTCCGTCTAAACCAAAGGAGCAGTTTTTAGATTAACACCATATCAATGACATACAATTTTAGTTCCTTGAAAGTCTCTAATTCAGTTTGATTAGACTGATCAGACTAATCGATTCTGAGTGAATCTTCGGAAGTGAAAAAATCGCTTTTTGCGAACCACTTTACCGGTAAAGCTCAAACTTTCAGTCTAGCTAATTTCTTACTCGATCAGGGCAACGAGCTTGTCGATGCTATCTTTGGCATCACCAAATAGCATTCGATTATTTTCTCGGTAGAACAATGGGTTATCAACGCCTGCATAGCCAGACGCCATGCTGCGTTTTAAGACAATCGTGGTGTTCGCTTTCCAGACTTCGATCACCGGCATGCCTGCAATCGGACCGTCGTCGCTTTCTTGTGCAGAAGGATTGACAATGTCATTGGCTCCAATAACCAAAATCACATCGGTATCTGGCATATCGGAATTGATTTCGTCCATCTCAAGAACGATATCGTAAGGCACTCGAGCTTCAGCAAGTAACACATTCATATGACCTGGCATTCTGCCTGCGACTGGATGAATCGCAAATCGAACATTAATACCCTTGTCACGCAGTTTACGTGTTAACTCAGCAACTGGATGTTGCGCATGGGCAACAGCCATCCCGTATCCGGGCACAATCACCACGGACTTGGACAAATTCAGCAGGGAAGAGGTTTCATCCGGAAGAATCTCCGAAATTTCCCCGTCGATCTCAGATGCCGATGAACTGCTACCGGAAGTTCCAAATCCGCCCATAATGACACTGACAAAATGCCGGTTCATCGCGCGACACATAATGTAGCTCAAGATTGCACCGCTGCTGCCAACCAGCGCACCAACCAAGATCAGCAAATCATTGGAAAGCATAAATCCCGTTGCAGCGGCAGCCCAGCCTGAATAACTGTTGAGCATTGAAATGACAACGGGCATATCTGCTCCGCCAATGGCCAGAACAAGGTGAAGTCCCAACAAAAAGGCCAGCACTGTCATGATCAACAAAACGTTTGTGCCAGACACCAGTGACTCGGCACTGACAAATTCAGCACCCAGCCAGATACAAACGATTGCGATAACAAGATTCAGCCAGTGGCGCAATGGCAAAATTAAGGGTCTGCTTGTGATGACACCTTGCAGTTTTCCAAATGCGGCCACTGATCCGGTGAACGTGATCGCACCGATTAGTACACCAACATAGATTTCGATCTCGTGAACCAGTTTCTCGGCGCCTTCATATTCAGCCAAGGGCTCAATGTAGTTGGCGAATCCCACAAAAACTGCCGCAAGACCGACCAAACTGTGAAGAATTGCAACCAACTGCGGCATGGCAGTCATCTTGACTTTGAAAGTCACCAATACGCCGATAGCACCACCCACAGCCATCATTCCGACAACAATGCCTATGCTGTCTAGTGATTTTGCGGCGATCGTTCCACCCACTGCAAGAATCATGCCAAGAATGCCGAACACGTTACCGCGAACAGCTGATTCCTGGTGGCTCAACCCTCCGAGACTCAAAATAAAGAAAATCGAAGCGATGATGTATAGTGAATTGATAAAACCGTCAAACATTTATTTCTGAAACATCTTGAGCATTCTACGGGTAATAAAGAATCCACCAAAGATATTGATTGAAGCAATTAGGATCGATAGGGCGGCGAGACCTTTTACCCAAGGGTTGACTGCACCGATTTCTAACAAAGCGCCAACAATAATGATTCCACTGATCGCATTGGTAACGCTCATCAATGGAGTATGCAAAGCCGGTGTAACGTTCCAAATCACATGCCAGCCGACAAATATCGCCAATACAAATACAGTGAAATGGGTCAGAAACGAAGCGGGTGCGAAAAGACCGACACCAACAATCGATGCCAATGCCAAAACAAAGGCATATGGAGCCAATTTAAACCTTTTCTTCGCAGGTTCCGAGACAGTTTCAGCGGATTTTTCCGTTTCTTTTTGAGGTGCTACCGATACTTCGACAGGTGGAGCGGGCCAGGTAATTTCTCCATCCTTCACCACTGTTGCTCCGCGGATAACCTCATTGTCCATATCGACAAGCAATTGTCCATCTCGATCGGGACACAGATCATCAATGAAGTTGACGATGTTCGAAGCGTACAGTTGACTGGACTGCGCAGGTAGTCGACTGGGGAGATCGGTATACCCGATAATGTTGACAGAATTTTCAACGACTACCTGATCTGGCTGAGTCAACGCACAATTGCCGCCTTGTTCAGCGGCCAGGTCTACGATGACGCTACCGGGTTTCATGCTGCGCACCATATCTTCGGTGATCAACTGCGGCGCTGGACGACCTGGAATCAGTGCAGTTGTGATAATGATGTCAACTTCTTTAGCCTGATCGGCAAAGAGCTTCATTTCAGCCTCGATAAACTCCTTGCTCATGACCTTTGCATAACCGCCGGTACCTGAACCTTCTTCTTCAAAATCCAGTTCCAGGAACTCTGCGCCCATGCTTTCGACCTGTTCTTTCACTTCAGGTCGGGTATCAAACGCACGTACGATTGCCCCTAAGCTAGTGGCTGCGCCGATTGCTGAAAGTCCCGCAACCCCTGCGCCGATAATCATGATCTTTGCCGGTGGCACACGACCTGCGGCAGTGATTTGCCCGCCGAAAAATCGTCCAAAGTGATTTGCAGCTTCGACCACTGCTCGGTAGCCTGCTACATTAGCCATGGATGACAGTGCATCAAGTTTCTGTGCCCTGGAAATCCGTGGAATCGCATCCATGGAAATTGCATTGACCCCGTCATCCGCCAATCGTTCAAGCAATTGCGGATTTTGAGCAGGCCATAAAAATGCAATCAGGTGCTGATCTTGTCGAAGACAGTCAATCTCTGAATCTTGAGGACTGCGTACTTTGACGATAACATCCGCCTCTTGATACACAGTGTTTGAATCGCTTGCGATGACGGCGCCAGCACTTTCATAGGCGGAATTATCAAAACTCGCATTGATTCCCGCCCCTGATTCAACCAAAACTTCAAAGCCAAATTTCAGGATTCTTGAGACCGTTTCAGGTGTCAGTGCAACGCGTCGCTCGCGTGGATCCAGCTCTTTGACAACGCCGATTTTCATACTAATATTTAATGGTGAATGAGAAACTGCAAACTATACGCTATATATTCTAAGAATAATTTATCTAATTTTTTAAACTAATTTGTGATTGTATGTTCAAACCACATATGAAGTATTTGGCTATGTTTTGCTCAACAATTGAATGTCTGAAATACTTTGCATGCGATTGATTCCTGGAATAAAGTCAGGGTGAATGAATTTTGCAAGCATGAACACAATACAATTAGAGCCGGAATTATTCAACAACAGGATGTACGATGGAAACAGGTTCAATATACGATCAATTAAAGCAAATCAGTGTGCGGATAGAATCTTTGTGGAGGTTTCTTTGACGTCGAGGGAAAGCAAGTCAGATTGCGTGAAATTGATGATTTGCTGGCAGATCCAGACGCATGGCAAGACTACGAGAAAAGCAATCATTTAAATCGCGAGAAAGCCAGTCTTGAAAGATCACTCCAGCCACTGCTATTGCTGAATAATTCAATAACAGATTCATTGGAACTGGCTGAACTCGCTCGTGAAGAAGACGACCACGATACACTAAGCGCCATTGGCGATGAAATCAGTGATTTTTATGAGAGTATTGAGAAGCTGGAGTTTACCAGCATATTCAGCGGTGAAATGGATGCACAAAATGCATTTGTCGACATCAAACCAGGCTCTGGAGGAACCGAAGCGCAAGACTGGGCTGAAATGCTTTACAAGATGTATCAACACTGGGCGCTAAAGAAAGGGTTTGAAATTGAAACCGTCGATTACAGTGTAGGTGAAGTTGCCGGACTGAAGAACGCTACACTTAAGATCATTGGAGACTTTGCATTCGGTTGGGTCCGCACCGAAAACGGTGTGCACAGGTTGGTGCGTAAATCACCATTTGATTCCGGCCAACGACGTCATACTTCCTTCGCATCAGTATTTGCCTATCCCGAAGTCGATCAACAAACTGATGTGAACATTGATCCTGGCGACCTAAGAATAGATACTTACCGCGCCAGCGGTGCAGGCGGTCAACACGTCAACCGGACAGATTCTGCTGTACGTATCACGCACAAACCCAGCGGAGTGGTGGTGCAGTGTCAGAATGACCGCTCGCAGCATCGAAACAAGGCGGAAGCCATGGCAATGCTGCGCGCCAGGTTATTTGAACTTGAAAGGCAAAAAAGTCAACAAGAGCGACAAAAAATGGAAGATTCAAAACCTGATATATCTTGGGGTAACCAAATTCGTTCCTACGTGCTTGACCAGTCTCGTATCAAGGACTTGCGCACCGGGATCGAAACAGGGAATGTCAACGCAGTGCTGGAAGGAGATTTGGACACATTTATTGAAGCCAGCCTCAAGGCCGGATTATAGGTACTCACACTGATGTCAAACGAAACTGATCAAGGCAAAATGCGCAAAGAAAAGCTTTCCCAGTTGCGATCAACCGGTTGGGCTTATCCCAATCATTTCAGACCTGATGCGCAAGCTGGGCAATTGCAGCATCAGTTTGAGAGTTCTTCAGCTGAAGATCTAAAAGACAAGAGCCTATCTGTCAAGCTGGCGGGTCGCCTAATGAGTCGCCGAAAGATGGGCAAGGTCACATTTGCGGACATGAAAGACGAGAGTGGCAAAATTCAGCTTTTTGTCAGGCAAAATTCAGTATCGGAATCACAATACAACTTTTTTCAAAGCTGCGATATTGGCGATATTCTCGGTGTTCACGGTGCGATATTTCGTACTCGCACGGGAGAGTTGAGCGTTGCCGTTGATGAGATTTGCATACTAAACAAAGCGCTTAAGCCTTTTCCTGAAAAATTTCATGGTCTTGCTGATCAGGAAATCAGGTATCGCCAACGATACCTTGACCTGATAATTAACCAGGATGTAAAAGATACATTTAAAACTCGGAGCGCTATCGTGCGATGCATTCGTAAATTTATGGACGAGCACGATTTTTTGGAAGTCGAAACACCGATGATGCACTCCATACCCGGTGGTGCAATTGCCCGACCATTCATTACCCACCACAATGCGCTATCGCTTGATATGTATCTGCGCGTTGCACCAGAGCTTTTTTTGAAACGACTGGTTGTAGGCGGATTTGAACGGGTGTATGAAATCAATCGTAACTTCAGAAATGAAGGTGTGAGCACTCAACATAATCCTGAGTTCACCATGTTGGAGTTTTACCAGGCTTATGCGGATTTTCGAGATTTTATGGCGTTCACGGAAATGATGTTTGAGCGACTGGTGGATGAAGTCTGTGACAGTTCAACGATCAAATTCGGTAAACACGAGATTAATTTGCGCCCACCATTTCGCACACTGACCATGCATGAGGCTGTGTTACAGTACAACCCGGAATTAAGTCACGAAGACATCAACAATTCTAATCGATTGCGATCACACCTCGAACAATTGGGCGGACAGGTGCTTGAACATTGGGGAATGGGTAAAATTCTATTCGAAATATTTGAAAGAACAGTTGAAGACCAATTAATTGAGCCGACGTTCATTACACACTATCCAGTCGAAGTATCCCCTTTGTCGCGTGTGTGCGACGCTGACTCCTCGATTACCGACCGGTTTGAATTTTTTGTTGCCGGAATGGAAATCGCCAATGGTTTTTCAGAACTCAATGATCCCGAAGACCAGGCTGACCGGTTCAAGAATCAGATTGCGCAACGACAGTCCGGGGATGATGAAGCCATGCATTACGATGGTGATTACATTCGCGCGCTTGAATACGGACTGCCACCGACTGCTGGAGAGGGCATTGGTATTGACCGTTTGGTGATGCTCTTGACCAACCAGTCATCAATTCGAGATGTCATATTGTTTCCCTACCTTAAGCCTGAAGCTCGTTCTGGTGAATGATTCGTCCATTTGAACTTTTCATTGGGCTACGGTACATTCGAGCAAAACGCCGTACCCGATTTATTTCATTCATTACTGCAACGTCTGTTTTAGGCATCATCGTTGGTGTCTGGGCCCTGATTTCGGTGTTATCGGTGATGAATGGATTCGAAAGAGAACTCAAATCACGAATTCTGGCCGTTGCCTCCCATGTCAGGGTCAGTGAAAGTGGCGGATGGCTGACAGATTGGGGCAAAACCATGTCGAAAGTAGAAAAAAATGCCAACGTTGTTGCTCAAGCACCCTACATTCTCAGTCACGGTATGCTGAAATTTACCAACCGGGTCAGTCCTGTTATTGTGCGCGGGATTGAACCTCAGTTAGAATCCAACGTTTCGTCAATCGATGAAAACCTGATTGATGGGGATCTGCATGCGTTGAAAGAGGGCGAGTTTGGCATTGTTATCGGCGAGGACCTTGCTCATTCCATCGGTGGATTGAATGTAGGGGACAAAGTCATCCTCATCAGTTCCCGGGGTAAATCCTCTCCAGTTGGTGTGTTGCCTCGATTGAAACGATTTACGGTTGTTGGAATTTTCAATTTAAATTTCTATGAATACGATAGTGGACTGGCTCTGGTTCACATCAAGGACCTGGCCAAGCTGCAAAGGGTAGGGGACGCAGTAACTGGTTTGCGCTTGAAAACCACAGATGCATTTGACTCACCGCTCATCACGCGAGACTTACGGGAGATGCTTGGATCTGAGTACAGGGTAATGGATTGGACGCGGGAATATTCGAATCTTTTTGAAGCGCTCAAGATTGAACGACGCGTGATGTTCATCATTCTCTTTTTGATTATCGCAGTGGCAGCTTTCAACATCGTATCTACATTGATTATGCTGGTTTCCGATAAGCAAGCCGATATCGCGGTTCTAAGAACTATCGGTGTTTCACCGAAAAGCATCATGACGATTTTCATTGTGCACGGCGTCGTAATCGGAATTATTGGCACAATTTTCGGTGTCATTACAGGGGTTTTGACCGGACTAAACCTGGAGACTCTGATTCCGTGGGGAGAACAATTGTTTGGTACGCAATTCTTCCCGGATGAAATTTATATCATCACGAAATTTCCAGCTGAACTGGTTTGGGATGATGTCATCAAGATCGCCATCGCATCGCTTGTGGTCAGCTTATTGGCGACGATTTATCCAGCATGGCGCGCATCCAAGGTCCAGCCAGCTGAGGCTCTTCGATATGACTGATACAGTCCTGCAAGCTGTTTCGATCTCAAAAACCTATCGACAAGGATCGTTCGAAGTTCCAGTGTTGCGCGACATTAATTTGGAAATTAATAAAGGAGAACAAGTCGCGATCGTTGGTGCTTCCGGGAGCGGAAAGAGCACCCTGTTACACTTACTGGGCGGACTGGATTCTCCCACAGGCGGACATGTATTATTGGATGGAAGTAATCTTGCTGAACTGAACGAGGTTGAACGAGGGGTTCTTAGAAATCAAAAAGTTGGCTTCGTCTACCAATTTCACCACTTATTGCCTGAATTCACCGCTTTGGAAAACGTGATGATGCCATTACTGGTGAGACGTCTTTCGAATCAACAAAGTCATAACAAGGCCAAGGCGTGCCTGGAACAAGTCGGACTGGCCCACAGACTCCACCACAAACCTGCTGAATTATCGGGTGGTGAACGTCAGCGAGCTGCAATCGCACGGGCAATGATCATTGATCCTGTGTGTTTGCTCGCCGATGAACCAACTGGCAACATCGACAGGCAAAACGCGAAAAAAATCCAGGAACTGATGATGAGCCTTGATCGCGAGTTTGCTGTGAGCCTCGTTGTCGCCACACATGATCTGCAACTCGCTTCTTCGGCTGATCGCATATTCCAATTGAACAACGGACAGTTGGAACCGCTTTGATCGAATCAAATTGATTGGCTAATCATCAGGTGATTGAGTCCAAAGTTGACCGGGTTTAACTGCAGGCTGGACTGCACTGAATTGGAGATCAAATTTCAAGCAATTCAAAGAGATGGTCAACAGTGTACGACGACGTCGGAAAACTCTTCTACCGTCATCAACTCAACACTTCCGCTCGTCAATTTGGCGACATCGACAATTTCGAAATCAAGTTGCAATCGAAATTCAAACTTTTCGAGAAATGCGTCAAACAGTTCACCACCGCGTGTACCGATTGCAGAAACCGTGTCGTTCTGTTGCGAGTAGTCAAGTTCAATTGTTGCCAAAGGCTGCGGTGCTGGACCGCCTAAAACCGCGGCGCCGTGTTTTGGATCGTATACGCTACGCTCGGAACAGCAGTAAATTATTTTTTCCCGTTCCTGGCGTGCTCGATTGCTATCAAAATAGACAACTTTAGAATGTCGATAATTCAAAAAACTGGCAGATTTGGCAGGGTAGGTCATGCGGTGCGCACAAATTGCCGAATAAGCAACAATTGAATTTGAAGGGCCCACACCGCCTTGCCAGGTATATTTTTCGCCAGATTCGGTTCGAAGCTGATGTGATGGCTTAGTTGATTCACCCAGATTAAAGATCAAGCATGGTGTTGTGACAAAGGGATAATGGAAGATATAGGCCTGTCCCGTTTCGATATCTGCTGCGCGAACCGGTTTTGAATTGCGTGTCAATACAACACGGTTGTAATACTTTGCTGGTGTCGATGCCACTGTCGCTGGCGAGCGCAATGCTGTCAGTCCCGCCAGATAAGAACCACACACCTTAAAAAAATTTCGCCTGTCAACCGCTCTCATTGATTCGAATTCCGATCACGAAGATTCACTTAATAGATTTGCGACTGAAATGTGCTTGTTCGCGAGTGCTCGATCGCGTGCGTTCAGTTCAAATCGATCTTTGAGCTTTGTTGAAGCATCGTACTCAAGCAGGAGCCTGACCAATTTTGCATCACCGTTTGTGGCAGCATGATGTAAGGCCGTCGCACCATTTTCGTCCTGTGCATTCACATCGGTCTCAGGATGATTCAACAATACAGCGACCGCTTGGCGGTGTCCCGAAAACGCACTTCGCATCAGTGGAGTCCATTGATAGATGTCCCTTACGTTTGCATCAGCACCATACATGAGTAATACTTCGATCAACTGCGCATGTCCTTTCGCAGCTGCAACCATAAGGGCGGTCCAACCGAATTTAGCATCCAGGTTAACCTGCGCACCATTTTCCAACAAAAGCATCAAGGTTGCCTTGTCGCCGCGTATGGCGGCATACATCAGTGCTGTTCCGCCATTGGCATTTCTGTCATTAACATTTGCACCAGCCTGCAAAAGTTTTGCGACCACTTCAGCAGAACCGAGTTTGGCTGCCATCATCAGAGCGGTTCTTCCGTCATCCAAGCGAATGTTTCCATCGGAAACTTGATCGACCAGCCTGGACATCGCCGCAATATCTTCACGCTTGAGGGCCTGATAGAACTCATCCGCCTGTGCGGACGATATTCGAAGCACTTGGGCCAGTGTTAACGCCACCAATCCAGCAGCGACTATCACTAGTCGAAAATTGACGGTTTTAACGAAAGTGATGTTCATTCAATGGATTCTTGAAGATGAAACATTCTGTGTCGAAATCCCTCCGGAGCGATACTCATAGTGAGAAACGACTTCCGTCAGTGCGGCCTGTACGTCATATTTTCCTGTCACTCTAACCAAAGCGTCGTGTTGAGTCGCCTGTTCGAGAACATCTTCAAATGCACCGTGTTCAGTGCAACCCAATTGATTTTGCTGGCGATGAATGATCCAATACGACACATCAGCAAAAAACCACCGAATGACTGGCTGTGCAGATAACAGTTTTAAGGTTTCAAAATGTGATTCAGTTTCACCCGGCGCAAGCAGCACTTCACCGATCAATGGGTCGTCATCACCGCGTGTGTAAACTTCGAATCGAAGTACTACAATGGCAGCGCTTTGGTGTTTGATGACATCCGTTTCTATTGCGACTGGAACAGCTAAGTTGTCAAGACGAGCCAATGTGCGTCGATCTGATTTACTTTCGCTGCCACCGATCTGAAAAAAGATTGCGGCTTCCCAGCTTCCGGAATCTATGCTCACTGGCAAACAGGTAACGCTTGACCCTGTATAGTCCATGCTGTTTCGAACAAATTCCGGAAAACGTTTCATGCTTTGACCAGAGACAAAAAAAGACGCGCCTTAAGCATTGCTGCTCAAGATGCGTCTTTTTGTTTTACTTTCGCGCGAGCTTACTGAAAATTCAAGCAGTAGATTCGCTTTCGACTGCACTTGAAGCAGGCTCAGTATCGGTAGTGCTACTGACTTCATCGTACCACAAATCATGGTGTTGTTTCGCCCACTCCACACTGACGTGGCCTTTAGCCATGGCATCAATTGAACCTTCTGAACCAATCGTGCCGATATAGACGTGTCCAAAAAAGATCGCAATCCAAAGTAGGGCGGAAACCGAATGCAAGATATGCATGTATTGAGCATAAGCCCGGGTAAATTCAACACTGAAATATTCCTGAATCCAGCCAATCAGGGCGAAGCCTGAAAAGCTGACCGCTCCAACACCAAGCAGAATAACGATCCAGAACCAGACTTTTTCTCCGCCGTTTGCCTTGCCAGCGCTAGGATGCTTTTTGCCGATGATTCCACCACCTTTGAGAAACCACGTAACATCAGTACCGGTTGGGATATTGTGACGCACCCAAAAAATGAACATGAGTATCGGACCCAGTACAAAGAACGGTCCGGCTGTGTTGTGCACATTAATTGCAATGCCAGCCCAATACGCAAAGCCTTCCGGTCCAAACAGGGGAATGAGCAGCGTCCTGCCAAACAACAGACTCAGTCCGGTAATAGTGAGCGCAATAAACAATAATGCGGTATACCAATGCAGTGTACGCTCCCAAAAACTCCATCGTTCCACTCGCTCGCCAGACTGAGGTTCGGCCAGTTCTACCCGCCCTCGTAAGGCATAGAAAGCAGCGATCCCAATCACCACGACAACTAAAAACCAACCCCCGTAATTCGCAATCAGGCTGTTTCTGATTTGTCGCCAGTTTTGTCCAGTGATGTTGTAAAGCGTATTTGTTTCGACGTTGGTGTCAGATCCGACTACAGCACTGTATCCACTACCGCCGCCGCGAACCAAACGCCAAAATTCAGATCTTTGATTTGTATCGCCAGCACTTTGTTGTGCTTGTGCAATAACACCCTGCGTGTCTGTAAACCAGTATCCTGTCGTTGGCAATATCATTGCACACAACAGAATCAATGCTAAGGCGAGCGTCATATGGCGCACCCGTTTTGAGCGCACTCTGCCTGCAAACATTTTTTGTGTGACCATTGAAATTAACTCCTCATTCGTAAAGTTACGACTCATCCCACTACAGGGCATGGAGTCTCGTTATTCAGTAATTTGATCCATCATTTCAAAAATAAATGGATATATATTCATGTAATCTCTCTACCGATCCGTTTGACCAATCGATAGCCGTTCAGCCAGAGCGTTGGCATTCGAAATCTCTAATAAAGGATCACTAGGCCCCATATAGACTCCTGGTTCATGAAGAGTGACCTGTAAGTCTTCCAGACAGCCGCTTAGAGTTAACGCGGCGCCAACAATGAGAATGAACGCAATGAACTTTTTGTGCATAGCCTTAACTGCTCCGGTTAATGGTGTTAGGTATTCGATGCTGATATCGTTCGTGAGTCAGATTCGTCACAAATAGGAAAAGGGGGAGGGTAATTCTCCCCCTTTTCTGTTCCAGACTATCCTGTCGGATATGCTGTCTCCCAGCCCCAGGTCTGAGGCCGAGTTCCTCTTTGCAGTACGCGCTCGCGGTAGATGTCAGCGATTGTATCGCCATCGCCCGCGATCAGCGCCTTGGTGGCGCACATCTCAGCGCAAAGCGGAAGTTTACCTTCCGAAATACGGTTACGGCCATATTTGACATATTCCGCATCGGTATTGTCAGGCAATGGTCCACCTGCACAAAATGTGCATTTGTCCATTTTTCCGCGAACTCCAAAGGCTTGCTCTTGCGGGTACTGCGGTGCACCAAAGGGGCACGCATAAAAACAGTAGCCGCAGCCAATGCAAAGGTCCTTGTCGTGCAGGACTATGCCGTCATCGGTTGTATAGAAACAATCGACTGGGCAAACTGCAGCACAAGGTGCATCAGTACAGTGCATGCAAGCAACTGAAATTGACTTTTCACCCGGTTCACCATCACCTAACACAACGACGCGTCGGCGATTGACACCCCAGGGAACTTCATTTTCGTTCTTGCAGGCAGTAACACATGCGTTGCACTCAATACAGCGCTCGGCATCGCACAGAAACTTCATTCTAGCCATAATTCAGACCTCCTAGGTGCTGAGTTTGCAGAGAGTGACTTTCGTCTCCTGCATCTGTGTTACTGAATCATACCCATAGGTAAATGCCGTATTACAGGCTTCACCTCTGATGTATGGGGCAGTCCCTTCAGGATATTTGTCGACCAGATCTTTACCCTGGAACCATCCACCAAAGTGGAATGGTGTAAACAGGACTCCAGGCGCCACCCGTCTCGTGACCATCGCCTTGACAAGGATTCTCGCCCCTTCCGGAGTTGAAACCCAGACCATCTGACCGTCTCGAACCTGGCTGTTATTGGCGTCGACTGGATTGACCTCGACAAACATATCCTGCTGAAGCTCTGCCAACCACGGATTCGACCGTTGCTCCTCACCGCCGCCTTCATATTCGACGAGTCGTCCACTGGTTAGAATCAGTGGGTATTCGCCTGAGAAGTCTTCGGCTTGAATTGAAGCATAACGGGTCGGTAAACGATAGAATCGCTTGCGATCCGGGTAGGTTGGATAGGCTTCTGCGAGGGCTCTGTCCGGAGTGTAAAGTGGCTCACGATGAATCGGAACCGGATCCGGAAAAGTCCATACAACTGAACGGGCCTTGGCGTTTCCAAAAGGAGCGCAACCATGCATGATGGCTACTCTTTGAATTCCGCCTGACAGGTCAGTTTTCCAGTTTTTGCCTTCGGCGGCTGCCTGTTCTTCCGGGGTCAGATCGGACCACCAGCCAAGTTGCTTGAGCAACTTGTCGGTGAATTCCGGATACCCGTCCTGAATTTCAGAACCGACCGGATAGGAATCTTCAGCAAGGAGATTCACTCCATCGCGTTCGACACCAAACCGGGCACGGAAACAAAGACCGCCTTCAGCAACCGGCATTTCAGTGTTGTAAAGCACTGGTGTACCGGGATGACCCATTTCGGGAGTCCCCCAACTTGGCCAAGGCATGCCGTAATAGTCACCGTTCGCCGGTCCGCCTTCAGCTTTCAGCGTGGTGGTATTGAAACTAGCCTTATTTGCCATATGCAACTTGATGCGTTCGGGGCTCTGTCCTGTGTAGCCGATTGTCCACATGCCCCGATTAATTTCACGGGTAATGTCTTCAATCAGAGGCTCATCATTGTTGACCTCAATTTTCTTTGTATATTCTTCATGGAAGCCGAGCTTCTTGGCAAGCTTATACAGAATTGTGTGGTCAGGCAAAGATTCCCAAACCGGTTCAATCACCTTGTCGCGCCATTGAATGGAGCGATTTGATGCAGTAACCGAGCCATAGGTCTCAAACTGAGTCGCCGCAGGCAGCAGGTAAATGCCGTCTGTACGATCGTTCATGACCGCTGCATGAGTTGGGTGTGGATCCACAATCACCATCAGGTCAAGCATTTCCATTGCTTTTTTCATTTCAGGTCCGCGTGATTGACTGTTCACTGCATGACCCATATAGATCATGGCTCGAACATTGTCGCGTTGACCGATGTTTTCCTTGTCCTCAAGAATTCCATCGATCCAGCGGGAAACTGGAATGCCTTTATAGTTCATGGGATGGGTCGGTTTACCGTTGTCGCCTTCGACTTCATCGGCATCAAACTGTCCTTTCACCCATTCGTGATCCAGGTCCCATACACGAGACCAGTGTTTCCATGCGCCGTTAGACAGCCCATAGTAACCTGGCAGGGTATGAGATAGAACACCAAGATCGGTCGCGCCTTGAACATTGTCATGGCCGCGGAAGATATTGGCACCGCCACCGGATTTACCAATGTTTCCAAGCGCAAGCTGTAACACACAGTATGCACGTGTGTTGTTGTTACCGATCGTATGCTGAGTTCCACCCATACACCAAACGATGGTGCCTGGACGGTTTTCATTCATAATCTCGGCAGCCCGCTTGACAACTTCCGGGGGAGTACCAGTGACTCTTTCGACTTCATCTGGTGTCCACTTGGCGACCTCTGCGCGAATCTCATCCATCCCGTAAACGCGCTGTTGGATGTATTCTTTATCTTCCCAGCCGTTTTCAAAGATATGCCACAACACGCCCCAGATCAACGCAACGTCCGACCCTGGTCGGAAGCGGACAAAGTGATCTGCGTGTGCAGCAGTACGAGTAAAGCGCGGATCGCAGACGATCATTCTGGACCCTAATTCTTTTGCCCTAAGGATATGCTGCATCGCAACCGGATGCGCTTCAGCGGCATTACTGCCGATAAAGAACATCGCCTTGGATTTATGCATGTCGTTATAGGAGTTCGTCATCGCACCATAGCCCCAGGTGTTTGCAACACCGGCAACCGTAGTTGAATGACAGATACGCGCTTGATGGTCTACGTTGTTGGTTCCCCACATCGCAGCTATCTTACGGAACATGTATGCCTGCTCATTGTTGTGCTTGGCTGAACCCAGCCAATACACTGAATCTGGACCAGACTGCTCACGAATCTCCAGCAATTGATTGCCGATTTCTTCGATCGCTTCGTCCCAGCTAAGTCGTTTCCACTTGCCGGCGGTCAGTTTCATGGGATATCGCAGACGCTTTTCGCCCATTCCATGCTCTCGGACTGTTGATCCTTTAGAGCAATGTGCACCGAGATTAAACGGTGAGTCAAAATCCGGTTCTTGTCCGGTCCAGACTCCATTTTGAATTTCGGCTACCACACCACATCCAACAGAGCAGTGAGTACAGACGCTTTTGCGGATCTCCGTTTGTATGCCTTCTTTTGGTGAAAAGCCAGCAGCTGCCTGGGCTTTTTTCATCAACTGAGGGGCAAACATCGAAGCCGCAGCTCCAGCACCCAATGCAACGCCAGAGCGTTTCAGGAACGTTCGGCGATTGATAGCTTCGCCGGCTGAGGCAATGCCCGCCAAAGCTCCACTATCAGTGCTTCTAACTAATTTCATAGTTGCTTCTCCAAAAGTTTCCTAAAACCGCGCCCGACGATAATACTCGCGGATGTGGTCGGTTTCACGATAACCGATAGACTCAGGCACTTTTTCATGCTTTTCAAGGTGTGCATCATCAGCTGACAAATTTGTCGTTGTTGATAACGCAGCAGCACCGCCAAGCGCTGCCATTCCCTTGAGGGCATTGCGCCGAGAATCTCGGTCTACAAAGTTGCTACGTTTCATAGCTTCTTCTCCTCAATGTGTATGTTTTAAGTGACGTCACATACATACCATTAATTTGCCTGCCTAGACAGACATCTCAAGGTATTCGGTTTCAAAATCGATGAATTCAATACCGAACTCACCGACTTTGACATAAAAACTTGCTTTCCTTGCGTGAATTAGATCTCTAAAAAACCGTCTCGCCCAAGGCTTAATATGCCGGCCAAACAGTGTTTGCTGAGCATTGAAAGGGTAATCGCTGCCGGATTCAATGACGATACCCATGATGTCCATCAGTGCAGCAATATGGTCTTCGGGTTCTTTCACATCTTGCACGCGCTCAATCCCCAACGCCTTGAGGTCTTGTCGCAGCCGGCTCAGGGGCTTGTCCATCAGCATACCGGTAATGTACCAAGAACCGTAGGGAACTAACTCACCGCGACCGACACCGATAAACAGGTCGTGGTATTCGTCATCCAGGGCTTCATAATCGCGTTGCTCGCGCGCCGCACCTGCGAGTGCGTTTAATTTAACTAAGAAAGGATTGTTTGCCTGGGCTTCGGGAACGCCCAACTGGGTGACTTTTTGAAGTGTCGCTTCGGTTGGAGGGGATGATAGGAGCAAAGAGAGCAAATAGTAGTAACTCGCTCGAAAACGAAGACCTTCGGTAGACGACTCAACTCGCCGCAAACTCATATTATCCTACCTAATGGCAGACAATACCAACGTTTCCTGATTAGAATCGTTTGCATTGTCATTTGTTATCTTAGACCTGTAATATTTTTTTATTGGTCTGTTGAACCCCATTCTATTGCACAACGGTCCCTTAGTCAAGTTCATATGCCGCTGTAGCTGACCGTCTGGACGTCAAATGATTGACATTTAAATGCTACGCAGAAGCCAGCAATGCCGCTCTAGCGCAGTTGGCCTTAGATTTCCTAGATGTTTCGCACGTAGAATATCCAACGGAAAATAACGCCATGAGCACTTCGCACTGATCAACCGCAGGTTTCGCAGTAGAAGACGATGTTCAAAAGAACCTTAAAGTTTGTCCCTTGGAAATCCACCTTCAGCAGCAAACATGTCTTTGACACGGCAGTCTTCGCACATCTCCAGTCGTTGCATCGCTTCGGAATTTTTTTCAAACATCCAGTGGCCTTTTAGTTTTTCTCGCATCTTATTGAGCATCGCACTGCTTGCAAACGGTTTCCCACACATTCGACAGTGAAACGGAGTATCTTCGTTGAGCGTGCGCGAGCGCATTCGCTCTTCAGGGGCGAAAAGATAACGAGGATTACGGCTGATGGAATTTTCCGGGCATGCTGTTTCGCAAAGACCGCATTGAACGCAGTTGTGCTCGATGAAACTCAATTTCGGCGTGTCCCCGCCGGCCTCCAAAGCAGCCGCTGGACAAACCGACACACATCCCATGCAAAGGGTGCAGCTCACCGTGTCGACAAAGATCTCACCAAACGGTGCATGTGCCGGCAGTGCCACTTGATCAGGCGGATTCTCGGCATGATCGTGCAAATGTTCTAAGGCACTACGTATATCGGTTCGTTTGATTCCACTTGGCGTAAATGACGCCGGTACAGTATCAAGCATTACCGCGGCGTCTGAATTGATCTGATCAATGGACAGGGGATAGTTGAGCAACTCAACAACACCATCCGAGTGCCCCAAGCCACTGATCAAGGCATGCAGCACCTGAATTTGCTCTTCAAGCTCCCGACGCACCGAATTTGGTGTTTCACTCGTCAACATAATTTTGATGCTTGAAGCCCCGTAGACAAGCGCACTCAGGCACACATCCAGTCCCACAGAGCCGACTTCTTCCACTTCAACTGGCAAACGATTTTCATGCATACTGTCGATGCCTTGTTCCAGTAAAGATCTGCCATTTTCTCTGTCAAAGAAAATGATGCTCGGATGTGTTCCGCCAGCCTGCCGATAATTAGAAAGGAGCTGTTGCACTATTTCTTCCAGACTGTCAGCGCCAGGGTAAGCGTAGGTAATGGCACCTGTGGGGCAAGCTGTCGAGCAAGATCCTCCGCCTTGGCACAAATGTGTTTCAACTTCGATCTTATCACCGACAGAAAAAATTGCATCAGTTGGACAAGCATCTATGCAGCGAGTGCATGCCGTAATACCACTATTGCCATGGGCACAAATATCCGGGTCGTAATTGAAGTATTTTGGCTTTTCGAAGCTACCGACCATTCCGGGGATTTCCTGGACGACTTCTTCAATTCGAATCGAACTGTCGCAGTTAAGGTCAATCCAGTAATAGCCAGGAGGTGGAACTTCAGCGCGAATCGTCGGCTGGTTTGAAAATTCCACGACCAGGTCAAACTTCCCCGATTCCAAGCCGGCATACAAGCCAAGGTCAAGGCGTCTTTGATCAGCAGTGGATACTGCCTGAAAAGCTCCAAAATAACCGGTCAACTCATAACTTTTGGATTCAAAGTCAATGCGAATTGGCTTAGGCTGTTCACTTTCTATCTGGCTTTTTGCTGTCACCAGGGTATGACACTTCATGCTCAGTTCATTGAGCCGCTGAGCGATATCGGTAACATCATCTTCCGGCCCGACAATCAGTACTTGTCCGGCGGAGTAATAACCCACAACGGAAGTGGGTGGGATTTGTACCGAGATGGAATTTAGCGCAATATTACGCGCTTTTCCATCGCTGCTCGACTCCGGTAAGCGTATCGGATTTTCACTCAGATTCATTTTGCCGGTCCTCGACGCACCATTCAAACCTGTGGCTCTAAGGGCAAGTCGTCGGATTCATCGTTATGTTCTTCATCATCGGAGCAACCTTCATCGTCGATACGACTAGCTTGCTGATCCAGGTCATTTTTCTCGTCAGTCAAATCAGGATCACTCGTGTCTTGCTCATCATCTTTTGCCAAACTCTCGACCTGATCAGGTTCGCTCGGTACTTGAGCTTCATCCATGTGTTGTTCTTTCAACGCCTGTTCTGCCTTTTTTCGTTCTTCATGAAACTTCATATCCGAAGTAATGATGTCGCCAAGTGCTTCGAAACTGGTAAAGTCGTCGTCGTAATCATTCAGCCCGTCGACGACATTAAAGAAAGGGGATTTAAAAAGTTTTCTAAGTGCAAGTTTCCGTATGCCTTCTTCAACTTCTGAAGACATGAAAGGGGAGTAGTCGCTGTCTTCACTGAGCGATTCGATCGGGGGTAATTCGACTGGTTCTTTTTCTTCCTCATTGTCCTCAACAGCGTTGTCATTTTCTGCTAATTCTTTCGGTTCAACTTCATGATTGTCTAGCGAAGGTGATGGCTCCTGCTCCTTGGCTTGTGCAGGAACGCTGTCTTGCACATCTGCTTGTGACTTTTGTTTAGACCAGCGGTGAATCAGTGAATCGGACATAACTGCAACTTACCACTTAACTGGAAAATCAAAACCAAAATACCTGTATCGTTTGACCTGACTTGTTGGTGGCGATTTAGGTGATAAACTCAGAATTAACCTTTGATGAGAAACGGGGGAACTAATCTTGATTTTGCGGAGGTTGATTTCTTAATGACTCTTTGTACCAATTTCGGCGCTTTCTTTTCTTTTTCACTTGCGGTACGTAATTGTTGACCACAAATTGTTCTGTCTGATCGCGAATATCAGCAGGCAAGGGTCCGGAAAGTACAAGGCTGTCGGTTTCAAGATGAGCGCCGGCTTCGTCTTGCGAAACGGTCACCAACAATGGAACCGGCACATCGTCATCCACTGAATCCGCCTCGCAAACGACAAATGCGAAAGGTACATCAGAAAGTAAATTATACCAGTAGCCCTCGGACGCATCGACAAATAGACGGATTTTCAAACCTTTCCACAGATACTGGGAAAGTTTTTGAGACTCGCGAATCACAATGGGTCCCTGCAATGAATCTGGCCCATCTTCATCTGACAAAACTGCCGCCAATTCCCATTGATAACTACTCCAGGAATTGACGGTTTTTTCTTGTTTCTCAAGCACAATTGCGACTTTGTACTCAGGTCGGACAGGCAGTGACATTTCAGATTTTTCTTTAATTCGTATCCACAACAATATAATACAACTCGTTCTATTAGCAAAGGCATCACTCTAGCAACGTGTCAATATGAGCAGCAACGGGGCTCACACATCCAAACCAATTCTGTCGTCTGCCGGCCTTCGACCAACACATCCGGTTGAAGCCATTGATGAGTTCGGCACCCAACGGAGCATGCGGGTAGCCGGCGAATTTCCCCTGACGATCAAAGTCGATGATCGGGAAGTGGTAACGCTAATGACACTCGGCACCCATCCGGAACTTTTGGTGCTCGGATACCTGCGCAACCAGCGACTGATCGAACATGTCTCTGACATTCAGTCTATCACAGTCAACTGGGATCGCGAAACCGCACATGTTCAAACACAATTGGGCAAAGGCATCATCGACTGGGAAAACAAACTGGCAAAACGGACTGTTACGACCGGTTGTGGCCAAGGAACCATGTTTAGCTGCACTTTAGATAAAATTTACGAAAACCCACTTCCTAAAGCTTCGCTTCGGCAATCGACACTTTACGGATTGCTGCAAAACATCGCAGAATTTAACGAAATCTACAAACAGGCGGGTGCGGTTCACGGCTGTGCCTTGTGCGAAGATACAAAAATCAACATCTTCGTCGAAGATGTCGGCCGACACAATGCGGCAGATACCATCGCTGGTCAAATGTGGATGGAAGGGATTTCAGGGGCCGGCAAGATTTTCTATACAACCGGCCGCTTGACTTCGGAAATAGTCATGAAAGTTGCCCACATGGGTATCCCTGTACTACTCTCACGCTCTGGAATTACTTTTATGGGCTTGGAGTTGGCTCAAGATCTTCGGGTTACGATGATTGCACGCGCCAAGGGGCGGCACTTTCTCGTCTATAACGGAGTGGAAGCAATCCAGTACGATCAGATTCCCAAACGACGCGGCGCCAGCGCGAATCGACAGGTTGCAGCTGGTTAGAGAGTGAATTTAGACCAATTCTTTCAGCGAATCTGGAAAGACCGTAATGTCCTCGCCTACGGACTGTGGCCGATTAGTCTGTTGTACAGCACGGTCGTTGAAATTAGACGGCTTGGTTTTTCAACCCGTCTTCTTGCGGTTGAGAAATTCTCCCAACCTGTCGTAGTGATTGGCAATCTCTCAGTCGGCGGAACTGGCAAAACACCTTTAACCATTTGGGCGGCAAATTTTCTCAAAAGCTCTGGTTTTTTTCCCGGCATCGTCAGTCGCGGCTACGGCCGAGGACATCCAGAACAAACGCACCGGGTGAATGAATACAGCACCGCTGATGAAGTTGGGGACGAGCCGTTGTTGATCTGGCGGGCGACACAAGTGCCCGTTGCAGTAGCGCCACGGCGCGCCGATGCTATTAGAAAGCTCATGAAAGAGTCAGATTGCAATATTTTTCTAAGTGATGATGGCTTACAGCACCTGTCTTTGTCTTCAGATCTGAAAATTGCCGTTATCGATGGACAGGAGCGTTTTGGAAATGGATTTTGTCTACCGGCGGGGCCGCTCAGAGAACGGGCAAAGCGCATCGATACCTATGATTTGAAAATCGCCAGCGGTACGGGGCACGGAGACGAATACTCGATGGACTATCGACTGACGCAGGTCGTTAATTTACAGGACAGCGAAAAAATAAGACGCCTGGACACGATGATTGGAAAATCCGTCTATGCTTTTGCCGGCATTCGCCATCCTGATCGTTTTTTCGAAATGTTGGCTGTTCAAGGTATTGAATCTGAAAATTATCATTTTCCAGATCATCACGAATTTTCACCAAGCGATTTTGAACCTGCAATTGATCAAGATGCAATTGTGCTGATGACCGAAAAGGATGCGGTCAAATGTAGCGAATTCGCTGCACCCAATTGGTGGTACGTTAAAGCTGAAGTTACACCAGATTCAGCATTCCAGAAAGTATTTGCAGATAAGGTGGCGCAACTGACCAGGCACTGATCATGGTGAACAATCTGAAATTTGATGTGGTCATTCCGGCTCGATACGATTCGCAAAGATTGGCTGGAAAACTGCTTGCTGACATCGGTGGGCGCTCCATGATTCAACGGGTTGTCGAATGTGCAATGGCAAGTTCCGCTGCACAGGTCATCGTTGCAGTGGACGATAAACGCATTGCGGAAAACGTTGCGAAAACAACGACAGCAACCGTTGTTTCAACATCCAAACACCATGTTTCCGGTTCCGATCGAATCGCCGAGGCGGTTCAGTTACTTAACATCCCAAGCGACCGGATCATTGTGAACGTGCAAGGTGATGAACCACTCATGAACCCGGAACTGATTGACCATGTCGCTGGAGTATTGGTGTCTGATCGTGAAGCCGTTATCGGAACCGCAGCTGTACCCATCGACCTTGTAAGCGACGCAAAAGACCCAAATCGGGTCAAATGTGTGGTTGACCGATACAATCGAGCATTGTATTTTTCCCGAAGTGTGATTCCCTGGACCAGGGCTTTGCCGAACAAGGCCCCCGATACTGGATTGCATCATGTGGGGATCTATGCTTATACCGTGCGTTACCTGGTCGAACAACATGCAAGGCGCGACCGCTGTCCACTGGAAATACAAGAAGGTCTGGAACAACTCAGAGCCCTGCACCATGGTGACAAAATCGCAGTGTACATCGACTCAACTTACCAGGGGTTTGGTGTCGATACTCAAGCTGACCTAGAACAGGTTCGAAACCTGATTGCCAGTTCTCAAACGATCAATCAAAATTAATCCGAAGACTAACGATGTCCAATAAATCCTCAATCAGCGTTCTTTTTGTATGCTTGGGAAACATCTGCCGATCACCAACTTCCGAAGGTGTATTTCTTCATTGCGTTCAAGCCACAGACCTCGATCTCAAAATCAAAGTAGATTCTGCAGGCACGGCAAACTATCACGCCGGTCAGCCGCCGGATTCGCGCGCAATTGCTGCAGCGGCAAAACGTGGAATCAATCTCAAAAAACTGCGAGCCCGTCGCGTTGTCGATACAGATTTTCAGCGATTCGATTACATCGTTGCAATGGACTATCAAAACCATGCTGACCTCGTAGCCATGGCGCCGGCAGAACATCAGTCTCAGATTTGCATGTTTATGGACTTTACCGAGCTCTGGTCGGAAAAGGAAATTCCAGACCCCTACTATGGAGGTGAGCAAGGATTTGAAAGAACGCTCGATATGATTGAAGATGCATCATACGGCCTTATAGATCACATCAAGAGTAGTACCGAAACCGTCTGATACTATTATGTATATTGAAATCAGTTTAAATGATCAAAAGTTAACTGCTTTCGATCAGAAGGGTAAAATTGTGATGGAAACCCTGGTTTCAACAGCCCGAAACGGACCGGGTGAAATTGAAAATAGTTTGTGTACGCCACGCGGATGGCACAAAATTCGCGCGAAGATTGGCAAGAATTCACCTGAAAATACTGTGTTTCGAGGACGTCGACCGACTGGAGAAATTTATTCCTCAGTCCTACGGCATCGTTTCCCCGAACGAAAGGACTGGATTTTGACCAGGATACTTTGGTTATGTGGTCTGGAACCGGGATTTAACCGACACGGGGAAGTCGATACGATGAGAAGATACATATACATTCACGGCTGTCCAGATGAAGATCCCATGGGCGTAGAAAGTTCACATGGCTGTATCAAGATGCGCAATCGTGATGTTGTCGAGTTGTTCGACAAGACCGAAGCGGGCACACTGGTTTTGATTCGAGAAGGTCAAAGTTCGTGAGCAAGAATCAACCATCCGATGCGCTTGGCCCAATATTCACTTCAGTGTCAGGGTTGGAACTTGACAGTGAAGACTGCGAACGACTGCTTAGTTGCGCGATCGGCGGTGTTGTCTTGTTCGCAAACAACTGTGAATCAGCCGAACAAGTACAGTATTTGACACAACAAATTCACGAGTTAAGGTCCCCTGAATTACTTGTCGCAATTGACCAGGAAGGCGGCAGAGTTCAGCGACTGAAATCCGGCGTTACCGAATTGCCACCGCAGCACACATTTGGCTGCCTCTATGATGATCACAACGACCGCGGCTGTGATGCCACGCAAGCGGCAGGGTATCTGATGGCAAGCGAGTTACGTGCAATTGGAGTCGACCTTAGCTTTTCACCAGTGCTGGATGTTTTAACAGTACAGTCTGACGTAATTGGCAACCGCTCATTTCACGCCGACCCGCACATTGTGTCTATTCTTGCAGACGAATGGACTAGGGGAATGCAAAAATCTGGAATGAAAGCCGTTGGGAAGCACTTTCCTGGACACGGCGGTGTCCTCGCAGATTCCCATTTTGAAGTGCCCGAAGATGATCGTGATATTCAAGCGATTCTGAATTGCGATTTGATACCTTACCGGCGATTGGGTGCCCGCCTGTCTGCAGTCATGACCGCGCACGTCCTGTACCCGAAAGTTACCTCCGCCATTCCGACTTACTCATCGTTCTGGTTGGACCATATATTGCGTGAAATACTGGTGTTTCATGGTCCCGTCTTTAGTGACGATCTTTCGATGAGTGGCGCTGCTGAAGCAGGAGACATGGAAACACGCGTGTTGACAGCACTCATGAGTGGCTGTGATTTTGCATTGATCTGTCAAAGCAGTACTGATACAGACAGTGCTGTGGAAGCCTTATTGAAAAATCGAGAACTCTGGCAAACCCCAACTTTGCAATTAGACCAGTTACGCCCGGAAATGAAACCTGAGCCAGACGATATCGAAGAAGCTCGCGAACTATTTTTGAGTCTTGTTGATCGCTAAAATTGTTGCGATCCATGAACGCGATTAATCTGAAAGTTGAGGGCAACCCAATCTGCGTCGGTCCAAAAATGCCAAATAAAATGCAGCCAGCAATTTCCCTTTGCTACTGTTTTTTGAGCAGCCAACTCAGTGCGGTTGTGGCAAATTCACGCGACGCGAGGTGTTGTAGGATCGCAATTCAAGCATCCGGGTTGTTGGCTCTTTCAATATAGGTACCTGAATCCGTGCTGACTCTAACATAGTCTCCCGCACTGATGAATGTCGGAACGTTCACCCGAACTCCAGTTTCCAATATTGCAGGCTTACTTCCACCCGCTGCTGTTTGTCCCTTGATCGCAGCGTCAGTTTCGATGATTTCCAGTACGACACTATCTGGCAATTCGACGCCGATAGGGGTGTTGTTATAAACATTGATCTGCACCTCGAGGTCAGGAATAAGGAAATTTACCTGTTCGCTCAGATCATCAGCAGTCAGTTCAATTTGTTCGTAGGATTCTGTATCCATAAAAAAATAATATTCATTTTCACTGTACAGAAATTGCATCTTTCGAAAATCGACATGCGCTTTTTCCAACTTGTCTTCTGACCTGAATCGATCATTGCGCTTTGTACCAGCTGCGACATCTTTGATTTCAAGTTGTACGAACGCTCCCCCTTTGCCTGGTTTGACGTGGGACTTTCTGAGAATTTTCCAAAGCGAACCATCAAGTTCGATCAGATTGCCAATTCTGGCCTCAAATGCGGATATTTTCATTGCTCGATGACCCTGGATTTCAATAAATCTGCTACAAACGCAGTCGTGAAGTTGTCTAATATACAGGATTAGGACCAGAGAAAAAATTTCTTGGGCGACTATCGTGTTTGGCGGAGAAAATTTCAATATCCAGGAATACCTAAGAGGGATATCGACCTCAAGTGGTGTTTACTTGATGAAAGATGACTCCGATGCACCTTTATATATCGGAAAAGCCAAGAATCTTCGCAGTCGTTTGCGCTCGTACTTTAGACCTTCAGGGCTCTCTCATCGCATTCAGACTGTCATGCAGCATGTTGAAACCATTGAAACTATCGTTACCAAATCAGAAACCGAAGCTTTGCTTTTGGAAAACAACCTGATTAAAGCGAATCAACCGTTTTACAACATTAACCTTAAGGATGACAAAAGCTACCCTTACATTCGACTGCATGATTCACATGATTTCCCAAAACTCAGTTTCTATCGTGGAAATCGAAAAGAGCCGGGACGATACTTTGGTCCGTTCAGCAGCGCCGCAGCCGTTCGGGAGACCTTGTCCCAGATACAGAAAGTCTTTCCGATTCGTCAATGCCGCGATTCATATTTTCGACATCGTTCGCGCCCGTGTCTGCAATTCCAGATCAACCGGTGCACGGCACCTTGCGTCGGTCTGATCGATCGCGAGGCATATATGGAAGATGTCGAACAGGTGGTCTATTTTCTGACCGGCAAAAGCCAGGACCTGAACAATTCACTGATGGCCAAAATGGAAAATGCTGCGTCCAAGCTTGAGTATGAGCAGGCCGCCTTGTACAGAGATCGAATCAGTGCCATTCAACGTCTGCGAGAGATCCAGTCCGTTGAAAGTGGCTCTACAGATTTCGATGTGATTGCAGCACTGTTTTTGAATGGAATACTGTGCATTCAAATGCTGATTTTCAGAAGTGGAAGAAATATTGATTACAGAACGTTGTTCCCCAATATTAAAGTGGAAGTTGACTTATCGGAAGTGCTCGGTGAATTCATTTCGAGATATTATCTAGGCCGCGAGGTTCCTTCACTGATTCTCATTGATCGACCCATTCAGGAAACTGAAATTATTACTGATGCATTACGCGAACAGACTGGTCGAAACATTAGCATTCGCAATCCGGTTCGGGGTCATAAAATGAAACTGGTTGAATTGGCCAGGAACAATGCGATTAACGCCATTCGACAGAGACAAAACGAACAGGAGTCGATGCAACATCGTATTGCAGCATTGGTCGAAAGTCTACAATTGGAAGCGGTTCCAGAACGTGTCGAATGTTTTGATATCAGTCACCTTGCAGGTGAGAAAACGGTTGCTTCATGCGTTGTTTTCGACCCAAACGGGCCAGTGAAATCAGAATACCGTACAACAAACATTTCAGATGTTGGTGTTGCCGACGATTATGCGGCGCTTCAACAGGTCCTGAAACGGCGTTATCGGAAGGTGAGGGATGGCAATGGAAAATTTCCTGACCTGATCCTGATCGACGGCGGTAAAGGTCAATTGAATGCAGCGTTGGAGGTGATGGATGAATTGCAGATTGCAGATATTTTAATTTTGGCGATCTCAAAAGGTAAAGACAGAAAGCCAGGCCATGAAAAAATTTGGAAAATTGGTTCAAAATCACCCATTGCAATCCAGCCTGATGCACTTTTGCATCTACAACACATTCGCGATGAAGCGCATCGTTTCGCCATTTTGGGGCACCGAAATCGACGGAATAAATCACGAAGGCAGTCGGTACTGGAGGGAATACCGGGTGTCGGGCAACGACGGCGTTCGGCATTGTTGAAACACTTTGGTGGACTACAGGGCTTGCATCGAGCGGCAGTTGAGGAAATCAGCAAAGTACCGGGCATCAGTCCATCTCTCGCCGACAGAATTTACTTTGCACTACACGGAAAAGAATACTATTGTGCCGTTGACCGTTCCTAATTTGCTGACCCTTGCAAGAATTGGAGCGATCCCAATTTTTGTCGTCGTATTTTTTTTAGAATCTACAGACAGTTGGATTGCCGCTGCAATTTTTGTGTTGGCTGCGGTTACAGACTGGTTGGACGGTTTTCTGGCACGGCAGATGAAAGTGGTATCCTCGTTTGGAGCTTTTTTAGATCCGGTTGCAGACAAATTAATGGTCTGTACGGCTTTGGTTTTACTGGTTTCTGACGATGCAACCACGAGCGGTGTGTTGCTCAAGTGGACATTTATCGTTTCAATCGTTGTGATTGTCGGTCGCGAGGTCAGCGTTGTCGCCTTACGGGAATGGATGGCGGAGATGGGCCAACGATCTAGCATCGCATCATCCTTACTGGCAAAATTCAAAACCTTTGCGCAAATGACAGCAATTATTTTGTTGCTCTATGGACATCCTCATGGACAAGTTTCAACTTTGATCGTCGGCGAAGTGTTGCTGTACATTGCGACTATATTGACCATTTGGTCGATGATCGTGTATATGCGAATTGCCTGGCCGATTTTGACGTCACCCGATGGTGATTGAGGGCAGATTAAAAGGTAGCGAAATTTGACATTGCTAAAATAATGGTTTGTGCAATAAAATATGCACCCTGTCAAATCAGAGCGGGAATAGCTCAGTTGGTAGAGCGCAACCTTGCCAAGGTTGAGGTCGCGAGTTCGAGCCTCGTTTCCCGCTCCAATTTCTTTCTAACGACCAAAGTCGCAGAAAGCCAGTATCTGACTGAAAATCCATCCAATGGCCGGGTGGCAGAGGGGTTATGCAGCGGCCTGCAAAGCCGTCTACGCCGGTTCGAATCCGACCCCGGCCTCCAAAACTCAATTCTATGAAGAAGTAATCCAAAAAGCCCGGGTGGCGAAATTTGGTAGACGCAAGGGACTTAAAATCCCTCGGGATAACTCCCGTGCCGGTTCGAGTCCGGCCCCGGGCACCAATACCCTCTGTGCGCGGGTTTTTCACGAAATACAAGAAAGCGTCAGATTAGCTAATAGTACCAATTACCTATAGATATAAATTCGGTCCATACCTAGCCCGAAATACGCGAGCTAGTTTCGCTAGAATTTGGTACTGCTCATCGTATAAATCTGTTAATGCTCAGGTTGGCAGAGTCACACCGATTCGGGATGCAGGGGCCGTAAGCACCAGGCAGTTCTACTGTCGACCTCAGAACCATCTCCTCTTCGTTCCTACCGCCTTCGAGGTAAATTTTCTTATGGCTGTTGTGATACATTTCGCTGGACATGAATGCTCGATCTTGAATCAAGCGTACATCAGGCGCTCTCCTTTCGGTTGTGGGACTAGTCGCTCTAACTCCTCAGCCCGCTCAATCCAAAACTCCATCGCATCCTTGATGTTTCGCAAAGCAGATTCCTGATCGTCGCCATGAGCCATGCATCCAGGTAGTTCGGGCACTTCGGCGATGAAAGCCTGATTCTCATTGCTCCAGTAGAGGATGATTTCGTATTTGTGCATCAGTCTTCTCCTTCTCCCAATTGGTATTTCAGAATCAGCTGCCGAACCTGTCGAATCTGGTAGGGTTTGGCTTTTCCTTCGCTACTCAGTTCGTTTACAGTTTCCACAATTCCCGCTTTGTTGAAAAGGTGGTGGCTTCCTCGTATGCGCTCTTCGAACCCTAAACGTTTCATCAAGGTGCGCAATTCCGAAAACTGAATATTTGTACCCGATCTTCCGTCCAGAATTTTTTACAACAATTGTTCATCTCCACCCATTCGACAATCTTCCAAAATCTTATCGATATCAAGGATGCTTTGATCTTTGCGTCTAATCTCAATCTGGGCAGTTTCGGAAAGCAGAGAACCGCTTTTCGTTGACTCACCGCGACCAGACTATATCAAGATGGTAGGGGAAATGCTCAATTTATCTCTGTTACCCGCAATCCGTTATCGGCATTGGTTAACCGTAAAGGCAATATTGGAAGCACTTGACAAAGAGGTTGAATGGACGCCAGTCCAGGGGAACGATTCGTATCCAGATCGTTCTGTTGGATGCTCGTGTACTTGGTTAAAGCACCGAGGAAGATGTCACTCCCGTTGGAAGCTTTCGGTCCAAGAGTTTGTTTTGGAATTGTGTCTGTCACATGTAAACCGGGAATATGGCTTGTCTGGAAAATATGAGTTCCGCATTCACTCGCCCCAACAATACTGTGGTCATATTTGTCGCCGCTAGCGCACCAGACTGCCTGACACGTGGCACTTGGGGTACAGGGCACTAACAGTGCGTGTGGTGTGAGAACAGAGCCGCCTCAGGCGTAGAGCAGGGCACAGGGAGGCTGTAACCGCCTAAGGAAATAAAGCTAGGCATAATCAATCGCTTAGCCGGCGCGGCGATTGAGCAGTCAGGAAGGCGGATCCCTATTTCATCTTTTGTGCTGCGAATGGGAACGATGCTGAAAGTTCAACCGTAGAGCAGGGCAGGGTGGCGCGTTCGCAGGTCTTGTGGCATGTATGCTGAGAGCATACAGGGTGATTCTCTGGAGAATCGCCAGGAAATGACTCGGGGAGTTGTCGACCTGGGAAGCAGCGGGGAATTTCGACGCCTATTTCTGGCCGTGCAATTTTTCGTATTTTCTGCTTTTCGGGTTTACAGGTCGAAAGCATGTTGCTCATTTCCGTGGGGAGTTATTTTGGAATTTGCTTACCGACATCGTTTCTTCCCTGGTTTCAAAGGTCGTTAATGTATGCACATATAGTGTCTAAAAGTGCGAATTAATAAACTTGTGAGCGGTTTACAAAGGTTATATATTCACAAACATGAGTTACCAAAAGCGAGATAAGCTAAACCAATTGCATCGATGCCTTCCTGAGGGATTGATCGCGGATACCGCCTGGTTCTCCCGTATGGGTTATGCCAGTTCCCTGCGTAGCCGCTATGTTGCGAGCGGATGGCTGCAACCGGTTGTGCGAGGCGTGTTTCGACGCCCGCTGCATACGCCGAGGCTTGACGACGCGGTGTCTCCTTTGCATTGGCGACATACACTGGTTTCGCTGCAGTTGGTGATGGAGCAGCCGATTGCGGTCGGCGGGCGCACTGCACTGGAGCTGCACGGTTTTACCCACTTTCCATCGCGCGATGAGCCGCGGGAGATCCATTTTTACGGAGAAGAGAAAGCGCCGGGATGGCTTGGCAAGCTTCCTCTGGCCACGCCGATCATCTTCCACAATGCCTGCAAGCTGTTTTGCTCTGGGCCGATCGGGAATGCTGTGGTGGAACTGAAATCGGCGATAGCCGCCAACAGTTCCGGATACGAGAACTCAGTTCATGCTGGTCTGACCTGGGAGCGTTTCGGCGTCGGGAATTGGCCGATCATTTTGTCAACCGCGGAGCGTGCGATACTGGAACTGCTGGACGAACTGCCAAGCAAAGAAACCTTTGATCAGGTTGACGCACTGATGGATGGTCTGGCCAATCTCAGCCCGAAGCGCATGAATCGCTTGCTGAGGGAATGCCGGAGCGTGAAAGTGAAGCGTTTGTTCCTGTGGTTCGCAGATCGCCACGGCCACCCGTGGCTCGAACAGATCGACCGCAAAAGCATCGACCTGGGCAAGGGAAAGCGAATGCTGACGCGGGGCGGAAAACTTGATTCAAGATACCTGATTACAGTTCCCGAGGATCTGCATTCCCATGGATGAGCGGTACAGGCGCCAGATCGCCTTGCTGGTGCGGACCTGCCACATATTGCGCAGGAGAAATGTTTTGCTCTGAAGGGCGCGGGACGGCGATCAACCTGTTCCTCAGGGATCTTCCCCAGTTGTAGGTAACCGTTACTTACACCGTGTTATCGGTGGACATCGACCTGACCTATCTGCCAGTTGCCGCCAGAGCGCGATCACTTGATGATATTGATGGCGCATTGCGACGAATTCGCAGCATTGTTGAACATGCCCTTCCTTTCGCTCGCATCCAGATCGGGACACTGAAAGAAGAGGGCACTGCCACAAAGCTCTTCGTCCGGGAGAGCGGCGTCCAGATCAAGGTAGAGGTCACGCCGGTCTTTCGCCGCTGTGTGTTCGATCCCGAGGACAGGGCCGTGAAGCCCGCAGTGGAAGAACAGTTCGGATTTGCCGCAATGAAGGTAGTGTCATTTGCGGATTTGTTCGAGGGCAAACTGGTTGCCGCTCTGGACCGGCAACACCCACGAGACCTGTTCGACATTCACGGTCTGTTGTCGAGCGAGGGAATAAGCAACGAGCTTCGAGCCGCCTTCGTTGTGTATCTGATCAGCCATCACCGCAGCATTGAGAGCTTGCTTGCGCCGTCTCGCAAGGAATTGCATCAGGAGTTTGAGCGTGGATTGGAGGGATTGATGGCGCACCCGTTACAGTTGGACGCGCTCATCCAGATACGCGAACAGATTATTTCGGAGATAGTTGATCACATGCCCGAGCTGCACTGCGAATTCTTGCGGACTTTTGCGAGGGGTGTGCCAGAATGGGAATTGCTCCAGTTGGATGGTGCCGGCAGCCTTCCCGCCGTAAAGTGGCGGATGAAAAAGCTGGAAAAACTCAACGATGAAGATCGGTCGTTAATGATCCAGCGAATTGACGAGGCGCTGCCAAATTGAGCAGATGCTAAAGTACGCCTTCGGGGCTGAACCAATTCGGTCGAAGCTTGCATACCCGTGACCTGGCGGACCGTCTCTGGCGACACATTTGTGGAAAAACTGCCCGTTTCGACTCCGCATAAGACGTTTGCCCCACATTCCGATGCTGGATAAAATTCACCTGGAACACCAGCATATTCCAATAATCATAATAAAAACAGAATTATACGTATTTGAGGATTCCGGCCCCGGGCACCATAGTGTATTGGAGTAAATCAGCACTGTTATCAAATTTGGTCAACTTCACAAAACTAAAGATAGCCCTGCTCGAACCTAAGGTCGCATTGACTTTTTTTGAAATTTATCTACGTAGCTGCATTTTGAATCTTGCTGACTAGCACTTCAGCATTTTCTTCAATAAGCAAAGGATCAAGCCACGTGGACGGAATGAATCCTTCATTGCACTGAAACTGCAGCATTTCGAGCAATCGGTCGTAGTAGCCGCACGTGTTCAACAATCCGACAGGCTTGTCGTGATACTTCAAGATATTCCAGGTATAGGCTGTAAAAAATTCTTCCAATGTCCCTACACCGCCCGGTAGTGCGATAAATCCGTTAGAAAATTCGAACATTAATCGCTCTCGTTCTTCCAGCGTGTCGACAAACTTTAAATCTGTGATGAATTGAGCGGCGATTTCAAGTTCAGCAATACGATGGGGAATCACCCCGATAACTTCACCACCCGCATCCACAGCAGCCTTTGCTACTTCACCCATTAGCCCAACAGATGCGCCACCATAAACAAGCCCGATATTCGAATGGGCTAGAAAATTTCCCAATTTTCGGGCCTGCTCAGCGTACTCGGGCCGATTGCCGTGTTTAGAACCCAGAAATACACATATTCTCACTGGATGAATCTCCTTTTTTGATGTAAGAAAACTAAGATTGGCTAAGCAGCCAAATCAGATCAGAAGGATCATGCGGAATGCAAAATTCATTGTATTATAGGCAGTTGCAAAAAACAGTCATCCACGGCAATCTGATCTCACAGAAAGCCGTTGGCGCACAACTCTTTAAACTCCGCTTTTCGATTTATGGCCGACCCTACAGCATCAACAGAAAAAATTTATGTGACCGCCGAGTCTTTGTTTGAGGATTCCTGTAAACTTGCTGCCTGTGTGCTAAAAAGTGGATTTCGTCCCAACTGGTTGGTGGCATTGTGGAGAGGCGGTACGCCAGTTGGTATTACCATTCAGGAACTACTCGCCCACTATAGTGTCGAAACAGATCATATTGCCATTCGCACATCCTTTTATCGAGGAATTGACGAGCGCAGGGGAAATATTCGAATTCATGAAATCGGGTATCTGATTGACAATGTCAATGAAGAAGACTCGTTGCTGATTGTTGACGACATTTTTGATACCGGACTGACAATTGAGGCATTAATTGCGGAGATTCGAAAAAAAGCAAGAAAAAACACACCGCATCAGATTCGAGTGGCTGCAACCTGGTTCAAGCCGAAGAAAAACCGAACTGACAGAATCCCTGATTACTACGTGAATGCAACTGATAAGTGGATCGTTTTTCCACATGAATTGCTGGGACTCAGCCTTGACGAGATTCAACAAAACAAGCCTTATATCGCCAATATAATGAACGACTTGGAGAAAGAAACTACTTTTTCTTCTCAGTAAATTTGCGAACCAATTATTTTTCTTTTTTCTACTATTGATAATTTTCTTATGACTGATAAAAACAAATCTGAATCGCCGCCAGACTTTTTGGTTCATGACAATTCTGACTCGGTAGGAGTCATTGTTGTCGAAACTTCAACCGCAGGCAAGCACTTGACTGGCTGGGTGATGGAAACGGATGAAACGATTTCGATTGAAGCGATTGACGACATTCCGCTTGGGCACAAAATTGCTTTAACCGATCTTGCTGACGGCGACGCGGTGATCAAATATGGTTTTCCAATCGGCCGTACGATTGCGCCAATCTCAAAAGGAGCGCATTTGCATGTTCACAACACAAAAACGGAAAAATGGTAATGAACGAATCACAACAAATATTCGGTTATAAACGAGAAAACGGTCGCGTTGGGATTCGCAACCATGTCATCATTTTGCCGCTGGACGATCTGTCCAATGCAGCGAGTGAAGCCGTTGCAAATAACATCAAAGGAACGCTTGCGCTGCCACATCACTACGGACGTTTACAGTTTGGAGAAGATCTGGAACTGCATTTTCGCACACTGATCGGAACTGGAGCCAATCCGAATGTCGCTGCTTGCGTCGTCATCGGGATTGAACCTGGATGGACCAAACGAGTGGTTGATGGTATTGCAAAAACTGGCAAACCCGTCAGCGGTTTTGCTATTGAACAAAATGGCGATATTGCGACAATTGCAGCCGCATCTCGAACTGCCAAGGAATACCTTCATTGGGCCTCCGAACTGAGGCGAGAACCTTGCGGGATTGAAGATCTTTGGATTTCACACAAGTGTGGTGAATCTGACACGACATCAGGCATTGGCGCCAATCCGACTGTGGGTAATCTGATCGACAAGCTTGATCCTTTGGGGGTCACAAATTGCTTCGGTGAGACTTCAGAATTAACAGGTGCTGAACTACTTTGTAAAGATCGCGCTCGAACGCCTAATATTGGTGAGAAGTTCTTTAATACGTGGAAAGCCTATATGGATGAAGTCATCGAACCTCACAAGACCAACGATCTTTCTGAAAGTCAGCCAACCAAAGGCAACATTGAAGGCGGACTGACGACGATTGAGGAAAAAGCATTGGGAAATTTGCAAAAAATTGGCAAAAACACCAGCTACATTGACGTGCTCAAGCCTGCCGAAGAACCGCAAAGCGGTCGGGGGCTTTACTTCATGGATACTTCGTCAGCAGCGGCTGAATGCGTCACCTTGCAAGCCGCAGCCGGTTTTGTTGTTCATGTATTTCCGACAGGGCAGGGCAACATCATCGGACATCCGATTGAACCGGTCATCAAACTCACTGCAAACCCTCGCACCGTTCGAACGATGGGAGAGCACGTCGACCTGGATGTGTCTGGAATATTGAGAAGGGAAATGACTTTGGATGAAGCCGGCGACCTTCTGATTGACATGACAGTTCGAACCTGCAATGGTCGCTTAACAGCCGCTGAAGCACTGGGGCATCGCGAATTTGTGATGACCAAATTGTACCGAAGCGCCTGACAAATTCGTATTGCAAACAACTACCTTCTTACTTTCATTTCGGAAATACTATGGCCATTGAAAAAATCAAAGTCGCCGGTACTGCAAATACAGTGAATGAAACGATTCACGACACCCAGCAAATTGTTATCCAAATGCTGGATGCCATCAAGGAAGGCGGCGAAAAAAAGGCACTTGAATACGCCGCCAATCTGGACAACTGGACCGGTCATGTCGTTCTTGACGAAAGCGAAATCGAAAAAGCCAGCCGGAGCCTAAGCGATGAACTTAAGGCCGACATCCAGTTTGCACACAGTCGTGTTAAATCGTTTGCTGAGCATCAACTGGCAAGTCTTTCTGAGTTCGAAGTTGAATTGGCACCCGGCCTCATCGCTGGCCAACGCCTGATCCCAATAAACACGGCAGGATGCTACGTACCAGGTGGACGCTATGCACATGTTGCATCAGCAATCATGAGTATTACGACGGCAAAGACGGCAGGTGTTCAAAATGTCATTGCCTGCTCACCACCCAAACCAGGAGTTGGTATCAATCCAGCGATTGTTTACACCTCATCTTTGTGCGGAGCGGATTCAATACTTGCCTTGGGCGGCGTTCAGGGAATCGCTTCTTTGGCTTACGGTTTATTTACCGGTCATGAAGCAGATATTCTCGTTGGTCCGGGCAATCGATTTGTTGCAGAAGCCAAACGTTTGCTGTTCGGTGGTATCGGTATAGACCTGTTTGCTGGGCCAACTGAAATTTTGGTGATTGCGGACCACACAGCAGATCCGGAAATTGTCGCCTCCGACTTGGTTGGGCAGGCGGAACATGGCCCTGATTCTCCCGCCTGGTTGGTTACAACTTCAATGGAATTAGCAAAACAAGTGATTGAACGGGTTCCTGCCTACATTGATCGGCTTCCGGAACCGAATCAATCTGCAGCCAGGGCAGCTTGGAAAGACTATGGTGAGGTCGTGGTAGTCGACACTTGCGAAGAAGCCGTTCAGATGAGCGACCAATATGCACCGGAGCATCTAGAAGTTCACGCCGAAAACCTTGACTGGTGGCTGGATAATTTATCCAACTACGGTTCGCTGTTTTTAGGCGAGCAAACGACTGTTGCATACGGTGACAAGTGTTCTGGTACAAACCATATCTTGCCGACGAGTGGTGCTGCCAGGTATACCGGAGGCCTTAGCGTTGGCAAGTTCTTAAAGACGGTAACCTATCAGAAAATGGATGAACAAGCCAACCGGAGCGTTGGTTCGGTGACGGCTCGAATTTCGAGGCTGGAAGGAATGGAAGCACATGCCTTGACTGGCGACGACAGGCTTCACAAATATTTTCCAGACGAAAAGTTTCAGCTTAGCCACAATGATTGAAACTCCATCAAATCTGTTTGATGTAATTAACAAAAATGTAGTGATCACAGGTGCCAGTTCAGGGATAGGGCTGGCATTGAGTCAAACGCTGGCCAATGCAGGGGCAAATGTTGTGTTGGTTGCTCGACGTGCAGAAGTACTAGCGCAAGAAACTGACCGCATCACGAAAAAGGGAGGTGTCGTACGCTGGGTTAATCTCAATTTGCTGGACCGCAACGCTGTAATGAACTCGTTTGATCGCATTATTGACTGTTTTGGCTCACCAGACATTGTGATTAATGCAGCGGGAATCAACCTTAGGCAATCGCCTGCAAACGTGACGTGGGAAAGTTGGGACCAAACCTTAAACTTGAATCTGACGGTGCCTTTTTTCTTTTCCAGGCAGTTTGTTGGAGTGATGGAGCAGGCGAATTGGGGGAGAATCATCAATATTGCCTCGCTTCAATCCTTTCGCGCATTTCCAAATGGCATCGCTTATGGTGCCTCAAAAGGCGGCATTGTTCAACTCACCCGGGCGATGGCGGAGAGCTGGTCTTCTCTTGGCATTATGTGTAACGCAATTGCACCAGGGTTTTTCAAAACTGCTTTAACCGCACCCGTATTTGATGATCTTGAAGTTGCAAACAAGATGGCAAACGCCACCGCTATTGGTCGCAACGGCACAATGGAAGATTTGCAAGGTCCAATTTTGTTCCTTTGTTCAAGAGCATCGGACTACGTTACAGGACAGGTATTGTTTGTCGACGGCGGGTTTACTGCAAAATAACAAGAAATTAGGTCATCAATTATGAAAGCACTGGTTTATACGGCTCCAAGTACGGTTGAATTTCGCCAGGAAACTGATCCGTCAATGTTTGCCGGCGATTCACTCGTCAAGGTCGATGCTGTCGGAATTTGTGGTTCTGATCTGCATGCGTATTTAGGGCACGATAGCCGGCGTGTTCCACCATTGATTCTTGGCCACGAAGTCTGTGGGACAGTAATAGCAGGGCAAAGCAAAGGGAAAAAAGTTGTCGTAAATCCATTAATCACCTGTGGTGAGTGTGACGATTGCCTCAACGGATTGACCAATCTTTGTGCTGATCGCAAACTGATCGGTATGAACCGCCCAGGTGCGTTCGCAGAGCAATTTTCAATTCCTTCAAAGAATTTGGTCGAAGTGCCCGTGGACAGTAGTTCTGTTGAGCTTGCACTGACCGAACCGGCAGCAGTGTCACTGCACGCTGTCAGACTGGTCGAACGGATTGCAGTTCGTCCGCTATCTGAAGGGGCTAGTCTTGTCTTGGGCGGTGGTGCGGTTGGTTTGCTTTGTGCAATCTTTCTTCGAGACTACGGTTGCAAGCAGATTACACTGTGCGAAACGAACGCCAAGCGACGCAACTTAATTGAAGCTACAGGTGTATGTAAAGTTGTCGATCCGGCGACCGAAAATGTTTCCCAAAGCCATTTTGACGCAGTATTTGATGCAGTTGGGATTCCGGCGACGCGTAATACAGCGGTGCAATCGGTCAAAGCAGGGGGAATCATTATGCACATTGGTCTCGGAGACGCTTCAGGTGAATTAGATATTCGCCGCATGACGCTTGCTGAAATTACTTTGATCGGTACTTATACCTATACTGCAATGGATTTCAAAGTCGCTGCAGACAAAATAGCGAAAGGCGATCTCGGTGCATTGGACTGGATCGATGAACGTTCGTTATCCGATGGTCCTGAAGCGTTTCGGGAATTGATTGAGGGACAAGTCGCAGCTCCGAAAATTATTTTGCGACCCTGATCACAATTGGATAACAAAGTCCAACTATCATGCGAGGCTGCAAAGACACTCGCATTGGAAGCACTCCTTGCCCAGGGAACTAGCCTAACAGTTGCAGAAAGTGTAGCTTCCGCTTTGTTACTCGCAGACTGTGACGGGCAGACTGCACATGGCTTATCGAGGGTTCCTTCATATATCGACCAGATTCGTTGCCACAAAGTTGACGGAAAAGTCAAACCGTATGTGCGAAAGAAATCAGGCTCGAGTATCGAAATTGATGCGAATGGGGGCTTTGCCTATCCAGCACTGGATTTGGCAGTCGCAGAACTAGTCGAAACTTGCAGGAATAATGGCGGCATTGTGATGAGCGCCATTTGCGGTTCACATCATTGTGGAGTAGCAGGACATCCGGTCGAAAAGATCGCACGAAGCGACTTTTTGGGACTGATGTTTGCCAATACACCGAAAGCAATGCATGCATTTGGTGGGAAAAACGCAGTATTTGGCACTAACCCAATCGCATTTGCCTGTCCTCGTGAAAATCATGACCCCATTGTGCTGGATCTTTCACTGTCGATTGCGGCACGTGGAAAAATTGTGCAGGCAGCGGGGCAGGGTGCCCAAATTCCCAAGGATTGGGGACTGGATGCTTACGGTCGGCCGAGCACAGATCCAAAAGAAGTCCTCAAAGGAAGTCTGAATGCAATTGGCGGTAGCAAAGGAATGGCGTTGGCGCTGATGCTTGAAATACTCGCGGGAGCATTTGTCAACAGTCAGTTTGGATTTCAAGCGTCATCCTTTTTCGATCAAGAGGGTGGTCCACCTCGCGTTGGACAGTTGTTGATGGCAATCAATCCATTTGAATTTAACCTGTACTTTTCAAATCAAATTGAAACATTAGTCGAAGTCATTCTTTCAGAAGATAACACTCGTTTACCAGGATCAAATCGATTTCTGAATCGAAATATTGCATTCGAATCTGGATTAGAGTACCCGGAGCCATTAGTCAGAGAGTTGAATCGGTTAGTATCGAAAAAGAACACTTAACAAACCGTGCTATTTCGATAATTTACAATGAGTTATTATCGTTTTTTCCAGCGATACCTGTTTTGAATATCAAGTGATATTTTGCTCATGTTGGCCTTGGGAGTTCAGTCGTTGGAATGTTGGTGAGGTGATTGCGAGGATAATCTCACGCGGTCCGCAAAGATGACATAAAGAGACTCCACCTGTCTATTTATTATTGCTCCAATCGTTACACGCGTACTATTAATGGGGGAGTAAATCTAAACAAATCCAGTCAGTTGACTCGAAGATATAAGATTTGAATCAGGTGGGTCAACAAGCGTATCAAACTCCAAAATTACTTCAAGAATGCCGGTGTCTGATGCGGACATGCGATGCGGTTTAAAACTTGGCATCATACTAACGACCGTTTGTGCCGCAAGGGAGGATGTCGAAACCATTTCGCTGGTTGTGTATTCGTAGACGACCTTCCTATCGGTAGTCATGGTAAATCGTCCTGGGAGACTGGGAATTTTCTCGGTTAACCAAATCAGGGCCCATAATCGCGCACCCTTTCTACACAACGGACTGATTGATGCCATGAGTCTGATTATTTTCTCTCGACCAATATAGTTGAACAGGTCCCAAACCAGAATAGCGCCAACCGGGTCATTGGCGTTGTCGTCCTTGCCGATTCTTTTCTGCTTGTCCAAACAATTTTTCATCAACTTGGAAAGACCTGAATCAAGTTCATCTCCCAAGTGATATTGTTGCGAACTTAGAAATTCATCAAAAATACTGGGGGCTGCATAATAAATGCAGTTACAGTCGGCAAAGTGTTGAATTAAATTGTTGTCGGCGGGAGCGAAGTCAAGTGCTCCAGGTTTGGTTTCGTGTTCGAGTGATAAATATTCGCAAACAAGATCAATACCAACCGAATCAAATCTAATCCGATCACCTCGCCTATGGGCAGTACGAAAATTTAACTTGCTAATTGACAATTTGTAAATAGTCCGTAAGTGAAAAAAAGAAGTTCATACTACCAGAATCTTTTTACTCGTCCTTCGGCTCGCAGTAAGAACCATGAGCTAAAGAAATCTTATGTCAAAAATCCCCAAACCAACGACTTATCATTGCGCGCTGACCCCCCAATTTTCGAAAAGTTAATTGCAATTCACCTATTCAGAAGATTGTGCTGCAACTGGAGCAGGGGCAGATTGACTCTGCTTTGCTGATGATTTTGCAGTTGTTCCTTCTGATTTATTAGTTTTTTGTCTGTCCATTTCGATCGAACCGTTAAACGTTGAGCCCTTATCGAGTATGACGTTTTTAGCGCGAATATCTCCTTCAATCGTGCCAGTTGACACTAGGTGTACCGTATCACTCCCGACTACATTGCCAAACACTTTCCCGTGGATGTTAATGTTGCGTGCGTTAATTGTCGCTTTTGCGTATCCGCTCGCCTCAACGGTTACGACATTTTTGGGTGTTTCAATCGAGCCTTGAAAATTACCAAAGATCTTGATATCTGACTGACCGGAAATTTCGCCGCTCAAGGTGCTCTGTACGCTGATGATGGTTGGATCGCCAGAGGCGGAGTCTTTTCTTATGCTACTTCGATCGAGAGCAGTGTAACCCGTATTTCGAGATTCTGAATCAACTCGTTCAGGTTTTGCCGAAGGCACAGGAGGCTTGTTGACCTCCGGCTTCAAATTAAAACTTTCTGCAGGCTGCGCTGGCTGATTGTCCTTTTTCCACATATTTTTTTTCCTCTTTACAGCTTTAAATATAGATTGCGCACGACACGACCTCGTCAGGTTTCGAGTGTGCAATGTTCCGTAATTAAATTATATGACAGTGAATTAGATACCACTATTGTACGAAAAATTTAGAGCCACAAAGACAATCGCAGAACGAATCTAAAAAGACTAGGAGAAGAGGAGGCGGCAGTTTCATTTCAGCAAATTATTATTATTTTACATAATATACATTATACGAAGTATTAATTGCGTACCAACCAATGACTGTCTTTCACGTTTTCCAATGTGTCCGTCAGAGTTTGTCGGGTATGTAAGAATCGTTGTCAATCACTGATTGACAACAAATTAAAATATGAGGAAGTTTTTCTCCGAGGATTCAAATATGTTTTTTGTCAGTGTCTTGGTACTCATTAGCATTTTCACTCTTTGGCTGTTGATTGGCGGTCGAAATAAAAATAACGGTGTCGGCAGTTTTTTGTCCTGTCGAAAAATTACCGGGCTGGATGGCAGCGAGTACCTTGTTCGACGTTACCTGTTACCAAGAAACAAATTATTGAATATTTACCTTCACAGATTTTTGGGCAGCGACGACGATCGTGCCCTTCACGATCATCCCTGGTTTTCGATCAGCTGTGTGCTCAAAGGTCGCTTGATTGAACATCGCCCAGACGGAACCTCTCGTGCTATCCGAAGGGGAAAATTAACAATACGCCATCCGAAATATCAACATCGGATTGAATTACCCGAGGGGGAAACTGCAACAACTTTGTTTATTACAGGTCCAGTTGTTCGTACTTGGGGATTTGTTTGTCCGAAAGGCTGGATCGCCTGGAACGAATACGGCAGTAAAGGCGGCTGCGATTAACGGACGTTGCGCCTTATACTCCGGTCTCTTATTTTCAAAAGAAAAATATCGACCATCCAAGACGATTTCGGAATGACTCGATTCAGCGTTACCGGATTTTGTTGTTCAATACTATTTCAGGACTGATCAGTTCGAAGCGTTTGTGCTTGTTAATTTGCCTCGATCTTGAAAAGCTCAAGAAAATTCTCCGTTGTAATTTCTGCAAAGCGCTCTAGCTCAATTCCTCTTAATTGTGCTAAAAATTCTGCGGTGTAGCGAACATATGCCGGCTGATTTTCTTTACCTCGCTTTGGGACCGGTGCCAGATATGGCGCATCGGTTTCAATCAGCATTTTTTCCATTGGAATTTTCTTCGCCACGTCTGCTAAATCAGCAGCGTTTTTGAATGTTACGATGCCAGAAAATGAGATGTAAAAACCCTGGTCAAGTGCCGCCCTTGCCATCGGATAATCTCCCGTAAAACAGTGCATCACCCCACCGGCCTGCCCTGCTGAATTATCTCGCATGATCGAGATGGTGTCTTTTGGCGCATTTCGACTGTGAACAATAATTGGCTTGTGTACATCTTTAGCCGCATGAATGTGGCGTGCAAATCGCTCTCTTTGCCAGTCAAGATCACCTGAGCTTCGAAAATAATCCAGGCCTGTTTCTCCGATAGCGACGACCCGATCATCCACACCCAGTTCAATCAAACGCTCGGTACTAGGGTCTTCGCCTTCTGTTTCGTTAGGATGAACACCCACTGATGCGTAAATATGTTCATGGGTGTCACTTAATGCCAAAATCTTGGGGTAATCTTCCAGGTTGACAGCAACACACAACATATATTTGACCGAAAATTGACGAGCCAAATCCAAAACGGAGTCGAACTTTTCCTCAATTTGCGGAAAATCAATGTGACAATGACTATCTGCAAAATCCATCGTTGTAATCCCTCGTGATTGGTCTACAGTGCCTGTTCAAATGCCAATAAAGCATCTTCAACAACCAACGTCTTGTCCATGCCCCCTGCCCTAAGCTTGCTTCGTAAAAATCCCATGTAGTCATAAACTGTATAGAGTTGTTTTATATCAGCACGTTTGACCAAATGGCCAAATGATGGATCTATGTCATCACCCGTTCCAGACATTTGATGCGATTGATATATGATTTTGCTGGCCAACAACTGTAACTCGTCTAGACATTCAGATTCACCCAGCTGAAGACCCATTTCAACCAAACCAAAAATATTGTTCCTTCTGTCGTTTTGCACATGTTGAATCAATTGGTCTACAAATTCTCCGCTTCGAACAATATCCTTGTTTTGAGCTTGACGCAATCCGACAATCGGCCCCTTGCCAGATTCAAGTACGGCGTGAACAGCTTTGAGGGGTAAATCCTGTTGCTTTAGCCACACTTCGCTTGTTTTACGATCAGGATTGGGCATTGGTAGTTTCTGACAGCGACTGGCGATCGTCGGCAACAGATGTTGGTCATTTTCCGCGATCGATATCAGGAACGTATTGGGTGGAGGTTCTTCCAATATTTTCAGCAATGAATTGGCAGCGGCAATTGTCATTGAATTGATAGGGTCAAGCAAAAACACCTTGTTGTTTGAAATGTGAGGTTTTACACCTGCAGATTCGATCAAAGCACGAATTTGATCGATCACAATTGAACTTCTTCGATTCTTGCGCTTGGCACGCAAGCGTTCATCGTCCAGATATCGATTGGCGAACCTTTGCATTGTTGTATCCAGACTTTCGAGCCTTGTCTCGGAAGTCACAACGTGCAAATCAGGATGCGTCGCTGCACCAACAAAACGACAATTTCGACACTCGGCACAAGGTGAATCTGCTGGCGCTTCACACAACAGTGCCATTGCAAGTCTTGAGGCAAATTGAAACTTACCAGTGCCTTCAGCACCGGTAATCAGTATTGCGTGGGGCATCCGCTCCAGCGATTCAACTGTACGCGTCCATAACGCATTCTGCCAGGGATAAAGTTCAGGAAGATAAACCACGAACCTGCTCAATGAATTCTTTTACATATTGGGCAGACACCCTTTTGACTTCTTCGACGGTTCGCGTTGCATCAACGCGTTTGACTCTGTCGGGATTGGCTTGGTGAATATCAAAATACGCGGCGCGAACTCGCTTGCGAAAGTCTTCGGATTCATCTTCAAAACGATCAGGCCGCTCTACTTGTCTCACTCGTTGCGCAGCAGTGACAATATCTGTATCGAAAAGCAATGTTAAATCCGGCCGAAATTCTCCTTGCGTCCAATCTTCAATTTCAGAAATTCGAGTAAATCCGATTTTCCGACCACCTCCCTGATAAGCGTAGGTTGAATCAGTAAATCGATCACAAACAACCCATCGTCCTGATTCAAGATTTGGGAATATAACTTGTTCGAGATGCTGAGCACGGGCGGCGAACATCAACAAAACTTCAGCATCCGGCACGATATCGCTATCTTTGGATAATACCAGTTCTCGAATTGCTTCACCCATTTCGGTTCCACCGACTTCACGAGTGGTGACCACTTCATATCCAGCTCCTTGAATCGTGGTAACGACCGCGTCGCTTGCCGCCGACTTTCCAGCGCCATCAATGCCTTCTAATGTGACAAACTGCCCTCGCATGTCTACTTCAGCTTCGGTATCAATCTCAAATTCGATGAAACCCGCGTTTATCCCTCGTTACGTTTTCGCTGTCGGTAAGCTCGCACAGCATCGAGATGTTCACCGATGGTTTCAGAAAACTCGTGGGTACCATCGCCACGGGCAACAAAATACAAATAGGGAGTTTCTGCAGGCCGAGCTGCCGCTTGAATGGCGGCCAATCCTGGCATTGCGATCGGCGTAGGGGGTAAACCATATCTCGTATAAGTGTTGTACTCTGTGTCACGATCAAGTTCGGATCGCTTCAATGGACCATCAACACCGCCGAGCCCATAAATGACTGTCGGGTCCATTTGCAATCTCATACCGCGCTTTAGCCGATTGACGATGACACCACCGATGATCGGAAATTCTTCGGGCACGTTTGATTCTTTTTGAATGATTGAGGCCGCGACCAGACATTCATAGGCAGATTCGTATGGCAGACCCTGTTTTCGATTCTCCCATTCGCGCTCGACAATTTCAAGCATTGCTTTGTTTGCTCTTTGCAATATAGAAATATCACTTTGGCCCGAGTTGTAGTTGTACGTATCCGGAAAAAACCAGCCTTCAGGATTGGAATGAGGAATACCTAATTTTTCCGATATTTCACCGATGTCTACATCTGTCAATGTTTGCTTCAAATTTGGTTTTTCGTTCAACTCGTTGAGATACTCCTTAAATGTCCAGCCTTCGATAAACTGAATTTGGTAGTCAATCGATCTACCTTCGACGATTTTCGTCAATACTTCCAGAATATTAAAGTCCGGCTCAAATTGATACTCCCCTGCTTTAAGCAAGTGTTCAAATTGTCCAGTTTTTGCAACCCAAACGAGTATTCCCGGGTGCTGTAGATAGCCACTTTCGTGTAGCATATAGGCAAGGTCTGTTGTATTGGTGCCTGGCTCAAGGACAAAAATTTGATCTGTAGGGATATTGAGCGACCGGGTAACCAGATATGCTGCGTAAGATGTCGCAACAAAAATCAGCAGGGAACAAATGGCCAGTGCAAGCGGCCAATATCGCCGCTTTCGCCTGATCCGTTTACTCGAAAATATCACAGCCAGTTCGACAAAACTGTTTCGAAACGATCAATTTGTAAAACAATACAATTCAGCTAGACACTATCTGAATCTTTTAAACACGAGAGTTCCGTTCGTTCCGCCAAATCCAAAAGAATTCGTTAATGCACCTTCAATGTCGACGTCCCGGGCTTCATGAGGTACGTAATCAAGATCACATTGCGGGTCTGGATCATCCAAATTTATCGTTGGCGGCGCAACCTGATGGTGTATTGCCAATATCGTATAGATGGCTTCAACCCCACCTGCTGCCCCGAGCAAATGTCCAGTCATTGATTTGGATGAACTGACCGCAATTTTGTATGCCCTGTCACCGAACAAATTCTTTACTGCCATCGTTTCGGCGATATCCCCTTGTGGTGTGGAAGTGCCATGCGCATTGATGTAATCGATTTCATCAATATTGTTCTTGCCATTGCGTAGTGCATTGCGCATACATCGAATCGCTCCGCTGCCGTCCGGAGATGGCGCAGTGACATGATGTGCATCGCCACTCATTCCAAATCCCGTCAACTCGGCATATATTTTCGCACCGCGCTGTTTCGCAGATTCCAATTCCTCCAAGACAACAATCCCAGCGCCTTCTCCGATGACAAAGCCATCGCGCCCCAGGTCCCAAGGTCGACTGGCAGCCTGCGGATCATCATTGCGGCGGCTCAAAGCACGGGCATTGGCAAAACCAGCAACAGAAGTTGGTGTGATTGCTGCCTCAGTTCCACCAGCAATCATGGCATCAGCATCGCCATATTGAATCAAGCGGGCTGCTTCGCCAATCGCATGTGTTCCGGTAGTACAAGCAGTCGTAACTGCCAAATTCGGACCACCCAGTCCGAATCGGATCGAAACATTTCCAGCAGCCATGTTGATGATGGACATCGGAATATAAAACGGCGATATACGTCGAACTCCATGCTCATGCTTGTAGATCGTGGTCGCTTCAATCGTCGTCACACCGCCGATTCCAGCTCCAATGTATACACCGACCAAATCGAGGTCAATATTTGAGTCCAACAATCCAGAATCATTGATCGCTTCGGTAGCAGCGCACATACTAAATTGAATGAATCGATCCATCCGCCGAGATTCCTTAATCGGCATGTGGTCGCCAGGATTGAATGAATCAACTTCTCCCGCAATGGTTACGGAAAATCCCGTGGTATCAAAAAGAGAGATTTGACCCAGACCACTCTTCCCCGCGGTCAAATTATTCCAGTTATCCAGGTAACCGTAGCCAATAGGTGAAATCGCACCGAGTCCGGTAACCACTACACGGCGCACATCCATCAACTACTCGTCTGCAGGGAAGAATGTAAATACTGAGATTGGGGAACTGATTTTAGTAAATGCTTGTTCACCAATAGGATTAAGAGGCAGAGTCGTTTGTATTCTGCTCTATAAAATCTACGGCTGCGCCGACGGTGGTTATATTTTCTTGAATATCGTCCGGGATGTCTAGATCGAACTCCTGTTCCAACTCCATGACGAGTTCTACAGTATCCAGTGAATCGGCTGCAAGATCATTGGTAAATGATGTGTCTCGAGTGACCGTTGGAACCGGGTCTTTATCTGCACACAATTTATCAATTACGAGCCGAATGACTCGCTCTTCGATTGTTCCCTGTCCGTTTCCGTCCATTAGCGATTACCTCCACGATAATACAAAAAAGTTGAATGTAATAATGTTAACACGATAACAAAAGTAAACTGATAATTTCAATTGATGGGCCAGCACATTAAGTCAGTGCCGAATCATTCCGCCATCTACAAAAATCGTAGACCCGGTAATGTAAGAACTGTGTGGTGATGCCAAAAAAGAAACGGCATGTGCAACTTCATCAGCACTGCCCATTCTTCCCATGGGAATATTACCGAGCAGATTTTCCTGGATTTTTTCATTCAGCGCATTAGTCATGTCCGTGTCGATGAACCCTGGCGCAACAACATTCACCGTTACATTACGGGTTGCAATCTCCATCGCCAAGGACTTCGAAAACCCCAAAAGTGCAGATTTTGTAGCTGCATAGTGTGTCTGACCGGCGTTTCCAACCGCACCAACGACTGACGAAATGCTGATGATCCGACCGTCTCGCTGTTTCATCATTCCACGTACAAAAATCTTGCACAGTCTGAATACGGAACTAAGATTCGTATCAATAACTTCATCCCACTCAGCATCCTTGATTCGCATCAAAAGGTTATTTCGAGAAATTCCAGCGTTGTTGACCAGAACACTGGCCGTACCATATTTTTTTTCAACCTCGGCATGAAATTCAACGATGGAATCGGTGTCATTGACAAGCAGGCGCATCCCTTCACCCCTTGCTCCTGCTTGCGCAAGATATTCAGTGATTTGTTGAGCGCCTTCCTGGGTTGTACCAGTTCCTACAACGATACCACCTTGTCGCGCTAAAGCAGTTGTCACTGCCCTGCCAATTCCTCGGGTCGCACCCGTAACAACGCAAATCTTGTCTGTTAATGTACCAGGCATAATCAATAAGTCAAATATGCAGACCCCCAGGTAAAACCTCCGCCGAAACCTTCAATCAGAATGTTGTCCCCTGCGCAGATCTGCCCGTCTCTTACTGCAGTATCCAAAGCCAGCGGAATGGACGCTGCGGATGTATTACCGTGCTGGCCAATTGTAACCACTACCTTGTCCATCGAAAGACCTAATCGTTTGGCGGTTGCAGAAATAATTCGAATATTCGCCTGATGCGGGATCAGCCAGTCAACCTGATCAATGGTCGCCTGATTCGCTTCAAGCGCTTCAATTGCGATTTGCTCCATACATTTAACAGCAATTTTAAAAACTTCGCTACCATGCATTTGGGTATAGGCAGAACCGGCAATGATCTGATCGAAATTTTTCGACACGCCAACAGGCACACACAACAGGTCTTTATAAGCACCGTTGGCTCGCAAGTGAGTCGAATGAACGCCAGGCACCTGCGAAGCTTCCAGAATAACAGCTCCAGCCCCATCTCCAAACAGCACGCAAGTTGTGCGGTCAGACCAATCAATTATCCGCGAAAATGTCTCAGCACCAACGACCAATGCACGACTTGCACTTTTTGTCCGAATGAACTTGTCAGCGATATCGAGTGCATAAAGAAATCCTGCGCAGACCGCCTGAACATCAAAAGCCGGCGAGTCCTTGATTCCGAGTCGCTCCTGCAATATGCAGGCTGTACTGGGGAAAACCTGGTCAGCCGTAGTGGTGGCAACAACGATCAGGTCAATATCCGACGCTTGAATATTACCCGCCTGCAGCGCTGATTTGGCCGCCTGCTCAGCAAGGTCGCAAGTCGATTCATGCGGCTGGGCAATGTGTCGTTGATCGATACCTGTTCTCGAATGAATCCACTCGTGGCTGGTGTCGACCAACTTTTCGAGGTCATGATTGCTCATTACATCAGTTGGCAGATAACTGCCTGTTGCACTGATTTTTGAGTAAATCACGAAGCCCTCGCCGCGATTTCAGAAATTTTTTCGTTTATTCGTGCTGGCATCTCGTTGTTGACTTCATTGACTGCTTTTTGTAAAGCATGCTCAAATGCCAACTGGTCGGCGCTACCGTGGCTTTTGATAACCGAACCGGTCAAACCAATCAGCGCAGCACCGTTGTAGACGCGAGGGTCAATTCTGTCCTTGGCCCGTCTGAACGCAGGACGCGCCAGCAATCCTAACATTTTTGTCATCAGATTTCTTTCAAATTCCTCTCGCAACGTATTTTGAATAAAGCGAGAAACTCCAGCACCTGTCTTGATGACTACGTTACCGGAAAAGCCATCACAGACTATAACCTTCACATCACCACTAAAAATTCTATCACCTTCTATATAACCAAGGTAGTTCAGTTCACTGGCTTCCAAAAGCGTTGCGGCATCCTTGATGGTTTGATTCCCCTTGATTTCTTCAACACCAATATTCAACAGTGCGACACTTGGTTTGTCTATGCTTTCCATATACTTGACAAATGTGGCGCCCATTACACCAAACTGAAATAAGTCGTGTGAGGAGCATTCCACATTGGCACCCAGGTCTAGCAAATAAACGTGACCGTTAACAGTCGGCACTTGGGAAATGATGGCTGGTCGATGGATACCAGGCAGAGGCCTTAAAATGACATGGGCTATCGCTGTCAGTGCGCCTGTATTTCCGGCACTGACACACGCAGCGGCTGTACCACACTTTACCAGATCCAAGGCGACTCGCATGGATGAGTCTTTCTTTCTACGTAAAGCATGTGTCGGAGACTCACCCATTTCCACCACTTGTGAAGCATGGTGGAGTCTGACTCGCGATGTCAGCTGCTGATCGACTTGATCAAGCAAGGGTGCGATCTTAGCTTCGTCTCCGACGAGAATAAATTCCACCTCGGACAAACGGGAAGAAATCGCTAAGGTCGCAGGTATGGTAACTTGCGCCCCATAGTCTCCTCCCATCGCATCAATTGCAATGGACATTACCATTCGGAACTGTCGACCCGTTGGAAACGAAATCGCTCAGAAAGCGAGAACGTTGCGTCGTTATTGGTCTTCTTCTTCCAGAATCGCCACTTCCGGCAAGACGCGATTGCCTCGATAATATCCATCACTGGAAACATGGTGGCGACGGTGCAGTTCGCCTGTTTCCGGTTCGATCGAAAGTGTCGGTTTTTTCAAAGCGTTATGCGAACGACGCATATTGCGCATCGATTTGGATTTTTTTCGCTTTTGTACGGCCACGGTGTTTCCTCAAAATTGACATATAAATCAACACAAGTCAGTGTTGTGTGTTTCGTTCGACGTCAATGACCATAATGTTTTCAGTGTTCAAAATTCGACAGTCGGTCATTCGACTAATGCGAGCTCTGATTCAAATGCTCCTCAGTAACAATTCAGTCGATTTGCAATCCGCAACTTTTCTTCATTGCCACCACCGTCAGGGTAAATAAAGGTCAATCAACCTTGTATTCATTTTTTGAACCGAACGCGCGTGTGTTGCTTTGAAAGTCTTTACATTTCAAGCAAAAGCATGATAAGCGACAGGGCATTATATTCAAAATAAAGAAACCACAGTGCATGTAATTATCATGAATTGGCGGTACACTTTGGCGACAAATATTCCAGCAAAACGTTTAGGGGCTTATACACATTACTTGACAATAATCAAGGCAATGCATATCTTCTTGACAGTTCAACGGGTCTGTAACCAGAACGCCCTCCCTGTCCAATCGCCCGAGTCCCCAAGGCTAAAATAATTAATGCAGCATTGATGTCTGCATTGTCCGAGTGTCCGCAACTGACGCATTTAAATCGTGATTGCGTCTTGCGGTTATCTTTGTCAATATGCCCACACCGGTGACACATTCGACTGGTATTCTTTGGATTGACTTCGATCACTTCAGTCTTGTAAGCCAGTTTTTGCTTAAACGCTGACCAACCTGTTTTCAGTATCTCCCGATTCAAACCCGACTTGGCCTTGACGTTCTTGCCAGGATTGTCCATCTGTCCCTTGGCCGATTGAGTCATGCCTTTCGTATTCAGTTTCTCTACCACTGCATATTGATTCTGATCGGCAATGGTTCGAGACTCTGGATGATGCCAGTTTGAACGAATATTCGTAATCTTCCGGGACGTCTTTTCACACAAATCTTTCGCACGATAGTATCGCTTCGATCCTTTCACGCCCTTTTTGTGATAAGGCTTTTTCCGCCGAGACATCTGTCGCTGATAGCGTCTGTGTCGAGACTCCAACTTCTGCAAGTCAGGAATACACTTGATCTCACCGTCGCTCGTCGCAAACTGCCCCACATTCAGGTCAATGCCAATCACTTCGCCATTGCAATTTCTCTCAGGTTCATCGATCTCATAACACACCACCGCATAGAACTTGTGCTGTTGTTTTTTGATCACAACTGCCTTGGCCTGACCATCTGGATATGGATTGTTGCCACTTAACACCACTTGCCCGATCTTTTGCAAATGCAAATCCTCGCCCGTCAATCTGAATGTTCCCGTTGGAAACGTCACGGAATCGACATCACCGTACGATTTGAATTTCGGAAAACCTCTGTTGCTCTTGAAACATTCACGCCACGCATCGGCCTGATACTTGAGAACGTAGCGAATCGGTGCGCACGGCAGTTTCTGTAGCCAGTCGGTTTGTTTTCTCAACTCGATGAATTCTTTACCGAGGGAGAAAAACGAAGTGCTTGGACGCGGGTGTGAATCATCACTGCGATGGGCTTGCATCATTTCCCTGTTCTTAGCAAGGAAGTGATTCCACACAAAGCGGGTTGCGCCTAAGCACTGGGAAAGCTGATCAGCTTTGGTTCGAGTTTTTGGGTAAAGACGGTAGCGAATATTGCGATAATTCATTGAATTCAATTATAACATGTTGATATATTGAATACTTATGATTCTGTCAAGTTATCTTTATATTCCCAACGTTTACACTTGACCTTCTTGCATAATCTGTAATTGATTCAATGACGGACAACACGAGCGACAACAATCGACTGGTTCTGGCTTCATCGTCTCAAGCAAGGCGAAACGTATTGGCCAAACTGCAACTGCCATTTGAGACGTTCTCACCCGATGTCGATGAGTCACACCAGGCAGGAGAACCACCCTTGAAACTGGTTGAGCGTTTATCGATTGCAAAAGCCAGCGCTGCTTCGCACCATTTCCCGGACCACTTGATTATTGGTTCAGACCAGGTCGCCGTTGTCGAAAACCAAATTCTTGGCAAACCCAAAAATAAAGATCATGCAATTTCGCAGCTTGAACTCATGTCAAACAAGGAAGTTGTACTGCTCACCGGGCTCGTTTTGCTCAACACCCGTTCGGGGATACTGCAATCTGATACGGTTCCTTACCGGGTCGTATTTCGTAAACTTTCACGGCAGCTGATTGAAAGCTATGTCGACAAAGACCAGCCCTACGATTGTGGCGGAAGCTTGCGTTCTGAAGGCTTAGGAATATTGCTGCTCAAGGAATTTGACGGCAACGACCCAAACGCGCTGCTCGGCCTGCCATTGATTCGATTAATCGATATGCTGATCAAAGAAAACGTACAACTGATCTAAGCCGCCCGCACAGCATTGCGCTCATGGCGCTTCATTCGTCGCAATTTCGAAGCGCTCGTCATCCAACACGATCGCATTATCGAGTTCGCTAACAGAAATCTGTGCGAGCGACGAGCCATAACATGGCCCGTTGACACAAAGACCGGTATGCGGTTCAAACAGTGCGCCATGATTGGAGCAGATCAAATATTCTCCATCGGCGTCGAAGTATTCGGCATCATCCCAATCCAATTCAAGCATGAGGTGAGCGCACCGATTGAGATAGCCGTAGACAGTCCCGTTAAATCGAATCAAAAACGCTGGTACTTGCTGGGAACCGGAAATTAAGTTAAATTTAAATCCAGTGCCGCCAGGCTCTATCTGGTCCGAATTGCAAATAATTTTGTTTGTTTTGTCACTCATCGTGATCTGTTACCTGATTGGTCAGGGTGTTGACGAGGGCTTCCAATTCTGCGGGCAAGCGCGACTTGAAAGTGATCGTTTTTTCCGTTGATGGATGAATTATTTTAATTTGACTTGCGTGCAGAAACATGCGCTTAAGCCCAAGCTCACGCATCTGCTGGTTAAATTCCGTATCGCCATACTTTAAATCACCCGCAATGGGTTGGCCAATTTGTTGAGCATGCTGCCTGGCCTGGTGGGTCTTGCCCGTATGAAGTTCAATGTCCACCAGCACACAATCGTTGAAATTGCGAACGGGTGTAAAGTAGCTAAGGGCGTCACCAGGTCGATGACTGGATTTTCTTTCAGATTTATTTTCTTTATTTTCAGTGATGACCTGTTTAACATCACTGCCCTGCCAGCGATCTTTAAGTAAAGCGCTGTAATGTTTTTTCAGCGACGTCGCGTCGGACTCCCGACGCCATTGAGCCTGAAGATAACGCAAGGCTCGGTGCGTTTTTGCTAATACAAGCACACCTGAGGTTTCTTTGTCCAATCGGTGCACGAGTTCAATGCCAGAGGCATGATCGCGAGTGCGTCGCAAAGCCTCGATCAGTCCGTGATTATGACGGGTGCCAGAATGCACAGTTATGCCTGCAGGTTTGTCGAGCACCAACAAATAATCGTCTTCAAACACAATTCGCTGGACAGCCTCTTTCAATAAGGGGCTGATTTTGCCTTTATCCGATTTATTATGCAAAACGACTGGGGGAACCCTGACGACATCACCGAGTTCGAGCCGTCTGCCCGCTTTTACTCTGGCACTGTTGACCCGAACCTGTCCTGTGCGTATGAGGTGATAGACGTGACTGTGCGGTACGCCATGCAGCAAACTGATCAGAAAGTTGTCCAATCGACGACCGGACGACTCATCGTCAACAGAAACTCGTCTGACTGAAGCAAAGACTGAATTTTGATTCTGATTCATTTGATCTTGTATCCGCATTAGTGATCGATCGGGAATTAAATTATGCCCACAAATTCCTGCTATAATAAACCCGAAGTTTGAATTCCCAAGCTCGCATTTTGAATAAACCTGCCAGTTTGATTGACTGCGCAAGGCACCATACTACTAGCGGAATTCATTCAATTGTTATAAAGCAAAATCATCAGCGTATACCATCGTGCAACGATGGCACCTGCTGCAGCAATAATGCTTCTGTACGAAAACACATTGCGCACCGCATTTATGAATGAGTCATTGACCGATGAATAATCATTACTCCAATTTGAAGATCTCTGCAGACTCACTGAAAGTGGGGGCATCAAACAAAGCGGTGCCATCTGAGGAATTAATTGATGAAACGCATGTTATTCAATGCAACTCACCAAGAAGAGTTGCGAGTGGCCATAGTCGACGGCCAAACACTAGTTGACCTTGATATCGAATTTCTAAACAGCGAAAGTAAACGGGGAAATATATACAAAGGAACGGTTACCAAAGTTGAACCTAGCCTTGAAGCTGCATTTGTAGACTATGGCGCCGCGCGTCAGGGTTTTCTTTCGTTAAAAGATATATCAAGAATTTATTTTTCTGACAAATACTCTGCGTCCACCCCAATGGCGCAGGTCAAGGTGCAAGACGTCATTGATGTTGGCACCGAGATGATTGTTCAGGTTGAAAAAAATGAGCGGGGCGGCAAAGGCGCAGCCCTGACTACCTTTATCAGTCTGGCCGGGCGTTACCTGGTTTTCTTGCCAAACAATCCTCGCGGTGGGGGCATTTCCCGCCAGGTTGAGGGATCCAACCGCCACGAACTCAAGGAAGTTCTTGCACAGCTTGAACTGCCAAACGAACACTCCGTCATTGCCCGTACAGCGGGTATCGGTCAGTCAGTTGAAAATTTCAAATCCGACCTGGATTATCTGATCAATCTTTGGAAGGCTATTGAAACGACAGCCGAACAGAATAGCTCCCCGATTCTGATTTACCAGGAAAGCAGCCTGATTGTGCGTACCTTAAGAGACTATCTGCGCGACGATGTCAAGCAAATTCTGATCGATAACCGAGACGTTTATCAGAAAACCGAACAATTTGTTCATGATGTCATGCCATCGGCCAAAGTTCAGGTTGAATTTTACGATGGCGCTGTCCCATTGTTCTCCAAGTTCCAGATTGAGCATCAGATAAAAGACGCATTTGAACAAAATGTCAGACTACCGAATGGCGGCGTCATTGTGATCGAGCAAACCGAGGCGATGGTGACAATCGATGTCAACTCTGCACGCTCAACCAAAGGTGCAGATATTGAAGAAACCGCCCTTCAAACCAATCTCGAAGCGGTCGAACATATTGCCAAGCAGCTCAAGGTGCGAGATATCGGTGGATTGATTGTCATTGATTTGATTGACATGAACTCTCAGCGCAATCGGAAAAAAGTTGAAAAACAATTGACCCAATCAGTGGAGACTGATCGAGCCCGGACGCGCATTGGCAAGATATCACAATTTGGCTTACTGGAGATGTCAAGGCAAAGGTTGCGGTCCTCGATCGAAGAGTCCAGTCACGACCCGTGTCCGCGCTGTAAAGGACGCGGTTTTATTCGCAGTGTAACTTCAATTGGATTGAACATACTGCGACTGATTGACGAAGACTCCAGAAAAGAAAGTACGGAGTTGATTCATGCTCACCTGCCTGTCGATGTCGCAACATTTCTGGTGAACGAAAAACGCCACGAGTTAATCTCACTCGAAGCCCGCACAGGAACACGAGTCGTGGTTATTCCGAGTCGATCATTACTGACACCAGATCATCATATCGTCCGATTTACTGGTGCGGAAATTGAAGAAAGCGACACAATCAGTTACACACTGGACCCGCCAGACAGTACGCCGGAAGTTTTCAATTTCATTCGCTCTGGAAATCAGAGCAATTTAGCTGCGGTCAATGAAGAAAATTTAAGACTCGAAACCAACTCCAATACCAAATCGACACCGCTTCTCAAACGAGTGGTCAGTTCATTTTTCCGACGTGAAGAAGAGTCGAATGTTGAAAAGGAGTCAACTCCTGTTGCCAAGAGCCCAACACAAACAACTGGCAAGCGAACAACGCGGCAAAAACGACCTCAAACCGCATCACGCACTGGCAGTCGACCGGCTCGAAAAAACGCAGCGAATACCAGAACTTCGACAAGTCCAAAATCGACAAGCCCAAAGGAAAAATCGACAAGCCCAAAGGAAAAGAAACAGCATGGTGCCAAAGAGTCCCATGCCACTGGCTCAAGAAGGACTTCTACCGCCAAGCGGCGGTCCAAACCATCAGGCAATTCGATTCATTATCCACACCCCAATTCCAATTCGCATGATCAGTTAGGGAACGAAGCATCAAATGCTTCCACAGGTAGCCAGAAAAATACCAATCGCCCTCGGCGATCACAGCGGAACAGAAATCGAAATCCACAAGCTGACAAGAATGTCGATCAAGTCTCGAGTGATTCGAAATAAGCAGCAAAAATTCTGATTGGCGCGGCATCTTTCACATGCCAGCATTGCAGTGACCTAATCGATTCAATCCGATTCGTCGCGCCAATTACTCGCAAATTCCGCAAAATGCAACACCCCCGATTGCGCCAACCAATGACGCACTAGGTTTATTTCGGTTTCATATTCGGTTTGGCTTAATTTTCCTCGAATCAGTTCATACCGTAGAAATATGAGATAGGTGTTCAAAGCATCCACTTCACAGTAATCCCGTATAGCCTGCAACTGACCATCCAGATACGCATCGAATACGAAGGCACCGCCAATACCAGACTTTCCCGGTAGACCAATCAGTTTGGCAATTTCGTCAAGTGGCGCATTGCTGCGAGGCTGGTAGCGCGCCAGGATATCCATCATGTCAACATGTCGCTTGTGGTAGCGGCTTTGATAATTGTTGTATCGAAATTCCCGATCGAAGTCTCCAGTGTCCCAATATGGCTGGCTGACAATCGAATGAATCATAGCTCGGTATTGCAGTACGGGTAAATCAAAGCCGTTACCATTCCAGGAGATGAGTGTCGGGCGTTTTTCAACAGCCCGATAAAACTCGACAACCAATTCCTTTTCTGTCGAATCCAAAGTGCCCAGTGATTTGACCATAAATCCCTGTTTATCCCACCTTGCCGCAACCGAAATTGCAACGACCTTGTGCTGGTGCAAGGGCAACATCAGTGCATCTGGGTTCTTGGTACGGCGAGCCGCCAACATCGCTTTCGCAGCATGTTGTGTTTCAAGTCCCTGAAGATCAAACAGCAACCGCCCGCCTTCGGTATCTGGCACGGTTTCAATGTCAAATGCAATCCTCATGTTCATTTCTCGCTAGCCATTACTTCTGAAACGTGTCCAATATTAAATCGAATCAGAAGCCATTAAATCGACTTCTTCCATATAAACCAGATTCAATTGGGGAGTTTTTCGTCCCCTATACTCATTCACCTTCAATTCAAACGCCAAGCGGTAATCTTTAAGTTGTGGCAATGAGTCAAAAACGTTTGAATAACGAAAATAAATTCCATCCACAGTTTCTCGGCTGGATGCACGGCGCAACTTGAGTTTGAGGTGACCGCCGTTTAGTAATCTGCGATCAGTCACCGTAAAAATTCCATCGAAAACAGGTGTTTCAAAATCTTTCCCCCATGGACCACCCTGGCGAATCTGCTCGGCGACTTCCAGGTCAAATTGAGATATTTCACCATCGGATAAAATTTCAACTTCCCAATGACCACCATCAAGGTGGCGTAAAAGTTCTTGTTGAAACAACTGATTGAATCGATCCAATGCAGATTCCTCGAGCGTCATGCCCGCTGCCATTGCATGTCCTCCAAATTGAAGGATGACATCGGAGTCAAGCGCTACAATATTTGCCAACACATCACGTAAATTCAAGCCCTTAACCGAACGGCCCGATCCGCGCAGATATCCATCGCCAGCCGAAGCGAATATGATCGTTGGCCTGCCAGTCAGTTCACGTATCCGAGACGCAATCACTCCAATGATGCCTTGGTGCCAACTGCTGTTATACAGGCAAATGCCGGCGGATGAATCTGTCACTTTTGTTTTCAATTCCTTGATTTCACGCTCGGCATCAACGACCATCTTTGCTTCCATCTCTTTACGCTCATTGTTAAGCTTTTCCAGTTTTCGAGTGAAGTTCAATATTTCGCCTTGATCCTCAGATATCAGACACCGGATACCATGGCTGATATCGTCCAATCGGCCCGCTGCGTTTAACCGCGGACCTGCGACAAAGGCAAGGTCTTCAGACACAATATTACCGATTTTCTTACCGCCCTCCTCTAACAGACAACGAATCCCGTAGCGACAGCGATTTTCATTAATCAGCTTCAGACCCTGAGCGACCAGGATTCGATTGTTGTCATCCAGTGAGACGACATCGGCGATTGTTCCAAGAGCAACCAAGTCAAGGTAGTGACTCATATTAGGCTCGACGATTCCTTCATTTTCGAACCACTGCTGTTGCCTTAACTGGCGCCGGACTTCCAACATGACATAAAACATCACGCCTACCCCTGCCAGATTTTTACTAGGAAATTGATCACCTGGCAATCTTGGATTGACAATGGCATCTGCAACAGGCAACTCATCACCTGGCAAATGATGGTCAGTGACAACCACACTCATCCCGAGTTCCTTGGCAAGACGAACACCAGCAATGCTGCTAATTCCGTTATCGACTGTTATCACCAAATCCGGTTGAGTTGGGGCAAAGAATTCGACAAATTTTTCAGATAATCCGTATCCAAACTCCTGTCGGTCAGGACATAAGAATTGAACTTTTCTGGCTCCAAAAGCCTTCAGAGCCAAATATCCGAGTGCTGAACCGGTGGCACCATCGGCATCAAAATCACCAGTGATGAGAATTGAAGCATCCGCTTGAACGGCGTCGACGATGATTTGCGCCGCTTCCTCGATATTGAACAACAGGTTCGGCGAAGATAAATTAGCGAGTGAATATTCCAGTTGGCTTGACCGACTGACATTTCGATTGCAGTACACGTCCTTAAGGATGGGGTGCACATCTAGATCATCAGCTCGAGTTTTCGAAGTTCGGCGGACCAGGGTTCGAATCGGGGTGATGCCGCGGCGATTCATCGTCTAGATTATGTAAGCGCTTCAATACGAATTCGATTAATTTCGCCGACAACAGATGGTAGTGCCTCGAGTTCTTTTAGTGCCTGTTGAATTTTTTCTTCAAGTGTTTCCTGTGTGATGATAATCACCGGCAAAATTTCTTCGTGAAGACCTGAGCCTTTTTGCAAAATGGATTCAATACTGATTCCGAAATTTCCGAGGATTCGAGTGACTTCAGCCAACACACCAGCACGGTTGACTGCATTCATTCTGAGATAGTTTGCAGTTTCAGTCATCTGAACCGGGACAAGTGAAAGATCACAAAGCGCATCGGTTTGAAATCCAAGGAATGGTACGCGACTGTCGGGTGAACATGACATCGCACGGCTCACATCGGCAAGGTCAGCCACCACAGCAGATGCGGTTGGTTCTGAACCCGCACCAGCACCGTAATGAAGCGTTCGACCAATGGCATCGCTTGACACCATAACACCGTTCATCACCCCATTGACATTCGCCAATAATTTGTGTTTTGATACCAGCGCCGGGTGCACTCGCAATTCAACACCCGCTTCACTTCGCTTCGCAACTGCGAGCGGTTTTATGGTAAATCCCAGTTCATCCGCATAGGTAATATCATCGTATGTGATGGTACCGATTCCTTCGCAATGAATCGATTCGGTCGACTGCAATGGTGTTCCAAATGCGATTGAACCCAAAATTGTCAATTTATGCAGTGCGTCAATGCCTTCAACATCAAATGTAGGATCCGCTTCAGCATAGCCAAGCTTTTGGGCTTCATCCAACATTTCCTGAAAAGAACATTGCTTTTGTTTCATGCCCGTCAGAATGTAGTTACTCGTCCCATTGATGATGCCGACAAGTGAATGAACCTGATTGCCCACCATACTTTCACGCATCGCCTTGATAATCGGAATGCCACCACATACCGAAGCTTCAAATGCAATCATTGCAGCAGATTCCTGTGCCAGTTGGAACAGTGAATTGCCATGCACAGCGAGCAGTTCCTTATTCGCCGTTACCACGTGTTTACCGTTCGACAAGGCGCGTTTTACATATTCATGTGCCGGGTCAAGCCCACCAATCAGTTCAACCACGATGTCAATATCGGATGCGTCGATGATGGAATACGGATCATCGGTAAATTGCACGGTGCTTGTCGCATCGCCTCTGGACTTACTCAAATTCTTGACAGCCACGCGCCTGATTTCAAGCGAGCATCCGCAGCGACGGGTAATTTCTCCTGCGTTTCGTGTGAGTACGGCCCACGTACCATGGCCGACTGTTCCAAAACCCAACAGTCCAATTCGTACAGCTGTCATTTTATTGCTCCCCCAACAACGGGTTCCCATCGCAAAGAAAAATTGGTATAGTTTTCATGCACTCATCATGGACCAATAGTAGGAATGGAACTGCATAGGACAGACACGCCTGGACGCCATCTGGTAAGGATACGCGACAGCGGCGATTTTGTCGTGAACGATGTATTGTATACACAGAGCATTATTGTAACTGCTGATAATATCATCGCAGACTGGGGTGTGTGCGCTGTCGCTGACCTAACGACTGCAGATTTTGAAATGTTGGCTGAATTTGATCCTGAGATTCTGATTCTCGGAACCGGGGAAAAGTTGATTTTTCCTGAAACTCGATTGCTGCAACCTCTGGTTCAACAAAGATGTGGTTATGAAGTGATGAACTCTCGTTCTGCTTGCAGCACCTTCAATTTACTGCTTGGTGACGATCGTAAAGTGATTGCTGCCCTGCTTCGCAATCAGTAATTCGATCTGCGCAACATGAACCATCTTGCAGGACATCTTCCTCAATTCTAACCTTTGGGAAGAAATTTCAACGGATCAACGGGTTTGCCATTTCGACGAATTTCAAAATGCAGTTTTACCCGGTCCGCATCGGTGCTGCCCATTTCAGCTATTTTTTGCCCTTGTTGAACGGTGTCCCCTTCGTTCACATTCAGTTGTGAATTATGCGCATAGACACTTAAATACTGTTCACTGTGCTTGACAATAATGATTCGACCAAATCCAATCAAACCGGTTCCAGCATAAACCACCCTACCCGCTGCTGTCGCCGAAACCGGAGCCCCACTCTCACCTGCGATCGCAATCCCATTTTTTCTAAGCTTCACGGAAAAATTGCTGATTATTTTGCCTCTTACCGGCCATATCCAATCGGAGGGATCACTAGTCGAACGAGTCGTCGGAACTGTACCTGTTTTTGCTGGAGATGTACTCGAGGTTGACGGCTGTCTCACGGTTGCTCTTTCATTCGCAGGCGGATAGAGTCGAATTTCCTGTCCGATATGGATCGTGTCATCCTGGTCCATGTTGTTCCATCGAGCAACATCCTGGGTACTGAACCCCGCTTCAAACGCGATTGAATACAGGTTGTCACCTGCTTTGACGATCGCAGTTCGACCTTTAAACGTAGTTGCTGGTTCTTGGCGCGGATCCGGTATCGAATCGAGAACACTGATTGGTGCGAGCGACCCGGAGGTACACGCTCCGAGCAACAGCGCTACGAGAATCAGGCAAACACTCGCAACTTTATTGGATAGTCCAGTAAACAAATACAGCCAATAGTAGCAGACAGAGGACCCACATCACAGGCCCTGTAAATCGTTTTATTATGTTATAGACTGCATCGCCAAACCAGTAACAAAAGGCTGACACTGCAAAAAATCGGGTCGCCCGACCAATAGTAGACCCAATCAGAAATGGAACCAAAGCCATTGCAAACACTCCGGACGCGATAGTGAATACCTTGTATGGAATGGGTAAAAATCCTGACACCAACACCACCCAAATTCCATATTCGTCATACCATCGTGCCAGCGAATTGAAATAATCACCCAAGCCGTAAAAGTCAATTAAAACCTTGCCGACGCTATCATACAAAAAAGCGCCGATCAGGTAACCGACGACTCCACCAAGCACAGACGCCACAGTGGTCAGTAGCGCAAAGTACCATGCCCGGCTTTTGTTCGCCAGAGCCATCGGAATGAGTAAGAAATCTGGTGGAATCGGCAAAAAAACCGCCTCCGTAAAACTGATCCCTCCCAGATACACCGATGCGTGACGGTGTGAAGCCAGCAACAGAATTCGGTCGTAAAACTGACTTGCTGTTTTCACTTCAATCGATTGGTATTGTCTGACTCAATTCAATTGCCCGGTGGCCGCAATCTGGGTGCCCGGCACCTGCTTGGGAAAGTAATCTTCACAAGTACCTTGCCTTTGAACATCTGCCGTTGCGCAATGCAAGCCTCCTCCAAAGGAATAGGCGTTTCGAAATGGAATAGGGATCACTTCAAATCCCAAAGCATCCAACTGCTCAAGCTGATTGGTTTCTGTAGCTTCAACACAAGCAGTTTTGTGATCAATCACCAACACATTCATAGACAGCCAAACGCTGGAATAACAAAGCGGTGGCGGGCGATCATGAGATGGCCACGCTGCATCAATTATCTCCCAATCATTTTGTGTGAAAATTTTACTCTGTTCCGGTGGTAGCGGACGTTGGGGATTATTGATGATCAGGCCCGGTCTAAGTGGCACAAAAGTCGCATCGATATGAATCGGATTAGGATCGTCTGGAAAATTAATACAGTGTACGCGATGATCCGGAAAATGTCGCTGCAACCACTTCGCAGCACGCCGATTAGTAGTCAATCCATGCTGGCAGAAAAGGTCCTTACCCAGCCGCAGAACATCTGCCGCATCAAACAATGGCTCATGTTCAGTGGTGACGAAATCCAGGTTCCGAGCCCTTTGGACCTGATCTTGTGCGCTCAGCCCATCGAAATACCCCAATTGGTACGAAGCGTCAGTCAGGCGAGGTCGTGGTGCCTGCTCCCATCTGAATTTCGGATCTTCATCGAAGTATTGCTGCATCAAGGAATGATAGGCGATGTATTCCCAATACCGACAGCGCATCATCATTGCGGCACTTAGAATTTCGCTGCCAACCGTCAACAATACATCGCGCGGCGGCATACATCCGAATAAAGTACTGGTGTGAAAATCCGGTGTGTTGGCACTTTGATTCCACTGAATGGGCGTTGGCCGGTCAACACGCACACCTAAAGATTCAAGTGCCTGCGCAAAATAGTCTAATTCCGCATTCGCTTTATGAACCGTTTCAAGTTCGCGAGGTCCCCACTTGCCCCACATGTCACTGGCGCGATCAATTTTCGCTTCAAGTGCCGGCTCCCAGTCCGGGATGCAAGTGTGATCCGCTCGTCCAACAATGATGTGTTTCAAGGGATCGAAATCGTTCCAGGAATTAACAGTCGTCACAGGCATGAGTATGTCATCGAGAAAGTCGTGAAAATTACAGGCCGAATTGATAGATTGGTCGGGGCGAGAGGATTTGAACCTCCGGCCTCTTGCGCCCCATGCAAGTGCGCTACCAGGCTGCGCTACGCCCCGAAAGTATTTCAGCTATTTGCAGACAGGATCTTCAGTGCGTTATTTAACTTTTCAATAGCCTGATCGATTCCAGCCTGAACGTCGTCGTCAACACTGGACTCCCCTTTGACCGCACTTCTCAATTGTTTGCGAGCACCGCTGATAGTAAACTCCTTGTTATATAGCAAGTCGATGATTTTCTGTATCAGTTCAACTTCCCGGCGTGTGTAGTAGCGTCTTCGACCTCGCCGCCGAACGGGTTTCAATTCAGCGAATTCCTGTTCCCAGTAACGAAGTACATGTGGCTCAACAGAATACAGGTTGCTTACCTCACCAATTGTGAAGTAGTGTTTATTTGGAATGGATGGAATCCCACTCACCGGAATCCTTGTCGGTCGTCAGGACAAAATTTCGTCCGGTTAATCTTCCTGTGAGGTCTCATCGGGTTGATAATTGGTTGTCAGTGCACGAAGCTTGTTACTGGCTCGAAACGTAACAACTGTGCGTTCCTTGATAAGAACGTCAATGCCAGTTTTAGGATTACGTCCCGGACGCGGTGACTTGTGTCTGACACTAAATCTTCCAAACCCCGACAGCTTCACATCTTCGTGGCGTTCAAGCACGCTACGAATTTCTTCAAAAAATTTCTCAACGAAATCTTTTGCTTCACGCTGATTCAGCCCAAGTGTGTTGTTAATCTCGTTGACGAGATCAGACTTAACAACTACAGTCTTGCTCATTTCTTTGCCTACACTCTAAGGTTAGCATTGTGCTTCTGATTTAACTGATCCAGAATTTTCTTTATACTGGTGTCTACTTCAGAATCGGTTAAAGTTCGATAATTTGAACGATAAACCAACCGATACGCTACACTTTTGAAGTTATTTCCCGCATCTATTTCACAATATACATCAAAAAGGGTCGCTGATTCCAAATCATTTCCACCACAACTACGAATCGTGCTCTCAATGTCAGAAACCCTTTGATCAGCATCAATAACTAATGATATATCTCTTATAACAGAAGGATACTTCGATATTGTCATGTATTTTATCAGATTTTTCGACAATAGTGCTTCGAATTTAATTTCAAAGACATAGATCGCTTCGCTTGAATTTACTTCATCCAAAATATCAGGATGTAACTGACCTGCTGAGCCAATCCTGTCCCCTTCAAGATAAATGCCTGCACTTCGCCACGGATGAAGGCCTTCGATCCGTTCGGGTTTGAATTCCATGCACTTTGCTTGATCAGATAATTCCGCCAATCTTTCAAGATCACCCTTAAGATCAAAAAAATCGACTTGACGAGATTGAGCGCCCCATTGAGTTGGCACCATGTTTCCGTAACATAAGCCGCCTAAAATATTGACTTCCTCGTCAGGTAAAAAAACCCGACCGATTTCATACAATCTGATGCTTTCCTTGCTGCGACGATAGTTTTCCAGAAAACTACCCACCAACCCCGGCCACATGCTGGTACGCATCACCGACAGATTCTCGGCAATCGGGTTGGCAAGTCTTGAAGCGTTACCGCTTGAATCAAATTTTTCCTGCAATGCAGGGTCTACAAAACTGTAGGTAATTGCTTCATGATAACCAAGTGAATGAAGTGCTTCCCCTAATGACTGAGTGGAAATAGACTTTTCACTGAGATTGCGGTGCAGGCCTGATTCAAATTGTGTTCGGCTAGGGACTTTGTCATATCCATATATGCGGGCGACCTCTTCGATCATATCGTGTTCTTCACCCAGGTCAAAACGCCAACTCGGTGAGATGACATACCAACCATAATCATCATCGCATCGAGCGACTGATTTGTTCACTGCAAGCAGAATTGATTCGACTTCGGAATAAGAAATATCCAGGCCCAACACCCGATTAACTCGGGCATAACGTACATAACAATGCCCGTTCTTCTGGATATGCTCTTCGAACCGGGTCTCCTGGACCGGCCCAGGAACACCGCCAGCAATTTCAATAATCAGTTCGGTTGCCCGTTCAATTGCAGCGCGCTGGCCTGTTGGATCAACACCTCTTTCAAATCGATGTGAAGCATCTGTGTGCATTCCAAATCTGGAAACTGATCGGCGAATCGCATCTGGTGAGAAAAATGCAGCTTCCAACATAATGTTTGTACTGCTACGTTGAATCGCACTCGCTTCACCGCCCATCACACCAGCCAATGCAATCGGCCCCTTGTGATCGTTAATCATCAATACGCCATCACCCAGTGTCAGGCGTTCACCATCCAGCAATGAAAGACTTTCACCAGCCTTCGAATGGCGAACAATGATCTTAGATGCATCAATGACATCCGTGTCGAAGGCATGCATGGGCTGTCCAAGTTCAATCATCACGTAATTCGTGATATCGACGATTGGGTGAATGCTGCGCAATCCGACGCGTTCTAATCGTTGTTTCATCCAATCCGGTGTAACCGCATCGCTTTGAAAGTTTTCAATCACCCTTGTACAAAATACTGGGCAGTCTGCCGGACTCTTGACATCTACAGGTATGCAACTGTCGGAACGGGCTGGGATACTGGGCTCGCGTCTTTGTTTGAGACTGGTCTGTTCAAGAATCGCGATTTCCCTGGCGACACCGCGAATACTTAGACAATCAGCGCGATTAGGGGTCAGTTCTAAATCCAGAACGTAATCGTCGCGCTGAAGATAGGTATTGAGCGAAATTCCCAATGGTGCATTGGGATTTAATTCCATCAATCCATCTACAGCATCATCCAGTTCGAGTTCTGCTCCAGAACATAGCATTCCCTGTGATGGTACTGACCGAAAATCAATATTCTCAATCATTTGATTCTTTAGTTTGCTGCCAACCGGGGCGACCGGATATTTTCCGCCGGCTACTACGTTTGGTGCCCCACAAACAATTTGCAATTCATCGGCACCACCGACTTCGACTCGACAAACCGAAAGTCGATCGGATTTGGGATGTGGCTTGACTGATATAACCTGGCCAATTACAACATTCTCATCACATTGGCTTAATTTGCTGGCAGAGTCCACTTCCAGGCCGCTCATCGTCAGGCGATGAGCAAGCTGTTCAATTTCAAAATAAAACGAGACCCACTCTTTTAGCCATTGGGTGCTGACTAACATGACGCACCTTGTCCTTACTTGAACTGACAGAGCATGTCAATATCATTTTTGAAAAACAACCGCAAATCATTGACGCCATAACGAAGCATGGTGAAGCGTTCCACACCAAGTCCGAATGCATAGCCAACATAACGTTCGCTGTCGATTCCAACGTCAGTGTACAAGGCCGGATGGACCATTCCACAGCCTAGAACTTCAAGCCAACCACTTTTTTTACAGACCGTGCAGCCATCACCTGCACAAAACACACAGCTGATATCAACTTCGGCTGAAGGTTCTGTGAACGGGAAATACGATGGACGAAATCTAAGTTTCAGCGGTTCTTCAAAAAACTCGCGCACGAAGTACTCCAATACACCTTTTAAATCAGCGAAAGTCGTTGTTTCGTCGATCACCAGGCCTTCGAGTTGGTGAAACATGGGCGTATGGGTTAAATCTGAATCACAGCGGTAGACACGACCCGGTGCGACCACACGAATTGGAGGCTGATGAGTTTCCATATAGCGAATCTGAACCGGCGAAGTGTGCGTTCGCAAAAGCCTGCCATCAGGAAAGTAAAACGTATCTTGCATCGCCCGAGCCGGGTGATTTGCCGGAATGTTCAATGCTTCGAAATTGTGATAGTCGTCTTCAATTTCGGGTCCGACTGCGACATCAAAGCCAATGTTGAGAAATATCTCCTGCATCCTTGTCAAAGTACGCGACAAAGGATGGGGTCCACCACTCAATGCACGCCGGCCTGGCAAAGTGACATCGATGCGTTCTTTTTCCAATTGTGCCGTATGCGCAATCTCCTTTAGGGCTTCTCGTTTAGCGTTGTACGCGTTTTCAAGTGATTTTCTCGCTGCGGTAAGAATTTGTCCCGCAACGGGTCGGTGCTGCGTTGGCAAGGCGCCAATAGACTTCAATAGCGTCGTGACCACACCTTTTTTTCCAAGATAGCTAACGCGTAAGCGTTCCAGTTCCGACTCGCTGTCGGCAGCTTGAATTTCGGCGATTGCTTGCGCGACGGTCGCGTCGAGTCCATTGAGTGCTTCGATTTCAAGCGTCATGGAACTCAACTGCAAAGTGTTCTGCCCTTTGACTGGCATACAGTAGCGATCGTTAACCGACGCTACTGGCTTAATTGAAACTTTGCTTTTTCCGCCAGTAAGGAGAATGTTTCCCGATCGTTCACTGCAATGGAGGCCAGTGCTTTTCGATCGAGTTCGACGTTGGCGAGCTTTAGTCCTCGAACTAAAGTGCTATAGGTTAAACCGCACTCACGAGCGGCCGCGTTGATACGGATAATCCACAAAGAACGAAAATCACGCTTTTTTCTGCGACGGTCCCGGTAAGCGTACTGTCCAGCTTTGGTTACCGCCTGTTTCGCGACGCGAAATACGTTCTTGCGTGCACCTCGATATCCCTTGGCTTGTTTCAGTACTTTTTTGTGGCGAGCCCTGGCGGCTACGCTGCGTTTCACTCTTGGCATGACCAGTCCTCTTCAGTTAAGCGTAAGGCAACATATCCCGGACCCGGCTGGCATCCGAGGCGTGGACTAACGTTGCTTTTCTCAGCCCGCGTTTTCGTTTCGTTGACTTTTTTGTCAAAATATGCGACGCATGCGAATGACCGCGTTTTATCTTCCCGGAACCGGTCGATTTGAAACGCTTCGCGGCGCCCCTGTTAGTTTTCATTTTTGGCATGATTCACTCTGCCTGTAAAAGTTTTCAGATTGTTAAGGCCTGTGTGGTGCTAGCAACATAATCATTTGTCGGCCTTCCATTGCTGGTTCCTGTTCAACGACGGCAATTTCAGCAAGGTCATGTTCTACCCGACTTAGCATCTGTCGTCCTAACTCAGGATGGTCCATTTCCCGGCCTCTAAAACGCATGGTTACCTTAGTCTTGTTCCCGGCAGTCAGAAATTTTTTCAGCCGACCAAGTTTCACATCGTAGTCCCCGATATCAGTTCCCGGCCGAAACTTGACTTCCTTGATCACGATCTGTTTTTGCCTACGCTTGGCGCTATGTTGTTTTTTGCTTGCAGCATAGCGGTATTTTCCGTAATCCATAACCCGGCAAACCGGCGGGTTTGCATTTGCGGCTATTTCAACAAGATCAAGTGCGGCATTCTCGGCGAATGCCATTGCTTCATCCAAACTGACAACGCCAATTTGGGTGCCGTCTTCGCTGATCAAGCGAACACGTTCGGCCTCAATTTGTGAATTGATCCGGTGTAATTTTCCAGTAGCCGTATCCAGTCCTCCTATTTTTCTGCTTCGGCTTCGATTTCATTCTTGATGATGGAAATGATCGAATCAAGTGAATGTGAGCCCATGTCCGTCCCACTTTGGGTTCGAACCGAAACAGAGTTATCTTCCACCTCCCGATTCCCGACAATGAACAGATAAGGAATCCTCTGGAGCGTTTGCTCTCTGATCTTAAAGCCGATTTTTTCATTTCGCAAATCAAGTTTACATCGAATACCGGCTTTTTCAATCAAACCGTTTATTTTAACAGAATATTCACTTTGAGCTTCAGAAATATTCATGATTACAGCCTGGACAGGCGCAAGCCACACGGGAAATTTACCCGCATGCTCTTCGATAAGAATGCCAATGAACCGTTCCAGCGATCCTAGAATTGCACGATGAATCATCACTGGCGTTTTCCTAGACCCGTCAGCATCGACATAGGTTGCTCCGAGCCGACCTGGCATGGAAAAGTCAAGTTGAATCGTGCCACACTGCCAATTTCGACCGATACAGTCTTTTAGCACAAAATCGATCTTTGGTCCATAAAATGCGCCTTCGCCTGCATAAGTTGTGTAATTCATGTCTCTTTCGACAAGTACAGCTTCCAGTGCTTGTTCTGCCTTATCCCACAAATCATCGGACCCTACACGTTGTTCCGGGCGCGTCGACAAACCCACTTGAACGCTGTCGAAGCCAAAATGATTGTATAGACGCAGTGAGATTTCAATGAGTGTCGCCACTTCTGTCCTGATTTGGTCTTGCGTACAAAACACATGCGCATCATCCTGCGTGAAGCGTCGTACTCGCATCAGGCCATGCAGTGTGCCTGAAGGCTCATAGCGATGTACCATGCCAAACTCTGAGATTCGAAGCGGCAGATTACGATAACTACGAAGCCCCTGATTAAATACCTGGACATGGCCTGGGCAATTCATGGGCTTTAGTGCGTAAAACTTATCTTCGATTTCTGTGGTAAACATATTCTCCTTGAAAGTTTCCCAATGGCCGGATTTTTCCCACAATGAGCGATCAATGAGTTGTGGCGTATGCACTTCTACATAGTGATACTCTTTCAATAAATCGCGAATGTAAGACTCGATCAATCGATACAGAGTCCAACCCTTTTCATGCCAGAATACCATGCCGGGGGCTTCTTCCTGAAAATGAAATAAGTCCAGTTCAGCACCGAGGCGTCGATGGTCGCGTGCTTTTGCCTGCTCCAATCGGTCCAGGTAAGTTTGCAATTCAGATTTAGTGCGCCAAGCGGTACCATAAATTCGCTGAAGCATCTCGTTGTTGGAATCTCCGCGCCAGTACGCACCTGCGAGTTTGGTCAGCTTAAACGCCTTTAGAAATTCGGTGTTGGGGACGTGCGGACCGCGACACAGATCAACAAAATCACCTTGTCGATAACAGGTGATGGTCTCGTCGTCAGCAAGTTCGGCAATGATTTGAGCCTTGTAGTTCTCACCCATATTACGAAACAATTCAATTGCCTTGTCTTTTTCGACAATCTCGCGTGAAACGGGTAATTTCTCTGATGCGATTTCATGCATGCATTCTTCGATTTTCGTCAAGTCATCTTCAGAAAACCCAGGCTCATAGGCGAAATCGTAATAAAAACCATCCTCGATGACTGGTCCGATGGTAACCTGCGCTTCAGGAAACAATCGTTTGACTGCCTGCGCCAGCAAATGGGCGCATGAGTGTCGAATAATCTCCAGCCCGGCTTCGTCTTTGCCGGTGATTATTCTTAGCGTTCCACCCTCGTCAATCCGATAAGACGTGTCACGCAACTGACCATTGAATTCACCGGCAATGGCAGCCTTGCGTAATCCGGCGCCGATATCTTCGGCAACCGCGTCAATCGTTACACAATCCGCGTACTCTTTACTTGACCCGTCTGGCAATAAAACAGTCGGCATATCGTAAATCTGAACAATGTGAAATTGAGAACTGTGTGACTACAAGTCAACCAAGTCAGCCACACTCAAGAAGGAACGACATTATATGTTCAAGAATCTTCGAGTTCAGAACATATAGGACAAAATTGGCAGCCATCGGTAGTGGCCAATTGGGTTGGCGGCCTTGTCGTGAAAAATCCTTTTGAACACTTGTTACGGTGAGTCCCGCGATGTATCTGCGCCAATGAAATTCACCATCAATACTTGTGACGATTCCCTGCGCCGGAGCAGAGAATTTAGCGATAGCTGCATCTATACTGTAAGGTAGACATAGGTCAGTTACGACAGTCAAGTTGACTGATCACGCCTAAGATGCAATGGACTGATGAAGCTCAAAAAAGATAAACCTGTATTGATTGCAGGCGGTGGAATTGGTGGCCTTGCCGCTGCATTGGGGCTTGCCCAAAAGGGAATCAGAACAGTGGTGTTGGAGAAAGCTTCCAAATTCGGTGAAATTGGCGCTGGAATCCAACTGGGACCCAATGCTTTTCATGCTTTCGATTATCTTGGTGTCGGCGATAAGGCACGAAAACTGGCGATCTACATTGACAGTCTAAGGCTCATGAACGCCTTGACTGGTTCACAAATCGCCCGAATTCCGCTGGATGGTGAGTTTCGACGACGTTTCAAGAACCCATATGCCGTTGTGCATAGAGGTGATTTGCACAATATTTTCCTCAAAGCCTGCATGGGTCACGAATTGGTTGAATTGCATACCGACAGTCTTGTTGAACACTACATTCAGAAAAACGACGAAGTCCAAGTGTCGTTAAGAAACAAGGGAATACTGGTGGGCTCAGCACTCATTGGTGCCGATGGATTGTGGTCCAACGTCCGATCGCAATTGGTTGCAGACGGTGCGCCACGGGTATCTGGGCACACCACCTACCGGTCGGTTATTCCGACACAGAATATGCCTGAGGATTTACGTTGGAATGCAGCAACTTTATGGGCAGGACCCAAGTGTCACATCGTCCACTACCCTCTTTCGCACTGGAATGCATTTAACCTGGTTGTGACTTTTCACAACGACGCGCCAGAACCCGTTGCCGGCAAGGCAGTATCAAAAGATGAAGTCCGACAAGGATTTGAGCATATCGATTCGGTTGCCAAACAAATCATCGATCACGGTAATGAGTGGAAGCTTTGGGTCTTATGTGACCGTGATCCAGCCAGCCGATGGGTGGATGGCCGGGTTACCTTACTCGGTGATGCTGCTCATCCAATGCTTCAGTACTTTGCTCAAGGTGCCTGCATGGCGCTGGAAGATGCAGTATGCCTGGCAGATGAGTTTACACAGCAAGATGTAAACATCGAAATAGCATTTGAAAACTACAGGCAGCGACGATATTTGCGCACGGCCAAAGTGCAACTGATGTCAAGGTTGATTGGAGATCATATCTACCATAGTTCAGGCGCACATGCCGATCTTCGCGATCAAATCATGGGTGCTAAGTCTGAACATGACTGGTGCAATACAATTGCATGGCTGTATGGATCAAATGGACTTGAAAGTGCAGTCTGAAAGCCAAAGAATTTTCAAATTCAAAATCCAAATTAATCCATCGAGATGAAAGATCTGTAAGAGATTATCTTTGGATTATGGTGGGCGCACCTGGGATTGAACCAGGGACCTCTTGCATGTCAAGCAAGTGCTCTCCCCCTGAGCTATGCGCCCAACAATCTGAACTGACTATTCGATTTTAGTCGAATCGATCCAAACCGGTCGGGACACAAAATATAACATAAACCACAGCGTTATTGCAGACCTGATTCCCACCGTAATCTGAAATTAGCCCCAAAAATATCGACGGGGCCGATATTCCAGCCTGCCGGCGTGTCATTGATCACCTTGATGTGTCAGTAGCATGGCGAATACAGTGCAATGATGCAAGATTCGATGCGGTTGGCAATCAACATTGCGCATTGACCTGGACATGACAAACATAGTGTCATTTTCAGGATATGATGATACCTTCCGAGGCCTCGGAATGCTATCTTTGGGGTTCATGCAGCCGAAGGGGACTTGCTTATTTGAGCACGCAGTTCTGTATCACCCAAAGGACCTGGTCTAATTCAGCCCTGCGATCGGCATTTAGTTTTATAGTCCACTGCCGGGCATGATGAACAATCTGTCCAGCAAAGGCGTACCAGCGGTACCGAATGGTGGTCGCGCGACCGCGCTCCCACTTGGCCGGTAATATCATGCGCATCAGCGCCAACAGATTGTACGCCATCGCACACAGCATGAAATACGCGCCATTGGCATCAAAATCACCACAAGGCAACTGCGCACCATCAAAATCACTTCTGAATTCTTTGATCTTGTTTTCCGAACTTTCGGCTCTTTGGTTGTAAAACTGCACCACCTCGTGTTAATTCAGACCGTCACCATCCAAGTTGGTGGCAATCGCGCGGTAAACGTAGCGCCCGCAGGCCACGCTTTCGTCATCCACGTTGCCCAGCAGGTCAGGAAAAAGGTCCGGCTGTGAGTCCGGCTGTTGCGCCTCATCTTTCAAACGGCGCTGGACCACCAGCATAAAGGCCTGGTTGGTTTTAACCATGGTGTGTAAACAACTTGCAATCTGTTCGTTGCTCGACTCATTACCATCTTTTCGAACCAGCTCCTCCCAGTCCGAGTCCTGAATCGTACGCTTCGATTCTTTGAGTGCTGCGTCCATTTTCGCCCGAATCGCATTACCGATACCCTTTCACAACAATTAATGATGTCACTCTGATAGCCGGCCGCATCAATGCGTACACGCTTGACCGATACACCCGCCGGCAATGCCTGTTCACACGGCTTGATAAATTCAAGGTTGTGTTTGTTCGCTGGCACATGGTCGGCCCGAAAATCAACGGCCACCACCTGCTCAGTGTCAGCAATATGGCCCACCATCGGCGTATAGCCGGGGTGTTTCTTGTACGTACAGGTGGCAGCCTTCTTGTGGGCCTTGATTACCGTGGCATCAATGTCCAGTGTTACGCGCTGACAGTCATGCAATGCAGCTTTGAGCAATCGTTTGTTGATTTGAACCAGGGCCGACATGGCCGTCTTGTTTGAACCCAAAGCGCGCAGCTAGTTGCCCAGGGTATGGGCATGCGGGAGATTATTGATACCAAACAGTCTGCGCAGTGCAGATTCACGTTGCAACACTCGCACATCGTCGAGACACTTGGCACCATCGTGGAGCATCTAGCATAAAAGTATTGAAAATCGCACTGGAACAAAAGGCACGGTTGCGCGCACCTTTGGGCATCAACGGGTCGACCCGTTCGGCCAGTTTGAGTGGTTTAACAAGCTCGGCGAATGCTACCAGGCCGGCGCGCGAGATCAAGGTGTGCTTACTGTCTGCGGTTTTGTCGTTTACAGTGTTCATAGCCTTGTATCAATCTCGTGTTTCGTCACCCGTTGGGTGATAGCACATTGTTTTCAGATTACAAATAGATGATTATCGGCTCCCTCCACTACTGACGATTTGATACGTTTGTCGAACGTCACGAATCTCCCTCCATGTCTCACAGCTAATGCAAGCAGATATGTGTCGGTAATTTGTTTAGGTCCAGTGATAAACTGCCACGATATTTGTTTTGAAGTCAACAGGCTCAAGTCGTCCGACCAAAACTGATGGTATTTAGATTTAGCTGCTTGGCGAAGTCGGTCAGCTATTTGATATATTGGCAGTGGGTTTGGATAACTGTCTTGAGACATAATTCTCAAACACCCGTTTTCCGTTATGGGGCAACTAGCCCAACCTGCGCTTTCATTATTGTTGAGCCAGTGCGTTGCCGAATCATGCTCGTTCGTGTTCTTCATCTAGCAACGTGATCAACAAGTTCACGTCAAGCAGTGCTGTCACTTAGTCGCCAACTTCATTCCGTAATTTATCGATCAATTCATTTGTTACCACACCACCTCGACTAGGAAAGGGTCGAAAACAATTCGACGAATTGTCCTCCTCAGGACGAACTTCTCGAACATCAACTGGCTCGATAATCTCAGGAATTATCTTTTGCGGAGGCAACACCTGTTTTACCTTGAATAATATTCCGTCTTCGACACGAACCGCCTCCATGATGTCACCCTCCTTAATATTGATACTCTTACGTAACTCAGCTGGAATTGTGACTTGGAACTTTGGTTTGACTGTGACTGTATTCATAATCGTAGGATACAAGTTATGTTGTAATGATGCAATTTTATTCGAGAAGGTTACAAAAATTTCGGTCCCAGCGGTGTGTAATACAGATCAATTTTCGCTAAACCTGAGTTCTTAAGTTTCTCAGAAATCTCTATAGAATTGCACTGAGAGGTTAATCTGAGCATCAAAGTGAAGTTGCTTGATTGCATAATCGCATACTACGGACACTGAATCGCATCAAAACGGACACGCCTTTGCATTGACTTGAGTCGCTGACCCGAGCCGGCCCTCAAGCGAGCATTTTCCTACAAACAAGCTCAGCGAATGCCACCAGGCCGGCGCGCGAGGTCAAGGTGTGCTTACTGTCTGCGGTTTTGTCGTTTACGATGTTCATTGCCTTGTATCAATCTCGTGTTTCGTCACCCATTGGGTGATGCACATTGTTTTAATATACCATTGATTATACAAAGATTTCTTCTTTGTTACAAGTCCTAATTTCATATTAAGGTCTCAAGAATGTATTTCAGATGTATCTAATGTTTTGATGGTACGTGTCAAAGCCAAAGTCTGAAAAGAGGCTTACCCAAATATAGAGTTATTGCGCTGATTGGACTAAAAACGTGAATTTCTACCCCATTTCCAAACCAATCAACTAAAACGCAACTTCAAGGCGCTACATCTGTAGTCGCAGTGTAGAAATTCAAGATTTTTTCGGAAATGAACAGCAAAAGAATTTATCATTGAGTTACAAATTAACCCAAGTGTAAGTGGAGTTTAAGATATGCGAAGCGGAGAAGATATGCTCAAGCAGATTGTGGATAAATCTGCTGTCGATTCAGACTTCAGACAAAGCCTTTTGGCTGACCCCAAGTCAGCTATCAGTGGTGAGTTGGGAATTACAATACCGGAATCCATGAATATAGTGATCCATGAGAGCGATATGCAGACTGTGCATCTCGCACTTCCGCCTGACCCAAACATCACCGAGGAGCAACTTGAAGCTATTTCAGCGGGCCTTTGTTGTTGCTGGTAGTCATTAGTTAAAATTCAGTCATTCACTGATTAAAGCCGGGTGTGGAATCAAATTCGTACCCGGCTTTGTTTTACCTGTTTAATAGTTTACCTGTTTGATAGTCGTCTCGATACTTGCTGCAAACGCCGTCATCTAACACTTACCGACAAGCAGTTGCACAGAAAACTCCTCAGAAATTCGGCCACCTTGAGTTCACAGTGGGTCATTTTCTTAAATGCTGTGTATCGATTTTGCAACATGTGCCCCATCTAACGTGGTGCTACATGACCTCGCAAATGCATTGCAGATTGCACTGATTGAAGCAATGTCAATGGAACTCAATGAAATAGTTCCCATATCGATTAGTCGAAATCTGCACCAGACAGAATCATAAACACATAAGCCTTGACTTTATTAAGTTCACCTTCAGATACGACCAGTTTGAGATGGTGAATCCCTCGCACCAGCATATATCGAGCGGCCTTGCCAAATAACATTGTCGGCGGTGTAACCCAGCCGGCAAGCTGTCCCAGTTTCTCTGGAATAACAAGTTCCTCATCGTCCAAGGCTTCCAGAAATGGGTTCCAATCGGTTGGTCCATCGAGCCAATAACGCGATCGGTTTGTATATCGTTGCTTAACGATAAGCGTGAGACCAAGTGTCGGACCAACTCCATCTTCCTCTACGTCAATATTTACTCCAAATCTGGTATGATGCACGTGTTTTTCAATTCTTGATATCACCGAATCAACCGTCGCAAGCTGTCCTGGCCAATTGACGTTGGCGAGATAATTCCCCAGTTCCCGCCGCGATTTGAAGCCCATGATCGCCAGGCGAATAGCCCGCGATCGAGACGGAAACGCACCAAAAGAATCCATACGCGTATCTAGCGGCTGAGCCTGGTAGACTTGCTCGATTACATTACGCTGACGCACGCCAAACTCCCAACCCAATGACGAAAGCAACCCCTGAAGTACAGTGTCAATATCCTTTGTCTGATCTTGGGCACCGATAATTGGACGTTCACCAGGTCGCAGAAACATTCCCGGAAAAGAACTTCTACCTCCCGCTGAGCCTATGTCATATTCAAGCATTAATTTGCGCCCAACAATTTCACGAAGTGAGGCGTCTTCATCGTCCATATTCTCAAATAGACGCGTGATGACATTCGCAATCTCATTGCTTGTGTCTATCCGCGCTCGCTGCTCGAAATACTCCGCCGCTTTGGTTCCGCTCGTCAGCGATACACCAAAATCAGCGACTGGACTCACCAAATGAATCGGCAGTTCAAATCCGAAGGGGAATGCTCCCATCGTAATGGGGAGTTTTTCTGCACAATCAAGTACACACTGCCACTGTGCATCACCAACAAGCAATGGCGAAATCTTGTCGCGAAAGTGCTTTAGCAAATCCTTCATGCTGCACCCTTCTTCTGCGAGGCGATCCTGCGTGAGTGCAACCGCCGCGTCAATGTCCATCCCTATCGTCCCTGAGATATGTGTTATTTTCAGTATCTGTGTTCTGTTCAATCAACCGTTCAAGTGCTTCAACACAAAATGCAGTCGTCACCGATTCGGATCCATGCCCAATTTGTCCGTATGTCCCCCACTTGAGCGATTGATCGCCGAATGCGAGAAGTTCCGGCCAACTACCATCATCGCGTTGCGAAGCAATCAGTTTCTCAGCCAAATGTTTGATGTCGAAGCTTTTCAGGCTATCCACATTGTAAAGTGCACTGATAATCTGGGCGATCTGTAAAACACTACTAAATCCTTTCTCATCAGAGCCCAAACGATGAATCTGATTGACCAGCAATGGTCGCAACCGGTCCAAAGCTGGCTGCACCATCCTGACAGCACGGGAGATTGCATAGCAAATCGTAGCCGGATCTGGATACCACTTCGAAGAACCATGAAGATCGCCTTCAGAGAGCAATTCTTCCAACCATCGTTGCGCATCTCTGGTTTCGGGGTGATCGCCAAGGTAAGCAATCACATTGGCGTTGACAACCGGGTCCGCTTCTATACGAAACGTTGATACAACATCAGGTTCGTCTTCATCCAAAATCCATGTCATGAAGCAGCCTTTGTCGTCTCGGTTTGCCAATATCTGTGCAAAATTGCGCCGTAGAAAAATCCACGGGTGATCGGCGATCACTAGTGAACAGACCGTTGTACTGTCCAGATCTTGGGGCAAATGACGATAGTATCGCCATAAACCTGGATATTCCATATTGCTGACAAGATGGTTTCTGGCGGCAGCGCAAAGTGACTGGGCAAGCGGTTCCTTACTGCTTCTAAGAGCAAGGACGCAAAAGGCCGTAATGAAGGCAGGCTTCTCGAAATGTCGGGGAATGTTCGGATCTGCGACATTGAACCGAACACAGTGCCACGCCCCGTGTTCATCTACCGTTGAATCTAAAAATTCAAGCGCGCTGCGAATACTTTCCCTGACCTTTTTGACAAAGGATTCAGAGGTGTCGACAGTCACCTGAAATTTTGCTTGTGCATCACCTGACTGCCGCAGAGGTGGCGCAGGGTTGTGGAGTGTCTTTCTAAGGAACTCCAGTGAATTCCCACCGGCCTTCGCCTCTTGCCGTTCAGCCTCGCTGAACTTGCTTCGAGGCGGAAGTATCAAATGCGTCACCGAGTAACTGTCCTCGTACACATGTAACTCATGGTCTTCAGCCAGCGTCACACCGAATTCCGATTCGATTGTTTCTTTGGGATTCGCCAGCAATCGTCCACGAAACTCATCGTCTCTTTCAGTTCTTAACAAGATGAGCTTTTCAATTTCAGACAACTGCTTCATCGATTCTTTCATTCCTACTTAGTCGTCTGAAATGGTGTGATTCACGCAATCTGTCTTTTCATAAGGCCCTGAAACACGCCTTTCACTGCCATCAGTTCAGTAAAAGAGCCACATTGCACTACTTTCCCGCCCTGTAGCACATAAATACGATCTGCCTGCTGCAGTGTTGAAAGTCGATGGGCAATAACAATCCTCGTGGAAGTCAAAGCGATCAGGTTACGCATGACTTGAGCCTGAATCTCGTTGTCCAGCCAGTTGGTCGCTTCGTCCAATAGCATCACTCGCGGATTGCCGATCACTGAGCGAGCAATCGTGACACGTTGACTTTCGCCTCCTGACAGTACAGCGGCGCTGGTACCGACCATGGTCATCAAACCCATCGGCATGGCCTTGATTTCAGTTTCGACTCCGGCAAGCCGAATCGCTTCCCAAACTTCCTCGTTACTCACCCGATCATGATGGCTGACCAAATTGTCCCACAGATCCTGGGGGTGAAGTCCAACGGATTGTGGTACTGCTCCGATTTTTTGACGCAACTGCTTCAGATTCAGATGTCGCAGGTCTCGTCCGTCATAATACACGGCACCTGCACTTGGCCAATCAATTCCAAGTGCGAGTCGAAACAGGGTGCTCTTGCCCGCCCCGGATTCGCCAGCAATGGCGACAAATTCACCTGGTTTGGCATGAATCGACACATCGTCCAGTATCAATGGTCCTTCAGCATCATAGCGAAAAGAAATTCGATCAAACAGAACATCACCGCCCAGGTAATCGACTGACTCCCCTTCGAGTTCGATTTCACGTGATACGCCAAGCAGCGGACGCATTTGATCAAGTGCTGGCAGCATACCCGCAATGGTGCCAAAAGACTCACCAAGCCTGGCAACAGCAGACTGGAAAATGATGAAGATTGTATAAACAACGAGAAAATCACCCACTGGAAGCTCGCGATTGCTGTCAACGGCAACTGCGTAGAGCAAAACACCGCCAGCAAGAAAAGGAAGCGCAGCACTAAATGCCCGGGAATGTTCTTCGATAGATCCTAGTTCGATACTTGCACGCTTTTGCTCGCGATAATCTCGTGCCCAAATTGCAAATGCCGAGCCTTCTGCACTTTCGACACGCAGTTTGGTAATACCACCAATGATTCGAAACAATCGGCCAGCAACACGGCGGGCAGCACTTGCCATGCGACCATAAGGCGATACCTGTCGACATCCAATGACAACGGTGATCACCAATGAAATCAAGCTAAATACGAGTGCAATGCCTCCGAGGGTGGCGTCGTAAAAAAAGATGACACCAAATACTGGCAGCAAAAAAATGACCGACAAAATACTATCGGCAACAACCCCCTGCAAACCATCTCTAATATTCTGGAAAGTCATGCCTGACATTGCTAAATCCCCAGCCGGATAGCGTTTGAGAATTTGTGCGGGAAGACGCATGAGGTGATCCCAAAATGTAGCTTCGATCCGCGAAGCCGAGCGACTTTCAATACGCATCATCGCCATGCTTTGTAGCATGTGCAGTAAAGCGCCGAGCAGACCGAATACTGCCAGTACCGCAGCCAGAATATAGAATGGCTCTGCATTCGCGCCAACCGACACCTGACTTGCAACAAATCCAAGTGCAAGTGCCGGCAACATACGAATCAGACCATAGGGCAAACCAGCAAATACCAATCGGACCACATCCGCAGAAGAACCACGCAATGCCGATTTGAACAACGTTGTCGGTTCTACATCCCCTGAAGGCAAGGGTGAATAGAACATCCAAGCCTCATCCTTGAGTGCGCCTGCGCGCTCGGCCGTTAAGCGGACACTGCGATGACTGACTGGATCAATTTCCCGATACCGTCCGAACTTTCCAGGCAGCAGTGCCACGGGCTGGTCATCATCGGCGCGATATGCCAGCAGTGCACTGCTGTCGCTCCACCACCACTTTCCCTGATCCTTCAGTTGAACACGTCGTCCACGTACCCCTGACGCGGTCAGCACATCAGTCAAACGGACCGGGACATCCAAAAATTCTGATCGCTTCGGAATTTTGAATTCGATTCCTTCGTGTTTGCCGACGATTTGCAAGGCATCCACCAAAGCCGTATCTTCAAGCTTTTCATCCCTGTCAATTGACATGTCATAAATGTTAAACAGGCGCTGGCGCGCTGCTTTTTCAGCGGTTCGACGACTGGCGGTGCGCGCTCGCTCCAGATTAACATCATCCGCTACAGCCAATCGGCGATTGAGTCGCTCTAAAGCCAGGGCAACAGCATGGAAAGAGGCAAGTGCCGGAATCAGTAACTGTTGCTTCGCTAGTGTCTCGCTTGAATGACCGTTTAGAGTCGCGTCCTGTAGTAGAGTCAACCAGCTTGAGCGTGTTAGTGGTATCACGGCTTCTTGCGAACCGGCGGCATTCTTTATGTCCGAGTGGTTAACAATGTCCATGAATAACACTGAATCACTTGGCGGTTGGGAAATCCAGACCACGCCACGAGGCACAGAGAGCGTGCAAGGTGCGAGGATTCGAGTCGAACCAAGGTTCGCTAATTTTGTTGGGCGCGGGAGAGGCTTTGTAAAGCGTGACAAGGTGTCGGTCATTGCACTCACCCAAGTGTCAAACTGTTCTGCAAGTTCCGCCGGATCGACGGCAGACAGTAATGAGATCGGCAAACGTTTTAGATGTGAGTCGTTCAAGCCCTTGGCGATCAGGTGCAATGTAGTGCCGCCATGTTGGTTTGCTCTGTCTGGTGCGATACCCGGCAACAAGCAACCTGATTCACGGCTCATCAGATGCTGCGGCGCAGCCTGCTCTACTCCATCTTTAAGTTCAATCAGAAATATGTTGACACAGCCGTGATCAATAAACCAGACGCTGTCCGGATCATTGAGAACGACCGGCTCGTTACCGGCACAGGATACAGAAATACCCGAACGGGCGGCAAGTTCAGGGATTGAGATGAATTGAGGCTTTGATTCGGGCATCAGACCGACTTGACCAGTTTGTAATACAGACCGTCGCGTTGTTCAATTAATTCATCGTGCGTGCCACGCTGCACTACGGCACCTTTGGCGAGAACAATGATTTCGTCACAATCTCGCACGGTGCTCAACCGATGCGCCACAATCAGGCAGGCCAGCCCGCGCCGCCGCAACGCTTCATCAACATATTCTTCAGTTGCAGCATCGAGTGCACTGGTCGCTTCGTCCAAAATCAGTAATGTCGGATTGCCCACCAGCGCACGAGCGATTTCCAAGCGTTGGCGTTGCCCACCACTGAAATTCGAACCACCTTCCTCAACGAGCGTCGCATATCCATGTGTTCTGAGCAGAATCTCATCATGAATCTGAGCATCTCGTGTCGCGGCAAATATATGCTCGTCAGGAATGGTTGAATTCCATAAGGTAATATTGTCTCGCAAGGACGCAGAAAACAGTACGATCTCCTGGTCCACCATGGATATCGACTGCCGCATGACCTCCTCTGGAATTTCATCTCTCAGGTGCCCATCAAACAGAATTTGGCCCGACCATGGTTGATAAGCACCACAGACCAAGCGCGCCAGGGTCGATTTGCCAGAACCGCTAGGACCAATCACAGCCACCCGCTGCCCGGGTTTAATCACCAGATCAAAATCCTTGATGATTGGTGGTCGGCTCTTGTTGAAACCAAAGGTAACCTTCTTAAGGTCCAGCTGGCCCGTCAATTGAAGTCGTCCTTTGAAGGTCGGAATCGACTCTGATTCCGCAGTGCGACGACTGAAAACAGGATCTTCGGCCGCTGTGAATATGTCATCGACTCGCTGCATATCGGTTTCAAGCGCCTGACGTTCATTAGCGAATTCCACAAAACGTCCGATCGGTGTCAAAAACATTTCCGTCAGAATATAAAACCCGACCAAAGTTCCCAAAGTCATATGCCCCGCTATGACAAGGCTCCCGCCGATGCCGAGAACCGCCGCGCTGCGAAAAAAATTAATCATGCCCGGTAGTGCAGAATTGATCGAACCCAGTTCTGAAAAAAGTCGTCTGGCATGCAGTTCACGGGCCTGCTGCCCACTCCAACGAGAGAAAAACCGGTCATCTGAACCTGTCATGCGCAAATTCTCGACGTGATTCAACATCTGCATTCCAAGCCCAATCAGCAACCCCTGTTCGCGCCGCATTGCCTGACTTCGAACTGTACGAATCGAATGAAGAAAGTAAGCCAGCAATCCGTGCACCAGGGCCAACAGCAGCACGATGATCGTAAGCAGGACATCGTAGATGAACATCGCAATGAGCAGTACCACTCCCATGACCATGTCCAATACCAGGACAAGGAATTGGTCTGTCAGATTTTTTGCGATTCTATCAATGGAAGAAACTCGATCGGTTAGGTCACCGACCAATCGGTGTTCAAAAAACTCGATGGGCAGACGCAAAAGGCGCGTTAAACTGTGGCTGTAGCCAATCACCGAAATTCGAACTTCAATTCGTTTTAGAAATCGGCGCTTGAGCATGGTCAGGATATACACCAGAATACCACCGCCGATCAGGGCTGCTACCAAACCACCCCAAGGTCCATTTCTTGCCAGTACGTCGTCTACAAATACACTGAGCGTTGCCGGGATGATGAGAGCCAGTATTGCCAACATCAAGCCACAGGCGACTACCCCGGTCAGCACATTCCATGTTCCAGAAAGCAACTTGTCTAGCTGTCTGAACAATCCAGGGGGCTGGCCGCCAGTTCTGAAACTCGTGCCGACCTTGAATCGCAGCGCTATTCCACTGTAGCCTTTAACGAACTCTTCAACAGGAAGGCTGCGTCGCCCCGTAGACGGATCATTGAGATAAAAACTACGACCGTCAAAACCTTCCAGAACTACGAAATGACTGAATTGCCAAAACAGAATTAAAGGCAAGTCCAGTTTTTTCAGTTGATCAACACTGACGCTCAATCCATTGCACTCCAGACCATAGTGTCTGGAGGCGCGTAAAATGCTCGCAGCGCTGCTGCCGTCGCGACTCACCTCACACTTTTCACGTAATTCAGTCAGCGGTACCCAACGTCCGAAATAAGCCAACACTATTCCAAGGCAGGCGGCTCCACATTCCGAAGCGTGCATCTGCAACAGTATTGGTGTCTTAATTTTTTGCAAGGTGTCCAAAGTAACAGGTGCCTTGACCGCTGTCGCGTTGTCGACGTCTCAAATCTAATTTGATTTAAATAGTACAAACATGGATTGATCACCCAGATCAAACACAATCTGACATTTTTTACCGGTCAGTGAAGTCAGTTCAATACCTTCGTTTAATTCGATATCGGCTCGGTAGAGTGAAATCGGCATAGCCGATTCGAAGTCCACCAAACTCTTGGACAAAGGTACGGCAGAAAACTCTCCTAGTCTGCCTTCCAACGCACTTGCCTGTTCATCTGCCAGTTTAATCTGAACAGCCGCGCCAGGTTTTAAATCCAGCGTTGAGTTTTCAGCCTGGGTCCAAAAAACAGCTTGTATTGATGGGCGATTTTCGTTGACAAATTCGCTTGGCCCGATCAGCGCCCCATTGAGCACAATGCTACGTGAAACACTGCCAAACATGAACCAAAGTGCGATGACCGCGAGTAAAAGAGCGATCGCAGCGACGAGCCAACGTTCGCGCGGCGTGGAGACCGTCAGTAAGCGATTGAGTTGCTCACGTTCTTCTTTTGCCTCAGCAACAGTATTGTGAAATGAATCAAATGGGTTATTGAACATGGATGTGGATAACTTGAATATTAAGTGACATCAATCAATTATATGCATTCCCAATATTGGTCATTTTGGATTTCAACCACATGCCTTTGCTAAATCTACGCCTAAGGTCATACGAAACAATATCCAAATCGTCACCATCCATCTTGCCTGAGCCGTACTATGATTCAAACTGGAATCCCACGTGGCATCAGATCTCAGGACACAGCTTCACCTATATGGTAGACTCATCGCTTTTGTGTTCCGCCATCTCGGTCCACCCACAAAAGCAGTGCCGGCAAGAGCGTTAAATCTGCAATCAACGCAAAGCCGATGATCATCGCCGTCAAGACTCCAACCTGCGCCGTTGGTATGAACGGAGAAAACGCGAAAATCAAAAATCCTGCCACCAAAACCAGCGTCGTTGTGAACAGAGCTTTACCAGCTGTGTCAAAGGCGTAACGAATTGCATCTTCGATGCTTTTACCGAATTCGCGTCTTGCCCGAAGATACTTGCTCAGAAAATGTACCGTATCATCCACGACGATACCGATGGTCATGGCCACTACGACAGACAAGGATAATCCCACCTGTCCTACAGTCAGTCCCCAGACACCAAAGCCCAGTACTGCCGGGATCAAGTTGGGAACGATGCTGATCAGGCCCAGACGCAATGAGCGCAGGGCAAAAAGGAGAATGACAGAGATAGCGAGGAGTACGACCACCGTACCAATCAGCATGGCTCGGATATTGCGCTGACCGATGTAGGCGAAAAGCGCTGCGGGCCCCGTGCTGTTAACACTGGCAACGTGTGTTGCATTTTCGCTCAGCCAGTTTTTGGCTCGCTCATTTAATTCTAGCAGTGAATGCGAATCAAGTGTTTTGGCTGAAACCGACACCCGAGTGGCTGATCGAGACCTGTCGATCTGATTATTCAGTCCCAGCCCTTCGGGAAGCGACAGCTCATAAAGAATCAAATATTGCGCCGCCAACTCCTGACTGTCTGGAATCCTGTAGAATGATGGATCATCTCCATGCATGCTCTGATTCAGTTGCTGAAATGTATCGGTGATGACAGACACGTAACGCACGGGAGACTGCTCTCGATACCACTGAGCAAACGCTGCAACTTCAGCGAGAAAATCAGGATCAGTTACACCACCTTCGATTGTTGATTCCAGCGAATATTCCAGCAAGGTATTACCGCTTAGACGCTCGTCCATAAAATCCGTATCCTGGCGAAATTCGACACTTTCATCAAAAAAATGGACTAGAACGTCATTGAGTTCGTTTCTCGGAATTGCCACGATCATCGCGACCACAAACACCAACCATCCCCCAATAAGAATCTTTCGGTTGCGCATCGAAAATTCAGCCAGCGACATGATGGCTTCACTGCGCAAGCGGCGCTTTATTACAGAACGCATCGGCAAAAGCGAAAGAACAGCAGGCAAAAAAGTAACAGAGAGAATAAATGAGACCCCAATGCCAAAGGCAACGAAGGTACCCAGATGGCGGTATGGCGGCACTTCTGAAAAGTTCATGCTCAAAAAACCAAGCATTGTCGTGAGACTCGCCAGAAAAATCGGGGACAAGTTAAGCCTGACAGACTCGACGATGGCATCGTATTTAGATTGTCCTGCGTACAGGCATTCACGAAAAGCGACCAACTGGTGTACACAGTTCGCCACGACAATCATGAGCACAATGGTCGGTGCCGGTGAGATTGGTGGGGAAAACGGCAACCCGACCCATGCACCGAGACCCATGGACGACAGAATGGAAAAGATGATGACCGCTCCTGTCGCAATCACTCCTGCCCAATTCCGAATCAGAAATCCCAGGGTCAAAGCCATGAGCAGTAGGCTTACAGGAAGAAAAATTTTCTGACTGTCAATCGAAGCTTCCAGAAATGTCTGATTGACCATTACCGTACCGACAATGCGAATATCAACATCTGGAAATTGTTTTTCAGCGTTCGCACGGATCGATCTTGCGAATTCAGCAACTTCGGCCACCGCATCGAGAAGACTTTCCTGCGGCAATTCAATAGTGACATTGACAACGCTGACATCACTGTTCCGAGCCAAAACGCTGCCGGCTATCCGTGGGTCTGACAATCCGATCTCACGAATTCGCGACCTTACCTCAGCCTGATCTAGTTCCAGTGGATCAACAAGATCGCGCACATAGATATCATCGCCTTGTGCGGTTGTAAACTGGAAATTAGCAAGCGAGTCGACTCGCCTTGAATATGGAATATGCCAAGCGGCGTCAGTGAGCCAGACAGCAGCGGACAATGCTGTCTGCGAGGTCGCATCACCATCATCGGGAACAAGCAAAAACGCCACATTTTCGTTCTTTCCGTAGGTGTTTTCCAGCGCTTCAAGGGCCAGAAGTTGTGGATTATCGTCATCGAAAAATATTCGGTAATTCGCGGAAAGCTCAAGCCGAGTGATACCACTTGACGCGATGGCAACCAGGCACAATGACAGCACGATAACCGTCCAACGCGCAGCCAATACTCGCTTGACAAATCGAGTTGCGAATTGTTCTTCTTTCATGTTGCGATTGTCCACAGGTTTTCTTGATCAGGCAGGGAGAGAATTGTTAGATTGCATTGACGTCATAACAGTACAAATCGCAAACTCTTCATGTCTTGTGACTGAACTCACTGGTAAGACCAAGCGCCCCGATTACTTATATTTTACCGATGGCAAGTGAGCGTTGGATGAAGCAGATTGTTCCATCTGCCAGTCGATCTTTGTCAACGAGCTAATCCTGAACTCAATAGCCCAGACCCTGTGCGACCTGAGTGTAACTCGTCAGCGGAACACCGCACATCCGATTCAGGTGTGTCTCGTCAATCGACGGTTGGCGGATAAGCTCCATCATCTCTTCGAATTTTTGCAGTGCATCACATTCTACAGATTCGGGCCTCGCCGCCTTTCGATAAAGTGGCCAGACTTGGTCTTGCGCATAACGCCAAAAATCGCTGGTGAACAAAGATCCGCGGCAATAGTGCCAGCCGACAAACAGACCATAGCAAAGCATGTTTTCAATCAAATAACGATTCACCGCGGGTGCATCACGCTCCACGTACTCTGGCGGGCGGCTGTAGCGGACTTGAAGAATCATTTCGATCTGTAACTGGGAAGATACGATAGCGGTGGCTTCAAGCGGCTCCATAAAAGCCGCTGCGTTACCGATCCGAGCGATGCCCCCGTCATATATTTTGCGATGAACAAAATTGGGGAACGGGATGACTGCGCGCTTTTCAAATTCTGTCACTCCCTCAATATCAAGAAACTCGTCAAAATCTGATTCCACATCGGCAAGATCAGAGATATCGCTGTTGAAGACATATCCATAGGAGGCATGCACCGTCAGAGGAATGACAAAAATCCAACCATGCGGTCGTGCGACGGCACGAGTATACGTATGCTGCAACACCGGCTCACCATGACTGGACTTGATTGTCGGTGGACATCGCCGAATCACGGCGGTATTGGTGGGAATAAATGAAATGTTGATATGTTGGTTCAAGTCGATGTTTTTGGGGAACCCACGGGCATCAAAAACCAGGTCATAGCATTCTGGAGCCTGTCCTTCCAAGTCAATCTGCGCACCATTTTCGATTCTGGAAATACCCAGCACTTTTGCATCAATGTGTTTTGCATTCGTACAGTCATGTAAGAGTTCCCCCATCAGATCAGCAGACAGATGATAGGCGTAGGACTTTTTTCGGGGTAGAAAATAGTGAATGAATTCTTGTCTGTGCGTTCCCCATCCCTCGAATGCAACACCATACTTTCGAGTGCCGTTTAAATATTGTTGGACAGTGCCTTGAGGTAGATTTGTCAGCTGTCCCAAACGCCGGACAAGACTCGGCCAACTGCCTTCACCCACCCCAATAATCGGGATGCGAGAATCATAGATATGATGCAATTCGTAATCGCGATCCTTAAGCAGCTCAGTTACGCTGGCAGCAGCCAAAGCCCCTGCGGTGCCTCTGCCGACAACCGCTATTTTTCTCAATGAATCACTGCCATATATCATCCAAAGACATCTCCACAATAATTGGCTTCAAATATCTTTCTAATCTCCAACCAAATCTGTGCGTATACGCATGCCATATCTAGCTAGACATAGTTCTCGTATTGACCCGCAGAAGTATGTACCCAGTACCAGGACAGGTTGAAATCAGCAATTTAGGCAGGAATAATTTTAAAAATGAACAACTTATCCGTCGCCTATACCAAAAATAGCCGGTGAAGTTCCGTTTAATCTGAAACCAAAAAATGTCATCAGAATCCAAACGTAAAATTCATGCCCACAAACCGGTCCCCGAGTGCTTCCAGACGCATTGACCAATTGTTTGACATCCGACGTTTAAACTCAAGGTTCCAGGTGTGTTCATTGCGGTCTAAGTCTTCCACAATTCCTGCTGAAAGTTCGGTTCCATTGACATCGTTAAAATTCAGGAAGCCCGCGAGATAAAGATCATTTTGCCAGTTGCCGATTGTACGATGTTCACGATTGTCATAAAGCCACTCGGAGATCAATGTCAAATCGGCCTGAGAACCCAATGGTTCGTAAACAGTTCGTTCCAGGCCAAGAACTGCAGCGCTGTAGTTTTCTTCTTTACCTAGAATGTTTCGCATTCCACGACGATGAATAGCTTCCATCTTGTAAAGCAACGACTCAGTAGTCAACTGTACATCAATCCCAAATTGTCGAATCTGCTCATAGTACGGGATCAATATTGAGCCTTGCTGTGAAGGGGTGTCAGATTGATTCGACAAGATAAATGTCGGTTCGCGGCTTGTTCCAGCAAAGGCACTCAAACCGAAGTCTGCCAAACCCACGGAATGACTATAGCGAAATGCAAAATCCACATGACGTTGTTCAGCACCGCTTTCGTACAATGAATATTCAGCAATAGGAAAACTCGCCAGACCACTCACTAAACGCCCCGCGAATGAACGCTTACGATGATAAGGAAGTAAGAAAGCTTCAGCTGTTCCCCAATCTCCGAAAACCGTAAGGTGCGCCATAGGCTGTCCCAGTTTAGGACGGTCGCGCGGGTGATCGATGAGGTCCACCTGATTAACAATATCAACCAGATTATGCACCTCTGCCACACCCCAGAAGACGCTGTCGAATCCCAAGCGAATTTCCCAAGAATTTTCCTCCCAGTCTCCATACATCAATAGATAAGCTTCGCGTAAATCCGTATGCGTACTCTTTGATTCGGTGCTGTCATACCTGAAATATGGAGAAATGACGATGCTGGAATTTTCGGCTATGTCGCCATGTACGGTCGGTGCAACACTGAGTATATGGGTGCTGGAACGTTGACCTTTGGCCGTCACCGATTGCGAATACTTTCGTGACTGTATGCTGATGTCGCCTGAAATTTCAAAAGCCTGCGCCTGAAATCCTGTAGCGAAAATTGCTAGAGCTGCAAAAAAGCTACCGAGTCGCATTATCGGATTCGTCGCAGCCCTGTTTGCGTGAATTCGCTTTCGTCAGGGTTGGTACGGAACTGAAAATCAGTCCATTCAAGCACTGTACTCGCTCCGGTCAGGTGATTGATCATTTCCTGTTCGCCCGCGCGCCAGTACTGGTCTAGATACTGGCGATAGTTCGCAAAAGTGAGCGTCTTGAGATGAAATCCCTTGCGATCGAAAAGCTCCATTTTCCATGTTCTAAGCTCCTCGATATCCTGCCAGAGTACTCTGCGGCTGTATCCTGATTTATTATCCAGCGGAATTTGCTCCGTAACCGTACACATCAACTCTCCACAAGGTTCATCGATAAGATACTTGTATGTGTATTCCTCTACGTCCGATGAACTCATATCTTCGTACGAAAACTCACTTCCCATGAATGATCCTGAACGCCTTGCTGCGTTGATACGTTTCACCCTTTTGAGAGCTGGCAAATATAGCCACTGGTCATCTTGAGAATTGATGTGACCGTGAGTCAGCAAGGCAGTACCCTTTACATCTTGAGGTTGATCGAACACAAACAGGCTCTTGTCGCCATCTCCTTGCACTTCAAGCACTTTGAAATGCATCTGACGCACAGTTTCCCGTCCTTGCCGGTCGCGCAAAATCATGGTCATCTGCGCTGTAAAATCCCCGAACCCGTCGTTGCGTTCGCTTGCTTCAAACGCGATTCTCAGACCCTTTTCCTCTGGCGTTTCTGCCGAGGCAGCCATCGGAACAATGGAAAAGCATACAGAGATCAGTATTAGGATGGTAAACCAAACTCGCCGGGCAAGCCAAATAACCATCCAGTCCATGAAGGTTTGCCATCGTTTGGCCTTCAGCACATTCGACTGCATCGGGGCAAAAAAACCTAACTTGGCAAAATTGAGAGACATATGTTCTTGGCGAATCATCGAGCTTACCACTGCAAACGACTCTTCCACGCATCGTGGCTTTCGCCCTGGCACTGAATATATAGTTCAGCCTTTTTGGGAGTGTTTGGATAAAGATGGCAGCAGAAATTTAAATGATCCATAATTAAAAATATAAACTATTGTATTCATTGATTAATGTATTTTACGGTAAATGGATACAGCCGCCATTTTCTTTAAGCTGATCGCTTTTTGAGTATCGATCAGTGAGGCAATAAAACAAATACCATTTCCTTAAGTTCGCTAATTTGATCACGCACCCGGGCTGCCTGTTCAAATTCAAGATTCGCGGCATGCATTTGCATTTTCCGTTCAAGTTTTTTCAATTCTCGAGAGACTTGCCCCTGGTCCTGCAGATCAATCTCGATGGGTTGATCATGTTTTCTAGACCCAGTTTCGCGAATACGATCCCTCTTTCTTCTTTTTTGAGTGCTACGTACCTGAACACCATCAATAATATCCTTGACTTCCTTTTCGATCGATTCTGGCAAAATGCCATTCAGTTCGTTGTGCTCAAGCTGCTTGTTCCGCCGACGATTGGTTTCATCAATTGCTCTTCGCATGGATGCAGTCAGCTCGTCAGCATACAAAATTGCCCTGCCATTGACGTTTCTTGCGGTTCGGCCAATGGTTTGAATCAGGGAGCTTGATGAACGAAGAAACCCTTCTTTGTCAGCATCAAGTATGGCAACAAGTGACACTTCAGGAAGATCCAAACCTTCCCGCAACAGATTAATGCCAACCAAAACATCAAATACTCCTGCCCTAAGATCGCGAATAATTTCAACACGCTCAACCGTATCAATATCAGAATGTAAATATCGAACCCGAACGGAGTGCTCGCTAAGGTAATCGGTCAAATCCTCCGCCATCCTTTTGGTGAGTGTTGTTACCAGCACTCGTTCTGCGATCAAGGCGCGTTTTTGAATTTCCGACAATAGGTCATCAACCTGAGTACCTGCAGGTCGAATCTCTACGGGCGGGTCCACAAGTCCAGTGGGTCGAACCACCTGATCGACAAATTCAGGACACTGTTGCCCTTCGTATGGTCCTGGAGTTGCAGACATAAAAATAACCTTCTGGACCCTGTCCTCGAATTCATCAAATCTCAAAGGCCTGTTATCCATTGCAGATGGTAAACGAAATCCGAAACTTACCAACGTTTCTTTACGAGAACGGTCACCTCGATACATCGCTCGAAGTTGCGGAATGGTAACATGACTTTCATCCACGAAAACCAACGAGCCCTCAGGCAAATAGTCGATCAAGGTATCCGGTGCTTCACCGGGCTTTCTTTCCGACAGGTGGAGCGAGTAGTTTTCGATACCTGAACAATAACCCAACTGCTTAATCATTTCAACGTCATACTGTGTTCTTTGGGCTAGTCTTTGAGCTTCAACCAATTTGTTCTCGTCAGTCAGTTCCTGAAGTCGCAATTGCAATTCCCTTTCAATACGACCGACTGCCCGATCAAGCGTTTCCGCTGCTGTTACATAATGGGATTTTGGGAAAACGGTATAACGTAATATCGGATCAGACACTTCCCCTGTCAAGGGGTCAAACAATACCAGTCGTTCAATCTGATCCCCAAATAGCTCAACACGCACCGCCATCTTTGCTGAATCCGCCGGGTATATGTCAATGACATCGCCGCGAACTCGAAATGTACCTCTTCTGAGGTCCATATCGTTGCGATTGTACTGAAGCTCAGCGAGTCGCCTTAGCACTGCACGTTGATCAACCGTCGCCCCTAACCGTAAATGCAGGATCATCTTGTTGTATTCATTTGGATTACCAAGCCCGAAAATTGCTGATACGGTTGCAACAATAATCGTGTCGCTCCTCAAAAGCAGCGCATTGGTGGCAGACAAACGCATCTGATCGATATGATCATTGATTGAGGCATCTTTTTCGATGTAGGTATCTGAACTAGGGACATAAGCCTCGGGTTGATAGTAGTCATAGTACGAGACAAAGTATTCCACGGCGTTTGTGGGAAAAAAGTCGCGCAATTCCGAATAAAGTTGTGCCGCCAGGGTTTTATTGTGGGCGAGTACCAAGGTCGGGCTTCCCGTGATTGCGATCACATTCGCCATGGTAAATGTTTTGCCGGTTCCTGTCGCACCAAGCAGGGTCTGAAATCGCGATCCGCGCTCAATACCAGCGACCAGTTTTTTGATCGCCTGAGGCTGATCACCGGCGGGCTGATATTCAGAGACGAGACTAAATTCGCTCACTTTAGCGCCTGGCTGCTCAAATTGATTTCGAATGAAGTGCGCATTGCTACCGACTGAATTGATATTTTGTACTTTGGCAAACTTTCAAAATTGCACATTACGCCAAAATTATTCTCAAAGAAAGTCACATTGGCGATCCATTCTTCCAGTCTGGCTTCGGGAATGGCTGAGTGTGAATTGGTTCTTGCGCAGCATCGATTGTTAACTGTTCAGTTCCCTGGCAATTGCATCGATTGCATCCAGTTCATCCAGTTCGAATTCTTCATTGACAGGATCGGGCCAGGAGGATAGTGCCGCTGCAACCAGGTCATTTGATTTGTCAATGTAAATTGTCTGGCCAAATATACCGGAAGCTTTGATCTGGCCCTGATCTAGATCCCGAATCCAGAACTTGTTCTTGTAAGCCCCACGCGGCCATCGTTTTGATCGTGAAGAGTGAATGAACGCATCAGGGTCACCGTCTTTGAATGTTTCCCGTACCCACGCTTCAGGAATAACCTGCGAATCGGAACCACAGCCGTCGCGCAAATAAAGAAGGCCAACCTTCGCATAATCGCGAAGCGCTGCATTAAAGCCACCATCCGCGAGCGCATACCCGCCTTGATCGATAGTATAGTTTGCATCAAATTCAGCGCCCATCGGCTGCCAGAGCAATTCACTGACCAATTCAGCAAGCCGTCTTCCTGTTGCTCGTTGCATGAACCAAGCCATAACATCCGTTTCTATGGAACGGTATTCAAAGTGGTCACCATGCTCTCTAACCTTCGCTAACGTGACCGGTATATCCAATACGCACGTTGGTGAGTTTTCACGTTTAGGCTTCCAGCCCGATGCGCAATCCACGATTGCAATGTCTGAATCAGGGTCTAGGTAATCGTCTTCGTCAAAGCGAATTCCGCTTCGCATATCCATAACCTGGCGCAGGCATGCATCGGCGTAGCCGCTGTTTTTCAACTCAGGAATCAAGGATGATAATGTTGCGTCACGGTCAATCATACCCTGATGTATCAGAATCCCGCAAACTGCTGCTGTTACTGATTTTGCAACCGACTGCGATAAATGCAAGGTTGCAGGAGTCATATCATTGAAATATTGCTCGTAAACAATTTCGTCGCCATGAATAACAATAAATCCGTCAGTGTAAGTTTGCTCCAGCACCTCAACGAGTGAGCGTCGCAGACCATTTCTTGAATGAAATACTTCGAGATTATCAAAATTCTGTTCGTTTCGTTCCAACTTCCATGCAGGCCCGTTTCCTTTAGAAACCATGGTGGTCGGTAGAATTTCCCTGACATGCTGGAACGCCCAGCGGTTAAATGGTGGACGATCCCAATTGTCCAGGGTGATACGTTTTTCAATAGAAGGTGGAATTCCCTCCATAATGCCCATTTGCCGGGCGGTTTTTGGCTTACTCATTAGAAATGCACTTTCGTGGCGGGTGCCAGCGCCCAGGTCAATGCTACCCACTGCCTCTGACCACCGGACAACTGATCAAATTTTCGCTGCGCCAATTCATTCAGTTTGACCAACTGTAGCATCGCGTTGTCTGATTTTCGCAACACTTTCAGGCCAAAGCCGATATTGTCAATGATTGTCGTATGTGGAAACAGCGCATAGTGCTAAAAAACCGTGTTGACCGATCGCTTGTTCGCAGACTAACCCTTGATACTCTGACCGTACAGACTGATTTCACATTCCTGAAAATCTGCAATCCCGCCAATTGTTCTGGGTAGAGTCGTTTTTCCACTTCCTGAAGGGCCGAGTAATGTGAAAACTCATTATGCCGAATGTCGAAATAGATATTGCGCAAAGCCCGAACTGCCTCAGCCCCTGCATCGTAATATTTTGTTACGGGATTGATTTGAATTGCAATCTTATCAGTCAATTATGAATGTTGCAGTCAATAAGAAATGACTTCTTACTTGTTTCTCAGCAATATGTAGCGTCGTACGTCAAAAAAATGTTCGATGTTCTCGTAGCAAAGCAACAGACCTAATGCCACCATAAATCATCCGACAGCCATCAAACAGCATCGGGAATTACCAGGATCAATTCGAGAATCGCTTTTCATCAATTTTGCATCCATTGAAAAGTACTGCCTCGCGTACTTTTGTCGGTCCACTCAACCAAAAAAAACAACCGTTTCATAGTCTCTCGCCTGAACCGCGTTTGGAAAGTCCGTCCATTCACCTTCCGGTATGTCATCGCCCCAACACTAAATAATCCGTACGGCACAAGCTCTTGACTATCATTGCAGTTGAATAATTTACGACCGAACAACATTCTCAAAATATACATTTCTTAGCAAAGAAAATGGCATGCTAATTGCGTCGCGTAAGAGTTTGGAGCAGTTTTTATAGTTCCAGATTCTTAAATGGAAGGCCGAGGTCTCGTCCGGAAACATCGCCATCAACTTAATCAGTGAAATGCCGTTGCAATGCGACTCGCAAGGGGTTCTTCTATTCGAATTCATTCGAGCCGCTCAATCATTTAAACTAACGCTCAATTGATCAATCAATTGATTGGTTTAGTAAAGTAGATAAACGATTCAATAAGTAGAGATATGAACGAAGAGACAAAAGCCAGATTGAAACAACGAGGCATTTACAGTTGGGTTCCTTGGTTTCGATCATTGGCGAATAAGATTGCTGGTAACGGAGAAGAATTTTTAGTCCAAATGGCTCACAGCGTCAACTGGGGAGTCGCCAACCCAACTTTACTGCGATACGGCGAAGAAGGAATCGATCCCTTTTCGTTTTTCTACTTTTTGGCGAGTAGGAATGGCACCAATTCATTTCAGGCTGTGTGTGCGAGTGTACATAAAACATTCGAATTACCAGATGATTGGCAGAATTACTGTCCGACAGAACGAAAAATCATACCTACACCTATAGCGTTTCATACACTTTTCCACGATGGGGAAAATTTTCACAGAAATTTGCTTTGGTCCCTATTTCGGCAAGCGGCAAATGAAAATCCGGAAATTTCGGCGAACACTTTCGAACATGTTCTGAAAATTAGGGGAGTGGGAATTTATAACCTGACTCAATGCTTGTTCCTGATTAATCCGCGTGAATTTTTGCCTATCGATGAAGGTGTAATAAAAATTTGTTTGCCTGAGCACCGCAGAGTGACCGATCAAATTAGAAGAAATGGTTATTCCCGATTCGTTGAACTATACAACCGAGTTAGAGAACAGTTCCCAGGATGCGATTCGTTTGAAATAAACCAGTTTGTTTACGAACTTAACAGCGGCAATATTGTCAATTCTAATTCGAAATTTTACGCGGTAAATACCAAAATTTATACCGACGGAACTGACTATTGGGATAATTTTTCGAATTTATCTTGTGTGACTGCCAACCAATCTGCTGACTCAATATTCGAACCAAGGCGAGGTGATGTACTACTGACGAAGTTTGGTACCGACGAAGGACGAGGAGTCGGCGTGGTACTTGAAAATGAATACAAAGAGAAAGGGGTATATAGCGATCAATCTGTAATTCGGGTCAATTGGATCAACAAATCCTCAACTTCACTTCCATCACCTGAGTCAGAATCGGATTTCTGTGAGATTCAAAACAACTCCCCAATCTATTCTGCCTTTGCTGGAAGCGCAGAATACGCGTCAACGATGGAGCTAGTATCGAAACATGTCGAAGAAAATGGAAAAACACCTCCGCAGCCGCATGACATACCTAAACTCAACACAATACTCTATGGACCACCAGGTACTGGTAAAACATATAAGACAGCGGAGCACTGTGTTCGAATATGTAATGGATCAAGTGGCAATATAGGTCCAGAGGAAGTTCGTAGGCAATACAAATCGCTTGTTGATGAGGGTCGCGTTCAATTTGTCACATTCCACCAATCATACAGTTATGAAGAATTCGTTGAAGGGCTGCGTCCTAAAACCGATGGTGATATTGGATTTCGCCTCGAACCAGAGGATGGAATTCTAAAAGAGATAGCCTTAAAGGCCAGAAATAACTCGGAAGAATTTTATGTGTTGATTATCGATGAGATAAACCGCGCCAATATTTCAAAGGTATTGGGTGAGCTCATAACGCTTTTAGAAGAAGACAAAAGGAAAGATCAAGAAAATGAAGTAAATCTGCGACTGCCGTATTCGAGGGAGGAGTTTTCGCTGCCCAAGAATTTACATATTCTCGGTACGATGAATACAGCAGACCGTTCAATTGCTCTACTTGATACGGCCTTGCGACGGCGTTTTGAATTTGAAGAGATGATGCCAAAACCGGAACTTTTGGACGAAGCGAGTAAAAGAACGGGTGTAAATCTTGTTGAGGTGTTGCAATCGATTAACGGTCGGATCGAATTTCTCAAAGACCGAGATCATCTTGTTGGTCATGCATGGTTGATGAACGCAGAGAAACGAGATGATCTCGATCAAATTATGCGAAGGAAAATAATCCCACTCATTGCGGAATATTTTCACGATGATTGGGAAAGTGTTCAAGCAATATTAGGTGGAACGAACGACTTTGTACAATGCATATCTCTTTCGCCACCTCCTGGAATCAAGCACAGCTACGAAGACCGTTATCGGTGGTCTATACGGGACAGTTTCCCGGAAGATGCCTACGACGGTCTGATCGGAAAAATATCAGAGTAATAATAAGTGACGAGTCATTTTCCCAATGATGCAAATTACCTGTAAAGAATATGAGAATGTACTGATTCAAAAGTACGAGCTGAATGCTACAGAAATTCATCAGCTTCAACTGCAAGCAAGCGCCGCTGCGAATAAGCTAAAAGTCCCACAAACAGAGGTTTTTTCTCGGACTCATGATTCACTCAAATTTGGCTCGATCGTAGGGATTCTTGCTATACCAACAAGAACAATAGAAATTTTGCCAAAAATTAACGCGGTTGAGGAAAATATTCGCAACGCTCTCATCAGAATGCTGGCTGTAACTGAGGACCTGCCTATTTTTGATCATGAACTTTCGGCTCTGAAGACACAGCACCATGACTTGCTTGAAATTCTGATCAGGGTGTTTGCAAAACGGTTACATACTGCAATTAGAAAAGGCATTCCTCGCAGATACGAACTTCAAGAGGAGGATATATCGATACTACGCGGCAAGTTGAATGTTCCCAGACAATTTACTCGTTTCGCTGGTCGCACGGATCAGTTGGCCTGCATTTGGGATGAACTGACGGAGAATACACCGCTCAACCGAGTGCTTAAAGTCACTGTTAATCTACTATTCAGACTATCAAAATCTACCGAAAATCGAAGACTCCTATCAGCGCTAAAGGAACGATACGATTCAGTTGGTGATTCTGCCACCCCTCTCAGTGAAAGAGTATCGTTGGATCGAATTAATGCACAATATCACGATCTCTACAAACTGGCGCGATTGTTCCTTTCTCGACAATACCAATCGACAACTAGCGGCAAAGGACTCGGAATTACGATGTTATTTTCGATGAATCAACTCTTCGAAAACTTCATTGGCAAGTGCCTAAAGCGAGCACTTGAACCCCAACGCTATGCAGTTCATCTTCAACATCAGCAGCGCTACGCTATCAGAGGACGAAACGGAAGTAGCAGAATGTTTAATCTGCGTCCAGATATCGTCATTCGATCAAATAAAGATCAAAAACACATTATTTTGGATACTAAGTGGAAAGAGTTAAGTTGCTCAGACAACAAGCGCGGTGTTAGCGAATCAGACATTTACCAAGTGCTCGAATATGGGCGCGCCTACGATGCCTCTCGAATCATATTGCTCTATCCATGGCATCAGAAATTCAGTCAAAATGACGGCATCAATGATGAATGGGAAGCTAACGATTCCAGCAAGTTACCTCTTGATATTGCGACAGTTGATCTCAGTAAAGAACCACAGGAAATTATCTCCCAATTGCCTTTTAAACTCCGACTGAATTGAGGCCTTGATTTTATCGATCATCTTTATCCAATTGATCTCATTCACGACCTTATTCTGTGTGAATGCAACCGACCGTCAACACTGGATACCAACGACCTAGGTTTTGCCGTCGCTGCCATCGATTCACAATACTTTAGCGCGCTCTAACAAACCAGAATACACCTCGAAAGCCAAATTCGGTATATTGAGTTCGAAGTGACCGATGACAATTCATCGAGGTCAAAATTTGGGTTTCCTTTGATTTTTCGAAAAGAAGAATGTACCCACGAAGTAACATTTTGAATCAATACCCAACTGTAGTTTATCCACATCAATTGTTCTTACGGAGTTAGACATGGCAAATCAGGATGATCAAATTTACACCATGGGTCGAAGTGAGCATGAGACGCAACGACTGATCGAACAAGCGCAACTCTATGAGAACATCACCTATCGATTCCTGAATTCAGCTGGCATTGGCAATGTCAAGAAAGTACTGGACATCGGGTCTGGCGCCGGGGATGTAGCCATTGCAGCAGCCAAGCTTGTCGGTGATAACGGTCATGTCATCGGCATCGACATGAATCCAGACATTGTGAACTCGGCGAATGCGCGAGCGAAAAACGAAGGCATTTCAAACCTTGAGTTTCGTGCTGGTGACATTGATTCAATTGACCTCGAAGATGATTTCGATGCCGTCATCGGTCGTTTGGTGCTGATGTATCTGAAAGACCCTGAATCCACTTTGAAACGAGCGTCAGCTCATGTCAAACCCGGCGGTATCGTGGCTTTTCAAGAAACTGAACTGAAAACTTATATTTCACTTAAGCATGAAGACACCCCAGTTGCAAATGATCTGATCGACTGGTGTCTTGAAGTATTTCAACGTACTGGCGCCAATATCGAGATGGGGTTTGACTTGTTTAAAACGTTTGTCAACGCAGGATTACCGGAACCGGTACTGCATTATGAAGCTCCTATGGGATGCCAGGAATCATGGGTAGGGTTTGATTACATTGCAGCAAGCGTCAAGAGTTTGTTGCCGCTGATCGTCGACCTGGGCATCGCAAGTGCCGAGCAGATTGACATTGACACCTTGGCATCACGGCTCAGAGCGGAAACGGCTGCGAGCAAAAGGCCTTTGGTTTTACCTCCCCATATCACCGCGTATTCGATACTGCCGAAATGAGTTTCAATGACAACTAAGCTGAACCTCGATTCGTTGATGAGCTTACGTTCATCCGCCGTCGCAAAATAATGTGCTGTCCCCGGTACGGTGGGGATGTTAACTCAGTCCCTGCTCTACCGACATCGTCTTGCGTGATTGACGCACTGGAATGAAAATACGATAGTTTCGAAGCCAGTGTATTCTGTCCGGCGTGGATGGGTGAGATGACAAGCCAATCATAAGTAATCTTGGGCAAAGTGTGCTGCCGTTGTCGATGTTGTGCTGATCTGTGCCGACTCGACCCGTTGTTGGTTTCAGATTGATGATGTGCTTGTGAGATATCAGTTGAGTTATACTTTTTCAAACCTGACTACAACCACAGCTGGAGCAATTTAATTCAGTGAGTACAATCCGACTTTCTTCACGCGTCAATGCCATCAAGCCTTCTGCAACAATTGCCGTTTCAACCCTAGCAAAAGAGCTGCGAGCAGCTGGACAAGATGTCATCGGACTCGGTGCCGGCGAACCCGATTTTGATACCCCCGACAACATTAAGCAAGTTGCCATTGAAGCCATTCACAATGGTCTGACAAAGTACACCGCCGCCGATGGCACGCCCGAATTGAAATCTGCCATCGTTGATAAATTTACTCGAGAAAACAACCTGGATTATGCAACTGAGAACATTGTTGTATCCACCGGTGCTAAACAAAGTCTAGTCAATACATTAACAGCTCTTATTAATGAGGGTGATGAGGTTATTATTATTGCACCGTATTGGGTTTCATATCCAGATATGACCTTGCTTTGCGGTGGCAACCCAGTCATTGTGAATGCAAGTATTGAACAGGGGTTTAAGTTGCTGCCGGAGCAGTTGCGCGAAGCCATTACCGAAAGAACGCGCATCCTTATGCTGAACAGTCCGAGCAATCCTACCGGCGTTTCCTATACCAAAGACGAACTTCAGGCACTCGCACAAGTACTGCTCGAACACCCGGACATTCATGTCGTTACAGATGATATTTACGAACACATATTGTGGTCCGGAGAACCGTTTTGCAATATCGTCAATGCATGCTCGGAGTTGAAGGACCGCACTGTCGTCATCAATGGCGTGTCTAAGGCGTATGCGATGACAGGCTGGCGAATCGGTTACGCGGCCGCCAGTGCACAATTGTGCGCTGCAATGCGCAAGATTCAATCGCAGACGACGTCAAATCCCAATTCAATTGCGCAGGCTGCTGCTGTAGAAGCACTGAATGGCCCTCAGGATTCGATCAAAATGATGACAAAGCACTTTAAGGATCGACACGATTTCATCGTCTCCAGCCTGAACAGGATCAAAGGCATGCACTGTCTTTCGGGAGACGGCGCATTCTACGCGTTTCCTGACTGTCGCGAGATCATTGACCGCGTTGACGGTGTCAACTCAGATGTTGAACTGTCGCAATACATATTAAATGAAGCAGGTGTCGCAGTCGTCCCTGGCAGCGCATTTGGTGGAAATGGATCTATCCGCTTGTCTTTCGCAACCGGCATGGAAACACTTCAAGAGGCAATGCGAAGAATGACAAATTTGTTAGGAAGTTAAATCGCTACTGCTTAGCAAATGAGTGTTATTGCATCTGTAATTTAGCAGGTGCGAACCACAAATTGATAAACCATCGAGGTAGAGGTTAGAAATTCGCTATGTTTGATCCGATGTGGAGTGATGAAAAAATCGTTGATTATCTGGAAAGACTGGACTGCTGGCACGGCAAGATTTCTGTCGAACCGCTGATTGGCGGGCTTTGCAATCGAAGTTTTGTCGTCACCGATGAAAAAAACCGTGCAGTGGCGCGGATAGGCACCGACATTTTGGTACACGGCATCATTCAAACATCAGTTCAAGCTTCAATGATCGCCGCCGCTGAAATCTGTGTCAGTCCAGGAATCCGATACTCAGAACCGGGACTTGCGATTGTGGAATTCGTACCCGGTGGCTGCCTGCGGATGGAAGACATGGATGGGCAAACAGAAAATTTGAAAAATATCGTCGACGTGCTCAAGCGACTCCATCAGGGTTCTGAACAGGTTCGCGGTTCACTGACCTATTTTTGGCCTTTCCAAGTCATTAGAAATTATGTAGATGTGGGGATGAAAAGACAATCCCGGCTGACCGACCTGTTGCCTGAAATCATCCGGATCAATAATTTGATTGAATCAACAGTGGAACCCTATACTCCGGTGTTCACACACAACGATACAGTCCCGCAAAACTTTATGTTTGATGACATTGGCAAAATCTGCCTCATCGACTGGGACTATGGTGGCTATGGGCATCCAATGTTTGACCTCGTCGGAGTCAGTTGCAATGCTGATATGAGCAGCAACTCGGAGGCGGAATTGTTTGAACTGTATTACGGAACGGTCAATGAGGCCACCAATCGACAATTGACAGCATTCAAATTAGCATTAAATTTACGTGAATACATGTGGGGCATGGTACAGGAAGTCACCTCGGACCTTGACAGCGACAACGTAGCCGCTTCAATGACGGACCTGTATCCTGACCAGGAACCAGGCTATGAGGGTTATACCAATATGAATCGAACTCGATTCGAATCAAATTGGGAACTCTATCAGCCTATGTTCGAATGAATTCGCTCGCCATCAATTAAAAGTTGAAATTTTGAACAATCCCAAATAAGATAAAACCAGAATTGCCAGTTGATCACCTAAATCACAGATTGCCGTCTACAATTGATGAACGAATATGGTTTAAGATACATAGGGTTCCGGACGTATTGAAATTTGTTTTTGCACCGTTTACCCGTTTGTACCGGACAAACCGGTATAAGTGACTTGAACTTTGAAATTTGTATTTTTTTGGAGGTAAATTGAAATGAAAAATATTTTGCGTAGTGCAATTATCGCGGCCACGGTGGCATTGTTCACCTACGTGCCGATTGCTTCTGCCGATGCTGAGTCAAGCGATCCAATAAAGATCACATGGCATGACTGGACTGGGCAGTACATCACTGCAACGCTGATTGGCGAGATGCTTAAATCAATGGGTTACAACATCGAATACGTACCCGCTGACTACATCGCCCAATTTGCCGGATTGGAATCAGGCGACCTGCATGTTGCAGTTGAGATTTGGGAAACTACCGGGAAAGACGCACTAGAGGCATCTTTGGCAACCGGCAACACCGTTGATTTGGGTGAAACCGGTATGCATGCCATCGAAGAATGGTGGTATCCACTATACATGAAGGAAAAGTGCCCAGGATTACCTGACTGGAAAGCACTCAACGATTGTGCCGAGGCATTTTCCACACCTGAAACTCATCCGAAAGGACGTTATTTGGGTGGACCGGTAACTTGGAGTGGCTACGACGATGAGCGTGCCGAATCTCTGGGACTTGACTACGAAGTCGTGCACGCAGGCACTGATGCTGCACTTTTCGGAGAAATTGAGTCAGCGTACCAAAGACAGGCACCCATATTGGCATGGGTTTATGCACCACACTGGGCACCGGCCAAGTACGATGGTGAGTGGATTGAATTTCCCACATATACGGACGAATGCTACAACGACCCCGCGTGGGGAAGCAATCCCGATATGGCATACGACTGCGGCAAGCCAAGAGGCTGGATCAAAGCGGTTGGATGGGCTGGCGGTCAAGATAAATGGCCCAAGGCTTACCAGGCGATTAGTAATTTCACCATCAACAACGACATTATGAGTGCGATGATCATCGAAGTTGATCTCGAAGGCAACAGTGTCGAGGATGTAGTTGCTAATTGGATGAAAGAAAATGAATCTACCTGGAAAGCCTGGACCATGTAGTTTCGCTGACGAACACGATCATTTCTGATCGATCTTCAATGCACGCCAGGGTCTCGCACAGACGCTGGCGTGCTCTTACTCTACAAGCTGAAATTCTAAATTCCCTGGCCAATGGATTTCAATTCTGACCCCATTCTTTGTTGTACTGATGTTTGGAAAGTGTTCGGTAAGAATGCCGAACAGTTTCTCGCTGAAAACAACAATCCAACTGACGATATGCTCAATGCCAGTGGTCTGATCGGTGCAGTACGGGACGCTAATATCGAAGTCGCTGAAGGTGAAATTTTTGTCATTATGGGCCTGTCTGGCTCGGGTAAATCGACCTTGCTCAGGTGCCTGTCTCGTCTGATTGAACCAACATCTGGCCGCGTCATGTTCGAAGGCGAAGATCTGCTTGAACATTCAGAAAACAAAATGATCCAGATTCGCCGGCACAAAATGGGGATGGTGTTCCAGCATTTTGCGCTGATGCCCCATCTGACAGTGCTCGGTAATGTGGCTTTCCCTCTGGAAGTCCAAGGTATCAATCGACCGACACGCGAAAAACGAGCTCATGAAGTCATCGAACTGGTAGGATTGCAAGGTCGTGAATCCTATTATCCACGGGAATTATCGGGTGGCCAGCAACAACGGGTGGGCATCGCTCGCTCACTTTCGGTTGAGCCGAAAATCTGGTTTCTTGACGAACCGTTTTCTGCTTTGGATCCGCTGATCCGCAAAGAAATGCAAGACGAATTTTTACGAATTCAGTCAATGCTTAGTAAAACCATCGTCTTTATCACACATGATTTCAACGAGGCGGTCAGACTGGCCGATCGAATTGCAATAATGAAAGATGGTGCGATCATTCAAATCGGTACTCCCGAGGAGTTGATCATTCAACCGGCCGATGATTATGTCAAGGAATTCACCAATGACTTGTCACGCTCCAAGGTTTTTTCCGCGAGAACTGTAATGAGCGATAAACCTGATACTGCAGTCAAATCGGGTGGCCAGGTATCCGCTTCCACGAAGATTCAGGATTTGGCAGATCAACTGATCCGATCGGAATTGCCTTTTGATGTTGTGGACTCAAATGGCAACATAATTGGACAGCTGACACGCGACACAGTCATCGATGTTCTGGTTTCTCAACCCTAACATTCAATAGCCAACACCTTTCGAACGCCAGATGAAGTCAGCTGTCGGTTCAGCATCGCGTTTCGAGTTTCTTCACTCGTGGCTGATTGCCTGGCTTTTTGCGTTTGGTGCAGTCGCTGCAATCTGGCTGGGAGGCGATCTTTGGCCTTGGGCTGTCAAAGCCCCGAAAGAGTTCACTTGGAATATCGAGGCGCTTGGTAGTTGCAGCAGCGTTCGATTTTGTGTTACCGGCCTTTTCAAGTTCATGGTTAATGAGGAAGCTTATATTTTTCCATGGACTTTCAAAGAATTTACTCGCGCAGTGGCGGCCTGCATTGAAGTTCCCTACCAAATTATCCGCTCACTGCTTGCATCTGGCTTCAAGATTCCCTTGAGCGATGGTCAATCCTGGCAGTCGCCGCCCATATCCTGGTTGGGTCTGACAATTGTCCTAACTGCCATCGCGTATCACCTGCGCGACATCAAGCTAGCGCTGATGGTGTTCCTGTGTGTGATTTATCTGGCCGTATTTGGCAACTGGGAAAGTGCGGCAATCACGTTTTCATCAATTGCGGTCGCGGTGCCAATCGGTATCGTTTTTGGCGTGATGGTGGGAATATTGGGATTTCGCTACCCGAGGTTCGAACGCACCATCACTCCCGTCCTGGACTTGATGCAGACAGTACCCATTTTTGCCTACTTGGTGCCCGTGTTGTTTTTGTTTGGTTTCGGACCCATTTCAGCTGTTGCTGCGACGGTAATCTACGCCATGCCACCCATGGTCAGACTGACAATGCTTGCTTTGCAAACTGTCCCGGTTGAAATCAAGGAATTTGGCAAAATGGTTGGCTGTACCAAACGCCAATTGACGTGGCGCGTACTCATTCCGGCAGCGGCACCTGGATTAATGGTTGGTGTTAATCAAGTGATTATGCTGTCGTTAAACATGGTCATCATCGCGTCGATGATTGGTGCTGGCGGGCTTGGGTTTGATGTGCTTGCATCGCTGAGACGCCAAGCAATCGGAGATGGACTCGAAGCCGGTATCGCAATCACCTTGATTGCAATCGTACTCGATAGGATGACGCAAGCCTGGGCGGCAAAAAATCCGGCCCCTTATGTGGAGACCAACCAGAAATTTTTCAAAAAGTATCGAAATTTTTCGCTCGCGTTGGTTGTTTTGGCTGCGACGACAGCAATCGGATTCATTTGGCCGATATTTTCACAATGGCCCGAACATTACGAAATCTCAACGGGCCAATTCTGGAACGATCTGATCAAGTGGATCAATATCAATTTCTTTGATGAACTCGAAGCGGTTAAGATCTTTTTGCTGGTGAACATTCTCAAGCCCGTCAAAGCACTTTTATTGGGTTTGCCGTGGCCTGGCGTGTTATTGCTTCTGGGGCTCGCAGGTTTGCAGTTAGGCGGATTGAGACTTGCACTACTAGTGGTGGTCTGCGCGAGTTTTATTTTGATTACCGGGCAGTGGACTAAGGCAATGATCACGGTGTACCTGTGTGGAATTTCGGTTGTTGCGGCGATGATCATCGGTCTGACTGTCGGCATTACTGCATCTCGTTACACAGTACTCAAACGAGGCGTACTCGTTTTCATCGATACACTACAGACATTGCCGAGTTTTGTTTACCTGCTACCGGTCGTCATGCTGTTTAGAGTCGGTGAGTTTTCTGCGATGGTTGCTGTCGTACTGTATGCCCTTCCCCCGGCTGTGCGTTATACCCTGTATGGCATTGAGCAAATTTCACCTTCACTGATTGAAGCGGCGAAAACATCCGGCTGTACAAAACGACAGGTGCTGACCAAAGTTCAAATTCGACTTGCCTGGCCTGAAATCATGCTCGGCGTCAATCAAACAGTGATGTTTGCATTGTCCATGCTGGTAATCACTGCATTGGTTGGGACACGGGATTTGGGACAGGAAGTCTATATCGCCTTAACCAAGGCTGATACTGGCAGGGGCTTGGTTGCAGGGCTGTCCGTTGCGTTTATCGCAATCATCACTGATCGATTGATATCGGCGGCTGCACGCAGACGCAAACAGGCCTTGGGGCTTTAAATCGCACATCAACTACTTTGCGAAGAGAATGGTACCTGAACACAGCAGAATTGTCATTATTGGCGGTGGAATAATCGGCTCGTCCACTGCCTATCATCTTGCTCAGCTTGGGCAAGTCGACTGTGTCGTCCTTGAGCAAGGCGAGATTAGCAACGGTTCGACCTGGCATGCTGCCGGACTGGTTGGTCAACTGCGAAGTAGTGCAAATATCACTCAACTTCTCAAATACTCAGTCGAATTGTACGATCGTCTTGAACAGGAAACAGGCCAGGCAACGGGTTGGAAAATGAATGGTGGATTGCGTCTGGCCTGTCATAAAGAACGCGTTCGGGAGATTAAACGCCAAATCACCATGGCTCATTCATTTGGGCTCGATATGCAGTTCTTGACACCGCAAGAAGTCGCTCAGTTGTGTCCGATTTTGGACACATCGGATTTGCTAGGTGCCGCGTATCTTCCAACGGACGGTCAAGCGAATCCTACAGATCTAACCCGGTCCTTGCTTAAAGGGGCACGATCAAAAGGCATTCAGTTCGTGGAAGGATGTCGAGTTGAGTCGATTGCAACGGAAAACAACGCTGTTGCAAGAGTCAACACGGACCAAGGGTCGATTCATTGTGAAATTGTCGTCAATTGTGCTGGTTTGTGGTCCAGAGCAGTCGGCGATATGGCCGGTGTTAACGTACCGATTGTACCCATGAAGCACCATTACATTGTCACAGGGAAAGTTGATGGCGTTAGCGCTGACATGCCAACGATTCGAGATCCAGATCGTTTGATTTATTTTAAAGAGGACGTTGGCGGCCTGGTATTTGGCGGCTACGAACTAAATCCTCAACACTGGGCAGTTGATCATCCCGGTGAGAATTTTGGCTTTACACTGCTTGATTTTGATGTCGATCATTTCGAACCACTGATGCAGGCAGGCTTGCACCGGATTCCGGCGATGGAATCTGCCAGCATCAAACAAATGATTTGTGGACCTGAATCATTCACTCCGGACGGGAATTTCATACTGGGTGAAGCACCACAGCTTAGAAACTATTTCGTCGGCACCGGATTCAACGCTTTTGGAATCGCCAGTGCCGGTGGCGCAGGCAAAGCCTTGGCTGAGTGGGTCACAAATGGCTCACCTTCAATGGACCTGGGTGCGGTTGACATCCGAAGATTTGGCCGAGTCTATCATGATCGCGACTGGATCACCCAGCGTACTGTTGAGCTTTGCTCCAAGCACTATACGATGAGTTGGCCGGCAGAAGAGCACCAAAGTGGGCGCCCCTACTATCACTCGGTCCTTTACGACGATCTTAAAGCGGCCAATGCGTGCTTCGGAGAGAAACTGGGTTGGGAACGACCCAACTGGTATGCCCCTGAAGGAGATCTCGCCAAGGATGTCTATTCATTCGGTCGTCCGAACTGGTTTGATGCAGTCGGGATTGAACACCGTGCCATTCGACAGGCGGTTGGCATGATTGACCAGTCATCATTCGCCAAATTTAGGTTAACAGGCAGCGATGCCTCAGCCCTCATGAATCTTTTGTGTTCGAATCGTATGGACCGACCAGTTGGATCAGTAGTTTACACGACCATGCTCAACGAATCCGGAGGCATTGAGTGTGACACCACAGTCACTCGCTTGGCGGACGATGAATTTCTGATCGTTGCTGGTACAGGTTATGCGACCCATCACTTTCACCACATTCTTCGCCATGCACCTTCACACTTCCAAGACATTGAATTGCGAGACGTAACGGACCAGTATTCTACCTTGTCGATCTCGGGGCCAAATTCTCGTGACCTATTGCAATCGCTGGTTGACAGTGAGCTTGGCAATGATTCATTTCGATTTCTACAAGCTAAGCGCATTAAGTTTGGGGACCTTGATGCATTGGCATTACGCGTTTCGTTTGCAGGTGAGCTTGGCTGGGAACTTCACATTCCGGTGGAAAATACGCTGGGGATCTATCATGCGATTTGTGATCGTGGCGAGCAGTTCGGACTCCAACAAGTTGGCTATCGAGCATTGGAAACTCTGCGATTGGAAAAGGGGTTTTTATCTTTGGGATCTGATATTGGACCCGATTACACTCCACTTGAAGCCGGCATGGAAAGGCTGGTTCGACTGAACAGTGATATCCCGTTTATTGGTCAAGCAGCACTGTTGGACCAAAAAATCAAGCCGATGCAACGCCGCCTTGCCTGTTTTACAAATTCTGACGAAAGCATTAGCTTGCACGGTCGAGAAACAATTTACAGAAATGGACAACGCGTGGGTTGGACTTCGAGTGCAGGCTGGGCATATACCGTGGAAAAGAATGTTGCTTACGGATATGTTCGAAATTCTGAGGGCGTGAGTGATGACTACCTTTTTTCAGGTGAATATGAACTGGAAGTCGAACATTCAAAAGTTCCAATTCGTATAGAACGCACGACACTTTATGACCCGAAATCCATCAAAATGCGATCGTGATATTGATTTTTTTTGCCACTTTAACTGAAACACCGATTAAGTCATCTTTCCCACGTTCAATCGACTAAAACAGATATCAAAATCAATATCCACCCTACTCGAAATATTCTAACTTGCGTTCATAAAGTTATAAACAGCTTGCCCTATCACCTTGATTCCAACTGGTATTGCAGATTCATCAAGATCAAATTTCGAATGATGCAAGCCATAAACACAGTCGGTTGACTCATTGCGTACTCCCAATCGGAAATAAACAGCCGGTTTGATCTTTCCATAATATGCGAAGTCATCGCTCGCTGCCCAGGGCGGTAAATTGAGCACATTTTCCTTTCCTAACACCTGTCGACCCGCACTACGAATTAACTCAGTCATATTTTCCTCATTCATCAGTACCGGTTCACCCCTATCAATTTGAACATTCGCATGGCCTCCATACATTGCAGCCATGTTCTGACTGATATTCTCCAGCAAATCCTGCGCTGTTTGTCTTGCAACTTCATCCAGGGCTCTGATGGTGCCTTCAATGACGACTTCATCGCATACGATATTGGTCACCACCCCGCCATTAATCTTCGCTACGGTGATTACGAATGGCGACTGCGGGTCAGTTAACCGTGATCGAATCTTTTGAATTTCCTGAATGACGCTCGCCGATATCGCAATTGCATCTACACCTTCATGCGGTTTTGCTGCATGACAGGAGCGCCCCTGAACGACAATTTTGAACTCGTCTCCAGATGCCGCAAACGCCCCTTCCCTTACCGTAATTTGTCCCGCTGGAATCCCTGGATCGACATGTAATCCAATTACACCGTCGACTTCATCGAGGGCACCTGACGCAATGACATTTTGGCTTCCCAGCGGATATGCTTCCTCGGACTGCTGAAAAATCAGACGAACAGACCCTGGTAGACTTGAACGGATTGAGTTAAACCAGATTCCAAGTCCAGCTACCACGGCCATATGACCATCATGACCACACGCATGCATAACTCCCGGATTATGTGAAACAAAATTGTGAGTTGTTTCTTCCTGTATCGGTAATGCATCAAGGTCTGCACGTATAGCGATCCGGCGAAACTGCTGAGCTTTCTGCTCGCTGTCAATGTCCACCATAAAGCTGTGAGTATCCAGCATTCTGATTTTATGGATGCCACAATTGGCCAACTCCGACCGCAAAAACTCGGAAGTCCTCGATTCTTGATTCGAAAGCTCAGGTAGCGAATGGATCTTGCGTCTGATTCGGGTTGCGATTTCAACAAGATCTGGTGGGAATTCAAGGTGCATTCGTGTGATTCTCTACGTCGTGGAATTGACAATCTTGAAGTGGTTTAAGCAGGAACTCAAACATAAATTTCCATTTATGTGAAGTTCAATATTCTTACAATTGAAGTATGGTTTCTAACTCTGTATATTGCGATGTATGGGACGGACTTCTCGAAGTAGCGAGAATAATTCGTTATTACAGTTTGCGTACAAAACAATATCAAATGCAGAGGTGTCTAGTCCGAAGCGGGGTAGCATTTGCTGGAGTTGGTGCAACTGCAACGGCATTAGATTTTGTACCAAACGATGTAATGTCATTTATCGGCATCTTCATTGTAGCGTTGATTATTGCTGATCTTCTGATTGATCCGACAAAAACTGTTACTCAACTGAAAATTGTTAATTTTCAACTCTCAAAGTTGGAAGAGCAGTATCGATATCTTTGGGAGAGAGCAAGAACCGACCTCATCACCGATGAAGAAGCACTGAGAGAGAAGCAGCGCATTCTATTGGAAATGAATGAAATCAGTTCTTTCGTCGACATTCAAATTAACGATAAAATTAATGAAATTGCGCAAAAGGAAGCATTTCAGACAGAAGAAAACCGTTATGCCCAACAAACGTAGTTCTAATGAAAAAACAGGGTCGTCACCACCTTGACGTCCACAGCCATCACTGCCACCACAACCTCCTAAAGCAGTCGTAGACTTCTCGAATTGATCCAACATTTGTATTCGGTGCCAGCACTCAGAAATTAGGTGCATCGTTTGCTTTTCCTCTAACAGAGTGGGAAAAGTGAACATGAAAAATCATTGGTTGTACACCTTAGTCTTGGTTACTATTTCTATTGAGTCATTGGTCAATCTTGAGAGTAGAATAGGTTAGGATTTTGTGTTGGTGAATTTTTACCTCTATCTAAATCGTTCACCCGTCTATCTTAATTGGCAACATAAATCCCTCTAGTTTTGAATTGATCGTGGACCAGCGATCTATATTAAGCGCCCCGGTAGCTCAGTTGGATAGAGCAGCCGCCTCCTAAGCGGCAGGTCAGACGTTCGAGTCGTCTTCGGGGCGCCATTTAAATTTCTGAGGTAACTTTGAGATTTGTTTAAAGAACATCGTGAGCATGAAACAGACATTTTAAGTGATCAGCAGCAGTGGCCACAATTGTACAGTTCACTCGTGTCAGTCGGAAAAGATGTGAATCAAATTTCAATACTCAAAGTGTCGAACGAGACCCTTAATCTAAGTTATTTACACTCCGATAAAGTCTGTTAATTATTTAAGGTATGATTATGCGCTGGAAAATAAAATTTCTGTACCACAGAAAAATAATCAGAAAGTAACCCAAAGCTACAACCGTTGATTTGACTCAATGCCCTCCATAGTTGTCAAATATGTCCGTGTAGTGGACTACCTCTCTACACGTTTTGGTCGCATCGCGATGTACCTGATTTTCTTAATGATCGGGACGCTGTTGCTAGATACGATTACCCGCAATGTACTGACCATCCCATTGTTCTGGTGCGTGGAACTCGCTCAATTCACCCTGGCTGCCTACTACATCATGGGAGGCGCTTATTCCATGCAACTTAACTCACACGTTCGAATGGACCTGCTCTATGACCGTCTATCGGATCGGAACAAGGCGCGTATGGATAGTTTCACTGCCATATTTCTGGTCGTATATCTGGTGGTGTTGTTGATCGGATCCATATCTAGCACAATCTATGCCGTTGAAACCAACCAAAGACTATTTTCCATGTGGAACCCATCGGTGATTCCGATAAAAGTCATTATGGTGTTGGGGATATTTCTTATTTTGCTACAAGCTATTTCCACTTTCTTTAAGGACTTGGCTAAAGCAAGGGGAGTCGAACTGGTATGAGTTACGAAGCGATCGCAATCATCATGTTCGGTTCCATGCTCCTGATGTTGCTGACCGGACAGCGAGTCTTTGCAGCCATTGGAATTGTTTCCACAGTTGCAGCACTGCTTCTATGGGGTGACGGCGGAGTAGAAATGCCATTCACCGCTGCCTTCAAGCTTTTCAAATGGTACCCGTTGCTGACACTGCCGCTGTTTATTTACATGGGATACATCCTGTCAGAATCAGGCATTGCTGACGATCTGTATCAAATGTTTCACGTCTGGTTCGGTGGACTTAAAGGTGGACTTGCCGTGGGAACCATCGGGCTGATGGTTGTTATTTCAGCCATGAATGGCCTCAGTGTGGCAGGTATGGCCATCGGTGCCACGATCGCTTTGCCGGAAATGCTTAGACGGGGTTATGACAAGATTATGATCACCGGCGTTGTACAGGCTGGAAGTTCCTTAGGTATTCTTGTACCTCCGAGCGTAGTGCTGGTCCTGTACGGTATGATCGCCCGCGAATCGGTCGGTAAGTTATGGCTTGCAGGTGCATTGCCTGGCCTGATGATGGCGGCGTTGTTCATCATCTATATCGTGATACGTTGTCGCATACAGACCCACCTTGGTCCGACCGTCAGCCTGGAAGAGCGCAATATGCCGATGGCTGAAAAATTGCGCCTTCTTCGGGCTGGAATCATACCTTTTCTCATCTTCTTTTTTATGACAGGGCTTTTTGTCATGGGCATTACCAGCCTGGTTGAAAGCTCGGCTGTAGGTGCTACTGCAGCAACCCTGGCAGCATTGGTGAAGCGTCGTCTCAATCGCAAGGTGATGGAAGAAACCATCCGCAAAACGCTGGGAATATCCTGCATGTTTATGTGGATTATTCTGGCGGCCTTGTGCTTTGGAGCAGTATTTGACGGGATAGGCGCTGCCCGAGCCATAGAAACTCTCTTTGTCACAAATTGGAACCTTACGCCTTGGGAAGTGCTGATCATGATGCAACTGTCCTATCTGTTTATGGGCATGTTCCTGGATGATACCGCGATGCTCGTTATCGTGGCTCCACTTTACGTGCCTTTGGTGAAGATCCTTGGCTTTGATCCTATCTGGTACGGCGTGCTCTACACCATCACCTGCCAAATCGCTTATATGACACCGCCATTCGGGTACAATTTATTTTTGATGCGCGCGATGGCTCCGCCTGAAATATCGTTAGCGGATATATATCGATCGATATTTCCATTTGTGCTAGTCATGGTCGTTGCGTTAACTCTGGTGATGGTCTTTCCTCAGATTGCTCTGTGGTTGCCTGGCCAGATTTATGCGCGCTGACCCCATAAGAAAAGGCCATAAGGCCAATCCTTAAAACATCGTTGAGGAGAAGATGATGAGTGATAAAAACAACCACCACAAACCCGCTAGTCAAGATCGGCGGAAGTTTGTTAAAAGCCTGGGTACGGGAACCGCTGGTATTCTGGCAGCGGGCACCGCTCCCTACGCGTTCTCTCAGACCAATCCAATCAAGTGGCGCCTGCAATCCTATTCTGGTGCACCGCTGGGCGCTCACGTAGTATTACCACAGATCGAAGCGTTCAACAAGATTGCGCATGGTCAAATGGAAATTGAACTGTACTACGCTGACCAACTGGTACCGACTGACGAATTGTTTCGGGCACTACAATCCGGAGCGCTTGATGCTGTACAAAGCGACGATGCCACTATGGCCTCTCCAGTCGACATCAGTGTTTTCGGTGGATACTTTCCATTTTCCACCCGGTACAGTCTAGATCTGCCAGTCTTGTTCAAGTACTATGGGCTGGATGAAATTTGGGCTGAAGCTTATGGTGAAGTGGAAGGTGTAGAATGGATCAGTGCTGGTGCATGGGATCCTCTCCATATCTTTACCAAAGATCCAATTCGTTCACTGGCTGACATGAAAGGTAAGCGGGTATTTGGCGTACCTACGGCGGGTCGATTCCTGTCGCGCTACGGACTGATTCCGGTAACCTTGCCTTGGGACGACATCGAAGTCGCAATTGGCACCGGCGAACTCGATGGAGTTGCCTGGTGCGGATTCACGGAAGCTTACGAAGTGGGCTGGGCAGATGTTTGCAACTATGCATTGCTCAATAACGTAACCGGCGCTTGGTGTGGTTCATATTTTGCCAACACCAACAGTTGGAACGCTTTGACACCACAAATGCAGGAACTGTTCCGAATGTCCTGCAATGACTCGCACTATTACCGGCAAGTCTGGTACTGGGGTGGCGAGGCCCAACTCAGAGTGGAAGGTGAGAAAATGGAACTCACTACAATTCCTGTCGACGAATGGGATCAAGTTGTTGAAGATTCCAAGGAATTTTGGGAAGATCTGGCTTCAATTAGCCCCCGTACTCGCAAGGTCGTGGATGCTTTCACACGATACTCCGAGGTGATGGAAAAAGTGGGTGTCCCTTATCGGTACAGTTAATACCTGCTTGAATTATCCATATACTTCAAAAGAATAATTGGCCCTGGGGAAACTACTCGGGGTCAATTTTCTTGATTGTAATTCGATACAAGTGATTCCAAGTTAGGAAAATTATTGTAGACAAATAGGTCGGGTTTGACAGGCTTAGTGTGGGTTCTAACAACTGCTCACTTGGATCACGAATCATCGCGTAGCAAAGTATATTCGTGATATAAAGGCCGACCAGTCTCAGATTTATGTATCAAATCGTTAGTCTGAAGTTCCGAGCCATCAGAAATTCAATGGTCAAATCGAATCAAACGATTACGAAAAAATATCACATAACAGAAATTAACGTTTAGTGCCTATGCGTTGGCACTGGTACGCAACTGCGCGATATCATCGAGCAAGCCAAGGGCTTTTTTCTGCCAGTCTGTGGTTTGGGTATCCATCTGAAAACTTGCCGCGGTGCCGGGCACACGGCATTGATTTCGCACAATCGTTGCAAGATTGTCCAACAGCGTGTCGAAACTGTGCGCCGGTGTACCATCTTCAAGCAAACCGGTGTGCACCTTGCGCAGCGCATCACTTGAGCGTTTCGCCGCAGCCATCGGATCGCGCACTTTAGCATCGTCGCGTAAATTCGGGTCTGCAAACGTCAGCGGCCGCCAGGCTTCACGCATGTGCCATTGAACATAATAAGCCAGCATGCAGATAAAAAGATGGGCGCGCACCCGGTCCGAATGCGTATTCGCATCCTATGTCGAAAACGACATAGTTTGCGCTATATCGAGTATACAACTATGTAGTGCTTTTCTTATCGATCGCTGTATTGATCTGAATTAACGTTGTAAATTATCGCTCCTCTTCGAATCGCACTACATAGTTATCCACGGTTTAACTATCCCAAGCCATTGAGATAGTCAATCAACCGATCCGTCGCCTTAAAACGTTTGAGCGGGCTTTGGTGTGGCGTCACTTTTGCCAGCGCTCTTTGTTTCAATTCCAAAGTCGCTTCGATATAAGGTTCAGTGCTCTGTATCGACTGGTGGCCTAACCAAAGCGCAATAGTGCTGCGGTCAACCCCGGCTTGCACTAAGTCCATTGCCGCGGTGTGCCTCAGTAGATGCACAGTCACTGGTTTGCTCTTCAGAGTTGAACACTGCTCAATCGCGGTTGCGCGGTGTTTGCGCAACAGGTACTGAACACCGTGGATCGTCATCGCATCTCCGTTGCGGTTTGGGAAAAGAACATTCTCGGTGCCGCGCGGGGGTTGACGTAGCCAGTCTTTGAGCACCGCACAGACGGGTTTCGCCAACGGTACCGTACGTTGTTTTCTCCCCTTGCCGATGACACTTAAATGCGGTGCGCCTTTAAGACTCAAGCCATGCGTTTTCAGATTCGTGATCTCTGACACTCGCAGACCGGTTTGTACGGCAGTGAGAATAAATGCATGATCACGCCGCCCTGACCAGGTGTTTCGATCCGGAGCTGCCAGCAGCGCATCGACTTCTTTTCTGTGTAGAAAGCCGACCTGTTTTTTGACATGCCGTTTGTCAGGGATGCTCAGCACCTGTTGGATCTGAGCTCCATGGGTGGGTAACTCATAGGCCATGAAACGGAAAAATGAGTGAATCGCGGTCAGTCTTAGATTGCGGGTTCGAACACTGACTTTTCGAGTCGTTTCCAGATCGTTCAAAAACTCGCTGACCAAGTTGGCATCAAAGCACTCAAAGCACAGCTTCGAAGGTTCCGTTTTCAGACGGTCTTTGGCGAAACTGAGAAACTGCCGAAACGCATCTCGATAGGAGATAATCGTATGCGGACTCACCAGCCGCTGCTGCCGTAATCGGACGTTGAAGAATTTTTCGATCAACGGCGCCAGTGGCGTTGAGACATCGGGTTGCCGGTTCATAACTGCCCCTCCCATCGGTGTTCCAGTCGTGTCATGGCGTGTTTCATCAGTGCCGGGTTATTTTGAAGGTACCAATAGGTACTGGAAACAGACACATGACCCAGATAGGTGGACAGTACCGGCAACATCCTTTCAGGGTCCTGGTCGTTGCGATACCAATCGGCCAGGACTTTGTTTGCATACGAATGTCGAAGCTCATGCAGACGCGGCGGGCGGTGTTTTACATCTTTGCCGCGCAGACCGATTTGGTGTGATAGTTGGCGAAACGTGCGCAGAATGCTTTCGTAATGAAGCATTTTGCCATTTCCAGAAACAAACAGATAGTCACTGACGGGCTGACCGTGCCAGTGACGTTCGCGTCTTTTGATGTAGTCGTTTAACACAGCACAGGTGGTTTCATGTAATGGTACGTAGCGCTCGTTGTCATTTTTGCCCGCGCGAACGGTTAGAACTGCAGCTTTGAGGTCAACATCTTCAAGGCGCAGGCGACGCACTTCACCGACCCGCATCCCGGAGACGCTGAGCAGACCGAACAAACAGTACAATGTCCAGGGCCGAAGTGCATCTTTTGGATTGCGGACCGGCATATTTCGTGCCGCATCCAGCAACGCCTCGATGGTCTGGTCGCTGTACAGGTAAGGGATCGGGCGCGATGGTACTGACGGCAACAAATCCGGTGACGGGATTTGCGTCCTCGGATCCAAGCCCTTAAGGTATTGCGTAAAGCCGCGTACTGCAGTGAGTCGATACTTCCAGGAACCGGGCTTGACATTTTGCGGCAGCTGAGCCCACTTAAGAGCCAGTTCCTGCGTGACGTAATCGGCCTGGTGGTGTTGCACAAAAGCCGCAAAATTCAACAGCAAAGGCTGATATGTTTGCAATTTGTATCCATGGCCGCGGCGTAGCTCAAGGTAATCATAAACCGCTTGTGTGATCGTGCTCATCGGTTCACTCCCGGCCACGGCAGTGCGAGTTTACGTAAAGCTGAGATATCAACTTTGACGTAAATTCTGGTGGTATCGCTATCACGATGGCCAAGTACATCACCGATTTCATCAAGCGCAGCCCCGCATCGCAGCATCTGTGTGGCAAGTCCGTGGCGAAACTGATGCGGTCCTTTGGTCGGTGACTCGACCCCGGCAAGTTCAATGCAAGACCGAACGACTTGTCTTACACTACTGGTACTGATTCCGTGAAACGGCGCACAGGTTCGTAGAAACACCCGGCGTTGGGAACTTTGCGGACGGGCGTGTTGCAGGTAGTCAACAATCGCCTGTCCAATTTGATCCGATAACGGATACAGACTGCGACGCCCGCCTTTGAGGGTAACAGTGACAGCTGCATGTTTCCAATCAAAATCATCGAGTGATAATTTCGAAACTTCGATGGCACGCAATCCCAAGCGGGACAACAGCAGTAAAATCGCATAGTTGCGCTTCCCAATTGCGGTGCCGCGGTCGATGCATCTGAGCAACTTTTCAACTTCGTCAGGCGCAATTGCACGCGGAATTGTTTTGAATGAGGGACTGGCAACTTTGGGAACCTGCCCGGCCAAGTCTGGCATATGCCTGGCTTGGCCGTGCACATAGCGTAGAAATGAACGCATGGACGTCGTCACCGTCCTCATAGTCCTCGGACAATTTAATCGTGAGGCTTCAGCACGCGCAAATCCAGTCACATCTTGCGCACTTAACTCGCAAAGATGCACAGCACAACTGCCAAAACAATATTGCAAAAATCGCCGTACGTAATACACGTAATACGAGACTGTTTCTTTGGTCAAATTGCGTTGCTTGAATAAGTACGCCTGGTAACGATGCAGACACAGTTCTATCGGTGTCAAAGTTGACACATCGGTTCTGTGAAATATGACCCCTTCGGACAGTAAAACTTCCAGAATCGACTTCAGACACCCGTAAGGCTTTCTGCGCGTCGAAATTGTTGCGGCCTGCCAGTTTCCAGTGACTTCGGAAACAGACTGACCCATCAGTTCAATGTTTTGCTGATCCAACCATTGACTGAACCGGACCGTCAGCGATAAGTAATTGTTAATCGTCGTCGTCGAATACTGAAGGGCTCGCAAATTTTGCACGATCGCACCCAAGTACGGTACCAACGGACCGGTGGGGGCTTTGCGAAAAACGATTTTATCGTCAAGTTTGTATCTCATAGTAAGACTCCTGTCCCTTCTGGGACTGTTGATGAAGTTCTTACTATGTCGAGTTTTGAACTATTTTTCCAGTGTATATCAGCTGTTTATTTGAAAAGCACTACATAGTTGAATACTCGATATAGCGCAAAAAAAAGGACAGCGATTCGCATTTTAGCGGACAGTGAATCGCATCAAAAAGGACATTTTGCATTGAGGTTGAGCTTTTCCGGTTACTATTGAGTGAATGATACCTCCATTTTTCAAGGTTGATTTTCCATCTGCGGTAGTGTAAACAAATCTGTCAGCAACCCTCGTGCAAAAACCGAATGGTGATTGTCCTTCAATCTAACGATTACCATTGGGAATTTTTCACAGGGTTGGTTATAGATTTATTTACACGGGTCCCAGTCTCATTGTGTGGTGCTCTGCACGGTGTATTTCTTGCGCATCGACTCGCCTTTGAGTTCAATGCGATGGGCATTGTGCATCAGCCGGTCCAGTATAGCGTCGGCCAAGGTGGCATCACCGATACTGGCATACCACTGATCGGTCGGTAACTGACTGATCAATGCGGTTGATGTTCGCCGGTAGCGTTGCTCCATTAATTCCAACAAGTCGTGGCGCTGGTTGTCGTTAAGCGGTTGCAAGCCCCAGTCATCGATGATAAGCAGTGCCACCGAACCGAGGCGCTGGAGCGTTTTGCTGAACGTGCCAGTGGCCTTGGCCTGATCGAACTGTCTGAGTAAATGCGGTACCCGGGCGTAGTACACCGAATAATCCAATAAACAGGCACTGTAGCCAAGCGCACTGGTAATGTAAGTTTTCCCGACCCCAGTGGGACCGGTGACCAGTAAGTTCTCCGCGCGGTTAAGCCAGTCGCACTGCCCAAGTGGTGCGATCTGCTGGCGCGACAGATTACGCTTGGGATCGTACTCGATCTCGTTAAGAGAGGCTGGCAGGGAAAAATCCGCAGCTTTGATGCGCCGCTGCTGACGGCGCTGGTGACGGTTTTCAAGCTCGGTGTTAATCAACAGATCAACGCGTTCTAAGAAACTCAGCTCATCGTAAGTGCCAGGCTGTTCTAACTGAAGTTGCAGTGCCTGGGCCATGGCGCTTAAGCGCAGCTGTCGAAGCTTGGTCAAGGTTTGGATTGTACTCATGGGTGTGATTCTCATTAGTTAAAATGTTTTGCGCCGCGCACATTTTCATGGTGCTGCGGCAAGTTGAGTGTCAACTGTTCGGACGCCATGCGATCACCGTCATTGGCGAGCATGTCTTTGAGGTGGTGATAGCGATGCAGTCCGTTTTGGTTGGCCAATCGACACGCTTCGTTCAGGCGGGTGGTGCCGTATTTTTGGCTTAAGCGCAACACCCCCAGACACCGGCGGGAGACCTGTTGTGGGTATTTGACTTCGTTTAGGCGGTCACTCACCCACACCAGGCAATGCGGGCCGATGTTGCGAGCCCAGTTTTTGAGTCTTTTCGGGGTCCATTTACAGATTGCCTGATGGGCTTTGGGCATGTGCGCATCAACGGTGGTGGTGGCGCGATCGTTGAGTTTGGCTCTGAGGTGGTGTGCGATCTGGCGTTGCTGGTAAAACACGGTGACGGTTTTAGCGGTGGCTTGCACGGTCACTTTCAGGCCCCGATATTCGTAGGGCACGGAATACCAATGGCCGGAGTAGCACAAATGGTAGTTGAAACCCACGGTGGCGGTCTTGGAGTCCACCGGTTCGAAGTCCAACCAGTTCAACGGTTTCAGTGCCGGGTAGTCGAGGGTTTTAAAGGCGTCGTGGCGCGAGCCTGGGCGATTTGAAAAAGGTGCCGCATTGAGTTTTATCAGCAGTGGTGCAATATCCTTGTTCAGTTGTGACAGACACTGATACCGACGATTTCTAAGGGGCGCCAGAATCCGGCGCTGGGTTTGTTGCACTGCATTCTCTGCGATGGCTTTGTCTTTGGGTTTTCCAGGGCGCGTCGGTAAGATCACGGTGTCGTAATGGGTTGACCATTGGGCAAAGATCGGATTGACCTCAGGATCATAGCGACAGGCGCTTTTAACGCCGCTTTTCAAGTTTAATGCCGAGTGGTTGTTAATGCCGAGAAATTACGCAACCCCCGCATGAAGCGCGGTTTTGGAGCGAAATCACTCGGCATTAATCCTGCACATTCCTATCTGCTAAAGTAGTTCCTTTTTTACCATAACAAGGAGCACTACCTATGCGATCCATATCATTTTGCCAATCAGCTGCGGCGTCAGCACAGAATCCATTCAACTCGCTGATCGATGAATTTGTCACAAATCTTCGTTGCGATGGGTTTAGCCAAAAACATATTGAATGCAATGCGCGATTGGCCAGTCATCTTTTGGTCTGGCTAGAACGGGAAGGTTTGGCGCTTGAGACACTGAATGCTGCAGAGATATCTTGTTTTGTGGAGCATGATTGCAGCGGTTGCACTACACAACCCAATGCGAGCCAAGTTTATCGTTGCAAGCCACGACGTCGACCTTCAGTTATGAGGTTCGTGCAATTTCTGGAAAATAAGGGCTGCGTCACGACACCTGGGGAGCTAGACGACAATTTGCGCTTCGTCGAGGAGTTCGTCAACAAATTGCGCAAGGATGGGTATGCTGCCCACACTGTCAGCATGTATCGGAACGGAGGCATACACTTCATCGTCTGGCTGCATCTGTCTCGGATTTCATTGTGTGCCGTCAGTCCGGACATTTGCGCACATTTTCATGAAAGACAAATTACGTTGTGGTATCCGGGAGTGCTGCGCGTCGGCAGGCTTCACAACACCGGGTTGAGCTACACAAATGAGGTTCACCGCTTCGTCGAGTATCTATCGGAGACAGGGCGTATTTCCCAGTCGTTGCCACGCGCACTGCGGCCGCGATATTCTAAACGTATTGAACAGTTCAGCATGTGGCTTAAACACAACCGCAATGTGTGTGAAAATACTGTAGCGCGCCGCACCGGACAAATCGCGGTGGCGCTGCGATCATTGGGTGATGATCCTCGCGAATATGATGCCGCGCAGATCCGACAGGTGCTGTTTAAGTACGTTGAAAAAAGATCGCGAAGCGATGCACAGCAATTGGCAACGACGTTGCGTATGTATCTGCGATTCCTGGTGTCAGCGGGCGAGGTGTCGCGAGCACTGGTCAATGCGGTACCGTCAGTGCCAAATTGGCGATTGTCCAAGCTGCCCAGGTACATATCAGTCGATGATATCGAGCGCACGATTGCGTCCTGCTGCGGTCCGATGGAGTTGCGAGATCGCGCAATATTACTGCTGCTTGCGCGATTGGGATTGCGCGCTGGTGAAATTGCTTCTCTGAGACTAGACGATATCAACTGGTCGAAAGGCACGATTTGCATTACAGGAAAGGGGGGCAAACAAGTGGTGCTGCCATTGCCTCAGGACGCAGGTGATGCGCTGTATGTCTACATTGCAAATGTACGTTCGAAAAAGAAAAACGCTGCGCAACGACGGGTGTTTCTCGGTGCGAAAGCTCCGCACCGGCCCTTTGCTGGACATGGTGCTGTTTCCAGGATTGTGCGACGTGCGTTGGATCGCACTGGAGTCGATACCCGGGGCACGCGCGGAGCACACCTTTTTAGACACAGCCTAGCGACGCATCTTCTGCGCAACGGAACTTCGCTCGATGTAATTCAGTCACTGCTTCGGCACGAATCGGCTAACACAACCATGATCTATGCGAAAACGGACACAACAATGCTCCGTGAAGTCGCACAACCGTGGCTTGGAGGTATTCAGCAATGATTGAACCAACTGCCATGACCGATCATGTCAAACGCTATGTCGCGATGCAGCGCGCACTCGGTTACCGATACCATATTCAGGAACAGACACTATCAAATTTTGCTGACTATGCTGACAATCGCAACGAAAGCACAATACGAACCGACACCGTAATCACGTGGATTGAAGCATCAAAAAACGCCTCGCATGCCTGGCGTGTCGGGAAATTGCGCATGGTGCGCGCATTTGCTTGCTGGATGCATGCAGAAGATCCACGCCATCAAGTGCCTTCGCGCGACACTTTGGGACGTGCGCTTTATCGCAGAGCGACTCCGTACCTGCTGTCGGCGCAAGACACGCACAAAATCCTGTCAGCCGCTTTGGACACAGAACCTGTAGCAACCATTACGCCGCTGACTTGGCACTATCTGTTCGGATTAATCGCAGCAACCGGAATTCGTATCAGTGAGGCGCTGTCGCTGACTTTCGATGACCTTGTCGATGATGGACTCGTGATTCGGGGCACAAAGTTCAAAAAGTCTCGTATGGTCGTGCTGCACCCGACCGTGCAGGAGGCAATTGATCGCTACTTAATGCAGCGTCGCCGCGAAAAAGGGGACGACAAGCATCTGTTTGTGATTTCAACAGGACGACCGCCATCGCTTCGGTACGTACAGTCAGTGTTCAATTCCCTAGTTCGTGTTTGACAGAAAACCAAAATAGAGTATAATATGTCAATATAAACAATGATGTAGAGGCAGACTTCTGGCACCGAAGATTTCCCGAATCAAGCCAAATATTCGCCTAAAACCCCCAAATTTCTCCTTTTTGATACAATCTTCAGGCCCTGACCATGCGAAAAGTCAAATCCACACAATCTGAACTGGGCGGCACCTTTATCGCCGATATCGTCATTAGCTCGAAATCGCGCGATGACATTCCGGCCTTGCTCAGGGGTCTGCAATATCTGTATACCAACCCGCAGTTGCGAAGCGAAGTCTTTACACTGCTTGATGCACAAGTGAATCCCAAAGCCCGTAAGGACACCGGTCGTCCGGGCATGGAGCTTTGGCGCATTCTGGTCCTGGCGATCCTCAAGCAGGGTCTGAATTGCGATTACGACCGCCTCACTGAGCTGGCCAACGAGCATGGCACCTTGCGACAAATGCTGGGCCACGGGGTGATGGCGCACGAATACGAGCGACAAACCGTGATGGATAACGTCACCTTGCTGAGCCCGCAACTGTTGGCCAAGATCAACCAACTGCTGGTCCAGGCCGGCCACGAGGTGGTTAGAAAAAAGCCTGGCGAAACATTGCGCGGGCGTTGTGATTCGTTCTGCGTTCAAACGGATGTTCATTTTCCAACCGATGTCAATTTGTTGTTTGATGCCATGCGTTGCAGCATCACAACAGCGGTCTGGCTCGCCGAGCAGTTGGATCTTGAGGGCTGGCGCCAGCATCGTCATATTCAAAAAAAGATCAAACAAGCATTCAACCGCGTGCGAACGTCCAAGAAGAATAAGAATTCGCCCGTGCAGGTGAACGAGTACCTGGCCCAGTGTCAACAATACCTGAATCGTGCACAGGGTACGCTCAAGCAGGTCGAGGCGTTTGAGCTGACGCTTTTTCAGCAAGCTAAAGTCGTGCAACTTCAAAACTATATCCGCCACGCACACCGTCAGATCGATCAGGTCACGCGGCGCTTGGTGCGCGAGGAGAAGATTCCTCACCGGGACAAAGTGTTTTCGGTCTTTGAGCCACACACCCGTTGGGTGGTCAAAGGCAAAGCCGGTGTCCCGCAAGAGCTCGGCGTGCCGGTCTGTGTGGTGGAGGACCACTACCGATTTATCCTGCATCACCGTATCCTGTGGGACGGCAGTGATGTTGACCATGCTGTACCGGTCATCGAGCAAGCCCGGCAAAGCTTTCCTGACTTGAACAGCTGCAGTTTCGATCGTGGCTTTCATTCGCCGGCCAATCAGGTGGCGCTCGGTGAGTTGCTCGATGAATGCGCACTGCCGAAAAAAGGCTATCGCAATATCAACGACAAGATGCATGAGTCGCAGCCGTGGTTCAAAGCCGCGCGTGGCAAGCACCCTGGCATTGAGTCGGCGATCAATCATCTGGAGCACTGCGGGCTGGACCGGGTTCGGGACCACGGCAAAACAGGTTTTGCCCGTGCGGTGGCGCTGTCGGTACTGGCTGCCAATCTGAAGCGGCTGGGTAGGATCTTGCGCGACAAAGAGCGTCAGAAACTCGCCCGTCAGCAGCGTTTGCGCGCCGCTTAGCATTTCAATTCACCCATCGGAAACGAAAATCCGGGTGCCGGAGGCACGGCTGTGGGCTAAATTCGTGATTTTGCCCTGTTTTGGCACTGGATTGTCACAATTCGCCCTGACAGTCCGGCGTTAGTCTTGCTCGGGCTCATTGTCGGTCAAATGTATTCTGAATTCTCGCCTAAAATCGGGGGTTTTCTGACTGACACTAGTTCAGAAAGTGGGAATCTGTCTACCCGGCAAACGCGGTCCAACGGTACATTCATTGAGACACTCGTTCGCGACAAGATCTTTGGAAAACCTGCCTGCCAGGGGCGACCCGGGGCGCCACATGCTGGCACTGGCCACCTATTTGGGCCATGTCAACATCACATCCACTTACTGGTATTTGGAATTCTCGCCGAAACTGCAACGAGCCATTGCTGAGGCGACAGAACAGATTCATTTGATTGAGTGTGGAGGCGGTCATGACTGATCTTGCACCGCACCTTGCCGATTTCCTGCAACGCTATCTGCCTGGAACACGACGTTTCAGTCACCACACCGTGCAAAGCTATACGGAATGTTTTCGGCTGCTTGCACTTTACGCAGCGATTCGGTTCGACATTCGTCCGAGTGAACTGAAAATCGAGCACCTAGCGCCTTGCGTGGTGACGGACTTTCTCGACCAATTGGAACGAGACCGTCAAAACTGTGCGGCGACCTGCAATATCCGCCTCGCTGCCATCAAGTCTTTCTTCCGCTATCTGGAATATCGCCTGCCAGCCTGTCTGGAGCTGGCGCTGCAGGTGAGCGCAATTCCACAAAGGCGCGCATCGCAACCTTTGATCGACTGGCTTGAGAGCGCCGAGATTCAGGCAATTCTGGATGCCCCCGATACGCGTGCACTCGCAGGTATGAGAGACCGAGCGATGCTGCATCTGTGTTACGCTGCCGCATTGCGGGTCTCTGAGCTGACTGCGCTGACCATCGACAGCCTCCAAGGGACACGGCTGGAAACCGTACGCATCCTCGGCAAGGGCCGACGCGAACGTGAACTGCCGTTGTGGAAAGAGACTCGAGTTGCTGTTGGCGCGTGGTTGCAAGTGCGCCCTTCAGTGAACAACCGCTGGTTGTTTCTAAACGCCCGTGGATCTGCCATGAGTACTGACGGATTCGCTTATATTCTCAGCCGCCATGTTGAGACGGCGACACGATCGATGCCGTCATTGAAAAACAAGCGCATAACTCCGCACGTCATTCGACATTCAACGGCCATGACTGTGTTGCGTGCCACCGGGGATATTCGCAAAGTGTCGCTGTGGCTGGGCCATGCCAACGTGAAAACAACTGAATCGTACCTGCGAGCGAGTCCCGTTGAGAAACTCGAGATTCTTAAGGCCAACGCGCCACCTTCACTTCGGCCGGGGACTTTCCATGGTGTGCAGGATCACCTGATGCAGATTCTTAGCGGATAGGAATGTGCAGGATTAATGCCGAGTGATTTCGCTCCAAAACCGCGCTTCATGCGGGGGTTGCGTAATTTCTCGGCATTAACAACCACTCGGCATTAAACTTGTAACGCCGAGCTCGGCATTACAAGTTATCAGGAACGATGAAGTTCGTCACTCCGCCAAAGAACTTGAGCATGGCGCTACAGCAGTGCAGCCAGTCAGGCAGTGATTGCGACCACACTGCGATGACGAAAGTGTAGTGGGAGGCGCCCAGTGCGCCGACGAAGATCTCGGCTTTGCGATCGTCGACCGGAACGGTCAGACCGGAAAAATCGACAAACGCTTTGTCGCCGGGCTCGTGGACCTGGCGCATCGATAATTTTTGAGATTTACGCCAGGTGGCGTAATCGCGGGTGAACTGCGAGTAGCTCAGTCGATAGCCGCTTTGGCAGTGTTCTTGCCACAGCAGCTTTTGGGTGACGCCTTTATGGCGCAGTTGTTCTCGCACTTGTGCGTAATCGACCTGGTATTGGTCATCGCTGTTCGGCGTCGGGCCGGCGTACACTTGGGCCCATTGCTGTTCATCGATCGGATGATCCAGGGGCCATTTCAGATTCAGGATCTGTGCCGTTTTGAGCACTTTTTGCACCGTGCTCTTACTAACCTGGACCGCCGCGGCGATGTCGCGCACCGACAACCCGCAGTCATGCCCTAATCGTAGTATTTCGATTTGCTTTTGCATTGTGATTTTCCTTCTGCTCATTGCGCCTTGCTCCGCTTTCAATGGTGAATCAATTCACCATTGAAATGCCAAAGCCAAAGGCAAGTCAAGTTTTGTGGGAAAATGCTCGCTTGAGGGCCGGTTCGGGCCAGCAACTCAAGTCAATGCAAAGGCGTGTCCTTTTTGATGCGATTCACTGTCCGCTAAAATGCGAATCGCTGTCCTTTTTGATGCGATTAGGTGTCCTTTTATTCTGCAATCGCCTGTCCGTATACTATGCGATTATGCAGTCCGAACGCCAGTGGTGAATCGGCCTGACCTTAAGGTGCATGGTCTTAATGGTCCGGAACGCCCGTTCAACCCCACACAGAGACTTATAGGCGCGCACACACTCGGGCGCACTCATGTCTTGGGCTGACACCGACGTGCGAATCACGTAGACCCCATCAAGCTTGGCTTCATCGGCAATCGAGTGCTCATTGCGATGATAGGTGAACGAGGTATCGTCGATCTTCCACACAAAGTGTTTTTTCATCTTGTAGCGACTGATCACCTGGCCAAGTTTCACGCCGATCTCGGCACAACCTTGCAGGCGTTTTTGCTTAACTGACTCACAAATCTCATCCAGCAACACTTCCGTGGCCTTTAACAGTGCTTCGCGTTTGTGCATACGGCGTTTGGCCAGTGCCGCATTGCGACACACCAACAGCCGCTCGTTGGGAAACTGTGGATGGTGGACCTCCACTAAGCTTGTGGTGTCGCCGGCATCAATCATCCCGTCGCGCATCAGTTTACGGATCGTCTGGCTTTTGAGCGCACTAATCCATTTAAAATCTGTGTACTGCCTAAGTGCTTCAATCTGTGCCGTGGCAATCATGCCGCGATCGCCCACCACCACGACCTTGGACAGTGCAAAGCGCCGCTGCAGGCGGCGCAGCTCCGCGGTCAGTGTCACCGTGTCTGAAACATTCCCCGGATGGACTGATATCGAGACCGGACGCCCCAGACGGTCACACAAAAGCCCGTAGTTGACCTGCAGTTTGCCGCGCTTTTTGTCGCGGTTGTAACCGTAGCGCGCCAGCGCACAGCGCTCACCCTCGAAATAACTGGAACTCAGATCGTACAGCACCAGGTCGCCATCGTTTAAATGACGCCTGGCCAGTTTACCTTGAATACGGTTTTGACGCGTTAACAGCCAGTCCATTGCGCCGTACAGCTCATCGACCTTGGCATCCACAACGTTGAAGTGCTCGGCAAAAGTGGTGGTGTCCCACCACCGGGTGGTGGGCAGCTTGGTCTGTGGACGCACGATTCTGGCGGCCACCATGGCACACACCAGGTCGCGTTCGCGACTTGCAGTCGAGCCGATCAGGTGTTGGAAGTGGAGTTTCTCGAAGGCTTTGAGCACTGCCATGGCCGGGCCGTGGATCCGGCTTTGAGTAATTTCGAATGCCTGATTGACTTCCATGTAGTCGATACCGGCGAGATGTCCTTTGATCAACTCGATCATACGCGGGTCGGCTTTAGACAGGTTGCCGAGGGTGTGTTTTTGCCGTTTGCCGTGTTTGTCGACGTAGGTTTCGCGCAGCAGAGTACAGCGGTGGGTTTTTCCTTTGTAGGTGGTTTTGGTGATGGAGATGTGCATGGGCGCAGATCTATTTAGTGCCTAATATATAAGAAACTATTATACAAGATATTGGTGCAATTAAGAGGATTAGATCGCCATTAACTGCGACATACAGAGTATGAGACGGAAGATGGAAAAGGATGAAGAAGAATGTTAATTTATTATTTAGTGCCTCTTATACTAAAAAAGACACAATCATCACTTGAGAAGATAACGCTTTATTACCCGCAACTTACGAGTATCAATATGCGGAAATTGCCTCGGAACTTCAGGTTAGTCGTTCCACATCAATTCAAGGATCGAATACGAGAATATTAAAAAATATTCCGAATAGATTCGAGTTATCAGAAAAGATTTTTTTTGGAAACATTCCGGGACTTGCATCTGCAGTTGTACAATTCGCGAATGGTTAAGCAAATTGACGGCGAAACTTAATGTGTGTGCAATTTCTTGCTCCATACAACCGCTTGATTTGTTGATCATTCAAACCAGTGTAGTTGTATGGTCTATATTTGTTCAAAGAACAAAGACAAAGAATTCGCCGTCAATCGCAAACCAATGTAGGTTAAGAATATACGGAACTCAACTCTTTCTTTTCAATAATATTACGTAAATTGATACCTTGCCATTGTACAAACCAGTGCTGTTTTTCAATTTCAATAACTAGCCTCTTTGCATCTACTTTCTTGATTATTTTTAAACTAGAATCTTCATCTCGGAGTTTCTTCCAGATATCTAAAAGAAGTTTTTGACGATTTTGAATCGGAATGAATGGACATGAAAGCAGGTCCAATAATAAATGTGCAAGTTCAGTTTCTTTGGTGATTGAGTAAATCTCTGATTTTAATTTTTTGCAAGCTGTCGCAAAAACCGCATCTCGTTGATTAATGAATTTTGGGTTGTCTTTATAGATGAACAGTTGAACAATAATTTGAAAATATCGGTCATCGGAAGTACCACGCCTCGCTTTATCTAGCAACTTGGATTCAACAGAACTGTCTGTGCAAAATTCTTGAAGCGCGACGAGTATATTCAGAAGTTCGATTGGAACGACCGAGCGTTTTTCGAGTAGCGGGGTAAGTGTTGGTGAATCCACAAGCATATTTGTCCATCGCAAAATAGATTCTTGTAAAACTTCCAATCCCTCTATGTCGTGTTCTTTCATGTATTGTGCACTTACTACCATAGCGTGAGAAAGTCGAAAAGATGATGCTACAGTGGGATGTAGAGTAAAGAAGTAAAATCCGACATCTAGAATGAATAACATTAGTTTACGATAGTACGCAACACCAACGCCATACTCCTTATCATAATTGTCACATAGCTCGATAAGCTTGCGTTTCATTGCACCAACCAAATAGTTGGATACCGCATCATACCCCATGTCAGATGAATAGCATGCAGCTTTCACTCGACGTGTGAAGTTACCAAACAATGATCGATAACGATATATTCGAATGGGAATTTGAATTTGGCGATCATTGTATGTTTTAGTCTCAAGAGTCTTTTTCCAAAGATATTGAATACTTTCATTTACCTTATCGATAACCAAAGACTTCCGAGTATAGAAAGGACGGATTAGTTTCTCAGTTTTTGACAAATTTAAATGTAGTTTATACTCACGCAATGCTATAGACAATTCGTGTTGAACAGCGGAAAGATATTCCTCTGAATTCGCAAAAATATAGTAATTGTCGACGTAACGTCTACAATCATAGTCCGAACGTTCGAGTATCTTTTTATCTGCTAAACTTTCAAAAACTACTTGATCTACCTTCGACAATATAATTTCAGCGAAAATTCGGCTCGTTTCGGGACCAATGCAAATACCACTAGTTTCATTGTGGTTTATTTTTTGCATTAATCTGTCAAAATTATTGCCAAACGTCGAGGAAAACGTATATTTCTTTGCAATGCTTTTGTTAATCACCGCCCAAGCAATTGTGTGAGTGTAAATGCTATCAAAACACTTACTAACATCGAGCATCAGCCGATATTTGTATTTTTTTTCGAGTCGTGTGTGATCTTCTGAGAGAAAAAAACGATAGAGGCGACTATATCCAAAATATGAGAAGTAGCTGGCAGGATTTCTAGCTATGTTCTCAATGTCTATCGTATCAATGGTAGATTTTCTAAATTTGTTTACGTCGTTATCCGCAGATTTGAAGAAGAATGAAGTACCTACTTTTTTAGGATGGCGAATTGAATAATGACCGCGGCTAGTATACAGACAAATGAGGTGATGATATTCTTCGTAAAACTTGGCAATTTCTACTTGTCCAAATGGGTGAATTAAACTGAGGGTACGAATGCTATCTGCATCTTTTACGATATTGTATCGGAGGGGAATAGTGCACTTACGGTCATTGTAAACAAGTACATTAATCAGATTTTGCAAACAAGGAGACTTAGCTCTAAAATCAATTGAACGAAGCCGCTACGCGGCAGACCCTTCATTCGACCGTCAACGATAACGATCCAGATCGTAAGATTATCCCACCGCTGAGTTCAAAGTAGCCTATTGTAAGAGGTGGTGCCCGCGCCAACGGTACACCACCTTTTTTTTATTTTTTACAAGGAGACTACCATGACTCATTGCAACGGCTCAACGCCGTGTTCGCCATTGCGGCAAAGTACTATTGATTATATGACGTTATCAGGACTGGCGGCGCGCACCCAGCAATCCTACCTGCACGAGTTGGACAAGTTTGCAGCTCGTGTCAGCACTCCACCCGCACAACTCAGTGCCAACCAAGTTGAGGCCTACGTGCTTGAGCGCATCAACTCAGGCCTTAAGCCGCGCTCAACCAATTTGACGATCGCGGCGCTACGAATGTTCTACCGCCATGTTGTGAGGTTACCGGATCGGGTGGCTCACTTACGTCTGCGCAAGGTGGCTGATAAGTTGCCCAAGACCATTGCGGAGTCCGAAGTCAAGCGTCTCATTCAGGCCACCTTCGATCTTCGCTACCGCAGCGCAATTGAGGTTGCTTACGGGACTGGACTGCGCATCTCTGAGGTCATTGCACTTCGCATCGACGACATTGATGCCGACAAGGGGTTCATTCATGTGCGCTGTGGCAAAGGCGGCCATGAGCGCATGGCGTATCTGCCGGCCACCGTGCTGTCGGCATTGAACGGCTACTACCGACAGATTTTTCCCAAGCCGCACGGGTGGCTGTTTTACGGTAACTGTCCTGACCAGCAGATGAAAGCCGCCACGTTGCGCAGCGCTTTCAATCAGGCGCGCGCCAGAGCCGGAATCAGCAAGGATTTCCCCTTTCATGGGCTTCGCCACGCGGTCGCAACGCACCTGTTTGAACGCGGCACTGCGCGCGATGTGGTCCAGGACATCCTCGGCCACAAGTCAGTCGAAAGTACGCGCGTCTACGCCCGCACCACGGCGGCGATGTTTCGCGAGATCGATCACCCGGCCGACAACTGCGTCACACCCTGACCGGTGCGTGATGATAACCCCGGTGTGGCCGATATTTTCCGCCACGCCGGTGATGCGTTTATGGCGCAATGCGGTGCCACCCTTGGCAGGGCTGCACACCGGGCCTTTGCAGCCATTCGAATGTGTCGCACCGCCGCGCTCGGTGCGCGCCACTTTGAATGTGCCAAGTGTCACACCTCACATGTGCTTTACAACTCCTGTCGCAACCGCCACTGCTCGACCTGTCAGGGCCAGGCCGCCCACCGGTGGCTGCACCGCCAGCTGCTCAACGTGCTACCGGCACCGTATTTTCACATCGTCTTCACACTACCACCACCGATTGCCCAGATCGCCTATGCCAATCGCAAGGTCGTACTGGACATCCTCATGAGAACAGGCGCCCAAACCCTCACCACCATCGCCGCCGATCCAAATCGATTCGGAGCCCGCATCGGCGCGACCACGGTCCTACACACATGGAACCAACAACTGCGCTGGCATCCGCATGTTCACGTCGTGGTCCCCAACGCCGGCTTCGATGTCAGGACCGGTCAATACAAAACCGGCTCCAAAACGTTCTTCGCACCCGTCAAAGTGTTGGCCAAGCTGTTTCGTCGACTGTTCCTCGAACACCTCGACAAAGCCTACCACAAAAACCAACTCATCTTCCCCAGACGAATCAACCACCTTCGTGCACCCGAAGCGTTTCAAAGACGACTCAACAAAGCTCGCAACACCGATTGGAACGTGTACGCCAAACCCCCGTTCGCCGGCCCCGTACACTTGCTCAAATACCTGTCTCGTTACACCCACCGGGTGGCCATCGCAAACTCGCGCATCGTAAAGTTCGACGGCACCCGAGTTTCATTCCGATATCGCAAACCGACAATCGCCGGGCAAACCACACCTCGCTACGCAGTGATGACCTTGTCAGCAACCGAATTTATGAAACGCTACCTGATGCATGTCCTGCCACCAAAGTTCCATCGCATCCGACACTTCGGCATCCTTGCCAACGCTCATGTTAAACACACACAGCAACAGATCTTTGCACAAACCGGTTTCAGTGCGGATGACTGGCTGCGCACGACCGAAACGTACGACACCGTCGAGCACAACGCCACTCCCCAATGCCCCAATTGCCAATCACCTATGTTGCTGGTTGCGCTCTCGAGTCCGGATCAGCGCCTAATCGGTATCACCGAGTGCTATCTCTCGCGCGCACCACCTTTATTGGTGGCTGCTTGATGTTTAAGCGAACTGAACGCACTGGACAAGCTATGAATAGCCCATGGCATAGCTGTACGCGACTTGAACGCTTGGGTGCAGCCAAATTAACCGCCAACTGGCAGCCAAACTGTGCTTGGCAAGCCCAAAGCATCTTCCTGGCAGACAGTTTGTCGTTTTCACAACGAACCCGACACTGGTTCAGCACCAGCAAACCGTCATCCTGACGGCCTCAGAATCCGATTCCGGTATACTTTCCCCATAGGCCGAAACCGCTGTCGGCCTCGTTCAATCAGGTTAGTGATAACGCTTACGCGGTCATCACTAACCTTTAAATTAGATTCTTATAGAAACCATCATTTGAAAAAATTATTGGTACTTCGAAAGGAATTGTATCGGTTAAAACTGTTCGATATACATCAGAACGACTTAATCTTACTTTTGTACGTTGCGCTTTACGCATACTTCCAACACTCTACTAGCTTCTTTAATTTCGTAGGTGAAAAATGAAAATGAATTCTATTTTCAAACCCCTTACGCGATGACAATCTTAATAAATGTTCTCTTTCCGTCTTCGAAAGTGAATGAGCGAGAAACGCACTTAGTTTTCCACTCTTACTTAACAGAATATGTTTGATAAACAGATCAAGCTCCGACAAAGATGTTGAAGGCAAGTCGATTAATCCATAGCTGTGATAGTTTCCAGCAAACCCTATTCTTTGCTTTTGATGATCATAAAATTTGTAGTTACATGTAATTAATTTGAATCTGTCATGAAGGTCATCGAAATTTTGATCAGTTCGATATTTGAGCAATGCTCGAACTATCCTAGTTTTAATCTTTTTTATTTTTGATTGAGAAATGTCAAGATTCACACATCGATAGTGAGGAACGCTAGATTTTTTGACAATTCGACTCACGGAAAATGAATATCCCAAGTAATCGAATTCGTGCTCTTTTTCGCAGTGTTTTTGTGTCGATTTTTGAAAAGAATATATCTTCGATTTGCTTTCATTTAATTTGAGTCCTGACGGTAACATTGATGAAACTTCTTTTTTGAGTGTCTGGGTTTCAAACTCTGGTGATAACAACAAAATAATGTCATCTACATATCGAGCATAAAAATGCGTTTCTAACTTGCTTTGGATTTTCGTATCAAAATCGTTCAAAAATAATTCGCTGAGGAAAGCGCTAATTGCTAGACCACGTGGTAATCCCTTAATATTGTGACCTTTACATTGTGTCATAAAAGTTGACAAAACTCGCCGTGTGCTTGGTAACGTCGATAACCTTCGGTTGACCAATTCCTGAATATGATCTTGAGTGATAGATTCATAAAAATTTCGAATATCAAATTTTGCAAGTGTAAACGGAATTCCCTCTTTGCAAAAAAGCCTAAGGCATCTGCAAATTTCAATTCTATTAGCTTGTTTGATACATGCGACCCTTGAAATATTCTCAACCGCTTTACGTAAAACAAGTTCCGAAGGAAAGTCAACTAACTGGTAAATTGATCGTCCAGCAAGATCATTATGTTGGACGTTCAGGCTGCTAAAACCGTCATTGGCCAGTTGACTAGCACAATTAACTAATTTTTCACGGTTCGATTTCAGGTCAAGATTTGAGTATTTTTTGAAGTCGCTACTGTGAATGTGGTAACTCAATGCTGTTGGCCCGAAAGTTGAGTCGTACAAAGGTTTCCTCCTAACTGATATGGCTTGTAATTCTTATGCCGATTTTCGCCATTCGATTTCGAACTAATCTATCCTTTGAGATTGCGCCGACGCACAGACTGACCACCACTACATCATCATCCATCGGTGCCAATACATTCGATCTCAACGAATTAACGTTGAACTGATAACATATATTCTTGGAGAAGTTCTCCTGCGGTCACTGATAAAACATTAACGAAGCAACCTGTTTATGGAGCAAATCCAGCAAAGCCATCAACAATCAATACTCTGGACCAAGCACAAAGACTTTGCCTTTCCATTTGACCTTGCCTTTCTTTTTGCACTCAATACGAGCAGCTTGATGAGTGCTATCACCTTCCTTTATCACCCTCACAGCTAAGGCAGCGGCATAGAAGGATCGATGCATAACCCCGTCCACTTCGACCTGGTGCCGCCGCAGACGGGCCGGCTTCCCACTACCTTGATCTTGAATATTTGGTTTTGGCATAATTTGTTCCAACGGATGCATTATGTTATTTCAGACAAGGTCTTACTTGCCGAAACCAACGTTAACAAGAGGAACGACTCAGTTCCCTGTAGGGTATAGAAAAGCACAAGATTCAGAAAATTAACCACAAATTTATCTTCGCTTCGAGATCCCTCTGATTCTTCAATCCGATTTTTGGAATTGAGTATCTGCCCATCCGCAATTCTTGATTGACTTTCATCGCTCTAATCTACAAGGTGGTCTTGTGATAATGCACAATCGTCGTGGTAGCGACAGTCCAATTCATGCAGCATGACTTGCGCATCTAATGAAGCAATTTTATCGGAGTCGGTGAGAAATTCCATCGGTTCCGCCATAATGACTGTAGTTCCGATTTTTACCCCGCCTAGACTGCTCAAGCCAAGCAAAGGTTATTATTTGAAAACAAGCGAAATATTTGTGTGATTCTGAATGTCTCTGCCACCTGAATTTTTTTTTCGTCGTCAGAAGCAAACCTCGTTTCATTTTCAGAATTTCATAAGTCTATAGGTTTCTGCTAATTCATCTCCAGAATTTCCGAGTTCCCCAAGAAACTCCGGCGAACGGCTTTTTCACACACGGTCTACCCACTACAGTTAGCGAAGATCCAATTAAACATCAGCAACCGATACACTATTGTGAAACCTTCCAGTGTTTGGATCGGCAAACAGCTTTCGCAAATTTTTCGATTCGATCGTCCCGAAAATCCAAGGGGTAATATTGCTGAATTTGTGTCCCATCTTTGTCAACAAGGATTTCTTCCGCCCCCGCCAAACGCGCTGTACCGATCGCAGTCAGTTCTGGAAAAGATCTAACAGTCACGCACTGACCCAGTACATCAGCCAGGAATTGACAAAAATAAGGATTAGCGGAAACGCCGCCATCGATTGATATCTCTTCACTTTGCACAAAAAAAGAAGCCATAGCCCGAATGACCTCGGTTGTACGCAAAGCGATCCCCTCAATCAGTGACTGCATCATGTCCTGCTGATCACAGTCCAAAGATAGACCAATCCACAAACCCGCTGCTCGGCGGTCCCAGTGAGGGCAAGCAAGGCCTGTCAGTGCCGGTACGAACACCAAATCCCGATCAATTGCCGGTGTTTTGTCAAAGCGATTGAGCGATACATAGTTTTCGAACAGTTTCAGTCCATGCGCCCACTCGATAGCCGAACCGGCACAGTAGACTCCGCCGTCAAGTGCGTATACGGGATCGCTGCCTTCAAATTGCCATCCAACCGTTGGCAAAAGCCCTTGCTCAGGTGATCGAACAATCTCTTGGCTGGTCACCATCAGGGCGAATGCCCCGGTACCAAAGGTGATCTTGGCATCCCCAGCTTGCCGACAGCCATGACCATAGAGCGACGCCTGCTGGTCGACTACACTCGCTGTGATCGGTACCATTTGGCCTTGGCTTTTAACCTGACCAAGGTTTCCCGTGGTCGGAACGATTTTGGGCAATACATCCATGGGAACGCCAAATATCTCACAAAGCGTTTCGTCCCATTGGCCGGTCTCAAGATTCATCAATGAAGTCCGAGAGGCTGTGGTGATGTCAGTTTTGAATTCGCCGGCCAGTCGATCCAGAAAGTACGCATCCGTAGTACCCAGTCTGAGCTTACCCTGTTTTAACAATTTCCCAGCTTCAGGAATATGTTTGATGATCCAGGCGAGTTTACTGGCTGAAAAATAAGAGTCCAATGGCAAGCCCGCGCGATGCATGACTTCGTCTTTAACGCCATCTTGTTCCAGACGCTCGATCACATCACCTGTACGATTGTCCTGCCAAACGATCACGGGTGACACAGGTTCTTTACTCACTGCATGCCAGGCAAGGCAGCTTTCTCCCTGATTATCAATTCCGACTGTCTTGATGTTATTTACTGAATCAAGCGCAGTTTTCAAATTTTGTACCAACTCCAGTGGGTCGTGTTCTACCCAACCGGGTTTGGGGTAGTATTGTCGATGGCGAATGGTTGCGGAAATGGACGCAGCACCATTGTCTTCAACAGCCAATGCGCGGGTGCTCGTTGTTCCCTGATCGATGGCCAGTAAAGTCATTGATTCATGCTACGGGATCAAGAGTAAGTGTGATGACTTCAGGATTTGATGATAGAACGTGGTGTGCAATCGGAAGGAACACCTGCTCTTCAGGCAAGGCTCTCACCTGCATCTCAGTAAGACTGGATCCATCCGCCCATAATCGGAGCGTTCCCCTTGCTTCACTAGAAAATTTCACCGAAAGAGACACGACACCATCTCGCCCATTATCTTGCACCAGTCGTTGAGGTGTAACGTACCGGATAACGCCAGCAGTGGACTGTACTGAAGTAAACCTGTTCGATTCAGGCAAGTCTGCCCTTAGGGACTGCTCGATGGATTTCGCAGTTTTCACTCCCTCCTGCCAGCAGTATCCAGACGACTCAGCAGGATGCAACATGTTGCCCGCTACAAAATAATCCGGATCAGAGCAGCGGCCGAATTGATCGACAACCGGAATACCAAACACAGGATTGACTTCCAAATGCCCCTGAAGTGCCAGGCTTGACTCAGAAACAAACTGTCCGGTGAACAAAACGCCATCGCAGTTGATGTAGTCGTTTTTACCTGTAGCATCTTGCAGTTGCACCGCGCTGACGCGTTCTTCACCTTCTATGCAAATCACCTCGGTGTTCATCAATGTACGGACACCTTGAAACTTTGCAAACCAGGCGGCAGCTCGCCAGGCTGTTGGCCGACTGCGTTTTTCCACCATGGCGATTGGCCGAATACCGGCATACCGACAACTCAACAATGCAGAAAATGATACCAGTTCGGTGCCCACAATGACAGGATGCATAAATGGCAAACGCGATTTGAGATAAATCATGGATTGCAATGCGCCCGTTGTCATCACACCCATCGGCCTGGTACCGGATATCATGCGTGCTGCCCTTGGCGTTTCGCGGACACCAGTGGCCAGAAGAATCCGCTTCGCCTTGAGCAAAATGATTCCTTCTCGGGTTGATATGCGCAAGAAAGGACCCTTTTCAATACCAACGACAGTAAACTGTGTTCTAATGTCAACCCCCGCAGATTGGGCCATGTTTACAAGTCTCCTTGCGTATTGCGGTCCTTTCAAAATGCGACGAAATTCCTTCCAGCCAAATGGAGGGTGTCCGCAATGCCTGGGAATGCCACCCGCTGTTGCTTCGCGTTCCAAAACCATGACGTGATCAACCCCGAGATGACGCAATTGCGTCGCAGCACCCAAACCCGCAGGTCCGCTACCCACAACAGCTACATCACAATTTAGATACGGTTCAGGCATACCGTCTTCGATCATCTGGCACAAGTCATGGATGGATGCAAATGATTTGCAGTCATTTCACTTAACTCTGCACTGCAATAAAAGCCTTGACATCGGCCCATCGTCGCTCGGGTTCGCCTTTTTAGACCTTCAAGGGACTTGACTGCAAGAGGTCCTTCAAGAGCGTTTAGAATCTCACGACGGGTGACCAGTTCACAGTGACAGATGATTCCTCCATTACCAGCCAGTGTCCAGTCTCGCTCACCGAATTCACTGATCGACGGCACAGTGGGCCATACCACTTTTTCTGTTGATGGCGACACTGACAGGCATTTGAATAGCTTTTCAGTTGCCAGTTGGGCGATCCCCAACGCTGCACTGAGTCCGGTTGAACGAATGCCGCCAATGCAAATGTACTGGAGATTCTCGTTCATATGAATTTGATAATCATTGAACTGGGTTGCGGGGCGAATGCCGGCGTATACGGCGGTCACATCGTGTTGACGCAATTGTGGCAGTACACTTTGTCCCACTGATTTGATCCGTTCCAGAACATTCTTGTCTACACTCGTATCGTCACGGCTATCTTGCTCCTCGGCGCTTGGGCCAACCAACAGATTGCCAAAAACTGTAGGACACACCACGATACCCTTGGTCGTCTTGGTCGGTACTGGTAAAAGAATTGTATTGGTCAAACTGAAAGCTGGTTTGTCATAGACGAGGAACTGGCCTTTACGAGGTTTGATGCGAAATTCCGGTTCACCAATCAGCCAATCATGCAAGATATCACCATAAAGACCTGCACAGTTCACCAGGTATCGAGCCTGTAATTCACCCTGACTGGTGGAAACTCGCCAGTATTCGCCTTCAAATCGCCCCAACACGACTTTACATTCACTGAGAAATTGAGCCCCAAGAGCGACAGCATGGCGCAGGTATGCCAAGGGTGTTGACCAAGGGTCTACCAAGCTCTCACCTGGAACTAAAATCGCTCCTTTGACATTTTTTGCCAGGGCAGGAACCCGAGTAGAGATATCAGCGATGTCCATGACGCAAACATCTTCGACTCCATTCGCATGGGCTTTGGACACGATGGCATCAAATTGCGATAGCTGTGCATCGTTCCACGCGATAACCATGGCCCCGCTTCGCACCAAAGGCAAATTGTAGCGCTGGTGAATTTCGCAAAACTCCTGGTATCCAGCGGCGATACACGCCTGTTCAACCGACCCTAAAGGTGCATCAAATCCGGTATGTAAAATCGCACTGTTGGCTTTACTCGCCCCACCGAGAATGTCTGCTTCCTTGTCCACCAAAGCGACATGTGCGCCTTCCATGGCTAATTTGCGGGTTACTGCACAGCCCACAACCCCGGCCCCAATAACCAAAATGTCATAGATTTGCTGAGACGATGAATGGTTTGCGTCTGAGATTGTCATAAGCGAATTGTGTATCTGCAAATTCCCACTGTTTTCAATCCTGCGACGGCAACTTTAAATGATGGCGTTTTCCACGAATGGTTCATGATTTGCGACCCGATCATATCCAAGTTCTGACATATCCAATGTCCGATACTCTCCGTAAACGATCAGTTCGGATATCCCTCGGCCAATTGCAGGAGATTGCTGCAAACCATGCCCTGAAAAACCATTTGAAAAAAAGAAATTATTCACTTCATTGTGTGGACCAACAATCGCGTTTTGATCCAATTTGTTGTAATCGTAATGACCTGCCCACCAATTGACCAGCTTGATTGCTTCAAAATGCTGAGATCTCGCAGCAAGGTTGGCCCAAATCAAATTAAACTCTTCATGCCTGGGTTCAAAATCCTCGGGGTCGACAGCAATGTCATTGACAGGTGTCATGCCAGTTAGAAAAAATTCGCCCTCTGGTCTGCAAAATGTACCAGATGAATCAATCATGAGTGGCAATTGTCCATCGTTAACCGTCGCTGTACCCTGTGGCGAGTGCGCACAATCGAAAACGAAAAGCATTCGTTTACGAGGTTCCACCGGCAACTGTAATCCAGCCAAATTGGCGACGATGGCACCACGGGTACCAGAGGCGTTCACGAGATAATCACAATCGATTGATTCACCTGTCGTTAGTGAGACACCTGAAATCATCTGTCTTGTCCGCTGGACTGCGCATACTTCACCAACAATCCAGTCAGCGCCCAAATGCCTTGCCTTTTGCCGAAACGCATTCATGAGCCCTGTATTGGAAAACCAGCCTTCTCCTGAGCGCCCATAACTTGCCAGGCGAGTGTCGTCTACACGCAAATGTGGAAATGCCAATTTGAGTGCTTGCTGGTCCAGTAACACAACGTCGGCACCGCAGCTGCGCTGAATTTCATGGTTTGCCCGCAAAATCTGCTCCTGTTGTTCACTCACCGCAATAAACAGGTAACCATTTTCCTGAAAGCACAGATCGGGTTTTGAGTCGCCAATTTGCAATAGGTGCCTGGCATCCCGGATAAACTGGGTACCGAATTGGCTGATCTTTACGTTGACTGTTTTGGAGAAATGATGGCGAATCGAACTGGCGCTTAATGCTGTAGCCGCTCTTGAATGGGTCGGGTCTTTCTCGATGATGGCAACGGTGCCATCGAAATCTGGGCAAGCGGCTAAAAAATATGCAACTGAACTTCCGGTTACTGCACCGCCAACGATGAGAACATCATATTTGCGCCTGCTCACGAATCCAAACTGTCGTCTGGATGTCCGAGTTCGCAAAACCAACCGCCCAAGTACTTTACGCCAATCGAGTCCGGGTGCCCAGCAGGTGATTGGCTTTCGATACCATCGCGAAACGCTTCGCTGCTGTCCTGAGGCTCATATCCAATGTGCCCCGCCTTTCGATCATCAACCACTTTGAGCCGGTTATCGGAAATTCCAAAAGCAATAGTGTGTCCGATTCGCGGTGCGATCAGTGCGCGTGTGACATATTGAATGCAATCACTAAACGACATCCAACTCCAGAGCATACGTCGATCAGTCGGTTCAGGAAACGACGAAAATATTCTCAAGCACAATGTTTCGATCTGAAATTTGTCCCAGTAGAGCCGGCTGAGACTTTCAACAAAATTTTTCGAGACCCCGTACAGGCTGTCCGGACGATTAGGTCTATCAGCATCAATATGAGCTTCCAATTCGTGAAATCCGATCGCATGAACGGAAGATGCATAAATGACTCGCGACACACCATTTTTTCGTGCACTCTCATAAACGTTATAAGAACCGCGTATATTGCTCTCCAATATGGTTTCAAAATCGTTTTCATAAACCGCACCACCAAAATGTACGATCGCATCGACGTCTTGACCCATCTCCAAAACGCCTTGATAGTCACCAAGTTCACAAATAATCACTTCTTCGTTGTCGCTCGGATTATCGATTTGCACACGATCGGACAATCGGATTGTGTTCGCTAAAGGTGCCAGTCCCTTGCGTAGTTCGGTTCCCAACCTTCCAGCGGCACCTGTAAGCAAAATTCTGTTGTACTTTTTCAAATAACTCTACCTTCGCTAATATCGATCGATTTTCAGTGACTGTACTTGTGTACGCTGACGGTCAAAATACACCAGTCAAACGCTTTACGAATGACGCATATTAAGTTTGATTTTTTCGATGAAGTTCAAATGAATCCGTCTAAATGGTTGAAATATATTGTTGATATACAAGCTGTGAATAACTCTGTAAAAAATTCCATCCTTTTGTTAAATTTAGGAGAATAGATTACAGCATCAATTCACTTCGATTTTAAGAATTAATATTATATTGAATAATCAATGAGTTATGAGACTATCCTTAGCATCCACTGGAGAACACTTGCCTATATAAGAAAAGGTTAATTTTTGATGCTGTTAATATCTTGGACAATATTTGCGTCTCAAAACCGGATTTTTCGCGCATTTTGTGTCATATTAACAGATGAAACAAACACTTATTCAAAGGCGGTACAAGGCGACGAACGCCGAAACAGAAAAAACAATGAAAATCAGAAATGTCCCTATGATTGGCGGTTGCTCGTTGAGGATTGCGACGTAGCCAACCGACTGTTGCAATGCAAAATAGAACAAGCCAAATAATAATCCCAATAAGACAAAGTGACCTGTGCTTAAACCCACCTTTCTGCGGAATGTAAATAGAACCGCAAACATACCCATAACCAACATGGAAAGCGGAATAATCAAGCGATTCCACAATGCCAACTCGTTGAATTCAACCTTCAAACCGAGCGCCCTGCGCTGTTGAACAGATTCGTAAAGCTCAATCACATTAAGTTCCGCAGGGTTTTCTGTCTGTAAGGCAAGAGTTAAAGCATCGAACTCAATCGGGAATTCTTTCACTCGCACCCACTGTTTTTCGAGCAAATTGTCTTGTACAAAATATTCATTTGCATCACTGAGTTTCAATGACTTGAAGTCTTCTGCTATAGAGCCTGATTCGGCTTCAACTTGCCCCAAATATTGGCCTTTTGAGTCAAATTGGTAAATTCTGACACCCGATACCCAGTGAAAGCTTCGAACCTTGTCGATGAAGATGAAATTGTTATCATCTCTTAACCACACCCCGTGACTGATGACCGAATCCTCTTCTGCATGATTGTGTGAAATCTGGGCGCCTTTTGTTTCCGTATAGGGCACGACAAATTCGCCCCACAGAAATATGCCTGTCGCAAACAATGCCGAGTATCCAACAATCGAAAAAATCAATCGCAACTTTGACACACCGCCAGCTTGGAAGGCGATCAACTCATATTGGCGCGACAATACAGAAAGACCCAATATGGTTCCGATCAGTAGGATCATTGGCGACAATTCATAAATCATTCTTGGGACGGAATAAGCCAATGTGAGAGCAATGGCCGTTGCTTTTCTGTCTCCACCGCCTTCGAGTTCATCCAGCAACGACAAAAACAGGTAAACCACCAGCAACCAAAGCCCCACCATGAAAGACTTGCCTGTGATTTCGCGACCCAGGTGCCAATCGAGTATTTTGATCATATTGATGTCAAGCGCGTCTTGAAGTAAACACGGAAGAAAGTGAGCGGTTGTAATAACTGCGAAAGTAAATGCCTATGATCAACGCGATCAATGCAAGATGGGGTGATACGCTCAGCCAACCAGTGGATATCTCCCCTTCCCGAAGCAGATCTATCGTGAATCCCAGTAGACTGCTGTATAGAAAGTAAACTACAACCGCACCAACCAGGTTAACTCCCATTTTCGAGCGCGCCGCGGCGGTTCCCCACGCAAAGGCAAGTACGACGACCAGTGCCATCGCCAATATCTTTGACAAGCGCCAGTTCAGTTCAGCGCTGTCCAGCATGTCTTCAGAATTCAGCAAACGGGCGGTTGGTTTTGCTTTGGCAGAAATAGGAGTTTCTGCAAGTGCCAGTGCCGGAATTCGCTCGGTATATGATCCAAACGCCGTTTCCTGAAATTTCAACTCTTCCAAATCAATTGAATATTGAGAACCGTTTCGAATCTCCACAACTTCGATGGCATCCGCCAATTCAAACACATACGAACCCAACTCAGCAGTGACGATTGCCTGTTCATCCCCTTCGGTCTGCAGATAAAACAGCCTGACCGGGTCGATGACATCATCAGGAAAATGACTGTAGTAAAGCATGCTTTGTCCTCGCTTTAGCGAGCGAAACTCCCCTTTTTTGAACGGTGCACTCTTTGTTGTCAGACGGTACTTATCCAATTCATGCTGATAACCCAATTCGGCTGCAGGCGCGATGTATAAAGCTAAAACGGCAACAATAAATGCGGCGCCTGCTGCAACGGTTGCTGCAGGAATCAGGTACTCCAGTGGTCCAACACCTCCGGTGGCATAAATCGTAATCTCGTTATCTCTGCTCCATCGCATCAACATCAGCATGATGGCAATGAAAACTGCGGGGGTCAATATGACGTCGAGAAAAGTGGCAAGTTTGAACGTCAATATCATGCCCAATCCATCAATTGGAAGATGGCCTTGAACAGCTCGTCTTAGCAGTCCTAAAAACTTGACGACAGAAAAAATACCCACTGTCATCAACATGACGATTCCGCAATTGAGTACGGTTTCTGAAAACAGGCGTGAATTAAATATCTGCATGATTTTCGAAAATACTATTCAGGACATCGATCTGAAAGCCTGCTCGACCTCATCATCGTGGTGAGCGCCTCAAAACTTTGTTAATCTGGTAAAATTTTCTGTTTGATCGGCCCTGTCATTCAACGTCTTTTTCAATTCAAACACCGGAGAGCTGTATGCCCATAAAATTCACAACCCGAAGCGCCAGCGCCTCAGCATGTGCCAGTGGATATGTCGTTGTAGGTGTCTATGGTAACAATGATTTTACTTCCTCAGCTAGTGACATAAACGACAAAACCTCCGGCACCATCGAAACCGTAATCGCAAACAAGGACCTTAAAAGCGAGGTTGGCAGTTGCCTTACACTGCCACTGGTCAACGGAATCAAAGCAAAGCGAATTATCGTAGTACAACTTGGAAAGCGAAAGGAATTTAATTCAAGTCAGTTCAACAAAGCAATCAATGGCGTTGCCGCTAGCCTGTCTCAAATTGAACCAACAACTGTGACAGTTTTCATCAGTGACCTCGAAATAACCGACCGAAGCCACGACTGGATTGCACGACGTGTCATCGAGATTTTCTCCCAGCACCTTTATAAATTCAATCAATTGAAAAAAGACGGTGACAAACCTGAAAAAAAATGGCAAGTACAAGTCGCGGTGAATTCCCGATCCGAGCTTTCCGCCATTCAACAAGGTGCAAAAACAGGACAGGCAATTGCCGAAGGCGTACGCTTATCCAAAGATCTTGGTAATTTACCAGGAAACATCTGCACCCCAACTTACCTGGCTGAGACCGCAAAAGACCTCGCCAAACACGACAATTTAGATGTCACTGTCGTCGAAGAAGATGAAATGGCTACACTGGGAATGCATTCACTGTTATCGGTATCTCGAGGCAGTCGAGAACCGGCAAAGCTGATCATCATGAACTACAGCGGTGATCCTAATGGCAGCGCTCCGATCGCTTTGGTAGGCAAAGGCCTCACATTCGATGCAGGTGGGATCTCGCTCAAGCCAGCCAATGCAATGGACGAAATGAAATTCGACATGTGTGGAGCAGCCGGTGTCATTGGCGCAATGCATGCCATTGCAACACTGCAACTACCAGTCAACGTGATCGGCGCCGTGGCAAGCAGTGAAAATTTACCTGATGGAGCAGCCAACAAACCCGGTGACATAGTCAAAAGCATGGCTGGATTGACAATTGAAATTCTCAACACCGACGCAGAAGGTCGATTGATCCTTTGTGATGCACTCACTTATATTGAATCTTTCAAGCCGCAAACCGTAATCGATGCTGCTACGCTGACCGGTGCCTGCGTGATTGCGCTTGGAAAACACGCAAGTGGCCTTTTCAGCAACAATGATGAGTTGGCGGACGAGTTGATTCGAGCGGGTGAGCAAAGCGACGATCGAGTCTGGCGTATGCCTCTTTGGGACGAGTACCAGTCGCAACTGAAGAGCAATTTTGCTGATATGGCCAATATTGGCGGCCGCGACGCGGGAGCCGTAACTGCAGCTTGCTTTTTGGCCCGATTTACCGAACAATATCGCTGGGCACATCTTGACATTGCTGGAACTGCCTGGGATACCGGTAGCAAGAAAGGTTCGACAGGACGTCCGGTTGGCCTGTTTGTCCAGTACGTCTTGGATCACTTGGATGCGGGCAACTGATCTTTAGCGATATTCGACATGAGTGCTGTTTCATTCTACCGTCTTAAATCGCCACAGCCGCATGGAAAAATGCGACTGGTGTGTCAGTTGGCAGCAACCGCGTATCGCAAAGGTCACAAAATCTATATCAGCGCGGTCGATGAAGCACAGTGCGAAATGCTTTACCAAATGCTGTGGACTTTTGCACCGAACAGTTTTATTCCACACACCACGCTGATGGACAACAGCGATCCTGATATCGAAAAGTTTCCAGTGGTCATCGGTTATAAAGATCCACCCAAGAAATTCAATGATGTTCTGATTTCCCTTCAACCCGAAGTCCCTTCCTACGTGGATCGATTCCAACGCATTGTTGAGCCGGTCGATGTCGATACCCAAGAACAGGAACAGGCAGACTCCAGGTTCGGGCAGTACGAATCGCTGCTCAAAGTTACACCCAAAACCTACCATATGTGAAGTTCACCCAGACTGGTGAATTTCCCGGCATGTCAATGAGTCATAACCAAATCTATGGAAAATAAACTAGACCGCATATACGACCCGCACTCAATTGAGCAGCAAATCTACCAGCAGTGGGAGGAATCCGGTAACTTTTCCCCAAGTGATGACGGTGCACCCTATTGCATTATGATTCCACCGCCAAATGTAACTGGAAGTCTGCATATGGGACATGCGTTTCAGAACACCCTGATGGATGCACTGATTCGATATCACCGGATGAAAGGACATAACACCCTTTGGCAGGTCGGAACCGACCACGCAGGAATTGCCACACAGATGGTCGTTGAACGTCTGCTGAATGCTGAAGGTACAAGCAGGGTTGACCTGGGGCGCAAAGCATTTACTGAGCGAGTATGGGATTGGAAAGCCAATTCCGGCGGTACGATCACGAACCAACTGCGCCGCCTGGGTGCTTCGGTCGACTGGACGCGAGAAAGATTCACCATGGATGATGATCTGTCTTATGCGGTGCGCGAAGTGTTTGTATCGCTTTACGAAGACGGCTTGATCTATCGGGGAAAGCGTCTGGTTAACTGGGACCCGGTCCTGCTGACTGCGATTTCAGATCTAGAAGTTACGTCGGAGGAAGAATCCGGTCATCTGTGGCACTTTCGCTACCCGATCAGCGGTTCCGCGGAGCATGTGGTCATTGCGACGACACGGCCTGAAACCATGCTGGGTGATACTGCCGTTGCCGTGCATCCGGATGACGATCGCTACCAGCATCTGATCGGCAAAACCATAACATTGCCGTTGGTCAACCGGGAAATACCCATTGTTGCAGATCACTATGTTGATCCTGAATTCGGTAGTGGATGTGTGAAGATTACGCCTGCGCATGACTTTAACGACTATGCGGTCGGTGAGCGTCATCATCTGCCCATCATTAACATCATGACACCTCGTGCGTCCATCGATCTTCCGGGCAGTCGCTACCATGGCATGAGCCGGGAAACAGCACGTCAAGAAGTCGTCGCAGATTTGGAACAATCAGGGCTGGTCGAAAAAATCGAGGCACATCAGTACAAAGTACCACGCGGTGACAGAACCGGACAGGTTGTCGAACCCTACCTCACTGATCAGTGGTTTGTCAAGGCCGGGCCACTCGCTCAACCTGCTATCGCCGCGGTTAAAACTGGCAAGATTCGATTTGTACCAAAGAACTGGGAGCGCACCTACTTCGAGTGGATGGAGAATATCGAAGACTGGTGCATTTCCAGGCAGATATGGTGGGGTCATCGAATCCCTGCATGGTACGATGAAGAAGGAAATATATTCGTCGCGCGCACAGCAGAACAGGCAAACGAGCAGGCTAAAGTCCTGCATGGCGAAAACGACTTCGTGCTCCGGCAAGATGAGGACGTATTAGACACCTGGTTTTCCTCCGCACTTTGGCCATTTTCAACCTTGGGCTGGCCGCAGAGCACCAAAGCCTATGAAACTTTCTATCCAACGAATGTCCTGGTAACCGGCTTTGACATCATTTTTTTCTGGGTCGCCCGCATGATTATGTTTGGGCTTAAATTTGCTGATGACATTCCGTTTCATGAAGTGTACATTCATGGCTTGGTACGCGACTCAGAAGGACAGAAAATGTCAAAATCGAAGGGCAACATTTTGGACCCGCTTGACCTCATTGATGGCATTGAACTCGAACCACTGCTCAAAAAACGAACTACCGGTCTGATGCAACCTGAACTTGCGCCGCAGATTGAATCCGCAACACGCAAGGAATTTCCTAATGGCATACCTGCCTACGGTACTGATGCGCTCAGATTTACTTTCGCGCGACTGGCAACGCAAGGCCGTGACATTCGATTTGATCTTGGCCAAATCGAAGGCTATCGAAATTTTTGCAACAAATTGTGGAACGCAGCTCGATATGTGCTGATGAATAGTGAGCAAACCAAGGTTATGCCAATTGATCAACTCAGTGCAAACACCTCAATTGAAAAGTGGATCATCGCTGAACTGCAAAATACAACCCGGCAGATCGAACAAGCCTATGAGATTTACCGTTTTGACATCGCATCCAAGTGTCTTTATGAATTCATCTGGGACGAGTACTGTGCCTGGTTTATCGAATTTTCCAAAATTATGCTACGAAACCCTGAAACTGACGAGGCCACTAAACAATCCTTGCGCGCCAGTTTAGTTTCAGTGCTGGATGCATCGATTCGCTTACTGCATCCGTTTATGCCATTCATTACCGAGCAAATCTGGCAAACAGTCGCAAATGACAGGGATGGTCGGTCAATTATGTTTGAGCGGTTTTCCGACAGTACTGTTCCGATCAATGAAGGCGCAGTTGCAGAAATCAACTGGACAAAATCAGTGATTTCAAGTATCCGAAATCTCAGAAGTGAAAACGATATCAAACCAGGCGACAAAATCGTTGCCATGTATCAGTTGCTCGGCGATGAACCAAGCAGTTGGCTGAATCAAAATATTTTACTGATCACGGAATTTGCCCGACTGAGTTCGTTTAAACCCTTGAAAGATGCGCCTGAACCAGCCGTGTCGAGTCATTTGGTTTCAACCGAGGTCGGAGACTTTAGAATTTACATTCAAACCGGTGATCTGGAGCATGCGGAAGAACAACTTGCAAGGCTGGAAAAACAACTCAAGAATCTTGAACAGCAAATCAAGCGCACCCAATCGAAATTGAACAACACTCAGTTTCTTGAAAAAGCTCCAGCTGCAGTCATCGATAAAGAGCGCACCCGATTACTTGAATGTGAAAAGTCCCGAAAACTGATTCGCGAACGGCAACACCGACTATCCAATCACTCACTGACATCATAAATGTCATAGCGAACAAGCTTTCCAAGTAAACTCCTTGATAACTGCAAATCTGATAGTGGGTCTGCATAACGTGGACGTTTGACAACGACTCGCTTTGATGCTTGGGTCAGCGCAGCACTAAACAGTTCACCGGCATCAATATCGTTGCCGACCAGATCTCGAAGCACTTCAATAGGCCGCGCAACCTTGACAGATGGCTTTCGACCCGGTGGATACATTGGATCGATATAAATCACCTCGGGACGATAGTGAAGTTTGGCAAGATTCAGCCTCGCATCCATGAAACAGTGCTTGATTGCCAACGATTCAGAATGATCCAATGCCCTTACAATTCCGTCTTCCAATAACGCCGCAACAACCGGATGGCGTTCAACTGCAAGGACGGAGTAGCCCATTTTTGCAAGCAGCAGCAGATCGCCACCGAAGCCTGCCGTGGCATCGATAACGGTGTCCACCTTTCGCCCGATAGCACGACCCAGCAAAGTTCGCCGACTGAGGCGTTTCGTATCATCCAACTTTACATAAATTGGCCGAAATCTTGTACGTCCAGGCTCAATCAATTGAAGTACACCATCGTCGAAGTCCAGTAAAAAACGATACTTTCCAACACTGTCGTCTTCGACAATTGGAATCTGGTATTTTGATGCAATCGCGTTGACTTGGGGTTGATACTCCAAGCGCAGACGCAAACCAACTTGCTCTGTCTCGATTCTTACGGCATCAAGACAATTTTCAACGTGAACATTTGAAGCCAAGCCGATCAATTGACGCACGACCGGCCGGCGATTCTGAAAGACCAAAACGCAATCATGTCACTATAATAGCGCAAAGTACATTCGTACCATTTTTCATCAAATCTCACTGTTGCATTTTCTTCTATGGCGTTTCTTAAGGGTAAACGAGCACTGATTACAGGCATTGCGAGCGACCGTTCGATTGGTTGGGGAATTGCCAAAGCGATGGCCGAGCAAGGTGCTGAACTGGCATTGACCTATCAAAACGAGCGACTCAAACCCCGAGTTGAAAAATTCGCAAATCAGTTAGACGCCAAGTTCACGGCTCCTTTAGACGTTTCAAGCGATAGCGAAATCGAACAATTGCGATCTGCAATTGAACAGCACTGGGACAGTTTGGACATCGCAGTGCATTCGATCGCTTACGCGCCACGAGAACAACTCGAAGGATTATTTCTCGATTCAGTCGATCGTTCCGGATTTCAAACTGCACATGAAATCAGTTCTTACAGTTTCGCCGCGTTAGCACGAACATTGAGTCCAATGATGGCCGGTCGAAACGCCGCACTGTTGACGCTGACTTACATTGGCTCTGTTCGGTCGATGCCCGGTTATAACGTCATGGGGCTGGCCAAAGCCAGCCTGGAAGCGAATGTGCGATATTGTGCACAATCATTAGGCGCCAGCGGCATTCGCGTGAACGCCATTTCGGCCGGTCCGATCCGCACCTTGGCCGCAGCCGGTATCAAGGGAATGAAGTCCATGATTGAACACTACGAAAAAGCGGCACCGCTCGGTCGCAGTGTTACAATTGATGAAGTCGGTAACGCTGCTGCGTTCCTTTGCTCTGACCTGGCTTCTGGAATAACTGCCGAGGTACTTTATGTTGATGGTGGTTTCAACTCGGTTGGATTCAGCGAGGCGATGCTTTAAAGCACCTAAAGCAACTCTTCATTAATGGAGACAGATACGCCTTCACGCAACTGCATGAGATAGCTCTCAAATAACCCAGAACCAAATCTCAACTGCATGATATTTTGCAGATTTTCGCGTTCTTCTTCGGATGCAGCGGCCCCATCGCCATCGGTGACTTCTGTCATTCTAAATACTGCATACCTGCCGTCGCTAATAGGACCACCACCATAAACGACACCACTCGCTCCAGGTTTGTCCCAAGCATAAACATAAGCGGCAACTTGTGCAGAATCCAGATCACCGTCATTGCCAGTTCGAGAAGGAATTGGCGCTGGTGCAAGACCATTGTTATTAATCGTCTCTGTCCAATCCGAGCCACTGTCAAGTTCTTCGATCATTGATTCAGAAAACTCCTGGGCCAATTTTGCACCTTCTGCGACCAGCAGTTTCTCGGTAATTTCGTCTTTGACCAGGTCGAGACTGAGGGTTTCGGCCGGACGATATTCGTATTTTCGAAGCAGGACCTGACGTCCATCTTCCAAGGTAATCACATCGCTATTGAAGCCATCTTCGAGCAATGTTGTTTCGAACGCCGCGTCCCGTACACTTGGACTGGACGCAATTCCCGTGCCTTCGCTTCGACTGAACCAGTCAGAAATCCGAACCCGCTGACCGAGTAAATCGGCTGCCGGCAAGAGACTGTCGGGTTGTTCGAAAGCAATGTTCCTCAGTTCCTCGGCGGTCTCGAACATTTCAGATTCCGCCTGAGCGCGCATGGCCTGCTCTACCAATTCATCGCGGACATCTTCGAACAATTTAATTCTTTCCGCCTGAATTTCATCAACCCGAATAATGTGGACACCAAATTCACTTTCCACTGGGTCGCTGATCTCATTTTCTTCAAGCGTAAATGCCACCGATTCAAACGCCGGGACTGTCGCACCACGATTGATCCAACCTAAATTACCACCCTGGGCAGCAGACCCTATATCCGTCGAATATTCCGTTGCGAGCGTAGAAAAATCTTCACCGCTACGAAGCCTTGCCACCAACTCCTGAGCTTCGGCCAAAGCGGAAAAGTTATCCCCTGCTTCGCCCTCCAACAAAATGTGCCGAACGCTTCTTTGTTCTTCCTCAAAAAACTGCTGTGCTTGAGCATCATAAATTTCTCGCAAAGTTTCGTCTGTTGGTGCGTAATTCGAAGCAAAATCGGCCGGTGAAATTTCAATATATTCAACTTTTAATTTTTCATCGTCCACATACAAACTTTCATTGTTCTTGTATTCAGCTTCAATCTGCGCATTCGACACCTCGACTTCGGCAAGAAAGGTGGCGGGCTCGACAATGACATATTCCCCAACTCGCCGCTGAATCAAAAGCGACAGCAAGTCTTCGACCATCGCGTCAATTCGAAGGGTTGATTCAATAAATCCTGTTTGAAGTTGTTGAGTCGCGGCGCTGTTTCGCTGTATTGCTTCAAACTCCGAAGGAGAGAATCCGGAAAACCGCAAGACTCGCTCGTACAGTTCTCGACTGAATCCCTGCTCGGATTGAAAACCAGGAGCATTGCGAATCGCTTCAGCGAGTTGATCATCACTGATTCGAAATCCCTGGTCCTGCGCTGCCCTGAACAACAGCGTTTCATTAACGAGTTGTTCTATAACCTGGCGTCCAAGTACTTGTCCGGACAGCAACTGTGCACTGGCATTACCGCCATAGGCCTGTCTGACTCTTTCTCTTTCTGAATAAAGAGCACGCTGATAACTTTGATAATCGATTTGTTCGCCTTCGAATTCCGCTACGTTCGCATTCACGCCTTCGGTAAAGTAGGAGTTCACACCCCACAATGCGAATGGAATTGTAATTAGAATGACTATGGCCCAGGCGATCCAGCCTGTGGCTCGCTCACGAATACTGGTCAGCATAGATCAATGTTCCCGTTGACTGTTGACTCAAACTAAAGCAATAAAATAACCTGCAATTCACGCGACCTCAATCTGAAATATCGCGTGAATACAGCAAACAAGTATGGCGGGACGGACGGGACTTGAACCCGCGACCCCCGGCTTGACAGGCCGGAATTCTAAACCAACTGAACTACCGCCCCCGAAAGATTGATCTGGTGGGTGCTGCGGGGCTCGAACCTGCGACCTTCGCCTTGTAAGGGCGATGCTCTCCCAACTGAGCTAAGCACCCCTGTATCCATTAATTCACGGCATCCTTTAGAGCTTTGGCAGGTTTGAATCGGACACCAGTAGATGCAGGGATTATTAATTCTGAGCCATCTCGAGGGTTTCTACCCTTCTTTTCGGCACGTGCGTAAGTAGAAAAAGTGCCAAATCCCAGTATTGTCAGTGAATCTCCACTTGCCAAACAGTTAGATATTTCATTGATTACTGCAGACAGCGCGCGGTCAGCGTCTGCCTTGGTCATTGATGCACTTTCAGCTACATTTCCGATAAATTCCGCCTTTTTCAAAACAAATCCTCCTAAATTAAACAAGAGCTATGACTGGGTCGATTGTTCCTTTAGACTCGGCCTTGATCATAGCGATCCAGCAATTGAATTTATACAATATTAAGTAATTTATCTGGCAAATTTCTTGCCGAAATTCACAAATATTCTTTGGGAAATTCGTTTGTTCCCAAAGAAAACTAATGTGTAACGAGCCCGACACTGTCTTCTTCAGTTGGGGTTTCGTCAATCTTCAAACCCAAACCGGGCGATACAACCAAAGCTTCTGGCTCAGACTCTAGCGCATGAGAAACGACTTGGTCAATCCATCGAACCGGAATGACTTTCAAGCTGTCAAGAACGTTCGCGGGGATCTCCGTCAAGTCTTTGGCATTTTCTTCAGGAATCAATACTGTCGTGATTCCACTTCTTATGGCGGCCAACAATTTCTCTTTTAAACCACCGACAGGGAGTATCTCTCCTCGAAGTGTGATTTCGCCAGTCATTGCGACATCAGCACGAACAGGAATCTGAGTCAGAGACGAAATAATCGCAATTGACATGGCTACACCGGCACTCGGTCCGTCTTTTGGAGTCGCTCCTTCTGGAACGTGAACATGAATATCTTTACGTTGATAGAAACTCGATTTGATTCCGTAACTTGCAGCGCGAGAGCGAACCACGCTCACCGCAGCTTGAATTGACTCCTGCATGACATCGCCCAGCTTGCCCGTGAACGCGTGACGCCCTTTACCCGGGATGATTACCGCCTCGATGCTCAAAATATCACCGCCGACCTGCGTCCAAGCCAGGCCGGTCACCTGACCGATTTGATTGACGACTTCAGCTCGACCATATCGAAATTGACGTACGCCAAGGTAGCTTTCCAAATTTTTCTGAGTCATACGCAGCCGCTTGGCCTTTGTCGTCTTTTGCACATATTTTCTTGTTGCCTTACGACAGACTTTTGAAAGCTCCCGCTCCAGTCCACGCACACCCGACTCGCGTGTGTAATATCGGATAATGTCGTGCAACACCCGCTTTGGAATCGAAAGCTCATCAGACCTGAGCCCGTTGGCTTTCAACTGTTTTGGAATCAGGTATTGCTCTGCGATATTGATTTTCTCATTTTCGGTATAACCGGATATCCGGATCACTTCCATGCGATCGAGAAGTGCAGGCGGAATGTTCAGTGTGTTAGCAGTCGCAACAAACATGACCTCCGACAAATCGTATTCAATTTCCAGGTAGTGATCAGCGAACGTATGATTCTGTTCAGGGTCCAGGACTTCCAGTAATGCGGAAGCTGGGTCGCCGCGAAAGTCACTTGTCATCTTGTCGACTTCATCCAGCATGAACAGAGGGTTTTTCCGCTTAACCTTGGCCATATTCTGAATAATTCTCCCAGGCAGAGAACCCAGGTAGGTTCTGCGGTGCCCACGAATTTCCGCTTCATCGCGCATCCCGCCGAGCGACATTCTCACAAACTTTCGATTAGTGGCTCTCGCTATCGACTTGCCCAGTGAAGTTTTTCCAACTCCAGGCGGTCCGACCAAGCACAGTATCGGTCCTTTGTTTTGCTTGACTCTTTGCTGTACCGCCAAGTACTCCAGAATTCGCTCTTTGACTTTTTCCAACCCGTAGTGATCTTCGTCGAGAATTACTTCAGCTGAATTGATGTTCTTGTTGACCCGCGTTCGTTTTTTCCACGGCACTCCAATCAGCCAATCAATGTAATTTCTCACGACGGTCGCTTCCGCTGACATTGGAGACATCATTTTGAGTTTCTTCAGCTCACTCGTCGCTTTTTCCCGTGCCTCTGTCGACATCCCTGCCTGTGCAATTTTTTCTGCTAATTCATCGATTTCATTTTTTGAATCATCGGAACTGCCAAGCTCCTTGTGAATGGCTTTGAGCTGTTCGTTCAGGTAATATTCGCGCTGGCTCTTTTCCATTTGTCGTTTAACCCGACCACGAATCTTTCGCTCAACCTGATACATTTCAACATCGGAGACCAGCACCGCCATCACTTTTTCCAACCGTTCCCTTTCATCGGTCATTTCAAGGAGCGCCTGTCTTTCGCTAATACTCTGGCTCACCAAATGTGCGGCAATAATGTCAATCAAATGCCCTGGGGTAGTGATTTGTTCAAGCTTCGAAATAATATCCGGCGATACCTTCTGGGTTGACTTGACAAACTGCTCAAATTGCGTCATCAACGCCTTCATCATCGAATTTGCAAGCTGAGGGTTAAGCGCAGTGCTCTCAAGCGGTACGGTTTGCGCCAAAAAATAACCTTCATCTGTCGTGATAAACTGAACACTGGCGCGCCACTGTCCTTCAGCCACCACTTTCTTCGTGCTATCAGCCAACTCGACAGTTTGTTTAACAGTCGCTACTGTACCGATTTGGTACAGTTCACTGACATCGGGCTCTTCGACTGCCGGGTCTTTCTGCGCAACCAGCATGACCAACGAATGCTCCGAGTCAACATTGTTCAACGCGTTGATTGAATTTTCACGTCCAACAAACAGTGGAATGACAAATTGTGGAAACACCACGACATCCCTGAGTGGAAGCAACGGCAAAGACATTTGTGCTGGAGTATAAATTTCAGGTTCGTCAAACATGCACCAATTCACTCAACGGTAAAATTAATCGATATGAAAGCCAATACATATGCGGACAAATCTGCTTAAATCAAGCAGACACAGTGCCGAATAGTCCGGGCAAGGCACTCACGATGCCCGGCGGGTTTCGTCTTCTGAATAAATGTAGTACGGGTGCTTGCCGTCTTTGATCACTTCTGCATCAACAACGACTTTAACGACACCGGGTACTGAAGGTAACTCATACATTGTTTCAAGCAGGGCATGTTCAAGGATTGAACGCAAACCGCGTGCGCCAGTTTTACGTTTCATAGCCAATTGAGCCACCGCTTCCAATGCCTCTGGACGAATGTCAAGCTCGGCGCCTTCCAATGCAAAGAGTTTCTTGTACTGTTTGACCAAAGCGTTTCGAGGCTCCAGCAAAATTTTCACCAAGGCATCGATGTCCAATTCCTCAAGCGTTGCCACGACTGGCAATCGACCGACGAATTCCGGAATCAGGCCAAACTTGATCAGGTCTTCTGGCTCCATCTGCCGCAAAGTTTCTGCCAAAGCTTCGCTGCTGATGGTATTGATTTCAGCTCCAAATCCGATGCTGTTTTTTTCAGTTCGTGCGCGAATCACTTTATCAAGACCTGAAAATGCACCACCGCAAATGAACAGGACATTACGGGTATCAACTTGCAAAAACTCTTGCTGAGGATGTTTGCGTCCACCTTGTGGCGGTACCGATGCGACGGTCCCTTCAATCAGTTTCAATAGCGCCGACTGCACGCCCTCGCCTGATACATCCCGAGTGATAGACAAATTTTCAGAAGTGCGCGATATTTTGTCAATTTCATCGATATATACAATGCCGACCTGCGCTTTTTCAATATCGTAGTCACACTTTTGCAGCAGTTTCTGAATAATGTTTTCGACATCTTCACCCACATAGCCTGCTTCGGTCAAGGTCGTAGCGTCAGCCATGGTGAAAGGAACATTCAACTCTCGGGCCAAGGTCTCAGCAAGCAAAGTTTTACCTGAACCGGTCGGACCAAGCAAAAGAATATTGCTCTTGGCGATTTCAACATCATCGACGACATCATTATTGTCAATGCGCTTGTAATGGTTGTAGACGGCAACAGAAAGCACTTTTTTGGCATCGGCCTGACCGATGACATACTCGTCAAGAATCTTTCTGATCTCGGATGGTTTGGGAAATCTGGGCTTTGTTACTTCGGTACCTGGCTCCTCAGAAGCCGATTCGCTGCGAATAATGTCATTGCATAACTCAACACATTCATCACAGACAAATACCGAAGGCCCTGCAATCAGCTTTCTCACTTCATGCTGGCTTTTGCCGCAAAACGAACAATGCAGTCCGCGATCCTGTTTGCCACCCTTTCTGTTCGCCATAATCTATTGTCTCTCTACACTACATTGGAGTTGATCTTTTCGAACTTTCTTATTGCCGATTTTCAATAACTGAATCGATAATACCGTAATCCAGTGCTTCCTTACTGTCCATAAAATTATCACGATCGGTATCGCGATTGATTGTTTTCAAATTTTTGCCGGTATGGTTCACCATAATTTGATTGAGCCGTTCGCGCAACCTCAATATTTCCCGTGCCTGTATATCGATATCGCTCGCCTGCCCCTGGACGCCACCCATCGGTTGGTGAATCATGATTCGGGCGTGCGGTAAAGCATAGCGCTTGGCTTTCGCTCCACCAGCCAATATCAATGCCCCCATACTGGCGGCCTGGCCAACACAGACCGTATTGACATCCGGTTTGACAAATTGCATTGTGTCATAAATTGCCAAGCCGGAATTGACGGTGCCACCCGGACTATTTATATACAAATGAATATCCTTGTCGGCACTTTCTGATTCAAGAAAGAGCAATTGAGCAACAATCAAATTGGCCATATGATCTTCAATCGGTCCGACAAGAAAAATCACCCGTTCCTTGAGCAACCGAGAATAAATATCGTAGGCTCGTTCACCTCGTCCAGTCGTCTCAATAACCATTGGCACCAAGGCCAATGATTCAACTTTTTCATGAGATCGAAAATCTTCTGTCATCCCGAATACCCTTTCCTCATTATGGCTTTGATTTATCGATCGGATTACCCGATGCGTCTACGATCATACTCACTTCGTCTGATGATGCTTTAACTTCAGCTTCGTCCGGTTCTTCTGACACTTCAGGCATTGGACCTCGATTGACAAAGTCCTGAGCGCTTTGAATCCAAGTTTCAAACTCTGCCAGCCCCATCGTCTGTTCGGTCATCTCAATGTCTTCCAGCAACACTTCCATAATCTTTTGTCTTTGAAATTCTTCTAAATGAGAATGACGCATCGACTCCACAAGCTGTTGACGGAATTCTTCAGATTCCTGTTGAGTAAGATGCTTATATGAATCTAAATAATTTTCAATGTATTGTTCAAAATCACCATCGTCAAAAGTAATCTCCCGATCTTGCCTTACTTTGTCCAATATCATCGAATACTTCATATCAAACAATACTTTAGAATAAGCCATCTTAAGGATCGGAGACTCCATTCCAGCATTGATTTCATTGGCAACATTTTGTTCGTTTAATCCGTAGGACTTCAGATGCTCGACCACTTGCGAGCCGACCAGTGACTCTGGTGGCATGAATGAATTTCGTTTGAGCAACATCATTCCAGCTTGATCAAAGATCAGCTTTTCGCGTTGACGTGCGTATTGTCGCTCAATTTCCTCGCGTGCCCTAGCTCGAAAATTTTCATCTTCTCGCCCGGACACCCCGAGCATGTCTAAGAAACGATCGGAAAACTCGTTTGGTTTCGGGCGATCAATTTTGGAAATTTCAATTTCGTATTCGACTTCCTCGGAGGCGACCTCAATGTCTGCGTCCTCAGTGGTTTCCAATTCATCATCGTATTGCGCAAGAACATCACGGGAGCATGTAATTTTGAATTTATCACCTTTCGATTTACCTGTGCACGCATGGATGAATTCCAATGGACTGTCCTCATCATCCTCGTCTAGTGTGATTTCAACCGCCTGTGGTGCGCCCCAAATCGATTGGCCATCTCGAAAAGGTTCAACCTGAATCCCAAGCATATCGTTCTGCACTGCTGGACCATCAATCGACTCATAGGCTTGGAATTCGCTTTGCCAGCGTTCAATCACTGTGTCAATATCGTCTTCTGATAGCTCCAGTTGTGGATTGATCATTGATTCACCGCTTAACGACGGATCATCTATTTCGGGAAACACTTCATACGAGATGGTAATTTCGTAGTCATCGGTTGATTCATCGACAGTGAAGTTTTCGATATAAGGTTGGCGTACCGGATTGATATCAAATTCCTTAAGCGCATCTTTCACACGTCCACCAGCTAATGCCAGAATCGCATCATTTTTGATCTGGTCCAAGAACTTGCGCTTGACAACGTCAAACGGCACCTTGCCTTTACGAAACCCGGGCAAAGAAACCGTTTTGGTCATATTCCGGGTAATCTGGTTCATTTCGTCGCCCACATCAGCACCGGGCAGAACAAATTTCATGCGGCGGGTTGCTGACGTGACTTCCTCAATTACTACGTCCATTCATTTTTCCAGTCTGCTAAGCCAGTATCGTTTGATGATTATTGGCGAAATTGATCGATTCTCGGTTAGAGTGGTGCGAAAGGGGAGACTCGAACTCCCACGGGTTGCCCCACTGGTTCCTAAGACCAGCGCGTCTGCCAATTCCGCCACTTTCGCATGGGTGGATTGCCTCGGTCTGCCGAGCACACCGGGTCCTTGTTCGCGCGATCTACGGGCATCTGCTTATTGTTTTTCGCCACTTCGAATTTTTCTATTCAATAAAATTATATACATGCGAATACTCTCCTAGAACCTGCTTTGACGGATGGAACTATGAAATTAAGCCAGTTCAGCACTTTGACGTTTGACTGCTATGGTACCTTGATCGACTGGGAAACCGGCTTGTACAAAGCCATGCAACCGCTCATGAATTTGACCGGGAAGGCATTTGAAAAAGCTGATGCGCTACACGCGTTTCGACAGGCAGAAAGCCCTGCACAGCAACAAGATCCGAACATGCTTTACTCTGATCTACTGGCGGCGGTCCACCGGGAAATGGCGCGGCAACTTGGTGTGAACGCAAGCGAAAAGATGCACCTTGAATTTGCCCGATCAATCAAGGATTGGCCCCCGTTTGCTGATTCGGTCCAAGCATTGCAATATCTCAAGCACCACTACAAACTGGTCGTTCTTTCAAATGTAGACAATTCGGGCTTCGCCCACAGTAATCGCCATCTTGAAGTCGAATTCGACGCTATCTACACTGCAGAAGACGTTGGCACATACAAACCTGATTTGGCTAATTTCCACTACATGCTGGACAAGCTTGGCTCGATTGGCATTTCGCAATCTGAAATTCTCCATACTGCTCAAAGTCTGTACCATGATATGGTTCCGGCTACTCAATTTGGGCTTGCAAAGTGTTGGATCGACCGTCGTGCGGGACAAACCGGCGGCGCAACACCTTCGGTAAATCAACACGTTCAAGTCGACTGGCGGTTCGAATCATTGGCAGACATGGTTGCCGCTCACCAAGCTGAGTCCCAAACCAGCTAGTCGGCTCTGATCAACTGGAGCGTGTTCGATGACCGTTTCGGTGCTTTGCATCATGCCGACAAGGGCTGTCCTGGAAAACCCACCCGACTGATGGTGGGTTTGCTGTATTTGAAGCACGTCTAGCAGATGTCCGATGAGCAGTTGGTGGAGGGTTGGTTGGAAAATCCATACTGGCAGTACTTTTGTGGCGAGAGTCATTTTCAGACCCAATGGCCGATCGACTGAGTTCCTTGACGCGCGATCGCCAGCGCATTGGGCGAATTGGGCGCATTGCAAAATTGCACGCTATGTGAACACCGAGTTGAAAAATAAATGGACTGTTTATTGCTAGATGCTCTTTCGGGAGCATTGTCTCCATCAAAACCTAAGGCCTTCCCGTCGATCACAATGTCGATGTCTTCGGAAAAACGATGGATAGGTTCGAACATTTGGATAACGACGTACCTCCTTTGAACGAAATGTGTACACCCCATTCAGGTAGTTCAAACAGTTTTTTTAAGTTCACCAAACCCAGAAGTCTTTTTCACCAGCAATCTCGGACAGGTTTAACTTTGCGCCTGTTTCTATACAGATCAGACGACGACGCTCTTCCGATATTTGGATAAATTCGTTCATACTGCGCTTTCCTCCTGTGGGCTGAACTTGCGGATAACATCTGCAATCCAGGCTGGGGCATATCCAATATCCTTTGCCAACTGCTCACGAGTATCGTTTTCGAGACGACGTCCAAGCTGCTCAATAGCGTTGAGTATGATAGAATTTTATCTAGATTTCTGACATATTTCTGAGGGCACAAACAATGTGGGGCCTTCCAAAGTACATCATGGAATACGCTGAATCCCTCCCGGAAGGCACACCATTATGTCCGGGTGCGTTGCTTCATCTCAGCAACCGAGCTGCGATCGACCAAGCATTATCGCGTCTAGCGCGATCAGGCAATCTATTGCGTATCTGCCAGGGTGTCTATATGCGCCCAATCGAGACCCGTTTCGGACAAATTACGCCACATATTGACAAGGCGATTACCGCATTATCAACATTGTGGGGAGAAACGATCGTGCCATGTGGTGGTTCGGCGGCGAACCGTCTCGGGTTAACCACCCAAAATCCGGTACGTGAGGTTTATTTGACTTCCGGTTACAACCGGTGTCTGCAATTTGGCAGACATACGGTCGAATTGCGTCATGCCCCACGTTGGCAGCTAATGGCCCCTCATAGCAGAGCAGGTGCTGTAATTCGTGCTTTGGTATGGCTAGGTCCCAATGAGATCGAGGAAAGTCTCGAGGCGGTTTGGTGCAAGCTTTCTCCGGACGAGTTGAATGAGCTTGTTACCGCGCGTGCGGTACTGCCGAACTGGATAGCTGAGCCGTTGAGTGCACGCATCGCACATGCTTGAAACGCGTTACTCGAACCTTTAGAATGAAGATCGCCGTTACGCCTTGAGATTGGCCCAAGACAAAGGCCAATACCGTGCATTTTTGCTTGAGAAGGATATCTGGATCGTCGCGTCACTCTCGGTACTATTTGATGCGCATTCGCAGAACACCTGACATTTAAAGGAGGCACATCGCTCTCAAAGGTCTGGCGTGCAATCCGTCGCTTCTCGGAAGATGTCGACATCACCTACGACATCCGTGCTATTTCCGTGCTATTGCACCAGATCTTGTAGCTAATGCAGACGATGAGGCATTGCCACTGACGCGTAGCCAGCAAAAGCGCTGGACACAGACTATCCACAGTCGCCTTACCGAATGGGTTCAGGATCAAGTGGCCCGATCGTCGAACAAGGACTTGCACACTCTGATTTTGCTGCAAAGGTTCATGTAGATGCGAACCGTCTTTATGTCAAATACGAATCGCTGTTCGGAGGAACTGGTTTCGTGCTCCCCGAGGTTGTAGTCGAATTTGGCGCACGTTCGACAGGCGAACCGCACAAAGCCGCTCCAATCGTATGTGATGCAGCGACATACCTGCCTGATCTGGTGTTTCCCGAAGCCTGTCCTACAGTTATGCTAGTCGAGCGGACATTTTGGGAGAAGGCTACAGCAGTTCATGTCTTCTGCCGTCAGGAGCGGCGACGGGGCGAGCGACTATCACGGCATTGGCACGGTCTGGCCCGACTAGATGAAGCGGGCTTAGTTGCAAATGCCTTAGCCAATCGTGAACTTGCACTTTCGGTTGCTCGTCACAAGGCGGTGTTCTTTACAGAAAATGACGCCAACGGTAAGAAAGTCGATTACGAGGTGGCAGTCTCCGGAAATTTGCAACTTGTTCCAGTCGGAAACGCTTATGAGGTGCTTGCCGATGACTACGCAAGAATGCAAGATGATGGCATGCTTCTGGATGAGAACGAACTGTTCGGTGAGTTGATGGAGCGATGTGCAGCAATCGAAGCGCGGGCCAACAGTGCGAATGCGTAACAATATATTTACCGAACTTGATTAAATTGTGTTCCCATAACAGTTCAATTTGAGGCGGAGAGAGCTGGATGCAGCTAATTAGAGTTCAAGAATCCTAACTTGAAGGCTATATGGTGGTTGATGGACCCATTGGAATCTGAAACTCCATCCAACCACAACTGGATAGATCTTGCACAACTTCCACAATTGGTTGAAACTCCCAGTTCCTGCTTCAGCGCTTTAAAGGTACAAATACCTCTATCGACCGCGTCGACGATCTCTTTGTCGGAAATTCGGTTGCAGACACATATGATCATGGTGTTTGAAACGTATAGTCGATAGTTGCTGTGTCGAGTGGAAATTAAATTCAGAGGCACAATGTATGGCGGTATTAGTGCGATAGCAAATATAACCTTCGAATGACAATTGAAAAAAATGATGAACGTAAATGAGAATGATTGTCAATAGCAATATCTGACATGGTTGAGTTGAACTGTACTCTAGGTTGAATACGTTGAAAGTTGACAAGGAAGCTATTCGAACTCTAAATTCTGTCCTAAAAGTGGAACTAACGGCAATCAATCAATTTTTCCTGCACTCTCGCATATCGTAAATTTAGGGACTGATTAACCTCGCAACTGTTCAGTACAAATCTTCCATTGCTGCGATGAATACTGCTGATGGATTGATTGACCGTATTCTCTTTCTTGAAGGTTTACCGAATCTCCAATTTCTCGGGAAAATAATTGCCGGCGAATCTGTTCAGGAATTTCTAAATTGCGATCTATGGCTTGCGACCTCAATAAAAGATCAACTAGTGAAATCAATCCAACTTTGTGAATCCATACAGGATTATGAGAGTCGGTCTATTATTTCATCGGCGCTTGAACAGACCGAACAACAGATTGATTGGCTGGAATCCCAGAATTGGTTGATCGAATCTATGGGAATCGAAAATTACACACAGTTACAAGTAGAAGGTGATGCTCAATGAAAGGTGATGACAAAGTGTTAGCAGGTTTTCAGGAACTGCTTGATCATGAACTCTCTGCGAGAGATCAGTATCTTGCGCATTCTCGCAAATACCAGGATTGGGGATTGACGAAGCTTCACGCTCACATGGACCATGAAATGGAAGAAGAGCAGCAACATATTGACGCGATTGTCAACAGAATGTTATTTTTGGAACAATATCCCGATTTCTAAACCCGCGTGCCTCCAAATGTTGGGGATGATGTCAAGCAAATGCTGCAAAATGATCTTGATGCTGAAGTCGAAGTTGCACAACTACTGAAGAATACGGTTCAAGTTTGCGAAGAACTACACGATTATGACTCTCGGAATATTTTGATTCAACTTCTGCATGACACAGAAATGGATCATATCTATTGGCTCGAACAACAGCTCGGGTTGATCGATAGGATTGGCTTAGAAAACTATTTGCAATCTCAAGTCTGACAATATTAGGGTAGTGCACAATACCTGCTGAAAAATTTGAAATCGGGAAGTCAGCACGGCAATTTAGTGGACAGGTTCCGCTGATTTCTCCATCGTTTTATTTCTGGACAGATTTTCCTACCGAAGCGTTTACACGGACAGTAAACACCTCCAAGTCATGGTATTAGCGCGTTGACCGCTGCGTAAGGCCGTCTGAGTTTTCGACAACTTGACATCCAGTAGTTCGAAAATCGACAGAATATCGTTTTTTTCAGAGGAGACCAGCTAACCACCGGTGGCTTGCGACCGCATTTTTCCAGACAACCCAAGCTGTCAAGTTTCCGGATGGATCAATTCGCGCGAAAACGGCAATTCCACTGCCGAAACAGGTGATTCACCCAATTGTCTCGCCCACAGGTGCCCGGAATGAACGGCCGCTGCAATCGTACCGGGTGCAACACAATCACCAATCTGATCGACATCGCTGATACCCCTGTCGTGTAGTCGAGGCAAATGGCTCAGACAAGCACGGTATAGCTCGTCTTTGGGTTGGCGAGAAGTGACCATGATCAACTGGTCGCAGGGAAGCGATAGCGTTTCGTTCGAATAATTCCGAGAAAAATCGACCTGGTTATCACCGATTCGATTGATCTCCCACTGCACGCGCATTGAGATTCCAAGCCGCGCCATCTGTTCCTGAATCGCACGCTGTTCCAAGGTGTAGTGTGTCCAGTGTGATACGTCGGGCGCTGGAGTGATGATGCACACCTGTGCACCGTGCTCACGGGCTCGCTCGGCAATCACGCTTCCCATGTAGAAATGATCGTCATCATAGACGACCACCTGCCCTTTCAATTCGAGCCCATTCATCACGTCATCGGGTGAGTAAACCCATTTTTGATCAAAACCCTCAACCGCTTGAAACCGTTCGCGTCCAAATCCATCCGTTCGCCAGCTTGCGCCTGTTGCGATGACAACGCGATCTGCGCCGAACTCAAGAATATTGTCCAAATTCAGCTCACTGGACGGATAGGTTTCGACATTGGTGAGTTGATGCAACTGCTGCATGCGATAATCGCGCACCCTGCGCCAGGCCGATAATCCAGGCAACGCACTTTCCAGATTGACCCGCCCGCCAAACTCAGCTTTCGAATCTGCTATGGTCACCGAGTGACCGCGTTTGCCTAAAGACACCGCACATTCAAGCCCTGCAGGACCTGCCCCGACAATCAGTACGGACTCCTTGGTCGTCGCCGCAGGAATAATCTCTGGGTGCCAGCCGCGCCGCCATTCTTCACCCATCGTTGGATTCTGGGTACAGCGAATCGGAGTTATGGTGTAATCACCAGACACGCAGATATTACAGCCAATACACTCCCGAATGTCCTCCAGTCGACCTTGTTCGATTTTGTTCGGTAAAAATGGATCGGCGATGGAAGGACGCGCCGCTCCAATCATGTCGAGTACACCGCGCTTGATCTGTGACACCATGGTGTCGGGTGAAGTAAAGCGGCCAACGCCCACCACCGGTTTGGTCGTGACCTGTTTGACTTTTCGAACATATTGTTCCTGGAATCCTTCGGGCTGAAACCGCGACGTTGCTGAATCGTTGTCCCAGTCGCTGACATTGACATCCCAAAGATCTGGCAATTCAGCAAGCATACTGACAACTTCTATTCCTTCTTCATCGCACTGAAGTCCATCTTTTTCCATCATCTCGTCCATCATCCACCGCACGGCGATCGCGCAAGTGTCACCGACCGCCTCTTTGGCGTCGATAATGAGTTCTTTCAAGAATCGGGCTCGATTTTCCAGTGAACCACCGTATTCATCGGTACGCTGGTTGTATCGTCTGGATAAGAACTGTGCCGGCAAAGTAAGCATATGCGCGGCGTAAACGTAAATGATGTCAAATCCTGCAGCTTTCGCTCTTAACGCTGCCTTGCGATAGATGCCCCGCATTTCACCGATATCCCGCTTGGTCATTGCTCTCGCCGAAACCGGATCGTAACCTGGATTGGGTCCAGCTGTCGCACCAATCGGGATGGTTTTTGAATAATGGTTCGGTGCCATTCTGCCACTGTGCGCGAGCTCGATCGCTGCCAGTGATTGATGTGCGTGCACGGCTTCGACCATCAGCGCATGCTGGGTGATGTCATCATCATCCCACAAGCGTTGCTCCACATAGGGTGAAATATCAGAGGAATGATGAACATCACATTCTTCTGTCGACACGACGGCCCAGCCACCCTCTGCCTTCATTCCACGCATCGCGGCTGCGGTATGCGGTCTCGCATACCCCATACCACAGCAATGCGGAACCTGGTAAAACCGGTTGCGGGCGACGACAGGACCGATCTGCACCGGTTCAAACAAAATATCGTAGCGTGGATCGCGAGGCATGAATCAATGACTCCAGCTTAGATAACCACTCGACCTGTGATCGGGAGATGAACTTTAACCGTTCCAGATTCCCTCTCGAACCAAATCGCTCATCGCCGCCTCAATACCTTTGCGTAAGATGCTGACGACTTCGTCTACTTCATCCCGGCTCAAGATCAGCGGTGGTGAAAGCACATTGAGATGAGCAATCGGGCGCACAATCAGCCCGTGTTTTTGGCAATGTGCGGCAATTCGATCACCGATGACAACATCATCATCAAACAGTTCTTTCGTCTCAACGTTCTTGACGTTCTCAACACACATCATGAAACAGCGACCGCGCACATCTCCAACGATGGGCAATTCTCTCAGAGTGTTTAACTGCTGTTCAAAGTAGACACCGACATCGCGTACGTGTTCACAAATCCCCTCACGCTCAATGATTTCAATATTTTTTAGCGCCGCGCGACAACAAACCGGGTGACCTGAATAGGTAAAACCGTGCGTGAATAGGGAGCCATCTTCAGAAGGCTGACTGATGACTTCATAAATTTCATCCGACAGCAATGTTGCTGAAAGCGGCAGATAACCCGAGGAAATACCCTTTGCACTGGTGATCATATCAGGCTTGATACCGAAAACCGGTTCAGACGAAAGCATATGTCCTATCCGCCCAAATCCGGTCACAACTTCATCGGAGATATAAAGCACGCCATACTTTTGGCAAACTTCAAGCGTACGCTGATGGTAGCCTTGCGGAGGAACGATGACGCCACCTGCTCCCATAATGGGTTCTGCGATAAATGCGGCAACATTGTCTTCTCCCAAATGTAATATCTCCTGTTCCAACTCTTCGACCAAAAAATCACAGTATTCGGAGTCGGACATGTTTTCCGGCTTACGGTAGGGGTTCGGACACGAAATATATGAGACAAGTTCCGGTGCCAGATCAAACCCGCTGTGATCTTCCTTAACGCCGGTCAATGTCATCGCAAGATAAGTGCTGCCATGATAAGCCCCAATTCGGGAGATGATTTTTTTCTTGGAGAATTTTCCTAGCCGATTGAAATAGTAGTGAATGATTCGAATCGCGGTATCATTCGCCTGGGATCCACCGGTTCCGTAAAAAACGCGGTTGAGATTATCTGGTGCAATCTGCGCTAGCTTGGCTGCGAGTTCAGCAGATGGAGGCGTCGTTAAGTGATTAAAAGAAGAGTAATAGGGAATTGCTCGAACCTGGTCTGCAATCGCATCGGCCATTTCGTCTCTTCCATAACCGATGTTCACACACCATAAGCCGCCTATCCCGTCGATATAACGCCCACCGTCACTGTCGTAGACGTAGGCACCGTCGGCTTCCGCTACAACCAGAGATCCCTCGTCGTGAAAGACCCTGAAATCCGTCCAGGGATGAATGTAATGATCGACATCTTTTTGCCAAAGATCCTGGGTGTCGTATTTTTGCTTAAGTGCCATTTCGCTGCTCCTTGTTATGGTGTCATTCAAGTTGCCTATTGTTTACTGTCGGTGGCCACCGCTATCACGTCAATTTCCATCAACCATTCAGGTTTTGCCAAGCCTTGTACTATCACTCCGGTCGAGACCGGGTAAACTCCTTTGAGCCACTTTCCGATTTGCCCGTAGACATCTTCCCGATACGCCCTGTCAGTGATGTAAACTGTAATTTTGCAGATATCTTCCAGTTTCGATCCAGCTTCTCGCAAAAGCTGGTCAACATTTCGCATCGCTTGGTCTGCCTGTGCCGCTGGATCAGCGACACCGACGACATTACCCTCAAAATCACTGCCAACCTGGCCTCTTAAGAAGATCAAATTGCCAGCTCTTACCACCTGGCACAGATCATTGTCCAACACCTGGTCCTTGTAGGTGTCTCGAGTATTGAATTTCCTCAAGCGAATGTGTTCAGACATGGCTGTCTCCATGCATTAATCAGTGGTAATTTGATCAGAAAGTCCAGCGGCCTTTTTGACAAACTCCAGACATTCGGTAAAATCGTGATTCATAAATACGGCATTAAGATGTGCAAATGGCGGCGACTGTGCAAAGAGCTGGAATGTAAGCTTGTGCCCTGCGTACTCGGAGTTGAGTAGATCTCTCGCTAAAGCCAGCAGCTTGCGACGGTCTTCATACTGCCATTGTTCATTAATTGAATAATACTTTTCAAGCCACGGTTTGATGGGTTCAGACTCAAAACTTGTCGTATCCGGTGTCAGACAAATCTGTCCCCCACACAATTCGCGTGCGATGTGCATCATTTTCGGCAACTGAGAACAGGCTAAAACTCGCCCGGTATAAAGAAGCGACTGGTTTGGCATCAGCAAGCCTTTGGGGCTGACTTGCGCATCAGCGATCGAAGCGGTCAGATGGGCATTGATGCCCTGTCGATAGCAAACCAGTTGGGCTATTTTTTCTCGCACAGCCTGCTGTTTGTCCAGCCCGGTCTGGCGAACATTGAACAAGGCTGCGCCGATCAGCATATCGGCCGTTTTTTGGATGCGTTGGACAAATGCAAATGCACTGTAGCGGTGAAGCGTGGCACGGATGAAAGTCGCTGCGCGTGTGTGCCGATAAAACAACACGTCTTCCCAGGGAATCAGAACGTTATCAAATATCATCATGGTATCGATTTCATCAAACTGATTCGCCAACGGGTAATCTTTTTTTGAGCCGCGCCCTGCAAATCCTGTTCGACAAATATGTATGAGTCCTTCGGCATTCATCGGGACGATCGCGCCAAGCGCATAATCAGACAGTTCTTGATCCCCCCAATTCGCAATGGTCGGTTTCACAAATGCCTGCTCGGCGTAGGCTGACGCGGTTTCGTACTTGGCACCGCGAACAATAATTCCTGCATCGGTTTCCTTAACAACATGCAGCAGCATATCGGGATCCTGATCTTGCGGTCGCTTGGAGCGGTCGCCTTTGGGATCCGTGTTCGCCGAGACATGAAAAACATCCTGTTTTATGACACGATCGATATGATTTTTGATGTTCTCAGCAAACTGTGGATCAATTTCTGCGAGAACATCGCTGCCGTCGTACAAAGACCACATCTCGCCGACAGTTTCATCGCCGACCCGGGTAACCACCCCTCCGATTTCATTTAAAACCGTATCAACACCTTTGCGGCGCCGATACCAGTCCTCTCGCTGGTACGGCATTTTCAACAGTTCAGCGTACTGTTCTCCAGTCTCGTCGGAATAAGTCAATAGCTCGCAATGTTCTTCACAATGGTTTAAATCGAACATCCTCGCTCGAACTTCAACGAGCGGTTTAAATGCCGGGTGTTCAGGAACATCGCTAACTCGCTCACCTTCCATCCACACGACTCGACCATCACGAAGGGACTCTCGATATTCCTGTCCTGTGCGTAGCATCGATATTTTTCTCCCACCAAATGTTTTGTTGTTTGTCTGGTGTACACATTGAATGGGGCACAATTCAACTATACGTGAAAAATGTGCAATATAGCACAATCCTAAACGGCATTTACATTCCAGATTTGCCAGCAAACGCAGATTTGTTCGAGTCTTCGAGAAGTGTCGAGCGCGTTGTCGGTAAACTCGAATATTTACGGTCGATTGATAATGAACCCGTCTGCTCGTTCATTCGTTGCGATCGTGGAGGACAACGAGAGTCATCTCATCTCCTGGCCGAATCAGAACCATGTACACTTTGACCTTGTAAATATCCAAAACGATTAGCATTTAAATTACACATGAAAATTTCCGTCAGCTTTGCTCACTAATGAGGCGCATAAGATTAATACAACGAATTTCTTCGGCTTCACAGACCATAGGAATCTTAGGTTTTATTAAGGTGCCACCTTGTTCCTCAGTTACTACTGTATGGAATGGCGTTCCCGTCAAAGCATAGGCAATTACAAACGGATCAGCGCCATCTCGCCCTTTTCTGGTATCAATCAAGCGAGGATATTTTGCTAAAACTTCTATTACACGATGTTGAATGACATCGTCTTCGATATCAACAAACATGGACAGACGTTCCTGACACCACTTCGCTAAATCGTCGTCTTTCTTCTTGATTTCATTCAACACTTCAATTGATGCGCGCAATCGTCCAGATTCAATAAGTTCATCTAACTTTTCCCAAACTGGTTCGAACATTGGAACTGAAATTGGGTAAGTGCGCACCCACCCGTGCATCAAGGCGCTTGTATCAATCGAATAGAAATAGTCCGCTGCCAACTTTTACGCAAATCCAATTTTTTGCTCAATCGTCGGAATATGGCGAACGCGAACATTTAGATACGACGAAACGTCGCTCAGTGTGATTCGACCATCATAAAATGAATTCAGAACAAGATGGACAAACGGTTTACCGAAATCACTCAAAACGTCTTGCGCTGGATTTCTCCGAAATTCTGAGTTCTTGAGTTGAAGATTTCGAATTTCGAGGCGATTTTGCCACTCAATTGCGTATTGTTGACGCTTTGCACAGTAGAATGAATCGGTGGCTCGCCCGAAATTATTTAAACGGCGAACGATAGATTCTCGACTCACACTAAACTCCTGAGCGATAGCTCTGATATTTTCGTCCGACCAAGCTTTGTCATGATGCCTCTGCACTATTTTGTTTTCCAAGAAAGCATCATGCGGCATCAGTGTTGCGGCAGCGACCGCGTTGCACCAAATTTCGACTTGCTGTTCTTCAGGTGGGCGGGCGGAATCCACGTCCAATTCGGATATTCCACTTTGTCTCAACAACAAATGCGCAAACTCATGGAATAAAGAGAAGCTACGCCGAGTGTGTGGCGTAGTTCTACGATTGATTGCGATGACAGGATACGTTTCGTTACTAATTGCGAAACCAGACACCTCATCACTTGCGACGCGAGTCATTTGAAAAACCATGACTCCTAAATTTTCAACTTTCTGGCGCCACGAATTGAAAGCAAGCCGATCGTCTCGCCACGCCGATTGCTCATCCAATGAAACCTTGAGATTTTCACGAATTCTTGCCCCGACAAACTCTGGGTTTTCATTCAACCTGGCCTCAAGCTGGAAAGATGGTGGTTCTATTTCAATTTCCGCAGCAAGTTCCAAAGCCTGTTCACGCCGTTGATAGATCAGGCGTTGCTCAAGCAACAATTCCGGCGAATATTTACGCATACCTGTGCCCGGCAATCTTCTGTAATCGCGCAATACCTGAAATGTATGGGGACGCATTTGAAGATAGAAAACACTCAAGGGGCGCCGATAGACAATCGCCATCTTCCGCAACTGTTTTACAGTTGGAAGATCTTCTGTACCAACGTCTTCCCAAGTAGTGATGCGTGCAACCGATGTACCGATTCGTTTTGCAGCAGTTTCAACGTCAAGACCGGCTGTTTCCCGAGCCCAGGCAAGAATGTCCGGCTTTACGATAGCTTTCACTCGTTTACTCATGTCAACAGGGTCTAATCTGCTCTGTAGAATCCAATTCCGCTTGCAAAAAGTTTAGCACAACTTGAGATCTCGCTATGGTCGCAGTACCATCGATTTCAAAATTGCAATCCGCTGAGCGTATCGTCTTATACATCTATTCGTTGTTGTCATGAAGTACAAAAATGCTATATCTTAAGCTCTCAAATTTGACGTGAGGATCAATAGGCAGTGCTAATTTCTCGGCCTCGTACTGACACTTCATCTGACCACATCCATGAGTGTTGAATAGCACTATGTCTGGCGAATAAAAAAATGGCCGCCATTTCTGGCGGCCAAATCGTAGGAGGATAAAGCTACTAGATCAAATCTTTCTTCAGGCTGCTATTTTTCTCTCGATCGTTGCATGCCTGACTTTTGTCCCAAGCACTGGTTTGTGCACCTGGGCGCCTTCAACACGTTTAGCTGCTGCGCTCTGAGCCACTTTCGCATTCACCGCACGGCGAATGTTGTATCTTGGAATTCCAATGTCCTCAAGTTGCGCATCAGTTAAATCTTGAAGTTCGCGAATCGTTTGGCGTCGAATACTGGATTCTCTAATTTTCAGTAAAACATTGCCAATCGAATTCCCAATATTTACATATTTTCGTCCCCGTTGATATGGGCGAATATCAATTGCATTGTTGTTCAGTGTCATCATTTTTGTACCTAATTTACAAATAAGTCATCAGTTAAATCAAAAAATTTCTTGTAGCCTAACCAGCCAGGTTCACAACGAGCGTTAATACGACGATTGAACCTACGAAGGCAACGCCTACCCTGTTATGAATTTGTCGAAACATTTAGTTTTCCTCTAATTTCCTTTCAGTGAAAAATCGTCTCTGTGGCGAGTTGATTTCGATTTACCGAATCGCTCATGACTCGTCAATTGACTTGACAATAGAATAGTGTGATTTGCAATTATTTCAAGAGATATTTTTTCCTATTAACATGAGTATTTGTTCATGTGTTATTTGAAATATATATTTTGTTAACACATTGTTTTTTATCTTATATTCAGTAATTATTATATTTCCATATATTATTTTTACACAAACATACCTTTGTGTTTAATGATCGGGCACAAATATTTTTTAGAATCTGGTTGAGCAAGTTTGTTGCAATGCAGCAATCAGGTGGTCTAAATAAAATAACTAGGTCGGATAAAATGACAATTCAAGCGGGATATCAACCCCCGTATTTGTTAATTTTTGGACAATGATCTAGCTTAATTGAGGAATCGTTATGGCCGTTGGTACGCTATATGACAAGATTTGGGATCAACACGTCGTCTGTCGACTGCCGACCGGACAGTACCAGTTATTTATCGGATTGCACCTGATTCATGAAGTCACGAGTCCACAGGCTTGCGATATGCTACGCGAGCGAAATTTAGGGGTACTATTTCCGGGTCGAACAATTGCCACCGTCGATCACATCATTCCGACGACCGATCAGGCTCGTCCTTATCGTGATACCCAGGCTGAAGCGATGGCGCAAGCTCTGTACGACAATACATCGGAATTCAATATTCGATTTTTTGGTGAAGGCTCTCCTGAACAGGGCATCGTGCACGTGATGGGACCAGAACTTGGAATGGTACACCCTGGAATGACCGTAGCATGTGGAGACTCCCACACATCAACTCACGGTGCTTTTGGAACACTGGCCTTTGGAATTGGTACAACCCAGGTAGGAGATGTGCTGGCAACTCAATGCCTGAGTATGGACCCGCTAATGGTTCGAAAGGTTCAAATTGATGGCGAACTTAAACCGGGCGTGTTTGCCAAGGATGTCATATTGCATGTCATTCGCAAACTCGGTGTCAAAGGTGGCATTGGCTATGCCTATGAATACTGTGGCTCAACCATTGAGGCCATGTCGATGGAAGCGCGTATGACAATTTGCAATATGTCGATCGAAGGCGGTGCACGAATCGGTTATGTCAACCCGGATGAAACCACATTCGCGTATCTCGAAGGTAGACCTCACGCTCCAAGAGGTACAGCATGGAAACGCGCTCTGCAGCACTGGAACACTGTGCGTTCGAGTGATGATGCAATCTACGATGATCAATGCAAGATCAATGCCGGTGATATTGCACCACACGTGACCTGGGGAATCAATCCAGGTCAAAGCGTCTCTATCGACGAATCACTACCTGATCCGTCATCGTTGCCAGATGGCGAACGTCAAACTGCACAACTCGCCTATCAACATATGAAGTTGACTCCGGGACAGTCGATGAATGGAACCAAGATCGACGTTGTATTTGTCGGCAGTTGCACCAACTCTCGAATAGAAGACCTTCGTGCCGCAGCCGATGTAGCCAAGGGACACAAAGTTGCCAGTCACGTACGCGCAATCGTGGTGCCTGGATCGCGACAGGTGGCCAATCAGTCAGAAAAAGAAGGTCTGCATGAAATCTTCTTAGATGCCGGTTTTGAGTGGCGTGAGCCTGGCTGCTCGATGTGCCTGGCGATGAACCCTGACCGACTAAATGGGGATGAGATTTGTGCCAGCACCAGCAATCGTAACTTTATTGGCCGCCAAGGCAGCCCTCATGGAAGAACGCTGTTGATGTCGCCCCAAATGGCAGCAGCGGCGGCAGTCAGCGGGCATGTCACCGACATTCGCAAACATTGTGTTTAGGAGATTGAAGATGTCAGACAACAAAATCGTAAAAGTAAACGGCAAGGCACTCGTAATCACCGGCGATGACATCGATACCGATCGAATCATACCCGCTCGATTCCTAAAAGAGATTACATTTGCTAATCTTGGCCAATATCCGTTTTATGATGAGCGTTTCAACGAGGATGCCAGCCTGAAACCGCACCCGTTCAATGAATCTAATCGTCAGGATGCTAAAATTCTATTCGTCAACAAGAATTTCGGCTGTGGATCCAGCCGCGAGCATGCACCTCAATCCCTCAAACGATGGGGAATCAACGCCATTGTCGGTGAGTCGTTTGCCGAGATCTTCGCATCCAACTGCATTACCTTGGGGATCCCAGCAGTAGCCGTATCGTCAAAAGACATCAAGGACCTTCAGAAACTCGCACTCGAAAATGCCGACCTGGTCTGGTCTGTCGACCTTAAGTCAGCAACAATATCCACATTCGGATTTACTGTCACATTGATCATGCCTGAACATCATAAACAGACTCTTCAACAGGGGCTGTGGGATAGTACGGCATTGCTGCTGAATAACCTCGACAAAGTCAGACAGCTTCACGATCAGTTACCGTATACCAAAAATTATGGTGGATGAATTACAGCCGTACTCACCTGTTAATACGGCACTTCACCAGTTAAATCATCGAAATCCTGGATAAACGCGATACAGCCAAAGCAGTGCTGTGCTCGCCGTAAAGGCACAACATGCAATCAAGAAAAATGGAACAACGTAGCTGCCTGTAAGGGCAATGATGATGCCAAAAAGTGGTGGCATTATGGCTACCCCACCGTAAATGACAAACTGTACACCGCCCGTCCAATTGTGCGACTCACCCTCCGGTGCCTGATCGGCGACTTCCGATAGAAACACGCCATTCCAGCCGTGTGTACTGGCGCCAAGTACAAACAAAAAGATGTAGAGCAAAAAGATGTTCCAACTGCCGGACACCAGGTACATGCCAGATAGCGAAATCGCAGAAATTATGCCAATCAGCGTCAGCGTATACTTGGGCGTCAGCCATTTGTCAGATAAACCGCCCCATGCGACTCGACCCAATATCCCACCGATATTAACAAATAAAAAGCAAAGACCTGCCTCCACTAAGCTAAATCCCCGAGACACCATATAGACAACAAAAAAACTGCTCACACTGATTTGTACACCAGCAAATGTAAAACCTACCAACGCAAACCCTCTGAGCAGTGGATTCTTGAGCACCTGAAATACAGGTTTTATCAACTCCCTGAATGACCAATTGAGCGGAAGGTCAACTCGATCAGCGTCATACTCGGCTCGCATGGGCTGCAAGATAATGATTGACAAAACTCCAAGTAATGCGATGGCCAAGACACCCACTTGCCAGTTCCAAAGCACTGCAATGAATGGAACCACGACAGCCGCTGCCGCCCCACCGACCGTGACACCCGACTGTTTTATCGAAAAAAACACACCACGGTTGCCGGAATTCGTCACCTTGAGAAGAACTGGAGCATTGGCCGGGTTGATTGGCCCATAGGCGATACCAAGCAAAACTGCACAAACTATTGCAGCACTCGGCGTTGCAATGGTGAAGACAAGCAGTCCGAGTGTCGAGCAAATCGCTGTTGCCTGTAATACTCGTATGGGACCGAACTTTACGATAAATCCAGTGCAAAAACTGCCAGCAAACATCGAGATGAAATAAACGAATCCGGAGAATATGCCGACGTATGAAGCACTGACGCCAATATCCGAAGCCGCGTCAGGTGCGCTAACCGCTACCGCTAGAATGGAAGAACTGCCAACTGCCATGGTGAACATCATCACCAGCGTGACGCCAAGACCGGCAGGCAAGTTACGCATCACAGATGAAGTGAATTCAGTTTAAATAGCAATCGAATTTAGCCAGCGACGCAAATACCTGGAACGAACTAACAGCCAAGTTGAGCTGCAAGATCTACAAAGTCTGTCGCAACGATCGTATATTGACTAGTAGGCTCCAAGTCAATGGTCTGATGTTCGCCATGCTCGGTTGGTCGGGCAACAAATGCAGTCATCAATCCACATTCTGCCGCAGCAATCAAATCTGAATTGTGTGCTGCGACAAGCATGCACTGATTGGGTTCAAGGTCTAGCATGGCTGCCGACTTGAGATAACTGTCCGGTTGTGGTTTGTAGTGGCCGACAACTTCTGCACCAAGCACCATGTCCCAAGGCAGCCCAACGTGCTTGGCCATGTTGACAATCAAAGCAACATTCCCATTGGACAGGGTAGCAATGACGTACTTCGACTTAAGCCGACACAGTCCCTCTACCGAATCAGACCAGGGCGTCAGGCGATGCCATGCGCGGTTTAAGTGTTTCTTTTTGCGTTCAGCCAATGTCCCCACATCGAACTCATCAAGAACCTCATTGAGGTTTTCGTAATGCAGGATATCCAATTTTGTCCAAGGCCGCAATCCTTTGCGTATGCGTTCCATTGAAGGCTGATATTTGCTTCGCCAGCGGTCCGCAAATAACTCTCCATCAATCTGGTGTAACTCAGGCAACTGCCTTACTTCGTTCGCGATACTGCTTCGCCAGTTTACCACTGTACCAAAAACATCGAACATGATTGCTTTAAGATCGGCGGGCACGATTTGAAATGACTCTCATTTGGATGACGCTATCACTGTCTATCCCAGAAATACGGGAGGCAGCAAAGCAGCCAGTATTCATTCATTGCTATTTTATAATTTTTGCGACGGGCGATTAGCTCAGCGGGAGAGCGCTGCCTTCACACGGCAGAGGTCACTGGTTCAATCCCAGTATCGCCCACCAGATTATCCGCTAGGCTTATACTTTCTTGCCGACATTCTGATATTCAGGTAGTTGCCAGTCAAAATCGCAACACTACCAATTATGGTCGTTAAATCAATAGGTTCAGAATAAAGTAACAGCCCTGCCACTGCAATCATCGGCAAGCGGATGTATTCAATGGGCACAATGGAAATGAGTTCCATTAACTTAAAAGCCCGCGCCATACAATAGTGTGCGGTCATCACACCAGCAGCAATAAACGCAATGAGTGAAAGCGTTTTCAAATCAGGGGTTTTATACTCGCCCGCCGCCAGCAGCAACGTCGTCGTCATGGGGAACTGGATCACCGCCATATAAAACAAAATACATAGCGGTGTTTCGGTCATTGTCAATTTTCTGGTGCCTAGCATTCCGCCAGCGAAACCCAACGCTCCAATCAGCATCACAATCGCTCCAAGTTCCACGTTTAAACCAAAGGGACGTACAATGATGATGACGCCGACAAATCCAATCAGAACATACAACAACCTTTCAGCCGTTAATTTTTCTTTCAGGAATATGGGTGCAAGCAACGCAATCCAAATCGGAACGGTAAATTCCAGTGCAAAAACGTGTGCCAGTGGAATGGTTGCAATTGCGAAAAACCAACCGAACTGGCCGACAAAATGAATACTGTTGCGGATGACATGCAAGCCAAAACGGTGAGTTTTAATTTGACTGAACCCATCTTTAGACAGTCCAAGTAATGCTATAGTCAGAATGACAGCAAAGATTGACCGAAAAAACAGCGTAGTTGGCGTATCCAGTTGGAATGAAACTTCTCGAGTCGCAACTGCCACAGCAGTGTAGGTGATCAACGTGCCTGTCATCCAGGCATATGCAACGCTCACATCAGTTACGTCAATACTCTTGGACAAGCCTTGGGGATAGCGATCTTAACCGACCTGCGGTTAGAATTTTCTTTGTGGGGGCTAGGCCGCTCTACTCGAAAATGACGCTGACCAGTGTTCCGGGTAATATCAACCTGTCTTTTTCGGTGAATCGTAGGTGAATCGGATACTCAGGCTCGTCTTGGAACAAGGGGAGCGGATCAAGTGCAGGAATGACCACTTGAGCAGTGTAGGAGCGTCCCTCAACGATGATATTGATTGTTTGGCCTTGCACCAGCTTCTGTCGAGTTTCGGTTGGCACTGCTAATCGAATGACGTATTCGCCATCGCTTGCCAGAGTCATCAGCGGTGCATGTGTAAAATACGGGTGCACCTGCATCCCTGAATAAACGTTACTTGCGATGACAATGGTATCGACGGGTGAAGCGAGCTTTGTGAGAGAGAGTTTATGCATTGCTGCATTTAGTCTCGCCTGGGCACTACTGAGATCGAGTTCAGCCAACTTTAGTGCGTTTTCAGATTCTTCATAGAGCAAAATAGATAAAGATCCTCGATCGAAAAGTTCCTGATCTCGTGCAAACTGAGCATCAATGGCTTCGACTTCAATTGTTTTCTTTGCAACCTGGTTTTGCGCCATTAAAACTTTGGCCTGCTGTCGTGCCGAGTCCAATTCGATCACAATCGTACCTGCTGCCACCTTGTCTCCAACGGACGCATTCACTTGGACGACTGTTCCTTTTAAAATTGATTGGACTTGGAATCGCTGATTAAAGTCAACTGCCCCAGACATTGTTTGAGCAACAGCTGTCTGAGATATCAGCACCATGAATACCGTCGTTATCAGCATTCTTACAATTGTTTGAACTCGATAAGACATGAGATAGTAAACTCCGTAAAACGTCAAAATTCTTAAGTAGAAAACCTAGTCTGCTAAATTGGGAAACTCGAAACCAAAGTTTGTACATTTTGCACGAGTTTCGACTCGCAGGAGACTCGGTTATTTTCTAAACGTGTGCTTAAGTCGGCACACCTTTGTAAACCGTATGTGTGGGCCATAAATCACCGAGACTGAAACTGATCACTTTAAATGGTGGCAGCGACACGGAAGCATCCTCGAACAAGGTATCGATCAACGTCCACCTTTTACCGCTTATTCAAATACTTCCAAAGAACAGACATCGGGGTCGACAAACCTAAGGTAGCCAACACCTTCGCGCATAGACGACCAGCAAGGACGAAGTCGTTTAATTTAAATTCACAACTCACCGCGCCAACCCGCCTATTCGTTATACTAATAACAATGAAATGAGCCAATTGCTTCGGAATATTTCCGGCATTTGCACAGTTGAGCCATTCATGATGGCATTAGTATCAGACTGTAGAGTTGATTATAAATGAATGAACGAACTAATCTATCCACTCTGAATTCGTCTGCCAAATCTTTTGTACCTGGCATGCAAAACTCTGTCGCAGGACGAGAGCGCTACTGCATTCGAGGTGGTGCGATGGTAGTCATCGCGCTAAACCCGGGTGACAAAATTGAAATTGTTGATCCTGAAGGACTGCAATGCGTACACATCGTCGCTTTTGAGGCCAGTGGAACCTATTGCTCCGGGCAATTTTCACCGACCCGAATGACTCAAGGCTTGCAGCTCGCATCCATGTTGCAACAACCATCATCCGGAGCGAAAAAAATCAGCGACAAACTCAAACTATTTGATATTGATCTTGCATCTGCACCAACTGCGGTGCTGCTCGACGGTGAGACCCAAGCTGATTCGCGAGTTACCCGAATCATCGAAAATGAATGCATCGGCATATTTGGTGCGCCAGGTGGCCCCATGTATGCTAATGAGCAGAATCCACCCACTGACTTGATTTTATGGGTCTCCCGCAACGATGATCTTGCTGATATTGTCATCAATCCACCAGACCCTTTGGCCGAGCCGTCGCAGGATTTTAGAATCAAGGCCTCCAGTGCGCAAAGTTATGAAGTTAAAGCGGGGCAATTCATTCAAATTTTGGATATTAACGGGCGACAGTGCTCGGACTTTCAATGTTTCGACGTCCATGCGCTTGATCGCTCAGTAGAGCGAAATCTTGATGCCACGGCAACACGAAGCATGATCGGTACCGCCTATCCAAGGCCTGGACTTTATTCGAAATTTTTTGATACTGACCTTGACCCGTTGATCGAAGTTGTACAGGACACCTGCGGACGACATGACAGTTTCGGTCTTGCCTGCACCAGCAAGTACTATGACGAGATGGGCTACCCCGGTCACGTGAATTGCTCGGACAATTTTAATTTTGCACTCCAGGAATATCCAATCGCCCCTCGCAAGGGCTGGATGGCGATCAACTTCTTTTTCAATTCCTTTTTTGACGGTAGTTATCAACTTTTCATGGACGAGCCCTGGTCCAGACCGGGTGACTACGTACTCATGCGTGCAAGCCGAGACCTAGTCTGTGTTTCCTCGTCGTGCAGTGACGACATTGATGCAGCCAATGCATGGAACCCGACTGACATTCAGGTACGCGTTTATGAGGACAAGGACATTTTCAAGCGCTCTTTTGCAGTGCGTAAAACTATTGATGAGGAACCTGTGATGACGCAAGAAACCGGATTTCACATTGAGACTTCAAAACTAACGCGAAATTTTACGGATTATCAGGGATATTGGCTTGCAAATAACTATAGTAATCTTGGAGAAATTACAGAATATTGGGCATGTCGGGAAGGCGCTGTGATGATTGACCTTTCACCGCTGCGCAAGTACGAGGTCACAGGTCCCGATGCAGAACGACTTATGCAAAAATGCGTGACTCGAGATATGAAGAAACTCTCAGTCGGGCAGGTTACCTATACGGCAATGTGTAATATTTCCGGGGGAATGATTGATGATGGGACTGTATTTCGCCTCGGTCAAGATAACTTTCGCTGGGTTGGAGGTGCCGATGATTCAGGGCTGTGGCTTCGAAAGCAAGCCAAGGAGCTTGGACTGCAAGCGTGGGTGAAAAATTCTACAGATCAACTCGCCAACGTGCAGGTTCAAGGACCGGACAGTCGATCCATTTTGCAAGAGGTTGTTTGGACACGTCCTGACCAGGCATCTGTTGATGAACTTGGCTGGTTTCGATTTTCGATCGCCCGAATGAATGATGCCAATGGAATTCCTATCGTAATTTCACGTACGGGATACACAGGTGAGTTGGGATACGAGATCTTTTGTCATCCCCGCGACGCTGCAAATGTGTGGCAAACGCTAATGAATGCAAAAAATGCCAGCAAACTTAAGCCCATGGGACTTGGCGCGCTGGATTTTCTCAGAATCGAAGCGGGACTGATTTTCGCCGGTTCTGAGTTTTGTGAACAGACTGATCCTTTTGAAGCTGGCATTCCTTTTACCGTCCCACTAAAATCCAAAACGGATGATTTTATCGGGCGTGACGCACTGCTTAAGCGCAAAGCGAACCCCCAACGAAAGTTGGTTGGCTTGGACGTAGAAGGACGCGATGCTGTTGAACACGCAGATGGCGTATTTATTGGCCGCCAGAAAGTTGGTGAGATCACCAGCGCCTGTGTTTCACCTGTCTTGGGTAAATCAATCGCACTTTGCAGAATGAACATTGAGTATGCTGCGGATGGTACACACATCGAAATCGGTAAACTTGACCAGCATCAAAAACGAATTCCTGCAGTGGTAGTACCCTTTCCACATTTTGACCCTGAGAAAAAACGGGTGCGAGGAATATACGAATCATAAGCCGATGAATTCTGCGACTTGGGAAAAGTAGCAGACACCGCTGAATGATTGATTCACCAAATCTACGGTGAATCGTAGCGGTTCGCCGTCATCTATATGCCAAGGTAAGCTGTCTTTACGTGCTCGTTGTCAGCCAGGCTCTGCGCGCTGCCATGCATTGTGATTCTGCCATTTTCCAGCACGTATCCATGATCGACGAGTTTTAATGCAAGGTCGGCATTTTGCTCAACCAAAATAACAGTGACGCCCAATTTATGAATCTCTTGCAGGATCAATCCAATCTCCTGCACGATCAATGGGGCTAAACCCAAAGATGGCTCATCAAGCAGCAATATCTTCGGTCTCGACATCAGCGCCCTACCAATTGACAGCATCTGCTGCTCACCACCGCTCAAAGTTCGAGCCTGTTGACCGCTTCGTTCTTTCAGTTTAGGAAAATGACTGTAAACCGAATTCAAATCCTCGTTAATGCGTTCCTGGTCATTGAATATAAAAGCACCTAGCATCAGGTTTTCCAACACAGACAGGTCTTTAAATACACGACGCCCCTCCGGCACATGTGCAATCCCCAGACCGAGCAGCTTGTTCGCCGGGATGTGATCGATTCGCTTTCCATCGAGTAAAATCTGTCCGGACGTCGGCCTTACCAGCCCGGAAATTGTGCGAAGCGTGGTACTTTTGCCTGCTCCATTGGAACCGATCAGTGTGATAAACGAACCCGTCGGGGCTGAGAAACTGATACCCTTGAGCGCCGCGACATTGTGATAACTCACCTTTAGGTCGTTGACGACCAGCTCCATGCGATCAACCTCCACCCAGGTAAGCTTGTATTACGTCAGGATTATTGCGCACACGCTCTGGTGTGCCATCATCCAGTACCGTACCAAAGTTCAATACCACGAGCCTGTCGCATAATCCCATCACTGCTTTCATATTGTGCTCAACGAGTACGATTGTCACACCTGTTTCGCGTACCCTTTCAGTCAATTCCATCATATGACGGGTTTCTTCCGGATTCATTCCTGCGAAAGGTTCGTCCATCAAAAGCAAACTTGGCCGTGATGCCAACGCAATTGCGACAGCCAGGCTTCTTTGCAATCCAAGTGGCAACTCCGCCGCCAATTGTTCTCGACGGTCACTCAGACCCATGAATTCGAGCATTTCCAACGCAGAATCAACGGCACTTCGCTGTCGGTCCCGATCCAAACCCAGCATTGCCGAAAATATGTTTGTTCGAGCATCCTGATGTGTTCCAATCAAAACATTTTCGAAAACTGTTAATTCTTGAAACAATGTCGTTTCCTGGAACGTTCGCACGACTCCCAATGCTGCAATCTTCGATGGTTTCTGATTGGTAATGCTTGTATTGCGAAACAACACATCGCCACTGGTTGGTGAAAGAAATCCGGCAATCATTTTGAATGTTGTGCTCTTACCTGCCCCATTGGGTCCAATCAGGCCTCGAATTTCACCTTCATCGACCGAAAAACTCACTTGATCGACCGCCACTAATCCACCAAAGCGCATCGTAAGATTGTTAACCTGCAAGATTTCTGTCATACAGGTTCCTCGCGCCGTGTCCGAAATAACTGTTTGATCTTCTGTGGTATGCTTTCCAGTCCACCGGGCAGATACAAAATAAACAAGATCAAAGTAGCACCATAAATTGCGGGGCGTAACTGCGCAACGCCGCGTAGCATTTCGTCGATGATAGACAGTACCACCGCACCAAGAATTGCTCCATAAAATGTTCGGTAGCCGCCAACAATCACCCAAATCAGGATAAACACCATAAAACCAATATCGAACTGCTTTGGTGCAACTGTACCGATATAGTGAACTTTCAAAGCACCTGCGATTCCGACAAACAAAGACCCAACGACAAAGGCTAATGTTCGATAGTTCCACGTATTAACGCCAACAGATTCGGCTAGCACCCCTTTCCAGTGAACGGCGTGTAAGGTCAGTCCTATTCGAGATTTTTCAATTCGATAAAGCAGGTATACGCAAATACCGACAATGATCAGTACCATGTAAAAATAAGGTATCGGCTCTAGAAAATCGATGTTCATTAACTCCGGAGATGGAATTGCGCTGGTGCCGCCCGTACCACCAAACGGCTTGATGAATTGAATCCAGCACAGTCGAATGGCCTCGCCTGCAGCAAATGAGCCGATCAAAAAATAAAACTGTGTCATCCGAAACAGCGGATAACTTAACAACAACGCGACGACCCCAGCCATTACCCCGGCTAGCGGCAAAGTAATCCAGAACGAAATATCGAAATTCTTGCTCAGCAGTGCGCTGGTATATGCTCCTACGCCCATCATGACAGCATGAATCAGCGACCACTCACCTGTCAGTGTTACGAGGCGGTAACTCACCACAACCAATATGTTGATTGTGAGAAAGATCAGAAAATCCTGCTGGTGATATTTCAAAAAATGCGGCAATATAACCAGCCCAGCAAAGAGTAACACCAACAAAAGTGCCACTTTGAGATTGAATTTACGCGAACTATTCACTGACCCGGTGCCCCATGATGCCAGTCGGTCGCACGATCAGTACCAGTACCATGATCAACAGCCCTGATATCGTTGCAATGGTACCGCTGAAATAAGTGGTGACAAAAGTATGGAACAAGGCATAGAGAACAGACGCGATGACTGCGCCTGGAAGGCTGCCAACTCCTCCAACAATGGTCACAATGAATGCAGTGATGATCACATTGTGTCCCATGTGAGGATTAATGTTAGTCAACGGTGCCATCAACGCGCCAGCGAGTCCTGCCATTGCTGCACCCACACCGATTGCAACCGTAGAAATACGAATCGTACTGATTCCCTGCAAAGTGGCAGCTTCACGGTCCATTGAAACAGCCCTGATTGCCCAGCCAAGCTTTGTGCGAGTCAGAAAATACCAAAGCAGCGCCAGCGCCAAGATTGAAACTGCGATACTGAACAGTCGCTGGTAAGGGATCCGTATCGTGTCCATCAGGATAAGCGTCCCTTCAAACGGTGGCGGCACCTGCTTGGATGGACCTTCTCCGCCGACATAGGTGGCGACGACCTGCAGCACGAACAGCACACCGATCGAACAAATTAAACCGCCAAGCGGATCATTGATCATGGGACGAAACAAAAACCGTTCCATCAGCAGTCCGATCCCAGTCACAAGCAAAATTGCCAAGATCACCGTGAGCAGGTATGGCATGCCATACTGGGCGTGGAATAACCAGATGGTATATGCGCCAATCATTACGAGCTCGCCATGCGCGAAGTTGACCACCCGCATCACGCCGAAAACAAGCACCAACCCGATCGCGGCCAGCGCATAAAACCCACTTTGGATAAATCCGTTTACAACGGTCTGGACAAATAAATCCAACTGCTTATCCTTCTTGATTCGCAATCACAATACAAAAAAGGGGAGAGCCAAAATCTCTCCCCTTTTTGATTTGTGAATCAAAATTTACACAGTTCGAAGTCCCATGTCTTTCATATGTTTGATGAGAACATCATTATTCGCATCCAACCAGGCAGACAAGTCTCCGTATTCTTGAATTCTCGCTTTTCCGTCGTCAATCGTCACTACGGGCCAGCGTCCAACCAGAACGTTATCAAGCCCCCAAAGTTGGCTGCCCCACCATGAACCGCCACCAAAGACAAAGTTCTGCTCGGTGCCTGTCATGTGCTCGGTAACCTCTTCAGACTCAACGCTACCCGCTGCTTGAGCATTCTCTAACCAATTCAGCAAAATGACCGGATATTCCCAAGCGACTGCAGACCAGTCGTTGGGATGGTCAGCACGAAACGCGGCATCAAAGCCACCTGGGTCTGGGAAGTTAACATCGGCTAAAGCAGGATCATCAAAATCAGGGAACTGGAAAATGGTGCCGTTGACAAAATCAACGCTGGTCTTGGCAATAATTTCATGATAAAAATCAAGTGTGCAAGAAATAACTTTTCCATCAAATCCCTGGTGATACAGCTGCTCCATAATCGGCGTGACGTAAAAACTTGTCGCCATGCAGAAAATGTCTGGGTCCTTTGCCAATACGGAACTCACGATTGGTGCAAAGTCCGTTACATCAAAACCATGCAGATTGGTGTCGACAACCTCGATTCCCGCCACTTCGAAAGCGGCCTGGTATGTAGCTGTTGACTGTAATCCGTACTCTACATCGTTATTGGTGACGATTACGGCAGTCTTTGCATCAGGATGGTTCCTCGCCAGCCATTCAACGCCTGTAACGTTGTAAAGCGGATGCGATTCACAGGTTGCGACCAGATAATTTGAATCAGGGGTGATGTCACTGGGCAGTAGTGTTGTCGTGAGTACTTTCTTACGAGTCGCCCATGGCAAGACAGCTGCAACCGTCGCACCACCAAGCATCATGACCATCTTGGCGTCATCTTCAAGCACCAGTTTTTTCATACCCTGCACTGCCTTATCAGTTTCATAGGCATGATCATAGGTCGCAATCTTGATGTCATAGGTTTCACCACCGATGGTAACACCACCTGCAGCATTGATGTTATTGGCAATAATTTCACAGCCGTAATAACCAGGCAATCCCCATGGAGCCAAGTCTCCCGTCATCGGAATATTCATTCCAACGGTCAGTTCCTTGTTTGCCGAAAATGCCCGACTGGGAATAATGCCTGCAGCAGTTGCTGTCGTAGCACCTGCGGCAACTTGTTTTAGAAATTTACGCCGTGAGGCGCTAGGTGAATACTTATTCATGACTCCCTCAATTTTCAATAGTTTTTTTAAATTATTAGGTAAGTTTAATCAATCTTAGAACTATTTTCTAATAATCTTACTTGCTGAGTGTAAACAATTTGCAGTTGTCAAAAAGCCAGATCGACCAAATTCATCGGAAAACTTTCATTGCATTAAAGCAGGAATGGACTTTCACTTGATTGCGATTTTTTTTCGAATTTGGCTACCAGTTATGGGCAAGTAGTGACTGTGATGCCTATACATGCCGGCTTTTTAACCACGAACGCACGTGAATCACGATAACAAGTACGATCAATGCAAAAATAATGGCCGCAATGGGACGGTCAATGAAATCAAGCGGTGTTTTGACGCGTGCCATTGCCGAGCGAAGCTTGATTTCCATAATTCCGCCAAGGACCATTCCCAAGATAATCGGGACCACGGGAAGTTTCAAGCGTTTCAATACAAGGCCAAAAATACCAAATCCAGAAGCTATAGCGCAGTCGGTCATTGAGTTTCTCAAGGAATAAACGCCAACGAATCCAAGTGTCAAGATGATGATCCCCAAGAATCGCGTGGGAATTCTGATCACATGCAATAGACCGCGTGTCGAAAATATGAGAAACACCAACACAATGATATTCAAGACAAACAGTGCCAAATAAAGCGCCAGTACGAAATCCATTTGGTTTGCAAATAGTTGGGGGCCTGGAATGACATTGTGTACATAGAAAACCGACAGCATCATCGCCGTCAACGCTTCCCCAGGGATACCCAAAGCCAATAGCGGAATCATTGCAGCACCAGGAACCGCATTATTCGCAGCCTCTGATGCGATTAACCCTTCCGGTGCCCCTTTTCCAAATCGTTCGGGCTTTTTCGATGTTTTTTGTGCATATGTGTATGAAAAAAATTGTGCAGTAAACTCACCCACGCCCGGGACCATTCCCATAATGACGCCAAAAGATGAGGAAACCGTTGCAACCTTCTTGAATTTAAATAATTCTTTTAAACCATCAAACAGCCCTGCGCTGACTTCCACGGGCTTTGGCCGTTCGTCTTTTTGCACCAGCAACAAAAAGGCCTGCGATAGTGCAAACAGTCCCAGAACAACGACGATCAGGTCAATTCCAGAAGCAAGCCAAGTCTGATCAAATGTAAAACGGCGAGTGTATCTGACAGGTTCCAATCCTATCGTGTTGATAAATATCCCCAAGCATGCGAGCATACCTGCCGCCAAGACCTGACCTCGGTGGGCCAGCACCACTAAAACAACGCCCAATAAAGCAGCCAGAAATATTTCTCGACTACCAAAGTGAGGTGCAATCACTGCCAGCAGTTGAGAAAGAAACATCAAACAGACAATGGAAAAAATTCCACCGAAAAATGACGCGGAATACGCCAAAGACAAAGCTCGCTGAGGATTGCCATTCGCGGCAATGGGATGGCCATCGTAAGTTGTCAATGCATTGACCGCCGTACCAGGAGTATTCATCAAAATTGCCGGTATGGCACCGCCATACATTGACGACCCGTAGATTCCAAGCAGCATTGTCAAGCCAACTATCGGTTCCATCGCAAAAGTAGCTGGCAGCAAAATTGCTATCGCTACGGCAGGCCCCACCCCGGGAATTGCTCCAATGACAACACCGCCAATGGAACCGACCAACAAAGCTGCGACAACGTCCCAACGCACCAGTAGCCCAATTGCTGACAATAACAATTCCATGCGACTTCCTACAAATACAGAATCATGAAATTTCGAATCGCACTCGGGAAAATTTCATAGAGCTGGCCACCGGGAATTTTCACTGACAGAAACCCTTTGAAAACCACCACGATTGCCACAGCAAGCACACCAGCCATGACCAGAATCCCTTTTTCCCGGTACCCCGTTCGCAAAGCGAGCGCATAGACGAAAATCAAGGTGCTAATGAGGTAACCAAGCAGTGGAACAACAAATACATAAGCCATGAACCACAATGTAAATTCCAAGGACTTCAACCAGAGCGTCAATTCTTGCAGGTCGCTTCCCGCACGTTTGGACATCATTGACCTAAAAAAATACAGCGATGCAAAGACCGTCATACCTGTCAGGCTGACTGCCGGCCAAAATCTTGGCTGTGCAAAGAATTTCGTGCCTTTGACCCAGCTGGTTTCGGTTCCGATTTGAAAAATCAGCAATAAAGCGACTGCCAGTATAAAGATGGCAAAATAAAAGTCACCCGGTTGCGGGTCTATTTTTGGGCGACTCTTTAAAGGAAGAGGATCAGGCATACCCGATGCAGTGAAGTGGCATTCTCAACAATGAGCGACCACTGCCAGCCGCTCATTGTTGAAACGATTATTGCGTAACTTAGTTCAAATTCTGCAAGGTTTCAATATCTTTGGTGATTTGTGCATTTGCCGCTTCGACGTCTTGCCAGTAAATCAAGGCACCTGTTTCGTCAGCCAAGTTTTTGGCAGCTTCGGACAAAGCAACCTTTTGTGCGACTGCAATAATTTTTTCCCGGGCATCTTGTGGAGTGTCTTTGTGTACGAACAATCCGTTCCAAAGGGCAATATCCAGATTTGGAGCGATTTCAGCAACCGTCGGCACGTCAGGAGTCAAGCCAATGCGATCATTACCGACAGAAGCGAGAATCTTGATTTGGTCCATGCACGGCAAAACGAGTTGCAATGTCGTATTCATAACGTCGACATCGCCTGAGGCCAGAGTGTTGCAATCCAGTGCATCAAATGCCGCATCTGAACTGAAACTGAAACCCATTTCGCTTGCGAGTGCCAGGGTAACCCGCGTTGGGATCAAAGGTGCGCCGAAATGACCCAGTGCAACATCATTGCCTTTCGCATGTTCCGCCAGTCCTTGAATATCATCATAAGGTGCGTCTTGACCGGCAACAATGACAAATGGATAGGTCAAAAAGATGCCCAACGGTTCGAATGGATTGGGAGACAGTTCTGCAATGCCAATGTTTGGACCGATCGTTGGCACAGCAATAATGAATGAACCGACTGTATATCCATCCGCAGGTGCGACCGCTACTTCAACAGCCCCTGGAAATGGTCCGCCACCACCGCCAGGTTTATTCACCACCGCTGCTGCGACGCCGTATGTTTGTTGAAATTCATCTGCGATCATTCGCGTCAGAACATCCTCTAAATCGCCTGGAGGCCATGGAACAACAAATGTTACCGGCCGTTCAGGGTACTCTGCCTGCGCGAAGGGCACAAACAGCAATAGGCTTACAATTGAAGCAAATATTAATTTTTTCATCGTTGTCTTTATCTCTTTGTTTCTGAATTGGGCAATAAGAATATATTATCGGTAATTCAAGATGAATTCCAACCGATTTCAGGTCGGTCAAACCATACATGCACCTGACCTGTTCCAGTTGCACTTTCATAGTTGCTGAACAAACGCCCTCTGGCTTGACAGCGTTCCCCTCCAAGTGCACCAACCATCATCAGGTAGTGTCCAAACTTGCCTTCAGGAGCGTGCTTTCGATATTCATCCATATGGTCGATTACCGACTGATGGTCTCCTTCGCTCCACCATTGCAATCTTTGTTGGTCCGCAATTCGTGCTTCAGATGTAATGATGTTGTCCGGGTCTGATGTTTCGTGCATTTCCAGCTCATCCAGTGGCCAGAATCGATGACTCATTCCACCGCTTGCAAGCAATACCACTCTGTGGTCTGATGCGGTAATCGCAGCGGCCACACCTTTGCCGACAGCCAAAAAGTTATGATCTTGGGCAGTCTGACAGACGCTCATGGATATCCACGCTTCACCAGCATTGAGATAGTGAGCGATGTTGATCGTCGGGTAGTGAATTGGCAACAGGCTGTCTTCACTGGCGTGGCAACGAACGCCCTGCGCATTGACATGATCACAAATTTGGTGCGCAAGTTCCGGTGCACCGGTAAGTTTGTAGGGAATTTGCGCCATCCCGCGCGGCAATTCCTCAGAGGTATAAAGACCTGTACGATGCGCATGGGCACTAATCACAAACTCTACTGTTGTATACCAATGCGTATCGAAAAGCACGATAGCATCGGGTTTTAGTTCATCTAGCACATGTTCACGTAATTGACGAAGACCGGGGACCAAGCTGATTTCCTGACCGTTATTGATCTCGTAGCGAAGTTCTTTCGAAAACATAATCGTAGGCGCGTGCGATACCAGCCCTGCACCGACAATCTCTCCCATTTACCTGCTCCTCTTGTTAGATGGTCTGATTCTGTTAGCGTCAATTCGCGACCAAAATGTTTCGATGAACTCGAATGTAAGCATTCAAATTATGGCAGAAACTTTTCGCAGTTCGATATTTCTTCGCCTCTGCTGTATATTTTTCATCTGAATGATCCATAAATTTGTATTGTTTAACTTACTCAGTCCAATTTGGCCTTTGTGATGCCGTATTCTTTAAGAATGGGGTGCCCAATTCATTAAGTGTCATATTTTTATTTGAAAGGCGAGGTTGAATTTTGATCACTGAAACTCAACTCCTTGAACTAATCGCAATCGGTGAGAATTCGGCAATTGAATTCAAAGTTGATGACCTTCGACCTGAACAATTAGCCAAAGAAATTGTAGCTTTTGCAAATTTCCAAGGTGGGTACATTCTTTTAGGTGTTGATGACGACGGAACCATTGTTGGAATAAAGCGAAAGAACCTTGAGCGTTGGGTGATGGATACAGTCTTTGGACGTTATGTACATCCCGCAATTATTCCGTTCTATCAAGAGATCAAAATTGACGATAAACGTCGAGTTGCTTCTATTTCAGTAAGCCAAGGCATCAGCAAACCTTACGTCGTTCGATATCGCGGGCGGGAAGTAGTCTATATTCGCTCCGGCTCGACTTCTCGTTTGGCCACGCGGGAGCAACAGGCGCGTTTGTATGCGATGGGTGGTATGCTGCACGCCGAATTACTTCCAGTATCAGGGAGCGAATTTTCGGACTTCAGTCACGATCGCCTCAAAGATTACACGTCTTCGATTGTTGGCGAGAAAACCATTCCATCGAACAACGCAGAATGGTGTTCTTTTCTATGCCGCCTAGGTTTTATGACTGAAACGGAATATGGCCCCGAAGTTGGCACGATCGCCGGTCTTGCATTGTTTGGCAATGCACCAAGACGAGTTCTTGGACAAATGGGGATCCGATGGATGGCATTCGAGGGAAAAGAAAAAGGCTACAGTGCGTTGGACGACCGCGTAATCAATGGTCCGTTAGTGGCGCTTCGAAAATCCACTGCTCACAGTGGCGCTTTCGTTGTTGAAAATGGAATCATTGAAAACTTGATGGATGCGATGCGACCTTTCATCTCTGAGGAATGCGGGAAAGTTGATGACTCGATGCGTCGAGAAAGAATTTGGCATTATCCAGTTGAAGCCATTCGGGAAGCAGTGATCAATGCAGTCGCACATCGTGACTGGACTCGAAATGAAGAGATTGAAGTTGTAAGGTACGAAGATCGACTTGAGATATTGAGTCCGGGGCCCTTATTGAATTCAATGACCGTCGAAAAAATGATTACAGGGCAAAGGTCGCCACGCAACACATTGATTGTTAGCGTACTACGTGATTATGGATATGTCGATGCCCGCGGAATGGGTGTGCGCAACAAGATTATTCCACTTTTACAGGAATACAATGGGACAGTGCCAGAGTTTGAAGCGACTGAAGATTACCTTAAGGTGGTGATGTACCGTAGTTAATTCTAGGGCTCACAAAGAAAGGTTGACAAAGTCAACGTTTCCACATCTTTTTGACAGATCAACGGGCCTGTCACTAGAATGCCCTGTCCAATCGCCCGAGTTCCCAAGGCTAGTAAATTTAATGCAACGTTTTAGTCTGCATTGTCCAATTTCAGTAACGTGGCTGTGCTGAACCGCCTAAAATCGCCTGCAATGCTTTCGTTAAAAAGATAACAATATTGTTATCAATTGACTACGCCAAATCAGGATATTCATAATGTCAGTTTCACTGTTGCTATTACTGTTAATCACTTTCCTATACGCTGGTTACAATTTGTTGATTAAAGTATCAACCAGTTACGTACCCATTGAAAGCTCATCGACAATTCTTGCCACTATTGCGCTGCAAGTTTCTGCACTGGCGGTATCGTGTGTTTTCGTCGCAGGATTGATCGCTCGAGGCGGCAATGCACTCGGTCTGCCAACATCTGCCTATCTGTGGGCCGCCTTGGCTGGCATCTGTATTGGCTGTGCTGAAATCGCATATTTTTACCTGTTTCGTGGTGTAGCCGATTCACCACCCATTGCCGCAAATATTGCCATACCATTCGTCGTTAGTGGCACCGTGGTCGTCGCTATATTCCTGGCATGGATCTTTCTTAAAGAAGCTCTGAGCTGGCAAAAGGCTTTCGGTATGCTGCTGATCGTCGCTGGTGTCATGGCAATTTATCTGGACGACAAAACGACCGGATTAATCAGTTCTTCATAAAGCATCAATGAAAGACAAGGCTGGTGTCGCCGTGATTGGCAGTGAAATTGTCGGATGCAGTGTACTGTATTACTTGGCGCAACTTGGCTGGAACAATTTGCTGCTCCTTGAAAGTGGCAACTCATCGATGGATTAACCTGAAATGCGACGGGGTTTTCAATCGGGGTCAGTACACGAGGCCATTCTGGAGAATTCTTCAGCCGGCGGCTTGTTGACAGAAATGCACCGTTTGGAGTTCCAGCAGTCCGCCCAAATCGATTTGCGGCCGAGTAAAGTCAATCTGACGTACTGTATTCAATCATCAAAACCTATGCATCGGGCTTTACTGTTTAATGGATCGTACTGAACGTTTTTACCTGATTGACAAATTGTTGCAAACGCGACAGTCCACTTCTATGCAGGTCTTGATGAGTGAATTGGAAGTGTCGAGGTCAACAATCAAACGTGACATGATCTATATGCGAGATCGTCTAGAAGCTCCGATCATATGGGATGCTTACTTACAGGGTTATCGCTATAAAGATCCGGACCCCGGTTTTCCAAAATTTTCACTACCGGGCTTATGGTTCAACAGCAGCGAACTTCACGCCTTATTGACAATGGAGCACTTGCTGGAGAAACTTCAACCAAACTTTCTAACCTGGCATATCAGCCCCCTTCGGCACCGGGTTCGAAAAGTTCTTGAAATGGGAGACCACTCCGTTGAAGAACTGGTTCGCCGAGTCCGTATCATTCCTGGTAGCAGTCCACCTGCGAACTCAGCCATTTTTCAGAAAGTGACCGATGCACTTCTTCGCCGCGTTCAAATTGTCGCCTGTTATCAGAAAAGAGAGGCAAAGGAAAGCGAGCTTCGGACCATCTCGCCTCAACGACTGGTATATTACGACGAAAAGTGGTATCTGGACGCTTGGTGCCATTCCAGAGAAGGTTTGCGGACGTTCAGATTGTCCAATATGACCTCAGTTGACGTGATAGATACGCAAGCCGTTGATGTTGATGAGCCTACTCTTGATAATGAATTGACGGCAGGATATGGCATTTTTGGTGGGTCAAGTACCAGGCAGGCAGTGTTAAGATTTGGTACTGAAATTTCAAAATGGATCATCCACGAGATGTGGCATTCTGAACAAACAACAAAATTGGATGAACACGGTCGATTAATTTTGTCTTTCCCGTATTCGAATGATCTTGAACTGATGATGAAGATTCTAGGCTATGGCTCTGATGTAGAAGTCCTAGAGCCTCAGGATCTTCGCCAGAAAGTTGCAGATAAAATTCACCAGGCTGGCGTAATCTACCAATAATGGGATGCTCTATAGGAATAAATATTGCTTGTGACGAAATTCAATAAAACATGTTTAAGACACTCCTTCTAAATGAATAGAATTGGCCATTGCTTCAAATTCTGAATAAACAAGGGACAACGATTGATGAATGAATCCAACGAGAGAATAAACATAGACGGGATATCGGTTTCCCCGCATCACTTTATCGGTGGTCGGCGAGTTGCATCCAAGCGTCGGTTTGAAGTTCGGTCCCCCTTAGACTGGAATATGAAACTCGCGGATATCTCTCGCGGCGATGAGATAACCGCTGAACTCGCTGTATCTTCTGCACTTGAAGGCTACAAACAATGGTCGAAGCTGCAGTTCAGTGAAAGAAATAAAATTTTGTTCAAACTCGCTGACCTGATTGATGCAAATGCACAGGATATTGCCTTAATCGAGTGCCTGGACATGGCGATGCTGCTTGAGAGTCTCAAATTGAGACTCGTACCTCGCGGCGCATTGAATTTTCGCAACTACGCCGAGATGGTTGCCGATCATGTAGAAAGAAAGTGGGTTTCCAAAGGTACCGTTAATCGCGTCATCCGCCACCCTGCTGGACCAGCAGTCGTCATCACCCCTTGGAATGCACCATTCATGCTTTCAACCTGGAAAGTCGCTCCTGCACTTGCAGCCGGAAACTCAGTCATTTTGAAACCTGCTGAATGGGCGCCACTATCGGCCACTTTGCTCGCGGACCTTATCAACGAAGCTGGATTCCCCGAAGGTGTGTTCAATATTGTTCAAGGTTTCGGATCTGAAGTCGGTGCCGCACTGGTCTCAGATCCCCGAATACGTAGAATCTCCTTTACCGGGTCACCTGAAACCGGTCGCCTGATTGGCGCGAGTGCGGCAAATAACCTGGTGCCGTTTACCGCTGAGCTCGGCGGAAAAGGTGCTTTAATCGTTTTTGCTGATGCTGACATTGATGCGGCAGCCAAAAAAGCTGCCGCCCAGTTTGAAGACTCAGGTCAGGTTTGTTTGGCTGGAACGCGATTACTTGTCGAAAATTCAATCAAACCGCAATTCATGGAACGCTTTGTTCACTTTACCAGCCAGCACGTTTATGGGGATAGCCGCAATCGTAATACAACACTCAGCGCCGCTATCCATCCGGTTCATCTCGAAAAAGTAGAAAGTGTTGTTGAAAGATCTCGAAACTCCGGTGACAATCTTGTTTTTGGAGGTGAAAGATTTGAATCTGGAAAATTATGGTACAAGCCAACATTAATAGAACCGATGTCCAACGGTTCTGAGGTTGTACAAAAAGAAATCTTCGGTCCTGTGCTCACTATCCAGTCATTTGAAAACGAGAACGAAGCCATTTCGCTCGCAAACAGCACCGCATATGGTTTGTCGGGAATCATTTACACATCTAATGCGAAGCGAGCCGAGAGAGTTGGCCGAGCAGTAAGAGCGGGTACTGTTTGGGTGAATTCCTTTTTGGTTCGCGACTTAAGCGCTCCATTTGGCGGATTCGGCATCAGTGGCATTGGCCGTGAAGGTGGGGATTATGCACTTGATTTTCACAGCGACTTGCAAACCCTGCAAATACTGGAAGGATCGGTCCACTAGGAATCCGTGTCAATTTAATTTTGTCAATGATCGGCGCAAAATTTATCGCCTGAATCCGTGTTAGATCCGTCGAAATCCAATGTCCAAGAATAAATCCAATTCGCCACCGAACTTCCTGTTCATCATGTGCGACCAGTTGAGGCAGGACTATCTTTCCTGCTATGGCCATCAAACTTTGAAGACGCCCAATATTGACAATCTTGCCAATCGTGGCGTACGCTTTATTAATTCGTATTGCCAAGCTCCCTTGTGTGCACCTTCACGAGCGAGTTTTTACACCGGTCGATATCAATCATCCCACGGTGTATGCAGTAATGAAGATGCCACTCAACTCGGCGAATACATGTTGGGGGATTACCTTCGACCACTTGGGTATCGCACCGCTGTCGTCGGCAAGACACACAGCTACAAAAGTGCTGCAGAATTGAAACGATGTCGCATCGATCCCGAATCGATCTTAGCCAAAACTGCAGCCACTGGCGGATTTGAACCCTTTGAACATCACGAAGGTTTGTATCCGGACCCAATATTACCCGCCAATCTCGGCTACAACAATTACCTGCGTTCAATCGGGTTCAATGACAAAAACCCATGGCAGACTCGAGCCAATAGTGGAATTGACGAAATCGGCAATCTTCATTCTGGCTGGGCACTTCGAAGTTCAATCTATCCTGCCGCACTTTCCGAAGAACATTCTGAAACTGCATTTTCAACCCGGCGCGCGATGGATTTCATCCGTGAAGCCGGCCAACAGCCTTGGTGCCTGCATCTGAGTTACATCAAGCCACACTGGCCGATCATAGCCCCTGCTCCTTATCACAACTATTTTTCCAAGCAGGACATTCAAGACCCGATCCGAATTGCATCAGAGCGAAATCATCCTCATCCTGTCATCAACGCTTTCATGGAAGCCGAATACAGTCAAAGCTATGCAGACGATGAAATACGCGAAATAGTCCTGCCAGTCAATATGGGACTGGTCAAACAGGTCGACGATCATATTGGGCGCTTGCATACGTTTTTGGAAGAAAGGGCATTACTGGATACTACAGTCATCGTATTTACATCCGATCATGGAGACTATCTGGGTGATCACTGGCTCGGTGAAAAGGACCTGTTTCACGAACCTTCCGCAAAAATTCCGTTAATCATCGTCGATCCAGACAAACGCGCTGACTGCACTAGGAGTCAGGTGCGTTCCGAGTTCATCGAAGCTGTCGACATCCTACCAACGTTCGTAGAATTGGCTAATGGCGAAATATGTCGTGAACGTGTTGAAGGCCGCTCCCTTTTGCCACTTTTGCGCTCACCTGCTTCTCCTGAGAGTTGGCGAGAGTACACAATCAGTGAAATCGACTATGCCGACCGAGGCGCGAGATACCGACTGGATATTGAGCCTTATGAATGTCGCGCCACGATGGTCAGAGACGCACGCTGGAAATTCGTCTATTACAAGGGCTACCCCCATCAACTATTTGATCTGGAGTTGGACCCTGAGGAGCTCAATGACCTTGGTCAGGATACCAAATCACAAAGGATTGTCCAACGCATGAAAGATGCCCTGTTTGACTGGCAATATTCACTTAAGCGACGAGTTGGGCTCGATTACGGCGATGCTGTCAGCCAAGGTCCACAACAGGACGAGGAATTCGGAATCATCATCGGCCGTCGCTAAGTCGAAAGACAATACGGCCTGGTTCGTTCCAGGAAAAATTTGAAGCGGGCTTGCCTGTTTTTTAAGATAAAGCCTAGCGACACCAACTGCGTGACGATCAAATATAGTGAATGTAGTAATCGCGTAGTTGATTGTGGTCGTAGTCGCGCGTTAATTCAATTTCATGTTGTTTGATGACTGCCAGATTACCCGCTAAATCAGGTCCGATTGCATTGACAAGTTCAGTATCAGCCAAAAGGGCTTCAATCGATTTGCCTAGATTTTCCGGTACACTTTCGGTCGCATCGTGGTCTTCCAAACAATCCGCAGTTTCAGCAGCTGACAATTCGTAGCCATTCTTGAGCCCCAACAGCGCCGCTTGAAGTACAGCTGCAACCGCTGTATAGATATTGACTCCTCCATCAGCCATTCGATGTTCAATTCTGGAGGCTTCACCGGTTTCGCCACTGACTCGGGTTGTCACCCCGCGATGGTCAATTGCCCAGTTTTTCCAGTATCCCGACAGACTGGCAGGCTGTAAACGCTGATATGAATTAACTGTTGGCGCAAGTACACCTGCAAGACCCTGGTGGTGATACATCAAGCCAGCGACACAAGCACGTCCCAAATCTGACAGATTATCGTCGCGGGTCTCATCACCGGTTGAATTGACGCCTTGATCGTCCCATAAACTGAAATTAATGTGTACGCCTGAACCACCTAGGTCTTCAATCGGTTTGGGCATAAAGGTCAGTAGCACGCCATTTTTCAGTGCAATTTCTCGAGCCATCAATCTGAACAGAAACGCATCATCTGCGGCCTTGAGAACATCGTCATATCGGAGAGTGAATTCAAACTGTGGCGAGTCAAACTCTGAGGTGATCATTTCAAGTGGAATATTGCAATCTTCTGCCCGGCTGTATATCGTATCAACGAGCCCCATCGGATCCACAAAGGGACCGGTTCCATAAACAAAAGCGCCAGGAGTGTCATAGGGGTGCCAACTGCCGTCGGGGGCTTGCGTAAACGCATAAGCTTCAAGCTCGATTCCGACTTTGGGACGATATCCAATGTCCTGCCACTGCTCGTTCGTTTGCTTTAACAAGGTTCGACCACTCACGGGCAAATCATTACCCGCATTGTCAAACTGATCAGCAATTGCAACCATTTCGTAATTCAGCCAGCCAGGGCGCATATTATCCGTATCGTAGCGAACGACCATATCAGACAGCCCTTCCAGCAACAATGAGCATGGCGCAGGCAAAAGTTCCTTGTCGTATGACAAGGCGTAAACACCCTGACAAAATCGAGTTTCCCCTGTTGCGCGATTGGCAGGGATAAACTTGCCTCTAGCTAAATTGAGGTGATCACAAAACAGGACCCTAATTTGGGGATTGGCCACTTGATTACTCCTTGCTTACTAACTTTGATGATTTTGGGTGGAACAATGAGATCATCGGGTTTAGTTCAACATCATCTTGACCGGTAACCGCTTAATTCCGCCAACAAAATTCGATCGAACGTACTCGGTGTCTCCCACAAGCTCTATGGACTTGACTCGTTTGACGAGTTGCTGCAATAACACGCGCAATTCAAGACGGGCAAGCCACATTCCAAGACAAACATGCGGACCGCCCTGTCCGAACGACATATGTCGATTCGGTGTACGGCCAAGGTCGACTTCGAAAGGTCGGTCAAAGCGGCTTTCATCTCGGTTGGCTGAAACGAACCAGTAAACCACCTTATCGCCACGTCTTACTTTCTTTCCATGCAACTGAAAATCTTCAGTTGCTGTTCTTCTAAAATGCATGGTTGGAGACGCCCACCTGATAAACTCTTCGGTCGCAGATGCCCACAGCCTGTTGTCTGCATGTTTTAGCAACTGCAAAAGTTCGGGTTTTTTCGCCAAAGCATGCATCGATGCGGAAAGAGTATAGCGTGTTGTGTCATTCCCCGCCGCCACCAGCAGACAGAAAAAGTTTCGAAACTCCGTATCGCTGATCACTTCACCGCGTTCGTTCGGCTGAAGAATCAGGCTCAATACGCCTTTACTATCATTAGTGGCTGCTTTTTCCTGCATCAGGCGTTTGGCATAAGTGAAAAGCTCTGCTCCGGCTGGAGAGCGAAAAGGCATGAAGCGAAACTCATCGGTATCAGCTTGGTCAAGCACAAAACTGGAATACTCAGGGTCCGTGTTAGCAATCAATTCGTCGCCTTTTGTGACTAGCCAATCCAGATCTTGCGCAGGCAATCCGAGCACCCGACCCAACATACGCATTGGCAACTGACGGCTGATCAGAACGGCAGCATCGAATTCATCCTGGGACAGCGCATTTTCGAGAATTTCCTCGCACAGTTCACGAATCAGGGTTTCGGATTGATCAATGACTTTTTTGGAAAAGGCTTCGTTGACTATTTTTCGGGTGAGCGTATGCTCCGGCGGATCGGTTTCTTGAAAAGTTCGTCGCGCCAGGTATTCTTCACGACTTTGGTCTTCCATGCGAATACCTTGCGCTGAACTCAAAAGCGATGAATTTCGATTGTGTTTGAGTATGTCATCGTATCGAGTCAGTGACCAGTAGCCCTTGTACTGACCGCCGTCACACCAAGCCAATGGGTCCTCTTTGCGCATTCTGGAAAACGTATTGTGTGGAACGCCATTGACGAATGCGTCATGGTTTGACAAGTCTGCGAAACCATCATCGCCAGGATGCCAAATTGTCATGCCATGTTTACCTCTATACTCAAATTCAAAACGTCTGCCTCGCTTGCTACGCTCCTAACCCAATTGTATCGGCTTGGAAATTAGGCAACTTCAGGAAGATTGCGACGTCGCAGTGTTGTACCACTTTTCCAGGAAAAGGCAATTTCTCGCCAATATCCGGCAATGTTTTCAATGGGCTGCAACCGAGTCAATTCTTCAACGGGTGAATCAAACAGCTGCAGTTCAAAATTTCCAGTAAAGGTTCTCCCGACCTCTGCCTGGTATGCACTCATCGTAACGAGTTCATCCAAACTGTCTTCGCCGACACCTTCGATCGATGGCATCCAGCGATTGTGCAGCATCGGATGGCTGTTGACAAATCCAGCGTGCTCACTTGCACCGGTAATTTCGAACGTTGCTTGCACGAGTTTGTGGTCATAGGCAGCAATGCTCGCACCAAAGCGGCCGCCGGATTCGAGTCTTGGACCTGCCTGCCCGACTGTAATGGGTCGTGACATATGAATCGATGCAAGCTTTTTTGGGTATCCCTGATGGTGACCACGAACCATCGCATAGTCAGAATCCACCCAAATATATACACAGCGAGAATAGGTTTTTTCCCGGTACTTGCATCTGACTACAACAAAAGCCTCCATATACTGACTGCGGGCCGGATCAAGAATTTCGCTGTAATCGTCTCTGCAGTTTTGCCAGTCAGCCCAAATCATCGCGACGGCACCTGGGGATTCATCAGCCAGTTGGAGATAATCGGGGAGTAATTCAGCAACGAATTCAGGCTTTGTTAGATATTCCAAAGTCAGTGTCGTTCCCGAATAGTGCCACGGAGTATCAGGCACCAATGACGCTTTGCCCGTCGCACTTCGGGGAAACATAAAACCTTTCAAAGACATTACTACTTCTCCATACCTTCTGAATAGGTGATTCGACTGATTATTTTAGAACGAAATAAGCAGGTGGCTATCGTCCGATTTGGTATGATAGTGTGCGCGTTTGGGTCTGAATCAAGAAAATGAACAAACGATTTCAAGGGAGGAAACATGAGCGAATTTCGTCGCATACTTTTAGGGGGATACCCAACGGTCGTCGAGAGGCTAGGTGATGAACTTGTGGCTGGAGACGGCAGAACTGTCCCTGTTGGAGAAGCAATCCATCTTGCACCTGTTGAGCCGAGAAAAATTATCTGTGTGCATCTGAATTACAAAAGTCGTGTTGACGAATACATGACCAGGCTTCCAGCAACACCGACCTACTTCCACAAGCCGATAACCGCACTTTGCGGGCACATGGCTCACGTGGTCAGACCAATGCGCTGCGAATGGCTCAATTATGAGGGTGAAATCGCAATTGTCATCGGCCGGTATTGCCGAAACATCGCACAAGAGGACGCTGGGCAATACATTGCAGGATACGCGATCGCGAACGACTATGGCTTACATGACTTTCGCGATACGGACGCGGGCTCAATGTTGCGAGTCAAAGGCTCTGATACCCTATGTCCTGTCGGCCCGGGTTTGGTCACCGGCTGGGATTTTCACGACAAACGCATTCGTACAATGGTCAACGGCGAAGTAAAGCAAGATGGCAATACCAATGAAATGGAATGGAACATGCATTACTTGGTCGCTGATATTGCTCGAAACATTACATTGGAACCCGGGGATTTACTGCTTTCCGGCACGCCTGCCAACAGTCGGCCAGTCAAACCCGGTGATGTGGTTACTGTTGAGGTCGAAGGTCTTGGCGCTTTGAGCAACACAATCGTCGAAGGTCCGATTGCCATACGCGACGATGTCGGCCACCAGCCAATGACAACCGAAGAAGTAGTCTCCACAGCCATGGGCGGAGACTGGGAATTTCGTGGAATCCGAGCGCCTCGCGGCCCTGGTTCTGCACATTACAAGAGCCGACTGGAAAAAGAATCAACGGAAGATTAGCAGCGCGTGTGGAAATTTCCAAGCAACACTTTGCTGCTAGAGATCATCGAATTTTCTCAAAGAAGAATCAATCGCTTGAATCATAGTTTCAATTGATTTGACTGTGTCAAGTTCCAAAAACTGTTAAGATTCGCAAAATATTCCGAACAGATTTTTTCTTCTGACATCGACCTGAGAGGGAGATTCACAACACCTTGACTGATCGTTAACGGTTCGGTCACAACATCTTGGACTTATTCTTGTTGACCAATCGACGATTGCATTTTGATTTAGGAACACAGTGTTCCAGCAAGCCAATTGAATTTACTACCTATGCAAGATCAGCGATTTGCCCATCAAATTCACTATGAATTCTGAGCGATCATCGAATGTGATGCATGGAGCGGCAATGATCGTCGCTGCGATGTCCCTGATTGGACTGATTGATAATTTTGTCCGTTATATTGCCGAGGAAAGTGGTGTTTGGCAGTTTCACATGATTCGATCAATCATCGCCTGTCCGGTCATTCTGTGCTTTTGTCTCATCAGGCAGCAAAGTATTAAACCGCGACTCTTTTGGGCGGTCGCATTGCGGTCAACGCTGATGGCCAGTGCGCTAGTCCTTTATTTTGGGTCAATCACCCTGATGCCAATCGCAGAGGCGGGTGCTACTTTATTTGGAGCACCGATTTTCGTGTTGATTTTTTCTGTCATTTTATTTGGCACCCGCGTTGACCGGTGGCGTATCATCGCTGTCGCACTCGGTTTTAGTGGAATGTTGCTAATATTGCGACCAGACCCACAGAATCTTAATGTATTCGCCCTGCTTCCCTTGCTAGCGGGAGTGTTGTATGCACTTGGGCAACTGACAACTCGACATTTGTGTTCGAAAGAGCACACTCCTGTTCTTCTGATTGGATTTTTTGTTGCTCTAGGAATTCTTGGATTGATCGGAACCGTTTTATTTTCGCTGGTCCGTGTCCCAGATAGCTGGCAGTTGGCTGCTCCTTTTTTCTTTACAGGCTGGGTATATCCTACGGAACGATTCTGGTTTTGGACGACAATTCAGGCCTTGGGTTCTCTCGTTGCAGTCAGCGGTCTCATTCGCGGCTATCAGATCGCGGAACCGACTTATGTTGCGGTGTTTGAGTACAGTTTCCTTATATTCGCCGGTTTTTGGGGTTGGATTCTATGGCAAGAAAAACCCGATGCCATCGGATTTATTGGAATTTTTGGCATCGTCGCAGCTGGCATTCTCATCACACTGCGTGCGGCAAAATCTGAATAATCTCAAAAGCACCAACGCGGTTATCTCTTTGCCGGTCGAAGCAGGCAGACAACTTTCGAACTAAGATTCTCTTTTACACCAAAAAGTAAGAATCCCTCATCCTGAATCCGAAATATTGGATCGAGAACTCACCACTCATTGTTCCTTCTATCAACAAGTATTAACCACGATTCTGACCTGAAGCTAAGCTGACAAGTCCCCAGTCGGCAACGAATGCCAAGAAATTTGGATTGCTCTCAATCGCATGCATATGAATCTGATTTTTCAAATTTTTTGAGTAGTACGTCCCATACTGCCACCCTCTAGTTTCACTATTACTAGAGGGAATAAATGTAAAAAACCTCTGCATTATATCTTCAATATAATGGCTTGATAATATATTAATAATAACACTTATATTGTTCTTATATTGTGAGAATACTTATTTGACTTTGAGTGTGATAATCTGCTATTGTTACGATTAAACATAATCTAGAATCTTCACTGGGAAAAGTATTAATCGATGAATGACAACAATAAAATGGTTCGATTCCTAAAATTTCTGCGAATTCACACCAAAGCAAAAGAAACTGAAAAACGAGACAATCGCACTCGACTGGCACGATGCAGTTTTACGATTTCACTCATTTTGATTTTTGGTATTGAGCTTCCAAAACCTGCTCAGGCAGAAGCACCCTGTAGCCTTGAACGCGGGACCGTAAGCGTGAGTGGTGATCCGGATTCATTCAGAATTTCTTCAACAGGCAGAGATATCCGCTTGACGTGTACAGGTGACTTGAGTGGATTTAGCGATTCGATTCGCAATGATATTGATTGGATGGCAAGATTTGGTCTGACTGAAACTGCGTACAATCAATTGTTGACCAACAAAGGTGTGGTGTTGTTGGACCTGAGAAATTTACATATGGATTCCAATAACGTTGAAATTACTGATGTCAATGTGGATTGGAAATATGGTTCGGTAGATAAGGTGGTAGTGGAAGGCACCGTCAATATTTCCGATCAAAACTCCATCAGAGGAGTGATTATCAACGCAATGGATTCTACCGGTAACGCTAAGGTTGACTCCAGAGCGATGATTACAAATGCCGCTAACGGTTCATATGCACTAACCTTGAACGCTGGAAACAATGTCGACAGATCTGAGGTTAGAAATTTTGGAACACTGACAGGTACTGGCGCCGGTAGTGGTGGAATTAGTTTAACAGGCGAAGAACAAAGCGGTTCACTCCTGGCTGTCAATGAGGTAGGGGGTAGAATTGATATATCAGGTAATGGGAAGCCCGCTGGCATTAGTGTTTTCCATAAAGGTAATGGATCAGCAAAAATCCAAAATAAAGGTGAGGTAAAGACCAGTTTCAATGGCTTGTTTGCAGTTTCCAGAGGTTCTCCAACGGCAGAAAACTCTGGAACTGTCATATCCAATGCTAGTGAGAATTTCTCATATGGGATTCTCGCTACCACGCGCATCCCAAATAAAACAATCGATATCAATTCCAAAGCTCGCGCAGTTAACAATGAACACGGACGGGTTGAAGTGTCAGGTCCAGGAGGCAGCGGAGTGGCATCCTTTATCGATCCTGAAGCAGGCGGATTCGATCCCAATAATTCCAGTGCAACGTGGAAGGCTACAACAGTAAACCATGGACATGTCCGCGTAACGAGCGATCCTGCGGGTGTATATCTTCCTTTCGGCCTGCGCGCTTTTTCTAGCAATAACTATTATGCTGACACGGAAATCATTAATTCTGGAACTGTAGAAGTCACCGGTGCTGGCGGTATAGGTATACATTCAATGGTATTCGGATATGGAAATTCAAAGATCAGAGTGACGGGTGGATCAGTTTCAGGCGGAACTAGGGGTAAAAATAAAGGTCATGGGATTCAAGCGACTGCTGATCTTAGCGGAGTACCTGACGAAAGCGATTCAGATTTTGATGTCGACATTGATATTTCGGGAAATTCCAGGATCACCGGAAATCAAGGCGGAGCAGGAATATTCGCTTTTTCAATTCCTCATGCAACACGATCAACTGACGGTCACGTAAACGCCCGTACAAAAGTGCGTATTCGAGATCAGGCAACAGTCGCTACGAACGGCGGTGATCAAGCCGTGTGGTTTGCTGGTCATCGCGGTACGCTAGAAATCGCTGGCACAGGTACCAGGGGTGTCACGATTGATGGTAACATTTACTTTGAATTCCAATCTGCTCATGATGATGAATTCAAATTTGGCGGTGGAAACGTGATGGGGTCTGTCCGTTTCTATGGAGGTGATGATCGAATGGAAATTAATAATTGGGGGTCTATTGATGGGAAACTAGAATTTGGCGACGGTAATGACCATCTACTCGTGTCGACGCCGAATTCAGCACGGGTTGGATCGATTATCGATCTTGAGACGATGCGAATAGAACGAGGTGGGCTTATCATTGCGGGCCCTGTAAATGCCGATGTGGTTGAAATTCTCAACCCTGGTCGACTGACATTTGAAATTGGAGCGGACACTGGTACTAGAGGACGATTGACAGCGGACGAGTTGAAATTTCTCGGCAACGAGGCCGCTATCTATGTGCAATTCAATGCTGACTTGACAAGCCAACAAATTTCCGAATTAAGAAACGAATTGAGAACTGATTTTGCACAAGATTCTGAACAGGCCGGATTGATCTTTCTCAAAGTTTTAAAGGTTTCCCATAAAGGCAATGATTTAACCGACACGATAGATGTCAAATCGCTTACTGATTCATCCAGTACGGTTAAGGTTGGTAACCTTCAACTGTCAGATGGCAGCGCCAAATTTATTAGCAATCGGATTAGTTCCATTGGCAAAGTCAACTTACGTCCGAGCGGAACAACAGTACGTCCCACCAGACCAACCACACCATCAACACCTACCACACCATCGACACCTACCACACCATCGACACCTACCACACCATCAACTGGAGACTCGAGTAGTAGTGGCGGCGGTGGCGGGATCCTACTGCTAGGACTGGCGTTTGCGGGAATAGGTGTTGCAGAAGAGCCAGAAGAGCCGGAAGCCGAGCCCGTTAGTTCTCTTTTGTCAGCAAATTTGACAAACACAAGCTATGGCCACGATTTTCGACAGTTTGGATTGAACCAGGCAAACAGACGATTGTCAGTTCACCCCGCGGAGTCGAAATACAGTTCCTACGGTGCGAGTCACTTTGAAGCGATCGGCAACCGGTTTGACTGGAATTTTTTTGGCTCCGACGGCAAGTATTTGAATGCGGGATTTTCTCCTAATGTCGTCGCTGATGCTGGAGACAAGTACGGCAGTGCAAGTGGACACACAATATTTCTGAGTGGTGGAACCAACATTGGCAACCGATTTATGAGTATCGGACTATCGCACGGTGAATATGATGCGAAACCGCGGCATTTCAGTAATGCGACAAAGACCTGGTACCTAGGTGAATCGAACTTTAGCCATACACAGGCGAAAATTGCTGCAGGTCATCGTTCGAGTGTTGGTGGAATGAATCTCACGGGCACAGCATCGTTGCTAAGTGGGAAGTTGGAACAATCGGCATACAAAGCTGAAAGCACAGTGATGACAGCCGACTTACCGAAGTACGGGCAACGCTATAGTGGCATGAGTCTTGGCATCGGTCTAAGTTCACCGAAGTGGCTTGAGTTGTCGGAAGGAAAGATGATTAAAACGCGCATAAAACTCAGCACGACGAAAACGGATGGATCTAAGTCAAACGTGATGCAGGTGCGAGAATCGGACAAGGCAGGTGTGCTGTCTCTAACAAATCCAACAGTGTTAGGAAGTGTGCCGGACTCAATCAACTTTTTTAGTGTTGGCGTTGACCTGAAAGGCGCTGGCGATTCAGGCGCTAGGTGGCGGCTCGGCTATGCTGGTATGGAAATCGATGACAATTTTGAACATGCAGCAATTGCCGCCTATCAATTGAGGTTCTAAGTTCAATGATTAGCCGCAGATCTGCAAATTAAGTGGTTTGATTCGCTGCAATATTTACCAAGAATTAAACTGCGACAATTTGATTGGCATCTTGATAGCGAAGGTAACGATTAGGGTGCGGTCTATATGAGAGATCAACTAGCGAAAAGCGCTTTCGATCAACTAAACACCACCAGGGAAATCCGTCTTCGCTGTACGGAATGACTTGAGGTCGTAGAACGCGGCGAACTTGCACACTTCGACGTGCGAAGTGACTGACTTTGCGAGACCCCCGTAGAGTCGCCGACGTAACCGTATCTGATATCCAGACTTGCAAGTGCTAATTCACAGCCGGTGGCGATATTTTCATGTTTCAGGCATTAGCTGACGAATAAAATTGATCCCCTGGAACGAACTCGAATTGCGATGAGATTGCACTGCCACTCGGTTCAATTCTGGAAGGCGGCAGCTGGCAACCGAGCGGCAACTGGCATACCAGAAAAGAGTTAGTGGTGAACCTCCCATCACGGTTTTTTCCAATGGCACTTGTTTTTGAATCTAAAATCCGGCGAACTGTGAATCGACTATGAAAAACGTAACTGTCATCAACCACCCTCTCGTACAGCACAAATTGTCGTTGCTGCGAAAACAGAAAACCAGTACAGCAGCGTTTCGTCTGTTGGTCAAAGAATTGTCATTGCTACTGGGCTATGAATTGACTCGCTATCTTGAACTGGAATATCGCATGATTGAAACGCCATTATCGCAAATGCAGGCACCTTTTCTAAGCGGCAAAAAAATTGCACTGATTTCAATTCTCAGAGCGGGAAACGGACTGCTTGAAGGGATGACGGATTTGCTGCCATCCGCCCGTGTCGGGCACGTTGGGTTGTATCGAGATCCCGATACATTGGTGGCAATGGAATACTATTTTAAAGTGCCTGATGACCTTGCCAATCGACCGGTCATTGTGCTCGATCCTATGCTGGGCACTGGAAACTCATCGATTGCTGCTGTTCACCGGATAAAAGAAGCGAAAGCCCGAAATATCAAAATGGCTTGTCTGCTTGCTGCCCCTGAAGGTATTGATGCCTTTCAGTCCGCTCATCCGGATGTGCCAATTTTTACCGGAGCAATTGACCAAAAATTAAACGATCACGCCTATATCGTACCTGGACTTGGCGATGCTGGCGACCGACTGTATGGCACAAAGTAAGTCAATCAACAACGAAATGCTTCTAATTCTGTCGCCGTACGGCAATTTTATTTTTCTACATCTTGATTTGACTCTATCACGAGGAAATTTGACATGAGAAAAACCATTGAATCACTCATCATCTCAACCTTGGCTGTCGTGTCCTTGACGGCACTGGAAGCTATGGCTGACAAAATCAAAGTGGCTGGAATCTATACACAGCCCATTCAGCAAAAATGGGATGCCAGACTGCACCAGGCGCTGAGTAACGCCCAAGACCGAGGCGATACTGACTATGTCTTTTCAGAAAAAGTCGCCAATACGGACTACATTCGCGTATTGCGTGAATATGCTGACAGCGGTATTGACCTGATCGTTGGCGAGGCATTTGGAATCTGGCGGGAAGCCAGACAGGTTGCAGACGACTATCCCGATGTTTCATTCCTGATGGGTGATTCTTTTGGCCCTCACGGATCGAACTTCGCCGTGTTTGACAACTATATCCACGAGCCGTGCTATCTCATGGGGATACTGGCCGGCACCATGACAAAAACCAACCGGATCGGTATGGTGGGCGGCTACCCGATTGGCGAAGTGAACCGACTGTTTCACGCATTCATGAACGGTGCTCGCTCAGTGAATACGCAGGTTGAATTCAAGGTAACCTTCATTGGCTCCTGGTACGATCCACCGAAAGCCAAGGAAGCCGCTTTTGCACAGGTAGAAGCCGGGGTTGATGTACTCTATGCAGAACGAGCCGGTGTTGTAGACGCAGCACGCGAAAGCGGCATTATCGCATTCGGTAACGTCAATGACATGAATAAAGAAGAAAACGGTACTGATGTCGTGGTTACCTCGGCACTGTGGGACATGAATGCAGCAATTAGCAACGCAATTCAGGAAGTCAAAGATGGAAAATTTACTGCATCCGACTACAAGGAATGGACAATGATGCAAAAAGGCGGTGCCAGTCTGGCGCCATACTATGAATTCGAAGATAGAATTCCTGTCGATGCGAAAGCCAAGGTTGAACAAATCACAGCCGATATTCTTTCCGGCGCTTTTGTAGTCGAAATCATCGATGACGAACCCAAGTCGACTTACTGATACTTAGTTCATGTGACATCCTTCATTGCGTCATTCATCGAATTCTGTAGCATTAGAACGTTTCGGCATCACCAAACACTTGAACTCGATCACTGGCTGGTATCCATGCCTTTTGTCGACCCTCATTATCACATGGATACGACACTGAGTGCTGTTCGACCACGCGTCAAACAAAAGTGGTATCTTGCTTGAAGGCATCGATTCTGAGGTGATCTGATTCCGCTTTTAACTGATGAGGACATCAAGAACCGGGCGCACACTTTGTGCCATTGGTCAATCGCCCGCGGCTGTCTGGCAATTCGAAGTCACATCGACGTCACCGACTCCTCGCTACTGGCAGTTGAAGCGTTGCTTGAAGTGCGAGAGAAACGTTCACCATGGATTGATGACCGGTGTGAACGAAATTCGAGCTATGTATTCAGGTGTAACAACAGCGGCCGCTGATGTAATGCACTTGGATCATTTTGGTATTGAGCCCAGTCGCGATGCTGATCTCGTTGTTCTTCAGACCAGAAACCCCGTCGAAGCCATTCGACTTCGGGCAACCCGACTTTACGTATTGCGCCGTGGCAACGTCATTGCTGAATCACAGCCACAAAACGTCAAACTGGCCTTAGGTGAGACGAAAGTCGATGTCGACTTCCTAGCGAATACAGTCAGGGGTGATTGACTCGTTCGATAGCGAGTGCAATGCCCTGCCCCACACCGATACACATCGTACAAAGTGCGTAGCGCCCATCAATTTGATGGAGTTGATTTATTGCCGTCGTCACCAGGCGCGCACCACTGGCACCTAGAGGATGTCCCAGCGCTATGGCACCACCATTTGGATTGACTCGATCATCATCGTCATCGATTTCAAGTAAACGTAAAACCGCGAGCACCTGTGCAGCGAACGCTTCATTGAGTTCAATCACGTCAAACTGATCGAGACTCATGCCCAGACGATCAATCAATTTGTGCGTGGCATGCACCGGTCCAAGTCCCATCACCCTTGGTGCCAAACCTGCGGTGGCCATGCCCAATACCCGCGCTCTGGGCGTTAAGTTAAATCGATCGATCATGTATTCATTGGCCAGTAGCAAAGCACACGCGCCGTCATTTATGCCAGACGAATTCCCGGCTGTTACCGATCCGTTTGCCTGCACGATCGGTGTCAACTGCGCCAACTTTTCCAGCGTTGTATTGCGAGGATGTTCGTCTTGGGTCACCTGAAACGAAGTTTTATTTCGGACAGATACAGTAATTGGTATGATTTCACCATCGAAAAATCCCCGATCTCGAGCGACTGCAGTTTTGGTTTGAGAAGCCAGCGCAAAGCGATCCTGATCTTGTCGACTGATCGAGTATTCATTGGCCACAATTCCAGCTGTTTCCATCATGGAATCAACGCCAAATTGAGCCTTGAACTTTTCATTAACAAACCGCCAGCCAAGTGTCGTATCGTAAATTCTGTGATTGCGACTGAAGCCCTTTTCTGCCTTTGGCATCACAAATGGTGCACGACTCATGCTCTCTACACCACCTGCAATTATCAACTGCATTTCTCCGCTTCTGATTGCTCTAGCTGCGGTTCCAACCGCATCCATACCGGAACCACACAATCGGTTGATAGTCGTGCCTGGAACGGATAAAGGCAGTCCTGCAAGCAAGGCTGACATTCTAGCGACATTGCGATTGTCTTCCCCGGCTTGATTGGCGCACCCGAAAATGACATCATCAACAGCTTCCCAGTCAACTTCAGTATGACGCTCAGCCATCGACTTTAACACCATTGAACCAAGATCGTCCGTTCGTATGGAAGCAAGTATCCCTGCATAGCGACCAAACGGCGTTCGAATGGCATCGCAAATGTAAGCATCATTCATGGACAGTTTCCATATGCAAATATGTTGTCAGAAATTTTGATCGAATTGTTCTTCTAATGTCTCTGCTTGGAATCGAAAGATCTACGCTGAAGCAGCCAGGGGCTGAGTCGATAACGCTCACCTCGATAAACGCGGTCAAGATTATCAATAAATTCTGACACATATTCAACACTGAGCCGGTTTAGCCACTCAAAAGGACCACCTGGAAAATTCAGTCCGTATCGGGTAGCAATGTCTGCGTCTTGTTCGCTGCAAACACCGTGTTGTACTGCATCGGCTGCCTCATTAATCAGCATGGCAATAGTCCTGGCCACGACCAGGCCAGAAGTATCTGGTAAGGGCATGGGAACAAACCCGAATAAGCGAAGCCAATCCATCGCATCGGTCAACAATTGTTCCGAAGAGTGGTTGGACACTGCAACTGCAATGCTGGTTTGTTTGATCTTTTGAATTGGTAAATCAAAAACTGCAATATTCTTTCCAATCTGAGAAGCTAAGCGACCATCCGTGAGGCGCAAATTGAACTCTTCTGACTCAATTTGGCAGCCCTGGCCGCTTCGATCTCGGGTACTTCTCACTCCGTGTTGCTCAAGGACTTTGTGAAAATGATCCGCGACCCAGCTTTCTCCTCGAAGGTAGAGATGACCCCAAGATGGAATTCGATTGGAATTTACAATTTCAGGTTCTTCGTATTCTACAGGTTTGCTGTAATCATAAAACCCACGCCCTGACTTTCGTCCCAAAAAACCTGCATCGATGAGTGACTTCTGGACCAAAGATGGCGTAAATCGGCGGTCGAAGTAATTCGCTTCGAACATGGAAGTTGTTACCTGGTAATTCGTATCATGCCCAATCAAATCCATCAACTCACAAGGTCCCATGCGAAAGCCAGCCATTCTCATCAAGTGATCCAGTTGCGCGGGTTCAAGTACTTGGTCTTGCAAAAGTGCGAGTGCCTCTGCATAAAATGGCCGAGCAATTCGATTGACAATAAATCCAGGAGTTGAACGGACATAAACGGCTTTCTTCTGCCAGGACCGTGCAAGTTCGAACGCTTGCTCAGCTACGATTGGTGAAGTGTGCATTCCACGAATCACTTCGACAAGTTTCATCACCGGCGCAGGATTAAAAAAATGCATCCCAACCAATCGCTCCGGGTGTTTGAGGCAATTGCCAATCGACGTTACTGACAAGGACGATGTATTTGTTGCCAGTATACAATCACTTGAAATGATCTCTTCAAGCTTTTGAAATAACTCTACTTTTATTTCATGTTTTTCAACAACCGCTTCAATGATCAATGCAGCGCTTGCGGCATCTGCCAGCTCAAGCGTCGGTTGAATGCGAGAAAGTACTTGTGTCGCCTGTTCGTTTGTGATTTTCTTTTTTGCAGCGAGTCGATGAAGGGATTTAGTGAGCGTTTCGAGAGCAGTTTGCAAAGCCTGCTCACTGCAATCATATAAATAGACTGTGTGTCCTGATTGCGCAACGAACTGCGCAATTCCAGTTCCCATTACACCGGCACCCGCAACAAAGACCTGAATTTTGCGCGGTAATGAGTCTAACTGCACCATAGTTTCAGCCAATTCGCCTTCGACAGTAATTTCGCAAATTCTCGTCCAATAACGAACGGCACTTGGCTCGCGCTAGTCTATCAGTCAAAACGCACGTATCTGAAGTCGGCAGGCTGACCGTTCACTCCAAAAGCGGGAGGCGCAATCCAGTTGGCAAACTGACCAGGCTCCGTCACAGACCCCATTAAATTCGCCACAAATTCACGGTCTGAAAGACTCGGTAGCCAGTCATTGTGCTTGGCAGCCCATACGGACTCATCAATCAACTGCCCTTGTGGGGATACACGAGCGCCAGCAAGTGAGCCAATTTTCCGATTGAATGCTTTATGCGGAAGTTCTAGCTCAAACGGAATCTTCGCCCTGTTCATAACTCTGTTCCAACGCTTGACTCCCCTGACACTATCATCGATAAAGTTGTCTCGCAACACCTCGTTTAAAGCGTTAAGCATTGGGACTTGCCTTTCAGCGAGATTTCCTTCTTTAATTTCCAAAACACTGTAGGAATCATCTTTCAAACGATGATCATCTTTCAGTTTGCTCTCTTCGAACCTGCCCTTCAAGCCACTGGAATAAAATGTTGCGGCGTTACTGGATTCGTCGGCGCCAAACAGATCGATGGTCACACTGTAGTGAAAATTGATGTAACGCTGTATTGTCTGCAAATCGATAACGCCGTTTTCTCGCAAGGTTTTGGGGTCATCGGTTTTCAACTCATTCATCACCTGGCAAGTCCGTTGAAGGATTCGGGATATTCCCGATTCACCGATAAACATGTGATGAGCTTCTTCGGTCAGCATGAATCGCGTGGTTCGAGATAATGGATCGAACCCCGACTCTGCGAGTGCACAAAGCTGGAACTTGCCATCGCGATCAGTGAAGTAGGTAAACATGAAAAAAGACAGCCAGTCGGGAGTCTGCTCATTGAATGCCTGCAAAATTCTCGGATTGTCCTCTTCTCCACTGCGACGTTCGAGTAAGGCTTCTCCTTCTTCTCGACCGTCGCGACCGAAATACTTGTGCAAAAGGTAGACCATCGCCCACAAATGACGACCTTCTTCGACATTGATTTGAAAAATATTGCGAAGATCGTACAGGCTTGGAGCCGTATTTCCCAAGTGTCTTTGCTGTTCAACCGAAGCAGGCTCCGTGTCTCCTTGAGTCACGATAATTCTGCGAAGATTAGCGCGATGCTCGCCCGGTACAGTCTGCCAGGCATCCTCACCTTTGTGATCACCAAAATTGATTTTTCGATCCTGCTCGGCAGGACTTAGAAAGATACCCCAGCGATATTCAGGCATCTTGACATAACCGTAATGTGCCCAACCCTTGGGGTCTACGCTGGTCGCAGTGCGCAGATACACATCATAGCCACGCGAGCCATCCGGCCCCATTTCTTGCCACCAATTCAAGTAGTTTGGCTGCCAATGTTCGAGTGCGCGTCGCAATGCCCGATCTTCACTCAGATTGACATTGTTTGGTATTTTTTCGTTGTAGTCAATTGAATGCGTCATTGTGTCACCCATACATGGATTGTATTAAACTCGGTCCCAATCAAACTTCGCTTTCTCCCCTGAGCCATAGACTTTCAATGAACCCGATTCCCCTGTTGCATTGGGTCGCTGAAAAATCCAGTTCTGCCAAGCTGTTAACCGACCAAAGATTCGGGTCAGCATCGTCTCTCGTCCGTTGAATCGAAGGTTCGACTCCATTGCAGTCAGAGCATCTGGCGACATCGATACCCGCTCTTCCACCGCTATTCTGATTTCATCTTCCCAATCAAGATCATCCGGATTCAACGTTACCAAGCCCAATGCGAAAGCAGCATTCGCATCAAGTGGGGCTCCCAAATGTTCCCGTACCGAGTCAAGATATGCTGCCTCGTTGTAATATCGACGTTGCAGTCGACTTTCGCCAGTGACCATGGAAAGCAGGCCAAGATTCATTTCGCTGACCGCAATTGTCGGTGATTCATCCTCGACTTCAGGCAACGACAGGTGGTAACTGCGATCGCAGGCAAGAGCTATCTCAAAAAAACTGCCGCAAAAGCACGACCCTTCGTCAATTAATGCAAACATGCTTCTGGAACTGACATCCAAACGACACAGTGTTCGACGCATCAAACCAATTGTTTCCCTAACAAACCAGTGTTCCTGATGTTCAATCAGAGTCATGTCCATCGCCAGCACATTTTTCGCCTGACCCCTGGTCTTCATCAACCAAACGCCGATTTCAAGTTCATTGGTTCGCATCCAAAGAACGGCGTCATCCAATTGACGAGCCAACTGTAAGGGATACCAGTGAGCACCAGTGGCCTCAATGGCCTCAATTGTTTCAGGGATTGTTTCTTGCGGAGCGAGTAGTGTAAATTGAGCTGTTCGTGCCTCTCGATCGATGTCAACCCGAAGGTGCCGATAGTGCAGCGAACGATCATGAACCTTGCGCTCAAGTGGCACAAGGATAACGGGGTTGCCGTTTTTTGGACGATCACTTAAGCCAGCCAGTTCAATCGCACGCGCCTTGACCTTTTGCTCAAATAATGCTGGTTTGACAATTTCGTCAACCAATCGCCATGCCTTTGCCTTTTCACCTCGTATTCCTTCGGCGGTCGTGCAGAATATATCTGCCAGGTCATGCCTTACTCGACGCTTGTCTGTCAAACGGGTCAACCCACCGGTTCCCGGCAATACACCCAGCAATGGTACTTCGGGCAAACTGACTGAACTGGAGCGATCATCAATTAAAAATATTTCGTCACAGGCCAGTGCCAGTTCATATCCGCCCCCCGCGCACACACCATTAATTGCGGCGATGAATTTCAGCCCGCTATTAGCCGACGAATCTTCAATTCCATTTCGAGTTTCATTCGTAAATTTACAAAAATTGACTTTCCAGGCGTGGCTGCTGGTACCCAGCATGAAAATATTTGCGCCGGAACAAAATACGCGTTCTTTAGCACTGGAAATAACCACGGTACGAACCTGTGGATGCTCAAAACGAATTCGGTTCAGAATGTCGTTGAGTTCGATGTCGACGCCAAGGTCATAGCTGTTTAACTTCAACTTGTAGCCAGGACGCAATCCAGCATCTTCATTGACGTCAGACAGCAGATATGCGATCGGAGGTTCAATAGTTAACTGCCAATGCTGATATCCATCAGGCTGTGCTTGATAATCGACTTGATCTGGATGTTGTTCCAAAAGGACGGCCTTTGTCGTCGAACGAATTTCGTACGGGAAAATCATCTTCACCAAGACACTTGCAAGCAAGTCCGTGGTTTACAGGAAGACGATTTGTCAAATAATTCTGAGGCAAATGCTGAACGTTTTTGCTGCAGACAATTTTACTTGGTTCGTGTTAGACCTAACCCATTAAACCGTGCAAATACCAAAGGCTATGCAATAGAATGTAGCCCAATCAGTTAATGAAAGAGATTTTGATTGCAGTTCATTTCGAACCGTACTTGACTGTTCAATCTGGAATGGGTTGATTGAATTCTTAACTGCCTGGCACCTGAAAATCACGTGAATTGTGATTACACGGATGTTGTTGATCCCATATTTGTTCTGTATTTTCGAAGTTAATGTTTCGAGCAAAACACAGGCTTGAATATGGACTCCATCCTGCCAATTTTGCAAATGCGAGTTGATTGCTCCTTTTGTAGATTAATGGAGTGTTATCAAAGCAATCGCCGTCGATTTTCCGGGTCTGACTTGATGGGTATCAATATTGAAGTTTGAACACCTGGCAAGACAAAGCAGTTATCGATTCGATCAATTGGTCTTTCGATATTTTTTTGAATCAAAGTGCAGTTCAGTCGTTTGGAATTGTTTATCAGAATATCAGCCTTAACCTGATCAATCATTTTTAATAAGACAAACTTAGGGATAGGATTATGAAAAGACTTGTTCAATCGTCATTGCTGACTATGACGCTTTTGCTTGGAGCACAGGTCAGCGCGGGAGAGATGGAAGCCGCCAATGAACCAATAATCGGGGAAGAAGAAGCCGTATTGACCATTGCCCCCAATGTGCCTCCACCTATTGAGCGCGATCATGCGACAAAAGTCATCGTCAACCTGGAAACCCGGGAGTTACGGGGCCGACTCGCAGATGGTGTAGAGTACACATTCTGGACATTTGGCGGGGTTGTACCCGGGAAGTTCATTCGAATTCGCGAAGGAGATTTGGTTGAATTTCACTTGCACAATCACCCCAGCAGCAGAATGCCACACAATATCGATCTGCATGCTGCAACGGGTCCAGGCGGTGGAGCCGCGTCTTCGTTCACTGCACCAGGACATTCATCAACGTTTTCTTTCAAAGCGTTAAACCCTGGCCTTTACGTGTATCACTGTGCCACGGCACCGGTAGGCATGCACGTTGCGAACGGGATGTATGGTCTAATTCTGGTTGATCCTAAGGATGGTTACCCGCCCGTTGATAAGGAATTCTATGTCATGCAAAGTGAGTTTTACACCAAGGGAAGTAATGGTGAAGCTGGGTATCAGCCATTCAGCATGGAAAAAGCCATTGCAGAACAAGCTGATTATGTTGTGTTCAACGGTTCGGTTGGCGCATTGGTCGGTGACAACGCAATGAGAGCGAAAGTGGGTGAATCTGTCAGACTTTATGTTGGCAACGGTGGTCCGAACCTGGTTTCCTCGTTTCATGTAATTGGCGAAGTTTTCGATAAGGTCTACATCGAAGGCGGTGATCTCGTAAACCGCAATGTACAGTCAACCCTGATTCCCGCAGGTGGATCAGCGATCGTTGAAATGGAAATGCAAGTTCCAGGTAGAAACATACTGGTCGATCACTCAATCTTCCGTGCCTTCAATAAAGGCGCCCTAGGTATGATTGAAGTGGCCGCTGATGAAGAAGTGATTCCAGGAGAACTGGCTTCCCTGGTTTACTCCGGTAAAACATCAGATGAAATTTACCGACCGGAAGGCGGTGCCATTCTTGACTTAAATGAAGAGGCCACCAGCCGCGTCGCAGCGACTCAAATGGATCAAGTGGAATTTGGAAAGCAAGTCTACAATCAAGTCTGTGCCGCTTGTCATCAACCGAACGGGCAAGGAGTGGCAAATGTCTTCCCGCCACTGGCAGAATCCGATTGGCTACAAGGTGGTCCCGATCGGGCAATTGCAGCGATTGTTCACGGTCTGTCTGGAAAAATTACAGTTAACGGTGTCGATTACAACAGCGTCATGCCGGCGATGTCGAATATGTCCGATGAAGACATCGCGAATGTCCTGACATATGTTTACAACTCCTGGAACAATCCAGGTGGACGTGTTGACGTCAGCCAAGTCGCGAATGTCAGGGCACATTAGTTCAACTTTCAAAATTGCGACAGTCATTTTGCTGTCTGTGGTTGCTCCGGGTGTTTACGCGGAGCGACCACCTGACGGCATGGTGGAAATCCCCTTGGGGATATACGAGCCTCTCTATAAAAGCAGCGATGTTGAGCGGCTGGGTCAAACGAATGATTCGGTCATCGTCCAGCGCTTCTATTTGGATGAGAGAGCCGTATCAAACGCCAAGTTTTTGAACTTTGTCAGTCAAAATTTAAAATGGCAGCGCTCTCGCCTGCCAGGTTTGTTTGCAGATGACGCTTACCTCACACATTGGCGTGGCGATCAGGATTATGGTGACCCAAAAATCGCTGACCTTCCAGTGGTGAATGTTTCCTGGTTTGCAGCGATGGCTTTCTGTCGATGGCAAGGTAAGACGCTGCCCACCGTCGCACAGTGGGAGCGCGCCGCTGGCGCCAGCGAATTATCGGAAGATGGACGCAAAGATCCAAAGTTTACGGAAACCATTTTGCAGTGGTATTCAGATCCGGCAGATCGTCCATTGTCGGAGCGCTCCAAAATGACGAGTTATCGCAACCTGTTCGGAGCTTGGGACATGCATGGCCTGATTTGGGAGTGGACACAGGATTTCAATACTGCAATGGTCACCGGAGAATCGCGCGGCGATTCGGGATTGCAACGTCAACTCTTTTGTGGCAGCGGATCAATCGGTGCTGCAGACCCCACAGATTACGCATCATTCATGCGCTTTGCTTTTCGATCCAGTCTAGGTGGTGACTACACCGTCGGATCGCTTGGATTTCGTTGCGCATTGAATCCTGTCGAGTGATGCGACAGGCTGCAAACACCGAATTTGACTGAATTGCCTTATACCGCGTCGATCAATTTCGGCTACCGTGCTAATACGGACCGAAGCGGTTGTGCGATCAATCTGCTATTTCGTCAGAATTTTCTGCAAAGCCGCGACTGAACTGTCAGGCGGTAGTCCAAGACCATTTTGCTGGTGAACCGGTGTCCCTTCAGCATCCAGTACGAATATTACGTTAGAGTGAGCAAAGTCACCACTCGCCAAGGGTTTGATGCGAATACCCAGGGCAATAGCTAACTCCAACTCGGTCCCCTGTTCTTTTGGAGCGTACAGATCCCATCGCCCGATTTCCTTATCGGTGCGGTAAAGCTTTAGCTGTTCAGGTTTATCCTTCTCAAAATCCATAGAAAAGAGTGTGAATTGTACGTCTTTTGCCGCACTTCCCATCGCGCGTTCGATCTTAAGCATGTCATTGACAATCAAGGGACAAGCGTGCTCACAAGACGTGTAAATCATCGCTCCTACAGTCGGCTTTCCCGACAGAGCCTGTGCCAGTGTTTGTGCATCGCCAACATGATTTAACCAACGAGACTCCAGATGAAATATCGAATATTCAGTAATTTCTCCAGCATTCAATTGCTCGTGACCATCGTGGCTCTGATGCTGGCTGTGGTCTACCGTCGTTTGCGATAATGCGATCGTCGTCAAACAGAAAAAAAATAGTGGTACGAGTAAGAATTTCACACTACCCTTCACCCAAATCCAATCAAAAAATAGCATCTGATCAACTCTAGAATTCATTCTTGCAATTGTACCTGATGGGCGAATCAATCTGAAGTTCTAACAGATATTGAGGCAGTTTCGTTGGACCTAATGTATTGATGTTGCGCGTCAAAGCCGTGCACTGAAAATACGCTGACCTCACATCATCAGCCGAATTTGGCGTTTTTCGCTGTTCGGGGTCAAAATTGCGAATTTCTATCCCATTGTCAAATCAGCTTTTCAGCAACTGTGAAAGCCACCGGTACAATCAACATAATCACACATAACAATATGTTTTAATTAACTATAAGTACCATACAGGAAGTTGGACTCACGGCACCGCTAATGAAAAATTACTGATTCTAGGATCAATTCTTTGACCATTGCGAGTTGCAACGACTCAAAGGGATCTTCAAGCAGATCGATTATTCCGATACCGTCGATGCCATCTTAGCCACACGCAAATTCTCCGGCCGCTACCATGATACTTGTTTGCATTGCCTCGTTCCCGAAACCGTAACATCGCTTTGTCCAATGCATTTTCAAATTTTCCCTCGTGTAGAAGTCCAATCAACAAATGCCCCAGCAAAGATACCAAACCACTCTGCACATTGCTCTAGACTCCTCCTGTCACGCCCCTGCATATCTCTTACAAATTGCTCTGTATTGTCAGGGTGAAAAAATAACTTTTCTTTCAGAAAGTCTACTGTCTTCGGAGATGCAATCATGGCGACTTCCCTACCCAGTTTCATGGCACAAGCTTTGAATTCATCCCACTCCTGAACCTCCATATAGCCTCTCTCATATAAGGCGTCATGAATTTCTGGAATTCTTCCGTAGCTGTGAATCAGATAATAAATATCTGTAGCGTCCTTTGCCCTTAAGTCAATTTCTCTATCCAACCACGAAACCAGCTTAAGCAGGCAAAGCCCTTCAGGAGAAGCCACAGGAATAACAATATCTGGTCTCTCACTGATTTGCACATGCATCGCATGTTCGAATGCCTCTGAAAAACCGTGCACCTTCATTGCAAAGTCCTCATCGGGAGGCCAATGAATGCTTTGGTATTCATCTGCAACTATGCCAAAAGGGATGATGTCAATTTTCCATGGGAGACTTTCTTTGTCTTTGTAGGTCAAACGAAAAACTTTGCGTTCATCCTGCTCATAATCTGCTTGCACCAATCTACTCCTTAGTGCACTGAATTCATCCCAACTCGTAACGTTGATACCAAAATCTATGTCTTTCGTACCACGTTCCATTTCGCAGCCAAAGCCTTGAACGAATACCAAATCTCTGGCCATTGCCCCACAACCAGAAAGTCGATCGCACATTCCGTGGCGTGTTCTTGGATATCAGCATACAACTCCACCAACCCTGAAGGAATCTTACCAATTATCTTTATGCAAGTATTCTTCACGGAGCTCGTTGGCAGTTTCCAGATTACGGATGTCGCCGGTCTCAATCAGATCGGCATAGGCAATAATGGGATGTACTAAACCTCCACGCTTGGCATTACCCATATGTTTTTCCTTGTTCCAGAATGGCTTGACCAAGTCGATTAGGATGTATTCTCTCACATAAGGTTCTGTATTTTGTAGTCGAGCAGCTCGGAGGAAATTAGACATGTTAACTTTATCGATATAAACCACCCCGTTCTTGGGGTTCAGATAGTTAGTGTATATCGTTGCCGCAATCTCGCCACCCCAGTCCGCATCATACTTCTCAGGATCGATGGCTTTCCACCAATCAGGATTGCTCGTAGTAAACGTAGCGATTTTGCTTTTTTTCTTGAGTTTATTGAGATATGCCGGTACCCATTGATCGACTAGAAAATCATACCTAGCCAGTTTTCGCTGTTTTCCGTTAATTCCTTCCAGCAGAAAACCCTCTGCGACCAAATCACGAATTACCGAACCGACTGTTCCCAAAGCTACCTCTGCCTGATCTGCAATTTCACGATATGGAGCATTAATAAGCAGTTTATCCCTGAGAAAAGCGAAAACGACTTTGATACCGCTGGGCTGAAAAGCCTTACCGGTTTTGACCCAATTGTTTTCAATAACCCTTTGTTGGAGCTTGTTGCCCTTGATATAAATGTAAACTGGATGGTGATTGATGTACGCATTACCAGCAGTATCGATAAACTGAAGACCAGCGTGCTTTAATCGATCACACATTTTGGGGTTGATATAGTCAGCTACAAGCAGGCCTTGATCAGCCGCAGCAAGATTCCTAATTTGGTTGATGATGGTTCCAAAATTCGCTTGTGCTGCCCATTTTTTTATTAAAACTGCCAACTGCATGCCGTGACCGTGAATCTGGATCACTGCATCTAAGTACCTGCTATCCTTTCTTGCATGATGCTCAACGACGCCCAAGCGCAAACCTGTCTCATGGTAGATGGCTTCAATAGCAGCATCCATTATTTCTTTTTCTATTTCGAGTCTATTCATAAGGCAGACTATCCACACATTGCGTTGACGTTCATTATTATACCGTGTTCATTATTATTGAACATATAAATATAATGACCTAAAGCGCAGTGTCGCTTTATTCCAAAATGAACCAGTTCTCGAGATTGAACAATCTGGGTAGCATGCTGCGTCTGCACTTTTGCTACAACACTGGCTTGATTGTCGCCCGACAGTTAGTTTCTCTCATCGCTGCCGTTTTGCCCTACCTTCTGCTCACGCGATTCATTCGATTTATGCCTCTCTTCAAGCGAATCTGTATCATGTGACATTACCGGTTGAAATTCCCCACTTTAAAAGAGTGTGGCTCAGATTACCAAAACATTGCTCCAACGAAAATACCACATATTTTCTTGAACCCATTGACAATCGAATCGCCTGTCGATTTCGATTCCATCGCGAGCTTTCTCAACTAGCGGTGTCTTGTTCCGAGTGTACAATATTTCTGATACTCAATGATCCTTTCATCATTTTTATCGAAGACCCGTAAAGCGGTCTACTCCAAACTACCAACGAATCAAAGGTTTGAGTATGGTTGATCACAGTCTTTCAGTTCCTGGCGTACCTTTCAATTTTGCTGCACACCTGATTCGCCTCAATGATCATCGCACTGAAAAGACCGCCTACATTGATGATCGCGGTAGCTTATCTTATGGCGATCTGGCCGAATCAATCCAGCGTATGGCTGCAACTCTCATTGCCAGTGGCATGCGTCGGGAAGAGCGCGTATTAATACTAATGCATGACTGCAATGCCTGGCCTGTCGCATTCTTGGGTGCCTTGTATGCCGGTGTCGTCCCGGTTGCAGTCAATACCTTGCTAACTGCTAGCGACTATCAATTCATTTTGGATGACTGTCGCGCAAAAGTGGCCATTGTTTCAGCACCATTGCTGTCAACTTTGACTCAAGCCAGCGAAAATTGCGCTACACCCTTGGAAACTGTTGTTGTTGACAGAGCCGAGGCGGCATTGCCAAATCATGCAACTGATATTTCAACGTTTTTGTCGGCAGGTGATTTCGTTGCCCATGCCGCTGAAACCCATCCTGATGAGCCAGGCTTTTGGCTTTATTCTTCGGGATCAACCGGTAAACCCAAAGGCACTGTCCATACCCATGCGAATCTTTATTGGACGAGCGAACTGTACGGCAAGGCAGTGCTTGGTATAACGGAAAACGACATCTGTTTTTCGGCAGCCAAGCTTTTCTTTGCCTATGGTTTGGGAAACGCTTTGAGTTTTCCGCTGAGTGTTGGTGCCAGTGTCGTTTTGATGGCTGAACGCCCAACGCCAGATGCTGTATTTTCTCGTTGGACCGAATACCAACCCACCTTGTTTTTTGGAGCGCCGACAGGCTACGCAGGAATGTTGGCCGCTGAACAAATGCCGACTCGAGATCAGGTTTCTCTCAGATTGGCATCGTCGGCCGGTGAGGCGCTACCCGCTGATATTGGGCAGCGATTTACAGAGAAGTTCAGTGTCGATATTATCGATGGAATCGGTTCCACTGAAATGCTGCACATCTATCTTTCAAACCAGCCGGGGAACGTCAAATACGGTACGACAGGTTTTCCGGTACCGGGCTACGAAATCGAGCTTCGAAATGATGATGGCTCTCCTACGGCAAGTGGAGAAATAGGAGAACTTTGGGTCCGCGGTCCCAGCTCAGCGCTGATGTACTGGAATCATCGCGAGAAGTCGAATGACACTTTCCAAGGTGCCTGGACTCGAAGTGGTGACAAGTACATTAGCAATCCCGACGGAACATATACCTACTCAGGCCGCACTGACGACATGCTCAAAGTCAGCGGTGTGTACGTATCACCATTTGAGGTTGAATCGACACTGGTCCAGCATCCTGCAGTTCTTGAATCTGCTGTTATCGGGCACGAAGATGCCAATGGTCTGACCAAGACCAAGGCCTACGTGGTGCTCAAAGAAGGTAGCGATGCTAGTGCTGAAGAACTCAAAATTTTTGTCAAAGACAAAATCGCCCCTTACAAGTATCCGCGAATCATTGAGTTTATTGATGCCTTACCCAAAACCGCAACAGGAAAAATACAACGTTTCAAACTGCGTGAAATGGATCGGTCGAACGCAACATGACGCGTCAATTCGATAGTCTCGAAATAGACTGGGATACGCGCACAGTTGAGGTGGAGTACAGTTTAATCGAGGGAAAAGCACGTGATCGTGATCTCATTGTGTTTTTGCACGAAGGCCTCGGTTCTCTCAGTCTGTGGAAAGATTTCCCTGCACGCCTTTGTGCCGATACAGGGTGTAGCGGTTTGGTTTATTCTCGTCCCGGCTACGGACGATCCACCCCCTTTGATTCTGATGAATTCTGGAACACGAACTTCATGCATCAACAAGCTTACGATGTTTTACCCAAAGTGCTTGCCGGTCTGAACATCGACCTTGAGAACAATTCGATTTGGCTATTTGGGCATAGCGACGGTGCGTCGATTGCACTTTTATACAGCGCTGCGCACCCAGTGCAGGTTGAAGGCTTGATTGTTGTTGCACCTCACATCATTGTTGAAGACAAAACGATTAACAGCATTCGTCGACTTGTGAAAAATTATCGAAAGAGCGATTTAAAGCACAGGTTTGCTACCCACCACCTCGAACCGGATTTGACTTTCTTTGGATGGAGCCGGGTCTGGCTTGATCGAAAATTTCGCAGTTGGTCCATTCGTTCCGAACTACAAAGAATCAAGGCACCTGTGCTTGCCATACAAGGTACAGAAGATGAATATGGCACTGCTCAACAGATTGACGGTATTCAAGTGGAGTTGCCAGAATCGGAAACCTATTGGATTACAGGCTGCGGACATGCACCGCATCGCACTCACCAGGAAAAACTGCTCACGCGCAGCGTTCAGTTCATCCGAGAAAACCGCATAAAATGCGAGTCTTGAGGCTTGTTATAATCGCCTTGATCCGTTCATCATGAAAACTGTCGAATTTCAAATGATTTGAACATAGTGAATAGGGAGTAATGCTGTTGCGGTAATCGATCATTTACAACATTTAATTGATAATTGTCAACAAAAGAGAAACGATATGACACGAGTAGCAATTATTGGGGCAGGACCATGTGGTATGTCACTGTTGCATAGCTTTGCAACAGCCGAAAAAAAGGGAGCCGATATACCGGAAGTCGTCTGCTACGAAAAACAAAGCGACTGGGGTGGCTTGTGGAACTACACTTGGCGAACCGGGACTGATCAGTATGGGGAACCCGTTCATGGCAGCATGTATCGGTATTTGTGGTCAAATGGCCCGAAGGAATGCCTGGAATTTGCAGACTACTCCTTTGAAGAACACTTTGGTAAACCCATCCCCTCGTTTCCTCCCAGGGCTGTCCTGACTGATTACATCAAAGGACGGGTTGAAGCCTCAGGTGCAAGGAAATTTTGTAAATTTAATCATGCGACACAGTGGGTACGCTATAGCGATCAAAACGACAACTTTACTGTTGCTACGCGAAATTTAGAAAATAACACGATTTCAGCTGAAGTCTTCGATAATGTTGTGGTTGCAACCGGTCACTTCTCCGTGCCCAATGTACCGCACTTTGACGGATTCGACCAATTCAACGGCCGAGTGTTGCATGCTCATGATTTTAGAGATGCTCGTGAATTTGAAGGGATGAATATCCTGATCATCGGCACGAGTTATTCTGCCGAAGATATTGGCTCTCAGTGCTACAAGTATGGCGCCAAGACTGTTACCATCAGCCACCGCACCGCGGCGACTGGATTTCACTGGCCAGAAGCATTCGAGGAAGTTCCCTTACTCACTCGCGTTGATGCCAAAACCGCCTACTTTAAGGATGGCAGCAGTAAAAATATTGATGCGATTATTTTGTGCACCGGTTATCTGCATCACTTCCCGTTTATGGCTGAGGAACTCCAATTGAGAACAACCAATCGGATGTGGGCGCCTGGCCTTTACAACGGTGTTGTTCTTGAACAAAACCCGAAAGTCATGTATCTGGGTATGCAGGATCAGTATTACACGTTTAACATGTTTGATGCCCAAGCCTGGTATGCTCGAGACGTCATAATGGGACGTATTCAGCTACCTTCCAAGGAAGAAATGCAAGCCGATAGTGCCAAGTGGCTCGAACGTGAGGCAACTTTGGAAAACTATGAACACGAGATCTGGTTTCAGGGAGACTACATCAAGGTGCTTTTAGAACAAATCGATTATCCAAACTTCGATGTTGAAGGGATGAACAATACCTTTATGCATTGGGAACATCACAAGCACGAAGATATCATGGGTTATCGAAACAATGGTCACCAGTCATTGATCACGGGAAACGAACAGCCAATTCATCATACGAATTGGCTGGATGCGATGGATGATTCGATGGAAAGTTATCTTTCAGAAAAGGTGGCGTAGGCATATCATTGTGAATTGAAGTAACAGAAAAAAGCCTTGTAAGCGAATCGGACTTACAAGGCTTTTTTGATTGTGTGTCAGAGACTTTTCGCCGGCTGCGACAAACTGCGACATTCAATTCATTTCGCTACCAGATGAACCAGGGATTTTTCCGATTGGAAATGACCTTCATTGACGTTAGTTGGCTTTCACCTTACCGTACTCTTCATTGAGTTCCACTAGGGGATGGCTCTCTGAAGACTGAAACTTGATCAGCAGTTCACGAGCAATCATGTCCCGTTCTTGCTGACTTTCCGGCAGTTCAAGGTCAGCTGGCACCTGTACCCAACCGTTAATATTTCGGTCAAATACCGCAGGGCGTCCCTCTTCATAGCCTAGGTGCACATCTTCTAACCAGTTAAGGTCCTGCCAACCCATAAAGTCAATGTATTTTTTCAAAAATGGAGTCAGCTTGTCGTAATCTGGCACCAGATTCACATCATAACGGTAACCGATATGCTGACCAATTTCCTGTTCACGCTCTTGCGTCGAAGGGCTTTTTGATTGGGTCGTGATGTCTGTAACTTTTCCCATATTTACCAACCTCAATAACGATTCATGTCAGGTCGACCGACAGTGTGCTGAGTGCCGGCCAGTGGAACCATAGCCATGGCCGACGCTTCCATTGTCAGCGCAGCCAAATCTTCAGGCTCCAGGGAGTGAACGTCCGTTTTGCCACAGGCGCGAGCCATCATCTGACATTCGATCGCCAATGTGTGCAAAAAATTGTAGACGCGTTCGGCGGCGTCATCGGGATTGAGCCGCTGTCTCAAAACTGGATCCTGGGTGGCAACACCAACCGGACAACGCCCGGTGTGACAGTGATAACAATACCCAGCTTCGACACCAATTTCATTTTCAAAATCGGCTTCCGGAATCGCCTTGTTGCAATTCAGTGCCATCAGTGCGGAATGACCAATAGCTACAGCATCGGCTCCAAGAGCAAGGGCCTTGGCCAAATCTCCACCATTTCTAACTCCGCCGGCATAAATCAGTGAAATCTCACCGGTTTTACCAACATCATCCAGTGCCTTTCTCGCCTGCCGTATGGCTGCAATTCCCGGCACTCCGGTTTCCTCTGTTGCCAAGTGTGGACCGGCACCGGTTGAACCTTCCATCCCATCGATATAAATCATGTCGGGGTCTGTTTTTGCTGCCATTCGAACATCATCATAGACGCGAGCTGCACCCAGTTTTAGCTGGATAGGAATCTGCCAATCAGTCGCTTCGCGAATTTCTTCGATCTTTAGCGCCAGATCATCAGGCCCAAGCCAGTCCGGATGGCGTGCTGGTGAACGTTGATCGATTCCTGCAGGCAGAGATCGCATTTCAGCCACCTGGTCAGTGACTTTCTGGCCCATCAAATGTCCGCCCAGTCCAACCTTACAACCCTGACCGATAAAAAATTCAACAGCATCTGCAAGTCGCAAATGATGTGGATTGAATCCGTAACGAGACTGGATGCACTGGTAAAACCATTTGCTTGAATATCGCCTTTCGTCCGGAATCATTCCACCTTCACCTGAACACGTTGCAGTCCCCGCCATGGTTGCACCACGCGCGAGCGCAGTCTTTGCTTCATAGGACAAGGCTCCGAAACTCATTCCGGTAATGTAGACTGGAATATCCAGCACCAACGGATTTTTGGCTCGTGGGCCCAGGACAGTTTTCGTAACGCAACGTTCTCTGTAGCCCTCGATTACAAACCGCGTCAGTGTTCCTGGCAAAAATGTAAGGTGATCAAAAGTTGGGATTTCCTTAAACAAGGAAAATCCTCGCATGCGATAGCGACCCAACCCGGACTTGATGTGAATGTCATCAATCACTTCCGGTGGGAAAATTGAACTCTTCCCGAGACTACTCGTATTTCGAGATGGCCCAGGAGCCTGTGGAGGTGTGGTTTTTGGTTTAGCTTCCATGTTTTATCCTTTAAAGCACAAGTTTCTTTTCAGTCGGTTCGAGACTGTCGTAGTTCCACAACTGTTTGCCCGATTCGATTTTGCGCATGTTTTCGACACCATTGGGTGCTTCCAAACCATACAAGTCGAGTTTTCGCTTAAGCCACTGACATTCAAGTTCAGTGAGCTCAGCATCGACGGCATCGACTCCCAAGCCGGCGATCTTGCCGCCGACATAGATGATGCCATCGTACATCGAATCGCCTAAATTCGGTCCGGCATCACCGAGTACAACCATTCGACCTCGCTGCATCATGAATCCACTAAAGGCACCGGTTCGACCGCCAACGATGATGGTTCCACCTTTCATATCGATACCGGTTCTTGAACCGACATCACCTTTACAGACCAGATCGCCGCCACGGATTGCGGCACCGAAAGTCGATCCTGCATTTTTTTCAATAACGACAGCGCCAGACATCATGTTTTCAGCGCAGGACCAGCCAACCCGACCGGAGACGCTGATATTCGGTCCATCGCTCAAGCCACAGCCGAAATATCCCAAACTGCCTTGAAAGTTGAGATTCAAACGGTTCAAAATGCCAACACCAAGCGAATGCTTGGCTCCAGGATTCAGCACTGTAATAGAGCCATATCCATCGTGCATTTTTTCCGTAATTTGCCGATTAATCTCCCGAGCACCGAGACCCTCTGCATCAATTTGCGCATGCTTGTCAAAATCGACATCAATGGCATGCGGGGCTGCCAGACGCTCGGATTCAACTGCCGAAAAGAAAATCTGCTGGGTGCGTCCTGCGAGTTTTTCGGCATGCATTGAACCTGTTGATTTTAGCTCTGCCATACTCGTACCTCTCCTTCGTACGGATCAGTGGTTTCAATTTCATGTGGAAATACGCTGCGAATCGCAACTTCTTCGGAAGCCAAAGCAACAAAGTCGTCACTTTCATAAAGCACCATCGGCTTTGCAGCCATGTAGTCCTTGGCCATTCCCAACGAATTATTTGAAGCGACGACGTAAGTAAACACGCCATCGAAATCTCTTAGCGAACGATTCATCGATTCTTCCAAATCATCACCGCGGTCAATTGCATCGGCAAGATATACGGCAATCAATTCAGAGTCACAATTTGACATGAATCGATGTCCTTTGCGCTCAAGTGCCCGCCTGGAGTTCCAGTAGTTGGTCAACTGACCGTTGTGCACTACAGACACATCCAAAAACGGATAAGCCCAATAAGGATGCGCCGATCGAATATCGACATCCGACTCTGTCGCCATACGAGTGTGACCGATCGCATGCGTTCCTTCGAAATTGTCCAGCCGATACTGATTCCCCACAGTGTCTGCATCGCCAAGATCCTTAATGAGTTCAAGTGCCTTGCCAATCGACAGAATTTCCACTCCCTCGATATCTTCAAGGTAGTCTGCCAAACGTCTCAGGTCGCCTTCATATCGAAAGCGGCAACGACGCGCATATGGCGTTGCATCTTCGACTGAAACAACCACGGCATCGTACTCCGCAAGTCGGTTCCTGACAAGATTGAATCGCTCGGCGATCTCGTCATGAATTTTGAATCCTGTTGCAAGGTCAGCCCCTTCAGCAACTTTGAAACGCATTACGTATTCGTTTTCTCCGCGACTATTGGAGGGGCCATACATCGCAAGCCCTGTAGAATCTGGCCCACGATGCTTAAGTGACTGCAACATGGATAGCAATTCATTGCCAATATTCGCAGTTTTTCCTCGGTGAATTAATCCTGCAATTCCACACATAGCCTTTCTCCCTATGGCAAACAATCAATGTAAGTTTCAAGATCCCATTCGGTTACGGTCGCCATGAATTTGGCCCACTCGTCTTCCTTGTAATGCAAGTACACCTTACCCATCTCGTCTGGTAGTGCTCCCATAATGGTCTCATCCTGTTTCAGTGCGTCAAGCGCTTCGCCAAGCGACATTGGCAATTTCGTTACTTCCTTACCTGATTCCATCGCTTCGTAAATGTTACGATTTTCCGGTTTGCCTGCATCCAGTTTATTGGAGATGCCATCGTCGAAAGCTTTTAACAAACCCGAGCACAGCAGGTATGGATTCACCATCGAATCTACGGCTCGAAATTCAAATCGACCTGGCGCAGAAATTCTCAATGCCGTTGTTCGATTCTGATAGCCCCAATCCTTGTAAACCGGAGCCCAGAACCCGGTATCCCACAATCGTCGGTACGAGTTCACTGTCGAACAACCCAAGGCAGTCAGCGCATCTAAGTGTTTCATCACACCGGCAACCGAATAAAGCCCGATTTGACCTGGAATTTGCGGATCATCGGTATCAGGCATAAACATATTCTCACCACCACCGCGGTAGTTATAAACATCTTCCAAACCGTTTAGCGATTCGTTGCCCAAGGTGTTGACTGAATCCTCTCCACCGGTCCAAAGAGACATGTTCGTGTGACAACCGTTAGCTGAAACTCCCATAAATGGTTTGGTCATAAAGCAGGCGATCAAATTGTTTTCCCGCGCGACCTGGGCGCAAATCTGTCGATAAGTCGACAGTCGATCACAGGTTCGCAAGGCATCGTCATAGGTGAAATTCAACTCAAGCTGTCCAGGTGCATCTTCGTGATCCCCCTGAATCATATCAAGGCCCATAAACCGGCAGTATTCGATGACTTTTAAGAACACCGGTCGCAGACTCTCAAACTGATCAATGTGATAGCAATAGGGGTTGGAAAAACCACCATCGGGCTTGCCGTCTTCACCGCGTTTGAGCCACATCATTTCAGGTTCCATTCCGTGTCGCAAATGCAACCCGTGTTTGTCCTGAAACTCGTTGTGATGCAGACGCAGATTTCCGCGACAGTCCGATGTCAAGTGAGCGCCCGGATCGACTTTTTCTTCACGATTTCTAAAACATGTGCAATACACACGTGCTACGCGTTTATCCCAGGGAAGCTGACAAAATGTTTCAGGATCTGGAATTCCAACCAGTTCCATAGCCTCGGGACCGTAGCCGATATACTCACCGTAGCGATCAATGAATAGGTTTGCGGTCGAACCGTAAACCAATTGAAATCCCCGACTGGCAATCTGTTCCCAGTGATCCGCTGGCACACCTTTACCAACAATTCGTCCGGTTACCGATATGAATTGATAGTAGATGTAATCGATTTTCAGTTCGTTAATTTTTTCCCTAACCTGTTTGACCAGAAGATCGCGCCCTGGCTGATTAACATGTCGTTCAAGATCTGTAGAGTCCATATTTCTCCCCTTGCATAGTTTCCAACATATGATTCAAACCAAACTGAATGAATTAGCCGATTATATAGATATGAAGCGGTAACTGAGATAATTTCAAGGCTCAACTCACGCTTTTTTTCACGCTGTTGGTTCTACCGAAAAACCAATGCCAAACGACAGTCGAACTTGGCTTGAAGTTAACGGGTTATTCTCCAGTGTCAGGACCAGAAACTGAACCAAATTCCGAACTTCTTCATGACAGAGCGAACGGTCGATCAACAACTATGCAACGATGTTGGTGCTGTAATATGGCACATTCAATACATTCACCATCCATTGCCTTCCCACATCAGCATAAAATCATGCCATCGCAATGCATACATATGAAACCTAGGCGACAATTTCATCGCCTCAATTTGATCTGAACAACTCTAAAGCCCATCAATTCTTCACACTCGCAAGCCAATATCGAATAGATGAAATTGAGCACTAAAGGACACCACCATCGCCCGCTCACGGGAGCGACACTGGCTCTGGTTTCGATGAGTTTCTTTGCTTGCCAGGACGCCTTGATCAAGTTTCTGTCCGCAGAATATTCGTTATTACAAATATTGTTTTTGAGAAGTATCGTGGTGATTGTGCCTTTATTTTTCATTTTGTTTTACCAAGACGGCATCCGAACATTTCACACCCACCACCCGTTTGAGCATGTCAAGCGCGTGATGTTCAATCTGTCTGCATTTTTGCTCTATTACTATTCTCTTACGCGAATTGATCTGGCTCAGGCGACTGCAATCGCGATGTCGGCACCGCTATTTATGACCGTTCTTTCTGGAAAGATACTTGGGGAATCTGCAGGTACGATTCAAAAGACTGTCGTTGCCGCTGGATTCATTGGCGTCTTACTGGTTATCCAGCCGTTTTCCGGTAAATTTGACTGGCTGGGTATCAGTTCGGTCATTGGCGGAGCGGTTATGTTTGCAATGCTCGTCATTCAGACCCGAAAAATGACTCGTACCGAATCAACTCAGCTCATGGTTTTCTATGCTGCATTGACTATTTTTTGTCTGACTGCATTATTTATGCCGAGTCTTTGGGTTCAACCCGTTGGGACAGACTGGCTGTTGCTGCTCAGTGTCGGTGTCATCACCATGTTTGCGCAGCTCAGTATTGTTCATGCCTATCGATTTGCCCCGGTCTACACGCTGGCTCCATTCGAGTATGTGACCATTCTCTGGGCACTGTTTTTCGGGTGGGTGATTTTTTCCGAAATTCCAACTGTACTAATGTTGGTCGGCGCCGGAATCATAGTCGCCTGTGGTATTGTCATCATTCAAATTGAACGACAAGTACTCCCGCCTGGAAAAGCGGCACACTGAGATCTCTTTTTTCTCGAGCCAGTCACGTCAGGCCAAACAGGCAACGGGATGAATTGATGCAATAGTATTCCGGTATTGTGATGTCAGGTGCTTGAGAGTCAACTAGCAAACGCTGATGATTGAATGACGGTTTCAGTAAGGATAAACGGGGTTACCCATCAATGCGTCAATTTCAGACCATGTCAAGGCCAAATTGAATTGGGCCAGCTGATTTTCCATAAAGGCGCGCAACAGTTCAGCCTGCGCATCTCCTAGGTCGGATTGCTCTTCCAGTTCATAAAGCGTGCGAGCGCGATCCATGTACTGGTCTCGGAAATTTAACCTGACATCGGACGCCGCCAGATTAACATGGTGCAAGCTCAACTCTTTCCAAAGGTGAAACGCTCGCTTTCTGATGTTATGTTCGGCCTGAACTAGAGCAGCACGTGCTCGTTCAATTTCGATCTGACTCATCTGCCGGTCCCGACTTCTGTTTTTTCCCGCAGCCAAGGGAAGTCTGAATCGAAGTCCGACAGATGCGGAATTGCGACTTCCCGTTTCTTCTTCCCATTCAGTTGCTTCGAGGAAAGCATCAAGTTGCGGTTGGTACTTTGAGTCCGTCACCTTAGCGGCTAGCACCGCCCTATCAAGGTTTAACTGCGCGTGCTTCATTTCGAAATTTTTAGCCAAGATCTGTTCGAGCATCTGCTCAAACTCAGGGACTTCTCGCTCAACGTAGGCAGATAGGTCAGGTGTTTCAAGGTCCCTGGGCACATAGTCTGTGAACCCCAGTTCCAGACCTAAATTTCTGCGCGCACTACGCCGGTTAAAGGACGCTTCTTGCCTGGTAAGAAACTTCTCGCGATAAATTGTCTCCAGATCCAATACATCGACTTCTGCATGCGCCTCGTGCATATCGAACTGTTCCTGATAGCGGTTGTACCGCAAAAATGCCAGTGTCATTTTTTCATTCTTGACACCATAATCAAGGTCCGCAATCAGCACATCGAAGTATCGGCGCATTATTTCAATTTTTTTCAGTGCCTTTAAGTCATTCACTTGATGTTGCGCCATCTCGACTTGGACAGCTGCTTCAGCACCCGCTGCTTTCCTTCGACCAAAATCGTGCACTGGATGGGAAAGGCGTAAAGTCGCGTAACCATCACTGAGAGAATTGTCCGTTTTCGGTGCGGCACGATCGACCGTCTGCGGAACAATGATGGCCTCAAACTTAAACTGGTTGGATGACTGATGAAAACTGGCATCCGCCTGGGCAGCTTCATAATCAAGTTCTGCGCCACGCGTAAACGGATTTGGATTGTCTGCATATTGAAGCACTGCAGACAGATGAAGCGGTTCTTGCGGAATATTATCGGCACCGGCTGTCGACATCCCCACGATCAGGCAGCCAATCAGCAAATTCGAAACGATGCAGGAAAATTTCGAAATTGATTTTTCAGGCAATGTAATCAACTGATGATAACTCATTGATTTTTACCTGGTAATTTTAATCGGTCTGATATCAATACTGACTGCTCGGGATGAGTCGTGATCGAAAACTCTGATGGCACCAAATGCCATTTGGAAATTGAAAACGCAATACATTCACTACTATTGTCTTGCGTTACGTAACGATGTCAAGAATCATCGCTGACTACGTTTGAATTTTACGAAGTTTCCATTCTTGTAATGCCCGTCGACAACAAATTCTCCAAGGAGCATAAACTCTTCTACATCCTTGGCTGCACCGGTAAAGCGCATGATTCTGTTGCCTTCCAGATCAAGAAACAAAAATACAGGTGTCGCTCGAATTCTGTTGTGCCTAAGTGCCCAGTCTTTTTCCGCGATTTCCTCACCGTTGAAGTCGACAACCATATTATCCCCCTCAACATTCATCATCAAACACCGAAAGTTCTGTCGGAAATAGTCCTGGACTCCAGATTGGTTCAACACTGTGGCTTTCATTCGCTCGCACCACGGACAATCATTCAATTCGAACATCACCATGATGCCACTTTGCCCTTCTTCCAAGGCAATCTCAACTTCTTCTTGCAGGTCACCGAAAGTCTGATGAAAAAAATACTCGTCAGGATTGCGAGTTTCTGCCGATGCTGCCTCCAATCCACTCATAGCGAGTAAAACGGTTGCGCAAAGAAAAAATGATAGTGTTTTCACGACTTCGGTCCCAAATTGAGTTTGTTACTTACCCCTGAGCATTCTTTGTTGGTCTAAATTTCCCAGTTACCGATGCCAGGGTTTCCCGATTTGATCAATACACGCGGCTCGCTCACCTTTGAAACTGAGATTGTTTGTTTCATTTTAAGATAGTCTGCGACGACTTCCCAAACAGGCCGTCCTGGTGAGACGTCGCCAACCGTTGCCCAACCGGTAACTGAGTAAGCCTTCGATGCTTGAATCATGTCGCCATTTTCGAGTCGCATGTCAGAGATCCTTTCTCCCATCGATTTGGATAGATCCAACGTGTACGACAGTCCGGACACTCGTACCATATCACCGCCTTGCTGGTAAAACGGATCTGGATTAAATGAATTATCGGCAACATCTTCCAAAATCAATTTCAATGTCTCACCAGTCATTTCCCGACCATAGGTTTCCGGATATGTCATTGCAGTCTGTGTCAGCACATCTTCGTAGGTAATGGTCTGACCTGGAAGTACTGAAGTGCCCCATCGAAACCCAGGTGACAATGCAATCTGGGCATCAAACTCGGCGCGCAAGGCATCGCAGATCACTTCATCGAAAGTTCCATTAAAATTGCCGCGTCGAAATAACAGTGATTCAGAAACAGCTAACTGTTCATCAAGCCGATTTGCGTATGGTGCACGCGAGGACTGAATAAACGCTTCCATTTGTGCATCAGCGGTCAAATAGTTTCCAAAAACAGGCAATAAGCGATAGCGCGTGTCCACGATACCTTTGTTTCCAATTTCCAAGTCCAACACCCCGACAAATTTGCTATTCGATCCGGCATTGGTGACCAAAGTCACACCCTGATCATTTTGCACTCGGGTTGGAATCGGAACGGCATCGTGCGTGTGACCGCCCAATATTGCATCAATTCCTGATACGATACCAGCCAGTTTCACGTCAACATCCATGCCATTGTGAGAGAGCATTACAATGGCGTCTGGACTTTCTTCCATACGAATCTTATCGACCAGTTCCTGCAATTCTTGGGCACGAATTCCAAATGTCCAGTCAGGAATGTTGCGCGAAGGATTGGCGATCGGAGTATAGGGAAACGCCTGTCCAATCACAGCGATATCGAATCCGCCCAAAGATTTCATGGTGTAAGGTGCAAAGGCATGCCCGGTAAATTCATCATAGGCAGGCTTTTCGTCAAATTGCGCCTCTTCGGTCAAAAAGACATTTTGCGCAATAAAATCGCCATCAAATGCTTGCAGATTCTGCTGAAAGACTTCCGGTGTGTAGGTAAACTCCCAATGACCGGTGGCGATGTCAACGCCAAGAAGATTATTCGCCTGCACCATTTCCATGCCATTCGTCCATAGTGCAGTACCCGTTCCTTGCCAGCTGTCACCGCCATCAAGCAACAGCGTCCGGTCAGAACCATAGTCTTGACGTAACTGGTTGACCAGGGTTTTCAGGTTGGCATATCCCCCGACCTTGCCGAATTGATCGGCGAGTCTTGGAAAATCGGTGTAGGTGAACGCGTAAGCTTGTGCTGATCCCGGTGCGACACCAAAATGTTTTAGATATGCCTCTCCAACAATATGCGGGGGTTGTCCCCAACTGTTACCAATTCCGATATTGATGTGAGGCTCGCGAAAATAGACCGGGTTTAGCTGCGCGTGGGTGTCGGTAATATGCAGCAGCCGGACATGCCCAAAGGAAGGGACACTGTAAAGATCATTGCCGGCAGTGAGCCCTGCCGGCAACATCCCCGAAACACCAGCAACCGCCAGCGTCTGGATAAATTCTCGGCGATTAATGTGCATGCAAGTTAATCCATCTGATCGAAAGTTAACTCAAATTACTCAAATTTATCAACTTCAACCGAGGAAATATGCATGTCATCCCACCGATATTGGTAACGCGACTGTGCGTTGTTGCGCGCAACTACCGAATCACGCGCCCTTCCCAAAGGGAACTCTCGCGCTGACCTTGTACGATTCCCGCTTCCCCTTGAAGTTTCGCTTGCGCAACCAGTTCCATTGCTTTTTTCAGGTCCCCGCTCTGGGCGGTTTCTTGAGCTTTCTTTAATATTTTAGCGGTATCTCGCCACTCATGACCCAGTTCGCCCGCCATTTTCCTAGCTTCATTTGCTTCGGTAAATGCCTGGTTGAAATCTTCAACAGTTGGTTCTGATGCACCCACCACGCCTGCTACAGCAAACACAGCGCACGCCAACAAAGTTTGAAATAGTGCTTTCATTTTTGTCTCCTTCGATTACCTGCGAACGCCTGGTCCGTTGTAAATCAACCCATTGCTCATGTAAGTGAGGAAGTATTCAAGATTCCGGTACTGTTCGCTCTGTGCTGGAAAAGGTTTTGCGCGAACCTGGCTGTTACAGCCACCAAAACGGCGATGCAGCGTGCCAATTGCACCCCACTTCAAACGATATACCGGCCAATGGCTGATGTGGCCGAGTGCTGGACTGAGCATTTCAGTTCGAATGGATCCGCCTGAACCGCCCACGTGACAATCTGCACAGGCAAAATTCAATTGACCGCGCTTGGTGTAGTAAAACTGCTTGCCCATTTCGTAGGCTTGCAGTGCGCGAGGATCATCCGGAATGACCACGTCAATTGTCTGACCTCGGGAAGTGTACGCCATATAGGAGGACAATTCTGCGATTGAACCCCTTTTCCACTTGAACGGTTTTTCCCCGTTGGCTTCTCGGCACTGATTAATCGCCAGTTCCAATGTAACCACCTTTCCTTGATCAGCATCGAAATAGGGGTAATTTTGTCTTATACCCATACCACCGTTTTCAAAGCAATCGGCGTAGGTTTTGCCATTGGCAAAAGGTGTATTAAAAATTTCTTCCCCGCGCTCTAACGCCAGTTCGTAAGGCGGAAATTCCTCCAACACTTCCCACTGTTCTCGAGAAACCCGATCAATCGAGTAGATGCCATTGATGAATTCATCTTTCGGAACATCAGGAAATTTGGTCAGATAATAGTTCTGGAATGCGATTCGGTCTTCTTCCGGGCCTGACGACGCAATGGTCGACACACCGGCGAAAAAACAGCCCAACACTACAGATACAAGAATTTTCTTCATCGATTTTCTCCGTTTCGTTGTTTACACGTTGGACGAGCTATCCAATCGTGTATTCTTTTTCGCCTGTTTTGCCCATGTTGTCATGCCAGGCCAAAACCAGGGTATCTCCGGATTTTGGACCACTGATCAAAAACGAAAGATACGGATTCTTGGAAATTGCAGGCCCCCAATGAGCTCGCAACATTTCCTGCCCCTGCCAGTGGCAGGTTACCACATCGACAAAATGAGCTGGAATCAACTCACCGGTTTTGCTGTCTTTGCGCTGCCCGGTTTCCATCGGATGCTTGATGAGCATTTTGACCTGGACGTTATTGTCACTGGTCATCTTAGCTTTTGCTTTAATTGCCATTATTCTTTACCTCGTCAAATGAGCTTATCCACCGCAACCGCCGATGGTAACTTTAACTTCACTTGCGCCTCTGAATACTTGCCCGTTTGATTTAACCAGTGCAATAACATCAGAGGTTTTTCCCATCTTGATCCGGACCGACACTTCCGGCACAATACCAGGCTGCAAGTCAAATGCAGCAACCATTGGCGCCGGGTTTTTCGGGACAAGGATAGCGATGGATTCGACATTGTCCAGATTCGCTGTGACCTTAATCGGTACAACCGCACCGTTTTCAGCAATTTCCGGACCTTTAACCGTAATTGCATCACTGTCTTGAATGCCATTTTCTCCGAACAACGCTTTAAGCGTTGCATCAAGATCGTCTGCATCGAAAGCCATTTGAGGACGGTTTGCTGCGTGCGACAGATTACCGAGAAGTCCCCAAGATGCGGCCAGCCCAACCAAACCGGTTGCTGCTGCACCTTTTAACAACTTGCGTCGCTGTAGATTATTGTTTTTCATCAATATCACCTCTTACAGAGTGTAGATATACTCAGTTATTTTATCAATTTCATCATCGGTCAGAATTCCATGGCGACCAAACGGCGGCATCATCGTATTGGGATTTGCAGCCGTAGCATCCCAAATCCGGGCACGCAGTTTCGCCTTTTCTGGAAATCGTTGCTTCATAAAAATCAGTGGTGGGCCATGGGTGCCAGGGAATTGCCCGTCGCCAATAATATGGCAGGAAAGACAATTTCCACGCTTGCGATCAAAAGCAACGTTCTTCCCTTCCGCAATGAGTTCAGCGTCAGCAAAACTGACATCGGTCGATAACGCTGAGACAGAAATCATCGCTATAAATGAAATGATACCAATTGTTGTTTTCATCATAGTACTGTTTATGACTCCTCGAAAAGAAGTTTGTTTTACTAAAACCAAGCCCGCCATTGAACAAATTTAAACCTGCAAGAAACTCGACTGGACCAAACATTGTGTTGGGCTCAATTTAAAATGCAGTATTGTATTGTATAAAAGTATTTCATTGAATCTGCCAATTTTAGTACCGATGAGTAATGGGGTATTTGACGAAGCGCCATCGTACGCCGAAATGAAAACTACACCCGTTGCATTAATCCTGTTTTTGACACTATGAACCTGACTTCGGACGAACTCAAAATAATTGCTGCTCAGGCCAGTGACTTTCTTAAACAGTTGGCGAATGAGCAACGATTGATGATTTTATGCCATTTGGCCGATGGTGAAAAATCTGTCAGTGAACTGCAGTGCCTGGTAGGACTGGAACAGTCTTCAATATCCCAGCACCTTGCCCGATTGCGCAAACAAGGGATTATCACTGCGCGGCGAAACTCACAATCAAAGTACTATTCGATTGCTGATGAAAATGTCCTTCAAGTGATTGAATTGTTGCACGCCCTGTACTGCCAGCCTATTCCATCGCCTTCCATTGACGACGATGATTTTGTGGACCTGGAAACTGAAAATCCGATCAGTTAACTGTCAATTAGTCAATCAAAAATGAAACCCATTCAAGCGGTGCCAATCGCAGTGATCGGGATGGCTTGTCGGTTTCCAAATCATGCTGCCGATATCCAGTCATTCTGGGAGGTAATCGAAAGCAAAACCGACTGTATAGGGCCAATTCCTTCCAATCGATGGGACAGTTCGCTACTCGATGGGTTGAATCTTACTTTAGAGACACAATTTGCCAAAGTTGGCGGGTTTATTGAGTCTGTTTTTGATTTTGATAGTGAGTTTTTCGGGACCTCGTCAACTGAAGCACTACAAATCGACCCTCAACAGCGAATGTTGCTGGAACTGGCGTGGCGTTGCATGGAAGATGCCGCATTGTCGCCAAAAATGCTCGAACGCTGTTCCACCGGCGTCTACGTCGGTGTCATCAACCACGATTACGAAAGACTGGTGCTCGCAGATCGCAGCGGAATCAATGCTTATTCCGGACTCGGACGATCGACCAGTATTGCCGCCAATCGAATATCATACTTTTTCAACTTGTCAGGTCCCAGCATCGCGATCGACACAGCCTGCTCATCGTCACTAACGGCTGTTGATGCGGCCTGTAATGCACTATCCAGTGGAAGCGCTAATCTTGCATTTGCGGGTGGTGCCAACGCAATTCTAGCTCCAGAAAGCTACATCGAATTTTCCAAGGCTGCAATGCTGTCAAAGTCCGGTCGCTGTCAAGCATTTGATGCCAATGCAGATGGTTTTGTCCGAGCCGAAGGCGGTGGGCTGATACTGTTGAAGCGCTTAAGCGATGCGCTGATTAACAAAGATCGGATTTACGCGACGATCATCGCAAGCAGCGTTAACCAGGATGGAAAAACAGCAGGCATCATGGCCCCAGACCCGGCTGCACAACAGGCAATGATGCGCGACGCACTATCGAAATGCGGTCTAGACCGTAAAGATATCGGTTACGTTGAAGCACATGGCACCGGGACACAGGTGGGCGACACGATTGAAGCCAAATCACTCGGGGCGGTGTACGGACATCCGAACCTTTTTGTTGGTTCGGTTAAATCGAACATTGGTCACACCGAGGCTGCAGCGGGCATCGCTGGCTTAATCAAAGCAATTCAGGCTGTCTATTTCGGCAAGATTCCACCGAATCTGCATTTTGCGACCCCAAATCCGAAAATTGACTTTGAATCTTGGGGCATCCGCGTTCCAACTGAATTGCAATCGTGGTGTCCTCCTCATGGAGGTGCGAGAATCGCTGCGGTCAATTCCTTTGGATTTGGTGGAGCGAATGCCCATGTGATTGTTTGCCAGGCACCGAATCACCATCTTCGTCAGCGGCAAAAGGATGCATCTGACGTTTGGATTCCAGTGAGTGCCCGAAATAGCAACGCACTTGATGAACTGCGTTCAAGTCTCGAAAATGAAATCTCCGGACCCGCGGTACAACTGGAATATCTAGCCTATAGCGCAAATCGCATGCCACGCTTTCAATTTCGTAGTGTGATGAAAATAAGTGCCGACAGCAAAAAGGGCTCGGCTAAATTACTTGAATCGATCAACCAGGCAAACTCAGGACTGGATCAATCCTGTACAGACGAGAACCCGATTGCCTTTGTTTTTTCAGGGATCGGAAAGAAATGGGACGGTGAAGGCTCAAAGCTTTATGCAAAATATCCGGTCTTCAAAGCGACAGTTGATCTTTGTGATGAACTGTTTAGTCCAGTCTTGAAGATTCGACAGACTTTTGTTTCAGGCGATCCATTCGAAGCAGACAATTTAGTCAAAGCGCACGCCATCCACTTTACACTGCAAATTTCACTGTATGAACTGTGGAAGTCTTGGGCCGTTCAAGCCAAGGCGGTCATCGGACATAGTATGGGGGAAGTTGCCGCAGCCTGTAGCGCTGGATATATCACGTTGCCTGAAGCAGTCGAACTTGTCATCGATCGTGCTTCGCGTATTGAGCATTTTTGCAATCAAGGACTGATGCTGGCTGCTTCGCTTCACCCAAAATCCGCACGCGAAATCATTGGTGCTCATCAACTGAACATTTCATTGGCTGCAATCAATAGCCAAAATTCTGTAACTGTGGCAGGCCCTGGCAACCAAATTCAAAAATTCGCCAATGTGCTGGATCAAGCTAACACATTCTACCGGGTATTGGAAGTTCCAGTACCGTTTCACAGTTCGATCATTGAAAGTGCCAGGACAAAATCCTGCACCTTGAGCGGTGCGATTGACGCAAGTCTGGAAAAACCAACCTGGTATTCGTCCGTCACAGGAACAAAAATCAAGCAGGAGTTTCAAGAAACAGAATTTTGGTGGAATAATTTTTTAGACCCCGTCAAATTCCATGATGCCGTAACTGATGCAATTCAGTCAGGTCATCGCGTATTTGTAGAAATTGGACCCCATGCAAGCCTTCACTACAACCTACATGAGTGTTTCGACACACAGAATGTGACAGGTCAAAGCTTCGCTCTTTTCTCGATGCACAAAGACCGAGCCGAAGATAGCACCATGAAAGCCAGCGCGGCTGCACTATTTAATTTGGGTGTTGACGTCGACTTTCACCAATTCAATCATAGCGGCGCAGTGTGTCAGTTTCCGACAACGCCATTTGCAAGACAATCTTATCGCAAAGCAGCACCCCGAGTGCAAGACCACTTCGAATATCCAAACAAACCATGTGCTCTTTTGACAAACCAACGCACATCGAGGCAGCACCTGTCCTGGGAAATTCCGCTCAAAGTTGCCGAATGGCCCTGGCTTGAAAATCATCAACTGCAGGGCAAATTAATTTTTCCAGCGGCCGGTTACATTGAAGCAGCCCTGCAAGCGGCAAGCCTTAAATATCAGAACTCATCCATTGAACTTCGATCATTGCAATTTTCTAATCTGCTTGAAGTTCAGCCAGACAACGAAACGAGCTTAACGTTCAATCTTCAAAACTGTGCTTTTGTCCAAGATTTTCAGATTTTCAGTAATGCCAGTAGTACCCATGCGCAGACGACGCATTGCCACGGTCAAATCGAAGCGGGACAACAGGCACGCCCCCAACTTCCAGTCCAAGAAATTCTAAGTACACTCACCACTCATTTGTCCTTCGAGCAAATTGATGAGCGATTCAAAACTTGGAACTTTATGGGAGACACCAGCAACTGGGGGCTATCTGATGTCCGAATCGATGGGCACAAAAGATTGATGGCGAAACTTGAACAAAAAAATCCCGCCAATTCAATTGCACAAGCATGGCTTTTGCATCCATCACTTTTAGATCTTTGTTTTCGTTGTGTTGTTGGAATTGCAGATCCACTCGAACCCGTTGTCCCTTACGAAATTGAGTCTTTGAAATATTGGCATGACAAGCCAGACTCAGTTTTTTGTTATATCCAAGTCCTTGACTCAGAAACAGGCACATTGGTAATCGACATTGATATTGCAAGCGCTGAAGGGACAGTCATTGCCAGCATTTCCAAACTTCACCTTCGTCAGTTCAGCGGGCACAAATCAGCAAATGTCGCAAATGCCCCCTCTTTGATCGCCTTCAAACGACAGTGGAAAATCGCTCAAACTGAACTTTCTATAGGATCGCAATTTGATTGCTCACCAACAGACTTTAGAGTGAAGATGGAAGAATACTCTTCAAATCTCACACAGTCCCAGCAACGATGGCGGCATTATGAAAAGATTAACCCAGCACTGACTGAGATTACAGTCGCCTACATTGGACAGGCACTACGCCAAGTAGGAATTAAAGTCAAGCCAGGACGAATATCCCTGGGCGATCTTTTCTTGCAGTGCAGGATTAGTCATAGTCAAAGTGACCAATTCAATGCCTTACTCAAGCTGCTGTCCGTCTGCGGCTACCTTGAATTTGAACAATCTGTCGATGGTTTGACACCTGAAACTGGAATCCATTGGTTAAAGGAATTGAACGCTAAGCCTGCCGTCTCGATTGCAAAGTTCTTTACGATGTCAGACGCAGCGCAATATATGGCAGAACTTCAACTCATTTCCCGTTGCGGGAAACAACTGCTGCCTGTCCTGACTGGCAAGCGCACCGGGATTGATGTTCTTTTCCCCGAAGGCGCATCTGATCAACTTGAGAATTTTTATTACGGCGCACCCACCTGTCGGATCTATAACCAAATTCTCAGCCACTCAGTTGAATTGCTGCTTAACTCCTGGCGACTTGCCAGACCTTGCCGAATACTTGAAGTCGGATCCGGTACCGGCGCTCTGTTAAGTCTCTTGACTCCGATCCTCAGAAGATACGAGATTGAATATACCTTTACCGATGTCTCAAGCCTTTTTGTTCGGCGCGCGAAATCACGTTTTGGCCATTTGAATTTTGTACGATTTGGACAACTCGACCTTAATGCTGATCCAAATACACAGGGATACGAACTTGAGTCGTTCGACATGATTCTGGCTGCTGATGCTTTGCACTTGACCAATTGCCCCAAACAAGTACTAGAGCACCTAACCAAATTACTGCATCCGGGTGGAAATCTGACATTTGTAGAACTCACTGATGAACCCGCCTGGGCACCGATGGTGTTTGGCATGCTACGCGACTGGTGGCCAAGAAGCAAAACCCATCGATCGCCGTATAGCCCTTGCCTTTCCCAAAGAAGATGGCTAAAACTGATTGATCAGATTGGTATCGATCGTGTCGCTGTATTGAGCGATCGTCCTGGAAACAACGCCGGCATCCATAGCGTTTTTGTGGCCCGGAAAAAAGGCCAGCCAATCGTAGCAAACGTACCGGTTGAAACCATCGACTGCGATCGCTTGATCTTTTCCAATGGCGGTGAGTTTTCCTGTAACTTTATTGAACATTTTGATTCGGATAAGACTTTGCGAGTTGCGGCCGGTACGAAATATTGTTTTGACAATAATCGAATTGTCATCGATCCGAACACCGCACAGCATTTCGTGCAGTTGATTGACGACCTTCGCCAGATAAAAGCACTACCAGATGAAATCTTATTTCTTTGGAATTTTGCCGCTACTGAAGCAGATTCCCACTCATTCGAACTAGCGCTTCGCTCATCTTCAGTGCTGGCAATTGCTTCATTATTGAAGGCCTTTGATTATCACGGCCTGACACCTAGTTCTCTGACACTGGTCAGTTCCAATGCGCACAGAGTAGAGAATCAGGCAAATTTGTCAAACTGTCTGGAAGCCGCGATTTGGGGCTTGGGCAGAACGCTTCGAAACGAATACCCTGGATTGGATGTGAGATTAATCGACATCGATCCATCAACGGATACGACCGGAAAGAATCTATTTCAATTTTTGCAATCGAACTCTGATTTGCCGGAAGTGTGTTTAAGAAATTCAATCCAGTTTGTCCCCTTTGACACAAAACTCAATCGCAACAATCTGACGATTGCTCCACCTCGATATGCTGCACTGTCGATTCAACGTAGCGCAGGTCTCGATTCGCTGTCTTACAGCCTCAAAACCCTGCCCGGTGCGAAAGATACTGAAGTCGTCATTGAAGTCGCGGTTTGTGCACTTAATTTCCGTGATGTCATGATTGGACTTGATGCACTACCGGCTTCATCAGTTGAGTACGGATACATGCAGAGATCGATCGGCATTGAGTGCACAGGTACGATTGTACGCGTCGGCAATCAGGTTAAAGACTTGGCCGTCGGTGAGCGCGTTGTTGCACTGGCTAAGAATTCACTGGCCAGCCACACCATTACCAATGAAAAGTTTGTCCACACACTGATAGATAATCAATCGCTTACATCCTATTGTGCATTGCCGACAGCGTACGTTACTGCACTTTATTGTCTGCAAACAATTATTGACCTCAAGGCGACTGATCGTGTTCTGATTCACTGTGGATCAGGCGGTGTTGGCCTCGCCCTGATCAATCTGGCTAAAAAGTCAGGGTGTGAGGTTTATGCGACAGCCGGAACCGTTGACAAGATCGCTTTTCTGAATCTTTTTGGAATTGATCGGGTTGCAGATTCACGAAGTGATTCCTTTGTAAAGGACATTGACACGTGGTCAAACGGCAATGGCTGTGATGTGATTGTCAACATGCTCGGTGGGGAATTAGCAGCGGCAAACAAACAGGTTCTGGCAAATGACGGTACTTTCATTGAACTTGGAAAATATGAAGATCGAGAACAAGTCCACAATGAAATTCAACAGTTCAAACCCAACGCGAAAATTGCTACGGTCGATATCGATCGCCTATGGCTAGAAAACCCCGATCAAATTGAAGTTCTTTTCAAAAATGCAATCAAAAAAGTATCAAGTGGTGACCTCCCTGCGCTTCCCTACCAGGTCTTTTCAACAGCCAATGCGAAAGAAGCGTTCCGACAAATGGCAGCGGCCAAACATATTGGCAAAATCGTACTTACGAGTGATAGGCGACATTCGCACGCGGAATCTCTAGACCAAGAAACAATCATTCGAAACAACAGCACATACATCGTAACTGGTGGCACCCGTGGATTTGGACTTGCGACAGCCAATTGGTTGGCTGAACAAGGTGCGCAGCATGTTGTTGTTATCGGTCGCACACCTTCGAATTCGAATAAACTGGACAGTGTACGAATTAAAGCGTCAGCGCTCGGATGCCAAATCGTTGCGATTGCAGTGGACGTTTGTGATCTTGAACAGTTTCAATCAAAACTGGAGGCAACATGCCAAGAATTACCGCCTGTTCGCGGTGTTTTTCACTGTGCAATGGAACTTGAAGACAGCGCAGTCATTAATTTAGATCAGGAACGATTCTATACGTCAACTCGGGCGAAGGTTGTTGGCGCTTGGAACCTATACCAGTTGACAAAACACTTAAGCCTGGATTTCTTTGTGCTTTATTCGTCTGCAACTTCGGTGTTGGCACCTGCGGGACAAGCGGCATATGCGGCAGCCAACGCCATCATTGATTCTTTTGCAGCTTATCTAAAAGAATCTGGCGTACCAGCTCTGGCAGTGAATTGGGGCGCAGTTTCAGATTATGGACGAGTTGCTGATCTTCCGATAGAATCAACGGCTGTTGGCAAACAGTTCGGTATTGATGCTCTTCCTGCTGATGAAATGCTCGCCACCTTAAATGGCTTGCTAAAGAATCGTGATATAGCGCAAGCCATTGTTGTAGGCAGCTGCAGCTCAACTGATGACGGTCACAGCGCTATGCATGGTTTTGGCAGTATACCCAAGGGCAAACAACCGATCTCAAGCGCAAAAGACAGGGCTGGGTTAAAAGTTGATTCAGATTCGGTTTTGGATTGCATTTCACGAATTTTGGATATTCCAAAAAACGAAATCAATATCGACGATTCCATTGCCAATCTGGGCATTGACAGCCTGCTTGCAGTTGAATTGTCGCATCATCTTCGAGCTAGCTGTCAGATTGAAATCAGCGCTGCGTCGTTATTGGACAAAGTTACGACAAAAGAAGTGATCGAATTTGCCGGTTTACGCGATCCATTCAACTCGGGTTGATCAAAGTTCTTGAGGTTCTTTTTGAGCCACCTCTATGTCGAACCGATCACCTTTACCATCAATTCCAAATGTCAACATCAATACCCTTTTCGATCAGGTGTTCAGCGCGATTGGAAATATAACGCTGAAAATTTGGCTCATCTCGATACGCCTCGGTGTCGACATAATCAAATAGTGATAGGGTATGAAAACGCTTAAACCAAGCCTCTGAACGAATAATCTCTTTACCGCTCCTATCGAAAAGAACGATCGTTGGTGCGAAGCTGACATCAAGACTGTCAGCCCAGTCCCGTGCTGTGGTGTCTACACCATTGATGTCGGTCAGTTGGTCGTTTGACCACATATCCAACTGAACCGCGTCAAATTTCTCGACGTACTGGCGTACATTCGGATCAACCAACACCTTATTGTGCAGTGTCTCGCAGTTTGGGCACTGGGATTGTTCGAAAAATACGGCCAATGGGCGAGCTTCTGACTTTCTTTGCAGGTCGTAAGGCGGCGGCTGAAAAAAGGGCTGAGATATCAGTTGCTCCATACTGGGACTACTGTCTGTATGGGCGGCTCGAACGAATTCCCGATATGACACCTTGGATTCATGTCGGTCTGCAACGAAATCAATGGCTGTTAAGAAATCCTGAGGTGGAAGATAACCATTGAGTTTAAGAATCGCCTTGCCTTTTTCGTTAAAAAAGAGCAGCGTCGGCGTAAACTGCACTTTCAAGGCAGCAGAGAAATCCTTTTCGGAATAAGATTTTCCGCCAACAGTTACAACTTCCCGATCTCCCCAAATGTTGATCGCAATCACGTCGAATTTCGACTTTACCTTTTCCAGAATATTTTTTTGACTCAAATTTCGCTCGACCAGTAAATTGCAATAGGGGCAACCATCCTGGTGAAACAACAGCATCACTCTTTTTCCTTGCTCTGCAGCTTCGGCGATGTCGTCACTGAATTCAAGAAAACTTTCCTTAAACCAGTCTGGGTATTCGGTTGGTTTCGCTCCGGAAAACGTACCTTGGACAGTGCTACTACCTGCAGTGACAGTGTCGTCCTGCTGCGCATGGACTGGAATAAATGCCAAACCTGTCAATAAAAACAGCGCAATAACTAGATCTTTTAAGGTTGATTTGATTCGCTTGTTCATAATAAAAAAACCAATAGACTGCTATACAAAACAACGATGGATACTTACATTATGCAATTTCAATTTTTTGTCTGAAAGCAAAAGTACACAACTCTTTGACAAACTCAGCATCTCGATGTTTGTAAATTTGATTGAATATGGTCCATTTGATTACGATATCGACTGTCAAATCATTGTGCTTTTGATTGAATTTTCGCATGTCGTTTCGCCACAGCATGCCAAATATCGCTATCCCAATAACCCCGTGCTCGCGCTGATGTATTTGGAAGAACGCAGACTTCCGTCGCTCCAATTCTCAAAGACTCTTGACGACCAAACGCAACCGCTGCAGACTTCGCTGTCTGATGAACTTCGTGCGAGTACAAACGAAAATTGTTTTTTCCATTAAATGCTAGGATGTACGGCTGATACGTTTGAATTTTTTCATGTAGACTTCGGGGGTTATCACCACTTCCCGACAGTTCGTGATCGCTGCCGAATTCAGTTTTGTTGATGTCCGTCAGTCCAATGCCATAGCGCGACAGCAAGTGATACTCCTCAGGTTCCAGCAACCGATCCGTCAAACCGGTTTCAGCCAAAATTTTCCAGAACATATTGCTAAAGTGTGCGTAGTAGGCCTTGCGTCTGGCAGATTCCGGACTGGGTGCTCGCCCACAAAATACGGTCGTCAATCCGGATTCGAGCACATCCGAAACAATGTAGTCTTTGTTACAATCAACTGGCATCGCGTTCAAAATCAATGTATGAGAATGCTTCAGATATGTTTTAAGAAAGTGAAAGCCTCGTACCAATGACCAGATCTTTGGATGGCAAACTCCTGATTCCGCGAAGTCTATCTCGCTCATTCCATTTTTCGTCCACATCATCTGCAATTTGTACATCTTCGATGACATCATCTTTGAACTGCACGACACGAAAGCCTGACTCGTCTCGCTCGTTCGGGTGAATCTTGATTAACTCGATTGCCGTCGATCCGGAAATTTTCAATCGAATCAGAGGGCACGGTGGCATGTCTTTTTGATATTCATTGAGAAACTCTTCAGAAATCATTCGCTTTACAAGTCTGGTCGCCGCTTCGCGTTCGATGTCTTTTAGCTCTCCAAAGTACACAGAATCGCCAAAATCTCGCTGGTATTCTTCAATCAGAATTTTCGACAAGTCTGGCCACTGGTCAGAACAATGCTCTTTACGAAAAGTCGTGATTCGCTCAGACATCGCACTACGGGCCATTGCTTTAAATGTCCCACACGGCGATTTGATAATTGATGACATCACATCATCATCGAAATCGTTGAGCACATTGCCGACGACAACGTTTGCCTGTCCAATCATACCGCCACCAATCCCGGCGATTCGACGGCCAGACACTTCAATTTCGTTGACGTAGCGAAGTTCTGCGCAAACTCCGATACGATTTAGCATATTGATGGGCTGGCGTAAACGTAATTTGTAGTTTTGCGCAGGAGTCGCTGGACACCGTCGTTTGTGAAAGATGCACTGATAAAACAGTTGTTGCTTGTCGAGATAGGTGACTCCGCCGCCCAGTTGTCGACGAACGATCGGGTAGCCGAGACTGGAACGAGCTTCGTGATTGAGCACGTGACGAACACTTTGGTGATAGCCAATGCAAAAGTATGGGTCGCTTGGTATACAAAGTATGATCGTATCAGGTGACGACTCATCCATGCAGGCGGCAACGGCATGATAGATGGCCTGTGAATCCAAACTTGAAGTGATGCCGAGATTCAAAATTCTCAAGCGCGCACTCTCTTGCATCATCGTTTACCGATTACCTTAGGCCTGAACTACCAGACATTCAGAAACCATTTTGAATTGGGACCAGGCGCGGTTTCTCGTCGACCTGGTCCCAAATTCAACGCCTAGGCCTCTTCCAGGGCTTCAACTGATTCGGGTATGGTTTGCCCGCCATCAACAACGATGGTTTGTCCAGTAATGTATGCGGCTTCGTCCGATGCGAAAAACAGTGCCGCATTGCCGATGTCTTCAACCGACCCCAGTCGCTTCAATGGAATAGATGCAGCCATGGTCTGCAGATAGTCTCCACCTAAACCTTCAAGACCTTCAGTAACAATATTACCAGGCATCACTGCGTTGACTGTAATGCCGTATTTGGCGAACTCCATGCAAGCGGTTTTCATAAATCCCAGCTGGCCGGATTTGCTCGCACCGTAGTGAGTCCAACCTGGATAGCCGGTGATTGGTCCGGTAATCGACGAAGTAATGATGATGCGACCGGAACTGCTTTGTTTTAACTTGGGAAGGCAGCTTTTAATTGACAAAAACGTGCCTTTAAGGTTTGTCCCTAGCACTAAATCCCACTCATCGCTAGACATATTCTCAAGATGATTTTGAGGGAAAATACCAGCGTTACAACAAAGAATATCAATTCCTCCGTGATGCTGCGTTGCAGCGTCAGCCATGGCATCCAAGTCTTCTGAACTGGTTACATCAGCAGAAAACGCTGCTGCAGTGCCACCTTCATTGCAGATTTCTTCTGCAGTTGCTTCGGCATCGGTCATACCACGCGCAACGATTAAAACTCGAGCACCATGTTTCGCAAAAACTTTGGCGATCCCCTTACCGATCCCTTTACTTGACCCGGTCACTACAACGGATCTACCCTCTACTGAAGTCAGCATGTCACTTTTACCCCCTTCGATGTATTGATGAATAAATTGTTTATGCGTGACTAATTTACAGATTTTTGAATCAAATTTGGCAACATTTGACCGAAGAATTTTTTGTTATCAAAAATTTGCTGCCTACTGTCAAGTTTTATCTTCGATTGTTCCGTAAATTATTACTATCAAAATTGGGGTTGCTCAATCGCAGCGAGTGCGAAAGGAGGTTGAAATGCAAGAAACCAAGCAGGAGTTTCTCGAACGAACAAAGCAGTATTGGAATCCTGGCAAGACCAGCGACTGGCAAGACTTCGGTGTTGATCTGGTCATTGATCGACGTGAAGGCTACTATCTGTACGACATGGACGGGCGGCGATTGATTGATGTCCATCTAAATGGTGGCACATACAACCTTGGACATCGAAATCCTGAAGTTGTCGCAGCAGTCAAGGAAGGCATGAAATATTTCGACATCGGCAATCACCACTTCCCTTCCCTGATGCGCACACATGTTGCCCAAATGTTGGCTGAATGCACGCCGGAAGGCTTGCAATACACTATTTACGCTTCCGGTGGTGGCGAGGCGATAGATATTGCCCTAAAGTGTGCCCGTCATGCAACAAAAAGACGAAAAATTATCTGTATTGACCACTGTTATCATGGACATACCGGACTCGCCGTTCAAGTTGGTGATGAACGTTTTTCGAAGTTGTTTTTGAGCGATGCGCCTCAGCAGGAAGTGGTCAAGGTTCCTTTCAATGACTTAGAAGCAATCGAGCGTGAAATTCGTATCGGTGATGCCGCTTGCGTCATCATGGAAACCATCCCTGCCACATACGGTTTTCCAATGCCTGCGGAAGGTTACCTCAGTGCAATCAAGGCAGCTTGTGAAAAAGTCGATACGCTTTACATTGCGGATGAAGTTCAGACTGGCTTGATGCGTTGTGGTGAGATTTGGGGGATTGACACCTATGGTGTCACACCGGATATCCTGGTTACTGGAAAAGGTCTGTCAGGTGGAATCTATCCAATTGGAGCCGTTGTCGTGAACGAACGGGCCGGTGCCTGGCTAAAGGAAGACGGCTGGGGGCACATGTCGACATTCGGCGGTGCAGAACTTGGCTGTATTGCCGCTGCTAAAGTACTGGAAATTTCAAACCGCCCTGAGGTCCGCTCTATGGTGCACTATATCGCACGTTATATGCGAAATGGACTGGAGCAACTTCGCCGAAACTATCCAGATTTCTTTGTTGCTATACGCCAGCGAGGGGTGGTCATCGGACTTGAGTTCAATCACCCGGAAGGTGCAGTTCACGTCATGAAAGCATTGTTTAAAAATGGCGTTTGGGCTATATTTTCTTCTCTTGATCGCAAAATACTGCAGTTCAAGCCTGGAATTCTGGTGGACAAAGAATTGTGCGACGAAATTTTGAACCGACTTGACACAGCTCTGGTTCAAGCCCAGGCGTCCGCCAACAAGAGCAACGCAAACGGCACAAAGTCCTCGCAAACGAAACGAGCCGATGATGAGCCGCTTGCTGATGCTGCATAACCCGGTTGACGGAGAAAAAGCATGACAAAATTTGAACAATTACCGCATGAAGAACAATTGGTGCTACTCGAACGAGTTGCGAAAAATGCTGTCGCTCATTATGATTTTCCAACCGATTCAACGGTCCAGTTAATCAACCTTTCAGAAAATGCAACCTACCGCGTGGATGATCACCTAGGCGGTAGAAAATGGGCTTTGCGCGTGCATCGAGAAGGTTACCACTCCTATCACGCGATCAAGTCAGAACACGCCTGGACGGATGCCTTGCGTGAACAGGCCGGAGTCATCACTCCTGTCATCGTACCTGGCACAGATGGAGAGAACATTCAGTCTGTTGATGCTGAGGGTATGCCTGGCGGCCCAAGACATGTGGTTACTTTTGATTGGGAATCTGGCGTTGAACCGCCTGAAGACAATCTGATCGCCCCGTTTGAACTGCTCGGCAGCGTTTCAGCGCAAATGCACCATCATTCCAAGAGTTGGCAGCGACCGCAATGGTTTGAACGCTACACCTGGGATTTCGAAACGAGTATCGGCGACACACCTCACTGGGGCAGATGGCAAGATGGGATGGGCGTTGATGCTTCCCGTCAGCAGTTATTCGGACAAACAGCTGCTCTAATCAACGACCGACTGAATAGATACGGAAAGAATCCGGACCGCTGGGGGCTTGTCCATTGTGATATTCGTCTGGCAAACTTACTGATCGAAAACGAAGTCACCAAAGTCATCGACTTTGACGACTGTGGATTCAGTTGGTTTATGTATGACTGTGCGACGGCACTGAGTTTTATTGAAGCTCGCGAAGACGTGCCTGAATTGATCAAAGCATGGGTAAAAGGCTACCGTTCTGTGATGGAACTTTCTGAAGAGGACGAGGCAGAAATTCCAACTTTTGTCATGCTGCGCCGCTTGTTGCTGGTCGCCTGGATTGGCTCTCATTCAGAAACTGAACTTGCGCAATCAATGGGCCTGGACTTCACAAAAGAAACGGTAGAACTTTGCGAGCGTTACCTTTCGAAATGAGTTATCGCTAAAAGTGGTGCTACCGGACCAGGTAGACCAGGTCTGTGCCACAGATTCAACTGGGGCATAAGCAGTACTCAACCAGATTAATAGTAAAAGTATTTTTCTGCGCATGATATTTTGTAAAACAATCGATTCGAAAGAAAGCCTGATGACGCTATTCGGCTGACTCTTACTTAAACCACCTGAGCGGTTTGTTAATACAGTGTTCGGACATTGATAATCACTTGGTGAAGCGGGGTTCACAACAGTACGTTTCAGGCAGGCAATGCCCAAGAGTGTTCCAAAAACTGGATGCCATTGCGCAACAAATGGCCTACTCCTGATGGAACGAAGAATCGATGCGAATCAGTAATCTGGAGAGTCAGAAATTCCAGTTATTCAAAGGACTTGCGGTGGTTCCACCGGCAGTGAGCGCAGAAAGTCTCCGAAAGAAGGAATCGGAATCTTGTAGTGATCCAGCATTCCTCGCGCCGGGGCCAGCAATCCAGCATGCAATGCATTGGTTAAAAACTCGTCAATACTTTCCTCTTTCCTCTTTCGCGCAGTTTCCGTCAGCAGGTCGACCTCATCATACGACAAGGTATCAACAAACTCTCCTTCCTTTTTACCTGCCGCCAAGGCTAACCGCTTATACACCCAAGCCCGGTTGGAACCGGCTTCAATTCGTCCCACATAGTAGTCGTTTTTCCGTTCGGTGCCCTTATCCAGCGCCTGTGCGAGCAGAAGTCTTTCCAATCGACCTTCATTTGTACGTGCTACCCGACCTGCTGCTACACCGATTCGGTTGATATGTTGTGGCCACCCCTGAGACAGCTCCGCCAGGGCATTCACCCAGAGTACCTTTTCTTCCTCTGTGCCAGTATAGTAAGTATCTAGCAAGCACCGAAAGGAACCTGACGCATCGTCCATCGAAAGAGGTTCCAGGTTCACCAACCGCTCATCCGCAAATCGCGACAAACCACACTCACGCAACACCTGCTGGGTGTCGCTCAAACCGAAAAAGGCTGTCACCAAAGAAATGTTCGAGGGCGGGTTGTGCAGACAGCCTATCACACCTTGAGTGGTGCCCGCTACCGGAGTGTTCTGGGCTTCATCCACAAATACCACTAGGTGAAACTTTTCAAGCAATGGTGCGCAGTCAGTGAACACCGACTGTGATAGCAGGTTCGAATCCAGGACATTTATAGCCTCCGGTTTGCCACCCACCGAAATACCCGCTGCTGCAACTCCTCGTTCCGATAATTCCTGACAAAGCTTTCGTCCAAGTTTCAAATACTCTTCCAGCTTTCCGGCGATTGTGCTTGGCGCTGTCTTTGCAAGTCGTTCACTTTCCGTATTGGCCGCTTGCACGATTATTCTAATGGTCTGTACGGCAGAAATCAGGGTTTCAGGCCAAATGGAGACAGCGACCCAGGGATCGTCCGGTGTCGAATGACGTTTGACCGCCTCCATACACTCCAGCATCAGCGCAGACTTTCCGGCACCCGGCGCTCCCTGGAAAATCATTGTGCCGCCACCTACATACCCTGAACGTAGGCTATCTGCCGCATTGCGAAAGACCTCGTACTCGGCATCTCGACCGCAAAAAAATGGCTCGCGACCCACTTCGGAACGATCGGTTCGCTTCAGCCACGCCTCCTCTGGTGGAGGTTCGGCTGGCGGCGGCTTGGGAAACGGTCTTTGATTCATGTAGATAAATTTAGTCCAAATAATGTTACCAGTCTTCTGCTACCTTTACGCCGATTCCTAAAGTCCCCTGATCTTAATCAATATTGCGCATATGGACAGCCTATCTGATTGCTATTATATTTTTGGCTATTGCATATTCTTTCCTAATTACCATGAATTATGAGCATGTTTAGTGGCATAATATATCCAATACAAGTGATTGATAAATAAAGGTTATATACTATGAAACGAAACCCTGTTCGGTTCCAGGAAAGCCAAGGCCTCAAGGCGTTCCTGGAGCATTACGGTGACGAAGACAAATGCTTCGAATCACTGTTCAAATAGCGCTGGCCAAACGGCTTTATCTGCCCCAACTGCAGACACCACAAAAGCTGCCACCTCAACACCCGCAAACTGCGTCAGTGCTACCGCTGCCATCGCCAGATCTCGCTCGTCGCCGGCACGATCTTTGAATCGAGCAAACTGCCTTTGACCATCTGGTTTCAAGCCATTTACCTTTTGACCCAGACCAAAAAGGGCATCTCCGCCATGCAGTTGCACCGGCAACTGGGCATTTCCTACAACGCCCGCCTGGCGCATGAAGCGCAAACTGATGCAAGGTGATGCGAACGCGCAGCAGTGGAAAAACGAAGTTTTATTGGGTCAATACGGTGCTGAGCAATCTCAAGACAGCCTTGCGCAGCAGCGATCACTCCTTTAATGCGAAATATGCCCCGCGCGACCTGTCCGAATTCGAGTATCGCTTCAATCGGCGGTACCGCTTGCCGGATTTGATTCCAAAACTGGCTTACGTCGCTTTGACAACGCCGCCTATGTCTGAAAACTCTTGAAACATGGCTTACGATAAATGGTAATAAAGAAATAATTTTCAATGACACTGTTGGCAGTAGGCATTCGTTCAGTTAACCTTGGTTTAGAAATCATAATCTCGACGATCTCTTAGGCCATCAAACTTGTTGCTTATTTGCTGTAAGATTAGGCTACTTAGTCAAAATCAATTCTCTTCAACGCGCTCGTGTCTATCGTCTGTCTCACTTTATACAAGTCGAAACCTTCTTGTAGCGCTAGCCAGCTTTCAGCTGAACTGCCAAGTACTTTAGAAAGGCGAACCGCCAATTCCGGCGAAATTCCGGACTTGCCGTTCAATAATCGGTTGAATGTACTTCGAGCCACTCCCAACTGATTTGCTACTCCATTCGAGGTAATTCCCTCAAAAGGTTCGATATACGTACGTAGAATCAATTCTCCAGGATGAGGAGGGTTATTTTGTCGATAACTCATCAGTGATAGTCCTTATAGTTCACAGAGTGGGCATCACAACCATCAAACGTAATGAGTAAGTATTCACTTGCCTTAAGCCACTATACGCGGACGAATTGCATTTAGAGCATCAACCTCCTTTGATTTTGCAATCTCAAGTTCATAAAGAGACTGAAGATTGATCCAACTCCTTGCATCGGTATTGAAATATCGCGCTAAACGCAGTGCTGTACTCGCTGTGATTCCTCGACGACCGAGGACAATATCGTTGATTCGCGTTGGTGTTACTCCAAGCGCATTGGCCAATGCTGTGGCTGAAAGACCAAAAGGTTCCATGAACTCGTACTTCAAAATCTCGCCAGGATGAACAGGTTGTAGTTTATTCATATTGTCCCTCCATTTTTTTAAGGAACTTGAATATTAAGTCATTGATATAGTTGTATTAGAAAATATTTATTCTTTGATATAGGCGTTGCCACCATCAATAGCACTGGGGACTTATTTGTGATAATCTACTATTTCCACGTCAAAGGCATCTCCGTCACGAAAACGAAAACAAATCCTCCATTGATCATTTATCCGAATGCTGTATGAACCCGATCGTTTACCACGTAAAACCTCTAATCGGTTTCCGGGTGGAATTCGCAAGAATTCAATCGATGTAGCGGCATTCAATAGTGCGAGCTTCCGCTGAGCGACTCGCTCGAAGTTTCGAAAACGCCGTACCCGAATCTGGTTAGCGAGTCTCTCGGTATCCTTACTACGATAACTCCGAATCATATGAAAATTATATCGTATATCGATATTCGATATTCGATATAATAATTTGATGCATTTAATTTTGTGTATGCTGGTCTACTAAATGGAGAGGAGCGAATACCAAATTGCGTTCCGGGCAGGCGTTGCGAAAAGCGCAAACTAGTGTTATGTCTCATTAATTCGTTTACAGTAGGTCTTCAACGAATCCAAAATGTCGTCGGCACTTTTTGTCCACACAAAAGGCTTTGGATCCTCATTGTAGATCTCCATATACTGTTTGATCGCACTATCCAAATCCCTTGTGTTGTGTCATACGACCCGCGCCGAATTTGTTACCGGGTGATCTCAGCAAACCACCACTCAACCAGATTTAACCAGGACGAACTAGCCCGAATATTGCACCAAAAATAGAAAATGGGTTTAAATTTGGTAAATTGGGTTTAATCCCCCCATTTGCTGAATTAGAATCATCATTCGATGATCCAGAAGGACTATAGTCCAACTATTACGGAACTGCCTATCCAGGTTGACTGTTACTATTTCGTGAAGTTACCTGGAAGGTCGACTTTAAATGCGACAGGAATCCTGATAAACTATTTGAGCACAATTAACCGTCATGAATTTAGAAGGTTTTCAATGTTCCGTATCGATCAAATCAAAAGCGCTGTAATCGTTGTTTTTTGCCTGCTGACTTTAGTTGCAACACCTTTATATGCTGCAGAAAATCCTGTGTTCACCGGAGGTGGGGAATTTGCCATAAAAGGATATGACAGCGTCGCCTACCATCTAGAAATGAAGCCGGTCAAGGGGCAAAGCGAATTCACTACTGAATGGAACGGTGCAGTCTGGCGATTCAAAACGGCCGAAAATCGTGACCTGTTTCAATCAGACCCGGAACGATGGGCTCCAAAATACGGCGGTTACTGCGCTTGGGCAGTTTCAAATAATTACACCGCAAAAACCGACCCCGATGCCTGGTCAATCGTGGACGATAAACTCTACCTGAACTATAGCCGCAGTGTACGCAGAAAGTGGAGCAAAGACATACCAGGCAACATTGAGCGCGCAGATGCCAACTGGCCAGAGGTTCTGCAAAAGTAAATCAATGCAGAATCGATGAACTGTAGACCGATCGCCGCGTACGGGTTACGGTTTGAGCGATTATTACCAGTCGCGACCTGAGGTACTCTCGATCATTTGTAAAACGTGATCGAGCGCTATTTGAGTATTTTGCTCAGTCCCGGCGATAAATACACGACCTGATACGCCGAACATTTGGCAATCTACCAGAACATTTTCTGCGACCGCAGATTCGGCTGCGTTCGCCGCAGCGGCGGCAAAAAGAGCCGGTGCGGTTTCCAGCAGCAGCATTGATTCACCTGGTAGGATCATTGACGCGTCTCTTTGCCGATTGATAATGACCGAATGCTGATCGCCAACATCAGTCACCAGGTCGGAGTAAAGTACTCTCGGTTTCAATTGCGATGCGGCTTCCAATTTGAATCCAGACAATATCGCTTCACCTGCAGCATGCAAATCATCCAATTCAGGGCTGTGTAATTCCAGGATCCCAAACTGTCTTTCCACATACAAAATACCCGGCTCTATGGTTGGAACCGATTTCAGCGCAAGGTCAATGACGCGGTGAATCGCAAGTGCCGGTGCAATCTCAATAATCAGTGAGTGCATGCCTTGCAAGGGTACGTAACCGCGCGCTCGAAGTGCAGTCGCCATATAAGCTGCAAACTGCGTCTGCAAATTTTCAATTTGCAGATATACCCTTAATTCAACCATGAAAATCGATCCATCATTAGCGCGAATCGCCCTGGCAAACTATGATTTTGTTTGCCAGCAACGAATAGTCCAGGTAATGGTTGGCTACTTGCCAGAAGCAACGTCAAATTTCTTGACAACGTCCGCATGTGGTCGCGGGATGACATGAACTGAAACCACTTCACCAACCGAGCCGGCCGCTTCTGCGCCTGCCTCTGTAGCGGCCTTTACCGCACCGACATCTCCGCGAACCAGTACAGAGACAAGCCCCGCACCTACCTGTTCTTTGGTGACGATTTCTACGTTCGCGGCTTTTACCATAGCATCGGCAGCAGTGAATGCTCCGACGTAGCCACGAGTTTCAATAAATCCAATTGCGTTTGACATGACTATTCTCCAGTTACAAACAATTGTTTTAAAAATTAACCCTAGTTTTTGCTGTTCGTATTTTCATCGACGATACCGATCACCAATGCGTCAACTACAGCGTTTCCTGACTTGAACCAACCTTTGGCAACCGAACCTTGAGAAACAATGACTTGCTCCCCAGCGCCTGCGCCCAGTGGGTCGTAAGCCAAAATTCGTTCGGCGACTTTCCCGTCTTCGATCAAATCGATTTCCAAAAGTGCGCCTCTTGGTAACTCATCCAGTCTGCGGGTCGCCCAAATTTTTCCAATTACAGTGCCTACTTTCATGGTTACTGCCTCACTATTTCAATTTTCAACTGACGCGCCCGATCCTTTGCGAGTGGCGTCAGAATCACGCCTTTTGCGATTTCAATTCGCTGATGGGTTTTTGATAACGCCAGTACCTTAGATTCAACCAATACACCAGATTCAATGCGACCGTTGCATGGTGCAGTATCTGCTGACTTTTTTGAGTCAATCGTTATCGATTGACTTGTTTTTCTATCAGGTACTCGTTTTGAGTTTGCCGAGCCCGGCTGCGTCAAGGCTTTGAATTTCAGCCGGCCTGCCCCAATGAGCCCAGCGACGTGCTGGTCCTTGAGACACTTGGTAAGGTCTTGGACAAATTCGTTCACTTTCTTGTCAGAACTTAAATCTACCGCTACTGCAGTTTTGCCGTTTGACTGCGCTGACTCTAATAGTTGTTTCATCAATCTGCAGTTTGTTGGTGGCGCAGTATTGACTTGGCTTTGCGGACTAGGCAGCGCCTCAAGCAGCGCTTCACGAACCGCTCGACGAATCTCTTCTCTTGAATAGGCCAGTTCACTCACCGCTTTACATCCTCGCTTCCAGCGCCTCTTCTGCAGCTCGAGCGGCCGAGCGTACATCGCTTTCAGGACCGCTAAGATAAACGCGCCCTGTCGCCCCAATCATCCGGTAATCCACGACCTTGATGTCGGCTGCTTTTTCAGCTTCATTAACAGCCAAAATGCTGTAAGATGCCGGCTGCATTTCAAACACGAACAGCGATTCACCTGGCAAAACCATAGATCCTAATTTGTTGCGATTAATGAGAAACGCATGGTAATCATCGACTCGTTTGACAATCGTGGATGCCAGAATTTCAGGAGCAAGCGCATCAGATGGACTCGCATTCAACGTTTCCATCACCGCTTCACCCCCTGCAACCACATCTGCAGTGTGCTCCGAATGAAACTCAAGATAGCCAAACTGGCGCTCAACAACGAGAATCCCTGGCTTGACATTGACATTCTTCAATGCGATGTCGGTGATTCTTTCAATGTGAAGACCTGGCACGACTTCAATGACCATAGCCGCCATATTCGATTTGGGTAAGTAGCCGCGAATCCAACTGCCCAAATAACACATCGTTTTGGGCTGAAGTTGGTCAATAAAGATGTAGGAACGAATTTCAGCCATCACAAACGCGTTCGTCTAACGAGTTGAAGCGAGCGAATTTCTTCGAGAATAATCTGGTGAATTTCAGCCCTTAAATCACCGCTCGACCATGCACCTGTAACTGATCCCGAATGACTGGTTTCAAAGCCATCCGCGAAAGAATAATCGATCTTTTGATCGCGCGGCCGCGGCTGAGAAGCATTTTGCAATTCCAAGTTCTCAAATTGATCTGTGTCGATCATCGCTTCTTTGTTGTAAGCGATTTTTGACCACTGCACCAAGTGCTGTGGACCGACATTGTCACCCACCGAACTTCTACCAAAAAATCCTGTGCCAACCGTCATGGTTGGTGCAAGATTGGTATTAAACCCCGATGCACCAGTGCTACACGGAGCGTTGACCGGAGTTCGCAATACGCTTAACTCAGATCCAAAACGCAACACCATTTGGGGATCCTGGCAGTGTATCGCAGCAGAGTGCCCACTACCCATTCGCCGCGTCATCGCATTACAAGCCTTCATTGCAGCGTCGCGGCTCGCAACGACATAGAATCCGAGTACAGGACAAAGTTTTTCCCGACTTAATACGTAATCATCACCGATACGTTCAAGGTCGACAACGAGTACCCGGGTATTTTGAGGGACCCGAATTCTGGCACGTTCAGCGATCCACTCAGCTGGCTGACCAATGACCGATGGGTCGAATGCGCCTTCTGGATATAGCAGTTCAGTTATACGATCCCGTTCTTCATCACTACAGTGATAACAACCCTCTTTTTTCAGCGCAACAATTAAATCGCTGCTGATTGCCTTATGTGCGACCACCGCCGATTCATTGGTGCAAAGAATGCTGTTATCAAACGACTTACTATCGGCAATGCATTTTGCGGCATGTTCAACGTCAGCAGTTTTATCAACATAGGCTGGACAGTTGCCAGGACCGACGCCCAGTGCAGGGTTACCAGAACTGTAAGCAGCCCTGACCATAGGTGAACCGCCTGTTGCGAGAATCACATCGATACCATCGGAACGCATGACGCCTTCAATCACCTCTAACGTGGGATTCTCGATTACCTGAATAATGCCATCCGGCGCACCCGCATCTTCTGCAGCCTGTGCGATTTTAGCGACCGCATCCGAACAGCATTCTTTCGCCGAGGGATGTGGACTGATGACAATTGCATTTCGCGTCATTAATGCGAGTAGTGCTTTGAAAAATACCGAGCAGACTGGGTTGGTGGACGGTGTCAGTGCAAAGACGACACCAGCAGGCCGTGGAATTTCAATGACTTTGCGTTCGTGATCGATGCGGTGGCGGGTGAAATCATGATCCTTATAGTATTCATAAATACCCTCGCTGCACATCCGGTTCTTGATCTCTTTGTGGTCTGCATTACCAAACCCCGTTTCAGCAACGGCCCAGTCAGCATACTGGCGTGCAGTTTCATTACCAATGTCTGCGACCGCTTTGGTAATACGAAGCACATCATCGCGCCGGTAGCCGGCATACACGCTGCCGGCCCAACGTGCCCGGTTGACAACTCTCATCGCCTGAAAAATCGGCGTTGGCTGTGAATGTATCGGCATCCTTACAAATTGAATGAACAGAATTTCGTCTTGTAGCGAAAATTCTATGTCACGCAAAATGTTTTAGTCTTGACAGTTCAAACCAATTAGTTGACTTCAGAGCGCGTGAATCATGCCAGTCTGTGTTGGCCAACGCATGACGGTCGAAAACAAAAGACCGGCACCACCGATCAATATCCTAACCGATACAGCGTTTGTCTGCTGCGTCGACAGCCACGCAGTTTGTTCTTATGAGGACATTGACTCCGAACTTCGGCCTAGTAAATGCACTTCGCTGATCGCAACAGTCAATGTAGCAAAATCGATTTTGCTGATTGACTTCATATCCTTGATGATGCTGGCCAACATTCGACAGCTAACCCGATTGGATTCCATCCAAACATCAACAGCATGTTGTGGGCTGTCTGTCGAGGCATGTTGAACAACGTCGCTTGCAATGGCTGACTGATGGGTGTGAATATCGTCGCTCAATCTTGATTTGGCGAGTCCGTGCCATCGGTTTTCAACCGGTAGATTAGCAACCTGCTGGCGAATCCAAACCAATTCCAGTCTGGCACCGATATCGAAATATACCTGTGAGACAAATTCAGCGGTTTTTTCTGATTGCTTGATGATTTCAACGATGTCCAGGGCTGTTGATAGCGGTATGCATTCAACAACTTGCCGGGCAAGTTTTTGCGGCACCTTGTTATCGACCAAATCGTCGATGTAGTGTTTGATTTGACTGGTATATTCTCTGCTGAGCGATTTCGAAAGCCCGCTGGAAAGTTTTTGAACATCGCCTTTGAAATAATCGACCACCTCGGCAATATTGAGTGGATGGTTCCGATGACGAAGCAGCCAAAGTGTGGTCCGTTCCAGTAATCCTTCAGCCAATTTCAGCATTTTCAACTGACTGGAGGCTGGCACCTTGTTATCCATGTTTTCAACTGCCGACCAGATATCTTGCATGTCAAAAATATCTCTAGCGGCACAGTACGATCTTGCGATATCAGCATAAGCAGCACCCGACAAACCACGCATTCGGTAGGCAAATGTTGGACCGACCCGATTAATCATGTTGTTCGTCACGAAGGTCGCAACGATCTCCCTTTTTAATCGATGTTCATACATCTCTTTACTGAATTGCTTTGACAGACGGTCAGGGAAGTACTCAGACAGGTCTCTGTCCAGGTAATCATCCTCAGGCATATTCGAATCGAGCAATGCATCGTACAAAGTCATCTTCGAATAAGCAAGCAACACGGAAAGCTCCGGCAGTTTGAGTCCAATGCCGATCGATTCGCGCCTTTTGATTTCTTCCCAATCCGGTAAAAATTCAATTTCCCGATCGAGCTGGTCCGATCTTTCCAGTGCCTGAATATACTGACTGTGTTCATTGAGCAACTCAGGTGAATGAACATTGAGGGAACTGAGTGCCTGGCTTTGTTGGTAGTTGTTTTCCAATACCAGTTCAGCGACCTCTTCTGTCATTTCCCTGAGGATCTTTTCGCGCTGCTTAACGGTCATTTCACCGTGATTAACAACTTGGTTGAGCAATATCTTGATATTCACTTCGTGGTCTGAACAATCCACACCACCTGAATTGTCAATCGAGTCGGTATAACAGCGACCGCCATGCATGCAATACTCGACGCGACCGAGTTGAGTCATACCAAGATTTCCACCTTCACCGACGACCTTGGCACCAAGTTCCGAACCATCAACTCGAATCGCATCGTTGGAACGATTTTCTGTATCAGCATGCGATTGTGTCGAGGCTTTAACGTAAGTACCAATTCCGCCATTCCACATTAAATCAACCGGCGCCTTGAGCATGGCATGCATCAATTCGTTGGGTGTAAGCTTGGACTGTGTTATGTTCAATCGTTTTTGCACGGCCGGTGAAATATCGATCGCCTTAGCAGTGCGATCGAATACCCCACCGCCTTCGGAAATCAACTTTTTGTCATAGTCTTTCCAACTCAGCCCTGGTGAATTAAAGAGCCTTTCCCGTTCCTGGTAGCTAATCTCGGCATCGGGGTTGGGGTCTAAAAATATTTCGATGTGATTAAAGGCACCAACCAATTGGATGTGCCGGGACAGCAGCATGCCATTTCCGAAAACATCTCCGCCCATGTCACCGATGCCAATGGCTGTAAAATCCGTCGTCTGAATATCAACACCCAGTTCGCGAAAGTGCCGTTTCACCGACTCCCAGGCACCCCGGGCTGTAATACCCATCGCTTTGTGGTCATATCCAACTGAACCACCGGAAGCAAACGCATCTCCCATCCAAAAGCCATACTCTTCAGAAATTTTGTTGGCAATATCCGAAAAAGTCGCAGTCCCCTTGTCCGCTGCGACAACAAGATAGGGGTCATCATCATCGTAACGCTTTACATTTGCAGGATGGACAATTTTGTCATCGACAATGTTGTCCGTGATGTCGAGCATACCGCGGATAAAGGTTGAATAACAAAATATCGCCTCATCCAACATGCTTGTGCCCGGTGCCGGTGGCTGTTTAATCACGAATCCACCTTTTGAGCCGACCGGTACGATGACTGCATTTTTGACCATCTGCGCTTTCACCAGGCCCAGCACCTCGGTCCTGAAGTCTTCTCGCCGATCTGACCACCTCAATCCACCACGCGCAACTTTACCGCCGCGCAGGTGTACCGCCTCAGTGCGCGGTGAATATACGAATATTTCATATTTTGGTCGTGGGTCCGGCATCCGAATGATTCGCATGCAATCAATTTTGAAAGAAATGTAGTCATGTGGATGACCCGATGAATCTATACAAAAATAGTTGGTGCGTATCGTCGAAGTCATCGCATTTTTATAGCTTCGAAGTATCACGTCTTCATCCAGACTGGACACCGCATCAAGATGCGCATCCATCACTTTCCTGATTCGATTGACTTCCTGGTCGGACGAACCCGCAGTCGGATCAAATTTGACCTCGAAATATCGGATCAAGCTGGCAGTCATGTCGATATTTCGAATCAGTGTGTCGGTTACATAGGCACTGCTGAAAGTGTGACCAATTTGTTTCAAATACTTGCTGTAAGCGCGCAAAACCGAAACCTGTCTCCAGGTTAAATTCGCCATCAATACGAGGCGGTTAAACACATCGTTCTCCGCAGCACCGCGCCAGATATTAATAAAGGCCTGCTCAAAACTTTGGCGCTGCTGGTCAGCGTCATATTCCTGGGAATGTATCAGTGAGTAATCATGAACCCAGATAGAGCCGTCATTTGGCAATGAGATCTCGTACGGTCGTTCCTCCTTCACACGTAATCCCATGTTTTCCAGGACTGGCAATACATCTGACGGCGACACCTGGTTTTGAAAGCTGAACAATTTCAAACGCACCTGTTTTTGGTCAGTTTCCTGAAGTGGCCGGAAAAATGAAACGATAAGATCATTGTCGGCATTCAATGCGCTTAGTCTTTCGAGATCCGCAGCAACAACCCAAGGTGAATAGTCTTCCTGGTAACTCGCCCCGAACGCATTCTCAAAGGTGCGACAATACTGCGCACCGACATCTTCCCCATAACGTTCAACAGCAGCCTGGCGAAGTGCATCTTGCCAGGTTGTTGCCGCATCCTGCACTTGACGCTGAATGTCTTCCAGGCTAAGTTCGGGTTGACTGTCAGTATCAACGTAGATTGTGTACTCGATACGGGCGAGTACCGAACCGGAAAAGGTTGCAAAAAATTCAGATGACTTCCCCTTGAGCGATTTCATCAAGATGCTTTCGATCTTGACGCGTAGTGGTCGACCAAACAGTTCATGCGGAATGTAAACCAGTGCTGAGTAGAACCGGTCGAACTGTTCTCGGCGCAAAAAGAGTTTCACGCGGTTGCGTTCCTGCAACTCCAGTGTGCCAGCTACGTCTTCAAACAATTCGTCTGAATTGGCTCGAAACAACATGTCGCGAGGATAATTGTCAACAATATTGGTCAACACGCGAATACTGTGTGTTGTTTCTGAAAATCGACTGCGCTGCAGCACCCTTTTGATCTTGGTTCGAAGCAACGGAATGAGACTTGCGCTTCCGTTATAGGCAGTCGAACTAAAAAGCCCAACGACAGCTCGCAAACCTGAACAAGCACCCGCAGCGGTGTATTTCGGAATAAGAATGAAGTCGAGGTATGACGAGCGGTGTATGGGCGAGTGAATATTTGCTTTTGATACGATCAACGACTGACAATCGGTTTTAGTATCGATGGTTAACGCACTGATCGGTAATATTTTGCCAAGATCTTCATATTCTCGCAAAATTCCAAGTTTGGATTTGTCATTCTGAATTAACGTCCCATTTTTCTTCAGTTGTAATTCACAGTACCCGAGCAGAGTAAAATTTCCAGTGGCCAACCAGCTGCAAAACTCTGCATAATCTTCCATGAATTCGTTTTTGGAACGATCCATCTCCTTTTCCAGATTCTTCGCTGCAGCCTTGATCTGTCGGCGCATCGGCCGCCAATCTTCAACTGCAATATCAAGTGTCTTTAAGGCTTCCCTGAGGCAGGCTTCGACAGTCTCAAACTCGGTTGTTTCAAATCGCCTTTCAAATTCAAAATGTATGAATGATTCAAATACACCGTCTAGAAAATCTGCATTCAAAGGTGCCGCGATCTTCCGCAGCCGCCCGGACTCATCGCGCTGAACTGCGAGTACAGGATGAACAGTCAAGTGCACCTTACATCCTAAATTGTTCAATACCATTGACATGGTGTCGACCAGGAACGGCCGGTCGGGGATGACCATTTCCAGAACTGCGAATTTCGATCGCCAGCCATCGCGCTCGACATCGGGGTAATAAAGCCTGATCTTGGTTTCATCAGCTTGCCTTACCCTGCACAGTTCCCAGTGCGCCAGCGCTGCTCCGCGCAAATCGAAGACATCCCTTTGACTTAATTCTTCGTAGGGAACGCCATAGTAGTAGGCTCGGACAAACTGCTCAAATTCGTCGTCATCTGTGTGCAGTAGACTTCCCTGGTCGCCGACAATCCGGTTTATCAGGGTTTCAGTTTGATGTGAATGAAGAATAGACACGGGTAGATCTCTTTGGGTTGTAATTTCAACTTTTGGTTAATTTAGCTTTTTTAATTCTTTTACTCGCAACCATCAATTGGGATTGCGTCATTGGTTTAATTTCGAAATCTGATACTTGTACCAAACATGACCACAGTCAATTATCGCCTATGCTTAATCCGCACAACTAAATTATCAGGGTACATCGTGAATGATAAGCGCTCTTGAACAGGTTCCTTTACACTGAGCAGTTCGACTTCAAAGTTCTTCAGAAACATGGCCAATACGACCCGCATTTGCAAAAATGCGAGGCTGCGACCAGGACAGAACCGAGGACCACCACCAAATGGCATAAACGCACGTGGATCATGCGTCATCAAATCTGTTCCTGATTCTCTGAGCCATCGATCAGGTCTAAATTCACCTGCGTCGCTGAAATTTTCCTCTCGAGTCGCAACGCGCCTTGTAAGCAATATCAATTGCGTTCTTTTGGGTATCGACACTCCCAGGATGTCTTGTGTTTGCTTGGTTTCCATGACCATGATTGGCGCAACAGGCTTCAGGCGCATGACCTCGTCTCGAAATGCATCAAGAAAAGGAAGCTTTTCTGTCTGTGAGATGTTTCGCAACATTGAATCTTCTGCAATCAATCGGTCTACTTCATCTCTTGCCTGTGTAAAGTGTACTGGATACGTGGAAAAAAGTGTATCGTCCAAGCCATCGTATTGGCAGTCGTATCCTCCCCAGCAAGTAAAATTGTCCCGATATTTGCAAATATTTCGGCATCGGTAAATCCCGAATCTTCGTCTTCGATGGCAAGCAATAGTGCTTCGAGAAAGTTTTCCGGTGACTTTCTAAGTTCAGGATTGGATTGCAATCGCTCTCGCGTCGCTTCAATAATAGTGTCTGCTTCCCGCCTGATCTGCACTAGCGACTGATCGAGGCTTCTGTCTGATGGTAGTTTGAAGTATCGCCAGTATGCAAAAGGTAAATTTGCACGCTGATGTACTTTCGGGAATATTTTGTCGAGATGCTGTTGAATGACTGGGCCCGAAGCCTCAACTGTGTTGGCATCAAAACCAAAAGCAATTTGCATGGTTACATCAACCGTAAATCGATAGAGATCTTCACATAGATTGACTGGTTCTCCGGTATCTGCTGCTCGGTCCCAGCGACGTTTTAATCGATCGACGGTGCTTACAAGTTGAGGAAAGAAATTGGCAAGTTTGGCTCGACCCAACGCAGCTACAACCAGTTTTCTCTGCCTGCGCCAGGATTGTCCTTCTGCAGTAAAGACGCCATTAAGCTGCAATTCGTTTGCGACTCCCTCCAGACGGCTGTCGCGACGATATAGACCGGGGCGGTCAACTAGAATCTGCTGCACAGCGTGTTTGTCCGAGATGACAGCAATCGAAGATGAGCCAAACTTGATTTTGTAAATCGAGCCATATTGATTGGCCCAATTTTCAAGATCAAGATGCAGGGTTTTGAAATCAACCTGCATATAGTTGCCGACGAAGGGAAAGCCGCGCGGACCAGCAAGTTCCGCAAACGATTTCACTTGCTTTTCGCGCAAACCTGACGGATTATCATTCAATTGACTCAGACCGAACTTCTTATGTTCAAATTCCGCACACAGTCCAGATTTTATAAAGTCTTAACATCGATGATGTGCCATATTGGATTGCATCCATGAATGGCAAACGAAAAAATTACAGTTGGGGTTTACACTTAGATGTCCGAATGTTTCCTCCTTTTTTATTCCGCCATCCTCTCCTCCTGAAAAACGTGAAATTTCATTGAATTCAAATACTCATCTCGAGGATAAGGTATTATCACCGCATAATGTGCGACAATTATTTTTAATTTTGCGGTGATTAAACCTTACATTCACCTTGTTTTGTGCGGTGATTAATGATGTGGATTCACGAGCATCCAAACTGGCCAAACTTTACCTGGAATGATGAAGTGATTTCCACCCAGTTGGCTGATACTCGATATCGCCAAGGTCGATTGCTTGGTCGAATGGAAGGCCTAGAATTCAATCTCAAGCAGGAGGCTAGCCTCAACACTCTGACCTATGATGTCGTCAAGTCTTCGGCCATTGAGGGAGAAAAACTCAATCCAAAGGAAGTGCGTTCATCCATCGCACGAAGGCTTGGGATTGATTTTACGGGGCTTGTGCCAAGTGGCGGTGATATAGAGGGTATTGTTGCAATGATGCTTGATGCAACTCAGCAATTTTCGAAACCTCTGACAAAATCTCGATTATTTGACTGGCACGCAACGCTTTTTCCGACCGGACGTAGTGGTATGCACCGAATCGTGGTTGGAGGTTGGCGTACCATGGATACAGAACCAATGCGGGTCGTCTCCGGTCCTATAGGTCGCGAAAAAGTTCACTTTGAAGCACCAAATGCAAATCGACTGGATAAAGAAATGCAGGAGTTTCTGGGCTGGTTTGACGGTCGCCATGACATAGACCCGGTGCTAAAAGCAGGCATTGCTCATTTTTGGTTTGTAAGCATCCATCCATTTGAGGACACGGGAATGGACGTATCGCTAGAGCGATCTGTGATATGGCGTTGGCACGCACTGATGGCATCCCTGAACGTTTTTACAGCTTATCTACGCAGATTGCATCCGAGCGCAAAGACTATTACAGTCAGTTAGAAAAACAGCAACGTAAGACACCAGAAATTACCCGCTGGTTGCAATGGTTTTTGGGTTGTTTGGGACGAGCGATTTCCAATGCTGAAACGACGCTCGGTAATGTGCTATTCAAAGCAGAATTTTGGGATAAGTTCAGTCTTGTTCTCGTGAATGAACGTCAGCGCCTGATCATCGACCGCATGCTAGAGGACGATAATGAAGGGTTTATTAACACTTCCAAATATGCCAAGCTTGCAAAATGCTCGAAGGACACTGCTTTGCGGGATATACAGAACTTAAAGGACCATGGCATCTTGATTCAGAATCCCGGCGCAGGACGCAGTACGAGTTACAGATTAATACGACAGCTTGACTAAACCTGATTCCAATGAAACTCTAAGCAAGGGTAATTTAGCCGTCAACGCCATTATTGATGATGTTCCACTTTCACAAATGGAATATAACGCGCACAATGACCACTCACTAATGGGGCCGATTCAACGAGGCAATGGCGTCTTATCACCAAGAATATGCCGATACCTGTGTGAACCGATTTGAAATTTGGCTGGAGATAAATCATTCTGGCGCTTGGAAAAACACAGAATACGAGTCGGTGTTCATTTGTCCAGAATTAACATCAATCCATTCATTAAAACAAAAAGTTACGTAAAATGTGCTTGAGCAATGTAATTTGAGTTCCTTGAATAAGCTCAGCAAATGTTAAAAAAGCAAAAAGAGATTAACTTCTTGAAGAAATTTGACTGAATTCACATGGACAAACGATTCAAAATGATTTTTAAAAGATTAATCTTGATCAGCGTGATCTGCATGAGCCTGTCGGCTTATACAGAACGTGGCTATGCACAACTTAGATTAGGCAATGAAATTTTGCATCAATCGACCAATTGTGACATTCGCAAATCTGGGCTGACAGCATTACGATGTGCAGGTAGCAGCCATCGACGCGGTCAATTCAATACAGAACAAATGGCAACGTTGATCTTTACCTGCAACAAAGGCTATCTTTCGGTTTCACTCGGGCATGCTATGGTTGAAGATGAAGTCAAAAAGTATCGCTTTGAAAATGACAAAGGACAATCGAAAGGCAATGATGATCACATTAGAGTCTCGAAAGTGCGCACCACTTTTGCGGAGCCAAGAAATACAGCGCCACGTTGGATTTATCAAAATGTGACAGACCAAGAGCAAATGACTCGGCTGTATTTCTGGCTAAATGATAGCGAAATAAATGGTGAGTTCCAATTTGACTCACACGACAGCGTCTTGTTCTCAAAATTCAGTCAATTGTGTTCTAACAGACTTTGAAACAGGATTTTTTCACTTGAGTTCAGCAATGACGATCTTGTTCTGGAATTGCAGCGCCGTCGAACCGATTCGCCTCAGAGGCTGACGGGGCCATTCAATTTTTACTCTTACTCCCTTTCCTGTCTTAGCCACGACGTCGCCTAATCAATCTTGCAAACCAATGTCAAAATTACAAAAATTTCATTCTTTCACCCCAAAATACCTCCGTTTTGGACTAAAGCCCGTGCAAACAGACAGGCGGACTTGAAAATTCTTTTGATTTAGTGCATTCTTTACGTTGCCTTTATTCTAATCCCAAGAATTTGACGGACAAAAATGAGCATTACCGTTGATTCAGTTCACCAGGAATTCATATCGAATTCTGTACATGCCCGTGGTGCTGAACCGGTGCCTCACGTCCTGGCGCCGGCGGCGACCGGGGTGAGTCAATTTATTTACGATCACGGCGGCGATGCCGATCGCGTCTTTGGAGAAGCAGGTGTCGATCCTGACTGTATCGGCAACCCGACGATCGGAATGTGTTTGAAATCGTTTTGTGGGCTATTCGAATCCGCATCAGGCAATACACAAAACGACAATTTCGGTCTGTGGTTTGGAAATCAGTTTCAACCTGATGACCTTGGGCTTTGGGGTTATGCAGCGATTTCTTCACCTACACTCGGTAATGCACTAAACAACCTGATTGATTTGTTTCGTTACCACCAACAATGCTCAATGTTAAGACTGACAGCCGCAAACAAGCGCTTTTGTCAACTCGAGTATCAAGTTCGAGATCCGCATATTGTCGAACGCCGACAGGACGCTGAATTATCGCTTGGAATGTTTTTCAACTTAATCCGCGAGTGCATGGGACGCGACTGGCACCCGGAGGAGGTGTATTTCGAACACCCGAAACCCGAGGACAGCAAAGAACACGAACGAGCGTTTAATGCGCCTGTATTTTTCAGTCAGAAGTTCAATGCCATCGTCTTTGATCCATCGATTTTGGAAAAATCGATGCCAAATTCGGATTTGAAACTGATGGCAGTCACACGCGCTTGCCTTGAGTCTTTGCACACCAACATGCCAATGAATCAGAATCTGACCGATAAAATCAGGAACCTGATTCGCATCAAACTGGCCGACGGCTATCCCTCGTTGGAACTGATTGCTGAGAGTCTGTATATGAGTACGAGTGCAATACAGCGTAGTTTGGCGTGGGAAGGGCTTTCCTATACCGATCTTGTCGAAGAAGTTCGAAAGAGCCTCGCCGAGATGTACTTCAAGCAACGCAATCTTTCCTTATCGGAAATCGCCTATCTGCTTGGCTACTCTGAGCTTAGTGCCTTTAGCCGCGCATTTCGTCGCTGGACTGGACATTCACCGCGTGAATATCGAGGAAAAGCCTGATTACCGCGCAAGCACACCGGAAAATATCTGGTATCGACGTTCCTGCGTTTCCAGCATGGATACTGCAGCACCAACAGTACAGAGATTCACAAGAACACTTTTAGCAACATAGTCAAACGCATTGCGCGACTTTTTTCCCAAGTGTTTTTCTCAATCGGCTCGTCCGAATTTCAATCGCCGAACTACATACATCACCACGAAGGCAATCAACAGTAACCCTGCAGCACCACCGATCGTCAAAGAACCCAATGTTGGCACCATTGGTGTGTAGCCAGAAACCATCTTTGAATACAACCACTCTGGAATGGTCTGATCAGCGCCGGTTGTAAAAAGCGAAAGTGGGAAATTTCCCCAAGACAGCAAGAACGCGAAAATCGCTCCAGATATGATGCCAGGTGAGAGGATTGGCAATGTAATTTCCCGTAACACTTGCAGTCGAGAAGCACCTAAATCATAAGCCGCCTCTTCCCAGACCGGATCAAAGCTATAAACCTGAATGGACATGATCAGCGTAACGATTGGCAAAATCCAAATCAGGTGTGCGAATACGGCCGTGTGCCAGCTGGTCGTGATCCCCAAAGCGGAAAACCACAAAAGCAGTGCGAGACCCAACACCGCTTGAGGAAAGAAAATCGGCAGCAATATCAGTCGCTGGTACAGTTTTCGCCCTTTCCAATCATAGCGAGCAAATGCAAGTGCGCCAAAGAAAGCCAGTAGAACCGAAATGAGCGTAACCAGCAAAGCAACACTAAACGACGTCCAGAATAAATCACGCACCGACAATGATTCAAACGCTTTTTCATACCATCGGGTATCCCAGGCTTTGACAGGAAAGCGAAAATACCGCTGCTTGGTGAACGATGCCAAAATAACCGACAGCATTGGCATGTAGAGAAACAATATGACGGCTCCCGTCCAAACAATGATTAAGGCGTGAGCGATTTTGCGCTGTCGTGTAGATTTCACAGCTAACGTCGCCCCACCAGTCGATCGAGATCAATTTTACGGAAAAGAAAAAATATGATGATCAGCGAAAGAGTGATCAACAACACGGATAGCACCGACCCTTTAGGCCAGTTTTGCGCAAAGGTAAATGCGGATTCAATATCGTCAGCGATCATTACGATGACCTGTCCACCTAATATCTTGGATTCAGCTAGCGATCCGAGGGCCAGGATAAAAACCAAAAGACTGCCAATTAGTATGCCGGGCATCGAAAGAGGAAGTTCAACCTCCCAAAATATCTGCAGCCTTGACGCGCCGAGATCTGAGGCAGCCTCTTTAAGCGAGTCAGGTACCATTGACATGCCAATGACAAGCGGAAAAAGCATGAATGGCAAGTAGACATAGACTAGCCCAAGCACGACAGCAGGTACGGAATAAAGTAATCCTGATAGCGAAATGCCAAACAAAAACTGCAAAGAGCCATCAATAATGCCATTCTTGAGCAATAGCAACACCCAGCCAAATAAGCGAATGTTCTCTGAAATCAAAAGCGGTAGCGCAACCAGGATCGTAACCAGCGTAGCCCACTTACCAAACAATTTGGCCATTCCGTAAGCGATCGGATAAGTGATGATCAAAAGCAAAATAACGGTTACAACAGCAAGCACCAAAGACCAGCCAAAAGAGATGTAATAACTTTGCGTTACAACTGAAAGGTAATTTTCGAGCGTAGGCGCCTGGTTGAGTGTGAACGTCTTTGACGGCATGAAGCTGTACAGAAGTACCAACACCAGCGGGCCGGCAAATCCGATCAGCAAAAACACGCCAACCGGCAAGGCGTTCAAAAAACCAGGTTGACGTAACCAGTGAGTGAGCGCTTTCATAGCTTGGCAGTAATTTCAGGTGCCAGATCCTAAAAGGTGCGACTTACGACTGCACCAAAATCGAATCTTCAGCCCGCCAACCGATCATTACCGCTTGACCGGCTTCGCCCGAATAAGGGTCATCCTGCAACCTTTCGACAAGCCAATGATGTTCGCCATCAACGCTACGCACCTGGTATTGGATTCGTGACCCCAAGGCATAATCATTGAACAATACACCTTCAATCTGATTGGGCAAAGACTCCGCCGCCCTGCCAATCTTCATGACTTCGGGTCGAATGATTAAAAATCCGGATTCAATTCCCTGAGCGTCCTCGGCAATCTCGTATAGACCGCCAGAGTCACTGTCCTTGACTTTGCCGTTTCCAGCATTGTCGACAGACAAAGTATTGACCTCGCCCATGAACTGGGCAACAAACTTGTTCCGAGGCCGGTTGTAGATATCGTCGGGACTGCCGATTTGAATGAGTTCACCGTGATTCAGTATCCCAATTCGATCGCTCATCACCATGGCTTCTTCAAGCGAATGCGTGATGTACACGAAAGTCTTACCAGTTTCGCGGTGAATGTCCTTGAGTTCCTTTTCGAGCGTCTTGCGCAATCGAAAATCGAGCGCTGATAAGGGTTCGTCGAAAAACAGAATTTCAGGATCAAACGCCAAAGCCCGCGCCAGTGCGATCCTTTGACGCTCACCACCAGAACACTGGTTGATTCGCTTGCCATAAAAGTCGCTCGGCAGACGTAATAGTTCCAATAACTCAAGTGCGCGCTGACGTCGAGTCTCGGGCGCAATGCCGGCGATTTTCATCGCAAATTCGACATTTTGCCCCACCGTCTTGTGAGGAAACAGCGCCAGATTCTGGAACACCATACAAGTCGGACGCCGATTGGCAGGGACATCATTGATAACATCCCCTTTGAGGGCGATATCGCCTCTGGTGGGGCTGTCCATCCCCACCAGTATGCGAATCAGGGTTGTTTTTCCGCTGCCGGAAGGCCCGACCAGCGTAAAAAATTCTCCTTCAGAAATACTGAGGTTTACATCGGCAAGTGCTGTAAATTCACCAAATTGCTTCGTTACACCTCTTAACTCGAGAAAAGCAGACTGTCCTGTTTTCATCTACCATGGGCTCCATCGGAAGTTCCCATCATTGATCCATCAAAAAACTGTGTCTATCCTTCTCTCTCCCGCTTAGCTGCTGAATAATGATCGTACATCTCAGCATAGTCGGGGTTAATGTCGTAGTCCTGTGAACGGGCCATCTCCTCTTCGAGAGAATCCCACTGAATGGCATCCAATTCGTCAGAATCAAATGCGCTTAGCACCTCCGGTGAACCCATCTGGGTAACCGGGTTATATGTACCTTCTGCAAATGCAACGTTCTTGCTCACATCCGGGCGTTGAATATAGGCAAGAAACTCCTCTGCAAGTGGGGACACCTGAGGATTGTTCACGACCGATGTCAGTTCAATCCAGACTATGCCGCCTTTACCATCCATCGGACCGGAATTTGGTGTAATGCCGCGCACATTGTTGTAACCATCATAACGCGCTGGTGACGCAGTATAGGTACCGCCGGTAAAATACGCATCAATCTCACCGTTGATCAGCGCCAGATTCATGGCAACGAGATCATCAGTCAGAATCTTTGCACCGTTGAACACCTGACGGGCAATATCACTAAATGCAGAGATTTCATCAGCTGAATGTGATTTGAACGGATCAATGTCGCCTGCGACACACATGTGATAAATGTTCCAGTTGTCGTAGGTCAGGACGCCATATCGATCTTTCATGGCTGGGTCCAGGAAAAGTTTAAAGCCTTGATCTTCGGCCATGGCTCGAGATATTTTGTCAGTATTGACGACGAAATTAAATGGCCCGAATCGCTGTGTCACGCCAAGTAAGTGTTCGCCCGTCTTATCCATCGCCCAAGAATAGGGTGGATGAAATGCTGGCATCATTTGTTCGAAAAATGGTTCGAATCGATCTCTTGGCAGATCAAGAATCAAATTCTCTGGCCACATCATTTCACGGGCCCAGGGATTGTTAACATTGATCAAATCCCAAATTTTTGTTTCCCCTGCACGAAGTTTGTTGACTGCATCAGGATCTGATGTCAATCCTTCGGCTCGAACCGTTGCGTCAAACTCCCTTCGAAATGGATCCAATACATCATCGGAGTTGTATCCTTCCCAACAATAAATGTTGAGTTCTTTTTCACGAGCCGCATGCGCCAATGATGGAATAGTTCCCATGGCATAGGCTGCTGCGAAGGCCCCAGTGGTTTGAAGGAAATTTCGTCTCGACTTATGGACTGTCATATTTTGCCTCCTTATTTTTCAATGCAAATGAAGTGAAAACATTTTTTTATCACAATAATCCTGTAATTGCAATAGTGCAATCCAGTTCAGTATAGGTTAATTGCGCGAGCCAGTACTACGATTCTAAACTCGCCATTGGCATCAAATCAGACTGTCTGCAGCGTCCCAGACTTGGGACAGTTTAGCCTGATCAGATATCACCTTGCGCTCTTCGCTGTCGGGTAAAAATGGGTAGTCCCTGAATTCTTCGCCCGGCCGATAGGAACCATAGGGACGATTGCATGCCATCACACCTTGTCGGTCGGGACAGCCATTAGTCATAAAGGCCAAGCCACTGTCAAAGGCGAGCTTCGCTGCTTTTTCCGGTGGGGTTAACCGGACAAGTTCACCCGAATCTCCATATTCGAGTGCACTTTGTGGCAAATCATAATTTTCAATCAGATGCTTGACATACTGTATGCGACGCCAGCGTTCAAGTGGTGCCCGCGGTACGTCCTGCATTTCCGTCCCCGGTTCTGGGTTGAAAGAAAACAGGTAGCCTGCAATCTGTTCAGATTTCAATTGGAAAATCATGTCAAACATTTCCTTGTCTGTTTCACCCAAACCAACAATCAAGTGACAATTGACCTTCATCGGACCGTAGATGCGGCGTGCTGCCCGCACGATCTCCCAATGCTGGTCCCATCGATGCGGCCCTTTGGCCAGTTTTCCACGGGTTCGAACAAACAAATCTTCAGAGACTGCGTCCAAACCGACACCAATAATGTCGACACCCGCCTGCTTAATCTCGTGTAAATCATCTTCATCCAGCAAGGTTGCAGTGACCAATGCGGATATTGGCACCTCAGGTGCCGCGCGGTGAACCCGGTCGGCCATATCCACCAAATCTTGAGTTGCACGATGGTCCTGAACCTGCGCAATACAGACGCGACCGACGGTGTCGGCTGATTCTTTTTCGGCAATCTTTTGCGCAACCAAGTCGGTTTCAAAAAGTGGCCAATCCACGCGTATGAAACTGTTTTCTTCGGCAAGGCCCGGGCGTTCTCGCGCCAAGCCACAATAAGAACAATTTGCAGCGCAGCCTTGCGGATAGTTCTGCAACAGATTGATGCAGTTGCAACTGCATCCATTGATTCGCCCAGGCGCCAGGCCAAGTTCAATGGCCGCCGCAACGCTGATGCGAACATACTCTGGACTGATTTGATAGTGCTGCTCTTGCAGCTTGCTTGGAATTCCAGTCGTTGCCAATTTTTCGTCCTTAATTTGAAATAATGAGTTTTACCATGAGACGCCACAGCAGGCGTTGACGAAATGCGGTTTTAGCCCCCTGCTCCTGGCATATTCAACCATCCCTTCAGCAGGATAGGCAATGCCGTTAAATCCCGCATCAATTGCGGCTCGATCAATTTTCTCTTTGTACTGACCCAGCGGTCGAGCACAGCCGAGCATGATTGGTTTTTTCGGCAATGTACGACGCGCAAGTGTGAAAAATTTTGCAATCTCCCCAGTGGGTGGCGGAATGACCGCCGCCATCGGGGTTCCTGACAAAGGCATCAGAATGACCAGTACCAGTAGTTTTAACTGGTGGCGGGCGATCATTGCCAGCGCATTTTCCTCACCGAGAAGTTTACCATAATGCAACCCCATGATAATATGCGGCACGCAGGGCACTCCATGGCGATCCAGCCTTTCCAAGACCGCCTCGTACTCATCAACATCGGTGTCCAAATGGTAAACATCCCGTATGGTTCTGTCGTCTCCGATGATGTCAACCATCGCTCCATCAATATCTGCATCGGCCAGAGCACTGCAAGTTTGTTCATCGGGCAACCCAGGGTGCACTCGAATGACCATCCCCAGTTTGTGGCGAACCTTAATCAGGTCGGGGATATGTTTGCGTAGCGGTACCCGACCGCGTCGATCACTGCCTCCTGAGATCAACACACCCTTGGCGCCTTGATCATGCAACCTTGCACAGAGCTCGTAAAGTGACTCACTCCCACCGGGTAAAGATCGCATGCCTTTTAAAACACCCGTCTTGCAGTGTTCACAGTTCAGAGCACAGGCTTCACCCGTTACACTGATGGCTACAAACTCTGCTTCATTATGTTGATCATATTCTGAAGTCTGGTAACGCTTAAGGCCCGGTGCGTGAAACACGATACGACTGTCTGCGCTGTCCAGTCCAGGCACAGGCATCGTATCGCCTTGGACTGAATACTCTATACCGTCGTTTAACATTGACTGACTCCTGTCAGGTAAGTTGTGCTGGCTCACGGGCAAAGCATGCACCCGCAGTCGCCTCATTGGGCAAAGTCTCGGATAGCTTGAGCGCATGCAGCAGTGTTTCGGTAATTTCTTTCACTGAAATCCGATCCCATCCTTGAATATTTCTTGCCACCGATTGGGCGATCGTGTTTTTAATTGCAACTGGTTCTCGCACATGCCATCGTAGACTGCTCTCCAGATCATAGACAGCGCTGTCGGATGCAATGAAATTGCCGCCCAAAAATACCGACTTGACTGTTTCACCCGCGACAATGGCCTTGATTTCGAGCCTGCCGGCTTCCGTGCGAATCGAACTTTGCCCAAGCCGGTCGCGAAGCGATATCGTGTTTCCATAGACCCATTCGCTTTTGGAATATTGATCGGCATATAACTTTTCCGCAAGATTGACTTCTTCTGTCCAAAGAGGCGACGGCTCGATGCAGACATTGAAGGCTTGTTCGAAACCCGACTGCAGCCGCCATGCAAGCTCGTCCATAGAAAAATCCTGATCCAATTCTCTGCGAACCGTCGTCATGCGCTGTTCAATCGCCTTTCGGTTTTCCTCTTCATCATCGCAGTGAAAAGGCAATCGCAACAGTCTTAGCATATTCGCAATATCGAGGTCCAGCAACAGTGAAGCATGAAACAGGTGTGCGCCACCAGGCGGTTTATAGATTCCCAAGCCTGCTATTTTTCTTCGCCGTGTAACCAGATCGTTTTTTCCGGTAAACCGGGACTCAATTCCCAAGCTCTCAAGCGCCTTGATCAACCCGCGGGCACATTGAACCATCAAATCAGAAGAACGCGACGAAAATCCACTTGCTTTTACTGGAATGATTAAAGCAATCCCCAACTGTTCAGGCCCCATGATGATCGCACCGCCACCACTTGGGCGCCGATTGACTGGCACCTTGAATGTCTCGCAATGATTCAGTCTGACTTCATTGGAAACGTTTTGAAAGCGACCAACCAGTACGCACGATTCGTAAGTGTATAGCCTCAGAGTCGGAGTTTGTACATCTGCTGCACATCGGGTCAGTGCATCATCAAGTGCAAGTCCCCGGTCGTGTGAGACCGCGCGCTCTGTCAGCAAACGCCAACTCACGAATCACACTCATGCATTCGTGTATTGACCTCGCAGTTCAACTGGCAACAAGTCTATGAGACTGTCTGAATCATGTAACTCATTGATTTCTAATTCCCAAGATGCTGGAGCAATGGCCACCAACCAACCGCTACCATACGGGTCGGAACTGACCATGCGCGGATTTTCAAGCGCAGGTTCATTCCGTTCAACAATCGTACCGCTGACAGGACTGACGATATCGCTGGTCATTTTTGCCGCCTCCATTGAACCAATCGACTGTCCTCGTACAACATGGGTGCCAGGCTCAGCAAGTGTCAGATACGCGAGCTCACCTAGCGATTCGATGGCTGGCGATCCTATACCGACGTGCAAATTTTCGTTTTCCGTAACTGGTTTGACCCACAAATACGACTCACCATCGTAGATTCGGTCACAAGGTAGGCCGGAATTTTGATCAGGCATTTCTAATCTCCTTGATATTCGTGCGCTAAAGCGCTTCTAGTTTGCGCAAAGATTCAGGTAGCATTTTCAAGTCAACCATGCCACTGAGCAGCGAATCGACGATGCTGGCATCTTCGTAGATGAGCTTGTAGTATTGCGTCTTCAACGTGACAGCACTTGCAAGTATGATCGCAATGACCGTAATCACTGAACCCATAGCCAAGGTAGCCATGCCCGTAACCCCCTGACCCACGGTACAACCCAGTGCCAACACGCCGCCGACACCCATCAGTAAACCGCCAATTGCATTGGCAACAAAGTCGCCGAAGGAGGCGAACCAGGTCAGTTTGAAACTTCGCGAAGCAACCGCATCAACCAACGCTCCGATGACCAATCCAAGTGCAGCCAGCATACCAACGGTGATCAGCACAGCAGCGTTATCAGGTTCAAGCGACAAGCTGATGTATTCACCCAGCGGATTAACAAAAGTAAATGACTGTGCGCCAACACCGACTGGCGGACTGTCCGCCCATTCAGCCGCTTCAACCCAAGCCATACCGGTTGAACCTGCACTCAGGTACCAGCCAGCCACCACCGCCAATCCAATGACAAGGCCTGCAACCACATTCGCCTTGTTGTTGCGAAATCCGCGGGTCCGCTGAATGAATCGCCAAACAAAATAGACGGCCAGCACAACCAAAATCAGCCGAATCAATTCCGGGCTGCCAATTGGAATAAAGTGGTAAATGAATGACCCGAAATCCTGAGACGTCAGTCCGAATGAACTAAATTCAATTGAAATTGGATGCAGCCAGTTATAGAACACGACCTCAAAAAAACGGGTTTTCGTCATCAGGTACGCGAAGTACGCAGCAATCATTAAAGTGACCAGGCTTTTCAGGTTGCCACCACCGAAACGCACCAGGTTTCTGCTGACACAACCGCCGGCCAGCGTCATTCCGACACCGAACATGACACCTCCGAGCAAATAGCGAAGCCATGCGAAGGTTGGGGAGCGATAAGGTGGGCGATGCTGACTGATATCAATCACCGATGCGATTTCCAAAATGACGATTAAAACACCAGCAACGACCATGGCAAGGAACCACGCACCCAAGCGGCCAAAATCATTGAGGTTAATCCAGTCAGACACCCCGCCCATGGTGCAAAAATTAGTCCGACTGATCACGATTCCCATGACCAATGCGACCGCAAAGAATCCGACCAGTACAGGTAAACCGATTATTTCATCCATAACTCGTTGGTCAAAAAAGTTGTTATTTTGCGCTTAGTATATTCGTACGCAACAAACGTTCGAATATTTAACTGCCATAATAGCAAACACCATATATCGATTTTTCACGGTTTTTGAGGCTTAGTTATTCGTTGTGCCAGGCAAAGTAATAGTGGATTACCGGATTGAACCTCACATTGCAAAGCCATTGAAAATGACATTTTTCAATACAATTACCGCATCGGGACTCATCCAAGAAAGTCGAGTCAATGAGTAATGTCAACGTCAGTTCGTTCAGATCGTCAGATCTGAAGTTTCAAAACCATGCACTGGACGGTGTTTCGCGTACTTTCGCGCTGACGATACCACAGCTTCCACCCGGGCTTCGTGAGGTGGTTGGCAACGCCTACCTGTTATGCAGAATTGCGGATACGATCGAAGACGAGCCTGCATTGTCTGTCGAACAGAAACGCCATTTTTCCGAACAGTTTATAAAGGTCGTCAGTGGTGAAGAAAAATCAGATGAATTTGCCCGAGAACTCATCGCAAAACTCAGCACGTCAACAACCGCAGACGAAAGAGAATTGATCCAAAATGTCGAGCAGGTTATTCGAATTACCCATGCCTGCAATGAAGTTCAACGTCGGGAAATCGAACGATGCATTCGAATTATGTCTCGCGGCATGGCCGAATTTCAATCGATCGCATCTTTGCATGGCCTTCGCGATCTGTCCCATCTGGATCGATATTGCTACGTTGTTGCGGGAGTTGTTGGAGAAATGTTGACGGGGTTATTTTGTGACTACTGCTCTGAAACTGCCAAACAGCACGAAAATCTTTTCGCACTCTCGGTGCCCTTTGGCCAAGCCCTGCAGATGACCAATATCATCAAAGATGTCTGGGATGACCAGGCTCGCGGCGTTTGCTGGTTTCCAAAAGATGTATTCGCAAAAGCTGGCTTTGATCTGAGCACCCTATCCGTAAATCATCGCGCCAGTGGCTATATCGAAGGATTGAAGGACCTGATTGAGATTACCCACAGCCACCAGAAAAACGCTTTGAAGTACATCCAACTCATTCCCTATCGACAAGCAGGAATTCGTCGCCACTGCCTTTGGGCACTGGGCATGTCGATACTGACTTTGGAAAAAATATATAAAAATCCAACTTTCGCAAGAGGTAAGGAAGTCAAGATATCTCGTCTCACTGTAAAATCTCTGATTTCACAAGCGCAGGCTGCGCTTCATTCAAACCACGCTCTAACTGATCTGTTTAACCGCCTTTCCACGGAGTTTCAAGCGTTTTCGACTCATCAGAATATCAGGGTCAATTGACATAACGACATCATTTGGTGATTTTGTGCAAACGATAGCTGTATTACAACAGACCGACGCGGAACATCTGGGTTTGGTCGAAGACCACCTGGAGGGTCGCAATATTCGATTCCGATATGTGCGGCCCGAACACGATAGCGACTGGGTTCGCAAAGCAGAACTGCCAAAAGACGGATTGATTCTGCTCGGTGGCGCGCCTTATGGCACGGTTTCGACACCCAAGATTCCGTTGCTTGATCATAAGCTCAATCTTATTGATGCGTGTTTGCGAAAAAATCTGCCAATCATCGGGTTCGGAACCGGTGCGCAATTGCTGAGTCTCGCTCTTAATGGCAGTGTTCATCCCATGGAACTGACGATTTGCGTCGAGCGCGCTTTTCGAACCACAGATACGGCTCTTAATGGTTATCTTCCAGTCGAGTATCCAGTCGTTTCGTTTATGCGAGATGCACCACAAGTCCCTCCTGATGCTGAAGTCCTGGCGCAATCGAAAGACGGCAGGCCAATGCTGTTTCAGGCGCGGACCAACTGTCTTGGTTTTTACGGGCATCCAGGCATCAAAAGTGCAATCATTGAAGATGCAATATTGCACACTCCGGGCTACGATTTTGGTGATGCCAGCGAGCTTGAAAACATTCGACTGACGCAAAATGAAATGGAAAACGCACTGGTATCCATGATGACTGGCATTGTTCAAATCACAGGCTGGATGCGAGACTGAATTCCTGCGAAAGCCACAGGTCCATACCCACCTTGCTTGCGTAATCAGCTGATCAGGAACTCATCCAGTCACAGTTTTCTTCGAAGGCTGCAGCGACAGTCAATATCTTAGCTTCTTGCCAGTGACCTGCGACAAGCATCATGCCAACTGGCAAACCATCGCTTAATCCACATGGTACCGACATGGCAGGATGCCCGGTCAGGTTGGTTGGTTCGACGTTTGCACCCATTTCGTAGGCCCTTTGACAGTAAAGAGAAAGCGAAGCGTCAACTGGCGGAATCGGCTTTGCTGTCGTTGGTGTCGTCGGCATCAACAGCACGTCGAACTGTTTTAATGCTTCATCGTAGTCTGCACGCAGTTTTCGAGCGAGGTTCTGAGCCTTGCCATAGAAAAGTCCGCCGTAGCAGCGGCGAAAGTATTCACCGACAAGCATGGATAAAATCGCGGTGTCGTCAACATAAGCCGCCTTCGTGGGCCATTTTGCATGATGCTCGGTCAAAGAGTTCACATACAGTCCTTTCCAACCAAGCCCGAACGGATTTCTACTTTGCATCTGGGCGGCAAATCCCTCGTGGGCAATCGGTCCCCAAATGGCATCGCCAAATCGATGCGAGGGGATTGAAACGGATTGAACTTTCATACCCATCTTTTGCAGCCGCGCAGCAGCATTTCGAACCTTAAGATCAACGTCCGGATCTGAATTCGACCAACCAAAACCGTCTTCCAGCACCCCGATTCGAAGTTGCAAAGGATCGCGTCCAATCGCTGCCACATAATCGTCGAGTTGTACATTGTTCTGGCGAGGGTCTAATCCGTCTTCGCCTGCGATCACCTGTAAAGTTCTTGCACTGTCATAAACAGTCTGTGTCATCGGACCAATATGATCGATCGAAGCGTCGATCGGAAAAACGCCAGTATAAGGCACGAGCCCATGGGTTGGTTTGAGTCCATAGCATCCAGAATACGCAGCCGGTATGCGAATGGACCCGCCCTGGTCGCCGCCAATCGCCAAGTCAACCACCTTAGCCGCAACAAGCGCACCGCAACCCGAAGATGATCCTCCAGCCGAGTATCCGCTACGATGCACATTGTCCACCCAGCCATCCGAACTGGTATGACTGCCACCCGACGCGCAGTAGGCTTCACACCTAGCCTTACCGACAATGAGCGCACCGGCCTTAAGCAATCGCGTCGCTACCGTTGCATCGAGGTCTGGAATATAACCTTCCAATGTACGAGTCCCATAAGTCATGGGCACACCTGCGAGACAAATGCTATCCTTGAGTGCGACAGTCAAGCCGCTTAATGGCCCCTTGCAATCCAGACTGACATCGGTTTTTACGTACCATGCATTGAAAGGATTGTCATTCCCATCTGGAAAGGTCCAATTCGATTTCGGTCGATTCACCGGTGGGAGAAAATCTTCCATGGCATCGACTTGTTCATAGGCTTTTAGAACTGGGACCATGATTTCGGCGAATTCCCGCACCTTTTGCTGCGACAGCTTCAATCCAAAGTCTTCGGCAATTTCAACTAACTGCGAATGCGTGGGTCTTTGAAATGGCATTTTCTTAAAGCTCCTGATTTGGTTGGTGGTTTATCATTGAGACTCGTCGGCAGCTTAAACAGGCAACATTTGCTGAAAGATCGTCTCTCAATGCTTCAATGTCCACCGATTCTCAAATTGAACAAATCAATTATTCGCCAACAATAAATATAAAATGACAATTGATTATTAGGGTAATTATTTAATATATTGTCTTTATTTATCATTTAGTTATTAGTATATTGTCAGGTTATACATCTTCATATCGTTCCTGCATTTGAGGCTTATATTAGAAGTTGCTAATATATATAATTTGCTAAAATGTACAGCCACGTGTGATTGATTCTGAACTGTAAAGAGGCTTTCGGAGATGGCAGAAAAATTGGTAATCATGATGGTCAACACCGACCCTGCCAACGGCGAAGAAATGGGTGCGCCTATCTTCCAGGCTAGTGTGGCTGCCGCAATGGAATATGAAGTTGAAGTCATTTGTACTGCAACCTCAGGCAAACTTCTCAAAAAGGGGGTTGCGGAAAATCTTTATGTGAAACCAGGGTCCGGTAAATCAGTCTATGACTTTATCAAGGACGCACACGAAGCCGGTGTTAAGTTTTTCTGCTGTTCACCTAACCTGGATCTTTTCGACATGACCGAAGAAGATCTGATACCGGAGTGCGAAGGCATTGTCGGTGGCGCTTACGTGATCGAGCGCTTAATGGAAGATGATGACACAAAGATGTTGACATACTAATTGGTGCAATGGCTGCAATGGAACACACAATCGGCGATCCGCTTTCAGAAGGTCCACAGGTCAGCCGAGATAAGCTTGAAGAAATTTTCTCGGATATCTGCGAGCACCCACTGTACGATCACGAACTGAACGGCTGTCTTAACTGCGGCATCTGTACTGCAACCTGCCCTTCTGCACACTATTTCGACTACTCCCCGCGAGAAATCGTCCAATTGCTCTGGACAGAAAATCTGGAAGGCATCTACGATGCAATGCAGGAAAAAATCTGGGCCTGTGCTCAATGCTATACCTGCGCAGCACGATGCCCATTTGGAAATTCACCGGGTGGTCTCGTGAGCATCATGCGGGAAACATCAATCAAACACGGTCTGCAGTCAGCCAAAGACGTACTGCGGCCTTTTTCCCGGGTGATGCTGAAACTGATTTCGACCGGGAATCAACTGGCGCCCAATATGATTACTCCAGATCACTTTGCGGATTGGGGACCCAACATCAGTAAAATTGATGCGCCGTTAGATATTCTGAGAAAAGCGATTCCGATGCCAACCATGCACACAACAAACACAGCATGGGAGGTCAATTTGAAAACTTCCATTGAGTTGTACACTATTTGGGAAGACTCTGGAGTTTTGGATCAACTCGAAACAATCGATGAGAATCTTTTTGATGTCATCGTCGATATCATGGATGAAAAGCGTGAAGAGTATGAAGACTGGCTGGATGAAATAGAGGATGAGTCATCCAGCATTCACTGACTGACTTGAGGTTTTGATATGAGTATACAGGTCCCGTTTGGAAATCAATTCGCAGACCAGCGCTTCACGGGCCACGGCACCGAGTGGCAAGATTCAAACCTGAATCCACAGGAGGCCGAAACCGCCACACAATGGGTTGAAGCGAAAATCGACAAGCGTTCGATGCTGACGAACCGCGATCGGGTCGAAGATGTCCGCGACATCATGTGGCAACTCGAAAAGGATGGAGAAATTATTGTCCATCGCATTAATGATGGACACAAGCCAGTGATGACAAAAACTCTTTATGGCTGGGATAAGAAAATTCCGACCGATCGGCTGTGGCATCACAAATCCTGTGGGCAGTGCGGAAATATACCAGGTTATCCGACATCCCTGCTTTGGTTAATGAATGAACTGGGGACCACCTACCTTGACGAAACCGATCAGACTTCCTGCACCGCCTGGAACTATCACGGTTCCGGCATCGGCAATGTTGTTAGTCTGGCAGCAGTATTTCTGCGCAATTTTCACCAAGCCTATGTCTGCTCCAAGGCGGAGGGTCTAGACCCTGCCTATTATTATCCGTTGGTTCACTGTGGAACTTCGTTTGGCAATTACAAGGAAATGCGTCAGTTTTTGCTACACTCTGCCGAACTGAGAGAACAGGTGAAGAAAATTCTTGCCAAGATTGGCCGCCTGGTCGATGGAAAAATTCTCATCCCAGAAGAAATCGTTCACTATTCTGAGTGGCTGCACGTCATGCGCCATGACATTCAACAGCGCCAGACGATTGATGCATCTGGAATCCGAGCAGTCATTCACCCTGCTTGTCATGTCTACAAAATGGTGCCAGAAGATGTCATCTACGATGACGATGTACTTGACGGTAACCGGGTTGCCGTATCTACCGGAATCGTACAGACACTGGGTGCCAATGTGATTGACTATTCGACCTGGTATGATTGCTGTGGTTTCGGCTTTCGACACATTATTTCGGAAAGAGAGTTTACGCGTTCGTTCGCCATCGATCGAAAAATCAAGGTTGCAGTCGAAGAAGCGCGCGCCGACGTAATGATCGGACACGACACCGGTTGCATCACGACATTGGACAAGAACCAATGGATCGGCAAAGCTGTTGACAAAAACTACCAAATGCCGATTCTGGCAGACTGTCAACTGGCGGCGGTCCTGTTGGGTGCTCATCCTTACAAGATTGCCCAGCTGCACTGGCATGCATCGGCGTTTGAACCCCTGCTGGAAAAACTGAATATTGACTGGCGAGAAGCAAAGTTCGAATTTGAAAATTACCTGACACAAGTTGAAGCCGGTCAGCATGAAACGCTTTACGATCCGCGACGTTCAATTACCTCCGGTCCTGGCTTTGAGGCACGCGCGTGAGTCAAAATACGATCGTTGTCGGCGGCGGCCCGGCCGGCTTGTCCGCCGCCCAGTCTCTTGCATCTATCGGCCAAAACGTTACGCTAATTGAAAAGGAAGAAATTCTCGGCGGCGCTCCAATCCTTTCCGGCTATGCCAAACTGGTGCCATCGGGCGAATGGGCCAGCGAAGCAATTGGACGCATGGTCAAACGCGTCGAAAGCTCTGAGTATATTAACACCCGCACTTCCACGACCGTTACGTCAATCGAGGGTGAAGCTGGCAACTTCACGGCAACCTTGTCTGACGATTCTAAAGTGAACGCATCTGCAATTATCCTTGCGACCGGATTTACCCATTTCGATTCTGTCAACAAACCCGAGTGGGGTTTCGGCTCGCATCCCGATGTCGTCACCACCACGCAGGTCGAACAGATGATCTCCTCCGGTAAGGGAGTGCACTGTCCTTCTGATGGACGCAAACCCAAGCGAGTTGCGATTTTGCTTTGCGTGGGTTCCCGAGACCGTCAGATTGGGCGCGAGTGGTGCTCAAAGATTTGTTGCACTGTCTCCGCCAACCTGGCAATGGAGATTCGAGAGGAATTGCCCGACTGCAGTGTCTACATCTACTACATGGACATTCGAACATTCGGACTTTACGAAGGTCAGTTTTACTGGAGAAGTCAGGAAGAGTTCAAAGTCAAGTACATCAAAGCGCGTATTGCCGAAGTTACTTTCGATGGTAACCGTGTATTGCTCAAGGGTGAAGATACTTTGGTCAAACGTCCTATTTCGATACCATTTGACTTGGTCGTTCATGCCATCGGTATGGACCCCAATATCGAAAATCCGAGCATCGCCGAAATTTTTGGCGTTGAACTTGAGCAGCACGGACACATTCTTCGTGGGACAACTTATGATGCCATCGCTGCCACCTCTCGCGCTGGAATCTATGTTGCAGGCGCAGCCATTGGTCCCGAAACGATCGATGATTCCATTGCTCAAGGTCAGGCTGCAGCAATGGCAGCGCTTGGAATGACCGCAAGCGCGGCGTGATTTCAATTCGCGCATCACTCCATTTTTGAAACGATCATGGCCACGTCGTTCGATTATCCGGTTCAAACTAGCAGCAATCCTGTTTTGCACCTTGATGGGCGACGGTTGCGAATGGCGTTTGATTCCATGATCGATTGTGCAGAAAAATTCGGCGGTATTGAAATTATCGTGGATGGACTCAATGGCAAGTCGCTTCTGTTTCAGCGTACATTTGACGATGAAGCGCAAACTTTGATAGAGTCAGAATTTTTCGACGCCTGTGCATTTATGCCGACCGTCAGACGGCGAATGAAAGGCATCCTGGAAAAACGAAATTTTATTCAACTGAGCCAATCTGTCCGGACACTACGCAATGAAGTCACAATTGAAAACATTGATCAAAAAATTGAAACATTTGAATCAGAGTTGGCAAGTACGGCAAGGGACCGTTGGGTTCGAGACCTGGCGGCCGAAATTTTGCATTTCAGTGACCCGGAAACCTTTCCGCTGATGACGCGATGGATTTGGGACTATAGTTCAAACTCTGGAGTCCTAAGAGAAATCTGGTATTCCGAGTCCGAAACCGAGTATTTGAAAATTCCAAACGGGATACGTACTCATCTTGAACTTCGCCGGGAACTTAGTGAATTTCTCGATAGTCTAGGTGTGTTCAACAACATGCACTTTATGATGGATGTGCTGTTCGCCTGGATTTACAGTCAGTACATCGGTAATCAGGGCGGTAGCTTTCTAAAAACCGACTTCAGTTTTACCGGCACCCCATTTGGCTACGTGTTCCGTATGTTGGGGCTAGATGCAGCGATATCGGCCAGTGGCAAATCCAGGCTACTGCTGGCGAACGGCAAACGATACAGTTTGGCGGGTACGATTGACGCGTTATCCCACTAAAACAGTTACACGAGAAATTAAGCAATGCCAATTCATGAAGAATCGCTGATTCGACCTGAAAATCTCAAACAGCATGATCAATTGAATATCGACAATGTCGATGTTTCAGGACATTGGAGCACCTTTATTGAGTCCCGTGTTGTCAATGATTACAACGAGAACTTAGAAAACGAAGTCGCTGCGTTTCCAGGCGGTGCCTACATCCATCGTTGCTGGCAATGTGGTGCCTGCACCAATTCATGTACTGTGAATGCGCTCAACCCAGATTTTAATCCCCGATACTGGATCTATCTTGCGCGACTGGGTATGGAGCAGGAACTTTTGCGAGACAAGGACATCATCTGGCAATGTGTTTCCTGTCATCGCTGTACGCATGTTTGTCCCAGGGATGTGGAACCGGAAGGAGTGATGAAAGCACTGTCACACTGGCTGGAAGCCAAAGGGCACACGCCGAAATCTCAATCGCATCACTTTGACGAAGAATTTTACGAGCAGGTTTTGGAGACTGGAAAAATTGAAGAAGGTCGAATCATTCGAAACTACTTTGCCCGAACCGGTCAACCGTTGCGTCAAAACTGGCTGATACGCATCGTCATAAATCTGGTCCGAGGACTGCCTTTGACACTACTGACTCGAATGGGTCTGGCAACGATTTTAAGACCCAGGACAAAAAACTGGAAAAAAGACAGGGAAGCGATTGCAGAATTAATTGAATCCAAAAAAGCCGAAAGAAAACAAATTCTTGAAGGAAACCAATCATCATGAGTAGCAATAACACGTTGCGAGACGATCTGAAAACGGTTGCATATTATCCGGGCTGCGCCCTAGAAGGTAGCGGCCACGCTTACAATCGATCGACAAAACGAATCGCAAAAAGTTTGGGATTGAAGTTGGTTGAGGTCGAAAACTGGAATTGCTGTGGTGCAATGGAAGTGAAAAACATCGACCCGGAAGTGCAAAATTATCTTTCTGTGCGCAATATGTCAATCGCCAAGCACAAAATGGGGTTGGACGTTGTGATGGCACCGTGCAATGGCTGCTACCACAATTTGAAAAAAGCAGAACACGACGTAACGCACAAAGAACAAACACGCCAAACTCTAAAGAAAATGTCTGAGAAAACCGGGCAAACGGAATATCAGCCAGGCGATGTTGAAACCATTCACGCGCTTGATTGGATAAAGCACAGCATTGGAGAAGAAAATATTGCTCGTAAAGTCAAAAGGTCTCTGTCTGGCCTGAAAATTGCCAACTATTACGGTTGCATGTACACCAGGCCACGTCACATCTTTCCGGAAAAAGATCAAGGGGAAGGCAGTGAGTCAACATCCAACCCGCATTTTATGGATGACCTGCTCAGAGCAGCAGGTGCGCAGATCGTTGATTTTCCGCTCAAAACCGCTTGTTGTGGTGGAGCGCATACTTTGTCTGACTGCGACACATCGACAAAACTCGTGCTCAATATTCTCCAGGCAGCCGAAGCTTGTGGCGCGAATGTCATCGCAACTGAGTGTCCAACCTGTCATAGCGGGCTGGAAATGCATCAGGTCAGAGCGCAAGAGACATTAGGCATCAAGACTCAGGCAGTCATGCTTTATTTCACACAGCTTTTGGGACTTGCATTTGGAATTTCGCCACGCCAGCTTGGCGTTCATGAGAATATCTCTGAGTCTTTGGGCCTGCTGAAACAAAAAGGTCTTGTATGAATAATTTCGCCGACATTGAACGCGGCATTTTGTCAGCTAAGGATGATCCTCATGAAATTGCAGACCCTGGCGAACATCTACTGCGGATTGGAGAGGCAATTTTAGAAAATTGGCTGATCGCCCACGGTATCACACCGACCCAAGATAAACGTGAAGGATTTCGTCTGCTGGCACTGCATCGACAAGGTGCAAAGCACCAACCGTCTTTTCATGCCTGTCGAGAAACATGCAGGGAACTGATTTACCAGATTAATCTAATTCAAATGAAAAACGACCCACAGCAAATCACCCTGGCAGCACTGGTCGCAATGCACTTACTGCTATTTATTCGCGGTAAGATGGAAATCCAGGAATTGGGAGAATTTTGCTGCAATTCTACAACTGCAACCACTTCAGTAGGAGATCGATGAAATGGCTCACGTACGAGGGTGTGAACTACCGGATGAACTGCTATACGATGTTGACAACAACATTTGGTACCGCGAAAACGATGACGAAACGATTACTGTTGGTATGACTGCAATCGCCGGTGCGATGGCTGGACAAATCGTTGCAATAACACCCAAACGGGCTGGACGTAAAGTGACACCAGGCAGAAGTTGTGCAACGGTCGAATCTGGGAAATGGGTGGGTCCCGCTAAATTACTGAGCGGTGGTGAAGTGGTTGAAGTGAACAAGGATATCGTCACGACACCAAGCCTTGCCAATTCTGAACCCTATGGCAATGGATGGCTGCTCAAAGTCAAGGTTGATGACTGGAGTTCAATCAAGGCACAGTTAACCACAGGCACAGACATTGCCGAGCCTTATGAAGCGAAAATGGCGGCGGATGGATTTGAAGGCTGCGATTCCTGACAGGGCTCCTGTACCTAAACATGTTATTTTTCTGAGTACTTAATTTCGACCACCTTGATCCAACAGGAGAGACAACACATGCCGGATCAAACACTTGATACAAAAGGATTGAATTGTCCGCTGCCAATTTTGAAGGCCAAAAAGTCGCTTGCCCAAATGGAAGCTGGGCAAACCCTTGAAGTTCTGTCAACGGACCCGGGGTCAGTTCTGGATTTTGAAGCACTTTGCCGTCAAACCGGCCATGAATTGCTGGAATCGAGTAAAGAAGATGGAATTTATATTTTTTTGCTGAAGAAAGTTTGATTGATTCACTTCGCCTGTACAAAGATATAAGTTGATTCGCACCGATCCTGTAGGACAAATTCCAAGAATTGCCTTTCTAACCGTCTAGGATTAGAAAGGCAATTAATATTTGGATCGGTTCTATCAATAAGATGCACTTTCGGCAACTTTAACAATTGCACCAATTTTTTCTTCTATTTCCGGAGCAATTTCGTTTTCAGGAACGCATTTGGCCAATCTGTGAAAATTGGACTTTTCCATCATATTTGGTAAGTCAAGCTTGCTGTAGAAATTTCGAAACAAAGGCTTTAGAAATTCATCACTGACCTTCAAGTCATCGCTCCATACATCCCCTTTTCCTAAGGCTTCCAAGGCCTGGGTTATTTCAGTAATAGATTGATCCATCACAAGCAGACGATTTTTTAGTGCTGCATCTCGCAAAAGCGGGTAATCCTCCCATTCTTGGTTAATTGATTCCTCAACGAATGCTTTCAGCGTTCCAGGGGAGCAAAGATAATTCTCAATTTCTCGTTTCTGCCACATCAATTGAACAAAGTTCGGGTTCTTTTCCCTATCCGATTCAATTCGGTCGAATAATGCTATACCTTTAAGGTTCGGAAATGCCTCTCTCAAACCATAAAAATGCGTCTCAGCAGCGCTTTGAGAATTCCCTACATAGTGAACAAACGGCATGTCTAATATGCTCACGGCTTGCTCATTTCCGATTCTTTTCGCAAAAGCTCGTAAAATTTCCAAGTCTGTAGACCCTTCGAGGTAAAGCACCCATCCCATTTGTTCTGCCTGATAATATTCACCCCAACCGATTTGAGCTAGTGCCTTATAAACTTGGCTCCCTCGATCTCCAATTCGATGAGGTTCTCCAACAAAGGCTACGACCACGTCTTTACCTGCAGCCTCGTTCAGAATAATTTCAGAATGACTCGCCACAATTATCTGGCTGCCTAACTCTGAGGCGATCTCACTAATTTGTCGATAAATTCCTCTTTGACGAAGTATTTCAAGATGAGCATCTGGTTCGTCCAGAAGAATGACTGAATTTTGATTTACTCGCATATAAGCCAACAATAGCAAGGTTTGCTGTAGTCCTCGTCCACTTGATGACAGATCGAATTCACAATCTCCTTCTTGGTAATTCATTGTGATTTCACCGCGTTCAGGCACATATTTAGGTGCCTTAAGCTTCACCCCGAAGAGTTTGCGGATGTCATTCACCAATACTTTCCATTGATCTTCATTTGCCTCCCAAACGCTCCAGCAAAGATTACGTAGAATTTCCGCAGTACGTCCTTCACCGATTCTGACATTCACTGTTCCCAATTCAAGCCTAGTTTCATTGGCTGCTAATCCTGACATTGGGGGAAGATAAGCAATCTTTATCGATGAAACACACTCCGGTACTGGCATGCGTTCGAGTTTTCCGTTTTGCTCAGTGCTAAGGGGACGGCAGTAAATTGATTCTGGATTAGCATAATCGAATTCAAATCCGCTTCGCCAATGCTCATTTCTTGTTATTCCTTCCAAGACAATTTCAATTCGAACATTTGCAGTCTTCTGAAGTCCATCAATTCTGGAAACTTCTCGTGTACGACAGTTTCTCCACAGCAAATTCGCACTCGGCTGTGGGATGGAAAGTAAGTCTCGACGATTAATCGTGACGCCAGGACGTTTCTTGGGCGTTTTATTCTTAAGGGAGTGTTTTTCGTTCCATCGCTTCATCCCAATTTCCCACAAAGCCAGAGCCTGCATTGCAGATGTTTTTCCAGAATTGTTGGGGCCAACAAAAACGACAGGGTCCGCCAAATCAATTGTCACTTGTTCGAAACGTTTAAAGTTTCGAATAGTCAGTTTAGTCAGCATATTTTCACTCAATTGATGGGTGGTCTATATGTTACTTGATGAACTTTGGACAGGTCAAACGTGATTACATGTCCACGAAATTTGACGAGGAAAGTTAAAGGGATTAATCCAGTCGTTACGCTTTGCAAAAATTTATAGATCCCTCAGGTAGGAACATTCATTTTATACAGCTCATGTGCTATCACATTAATACAGTTATTTTGCCCTGTGCCAAGCGATTAATGTCTAGATTTATCAGCAGCCTTGAGTTTTCTAATGTTGTAATTTCAATGGCTTAAAGAATGGCTCATCAGTTACTGTAAGATGACCTCGAACACATTGAGAAAATGCGAATAGGATTCAGTTCATATAGCATTGATAGAAACATGAATCGACCTGTTTAGTCAATCCAAAAAGACAGGGAGGGAAGTCGTATTTTTCGAACTCTGTCTAGCTCCAGATGCTTGATAGATTGTGTTACGCACTCGCTTGAGTTTCACACAAACTCATTGATTGACTTTAATGAATTGTTCAGACTTTACGAGGACGCAAATGTTCGTGCCAGCGAAATTCAATCCGCTTGAAGATCCAGATGATGGTAAAAGTCAAAATCAGGTAGAACACCCCGGCGGTGATGAATGATTCAAATGGTACAAAGTGCCGGGAATTAACAATTCTTGCTGCGCCAAACAGATCGATGATCGTGATCACACCCGCTAATGCACTGCCGTGCAACATAAAGATCACCTCGTTACCGTAAGCGGGCAATGCTCGACGGAATGAACTGGGAAGTATGATCCGTCTCAAAATGAGCCAGCCTGACATACCGCTGGCTCGCCCTGCCTCGATTTCCCCATACGGAGTCGCGATAATAGCCCCGCGCAGAATCTCCGCAGTGTAAGCAGCTGTATTCAGTGAAAATGCAATCAATGCACAGGTGTATGCTTCCTTGAAAATCGGCCAAAAAATACTCTCGCGCAAAGGCTCAAACTGACCTGCGCCAAAATAGATCATGTACATTTGAACGATGAGCGGTGTCCCTCGAAAAAAGTAAATGAACGCTTTTGGTAAAAAAGTCACCCAAACAACATTGCGACTCGACAGCAGGCCGATTGGAACCGCGAGCACTAGACCAACAACAAGTGAAATGACGACCAACTCAACTGTCGTCACCAAACCATCGAGGTAAAGCGGAAGATTACTTACAATCGCTTCAAAATCCATGGCCGTCTATGCCCTTCTTACGCCGACACTGTAGCGTCTGTCCAGCCAGCGCAGCCCAACGTCTGATACTGCAGTAATGACTAGGTACAGCGCCGCGACAACAAAATAAAAAGTAAACGGCTGCCTTAACGAGCCTCCAGCCTGGGTCGCCCGAAAAACCATGTCTTCCAAGCCAATGACCGAGACCAACGCCGTCGTTTTCGCAAGAACCAGCCAATTGTTACCAAATCCAGGCAAGGCATGCCTCACACAAGCTGGAAACGTGACAAGAAGAAAGACTTGTATCGGAGTCATCCCGTATGCAAATCCAGCTTCAATCTCACCTCTAGGGACCGCCAGGATCGCACCGCGGAAAGTCTCCGCCATGTATGCTCCAAATATAAAGCCGATCGTGACTACGCCTGCTGTGAACTCGCTCACCTCAATGTAATCAAGTCCAAGTTGATCCCCGATTATGTTCACAAGCAACTGTCCACCAAAGAATATGATGAACATCAAAACAATATCGGGTACACCCCTGATCAGGGTTGTATATGCGCCTGCAATAAATCTCGCCGTGCGATTGTTGGACAATTTTGCAACGGCACCAAGCATTCCCAGAGCGAGTGCAAAAACTAAAGAAAGAACTGCCAATTCAACCGTCAACAGCATTCCTTCAAGAATAAACGGATACAAGTATCCGCCCAGAACGCCGCTTAACTTTTCAACCAGAAATTCGTGCATCACTTCATTGGTATTTGGAAAAATTGGCCGCCGACATTAAATCCGACGGCCTTAAATAACAGTTTCAATATTCAGATTCGTTGAATATCAGTTTCCGAAAACGTCGAATTCAAAATATTTGTCGTTGATTTCCTGATATTTCCCATTGGCACGGATTGCATCAATTGCAGCATTGAACTTATCCACCAAATCCTGGTTTTTTTTACGAATTGCAATGCCTGCACCTTCGCCAAAATACTCCGGGTCAGTATATCCAGGGCCTACAAATTCCCATCCGGCGCCTTCATCCGTGTTCAAGAATCCATCGGCCATCGCAACCGAATCTGCCAACAGCAAATCCAATCGACCGGCAACAGCATCCAGATACGCTTCATCTTGCGATCCATAGCGTCTTATATCCACCGCATCGCCAAACTTGTTAGTGACAAAATTGTCATGCGTGGTCGCCCGCTGAACGCCAACAGTCTTGCCATTGAGTCCTTCACTTGAAATCTCGTTCCCTGCACCTTTCGCCTGTGCAAATTTCGCTGGTGTACTGTAGTACTTTTTGGTAAACGCGACTTTCTTCTTTCGCTCCTCGGTGATGGACATCGAAGCAATAATGGCGTCATACTTACGCGCCAGTAGTGCAGGAATAATTCCATCCCAATCTTGCTGAATAAGCTCGCATTCTGCACCGATTTCGTCGCACAGTGCACGCGCAATTTCGATATCGAAACCTTGCAGTTCACCACTTGCAGTAACTGAACTAAAAGGTGGATAAGCCCCTTCAACTCCAATACGAATCTTGTTCCAATCGTCTGCAAAGGCGGATGAACCCAAAGCCATTGTGGCCAATAAGACGAGTGTAGTCATAGTTTTTTTCATCAACAATTTTCTCCTTAATGATTAGATTAGTCGTTTGAATTACTTTAAACTCCCTGAAAGAAACTCCTTGAACCGGGCCGATTTTGGATGGTCAAATACCTCGTGCGGAGAACCATCTTCTTCCACCCTACCCTGATGTAAAAACAGAACACGGTTTGACACTTCTCTCGCAAATCCCATCTCGTGAGTTACAACTAGCATTGTTGAACCGTCCTCCGCCAATGATCGCATCACCTGCAACACTTCTCCTACCAGCTCAGGATCAAGTGCTGATGTCGGTTCATCGAACAGCATCAGATCAGGGCTCATTGCCAAGGCTCGTGCAATTGCAACTCGCTGCTGCTGTCCTCCCGACAGATGGGCCGGATAGTAGTCTTTTCGATCAATCAAACCCACTCTCTCCAGCACCGATTCGGCTTGTTCTTTTGCTTCCTTCTTCGGAATTTTGAGGACATGGACTGGCGCTTCGTAGACGTTCTGAAGCACCGTCATGTGCGACCATAAATTGAATTGCTGAAATACCATGGCCAAACGCGAACGAATTCGATCAACTTGTTTTCGGTCGGCAGCAACAACATCACCATTGCGCAGTTTTTTCATCTCGATCAGTTCACCATTGACGCGAACCGTCCCAGAGGTTGGTATTTCAAGCAGATTGATGCAGCGCAAGAAAGTACTTTTACCAGAACCGCTGCTGCCCAGTATGGAAATTACGTCTTGGTCGTTGGCGGAAAGTGAGATGCCTTTGAGAACTTCAATTGATCCAAAATTTTTGTGGATATCTTCGACATCTAATGCGGGATTCGTTTGTTGAGCGGAAGGGCTTTCGGTCATATTCGCGACTCCGATGCGCAGGCCTTCAAAGTTTGTCTGTAATTAATGCCTTATACAACAAATTTGAATTTTCTATTCAGCAAAATCAGACTTCAATTGTGAATTTCTGATTGGACACACAGAAATACCAGATTAAGAGCGTGAAAAGTAGATTGTGAACGTTGCAACATTGAAAAACTGTTGTAATCGCCACATCGTTAATTGACGAACTGGCTGATTTGCCACTCCAGAAATGAACGGACCTGACAATAACTGCCAAGTGGAGCATCCATGAGTATCATATTGATGCTAGTCTCTGCGAATGATTCTAGACCATGTTAAAATTCGCGATTTTCACTAAACTGATCCTCGACCCACTTTTGTGAACACTCAGCAAACGAAGTTACTCTGCCCAATTGCGAAACGAAATAATGCGTAGCCCAAACGTTCTTGTAATTTGTTCTGACGAACACGCCCGTCGCTACAGTACATGCTACGGAAATTCCAACGTCCATACCCCGACACTTAATCGTCTGGCAAAGCAATCAACAGTATTCGACAACGCTTATACGCCGTCTCCAATATGCATCCCGGCACGTGCAGCCTTGGCAACGGGTAACCAAGTTCACGAAATTGGATGCTGGTCATCAGCGCAGGCTTACGAAGGACAAACGGAAAGTTGGATGCACCGAAGTCGCGAACACGGCAGCACAGTCATGTCATTTGGAAAACTTCATTTCCGTAGTGGTGATGACGATAACGGATTTACTGAGTCAATACTTCCGATGTACCTGGCGAACAGTGGAGCCGGGTGGCCACACTCATTACTGCGAGACCCATTGCCAGACTATCCTGCAACCCATGAACTCGCCAGCAGAATTGGAAGTGGGGAAAGCGAGTACACCGAGTATGACCGCAAAGTTACAGCAGCTGCCTGCGATTGGTTGAGCAAACACTCGACAAAGCATCGATCAAAACCCTGGGTCCTGTTTGTATCGTTTGTCAGCCCGCACTATCCACTGACTGCACCGGATAACTTTTATCAACTCTACCAGAGCAAGAAACTTTTGCCGAAAGTGAAAAGAGGCTGTCCTGATCATGCGGTACTCAACGAAATTCGCAAATTTTTCAATTACGACGATCACTTCACAGATGAGCTACGCGAAGAAGCGATTAAGAATTACTTTGGCTTGATCAGTTTCCTTGATCACAATATCGGGCAAGTGCTCAAGACGCTTGAAAACACCACGAGCACACGCGATACGCTCGTCATTTATATTTCCGACCATGGTGAGATGTTGGGGCATCTTGGGTTTTGGACCAAATCAGTCATGTACGAAGATTCATCCGGTATCCCACTACTTGCCGCAGGCAAAGGTTTCAATCCCGGGCGGTGTTCGGCGCCCGTTTCGTTGACCAATATTCACAACACGGTGTTGGAGGCCATCGGAGTCAAACACCCCGCAGCAGATTCTTGTCTACAGGAATCTTTACAAAGCATTGCCGCGACACCCGATACGCCGCGTTTTACCATTTCACAGTATCACGATGGCGGCACTCCCGTGGGCTTTTTCATGCTTCGAAAGCACAATTGGAAACTGGTTCATTATGCGGGAGGACACCCGGCACAATTATTTGATTTGAAAAATGACCCGTGGGAAATTAACGACATCGCTGCACAGCCGACATCTCGAAGGCAAATTGAGCAACTGCAACGCCAGTTATTTGAAATTCTAGACCCGAATCAGGTTATCGAAGATTACACGCGAGATCAAATTGCACAAATCGAAAAATTTGGCGGGCGAGAGGCCATTCTCGCCATGTCAGATTTCGGACATACACCCGTACAATAGTTGCGTTGTGACCGATACCGATGATGATCGAAATTTCAAGCAGCGGTATTTTTCAAAAAGTCAATTCTGCTTGACTCACCGCTGGTGATCAGTTGCCTGCGGCCTGAAGCCCCTTCTGCTCGCTGCGTTGCGCCATGATGTTATCCATCCAATCTGGGTTCATTTCAGGAACCGATGACAACAACAGTTCTGTATATTCGTGATGAGGTGGTTCCAAAACTTCCGTTTTGAAACCCTGTTCAACAATCCGGCCTTCCAGCATGACAACAATCCGGTCTGCAATGGCTCGAACAGTGGCCAGATCATGTGTGATGAACATATACGCAAGACTGAGTTCCTTTTGCAAGCGATCGAGCAATCGGAGAATCCCTTCCGCGACAAGCTGATCAAGCGCAGAAGTGATTTCATCACAAATGATAAAACTTGGATTGGCAGCTAGTGCCCGAGCGATACAAATTCGCTGCTTTTGTCCTCCAGAAAGTTCTTCAGGATATCGATCAAGAAACTGCTTCGGATCCATCTCAATCATTTCCATGAGTTCATTGAGACGGCGATTTCTTTCATCGCCGTCCATATTCAGGTAAAAACTGAGAGGTCGACCTACAATCTTGCGAATCTTGTGCCGAGGGTTAATTGCGGTATCCGCCATCTGATAAATCATCTGAATTTTCTGCAATTCTGATGTCGAGCGATTGTGATAATCGGGAGGCAATTCGTCTCCTTCGAATACAACAGTACCCTGAGTCGGCGGCAAAAGCCCCGTGATGACTCGCGCGGCGGTACTCTTCCCGCTGCCAGACTCTCCAACAATCGCAACGGTTTCACCTCTATAAATTTCAAAATCAACGTCGGTGAGTACTGGCTTTGGAGCTTTAGGATAAGTCGCGCAAACATTATTGATGCGAATCAGGGGATCTGAACTCGGATCATGGTGGGAAACAGTCTTTTTGAAAGTTCGAACAGCCCATAGCGATTTGGTGTAGTCTTCCCTTGGGTTCGCAAGCATGGCACGAGTTTGTGCTTCTTCTACCAGATTGCCATAACGCAGTACCATGATTCTGTCCGCCATCTGGGCAACAACAGCGAGGTCGTGCGAAATATAGATGGCCGCGGTATTGAAGTCTTCGACAATGTCCCGGATGGTCGCAAGGACTTCGATTTGTGTCGTGACATCGAGCGCTGTTGTCGGTTCATCAAATATGATCAAATCTGGCCGACAAGAAAGTGCCATTGCAGTCATCGCCCTTTGCAGTTGTCCCCCGGATACTTGGTGAGGATATCGAAAGCCAATGGTGTCGGGCTCGGGCATTTTAATTTTGGAATAAAGTTCCTTGGCATCTGCATAAGCTTGTTCACGGCTGCCAACACCATGCTGGACGACACTTTCGCTGAATTGATCAATCAACTTATGCGCTGGATTGAAGGCAGCAGCGGCACTTTGAGCAACATATGCGATCCGAGCACCGCGCAAGCGACGCTTTTCATCTTCCGAGGCCGTGGTCAGTTCAATTCCATCGAATTGAATGGAACTGCCAGGCAATATTTTGCAACCCGCCTTGCAATACCCCATCGCAGCAATACCAATCGTCGACTTGCCCGCACCTGATTCACCAATCAGTCCCAGCACTTCGCCTCGATCCAACGAGAGGCTCACACCATTGACAATCTCGTGCCAAATTCCTTCACTAAACCCCTCGATATATAGGTTATCGATCTCTAGCAGGCAAGGCTTATCGGAATCAGACTTCATCTTTCAATCCTGAAGATTTATGTAAAAACCAGTCGATTATGAAATTAACCGCGACGGTTAACAATGCGATAGCGAATGCCGGTATCAGCGGTGTGTAATCACCATAGGTGATCAAAATTGCAGTCTGTCGTACCATGGATCCCCAGTCTGCAATCGGCGGCTGAATGCCCAAGCCTAGAAAACTCAATGCGCTTATCGTCAAAAATACAAAGCAAAAACGGAGTCCGAATTCAGCTGCAAGCGGTGCGGATATATTCGGTAATATTTCCTGTACAGTGATCCAAGCTAACTTTTCGCCTCGTAATCTCGCCGCTTCGATATAGTCCATTACGACCACATTGAGACTCACAGCACGCGCGATCCTATAAATTCTTGTTGCGTCGATTACACTCATAATCACGATCAAGTTTAGAATTGAAGTTCCAAATATCGACAGCAGCAACATGGCAAATATCAAAGCTGGGATCGCCATAAATACATCGACAATCCGACTCATCAACTGATCAAGCCATCCGCCCAGGATCGCAGCGAGAATGCCGAGGATACCACCTAGCAAAAAAGCTAATATCGTCGTCAAAAGTGCAATACCCACGGTATTCCTTGCTCCATACAAGACGCGCGTAAGCATATCTCGCCCAAGATGGTCAGTACCCAATAGAAATTGGTCATTCCAAGGTAGAAATTTCTTGCCGACAATTTCTGACTCACCAAACGGTGAGATCCACGGTGCAAAAAGCGCAACAAATATGTAGGTCGCAATCACCAGCAAGCCAAATTTGGCACTCAAAGGTGCTTCACCCAAAATTCTTAACGCGCGTCCTAATCTGGGGGCCGAGAATAGCGAAGTGGATTGAGTGTTCAATTTCGCAAAACCTACTTGGGATGCAACAATCGTGGGTTGGTCAAAATTGAAAGAATGTCAGCAACCAGGTTCAACAGAACATAGGTCGCGGCAAATATCAAACAACAGGCCTGAACCACCGGCATGTCCCGGCGCTGCACCGCATCGACTAAAAATTGTCCAAGTCCCGGATAAACGAACACGACCTCGACGACGATCACCCCAACAATAAGATAGGCAAGGTTCAAGACAACGACATTGACGATGGGTGCCCAGGCATTCGGCAAAGCATGATGGATGATGACTCGAAACCGCTTCATGCCCTTGAGCGCAGCCATTTCAATGTAAGCATTCGACAAAAGATTGATAATCGCTGCGCGGGTCATGCGCATCATGTGTGCCATTGAAACCAGGGTGAGAACGAGCGCCGGTAGAATCGTTTTTTCAATGTGTTCCAAAAACGTGGTGTCGGCGCGGATATTTGAAAGACTTGGCAACCAGCCCGCTTTAACCGAAATCAGGAGCAGCAGTATATAGGCGACAAAAAATTCAGGTGTTGAAATGGAAGACAGTGTGACGACATTCACTGTCCTGTCATAGTAGGAGTTTCGATAAAGCGCAGCAAGAATGCCAAGCATCAGGGCAAGTGGAACTGCGATGCAAGCTGCAAAGGTTGCCAGAAACAAGGTGTTGTAAAAACGGGTGCCCAGTACTTCATTAATCTCCCGCCCATTGCCGATGGATGTTCCAAAGTCACCTTGAAAGATGTTTCCCAGCCACTCCAGATAGCGGATGTGGGCAGGTAGGTCCAGCCCTAGTTGCCTGCGCAAAGCTGCGACAGTATCCGGCGTTGCGGCTTGACCGAGAATTGCGTCTGCCGCGTCGCCGGGTAACATAGATACACCCAGAAAAATGATCAGCGATATTGCAAACAGCGTGAGTAAGCCCAACAAAATACGCTGCAAGAGTATGTTGAATATGTAAGCCACGGGTCAAACCACAAATAGTGTTCAAGTCAATGTTTAAACTGTATATGAATTGAACCAGTATTGCAATGGAAATTCAATTGAGCAATTCCGCAAGACGCTGTCTGATTCTTTGTTGCATGTCTTGCTTTCCACTATCAAGCCATGCTTCGGCATCGGACCGTTCACAAAGATTGGGGTACCAGGACTCAGTCAGGTACCGATCTTGTGTGTGAAGGTCAGTTAGATATTCATTGTTTGGGGCAGATCTTTGAACAACATCGACAGCCAGCGATTGCGCATCAACCGATAAACCATTTGCCATTTTTGAAGACCATCCAATCAGTTCATCGCAAAGCGTCAACAATTCCAAAGATCCGGTTCGACCACCTGACAAGAACCCAAGATTGTGTACAAGTGATGTCTTCGCCATGGCAGCAATGGCCAGGTTCGCACCGGCTTCTGCCGCAGCCTGGGCATCAAACTGATGGGAATCCGAACAGCCCGCTCCAACCCAGGAAGGAATTCCAATGTGTCGAAAATAATCGCTGGCGCCCAAGCCCGTGAGCATATATTCGGGCGACCCGTAAGCAAGATTGGCCTGACGCAGATCCATTGGCAATACTGCCGAACCGCTCACAACCGGGGCACCCGGTTCGGCCAATTGATGCACCACAATTCCGGCAATGGCTTCAGCGGAAGATTGTGCAATCGCACCGGCCATGGAGACCGGACAGGACATCCCTGGAAAGCTCGCCGGGTAGCAGACTACGGGAACACGCCAGCGCGCACAATTGATCAATCTCTTACAAAGATCATCGGGTAGTCTCAAAGGTGAGATTGGCCCCATCAGTTCAAGAGAAACAGGCTGGTCTGCAAGGCGGTTCCAGCCGCCAACGCGATCAGCGATGACGGTCATCATTCGCTGTTGAATCTCATCATCGTGAGCCAGCAGCGCAGCGGGCTTCGTGCAATTTTCGTACATGGCTTTGGTGGTTTCAACCACCTCATCTTCAGCAGGCACCTCACTTGGGTAGCCCAATGAACAGACCATGTCAATGTTTGGTAGTTGTTCGACTAATCGGGCAGTCTCGCGAATATCTTCGAGACGGCATGGTCTAAGTTCTCCTGTTCGAAAATCGAGAATGCGCACGCAATTGTGCCCTGGGCAATAACTTGACACCTGCGCGCTGGTATCAACGCGTAAATTGCCATTGCTATCATAGAGCAATACCTTTTGCGGAACGGTCGCAATGGTCTGCTCGATCAGATCCGGTGGCAGGTGGATGAATCCGTTATCGCCTTCGATACAGCCATGTTCGCCAATTAATTCTTGACGGGTGGCGCGGTGCTCAACCACTACGCCGACCTGCCACAGAATTTGTTTTACAGCTTCGTGAATCTGGTCAGCGCCAGTCGACTCGACCAATTCCAGCGATAGATTTTTGACTTGCTTGGTACTTTGTCGTATTGACTCAACTTTTCGCTGCGCTTTTTGCCGTCGTACATTTGAACGCATTTTTTGAACTTCAATAGAAAAGAGTCCGGCAAATATCGATATCTGTCGGACTCTTATCTTCAGCTAAACAGTGCTTGAAACAAAATTAGCCTTTGTTCCACCAACGTAGAAACAGCTTGTAGCCATCATAGTCCCAGTTGCCGGCTATTTTCTCTGGCACACCAACATGGTTTCTGACACCAGAAACGTGATTGGCAAATGCGTGAATCACAGCACCGCAATCGTCTCGTGTTATCGCCTGCATTTCCCAATACATCTCGCGCCGTTTATTTTCGTCCAACTCAGACCTGGCTGCCACCAGCAGTTCATTAAAGCGATCATTTTTCCAATAGGTTTCATTCCAGTTGGAAGTCGCTGAATAACCTTGTGTGAACATCCAGTCTTCGGTTGGTCGACCACTCCAGAAACTAGAGCACCAAGGGTGTTTCAACCAGACATCTTTCCAGTAGCCATCGTCGGGAACCTGGTTCGGAACCAAATCGATTCCTGCAGCCTTGGCGTGTTCGCTGAAAAGAACAACAGAATCCACACAACCTCTGTAAAGACTATCTGAAGCACTCAGCTCAACCTTCAAATCGCTCATTCCGGCTTGTTTGAGATGCCATTTCGCCTTTTCCGGATCATAAACGCGTTGTTCAAGTTCATGGTTGTAATAACGATTGGCTGGAGAGATGGGATGATCATTGCCCAAACTTCCGTAGCCGCCCAGAACTGTTTCAAGTACAGCTTCCCTGTCGATGGACAACTTTAGCGCCATACGAACATCGTTATTGTCGAATGGAGCCAAATCTGTACGCATGGGGAATGTGTAGTGCTTGGTACTGGTAACGTTCAGAATCTCAATGTTCTCATTTTGGCCAAGCCGTCCAGCAGTGGTCTGGTCAATATTGCCGGCAACATCAATTTCACCGGTAACCAGTGCATTCTGACGAGCCGCCGTATTCGCTATCGTTAACAATTCGGCAGTATCAAGATATGCACGATCTGACAGATAGTGGTCCGGGTTTCGCTTGTACTTCGAATATTGGCCCGGCTCAACACCATCGAGCATGTAGGCACCGCAACCGATATCGAATGTCTCAATTTTGCCATCCTTGGAAGGCAAAATTGATAGAACTGAGTCGCTCAATATCACTGGAAAATCTACGCTTGGATTTTTCAATTTGAACTTAACGACCGAGTCGCCATCTTTGGTAATCGAGTCGACATCTTCGATAAAAGCTTTCATCGACGAGGCAGAATCTTCACCACGGTGACGATTCAAAGACGCGATGACATCATCAGCAGTAACGGTTTTACCATTGTGATAGGTAACACCCGATCGCAGCTTGAATATCCATTCAGTTGCGTCCGCTCCGACTTCAAATGATTCTGCCAGCATCGGTGCAAGTTGACCATCTGGCGTAATCTCAGTTAGCGTACTGTGAATCGAATAAAACATCATGATTGCATGCCCGCTGACCAAACGCGTTGGGTCCAGCGAATCGGTCGACGAACCATGCGGCATTGCTACAGTCAGGTGACCTCCCTTGACCGGCGCTGCGTGAGCAGCGGAACCGAAAAACAATTGTGGAACAGCACCAGCTGCACCTAAGGCACCAGATGCCTGCATGAACTTTCGCCGTGAAACCGATTGACCAGCGAAACTAGATAAATGTTTATTAAATTTGTACATTATTCCTCCTTATTGCTTGGTTGGCGTCCACCAATCTCAAAGACGGCTTGTCGCTATATCAAATGAATGCAGTGCAATTCCTTCCGCCTGCAGTTGGTACCACGGAAATTAACCACGACCACAATTTCCTTCTGATGGACACCTCATATTAGTCACAATCAATCGTGTGACCAAATATCAAAAAAATGTGCTTGGTTAAGATTTATCACACTTCCAAATTCAATTTTCGCCTTTTTTCACTTCGACTGTTATTTTTCAACCTTGAAAAACACGTCGAGCAGTTGAAAAATCGAAGCGACCTGAACAATATCGTTCAAATCAAAATGGGCAAAAGCGTTTGGTTTGATCAGTTAGCGGATAATCAAATTCGTGGATTAACCGATGCACAAACGTTCAACGGTCTGCGACCACTCGCGATTGGATGGCTGAGTTTGGACTAGCCGAATCGACCAGTAATATAGTCTTCGGTAAGCTTATGTTTTGGATTGGTGAATACTTCACCCGTTTCTCCAACTTCAATCAAATCGCCCAAGTTAAAGTATGCAGTCCGCTGGGAAACGCGCGCAGCCTGCTGCATTGAGTGCGTAACGATCACTATTGAATATTGGGTGCGCAATTCGTCGATCAGATCTTCGATTTTTAAAGTGGCAATCGGGTCCAACGCAGAGCATGGCTCGTCCATCAATATAACGTCGGGTCTGACTGCCAGTGCCCGTGCGATACACAGTCGCTGCTGCTGTCCACCTGACAATTCTGTTCCCGATTGGTTGATACGTTCTTCGACTTCAGACAGCAATCCAACCTGGCTCAGGCAGGCGTACACGATTTCATCGGTCTCGGCCTTGTTGCTCACCATGGAGTGCAGTCTTGGCCCATAAGCGATGTTGTCATAAATTGACTTCGGAAAAGGATTTGGCTTTTGAAACACCATGCCTACCCGAGCGCGTAACTCCACCACATTCAGGGCACTGCTATAGATGTCCTTGCCATCGAGTTTGATTTGGCCCGTCACACGACAGCCTTCAACAATATCGTTGATTCGATTCAAGCATCGAAGAAAAGTCGATTTTCCACATCCCGATGGACCAATAATTGAAAGCACCTCATTGGAACGAATATCGAGGGTAACATTTTTAATCGCTTGGGTCCCCGAATAGTAAACATTGACATTCTCGGCAGTCATGCGATTTTCATGAATGACTTTCGATTGGCCGTCCTGCAACTCAGAGTTTCTGTCTGAAAAGACAGAATCGTCAATCCGAGTAACAATCCGCTCGTTTTTGGTTGATTCTCTTAACTCTACCATCCTAGGTCCTTCTTCGTCGACTTCAATTGAATGACCCGGTGCTACCAGCGTCGTTCAAATTTTCGCCGCATGACGACTGCGACTATGTTCATTGTAATCAGAAATGCGAGCAGAATCAGAATAGCTCCGGAAGTTTTCTCCAAGAATGCTCGCTCGGGACTGTCTGCCCACAAGAAAATCTGGACTGGCAACGCTGTCGAAGGGTCTAAAGGCCCTCCGGGTATATCAACGATAAACGCGACCATGCCAATCATCAGAAGTGGTGCTGTTTCTCCCAACGCTTGTGCGACGCCGATAATTGTTCCGGTCAACATACCCGGCATAGCCAAGGGTACTACTTCCTGAACCACAGTCTGTGTTCTTGAAGCTCCGAGGGCCAACGCACCTTCTCGTATCGATGGTGGCACCGCTCGAAGCGCCGCCCTTCCAGCAATAATAATGGTTGGTATAGTCATCAGGCTCAACACCAGGCCACCGACAAGTGGTACCGAACGCGGCAATCCAAAAAAATTGATAAAAACTGCCAATCCGAGCAGTCCAAAAACGACGGATGGAACCGCTGCCAGATTGTTAATATTGATCTCGATAAAATCGGTGATTCGATTGCGCGGTGCAAATTCTTCCAGGTAACATGCCGCAGCTGCACCGACTGGGAACGATATCAGCACGGCCACCAAAATCGTATAAAAAGAACCCATGAGTGCACCTCTCAAACCTGCAAGTTCAGGTTCTCGAGAATCTCCGGCCGTCAAATAAATTCGATTGAATCGACTGTCAATTTTTCCCTGTTCAACGAGTGAATCAAACCAACTGATTTGTTTTGCCGACATGAGACCGGCGCCGCCTTTAGTGGCGTCTCGTCCAAAGTCATTTTTATGCAACATATCAAACGAGTCATCGACCGGAAACCAAAACGTCTGCGTCGTACCGATCAAAGAAGGGTCGTTAAGTACGATTCGCTGCAACATGACTTGCGCCCCAATACTGACGATCTTGCTGAGCTGACGCTTTTCTTTTCGCTTGCTAACCTCCGGGAACTGCGCATACAGCGCATTTTTGATGAGTTTGGCATAGTTTGCTTTTTGCAGGTTGTCTTCGTTTAATTCAGCAGGATCAAGAAAAATTTCCATCTGAATCTGGGTCTGCCAAAACGCGCTGACACCGTTGATCGCAATACTAAAAAACAGGATCAAGACAAAACTCACGCCCAACAATACGGCACCAATGCCATACCACTGAAACCGCTTTTCAGCAGCCTGACGGCGATGCAGGCGACGCTTAAAATCGGGTGATTCCCAGCGATTGGCTGAATTGTGACTTAACAAAATACTACTCATATTGTTCGCTGTATTTTCGAACGATATACAACGCGGTGAAATTGAGCACCAGTGTTGCAATAAATAGCGTTAACCCCAACGCAAATGCAGCCAGTGTTTTCGGATTGTCAAATTCCTGGTCTCCTACCAGCAATGTGACAATCTGTACAGTAACCGTCGTAACCGATTCAAGAGGATTTGCTGTCAGCCGTGCGGCCAGACCAGCAGCCATCAGCACAATCATGGTTTCACCAATTGCGCGAGAAATAGCCAGCAACAAAGCGCCCACAATCCCCGGGAGGGCTGCCGGGAAAACAACTTTTTTGATCGTTTCAGACTGTGTAGCACCACAAGCCAGCGATGCTTCCCGTATGGATTGCGGCAGTGCTGTAATCACATCGTCAGACAAGGATGAAACAAAAGGAATAATCATGATGCCCATCACGATACCTGCCGCCAGCGCACTTTCATGTGCGATGTTCAATCCAAAGTTTGCACCGAAGTTCGAAAGGTATGGTGCGACAACCAATGCTGCAAAAAAACCGTAAACCACCGTCGGCACTCCAGCGAGAATCTCCAGGGCTGGCTTGGCGATGGACCGGACTTTTGACGAAGCATATTCGGAAAGATAAATCGCTGAAAGCAATCCAATTGGAACTGCAACAGCCATTGCCACAGCCGCAATCAGCAAGGTTCCAGTAAATAGCGGTATGCTTCCAAAAAGTCCGGACGAACCGACCTGGTCGTCTCGTATTGCAATCTGCGGACTCCATTGCAAGCCGAACAAAAAATCGGTAATCGGAACTTTTCTAAAGAAGCTGATGGCTTCAAACAGAACGGACAACACGATACCAATTGTCGTGAAGATCGCAATCAATGAGCTTAATATCAAAAGCCCTTGAATCAGTGCTTCAGCAATCGGTCGAGCTTTCAGTTTGGCTGAAATGAACAGTATAAAAATGAAACTGGCGATGGAGCCCAACACCAGTACCGATGCGTTTCTGAGTGTCTGACTTAAATCTGTCAGATGAATATAGCGTTGTGCAGCGGCTTGTACTTGTTCAACATCTTTAACGTTTTTCATATGCTCGCTTTGCGCAAGAATCTGAATTTGACTCGTTAACCAATCGACATCAACTTTCGAGTCTTGATCTAATTCAGGAAAATTCTCCGTTAGAATGATTCGCAATATGATGTTCTCATCGACGCTGAGCCAAACACCAAGTACGACCAAAGCCGGCACAGCAAACAATAAAGCTGCGACGAGGCCGTAGTAACGCGGCGCAGAGTGCAGTGAGCGAATGCCACCCACTGATTTTGCAACACGTAGTGAACGCTGTTTGGCAACAAAATAGAAAAGTGATGACAGCGCCAATACGATGAAAATTAACGTCCAGGTGCTCACTGGGCTTAGTTCATATTGATTTGATCTGGTTTTGGCTTAAAAAATTTCAAAGTTCTAAATTCTCTGTGGTTGCGCAGACTCGACGGTCTATGCCCTCAGGTATTCGTGAATTTAAAAAATTGAAGTCGGAACCGTCTTGCCAATCCGTGTGCAGCACGTGATCGGCAAGACGAATTCCTTAAATCTTAGACAACCGTGCTACAGAATGCAACTCAGGCAATCTAAAAAGAAACTGTCAGTTCAATCAAACAGTTTATTCTGAAGCGAGTCTAACGGTTGTCAAATTCATGGCAGCCGTTCTAAACTGGTTGCGCTCTTCATCAGACATGGGAATCATACCCTTATCGACGAGGTAGCCCTCCATACCCCAGGTGCGATCAGCTGTAAATTCTTCAATGTATTCCTTAATTCCAGGAATCAGGTCAAAGTGTGAAGTCTTCACGTAGAAATACAGCGGTCGGGAAATCTTGTAAGATCCATCGGCGATGTTTTCAAATTCTGAATCAACACCATCGATGATGGAACCTTGCACCAAATCTGAATTTTGATCAAGAAAACTGAACCCGAATACACCCAGTGATAATGGGTCTGCATTCAATTTCTGAACGATGAGGTTATCATTCTCGCCTGCTTCTACCCAGGCACCATCTTCACGGACGCCGTGGCAGATCGACTTGTACCTGGACTTGTCACTTTTGCGCATTGCCTTGAGCCAGTCAAAAGTTTTACAGCCCGCTTCTAATGCCAGTTCCGCGAACGCGTCGCGTGTACCCGAAGTTGGTGGTGGGCCAAGCACCCGAATTGCAACATCCGGCAACTCGGAGTTAACGTCCTTCCAAGTCATATGAGGATTTGGAATGAGTTTTTGTTCCCCGTTCGGATCTGGAATATCCTTAGCAAGTGCAAGGAATATATCGCGGCGCGAAAGGCTCATCTGATCGGTATTGACAGAATTTGCCAGCACAATACCGTCATAGCCTATTTTCACTTCAACAATTTCATTAATCCCGTTTTCCGAACAGGCGTCAATTTCCGACTGCTTAATGCGGCGCGATGCATTGGTTATGTCCGGATAGGACACACCGACACCGGCGCAAAACAACTTTAAGCCGCCACCCGATCCTGTCGATTCAATGATTGGGGTTTTGTACTCTGTACTGGTTCCAAATCGTTCAGCAACAACTGTCGCGAATGGGTACACAGTAGAAGATCCTACGATACTGATATAGTCTCTTTCGGCTGCCTGCGAGGAGGCTGAAAAAGACCCTAGCACTAGTGCTAGAACGGTCAGGAAAACCCTGAGACTTGACGATTGATTAAGCATGTTCAACTCCAGTTGATAAATTAATCTGACCTGAAATAGGTCGTCAAAGTCGGGTTTGAAACCTGATGGTTTCAGGGCTCAGTATAATGGATAGTTTGTTGATGTCAACAGCCAATCGATAAAATTTTTGGGACTGTATTGAATTCATTATTCGGATTGCACAATTACAACACTTTAGATTGATTTAGCATTGTTTAGATTCAAACAGATATTGCAATTATTTGTTTGAATGAGTATTTTTAATCTTGATAGTTTCTAAGTATCGGCAGTAAAGTAAATGCAGTTCAGCCAAAGTTGAACAATGCTTCCCACACATCAACCCATTGAAAATCATGCTTGAAGGTCATTATTCAACCAAATATGATGTCGAACTCGCAGAGTTGGGTTCGCAGACGCTGGAAATGGGAAGACTCATTCAAAGTCAGCTCAAGCATGCCGCCAACGCATTGGTACGAGGCGATCGCATGCTCGCTCAACTGGTTGCAGATAATGAAATATTAGTCAATCGACTGGAGGTGGAAATCGATAAAAAAAGCACCGAACTTCTGGCGCGCCGCCAGCCAGCAGCGAGTGATTTGAGATTTATCGTGATGATCGTCAAAACCGTTAACGATTTTGAGCGTATGGGCGATGAAATTACCCGGGTTGCACTCATGGGCAGTCGCGCAATTCATGTCTCTGACAGTATCCCGGTCTACGAAGAACTCGAAGTCATCTGCAATCGAGTTGTGTCCTTACTGAATCAAACTCTCGAGGCATTTGAGAAAACCGACGATACCGCTTCTCTTGCGATCATTCGTACCGACAAAAAAGTCGACAAAAAATTTCGCAATACCCTTAAAAATATCATCAAGTGGATGATGGCAGACCCTGAATCAGTGCCTGTAGCTGTCGATATTTTGTGGGCAATTCGCTCACTTGAGCGTGTTGCAGATCGAACCTGCAACATTTGTGAACATATCATTTACTTTGTCAAGGCCGAAGACATCCGCCATCTGGATATTGACGAAATCGATATCAACACCTGAGCTTCAAACAGAACCCGCTATTTCTAGTTTCTGACTAAAGACACCCATTTGGAAACCGCGCTGCTCAATTCATCCTCATAGTCTTCGAAGAAGTGATCTGCACCTTCGATAATCCATTGATCGGACCCAGCTTGCCCCGCCGCTCTTATCTGTTCCAATCGAGCTGCGGCAGCTCCAGTCACGGCTGGATAATCTTCACTTCCATAAAGATCCAACACCGGCACACGGATGCTTTCGAGAGGAAACGGTTCTAACATGGGTTGACGATAATCCGTCGCCCCCATACCAATACCAACATAGGCATCGATGCCCTGATGACCAAAATTTTTAATCCATGCCATCGTCATGTGCACAGAACAGCTGTGCGCAACCATCGCGATCCATTCATGTCCGGTTCTTTGCAGATAGTCAATTGCCGCTTCGATACGCGCAAATGACTCTGGAATGATGTCCAGGTATTCGTAGTATTTTGCATCCTTGGCAAGTACCGGCATTTGTACGGAAAACGTCGCTATAGCGCGATCACTTAAGCCTTCACGCAAAGGTCCGACGACCTGCGGCCAGTCCGGATGAAATCCGCGCCCATGAAGCAGAAGCACAACGCCATCCAAACTCGGCTCATCAGGTTCTGACAGCAGTGCAAATACCTGTCGGCCTTGCGCATCCAAATAGATGATTTCCCCGTCAAATAGACCCGCTTCAGCTTCCTCAATCAGCCTTTGTTCTCGCTCGTAATCCGGTGCGGCCTGTGCGTGAAGCGCTACCGGTGCCAAGGTACAGCAAACCGCAACAACAACGGTAATTACAAAATACATGTGATTCTTCCCTTGATGCACGAAATTCCAAGAGTTGTCTTCGATTCTTGCGTTCACCTAAGCAACAAACTCCTCTCCTGAATTTAAATTGTCAATTCGTTCAAGCCGACTTTGTAACAGTTTTTTGGTAAAGTCCATGCATACGGATGCAAATATTTTGGCGCGTTCAGCGTCATCGAAACAGTATTCACCGTCGATGCAGCCATTAGTCTGAAAATTTTCCGCCAGCAAGGATCCAGCGTCCAGATTGGATTTCAAAATTATCTGCTGCTTAATGAGATCATCACAACAGCGAATCTGTTCTACCAGGTTGTGACGAACACCGACCACAAAATACATGACGGTGTCAAGCTGAACTGGATGAACGCGGTGGCGGGGCGTGTCCCATACAATTGCCAAAGCAATAAGGTGCGTTTTCCGACGCCTTGCAACCGCACATATAAAATTCAGCCGAAATCGGCGCAATAAATTTGATGGGCTTGAAATCTGTACCGCGATGGCTGCCATCACACCAAGGCTGTGTTTCGCTTAAACCACAACTGCACCAGGCATAGCGCACACCCGATTCAACCATCACGGCGTACGGCGCCTTTTGTGGACAGGCAGGCAATGTCATATCAGTTAGAATCCAGTCGCATGACCGGGTAAAACTCCTTGCCGCTACCGTCCGTGCCTTTTCCAACGACATGGCCACTGTCGAGCACATACCACTCGACGATATTCTTTTCTGGACCTGGCCATTGGTCAAAAAGATCAGCGTGGGTGGAGCATGGCGAACCCGTCGTCAATTTGATTGCCTTCACCTCGCAATCACGAAACTTGAACGCTTCACATTGTTTCAAGTCGCAATTATCTGCCAAGGCTGGGAGTATGTTTTTCAGCAAAGGCATCTTGCCAAACCACTATTCAGCCTGAATATCGACTGCACGAAACCCACCAAACCCGTCTTCAACGATCTGGTAACGGACGCGCTGTCCTCGATCCAATTCCCCCAATCCACTTGATTCAACTGCACTTTTGTGAATAAATACGTTTCGGCCACTTTCATCATCGGTAATATAGCCGCCAAATGGATTTCTCAGTGCGTTGTATACCGCAACCTCGCCCGCGGATGGACCAGGTTTGAGACCCTTGGTCTGTTTTTTATCCATCTCGCTGACACCGGAAACGACAAGATGCGACAGGTCTTCACCGGTGAATTTCGACCAGATTTCAATTGCATAATCGTAGGCTTTGCCTGCGCTTGTGTCGAGATGCATATCGGGCTTAATTTCAACGGCATCTGGGTACAACATCTGACGTAGTTTTTCGTCATCTGCATCGCGCTGCTCAACACTTTGCCCAATTTGCCGGGTACGTCCCCCACCTTCTTCTTTACGATGATCCCAACGTGATTGTCGAGCGGAGTCATCGCTGGCAAGTTGCACAAAAAACACGCCATCGAGACCTTGTAAAACAGCATCCATAAACCGGCTTTCCATGATCAAAACCGCATCAGGCCATTGCAGCATAGACCTCGTTTCATCGTCCAGTTTGCGGTGATACTCAAGGTCTACTTCGATGCCGCTTTGCTGCAATGACATCAATGCCTGTGTCGTTACAGCCTCCCCGCGACTTGCCATTTTGTAGCCTGTCAGTCGGGATATAGCCCGAGCGACATCCGATTTTAACGAACAGCTTTTTCCGTAAATTGCAATTACTCGACTCATCATTCTATCTCTACTTTTGAATTCATGGGATCCGCGTGAGTGCGCATCAGGCCGCGCAAGGCCTGTTCTCGTTTCCTGGCCAGAATCTTCTTTTGCGAATTCATCAGGCGACCAATCGGTGTTGCACATGAATGCGCCAGTCTGTGTGCAGGAATATACACAATAAACCCAAGCGACCCAAAGACATGAAAATACCAAAGCGGCGTATATGCAGATGCTATTAATCCGGACTCACCCGGCGACATCGAGGCAAGAATCCAACCAATAAAGGAGTATTCGGACCCGTCTGGCAATCCAGCCAAAGCGAGACGGGAACCCTCCAGCAAAAATCCGCTCAGAACCACAAGGAACAAAAACACAACCGACGGTGTATCAGAATATTTTTTTTCAACTGTTCCACTGACCTTGATTCGCCACATCAACGCAAGCAGACAACCAACAAGCACCATAACACCAAAAAACTCGAACGCAAAATCAAAAGCCAACCTGACCGGATGTGTCGATATTTCCCAAATATCGACTAAACCAAACGCGGGAAAACCCTCGCGCACAAATACTGCAACGACTTCCACTACGAACAGTAGCGCAAATCCCCAATACATTAAGGTATGACGTAGCCAGCGAAAACTGCTGATGGCCAGTAGATTGGTGTGAAACGCGACATCGGCGAAAAAAATCCTGCGCATCGCTTCCGGTTCAGCATCTTCACGACGAATATGGCGTCGATACCGGTCCCAGGTCGGTCGATTTTTAGAATAAATGACCTGATACATCCCTATATCAAACAACACCAGACTGGCCAGTGCAGCAGGCCCGAAGAATATCCAGTGCAATTCCACATTACCAGCCAGGGCTTGTGCAATAAAGTGTCCGGAAAGATCAAATACCCCGATCACATACGCCCAGGCACCCATCGCAAAAAGCCAACGCATCGACAATGTGAGTGATTCGGTTCGACCCTTGGAAGAAAACAGCAACAGCGACAAGGTCGAAAGCCCAGCGAGTAGCATTGCGACCGACACGAGCAGCAGTCCATAAGCCAATGCCGCACCCTGACTGCCGGACAGTTGGACAACAAACAAGACAATTCCGACAATAATCGGCAATAGGACCCGTCTGCGACGGATAGCAATATTAGACTGGTTCATGGGACAATCGTATCAATCATCACAGCAACAGGCGTTTGATGATACAGTGTAAAGTCTAGGATTTATCCGCTCGCTGCGGTCTCGAGTTTGGCTACCTGCTCAGCAACGCGTTGCGCATCAAGAGCCAGCATCGCACCATGCAATGCAGGATCGCCACCCTTGATTTCTCGATACTCCTGGACACAGGCCTTGGCTTTTTCGACTGCAACCAATGCATCGACACCATAGGCATCTGCCCCGATTTTGTCACACCAAGCCTGACTGATCGGCGCACCTCCAACGAATACTTTCACATCACCTCTCATGCCCTCGGCTTTGAGGTGCTTGATGGTCTCCCACTGCATATTCATTGTGGTCGTCAAAAGCGCAGAAAATCCAACAATTTGTGGCTGGTGCTCCCGAATTGCCGCAATAAAATCCTCAGGTGGTACCGTGACACCTAAATCGATCACCGTAAAACCTGCAGCTTCCAACATCATGGCGACAATTTTTTTGCCGATATCATGCAAATCGCCTTGTACAGTACCGACTACGACAGTTCCGATATCCTCAGACTTTTCGGCAATGATCAAAGGTTTGAGAATGCCAAGTGCTGAATGCATGCACTTGGCAGACATCATCACTTCAGGTAAAAAATACTCATCCATCTTGAAACGGCGTCCGACCTCGGCAATACCTGTCGCCATGGGACCTGCGACCAGTGTCCGAGGTGAAATATCCGCTTCCAGGGCTGGATGAATCAAGTCAGATGTGTCTTCGTGTTCGCCATCAATAATGTTCCACTCGATTTCGTGAAACAGTTCCTTGATCTCGGCCGGTGCATCCAGCCAACGATCGGTTTCAAGAGAGTCTTCAAAATCGTACTGAAGATCTTCCAAGTCCCATTCTTTTTCAGTTTCAATGAATAGTGGCATAATTTTGCATCTGTATATTGGTTGAAATCAAGCAGCTCGGGATGTCCGATTGCGGTCTGGTCGTCTGCGACGTTTACGATCACCCGTCCAAGGTTCATAACCCTCGCCGGTATCAGCACCAGGCGGTGGTTCAGTCGGTAGCGGATAGACGCCGTAGCTTCGCGCCTCGTCAATCATGGCGAGTACGTTTTGAGTCGGAACGTCGTGCTCAAGTCGATGGGAGGAACTGAGCAAAAAGCCACCGCCGTGCCCCATTTCCCAAATGCGCTGACGCACTTCGTTTCGAACATCCTCGACACTGCCCCAAGGCAGCGTTTCCTGAACATCAATACCACCATAGAAAAACATCTCCTTACCCAACTGCCTTTTTTTTGCGGCTGGATTGGAATGCCGGGCTACTTTTGGCGGAAGACTGTCATAGCCATCCACCCCTGATTCGATCAGTCCTCGCATAAAAGGCTCAGGTATCGCCCCGCAACTATGAAACTGAATTTTTCCCAGCGGGTTTTTCTTCAGATAGTACTCCTTGATCTCATTGAACGCACGAATATAGTGCGGTTTGACCTGTCGGTCGAACATCTTGAGAGACAAAAATGCGGTATTTTCGCTAGCGAGATCTTCCGGGCTCATTCGCAGCCAGTCAAGATATTCCCCGCATTCATCAATGATCGCCTTGTTGAATTCAATTTCGATGTCCGTCAAACGAGTCAGCATGGCTTCCAGAAAATCAGGCGATTCGATGAAATCTGAAAATATCTTGGCGTAGCCAACCATGTACTTGGCCTGCTCGAAGATTCCACCTCGTCCGCCTTGACCCAACAGGGCAAATGGCGTCTCTTCATGGATAAATTTACAGTACTCCCTCAGCGTCATTCCCGGAATAGGAGAGTCCTCCCAGCATGATTCATCCCAAGGGTCGGGCCAGGGAAATTCATCGAGAATTCTTAAGCCTTCGTCGAGCGGCGCACTGGTGGCGTTAAACAGGGGGTATCCAATCATTTCGTAATAGCCGCCCTGTTCATGCGGTGTCCACTTTCGAATCACACCCCATTCATCCACATTAATATCAACATTGGGCGGAGGGATGCCCATATCGAAGGGAATCTCATCAAAATCAATCGCCCTGAACCCCGGAGAACCGCCGGGTGTACCAATTGCGATTCGCATAAAGTCCACACCTAACTTTTCAGCAATATCCAACTCAAAACTGACATCGGTTGTCCACGTCGTAGAACCGGTGCGATAGTCCTTGGGGTCGGCTTTAAAGTCCATGCCAATTCCCTTTCTGAGGTTCTGGTAGCCTTCGATCGTTCCCCAAAGACCAACCGGCACCAAATCGGGTTCGCGTAGATGCAGTGCATCAATGACCCGTTTACGCTGGGGTGGTATGGCATTGCCAATAATTTCAGCCATGGTCCGTCTCCTGTAGAATTAGCCGTCGAAATCAAATATTGTGAATTTTTTTTCGCCTATCCAAACCTGCTCGCAGCGTCGCTAACAATGCCAGGATAGCCTTGAGAAGCGAGTCGACGGGCAGCGCTTTCCCGATTCACATTCGCGAGTTCTGCCATCGAACCGGACTGAATTGCGCCGGTCGGACAGATCTCTTCACAGGCGCGTGGCATATCCAGCGGCCGTTCCTTGCCCGGTGTTTGGCAAAAATTACATTTTTCCATTTTGCCAACGTCTGAACTCAATTGTGGTGCATTAAATGGACAAGCCCAAGTGCAAAATCCACAACCGATGCATACGTTCTGATCGACTTCAACAATTCCATCGGCCACCCGTTTGCTGATCGCTCCGACAGGACATGCGTTTCGGCAAGGAGCGTCGCCACAGTGCATGCATGCCATCGAAACATTCATCGCGGTTACATTCGGAAATGTGCCCGATTCGATTTTTACAACCTCTCGCCAGCGCGGCCCAACTTCAACCTCGTTCCAGGATTTGCACGCAATTTCACAGGCGTGACATTTCACACATCTTTTGTGATCAAAATAGAATCCGTATTGCATCTGAAATTCTCCTACTGATTATGCAGCTAAGCCGAGCGAATCCGGACTTTGCATTCGTTATAGCAATTGGCGCCGGTAATGGGGTTGGTGTGCGTATCCATTAAATTGTTGGAGTGCGCACCATGCCCTTTTGCAATCGAGCCCATAGCCCAGTGACCAAAGCCGTGTCCATGGCGAACACTGACACAGCCAGGCACCAGACCTTCCACCACTTTGACCTTGATTTTTATTTGGTCTTTTGGAGATTCCAAAACCACCATCGAATCATCCTGAATTCCATATCGGGCCGCGTCCTGGCTGTTGATTTCCACCCAGTTTTCTCCACAAACTTCCATCAGGTAGGGATTGTTTTGTGTCACGATATTACAGTGAGCGCTCAATTTAGAGTGAGTTAACTGCAAGGGGTACTGATCGTCGGGAATGACCGAACGATCGGTATACACCGGATAACCGTTGAATCCGGCATCCTCATAACTGCTTGAGTGCAGTTCAATTTTTCCAGATGGCGTCGCCAAACCTTCAGGCACCCGGTTATAGCGAATCTCGCCTGCCCAAAATCCTTTGTCCTTGAGTTCTTCGAGCGTCATTGGAACGTTTTCCATCATGATCTCGCCCCAGTCTTCCCATTTCTCATATGGAAAATGTTCGCTCCAGCCCATTTTTTCGGCGATGCCTTTGACAATTTCATAAGGCGCTTTTGACTCACCCACCGGAGCCACGACCGGTTGACACAACACAACTTCCGGACCAAGCCACATGCCTTGACGGATTTCCGCTTGCTCATAAAACGAAGTCTCGGGAAGCACAATGTCACACTCTAGCGCAGTTTCACTCATGTAAAGTTCACAGGCGACCGCCAGGTCGAGGTTCTTGAACATTTCCAGAACCCGATCTCGGTTGGGATCGCTCATCACAGGATTAGTCGCATGTACAAACAGGCCCTTGACCGGGTACGGATTGCCGTCGATGACCGCCTCGGGAAGTTTTGAGTTCGGTAGATCCGGTGCCAGAGGGTAACCCATCGCGGCGTGTAGCGGATCTTTGGACGGTGCGCGTTTTGCTTCATCGGGAATAACCACCGGCAGTCCCAATGGCGCCCAATCTTTAAGATGCAAATTGCCCGGTTTATCAACTTCGCCACAAATGGCATTGAGTGCATAACAGGCCCGACCGGCATCTGCACCGTTGGTGTAGTAGCCGGAACCTTTAAATATTGCCGACATCGCAGGCTTGGTTGTGGCGAACTCTTGGGCTAGGCGTTCGATTGTCTTTGCATCGACACCACAAATCGGTTCTGCCCACTCAGGCGTGTAGCCATTGTCTTGCAAGTGAGCGCGAAAACCATCAAAACCATTGCAGTAATTATTAGCAAAATCAGCGTCGTAGAGACGCTTGCTGATGATGCTGTGGCACATCGCAAGCGCCAGTGCACCATCGGTGCCAGGTTGTATGGGAATCCATTCATCCGCTTTTTGAGCGGTTTCAGTAAAGTTCGGATCGACAACCACCAATTTGCAGCCTTTCTTTTGTGCATCGATCAGCGCACGGCTCTCCCATAAACCCTGGTTGGCTCCAAGATTATTCATTCCCCAAAGCATCACGTATTTTGAATTGACAAAATCGTGCATCGGAAAGACGTGACCAAACAGCGTCAGGCAGGCAGAGCGACGGTCCTGTTCACAGCCGGAAGTATGAGCGTACAGATTCGGGGACCCGTACAGTTCGCCCAGCAAGTGGCGGTAAAATTGAGTGTTCGGGTCGTGGTGACAGGTCAGTGCAACGGCTTCCGGCCCATGTTCATCAGCAATTGACTTGAGTTTTTCGGCGATGAATGAAAATGCTTCATCCCAGCTGATGCGTTTAAATTGGCCGGGTTCTCCCTTGGCGTTGGTCCGAAGCATCGGATACTTCAAGCGGTCGGGGTCGCGGGTCACGTACCAACTAGCCATCCCCTTGGCACAACGCGATCCGATGTTGTTGGGAGATTCAGGATTGCCCTTGTGATAGACAATCTTGCCATCGCGCACAAACACCTCTGTAGGACATTGCCAAGGGCAGGTATAGCAAAAGCTCTTAATCACTTCTGCGCCCTTAATTTCTGCCAGACGCGCACCCAAGTTCGCTGGACTACTCATTATCTCCTCCTGCACAATTATTGACCCGACAGGCACATCGCGGGACGACATTAACCTGATTGAAATTTATTTTTTTGTAATTGTAAACATTCAATGTAGCATTTTTCAATGGACGACTTCAACAAATTACCTCTCATCGGCTTATAAAATTGATTGTTCCGACAGAATTTCGTGGTGCAAAGTGGCTCCTAGTCACCCCACAAACAACTCGAATGAGCCAATCAATCGAACGTGATCAGTTGAACGATTCATTGATCCACTGTTGGTACGGCTGTTAAAACCATGTGCAAAAAAGTGACCAAATCGCACATTTGAAATGAACATTTTCATTAAAAATTCTCACTTCAGTCTGACTTGAAAATGGGCGGTTCCTGTTTTTGCCTTTCGCCGACGACGCTGGGTCGAGCACTTGAAATACTCAAGTTTAGCCGCTCGATTTCTGTGCCGGTTCTGACGGATGAATTTCGCTGCGCGTTAATGGATGAAGCGAAACAATATCCGCTTCGCCCGGCACGAGACACCGTCGGCAAAGGAACAGACCGGGTTTACCAGGATATGCTGTTGCAAGACCAACTGAGAACTGATGGGCTGTTCGGTGAGTTGGTTGTCGGGTTTCAACAATTATTCGACGAAGCAATACAAACCCAATTACTTTTTTCCACACCTGTTGTATTCAACGATGTGATGCTGCAAAAGTATGTCCCCGGCAGCGGCGGCATTACACCGCATCGAGACCGAACGGACTATCGCCATATCATTTGTCTATTTGTGCTGGAAGGCATGGGACGGTTTTATGTTGCAGATGATCGTCGCAAAACCAACGCCATGGAAATTGCCAATTTGTCCGGTGATGTTGTCTTGATGCCTGGACCTGGATTTTCGGGGCTTGAAGAGCGCCCATTTCACTATCTTGAAGACATTACAATCGAACGCTGGGTTTTTGGTCTTCGCCACGATCAAAGCAAGCTCGACTGATTTGCTAATACTTGGCAACACCTTGTTACCGAACATTGAAACTGCTCAAAGCATATCGGCTTCTTCCAGTACTTTCCTCGCCACCCGAAAACATTCCAGGCTTTGTGGCACACCACAGTAGATCGCAATCACATGCAGTATCGAACGAATTTCTGCCATGCTGACACCGTTTCGAATCGCACCCCGACAGTGAATTTCCCACTCGTGCATCTTGCCCAATGCGCCGATCATCGCGAGGTTCATCATTGACCGCGTTTTGGGATCAATCGTCTCGTCGCACCAACCAAATCCCCAACACCACTGCGTCATCGCTTCTTGAAACGGTCGATTGAATGCATCGGCCGAGTCCAGGTTTTTTTGCACATACTCGTCGCCAAGCGTCGCCTTTCGGGCTTGAACACCTTTTTCAAATAGTTCTTTATCCATATTGGACTCCTTAATCCGTTATTTCTTAATACAAGGCTGACACGAATGTCGAGCACACATCAGATGGTTGCCAAGTGATCAAAGGCAATGAAATTATCGTGCGACCTAGCGGGCATCGACTCCGGATCGCATCCATTCCTGAAGCACCTTGATCGAGTGTTCAGAATTAACCCCGCCCAGAGGGTCGACGACGAGCGGACCGGGTTGATAACCACGACTTTGCATGCCGCGCTGAACGGATTCAACCAGGCGAATGTCCTCGGCTACAGTGGTTTGCAAGTCCTGTTCAGCCAGGTCTCGGATGACCGTAGCATCATCGTCTGCACTCAAGTACCAGCCGCGCCGCACTTTAACAGAATCCGTTTCAAGTTCCTGCCAGCAATACGTGTTGAGCAGATTACCTGGATAGACCTGGAAAGCAAACATCGGCCAAAGATACCAGGACGAATACTTGCCGGCGCTACGATTGGCATTTAAGTCGATCGAATAGCTCATTTGATCGAGATTCTGGGATTCGGTCGTGTGCCTGAGGCAATAGCCCTGTGGTTGGATGTCATAGGTTTCGGATTTGACGACACCGTTGGAAAATGTTTTGTGATTCAGTGAGCAGTGATAACACTCAGAGTAGTTTTCGACCGACAGTTTCCAATTGCACTTCTCAATTACATCTTCAACCTGAAACACCGAAAGACGTTCGATTTGCGGGACATATTCCAAAATCTCATTGCGGACGTTCGGATACCACTCGTCCATCGGCGCTGCACTCCAATCCAGGTTGACGAATAAAAATCCTAAGAAATTTTCCAGCCTGACAGAAGTCAGGCGGATATTTTTACACTCCAAACTTGGGACGGATGCCAGGTTGCGAGCATGCCTGAGTTGCCCATCCAATTGATACGTCCAACCGTGATAAGGACAGACAATCGCTCGTTTGTTTCCTGAACCGGCGACCAACTCATGTGCGCGATGTTGACAGACATTGTAGAACGCTCGAATGATCGAATCACTGCCCCGGATGCAAAAAAGATTTTGCCCGGCAACTTCGAAAGCAAAGAAATCTCCGCACTGTCCAAGCTGTGATTCGTGACCTGCGTATTGCCAGGTCTTTGACAAAACACCTTCTCGTTCACGGCGAAATATTTCCGGATCTGTATAGTACCGGGGATGCAGATTTCGAGTCAAGTTTTCGACTGAATCCATCAACGATTGACCAATTTGAAATGAATGTTTCCTGGCAACTAATTTTACTTCGCTTTGCCATAGTCGACTGCATGGTGATGGTGGTGGTGATGGGTTCATCTTGGCAGCGGTTTGAATTTGATTTTCCAACTCAAAGTTCATGTCGGAATTCAAATCGAAATTGCAATTTTTTTAGCTGTTTATGCTGCCGCACCTTGCACGTAAATAGTTCACACAAAATCGCGTTTCTCAGTGATAATTCGCGCTTTCAGTTAAACGACTTCCTTGTTTTTTCGTTTGATGTCAACTCGACCAACCGTAACATCCGATTTGCCATCCAATACCGCCCAAACAGTCATTGTGGGTGGAGGCATCATGGGCTGCTCGCTTGCTTATCACCTAGCTCTGGAAGGCATGAATGATGTCATTTTGCTGGAAAAAGCAGAATTGACATCAGGTTCAACCTGGCATGCGGCAGGCCAGATTACGAGATCTACTTCCAGTCTCAATCTGGGCAAATGCGTCGATTACAACATCCAACTGTATTCTGGACAACTGCAAAAGGAAACTGGCCAGCCAGTCAGTTGGAATGATTGCGGGTCGATCCGCCTCGCATACAGTGAAGATGAAATGGACTGGCTGCGATACACATTGAGCGTCGCCCGTTCGCTCGGCGTTCAAATTGAATTGATCGATGTGAACGAAATTCACTCGCTTCATACTTTTTACAATCTTGACGGTGTTCTCGGTGGCTTGTACACGCCCGATGACGGACATGTTGACCCGTCTTCTGTTACCTCCGCTCTCGCAAAAGGCGCGCGATCAAAAGGCGTTGCAATCATTCGTCGGTGCCGCGCGACAAATATTGAGCGGTTGTCAAGCGGTGAATGGCAAGTTAGCACCGAAAGAGGTGATATTCGCTGTGAACACGTCGTCAACGCGGCCGGCACTTATGCCCGTCAAATCGGCGAGTGGAACAGACTTCAGCTACCGATGGTTTCCAATACACATCATTACATTGTTACCGATACGGTTGCTGAATTTGAATCGCTTGAATATGAACTTCCAGTCATGCGCGATGATGCCAACGTTTCTGGCTATATTCGAATGGAGCAAAAATCGGGACTGATCGGCATCTACGAAAAGGACAATCCAAACACGGTGTGGGAAGATGGCTGCCCCTGGGAAGCAGAACATGAACTGTTTGAGCCCGACTACGATCGGATAATGCCCTGGCTCAACAATGCAATGCAACGTATGCCAGTGCTGGCTGATATTGGCATCAAACGAACAGTGCATGGCGCAATTTCACACCCACCTGATGGAAATCCCCTGATTGGTCCGGCACCTGGTACACCGAATTATTGGTGCTGCTGCGGTACGCAAATCGGCATTGGCTGGGGTCCTGCCCTTAGCCGAGAGCTGGCACGCTGGATGGTGCACGGCAGTGCTGATATCTCGATGCGAGAGTTTGATCCGCGTCGTTTCGGCACCTATGCAAGCAAAGCATGGCAAAGAACAAAGGGCCAGGAGGACTATTGCCTGCGCCATGAAATCCCCTTTCCTCACTTTAACCGTTTGGCAGGTCGGCCGGTGCTGCCCAATCCGCTCTACCCCGTGCTGAAGCAACAAGGCGCAGTGTTCGAAGAAGTTTGTGGACACGAACGGCCTCGATGGTTCGCCCCACCTGGGGTTTCACCGAGCGATGAGTATTCTTTCAAACGCAATGACATCACTGATATTGTTGGTGAAGAAGTTCGCAAAGTTCGAACAGGTGTCGGGCTGATGGATATTTCAGCTTTTGCGAAAGTTGAACTTCGAGGAGTGGACTCGGAGCAATTGATGGATTACATTTTTAGCTCTAGCGCACCGAAAAAAACAGGCACAGTTGCACTGGGTTACCTGCTCAACGAACGCGGGCGCATTGAATTGGAATTGATTGTCGTCAGATCGGCATCTGACAGGTTTTTTCTTATTTGTGCCGCATTCTACGAAAATCGGCTGCTCGATCATCTTGCGCAACACTTGTCCGGCATGTCAGTAAAGGTGTCCAATCTTACTCGCGAGTGGTGCGGTTTGGCGATTCAGGGGCCTAAAGCCCGTCAAGTGCTGTCTCGTACCACAAATAGTGCGTTGAACAATGAAAGTTTTCGCTGGTTTTCCGCTCAGACTATTGAGGTAGCGGGGCACCGCGCCCTAGCCTTGAGAATTTCATATAGTGGTGAACTTGGCTGGGAATTGCATGCTCCTAAGGAAGCGATTTCCGATATCTATCAGGCCATTTGGCAATCCGGTCAATCGGACGGCATCATTCACTATGGATCCTTTGCCATGAACGTCATGCGTATGGAAAAAGCATTCAAAGGTGCATCGGAGTTGACGAACGAAGTGACCTTGGCTGAAGCGAACGTAATGGCCTTTGCAGACCTGAATAAACCTTGCTTTGTCGGTAAAGATCCAAGCGAATCAAGTCTTGGCTCCCCGCTGCCGTGGATTTGCGTTTATCTTACAATCGATCACGACGAACTTCAATTTGGACACGGTGGCGAAGCAGTTTTGTACAAGGAGGAAGTCGTCGGATCGATCACTTCAATCGTGTATAGTCATTTTCTTGATCGTGTGTTAGCATTTGCCTACGTCAAACCTGAAGCTGCACGACCAGGAACAAATTTGTATGTTATTGTGGCCGGAGAACCTACCCATGCAAAAGTTTTACCAAGTGCAATCTATGACCCGAGCGCAGAGCGCTCGCGAATGGCCTGAAAATGAATAATCTTCCTTCGACAATGAGAGCATTCTTGCTGACGGGCCACGGCGACATGGATCAACTCGTCTTGCGAAGTGACTGGCCTACCCCGGTGGTCGGTGATCATGATGTACTGATCAAAGTTAGCGCATGCGGTCTTAACAACACGGATGTCAACTCTCGTACCGCCTGGTATTCGAAAGGTGTCACTGATGCGACGACTGGTGACGCTCTTGCTTCGGCTGAAACTGCTGATGCAGGCTGGGGCGGATCTTCGATTGAACTTCCCAGAATCCAAGGTGCAGATATTTGCGGAACAATACACACAGTTGGACAGCACGTTCCCAAAAGCTTGCTTGGCAAACGAGCCATGGTTGAGCCGTGGATCCGAAATTGGAATCACCCTGATGATTTGGATCAATGTGGCTATTTGGGATCAGAGTGCGATGGTGGCTACGCTGATTTTGTGAGCGTGGATTATCGTCAGGTCCACCCCATTGAAAGTCATTTGACTGATATGGAAATTGCTTCATTTGCAACATCGTGGCTTACTGCGGAGAATATGCTCGATCAGGCCGGGGTTACCAGTGCAGACACCGTGTTGATTACCGGTGCATCGGGTGGCGTCGGTTCAGCGCTCATTCAACTCGCCAATCGCCGTAAGGCAACGACTATAGCGATGGCTTCTGAGTCCAAACATGGTGAATTAAAACAATTTTCACCGGATGTCTTGATCGGTCGATCACCGAAAAACCTCAAATCTGAATTGAAAACTGCTATCGGACAAGATTCGGTCACAGTCGTTGCGGACGTAGTCGGTGGAAAGCTCTTTCCTCAATTGATCTCTACACTGGCACGAAACGGTCGCTACGCGGTTTCCGGTGCAATCGCCGGACCAATCGCTGAGTTGGACCTTCGCACACTGTACCTTAACGACTTGAAATTTCACGGATGTACGGTCGTTCCCCGAGGCACCTTTTCGAGGCTCGTCGGTTACATCGAAAACGGCGAAATTGCTCCCGTAATCGCAGCAGTTTATCCGCTGGAAAAACTCAAAGACGCTCAGCAAAAACTGATTGATAAACAACATGTGGGTAACATCGTGATTACGCTTGACCGCGACACTCCAAGTTGAACAATTTCTTGGTGACAGCCACGATCGGTTCTGCCACAGTTTTTTTCCTGCATGAAGGCTTGATGCTATGAAACAAAGTGAATGGATCAAACGAGCCCACAATGTTTTGCCAGCTGGCGGATTCGGCAACTTTGAATCGGGCGTAGTCATTCGCCAGGCTCAAGGTTCCCGCCTTTGGGACGCAGACGATCATGAATACATTGACCTGCTGATCGGTTCCGGTCCCATGGTGTTGGGGCATGGGCATCCGGAAATTCTGGATACAGTTCGTACGCAGTTGGACAAAGGCATGACTTTTTTCGCGAATAATCCAGCGGGAATCGAATTGGCTGAAAAAATTTGTGAGGCAGTCAAATGCGCACAGCTCGTGAGATTTCTGTGTACCGGCGGAGAAGCGGATATGTACGCCATTCGACTTGCCAGAGCGTTTACGGGTAAAAATAAAATTGTCAAATTTGAAGGCGGCTATCACGGAATGTCGGCCGAAGCACAGATGAGCCTGGCACCGGAAAAACCGGTTAATTTTCCAAACGCAGTACCCGATTCAGCGGGAATTCCAGCTGCCGTACGAAAGGAAATATTGATTGCACCGTTTAATGGTCTGGATGTCACGAGTGCTGTCATCGAAACTCACGCTGACGAAATCGCCGGTGTCATTGTTGAACCCTTACAGCGCATCATTCCACCACAGCCAGGGTTTCTTGCATCATTGCGAGAGCTCTGTGACCGCCATGGCATCGTACTGATCTTTGATGAGATTGTCACTGGGTTTCGACTGGCGTATGGCGGCGCCCAGCAATACTATGATGTCGTACCGGATCTTTGTACTTTGGGCAAAATTATCGGTGGAGGTTTTGCCTTGTCTGCGGTCGCAGGCCGTGCAGACATCATGTCCCACTTTGACAAAAACAAAGTTGGCCAGGATGGATTCTTGATGCAGGTTGGTACACTCAGTGGCAACCCCGTTGCTGCGGTTGCAGGTCTGAAAACATTGGAAATACTGCAACGCTCCGGTCAATATGACAAGTGGAATCAGGAAGGAAGCAAGATTCAACAGCTTGTCAGTGAGCCGCTCACAGAGCTTGGCATCGCTCACCAGATTGTAGGGGAACCGTCATTGTTTGAAATTGTGTTCACCGATCGGCTGGTAAATAACTACCGCGATTCAATATCCGGTGATCATGCACTTGCTACGCAGTACCAACAGGCTCTGAGAAAGCAGGGAATCTTCAAAAGCCCCAATAAACTGTACGTGTCGCTGGCACTTTCTGACTCTGATATTGATGGCATCGGTGAAGCGGCAAGATATGCTGCAAAATCGCTTGTGCCATGATCGCAAACAGACTGAACTGAATTGACAACTGTATTTATGGAAGATTAAGATGAATAAGGACGTTTTGTATTTTCCACTTAAGCTGGAACTTGATTATTGCTATTCACTGGGTGAAATGAAGCCCTATTTTGATGCGTTGCAGGAAGGTCGGGCTTTAGCGTCTCGCTGCCCAGTGTGTGAATGCGTCAATTTTCCGCCTCGCTTGATTTGCGAAAGCGATCGACAAAAATCAACATGGTTTGAATTGACCGGACTGGGTACGATCAAACAACTGACCGCAGGGCGAAGCGAAACTTTTGCCCACGTGGCGATGGATGGTGCCGGCAATCTATTTCTTGGGCGACTGAGCGGAAAGAATTTCAAAAAAGGAGATCGCGTCAAACTCATTCGCGACACCAGAGCCGTTGTCCGTCATCCTGCTCAAAGCATCAGTTTTGAGCGAATCGACTAATCCGGTCAACAGCGCTCCAATCCATTGCCAAAATCGCGTTCCATTTCGAATCGAAGCTGATGGGCAATTTGCTCAATACCAGGCTTGACATCGTTCCAGGTAACGATCTCACCCGCGCGGATGGGTCGGATTATTTCAATTTCGGATGCCAATCCAATGGGAACAGCTTTGAGTGCCAGTGAATCTTTAGCGGGTAGTATTTTCCCCCATACAGTTTCACCGCCTTCACCGTCGAGTCTATCGCCGCTTCGAAGGTCTCGTTTCGCGATTGAAACAACATCAGCTGAAAACCGCAAGGATGTACCTGTCGGTTCTTTCCGTAGCGCAACTGAAGCAACGCTGACCCCCAGTTCCAGTCCGATCAGGTGATAAGGACGATAAAGTGCGCTATATTGGCCAGCAGCGTCAGTTACCAATCCATATTCTTTGAAACACCGTTTGACATATTCGCTACCCGCCTCAAACACGACAAAAACTCCCCACCTGAGATCGCGTTCAATTTCGGTTCCATCGCGACGAAGTGAAGAAATCACCTCAACGACACCGGGTTGTTCCAGCACACCACCGTGGAATTTGGGTTTGAGTATCGAAGGAAGTTCATCGATCGAACATGGCGGAAATTCAAGTCCCGATGAAGGGGGTTTCAAGCCAGTTGCATTGGCAAGCGCAGTCATTTCGATCGCAGATTTGGTGCCATCAAGAAATGAATTAAACATCTTGCTATTCATGCCACCTTGTTCGGCTTCAGCACGAGTCAGTCCATAGTGGTCCCAGACCGTATCCGGAGTTGATTGATGGTATTCTGGCAGATACTTTGTTCCCTTACCCGCGCAAATCACATTTAGGCCCATGGTACGAACTGTATCAATTTGTTCAACGATCAGCGCTGGCTGATCGCCATATGCCAGAGAATACACAACACCGTTTTGCCGTGCTTTATGAGCCAACAAAGGCCCAACCAAGACATCGGCTTCAACATTGACCATCACAATGTCAATACCGCGATCAATACACGTGAGAGCGTGGCTGGCACCGGCGATTGGGTCCCCGGTCGATTCGATCGCGACATCCACTCGCTGTGCGTGTAGAACCTGGTCCAGATCGGATGTCACCAGTACCGATTGACTTGTACCGTGAACGCCGTGTTGTTTGACAATTTGACTGGAAGCAAAACCTACCGTCTGCAGATTTCGCATGGCCTTTTCAATGTCCAGATCACAAACACCGACCAGGCGCATTCCAGGTGTACGAATAATTTGCGCCATAAACATGGTGGCGAATTTTCCGGCACCGATAATGCCAACCCGAATCGGATTGTCGGTGACTTCTCGCTCACGAAGCATTTGATAAAGGTTCATACTCGACTCACTCGTCAATAAGTCATATCTAGCTCAAACAGACAGATCAGTCGCCTGCCATTGTAGCAATTGTGAGTTTTACAAATAAGAAAGCCCGCCGTGAACAGGAACCATTCAGCGGCAGGCACATCAAGCCCGGCAAGGACGAAAGTCGAGTCCGATCATATCGCAGTTCGACTTTTGAAATTTTTTTAGGAGGAAAAGAAAGGAGCGTCCCTGCTCCAGATTTCGTCCCTGCCGTTTGCTCTTCCCTTTTCAGCCAACCATCTTGGAAAGAAACTTCAGGGCACGAGCTAAACTTGGTAAAAATTATAGAAGTACAAACTCCTTCTGACAATATAAATCGTCCTATAATCATGAGTATATATTCATATACAAAAAGTACTTAATTTCTTTATCATTCTGATTATATTTACTTATATCTTACGTATGCACAATGTGTATACATAATATATTATTTTAGGGGAAAATAATGTCACAACGACTTCCACCTATAGCTGCATTGCGTGCCCTGGAAGCCACTTCAAGGCATTTGAGCTTTACTCGAGCAGCAGAAGAACTATTTATCAGCCAAAGTGCGGTGAGCCACCAGATTCGACATATTGAAGAAATCTGGGGGTTCAAACTATTTGAACGTCGATCACGACGACTGATTATCACCAAGGAAGGACAGTTGATCGTTCCAATTGTTCGAGAGTTTCTTGACAACATTCACCGGACGTTGAATGAAATTACCAACACAGAATCTCGCTCGTCAATTCGAGTCAGCCTGGTTCAGTCCCTTGCGGTGAAGTGGCTGGTGCCAAGATTGGGAAAGTTTAACGAACTTTACCCCGATATCAGTGTCTGGATATCGACAACGGATGAATTGGTGAATTTTAGTACTGATGAAGTTGACATTGCGATTCGACTGGGAGACGGACACTGGTCGGACCTTCACGTAGACCCGATGCTGCAAGAATATGTATTCCCGGTTTGCAGCCCTAATTTCTTAAGACGATTTACGCCACCGGAACATCCCGCAGACCTGATCCGTTACCCGTTGCTCTACAGGCACTCATTCGATATCTGTCCCCGCTGGAGAGACTGGTTCCGCGACGCTGGAATTACGATTAAATCACTGCCGCGCGGCTCCCGATTTGCAGATACGGCAATGTGTGTCCAGGCGGCAATCGACAACCAGGGGGTCGCGTTGGCGCGTAGTGCTCACGTTGAAAAAGACCTGGAATCTGGTCGACTGGTTAAACTTTTCGACGTTTACAGCGAGTCTACCGTCTCGTATTATTTGGTTTGCCCGCAAAAAGTGGTCTCTCAACCGCGAATTGCCGTGTTTCGCAAATGGCTTTTGCAGGAAGCAGCGGCTTCCCAAAAATCATTCGATCGAGTGATTCGTAATGACTCGATTCAAAGTTTTGCCAGACACGCATAGCCAAGTGTTCAGTCAAGGTCAATTGATTGATAACATGAAGTCAAGCGCAAAAATCTCAAAAATAGATTCGACGAGTGAAGATGGCAGTGGACTTGAGCGAAGCACAAGTGACCCAGTGATTTGCTCAATGAAAGTTGCCTGGAATGCCTGGCAACACGCTGAAAATTCGATTTTTATATTTTGGTATTGGGTACCGATGGCCAGTCGAGTTCATCCTCATCCACCCGATGTGATTCCTGTAGCCCCCTGCGGACCCACTCCCGAACAGATGGGTCTTTTTCGACAGTTCGGCAGTATTGCATAGCAACAGCGTCCAATTTCACCTCAACGCTGCGAAAGCGCATCACCACGGGCGCAAACATTGCATCAGCAACACAAAATTTTCCAAATAGCCAGGGGCCTGATTTTGCGAATCGCTCACGGCAATGACCCCAGACCGATTCGATACGCTTGAGGTCAGCATTACCCGCTTCGCCAAGCGCATAGCCAGGGAAGCGTCGACGCAGGTTCATTGGAGCTTGAATTCGAAGCGCAGCAAAACTGGAGTGCATTTCTGCACTGACCGCACGCGCAATGGCACGTGCTGTTAAATCCTCAGGCCACGGTTGAGTTTCGGGAAAGCGTTCTCCCAAATACTCCAGGATCGCAAGTGAGTCCCATATTTCATTTGAACTTTCGACGAGCACGGGAACTTTTCCGTTGGAAAACCGTGTCGAAAGAGCTTGTTGCATCGCCTCGCTGGACAGGCCGAATTGTGTGATTTTGAAAGGTAAGCTGTGCTTGTGGATAAACAGCCAAGGTCGCATCGACCAAGTCGAATAGTTGTAATCGCCAATAATCAATTCCATCGTAGTTTCCAAAGGTGTAGTTCAACACTGTGCCACAAAACCGGATTAATTTTGGACCATATTGTCTGTGACACTCGTCTCGGATTGTTGAATCGTCATTGTTGGGAACACCGTGCAAGATTTGCAGCGTCAAAACTCGCCGAAATGATCCCGATTATCTTCTTCCCAATCTTCCAGAAAGCTCCCGACTGTTTCTGATGCTTCAATAGAATTAGCGACCCTTGCGACGTGAAACAAGGCATCACCCTGGTTTACGACTGGAATGTTTGTACGACCAATCACAATTCCATCGGTCGTTGAATGTACATCGGTTTGAGTATCACCAATTGGACTTGCGATGATTCCAATGCACTCGCCCTCTCGCACTCGCCGTCCAAGCGAGCATGGTGTTCGCAAAACACCACCCCGAGGCGCACGAATCCATGTGCTGGAACCAACAGTGACTGAATTTATTGGACTCGACGCGCCGCTACGCGGCCTAATCATTTCCAAAAAACTCATCACTCGCACGACGCCTCCAAGTCCCGAGCGAATCGCAACAGAATCAAATCGAAGTGCTTCACCACCTTCAAAAACGATCGTCGAAACGCCAAGTTCCTTTGCTGATTCACGCAATGACCCAGGCCGTAAGGCCGCATTGACAACAACTGGCATGCCAAAAGCTTTGGCCAGTTTGTTAACGTTTGGATCAGATAAATCAGCTCGCACCTGTGGCAGATTGGACCGATGAATTGCACCGGTATGAAGATCAATCGCGTGAGAACATTTAACAACAATCTCGTTAATGAACACATTGGCAAGTTGCGCTGAGAGCGAGCCGCTTGCAGACCCTGGAAAACTGCGATTCAAGTCTCTTCGATCAGGAAGATAGCGGCTGCGAGAAACAAATCCATATACGTTGACAACCGGCACTGCAACAATGGTGCCTCGCAATCGATCGATGGATTTAAGACGTAACAAGCGACGAATGATTTCTACACCATTGACTTCATCACCGTGCAAAGCTGCGCAAACGAGAAGACAAGCTCCCGTATATCGGCCATGAATGACTTGAACTGTCAAAGTGACAGGTGTGTGGTCCGACAGTTCGCTCAGTGGGAGTTCGACTGTCTTGCGCTGTCCAGGTGCAATCTTACATGAACCGATTTCAAAAACATCACTGGGCTTTCGTCTCATCCGCTGCCCCGAGTGCGAGTTTTGTGGGGTTTGGCATTGTTTTCCAGAAAATCAATGATTTTCCCCGCAATGTCGTTACCGGTTGCCGCCTCAATGCCTTCCAGCCCTGGAGACGAATTGACTTCCATGATGACCGGCCCGTGGTTTGAACGCAGCAGATCCACACCGGCTACATTCAATCCGAGAACTCTGGCAGCCCGAACTGCAGTTGATCGTTCTTCCGGGGTAATCTTGATCACCGATGCGGTGCCTCCACGGTGCAGATTCGAGCGAAATTCGTCGGCTGCGCCTTTTCGCTGCATGGCGCCGACAACTTTACCACCGACAACGAGACAGCGAATATCAACACCTTTTGCTTCCGAGATGAATTCCTGCACAAGTATGTTCACCTTTGCCCCACGAAACGCCTCGATTGCACTTTTTGCCGAAGAATGAGTTTCGCCCAATACCACGCCAATGCCCTGGGTCCCTTCAAGCAATTTAACCACCAGAGGCGCGCCGCCAACCATCTTAATCAAATCTTCAGTATCACGCGTGTTGTGAGCAAAGCCGGTTACGGGAAGCCCCACTCCGGCACGCGAAAGAAGCTGGAGGGAACGAAGTTTATCTCTGGACCGTCCGATTGCGACGGATTCATTCAGTGACCAAATTCCCATCATCTCGAACTGTCGCAGTACTGCCATGCCGTAAAAGGTAATTGAGGCGCCGATCCGTGGAATCACAGCGTCAAAGCGTGGCAGTACTTCACCGGAATACCGCACTTCAGGTCGATGCGAGGTGATGTTCATGTAGACTCGAAGTGTATCGATTACACGAATTTCGTGACCACGCTCCTCGGCTGTTTCGACCAAACGCCGATGAGAGTAAAGATTCGGGTTTCTTGCCAACATTACAATTTTCAATTTTTCCTCCTTTGTGGTCGCTTAGCGCCAAATTGTTTAGTCAGAGAGCTGCTAGTCCGTGGCTGCAGGGCCAGTCAAATCATTCGAATTTGATTCCGTCTTTGCGATTGTCCGAGACGATCGATATGAAACTGCAGGATCTACAATTATTCGACCCTTGAGTGCCGTGCGTCCAATCAGCATGCGAAATCCAAGTTCATCTCGATTGCTGAGCGTCAATTCTATCGGCCAGACCGAGTTCCCCATACGCAATGATGAACTGATCACGCAACGCTTTTCCCGGGTACCGCCCGAATTTGCAACAAATCGTTGATCGATCAACTGAGCCTCACATCGGATCACTGTAGTATCGTCTCGCTGATTGGGATGAACAAGAAAACTGACCCACGGTTCCCCCGCTTTATTGAACGATTCTATATTGAATGCGTGCAATGCGGATGTCCGGGCACCGGTATCAATTTTTGCCTTGATACTTGGAATATTAAGTCCCGGCAAACCAACCCATTCGCGCCAGCCAACAATGGATTTATTGTTTATAGAATAATGATTTGTCATTGGGCGTACATTGATTGTCTATTGATGCCATTGTATTTTGCATAGGTATAGACGAACCAGCAGATCATCTGGATCAGCCACAATATTACTTTAGTCCAGGGAAGGCAGACTCAATTCACTCAATACCAGTTCAAGAATTACTTTTCGATGTTTCGAGCATCGCGTAAACATCAATTTCAATCACCATTGACTCATATGCCAACACAGGTAAAGGAACACCTGTGGTTGAAGGCCCGGATGCAGAGAAATAAGAAGAACGGATCGGCAAGTTGTTGTATAGATCTTCTGCTCCGCAGTTCCCTTGGTACACGGCCATAACTTTGCAAACATCATCGTAGTCTGCTCCCAAGTCGTTCAAAATCGTACCAATGTGCTGCATGGCCTGGTGCGTCTGAGCGCTTAGATCATCTGGGTGAACTGCTTGTCCTTGTTTATTCAGAGAAACCTGACCGCCAAGAAAAATCATTTCACCGCACTTTAATCCATGTTTGTACGGCAAATGAACGTGCCAGTCCCAGAGGCTCGACGGCCACGAATGAGTACGCTGCAGATAGGCTCCATTTTCGTCTAGCATGGCAATTGCCGCGATCTTGATCAGTACCTTTTCGTCTGCGTGATGTGGAATCGGAACGCCGGTTGCCGCAGGACCGGGTTCTTTGAAGTTTTGCGCGAAAGCTAGCGCAGCCGCTTCAAAATCTTCGATTCCAGAGCCTCCGCTATACCACCGATTGATCTTGACAACATCATCAAAACTTGCACCGAATTGTTCCAATACTCTCGATATTCGATCGGCTACCGCTTCCGACTGCTTTACGATATTGCCATCACAAACAACTTGCTTGTCGTCATCTACAGGGTATTGACCGGAAACAAAAATCATTTTGTCAGATCGAATACCTTCTACGAATGGCAACGGCAAATATTTCAGTTTTTCACAGGTTGCATACGTACGTACAGTGCTATCTCCATTTTCGCGACGCATTGCATACCCTTCAATTTCGACCATTAAGCCTTCGTAAGCTAGATAGGGAACCGGCACGGCTGTCACTGTTGTTCGACAGTTCTCAGGAAGACATTTAGCGACACTCGTTAAGAATTCATATTCATTGACAGAGCCATCATTGACATAAAAGCAAAGCAGCGTCACCAAATCAGTCAACTCGCAGTCAAGATCCTCCAATACGCGTCGAAAATAATCCATTGCATTGATGGTCTGTAGCGAAAGACTTCCGGGGTTTCGTACCTGTCCACTTTCGTCCAGGTCCACTTGCCCACCAACCCAGATCATCGACCCGCATCGAACGCCATGCTTGTGATTAATTTGAATTGGCCAATTCCAGTGATTATTGGGCCAACTGTATCTTTTATTTGTCATCTGTCAATTCATTTTATTGAAATCAAATGTGAAGCTAAAACTGCTCGGGGGTATTCACCCTGCGACTAATCGGCGTTGTCAAACTCTCGATTGAATGATTTACAAATCGGTTTTGTTAAAAAATCATTTCAGTGTATGAATTAGCACAATCTTAACGCAATTCCAATCGAAAATTCGATGGAGCACTTTGCCCTTAAATCTGCGATAATTTCACCAATCAACGTACACAGGTCTACGCACAAATACGCCAACAATGAAAAAAATTATCTTTGCCCTATTTTTCTTGGCCATTGGCTTTGGCGCCGGTTTCGCGGGTGGAATCTACACATTGCCGATTTTTATCGAGAAGTTTGGTGAAAGCCAAGTTTTCTCTGACGTTACCCCAGCCCAGGATACCGACCCGATTGGGCAATTTGACCGCAACAGTCCCGGTTCTGACGCGCTGCATTGGGGCGAAGGAACAGTGCGAGTCTCAAATGGCAAACTCATTTTCGAAGAAAACGTGAAATTGGCGCCAGGCCCCGATTATCGAATATTTCTTTCGAAAAAATTTGCTGACACGAAAAACGACTTCGAAGAGATTAGACATGAAGCAGTTGAGATCGCAAAACTTCGTACCTTTTCTGGCCCACTCGAATTTGACCTTCCAGGAGATTTGAATCCCGACGTCTATGACAATGTTGTCATTTGGTGTCAAACGTTTTCCATGTACATTGCCAGTGCGCGCTTGGAGTAATTCAGCTGTTGATCATTCCAACACCGTCGATGTCTTTCCCCCAAGTTCTATTCTATCGGTCAGTATTTCGCTCGCTGCTGTCATACAGTGTGATAGGGCCATCCTGTGCTCTTTGGTTGAAACTCCATAATATGCTAACTGGTCTTGATTCTTACAATTGGATTACCTACACTCAGTCCGAACGTCGGTTTATGTCGTTCTTTCAGGCCATTGATCAAGTTAACCGGGACCAATTAGTGCTGTCACAAGATAGGGAACAATGGTGCTTTTTCATTGACTTCGATTCTTCATCATATCCAGTTTATTCCATAGGGAGTTAGGAGAAATAACCATGTATTATCGATATCTGCTTGTCTTACTTTTGCTACCTGCAGTCAGTATTGCTTCACATGAAATGGAAAATCGAAACCTGAACAACGGCAAAACTCTTTATATCGAACACTGTGGTTCGTGTCACGGGAACAATCTGGAAGGGCAGCCGAATTGGCAGGTAATGGGTGATGACGGCATCTTGCCCGCACCACCGCACGATGAAACAGGCCACACCTGGCATCATGACAATCGGCTACTTTTTAACTACACAAAGTATGGCGGTTTGGTCACATTTGAGGCCATGGGAGTAACCGACATAAAGAGCGGTATGCCGGGCTTCAGTCAAGAGTTATCCGATGGGGATATTTGGGACATACTGGCTTATATTCGTTCGACATGGCCCAAACAGGTACAGAAGATTCAAGCCAGCCGAAATCAACCGCACGAATAGTAAGCGACAGAGCCTGGAAAGAATCCATCTTCCATTTTTCCCTTGCTGGCCAAAATTTGCGCAACACCCTTTTGTTCTGGCTCCGCCAGCTTGAGAAATACAGTTAACAGGACGCTTAATATGTATCAAGCATCAATTCAGTGGTGCCGGTGAGAGGACTTGAACCTCCGACCTGCTGATTACGAATCAGCTGCTCTGCCAGTCTGAGCTACACCGGCACGTGCTTCACCGTACCAGGGTGAAGCGCCGAGTCCCGAGTTCTTCCAATCAAATAGATTGTGTTCGATTTTCCTCAATTTACTGGTCACGGAGACCCCAAAACGTCCGACTTGCAGTACTGATCTGACAAGATCGAACAACTCGGTTAGCGTCTTGACAATGGAACAAGTTTTACGCCACGATGATAATTCTTACTTGTTGCACCATAAAAGGTGGCGTTGGAAATACAACGCGGTGTGCTAACCAGCCCGCCATTTTATCAAACGAAAGTGAGCAACGTGTTTTGATGATGGCACGAACATGTAGCCATCTCTGACGAGTGATTTTCATTTATCCCAATTCCGATCATCATGCCGCTAGCTTATGCCGCTTGCATCACAACCGTAGATATGAGAAAATAAACTCGCACAGTAAAGAGTGCGACTAACCGTTAAACGCGCGGATGGTCTGCGTACCAGCGGTTATTGTTGCAGGCGTTGACCAGCAACAAAGCAGTTAGAATGAATTTAACTGTACAACAGGCGGCTATTCCGTCTCAACAATATCTCCGTCAAGGGGACAAGTCCTCTTGTTGGGGTATGGCTCCAAGAGGACTAAATTGGAAAAAATCAATGGAAATTACGTTGTTAACTATTGTTCTAGCCTCAATCGGCTGGACGTTGTTATTAACCGCTTCAGTTATTGGTGCAATATTTGCAGTCAATAGTCGGTTTGCCTCGATTGATAAAAGATTTGCATCGATCGATAGAAGGTTTGCCTCGATCGATAAACGGCTGGCAGCAATTGAGTCACAAATTAAACAAGTAGTGCAACACTTGTCTTTGTCTTCAGAAGACAAGGGTGGTTAATAGTTTTCCGAAAGGGCATAAAAAGGAGGGATTAACCCCCTCCTCTTTTTTGGCTCAAGTATAGTGACAACGATCAACGAAGACATTCAGTTATGATGTCGGACTGAAAAATGTCCAAGTTCCAAGTGCTTTTTTCAAGGAATTTCTCTTCAATATCATAGCTAAGGCGCATGTATGTATGCGCATCGTCAGTTGGTAGCCAGTGTGACTCCTCCTTTTTTTTGGAAGTCATTTTAAATTCAATTGAAATAAGATAATCCTTCGTAAGAATGTTGTTTGTAGGTTGAGTGAAATACTCAAAATGAGAAATATGAATTACAGGCTGGAAACAGAATCACATTTGACTGATCGTTCCGATTAGCCACTTCACAACCTCACGCAATATATTTTGAACGTTTCGGCTCAAATTAGCTCGTAGTGTCGATAGTATGTAATTCCCTTTTCTTTGGCTGGTTCAGCATTTCTACTGCACAGGCATTAAGAACTTAATCTGTAAAGCCCTATGCGAGTACAGATTTTGTGCAAATATCGACTGGATATAACTGGAAAATCAGCAGTGGACTTGTTCGTGTTTGATGTGGCGGGAAATTCCGACACAGACGTCGCCTCTCAAGTTATCTGTAATCAAAGGCTTGGGTAGGCTACAGCCCGCTGACTACCGTTCATTTCTCACTCAATACGATGTAACAAAAATCCTCAGAAACAACGGATTAATTTGTCCCACAACCTTGAACGGTTGTGCAAATCAGGCGAGTCGCTACATCAATTTCTAATGGTCTCCGACAAATGTTCTAAGATTCTCCCCCGGTTCGCTACTAGGCTAGAGAATTGCCTATCACAGATATCAGTAAAGCGGGCTAACACTTTTCGACTAATTTTTTCTTGATCTTCGAATATTGCCATAGAACGAAAAGGAACATTCCACTTTTCGAAATTGAGAAACGTTATCGTTGCATCTCTGGTAGCGCCATCAGTTGAAAGTGCCTGAACGAACAAAGGTCGTTCCATGCTGTTAATCCGACAATCAATAATGTATTTTCCATCCGGATCATGCACTGAGTCTTTCCAATCAAATGTACACTGATTCTCAGGCACATTTTCAACGAGTAAAGCTTGGAAATCTTCTTTAAATGTTGAGCGAATCCTTTCTCTTGACAAAAAAGAAACATTAGATATCTTTAGAATTGCCTGCACAAACGAATACAATGAATCACCGTATCGTTCATCTTTAACGAATTGCACTAACTCACGATCGCGATCTAGGACCTGGAATTCAGATAGCGCATTTGAGATAATATTCTGGCGTGTGCTTTTCTCAAGATACCTCTCTTCAATATCATAGGTAAGTCGCATGTATGTATGCGCTTCGTCAGTTAGTAGCCAGTGTGATCCCTCCTTTTTTAGAACGATGACCAGATGATCACCATCTTCAAACCGAAAGGGAGTCAATACTCGATACCTTTGCAATCCTTCGGATTCAAGTCGAATTTTTGCTGATACTTTTCTTTGGAAATCCCTTTCTACAGTTTCAATAGACATAGGATTTTCATCTTTCCAGAGTGTCGTTTGGGGGTCGAGTGAAACTCGCTTGTCCCTGAAACCACTTTCAATACTTACCTTAGTTCAAAAGCGCGCTCGCACGGCGATGAGCGTCCTGCGCTTGTTCATTCAATCTTAAGCCTTCCAATACCCGCGCACTATTCTGCCAGGTTAAGGCACAACTATCCTTACGGTTTGCCCGTTCTGACAATAGCGCTCTTGCATAGTTTAACTGCTTGGCCCGAATAGCCGCTTCGATCAGAGTTTGGGAAATCAGGTCACGCTGTGCATGGCTGCCTCCAAATCGGTTCGCTGTATAGCGAATTTTCGCCAGCAAGCTTGCCGATTCATCATAACGGCCCTGGCCAAATGCAAACAAAGCTTCGGCCACCGGCAATCCAACTTCACGCACCATCCAGGCGGACATATTTTTACCTCCAGCATAACTGCGTAAGAGTCCTATCATCTCCTGCGCTGCTGACTCCCGATCGGCACCGACAAACGACATGATGGCGTGACAATCGTTAAATGGATAAAAACCGGTGTTCGCAATGGTCTTCTCCCACTTGTCAGCCAATGTAGTCCATCGGTCTCCAACATCCACACCCATCAGATGCAATCGCCATAACAGTGCACTAGCGTCAAGCATTTCGAGTGCAACCGACCCACCTGCAATCGCAGAATCATAAATATTCAAAACGCGATCGTAATTCTGTAAATCGAGGTAGAACAATGCCAAATGCCACCAGTTGTGCACTGCAAAACCATTATCCGGAGCCCAATCAGATTCGCGCGACTCATACAATTCCATGCCTTCTTGCTGCCTGCCCTGCATCTCCATCACATGGGCAACCGCATGCAATGCCCACACGTCTCCGGCACTGATATCAAGTGCCTTGTGACCGGTTTCTTCTGCCTTGGCATACTCATTACATTCTTCGAGCCCAAAGGCATACATGCCAAGCAGATACCCATAACCTGGCGTCGATTCGTCGTACTGTGGCAGCACCCTGGCAATTCGATCTCGCAAATTGGCGGCATCACCAAGATAAAAATCACTGAGGTGCGCGATCTGAAGTGCAAGAATATCACGGGGGTGGTCAATCAAAATACTTTCAAGTAATTCAACTGATTGGCGAAAGTTGCCTTCAAGCCATGAGCGGATTGCTGCAACGTGTCTCGCTTCACGCGTATCGGCTCGCGCAATCACTGCTTCGGCACCTGCAAGCGACTCGCGCAAGTGTTCTGAAAACTCTCCATCCGCCATCGCACTTCCGCAATGGGCACGCAAACAATGAGCCATCACAAATTCCGGGTCCTGTGCAATCGCCTCATCGACGGTTTCAACCGGATCCCCCTTGTAGCAATGAAGTTGCGTCAAAGCCTGTTCATACAGTTCCAGCGCTTTCGGACTCGAACAGGTCGTGAGAATTCCACGGTTATCCATTAGCTGAGCCATGATTTAAACCTCTCGTTTCAATTGTTATCGCCCCGACGGGGAATCTGAATCCAGCAGTTTCTTGCGACTGCTGATCTTGAATCGACTGGCTGTGCCATATTCCTCAAGTCCGACACCAGCCACGAAATCACCAAATACCGGTCCATGCTTGAAAAGGTGTCCAGAACAACCTCCCGCGATCAGTACATTTTCGTGCTGTGGATGAAAATCCACAATGAAATGCGTATCCGGTGTCATTGCAATCTGGCATGCTTTTTGATCAACTGCCTTTTGACCTGCCAGTCGCGGCAATCGATTTTGAATATACAGCCGGGTCCGGTTAAAAGTCGCCTCATCCACAACGCGTTCATCGTCGTCCAAATCGATGACAGCGTCTGTCCAGGCAATTGCGGCCTTGACGCCATGCCCTTCGATGGAAGGCGTCCCGTAAGCTTCATAACCGTGATCAACCCAACTCGGCATCTGGTGATGATCGAAAGAACCGTCTGAGTCCGGACATGATGTGTAGATGATATTTTGACGGACAACTTTCAAAAGCGGCCCGATTGTGCGCCGATAAAGTCCGCCAATCCAAGGCCCTGCTGCAACGATGATCAAATCTGCTTCCAACGGTTTTCCATCCAGGTACAAGCGCTCTGAGTCACCGCTAGTCACTCGTCCCCGCACAATCTGTCCACCTTCGCGCTCAAACAATTGAGCTGTTTCAACTACCGCTCGATGCGCCATCAAGAGGCCTGATTCCGGTTCATAGATACCATATTTGACCCCTTGAAAATCGAACTGCGGAAACCGTGTGGCAAGCTCTTCAGGTTCAAATCGAAAATACGGTACGCCCAGTTCATCAAAGGTTGCAAACGTCGAGTCTTCCCAATCTGACCTGCCTTCCGTCGCGATGACAAGCGCACCGCATTCAACCAGCAATGTCCGCTGAACCTCCTCTTGCAATTCCATCCATCGAAGGCGCGCTTCGCGCACCCACTCGGTGTACAGCCGATCCCGTCCGTGAATTGAACGGATTACACGTGTGTAGTCAGTTGAAGATGCCCGCGGGTGCCCCGGTTCCCACCGGTCGATCAAGGTGACCGCGTATCCGCGGCGACGTACATTCAGCGCAGTCATTACACCGGCAATACCGGCACCGACGACTAAAACCTCACTTTTTTTGGAAAATTTCCGCAATGGCGTTCTCTCAATGACCAATTTGGCTGCTGCCTGTCCTAACTATTGTAAAGTGCTGACACAATGCCAGAGTCTTGTCGCATAATTTTTTTTCGAATTCAATTTTGGTGTTATGATGTGCATTAATGTATACTGGATTCAGTGTACATTTTATACACGCATATGAATCAGCTACCGATGAATAGATTGAGATTGAGAATTTACCGATAAAAATTGGGGAATAGCGAATGAATACCGGCTCTACATTGGATGTCTCAACCCTACCTGAAAATACGCATACCGTCGTCATGGGTGTTGGCGACCTTAACGGAATCATGCGCGGCAAGCGTGTTCCCGCAACAAATTGGCCGACAGTCAGTAAAGATGGCAATGCATTATCGATCGCCCTTTTGGTGATGGATATGACATCGGACTTGTGGGACTCTCCCTGTGCCAATATGGAAAACGGTTTTCCTGACATGCACATGTTTCCAATGACACAGCCCGTTGCCTCCCCCTGGGAGCCCGGTGTGGCCATTTGTCTTGGCCGAGTCGAAGGCACGGACCACAAACCGCTGAGTGTAGACCCACGCAACGCACTGGTCAAACAGGTCGAACGAGCCCAATCCATGGGAATCAACATCAACATCGGGGCTGAATTGGAATTTTATCTACTGGACCCGGAAACACTGCAGCCTCGAGACCGAGGCATCCAAGTCTACAGTCTCGCCCGCGCGGCCGAGTTGGAACATGTCGTCGGCCCGATGCGTCAATATCTGAACGACATTGGTATCCCGATCGAGCAATCCAATCCCGAATACGCACCCGGTCAAGTGGAAATTAATATTCGCTATGGCGAAGCTTTGAAAACTGCCGACCGTGTCATCATGTTTCGTTCCATGATCAAAGAAATTGCAGCACAGTTCGGCTATGTCGCAACATTTATGGCCAAACCGTTCGCTGAAGAATCGGGCAATGGTTTTCATACTCATCACTCGGCATGGAAAAGCGGCGTCAACCAATTTGCCGATAACGGTAAGCTATCGGCCATCGGAAAATCGTACTTGGCTGGGCTGGAAAAACGCATGGCAGAGTGTTCGTTGGCAGTTGCCACCACTCCCAACGCGTATAAGCGACGCTCACCTTATTCTTTTTGCCCGATGAATATCACTTGGGGCATTGACAATCGCACCACTGCGCTGCGCGTCATCCAGGGATCAGACAACGCGGTGAGAGTCGAAAAACGCGACGGTTCGGCAGACTGCAATCCGTACTACCTGTTTGCGACCGAAATTGCAGCCGGACTCGATGGAATCGAACAGCAAATGGAACCGAGCCCAATGACAGAAACAGACGCATACACGCTGGAAGATGCACCCGGTCTGCCTTTGAATATTTCTGATGCGATCGAACTGGCCAAGGGATCCGATTTTCTTAAAGATGTACTTGGCGAAGATCGCCGAACGGTCTTGCTGCAGCAAGCCGAGCGCGAAGTCGGATTTATTCATGCATCAATATCACAGGTCGAAATTGACCGTTACATCAGGAATATGTAAATGCACATCGCACGCGTGACCGGAACCGTCACTGCAACGGTCAAAGAAAGCCGTCTTGCTGCCTATCCTTTGCTTGTGGTTCAGTTTGAAGACGGATTGGGTTCGCCAGTCGGCACTCCAATCGTTGCAGTCGATATGCTCGGCGCAGGCGTCGGACAGCGAGTTTTGGTGAGTATCGGTTCCGCATCCAGAGTGCCTGCCGCTTTGCAAGGCATTCCGGCCGATGCAGCAATTGTTGCCATCGTTGATGAGGTGACGATCGAAAACTGAATTGATCAACCCCAATTGAGTGCACTCAAGTTACAAAATTACTACTTTTGAATATAGGAGGCGAATATGGCCGCAAAAGGTGAACATGTTCAATCAGCCCTTGGAATGATTGAAACCCGGGGACTCGTTGCATCCATTGAAGCAGCGGATGCTATGGTTAAAGCTGCCAACGTATCAATTCTGCGACAGGTTCGAGTCGGTGGCGGTTTGGTTTCCACCCTGGTCAGGGGGGAAGTTGGAGCCGTTAAAGCATCAGTTGATGCAGGTGCGAGTGCTGCCAATAAGGTAGGGGAAGTGATCTCCGTTCACATCATCCCCCGCCCGCATGATGAAGTCGAAGGACTGCTCGAATCCGACTAACTGCGCCCAATCGATAATTTAAAAACTGGTGTATTGCAGCGTATACAACCCAATTGCATCGCAGTGAGTTACCTGGAAAGGCAAATGCCCGATGAGCGCTGAATTTGAAGAGTTCACCAAAGCGCTCGAACAACGCGCTGAAAAGGATATTTCCAATCCAAGCCCAGCTTTTGATCAGGTCGCAATCTTGGGCGGTGGTGCGCACGGGAAAATGCTTGGTGCACTATGCCTTTCGCAAAACAGACACGTCACTCTGTTTAGTGCCTACGGCAGTGAACTGAATGCATTACGAAACGCCGGTGGCATTACCATCCGCGGTGACGGTCCCGTTGGAACTTACCAGGTGGACCTTGATTCGTCACCGTCAATCCAAACCACGGCCGAACTTGATTTTGCAGTTAAATCTGCACAGGTAATCTTTCTGACCGGGCCCGTCCACAAACACCGTACCTATGCAATGGTGTTGGCTGAACATCTACAGGATGGACAAACACTGGTCGTTGCCCCGGGCAGAACATTCGCTGCACTGGAGGTCAGAACTTTGCTTAAAGTCGGTGGCTGCCGTTGCGATATTACAGTCGTTGAGGTACAAAACTTACCGTACTGGTCTGTAACGCAAGGCAATGTGCTGAACTTATCTGAAAGCGGGGCTTGCACCGGTGCGGCGATACCGGGTCGACGCACCGATATCCTGACTGACCTCGAAAATATTTTGCCTAACCTGGTCCCTGCCGCCAACATGTTGCATAGCAGTTTCGCAGACGCAAGCGGCATTGTTGAATCGGTCGGTCTAATGTTCGGCGAAAGTGCCGCAGTCGGCACCGGCAAGTCATTGCCACCGGGTGCCGAGCCCCTGAGTGAACACCAAAACTTTCATTCGTTGCTTGCGTCGCCGCGTAGCCAATCACTGGTATCCGCCGCCTTTGCTGAACGTCGCCAGGTCGCAAGCCGATTCGGAGTGCGCAATCTGCCCGATGATGATCAATGGCGGCAAATGTACGCGGGCGGTGCCAACAAAATTCGATTCAGACCTCACGATGAGCAGATCGCTACCGTCCTTCGAAACGCTGTAACCGGATCACTGATTCCACTGCAGTCAGCAGGTCGCCTCGCGGGCGTTAACACGCCAGTTACGGATTCACTGATTACTGTCGCAGGTGCCCTGCTTGGCAACGATGTGGGAGCTGCTGGACGTCGACTGGAATCCTGGGGCATTAGTGCAAACAATGCCGATGACGCACGAAAAACGATGGAATCACTTGCGCGAGGTGAATACTGAGCATGGATCATGACCTTCAATCCATCGCGGCAGCGCGCCAGGCGACAGAATCAGCCTGGGATGCCTATCTGAAATTTCGCACGTTTGAGCGAGAGCAGATTGACGCAATCGTTGATGCCATGGCAGCAGCCATCGAACCTGAAGCCAGACGCCTGGGCGAACTGGCAGTCGAAGAAACCGGTTGTGGAAACGTCGAAGACAAACGAGTAAAAAATCTTTTCAACTCGCTGTCTGTCGCGCAATGGCTGAAAAACATTCGAACCCGAGGCATTCTATGGCGTGATGAGGTTACCAAGATTGCAGCAATCGGTGAACCCATGGGTGTGGTTGCAGCATTGATACCGGTTACCAACCCCACTTCAACTGTCATTTATAAGATCATTTCGGCGATCAAGGCGGGCAATGCAATTGTCTGCGCACCACATCCCAAGGGTGTCAAGTGTGCCGTGGAAACAGCCAAGGTTATGAACAAAGCCGCTGAACAACTTGGCGCTCCATCAGGGTTGATTCAGTGCCTGGATCAAGTAACAATCGCCGGCACCACTGAATTGATGACCCACCGAAGAACTTCGGTAGTACTAGCGACCGGCGGGCCGGTGATGGTCAAAGCCGCTTATTCCTCGGGCAAACCGACACTCGCAGTTGGACCGGGTAATGTACCGTGCTATGTCCACCCCTCAAAAGCACGGGAACTTGACGAAGTTGCCGAACAGATCATCACATCCAAGAGCTTTGATTACGGTACTGCTTGTGTGGCAGAACAGGCAATCATTGTCGAACAAAATACCAGTCGAGAACTGAAGGCTGAAATGAGACTACGAGGCGCTTATTTTTGCTCGGAACGAGAAGCCGAGCGTCTCGCCCAGATCCTTTTTCCTGATCGCGCCATCAATCCTGACTGCGTGGGACAATCGCCGCAACAACTAGGAAAACTTGCCAACATTGAATTACCACCGCGCACAAGAGTACTGATTGCACCACTTTCGGAGGTTGGCTGGCAAACCCCGCTGTCACACGAAAAACTGAACCCGGTATTGGCATGGTACGAGGAGAAATCTGAGGCAGCAGCCATTGAAACCGCACGAAAAATTGTTGGTTTTGGCGGCTGGGGACACACTGCGGTCATTCACTGCGACAGTGGTGAAACAATTGCCCGTTACAGCGAGTTGCCGGTCGGTCGAGTGCTGGTCAATACCCCGGCAATCATCGGAGGTATGGGCTATTCAACTGACCTTGAACCCAGTTTCATGTTAGGTACCGGAACCTGGTCAGGATCAATTACCTCAGATAACGTCACTGCGCTGCACCTGATCAATATCAAGCGCGTCGCTTACGAGTCACGACCGTGGCGAGACATCTACGACGAGTTTGGTGAATAAGATGGGCGAGCGCTTAACTATCCGGGCACTGATGCAAATCGATCGACTGCAGCCGAAGTTTGCAGCCTACAACGGCGCAACCGTCCAGGGTTCAATTCCACTCGCGGGCGATACCGTGCTGATTGGCGAATTGGCGCCAGGCAACGAAGTCTTTCGACTGATTGACATTGCGCTCAAAGCCAGCCGGGCTGAGGCGACCAGCCAGATTGTAGAACGCGAATTTGGCTTTTTTATTCTACGTTCACCGTACAACGCCCAGATTAATGCGGCGCGCGAGGCAATATTGAGCGAACTTGAAATGAAGCTTGAAGATCGCATCAAACCGCAAGTCGAGTCAACCCAGGTGATTACCTCAGTCGAGCCTTACCAGGCTCAATTACTCAACAAGTGGTCAGCTGGTTCCCTGCTTGTACCTGGACAAACCCTCGGCATCGTTGAATGTGCCCCAGCCGCCTATATTTCCATCGCCGCGAACGAGGCTGAAAAATCTGCACTCATTGATATCGTGCAGGTTCGAGCGGTTGGACGCTTTGGTCGACTGTTTATCTCAGGTAAGGAAGATTCTGTCAAGGCAGCCATACAAGCTGCATGTGACGCACTGGAAGTGATCGAAGGTCGTAATCCATGAACTTCAAGCGTACCGTCATCGCTGAAGAACAAGTTCGCGACGCATTTCGGCGCGGCAGACGAATAATTAGCCTCAAGGTGGGAGATATTGTAACGGCACAGGCCCAAGACACCGCGGCGCGATTAAATATTAAACTTCTGGACCAACCACCCCTATCACCGCCGCCTGTTCAAACAGACGGTGTAACAGCAGCGCGTCGTGCGCTTTATCGACGCAATCCTGGCTGGTCTGCTCCGAACATCGTCAACTTACCGCGCGGGAAAAAGCTTTCCAAACTCACCCTAATTGGCGCAGGCGGTGTCGGCACACACCTGGCACACTTAACTGCCAACGAGCAAATCGCGGACTTGGTCAGTATCGTTGATATCTTACCGGGCGCAGCACAATCGCTCGCGCTCGATTTACAGCATACAAGTGGTATCACCCGGTCGGGCACTGTCGTGCACGGTGGTACCTCACTCGGTCTCGCAGCCGATGCTGATGTTGTCGTAGTCAGTGCTGGTCGACCGCGAACACCAGGTATGGATCGCTCTGACTTGTATCGGATCAATGCCAGAATTATCCAGGGGATTGGGGAGTCATTGACAACCAATGCACCGAATGCTGTTGTGATTGTGGTCACCAACCCTGTTGATGAAATGACATCACTGATGCTCGATGTAACAGGATTTGCCCGACAAAAAGTCATCGGCATGGCCGGAACTTTGGATGGAGCAAGATTTCGTCAAGCACTGGCGCAGTCAGCTGGCGTACCGGTTGCCGATGTGGACGCAATCGTTTTGGGAAGTCACGGCAACGAGATGGTTCCAATTTCATCCAGGGCTACAATCAAAGAACGGCCACTTAACGAATTCCTCAATGAACAAACCATTGAGAAATGTCGCAAATTGACGATTGACGGCGGCGCTGCTGTCGTTCGACTGCGCAAAACCGGCTCAGCCACCTTGGCACCTGCACACGCAACTTTGGAATTAATTTTGCATCTGTGTGGGTACCGCAATGGGACCGTGCCGGCTTCGGTGCGCTTGAATGGCGAGTATGGCATTTTTGACTCGGTCCTTGCCGCACCCTGTAAATTGGCAATGGACGGTGTCGCAGAAATTGTTGAATTGTCACTTTCAGATACGGAACTGAAAGAACTAAGGCAGGCCGGTGAAGCCATTCGCCAGCGATTGGGCAATCCAGACTCATGACGATTCAGGAAGTTTCAACCGGTGGGCGATTTGAAAAAATTGGCTCCTACAGCAGAGCCAAACGGGTTGGACCGTTTGTTTTTGTCTCGGGGACCACTGCGATTGAACCGAGCGGTAAGCTGCATGCGCCAAACGATACATACGCACAGTCAGTTTACGTATTCGACAGAATTGAGGAAGTATTGGCGCAGTGTGGCGCCGAAATGAAACACGTCGTGCGAACTCGGGCATATTTGACCAACATGAAAACTGCCGGTGAGTTCGTGCGCGCACACGGTGAGGTATTCCGGGACATTAACCCCGTAACTTCGGGAATCGAAGCCGGACTGACCACACCTGGCATGATGGTCGAAATTGAAGTGGATGCACTGATTCATGATGAATCTGGCAAGATTCAATTTTGAGCGTCTCGTCAGTTTACAGAATTTAAACGAACAATGAGCGAATTGACACATGATCAAGGCGAAGTGCTTATCGCGTTGTATCAGCATCAATGTGAGATGATCAGACATTCATCGAATGACCTGATTTTCTCAATTCACCAACCATTTTTTGGAGGAACTACTTATGAAATTTTCCTACGGTAAAGGATTAAAAACCGTTCTTGGCGCGGTTGCTGCAATCTTCGTATTTGCGTCAGGCGGAATCGCAATAGCGCAAGACAAGGATCCGATTGTAGTCGGCTACATTGGCTCTTTTGCAAGCGACACGGGTCTTAGTACCATTCGCGGCGCTGAAATTGCGATTGACGAGTTGAATGCAGCCGGCGGTGTGCTCGGTGGCAGACAGATTAAATTTGTGAAAGCAGATACCCGCGAGGACGTTGTCGAGGGTGTTAAGGCTTATGAATATCTCAATGATGTCGAAAATGCTGATTTCATCATTTCCGGCAGTATCGATGATGTGTCACTTGGCTGGCTGGAACGAATGGCAGAGTACAAAACGCCAACACTGGATACCTGGACTTCTTATGTCGGCATCATTGATAAAGTCGTACAGGAATATGACAAGTACAAAATGTACTTTATGAATATCGCGTGTGATGAAGCGCTCGCGACGTTGTATATCGACTTCGGCAAAGATGTTCTGTCCGAACAGATGGGCTACAAATCCACAGTGCTCATGTATGAAGACACTGCGTTTGGTGTATCGATCGCTGGTCTTGTCCGCGACCTCCTTGCACCGGAAGCAGGCATCTCGATTGCGGACGAAATCATCTATGACGCGAATACAGTTGATTTTGCACCACTTTTCAACAACGCAGCCGATTCTGGCGCCGATTTCATTTACCTGGTTTCATCCGTGCGAAGTCAAGTGCCGGCATCACAGTACGTAAAACTTCAGGTTCCGATTCCAATGACCGGTGTCAACGTTGCAGCATTCGGGCAGGATTTCTGGAATGATACCGGCGGACTGGGCGGTGGCACCTCCACCTTGAGCCCGGTTCCAGCAGTCGGTATGGCACTGGACGACCGAACTCAGGCTTTCATTGACAAATACAAGGAACGATACGGTGATGAACGACCGATCTATCCCCACTTCAATGGCTTCAATGCTTACTATGGCATCTACACGGTGTTTGACGCTGCAGAACAGGCCGGCGGTTTCGAACCACTGGACGACTGGGTTAAAGCCATGGAGGATGGAGACCTGAAACTTGAAAAAGACGGCGAACTATGGTTTCGCTACGCCTTTTGGAAACCCGGTGAAATCGAACCGCGTACCAATCGTGAGTACACACACAACATCAAATTTGATTTGACTGAACCGTTTGATGACGGCAGCCCGGCAATGGTTGTTGTACAGTGGTATGAAGACGGAAATGTGGCGGTGATTTATCCGGAAAAATTTGCCAACGGCACTTTTCGGGAACCATCCTGGATTCAGTAGTTATTTCTGCTTTCACGCCAAGTTGCTCCCGGTCAAACCGGGAGCAACTTGGAAGTGACATGTTTTAAACGCCAGATTTTCAATGACTCAAATACTTGTTCAAGGATTGGTGCTTAGCGGTTTTTACGCATTGATTGCAGTTGGATTTACGCTAATTTTCAGCGTTGGTCGCGTGCTCAATCTGGCGTATGGATCCTTTCTGATGTTGGGCGGATACATCTATTACCAAGGAGCCCAGGTTGCCGGGCTACCAAAATTTCCAAGCCTCATCATCGCAGCAATCGCAGGTGCAGTATTCGGCATGCTGGTTTACCGAATTTTAGTCAAACGCTTAAGCGGTAACGTTGTCGCAGTAGAGATAGCAACCTTGATACTGGCGGTCGTCGTACAGGCTGCCGTAATCTTAATTTTTTCGCCCTCTCCAAAGAGTATGTGGCCCTTGGTACCTGGAGTGCTTCGAATTGGCGACGCGAGTGTTACCTACAATATTTTTATTGCTGCGGTAACAAGTTGGGTCTTACTTGGTGGACTATTTTTGTTCATCGGAACAACGCACATGGGACGCGCCATCCGTGCGGTCTCAATGGATCCCAAAGGAGCTGTCATCTCTGGAATTGATCCCGAAAAAGTGAATATTCTAACGTGGGCGATATCAGGAAGTTTTGGGGCAATCGCTGGCGTATTTTTGGCCACTTACACGCAACTTGACCCCAATATGTGGGTCACCCCATTGATCATTGCAGTCGCGGTCGTTATCGTCGGTGGGATCGGCAGCATCCTGGGAAGTTTGGTGGCAGCACACATCATCGGCATGCTGGAAACCATTACAACTTCGCTAATTGCCGCAGAATTGCGTGGAGTGGCAACCATGTTGATCATTATTGCGGTTTTGCTTGTTGCCCCGCGCGGATTGTTTGGTAAATCCGAATTATGAGCGCTTTGAAAACCCCTTTACAAAGAGGCATTGCCGCTTGGCTGGTTTTTGCCATTGTGATGGTGGTATTGCCGCACCTGGTTGGAACTGGCGTGACCCGATCATTTGTGTTTGCGATGTACCTTGCGATATTCGCCATCAGTTGGGATGTCATGTCTGGTCGCACGGGTTACATCAGCTTTGGCCATCCGTTTTTGATTGGAATTGGCGGTTATACAACCGCCTTGCTGACTTACCATCTGCATTGGCCACTATATTTCAGCATACCGACTGCCGTATTGATGACGATGATCGGTGGCACCCTATTTTTCTTTCCTGCCCTTCGTATACGGGGAACCTACTTCGCGCTGGTTACCCTGGCATTTATGGAACTTATTTATGGGCTGGTGCAGGTCATCGCGCCCAAAGTCACTGGCGGCACCCGAGGTCTTTCTGGGCTGGACAGCCTGGTTACGGGCGCAATACCGAATTACTACCTCGCTCTTGTCGTACTGTTGATCCTCGGATTTTCCATGTGGCTGCTGATTCGCACCCATATTGGGACGGCACTGAGCGCAATTGGTATGGATGAAGATGCCGTCCGTGCAAGCGGAATCAATGTAACCAAGCTGAAATTGTTCACTTTCATGCTGAGTGCTTTTACAGCTGGGCTGGGCGGCGCACTCTATGTACACTATCTCGGGTCCATCGCACCACGAGCGCTTTTCGATGTCGGTTTTCTTTTTCAGATTCTGGTCGCCTGTCTGCTGGGCGGCGCAGGGACGATTACTGGACCAATTGCAGGTGCATTTTTTCTGACTTTTCTGCTTGAGTGGCTAAGACCCTATATCCCAGGATCGGAACGATTCCTGATATACGGTACATTTGCTCTGATCCTGTACGTCATGCAACCCAACGGTCTGCATGAACTGATTCGTCTTGGAATCAAACGGCTGGGTCTTCTGGCGCCAGGCCGAAGAGCGAGTTGACTGCGATGTTGGAAGCGACTAATTTGTCAAAATCGTTTGGAGGTCTGCAGGCGCTGCGACAAGTTGCTTTGCGCGTTGAAGCGGGAGATTCGATTGGCATCATCGGACCGAATGGCGCAGGTAAAACGACATTGTTTAATGTGTTGACCGGAGAACTCAAACCAGACAGTGGTCAAGTTTTTCTGGACGGTATGGCCATTGATGCTGAGCCAATTCACGAACGCGTCAAACTGGGTTTAGCTCGTACGTACCAAGTGCCTCGGCCATTTGCCGATATCACAGTTCGGGAAAACATCCGAGTGAGTATGCTCAAAGACAGCATCACATTCATGCTCAAACTCACTTGGGATGATGAAGGTGAGAGACAACTTGCTGAAAGCGTTGGTTTTACATCTCAACAACTTGAACAACTGCCATCCGAGTTGGCGATGGGTGACTTGCGTAAACTCGAACTGGCCCGTACTTTGGCGACCAATCCGAAAGTCTTGTTGCTCGACGAGGTATTTGCCGGTTTAACTTACGGTGAGATTGAGAATATTTCCAATCTGTTAATCGAGTACCGAAAATCACGCGGTACAACCTACCTGATCGTTAGCCATGACCTTAAAGCCTTGGAACCCCTTGTCGATAGCGTAGTCGTGATTCACGGCGGTGGTATTCTCAAGCAGGGAACCTTTGCCGAAGTTGTCAACGACCCCGAAGTTCAAGACGCTTACCTGGGCACGGGTTAGGGAGATGCATCAATGAGTGTTTCACTGAGCATTGAGAATCTGGAAGTCGTCTATGGTAAGGCACGATCGGTCAACGGAGTTTCCCTGTCGGTCAGTGCAGGACAGATTATTGCAATTATTGGTCCGGTTGGTGCGGGCAAGTCCACGTTATTTGATGCGATATTCGGTTTGAACGAAGCAACGGGAAAAATCGATTTTGAAGGTCAGGACCTTACTCAGATGAGCCCGCAAAAAATCGTGGGTTTGGGTATCGCTTACGCACCGGAGCGGGGCAATCTTTTCACCCAAATGAACGTCCAGGACAATTTACTCGTTGGCGCTTATCGGGCTCGAGGCGACATTTCCAAGAATTTGGAACTGGTTTACGATCTATTTCCCATTCTTAACGAGCGGCGAAAGCAGGAAACCGCAACGCAAAGCGGCGGCGAAAGGCAAATGCTTTCACTAGGAAGAGCACTGATGTCGAGCCCCCGTCTGCTGTTAGTCGACGAGCCGACGATTGGGCTTTCACCGAAGGTTTGTTTGTCGATCGCTGAGGCCTTGAGAAAATTAAACCAGCAACACGGGCTAACCGTACTAATCGCCGAACAAAATGCAAACTTTGCCTTGAGTTTGGCTGAATACATCTACCTTTTGGAAATCGGACGAATCACTCGACACGGGACTTCCCAAGAACTGTTGCAAGAAGATGTCATCCGACAATCGTATTTCGGCGGTTCAGATGAACGTGGAGATGGCAGGTGACTCGTCTAAAGAAAATCAAGCCATCTCTTCGACTTGCCGACGAAGTCTATGATCAGCTGTATACCGGGATCAACAGTGGGCTGATCGACCCGAATGAACGCATCGTGCAAGAGCGACTTGCAGATGAATTGGAAGTGAGCCGGACACCGGTGCGCGAAGCTTTAATCAGGCTCGAATACGAAGGGATACTCGTTCGTGAAGGTCGCGGCGGCTACGTTATCCGTCGATTTTCCAAACAAGAGATTAGTCAAATATACAGCGCCAGAGAAGCAGTTGAATGCCATGCACTGGGTTTGCTTTGCGAAATGAATAGCCCCAAGCTGGTCAAGAATCTCGTTGATACTATTGAAAAAGAAGAAAATCGAAACCGTAGCTCACTCAACGAATACTATGAAGCAAACAAACTGATTCACCGCACTTTTGTCAAGGAAACCGGCAATCGTTTTTTGCTGGAAATGTTTGATCAAATCTGGAATCGAAGCGTTGGTTTCGTGGTGTTTTCAGCTTTGGAAGAGGAAAACCTGTCCGTTTCGCTAAGCGGGCATTTGAGTTTGTGCGAAGCCGTCGCAAGTGGCGATTCTCAAGCAGCAGTCGAAGCGATGCGAGACCATATTCGTGAAGGATTGAGCCTGCAGGGCGGGATGATGTCTGAGCACACGAATAGTAACTGATTTCAAAATGAGAGGCAAATAAAAGAAACAATGTGTGGCATAGCAGGAAGAATATTGAACCGTGAAGGGCCGGTCGGAAACGATCTGGTTGATTTAATGGATGCTCAAGCCCACCGCGGCGCAGACTCGACTGGTTTTGCGGTCTATACCGAGCCCCTAACCGAAGGTAGCAAAGTTCGGCTGATGGGATTTGATCGAAAATGTCTCGACACGGACCTTGATGATGTTGTGCACATCCTCAAAAGCCATGGATCAGAACTGCTTAGCGAACCGGAAGTTGACGATTCATCGAGCACTCACTACAGCGTCAGGCTGCAAATCAAGGTGCCAAATAACATTGAGCATTGGATCGAGGAAGCAGATCTGATCGCCAAACGTATCGAAGTTCTATCTTATGGTGTGTCATTGGAAATCATCAAAGACGTCGGGGATGCGAGAGCGGTTGCCGACAAACATGATTTGCGCTCAATGCACGGAACACATGGACTGGGACATGCTCGACTGGCAACTGAGTCAGATGTTTCACCAAAGGCCTCTCATCCTTTTTGGGCGAGACCTTTTCCTGACGTAGCGATTGTTCACAACGGACAAATCACCAATTACTACCTGTGGCGCGAAACATTACAGCGACAGGGCTATCGCTTCATGACGGAAAACGACAGCGAACTTTTGGCGGTATGGATTTCCGATCAAATGCGCAAGGGACAAACGCTGCAGCAGGCGCTCGCCAAATCAATCCTTGAAATAGATGGTGTTTTTACCTTCATGATCAGCGACTTAAACGGCATTGGACTGGCCAAGGATCGATTCGCAATGAAACCATTGGTTACGCTGGAAACGGATGGTGAATTAATCGCTGCAACAGAAGAACAGGCAGTACGACGAATTTGTCCCGAACGCTGGGATGTCGTCAACTATGACGGACCTTCCATGACCAACATCTGGCCCTTGCACCCGATGGAGGCTGCCGCATGAGTGCAATTGAAGTCACAGTCGGCGAACGCAGTATTCGCTCGATCAACGAAGATATTTTGCAAGCACTGGAATCTCATGATTCGGTTGTTGTAACGGATACTTTGTCCAGACACAATTTAGGTATCGGTTTGCCCAAATCGGGAAATGTACGATTTGACGGCAGCGTCGGCTATTACTGCGGTGGATTGAACACGGGTACCGATATCGTTATCGAAAACAATAGCGGCTGGGGCACTGGTGAAGCAATGTCCGGCGGCACTATTACCGTCAATGGTTATTCGGGCATGTCCACCGGCGCGGCGATGTTCGGTGGCTTGATCCATGTTAAAGGAGATTGTGGCCCCCGATGCGGAGTTGCAATGAAAGGAGGCGACATCGTCGTGGAAGGTAAGCTGGGCTACCAGGCGGGGTTTATGGCACACTACGGTCGCATTATCGCACTCGAAGGCGCACAGGACTCGTGCGCTGACGCCTTATGGCAAGCCGAAGTGTGGGTTGCCGGCGACATCGATTCGCTTGGGGTGGACGCATTGATTGTTGAGCCGGATGCCGAGGAAGTCGAAACGATAGAAAATTTGCTGCAAGAGTTGGGGCTCGATGATCGAACTCGTGATTGGCGAAAAATTGTATCCGGCCGGAAACTGTGGTTCTTTGAAAGTAGAGATGCAAATTCATGGCTGATGATATGAAACCAACATATGAGTATCCCTTTCCAATGCCTTCGGAAGAGGAAGTCGCCTATAGCGATGGTTTGATCGAAGGACGTAAGCCAGGAGTGCCCTCTTCTTACGATGAAGGCGGCTCGACACGCTGGAAACCTGATGCCATTGCCGAAGTCCAGGCCTTGGCGCAGTTGGGACGTTACCAGGTGCGCGGCTATAACTGTTTTAACCAGCAAATGCCGACATTTGACGATTTGACTTTCGTGCCGGCAACAATGACACGCCTGCCGCTCGAAGGCTACCGGGAAAACTGCGACATGAGCACAACTCTTGGTGCAGGAACGGGACTGGTCGAACGTCCTCTAGAACTGAAGATTCCCATCTATATTGCCTCCATGTCCTTTGGTGCACTATCGGCGAGCGCCAAGGCTGCACTGGGATATGGCGCGTCAAAGGCCGGGACAATGACCTGCACTGGTGAAGGTGGAATGCTCGAAGAAGAACGTAGCGCCAGTCAACGACTGGTCTATCAGTTAACACCTGCTCGCTATGGCGTAGATCTCGATCATATTCGCCGCGCTGACGGTCTGGAACTAGTCGTCGGTCAAGGTGCAAAACCAGGGACAGGCGGATTGCTTCTGGGTATGAAAGTATCAGAACGGGTTTCAAACATGCGTAATCTTCCTATCGGAGTGGATCAGCGTTCGACAATTCGGCATCCGGATTTTTTAGGTGCAGATGACATGGCGGTCAAGATCGAAGAACTTCGAATCGCTACCAATTATCAGATTCCCATTCTTGTAAAAATGGGTGCTACTCGACCTCGCTTTGATGTTGCTATCGCTGCCAAGGCCGGTGCCGACATTATTGTGCTCGATGGCGCAGAAGGCGGCACAGGTGCCTCACCGGAATTGCTGCTCAATCACACCGGTATTCCCTGCATTTCGGCAATTCGGCCGGCACGAGAGGCTCTGGAAGATTGCGGAATGAGCGATAAAGTGTCCCTGGTTGTATCTGGCGGAATTCGTTCTGGGGTTGATGCTGCCAAATGTCTGGCACTGGGGGCTGACGCGGTCATGATCGGAAATGCTGCGATGATTGCACTGGGCTGTAATTCTCCGCGTTATGAAGCTGACTATGCAGCACTTGGAACCTCACCTGGCGCATGTCACCACTGTCACACGGGGCTTTGTCCGGTCGGCATTGCAACCCAGGATGAATCGCTTGAAAAACGTGTGAATGTTGCGGCAAGTGCAGAACGCGTCTACCGATATCTTACCGCAATGGCGATGGAAATTACCATGCTTGCGAAAGCTTGTGGGAAGTCATCTGTGCACAACCTTGAAACAGAAGATTTACGCGCACTGTCTCTTGAAGCCTCAGCATTTACGGGTGTGAAAATGGCAGGAATTGATCGAGCATTCAACTGGTAATTTGCCCTGTCGAGTTAAACCGCAAACAGGCAATACTCAAGATTCCTTGGCAATCGAATAGGCATCAAACTACACCAAGAGTTTTATATCAATGCGTGACAACACTTAAAATCTTAAAGGAACGTTCACGATATTCGAATTCACTCCATCATAAGTTTCCAACTTTCGAGATGCACCTGCAGATAGGTTTCAACTTGTAAACTGTGTCCGCATTTCTACTATCCAGGTTCTACCAAATTCTGATTGTCATCTTTTTGATGTCATTCGTCTGCTATATGCTGCTTGGTTTGATGCCAGGTGATCCGGTCGACCTACTTGTCAGTGCTGACCCTAACCTCAGTTCCGAGGATGCCGCCCGGCTCAAAGCTCTCTACGGACTCGATCAACCGCTGGGTAAACGCTATCTGAACTGGCTGATGGCGGCCTTGCAGGGTGATCTTGGCTACAGTCGTCTGTATTCCAAACCTGTTCTGGTTATTTTGTTTGGCGCCTTGGAAAATACTCTTATTTTGATGAGCATCGCGTTCGTATTTTCTGTTGCTTTGGCGATCCCAACCGGAATGCTGGCGGCCAAACGGATACATAGCCTGACCGATTACTCGATCAATCTGCTCTGCTTTGCCGGTATTTCCATCCCGGCTTTTTGGCTGGCACTAATGCTGATTTTGCTCTTTTCGGTCATATTGGGATGGCTGCCAGCAAACGCGACGCCGCTTGGTGAAGTCGGATTTATCGAGCAAGTTAAAGGTCTGGTGTTACCGATTGTTACCCTTTCGCTGGTCAGTATCGGCGGAGTCACCCGTTACGTGCGAAGCGCTATGCACGAATCACTGCAGCAAGATTACGTACTCACTGCATTGTCAAAAGGTCTGACAGAATCGCAAGTCATGCGACGTCATGCGCTTCGAAACTCCATGATCCCGGTAGTGACAATTTTGTCGCTCGACCTTGGCACCTTCTTCTCAGGTGCGTTGATTGTAGAAATCATGTTTGGCTATCCCGGGATGGGAAAACTGCTATTTGACGCCATACAGGGAAGCGATTACAACCTCGCTTTGGCAGGACTGCTGCTGGCGACGGTTGTTACGCTGGTGGCCAATTTTCTAGCCGACGTTTCCTATGCAACGCTCGACCCCAGAATCAGTTATCGGAAAAGTCGCTAATGACTCGTACACAGATTTTCATTCAACGATTGATGTTGCATCGCATTGCCGTGGTGAGTGTGAGCCTTTTGCTGTTGCTGCTGGCATTTGCGCTATCGGCGCCACTTTTGGAATTCATTCTCCAAACCGATGCCAACAAGGTCGATCTGTTCGCGCGATATTTACCCTTTACTACTGCTCACCCTCTGGGTACCGATGATCTTGGGCGAGATATGTTGGTCAGGCTTGCCTACGGCGGGCGGGTCTCCTTGCTGGTTGGCTTTACCGCCGCAATCTGCGCCGCGGCAATCGGGACCATCATTGGACTGATTGCCGGATACTACGGTGGATGGTTGGACAGTTTGCTCATGCGAACAACCGATAGCGTTATCGCCCTTCCCCTGCTGCCCTTGTTGATCGTGCTCGCTGTGATCGACTTGGAAAAACTTGGTCTGCCGTCACAAATCGCCAATCACAATGACATCGGGCTTTACCGAATCATCGTGATCGTTTCCCTGGTTGGATGGACCGGTGTTGCGCGACTTGTGCGCGGTGCCGTTCTGGCATTGCGAGAACAGCCCTATATACTTGCCGCTCGAGCAATGGGTGTTCCAGCCAAACGTATTATTTTCACGCACATTTTGCCGGCACTGACCTCACCGATTACCGTTGCAACCACCTTGTCTGTGGGCAATATCATCCTGTTTGAATCGATATTGAGTTTTCTGGGTCTCGGCATCAATCCACCCACCCCCAGTTGGGGAAACATGTTGACTAACGCGCAAGAATTGATTTGGGAAGCGCCAACCCTCGCCTTTTTCCCGGGCCTGCTCATATTTATAACGGTGCTGTCATTTAATTTTGTAGGCGATGGCCTACAGGACGCACTTTCACCTCGGTCAAAAAAACGATAGTGATTTCGAGTTGGCTAATTCGGCCAATAGAAGGGAAAAATAATTCGCGCTCGAAAACGTAGATCAGCAGAGAATCTCGACTGCTTCGAGCATGGTCTTGACGCTGTAGTCCGGCTCGAAGTCCTCTGTCCAGATTTCTTCATTTCGCTGAATCCACATGGTCTGAAACCCAGCGCGTCGCGCACCGTCAACATCTGCAATAGGATTGTCGCCGACGTGAACAATTTCACCCGGTTCAACCCCGGCAATTTCACAGGCCTTTTCGAATCCCGCGCAATGTGGTTTTGCATAACCCGTATCGGCAGAATATACACAGCCAACAAAAAAATCACGGATACCGATACTGCTAAGATTCGCATTGCCATCGGACAGCGAAATCAAAGGATAAGAATTTGCCAACCTCTTTAAGGCTGGCAGTGCGTCAGGGTAAAGTTCGACCTTGTTTCGGTCAACAAGAAAGCGGTTGAGTAAATCTTCAGCATTCACTGGATCGTAGTCGCATTCTTTTAGCATTTCAACATAAAGACGCCTTCGAATCCCAGTCATATCATGCTGCAATTCCAGGTAATTTGAGTAGATACGATCTCTGAGAGCTGAAATATCATCAGCTGAGAATCGTTCAGCGACACGCGGAAAGTGTTCGGAAAGAAACCGATGGCTATTCTGTTCAGCTTTTCGAAGCGTGGGAAAAACATCCCAGAGTGTGTTGTCGAGGTCAAGGGTGATCGCGCGAATTTTGGCAGCCACTTCCCGCCTCCTGAAACTCAAATATTCTGCTAGATCAGAATGTTATCGTTTGGTGATTTCTTCGAGTTTTCTTGCCTTGATGATTTGACCATCCAAACCAGCTTCCTTGGCAGTACCGCCGTACGCGACCGTCATTAACTGACTGTAATAGGTGACCGGCATGTTGAAGTTGGTGTTGTAAGTCTTGTTGATCTGTTCCTGGTAAATTTCAACATTCATCTGACAGACTGGGCATGGTGTGACAATCATCTCGGCATTGTGATCATAGGCGGATTCGACAATATCCTTAATTTGCTCTTGACTTTTTTCCGGCTCCGAAAATGCGAGTGCACCACCGCAGCATGTTACTTTCTGGTCATATTCTTCAATCGGCTCGCCACCGACCATCTCTACCATTTTGTCCAGGTACATCGGATTTTCGTAAGACTCACCATCGATCCCGAACGGCCGGTTGGTTTGGCAACCGACATAACCGGCAAACTTGATACCTTCCAAAGGTTTGACCACCGGTTCTGCCATTCCGTCATAACCCACATCTTCAATCAATGCTTCAACCATGTGTCGAATTGGTGCTTCATTTTTGAATTCGGTATCCAGCCCGATTTCTTTTAACACTTCCATGGTGTCATTCATCAGTTGACTAGATTCATTGAGACGTTCCTGGGATTCTTTTGCGCCAATCCAGCATGCTGCGCAGGTGGCGACTATATCCTGTCCTCCATTGTGTTTTTCTGACAGGGCGATATTTCTCGCATTCAGTGCGTGGCGCGGGAGTTCGCCGCCTTCAGCATAGCCGATGGATGCAGTACAGCAATTCCAGTCGGGAATCTCGTTCAACTGAATATCCAGCTTTTCGCACATAGACTCGACCGACACCATGTAATTGGATGCTGACGCACGGCGTTCTGAAGAACAACCTGGATAAAATGAATACTCTTTTTTTGCCATTATTTGCCTCCTAATTCGCGGCGAATCCTTTTCGACGATCTTCAATTTCTTTTGCTCGCGCTAGCATACGCTGAATGTCGTTCTTCCCTTTGCATCCGCCAAGTCCAAATATTGCAAATGGATTCAGCCGTTTTGTCAACAACATACCCATTCCAATGTTTCGCATTGAAAACGATTTCTTGATGCCACTGACAAAACCCTCCATGAAGTACAGGCGAAGCGACAATTGCGTTTCGTTCACGCGTCCGGTCTTGACGATATTGTCCCAAAAAATCTTGGCGAATTTCCGCGTTGGATTCATTTTTGGCGCTATCCCCAATCGATGGGCATAGTTGGCCAAACCATGCATGATGTGTGTAATCGGAAGTTCACGCGGACAACGCACCATGCAGTTGTAGCACGAAGTGCACATCCACATTGAATCCGATGACAGCACTTGTTCACGTTGTCCAGCGCGGATCAACATGAATATTTCCTGTGGCGGGTGTTCCCAATATGGCCCAAAAGGGCAAGACCCGGAGCATACGCCACATTGCATACACATTTTTACCCAGTCGCCCTCTTCCACATTCGCCTCAACTTCCTTCAGGAAGTTGTTGCGATACTGTTCCATCATGAGTGTATTAAGGTCACTTGTCGACATTTCTAGAAACTCTTAAACGGATTAAGTCCAATTTCATCAATTGTCTTTGCGTAGTCATTAATCAAATCAGCAACTCGTTTCACGTCGGTAATTTCCACTTCATGCGTGACAACTCTTTCGGTTTCCAGTTGCAATTGTTCAAGTGTATCATCAATCTTGCTCATTCGGTAATGCGCTAGCTCGGATCCCTTGACAAAGTGGCACTGATAATCATCGCCGCGTTTGCAACCCATGAGCATGACGCCATCATATCCGCTGTTGAGCGCGTCGGTGATCCAAATCGAATTAACCGAACCCAAGCAACGAACCGGAATCGTGCGTACAATTGAACTATGATGATTACCGCTGCGCGCAGCCATATCCAGCGCCGGGTAAGCGTCATTTTCACAAGCTAACACCAAAATCCTCGGCTTTTCCTCAAATTCATCAGGAATATGAACCGCCTTGATCTGCTGGCCAACGGTGTCGACCGAATAGTTTTCAAATGAAATCACACGCACCGGGCAGGCACCCATACAGGTGCCGCAGCGGCGACAGCGTGATTCATTAAATACCGGATAACGCTGTTCGTCTTCGTCAATTGCGCCGAAGGGACATTCAACGGTACAGCGTTTACACTGCGTACAGCCTTCCTTTCGAAAAGAAGGAAAACTCAAATCCCCGGACCGCGGATGCGCAGCTCGACCGGAAAAAGCGTTTTCGACCGCCTGTATGGCTTTGAGCGTCGCACCGGTCGCGTCTTCAATTGCCTGTGCCATATCCATGGGTCGACGGACGGGTCCACAGGAATAGATGCCGGTACGGCGGGTCTCGTAAGGAAAACAGATGAAATGTGAATCTGCAAAACCATGCGCCAGGTGCGGCAAGTCCCGACCTTGCCGGTAATCCAGATTGAGAATTGATTCGACAGAAACTTTGACTGTATTGTCCGAAGTATCATTTTCAGCATCAATGCCACAACCCGAATTGGGTATTTGGCCGGTTGCCAAAACAACCAAGTCCGCAACCATTGAGGTATCTTGCGCCAGAATGCGATCGTTGAACATGACATTGAGCTTGTCATCGGCAAGTTCAACCTGCGAAACGGCGCCTTTGGTAAAATTCACACCTTTTTGCTGAGCGCTGCGATAAAAATCTTCACCGTTACCCGGGGTTCGAAGATCATCATAAATAATGTTGACATCGACATCGGGGTTGGCGTTCTTAAAATACATGGCCTGTTTGATGCTGGTATTGCAGCAATGACCGCTGCAGTACGACAAATGTCCTTCTGCTTCGCTTCGTTGCCCTGCACATTGAATAAAGGTGACCGATTCGACGATACGATTGTCGGATGGCCTTCGGATAGATTCTCCATCAGCGTCCCGCGCAAGCTGTTCCAACTGGGCCTGGTCAACAACATCGGGGCTCGCACCATATCCCAAATGCGGAAGATTCGTCGCATCGTAGTTGCTAAATCCGGTCGCCTGTACAATAGCGCCGACATTTTCAGTTCGTACCGATGTTCCATTTTGGATGTCGACGGAAAACTGTCCAGGCGCCCCACTGGTTCGAGATATCGTTGAACTCAAAAAGACTGTAATTCCCGGATCAGTTTCAACCTGTGCAATCATCACAGAGATGCCGGTATCGTCAGGTTCGCTGAAAGGTTCCCGCAGCGGCACCCGTCGATGCAATTTGGCTCCCCAACCACCGAGTTCGCCAGATTTTTCACAAAGCAGCACTTCGTAGCCGGTTTTTGCGGCTTCCAGGGCGGCGGTCAATCCACTGATACCTCCACCAACAACGAGCAATCTCCGATTGACACCCGTTTTCGGGTTAGTCGACGGCTGGCGCATGTGCTTGATTTCTGCACAGCCCATACGCAAGTAGTCTTCCGCCGAGCCTTGCACATCGTCTGAAGACTCTTGATCCGAATACCCCCAAACCACACTCTCTCTCAGATTAACTCTGGAAAGTGCAACAGTATCGAACTGAAACGCCTCAGTTTTCGATCGTGGTGAGCAGGCTGCGAGCACCATATGGCTTAAGGACTGCTCGGAAATTTGTTGATTGATCAGGTCAACGCCATCAGCGCTGCAAAGAAATTCGTGGTGGACAACGTGATTGATCTTGCCCTCAGACCGTATGACCTGCTCGAGTTGCTCAGTATTCACGCGCTCGCCGATGCCACAGCCGTGGCAGATAAACGCAGCAGTTTGAGTTTCGTTGAGCATCGTTTCGCTATCTCATGCGAGTTCAACTTGAGAAACAGTCTGTGCTCGACTAATGCCGCGAATGACCTGGATGGCCCGTAAAGATGCCGCTGTTGCATTTTGGACTGAACGGTTGACATCCAAAGCATTGGATGCACACCCTGCTCCGAAAATCGCGCCATTTGATTCATCCAGTTGGATAAATCCGCTTCGATCGGTGGCAACTGAATCAGCAATCTGACTGAGATCGACACTTGGCTGCATACCAATTGCCAAAACGACCAGATCATGACGGTTGGAATATCGGTGATAGCCCTCGGTGTCAACACCATGCAAAATCAGGTCTCTGGTTTCAAGATCTTCTGTAATTGAAGCAACCTTGGATTTTATGAATTCGACGTTTTGCTCGGATCGAACCTTGCGGTAAAAATCTTCAAATCTGTCAATCACCCGCATGTCGATGTAGTAAATCGAACTCTTCCCATCGTTGCCATATTTTTCGCCAATGTAAGTCGATTGTTTGAGCGATGCCGTGCAGCAGATCCTGGAGCAGTGTGGTAAATGATTGCGATCTCGCGAGCCAGCACACTGAATAAACGCTACGTTTTGGGCAGGTTTTCCATCGGATGGGCGAACCAATTGACCACCGGTTGGTCCGAGCGGATCCAACAGTCGTTCAAATTCGACACTCGTTACGACATTATCAAATCGGTCATAACCATAAGGCTGAATCTTACGAGCATCATAGGGCTTCCAGCCGGTCGCCCAGACGATGGCACCAACATTGATCTTGAGTGTTTCGGGTTTCATATCAAGATCGATCGCATCATACTTGCAGGCATCTTTGGCTCGCTGTGCTTCATCGGTACCGATAATTGAAGGATCGATCACATAACGTAAGGGATGAGCCATGTTATGCGGCAAATAAGCCGCTTTCATCTGACTTAATTGGTAATCGTGGGGGTTGTCGATCACTGTCTCGACAGCCGCTTCGCAGGCTCCACATGCAGTGCAGTTCGAATTCACATAGCGAGGTGCGACATCGATCGTCACTTGGTAGTTACCCGCCTGTCCATTCACTGCGGTCACTTCGCTGAGCGTCATTTCCCGAATTCGACGGTTAGCGCGCAGGCGCCGAAGATTAATTTCAAAACCGCAATTGGGGCGACATAGTTTTGGAAAATAACGATACAGTTGAGAAACCCGCCCGCCAAGAGAGGGATTTTTCTCAACCAGGATGACATCCACACCGTATTCAGCAATTTCCAGCGCGGCTGTCAGCCCGCTAATTCCACCACCGACGACCAGGACAGTTTCACTTGTGTGCATTGAAGCTAATTGTCAAAATAGAGTTAGAATGATCAGTCAATCGAAAACACAAGATGTCATGGCAGTACACGCCTGCCAACTGAGCATCTGTCTCGCCTTTGAATGAATCATCGGCGTTTCAGAATCCCCGAACCACGTCGAGGCATCGACGAACAAGAAACTGAGTATTTTATCTGATTGAAACTGCGCTATCCCGTCAATCGAAAAAAAAGCCCCGCCGAAGCGGGGCTGAATGTTGGCCGATCGCGGTGATCGACTTTAGGGATTCGATTGGCTGTTGGCGAGTAGATCGCTACAATTTTTTTATAGTTCATTGATATCAATGATTGTTCATCACTTCAAGAGCAATCAATCAGGTCATTGATGCGAGACTATACTGGGCGACGACGACGGGTGTGCTGATTGGATTCCTCATTGACATGGAAAGCGCACAAATGCACCACTTGATTGTCAATAACGAGTGCGCCACCTGATAAATCTTCGTAGTCAAATCGATGTTCGTCACCTTCCCCAACTGCTGGATAGGTTTTCGATGGTACCTTGGAGATTTCATCGATAAACCGCTTGACATCGAATTCGTCATTTTCGACCTTATCGATTCGTCGGTAGTCAACAGCATCCAAGGCGTAACTCTCGACGAGTTTGTCGAGGCAACCTGATAGCGCTTCAGTTGAATCAAATAGATCAATTCCGGTCGTTGATTCGTTCACATTGAATATAACACCCGTCTGCTTGGAGACTGCTTTTACGCCTTTTCGATACTCGTCCAAATGACGTCGATGCCGACTGTACAAGACTTCAGATGCACTGGTATCTGAGCGCGCATCCATTCGAACTGATTTTTGCGATATGTCTGCCCAGACCTGTCCCTGGCTTCCTCGTCTAGTTCCAGCAAAGGCCAGTGACTCGTTAACCCGTCGCGTTTTGCGCGCACGTCCTTCGGCATAATGTGCTCGACCTGCACTTGAAAAATTGCGACTTCGACGGTGCCAGCGACCTGCTTCGACACACGATACTGGAATGGTAACGGTTTGACTCGGGGGCACCATGACCGTAACATTCAAAATTCGGTTCTGTTTTGCGCCAATCAACTCTTCACCGTCCAACAGCAAAATTCGTTTCGCACTTTTGTTGAGGACTTTAAGCTCTGGTACACGGCCCGAATCGGACACTTCCGAGACTTCAATGACATTTTGTTCCATCGCCTGGTCAAGTAACAAGTAGTCAGCTGGAGCAGCCGTTTCTTTGAGCAGTGGGATCATCGTCAAATTGTGAACGATTTGAGGTTCGCCGACTTTCAGCTCGGCTAAACTGTTAGCAATATGATTCATAAATTTTCCATAAAAATGTTGTTTACGAAAAATATTATGCAAGTTGGGTGGTTCACCACGTGAGCCACCCCAAAAATATTCCATCAATTTCGTCTTTTTTTGCAAAATTGGCGAATGAAGTAACAAATATGCTGACTTAAAACAATCGAAAAGCCTGTGTCACCTGAACGAAATTCTGACAAAAACATGGACACTAAAATAGGCGTTTGATGGTATGAATTCTTGCAGCGTGGAATATTTACCCCTTCCAGAACTCGCCAAACTTCAACACCGAAGGTGGCAAGCCCAGTGTGGTTATGTGCGAGACAACTCAGATTTTTTTGCTGCACTGTGGGGCAGCGCCAAACTTCCCAAACAACTGGAAGATCTCTCAGTCTTGCCGCTTTGCAACAAAGTCATGTTGCGAGAATCGCAAATGACCTACCCTCCTTTTGGCAACTATCTTGCAGCACCGGACAGTCAAGTTATCCGATTACATCGAACCTCAGGGTCAACCGGACATGCAATGAACGTGGCACTCACCCGTTTTGATGCGGACCAAACTGCTCAAGTCGGTGCGCGAAGCCACATTGCTGCTGGGCTCAAGCCACATCACCGCGTCGCCCACTGTCTGAATTACCAAATGTGGATGGGTGGATTGACCGACCACCTTTGCATAGAAGCAACAGGTGCGACAGTGATTCCATTTGGAGTCGGAAATACCCGCCTGCTTGTCCAAACGCTGCTGGAAATAAGGGTCGATGCGATTCATTGCACACCATCCTACCCGGCTGTATTGGAGCAGACTGTGGAGGAATTTTTTCCAGATATCAAACCGCGCGATCTCAATTTGAGGCTGGGGCTTTTTGGTGGTGAAACAGCCTTGGATCAACCGGCATTTCGCAAACGGCTCGAAGACACCTGGGGGTTTGAAGTTCGAAACGCCAACTATGGAATGGCCGATGTTTACTGCAATTTCGCCAGTCAATGTGAACTCAATCAAGACCTGCACTTTTTGGCACCCGATGTGCTTTACCCGGAATTGATTGATCCAGAAACTCAAGATTGCATACCATGGCAGGAAGGTAGCAGTGGTGAACTGGTTTTGACTCATCTCGCTCGCCAAGCGCAACCGCTGGTTCGGTTTCGGACCAATGACGCCATCGTCATCACTGGCACTGACCCTTGCCAATGTGGCCGAACGACCAGTAGATTTCGCGTACTGGGGCGCACCGATGACATGATTATCGTAAGAGCGGTGAATGTCTATCCAGCTGCAGTCGGAGGAGCAATCGGCGAATTTGCTGAACTTTCCGGAGAATTTTGTATTCGCATGAAAGGTAAAGGACCTTATGACCGCTTGAACGTCGACGTGGAACTCGCATCCGGTGTTGAACCGAGCCATTCACTGGTCGAACAAATCGAAAATGCGATACAGTTTCATACTCGCGCTTCTGCGCAAGTGACGCTAGTTGGCGAATATTCGCTGCCGCGTACACAAGGCAAGACCAAAAGACTCATTCGAGAGGAATAATGATGACCAAGACTGTGCTGATTTCAATAGAAAAATCAGTCTGTACGCTGACACTGAACCGTCCTGAGCGGCTAAATGCGTTGAATGGTGCGATGTTGACCGAGCTTTACTCGGCACTTGTTGGTGCGAACAACAATGAAGATGTTGGTGCAATTGTGCTTCGCGGCGCTGGGTCGTCTTTTTGTTCCGGTGACGATCTAAAGGAATTTGATGAACAATCCGCAAATCCGCAAGCGACCCATGAATTTGTGGAAGCCATACAGAACGTTACGCGTCAATTGGTTTTGGGTGAGAAAGTTGTTGTCGGTGCCATACATGGCTGGGCTGTGGGCGGTGGACTTGAATGGGCAATCAATTGCGACCTGGCTGTCTTTGCAGAATCAACGAAGTGCTTTTTCCCGGAACTTAAGTGGGGTATGTTTCCAACAGGGGGCGTTACGACTTTGCTGCCGCAAATGGTTGGGCGGGCAAAGGCCAAAGAGTTGTTTCTGCTGGGCGAAACTTTTGATGCACACGAGGCATTGAACATGGGAATTGCATGGAAAGTGGTGCCAGAAGAAAAATTCTACAAACTCGCTTATCGCACCGCACAACACATTGCGGCACTTCCACGTACCGCTGTTCGAGACTTGAAAAGAGTTCTGAACCAGGTCAATGGCGCTGACCTGGAACACACATTAGCTTTGGAAACTGAAGCGACGGTACGGGGAATCAATGACCCGGAGACCAAAAAGAGAGTCGGAACATTTTGATATTAATCACAATCATTAAAGTCAATTGAGAATAAGAGCTAGCACGTCGAACATCGTACGAATCGCTTCAATGCAATACCAAGAACAGTCGTCTGGCACTTTGAAGTCAAATGGATGAAGCAGTAACACCTGGACAAATGGGATTGAGACTGTAAATTTTTACCGAAATTACATATTTGAAATCAAATTGACTTAGAATAAATTGCGAATGCAAATGAGATTTCAAACCAGCCGAATTTTTGTATGGTCTACCTCGACGATGCATCGAGATATCGGAAAGGTGTCCTTAAAATTCAACAATACTTAACTAAATTCAATCAGGAGGAAGGATGAATTCGATCAAGAATAATTTTTCAGGATTGGCGCATAAAAACCTGTCTCGAAGAAAATTTATACAAGCCTCAGGCGCAGTCGGCATAGCCGGCGCAGTACCGGAATTATTTATTGGATCAATGGCGCAAGCAGCAACGCCAGTCCGTGGTGGGCATTTGCGGGTAGCAACCGTGCAGGGCTCATCAACGGACGCACTTGATCCGATTCGCCTGACTAGCGGGCATTCCAACTTTATGTTTTCCACCTTTCACAACGCACTGACGGAAGTTGCACCGAATGGTCAGTTGGCACCTTTGTTGGCGGAATCCTATGAAGCCGGCGCAGACCCATCTGAATGGATTTTCAAATTACGAGCCGATGTGACTTTTCATAACGGCAAAACCGTTACCTCAGACGATGTGATTGTTTCGCTGAATCGGCACCGCGGTGAAGAATCAGCCTCTTCAATGAAATCGTTCATGGAGGATGTTGAATCCATTACCAAGGATGGCGATCGGGTCGTAAAATTCAAGTTGAAAAACCCAAGTGTTGACTTCCCTGTCATCTTAAGTGCTAGCGTTCTGTCTATTCTGCCATCAAAAGACGGGGAGATTGAAACATTTAACGCAGGCTGTGGCGCATACCTGCTGGAATCTTTTGAACCCGGTCAATACTCAAGATACGAACGCAACCCGAACTACTACCTGTCTGATCGGGCGTTCGTGGACACCGCTGAACTTCTGACCATCGCAGATTCCACTGCACGTCAAAATGCACTCGTAACAAACGCAGTCGATGTGATCGGAGATGTTGATGCAACCACAGCCGGATTGCTTGGCAGGGATAGCGAAGTTGAGATTCTCGACATTACCAGTACTCAGCACTATACCTTTCCGATGCGAACCGACCTGGCGCCATTTGATGACAATAATGTGAGAATGGCACTGAAGTTGTCCATTGACCGTGAGGCGGTGCTTGATACGATCCTTAACGGATATGGCAGTCTCGGTAACGATCATCCGATTTCACCGGCCAACCGTTACCACAACCACGAGCTTGAACAACGTGTCTACGATCCTGAAAAAGCCAAATGGCATCTTAAGCAAGCGGGAATGAGTAATCTCAAAGTGGAATTGAGTGCATCGGACAGTCTTTATTCCGGTTGTGTAGATACCGTCGCCTTGTTCAGTGAACATGCCAAGGCTTCCGGCATCGAACTGGTGGTGAACCAGGTTCCAGATGATGGATACTGGTCAAAAGTCTGGCTGGTGCATCCTTGGTGCGCAAGTTACTGGAGTGGACGCCCGACTGAAGACTGGATGTTTACACAAGGCTATTCAGCCGAGTCCAACTGGAACGAAAGTTACTGGAAAAACGAGCAATTTAACGAACTTCTGGTTGCTGCAAGAGCCGAATTGGACAATGACAAGCGACGGAACATGTATTGGGAAATGCAGGCCATCACCAGAGACGACTGTGGCTCGGTCATTCATGCATTTGCGAATCACATTTCAGCCCACAGATCCAATGTAGGTGTGCCCGATCAAGTCGCTGGAAACTGGGAATTTGACGGCTACAAGATGATCGAACGCTGGTGGATCAACAGTTAGTTTGATACCAGCTGCTCATTGAAGCACAGCTTAAGCCCGGCGGAATGTCCATTTCGTCGGGCTTTTTTCTGCAACTTTGAACAAGACCGGCGCAACATTCAACCTCACCAGAGGGGCCTCGCGCCAGTTTTAAAAATTTTCCCAATTGCTGCCGATGGATTCGTCGCCTAGATTGATGCCCAGTCCGTTGATGAAGCGAACCCAGTAAGCGAAACATGCTGTCGCCTGTACGGCTTCGAGAATTTCAGTATCAGAGACCCCTGCTTCGCGCAGCGATCTGATGTCATCAATGGTCATTTGCTCAGGTGTGCTGGAAAGTTTTGCGCCATAGACCAACAGTGCAGTCTGCTTCGGAGTGAACAGGGATGGGTTATCCAACGCGTTGATTCGGATGGCCTCCAACATCTGCTCACCGAGGTCTTCATCGCCAAGCAGGTACTTGAAATTCGCACCATGATTGACTGATGCGTAATGACAGTCAGCAATGATCGCGACTTGTGTTGCCAATAGTTCCAAAAACCAGGCATCGGAATGATTCGCCTCGTTGTGCAATATGTCCCGGTAGTGTTGATCAGCTGCAAGCAGCGGCTTGGGCTGTAGGGAAAACGCTCGATAAAGATTGTGAATCTTGTTGTGTACAGCGCCTAATTCACGGTAGATCTGTTGCAACTCAGGACTGGTCTCATCTGGGCTAACCGTATCAATCCAGCACGGCGGTAATTTGTTTTGCATAGATATTTCCTTCAGTTTGACGTGTCACAAAGTAAAGAATAAATGGACAATAGACAGGTAATCTATATTCCGATGTCAAGGTGAAATCTTGAATTTAACGTGCTTTGTTCCTCCGGCGTCAGCATGGACTGGACATCGGGCCGCTCTAAGAAAACAAAACGACCATCAAGCCAAAATAATTTATCGTCGAACCAGATCGTCGCATCCATAAGATTGTAAGCAACATCACCCGGGTTGTGCCCTGCTCCGTGAATATGAGTGAATCTTGGCGAACCATAAGCAACCGTGCCCCAACGTTCCAGGTTGTCGAACGGGTCGCCTTGGAAGAATGTACCCGGATTGACACCGGTATGCCAAGAGTTGAGTGCAAATGGGTCTCCACCGGTAAGCCGTGCTGCACGTTCCAATTGTTGTTCAATTCGAAAAATTGTATGGGTATCACCATCCATACCAGTAATCTTCGAATTTTCAACTAAAGCTGAAATCGCACAATCAATCAGTAACTCGCTTTGCTCGTAAGCCCGAGTTGAAGTTGAGGTGATAAATCGCGATACGGTCAGGGTTCCGGAAACGTTGTGACAAATGATCGGTTCAAAAATCATGACCGGAAAAAGCTCAACGTAAAATTCCTCACTAGAGCCTCTTTCGCCATCTGCAATGATTTCGCCGCAAAGATCAGTGCCATCCGGGGTCTGGATTCGATAATTTGTCGATTGACGAAGGTTAGATTCCAGCAGGTTCAGTATCTGGGTCATTTTCCTGTGATCAATCGATGCAAAAGGCGCGCCAAGATGAGCTTTGGTCAGGGTGTAGCACATGACTTTCTTGCCTTTTCCCGGTGACTGGGTAAACCTCGTCTGGTCACCCACTCTGGAGAAAAGAACAACGGCGTCGGCTAAAGCCATTTGCTCTGACAAAATTGTCGGCAAAGCGGTTGCATCCTTCACGGGCTGTAACCAGAGTACTGTACTGATCGCACCAATTTTTTCCGCGCCCTGTTGGACTAATGAACACAAACTGTCGTCGTAGTAAGCATCGTCCCCGGTTTCGCCAACAATCAATAACTTTTGTCCCGGCTCGATCTTTATGCAATTTCGCAGCAGGTTTTTCACACCAAGTTCGAGGCCAATAATTTCGGAATTTTCGTCCCTAGTCTCCATTTGGCTGTGAGCTTTCTCCATACTTTTCAGGCACCTTCGGTTTTGATTTGCTCCTTACGTTTCGCCATGTACGCATGAAGCTGTTCGTCTATAGCAGGGTCCATGGGTGGTTTTTCATATTCTCGCAAGATTTGCTTCCAGATTCTGTTTGCTCGTTCGAGTGCGCTGTGACGGCCATCATCCCGCCAGGTTTCGTAGTTGCGCCAGTCGGAAAGAATGGGTTGGTAAAACGCATTCTCATAGCGCTCCAGCGTATGAGCCGTGCCAAAAAAGTGACCGCCTATCCCTGCTTCTTTAATGGCTTCCAAGCCGAAGGAGTGCTCGTCAATCACAACCGGATCAAGAAATGCCGCTTGCATCTGCAACAGTTCTGCATCCAAAATCAGTTTTTCAAATGAACACGTCAATCCACCTTCCAGCCAACCTCCTGCGTGCATAACATTATTGACATGTGCCTGAATGCATGCGTTGATGGACATATCGGATTCATAAGTTGCCTGCAGATCCACACAGGCTGATGCTGTCGTACTGGATGATCGGAGCGGCAAATTGTAGCGACGAGCCAATTGTCCTGAAATAATCACCGACTGAGCATACTCAGGTGTGCCAAAAGCAGGCGAACCGCTTCTCATATCGACATTGGAAGTGAAATGCCCGTAAAATGTCGGCGCCCCTGGTGCTGCAGCCTGAGTCAACGCAATACAGCCTAGAGCCTCAGCATTTTGCAGTGCAAGCGCACCGGCAACCGTAGCAGGCGCCATCGCTCCTGCCAAGGTGAACGGTGTGATGTGAATTGGCTGGCCTGCAAGGGCAAATTCACGCATTCCGTCGGCCTGCCCTTCATCAAACAGGAGCGGCGAATTTGTGTTGACACCCCCAACAATGGCCGGTCGCTGCCTGAGACCTTCGTCGTCGGTTTGTAGCGCAATCTTCGCCATTTCGATACAGTCCCGGGCTCGTTTTGCAGAATTTAACCAGTTTGGCTGCCAGCCCTTGTCAGTCAAAGTAATCTGGGCATACATCATGTCGAGATGGCGGGTTTCAGGTGGCAGGTCCATAGGTTCCACGCCACTGCCGCCCTCATGGTGAAACACGTTCAGGGAACCATTAAGCTTGATAAAGTCCTCCATGTCGGCCTGTGTACCCGTTCGACGTCCGCGATCCAGATCGCTAACGAAAGAAGGCCCGCACACTGTTGCAAAAACGATTGAATTTTTCCCCATTGAGACTGTTTTGGCGGGATTTCGAGCATGGATGGTGAATTCAGATGGCAGATCGCTGATCAATTCTTCAACCAGGTCAGGGTCGAAGCGTACAAGTTTCGAATCTCTATCGACGTCTGCCTTCACATTTTTGAGTAATTCAAGCGCAGTTTCGCTTTCAACTCTAAGTCCAATATCGCTCAAAATCACAAGACTCGCCTTGTGAATCGCCTCGATCTGATCGTCAGATATGATTTCCATCGGCTTGTACGGATTGCGTAAAGCCTGAAACGGCCGTTGCACAAATAGCCGTTCTTGATGTGCCTGACGGCGCAACCGACTTTGTGACTTTCGACGGGACACTGGTTATTCCTTTGCTAACGTTTCTGAAGCGAAGAGAATTCTCATCCGGTTCAACGATGATACTGACACTGATTGTAAATTGATTACATCGAAAACACACCGATTGGCATCAGTACGCAAATTCATGCAATTGCTCGATCAGGCTCTCATTCGAACGCCAGCAGGATCATAAATTGGGTGTTTGCAAATTTCAGCATCTCTCAATTGGCCAAGAACTTCCACCTTGTAGTCTGAGTGCGTACGCCAAGCATCGACATCAACATAAGCCAAGGCAATGTGACGTTCACACTGCGGTCCAAATCCGCCTGAGGTGACTGCGCCTGCGAGTTCACCATCAACAAAAACGGCTTCATCACCCCAAATTGCACAGTCTTGCGCATCCACCAGCAAGGTGATCAATTTTGCTTTGGGTGAATCAGTATTCAAGACTGCCTCTCGCCCCACGAAATCACCTTTGTCCAGACTGACAAAACGCTCCAGACCCGCTTCTGTCGCAGTGTAATCGGGTGACAATTCGAGCGACCATGCAGGAAAGCTCTTTTCCAGACGAGTATGCATCAGACACCTCGTCCCCACAAGGCCGATCCCTAAGTTTTGACCTTCGTTGAACAGAAGATGGAACAGTTCGATTTGACGCGCATGAGGTAAATACATTTCATAGCCCGTCTCCCCTGTATACGAGACTCGCAGTGTAGTGACATCCGGCACACCGCCGATCGTCAATTGAGCTGCCTGCATGAACGAAAAGTTCTTTGTGTCCATCTCGTGTTCGGCCAGTCTGGAAATCAAGGTCTGAGCGTTGGGGCCACAGATGTGAAGCCCGCTAAAGTCCAGGGAGAGATTTGTTACCTTAACGCCCTCAAAAGGCAAAAAGTGGCGAAAGTGACGCAAAAAGGCAAGCTGCATAAAATCCGCACCGAGCACGAAATACCGGTTCTTTTCGATGTGAGACACGGAAAAATCGCCAATCAACCTGCCTTTTCGCGAAAGCATGGGCGACAATGTCATTTTGCCAAGTTTAGGCATCCGATTTGCCATCACATGGTTGAGCCAACTCTCGGCGTTGGGACCTGCAACTTCGAACTTTGCCATGGCAGAAAAGTCCATCAGCCCAACTTCGTTACGAACTCGTTTACCTTCGTCGATGACTGATTTCCACCAGTTGGGCTGGCGGTAAGTCAAACTATCGCGGGCACTTTGCACACAAGGTGCAAACCAGTTTGCATGTTCGGTTCCGAATGATGCGCCAAAAACACCGCCTGCGGCTTTCAGTCGATCATAAACCGGAGGCTTGTGAATCGGGCGACCAGCGTCAATTTCCTGATAAGGATAGATTTTTTCAGATCGATTCTCGTAAAAATATCGAGTTGTCGCTCGTGTATACGATTTCGATGCCCACTTGTCAAAACGCGCAACGTCCCAGCAAAAGACATCAAATTCCGGTTCACCCTGAATAATCCATTCTGCGAGAATCTTGCCGATTCCTGCTCCCTGGTTAAATCCTGCCATGACCCCGTTCGCACAAAAGTAATTTCGCAGGTTGGGATGTGGTCCGATCAAGGGACCTAGATCAGGTGAAAAAATCATGGGGCCATTGATCACCTTTTTGATCCCTGCCTGTGAAAGGCAAGGCATAATCTGCACTGATTGTTGAAAATTCCACTCCATTCGCGACAGGTCATCGGGCAAAAGTTCATGCCCAAAGTCTTTGGGAGTCTCATCTTCAGCCCAGTGCGTACATTTTTTTTCATAGGCGCCAAGCAATAAACCCTGTCCTTCCTGGCGAGCATAGCAACCCGTCTCATTGTCATTGATTTGAGGCAATTCAAATTCAAGTTGTTCAATTTGGGCAATCGTCTCTGTTAACAAGTAGTGGTGCTCAACAGGGATCAGTGGTAATTCGATTCCGGCCAGTCGACCAACTTCCCGGCCCCAGAGTCCCGCCGCGTTCACAAGGTACTCACCCCTTATCTCGCCTTTTTCAGTTACCACGCGCCACTCGCCAGATGGCAGTTGAATGGTTTGAATGACTGGGGTATGGCGGTAAATCTGGACACCCAGTTTTCTTGCTGCTGCGGCAAATGCCTGAGTTGCAGAGGCCGGGTCAACGTGACCGCCATCTTTTTCCCACAAGCATGCAATCAGGCCTGCAGTATCAAGTATGGGAGCTTTTTCCTGAGCTTCTTCGGGTGAAATCAAGTGACTTTCGATTCCGAGAATTCGACAAGCGCTTTGCATCATCAGATTGCTGTCAACTTCCTCTTTCGTGCGGCACACATTCAGTCCACCCGTAAAATGAAAACCACATGATTGTCCGCTCTCAATTTCTAAGCTCCGATAAATATCAAAAGTGTACTTGTGCACCCAGGCAGCGGTACTGGGTCGTGTAACGGTAAAAAGTCCCCCGGCAGCATGCCAACTCGAACCCGAGGTGAGTTCTTGCCGTTCAAGGAGAACGACTTCATTAAAACCAAATTTTGCCAGATGGTAAGCGATGGAACAGCCGACGATTCCCCCACCAATAACAACAACACGTGCCGAATCTTTCATACATTTTTCCCAAGAAATTTTTCATACGAAAGTCCAGGATGAACAATCGTCATGCTTTAGTTATTTCCAGAGTCGATGAATTTCTTGCATTTATAAAGTACATCTTTATAATATATAAAGAACAGATTCCATAAAGTAAAAAGTAATCTTAAATCTTCAAGATTATGATCAAACGTCAATTAAGCAACAGAATTCTCAATGCGCTAAGCATGTTTCCCGTTGTCTTTGTTAGTGGCCCACGGCAAGCAGGTAAGACGACCCTCGCAAAACACTTGGCAAAAACACGGTGGCCTGCAGAGTATGTAAATCTTGACGATTTCAATATGGCATGGGCCGCTGAATCAAATCCTGAAAGTTTTTTGCGAGCATATAACAAATTGGTGGTTGACGAAATTCAATATGTTCCTCAACTGTTCCGGCCCTTAAAAATGCTAGTTGATGAAGCAAGGCAAACGGGCAAGAAAAATGCAAATGGGCGCTACCTTTTAACGGGTTCATCAAACATTATGACACTACCTGCGCTCTCCGATGCCCTGGTAGGTCGAATGAGTGTGTTGTCACTTTATCCACTGTCCACCTTGGAAATATCTCAAGGCAAAGGAGAATTTCTAACCCGATTGATGAAAAACGAGTTTCAACCGCAAACCATACACAGAAAAATAGAAGTCGCCGAAATGATCAGGCTTGCTACTTTTCCTGAAATTACAAATTCCGAAGATATGCTTCGGCAAGAATGGTTTGAAGCCTATGTCAAAACAATTTTATATAGAGATGTACGACAAATTGTCGAAATAGAAAAAATGACTGCCCTACCAATCCTTCTCAAGATTTTGGCTTCTCGAGTGAGTGGTTTGATTAACGAGGCTGACATTGCAAGATCAATACGTCAAAATCCAGTAACGGCAAAAAAATACCGCATCCTTTTGCAAATGGCGTATTTGACGTTTGACGTCAAACCCTGGTATCGAAATATCGGTAAACGACTTGTTAAATCGCCCAAAGGTTACTTTACCGATACATCGCTTCTATGTTACCTGCAACAAATCGATATGACACGTGCAGAGATATTCGACCCTGAAAGATTTGGTCCGGTTTTCGAGAATTTTGTTGTCAGTGAACTCTTAAAGCAGCAGTCATCCACAGGCTTGCAAGGACAACTCTATCACTTCAGGACAAGTGATGGTCATGAAGTCGATATCGTTTTTGAGCAAGCCAATGGCAAACTGGCAGGGATTGAGATAAAAAGCCGCGATAAAGTTGCCCCTTCAGATTTCAAAGGGCTAAAAGAACTACAAAAGCAAGCCGGGGACGATTTTGTCTGTGGTATTGTGCTTTACCGAGGTCGCAATATCATTCCTGTCGGTGAGCAGTGTTGGGCGGTACCTGTTGACCTTCTTTGGGCGTAATTGGCTTCAATCAACTCTATCAGAAGTAAGAGTACAACATCGTCAGTTGAAAGGGGGATGTCGAAGTGCACAAACTCCGACTCGAATATTGACCAAATGAACCTTCAAAGCGATATGCAATGACCCTCGTTAATGAGCCATTAATTCAATATTTGAGTGTATAAAAGTATTACACTGAGTGCTTCGGTATGCGTACACTCCAGTCAAACTCCAATGGCGACTGAAACGCATGCCAGATTCTGACAAAATACAACGATATCGGTGGTGCAATTATGAACTACAAACACATCAGCGCAACACGACGGTCGCCCCATCTTGGTGCATTTATAGAAGGTGTTGACCTTAGTACCGATCTGCCTGACGAAGCGATTGCAGAAATCAGGGCAGCTTTGCTTGAATTTGGGGTTTTGTTTTTCAAACGACAGTCTTTGACTGAGGCTCAGCATCTCGCATTGGGTTCTCGATTCGGCACACTTGATGAACCGCACCCGGTATTCGATTGCAACGACGACGAACCACGGCTAACGATCATTGAATCAAAAGGCCGTGCCCATGATGCCGAACACTATTGGCACACAGACGTCAGTTACCAGGAAGCGCCTTCCTTGGGGTCGATACTGATCGCCAAGAAAATTCCCGCGTCCGGCGGCGACACCCTATTTGCCAGCATGTATGCAGCCTACGATGCCTTATCAAAACCGCTTCAAACATTACTTGAGTCCCTGACGGCCCAGCACTCTATTGAGCGAGGCTGGGGGACATCTTTGAGAATGCAACCGAATGGTGAAGCACGCTTGCGAGAACTCAAAGAAGCGTTTCCACTGAGGACTCATCCAACTCTAAGAACTCATCCCGAAACTGGACGAACCGCTTTGTATGTGAATGAATACTACACTTCTCGCATCAATGAACTATCGGAACCCGAAAGCGAAGGATTATTGAAAATTCTGTTTCGACATTCTCAATTGCCTGATTTTCAAATTCGACATCAATGGGAAGTCGGTGATATTGCATTCTGGGACAACCGTTGTACCCAGCACTATGCCTCTCACGATTACGGTTCATCCCATAGACTCATGAATCGTGTGACGGTGGTTGGCGATAAACCTTTTTTCAAAAAACACTAGCGAGTTCTGGCAGGCGACAAGACCCTGGTTCGACAAACGCCGTTGTCACGCAAAACACACAAGGTGTTGTTCAATGAGACATCTGCTTGAAGTTGGTCAATTTTGACAGGTTCGGCTGATTGGTCCTCAGTCAATTACAGCAATGGTGTTCAAGCCGACAAGCACATGAGGCATTGACCTTGACATCCGAGCGTGCCATGGCAAGATTGAGCCTCGATCGAAAATACCGGGCTTGCGCCTCTTCGCCCAATCGCTCCAGGCACTCAACCAAACCATGCAAACTCCAAATATTCTCAATGTGCTGAGAAGTGCTCACTAAAGTGTCGGACATACCCAAATCATCCAGGTAAACTTGCCGGGCTTCTTGGATGTGTCCCTGCTCAAGTAGCAAGGCGCCCAGGGCGTGGCGAGCGGGCTGCATCCAGCCCCAGGGCTCATCGTACTTCAGGTTGTCATCAAGGTAAACGGCCTGACGTAGACAGTCGAATGCCACTTCGTGGTAGCCTTGTCGATATTCGAGTTCTCCAGCAAGCATGCGACCAGCAATTTTCAAAACATCCTGACAGGTATTGTTAAAAAGATACCGAGTCTGTGGAACACGGTTGACTGCGTCATGAAATTTCTTCTGTTCTAACTTTGCTTCGTCGATTTCATTTTGCACCGCATAGGCAATGCCCTTGGCGTAATGCCAGACAGCAGTGGTCATCGAGTAGAGTTCTGGGTCATCGGGTAGTGGGTGATCAATAATCTCTCGCCAGCGCCCAAATCGAATGTAAACATGCGCATTCACTGCGATGTAGCCTTCCATCCAGTCGGCCATGGCTGGGTTTTCGATTCTCAGCAACTCTTCGGGGGCAGTTTCAATTAATCGCTCTGAAGCATCCAATGCTTGAGAGAACTGACCCAGAAACATCGCAGCATAGATCTTCAAATGAAGGTTGTGAATTCGTGAAAGCGCCTGATAATTGATCGCACCTTCATTTTTTACATAAACGCGATCTGCTGCGACCGCCCGGTCATTTGCGACAATGGCTTCGTAATAGTGACCGCAGCGCACATCGATATGTGATGGCATGTGACATAAATGCCCGGAATCGGGAACCAACTGTCTAAGCTGGTCACTGGCACGCAATGCTTTTTCCGGAAAAGGAGACATTTCCATGACATGGATATACATGTGCAAAACACCAGGATGCGGTACTTTCTTGTCCTGTTCAATTCGTGCAGCGGCATTTTCCAATACTTCGATCGCTTCCACCGTTGATGACCCTGCAGAAGGTTGCCCAGACCTCAAATCCCAAAGCGCCCACGGGGTTCGCGTCATCAGTGCCTCCGCAAACAGCGCACAAACATCATCGTCGTCGGGATATGCTTCATAGACACGACGCATCGAATCTGCGTACTCGTCATTCCAACGTTCGTATTCAGTAATATCAACCTTGGTGGGCGACTGATAGCGCGACTGCAACGCGTCAATCATCATCGCATTGCGCGGCGATGCGAAAGCAATCTTACTTTTTGCCAGTCGGGAATAATGGAAGGTTCGATCCAACTTTTCAAGCAGTTCGTCCTCTTGCATTCGCTTCCAGGGCTTGTTGTAGTAAATTCCCGAAGTGTAGGCCATTCCCCAATACGCCATGGCGCAATCGTCGTCAAGTTGCGCACTTCGTTCAAAGCAGCGAAAAGACATTTCTAGGTCAAACCCGTAAAGCCAGACCATGGCGCGGTTCAGCCACGATTCAGATTCACTGCTTCCAGCATCAATGGAGTGAAAGTACTCACCAAGATTGTAGGGATAGCTCATTTGACTGACTCCTCATATTTAACCAGACTGCTAACAAATTATTCTATTTTGCTCAAGCTGATTCGTGTAGTTTTATGCCGCAATTTCAATAGCGTTGCTAAAAGCAACCAAGACAAACTGAATTTCGATTATATTTTTCACGTCTAAAAACTCTCACTTTTGAAACCGCTGGATTTTTCAAGTCAAATTGATTCTGTGTTGACAACATGGAAAGCCCCGTTTCATTCTATTAACGAAAATTTCGACAAAGATTATGTTGACAGCAACAGACGAAATACACATTCAAGCTAAACCAAAGTTTACTGTTGAACAATCAATTCTGGAAAGCTATCTTAAAGATGGCGCAGTTTTACTTCAATCAATTTTCAAGGAACCTTGGATTACAGCGCTTCGTGAGTCTGCGGATCGTTCCCTGAGTCAATCCGACAATTATTTTCATCGTCAGCGAGTTTGGGAAAGTGACGAAACTTGCCGGAACTTTTGCCTGAACTCTGTTGCTCCTGCACTTGCTGCAACGTTTATGAATTCGTCCAAGGTTAACCTATTGTATGATCAGGTCTTTTCCAAAACAGCAGGCGATCCAGCTACCCCATGGCATAACGACCTGCCCTATTGGCCTGTTCGAAATGGCAAGGCCTTAACGGTCTGGCTGGCATTGGATGATATTCGCTTCGATTCGGGGCCTTTAGAATTTATCGCCGGTTCGCATTCCTGGGACAAATGGTTTCAGCCATTCACGACCGTTGATGATGGCAGCGTTGAAGATTTCTATGCAGGGACTGATGGCGAATACGATCCACTTCCTGATTTTGAATCTGAACGTGATCAACATCAAATTCTTTGCTGGGAAATGAAACCCGGTGATGCCATCATTTTTGATAGCATGAGCGTTCACAGTGCAAGAGCCAACACCTCATCTGCCGTTAGAAGAGGCTACGCAGTCCGCTACACGGGAGAGGGAATGACTTACCAATCCCATGCGGAGATCAACCCGATCATCGTCAATCCCAACCTGCAAGACGGGCAATTTCTCGACAGCAAACAATATCCAGCTGTTCAATTTGACCGATAACAACCACCCTTGTCAGAATTGACCATTCAAACCATCCTCTGTCAACCCTGAGGGTGGTTTAAGGAAATTTGCTTGCGAATGCTGAGTGCTCCTGTTTACGCACTGCTCATGTATTGACGCATGACTTCAATGGTTCGATGCATTTGTTCGTCGGTACCGACAGTAAATCGCAATTTATCAGCAAAATCAGGCAGGGCGAATTGTCGAGGAATGATGCCGTTTGAGTTGAGAAAACGGTTGGATTCAGCCGCGCTACGCCCACATTGAGGTGGAAATCCGACCAGTACAAAATTGGTTTGACTGGGGTAGGTTTTAAGCCCGAGCCTGGAAAATTCCGCGATCAGTTTCGCCGTCCATCGCTCGTTATGATCAAGTACGGCATTGGTGTGATCAGTGTCTTCAATACTCGCTATTCCTGCAGCGTACGCGACACAATTGACTGGAAATGAAGGCCCAATACGAGTCAAAAGATCGATCACCCATGACGGGCCGTAGCACCAGCCCAGGCGCAAACCAGCCATCCCATGAACCTTAGAAAAAGTTCGGGTGACGATGACATTTTCGAATTCATGCACCAAGCGGGTACCCGATTCATAGTCATCGACGCGCGCGTACTCTTCATATGCTGCGTCAATAATCAGCAGGACATTTGAGGGCAGATTTCGGTGCAGGCGACGAATTTCTGTGCCTGTCAAATAGGTGCCAGATGGATTGTCCGGATTAGCCAGCAATACGACTCGCGTCTTTTCGTTAATCTCATTGAGAATCAGGTCAACGCCATATCGAAAGTCAATATCATCGGCAGCAATTGGTATTGCACCGGCGAGTTTGGCGTAAATCGGAAATTGCATATAAGCATTTTTGCTATGCACGAGCTGCTCTTTCGGCCCAACAAAGGTATTGACGATCCGTTGAAGCAGTTCATCAGAACCTGGACCGAACGCCATCCGCTGCGGGTCCAAGCTGTAACGGGCACCGATTGCAGCGGCGAGATCTTCTGTATCCACTTCAGGATAAAGGTGACTTCGCTCCAGTGCCTTTAAACTCGCTTCGCGTGCTGCCTGGCTCATGCCAAGTGCAGATTCATTTGACGACAGCTTGATCGGTTGTTTGAACCCTTCAAGTTTCGAGATGCCAACCATGTAGTATTCAATCGATTCCAAGACGGGCTTTGGTGAAATTGATGTTTGACGATTCATTGTTTGATACGAATTTGCAAGTCAATGGGTTGAATGTAATCGTGTGACGTACCATTACACACTATTTTACGCGGGCAACCTGTCGCGTTTATTGACCAAGAATCCAGTCAATGTGTGATCCACAACTACATAACGTCGACAAGCTGGATGCTGTATCTATCTGTACGCTTGCAGATGAAGATTCTCACAATATAAGTGGAGAGCCAAAATAGCAAAATCTACCGCTTACTGACATACTGATATACTAAATCGACAGACCTTGAAGACAATGGTGTCCGGAAGTATTTCGACCTATTGGGTTCAATATATTGAACGGTTTTATTTCTTAGAGAGGGATTCCATGGCAACCAGAACCTGCGGAGAAGCGCTGATTCACCTGCTAACAAAGTACGGCGTAACCCTGGTGTTTGGCATTCCAGGTGAGCATACTTTGGAGTTATACCGAGGAATCGAAGCTGGCAATGTTCGCGCGGTGACGCCGCGCAATGAACAAGGCGCAAGTTTTATGGCCGATGGATACGCCCGCGCTAGCGGAAAACCCGGGGTGTGCACCATTATCACCGGTCCTGGGGTCACCAATGCATCGACCGGCATCGGGCAAGCCTACGCGGATTCTATCCCCATGCTCGTCATATCGAGCGCTAATGACACACCGTCTCTGGGCAAAGGTTGGGGAAGGCTACACGAGACGCGAGACTTGTGTGCGATTACCCGCCCCATTACAGCATTCAGTGAAATGGTACGCGACCCCAGCGAAGTACCGGAATTGATCGCTAAAGCGTTTACACTTTTTTCTTCCCAACGGCCTCGGCCTGTCCATATCGCAATTCCAATCGATGTGATGGAGATGCCCGTCGAAGACGACTGGCAAATGTGTGCACCATCTTATCCAGCCGAACCGGTTGACAGTGCGATCAACGCTGCGATCGATCTACTTGCAACTTCGCAAAGACCGATCCTGATGGTCGGAGGTGGTGCCCAGCATGCATCGCAACAGGTAACCCAACTCGCCGAACTTCTCAACGCAGGGGTCGTTTCGTCCAATGCTGGCAAGGGCATCGTTGCAGATTCAAATCCACTCAGTCTTGGCGGGGGTGTAATCAGCCCTGCCGTACAGCGTTATCTTGGGCAGGCAGATGTGGTATTGGCGATCGGCACAGAACTTGGCGAAGCCGACAGCTTCATTTACGATCTGCCTGTTAACGGAAAGGTGATCCGTGTTGATATCGACCCGGCGCAATTCAATGACGCCTTTCCTGCGACTGTTGCTGTACACGGCGATGCAAAATCTGCCTGCGAAAAGCTGAGTGCAGAGTGGCAAAAACGAAACCTAACTGGGAAGCAAAGGGACACAGCCGCCGAATTGAAAAAAGTGCGCACTGAGCAAACAAACGAATATACCACTGTAGAAAGACAGCACGTCACTTTGCTTGATGCCTTAAGGTCCGTTGTACCGGCCAATACGATCATCATGGGGGACATTGCCCAATTGGTCTATACAGGAACCGCTGCAATGAAAACGGAATTGCCGCGCACCTGGTTTTACCCGGCGGGTTTCGGAACCCTGGGTTGCGCGGTACCTGACGCAATTGGTGCGAAACTCGCCCAACCAAATACGGCGGTCGTCGCACTGGTTGGTGATGGCGGGTTTATGTTTACGGTCAACGAAGTCGCAACTGCGGTGGAAGAGCAGTTGTGTATACCCATCATCATCTGGCATAACCACAGTTATGCCATGATTCGAGACGGCATGATCAAACGAGAAATTCCTGAAATCGGTGTCAATCCGAAAGCGCCGAATTTCATTAAACTAGCCGAGGCTTTTGGCTGTCCAGGAAAGTTAGTCGACAGCGAAAAGTCGTTTGTTGAAGCACTGACGGACGCTTTGGATTACCCAGGTCCTTCAATCATCGTCGTTATGGAGGACGACAACTGGCTAATACCCAATAAATGATGCGCAGGAACTGATTCTAAGAGGGTCTCTCACAAGGTGAAATATTCTGGGCTCTCGCTGCTGCGCAACGCATTCGGTTCAACTAACTGGCCGAATATTCTCCCTCCATCTGAAATTCGATCAACCTACGATGTTGTCATTGTCGGTGGCGGAGGCCATGGTCTCGCCACTGCATTCTACCTGGCAACCCGGCACGGCATCAACAATGTGGCAGTTCTGGAATCAGGCTGGCTGGGCGGTGGGAACACAGCTCGCAATACAGCGATAGTACGTTCCGATTATTTGCTTGACGCGAGTTTTACATTAAAGAATTTTGCGCTGCAACTATGGGAAACGCTTGGATCTGAACTTCAGTTTAACCTCATGTATTCGCCGCGCGGTTATGTTGACCTCGCTCACTCAGACGGCGAACTTGAAGAGTTTACATTGCGAGCAAATGCAATGCTCCTTCGCGGCGCGGATGCAAAAATATTGAACCCGATACAACTAAAAGAACGGGTTCCACAGATTGAACTCTCAGACAAAGCCCGTTATCCAATTGCGGGTGCATTGGTTCAGGAAAAAGGTGGCATTGTCCGCCATGACGCAGTCGCATGGGGCTTTGCCAAGTCTGCATGTGAAACAGGGGTGCATATCTTTCAACATTGCCCGCTCACTGGATTCGCATTGAATGGTAAAAAGATCAACGCAGTAAAGACTCCCTACGGCAACATTAACTGTGACAAGGTGTTAGTCAGTGTCGCTGGCGCAAGCTCAATTATTGCGAATATGGCAGGGCTGAGCTTGCCGCTTGAATCCATTAACGTTCAAGCATTTGTATCAGAACCGGTGAAACCTGCTCTCGATGTTGTCGTCAACTACAACGCTGGTCTTTGCTACATCAGTCAAACCGATAAAGGTGAATTTGTTTTGGGTGGCACTTCTGATGGCTACCCTTCCTACGCAAAGCGCGGGTCGTTTGCCAAAATCGAAGATGTTGTCGTTCGCGCGATCCAGATCTTTCCTTTTTTGTCTCGGCTCAGGCTGATGCGGCATTGGTCCGGTACGGCTGATATACCGATGGATGGCAACGCAATCATGGGCGAAACCCCCATCAATAACCTGTTTATCAATTGCGGCTGGGGCTATGCTGGATTTAAGGCAACACCGGCGGTTGGTTGGTTTCTGGCCGAATTACTTGCTCGAAACGCGACGCCCAATGAGATCAAGCCCTTTTCACTTGATCGATTTGAAAGCGGTCGGTTGATTGACGACAGCGGGGTCGGCCCCTATCCATGGCTGCATTGAAATCGTGCTTCTAATCCCTTGTCCTTGGTGTGGCTCGCGCGATGAGCGTGAATTTGATTACGGTGGTCAGCATGTTGACTATCCCGAATTGAATCAAGCTGGAGATTTACCTCAAGATGCGTGGCATAAGGCAGTTCACCTTCGTGATAATTCCCGAGGTGAAATTCGTGAGCTTTGGTATCACCGTTCTGGTTGTGAACGCTGGATTTCTGTAATGCGCAATACACTGACGCATCAATTCTGCGACACCTCAAATTCACGTCAAGGCGAAGGTGTCGGAGATGATGATGCAGCCTAATCGAATCACCAAGGACGAATATGGGCAGTCAATTGATCGTACCAAATTATTGACATTCACATTTGACGGGCAAAAACTGACCGGATTTGCCGGTGACACCGTCGCTTCGGCGTTGTTAGCCAACAATGTTCACCTGATTGCCCGTTCCATCAAATATCACCGTCCAAGAGGAATTTTGTCCTGTGGTGTAGAGGAGCCGACAGCATTGATTGAGTGTGCACGACCGGGACACAAAGCATTTCCAAATCATAAGGCAACAGAGGTCATGCTGTCAGAGGGCTTGATTGTCAAAAGCCAGAACAATTGGCCATCGAGAAACTTTGACGCTATAGCAGCACTGTCGTTTGGTTCCAGACTTTTGCAAGCGGGGTTTTACTACAAAACATTCAAGTGGCCGCTTTGGGGCTGGCCAAAACTCTATGAGAAAGTAATCCGAAAATTTGCAGGATCCGGGCGCATTCGTTTCGACGAGTCAGCCGATCCCAATGAAAGTGTCGCGATGGATCAGCGAAATAAGTTTTGCCAGATTTTGATCATTGGCGGCGGACCCGCAGGTCTGAATGCTGCACTTGAATGTGCACTTCAGGGTCTTCGCGTTGTGATTATTGAACAAGACTCCGAGTTTGGCGGCAGTCTGCTGTGGAATAAGGCAAGTATCGATCGTATGTCAACAGACAGTTGGCTGGCGAACACACTAGACGCCCTACACCAGTGCTCCAACTTGACAATGCTGCCAAACACTCTCGCTTTTGGCCACTACGATCATGGAATGTTGCTTGCTTATCAATCATTTGGTCTTGATGAACCAGGGGTATTGTGGAAAATCCGCGCCGAGCGAATATTACTGGCGAGCGGTGCAATCGAAAGACCTTTGGTTTTTTCCAACAATGACAGACCCGGAATCATGCTGGCCAGTGCTGTCAGGGCTTATCTGCATCGCTATGCGGTGCGACCGGGCCATCGCGCTGTGCTCGCAATCACCGATGAGAAACAAAGACAAGCAACCGAACTTGAACTTGCTGACGCTGGCATCACAATCGCTGCCACAGTAAATCCCGGGGAGCAACTCATTGATTCTACAGGTCATCGTCGTATTCGCTCCGTTGCCATAAAAACGAAAGAGGGAAAAATTGTTCATCATTCCTGCGACCTAGTCTGCGTGTCCGGAGGATGGACGCCAACCGTACACCTGGCCGCTCATGTGCACGGTGCGTTGGAGTTGAACCCCGATTCGTACACTCCTTACGCGCCTTCGCAACAAGGATGTATGCTCGCTATGGGTGCTAACCGTGGGATCTTTGAGCTTGAAGCAGTACTTGCTGACAGTGAGAATCAGGCGAAAGAAGCCATGTCTCAAATTGGCATTTCAGTTAAGCTGGGAAAGTCTGTCGAATTCCAATCGATTCAAGAATCTCTTGAGTTTCGTATATCGAATGACAGGTGCGGATCGGCTTTTGTCGATCTTCAAAATGATGTAACGTGCTCTGATTTGATTCAGGCGGTCAGTGAAGGTTACAGCGACATTGAACTGTTGAAGCGCTATACCCTGACTGGGATGGGAACCGACCAAGGAAAGACGAGCTGGGTGAACGCAGTCAACGAGATTGCCGCGGTAAGCGAAAGCCCTGCGACACAATTGCGGCACACATCGTTTCGACCACCCTACTCACCCGTTTTGTTTGCGGGTTTGGCTGGGGCAAGGACAGGAAAATTTATGACGCCTGTGCGAAAAACCCCGTTGCATCGCGTCTTGGAAAATTTGGGCTGCGTATTTCAACATTCTGGCGATTGGTTGTACGCGAGACATTTTCCAAAACAAAACGAAACCATGGAAGAGTCTGTCAATCGAGAAGTGAATGCTGTACGCACCAGCGTCGGATTTGTCGACATGTCGACCTTGGGAAAGTTCGAAGTTAAAGGACCCGGTGCCGAATTATTTGTTTCAAGGTTGTACTGCAACGATGTGTCTCAGATGCCGTTGGGAAAGGTACGCTATGGATTGATGCTACGGGAAGATGGCATTATTTTTGACGATGGCACTGTCGCTCGTCTTGGCGATGAGCACTATCTGCTCACTGCAACAACAGCCAATGCTGATGCGGTCTGGCGCTGGATCACAAGACTCGCGCAAATCCAATGGCCCAATTTGGAGGTAACACTGACCGACGTGAGTGAACAATGGGCAACCATTGCTATTGCAGGTCCAAAATCACGAGCACTTTTGAGCAAGTTTGATTTGTCGGTGAATACTGACCGATTGAACTTCCCATTTGGAACGATTCGAGAAGGCACTCTTCCAGGAAACCAAAAGTGTCGAATCTATGCAGTCAGCTACTCCGGGGAGATGTGTTTTGAAGTCAATATACCCGCTGGATTTGGCTGCAGTTTCGTTGAAAGACTGATGGACGTGGGTCAGGAATTTGGCATTACGCCTTACGGCATTGAGGCTCTGGATGTCTTGCGAATCGAAAAAGGACACCTCGCAGTCGGAAGCGAGATCGATGGCAGAACTACGCCCTATGATCTCGGATTGGGAAAAATGGTTGCCAAAGATAAAGACTTTATTGGTCAAACGTTGCTCAATCGTTCCGGATTGAAGTCGGAAGAAAGACTCCAGTTAGTTGGATTGACTGCGATCAATGAGAAATTTGAAATTCCCGCCGGCGGTGTCGTTGTGGAACAGCCTCTGTCAGAAAAGTCACAACAGCGACTCAGCGGCTGGCTAACCGCCGCGGTCTATAGTCCGACGCTGAAAATATGGGTTGCGTTGGCGTTACTTAAAAATGGACAAAACCGCCAAGACGACAAGCTATGGGTCACATCGCCCATTGCCGGTCAGTCAACGCAGGTCGAAGTGTGCCACCCATGTTTTTTTGACACTGAAGGTACGCGACTCCATGGCTGAATTCTTGAATGTCGAAAAAGCGGTCAAAGACACTTCATTCGACCAAGACGGCCGAACGATTCTTATTGATGAGAATCAAAAGTTCGTTGTTCAAGGTCAGTTCCGTTCGCCACAAAAGCTTGATGAATTTTGTCAGAGCATCTTGCCAAAAACGATGGAAGTCGGTGGAGTTGTGATTCTCGATGACACCGCATATTTGAGATTCAGTCCGTATGCGATTTACGTCGTTTCCGATCGAATGATGCTGGATGATTTTGCTAAGGAATACCAAAACAATTTCACTGACTTGAGTCATGGCAAATGCATGCTGATCATTCGTGGAAACGGAGTATTTGACATTTTTCTTGATTACAGCGCAGCGGACTTGATGAATTATTCTGGAGCGGGACAATCTATGGTTAAAACTCGTTTTATTGATTACGAGGTCGTGCTGTGGTGGGCTGCCAACGACCAAATTCAACTGTTGATTGATCGAAGTTATGCGCAGTCGTTTGTTGACTTTCTGTCTTCTCTCATTGTCCGACAAAACTTGAACTAAGTTAATTTTCGCGAGATCAATTCCGTAAAACTGATGTCTAAACGACTGAGCCCAGACACCTTATTGACCCAGTAAAACTGTGCGGTACGCCTTCCGGCACTGCTGATAGCCCCATGGGCGCACCCAAACCGGGTGGCAGCATCGAAACACTTCAAGTCAACTGCAACGTTAAATAGTTCTCAACTTGAAATGAGCTATCGTCGGGCATTTTCGCAAATTGTCTTCACAATTAACACGATTCTTATAAAATAACCTTGCAATAATTAATGCAGACTGCATATATGTTAGAATGATTCCCCGCGAAATTAAGCAAATTGTACAGTACCGCTTGAAACGTTTTGACAGCGTAGCACTGCTTGGTCCAAGACAAGTTGGTAAGACGACACTCGCGCATCAAATTGCAACCGAGTGGGAAAGTGGTGCGCAATATCTGGACCTTGAGAATCGAAATGACCGAGAACGGTTGGGCGACAACCCCCTCGCATTCTTTTCGCGTCATTCCAAAGAACTTGTTGTACTGGATGAAGTTCACCGTGCGCCAGAGATATTCCAGGATCTAAGAGTGCAAATTGATAAGCATCGATTCAACGAATTAGAGGGTAAATTCCTAATATTGGGTTCAGCATCAATGGCATTAATGCGACAGTCTACCGAAAGTCTAGCGGGTCGCATTAGTTTCGTTGATATGGCACCACTAACATTATCGGAAGTATGGAAGCATGCCGATTCAAACTCTGTTACCCTAGAAAATGTGGTCAATAAACTTTGGTTACAGGGCGGGTTTCCGCGCTCATATAACGAAGATTCATGGGGCAGTATCGAATGGCGCAATGATTTCATTCGTACGTATCTGGAACGCGATCTTCCACAATTTGGACTACGGGTTTCCTCTGACCGATTGGATTTATTTTGGCGAATGCTTGCAAATGATCAAGGGGGGCTATTCAACGCCAAACGTTATACAGATTCCCTGCGTGTAAGCGGAAATACTGTTAGACACTACCAAGATATATCGCGCCAACTACTTATGGTTCGTGTGTTGCCGCCGTGGTTTACCAATTTTGACAAAAGGCTGGTCAAAACCCATCGAACATATGTGCGTGACAGTGGAATTCTGCATGCTCTATTGGACGTGCATACAGTAGACAGTCTCTTGGCGCACCCAGTGGCTGGAAAAAGTTGGGAAAGCTTCGTCATAGAAAACCTTGTGCAATCCACCAGCGGTAGAGCAAGACCATATTTTTATCGTACAAATGCAGGAGCAGAGATAGATTTGATACTGGAGTTTGCCGCGGGTAAATGTTGGGTATTCGAAATCAAACTTTCTAGCAGACCCAGCTTGACGCGTGGATTTCACAGCGGTGCAAATGACATTCAAGCAGAGCGACGAATTTTGGTTTTCCCGGGAAAGGGATCCTTTCAGATGCGCCATGATGTCGAAGCAATGCCTCTACTTGAAGCTATGAACGAAGTTAATAATGCGGTAACCGTACAGATTTAGAGATGGAATACGTCCCAAGAATACTTTCCGGGTCTGACAACAATGGTAGAGAAAAATTCTACTGTCAGAACACCGTATTAACCAACTTTGAATGTCCTCTCATCATTCTGGGAGACCCTGGAATGGGTAAAACCGAGTTGATGAAAGTTCTTGGAAAGTCAGAAAAGGGAACATTTTTTCAGGCAGTTAGCTTCTTGAGACAACGTAGTGACTCAATTCCAGCAAAATCACTGTTGATCATTGATGGTCTAGACGAAGTTGCAGCCATGGAAAAAGGAGATCCCCTCCACAATGTGTTGAAGAAACTGATTGACTGTGGATGCCCCCCTTTTATTATTTCATGCCGTACAGCAGAATGGCGTGGTGCGACCGCGCGGCTCGATATAGAGAATAACTATCACACCCCGAAGGAACTAAGACTGCAGCCGTTATCCCAAGACCAGGCGGTTCAAATATTGGCAAATGACGTCGGTCAACAGGAAGCTACCAAGACAATTGATTCACTAAGCTCAAATGGTTTAACGGCTTTATTTGAAAACCCACTGAATTTAATTTTTGTAGCAACAGTCTTAAGGAAGCGTAAGCATCTTCCACAAACAAAATTCGACCTTCTTAAAGAGGCCGTTTCTGAGATGGGTCAAGAACATAACAACCATCAATGCCACAGCGTACTTTCGAAGCATTCCGACGAGGAGGTTCTGGACGCAGCTGGCTGCATAATGGCTACGATGTTGATTACTGGCAAGGAACGTGTCACAAAGGAGCACAATAGCGAGGGAACTCTTCATTTAAGAGAAATTTCAGATTTAGTTGGCTTTCAATTTGCCGAAGCTGTTATCCGAAGCAGGTTATTTCGCGGTGATATTGATACAAAATCCGAGTCTAGTATTTTCTTTTACCCCTTGCATCGCACGGTAGCTGAATTTCTAGGAGCACGATGGCTAGCTCGAGAAATAGAGCAAACAAGTAATCCAAGACAAGTTGCTCAGAGGCTTCTTGGGCTTTTATCGGCAGAAGGAGGGTTTCCTGCATCGTTACGTGGTTTGCTTGCATGGTTACCCAAGTTCAGTCCTGAACAATTGGGTCCCAAGGTCATTGCGCAAGACCCTTATTGTGTTCTTTACTACGGGGATAGTAATTACATATCCGAGGATCAAGCCAAACAAATTATTTGTGGACTCAAGCAATTAGCCCGTTTTAATCCACACTTCATTTTCGATTGGTGGGATATGAAATCGTTAAAGGGCTTGGTGCATGTTGAGTTGGCCGACGATATTCGATCCATCGTTATGGATGCAAAAGAACGATCGAACTTAAGAGTCTTTTTTCTTAAGGCCGTTAAAGGGGAACGCATTGCGGAGTTGATGAAAAACGATCTTCGTGATGTCCTGTTAGATGCAAGACGAACAATATACGAACGCAAACAAGCTTGTATCACCCTATGTCAAATTAAGGATGCCAATATCGACTGGCCTACCGAACTAGAGCAATTATCCGAGTTGGGTAACGAAGACACAGACCGCCTCGTCGTCGAACTAATCCCTGAAATTGGAATCGATAAATTCAGCGAATATCAGATTGCAAATTCTATTGCGGCGCATACCAACATCTTGAATCCAGACTATTGTGAAAGTTTGGAATATAGCTACAATTCACTCAGCCATTTGAAATCAACGATTTCAGAAGAAAGAATTGAAGCGTTCCTCGACCAACTGACTCGTATTGTTCTGCCTCATCGTGAGAATGACGAATGGTTGGATTTATCGAGACATGATGCTGGATTCAGAATTACTTCCAATTTCGTTAGTAGTCTGATTTATCGGCTTCTTGAATACGATTCCGACTTGGTCGAAGTGAATCAGCTCTGGAATTGGATACGAATTTTTTGGAGTGAGTCTGTCCCTTCTACCAGGAGTTACCGTTTGGCATGCAAGTTGATTAGTGAAGACGACCGGTTGCGTCAAGGAATTCAACGATTAGCTTTGTTCACGCCAGGTAAAGAAGACGAATTTGGTTTGCGTCAAATGCGCTTAACACAATTGTGTGAAAATTTTAGATTGTCTAACGAAGATGCACTCATTCACCTTTCTGAACTTGTTGCAAGAAAGAATCCTGCAGAGCATAGATGGTGGATCGAACTTGTGGGTCAATTTCGAAGTACCGACGATGGCTTAATCCCAGAGGTAATCCAGAATATAGCCCGTCCTTTTGCAGAAAACGATCGCAAACTCCTTAGGTTTCTCACTACCAAGCCAAAGCCTTCGAAACTAACTGTTTCGGAAAAAAAGCATCGGCAACAAATGCAAGACTTAGAACATCGTAGGAGAAAAGAAAAAGAAGAGAAGCGTAAGCTTTATTCGGCGCACATTGACGACATCCACAGCGGTGAACTTGAGTGGGTTTTGCAACCTGCAAAAGCTTATCTTGGACTGTTCGCAAACCTGCAAACGAACTGCGAGCCGTCGGAGAGAATCTCACAATGGCTTGGTGACGAAATTAGGGATGCAAGCCTTGTTGGTTTTGAAGTAATCCTAAAACAATGTGATCTGCCGTGTGCTAGTGAAGTCGCAAAGGAATTTGCAATGTCCAGAGCCAGCAATTTTTGTTGGCCAATGCTGGCAGCTGCTATACAAAGGCACCTAGTCGGAAAAGGATTTAGTGATCTAACTAAAGAACGAGTGTTGTCACTGGCAATTCTCATAGAGAATTTCCACGTCCCATTGAATGAACGTTACCCAAACCTAAAAAAAGAACTAAACGCTCAGTTTTCTCAGAAATTTGACACCTTTCAAATTTATCAGCAGAAAAAGTTTGAAATCATGTTAGAGGTCAATTTATCGAGTATTCCCGGACTCTACCAATTCGTCCGTGACCATACTGAACGTCCACTTTCTACACAGCTTTGCCTAGAATGGCTCCAAAAATATACCACGTTGCCATTGAATGTTATAAACGAACTAACCCATTGTGTAATTTATGCTCCTGATAATGAACGAGAATTATCCTGGCGCAAACTCGCCAAAATTGCTGATGAGCGTTCCGGCAAGTCGAATATTAATGAAAAGTTGAATCAAGATGACACTGAGAGAGATGAGAATATTTTCTGGCGCTCAGTCCAATTTCTAGTCAATTTCGAAAACGCCATCAAACACATCCCAGATATAACAAACGAAAACAAAAACTTACTCTGGTCTTTATCTAGCGTCTTTCTTGACCGATATTACCAATATGAGCAGACAATACCTCTAGAGATAGATCAGCTCAAATGGATTGTCATGAAATTTAGATCTGTCTGGCCTAAGAGTGCGCGGCCAAAAGGTGTAATGGTCGGAGATACAAACCCATGGGATGCGACAGAATTAATCGAATGGGCAATTGGCCAGATTGCGAAACACCCGACGCATGAAGCAGGGTCAGCACTCATTGAATTACGCGACTTTGCTGATGACGGTTACAGTGCCAAGATTTTGTCAGCAATCGCACAAAATCATCGCGTTCGGATTGAAGCCAAATTCTCGAGTCCTACGCTATCTGAGATCAAAATAATCCTATCAAATCAACAGCCAAAATCTGCCGCAGATGTTCAATCAATCATTCTAAGCGAACTGGACCAATTGCAAAGTAAACTGAGGGGACACGAGTTGAATATAGTGAATAATTTTTATGACGATGAGGGGATACCACGATTAGAAAATGACTGCCGAGATCAAATGTTAATTGCTATGGGGAATTTGCCTTATGGAATAAAACTTCCTACTGAAGTTAGAATGCCGCAAAACAAACGCAGCGATGGGGCATTTGCATTTGAAGACATTGTGATCCCACTAGAAACAAAAGGGCAATGGCACACGCATGTTTGGACTGCAGCTGAAGATCAATTAGATCGGTATTACTGCAAAACACACAATGCTGAATCGAAAGGCATATATGTCGTATTTTGGTTTGGTACGGATGCACCTAGAGGAAAAACAATTAAACGACCTCCTGCTCCTTATCCAAAACCAAATACTTCTGAAGAAATGCGAGTAGGTTTGGAAAAACTTCTTCCAAAATCGCGAAGCCGCGACATCGCAATTGTCGTTCTTGATGTCTCAAAACAATGAGCGAGCTTGATACCTCAACTTAACAAAAAATCACCGTGGTGCATCGCAAAAAAGATTCACCACATTCATGGAGTTCAAATGTCTCACCCGAGCGCGGATTAACTTCCAACGACCACCATGCTGTACCTTCAATAATCATATCCAGTGAAACCAAACCGTTTAGTTCATATGTCGCAGCAAGTCAGTTTGCCGCCTCAGTTATCGAATTTTTTGGTTTCTGGATGAATGGGCCCGACGCTAATGGCGACGGCACCGCCATAGACAAAATCCCCAACGCAATAATCTTGTGCACACCACTATTCAGAAAATCCTATCACTTGAGCACTTTGGTCAGCGCAAATTACCATTGCCATAATCGTTTTTCCCTTTTTCATTTTCTGAAAGAATGTCGTTTCATTTCATTTCGATTCTGCGGATTCAGCCGTATTTTCGTGAAGTCCTCCGCTATCACCTGCATCGTTTATCAACCACACACCGTTTTGACCTGGTTTGTCAAGTCGGGGTTCCGGAGCAGATATATCGAGTTCTTTCAAAGTCACCAAAAACTGACTTGGACGCCTAATCCTTGAAATCACGTCTGAAGAGTTTCCAAGCACCTGTTGACCACTTGCGATACGTTTGACGGTATTTGGACTGTGTTCAAAACCTCCTCCATAAACAAACGGAAATTGCGCTGCAGGGTCATTTGTTCCAGCGCATTGAATAAAGAAGCACAAACGAACCCGAGGCCACCATACCTAACCGTTTGTCACTTAACGGCACTTTCACGTGTATCCATATCGCCGAAAACATCGAGTGTATACACCCTAATTCTTGCTTATTTCACTGATTATTCAATACGTCGAACGGAAGAATTTACAAAAGAATACAATTGCATTTTTGCATGATATGCGGTACGCTGTCGAATCAATAAGGAACCGATTTTCGTGAAATATTCGGCCGCAAAATAAACTGGACAATCAATCAGAAGCAAGAGAGAAAGAAATGGGCATCAGTATCAATATTCAGAGAATCGATCAAAGCCGAATTTCAGAAATTGATTTTAAGAATCTGCAGTTCGGATCACAATTCAGTGACCATATGTTTGCCATGGAATTCATGGATGGTCAATGGCAAAATCATCGAATTGAACCGTTTGGCCGGATTGACGTTCATCCAGTTTCGGCATCACTGCACTATGGCCAGACAATTTTCGAAGGAATGAAAGCGTATCGAGGTGCCGACGGAAAAATCCGCCTATTTCGACCGGAAATGAACCACCAGCGAATGACAGATTCCTGCGAAAGGATGTGTATTCCATCCATTGATTTGGAGACTTTTTTGGAAGCAATTGAATCACTGGTTGCGATTGATCATCAGTGGGTACCACCCTATGAGGGTCAGGCGCTCTATATTCGACCTGTATTATTTGCCGATGAAGGCAGCCTTGATGTGCGGCCCGCCAACCGATATCGATTTTTAATAATTACCTCACCCGTTCGAGGCTATTTTGGTGCGCACTCGCCCGCGGTCGCCCTGAAGGCTGAAGAAAAATACACCCGTGCAATTCAAGGTGGAACCGGCTTTGCCAAAGTTGGCGGTAATTATGCTGCGACATTTTTAGCATCCAGCGAAGGGCGCGAAGAAGGTTACGATCAGATATTGTGGCTAGATGGCGTCGAGCACCGTTATATTGAAGAAGTCGGGCAAATGAACATTTGTTTTCTTACGTGTGGCAAATTGGTAACACCTCCGCTTCGCGGCACAATTTTGCCTGGAGTTACCCGAGACAGTGTATTGAAACTGACAAAGTCGATGGGTATCGAGTGTGAAGAAAGAATGATTGATATTGAAGAAGTGATTGACGGTATCAAGAGCAATGCACTCGAAGAAGCATTCGGTTGTGGGACCGCGGTTGTCATTACCGCGGTGGGAAGTATTGGCTACCGAAATCAGCGCTACCAAATTGGCGATGGAAAGATCGGACAGTTGAGCCAAAAGCTCTACAATTCCATTATCGGCTTACAGCGCGGTGAAATAGAAGATACCTTTGGATGGACGCGTGAAATAGCGTTTCAGTAACCAAGTTACTCACAAACCATCCCATCGCCATCGCCGTCTCTCATGTATGGGTAAGCCGGATGGTCCTTTAAAACCGGTGCAATGCCATGTCGACGCGCTTCTTTGCAGGTGATTCGACCATTTCCGTTATCGTCCCACTTTGCCAAAGGACTGTAATCTGACTGTCCAGTTGTTGACTGTGTCGATACTGAAGATACGACTTCTGCACAGTTTTTGATGATCATTTGTGTAGAATCACACTGGGACAAAATTCGATCCAAAGCCTCAACCTCGCGCGGATCAACGCTCAATCCGTACTTCTGCTTGACGGCAACCACCCTGCTGGCAAACCAGCACTGGTTTAATTGGGGAACCCAGCCTGCTGCATCATGAGCACCTTTTTGGTGCCGATTGACTTGGGGGCTTGCCAGAGTCAGATTCAACAGGTCTGATGCAAATTGCTTTCGGACACTGCGGTCCGCTGAACAAAGTCCACTGTCATGTGATTCAGATCGGGCAACTATATGTTCAATATCAGTCTCGTATCGACTGGCGAAACAGCGACCCGTGTATGGACTATAGATTTTTCCGATTGATTTAATGATGCGAGGTTCAACGGACTGTGGATACGAATAGTCCTTTGAACTGTAAGTTGAGCAACGGTTTTCCTGCTGGACGGCTAAATTCCGCCACGTGTCTGCCTGTACAGCTGTGCCGACCAGGAACAGTACCAAGAATATAACTGTCGACTCTATGCACCATCGCAAGCGATTTGCTTGCCAGTTGACTTTTGTCAGAAGTGGTAAGAACATTGGCGTATTGTCATTCGTCCCGTATTTTGCTAACTCCAATTCAGTTTAGTCTCTCAACAATTTTTTTTCAAATGCGCAATGCAGTCCCTTACCCCTAAATTGATTTATAAAGAGTAACGGTTGTGATGTCGCACAAATGCGACATTTAATTCGATTTTTCTTGATAAATGTGATTTTCGATTTGTATAGCGAGATGATTTTGGCTGATTTACCTATAATCTGCCCTCTTGGCTTTCGAAAAGTGTAATTTATGTTGAAGCCATATTTGGAAAGAATAGGAGAAAAGAATTGTCTTTAAAACATGACGATAACGCAAGTGCAGACGAATTGAATAATTTACGCAATAATCTAGAATTAGATATCGATGAAGAGGAAATGGGATATATCAGTGCAGAGGAATTGAATAATATGATCAACGAAATAGATTTCGATGTTGATGAACTGGAAATTGATGGTAACTGTGACTTAGAAAACTTTGTCGAACACGGAAATGAACTGATCTCGAAAGATGAGTTGGCCAATTTAGAGGATTTTGTCGATCAGTTGAACGAAAACGACATAGATGCAATGCTGTGTGCCATTATGGCACGCAAATATAAGTATCAACGGCGCTCAATCGTTGTGCGATCTGATCAAATGCAGGGCGAGGAGCATGACGATTTGCAGGAATTAGTCCTGAAGTTTACTGGCGATCTGCATGAAAAACTTAACGCTGCAATCCTCTCTATCCCAGAATATGATTTTAACCGTGAGTATGACTGGGACTGGATGAGTTTTATTCGAATCCGGCATAAAGAGTCCGAAGAAACAACCTCAACCAAAAGCTTGTACGAAGAGCTTGAACAAGAGTTGAATGATTTGGGTAAACGTCTGGATAATGCCTTGGACTACGAGCGGGAAAAATTTCGTAAATCATTGGATAGAGCCTTGGACAATGATCCGTACCCGTCGGATTTAGATTAGACCTGTATGCATGAATTGCTTGCCTGATTGAAGGCAGCATTACCAGAAGCTGACGATACGCTCTCAATTTCGATGAATTTCAAATTGAGAGCGTATCAGCGTTCCTTACCTGCTCTGAATTCACCCCATCGCGTTTGCAAATTCGCTCCGATTGACGTCAAAGGTTCAGGTGGCAATTTTGACGGTATTTTCAGCTGCAAAATATTGTCCAGGGCGGGCGAGCGTTTTCCACAAATCATCTCGGCAATCAGCTTCCCGTGGAGAGTGCCTTGGGCAACACCCAGTCCATTTTGACAACAGGCAGAATATAAACCCGGTTCAAGTTCCCCAAACGCCGGCACAGAGTTTCGACTCAAACAGAGCAAGCCACCCCACGAATATTCCATATCGATATCAGCCAGATTGGGAAATCGCCGCTGGAACGAGCGAATGTGGGCTCGCCTATTCTTTTGTGGAAGTGAGCTTTGAATCGTTCGTTTGGGTGCCCAGCTTATTCCGTTTCGAATCACAATTCTGTCACCACCGATTCCGGAAATGCGACGCACGGTAGAACCGAAAGTATCTGCCGGCGTGAATCCCCAACTGGATTCCCCGCCAAGACGTTTGACTTCTTCAGCAGTCAAGCATCTCGTCATAGAGCCATAAAGATAAATGTGCATTAAGCGACGGCGAAAGTAGCCGAAACTCTCGATGTGTCCGTTGACTGCCAAAACAGCAATCTTTGTTTGTACTGTACCTGAAGGTGTATGCAGCTGCCAGGCATTGCCAGTTTTTTGTAAATCAATAACTGGGGAGTTTTCAAAAATGTGTACCCTACGTTGATTCAAACCCTTCGCCAAGCCCCGACCGTAGAGACCTGGTTTGATCACCGCATTTCCCGGTGTTGCCAATCCACCCAAATAATAACGAGACCCACTTAGGTCGTACATTTGCCTTTCGTCCAGAATTTCGTATGGTTCATCAAGATGAGTTAGATGTGCCGCATATTTCTGGTTGTGTTTCAACCCGGCTGGTGTTGCCGCGGCATTGACTTTGCCAGACATCTGGAAGGCTTCAGTGGGTAGTTCGAATTCTTCGACTGTCTGGCGGGCAAACTGGATGGCTTCACGATTCGAAGCAATCTGCTGTTTGTCTCGGTCGGTTTGTCCGACATAATCCTTCGACCCCAAATTGTGCGGCAAATCAATCATAAAGCCAGAGTTGCGACCAGACGGTCCTTCACAAATTGCACGCGCTTCCAGTACAGCGATTGTAGATTGTGGCTCCAACTGTCGTAAACGTCTCGCTGCTGCTAAACCCGCAAAACCAGCCCCAACCACAGCAAAATCGACAGTGATATCTTGATCAAGCTTTGGGTAAGTGGGTCCAAGAGCAACAATGGACGCCCATGCTGCTGGACCAGGATCAAATGGCAGTCGATTAACTTGCATGTTGATTCAATTGAAAAAACTGCCAGATCCAGCGAGTCTGAATACAATCACGCACAGAAAAATTCACCGCGCGAAATAAATGTGAACTAATGTGTCCAGTTCAATTCGCTGGCTGCTGGAATTTCTCGTTCCCGTAGCGCAATGTATTCCAACAAAGCCTCGTCTATAGATTCGTCCATTGCTGGTCGTTCATAGGAACTGAGCATTGATCGCGCAGTATTCAAGGCACGTTCAGTTACCTTGACTCTGCCGTCCGCCTCCCACTGCTCGTAGGTATTGTTATCGAAAAGTTTTGGCATAAAAAAGGCACGCTGAAAATTTGACAGCGTGTGTGGGTGTCCGAGATAGTGACCGCCAGGGCCGATATCACTGACTGCAGCAATTGCTTGTTCAAAATCGTCCCATTGAATGCCTTGCGCCATTCGATACCCCATCGCGCATTGTTCCGCATCAACAACGAATTTTGCTACTGAACAGTGCATACCAGCCTCATTCCAGCCAGCTGAATGCCAAATGTAATGGCTCCCCGAGAGCAATACGGCCATCATTGTCGACGCACTCTCATAACCGGCTTGGGCATCAAGATACTTTGCGCCACCCAAGGTGTTTGAAGTTCGCCACGGCACATTGTAATACCGCGCCATTTGACCAATCATGAAGTTCATTAAGCTAATTTCAGGTGTGCCTGCCATCGGCGCACCTGAAGACATAGACACGGTGGATAGGTAATGCCCATAGATTGCCGGACAGCCTTTGCGCACCACTTGTGTGTAGGCCAGTGCAGATAGCGCTTCCGCATTCAGTTGTGCTACAGCAGGGGCTGTAGACGCAGGTGTGTTGGCTCCGCCCAGAACAAAGGGTGAGCACAATATTGGCTGGTTTCGTTTACTGAATTCTCGTAAAGCGCCCAGCATTGTTTCATCCCACAATAAGGGAGAATTGCCATTGCAATTGCCTGTGACAACCGCGTGAGATTCCATAAAATCCTTACCGAAAAGAATTTCACACATGTCCAAAACATCTGCGGCATTTTTTGGTGACGTTGTCATTCCCATAAACACTTTATCGGAGTGTCTTATAGACGAATAGGTAATTCGAAGATGGCGATGGGAAATAGGATGATCCATTGGCTCAACAATATGATGAGAAGTCGAATGTATGGCCGGAGCAAGGTGGGCAAGTTTGTGCAGCATCGCAAGATCATCCAATGTAGGTGCTCGTCGACAATCGTCAAGATCTCTGATGTAAGGCGCACCTGCCATGGGAATAAAAATGGACGATCTGTCCCCAATTTTTACGCTTTTGCTCGGGTCTCGGGCATGAAGGGTCAAAGTCGAGGGTATCGAAGAAATCAACTCACTGACCAATGCACGGTCCAAGTGGACTCGGTTGCGATCACGAACATCGGCGCCTACAGACTTCCAGTCTAATATTGCCTGTGGATCACGAAATACAACCCCGACATTTTCGAGAATGTGCATAGAGGCGGCATGAATTCGCTCGACCTCATCAAGGCTCATTGGTTCAGTCAAGGGCAATCTTCCAACCAATGCAGGCAACATTGGCTCGATTACACTGGTTCTGATACTCCTTCTTTTCTGTCGCCCGCCGCGACGTTGGGCCAATGCCTCGGCACTGAGAACTTCGTTCATCGATTATGCCCTATCAGAACAAAATAGCAGAAGTGCTAAACCTGTGATTTGAATATTGAAAATTATCAATATGAATGCTGCCCGGAGATCATCAAACCTAAAACCGGGTTTGGTTCACTTATTTCAAAATGGTGGGACAATGAATGAATACAATCACTTCACTCGTACGCTACCAAACTTGCAAGGAAAGCGTAGGGTAACGCTTTCCTTGCATAGTCGGTTAACTACCGAAATCTACATTGCGGCTTTCTTGCCAGCCTCAACCCAACTGTTGAAAGTCTCCTGGTTAGCAGCAATCCACTCATCGACATGACGTGCAATATCGTCGATTGAGTCTTCACCGTCGCGCATTTTGTTGTTTTGCGCTGACACATCATTAATGTCCAATGTTGCCATTTCAAAAACAGCCTGGGCAGCAGGATTTGCATTCAGAAAATCATTGTTTGCAACGACGCGCAATGAATTGACTTCAAAGCCTAGATCCTTGCCGCTAAACATCGTATCGGCTTCACGACCGTCGGGTAGTGACGAATAGGGAACAGAAATCCACTCCACGTTTTGGCCTGGGACCAAGACACCAGAGACCCAAAATGGCGTCCATGTGTAATAAATGATGGGTTCATTGTTTTGTTCTCGAGCAACAGTCTCAGCAATGATTGCGTTATATGCACCCTGGTTATGTGTGACTGTATCGCGCAGCCCAAATTCCGTCAGGTGATGTTCTATCACACGTTCACAGCCCCATCCTGGAACGCAGCCAGCCAAATCTGCAGTGCCATTGCCATCTGCATCGAAGCGCTTGGCAACTTCCGGGTCTTTCAAATCACCGAGGTTCTGGACCCCAGCAGCATAGGAGGCTGAATCGACCAGGTATCCCTGCAAAGCACCTTGAATATAGTCTCCAACCTTGGTCATTTTTTCCTCACCACCGGATTCATCAAAGAACGCCTTATGTAGCGGGTCCCAATGTACCGCGGTAAAGTCACCATCGCCAGTTCCAAGTGCCAGATGAATAGTCTGATATTCGACTTCTTGGGGTTCGGCTATCTCGTAACCCAATTCCATCAATGCTTTGTAAATGATTTGGTGTTGAAACTTTTCTTCAAGATTGGTACCTTCGATCGGTCTGACAGTTGTACCTTTACCTGGCATCATGGAATCAGCAATACTAGCTCCAGTTAGCCCAAGCAGGCCTATTCCAAAAGCGGATGCCAACATGATCTTGTTTAATTTGAACATATTTATTCTCCTTAGTTTTGTTAAATCTAGGTCAATCAATTGCATACCAAATTCCTATGCAATGTTAATTTCCCGCACCAAATATACACTTATCAACGACGGGGCATTGATCTATCAACCCAGTTGGTGCAGCTCAGTTGAGGATTCAAATCTGTCGAGGGACTTTCCGGAATGTTTGCGTTGAATCAATTTTCTGACACATGTTGCTCGCGAACCTACTATGAAAATTGTTATTGCGGTTCGTTATTTTGCGTGTCTTTTCCAAACAAACCGACTACAAGTCCTACAGGACCACCTTGCCACCAGTGCCGATATCCTCGTTCCCTGCCCGTTCGTCCCAAACCCTGAGTAATTCTGTCAAGAACGATCGCCAACACGACAATCCCAAATCCTCCAACAAGGGCCTTACCCGCGTCCAGTCGACCCATTGCCCGTAACACTTCGTTTCCTAGTCCTTTAACAGCTATCAATGAAGCAATGACAACCACTGACAATGCCATCATGATCGTTTGATTCAGCCCAGCCATAATAGAAGGAGTTGCAAGAGGGAGTTCTACCTTAAAAAGAATCTGTCTGGGTGAAGATCCAAAGGCCCGCGCAGCCTCGACAACACTGACATCAACCTGCCTGATACCAAGAGAGGTCAATCGAATAATCGGTGGCAATGCAAACACGACAGTAACGATGACGCCGGACACATTACCGATTCCAATTAACATCACGACTGGCACGAGGTATACAAACGCGGGAATCGTTTGCATGGTGTCCAAAATGGGCCGAATTGTGAATTCAAAGCGGTCACTCTTGCCTGCCAAAAGGCCTAATGGCAAACCAAAAATTACGCAGATGACAACCGCGGTTGCAACCACCGCCAGTGTAGTCATGGCAAGGCCCCAAGCATAGGGATCGCTAAGGCCAAGAAAAACAAGGCACGCGGCTACAAATATTGCAACTCTAGATCCGGCTGCCTGCCATGCAAAAAGAAAAATAATCCCAAGCATGGCTACGGGAGGAATCGCATGCATGACCGCTTCGACGGTCACAATGACATCATTCACAAACCATTTGATAGGCTGAACTACATCTCGATTTTCTGCAGCCCACGCCTTAATTCCATCTGCCCAGTCGGCGATGCCAAGATCTATAGTCTTGAACGGACTTAGTAAGTCTATGGATTGTTTTTCAGCCATGCAAATTCACCTTGCACTCATTCTTATGCTTGTTCCTGTTTGCCCTGAATTCCACGCAATAAATTGCGCTTTGTGACAACGCCTACTGTAGCCCCATCGTGCTCAATCAATATCGGATCATCAGTATCAATCGACAAATCTACCAGCCGGTCAAGATTGTCATTCAATTGAGCGACAAAACAATTTTTCCTGTCGAGCGGGGGGTAGCTTTTCTCGTACAGATCAATTGGCTGCATGATTTTTTGTGCTGTGACCAACTGCAACTTGGATATTCCGGCGACAAAATCTGCCACGTAATCATCGACCGGTTCGGTAACGATTTCTTCTGGTGTGCCAATTTGTACCAGCGCTCCATCTTTCATGATGGCAATTCGGTGACCAATACGTATCGCCTCGTCCAGGTCATGCGTAATAAACAATGTTGTTTTGTGCATTTCAGCGGAGAGCGCCAAAAACTGATCTTGAAGTTGGCGTCGAATGAGTGGATCAAGTGCAGAAAAAGGCTCGTCCATCAGCAAAATATGTGGATCAGCCGCAATCGCCCGAGCCAAACCGACGCGTTGTTGCATGCCTCCTGAGAGTTCATCCGGATAGCGTTCGCCCCAGCCATGAAGCTCGACTGTCTCGATGGCTTGATCTGCAGTTTTATATCGCTCTTCTCGAGCGATACCGCGGACCTCGAGCGCATAAGCAACATTGTCGCGAACTGTCCGATGCGGCATCAAAGCCATGTTCTGAAATACCATGCCAATTTTCGTCGATCGCAATGCACGAAGATCAGTTTCGCTCAACTGATTAACATCTTGCCCTTCAATGATCACCTCGCCGAATGTGGGTTCAATCAAACGATTGATGTGGCGAATTAAAGTTGACTTGCCCGACCCCGACAATCCCATAATGCAAAATACTTCTCCTTCTCCAACTGAGAAACTTGCATCCTGGACACCGACTACACAACGAAACTTATCTCGAATTTCATTTTTCGACCAACCTTCGTTTTGCACCATCTTCATAGCATCATTTGCTCGCTCACCGAAGATTTTCCAAAGATTTCTACACTCGATTACAGCGTTGGAGTCTTTGGTATTTTGGAGTTTAGCAGTTTGCATGAATTATCAATTTGCTTAAGGTCATCCGTCTGAGTCGATTTTGAACTGCGTTGAACACGATTCAATCAAAGAGGTTTTCAAGCGAAGCTGATCAAAATAACTAAGCCATTTCGCTCAGTAAACTTCGCGAAATTTTACGCACGACTTTGATGAAAATATCGAAACGCTCAATTATGGCAGGTTAATTGACACTAATGCAACCGATTCATTCGAAAATTGCCGCTATATCGGTTGTCAACCTTTGAAAGAAAGTCATTTTTTGTCTAAATTGCGAAATTAACGGGTTGAAAACAAGCTTCCCTCGTAGCAGAGATATTAATTGGGCGAAAACTTGGTATATTCCTATCTTTCACAATACACGATGCGATTACTATGTTAGCATTTTGCATTCGTTCCAAACAATCCCCTCACCTGTTTTACAAAGTGAGCCGTACAGTATCAAATCTTGATGCGTCTGACAGAACCAGAACTGACAAAACGCCATTAAGTCATCCAATCAGAGCCCCGCAAAGCAAGAATTTTGAGGCTAAATCAAGCGGGTTATAACCGAATCGCAAAACAGAACATTTACTGAACTCGCGATTGCAAATATTTACTACTATTGGAATACGAAGTCAAATTGTTTTGGTGGGCTCGGTTGGAATGTTCCCGAACTTCTTCGAGAATTCCTTTTCGAATTGAATTGCTATAACCATTAATCTATCTTCAGATTAAGAAATAACCGCAAGCCGTATGACAATTTGGTGCGTCTATAAATATCCGAATCTATATCCGTGCTTATTTACACGTTAAATTGCACCAATTTACATTGTCTGATTGAGAATTTCTCGTGGTGACTCGAAATCATTCGTCGCGAGTTCCTGCAGATATTCGCGAATCAAACCGTCGGCCAATAGCGGAAGCAAATCTACTCGAAACGTTGAGATGAGAATTCTTTACATATTTTCATATAGTAAAGATTAACTGAATTAGTTGTGCTAGAATCACGGTAGGTAGTTTCAATTTGCAGAATCAATGAGACGGATTTACCAGTCATGCCCCGTGTAAGCAGCAAACGTCAGATCACGTTGCCTGCAAAACAATGCAGAATCGTAGGCATCAAACCTGGTGACAAATTCCGAAGTTTTGTCGCAAACGGGTACATCACCATCGTGCGACAAAAGACAGGCCGCGCTTGGAAATGTCTCAATCATCTGCACCGAGACGATGCCATTTCAGATCTGCAGTCGCTTCAGGATTCCATTGAGCAAAGGCGAACGGCCTCTCGTTGATTGCTGTTGACACCAATGTCGTGTTGCGTTATCTGCTGGGAGATGACGACGCTCAAGCGGCACTGTCGCGCCGAATCTTCGACGCCGGTGACCAAATTCTCATTACGGATGTGGTGCTGGTTGAATGCTTATTGACGTTGAGCGGACGCAAGTACAAGGCAACCAAGGCGGACTTGGTCTGCGTTGTTGACACACTGCTACAGGAACCGAATGTCTGCTTTGAAAATGATGACATCATCTGGCTGGCACTTGAGGCATTTCGTAAATCAGACGCGGATTTCGCCGATGCCTTGATAGTTCACAAAGCAATCAAGTCAGGCTCGGTCCATGATCCAATAACCAAATTCTACACCTTCGACGTCAATGCATTGCAACTGCCAAAAGCTGTCAAACCGTGTTAATTTGGTGGGCCGTGCAGGAATCGAACCTGCGACACCCTGATTAAAAGTCAGATGCTCTACCGACTGAGCTAACGGCCCTAAATGGAAGAACGAAAGTATCTAAACGAGTGAATCGTCAATTAGAATCAAGTTCAAGAAACTTTCGAATTTGTGAAATTTTACTGGAGCGTCAACTCCATTTTGGTGTGGCAAAATTATAGCAAATTGCGTCAATGATGAACTAATCGCCTGTTGTCCTGACTGAAACTGACCGTACATCGAAAACTGCGATAATTCATGCTGACGCATTCACTGAGTTGGAGTACGTATAGTGCGAATATGCGACAACAAGTTTCAATCGAAATAGCGGGGGACCACGCGTTCGTGAATTTTACAACAACCATCTTCGATTCATAAATCCAGAAAAATGATTGTATATAGCGCAAATTGTGGTGATTTTACAAATGACGTTAATGGCAACCTGATTGAATCAAAAATAGTCGAGAAATTTTTACAGCAAATCGGACAACGTCCGAGTCCGTCAGAAATTCGTTCATGGCGCAACTCCCTCGGTTACATGAACACTGTTCTAAAAGAAGGCCATATTCCAGACGATGCGGGTGTGGCGATTGAGTATGTCATCCCTTCAACCTCCAAACGAGTTGATTTTCTACTCAGTGGAGAAAATGAACAAGAACAGGAAACTGTTGTCATCGTTGAATTGAAGCAGTGGGATCAAGTATCCAAAACGAATAAGCCTTCGATCGTCGAAACCTATCTCGGCGGCGGCATGAGGGAAGTGGTGCATCCTTCTTATCAAGCTTGGACTTACAAGGCGTTCATTGAAGACTACAACACTGAGGTTCAAAATTCAAACATTGATCTCGTACCCTGCACGTATCTTCATAACTGTACTGACACAAGCGACATAACATCTGATTTTTATCAAGAAGATCTTAGACAAGCCCGGCTTTTCGGAAGACTTGATGTTCGACAACTTGAAGAGTTTTTGAATCGGAACATTGTTTCAGGCGACAAAAACCTCATCATCCAGCGAATCGAAAAAGGAAAGCTTCGCCCTTCAAAGCACCTTATCGAGCACCTTGTTTCACTGCTCCAAGGCAATCTCGAATTTACGATGATCGACGACCAAAAGGTGGTCTACGAAACAGCATTGGATCTAGCCAGACAAGCTAACCGATCGGACAATGTCAATAAACAGGTACTGTTGGTAAATGGTGGGCCAGGTACTGGTAAATCGGTCCTCGCGATCAATCTATTGGTAGAACTCACAAAACAAAACTTGGTCACACAGTATGTGACCCGAAACAATGCGCCGCGCGAAGTCTATCAGGCAAAACTGCAGGGAACATTGAAAAAAACTCGTATTGCCAATCTCTTCAAAGGAGCTGGAAGCTACGTAGACGAATCAAATCAAGCCATCAACGCATTAATTGTTGACGAGGCCCATCGACTCAGTCTCAAGTCCGGTGTTTTTGGACATTTGGGCGAGAACCAGATTATGGAGATTATTCGGGCCGCAAATTTTTCAGTGTTTTTCTTGACGAAGATCAACGGGTGATCTTGAACGACATTGGTACTCGGGATCAAGTGAGAAGATGGGCACAGGAGTACAACGCAAATTTAACAGAAATCGAGCTTGAATCGCAGTTTCGTTGTAATGGATCAGATGGATATCTCTCCTGCATCAATCATGCTTTGCAAATAAGAGCGACTGCAAATCCCACGCTAGAGGGTATCGATTACGATTTCCGAGTCGTTGATTCACCAAACCAACTGCGAGACTTGATCTGTGAAAAATATAACGAAAATTACCAGAATGATTCTCAGAGAGTTCATCTAAATTGGTGACCCACTCCGATTCAGGTTTTGGAAAGCGTTATCTGCGACCTATGCTCGGATCGCGACGGCTTTCGGTTTTATTCCAGACCCGCTTCCCGATGTACTTTTCATTGTCCAAAATCCGGCTAATTGTGCTGTTGCTCCATTTGTATTTTTGATTGTTTTGTCCCAAAACGCCCTATTCGGTTAATATCTTCGCTATACCGTATTTGCGACACTACACAGATGAAGCGACACTAGTAGTCGATACTATTTTCTCACCACTCGAAACTCCATTTATTTAGACCCAAGTTCCAGCAGGGCATCAGAGATAAACGATTGTTCTGATTGTTAATATCAGAGATTCCGTTGTCTCGCTACTGGGCAGGTTCAAAAGATGTTCAAGTTAACATCCAAAAGATCCAATGCTTTCTGCTGATAAGCACTCGGTTTGGTCACCATCCAATAGCGCGCCTTTTTCATCTTCAACGGCTCGACCTCATTGCGCGCCACCGTGGCCATCACTTTCATCAAGCCTTGAAAACTCTGGACCCGCTCACCATCGCCAGTCAGCTTGGTCTTGGACTTGCGATACGCAGATGGCGACTTTTTGGCCGCTTTGACCACCAGGCGCTGTTCGTGTTCATCATCAAACAACAAAGGTGCCAGTCTTTTGCGCATCTCAAATTCCACATAATAGGCCAGCATGCACAAAAACAAGTGCGCCCGCACCCGTCTTTCCACCCGGTGGTAAATGGGTCTGACTTTCAAATCAACGCTCTTCATGGAACGAAACGCACGCTCGACTTTCGATAATTGTTTGTAGCTGTCCAAGACTTGTTCAGTACTCAGGCACTGTTCGTCAACACTGGTACGAATCACGTAAAACCCGTCCAGTGCCGCTTCGCGCTCTATGCTTTGCTGATTGCGCTGATAGCGGCATAGGCCCGGTTCAACGTGCACCTCAAAGTGCTTGCCCATCTTGTACTTGTCAAGGGCGCGTGTCACGCGCTGGTAGATTGCACTTTGTTTCTTTAACCGGTACTTGTCCTTTTTTGTTGCCGCAACAATCTCATCAAGCTACACCTCGGTGGCAGCCAATAACTCGTCTCGCTTGTTGGCGCGTCGAATCGCCAACAGCGGATTGCGACACACGATTAAGCGCTCATTTGGATATAACGCCTCACAGGTGATCTGTCCAAGATCGCGTTCATCAAACAAGCTGGGCTGCAGCGCACCATCGTCGACTAACTGTTGAATGGCACTGGACTTTAATGTGGTAATCCAATCATACTGTGCGGGCTTTAAATCCTGCTCAATCCGCGTGGCCGTCAACATGCCGCGATCCCCAACCATGACCATCTGTTGTAACCCAAAACGCTTTTTTAACTTGTTGACCTGAACAATCACTGTATCAGGATCTGCCGTATTGCCGGCAAACGCCTCAATCGCCACGGGACGCCCCTGCACATCACACAGCAAACCAAACTCAATTTGCTTTTTGCCTTTTTTCTTGTCGCGCGAATACCCGTACTTTGCCAGTTCACACTGGTCACCACACACCCACGTTGAAGTCAGATCGTACATCACCAAAGCGCCTTGCTGTAAATGTTGTTTGGCGAGTTTGTTTTCAATCTTACTTTGACGTAAATGCAACCAGTCCATGGCGCCATAAAGATCGTTCCAGTCGGCATCAAAGACTTTCAGACACTCGGCTAAGGTGTCGGTTTTTTCTTCGCTCCACACATTGGTACAGGTAGCAAGCTTGGAACGCGGGCCTAAGATTCTGGCGACAATCATGGCCAGGCACAGTTGGCGTTGACGCGACGGTTTGGAATCAATGATGCGATCGAGCTTTAAGTTCTTGATGGTGCCGATCACGGCGGCGACATGGCCATGCGCGACAGTGCGAACGATGTTGAACTCTTCAGGCATGGAGGTGGGAGATTTTTTAAGTTCAGCGCGAATCAGAGCAATCAGGTGCGGTGGGAGTTTAGACTGAACTTCATTCACTAACTTGCCGTTAATCTGACGGCAACTCCTTGTAATTGTTTTATTTTATTTCTGGAACGGTTTGTTCTTTGCTGTGTTAATGTTTACATGTATTAATCCATGTTATGTTTGTTTATATGTCTGGTATAATAATGTTATTATTGTTTTGTGTTTACATGCAGTCCCATGTCCATCCGCATCGACGAAATCCCCAACCGTAACAGCCACCCTCAAATCCTGCTGCGAGAATCCTGGCGCGAAGGCAACCGCATCCGACACAAAACTCTCGTCAACCTCACAAAACTCCCCAAACCTCTGATCGATGTCCTCAAAATCGCACTCAAAGGCGGAATCGTGCTCGAACACCTCGACGAAGTGCTTCATATTCAACGCGCACTGCCACACGGCCATGTCGCTGCCGCAATGGGGGTCGCCCGGGCGCTGAAACTGCCCCACATCCTGGACCGACACCACAGTCGCAATGGCAAACTTGCGCTGGCGGCAATCATCGCAAGATTGATTGAACCGGCCTCTAAACTCGCCACCGCCCGCAACCTGACACCCGAATCAGCAACCACCTCGCTCGGGCTTTCTTTGAAGTTAGGCACAGTCTCGGGCAATGAGATGCTTGAAATGCTCGATTGGCTGTGCCACCGACAACGCCACATCGAAACCGCACTGGCCAATCGCCACCTCAAAGGCGGTACACTGCTGTTGTACGATGTCTCATCGAGTTATGTCGAAGGACGCTGCTGTGCCCTGGCCGCCTTTGGTTACAACCGCGATGGCAAACGCTCAAAACGCCAGATTGTCTACGGACTGTTATGCAATGCCAAGGGCTGTCCGATTGCCATTGAGGTGTTTGAAGGCAACACCTCTGATCCTAGTACCGTTTTGCACCAAATCAATCGCATCCGACAGCGCTTCAAGATTGAACAGGTGACACTGGTCGGCGACCGGGGCATGCTCACTAGTGCCAGGATCCGTGAGGACTTGAAACCGTATCAGTTGAACTGGATCTCGGCGCTGACCAGTGCGGATGTGAAAAAACTGCTCCGGCGTCATCCCCAAGTGGATCATCAGCCGGTGCTTGATCCGCAGTCACTGGTAGCGGACCAGGTGGCGGAAGTGATCAGTGCGGATTTCCCCGGTGAGCGGCTGATGGTGTGTTTGAATCCGCGTCGCCAACACGATCGGGCAAAAAAACGTGAACAGTTGCTCGCTGCAACTGAGCGTGTCTTGCACCAGATTGCAGCGCAAGGTGAGCGCACAAAGCCTTCTGAGGCGAACCAGGCAAGCATGAACAAGGCCCTCGGTGCCAGGGCGACCAAGTGGAAAGTCCTGAAACACTTCGATATCGAGGTCTCTGATGACGGTATGAGCTTTGCCCGCAATCAGGCGCGCATTGAAGCCGAAGCCCGATTGGATGGTATTTACATCATTCGCACCGGGCTGGGTGCCGACAAGATCACGCCGAATCAGGCGGTTGAAGCTTACAAAAGCCTCTCACAGGTGGAACGCGCCTTTCGCACCATCAAAACCGATCGCCTGCAAATCAGACCGCTGCATGTTTATCGGGAAACTCGGGTGCGCGGACACGTGTTCCTTTGCATGTTGGCCTACTATCTGGAGTGGCACTTGCGCCGACGCCTCGCACCGATTCTATTCGAAGACGAAGAGCGCGAGCGCACCAAAGCGTACCGCACCTCACCGGTTGCCACCGCTGAGGTGTCGGCCACTGCCAAGGCAAAAGCCGACACCAAGCACACGGGTGAAGGTCTGACTGTGTTCAGTATGGATTCCCTGATGGCGCATCTTGGCACACTCACATTAAATGAGGTGGGCTTGCCCAGCCAGCCGGAAAAACTCTACATGGTGACATCAAAAATGACCCCCGCACAACTGAAAGCTTTTGAGCTTTTGAATATTCCGGACAAAGAAAAGGTGTTTACAGTAAACTGACACCAGTGATTGAGCCCCTCAACCCGCTATGTCGTTGTTCTTGCAAATAACACTGGAACAGCTCGCTCTATTTTCTGTATGAAGTTCAGTTTAGAGATGTTGGCGAGGGTTCTTTTTTTGGATTTACCGTTTTGCCAGTACGATTCACGCACTAAGATAGCCGGAGGGGAGTTGCGGTTTTTGATGCGTTCTACGTACATGGGTATGAGTATATACGATATAGATAGATATGTCAATAGAAACATAAAACTATTAACGAATAAACATGGGCAGGCTATACACAAAAAAATAGGCGAATAGTGATTTTATATCAACGCTTAACAGGCGATTTCGGGCTCAAATCGCTTGGAACTTGGGTTTAGACATCTCAAAATCAAAATTACGGTAAAAGATCAAATGACTCGTAGTTAATGCGGTCACCGTGGAACTCCCTAACTTCTTTGTTGTAATATTTTCGAATTGTGGAACTAACGTGATTAAATTCATCGCTTCTTACAATTGAAATTTCAGAGTCTTTATTTCCAAGCGATGAAATACTCGTGTTTAAACGAAGTGCGATTGAATTGGTTAGAATCCAACGATCATGAAATGGCACACTATTGGTATTCGCAGACCCCACAATTAAGACTTCAGTATCTGGAGGTGAATGGTCACAAATTTGTCTCCAAGAGTCCGAATACAACTTTGGTAAACTTATATCTGACTTTGGTTGGTTGCATTTACCAGTAATTACTCGCACCTTCAATGATGGGTCATTTTCTACAATTAGTCGTAATATTTCTAAACTGTCATTATTGAAATAAGGGTCCATTATCGTAATCATGTCTTCAGCATGATTATCAAGCCACTTGCTTATATACAGCAATGCTTTATCTCGTTCGCCTTGGTGCACTATCAAATTACTTACAGACTTCCCAAAATCCCCCCATGCAGGATTTGAACTATAAAATTCGTTTTTATCAATCATCAATGACAAGAATTCAAATCCATCTAGAATACCTTCGAATAATTCACTAAGGTATTCGTTTGCATTCGATGTTTCAGAATACTTCAGAGTTACATTCGCAATTACCCATGAATACATTGGGTACGCAGTCGACAAAGGATAGTTACTTGCGTAAGCAAGCATGTCTCTCGCTCGCGAAATTTCAACCGGTAGCGTGTGTCCAGAATTAAGTGAGCCTATCGCCTGCCAGGCAATATTTTCCATCTTTGTTTGAGAGTCAAGTTCTGTTAACTTGATTCCACTATTTGAATCCCCTATTTCTTTTCTCAATTTATGAATTGCTAACTGTTTTTCAGCCCTTTTCCTATAACTCTCGCGTGCAGGGTCGTTATCGTAGAGGGGTGCCAACTGCAACGGTAGATCAGAATCAATCTTGTATGCTAATTCAACTAGTTCTTTTTCCATTACTACATTTCGACGTCCTTCAGCTTGATGAGAAATCTTTTCGAAAGATTTTTTTACTATTGATGAGGACTTCCCTTTGTTCTTGTTAGAAATCAGATTAGCAATTAGGTAATATCTACCAAATTGATCCTTGATTGACTTTAGCTCGTCTGTTAAATCCTCAGCAACTTTGAATAAAGAATCAGAGTTCTTATGTTGCTTACGTGGAAGATACGATGCAATGTGTGCTATCACGAATATACGATCAGCATAATTGGTCAGCCGTTTGCTCTCATTCTTTAGCACTTCCCAATTAAATTTCTCTTGTTCACTAATTCGAAGAATTTGAGATTTACATAGGATTTGATATCCAGCGTGTTGTATTTTGTTTTTAATTGGAAATCTAACTTCTGAAATTTCCAACATAGTGCGGATGACTTCGGCCTTTTGGTCGTGGGTAAATTTAACTCTAGATTTCTTTTCGGAGAATACTGTAGCAATTGAGTCGAATACACGGAAAATTACCTTGTCGTCGTTAATTTCTTGGCACAATGTCAGTAAATTTTGAATATCGGCATAATTGAGTAATACTTGCATGTTGTATTTCTCGTCATCAAAAGGCTCACCAGGTGGTTGTTTGCGAAGTATTGCGAAGATCAAACTTGTGATACAAGAATCCTTTACGTTAATTGGAAAATGTTCCGTTTTTTTTCTCGCGAGATCTCGGTCTACTAGCCATACAGTTGGATAAGCAATGCTCCATGCCTTGTACAAAACAGCATTCTCGTGCTCGCTCAAATGATTTAATTTAGTTACTATATGATGATGTACTATATTTGAAACAAACTGCGGTAAATTTTCTCGCCAGAGAAAAAACGCCAATGTCGAAAACAATTCAATTTGAGTCTGTGGTTCCGGTAATTTGTCGATTAATTCACAAACCCTCTGTAATTCACTTTCTTTCAGTAAATTCGACTTGGCCAAAGCCCAAGCTGTTTTGCACATTAAGTCAGCCAAATAGTGGTAAGCTTCCAACATGTCTCTGGATTTCGAAAGCGGATTTTCTGTGCTTGCCAAATAGTCATAAATTTTCTTTGCAAGATTAGGGCAATTTAAATGCAAATTTGCGACCAAATGGCATCCTAATTGATATTTGATGAGAGGACTTGTGATCATCTGAAACACATTCAAGATATTTTCTTCAACTGAATTAAGCAACTCCTCACTATCTGGTACCAACGCAATAGAATTTGCTAATAATGCTAAACATTTGGTTTTAACTGATGGAGAAGAAATTTCCTTCATATAGATTAATATGTTTTCGAGATTACGACACGTTCCTTTATCGCGTTCTACTTCACGACTCAGGTATTCTGTGATTTCAAGAATCGCAGAATCTTTGTCGATATGTGATTCGATATTAGTGAGAATATCTAACAAAATTCTAGAATCCAGCCCCGTAGATTCTCCGTTACAAATGGATTTAATTAGATGTAAGTTTGCTTCATCCCGACGTTCCACAATATTGAGCTGCATAGAGATTTCGAAAGCAATCCTCGGTTTTTTCTTTGCTAAAGCCTCCAACGCACTGGACAGAATTTCAAATTGATCTGCACAGTTACTCAAAATGTAGTCTTTTATTTCGTTAAACTCTTTGTCTACAAAATCTACTAATTCTTGTAGTTCGCACGACTTTTCGATTAGACCTATACCAACTAGTTCCGAAGAAATCCATGCAAGACAAGTAACCCTAGTTTCACACTCATTTATTTCACCTAGATCCTCTAGACACAGTTTCTCTAAACGATTGGTAGCTGCAAGTAAATCGTTTTCAGAGCAGTTACACCGAAACAGCGTCAATTGCAATCGCACATAATCGACAGTTGGTCCTTTACTTTGAATAACCTGATTTTGTCCATCCAAGACATTAATGATCTTCTTTCTTCGATTTAGGTCCGTAATATCAGGAAGAGGCGTCGCAATCTCGCGATAAAATGTCGCATTGGGTGCATACTCAATAGTAGATATAGCCTCATTTATTGCATTTTCTATAACATCTATAGCATCTGCATGATTGGGATTTTGAGAAATCCATTTTCTCTGCACAAAAAGTCGTTCGCTAATGCCAGAAATTTCTTGTATAGCCTCCAGTACCTCATTTGCGGACTTTACAAAACCGAACGCTGTGTAGGTTTTGATTAACTCACGTAATTGATTGTCTGATTTTAAATTCTTGGCGAGAGGAATTTGCGAATCGCGTTCAATTGATAACCCCATTTCTTTGTGGATGATAGTCTCTAAAGTTATTCGCGCAATTGCCAACTCAAAATTAGAATCCTCGCTTTCATCTTGAGATAGCTCCTTTAAGATTTTTAACGAAAGTTTGGGGGTTAGGGGATATAGTTCTGCTGCAATTTGTATGGCTTTATCAGGATGGAGGTCTGAAAAATTAATCAGTTTACATAGTGCTACTATTTCATTTATTAATGGTTGAGTCGGGTAGCTAGGATTCTCAGCCAATGAAGATGCCAACTTAGACAACGACCGTAATCTTTGTGCGTGAAGGGGCGCATCATTTGCTATCGTTAATGCTCCTTCATAATCACCTAGAGCACACCTCGCTTGAATCTCGTGCACATTCCCTGACGATCGTAAAATTTGTTGGATTGTTGACCGAATTATTGAAAAGACAGTAAGAGCAGAAATGTGTTTGCTAGATAAACATATTTCAACAGCTTGTTTGAGAGTCGGTTCGACAACAGTTGCGCTTTTGTGTTCGAGTAGTATTGACGCAATTCGTTTAGCATCAAGCATTTGACGCAGTATTTCAACACTTTTGATTTGATCGAGATATCTTGGCAAACTCAATATTGAGTGATGCGATGCAGGATTCTCCAAGAAGTCCCTTGCAATAAATTCGGTTGCAGTATGAACTGCATGTTGAAGTTTTTTCTCTGCGAATCTACGGAATGAATCGTGCGAAAATTCCCAACACGATGATTTCGTGTTTAGCTTCAAAAATTGTAATGAATCAAAAATATTTTCTATTTCTTTTTGATCAATTGAACAATTCGCTGCTACTGTACTTAAGTCCGCTACACCTCCAAAAGCCAACAAAATACTGAGTACAGTGCTAGTTTCTTGTGAAATTGGTTGAATTTGATTCCATTCTGCTTCAAAAAGTGACTCGATCTTGATATCTGATGATACGTCTAACTGATCCGAAAAATTTGCTTCTATCTGTCTTCGAATACTCGCTAGTTTCGATGGTAGACCAGTTGTCGCATAGTGGTACTCTTTGCGTACATTTTTGTCTTTTACGACATCGTTGAGATACAAAATTGTCTCATGCAAGGCAAAATTTGAAAGCATGAAAATTTTCGTAGAATGCTTACTTCCGTCAACAATAGAAGGACCATCAACGCAGTTACTAAAGATACATTTGAATGGATTTACTCCCAATGGCAATAGATCCAATATTGACCGCTTTATTGAATTTTGCGTCCCTGGAAAATGATAAATACCATCGACAATTACATAACCAAGTTGCCGTTTTCGATTCAACTTTCTGGCACATTTTTGCCACAAAGTTCGTAGTTCTCCTTCGGTTAAATCGATGTCATTCGGAGGAATTCGCTCGTTTATATAACCATAAAGCTGGCATGAAAGTTCCATCCTAGCATAAATCGACTGAAAGAAAGGTCGATTGGTATTGCCAAGGAATATTCCGAAACAAGGTGAATCAACTTCATCCCAAAATTCCTTTAGTATCACTGTTTTTCCACATCCGAAATCGCCCTCAATTATTACGACTTCGGCTTTCGAATCGAAGATCTGTGTAATTGTTTGTACTATATGTGGCCGATCCACCATTGGGAAAGGTAGTTCTGGCGCACTGCTACATAAATCTATTGTTTGAATTGTTCCTTTGTTCATACAAGTGTGTAATATTTTCTAAATTATTTTGGAGAAAGGAAAATTCTAATTAGTATATGGAACATTTAACGACATTTGATGTCTCAGTACACGCACTTCTTTGTGAAGTTAACGAATGATTAGTGTTAACTTAGCGTTCTCAACATTCAGCAACGGCTTTCCGAAAACAAGTTCATTTGCCATTTGGTACGCGATCATAGGTGTGTGCCAGCTCAGGAGGTTTCCTAACTCAGATTCTAACAACTTGACATTCATCACCTTGAAAATCGACAGGATATCATTTTATTCAGGGCGACTTGTTCCATCTTTCCCAAAAACGGTTGTACCACTTGCTTTCCAATTCCGAGATCGACGGATACCAGATAATAGCGTTCCGTACAATCGAATAATGGCTTCTGCATGGGAATTTGACCCCTATCGAAGGTTTGAGTGTTAGATACTCACCATCGTAGGTCAGACTACGAGTCGTAGGGTTCAGCGTCACATCGACCAAACGACCACACCCGCATGGACACAGATGGGAAAGGGTAGCAAACCTCATGCTGACGTACAGTGTACCTTTGTCCATTTTGGATAAGTACGGGATTGTTTCGACAAACAATGGTTTCAGTTCCATTGTTTTTTTATCCCTCACAACATCGCGGGAATAAGTATTGCGTTCGCGCCGATTTATTCTTTTCCGAAAGCGCATTTTAAACCTCTCTCACTATGAGAGACTGATCACTAGCACTATAGTCTAGGCACTCTTCTCTTTGCTCCTGCCAGAATTGACCACGCATCTTCCTCCACGACTGAATCGCCCAGCCCGCATTCATTGAATAGACGTCCGGCAAATCCAGGCTTCCGTAGTCGTCTTGTCCCGCCTGACCGACTTGAGGGATGGCTTCCCTCCAAGAAGACACACCGACATGGGCAGCAACTATCCGCATGGAAACCTTAATTTGCTTGTCCTCACGCACTAACGAGAGTCCTGACACGACGAATGGGATTCCAGTGTTAGCCAGCGCGTCGCACACCATCATTCGATCGTCGGCTTCGTCCACCGCTACGAAGGCAAAGCTGGTTCCTTCAATGACTTTATGCACGTTTTCAGAAGATACCTTTACATTATGGGCATGTACGTTGGTGTGGATGAGGGAATAGGTCTCCTGGAACCAGTCAGCCTTTGGTCTACCAATCCAGACATTCGGATCAAGCCCACCAGGCATGCGAAGTATATTTTTTGGTTCGATGCAATCGTAGTCCCAACCATGAATTTCTTTAGGATCGGCTTTGACAACAATGTCTGCTATCCATGCACCGACACCACCAAGCCCGACAATCGCTACATGCTCTTGAGCTACCAGTTCCCTCCACTCCACTACTTCTGGCAGTTGGTCACCGAGTACATCGAACGTGTAAGGGCGGGGAGTTGCTTCTCTCTTCGATGCAGGCCGGCCAAGGAACAGTGCATATATTTGCATGGCATAATTGTTTAACGCTTCCCAAGCATCTTCATACTCACAGCCTTTCAGCTTGATCGATAGAACTAGGCTGGATTGAGTTCTCCCAATCACGCCTTCTGTCAATTGTGTACCAGACCGGTCGTAGAGTCTTCCATCGGAAAGATCTCGTATATTGGCCGTGTGCAAAGCACCTTGCTGCCAATCATGGGTTGCTTTGAGTTCGTCTGAGTTCGGAGCAGTTCCTACCCAGACCTGACACTTACCAGCAGTATTCGGTGCGACAAAACAAGGCACCCCTGATACACCTATTTCCAGGTCTCGACGCTCAATTTTCCATCCCCGCCGCTCCGCTTCTCGACGGGCTAGTGATTCGTGCTCTGACACCCACATGTCCTACGCGAGATACGAGTCATCAATCCTGAACGACAGTTCATCAACCACGGACATTGGTTTATCTGATGGATAGAAAATTCCCATTGTTCCATCTTCCGCTGTCCATTTGATGCCCGGCAGTTTACCTGATACGTATCGTTCCGGATCGAGTTTGTTCCATTGTTCAACCACTTGCGCAAAGCTAATGGTTGGCATGTCCCATAGCACCGACCGAGCATTGATGTAAATCGTCAGCTCCTTGACGATTCCTGTCGGTCCAATGGGTCCTTCGCCGTTTCCAGGTTCTTGTGTCATTTTGAATTCCTCTTTGTTGTCTAATTAGGTGTCTGTATTGTTTGTTTCCAGTGTTTTACACGTTGGGCAAAGAGTTTCCCCCGGTGGGCGATCAAGTTGCTCAAGGAAATTCGTCGTAGGCCATCCGGAGCACGCCTCAACCCAGTGCCACGCGCCACCGAAAGCGGTCTGTGAACGGCGATACATACGAAGTTCCTTGCGCCCTGCGTAAGTCAACACACGTCGTCCTGCTGGCGTCTGGGCCAGATGACCAACCTGTCGAATAGCATATCTGATAATCCCGGCGCGAGACGTCGTGGTTGTCACTGAGGAATCGGGGTCGATGTTTCGTGTCAAATCAGCAATGTGCTCACCAATAATCACCATTGAGGCTAGGTCTGCGGCATTTGCTCGAAACGATAAGCTAGCTTCTTCCTTGAGGGCGACTTCCTGCTCTTCTATCATTTATTGCTCCTACATTCGACATTCATAAAGTGTACCACTATTTCAGCAGTAGTGCTACATTGTAGCACATTAAGTGGTACATCGTAATACATTTGCGGATCGAGTAGAATCTGACTTCGTCACGATCAGTCTAGATAGTCGTCCCTGAATAATCCATTATTCAGCGTTATATCATTGTTACTATTGATTATTGTTGCCGTAATGTCTGTTTTATAATTGCTAGAAACAGTATAATTGGGTATCCTTATCTTGCAGTTTGAAGGGTAAAAACTGAAGCCTCAACTACCCCAGAATCAAGATCAGAGCGAACCATTCCGCAGCCGCCTTGACCACCAGATCAACATGATCCATGAGCTGGTGCTACTAAACTGTGCCGGACACAACCTGCGGCTGATCCTGAATCGTTTGAGGGACAGTTGTGCCGGCATTTTTTGTCGCTCAGTTTTTTTGCTAGATTTTTCACCAATAACGGGACGGGTTCCAGTGTTAAATTTGGCTTTGCAGCGTTGGACGCTGCGTACGACTGTCTCAGCTTTCGACAACTTGACATTCATCATCTTGAAAATCGGTAGAGTCGACTACTGGCGCGGTAAAACGTAGGACGACGGGGGAAGCTGTTTGCTGGCAGTTTTCACTATGTGCCAGTGCCTCACTCCTCGCCATATCCACCGGTTCCAGCAGTCGCTCATCAAACCGGACGTGCGGTTTTCCCGCATCCGGCTTTCATTCAAAATCATACCTTCGCCCACGGCAGGCTCTTAGTCTTCGGCGCAAGATGGACCAAACCATACTTCTCATACAGTTTGGCATGAGAAAATCGCACATATTTCCCACTACCCACCTTGTGTTTCCGACACAGCCACTGACGAAACCGCTTTGTCGCATGAGCATCAACTGCAACATAGGCCGGAGATACTTGACCCAGGTGAAAGTAATGCAGATTCCCTTTGGTTGCACTCCTTCCCTTGTTCGACTCCGCCGAGACTTGCGTCCCTTTGTTCGCCACTTTCAACGGTACTATGACTGCATCCGATTGCTTTACCCTACTCATCGTCAGATTCAGATTACCTCCTTTCTTTCAGCGACCTTGGCAACGACTTGCCAGATCGGATAAAGCCCTCCCAGGTCCCAACACAGGGCGTGCGCACATCCGTCAATTCCTCTGACACCACTGAGCTCGTCTGCACCTCACCATTGACGGTGCAACCGATTTTGTCTTCGGTCATCACAAAAACCTCGACACTCAGGACAATCAGCTTTACGATGCTCAATCATTGTGGCTATGCGTACCGTTACCGACACTTCACCAATACCCTCACGAGTATCAGCGCACGGCTCACGGCGACAGCATGGGGTTAACATTTACTATCTGTCGGACTTTCACCGACTACCCTAATGCCAGTTAGCCTGGCGTACTGCGATTAGGTGTTCTTTTATTTTGCTATCGAGTGTCCGTATACTATGCAATTATGCAAGGCCAGAATGGTCGCTGGATATTGTTGGGATTGGGTTAGTAAGAATGACCCGACACTGATGGATGTAGTCTTGCCAGAATTTGATTTCAATATGCGCTGGAATCTGAAAGATGATGGTCCACAGTGGATTATCAAACCCGATTCGATCTCAGAAATAGGTTGTATTCACACCTGCCAGGGTTTGGAGCTAGACTACATTGGTGTCATTATCGGTCCAGATTTTGTGGTGCGTGATGGCAAAGTATGTACAGACGCAGATGAACGGTCGAAAGATGATCGATCGATCAGGGGCTATAAGAAACTTAAAAAAGAAAATCTGCAATTGGCTAAATTGAAGACTGATCGCATCATTAAAAATACGTACCAAACTCTCTTAACCCGAGGCCAAAAAGGCTGCTTTGTTTTTTGTGTTGATCCCGAAACAAATCGATATTTCAAATCGTTTACTTGATCCATATTGAAGAATACTTTTGCTTATATATATTTGTTTATAAATCGAATTTAGTAATTCTTCTTATTTGTTCGCGAAATACTCACGAAAGCAACCGATACATTCAGATTCCAGAATGATCATCTACATCAACGCTTTGAGGAGGATGATCTCATTAACTCTGGTCCGAATTTCAACAATTCGAGAGACTGAGAGCCGAGCAGAATTGCTCTAAGAAAAACAGAAAATAGTAAAGTTGTTTGGCAGGATTTTTCAGCTTTATTACGAAGAAGGATCCCGAATCACAAGTCCTTCTTCAGGATAAATGGTCAGAATATCTCCAGTTCGAATGCAGAACGTGATATCGTCCTCAAATTGATTAACCAGCGTAAGGTTCGCAAAAACTGCCCCCTGAACCAATATCGGATTCGTGGAATTTAAAACCAACGCCAGTGGTGCCAAGCCTCGAGATACCATTTCAAATAACATCCAAGAACTCGCAACCCCGCCTTTAGCAGTGTTGAGGACCAAAATTTTTCCCACATAACTTTGGCCGTAAAGAATATGGGAACGTCTCGAAAACACACCTCGAATGCGGTCTAGATCATACCTGGCACTGAAGTTATCATTCCCAACCAATGCTTCACCCTTGACTACATCCCCGACTCCCTGCCTACAGCTAAATGTTCGAAATGCGTTCATAATTTACCACTTATCGCTGCTTGTATACATTGTTCAGTCGCTGCAAATCTAGGTTCATACCCATAACCAGATATGATGTTGACCAGCTTTGCCGAATTGCTCACTAGTGTCTTCCAACCGTTGGCTTCGCCCAACTCACGGGCATACATTTGATAAAAACAAACACCACTCAGAATTACGGCACCGCTGTCTTCAATCTGGGCGGTGATCCCAAACCTGTCGCAAGCTGATTTAATCTCCGGTGATGTTGCAATCAATAAATCTGTGTTCTTGTTAATTCTTTTTCCGTTCAATAATTTAGCAACATCCTGAATTTCAAAAAGAGACAGTTGTGGCGCCGCGAAGACGACAACATCTACATCAATCGAGTGATCAGATTTCGAATAGATGTCTTTGACGTCCGCGCGGTGGATTTTTGTTGGTTTTTGGTCTTCAATTTCACCGGCAATCGAAAAAAAGTCAAAAGCCTCTGGTGTAATCTCGTCTAAGTGAAAAAGTCCGACTGAACCGTAACTCGCAAGCGCTGCACCAAAATGTTTAAGTTGATCCGATGAAGGATCGCAGCGTAGTCCCTCAATGATTGGTACACACCAATAGTCGCCCGTATGCTCGCCGATAATTGCGCCCAACGCTCCCCAATCCGTGAGCGATTGCGGATCGAAAGTCAACTTGAATCGATGAGTGGCCAAACGCCCATTGTCGTCCTGGTATCCATAAAATGGTACTCGACCCGTTAACGCCGCGGCTAAACCCGCCGGACCACCTTCAAAATTACTGCGAGCCCCCAGAACACTGTTGGCATAAATCACTGATCCTGTGTCGCCAAATGCAACACGCTCCCCACAAGCTGGAGGTGAAATCGTCTGGTAATTGATACAGGTGTCTGTCATCAATACGCCCATGGCTTCCAGTGCTTTTGTTGTGCGCCTTTCTCGCTGGGCGAACTCTTCAGCTTGTTTAAACCGCTTGTACAGCTTCAGGTCAAGTCCGCGAGGATCAGTGATTGTCGGAATGGCTGTCGTTCTTTCTTCTTCGCTGTGGCTTGCCAAATGTTCCAGGTGTTCGATTCCCGCCAAACCCAGCGATTCCGTATCACACATCACGTGTGCTTGAGTGACTTCAACAAATATTGGGGCATTAAAAAATTTTGCGACCTTGACTTGTTGTTCCATGGCCCATTGACGAGGATAACCATGCTCACCTTCAAGCATTTCCTTTTCATAGTCGTCTAGTTTCAATTCCATCTTGATTTCAATTTTTCCACAGCTTATTCAGGTCCATTAATTTGAAGTATCAATTGTTCAATTTATCGACAATATTTGAAGATTTGTCAAGGGATATCGAAACACCGATCAACATGACGATCAGGTTGTTAAGGGTCGAAAGAATACCTAAACGAACGATGGACGGGTAGCGATGTCAATCAAACTCGATTGGATTCGTCAAAAAGAAATTATCTCGATACCTGCGAAGCTCCTTAATGGATTCCAGGATATCGTCTTTGGCACGGTGACTACTTTTTTTGTGGTAGCCCTCGGCAAGATCAGGACGCCAACGTTTGGCCAGTTCCTTGATCGTACTGACATCCAGATGTCTATAGTGCAAATATCCGGAAAGACTAGACATATAGCGATCCAGGAATCTTCGGTCCTGACAAATGGCATTACCGCATAGTGGTGAACGATTCTTGGTTGCAAAGCGCCGCACAAACGCCAATGTTCGACGCTCGGCTTCTTGTTCATCAATCGTCGATTCACGAACCTTGTCGATCAATCCACTGTCACCGTGCGTTTTCTTGTTCCAGTCGTCCATTGCCGCCAGTCGCTCATCACTTTGGTGAACGACAATTTCTGGACCTTCCGCAACAATGTTCAGGTGAATGTCCGTAATGATGGTCGCAATTTCGATAATTCGATCATGCTGCGGTGACAAACCCGTCATTTCGAGGTCAATCCACACGAGGTTGGATTTTTTTCGGACTATGTGATCTTTGGTCACAAATTGGAACTCGCCGGATTTTCGATTACATGTCTCTCGGAGCTGAGTAGTAAACTAACTCAGTTCCGATACCACGCTCGCGTGCCTTTTCGACAGCCAGCATGCCAAGCATGATGTCACTGATAGCAAATCCCTTGTGCCAAAACAAGCTTCGTTCTGACTCAGACTCTCGACCGGGTTTCAAACCCGCAGCAATTTCTCCAACATCACAATAAACATGTTCGTCGCGCAATTCACCATTTTGAACCAACTCTGCAAATTGCCCATAAGGAGAGATTTTGCATTGATTCCAGTCATCGACCACAAATTTGTCTACCGTAAAGGGCAAGCTGCGTTCAACCGATAGTACTGCACCGTAGGCCTGCAAATGAGCCCCAGGCTTCACATCACTATCCGCAACCAAGACCTGGTGCTCAAGCAAGCGGGAAGCGTCAATGATGATATCTGCGTCCTGCACTGTGTCCTTGCAATTGTCCATGACTCGAATGTCTTTATTGAGTTCAGCTGAGAGGGTTTCAGCAAAACGTTCTCTAGACTCCGGTCGTCGACTGGTAACACGAATTTCTTCAAAATCGAAGATCTTATCCAGCATGCGAACGTTATACCAGGAAGTTCCACGCGCGCCGATATGACCTAAGACTTTAGAGTTTTGACTGGCCAAGTACTTCGCCCCCAAGGCTGTGACTGCGCCCGTTCGCATCCAGGTATTCACTGTTGCGTCGACGATTGCCATCGGCATGCCAGTCTTGGGGTCGTAAAGTGTCAACAATGCCAATTCAGATGGCAAATTGTGTTGGTAATTGTCGTGAAAGTCGCCGATTATCTTGACCCCGGCTGCATTGACAGGTTCAACATAACCTTTCAGAATATTAAAAAGCTTATTGGGAAAATCCAAGACCAGGTGACTTTTAGACGGCATGATCACCTTGTGCTGACCATGCGCGATAAGCCCTCTTTCTATCGCATTTATTGCATCGTCTAGACTGACCTGCAAAGAATCAACATCGTCCTTTGAAAGGAAAAGAATTTTGATATCACTCATGAATTTGGCCGAAATAAATTGGGGCTACGGGTGTATTCAGACACTAATTCTCAAACCCGCACATTATGTTTCATAATTTATCGCAGATTAATGCTTTCGCAAAGCGTACCGGTCGCTAATTTAGTGTTCCAAACGAAATTTCGATGAAACTTTCATGCGTATTCGTTAAGGACTTGTGTTCAAACAATTAGCGCTATATCGAGTATACAACTATGTAGTGCTTTTCTTATCGATCGCTGTATTGATCTGAATTAACGTTGTAAATTATCGCTCCTCTTCGAATCGCACTACATAGTTATCCACGGTTTAACTATCCCAAGCCATTGAGATAGTCAATCAACCGATCCGTCGCCTTAAAACGTTTGAGCGGGCTTTGGTGTGGCGTCACTTTTGCCAGCGCTCTTTGTTTCAATTCCAAAGTCGCTTCGATATAAGGTTCAGTGCTCTGTATCGACTGGTGGCCTAACCAAAGCGCAATAGTGCTGCGGTCAACCCCGGCTTGCACTAAGTCCATTGCCGCGGTGTGCCTCAGTAGATGCACAGTCACTGGTTTGCTCTTCAGAGTTGAACACTGCTCAATCGCGGTTGCGCGGTGTTTGCGCAACAGGTACTGAACACCGTGGATCGTCATCGCATCTCCGTTGCGGTTTGGGAAAAGAACATTCTCGGTGCCGCGCGGGGGTTGACGTAGCCAGTCTTTGAGCACCGCACAGACGGGTTTCGCCAACGGTACCGTACGTTGTTTTCTCCCCTTGCCGATGACACTTAAATGCGGTGCGCCTTTAAGACTCAAGCCATGCGTTTTCAGATTCGTGATCTCTGACACTCGCAGACCGGTTTGTACGGCAGTGAGAATAAATGCATGATCACGCCGCCCTGACCAGGTGTTTCGATCCGGAGCTGCCAGCAGCGCATCGACTTCTTTTCTGTGTAGAAAGCCGACCTGTTTTTTGACATGCCGTTTGTCAGGGATGCTCAGCACCTGTTGGATCTGAGCTCCATGGGTGGGTAACTCATAGGCCATGAAACGGAAAAATGAGTGAATCGCGGTCAGTCTTAGATTGCGGGTTCGAACACTGACTTTTCGAGTCGTTTCCAGATCGTTCAAAAACTCGCTGACCAAGTTGGCATCAAAGCACTCAAAGCACAGCTTCGAAGGTTCCGTTTTCAGACGGTCTTTGGCGAAACTGAGAAACTGCCGAAACGCATCTCGATAGGAGATAATCGTATGCGGACTCACCAGCCGCTGCTGCCGTAATCGGACGTTGAAGAATTTTTCGATCAACGGCGCCAGTGGCGTTGAGACATCGGGTTGCCGGTTCATAACTGCCCCTCCCATCGGTGTTCCAGTCGTGTCATGGCGTGTTTCATCAGTGCCGGGTTATTTTGAAGGTACCAATAGGTACTGGAAACAGACACATGACCCAGATAGGTGGACAGTACCGGCAACATCCTTTCAGGGTCCTGGTCGTTGCGATACCAATCGGCCAGGACTTTGTTTGCATACGAATGTCGAAGCTCATGCAGACGCGGCGGGCGGTGTTTTACATCTTTGCCGCGCAGACCGATTTGGTGTGATAGTTGGCGAAACGTGCGCAGAATGCTTTCGTAATGAAGCATTTTGCCATTTCCAGAAACAAACAGATAGTCACTGACGGGCTGACCGTGCCAGTGACGTTCGCGTCTTTTGATGTAGTCGTTTAACACAGCACAGGTGGTTTCATGTAATGGTACGTAGCGCTCGTTGTCATTTTTGCCCGCGCGAACGGTTAGAACTGCAGCTTTGAGGTCAACATCTTCAAGGCGCAGGCGACGCACTTCACCGACCCGCATCCCGGAGACGCTGAGCAGACCGAACAAACAGTACAATGTCCAGGGCCGAAGTGCATCTTTTGGATTGCGGACCGGCATATTTCGTGCCGCATCCAGCAACGCCTCGATGGTCTGGTCGCTGTACAGGTAAGGGATCGGGCGCGATGGTACTGACGGCAACAAATCCGGTGACGGGATTTGCGTCCTCGGATCCAAGCCCTTAAGGTATTGCGTAAAGCCGCGTACTGCAGTGAGTCGATACTTCCAGGAACCGGGCTTGACATTTTGCGGCAGCTGAGCCCACTTAAGAGCCAGTTCCTGCGTGACGTAATCGGCCTGGTGGTGTTGCACAAAAGCCGCAAAATTCAACAGCAAAGGCTGATATGTTTGCAATTTGTATCCATGGCCGCGGCGTAGCTCAAGGTAATCATAAACCGCTTGTGTGATCGTGCTCATCGGTTCACTCCCGGCCACGGCAGTGCGAGTTTACGTAAAGCTGAGATATCAACTTTGACGTAAATTCTGGTGGTATCGCTATCACGATGGCCAAGTACATCACCGATTTCATCAAGCGCAGCCCCGCATCGCAGCATCTGTGTGGCAAGTCCGTGGCGAAACTGATGCGGTCCTTTGGTCGGTGACTCGACCCCGGCAAGTTCAATGCAAGACCGAACGACTTGTCTTACACTACTGGTACTGATTCCGTGAAACGGCGCACAGGTTCGTAGAAACACCCGGCGTTGGGAACTTTGCGGACGGGCGTGTTGCAGGTAGTCAACAATCGCCTGTCCAATTTGATCCGATAACGGATACAGACTGCGACGCCCGCCTTTGAGGGTAACAGTGACAGCTGCATGTTTCCAATCAAAATCATCGAGTGATAATTTCGAAACTTCGATGGCACGCAATCCCAAGCGGGACAACAGCAGTAAAATCGCATAGTTGCGCTTCCCAATTGCGGTGCCGCGGTCGATGCATCTGAGCAACTTTTCAACTTCGTCAGGCGCAATTGCACGCGGAATTGTTTTGAATGAGGGACTGGCAACTTTGGGAACCTGCCCGGCCAAGTCTGGCATATGCCTGGCTTGGCCGTGCACATAGCGTAGAAATGAACGCATGGACGTCGTCACCGTCCTCATAGTCCTCGGACAATTTAATCGTGAGGCTTCAGCACGCGCAAATCCAGTCACATCTTGCGCACTTAACTCGCAAAGATGCACAGCACAACTGCCAAAACAATATTGCAAAAATCGCCGTACGTAATACACGTAATACGAGACTGTTTCTTTGGTCAAATTGCGTTGCTTGAATAAGTACGCCTGGTAACGATGCAGACACAGTTCTATCGGTGTCAAAGTTGACACATCGGTTCTGTGAAATATGACCCCTTCGGACAGTAAAACTTCCAGAATCGACTTCAGACACCCGTAAGGCTTTCTGCGCGTCGAAATTGTTGCGGCCTGCCAGTTTCCAGTGACTTCGGAAACAGACTGACCCATCAGTTCAATGTTTTGCTGATCCAACCATTGACTGAACCGGACCGTCAGCGATAAGTAATTGTTAATCGTCGTCGTCGAATACTGAAGGGCTCGCAAATTTTGCACGATCGCACCCAAGTACGGTACCAACGGACCGGTGGGGGCTTTGCGAAAAACGATTTTATCGTCAAGTTTGTATCTCATAGTAAGACTCCTGTCCCTTCTGGGACTGTTGATGAAGTTCTTACTATGTCGAGTTTTGAACTATTTTTCCAGTGTATATCAGCTGTTTATTTGAAAAGCACTACATAGTTGAATACTCGATATAGCGCAAACTATGTCGAAAACGACATAGTTTGCGGATATAAAATTTGAACGATTCGCACTGCCCGACGACGAAAATAAGTCCGTGTATCGATCATTTCAAGATCAATCAAACCAAGAAAAACACTTTCGATTCCAATGGTTTCGATCATGCGATTGACCAAGAATTGAATTGATCCCTTACAACTGTCTCTAACCCTATCGTGAATGAAATTGCAGGTGGTACAAAGGGCTATAATTCAGACAGTTAGCCATTAGAATTCAATCCTAAACGCTGCCTGCAGCAATACCTCGAACAGGCCGCCAGTTACAAAGCCAATTTGTGGTGTTTACACATGACCCAAATCATCCACCGTAACGCGAAATCCACACCACCAGTTGCTGTTCGCGGTGACGGCGTTTATGTTGTCGATAAAAATAACAAACGCTACCTCGACGCTTGCGGTGGCGCCGCCGTTTCTTGCCTCGGATACAACCACCCAGCGCTTATCGAAGCGATCCATAAACAAGCAGCAAAACTCGCTTATATTCATTCGAGTTTCTTTACTTCTGACGTTGCGGAAGAATTAGCTGAAAAATTGGCAGCCCTAGCACCGACCCCACTTGATCATGTCATTTTTCTTTCTGGCGGATCAGAGGGAATCGAAACAGCTCTCAAACTTGCTCGTCAGTACTACTTTGAGCGTGGTGAATTTAAGCGACAGTACTACATCTCCCGTCGTCAAAGCTATCACGGTAGTACGATTGGAACACTATCGGTCGCGCACAACTTTGGGCGAAGGCAGTTTTATGAACCCATACTGAACCGAGCTAATTCAATTGCACCGTGCTATCCCTATCGAAACAAGCAATCGAATGAGTCACTTTCCGAGTACGGACTTCGAGTTGCCAACGAATTAGAAGCCAAGGTGCTTGAATTGGGGCCCGAGAATGTGATTGGTTTTATTGCCGAAACCGTCGGTGGTGCAACCGCTGGAGTACTGCCACCCGCACCTGCTTATCTCAAACGAATCCGGGAAATTTGTGACAAATACGACATATTGTTGATTCTTGATGAGGTCATGTGCGGAACTGGTCGAACGGGCGCCATGTTCAGCTTTACCCAGGACCAGATCATACCGGATATCGTAACGGTGGCAAAAGGTCTAGGGGCTGGCTACCAACCTATCGCAGCAACGATTTGTTCAAGTCAAATTTTTCAGGCAGTGCATGGTGGCAGCGGAGCACTGATGCACGGCCATACTTATATGGGACACGCCACTGCGTGTGCTGCATCCTTGGCCGTATTGGAAACAATTGAATCCGAAAATCTTCTCGAAAACGTTCAAACACAAGGTACAAACCTGATTTCGAAACTGCGTAAAGAACTTGGAACTCACCCCAATGTCGGAGATATCCGCGGACGGGGACTTTTCGTTGGAATTGAATTTGTTGCTGACAAAGAAACCAAAGAACCACTCGATCCAAGATATCGTTTTCACGCTGTGCTTAAGCGGGTCAGCGCTCGCAATGGGTTTCTGTGCTATACCGGCGGCGGAACTGTAGACGGTGTTCGCGGCGATCACGTATTATTGGCACCTGCATACATCATCACCGACTCGATCGTCGACCAGATTGTTGAAAAAATGAAACAATCGATTGATGATAGCCTGGCCGAGATCACACTCGACGCAGCCTAAGAATTCTCTTTCCTAAATGGCTGACTGATCAAACGATCCAGCCGATTTTCGATACCATCTCGAAAGATCGGCAACCCTATTGTCATGCTTAAGTGCCCTGCTTCAGGCTGCGCTCGATAGGTTCCAAAAATTCGATCCCAACAAGACAGGTTAAATCCAAAATTACTGTCCGTCTCATTTCTGACGACCGAATGGTGCACTCTGTGCATGTCGGGCGTGACCAAAACTGCTCTCAAGACTCGATCAATAGATTGGGGAATTCGAACGTTTCCATGATTGAACATAGACGTGGCATTGAGCAGGATTTCAAACAATACCACAGCAATTGCTGCGGGGCCCACAATGACAACCACACCAAACTTGATGATCATCGAAATCACGATCTCAATGGGATGAAAACGAACACCTGTCGTGACATCAAAATCAAGATCGGTATGATGCATGCGATGAAAGCGCCAAAAAAAATCGATCTTGTGGAAAAAATAATGTTGGGTATAAATTGCCAGATCCAGCAGTAGCACACCAACAACGATTGCGAGCCAAACCGGCAGATTCAGCCAGTTCAAGAGTCCCACTCCCTGTCGTTCCAGGGTCAATGCGAATGCTGCTACGGTAATTGGAATCAAAAGCCGAACGACCAGCGTATTGACGACTGAAAGCGCCATGTGGTTCGCCCATCTGGAACGCCGAGACAATTGCCATTGTCGACGTGGTCCTACTGTCTCCCAGAGTGCAATCGCCAGTAAGAGGGCAAAAAACACACCCAGACGCCAATAAACTTCATTCTCCATCAGCGATCAGTGCTTGAATTTGCTATTTTTCGTTTGTCGAAATGTCGTTCTTGTTAAAAGATTCATTTTGCACAACATTTGTGTATGCCTCGGGTGTATCAAAATCGGTGATCACTCCAACGTCATCCATTGCAACCTCGACAGTTGACTGTTTATATTCACCGATGATGTGCTTGGCGCCGACGTCACCTCGCACTTCCATCATCTCCTGGAAGTAGTTACGTCCCCACAACACGGGGTTACCTCGTTTACCCTTGTAAGTGGGCACGCAAATGGTCTGTTGAGTGCCTGGATCAAAAGCGTCGATTAACGCATCAATCTGTGAAGTCGCTACAAACGGCATATCTCCAAGACAAATGAGCGCCGCATTCATTTTCTTCGGTAACTGGCCCAATGCGATTCTAATCGATGTACTGAGACCTTCCGCATAATCCCGATTATGAATAAACGTAACCGACAAATCGCGAAGTTCATTTCGTACTCTTTCCCTTTCGTGACCGGTTACGACAAAAATACGTTCCACTTTCGAGGCCGTCAAGTTAGCCACCACTTGTTGAATCATGCTGCGTTCCCCAATTTTAAGGAACAATTTGTTCTGCTCACCCATTCGCGTAGACTGACCTGCGGCCAACACAATTGCTGCAACTTTGATCTTTTCCGAGGGATTAATTTCATTGACCACAGTACGACGCACGGGTCGTTTAGGCGGTTCAGGCACAATTCCGCCGACACCCATCTGCATAATATGTTCAGGCAAGACCTCTAAGCCGGCTGCCAATCTTTCGAAAACAAAATCAAAACCATTGCGTTTTGGTGAACGGACGCAACCAGGAAGTCCCAGAATATCAATTTTGCGGTATTTCCCAGTTAGAAGCAGATTACCAGGATCAACCGGCATGCCAAAATGCTCAATTCGCCCACCCGCATTGATGATTGATTTTGGAATCACGTCTTCCCGGTCCTGGATGGCAGACGCACCAAGGAGCAGTATCAAATCCAGATCTTTTTTGAAATATTCAATCAGCAAACTGGAAACTTCATCTTCGTGATGTTCACAAATGTCATACTCCACGATTTGCGATTCATGCTGGTCTGCCCTGCTTTCCAGCATTTTGCGGCCCTTTTCCAGTAAGTTTTGCGAAAATGCTTCGGATCGAGTTTGAATCAAACCAATGGCTAAACGACGAAATGGAAAGACATGAATCGGTGAAGGCCCATAATTTGCTACGGTAATACACTCACCGAGAAGTTGGCGACTCACCGAAAACGGAATTATTTTCACCGAAACCACCAATTTGCCCTTAAATACAGTGCTGTAATTGGGTAAAGTCGCGACTGTAAACGCTTCATTGACCGAATTGATCGCATTAATTCGATCGGTACGCAATTCGAGTATGCCGCGGTGTTTGGCATATAAATTACAGCGTCCGGTTGCCGCAGTTCGAATTTCAAGACCTTCGCCACAGATGACTCGCGCGATCGCCTCTGCCGCAGAGTCTTCGTCAACATCATCGTCTTCCAGTCGCGCCGCAATAACCGTATCGAACGCCTCGCTTTGCAGCACTTCAACATCGTATCGCGTAAGCTGTCGTCCCTTTTTCCACTTCTTGCCAAGTACCCGTATCGGGCCTGCCAAAATGGCACCTTCGCTTTCGACAACCGGAATACGACCGAACTTCATGAAACCACCTTGTTTCTAAGCACTGCCGTCATCTGCGCCACAATGGAGACCGCGATTTCATCTGGCGACACTGCACCGATATCCAATCCAATTGGTGCATGAATTCGTTGAAGTATTTCCGTAGAAATATCGGCCTCAAGCAACCTTTGGCAACGCGCCTGGTGCGTTCTGCGACTTCCGAGTGCACCGACATAGAATGCTTTGGAGTTAAGCGCCTCAATCAGGGCAGGTTCATCAAGTTTAGGATCATGTGTCAACGTTACCACTGCGGTTCTTGAGTTGATTCCGAGGGACTTTAGAGCTTTATCAGGCCACTCGTTTTTCAGTTCAACATTCGGAAAGCGTTCCTCGGTCGCAAACGCTCGTCTAGGGTCAATCAGTATCACCTCGTAAGCGCAATTCTGGGCGATGGGAATCAGTGCCTGGGCAATGTGAACTGCGCCAACAATCAATAACCGCAACGGTTGGTTAAACACTTGAATAAATTGCTTTTGACCTTCAATTTCAACGACCTTGCTTCGGTCACTTCGAAGTGCTTCGTCAATGGCTTGTTCCAATTTGTGACTGCCTTGAAGATTGTCGGCAAAATATATTTGCTGATGGTGATCTTCTAAACGGGTGACCAGGGCTACAGCCTGCTCCTGCCGCCGGGCTTGCACAATCGCCTGAAGAGTCGTCGCTTTCACAATCGATGAACCTTAGCCTACATCACCGAACAGGGCTTCAACATAGATCTGAATCTTCCCGCCGCACGCCAGTCCTACTTCCCAAGCTTGCTCGTTACTGACCCCATAAGTTAATATTCGAGCATCACCTGTACTCATGACATCCATGGCTTCTTCAATGACTGCAGTTTCTACACAACCACCGGAGACCGAGCCCTCGAACTGTCGCTGATCATTGACAACCAATTGGCTTCCGACGGGGCGCGGAGAAGAACCCCATGTTGAGATTACCGTTGCTATGGCTACACCTTGTCCTTGCTCGCACCACTTAATCGCAGTGTCAAGAACTGATAATTCTTTGATATTCTGAAACATTTCAACTCATCGTAGATTTTGGAACAAACGGTTCAATATCATCGAGCTGCTGACGCCAGAAAGACCGGTGTTTTCTCAGTTGTGCGTCATTGGTACCTGATTTACGACTAAGAATTTCAGCCAATGATTGCAAGCTCTCCAAATTGTGAACAGGCAAAAATGCGTCGACATGTGGAAGCATTGTGCGTATTCCACTGATTTTGGGCTGGAAACCTTCATAGCGCAGTAATGGATTGAGCCAAATCAACTCCTTGCAGGAGCGTTTGAGCAATTGTACTTGCGGAGCCAACGCAACTGATTCAGAACGGTCCAAACCATCTGTCACCAATAGTACGGACGCCTTATGTAAGGGCAATCGACGAACCCAAGTGCGGTTAAATGACTTAAGGCATGCGGCTATCCTCGTACCGCCATACCAATCCTGTACTGTGTCAGCGATTTCGTCTAGCGCACAGTCTACATCACGGATACATATTTGCCGGGTTACATTTGTCAACCGGGTTCCGAAAACAAAACACGAGACGTGTTTACGGCTAAGCATCAGTGTGTGCGCGAAATGGAGAACCATTCTGGAATATTCACTCATCGAACCTGAAATATCTGCCAGTAGCACGACCGGAGGGGATTGATCGTTGCGTTTCTTCTTGACCATAGAAATCGTGTCAGCAGACCCCTTGAGGCTTTGTCGCAAGGTTTTACGCATATCCAACTTTGTGCCTGATGCATGCATGCGAAATCGACGGGTGGAAATTTCCCGAAATGCAACAGCAAGCGTTGAAATGGCTTGCTTGGCCTGACGCATTTCTTCACTCGACATCGATTCGAAATCGACTTTCTGTAGACGCTCGCGGTCGCTGTATGTCAAGGATGCTCTAAACTCGTACTCCGGGTCCAACTCATCGACAAAATCTTCTGAAAGTTGTCGCTGATAAAGCGATTCGGCCAGTCGGCGGGCAATTTCTTTAGAAGATTGATCTTGCTTCGAAACTCGCACTTCTGGCAACAATTGAGAAATGGCTTTTTCAAGCACTCTCGGGTTCTTCCAAAACACTTCAAATGCCTGGTCAAATATATATCGATGCCGAGGGTGGCTGACAAACACCGAATGTAAAGTCCAATAAAAGTCTCCACGATTGGCAATGCCGACACATTCAACAGCACGAACCGCATCCAGAATCCTGCCGGTTCCGACCGGTATGCCTGATGCGCGCAAAATCCGACCAAAGTGAACGATATTGTCTGCAAACACCCCTTGACCCACAGCGTTCATTGGCGCAGACATCTCATTATTCAAATGTGAATGCCTGTAGGCCGATCAATGGATTCAAGCAGGCGCGCAGCTTCTGATCCACGAATTTTTTCCAAATCATCCTGGTATTTCAACAGGACTCCTAATGTACTATCAATCACAGAAGGCTCGAGTTCGATGACATCAATCTGCACCAGCGCATGTGCCCAGTCAATGGTTTCTGCAACGCCGGGGACTTTATACAGGTCTTCATCTCGCAATCGTTGCACGAACCCAACGATTTGACTTGCCAACTGATTGCCAGCATCCGGTGCTTTCGCTCTCAATATCGTAAGTTCCCTTTCCGCATCCGGATAATCGACCCAGTGATAAAAACAGCGCCGCTTCAGTGCGTCATGAATTTCACGTGTTCTGTTTGATGTAATGACCACCAGTGGGTTGTGCCTAGCCTTGATTGTGCCAATCTCTGGAATTGAAATCTGAAAATCAGACAAGATTTCCAGTAAATATGCCTCAAACGGTTCATCTGCACGGTCGATTTCATCGATCAACAAAATTGGTGCAGCACCATTTTCACCAGACTGAAGTGCCTGAAGCAAAGGACGCGCAATGAGGAATCTTTCAGAGTAAATGTCATTAGCAATGACGTCGCGTTCTTGAATGCCTTGGGCTTCTGCCAAACGAATTTCGATCATTTGCCTGGAATAGTCCCACTCATACACTGCTGAGGCGACATCCAGTCCTTCATAACACTGCAAACGAATAAATGGACGATTCAACGCGGTCGATAAAACTTTCGCCACCTCTGTCTTACCGACACCTGCCTCGCCTTCCAGCAGCAAAGGACGCCCCAAGCTTAAGGAAAGGTAAACTGATGTCGCGAGACTTCGGTCAGCGATGTAGTTACCAGAAGCCAGCATGGCTTCGGTCGAAGAAATATCGGGCGGAAGATTCATTCGCGCAACGAAGATTGAAAGTGTGAACTTACAACCATCAAATAGACAGGTATTCAGACGCTTGAATTCACCGGGAATCCAAGCGTCTGAAAGTTAGCTTAACTCGCCAAGATTAGCTGCTTGCCTTCGCAACAGCTCTTTTGGCCATCACGGTCACCAAGTGCGCTCGGTATTGCGCACTCGCATGAATATCACTATTCATATCATCGGCAGGTACACTAATGTCAGCAACGCTGGAAGCATCAAATGAAGATGCCAAAGCAGATTCCATTTCACCGGCTCGAAATACACTTGGCGCAGCTCCAGTTACCGCAACTCGCACGCCGCCAGCACTTTTGGAAACAAAGACACCGACAATTGCGTATCGAGATGCAGGATTTGGAAACTTGCAGTATCCAGCAGTATCCGGGATAGGAAATGTAACAGAAGTCACGATTTCATTCTCACCAAGCGCGGTTTCAAACATACCGGTGAAAAAATCATCGGCTGATATCGAACGTGAATTGGTGTTTACCGTCGCACCCAGACCCACCAATGCAGCGGGATAGTCCGCGGAAGGATCGCTGTTGGCAATCGAGCCACCAATCGTACCCTTGTTGCGCACTTGCGGGTCGCCAATGCCGCCTGCAAGGTCAGCCAGAGCTGGAATTGCATTCATCACGTCAGACGATGCGGCAACTTGTGCATGCGTTGTCATCGCACCAATCGTCACACTACGGTCTGAAACAGAAATGCCTTGTAACTCACTGACGCCACCGAGATCAATTAAATCACTCGCAGAAGCGAGCCGCTGCTTCATGGTTGGAAGCAAAGTGTGTCCACCAGCCAGTAGCATACCATCATCAGAGTTTTGCAGCATCTGCGCTGCTTCATTCAGACTCGATGGGCTTTTGTAGTCAAATGCATACATGATTACTCCTCCTATCAGGAAGCCTGAGCATTGCGAATCGCCTGCCATACCCGATGGGGTGTTGCCGGCATGTCGATATTGGTTACGCCAACCTCGGCCAGCGCATTCAAAATGGCGTTAATCACCGCAGGCGGCGATCCAATCGCACCAGCCTCTCCACAACCTTTCACTCCAAGTGGATTGTGTTCACATTCTGTTTCTGTCGTATCAACAGTAAACGAAGGCACATCAGCAGCCCGGGGCATGGTGTAGTCCATATATGAACCAGACAACAGTTGGCCGTCGTTGTCGTAAGCAGCAGCTTCCATCAGAGCCTGGCCGATCCCCTGAACAAGCCCACCGTGCACCTGACCTTCAACAATCATTGGATTGATGATTTTGCCGAAGTCGTCAGTGGCGTGGAAACTCGCGATGTCAACGGTTCCAGTTTCTGGATCAACTTCAACTTCGCACACGTATGTACCTGCTGGAAATGTGAAGTTTTTCGGGTCATAAAATGCAGTCTCTTCAAGTCCCGGTTCGAGCTCTTCCAAAGGATATTGGTGTGGCACATACGCCGTTAACGCAACCTCACCAAATGCTTTGGCCTTGTCTGTGCCGGGAACCACAAATTGCCCGTTTTCGAATTCAATATCAGATTCTGAAGCTTCGAGCAGGTGCGCTGCGATCTTCTTACCCTTGGCAATGATCTTGTCCAGTGCATTGACAATCGCCGCACCACCAACCGCAATTGAACGCGAACCGTAAGTTCCCATTCCAAAAGGGATTTTATCGGTATCACCGTGCACGATGTCGATGCTGTCAAAATCAATACCCAGCTTCTCGGAAACAACTTGCGCAAACGTGGTCTCGTGACCTTGTCCATGTGAATGCGAACCCGTCAGCACGCTAACGGAACCCGTGGGGTTGACGCGTATGGTTGCTGCCTCATAAAGACCGGCTCTTGCACCCAGCGATCCAACAACATTCGATGGAGCAATACCACAAGCCTCAATGTAGGAAGATATACCAATCCCGCGAAGCTTTCCCGCAGATTTCGAGGCTGTCTTACGAGCATCAAAACCGGCATAATCCGCTGATGCAAGCGCCTTGTTCAAACTTGCTTCATAGTCGCCTGTGTCATAAACGAGTGCAACTGGTGTCTGGTATGGGAACTGGTCTGGCTGAATGAAATTCTGTCTTCGAATCTCTGCTGGGTCCATGCCCAATTGATCTGCTGCGACCTGTACGATTCGCTCTAGCAGGTATGTTGCTTCCGGCCGTCCCGCGCCGCGGTAGGCATCAACTGGTACCGTGTTGGTAAACACAGCCTTCACTTCGCAATATATGACCGGCGTCGTATATTGACCGGCCAACAGCGTCCCATGCAAATAAGTGGGAACACATGGCGCAAATGTCGAAAGATACGCACCCATATTGGCTAGCGTTGATTCGCGCAGGGCCAGAAATTTTCCATTCTCATCCAACGCGAGTTCGACCGTTGTCACGTGGTCTCGTCCATGAGCATCAGAAACAAAGGACTCACTTCGATCGGCAGTCCACTTGACCGGACGGTTAAGTTGCGCTGCCGCCCAGGTTACGATGACTTCCTCGGCATAGTGGAAGATTTTTGAGCCAAACCCACCGCCGACATCGGGGGCATGAACACGCAGCTTATGCTCTGGCACACCGAGTACAAATGCACCCATCAACAATCGAATGACGTGAGGATTCTGACTCGTGGTGTGCAAGGTATATTGGCCGGTGGCCTGATCGAAATCACCAATTGCGCAACGCGGCTCAATCGCATTTGCGATCAGTCGATTGTTAACCAGATCAAGCTTGGCAACATGTGCAGCACCCGCAAATGCTTCGTTCACCGCGTCGGCATCACCCAAAGCCCAGTCGTAACAGACATTGGTGCCGACATCGTCATGTACGTTTGGTGAGTCGCCAGCAATCGCCTCGGTCATGTCCACCACCGCATCAAGAACTTGGTAATCCACTTCGATGGATTCAGCGGCATCTCGAGCCTGGTCGCGCGATTCTGCGATGACAACAGCGACCGGATCACCGGTGTGCCTGGCTTTTCCTTCTGCCAAAACCGGATGTTTCGGTTCATTCATCGGTGTGCCATCTTTACTCATCACCTGCCAGCCGCAAGGAATGCCACCGACAGCGGTCATGTCATCGGCGGTAAACACGGCAATCACGCCGTCACTTTCGGCGGCAGTGGATGTGTCAATTGAATTGATGGTTGCGTGGGCATGTGGCGAACGCAAAATGTACGCATAGGCCTGTCCCAGCAGGTTCATATCATCGGTATACTTGCCTGAACCGCGTACGAACCTTAAGTCTTCAGTTCGGCGAACTGAGGCGCCAATTCCAGTATCACCCATTTTATGCCTCCCGCATGGCTTTTGCGCCAGCCTGAATCGATTTGACAATATTGTGATAACCGGTGCAACGACACAGATTGCCTTCAAGCCACTCCCGAATTTCCTGTTCGGAGGGATCAGAATTGACACTGACCAGATCCAGGGCGCTCATGATGACACCAGGGGTGCAAAATCCGCACTGCAGGCCGTGGTTATCGCGAAAAGCAGCTTGCATCGGATGCAATTCACCGCCATTGGCAACGCCTTCGATAGTGGTAATATCGGCATCATTGGCTTGTGCAGCGAGCATCGTACAGCTTTTCACCGATTGCCCGTCAACATGGACGACACAGGCGCCACACTGGCTAGTGTCGCAACCAACATGTGTTCCTGTCAATCGCTGGTTTACTCGCAGAAAATCGACTAACAAGGTGCGCGCATCCACATCTGCCGATACGCTACGACCGTTAATCGTCATTGAAATAGCTACAGTCATAAACAATTCCTCTTACTCGATAAAATTGAGACATCAGTCGCAACTGTCGCAATCGGAACCGATAATTTGACGCGTTGCTCAACTTTGTCGCATTTTAAATGAATTATTGGGGCGATTGAATCGCATTTCGAATTCTGAAAATTCAATAGTTTTGATTGATTGTTCAATCGGGCTGATCTGCTTGTTGAGCGTTGGCACTTTCATCAATCTCAGCGAAAAAGGCAGTAAAGAAATCCTTTATGACTTTCTTCGACGCACTGCTCATTAACCGCGACCCGATCTGGGCGACCTTTCCTCCCATTTTGATATCAGCTTCATAGAACAGTTTACAACCCTCATCGACATCTTCGAGTCTGAACCTCGCCGCGCCATTCACATAACCAAAAGAGCCGCCTTTCGATGATCCCTGCATCGTGTAACTTTCATATTCAACGACATCGCTGACCGTCAAGTGGATTGGAAATGTAGACTTCACGGGCCCAAACTTTTTCTTGATCGTTCCCTTTAGTTCGTGATCGGACACCCACTCTAAATCCGTGCATCCGGCGATCGATCGACGGATGGTTTCAGCATCGTAGAGTGAATTCCAGACGACTTCGCGAGGGTGTGTCACAATTGTGCTTCCCGATAATTCCATTCTTTTCTCTCAAATTAAAAATTTTGGGGTCTTCCCCAATTGCAGTGGATAGCGGATTAATTGAGTGAGTTCAATGTTGTATTCCGATGCGGCTCAATGCGGATGCCAAAACGATCAAGACTCATCTTTGGGACATTCTCGATGCTGTGGTGCTCAAGGTGAGCAACGGCCCGGCTGAAAACGTCAACAGTCGCACAAAGTCATCAAGATGAGATGTCGGGGATTTCGAAGTTAACAACGTTTCATCACCGCAATCTACTTTCATCTCGGTAAACTTGATCTATACCCCGAGGGGATCAATAATTGGATTACCCACTGCAATTGAGAAAGACCCGATTATCTTACATTATTTCACGACTGGATTGGCATCGTAAAATTCTGCGAGATCAGCCGAAACGAAGATTTGCAAGAGTATGATCGCGGATTGCCGAAATTATCAAAAGAATCTGTGCACAGCGTTCAGATCATTTATCCGCATTGAGTTGAAAACTTGGAGACATCGGCACAGAAGAACCATTCAGACTGCGGATGCCCGTCAACTGCCGTACAGCATCGGCGGAACCATGCCTAGAAGTTCGCGCGCAGATTTAAGTTGACTCCGTGTTCGGGAGGCTCGGAACCATTCTCGTTTCGGTCAACCTCCATATCGAGGAACAGCTGGTGATCGCCGCTGCTAACAGGGAACAGACGCCATCCGGCAGTGGACCCGCGGCTCGAGTCAGACCAATTGTGGTTCACGAAAAACTGCCCGGTAAATCGCGTGCGATCGAGATGATGACCCCAGGCGGCCTCAGCCGTCCAGCGGGGCTCAATCGCACCAGCTTCTTCTGGTGAGTCCTGCAGCGGACCGGAAGCGAAAAGCGACTCCATCCCGCCAGATGATTGACTGCCGTAGTCCTGTTTCAGCGAGAGCGACAGCCCGCGTTCAGTTTGCGGGCGAGGGTCGAAACTGAACGCGGCCGAGTAGCCAACATCACCGAAATCACTATTGTCGTTAGTGAGAAGTCCGCGACCTTCGACAGAAATATTGATTCCTCGCCCCGGGTGGTTCCAGTCCAGGCCGCCTCCAAGTTCGAGTCTCCAACCGGTTTCAGCATCTCCAGAATCGTATCGAATTCCAGTCTCGAACTTCGGCGTGACCATGCTTTCAGTACCGGTAAGCAGGCTCCAGGTTCCTTCGATGCCCAGCCGGAAACGACTCACTTCAGCCTCCGAATCGGCGAGTCCGGAAATCGCATCCGATGTTGTGCGAGCCCACAGCAAGTCCGACTTCGCAGCTAGTGCAATTCCCCCGCCGAATGGGAGATTCATCAATTCGTTACGCGCGCCGGCAGCTGCCATCTGCCAGTCCAGATTCGCTTTCAGTTCATCACCCTCGTTAGGTTTCAGGGTAAGGCTGCCCTGACCAGCGCCAACCACGCCCCACACCGACAGACTTTCGTCGATCCGCAAGTGCCCATAAGGCGACACCGCAGTAAATTGAGCCTCAATTTCACCGCCAGTGCCCTGGTCCTCGGAATACTGTCCTTCGCCCAGGCTGTGGATGAGCGCAAAACCTGCGATTCGGTCCGCGTTCGCCAGATCCGTCCCAATCATGCCGGTTACAACCTCGCCGTCCATGCTCACCCCCGTATCGACTCCTTCGAAGCGTGATTCAGATGCCCGTCCCCAAATCGAGAAAGTATCGACATCCTCATCTTCTTCTCCGAGTCGATAGGTCAGAGTAAAATCGCTTTGCAGCAGCAATTCTCGTGGGGTCATTTGGCGATTCTCAAGTGATTCGTCGCCCGAATCATCGTAGTCATCGCCTTTTGGCGTCAGATTCACAGTATCCGAATTCAACTGCCCGAAATTACTGTCTTGTTTGTCGTCTCCCACAGGCAGCGGAACGCCTCCGATTCGGCCTTCTAATCCGGAACTGCGCGTTGCACTCCAGCGAGCGGAGACTCCTTCGATAACCTGTTCCGCAACCGAGCGGCCAAACCGGCCCAGCCAAGCCCGCGGCATGGGATCAGTGTTTACGATGGTACCGGTAGCGATTGATCGGTTCAGTTTGGCCGCAACAGCATTGGAGAGCACCAGCTTCAGTGTCTCGCTGCCTTCATCATGACTGTCGTCGAGTACCGTCACAGCCACGGTTTTTGTCGTCTCACCAGGTGCAAAACGCAGCGTTCCCTGTCGAGCGGTGTAGTCACTTCCCGACGATGCCGTGCCATCCCTTGTCTGATAATCCACCGTCACCGGCTGGACAGGCGACGCGGGATTCAAGGTCACTTCAAACTCGAGTCGAGCCCCTGGCGCCTCATTTACCTGCGCATCCGCCACCGACAGAAGTGGAAACTGTACTGGCGAGCTGGCATCAAGAATGTCGATTTGAGCACTTGTTTGCGAACCTGTCTTATAGTAGCCATCACCTGGAATCAGTTGTGCGCGGATCACACCGTTGCTACCGGTTTCGCCGTCGTCAGCACGAAGCCCAACTCGAAGTTCCACTTCGGTTTCGCCTGCCTTAAGCGTCACACTCCTTTCGCTGCCAAATTCCTTGCTGGTCAAAAGCTCGGCTTCGGACAGCCACGGATCGCGAACTTGCAGGCGCACTCGAACATTGAGATCGAGACTCGGCGCCGGGGCGGAATGCAAGGTAAACACTGCCTCGCCGCCCTCTCTCGCACCAGCGTTTGCGCCGATGGTCACCACAGGTGCAGAATCGCCGTCGTTGTCACTAACGGTCACACTTGCCTGCCACTTCGGTGTTTCCCCAAACTTGTAGCCATCGCTGGACGGAATTGCAGCAGTCAGCACGCCATCGGGTTCGGCCAGACTATCGTTGTCGGTGCCGATCACTAAAGTGCGTGAGTCCACTCCGGCAGGCAGAATCAGATGTCCGTGGAATACTTTACCCGCGATGACATCGGAACTCGAATCCCAGGTATCACCACCTCCGGCAAGGAGCGCGTAATAGATCTTAAGCGGCGCATTGCGCGGCGCACCGTCCGGGTAATCCGCGGCAAAGGTGAATGTGATGTCTTCGCCTTCGGTCACAGTTTTGGAATCCGAGGAGACGGATACGGAAGGCAGGAACGGGTTGATGTTCAGAATCCCGATGTGGGCACTGCCGTTGCTTTTCGCTCCGCCATCGGGCTCTAGCATGTCTTCGGAACCGAGTTCGCCAATGTTAACGATAACTGTTTCCGTTCTTTCGTGATTCGTATCTGCTATGGGCGTGATGAACAGCGGAGCCTCGACAGCATTTCCTGTGCCGCCGGTGAAGGTAACTGTATAGCCTGTCGGCTGCTGATCATCGTCATTTGGAGCAGGGGAGCTCTCGGTAGACGCTGCACGCTGTAATGTTTCGGCACTGCCCTGAAATGGCGATTGGCTAATGTCCGATGAGGCGAAGCCAGAGTAGGTCACCCCGGTTGGCCACGGATCAGGCGGACTTACGTTGTAGTCCGTACCCATCTGGGCTGAACCGCCAAATGTCAGCGGTACAGTCATCATCTCACCGGCTTCCAGCGGGCGTCCCAGGGAAACGCTTATTTGGGCGGAATGCCTGCCTTCTTCCGCAAACAGGGAGCCGTAGGATAGACTCACAGATGTCGGATCGTCATCCACGATTGTCACAATGACTTGCGAATCCTTCGTGGAGCCGCTGTTTTTGAGCGTGACACGGAAGCGCTCGGGCGCCTCGTCGAGGCTGTCGTCAATAATGGGTACTTTGAATCTGACCGAATCGACACCGGCACCAAACTGGAGTTCACCTTCAGTCGAAGCGTAATCTGCGCGGCTAGTGGCATCTATGCTTGATGTGGCATACTCGACACTTATCGGTGCCTGGGCCTTGCCAATCCGGTTGACAGTGAGTGTTACTGAACCTGCGCCCTCATTGACTTCCACCTGCGCATCGGCAAAAGCGAAACTCGGCCGATCACCTTCATCCTTGATCGTGCCCACTGCTGTGTCTGCGCTGCTAAGCGCAAAGTGTGAAGTCCGCGTCAGACGCACCCGGAAGTAGTGATCACCTTCGTAGACATCATCGGGCAGTGTGCGGATGGTGATCACGCCGCTATTTCTCCGTCCCGCCGGAATCTGGATCGATGCGTTCGACCTTGCGCCCCGGTAGTCGCTGCCCGCAACTGCGATCTGGTAGCTTGCGTCATCGCTGCTACCGCGTCCGTTGAGTGTTTCATACCCAATCGTTACCCCACCGGCCGGTGCTGGCTCGGGCAGACTGACTGAAAAATAAAGATCTGCGCCTTCTTCTTTCGCAATTGGTGGGGTAATGGTGATCGCGGAATCATCATCAGCGATGGGAATGGTGACTGCACTGCCTTTGGTCGCCACCCCGCCGGACAAATTCGGGGAAGCTGGCTTGCGTCCCCCCGTACCAAAGCCTATGGCGATGGTTCGGGCTTCGGTGTCGTCATTGGAGCGTGCGGTGATGCGAAGGGTTGCTGTGCGCACACCTGCGTCGCTGCCGCTGATGGTGACTGCCGGATTCTGCCGGCTGTGAGGTGTGCGAGTGGTCAATCCGACGCCAGCGGGGGTATTGACTAGTTCATAACGATAGTGGTTAGTTTGCACCGCACCTTTAAAAACAAGCGGTACGAGGACACTCTCGCCGGACCTAAGCTTTCGACCGAGTGTAATCTGTACATCTTCAGAACCGTTGTGTTCAGCGATCGAACCGGTGCCGCGGCGTGATAGAGTGATGCTTGTGGCATCGTTGTCCGAGACAGAAGCCGTCGCCGAGTCTTCGTCTTTTTTGATTCGGTAGCCGTCACCGGCAGCGAGATTGACAGTGACACTACCATCTGTCTCATCATTGCTGTCATTGTCGGTCGCAACTTCAAAAGACTGGCTGGTCTCCCCGGCCTCGAAAGTTACCGTTTGCTTATTGAGCCCGCTCGACAGAACAAACGCTCCTGCCTGATGGACAACAAGTGCAATGCTGAGATCGTCTTCCGGCGGTCGGCTCGCGGTCAGGGTAAAACTCGCTGCCTCACCCTCAGTGACAGCACCGTCGCTGTCCAGGGAAATGAAGGGGCCAGGCTTCGGCTGTACGGGCTGACGGTCGTCATCAACCCTAAAAAAGTTTCTGTCACCGACTCCCACTCGGTATCCGGACCCTTCCTCCAGAATTATTCTGACGCTGCCCTGGGGTTCGTCTACCGTATCAATGGGGATTGTGAAGGAAATGTCAACCTGCGTAACACCGACGGGCATGATGACTTCCCGCAGACCCCGGTCTGAAGGTTTGAGAAAACCGTTGGAGTCGCGTATACGCAAATTCAGCTGAATATTCCTGGTCGGCGCCTCATCTGCCGTTAAACCAACCAGTACTGTTCCGCCTTCGGGTACGAGCCGTGGACGCGGCACATTAACCTGCACCAACGGGCCATCGCTGACGTCTACCTCAACCGACTTCGCGGTAACGGCCTGGTAACTCGGAGCTGTCGTTGCTAGCCCGAATACTGCACCAAACATAGAAAATGGGCTTCAATATGTGGTAAAATGTAATCAGTTACAACCACTTAAAACACCACAAGCCGAGAAGCCCATGTCTACACATTGTACCTCAAATTCAGTCGAGTTCCAGCCGTTTTTGAACCGTAAAGTCACCGCCCGTTTCGACGGCGGTCGACTCACTTCCGACGCCGGCGCATTGCTGTTGCGCGAGGTCGAACACAATCTCAACGTTTTTCAACGACTGGCTGAGTGTTTCACCGATTACCGCAATGAAGCCAAGATCGAACACACCACCGAGCAGTTGTTGCGTCAACGCATCGTTGGCATCGCCCTGGGCTATGAAGATTTAAATGATCACGAGCGCTTGCGCCTTGACAGTTTGCTTGCCCTGCTGTGCGGCAAGTCGGATCTCAGCGGTGAAAAACGAAAACGAAGCCGCGACAAAGGGGTGCCGCTTGCCGGTGCCAGCACGTTGAATCGAATGGAGTTGGGAAAGCCAGACCAAGCGCCTTCAGATCGGTATCGAAAAATCGTCGCTGACCCGAACAAGATGGATCGGCTGTTGGTGGATCTGTTCATGGAATCGTATGACAGTGCACCAGAAGAAATCTGGTTGGATCTTGATGCCACCGATGATCCAGTGCACGGGCAACAGGAGTTTCGTTTTTATCATGGTTATTACGATGCGTACTGTTATTTACCGCTGTACATCTTCAGTGGTGAACACTTACTGTGTGCGCGGCTTCGCCCGGCGAAGATTGATGCCTGCGACGGGGCGAAGGAGGAGTTGAGTCGGATCGTGGCGCAGATCCGAGACCAGTGGCCGGACACGCGTATCGTGATTCGTGCTGACAGTGGTTTTTGCCGCGATTGGCTGTTGAGCTGGTGTGAGCAAAACGAGGTGTATTATCTGGTGGGGATCTCGAGGAACCCCCGTTTGCAAAAAAGAATCACCAAGGCGATGTCAAAGTCCAGGAGTCGATGCCGTCAACTCGATGAACCCAGCCGACGGTATGTGCAGTTTGCGTATCAGACACGCAAGTCATGGTCCAGGTCCCGTCAGGTGATTGCCAAGGCGGAGTGTTTGCCTGATTTGCGTTCGAACAAAGTCGGGGCGGTGAAGGACAATCCTCGTTTTGTGGTGACGAATCTGGCGCGTTCGATGGCTGGTTCGATTCAGTCGATCTATGAGGACCAGTATTGTGCTCGCGGTGAGTGTGAAAACCGCATCAAAGAACAACAGCTTTGTTTGTTTGCGGACCGTACCAGCAGTCATCAGATGAGTGCCAATCAGTTGCGTTTGTATTTTTCCTCGTTCGCTTATGTGCTGATGCAAGGCCTGAGGCGAATGGCGTTGAAAGGCACGGTGCATGAAAAAGCCCAGTGTTCAACCATCCGGGTGAAGTTTTTCAAGATTGCAGCCAACTTGCGGGTCACGGCCCGCCGGGTGTGGCTGTCGATGCCAGACAACTATCCTTGGCAAAAGGTGTTTGAAACGGCACTGAACAACCTGTCGATACAACAAGTGAGAGCGCCACCGGGAACAGCATAGTCGAAGTGGATCAAGTCAATCGGTTCAGACTCGACCCAGTCAAGTCGAGTAATCTCGCACGCGCACCCGGCGCAATAGACCCTTTTATTGTGCGAAAAACATCTCCAATGACACCGGTGAAGCGACGAGGCGACTGGTGGCGATCACCGCTGTGTCAGATTCGGCCTTTTCAGTTGATGATTGACGCGATTTTAAGGTAAGCAATTAAGTTGGTGAGAAATGCGGGCTAGGCTGTGTGTAATTCGCGGAGTACCTTCGGCCACCCCTGCCACCGTCACCGTCTGAGCGGTCTGCCAGTTGCTCGAGGTGAAAGTCAGGGTTACGGCTCCCGCGTTTGTCGTGCTGCCAGCGCTCAGAACTGCGACAGTTGAATCGCTGATGGTGGCGGTCACACGGACATCGGTTTCTGGCTGCGAGGTGAGTCTGACGGTATAGGTCAAGGTCTCTGTGGGCAGCAGTTCGAGTTCTGATTCAGAGATTATGACGCTGGCTTTGTCGTCATCGGTTATTGTGCCTGTAGCATCGAGCGTCGTACCGCCGCCTGCCAGTGCCGCGTTGACGGGCGATGACAAGCGCAGGATGAAAGTTTCCGACGCACCCTCGTCGACGGTGTCGCCACTGACAGTGATATCAATGTTCTTGGCCGTGTCGCCCGGCGCAAACGTCAGCGTGCCTGCGCTAAGTGCGGTGTAGTCGCTGCCAGCACTCGCGCTGCCCGTTTCCGCATCCGCATAGCTCACTTGCACCTGCTTGCCGCTGGCGCGATTAAGACTCACGGTGAATCGCATTCTTTTCGAACCACTGTTACCTTCCGTCACACTCACACTGTTTACCGATACCGTTGGCGGGCTGTCATTGTCGGTCAGGGTGATGGATGCACCGGTCACGGTCAGGGTGCCGGAACTGCCAACCAGGCCAATTGTCTCGTTATCCTCATCAAGAGTATCGTTTACCGGTCTTAAAGTAAATGCAGCGGTCGCACTGGTCGATCCGCCGCCAACGCGGATTGACAGATTATCGATGTTGGAGTAGTCTGTGCCTTCAGTCGCACTGTCGTCGCTTTGACCGACAACGACCGTCACGGTCTTGTTGTCAGCATAAGCAGTTCCGCCTGTAACGGTTGCCGTCACAACGATGCGCTGGGACCTCGCACTTTCGGAGACACTGGCGGGGTTGACACTGAGTGCAATACCCGTAGGTGCGTCGTCGTTATCGGTCAGAGTGATTGTCGCGGCGCTGATGCTTAGCGTCTCACCTGACACCGAACCGGTCACGCTGATAGATTCATTATCATCGTCGATGATGTCATCGGTCGGGTTGAGGCTGAAAGTGCCGGTCGCCCTTCGCTGGTTCGCAGGCACTGTGATGCTCAGGTTCGCAACCATCGCATAGTCGGTGCCCTCGGTCGCAGTGTCGTTGGTTGCACCCACCGCAACCACTACCGTCTTGGCCTCGTCGTAGGTACTACCACCAGAGACCGTCGCCGTGACCGTCACGGTTGTCGCTGCAGCACTTTCGCCAAGCGTGGCGTGGCTCACCGACAGTGCGATGCCGGTCGGCGGACCATCGTCATCGCTCACCGTCACCGGTAGATCAACGTGGGGCAAAGAATGATAGTCTGTGCCGGAGCCAGAGGCTGTATGTCGGATGCGGGTGGTGCGCTTGCCGCCGCTGTTATCCACATCATCATTGACACCGGTTACAGTCACTGTCTGCGCAGTGTTCCAGGTCGTCGCGGTGAAGGTCATGGTTGACGGCGAAACCCCTGCCACGCCCGTGGCACCGCTTGCGAGACTCACCGTCACGTTGCCGCCGGTCGGCTGGCTGGCCAGCTTCACTGTGTAGGTCGCCCGGTTCTCAACCGCCGGCGGGTCGGTCAGCGCATCGTCTGCCTCAACAATCTCCACAGTCTTCTCAGACAGCACCAGTCCGCGGGTGTCATCGTCGCGGATGGTCAAAGTCACATTGGCCGGTGATGTCACCGCATGACCGCCTGTCGCTGTTGCAGAAACGGTGACCGTCCTGTTGGGCGCATCCACTTTGTTGTCCACTGCCGTAATCGTCACAGTCTTCGTACTGGCACGGCTGCCCGCCGCAATGGTCAGCGTCTTGTTGGTGCTCAGACTGAAGTCGGTGGCAAGGGCAGGGCTCACCGGCGCTGCCGACACGGTCAATGTGACCGCTGCACTCGAAACACCGTCCATGCTGGCAGTGACCGTACTGCTGTTGGTGCTTCCGCTCTCGTCAATCGTCGACGGAGTGAGTGCCAGCGTGACCGTCGGCGTGTCGTCATCATCGGTAATCAAACCCGATGCCGTACCCGCACCCTGAACACTCGAAACAGTCGCATTAGTCGGGGAACCGAGCGTCACCTTAATGGTCTCGTTCAACTCGTCAATGGCGTCGCCCTTGACCTTGATGGTGATGCTTCCGCTCGCACTGCCCGGCGCAATCGTCAACGTCGTCGAATCAGGCTCGATGTAGTCACTGGTCGCGGTCGCCGTGCCGCCCAAAGTGTAGGGCACCTTCACCGTCTTGCCGCTCGCTGCCGAAAGGCTGACGGCAAATGTCATGTTCACAGTCGTTGCCGGCGCATCGCCCTCATCCACCGCAGTCGCATTGCTCACCGTCACCGTCGGCGGGTCGTCGTTGTCGGTGATGGTGCCGGTGGCCGACAATGTCGTTACGCTGCCGCTTAAGGTCGCATGGGTCGGCGATGTCAGACTCAGCACAACCGTCTCATTGGGCTCATCGGATACATCCCCTCGCACCGTCACATCAATCGTCTTGCTGGTCTCACCGGCCGCAAACGTCAGCGTCGCTCCGCTTAACGTGTTGTAATCCGTACCGCTCTTCGCCGTACCGGTGCCCGCATCAGCCCACGCAACCGTCACCGCACGACCGCTCACCGGGGTGAGCGTCACCGTATACGACAAGGTGGCAGTGGCACTGTCGCCCTCAGTCACCGAAGGCGCACTGATCGACAGCACCGGCAACGGATCGTTGTCTGTTATCGAAACACTGGTCCCAGAAACCGTGATGGTACCCGATGAACCGGTGATCGACAAAGTCTCATTGTCCTCATCCAGTGAATCATCACTCGGGTTGAGACTGAAAGAACCGGTGGCACTCAACTCGTCTGCCGGAATCACGATGTTAAAACCCGTCACCGCCGCATAGTCAGTGTCGGAAACCGCCCCGTCATCCGCCGCACCAACGCTCACCGCGACCGTCTTGGCCTCATCGTAGGCAGTGCCGCCGGTCACCGATGCGGTGACCTCAATGCTCACCGGAGTGGCAGTGTTCTCGGCAACGCTTGTCGGAGATACCGACAGCGAGATGCCGTCCGGCGCATCATCATCATCGGTAATGCCGATCGTCGTTGCTGCAACCGTCACACCCGCCAAAATGCCTGTCACACTGATCGTCTCGCCGTCATCGTCAATGCTGTCATCGCTCGGCGTGATGCTGAAGGTCGAACTGCCGCTCGCAGCACCGCGCGGAATCGTGATGCTCACCGCACCCACTTCAGCGTAGTCTACGCCTTCCTCTGCACTGTCATCTGCCGCTCCCACCGTCACCGCCACCGTCTTGGCCTCGGCAAAACGAGAATCGCCAACCAAGGTCGCCGTCACCCGTACCGAAACCGCCTCATCGGCACCTTCCAAAACACTGGTCGGAGACACTGTCAGCGTCGCTTTGGTCGGCGCATCATCGTCATCGGTCACCTCTACTGACACCGCATCGACCGTCACACCGCCGTAGTCGCTGTCTCCCGCATCCAGTTCGTGGGTGATCGACGCAGTGCGCTTGTCGCCGGTGTTGTCATACGCATCCGCTACCGCGGTTACCGTCACCTCCTGCTTGTCGTCCCAGTCGTCCGATGTGAAGGTCAGCTGCTGCTTGTTCACTATGGCTGTCGAAGCAGCGCCGGAGGAAACGTTGATCACCACATCGTCCGTCGGTTCGCTCGTCAGCACCACCTCGTAGGTGCCCTGGTGCTCCAGAACGCTATCTGTGCCCGCATCGTCCACTTCATCAAGCGTCAGTGTTGTCGGCGTCACCGTCACCCCCTTGGTGTCATCGTCGGTCAGCGAGATGCTCGCAGGGTCGATCGTCAGATCGCCCGAAGTCCCGGTCACGCTAATCGTCTCGTTGGACTCATCAACATCATCACCGGTGGGTTCCAGGCTGAAAGAACCGGTCGCGCTTCGCTGGTTCGCTGGCACTGTGATGTTGAAGTTCGCAACCGTCGCATAGTCTGTGCCCTCGGTCGCAGTGTCATCGGTCGCGCCCACACTGACCACTACCGTCTTGGCCTCGTCGTAGGTACTGCCGCCTGAGACCGTCGCCGTGACCGTCACGGTTGTCGCTGCAGCACTTTCGCCCAGCGTGGTGTGGCTCACCGACAAAGCAATGCCGGTCGGCGGACCATCGTCATCGGTCACCTCCACTGGCAGATCAACGTGGGGAAGACTCGCATAGTCTGTGCCGAAGCCACTGGCCGTATGCCGGATGCGGGTGGTGCGCTTGTTGCCGTCATTGTCCACATCGTCATTGACACCGGTTACGGTCACCGTGCGCGCAGTGTTCCAGGTCGTCGACGTGAAGGTCATCGTGGACGGCGAAACCCCTGCCACGCCTGTGGCACCGCTTGCGAGGCTCACCGTCACGTCTCCACCGGTCGGCTGGGTGGCCAGCTTCACTGTGTAGGTCGCCTGGTTCTCAACCACCGGCGGGTCGGTCAGTGCATCGTCCGCCTCAACAATCGTCACAGTCTCCTCAGACAGCACCAGTCCACGGGTGTCATCATCGCGGATGGTCAAAGTCACATCGGCCGGTGATGTCACCGCATGCCCGCCCGTGGCGACCGCAGAAACGGTGACCGTCCTGTTGGGCGCATCCACATCGTTATCCGCTGCCGTGATCGTCACAGTCTCCGTGCTGGCGCGGCTGCCCGCCGCAATCGTCAGCGTCTTGTTAGTGCTCACACTGAAGTCGGTGGCAAGCGCAGGGCTCACCGCCGCGGCCGACACGGTCAATGTGACCGCGGCACTGGAAACACCGTTCATGCTGGCACTCACCGTACTGCTGTTGGTGCTTCCGCTCTCATCGATCGTCGACGGGGTGAGCGTCAGCGTGACCGTCGGCGTGGCGTCATCATCGGTGATCTCACCCGATGCCGTACCCGCACCCTGAACACTCGACACAGTCGCATTCGTCGGACTACCAAGCGTCACCGTAATGGTCTCGTTCAACTCGTCAATGGTGTCGCCCTTGACCTTGATGGTGATGCTGGCACTCGCACTGCCCGGCGCAATCGTCACCGTCATCGGATCAGGCTCGATGTAGTCACTGCTCGCCGCCGCGGTGCCGCCCAAGGTGTAGGGCACCTTCACCGTCTTGCCGCTCGCTGCCGAAAGACTGACGGCAAATGTCATGTCCACAGTCGTTGCCGGCGCATCGCCCTCATTCACCGCAGTCGCATCAGACACCGTCACCGTCGGCGGATCATCGTTGTCGGTAATGGTGCCGGTGGCCGACAATGTCGTTGCACTGCCGCTTAAGGTCGCATGGGTCGGCGATGTCAGACTCAGCACAACCGTCTCATTGTCCTCATCGGATACATCACCTCGCACCGTCACATCAATCGTCTTGCTGGTCTCACCGGCCGCAAACGTCAGCGTCGCACCGCTTAACGTGTTGTAATCCGTACCGCTCTTCGCCGTACCGGTGCCCGCATCGGCCCACGCAACCGTCACCGCACGACCGCTCGCCGGGGTCAGCGTCACCGTATACGACAAGGTGGCAGTGGCACTGTCGCCCTCAACCACCGAAGGCGTACTGATCGACAGCACCGGCAACGGATCGTTGTCCGTGATCGAAACACTCGTCCCAGAAACCGTGATGGCGCCCGATGAACCGGTGACCGACAAAGTCTCATTGTCTTCATCCAGTGAATCATCAGTCGGGTTGAGGCTGAAAGACCCGGTGGCACTCGTGGCGTCCGCCGGAATCACGATGTTAAACCCCGTCACCGCCGCATAGTCCGTGTTGGAAACCGCCCCGTCATCGGCCGCACCAACGGTCACTGCTACCGTCTTGGCCTCATCGTAGGCAGTGCCGCCGGTCACCGATGCGGTGACCTCAATGCTCACCGGAGTGGCAGTGTTCTCGGCAACGCTTGTCGGAGACACCGACAGCGAGATGCCGTCCGGCGCATCATCATCATCGGTAATGCCGATCGACGCAGTTGCAACCATCACACCCGCTAAAGTGCCTGTCACACTGATCGTCTCGCCGTCATCGTCAATGCTGTCGTCACTCGGCGTGATGCTGAAGGTCGAACTGCCGCTCACAGCGCCGGCCGGAATCGTGATGCTCACCGCGCCCACTTCAGCATAGTCAACACCTTCCTCAGCAGTGTCAGTTGCCGCACCAACGGTCACCGCTACCGTCTTGGCCTCGGCAAAACGAGAATCGCCAACCAATGTCGCTGTCACCCGTACTGACACCGCCTCATCGGCACCTTCCAAAACACTTGTCGGAGACACCGTCAGCGTTGCATTGGTCGGCGCATCATCGTCATCGGTCACCTCCACTGACACCGAATCGACCGTCACACCGCCGTAGTCGCTGTCTCCCGCTTCAAGTGCGTGGGTGATCGACGCAGTGCGCTTGTCGCCGGTGTTGTCATACGCATCCGCTACAGCGGTTACCGTCACCTCCTGCTTGACTTTCCAGTTGCCCGGTGTGAAGGTCAGCCGCTGCTTGTTCACTGTGGCTGTCGAAGCAGCGCCGGAGGATACGTTGATTACCACATTGGCCGTCGGCTCGCTCGTCAGCACCACCTCGTAGGTGCCCTGGTGATCCAGAACGCTATCTGTGCCCGCATCGTCCACCTCCTCAAGCGTCAGCGTCACCGGCGTCACCGTCACCCCCTTGGTGTCATCGTCGGTCAGCGAGATGCTCGCAGCGCCGATCGTCAGATCGCCCGAAGTCCCGGTCACGCTGATCGTCTCGTTGGACTCATCAACATCATCACCGGTGGGATCCAGGCTGAAAGAGCCAGTCGCCCTTCGCTGGTTCGCAGGCACTGTGATGTTGAAGTTCGCAACCGTCGCATAGTCGGTGCCCTCGGTCGCAGTGTCATCGGCCGCTCCCACACTGACCGCTACCGTCTTGGCCTCGGTATAAACGCTTTCGCCTGCGACGGTTGCCGTGACTGTCACCGTCGTTGCATCAGCGCTCTCAGCGAGTGTGGTGTGACTCAAAGTAAGGTTAATACCCGTCGGCGGATCATCGTCGTCGGTTACTGTTACGGAGAGGGTTCCGGTCACCTTTGCGTAATCAGACCCTGACGCAGTATGTGTGAGTTTCGCAGCGTCATTCACACTGTCGCCGTCATGGGCCGCAGTCACCTTCACCGTCTGTGCGGTATTCCATTTTGCCGGGGCGAAGCTCAGAATTTTCTGTACGCCGTCGGTGGTCAAATCAGAATCCACCGTGACATCTGAGTTGTCCGAAGCCAAGATAACCTCCACCAAATACGCCGGCCTGGTAGACAGTGCGACAGTGTAGTTTTCACTTGAACCCTCTGCCACCGTCAGCGCGGAAGCTGGGTTGAAAACGAGAGCCGGCGTATCATTTTCGGTCACAGTCACCTCGACCTCACCTGTCACGCCGCCGTAGTCGGCGCCTGCGGCGGAATGGCTGATTTTTGCCGAATCATTGCTTGCATCATCGTCCTCGCTGACGGTGATAGTCACGGTGCGCGCCTCATTCCATTTCGATGTGGTGAATTCCAGACTTGTCTGCACACCGGATGTGTCAGAGTCAGTATCCACGATCACATCGGGGTTGTTTGAAGATACGTTCACCGTCACTGTCGCAGTAGGCTCAGTCTCAAGCGATACTGTATAGGTGCCGGAACCGCCCTCCGCAACAGTAGTCTTGGATACTGACAGCACCAGTGCCTGAGGGTCATTGTCGACCAGATCAATCTGGCCGTGGCCGCTGGTCACACTGCCGGTCACGCCTCCGTCAAGGTTCGCAGCACGCAAACGAGGAGTGCCGGATGTGGAGGAAGGAATGCTCACCGTCAGGGTGTCATCGGTGCGGTCGGCGTCCTCCACAGCGAATATCTTCACGGTTGCGGTTGAGGCTGAAGGCGTAGGTACGAATACTTCATCGCTCAAGGGATCCCCTACCTGAGCCGCAAACCTCAATTCTGTGGAGTGGATGGTGACCCCGGTGGCGCTATCGAGCTTCAAGGTGTAGTCCTTGCCCAAAACACCGCCATCAATGACCAGAGGTACAATTAAATCTTCATCACCTGTTATCCCGCGGTTCAGTGTCAGCGTGACTTCGGCGGGGTCTGTTGTGCTGCCCTCTTCTGCGCTCGAATCGGTAACGCTCAAGATCACTGTAGAATTATCGTTGTCGAGGAAGGTGATATCCGGATCCTCGTGGCTGGCTTTGATCGCATAGCCGGCGGGCAGCGTGCCGATGCCAAGGTACAGCACCTCGCGGGGCTCATCGGCATTGTCGTCAACTGCAGTCATGGTGATCGAGCCAGTCGTCTGTCCATCGGCGATGGTAATGCTGTCTGCAGGGGTTCCAGAAAGCGTGTAGTCAGCCTCCAAAGCACTGGATTTTCCAGCAGCGACCTGCACTGGGATGGTCACCGCGGTTCCAGAAGGCGCTTCACCCAGGGTCGCAGTCAACGTCAGCGTACCGCCCTCAGTCACACGGCTGGCACTGGCAGACAGACTCACTGGAATGGCATCGACTGCCTCGTCATCCTGAATGTACACATCCGCTTTGCTTCGAATCAATCCGTTGGGCACCTGCTGTGGAACGGCTTCGATACGAAGCCGTTCGACTCCCTCAATTCGCCTGTCGTTAATCAGCTTGATTGTTAGCGTAAATCGGGTTGCCCCCGCCTTGATGGTCGCGTGGTCCGTCCGTTCAACAGCAGGTTCGTAATCCACATCTACGGTTGTATTGCCGGGGCTGCCCTGGATTTTTGGGTCGGTAGGTAAAGTGTTGGTAGAACTGTCAAAGTACTTGAAGAAGACGGTTATATCCCGATCGAGCGCCCGCGACAAGGTGAGCGGCAGACTCACCGTAGCGGTGTTTTCATTGACGGAGTGGACCTTGGCGTCAAAGCTGAACAAGTACTCATCGTCGGTGACGGTCACGGTGAAATTATTGCTGCTCGGATCACGCAGCACCAGTCCTTCGGAGACTGACGTGTCGGTGTCGGCGGCCAGCTGGGCGTCACTGTCGATCGCTACACGAACTGTTTCGCTCAGCAGGTTTTCGTAATCGCCATCAATGGCTTCCAGTTCAAGAGTTGCGCTACGTGCGCCGGCGCCCTGAAATACGATCGTCGGCGTCAGGCTGGTGCTGGATTGAAGGGACACACCGGTGTTGGTTCCCGTGGTAACAAGTCCGTTCTCGAAATCCGACGCAGTGACGCCTCTGCCTGAAATCACTAGCGGCACATCCACCCGTTCGCCGGCAGCAAGCGAGCGGCTCAAAGAGACGGTGAACGCGATTTTGCCACCTGTCACCTCAGCACCGTTGGCGCTCGGTGTTCCCTCGCTGATCGAGGCGAATCCGGTACGGCTGAGCGAAATCAACACCTTGGGTACAACAACATCTGTGATGGTCAGCGTTGCGCTGGTTACGGTCAGTCCTGTGGATTCTCCCGAGATGGTAATGGTCTCGCTGCCTTCGTCAAGATAGTCTTCGGCAGGATTGAAACTGAAGCTTCCGGTTGCGCTGACTTCATCTGCCGGCAAAGTGATCGTGATGTCCTCCACTGCCGCATAGTCAGTTCCGGAAGTCGCGTCATCGTCTTCATCGCCGATGCTGACCGTCACGCTCTTGGACGCGGTGTAGGCAGTACCTGCGCTCGTCGCTGCGGTCACCACAATGCTTGTATTGCCAGCAGCATCCTCTCGGACGCTTGTCGGGCGAATGCTGAGTACGATGCCGCCGGGGTCTGCATCGTTGTCAGTGATGGTAATGGTGACTGGACTGACGGTAACGCCTGAAAGCGAACCTGACACCGACAAAGTCTCGTTTGTCTCGTCAGTCTTGTCTTCAGTGGGCGTCAGCGCAAAGGTGCTGCTGCCGCTCGCCGTATCAGCAGGGATACTGATATTAAAGGTTGACACCTGCTCGTAGTCCGTACCTGATTTGGCCGTATCCGAATTCTTCCCAACTGTGATGGCCACCGTCTTCGCCTCGGGGAAGCGCGAGGTGCCGACGATCGTTGCCGTCACCCTGACCGTGGTTGCACTGGCACTTTCCAATACGCTGGCAGTGTCTACTGTGAGCCTGATGTTAGATGGTGGCCCGTCATCGTCGGTCACGTCAACCGTAACCGGGCTAGCGGTGACTGAAGCATAGTCGGTGCCGGTTGCAGAGACCGCATTCGTGATGGTGACGGTGCGTTTGTTGCCAGTGTTGTCGTAGCTGTCAGCTACCGCCGTCACTGTAACCGTCTGTGCCACATTCCACCTTGCAGGCGCGAAGGACAGGCTTGTGGAGTCAAGTGTGGCAATATCGGTGTCACCGCTTGAAAGATTTACTGTCACCGCACCGGTCGGCCTGCTCGTCAGCACCACCTCGTAGGTGCCCTGATTCTCCGTCTCGTCCATCGTACCCGCATCGTCCACCTCTTCGAGGATCAGCGTCAGCGGTGTTACCGTAACCCCCTTGGTATCGTTGTCGGTCAGCGTGATGCTTGTTGGTGTGATCGTGACGCCGGTAAGTGAACCATCGACGGTAATCGTCTCATTGTTTTCGTCTAAATCGTCATCGGTCAGCGTCAGAGTGAACGACTCATCTTCGCTTGCCTCGCCGGCAGGGATGGTGATGTCAAAGGAGGTAACAGCGGTGTAATCCGTGCCTGACGCGGCGCTGTCTGCACCCTTGCCGACTGTCACTGTCACGGTTTTGTCCTCTGAATAGGTGGTGCCACCGAGAACATTCGCCGTGACCGTGACTGTTTGAGCCGATCCAACGTTTTCAGCGACTGTCGCGAGGTCCGTCGACAGGGAGATGCCGGTAGGCGCTGCGTCATCGTCAGTGATGTTGAATGTCGACGTGCCTGTAGATTCGGCACCGCCGTCGAGCCCATCGCCAGAATCCTCGTCGAGATCGGCGAGGCCTATTGTCACAGACTCATTCGCCCCTTCATCTATAAGATCGTCCACAGATTCGACTGTCAGCGTTGTACGGGTCGCGGTGCCGGTGCCGCCAGCAAAGGTGACAGTCGGTGAACCGTCGGCGAGGGCAGTGCTGCCGAAGTTGGTGAATCGAACACCAGTCGGTGGCCGGTCGGGCTCAATTATTCTGTAGTCTTCGCTAAAGGTCGCGGTGCCGCCGAAAGTAAGTGGCACAGCAAGTGTTTCACCGGATAAAAGAGCGCGCCCCAAGGTCAAGGTGAGCACTTTGTCGCCGTCGGCTTCGGCGATGTTGCCTGCGGGCGCAGACAGGGTTACAGTGGTCGGATCGTCATCGGTAATGGATATGGTATGGCGGTTTCTGGTTCCGATCACAGCATGACTGGTCGAAGAAAGGTCCACACGGAAAGTTTCGGTGATCTCGTCGGCAGTGTCGTCAGTGATGTCCACATCCAGTGTTTTGCTGGTGTCGCCCGGCGCGAAGCTCAAGCTGCCGTTGGTGACGGTGGTGAAATCCGAGCCACCCCTTGCGGTGCCGTTGGCAGTGGCATAAGCGAGAGTCGATGTCACCAGGGTCGTACCTGTACGGTTCACTGTCAAGGTCGCTTGACCGTCATCTTCGTCAACGGTGCTTGACGTTGCCGAGAACTGGAAGCTCGGTGTATCTGCGGTGTCAGTGATGGTTCCGATCGCCGAACCTGCTGTAGTACTGATATTGAAGTGTGAACTGCTTTCAAGCGTCACTGTCAGGTAGTGGTCGGACTCGTAAGTCGTGTCGGGTAATGTCTCCACGGTAATCGTGCCGGTGGATTCAGTTTCGGCAATCGTGATCTTGGCGTTGGCTGCTGCCGAGGTGTAGTCCTGGCTTGCAACCGCCACCTGATAGGCCGCATCGGTCGTCTCGCCGCGTCCGTCATCAGTCGCATAGTCGACCGTCACACCGCCGGCAGGTGCCGGGTCTGGCAGGGTCACGGTGAATTCGAGGTCGTCACCCTCAGCTACCGATGCTGCGCTTACTGTGATCATGGCATCATCATCGATAATGGGCACCGACAGCGGGCTGCCGGCAAGGGTGGTGCCCCCGCCGTTGCCGCTAACCGCTGGAGCATTGGTTCCAGTGCCGAAGGCAATGGCAAGGGTTCGCGTCAAACGGTCTTTATTCGGCTTGGCTGTCAGCAATAGCGTAGCGACTCTTGCGCCTGCGCCTGAAAGTGTCACCTGAGGGTTCTGAGCACTGTGCGGATTGGAGGTTGACAGGCTCACACCTGTGTTACCACCACTTTTGAGTTCCAGTGTGTAGTGGGTGGTGACCACAGCGCCTGAGACACTCAAGGGAACGGTCACAGATTCGCCAGCGACCAGTGCACGCCCAAGCGTAATCGTGATGTCGATTGTACCGGCATTTTCCGCGACGCCACCGCTGCCCGTGCGTGCAAGCGTAATCGTGGTCGGTGCGCCGTCGGTGACGGCCAACGTGGCGGTGCCTTTAGAGGAGGACGGGGTGTAACCGGTACCTGCTGCGAGTGCAACCGTGATGGATGCATTCGGCTGGTCTGCGCGGGTTGAGACGGTCGAGACGCTGTAGGTCTGGCTGGTTGTGCCTTTTGTGAAGGTGAATTCTTTCGCACCAGCGGAACCTGTCGCGATGAAATCGCCAGTCTCCGAGACATTCAAGGCAACTGTAAGGTCAGACACCGGAGCGATGTCTGCTTTCAGGGTGAAGTTCGCCGCAGCGCCTGCGTTGATCGTTGCCGATGCCGCTGCTATCGACAGTTCGGGCACTTCGTCGTCGGTGATCGACAAACTCGTGTTAGTGACCGTCGCTCCGGTGAGCGTGCCTGCAACCGTGATGGATTTATTGAGTTCGTCAACAGAATTGTCGACCGGCGTAATATCAAAACTGCCGGTAGCGCTTTCCGTCCCCGCCGGAATGACAATGTTGAAGTCGGAAACTGCCGCATAGTCAGCAGGTGATTCAGCACTGTCTGTAGTCGCACCTACATCGATCGCCACCGTTTTCTCCACACCGTAGGTGGTGCCGCCGGTCACTGTCGCCTTGACTGTAACAGTAACCGCCTTACCTGCGTCCTCCGCCACAGTGGTCGGCGTCACCGACAGCGTCACCCCGGAAGGCGCGTCATCATCATCTGTTATGGTCAATGTCGCAGGGGTGAACGTCACCCCGGACAAAACACCCGAAACACTGATCGTCTCGTTGCCTTCGTTTATGTCATCATCACTCGGCGTCAACTCAAACTCCGCATTGCCCGATTCCGCATCGGCCGCTATAGTGATGTCAAAGCGCGGCACCGCAGTATAGTCAGTGCCAGAGGTGGCAGTGCCACCGCCGACAGTCACCTGAACCTTCCGCTCAGTCGGCAGCCGCGTCGTTCCCGACAGCGTCGCCGTCACCGTGATATCCTCCGCAGCATCCGCATCCTCATCAACACTCGTCGGTGATACCGAAAGCGTAATCTCGGGTGCTGCATCATCGTCAGTCACCTCCACAGAAACCGGCAAAGCAGTTACTGTATCGTAGCCAGTCGCCTTGGTTGCCGATACTGTATTGGTGATGTTCACAGTACGTTTGCCGCCGGTATTGTGGTAATTGTCCGCCACCGCCGTCACCGTCACTGTCTGTGCCTCATTCCAATTTGCAGACGTAAAGGTCAAGCTTGTGGCGTCAAGCGTCGCAATATCGGTGTCACCGCTTGAAAGATTTACCATCACATCCCCAGTAGGCTCGCTCGTCAGCACCACTTCATAGGTGTCCTTGTGATCCAGCTCACCCTCCGTTGTCGCATCGTCCACCTCCGTAAGAGTCAGTGTTGTCGGTGACACCGACACTCCCTTGGTGTCGTTGTCAGTCAGCGTGATCGTAGTGGGCGTCGCAGTAATCTTACCCGATACACCGGATATTGTGATTGTCTCGTCTCCCTCATCGAAGTCGTCATCGGTCGGCGTCAGCGTGAATGTCCTGGTCCCACTCGTCGCCTTCGCTGCAATGGTGATGTCAAAGGGCGTCACCGCAGTATAGTCAGTGCCGGAGGTGGCAGTGCCACCACCTACCGTCACCCGAACCGTCTTGGCCTCACCATAGGTGGTGCCACCTGTCGGACTCGCCGTCACCGCTATGGTCGGCGCAGAGGAAACATTCTCCAATACTGCACTCGTATCCACCGCCAATGCAATGCCTGTAGGCGGACCGTCGTCATCGGTCACATCCACTGACACCGTATCCACCGCCAATCCGTCATAGTCCGTATCGTCTGCATCCGCAGTGTGAGTGATGCTCACTGTGCGCTTGCCACCCGTGTTATCCACATCGTCGCTGACACCGGTGACCGTCACTTCCTGTGCAGTGCTCCAGGTCATCGCCGTGAAGGTAAGTCTCTCCGGCGAAACAGTAGCGGCCTTCTCATCGGTGCTCTCAAGATTAATGGTCACCGTGCCGCCTGTCGGCTTCGTGGCGAGCTTGACGGTGTAGGTGGCTACATTCTCATCCATGTCTTGAGTGCTCACGACATCGGTCTCGCGCACTGTCACCGGAGTTCCGGTGAAGACGATCCCGCGGGTGTCGTCATCCGTTATGGTCAGGGTTGCATCCGGCGGATTCGCCACTGCGTGACCGCCTGTCGCTGTCGCCGAAACCGTTACTGTCGCATCCGCTTCTGCATCCACATCATTGTTCACCGCATCAATCGTCACCGTGCCTGTACTGGCAGTGGCGCCGGCGGCAATGCTCAGCGTCTTGTTGGTGCTCACACTGAAGTCGGTGGCAACCGCAGGGCTCACCGGCACTGCCGATACCGTCAATGTGACCGCAGCACTGGAAACACCGTTCATGCTCGCAGTTACCGTACTGCTGTTGGTGCTTCCGCTCTCGTCAATCGTCGACGGCGTGAGCGTCAGCGTGACCGTCGGCGTGTCGTCATCATCGGTAATCAAACCCGATGCCGTACCCGCACCCTGAACACTCGAAACAGTCGCATTAGTCGGGGAACCGAGCGTCACCTTAATGGTCTCGTTCAACTCGTCAATGGCGTCGCCCTTGACCTTGATGGTGATGCTTCCGCTCGCACTGCCCGGCGCAATCGTCAACGTCGTCGAATCAGGCTCGATGTAGTCACTGGTCGCGGTCGCCGTGCCGCCCAAAGTGTAGGGCACCTTCACCGTCTTGCCGCTCGCTGCCGAAAGGCTGACGGCAAATGTCATGTTCACAGTCGTTGCCGGCGCATCGCCCTCATCCACCGCAGTCGCATTGCTCACCGTCACCGTCGGCGGGTCGTCGTTGTCGGTGATGGTGCCGGTGGCCGACAATGTCGTTACGCTGCCGCTTAAGGTCGCATGGGTCGGCGATGTCAGACTCAGCACAACCGTCTCGTTGGGCTCATCGGATACATCCCCTCGCACCGTCACATCAATCGTCTTGCTGCTCTCACCGGCCGCAAACGTCAGCGTCGCTCCGCTTAACGTGTTGTAATCCGTACCGCTCTTCGCCGTACCGGTGCCCGCATCAGCCCACGCAACCGTCACCGCACGACCGCTCACCGGGGTGAGCGTCACCGTATACGACAAGGTGGCAGTGGCACTGTCGCCCTCAGTCACCGAAGGCGTACTGATCGACAGCACCGGCAGCGGATCGTTGTCGGTGATCGAAACGCTGGTCCCAGATACCGTGAGGGTGCCCGATGAACCGGTAATCGACAAAGTCTCATTGTCCTCATCCAGTGAGTCATCCGTCGGGTTGAGGCTGAAAGACCCGGTAGCACTCAACTCGTCTGCGGGGATCACGATGTTAAAACCCGTCACCGCCGCATAGTCAGTGTCGGAAACCGCCCCGTCATCGGCCGCACCAACAGTCACTGCTACCGTCTTGGCCTCATTGTAGGCAGTGCCGCCGGTCACCGATGCGGTAACCTCAATGCTCACCGGAGTGGCAGTGTTTTCGGCAACGCTCGCCGGCGACGCCGACAGCGAGATGCCGTCCGGCGCATCATCATCATCGGTAATGCCGATCGACGCAGCTGCAACCGTCACACCCGCCAAAGTGCCTGTCACACTGATCGTCTCGCCGTCATCGTCAATGCTGTCGTCGCTCGGAGTGATGCTGAAAGTCGCACTGCCGCTCGCATCACCGATCGGAATCGTAATGCTCACCGCACCCACTTCAGCGTAGTCAACGCCTTCCTCAGCAGTGTCACCTGCCGCACCCACCGTCACCGCTACCGTCTTGGCCTCGGCAAAACGAGAATCGCCAACCAATGTCGCTGTCACCCGTACCGAAACCGCCTCATCGGCACCTTCCAAAACGCTTGTCGGAGATACCGTCAGCGTCGCTTTGGTCGGCGCATCATCGTCATCGGTCACCTCTACTGACACCGAATCGACCGTCACACCGCCGTAGTCGCTGTCTCCCGCTTCAAGTGTGTGGGTGATCGATGCAGTACGCTTGTCGCCGGTGTTGTCATACGCATCCGCTACCGCGGTTACCGTCACCGTCTGTTCGTCGTCCCAGTTGCCCGATGTGAAAGTCAGCTGCTGCGGGTTCACTGTGGCGGTCGAAGCAGCGCCGGTGGAAACGTCAATCACCACATTGTCTGTCGGCTCGCTCGTCAGCACCACTTTGTAGATGCCCTGGTGCTCCGTCACCTCTGTCGTATCCACGTCGTCCACTTCATCAAGCGTCAGCGTCACCGGCGTCACCGTCACCCCCTTGGTGTCATCGTCGGTCAGCGAGATGCTCGCAGCGCCGATCGTCAGATCGCCCGAAGTCCCGGTCACGCTGATCTTCTCGTTGGACTCATCAACATCATCATGGGTCGGGCTGAGGCTGAAAGAACCGGTTGCGCTTCGCTGGTTCGCAGGCACTGTGATGTTAAAGTTCGCAACCGTCGCATAGTCGGTGCCCTCGGTCGCAGTGTCGTTGGTCGCACCCACCGCAACCACTACCGTCTTGGCCTCGTCGTAGGTACTGCCACCAGAGACCGTCGCCGTGACCGTCACGGTTGTCGCAGCAGCACTTTCGCCAAGCGTGGCGTGGCTCACCGACAGTGCGATGCCGGTCGGCGAACCATCGTCATCGGTCACCTCCACCGGCAGATCAACATGGGGAAGACTCGCATAGTCTGTGCCGGCACCACTGGCCGTATGCCGTATGCGGGTGGTACGCTTGTTGCCGCTGTTATCCACGTCGTCATTGACACCGGTTACGGTCACCGTCTGCGCAGTGTCCCAGGTCGTCGCGGTGAAGGTCATCGTTGACGGCGAAACCCCTGCCACGCCCGTGGCACCGCTTGCGAGGCTCACCGTCACGGTGCCGCCGGTTGGCTGGGTGGCCAGCTTCACTGTGTAGGTCGCCTGGTTCTCAACCGCCGGCGGGTCGGTTGTCGCATCGTCTGCCTCAACAATCGTCACAGCCTCCTCAGACAGCACCAGTCCACGGGTGTCATCGTCGCGGATGGTCAAAGTCACATTGGCCGGTGATGTCACCGCGTGCCCACCTGTCGCTGTCGCTGAAACGGTGACCGTCCTGTCGGGCGCATTCACTTTGTTGTCCACTGCCGTGATCGTCACAGTCTTCGTGCTGGCGAGGCTGCCCGCCGCAATGGTCAGCGTCTTGTTGGTGCTCACACTGAAGTCGGTGGCAACCGCAGGGCTCACCGCCGCTGCCGACACGGTCAATGTGACCGCTGCACTGGAAACACCATTCATGCTGGCAGTGACCGTACTGCTGTTGGTGCTTCCGCTCTCGTCGATCGACGACGGCGTGAGCGTCAGCGTGACCGTCGGCGTGGCGTCATCATCGGTAATCTCACCGGATGCCGTACCCGCACCCTGAACACTCGAAACAGTCGCATTAGTCGGGGCACCAAGCGTCACCGTAATGGCCTCGTTCGACTCGTCAATGGTGTCGCCCTTGACTTTGATGGTGATGCTTCCGCTCGCACTGCCCGGCGCAATCGTCACCGTCATCGAATCAGGCTCGATGTAGTCACTGCCCGCCGTCGCCGTGCCGCCCAAGGTGTAGGGCACCTTCACCGTCTTGCCGCTCGCTGCTGAAAGGCTGACGGTAAATGTCATGTCTACAGTCGTTGCCGGCACATCGCCCTCATCCACCGCAGTCGCATTAGACACCGACACCGTCGGTAAAGCATCGTCGTCGGTGATATTGAACGTATGCTCGTTGTCTTTGGTGTTTGGATCTCCGTCGTCGCTTGCAGCGGCACTGCCGTCAAGTCCGCTTGAAGTGATGGTGCCAAGAGCAATGGTGATGCTCTCGGAATCATCTTCATCAATCGTGTCTGAGGTGGCGGTAAGGGTCACGGCGGCACTACTCACTGCACCGGCCACACCGGTAAAAGTGATGGTTGGCGGCGAGACTGCCAGATTTGTACTAGCGAGGTTTGTGTAACTAACACCCTTGGGAGTCGAGCTCGGTGCCGAAAGTGTGTAGTCCGTCCCAAAGACCGCCTTGCCTGAGAAGGCCAGAGGAACAACAACACTCTCTCCAACTATCAAGGCGCGGCCAAGTGACACTGTGAGTGTCTTGGTGCCGCTCGCTTCGCCAATATCTGTGCTGGTCGCCGACAGACTCACCGGCGTCGGGTCGTCATCTGTAATCGTGACACTGTGGCGGGCATTGGTGCCGAGCGCAGCGCCGGCGCCAGTCTTTAGATCGACGTGAAAACGTTCAGCCAACTCATCATCGTCGTCCTTCGCGATGGCGACAGTGAAGGTCTTGCTGGTATCGGCTACTGCAAAACTTACTGTGCCCGGATCTGCAGCGGTGTAGTCGGAAGTCGCGGTAGCTGTATCGGCGACAGTGGCATAGCCAAGTTTAGTCGCTACTTCGGTACTCCCGGTGCGGTTTACCGTCAGAGTCACCGACCCCGTGCTCTCCAGCACCGTTGAAGCAGCTGCGGAGAAACTGAATGTCGGAGCATCGGCCTCATCGTCAATGGTGACATCGATGCTTGATGAATCGCCGGGACGCTGATTAACGGGCAGTTCGCCTATGGCAATCGTAAAGGTTTCGTCGCCTTCGTAGATATTGTTATCGGTTGTCGCAATGTCGACATTCGCACTGGTGGCATTAGCGGGTATACGAATGCTTGCTACAGACGTGTAGTCACCCGCTTCGGCAGTGCCGTTGGTGTAGACAAGCGGCACGTCAATTGGATCGGACTGCGCGGAATCCACCGAGGCTGTAACGGTCAGATCAGTGCCTTCGGCTACTGAACTTGCTGCGCTGATTTCCAGAGGCAGGCGCGGGTCACGCGTCACCTCTACGGTTATTGAAGGTACAGCAGCACCGCTTAGATTGTTATACCCGGAATCCTCAGAACTGGTCGTGTGACTGATTTTGACTGTGCCTTCACTGACACCAGTTACTTCAAACCGGACTGTACCACCGACAGTCCAAGTCGCCTCACTGAAAGTGCGTGGACCATCAACAGTCGCAATCCTGGAGTCTGCACTCTGCGCGGTTACTGTGACATCCTCTGTTGGACGGCTCCTGAGCTGAACGTTGTAGGTGAACGTGCCGCCGTTGGCGCGCACCGATTGGTTCGGTGGACGAACCAAGAGACCGCGGCCGAAATCGGCGACTGTGACAGATAGCGGACCCACACTGATGCCGTTGTAGGGATTGCCCGTCGGCGCGCTGACCGTATGAGTAATCGAGACGGTTTCGCTCGTGGTGTCCTCGTCAATGTTAGCACGTAGCAAGACCATTTGTGGAGAACTCCAGATATTCGAACCTGTTGAGGTGAAAGTTAACGTTTTGTTGACTACATCTGCTGCTGACGGTTCATTGGATGCAATCGCGATGGTTACGGTGGCGCGCGGGTCCTGGTCAAGCACGACGGTATATGACTTGTCCGCTGCACCCTCGGTGTGCTGAAGGCTGGCGACGGAGAGCGTAACGCCTGCCGGCTTGTGGTCAATAATGTTAAGCCAAATTTCGTTGTCGTCGGTCTGAGCAATACCGTCGTCACTCTTCACCAGCCCTCCTGTAAGATTAGTGGAGAGCGTACTGCTGGCAAGGTTGCCGAGTGTGAATTTGACGCGATCCAAATCGGTGTCGCCATCATCACGGGTGGTAGGTGTCACCGTCAAGGTGGCTGTTTGCTGAGTGCCGGCATCCGCACCGGTGAAGGTTATTTTTGGTGAAGCGGTATTTTGTCCAGACAGGGTCACACCGGAACCGCTCGCACTCAGGATAAAGTCGCGGGTGGCTGGCGTAGTTCCGGTGATGGCTACTCCTGTCCCACTCGAAATTGCCAGCGGAACTTCGGCGATCTCACCATTTACAAGCTCACGCGACAAGCTCAAAGTCATCGTTGCAGTGTGCGCCGGTACCTTTTCTGTGATTTCGAACTTGCTCGGTCGCGACAGCGTCACGCTGGTGGGGTCGTCGTCGCGAATGATCAGACTTGTCGACGGGGTGCCCGAAATTCCCCCACCGGAAGCGGCCGCGGATACCGTAATCTCAGCATCAGTGGCATCACTGCTGTTGTTTACTGCTGTGATGGTTACTGCGCCTGTGCTTGCGGTTTCACCAGCGGCAAAACTGAGCTTCTTGTTTTGGCTTAACGTGACGCTTGTCGACGGGGAAGCGGAGATCGTGAGATCAATTGCTTCGCTCGACGGCCCTGACAGGCTCGCAGTCACCTCGCTGGAGTTGCCCGCTCCACTCTCGTTTATGCTTGCCGGGCGAAGCAACAGGGTAACGCTGGGCGCGCTTTCGTCTTCGTCAATCGTCCCGGTCGCACTGCCGGCGCCAGCGGCAGTAGAAACACTCGCATTCGTCGGTCCGGCGAGCGTGACCGTGATGGTCTCATCCTGTTCGGCAAGCGTATCTCCTTTGATGGGGATGTCAAGATCAGCAGTAGTATCGCCTGGTGCGATCGTCACCGATGTCGAACTCGGTGCGGTATAGTCATCGGCCACTGTCGCCGTACCACCGAGGGTAAATGGCACAGTCACAGTTTTACCGCTCACACCTGAAAGACTGATGGTGAAAGTCATGTTGGTAGTAACCATCGGATCGTTGCCTTCGGTTACGGGATCGGCATCCGCAACCGAAACAGTCGGCGGATCATCATCATCCGTGATCGTACCTTCGCCGGTGCCCGCGCCAGCAGCAGTCGAAACGGTCGCATTGGTCGGCGCACTCAAGGTGACGATCACCGTCTCGTTCGGCTCATCTATCGCATCGCCTTTGACCTTAACCACAATGTTCGCACTATTTGAACCCGCAGCGATCGTCACCGACAGCGGATCAGGCTCAATGTAATCGTCAACCTTCTTGGCCGTGCCCGACAGCGTATAAGGCACCATCACTTCACGACCGCTCACCGCTGAAAGACTGACAGCAAACGTCATGTTCACAGTCGTCGCCGGCGCATCTCCCTCGTCCACCGCATTCGCATTGCCAACCGATACCGTCGGTACCGGATCATCATCCGTAATCGTGCCAGTGCCGTCCAGATTTGTCACATCGCCTGAAAGCGTCGCATTCGTCGGCGACGACAACCGCAGCACAACCGTCTCGTTGTCCTCATTCAGCGTATCACTGGTCACCGCCACCTCAACGTTCTGACTTGTCGTACCAGGACTGAATGTCAGTGTTCCGGAACTGATCGCTGTATAGTCTGTCGCAGAAGTCGCAGTACCGCCAGCGTCTGCATAGTTCACCGTTACACGCTTACCGCTGGCTGCGTCAAGCGATACAACAAACGTCAGTTTCGCACTCGCTGTGCTTTCGATCACACTCGGTGAACTGATCGAAATCACCGGCGGATCATCGTCATCGGTGATCGAAAAACTCGTGTCAGTGACCGTCGCTCCGCTGAGCGTGCCGTCCACCGACACCGTCTCGGCCACCTCATCAAGCGAATCGTTCTCCGGCGTAATATCAAAACTGCCGGCAGCGCTTTCATCCCCCTCTGGAATGACAATGTTGAAGTCGGCAACTGCCGCATAGTCAGCGGGTGAAACAGCCGTGTCTCCAGACACACCTACATCGATCGCCACCGTTTTCTCCTCACCGTAGGTGGTGCCGCCGGTCACCGTCGCCTTGACTGTAACAGTAACCGCATTATTTGCGTTCTCCGCCACGGTGGTCGGCGACACCGACAGCGTCACCCCGGAAGGTGCAGCATCATTATCTGTTATGGTCAATGTCGCGTCGTTGACCGTCACCCCGGTCAAAGTACCCGAAACAGTGATCGTCTCGCTGCCCTCGTTTATGACATCATTAGTCGGCGTCAACTCAAACTCCGCATTGCCCGATAGCGCATCCGCCACTATAGTGATGTCAAAGGCTGATACCGCATCGTAGTCAGTGCCAGAGGTGGCACCGTCATCCGAATCACCGACAGTCACTCGAACCTTCTGCTCAGTCGGCAGCCGCGTCGTTCCCGACAGCGTCGCCGTCACCGTGATGTCCGTGGCTGTCGCACCCTCCGCTACACTCGTCGGTGATACCGAAAGTGCAATCGCCGGCGCTGCATCATCGTCGGTCACGTCCACAGAAACCGGCAAGGCAGTTACTGTGTCGTAGCCAGTCGCCTCGGCTGCCGATACCGTATGGGTGATGTTCACAGTACGCTTGTCTCCAGTATTGTCGTAACTGTCCGCCACCGCAGTCACCGTCACTGTCTGTGCCACATTCCACTCTGCAGGCGCAAAGGTCAAACTTGTGTGGCTAAGCGTCGCGATCTTCGCGTCACCGCTTTTAATTTTGAATGTTACATTCCCATCCCCAGTAGGCTTGCTCGTCAGCACCACCTCGTAGGTGCCCTGGTGATCCATCACCGCCGGCGTATCCTCGTCGTCCACCTCCGCAAGCGTCAGTGTTGTCGGCGACACCGACACTCCCTTGGTGTCGTTGTCAGTCAGCGTGATTACAGTGCCCGTCACATCAATCGTAGCCGATGCACCGGATATCGTGATTGTCTCGTTATCCTCATCGAAAGCGTCATCGTCCGGCGTCAGCGTGAAGGTCCCGGTCCCACTCGTCGCCTTCGCTGCAATGGTGATGTCAAAGGGCGTCACCGCAGCATAGTCAGTGCCGGAGGTGGCAGTGCCGCCACCTACCGTCACCCGAACCGTCTTGACCACATCATAGGTGGTGCCGCCTGTCGGACTCGCCGTCACCGTTATGGTCGGCGCAGAGGAAATATTCTCCAATACTGCACTTGTATTCACCGTCAAAGCAATGCCTGTAGGCGGATCGTCGTCATCGGTAACATCCACTGACACCGAAGCTGCCAATTCGTGGTAATCCGTTCCGGAGGCATCCACAGTGTGAGTGATGCTCACTGTGCGCTTGTCACCGCTGTTATCCACATCGTCACTGACACCGGTGACCGTCACTTCCTTTGCAGTGTTCCAGTCATCGTCGTCAAATTCAAGGCTCACCGGCAAAACAGTGGCGGCATTCTCATCGGTGCTCTCAAGATTAATGGTCACCGTGCCACCTGTCGGCTTCGTGGCGAGCTTGACGGAGTAGGTGGCTACATTCTCATTGCGGGTGTTAGTGCCCGCGTCATTGGTCTCGCGCACCGTTACCGGAGCTCCGGTGAAGACGATCCCGCGGGTGTCGTCATCCGTTATGATCAGGGTTGCATCCGGCGGATTCGCCACTTGGTGACCGCCTGTCGCTGTTGCTGAAACCGTTACCGTCGCATTCTCTTCTGCATCCACTTGATTGTTCACCGCATCAATCGTCACCGTGCCCGTACTGACAGTGGCGCCGGCGGCAATGCTCAGCGTCTTGGTGCTGCTCAGACTGAAGTCGGTGGCAACCGCAGGGCTCACCGCCGCTGCCGATACGGTCAATGTGACCGCCTCGCTTGATGCACCAGAAAGGCTCGCCGTCACCGTGCTGCGATTGGCAGTGCCGCTTTCGTCAATTGTTGCAGGCGTTAGGATCAGATTCACCGTAGGCTTCGTCTCATCGTCGGTGATTCCAACCGAAACGCTGCCGCTCGCGGATGTTCCGCCTGTTCCGGTGCCAGAGATGCGATCGAGATTACTTGTGACCGAACCGAGGCCGAGGGCCACGGTTTCCGTCGCACCTTCGTGAATGTCATCATCACGACCGACCAATTCCAATGTGGCGACACTTACTTCAGAACTCGCCAGAGCCGTGCCTGCGCCGGTAAAGACAACCGCAGGAACTGCCGCACTGTAGGGGTTAGACGTGTTGAGACTCACACCGCTATTTAGATTGGTGCCAGTTTTAGTCCGGATCAGATAATCGGTCGCGGAGACACCATCGCCGACGGTCAACGGGACAGTGATCGATTCTCCATTGATCAGCGCTCTGCTCAAAGTCACGGTGAGCGTTGCCACGCCACCGTTCTCGGCGATGGTGCCTGATTCACCTGATGCACGCGCAAACGTCACAGATGTGGCATCGCCGTCAATAAGACTAATATCTATCGATGCCACGGTACCTGCCCGTACACTGTCCGGCAGCGTACCGAATGCTAATTTCAGCGTTTCAGGGGGTTCATCAATCGCATCATCGGCAATCGAAAGAGTCGCCGTACCGGTTTTTTCTTCTGCCGTAATGCTGATGCTGGTCGCAAACGTGTAATCGGTTGAAGCCACACCGCTGATTTGCATCGGAACTGCGAGCGCTTCGCTCAGGGTTCCGCCGCTCATCGTCACTGTCACCACGGTGGATCCACCCTCAGAAATCTTGCTGTCGGTATCGTCAATCGAAAGGCTCACTGTCGGGCGCGTATCCACTGTCACGGTCACGGGCAGCGACGGGATGTTGGTCGTGGTTGGATAGTCACCGCCGTTGCCATCGTCTTGAGTGATGTCGAGACTCAAAGAAGCGTTGCCTGCGGTCACTCCGGTCACAGTGACATCTTGCTCTACATTCCAGTCGGTGGTTTTAAAAGTCATAGCGCCACTGACCGTCGCGTCACCAGTGCTGCCGCTCACCGAAGGCGTAATGACAATGCTTGATGCCGGCTGACTCTTCAGCCGCACCTTAAAGCTTGCCTTGCCGCCGTTAGCGCGCACAGAGACTCTTGAAGCGTCCACGATCACACCGCTTCCTGCATCGGTGACATTGACCGTCACATCGTCGATGGAGATGGTGTGATACGGGTTGGCTGGGTCCGAGGCTACCGCGGCCGTATGCGAGACGGTAACGTCTGATTCGCTTACAGTGTCACCATCTTCTTCGCCGCGCAGGGTCACCGTCTGCGCCTTGCTCCAGTTGCTCGTTGTGAAAGTCAGCGTACTCTGATCTCCCGAAGTTATAGAATCCGTGTCTACCGCCACCGCCGAGTCTGCGGAGGCTACCGTGACTTCCACGCTGGCCTCGGGATCTGATTTAAGGACGACATTGTAGGTTTTGGCGGCACCTGCCTCGGTAAGCGCCACGGTGGTCGGCGAGATGCTTACCCCGTCGGCCTTGATCGTGAATGGTGCGGAAAGATGGTCCGCTGAACCAAGCAGATTGCTGCCTTCCCAGGTTTCAAGTGTCGCGGCGCTGTTCTCAAATGCGCGATAGCGCAGCAGCTGCCTGTCTACATGGACGGTGACGGGATCATCACTCGTAAAGGCGGCGCCGGAATAAGTCAGATCAATCTTTGCTGAACGGTGGTAGAGGGTTGACGGCATTCCGTGAACGCCTGTGCTCTGTGCGCGCAGTCGCACATCGGAGATCACCAGCCCTTGGGGAGCGCCTTTCAGCGTGATCAGAGCCTTTCCAGCCGCAGTCAGCGCACCGCTGCTGAATAATGTATTGCTGCCCTGATGAGCGGTGCTTGGGAAGGTTGCGTTTTTCGGGGTAAGCGTCACCGTCACCTTTCCTCCGCCCGCGAAATCGCGCGGCTTGACCTCGGTCGGTGCAACCTCAAGGGAATAGTCCACTCCGGTTGTGCTGTCGTCGTCATCGATTGTCACACTGAAGCTGTTCTGCGTCGCATGCGGATCGCCGTCTACGGTGGATTCCGAATTGTCGTCAAACTGTTTGTTGCTGCCAAGCGACAGCGTTGCTGTCTCATCACCCTCCTTGGCAATGTCGTTAAAGGCAACGAGTTCGATGGTCGCCACGCGTGCGCCGGAGGCAAACTCAAGTTCAGGTGTGAGTCCCTGTGCATCAGTGAGTTTTACGTTCGTATTGAGCCCTTGGCCGGTCTTTTTTCTGAAGTTTATGTCCGCAGCCCGAATTCCGCTGCCCGTCACAACCAGCGGCACGATGAGTTTCTCGTCTGTGACCAGTACACGGTCCAAGGTTACTGTAAAGCCTGCGATTTGGTCGTCGCCGCCTTCGGAGATATTACCGCTGTCGGTACGGACAAGCGAAACAACCACCTTCGGCAGTTCATCGTCCGTTACGATAATAGCAACATCAGCTGCGTTAACACTGGTGGTGTAGTCGCTTTGGCCCGCCATTACACTATGAGTGATGGTAGCGGTGCGCTGTCTGCCTGAATTGGCTACGCTGTCATCCACCGCTGTCACGGTTACCGATTGTGCAACACTCCAGTTGCCAGGAGTAAAGGTGAGGCTCGCAGTGCTCAAAGTTACAGGCGCGTTATTCCCCACTGACAGTTCGATGACCACATCATCGGTCGGTTTGCTAGTGAGCTCAATGTTGTATGTGGCCTGATCCTCGCGGGTATCTTCGGAAGATTTATCATCGGTCTCATGCACTGTTACCGAGGTCTCGGAAATGGCAACCCCGCGGGTGTCGTCATCCGTTATGGTCAGGATTGCATTCGGCGGATTCGCCACTTTGTGACCGCCTGACGCTGTTGCTGAAACCGTTACTGTCGCATTCGCTGCATCCACTTTATTGTCCACTGCATCAATCGTCACCGTGCCCGTACTTGCAGTGGCGCCAGCAGCAATGCTCAGCGTCTTGGTGCTGCTCAGCGTAAAAGAACCGGTTGCGTTAGACGAGGCAGCCACCACCAGCGACACCGCCTCGCTTGATGCGCCCGTAAGGCTCGCCGTCACCGTGCTGCGGTTGGTAGTGCCACTTTCGTTGATGGTCGCAGGGTCAAGTGCCAAGGTCACCGTCGGCAGCGCATCATCATCCGTGATTGTGCCCTCGCCGGTGCCCGCGCCAGCAGCAGTCGAAACGGTCGCATTGGTCGGCGCACTCAAGGTGACCTTTATCGTCTCGTTCGGCTCATCTATCGCATCGCCTTTGACCTTAACCACAATGTTCGCACTGCTTGAACCCGCAGCAATCGTCACCGACAGCGGATCAGGCTCAATGTAATCGTCAACCTTCTTGGCCGTGCCCGACAGCGTATAAGGCACCGTCACCGCACGACCGCTCACCGCTGATAGACTGACAGCAAACGTCATGTTCACAGTCGTCGCCGGAACATCTCCCTCGTCCACTGCATTCGCATTGCCAACCGATACCGTCGGTACCGGATCATCATCCGTGATCGTGCCAGTGCCGTCCAGTTTTGTCCCATCGCCTGAAAGCGTCGCATTCGTCGGCGACGACAACCGCAGCACAACCGTCTCGTTGTCCTCATTCAGCGTATCACTCGTCACCGCTACCTCAACGTTCTGACTTGTCGTGCCAGGACTGAATGTCAGTGTCCCGGAACTGATCGCTGTATAGTCTGTCGCAGAAGTCGCAGTACCGCCAGCGTCTGCATAGTTCACCGTTACACGCTTACCGCTGGCTGCGTCAAGCGATACCACAAACGTCAGTTTCGCACTCTGTGTGCCTTCGTCCACGCTCGGTGAACTGATCGAAATCACCGGCGGATCATCGTCATCGGTGATCGACAAACTCGTATCAGTGACCGTTACTCCGCTGAGCGTGCCTTTCACCGACACCGTCTCGTTGGCCTCATCAAGCGAATCGTTCGCCGGCGTAACTTTAAAACTGCCGGCAGCACTTTCATCCCCCTTCGGAATGACAATGTTGAAGTCAGAAACTGCCGCATAGTCAGCAGGTGAATCAGCACTGTCTGCAGCCACACCTACATCGATCGCCACTGTCTTGTCCTCACCGTAGGTGGTGCCGCCGGTCACCGTCGCCGTGACTGTAACAGTAACCGCATTATTTGCGTTCTCCGCCACGGTGGTCGGCAACACCGACAGCGTCACCCCGGAAGGTGCAGCATCATTATCTGTTATGGTCAATGTCGCGTCGTTGACCGTCACCCCGGTCAAAGTACCCGAAACAGCGATCGTCTCGCTGCCCTCGTTGATGACATCATTACTCGGCGTCAGCGCAAACTTCGCATTGCCCGATGCCGCATCGGCCGCTATGGTGATATCAAAGGCTGATACCGCATCGTAGTCAGTGCCAGAGGTGGCAGTGTCATCCGAATCACCGACAGTCACCCGAACCTTCTGCTCAGTCGGCAGCCGCGTCGTTCCCGACAGCGTCGCCGTCACCGTGATGTTCGTGGCTGCCGCATTCTCCGCTACACTCGTCGGTGATACCGTAAGCGTAATCGCCGCCGCTGCATCATCGTCAGTCACGTCCACAGAAACCGACGAGGCAGTTACTGTATCGTAGCCAGTCGCCGCGGCTGCCGATACCGTATTGGTGATGCTCACAGTACGCTTGCCGCCGGTATTGTGGTAATTGTCCGCCACCGCCGTCACCGTCACTGTCTGTGCCTCATTCCACTTTGCAGGCGTAAAGGTCAGGCTTGTGTGGCTAAGCGTCGCGATCTTCGCGTCACCGCTTTCAAGATTGACTGTCACCGTTCCGTTCGGTCTGCTCGTCAGCACTACCTCATAGGTGCCCTTGTGATCCAGAACACCCATCGTTGTCGCATCGTCCACCTCCTTAAGAGTCAGTGTTGTCGGCGACACCGACACTCCCTTGGTGTCGTTGTCAGTCAGCGTGATCTCAGTGCCCGTCACAGCAATTGAGCCCGATGCACCGGATATCGTGATTGTCTCGTCTCCCTCATCGAAGGCGTCATCGGTCGGCGTCAGCGTGAATGTCTCGGTCCCACTCGTCGCCTTCGCTGCAATGGTGATGTCAAAGGGCGTCACCGCAGTATAGTCAGTGCCGGAGGTGGCAGTGCCACCACCTACCGTCACCCGAACCGTCTTGGCTGAGTCATAGGTGGTGCCGCCTGTCGGACTCGCCGTCACCGTTATGGTCGGCGCTGCAGCACTTTCGCCAAGCGTGGCGTGGCTCACCGACAGTGCGATACCGGTCGGCGGACCATCGTCATCGGTCACATCCACTGACACCGAAGCCTCCAAACCGTCGTAGTCCGTTCCTCCGTCTGCATCCGCAGTGTGAGTGATGCTCACTGTGCGCTTGCCACCGCTGTTATCCACATCGTCGCTGACACCGGTGACCGTCACTTCCTGTGCAGTGTTCCAGTTCATCGCCGTGAAGGTAAGGCTCTCCTGCGAAACAGTAGCGGCATCCGTATCGGTACTCACAAGATTAATGGTCACGTCGCCTGTCGGCTCCGTGGCGAGCTTGACGGAGTAGGTGGCTACATTCTCATTCGGGGTGTTAGTGGTCGTATCATCGGTCTCGCGCACCGTTACCGGAGCTCCGGTGAAGACGATTCCGCGGGTGTCGTCATCCGTGATGGTCAGGATTGCGTTCGGCGGATTCGCCACTTCGTGACCGCCTGTTGCTGTTGCTGAAACCGTTACCTCCGCATTCGCTGTCCCATCCACATCATTGTTCACCGCATCAATCGTCACCGTGCCCGTACTGGCAGTGGCGCGGGCGGCAATGCTCAACGTCTTGGTGCTGCTCAGCGTAAAAGAACCGGCGGGGGTAGATTCGGCAGCCACCACCAGCGACACCGCCTCGCTTGATGCACCCGAAAGGCTCGCTGTCACAGTGCTGCGATTGGTAGCGCCGCTTTCGTCAATTGTTGCAGGCGTTAGGGTCAGAGACACCGTAGGCTTCGTCTCATCGTCGGTCAAAGTAATGGTTGCCTTACGAATCTCCAGGCTGCCTGAGGTGCCTGTGACGCTTAAGGTTTCGTCCGTTTCGTGTATGCTGTCGTTTTCAGGAGTAAGGTTAAAAGTTCCGGTAGCACTTGCCTGGTTTGCCGGGACCGTGATCATGAAATTAGTGACCGCGGCGTAGTCGCCGGGAGAGACGGCGGTGTCATCGGCTGCGCCTACACTGACAGTAATGGTGTGCGCCTCGTTAAAGGCGATGCCGCCGATAGGAGCGGCAGTCACTGTAATAGTCGGAGCTGATACGACATTTTCGGCTACCGAATTCATGTCGACCGAAAGCTCAAAACCCGGAGGCACCTCGTCGTCGTCAGTAATGGTGAATTTAGCGATGTTATCGGCAGCGCTCGCTGCCGCGCCACCTTCGGCCGTAGTGCCTATGGTCGTGTCTGCGAGGTCACCGAGACCAACTGTAAACTCCTCGTCGGTGTAATCGCCGTCATCACCGCTGCCCGGCGTAAAGAGCACCACCGCCCGCTGTACGCTGGCATTAACAGATCCGAATTTAATCTTCGGCTTGGCGGTGTTGGCATCCTCAATTCTCACAACTTCGCTCTCGCCGACAAAAGCGCTGTTTCTTGGAATAGACAGGCTGAAGTCTGGACTGGCTGCACCGGGCAAGGCAGCGCCGGTGCTCGAGGTGAAGGTCAGCGGTACAGCGATGTGTTCACCTGGAGTGAGCCCACGGCTGAGTTCCAGCGTCAAGCTGCCTGTTTGACCGGTGTCACCTTCAGTCAGCGAAAGGTCACTACCGGTAAGCGTGACTTTGGTCGGATCATCGTCTTGATAAACGACTTGGATTTCACTGGGATTAGCAAGTTGGAAATCGGGATTTCTTCTAGCATTATTCAAAAAGAGTTTGAATTCATTTTCATTGTTCTCAAAAATCTCATCTGTTTCGTTGTCGGTACGTTTGACGCGAATAACTAGACTGGCATCGTTTCCGGTCAAGGTAACTTTTTGTGGAATTGTAAGAAGACCCGGCAGGAACAGTTTCCGAGTAGCCACGGGTTCCGAAACGCGAACAACATCCACATTGGAATTCACTTCCGTTGCTCCTGTTCTGACAAGTCTGATATTGAAGTCGCTGGCACCTTCGGGAAGGTATAGTTTTCCGTCTGAGTGGAGCTGACTCGAGTCAAAACTGATTGTCGGTCTCTTGTCAGAAGCATTGATAGTTACCGTGGCGGATGCGGTGGTACCTGCATTGATGCCCTTCGGCAAAGTGCCAAAACCAATCATAAAGACATCTGTTTTTTCGTAAATGGCATCATCCACAATGGTGATGGTGGCCGTGCCTACTTTGGCATCCTTGGCGATGGAGATGCTCTCCGCGGCGGTAATGTCATCCTCTTCTGCGGTGTCATAGGTGTATTTAAGTGGAATGGTGACCGCTCGTGCGGGTGCGGTGAGCGCCTTGTCAAGAGTAACGGTCACCGTAATGGTATTCTCAGTCTCAGTGTTCCCCTTATTCTCATCAATGTTTGACGCGCTGACCTCTATAGTCGCTGCCCGCGGTTCGTCTTCTGAATCGTCAATTGCGATCTCCACCGATGCGTCTGCGGAATCCGGGTGAAGATCTGCGGGCAAGGTGCCGAAACTGACACTGAAAGTTTCGTTAACCTTCTCATAGTCCTCGTCATCGACGGTGGAAAGCGTAACGCTGCCGCTGGTAGCATCCTTGGCGATGGTGATTTTGGCCACCTCGGTGATGTCTGCCGCAACCGCGGTATCGTAAGTGTATGCGAGTGGTAAATCAATGGCCTTGGCTGGTGCTAATGCGGCGGGGATACTCGCTGTCAAGGTGACCGAAGCGCCTTCAGCTACTGTAGCGGGGCTCGCGGCGATGCTTGCTGTTGGCCGCGTATCCGCCCCCACCGTTGCAGAGACTGCAGGCAGGCTGGTGAGACTGCTGTAATTGGTGTCGGTGGAGGAGATGGAATGGGTGATCTCCACGCTGCCCGCGGCGACACCTGTTACCGTGACCGGCTGTGGCGTCTTGAAGTTTGCGGTGGTGAATGTTAGTGCGCCGCTGACGGTGGCCTTGCCAGCATCCGCACTTGCTGGCGTAACGACAACATCCGCAGATGGGCTACTTCGCAGCCGCAGATTGTAAGTAACAGTTGCACCATTTTCGTTCACCGAGACTGTCTCAGTGTCAGCGAGAAGCGCGTAGCCGTAGTCGGAAACCGTTACCACGACATCTGCTACGGCTTCAGCACCCGTATATCCCGTCACCGTATGACCGATGGTAACAGTATCGGCCTCGCCGTTGTCGTCTTCGAGCGGCGTAACAGTGATGGATTGCGCTGTCGCCCAGTTTCCGGATGTCCCCCCTGTGAAGGACAGCGCAGCGCTCGCTCCAGCGGTGCCGCCGGACTTGTGCACACCGACAGAATCCGTTTTCCCCGCAGGCACTTCGGCAGTAACGATCGCTGTGTTACCTGTACCTGGGTCGGCATTCAGCTTGACTTCGTAGCTCTCCGTCTCACCGCCTTCTTCAATCGACAGAGCCTTTTTCGAGATAAGGACTCTTGCGACGCCTGTATCGTCGTCAGTAACAATGACTTCAGCCTTGTTATTTGGGGAGGGTTCGATGGAGCAGGTTGAATTACCGTCGCCATCAGGGGGGCATTCTAGCAGTTCGGCGACGATGCGGCCGTTGGCTTCGGACACCTTATCGTCGATAATCGGCACCGAGTGTGTTAAAGTGCGCGAGTTGCCGCTGAACTCAAGTTCCTTGGTTCCGAGGTTGTCGTCATCGACAAAGTCGCCTACCTGAGTAATCTTCAGACGTATGTTTGGTTTTACGTTGGCGTCGGGGCTACGAGTCGGTCTCATGATAGTAAATGTCGCTGGCCCCGTCGCTTCGGTAACTTCTCTGCCGCCACTGATCTTCAAAGACGGACCACCGTCGTCGTCAAATAAATTGAACGAAGTACTATTATTTTGGCTAGGCGTATAACCTGTACCGTCAGTGACTGTAATCGTGATCCTCCCGTTTGGCTCATCAATACTGTCGTCGACCAATGTGCCTGTCAACGGATACCCTTTCGCGTTGTCCGCGGTGTAGGTAAACGTGTGCGTACTTGACGATGGGAGAGTCGTTCCGTCCAGGCTGAACGACGAGTAGAAGTCGCCCTTTTGTACAATCGTAAATTCGACCGTTATATCTGTCGTTGGTACTGGCTGAGCCCGAATATAACGGATTATCGCATCACTGGAAGTTACTCCTTCGATAATGTCACGACCGAGAGTGCCTCCTCTACCTAGAAAGACAAATGGGCTGCCATCCTGGTCAGAGACGTTGAAACCAAAACCATCTCCCAAACTGATTCCGCCTCGCAAGCTCGGAGCACTGTTTATTGCCCCGACTTGCTTGAATCTAATGTGAACGTAGACGCTATCTGTTTTATCGTTATCAATCGCTTTGATCTCGAAGCGGGCGCTCTTTGTTCCCGATTCGAAAAGACGCAATGCCGGATTCGCGGGCTGGTACCCATCTGCAGTCTTTAGCTCGACGCCCGTTTGACCGGAAACCAAGGCCACGGAGAAGCTTTTGTTTACCTCACTGTGCGTATCTATTTCCATGGGCAAGAGCAGCGACTCACCTTCTTTTAGTGCCTGACCGAGCTCAATGGTGAATGTCGCTTTACCGCCGTTTTCGTGTATAGGTTGACTGGGATTATTCGGTGCATCGGTCCGAGTTATGGTAATTGGAGTCGGATCGTTGTCCCACACAGGAATGGTGTGGCTTTTGGGTGTTCCCAGTCGGTAGGCGGCGTCGGCAACCAGCGTCACCGTAACGCCGCCATCAAGCTCATCTTTATTATTGTTAACGGTAGGCACCCGGAAATCGAACTCAGCCGTGCCGGCCGGTATGGTCAAAGTTCGGGCACCTTCTTCGGTGTCCGCAACGTGATCAAAACCGGTTTCTTCACTGACCGTGACCTTGACCGATAGCGCACGTTTCGGCGTGGGCGATACTTTTAACTTGAACTTGGCAAGTTTGCTTTCAGTCACTTTCGCTTCTTCACCTTCAATGGTGACCGTCGGCTTTGGAGCATCGTCGTCAATAATGTCGATATCCAACTGGTTGTCCTTGGTCTCTGGATCATTGTCGATTACGGCTTCGAGACCGCCCGAAAGACCTGTGGCAACGCCGGCAGCGGTCAGGTCTCCAAGCTTAACGGTAAAAGTTTCGTCCGTATTGTCCCCGTCGTTACGGGCGGTGGCGGTAAAATCAAGCGTTGCACTCTGTTCGGAGGCGGCACCACCTGTGAACTTGATTTTCGGTGCGGCGGTGTTCTCACCCGTTATCGTTACGCCAGTGCCGGAAACCGAAAAAGTGTAGTCTCGGTCGGCAGCATTTGCCGCCGCAACGGCAACCCCGGTGTCGGTCGTGACTACCAAAGGAATATCAGCAACTTCACCTGCCACCAGATCTCGTCCAAGCGAGAGCGTCAGCGATACCTTGCTGGTGGTATCGCCCTCTTCAATGGTGAGTGCAGCAGCACTGCTGGTAAGACTGACGGTAGTCTTATCGTCATCAGCGACCGCTACTTTCGCACTGCCTGCCCCTTGCTTGATGTTGTACACGTCACCACCTGCCTGAACGGCGACCGTCACGCTGCCATCGGGTTCATCGATGGTATCGGGCGCGGTGGCGATGCTCACTGTCGTTTTCTTGGTATTTTTAGAAATCACTGCGGAAGTGACTTTTAGATCGTTCGCCGCCACCACGCTTCCTGTTTGACTCGCTGCGAGGTTGATGGTGATATTCTCGGTCGGTGCCCGCACCGAAGTCAGATCGAATTCGGCATTTGCTCCCTCGGTGACGCTCGCAGTCTTCGGAGCAATGCTGATTTCGTATTGAATGTCATCGTTGGCGATGGTGCCAGTGCCATCAATCGTAGTTTCCCCACCGGTAAAAACCGCAATGTCCGGACTGGGATTCGACAGGCGCAGCACAATGGTTTCGTCAGTCTCTTCGGTGTTGTCACCAGTGAGCGTAACATCGACAGTCTTTTCGGTGTCTCCAGGCATGAAGGTGAGCGTGCCGCTGGTTATGGCGACATAGTCGGTGCCGGAAGTGGCGGTGCCTGACGACACGGCGGCGTAGTCGACGGTGATTTGCTGTTCACTCGCTTCGCTCAGACTCACTGTGAAGGTCAGTGTGGGCGATTCTCCTGCATCACCTTCGTTCACATCTTCTCCTGTAATGGTGAGCGTGTAAACCTTGTCGTCGTCATTGATGGTGCCGGTGGCATCGATGCTGGTGACACTGCCAGCAAAGACTGCGTTTTTTGGTTTCGACAAGCGAAGCACGACGGTCTCGTCCTGTTCTTCCGCATCATCACCGGTGATGGTCACAGACAGAGTTTTTTCCGTTTCGCCCGCTGTGAAGGAGAGCGTGCCACTGGTTATGGCGACATAGTCGGTGCCGGAAGTGGCGGTGCTTGACGACGCTGCGGCGTAACCGACGCTGATCTCCTCACTGCTTGCGGCGCTTAAGGTTACCGTAAAGCTGAGGCTCGGAGAGTCTCCTGCATCGCCTTCAGTGACTGAACCGCCTGCGATGCTGATGGTGGGCTTGCCGTCGTCATCGGTAATGTGGAAGGTTTGCGATTTCTCGGTTGGTCGTGCCCGCGCACCACCATCAAGGCCCGAACCGGATTTGTCATTGAGCGTGCCGAGGCCGATGGTGACGGTTTCGGAAGTTCCTTCAACATTTGTGTCCTGCTTGGCGGTGAGCACCAAAGTAGCGAATCGCGAGTTGCCCGGACCACCGGTAAACGTGATCGTCGGCGGATTGGTGGTGAAGTTGGTGCTGTTGAGTTTTGAATAACTCACACCTGTGGGCCGTGAAGTTGGTGCGGCGATGGTATAGTCGGTGCCGAAAGTGGCGCTGCCGGCGAATGTGAGCGGCACGGGCAGAGACTCGCCAGAAACGAGCGGGCGCACGACCTCGACTGTTATGGTTTTGGTACCCGAAGCTTCGGCAATTGGGCGTTTGTTGACGATCAGGCGCACATCGGTGGCTTCGTTGTCCGTGATGCTGACAGTGGCTCTTGGGGTTGCTCCGAGTTTAGCGTTGACCGGACTTGAGAGAATGATATCGAAGCTCTCCGCACTGCCAGATTCGTCGATACTGTCGTCGGTAACGGTAACGGTGATACTTGCACTGTCAGTTGCGGTGCTAGCGTCACGACTTAAGGTACCGGACTTCTTGGTGTAGTCTTCGCCGCTCTTGGCTTCATCGTCTGCCGTGGCCCATTTGACGCTTGCGGTAAGTTCACTACTGCCGGTCCAAACCACACCGACCGTTGTAGTTCCACCGTTCTCGCTCACGGTTTTGCTGGTTTGTGACGAAAGGACGGTAACTGTCGGCAGGTCGTCTGCATCCGAGATGGTTATATTTTGCGATTGAACAGTGCCTGCCCGCACGCTCGCCGGGAGGGTCCCGAGTTTAACTGTGAGCGTCTTATCGCCCTCATATACGTTGTTGTTCACGGTGGCGAGATTCGCAGTAGCAGAAGTACTGCCTGAGGGAATGGTGATACTTGCAACCTTGGTGTAGTCGGCATTTTCAGCGGTACCGTTGGTGTAAGTGAGTGGGATGGTGACGGCCGCCGCCGAACTTATTGCTGCGCTCAAGGTCGCCTTGAGCATTACGCCGCTGCCTTCGTCTACAACCGACTTGTCGACACCAAGGGTGACTGTCGGGCGCGCATCAGCAGTCACAGTGACTGGTATGATCACTTTCTGGAAACTCTCGTCGGTGCTGCCGGCACTGGAGATTTTCGCGGTGATGCTTGCTTTGCCTGGCTTTACGCCTGTGACTGTGACCGGTTTCGCTGTGCTAAAGTTGCTCTGAGTGAAATCAACGGTGGTCGCGAGCACGGTAGCAACGGCTGTGGTGTCGCTCTCGACCTTTAACTTCACAGGGGTGTTGGTTTCAGGTCGGCTGTATAGATTGAGGTTGAATGTCTTGGTAGTTCCGGCTGGTAAACTCAAAGTGGCAGGATTTGAGACGATGCGCTTGCTCTGGTCGGTAACCCTGACACTGACCGAAGGTGTAGTGACATTGCCATAGCCGGTGACAGTGTGGTTGATGGTAAAGCTCGCCGTATCTCCGGGGGTTGTGTTATCTGTGGCGGTGACGGTGAATTTCGGAGAAATGAAACTTGAAGCATCGCTCGCTATTGTGGCCGATGCTGGCGAAAAGGTGAACCTGGACCTGGCTGCTGGACTGACGGTTGGAGTGATTTTGACTGCATTTTCATTATTCGTGCTCAGAATCACGCTGTAGGTAGCACTGCCGCCCTCCGGTACCGTAAGGCTCGTCGGGGCGATGGAGATGTGCGGCGTGGTGGTGGTATCGTTTTCAAGAATATTAAATTCCACCGAACCATTCTTGGAATCCACTTGGCCGCCACCGCCAAGACCTGTAGCTGAATCATTCGCTAATCTAGGAAGTCTGACAACGATCGACTCACCGAGAACAAACCGGACGCAAGGAAGGCCTTCAGAGACAAGTTCGTATCTGTACCCCGCAGGACACATCTCGCCTTGGGCCGGTGACACCCTTTTACTCCAGTCTAAACTCCCCTCGACAGCACGATCATCGACCGTTTTTATCTCAAACGTTGTGCTCCGCGCCGACTCGCCCCCGCCGGTAAAGGTGATCGGCAGCCGATCTCTATCGTCAATCTTCCCGAAGGTTACACCTGACGAGGCAGGATTCTGTGGGTATATCGCATAATCAATGTTAAGGTTGGCATCACCTGCAAAATCTACCAGAACAGTCAATTCTTCGCCGGTCAACAGAGAGCGGCCCACTGTCACCGTAAAGGTTTTCTTGTTGTTTGATGACTCTTCGCTGATATCGCCCGCAGGTGCAGTGAGACTCACTCGCGTAGGATCATCGTCCGCAATATCGAAGGTTACAGTGCTGTTTGTCGGGTCCACCCGGTAACCGTCGCCATCAAGCAGCGTTAGCGTGACGGAGCCATTCGGTTCGTCTACACTATCATTCTCAATGGGATTGTCTAGGGTTGCACTATAACCGTCCATTTTGAGTGTTTGCTCACCTTCGCGACCGGTTTTGAGAAAGTTCCCTTCCTGTTCAAGCCTGTATTTAATGGTGGCCGTTGAACTCGCGTCCGAAAGCGAAAAATTGATCTGCGGAAGAACATTTTCTGTATAGGTCGATCGACCAAAACTTCTAAGACTTACTGAGACTGTCGGCGGCGGCTTGTCGTCATCAATAATTTTGGCGTAGTATTGTGGTTCGCCACTGTAGGATATGCTGTCGGGTAGGGTGGCATCATCGATATTTATGTCGAATTCATCGTCTTCCCTGTCAGTATCCTGATTGGCGGTGATTGTGCCGATTGCGGAGGTCATGTCAGCTGGAATTGTGATGCCGGTCAGCAATGTGTAATCGCCGTCTTGACTCGTAAAGTGGGACAGCGAAATTCCAAGTGTGATATCGCTATGATAAGCCGTGTCGATGCTCGCGGTCAAAGTCAGAGTAGAACCTTCATTGAAGGCAATTACGTTGCTTAAATCCGCCTCAGGACTGGTCGTAAGGGACACTGTACCGTGACTCGCTTTAACCGTATCCTTGATGGTGACATTCAGGCTAGTGCCTGTGCCCGTAGATAGCACACCCGCGGGCAGCGGGGTACCAAGGGCGACGCGCACCTTATCGTCGTCGGTGTCCCCGTCCCCATAGGTGACGAGTTGTACGGTGCCGCTTTGCGCACCCGCCGTGATCGTGACCTCTGCCGGACTCGGCACCCTGAAATCCGTCGCTTCCGCTGCACTGCTGGGTGCACCTGCAAAAGTCAGCGGGATGGTGACATCACTGTCAAAGATGCCGTTCGCTGTCGCAGTAATCGTCGTGGATTTGCCCTCATCCACCGGTTCGGGACTGGCACTCAGGGTGATTTCGTGCCCAACGCCATCATCCTCAATCGTGATCTCAACCACTGACGGTGAGCCGGCAGCATATCCGGTCGGCAAGGGAGTGCCAAGACTGACTGTGAATGTCTCGTCATCCGGGTCAGTGTCGCGCACCATCTTGATCACTGCAGTCCCGGATTTGGCGCCCTTGGCGATGTCGATGCCTGTAGGTGGTGTCTCCCACTCGCTTGACTCAGCCGATGAGGCGCCCGATCCCGCAACCGTAATAGGCACGGTAATGTCAGACCCTGCCGGATGGAGCAGGTTGGCAGTGATGGTAACCGTTCCGTCGTCGTACACGCTTTTCGTGTTTGACGCCAGTGAAATTGGTGGATCGGCGCCATCGTCAGTGATGACGATCTTGATTGAGCTCGATGTGCCGGCAACGATGCCGCCGGGCAAAGTCCCGCCGAGTGCGACCGTAAAACCATCGTTGTCCTTGTCCTGATCATTCACGGTGGTGATGTCAGCACTGCCTGTCAAACGACCGGCGGTAATGGTGATGCCCGCAGGTGCAGTAAAATCGCCCGCTTCAGCGGTGTCGCCGGTCTCAACGCTGGCGGAAATCGGAATCACAGTATCCGTGGACTGCTGGAGGGTTAAAGCTGCAGTGACGGTAATCGCATCTCCCTCGTCAACACTCGACGCAGCCGAGAGATTTACCTTGGTGGTCTCGTCGTCGGCAACATTGACGCTTGCCTTGCCCTTGGTTGACGAGATGGCGTAAGTGGTGTCCGCAAGCAGCGTAACGGTGACCGAACCGTTTACCTCGTCAATTTCGTCGCCCTGTGTAGCGACCTTGTACGTAACGCTGCCGGTAGTGGGGATGTCTACGGTCTTGGTATTGCCAAGATTTGCAGCAGCAACAAAATTACCGCTCTGAGCGACATCGAGCTTGACTGTAAGCGGTGCTTTCAGCGCAGTGGTGGCGCGAACGGTGAAAACCGCGTCCCCGCCTTCGGTGATGTCTGCACCTGGTTCAATACTGATCAAAGGGAAGTCACCATCAATGATATTGACCGAAAAACTACCCTTGTTCGCCGCGACCGTGGTGCCTTTGGAGTCAAGTTTTTCAGAAGAGCCAGTATTGAGGTTGCTGCTTGTTGTACCGAGTGCTATATTCAGTGTCTCCGTACCGCCGTCATTGAGCTTATCTGAGACAGCAAGAAGTTCGAGGTTGACAGAATCTAAGCGGTGGTGGAAGGTGAGTGTGTAAGGAGCCTTGTCGTTGAGGTCAACCCGACCTCGGTCATTGGTATCCTTCAAATTTAGGTTGATGCGATAGTCGTCGCTGGTCACTCCGTCACCGGTAACCACGAGTGGTATGTTCAGTTTTTCAGATGCCTCACTCTGAAGTTCGCGACCAAGTTTCACGATGAACTTGACCTTTTCGCCTTCACTAATGGTTTCTGGCTCGTCCTCCTCTGGAGCGATTTCAATGGTCGTCGGATCGCTGTCCGCGAGCACCAGTTGTACGGTGTTATCGGTCGCGTCAATACTCACGTTATTCGGAAGCGAGTTGTCCGGATCGGCCATAAGGGTAACCGTCGCCGTTTCGCGAATCTCGTCGAGGTCATCGGCGAGCAGCTTGAAGACCTCGTAGGAACGAATCATGTCAATCCTCTTATACTTACCCACAGTTGAATAGTCGACGCAATTGGCCGGCGTTTTGTCGCCGGGATCGTGTTTGAAAAACTCAACGTCATCCGCTGATGCAGAGTCTAAAGTGACACAGAGCCTGAATGGGGTCGCGGGATATGCGGTTGAGATCCCACGCAGGTCAACCCACACCAGCACGGGCTCGGACTGTTCGCTGCTGGAGGTTGCATTTGGCTCGGTAAAACTTTCTGTTTGATTTAAGTTCGAAATCAGATCATTGTTTCCCTCGTTGTTCAGTCCCAGAGTAATCGGCTCTGAGGCCACGTACCCTCCGGTGGTTGTATCCAAAAGCTTCACCGAGACTGTGCCGCCAGCAGTGATACTCCCGTAACCGGAGACCGCATGACTGACAGTCACGGTTTCCGAGATCTCGTTGGTGTCCGAAACTGCCGTAACGGTCAAATCTTGCGATTCATCCCAGTTGGAACTGGTGAAAGTCAGTGATGTCGGGCTGACGGTGAGCGATGCCGGGTGATTGGATGACGGCGTCACAGTCACCGTACCACCGGGGTCAGACTTCAGTGCCACCTTATAAGTGGCAGAGGTTGACACAGTTGGAGGGTTGTTATCCGAGGGCTCCCAGAGGGTGCGAGAAGGCGTATCCGAGAAGAGCAAGCCAGCACCAGCGTCCGTGACACTGACTGTCACAGTCGGGTCGTGCCCTGCCTCCCAGGCGAATCCACTTGGAGTGTGTGTGAGACCGAAACTCAGATCCGCGGTATCACCGTCGTAGGGTGATGTAACCTTGATGGTTTGTGCATCGTTCCAATTATCATTGTCGAAGTTGAGTGTCACGCTGGAACCAGCGGTTCCATCCCCTGTCTGGATTTTGGCTTTGGAGTGATGTGCAGCAGGAATGTCGACTTTCACGCTGACCGCCGCGCCCGGGCGCCCCGACAGCTTGGCGGTGTAACTACCCTCGCCGCCTTCAGCAAAAGACACATTGCCAGAAGTGACTAGCTGGCCACCGGCATCTGTAATGGTGATGTCGATGTGCTGGTTTCCGCCGTCTTCGTTTTCTACAAGAAGATCTGGGTTCCACACATACGGGTGCAGGAGTGTGAATTTGTCGTTCAGGAAGTCATTGTCCTCAATCGCTCGAAGCTTCACAATTTGCGGATTACTCCAAAAGAGGTGCTGACTCAGTGGTAGGCTACTCAACTCAACGACGATACCCGACTGCCAAACGTTCGATCTAGACTGAATCTGCATTTTATCCCTGTACTCCGGAGGCACCGAAATAGTCACAGTGGCAGTCCCCTCCGGGTCGGCAACTCCCTGTATATCGTAGCTGCTCTCAGTACCTCCCTCCTGAAGTGTGATTTTTGACTTCGATAGCAGCAAACCGTCGGATTTGTCTTTTACGGATACCGCCACTTTCGGGTTGAATCGATCTGGCTGACCCTCTATGTGGTGTGTCAAAGTCACGGTCTTATCCTCGGTTCTCCAGTCACCTCGCGCGGTAACGGTGACAGTCTGAGCAGTGTTCCAGTTGCCGTTTGTACCACCAGTGAAAGTCAAGGTGGTATTCTGACCGGGAGTCGCGCCCGGTCCGTGAACAGATAAGGCATCGTTGTAGTGGACATGAGTTGGCGGACTCTGGTTAACTCTAACTTGAATGTCCCTGCCCGGATCGCCATTTAATTTCACTGTATACGTGCCTGTCTCGAGTTCGTCCAGGTTTAGTGTGGTAGGTGTGACAGTGAGGGTGGGGCGGGTGCCGTCTCGCAGTCTGAGAGTGAAAGTTCCAAATGACCTGAAGGTAGTCGCGCAGCTCACACTATTGGCACTTTGTTGCCAACAGGGCTTGTACTCAACAGCTAGAACGATGGACTCATCATTTTCTACATCACTGTCTGAGACTAAGGTGAATGGGATTTCTATGAGTCTAGTTAATAACGGGTAAAAGGTGCGTTTTCTAATCGCACCAATCGTGTAGTCAGTACCGGCCGTTGCTGTGCCAGTAGTTGCCTTAATCCTAAATTCCGTCTCTGGAGTGACGGTCGGGTTAGTGGTTCCTAATTCTGCAGATCTATAAGCATTCAGGATGACAGTAAACGTTCCATCACCCTCATAAACAACTGTATCCTCAAGGTGTGGATCCCCCTGAATGTGGGCATGTGCGGCGGTGAAAGCGGTGAGGAGCACCGCGAAAGTCCAAGCCATTCCAGCACGAAAAATCCTTCGTATCCGGGATTTTTTGCAAGGAAAACCCATCGGCAAAATATGTCTATACTTGCCGGTCGAGGGGGGGGGGGTACAGCCTTTAATTCATCCCCTTTTGGTTCACCTGCAGCGAACCAGACGTTGTTCATTTCCGTCATGTTTGGCCGGAGGACTTTGTTAATTCGCTCGGACATTCATCCGTGGTCCGACTGCCGGATCAACATTTATGAAATTAAACGTAAAATCGACACTTGATTTCAGCATTGCGTAAGCGGTGCTCAGCAAGCGAATAACAATGCTTCGCCATGTGCGGGTCAGTGTGTGTTCTCGTACTCGCTGTATGATCAGCTTCGCGTTGCAAAGCACATCGCCCTGTAATGCGCCATGGACTCTGCGGTGGATGGCGGCGCAAATTCGATGCCCTTTCACCGTCGTGACGCAACTGAACTTGCTCGCTGTGGTTGGTATAGCCTCGTTTGTCCGATGGCCCCTGCACTTTGTGCCCAGCAGGTCTGACTGCAAATCCAAGAATCGCAGATAATTGGGCAGATTTAGCTGACGATGCAGGTTTCTGTCACGGCGAAACCAGACAGGCAGCATGTTGGAGCAGAAAATGGAAGTTCTGATGTGGGTTGGCGAATGGCACTTGAGAATTCGGGAAGGCCGACTCGGGCGGATCAAATGCGCCGCGACGTTGCGCACCATCATCGACTCACCTTTACGTACGGAACTTCAATGACGGCTGCAACACTTGCGTTACCGCACTTTCCCAGAAGTTTCTGTACAAACTCATCCAAGTCGTCAGCGTCAACTACACTGGACTTACTTTTCGAACGTTCCCAGATGAACTTGTCAAAATTGACACACAGTTGCATCTTCGATGTCTTCCTGCCACTTTTTATTTTTCGCCACTTCCTTGTCGACTAGCACCTGTGTATATTTCGGTCTGATGCTGGAGAACCTGGTAAGAAACTCATACCTGCACTCCCAGATAATCTGATTGCCAGGGTGCTGAACTCACCTGTGGTTACTCAAAGCACGAGACAGACTTGGTTGCGGCTTTTAATAACTCTATTGATCCGAGAATTTTATCTTGTTTTGAATGCCCATTCGTCAAAAATCTGACGATGTTATTGCCATATCCACGAACCTCAAAGTCGCAAAAATAAAATGTGCTTCAAAGCTGATTTGACGGGCTGTTTTCGTTCTGCTGTCCGTTTATCTGGTGCCTTTGAGGTGATCTGGAACGCTTGAATGAATACTCTCAGCTTTTGAATTCTGGTGGACATGTAATGACAAGTCGAACACACACTAAATACTTTGTGTTACAAGATGCTTGACTTTTCACCTTCTTCCAGGCATCAACAGCCTGTCGACGGTCGTGTTGGACTCGCAGTGTGCCGGAGAACGTAAAAAACTCGGTTCAGAACCTTTTGTTTCTCATAGTCAGCCATGTGTGTGACTTCGTATGAGTCTGATTCTTTCTGTGCATTTGTTCATCGATCGAAAATCAGCTGTGAAGCGACGCTTTCACTTCTAAATTCGGTTGCCCGCAATTGTCGCAAAATGAACGAATCAACCTTTATGAAAGCAAATTCGAGCGACGACTATGAAAACCGATCGATAATTAGCGCAGCAGATGTGATGAATGAATGGGTTCAGATGCCGCTTATCTGCGAATATTGACGTCGAAAATACAAATCGCGGGGCAAACACCTTCAGGTTATTCCCACGCTAACGCAATCAGAGTAAAACCGCCAATGATTCCATTAAATTGCGTTTAGGAGTGGCTTTTTTCGATTCGATTGTAGTACACAGGCGGTTAAGAGCGCAAAACCAAAGCATCGGTCCGAGTTGGCATTCATGAGAATAACTCTCAACATAACTCCCGACTTTCATGACGTTCAGTCCCGAACCGTCTCAATTGTGACCCTTTGGGCCTCAATTCTGCCCATGTGAACATAACGGTTTTCTGTGCTGCATTTTCCAGCAAAAAGATGCGCCTCTCCATCCCCGCCGATCAAGACTAATACAAGGGTCTTGGATAATAGAAGATTCCGGACGCCCAATCCGAAACTTGAAACTTATCAGTATCGACTCCCGTAAACCTTTTATTAGACATTATTTATTTGTTCTCATAAAATTACTGTCAGAATAAATAGTGTCAGTCAGAAACCCCCATTTTTAAGGATAAATTTCATCAACAAATGACAAATCGATGAGACCGTTCAGAAGAAAAACCGATTGTGTGGGCAAATTGTAGTCAGTGATAGCTGAACTGGCACAGAATTGAGGCGAAACACGATTTTGCCGACAACGATCCCTCCGGCTCCCGGATATTTGCCTCTGACGGGGGATTAAGGTGTCTGACGGCGCCCAATCGCTGTTGGCAGGTGTAATTTTCCGAAAATTGAAGTTTTGAACGCCATTGATCAAATAGATACCGATATCCGGTATGTTTGGGGATTACATCTTGACTAACCCAATGGAAAATTCACAATATAAGAGAATTTTTTAGAAAAATATTTCACACGAGTATATGTTTGACTCAACAAAAAGCACCTGGAAATTCGCACCGCGAGGGCGGATGATATTCGAAGAAGTTCACCGGCGGGCAGAACGAATTGCTCAGCGGTTGATGAGCACACCGCTCCTCAACAATCGCGACATTATGCAAAAAAGAACGGTCTTCTCGATTTGTGGAATTGGAAATTAATTCCAATGGGTAAGTCAAGCTTATAAACCCCTTATATTACTCATCATGGCAAGCGAGACCGATTCTTCAAAGTCACCCGTGACGCTGTTCCGCAGTGGCCGTCACGCTGAACCTGTCGAGCAGGAAAGTGCTCCACAAGGCAAACTCAAAATGGTGATAACGTACCTGGAGATGACCAAGGCGCCGCGTTTTCATCATCAATCGCAAAGGGCAGAAAATCTGTCAATTATTTGCAGCCGCCCACCAACTGTTGGATTTTACCGGTACTTGTATACGAGTGTCGGCGGAGATTGGCTGTGGTATGAGCGAAACCAGTTATCGGATGTGCAACTGGAAAAGATAATTAAACATCCCAAGGTTCGGATCTATGTTTTGTATGTCAATGGCACACCGGCTGGATTTAGCGAATTGGATTTTCGAGCAGACCACGAAGTTGAACTGGCTTATTTTGGCCTGATTCCGGAGTACATCGGCCGCGGCTTGGGCAGTTACTTTCTTCGCTGGTCAGTTGAAAAAGCCTGGTCGACAGAACCCGAACGACTTTGGGTACACAGTTGTAATTTCGATTCACCCTACGCCATAGCCACCTATCAGAAAGCAGGATTTACCGCGTACGACCAAGAAGTCGTGCTCATTGATGACCCACGCCTGTAGAGGCTTTCAAAAATTCAACTGCGCCGCGTGACAATGAACAACGTGTTCAATTGTCAATTTGCTTGCTAAGATTTTCATATTCCAGTCGTTTGATAACGATACGAAGTCAGCGCTGCTATTGAATTCAACAGCAGCGCCAAAACCAATTTCTCGACTTGCACAGATATACTATTGTCTCAATATTGACCTTTTTTGACTCATTTGGATTGAATGCGATATGAACGACGCCAGTCTGCTTGATACCAGGGAACTTCAGTCAATTGACAACGAATACCACCTGCATCCGTTTACCGACACCAAGCAACTTCAAAAAGTAGGCAGCAGAATCATCACAGCTGCTGATGGTATCTATGTCTGGGATTCAGATGGGCACAAAATCATTGATGGGATGGCCGGGCTTTGGTGTGTGAACATTGGCTATGGGCGAGACGAACTCATCGAAGCGGCTACCAGGCAGCTACAAAAACTGCCGTACTACAACACGTTTTTTATGACCTCCCATCCACCTGTCATCGAATTGTCAGATCGTTTGGCTGCCATCACACCGGCTCAGTTTAATCACGCTTTCTTTACCAATTCCGGTTCCGAGGCCAATGACACGGTCATCCGGATGGTGCGTCGTTACTGGGCACTGCAAGGCAAAGAATCGAAAAACGTCATCATTAGCCGAACCAATGCCTATCACGGTAGCACGTTTGGCGCGGCGAGTCTCGGAGGGATGGCAGCAATGCACGAGTGCGGCATTCCAATCCCTGGAATCGAGCATATCCAACAGCCATATTGGTACCGGGATGGTGCAGGACTTGAACCGGAAGCATTTGGAATTCAGGTTGCGCGCAGTCTTGAAGAAAAAATCCAGCAACTTGGTGTTGAAAATGTAGCGGCATTCATCGCCGAACCGATTCAAGGCGCAGGTGGTGTGATTGTACCGCCTGCTTCCTACTGGTCTGAAATATCCAGAATTTGCAAGCAATACGAGATTCTGTTCGTTGCTGATGAAGTCATCTGTGGCTTTGGTCGAACCGGAAAGTGGTTTGCGACCGACCTGTTTGGACTCAAACCGGATCTGATGGTCATGGCCAAGGGGTTGTCATCGGGCTATCTGCCCATTGCTGGCGTCATGATTTCAGATGAAGTTGCGTCTGTGATGATCGAAGCGGGCGAGGAATTTGCTCATGGTTTCACGTACTCCGGGCACCCGGTCGCTTGCGCTGTAGCCTCTGAAAACATACGAATCCTTTCTGATGAGTGCATTGTCACTCGGGTGGAAACTGAAATTGGTCCTTATTTCCAAAGCAAGCTGCGAGAGCTCAGCGATCACCCGCTGGTTGGAGAAGTTCGTGGTGTCGGTCTGATTGCAGGCATCGAACTTGTCAAGGACAAGGCGACGCATTTGCGTTTTGACTCGAAATTGAAAGTTGGCATTCGCTGCCGGGACTTTGCCGCGAATCGAGGACTGATTATGCGAGCGGTTGAAGACTCAATGGTGCTGTCACCGCCGCTGATTATCACCAAGTCTCAAATTGATGAACTGATCACAATCGCTGCTGATTCTCTCGACGAAACGTTGGAATCGATAGAACGACTGGCTTGACATACTGCTGCAATAGATTGGTAAATTTGCATTGAACACAGTCGCACAGGTGTGACTCTAGAATAGCAAATCAATAATTCAGGTTTGGACAATATTTGATTTACGCTTCGAATTAACTCAAGAACAAAATCGCCGTCGTATTGAAAGAGTTTCTGCAGTTCTCTAAAATAGGTCAGATTATTATTTGACACGACTTGTGACGATACGAGGGTTTGATGATGCTCATAGTCAATCTGACAAACGCTAAAGCTCACCTTAGCAAAATTTTAGACAAGGTAGAAGCTGGCCAGGAAGTGACCATTACCACTAGCAGAACTAGCAAAATTTCGTGCGGTCATGCCCAGACTAAGTCGTCCCTCTTGCGAATTGGTCCGGGCGTTGCGAAACGAAGGATATTAAATTTGCAGTCAAAGGAAATGTATCATTTCGACGTCAGTTTCTGACACCTCTCACAATTAAGGAGGAATCTACAAAAGCGATCGCAGGAAACCGCGGCGTTGAGAACAACCCGATAAATTCAACACCTATCCACAACAATCCAATTTACGATTTTCCGCCTTCTGATATCATCTTCAACTCATCAATTAGATGTCTTCGATATTCAGCTATCAGTTAGTATGGGATATGGCGTTGAAGATTCTCGCTATCCCAGAAACATTTGAAAACTTTAGGATTCGTATAGTTCGAGTACATTCGCGTCCCAAACAGCTTCGAATTCTAAACCAAGCGGCTCTTGGCCTTCACATAAATTCGAGAAAATTACCGCCAACTGTTGCACAAAATTCTGTGGTGTCTGTAAAAGTCCGGATTCAGATTCACAATAATGTACGTATAAGCTTACCGAGGAAATGACTTGTGTAGCCTCAAAATTCGACTCTTGAGTCGACCAAGTTGCTTCATTGTTCGGTATCGTTACAGTGCTAAAGACTGGATCAGTAACGCTAGTTGCTTTTTGACCCCAGATTGATCAACCTTGCGAATAGTCTTAAATTCCTCCTGAAGAATTTTTTCAAATTAAGGGTCCGTCAGTTCTCGGATAGGATCGGTTTTATTTCCTGCTTTGTCCGCATCCATTTCAACTGCTTCAGATTCAGTAGATTTTTGTTTAATTTTGACGGGTTTTGGTGGTGGTGGCTGCCAAGCACGCAAGTTTTGCCCCACTAGATCGTAAAACTCAGTTATGCTTTTTTCGACGCATTCGATAAACTTCTGGCGACCAATAAAATCGACTCCAAGATTCTCAATAAGCAGTATCTCAAAAGTATGCGGAGTGGCTTTTGAATTCTCTCCTTTTATCCCTTCCGGATCGTCTCGAAGTTCATTAATCGACTTGTCTGTTGGCTTAGTTCTACCAGGCCAATGCGCCCTTAAAACAAGTCGACTGTCGTCGTTGGGCAACATACGAAGCAGCCAATTTACTCTCGCTTTCGTAGATTTTCTATCAAGCGGTGCCTTTAGTTTCATGCTGTAAGTCACCGTTCGAGCCATCAAATGAGCGTGAAGTTCAAGATCCGCGGCACAATCTGGTATACGGAAAGACGAATATAGCAATTGTTTTTCCACTAATCGCTTTACGCCTTCTTTGAGTCGAAGAACCGAATCCGCCAATAGTTTGCGGCTGACAACGGAATCTACTTTAGATCCAACATGCCGAGACAGTTGCAAACAAAGATCTCGCTCTTCTTGATACCAACAACCCACACACTCCTCGACATCCAAACTGTTTTTTTTCAATGTTCCTTGATTAACAATAGTTTGTACCAAATCTTTCCAGTTACGATTCATTGCGGTAAACCGCAAAACCCCAGTGTCTTTATGCTCAAGTAGTCGAAGAAATTCATTCAATAGAAACGCTTGCTCGGAATCCTCAATTGCGTCGCGAGATAATATTTCACAACGGGTCAAAATATAGGTCCAGGACCAATGAAACAGATCCGTTTTTCTTAGCAAGTGTCCAGAAACTTTTACTGGTGAGTGATCAGCACGAACAACAAACTGATTTGAAATGGTGATGACAGCATCAATACCTGAGTCCCTAGCAACTTCAATGTATCTTGAGACTTGATCTTTGCCAATTTGATTGTTCTTGATTTTAGTTTCTACAAGAGCACTCCACGAATTTTTCCCATGTCGAACAACTATTAGTCCATCAGGACGTTTATCAAGATGATCCCCTTGGGTCAATACAACTTCTGTCCAACATTCAATTGAAGCGCGCATTCCAACCCGTAATCCTATTGTAGAAAACAGGTCTTTAGACAATTCTGGAATTATGGGCAGAATCGCTAAAAATACAGAAGTCAGGCGATTTTCTCTACTTGAATTGGAAACAGTAGGAAATAACCTGGCCTGTTGTCCTTGACTTAGAAATTCAGGTAGTTTTTGTTCAGATGCAGGCACGATAAAACGTTTGAACTATTCATTGAGTAAATTTATTTTCACGATGCTCCTGTCGCCTAGAAATAGGTAGCAAAATACGGTTTGCCAAGTTAGCACTGAATATACTCCCCATCGCATCCATACAAGTTACACCAATAATGTCTAGGAACTTACAGAAATGATACCCTAAGATAAATGTCGGACGAAACTGCTGGAACGCGAAAGAATTGTGTGGAGAATAAGATTTGCTCAACATATTATTTAGTTGTATTCCGTAGCATCGGGGTGCCTTTGATAATATCTCCTATGGAGGGCACGAATGCACAGAGTTTCAGCAACTTGCGATATATCTACGCTATTCAAAACGGCAAAACAAGATACTGGAAAAATGGTGCATCGACATTCTCTCATCTAAGCAGTCAATTATGGTTCATGTTTGCTTCAGTGTAATTTACAATCCATCATAAATTGCGTGAAACGGCGCCATTTTGGTTCGAATACCTCGCTCGAAATTGAATGGCCCTATCTAGATTAATTCTAACCTGTTCAATCTCGAATCAATGACTTGTAATTTTTCAATGCCTAACACCCGTACAATCTAGTTTTGGTGAGATATTGGGTTAATGAGTTAAGTAGCAAAATACGAATTGACAGTCTCATAAACCCGAGTTGGGCAATACAAGCGCTTCAATCCAGTTACGAACTTCGAGCTGACGAATTTTCGAGTCGAGAATGTCAGTGTCGATCCCTAACTCCCAAGCCGTATCTTTTCGATCGGGGTCATCACGGAGCAGGTCGAGTTTATCAGCATATTGGTGCAAACTGTTCGGATCGCTGAAAAAACCCATCCGAATCAGCCTTTCTTCTCGACATCGAATCAGTGAAGCCAGTTCACCCGTATCGTACTCCGGGTGATATTGCAGTGCCCACATCGTACCTTTTCCACGGGTAATTTCCAGTGCCTGAACACTCGAAATATGATTGCCAGAAAGTACGGTTGAATTCGGCGGCACACTGACGACTTCGTCCTCGTGACTTGCAAATCCATCAAATACTTGTGGTTTTCCCTGATAGAGTGGGTGGTTCATTCCAGAATCTGTCAGACGAATCTTTCGCGCAAAACCCATTTCTCGCCCCTTCGGATTGACCCGAACTTCACCACCGGCAGCAACGGTTCCGATCTGCAATGCCCAGCAGCTGCCAAAGCTTGGAACACCTTGTTCGAATACCTCTCTTTGGAGTTCAACCTGTCTTCGGACAGATGGGTTATCGCAGTCCAGTACTGATAAATTGGACCCTGTCATCGCCACACCATCATAAGACCGAAGCTCCACACCGGATGGCAGTGAAGAATCCGTGTCTGCGGGCGTTACGATATCGACGGTCGCGTTGGGCACGACCGAAAGCAGCATTGATTTGTAAAGATCGCTGGCCAGTGCCATTCCGCTGTCAGCCAATACATCGCGAGATTCGCGGGCATAACCTTCTACGACAAGTAAATTCACTGCTTCCTTAATCATGGTGATTGCACTCAATACTCAATAAAAACGCCGCAACGTGCGGTCTTGGCCTGTCAACTCAAGCGATTCAGTATACCCGGCAATTCAGCGTAACTGGTGCAAACTGCATCAGCACTTGTATTAGCCGCATCGGCATCTCGCGTCGCGGTAAACAATACTGCACGCATACCGAGCGCATGCGCGCCGCGAATGTCGTTGTGTTCGCGATCTCCGATATGCACCGCATGCTCAAAACGAGCTCCAAGACCGTCAACTGCGCGGGCAAAAATGTCGCGATGCGGTTTCGAATGTCCAACTTCATCGGAAAATGCGAAAACCTTAAAATATTGCTTCAATTCATGCCGCTCAAGCCACAACCTCAAGCCTGTGCCTGGTGTATTGATCGTATCCGAAACCACAGCGAGCGGATATTCTCGAGAAATCTCAGATAAGGCTTCGCGTGCCCCATCAATGGGTGCAGGAGGCACAGTCAGTTCCATCGTCTCAAGTGCTTCAACAGTTTCACGATAACTGATATCGGGCAGTTGGATGTTCAATTTCGCCAAAATCCTGTCAAGCCGCTGCGGGACAGTCCAGGTAATAAAATCTGAATGCCAAACTTGGTTAAATTCAACATTGACCTGATCGTAAACCTGCTTGACTGATTCAAGTGCAATCGATGAGACTTCGTTTGCTGCTTGCCAAACCAAAAAATATCGCTCATCGCGCTTTGACCGAAGCCCGCGCGCCTTGCGAACTACCTCGTCGGAATCATCGTTAATTACGGTATCCCACAAGTCGAATGTGATGGCCTGAATTGTTTTCACTATAGAGATCCTTTGAATTTTGACCGCGGTGTGCTCCCGCGGCATTAACAATTTTTGCCAAGAACAGGCGAAGAACTATTGAACTCAATTAAACAACAATAGGGTAAATCTTGTGTCTGTAGTTTTTAGCCGAACCTGTCGAATCTGATTTTTCTCACGGAAAACTTCCGCTCCATGACGAGCATCTTTTGGGCCGCATCTACGGCAAGCGGAGGACCGGCCAAAAATGCGACAGATACATCGGACAGATCGGCGAGTGTCGTACCTGCAACTTCATGTAGAAATCCCTTGGCAAATTCCAAATCCGGGTACTCTCGCTGCAAGGAACCACTTAAGTCGGGTTCAAGCATCGCAACTGTAATACGTAAATTGGAATGTCGAACTGAATACTGATTTAAGGTGTCCAGAAAAAATGCCTCCCTCGGTCGATTCAGACCAAAGACCACATGAGCCTGGTGAGTTTCAAAGTGTCCACAAGTTGAAGCGTGCTCCAGGATAGCCATAATTCCAGCAATCCCTGACCCTCCGGCCAACGCGATGAAATTCTGGTCAACATCGGGTGCGAAGACCGCTCTGCCTACAGGTCCAAAGCCATCCAACTCACATCCAGTGCGATCTTTTTCGAATAACCATTCGGTAAATTTCCCACCTGATATTCGCTTCACCAAGAATCGCAATATCTGCGTTTCCTTTGGACTGTAGTTCGTCATCGAGTAAGCACGAAACCCAGGAAATTCTTCTCTGGCAACGGTAATGAACTGCCCGGCAAGACATTTGACCGGTTCTGACAAGGCCAATTCAAAGACTGCGATGTCGTCGGAAAGATGCTGCTGTGATCGAATCACACCATTGAGTGTTGAGGGCACCGGTGCTGCCACCGGGGACTTGAGTGCGGGTCGCACTTTGATCTGAGCTTCCGATTCAGCGACACATTGGCACATGAGAAACTCGTTGCGATGTGCTCTGACATATTGTTGACCTGGCGCTTCAGGCCAAAGAGAACGAATGTTTCCGCTGACCAGCGTTGCTTTGCAAGTGCCACACGTACCACTTGCACACTCGTGAGCAAGATCGAATCCATGTCGTAAGCCACAGTAAAGCAATCGTTCATCGGCTTGCACATCCATTTCACGAGTGCCCTGGCGCGTTTCAATGACGATTCTCACCATGGTTTACTTGTTGATTCCAAATTTAACTGACTGAACTGGACGGAATTCCCAGGGCAAAAATGATGTGACGCGACCTGCTTCGAAGCGTCTAATTTGACATTATGAACAATGGGTTCGATTAGATGTTGAACTCCAGTGAATTGAGCCGAGCCCACTCCCAAAAATCCGTACCAAAACTCTGCAACACGTACAACACAAACTCGTCGCCCAAACAATGAATGGTCACCCCAAGATGCCCAATGACAGTCGACACCACATCAGCACCAGACAGCGAATCGATATCCACCGGACAACCTTTCTTGAGAATTTTCCTACTTGACGCGCCGGAAACCTGGACAATCAAACGTGCTGAAGACAGGTCGGTCAGCGTTGCATCAGTATCGGCGAGTGCTTCACGCAGTTGTTGCAATGTCGATTCTAATTCTCTTTCTTGTGCCTGCATTAGCCACATATCAGGACCATTACTCATCAAGAGAAGATCGTCACCGAAAATAGACTTGCCAATTGAGGGAAGTTGTTCAATCCCGAAAGCACTCAGCCTGGTTCCGCAACTCGCTACAGACAATCCGTGTACCTGCAACAACAGGCTGACTTCGCACTCGCGCAGCAACACACTGGGTATGGATTTCAGTTTAGCCACGGACTCGCTCCCCTTGAGGATCAATGAAAATATGGTGAACAATTTCCACCGGCACCTCTCGTCCGGTCAGCGGTGAACTGGCATACATTGTTTTGCCGTAGATTTGCCTTCCATCTACAATCATTGCGAGTCCAATTTCTTTATTCAGGTGTGGGCTGTAGCACGCCGAACTCACATGTCCGCTGGTTTTGCTTGGCATGCCATTGCTTTTCTCCGCGAGGATCTGGGCACCTCGAGGAATTGGACTGCCATCTACTGACCTTACTCCGACTAGTTGCTTTCGTCCATTGGCAACCAGAGCCGTACGTTCGGCCAGGCGTCGACCAACATAGTCGCCCTCAGTTTTCATCATGCGTTCAAATCCCAGGTCCGCCGCTGTTGTTCGACCATCCAGTTCAGCAGAGACAACGTGACCTTTTTCGATACGCAAAATTGTCATCGCTTCCAAACCGTACGGGGCAATATCCCAAGACTTGCCTGCCGCCAACACCGTTTCCCATACCAGTTCGAACTGTTTGGATGGAATATGAATTTCATAGCCAAGTTCACCGGAAAAACTGACCCTAAAGACCAGCACAGATACATCCGCAATTCGGGTGCGAGAAACGCCCATATAAGGCAGGCTCTCGTTGCTGGCTGCTTCTTCCCCAATCAGTGCACCCAAAACCGCTCGACTCGATGGTCCTGCAAGCGCCATTCCCGCCCACTGATCCGATATCGACGTGAGATGAACATGAAGCTGTGGCCATACCGTCTGCGCATAAATTTCCATATGCTCCAGTACCGGTCCCGCATTCGCTGTGGTAGTCGTCATGTAAAACTCGTTTTCCGACAGACGTGTCGACGTACCGTCATCGAAAACAAACCCATCTTCACGCAGCATCAAGCCATATCGACATCGACCAATTGGCAAAGATTTCCATCGGTTAATGTAAATTCGTTCCAGAAACTCAGCCGCATCACGGCCTTGAACATCAATCTTTCCAAGCGAAGATACATCGGTAATGCCGACTTTTTCCCGCACATGCCTGGTTTCTCTCAATATTGCATCTTGAGCGCTTTCGCCAGTGCGAGGATAATATGCAGGCCGTTTCCAGACCCCGGAGTTTTGCAGATGCGCCTGGTTGCGCGCATGCCATTCGTGAAGTGGTGTTCGACGTACCGGGCTTAAGTGCGCTCCGAATTCTACGCCAGCCAATGCACCAAGCGATACGGGTGTAAAAGGCGGGCGAAAAGTGGTATGCCCGACCGCCGGAATATCTGTTTCTCGCAACCGGGCAAGATTGGCCAATCCGTTAATATTGCTCGTGCGGCCCTGATCTGTACCCATACCCAGCGTCGTATAACGTTTCAGATGTTCAACCGAAACAAATCCTTCCCGATGGGCTAGTTCAATGTCCTCAATGGCGACATCGTTTTGAATATCGACAAATCGCTTAGCTTTGTGTCCGAACTGAGGAACAAGCCAAAGTGGCATCATGCCAGTCACCTGCGCTGTCGGTGCACTTGGAACGGACGGCTGATCTGGCATTTGACAACCGACCTGTTTCGCACTTTCAATTCCAGCTTCACATCCCTGCTTGAGGCAATGCTCAAGTGAGAATTCACCGGTAATACTGCCGGCAGTATGAATTGCCGATTTATCATCAGCCGGAACATAAGCTCCGATACTCTCGTCAAAACTCAATTTTCCCTGTGCATGTGAATACAGATGCACAGATGGTGTCCAGCCTCCTGATATACATAGCAAATCACAACGCAGAGTTTGGGGATTGCCAAGCAGATTTTCACCATCTGCCAATCGACCCACCTCGACTGCCTGAAGTGCACGCATACCCTTGGTTCGGATAACAACAGAGCCTTGCATCAATGTGGTATCACCAAGATGCTCAAGTGCTTGTTTCCCAGGGGACTGTAAACGGCTATCAACGACAGCAATTACTTCTGCACCAACTTCACGAAGTGCCGCAACCGTTGCATAAGCGCTGTCATTGTTGGTGAATACAACCGCCTTTTTTCCACACGCAACAGAATACTTGTGCGCGTAGCCGCGCACCGCTGAAGCCAGCATGACCCCGGGTCTGTCATTACCGCCAAAAGGTATAGAGCGCTCAATAGCACCCGTGGCAAGCACCAGTTGCTTAGCACGAATAAGCACGAGTCGATGTCGGTCTTGACCCTGATCAGGCTCAGGCAAATGGTCAAAGACGCGTTCAACAGCCGCGACCATGTTTTGATCGTAGTATCCGAATGCGGTCGTTCGAAAGCGGACATCAACATTGGGCTGCGAACCCAAATAGCGCAGCGTGTCATTGAGCCATTCATCCGCATCCTTATCATCGATGCGCTCATCATCGAACCTTAGACGTCCCCCTCCGTCGGGTGCGTCATCAAGCAACATGACTCTGGCGCCACTCATAGCCGCATTTTTCGCCGCTGACAAACCTGCAGGACCGGCGCCGACAACCAAAACATCGCAAAATTCGAAAGTCTTTGAATAACTGTCTGGATCCGGCTGCGTTGCCGACTTACCAAAACCTGCCGCCTTTCGAATTAATCGCTCATAAAACATCCATTTTGTCGCCGGCCACATAAAAGTCTTGTAATAAAACCCGGCGGGCAACAATGGTGATACCAGATTGGAAATCGCACCCAAATCAAAATTCAAACCCGGCCAGCAGTGTTGCGAACGAGCCTCCAGACCGTCGTAGAGTTCGACTTCCGTCACCCTGATATTCGGTTCAGAGCGAGCATCTGAACGTAAAGTGACCATCGCACTGGGTTCTTCGACACCCATGCCAAATACGCCGCGCGGTCGGTGGTATTTGAAACTCCGACCCACCACCTGGACGCCATTGGCCAAAAGTGCCGACGCTAAGGTATCGCCCTGGTAACCAGAATACTGCTTTCCATCAAATTGAAATCGTAGCGGTCTGCCTCGGTCGAGTTGACCACCATACGAATATCGATATGCACCCATCTGTTACTGTGCCCTCATCATGAATCCTTCTTGACGCCTGGCTCACTAGACAAAATTTCGTGTGTCCACGTGTTACGACGCACTTTGAACCATTTGCGACACCCATTTGTATGATGCCACCATTCGGTATGCTCGCCGCGGGGGTTGTCTCGAGTGTACACATAGTCATACCACTGTGCTTCATCTGCCTCAATATCTGGTCGTTCAACCGTCGCATCGCCGCGATAAGTGAACTCGATCTGAGCGCGTTCACCACACCAGGGACATTTAATCAACAACATTTTGGATCCTATCTGCGATTGAGGTGTCAGTGTGAGAATGCAAATGCACCGCTACCTTTCTCATCCAGCAACGCACCGCTGGCAAAACGTTCCAGGTTAAGCGGTTCATTGAGCGGGTGTGGTTTGTCATTGGCAATCGTGTGCGCAAAGCACCAACCAGAACCCGGTGTCGCCTTGAATCCTCCATAACACCAGCCTGTATTCAGATAAAGCCCATCAATGGGCGATTTACCGATAATTGGGCTGCCATCCATCGACATATCCATAATGCCGCCCCAAGTCCGCATCAGACGCACCCTTCTCAAGCAGGGGAACAGGGTTAGTACAGACTGGACCACATATTCAATTCTGGGCAAATTGCCGCGCTGGGCGTATGAGTTGTAAAAATCTAGATCACCGCCAAAAAGCACTTCACCTTTATCAGTCTGGCTGATGTAGACATGCGAAGCGCCTGAGGTTACCACCGTGTGGATAATAGGCTTGAGGGGTTCGGTTACCATCGCCTGGAGCACATGCGATTCAATTGGCAGTTTTAACCTTGCCATCGCGGCCAGGCGGCCCGTGTTCCCGGCAACTGCAAGTCCTACCTTTCCGGCATTGATTGATCCGCGACTGGTGTCAAGCCCGACAACGCGGTTGCCTTGAACCCGTATTCCCGTCACCTCGCAGTTTTGAATAATGTCAACGCCCAAAGAATCTGCGCCACGTGCAAAGCCCCAAGCCACAGCATCGTGACGCGCAGTTCCACCGCGTTTTTGCAAAAGTCCACCGAAAATCGGGTAACGAGTGTCCTGTGAACAGTCCAGGTGTGGTACATCGCGCTGAATCTGATCTGGCAATAGCAACTCGGCATCGATTCCATTCAAGCGCATCGCATTGCCCCGAATTGCGAACGATTCCATCTCAGAGTCGCTGTGTGCAAGATTGAGCACACCTCGCTGACTGAACATGACGTTGTAGTTAAGCTCCTGCGACAGCCCTTCCCACAACTTCAGTGAATGTTCATAAAAGTTGGCATTGCCGTCCAGCCTGTAGTTCGAACGAACAATGGTCGTGTTACGCCCGGTATTGCCACCGCCTAGCCATCCTTTTTCCAACACGGCAATATTCTTGACCCCGTGTAGTTTGGCCAAGTAATACGCACTCGCTAAACCATGTCCACCGGCTCCAACAATGACAACATCATAGGATTGCTTGGGTTCTGGATCACGCCAGACTCTCGACCATCGCTGGTGACCCGAAATGGCATTTCGCAGTAATGAAAATCCGGAGTACCGCTTAGACGCAGCTTTCATGAATTCGCTCCTGCCTGAAATATTTTTCAAGCTGATCAATGACTCTGATGTTCGGTGCCAGCATATCGTATTCACGCAATCGTTCAATCTCAACCCAGCACAAATCCTGTTGTTCGCGAGCGCTGGGTTCGCCGATGTAATCATTGACCAAGTGAAAATCAAGCATTACTTTACGGTCTGGATAATCATACGAAAAACTGTCGAATGGTGCAGAGCCAATTACGCAGATTCCAAGCTCTTCATTGAGTTCTCGATACAAGGCTTGTTCTACCGTCTCGTCTGCCCTGATCTTGCCGCCTGGAAACTCCCATTTTCCAAAATAGCGATCCCGCACTGTTCGACAGCCGATCAGTACACGGCGCCTGTGATCAAACACCAATCCCACCGCAACCGGAATCCTGTCGTCAGCTTCGATATTCGGCATTGATTCGTACATACTCATAACTAAGGTCACTCGTCCAAACCGTTGCTGAACAATCACCCCCCAATCCAAGATCAATCTCAATTGAAAATTCTGATTCGCTCATCGCTTGCGCTGCACGGTGCTCCGAATAGGCGTCACTCAATGATCCGCCCGACATGACTTCAATATCATTGATACGAATGGTGACGCGATCGAGACTCTCGATGCCAGATCGTCCAACAGCTGCATAAATTCGGCCCCAATTGGGATCGGATGCGTGCATCGCTGTTTTGACCAAAAGCGAATTTGCAATCGTTTTGGCAACTTTGGCGCAATCTGATTGCGTAGTTCCTTCTGAGACTCGGACCGTAACAAACTTTGTGGCACCTTCCCCGTCCCGAACAATGGCCTGTGCAAGTTCAACGGCAACGTCCCGAATCGCATCGGAAAACAAAAGCGCAAGCGAATCCGATGAACTGTCACTGATATTAACGCCACAACCCCCTGTCGCAACCAGCAGGCATGCATCATTGGTCGACGTATCACCGTCAACTGAAATGCAGTTAAAACTGTGATCAACAGCATTTTGCAATACAGACTGTAGATCAGCTGTCGGCACATTCGCATCGGTCGCAATGAATGCCAACATGGTCGCCATGTTCGGTTCTATCATGCCAGAACCTTTGGCAATGCCGGTAATCGTAAACCTGTCACCGTTTTCGCACTCAATAATCCTTGAAACCGCCTTTTCGATGGTATCGGTTGTCATGATTGCCCTGGCTGCGGCGGGCCAGTTATCAGTATTGAGACGACAGACACAATCACCGATATGCGCGCTAAATTTATCAACCGGCAAACGCTCACCGATGACACCTGTGGAAAACGGAATGACATCGGTACTGGATATGCCAAGTTCAGACGCCACCATTTCGCAAACCGCGAGGCAGTCTTTCACGCCTTGGCGCCCAAGACCGGCATTTGCGTTACCGCTGTTGACCACCAGCGCTCGTTTTTTGCCAGGCTCTTTCGCACCGCAAGCCTCAAGATGATCAATTGCAAGTTCCACCGGAGCCGCGCGTGCTGTACTCTGTGTAAAAACACCGGCGATGCTTGCAGCGCCAGGCAATTCGAAAACGACAAGATCTTCGCCAGGAGATTTACGTATACCGGCATCCGCAGCGCCAATCCGGATGCCTCCAACCGCGTGTAACGATGTGAATGGATTCAAATTAACGGCCATGTCTTAGGCAGTCCTGCCGTGACAACGCTTGTATTTTTTCCCTGAACCACATGGACACGGTTCATTGCGACCAACTTTACGTTCCTCGCGAACAAAAGTTTTCACTGCAGCTTGAGATTTGGGCACTTCACTGGTGCCTAAGGCCGACTCGGATTCAGCATGAATGTAGTTCATTCTCGGCGGCGGCTGTGCTTCGCGTTGGGCAATGCGACTGACGTCCTCAGTTGGTTTAATCTCCAATCGGAACAGCAAACGAATGATTTCCTGTCTGACATTGTGCAGCATCTCATAGAACATTTCAAATGCTTCGCGTTTGTATTCTTGTTTTGGGTTTTTTTGTGCGTAGCCGCGTAGGTGAATGCCCTGACGGAGAAAATCCATGTTCGCCAGATGATCTTTCCAGGCGTTGTCCAAAACCATCAGCATCACTGCCTTTTCAACCACCCTGATCTGCGAGTCATTTTCAACATGGGTGCGTGTCGCGTAATGCTCTGCTAGCGCTTCATCAATTCGGGTGATCAGGCTCTCCTGACTCAAATCGGGTTCACGGTCAACCCAATCAGCAACCGGCAACTTTGTATTAAACGACTGATCAATCTCTCGGCTCAAAAGCTCCAGATCCCACATTTCATCGTTTGATTCGTGCGCCAGACATGAATTGACCAAAGCCGCAATGTACTCTGTTCGCATTTCATCAATGGCTTCGCTGACATCACCTTTGTCCATCAGGAAGTTACGCTGCTCATAGACAACCTTACGTTGCTCATTGGCAACATCATCAAATTCAAGCAACTGTTTTCGAATGTCGAAATTGCGCCCTTCTACTTTACGCTGTGCATTTTCAATCGCCTTTGTAACCCAAGTGTGCTCAATCGCCTCACCCTCTTCGAGACCAAGTTTTCCCATCAGGCCTGACATTTTCTCAGAGGCGAATATTCTGAGCAGATTGTCCTCCAGCGACAGGTAAAATCGACTGGAACCTGGATCACCTTGTCGACCGGAACGCCCTCTTAGCTGGTTATCCACGCGACGTGATTCATGCCGCTCGGTACTGAGCACGTGCAGCCCTCCGGCGGCAACGACCGCGTCGTGGCGCTTTTGCCAATCATTTTTAATCGCTTCAATCTGCGACTGTTCAACACTTTCCCCGTCTTGTCGGATTTCCATCTCCAAGTTTCCACCCAAGACAATGTCCGTTCCTCGTCCAGCCATATTGGTTGCGATGGTAACCGAGGACGGACGGCCAGCCTGTGCAATGATTTTGGCTTCTCGTTCGTGCTGTTTTGCATTCAGCACCTCGTGAGCCACACTCGCTTGCTTTAACAGCGTCGAAAGGTATTCGGAGGTCTCAATGGATGCCGTTCCAACCAGGATTGGTTGGCCTTTTACGCACCGTTCATGGATCTCTTCGACAATGGCCTTGAATTTCTCTTCGGTCGTGCGATAGACAAGATCGGAAAGGTCGTCGCGAATCATTTGCATATGAGTTGGAACGACAACCACTTCCAATCCATAAATTTGCTGAAACTCTTCGGCTTCCGTATCCGCCGTACCGGTCATTCCCGCTAATCGATCGTACAGTCTGAAATAATTCTGAAATGTGATGGATGCCAGAGTCTGATTTTCGCGCTGAACCTTGACACCTTCTTTAGCTTCCACAGCCTGGTGCAAACCATCGGACCAGCGTCGTCCTGGCTGCATTCTTCCAGTAAATTCATCGACAATCACAATTTGCCCTTCATGTACGATGTAATCGACATCACGATTGAAAAGCGAATTGGCGCGAAGCGCTGCGATCAGGTGATGAACCAGTCCAACGTTGGAAAAATCATATAGCCCCGTGCCTTCAGGCAATAAACCCGCGTCAGCAAGATACTGCTCGGCATTTTCATGCCCTTCATCCGTCAGGTAAACCTGGCGGGTTTTCTCATCCAAACTGTAATCGCCCGGTCCATCTTCTTCGACCTGCGGTTTCAATTGAGGGATGAGCTTGTTCATCTGCGCATACAGCACCGTACTGTCTTCTGCAGCACCCGAGATGATCAGCGGCGTTCTCGCTTCGTCGATCAGAATCGAATCGACTTCATCGACAATGGCATAGGTTAGCTTGCCTTGCACCCGGTTTTCCGCGACAAACGCCATGTTATCGCGAAGGTAATCAAATCCGAATTCGTTGTTGGTTCCATAGACAACATCACAGGCATAAGCCGCACGTTTGTCAGCCGGGCTCATGTTCGACACCACCACTCCCACGGATATTCCCAAGAATGAATAAATGTGTCCCATCCATTCTGCATCCCGGCGGGCCAAATAATCATTGACCGTAACGATGTGTACCGAAAGTCCAGCCAGCGCATTCAGATAAACCGGCAAAGTTGCAACGAGTGTTTTACCTTCACCGGTTCGCATCTCGGCGATCTTGCCAAGATGCAGCACCATACCGCCGATCAACTGAACGTCGAAATGCCGCATTCGCAACACCCGGTCGGAAACTTCCCGAACAACGGCAAAAGCCTCTGGCAACACCTCGTCAACCGATGCGCCTTCGCTGATCTTTTGCTTAAGCTGAGGTGTCATCGCGGCCAGTTCATCATCCGACATAGCCTGCATCCGTGGTTCCAGCTGATTGATCGCGATGACCGCCTTGGACATCTCTTTAATCAGTCTTTCATTACGACTGCCAAATACTTTTGAGATCGTTTTTGCAAACATTATTGTGGAACAATTGAATTGCCGATGTTGCCTGCTTCGGCGCCACGAGTCGACACCAGGGTAAAGACATCATCTGCGATGGGTTGACTTTGAATATTCCTTGCTAAATTAAGCCCGTGCGTAAGCCTGCTTGACAGCACACCTGTGAACGCCCTGAAAACTCACGACAAATCGATACGAAATCATGAACAAACTAAAATAGGAACTCACGATGCAATTACAACTCACACAGCCCATTATTTTATTGAATAATCGGCCTGTAATTTCGATTCTACGGCCACAACTCACCTTAGGATTCCATGTCTGATTCCCAATATTCCAAGCTGTCCAAGATTCTTACCGATATTGATATCCCGGATGCACCGAAACGATTTGCCGAAAGCCAGTTGTTTCAGGACTTCAACGAAGCGGCGGGTGAAGCAATTGCGGCCAACACACTGAATCTGAGCGTCGATGGACCCGTACTGAACGTCAGTGTCAATTCCCCCACGTGGGCACATGAATTGATCAACAATCAATCATCTATCCTGGAAAAATTGATCGAACTGGACTATTCAAACCTTAAGGAATTGGCAATTCGAGTCAATGTTGCTGCAGCAAAGAAAAAACCTCGCTTAAGGACGAACTTAGCTCCGCAGACCAGCGAAAGAACCGTCAACCCCGAACTTAAAGACCTATTTGTCGATATCGCAGAAAAATCTGCAAATTCCAATACCCGAAAGACTTTCCTGCGTCTGAGTCGACTAATCCGGAAAGACAAGTGACCAGCACTTTCCCGATTTGAACAACGAAGTCACGGCGCGCCGAACGATAGACACAAGGTCTAAATTCAACGAGAAGGTATTGAATAACTAGGCAGAAACTGCAACGGGCCTAAGAATCGATGCCGGCAGGTCTTCAAACCTTTCGAAATCGATCAATTCCCAAGCCGAAGTGTCCTGCTTCAGGGCAACCAGCAAGCGGTTATTGAGATAGTGTCCCGATTTATAAGCCGAAAAGGCACCAATCAGAGGATGTCCCAGCAGATAAATATCGCCAATTGCATCCAGCACCTTGTGTCGCGCACACTCATCGCTATAACGCAACTGGTCTTCATTCATGACATGATAGTCATTCATCACGATCGCGTTCTTGATGCTGGCACCCTGGGCCAGTCCAGCTTCCTGCAGATTTTCAAGATCAGACATGAAGCCGAATGTTCGAGCCCGTGAGATATTGTTCTTGTACGAAGTTGTCGCAAAGTCAATCTCAACCTTCTGATTGGAATTTTTCAGCACCGGATGATCAAAATCGATCACAAAAGAAACCTTGAAACCATGGTAGGGTTCAAGTTTGGCCCACATATCGCCTTCCTGTACCCGAATCGTCTTCTTGATGCGAATAAATTTCTTGGGTGCATTCTGTAATTCAAGTCCGGCCGACTCCATCAAAAACACAAATGGATGTGAACTCCCATCCATGATGGGAACCTCACCAGCCGTTACGTCGACGTATGCGTTGTCAACACCCAGCCCGGCAAATGCCGACATGAGGTGTTCAACAGTCGACACTTCGGCATCGTTGCAGCGAACTGTCGTAGACAATCGCGTACACGATACATTTTCGACTCGAGCCGGAATTTCCACCACAGGGTCAAGGTCGACTCGCCGGAAAACAATCCCAGTATTAATCGGAGCAGGATTCAGAGTCAGGCAGATCTTTACTCCTTTGTGGAGGCCAACACCTGTGCCGGTAATTACATTAGTAAGGGTTCTTTGTTCGATCATTTTCCGCCTTTTGGGTAGGACGAGATTGAAATGGGGTTCTGATTAATTTGTGGATACATTTCATATAGATACGATGTCGAGATATTTAACTTTAACTTATCGAATTGCCAAATTTAAGTGAGTTTGAATGATCTCGAAAAGTGCTTCACGACAAGAAATCTGTATCCTAACTGGTCTGAATATATATATTGTATACAATTATTTTATGTTGTCTCATTTTTTTTATTCGCACTGTATTTTGTTTTTCTAGCACTCGTCCAAATGCCAAAATTCCAAAGACAAAACGAAACTATCCTCGACCGCATCAACTGAAATTCTGAAGGCTTTTGCCCTGAACCGGGTGCTCATGCAATCGAATCAGGGCAAACTACACCACGGCCGCCTATGGCGAGCCAACACAAGATGGGGCAGATTTTAACTCAGTACGTGCTCAAAGTTCTGCACTACCATTCATTGTCGGACGAGGCTTGAAGTGACCACGATTTCTCAAGATACTGGGTACGTGTTCTTCCTGTTCCAACCCTGGAAGTGAATTGATTTCATAGTCAGGCATTCCAGGCTCGTCAACAAACGGGTCGGTTGTTTCGATGGACTCACCAAGATGCTCTGGTTCTTCAGCATGATCAAGCTCTTCAGATTCGAAGTACTCTGATTCGGCCTCCCTTGCTGGCGTCAATCCATCATTGAACCTGCTCGGTGAAAAGTTTCCGATGAATTTTGAACGATGAACATCAAATACATCATCCGTGTCTACGCTCACCTCATCAACCTCATCAGCGTTGGCCGCCAAACCGCTGGCAATAATCGTCACTCGAATTTCATCATCAACAGCCTCATCAAACACCAAGCCGGAAATAATTGATTTGGCGTTGGACGCAGAACGTTGAATCGCCTCACCGATGATCTTGTACTCGTTGGTCGATATGCTGGAACTTGCAGTTACGTTAACCAAGATGCCGCTGGCACATGAAATATCAATTTCCGCCAATAACGGATTCCTGAGCGCACCTTCAGTAGCCTGTTTGGCACGACGTTCTCCACTGGCTCGGCCGTGTCCCATCATTGTCATACCTTCTTCCGACATGATCGTCTGGATATCAGCGAAGTCAACATTGATGAATCCCGTACGGACGATTACATCAGCAATACCCCGTACCGCATTTAACAAAACGTCGTTCGCGGTTTCATAGGCATTGTGAAGCGGAACATCACCGGTCAGAATTTTGTCGTTGGAGATCGTAATGATCGAATCGACCGTTCTTGACAATACTTTAGCTCCACTTTCAGCGTATTCCGATCGACGCGAACCTTCAAATGAAAACGGCGTCGTCACCACGGCAATGACCAGCGCTTCCGGATACGCTTCCTTGATCACCTCGGCGAATACCGGGGTAGCGCCGGTACCAGTCCCGCCACCAAGACCGGTGGTTAGGAAAATCATTTCAGCACCACCGATGTATTCGATCAATTTTTGACGATCTTCCAAAGCTGCCTCACGACCTCGTTGCGGGTTAAACCCGGCTCCATGACCGCCCGTCGTGTTGATGCCAAACTGCAGCTTATTTTCTGTCCTCGCGCGGCCCAATGCTTGCGCGTCGGTATTTGCCACATAAAATTCAACGCCATCAATTCGCTCTGCGACCATGTGATCGACAGCATTACAGCCGCCGCCACCAATTCCCACAACCTTGATTCTGGCGCCTCTGTTTATCGCATCCTGTGCATGTAATACAAATTTCTTTTTGCTTGATTCCATTGTTTTCTCCAGTGTCAAATTAATTTCTATACCCAAATTACCGATTCATGCCAGCCGAATAACACTTACTGGTTCGGCTGTAACATTGCAGGGTCTTCACGCATGAACAGTCTTCTCAGCATCCCTGCTGCTTTAACCCTGACGTTATCCTGCCCGTGTTGTGAATCACCGTGAAACATGTCGGTTTCCTCAAGTCGAGCCATGTTGGCGTATTCACATAGTCCAACCCCGGTTGCAAACCCCGGATCACTGACCAATTCACTGAGTTCACCCTCGTAATTCACCGTTCCCAGCCGCACCGGCATGCTCAATATCCGACTCGCCTGCTTACTGATATCTGTTATTTTTGATGTGCCGCCACACAGAACCAGGCCTGAACGTATCAGGTCAATATCCCCGGACTGTTCCAGCGTCTCCCGAACCCTGACAAAAATCTCCTCTAAACGCGCCTCGACCACTTCGGCAAGAAACTTGCGGCTCGCACGACGCGGTTTAAACTCACCAATGACCATCAACTCAAATGACTCGTCATGTCCAACATTCTGAGATTCCGCACTACCGTAGATTTTTTTCACGCGGCTTGCCTCTTGACGCGGTGTATGCAATGAGACCGCAATGTCCTGTGTGATCTGAGAACCGGCAATCGAAAACGCAGCAGACCTGACGATCGAACCATCGCTATACACAGCAAGGTCCGTCGTACCCTCACCAATGTCCAACAGCACAACACCGAGCGCTTTTTCATCTTCCGACAGCACGGCCTGTCCCGACGCAATCGAATTCAAAATGACGTTTTCAACCTCGAGGTCGCACAGTCGGATGCATTTCATGACATTCTCTACCGGACTTGAACTGCCGGTCACAACGTGAACCTTAGCTTCAAGCCGGACGCCACACATACCCAATGGATGGCGAATTCCGCTTTGACCATCGATGATGTATTGCTGCGAAAGAATATGAAGCAGTTTTTCTTCGTGCGAAATCGGCACTGCCCGAGCGGCTTCAGAAACCCGTTCTATGTCATCCAAAGTAACTTCCCGACCTCGAATTGCAACCACACCTGTGGAATTAGTACTGCGGATGTGAGATCCGGTAATGCCGACAAACACACGGTCGATTTCTCGCATCGCCATCTGCTCGGCAACTGATTTAGCTTTCTGAATCGAACCGACCAAGGCATCAATGTTCGCCACCATGCCTCTTTGCATGCCTTCAGTCGGTGCGTCTCCGATTCCCAGAAGTTCAATGCCGCCGTCCGCGAGTTCCTCGCAAACTACAAAGGTAACAACTGAGGTTCCGATATCCAGCCCGACAAGCAATCGGTTTTCTTCTTCTCTCCTATTTGATTTCATGAATTTATTTTTTGACTCAAGTGTTAGCAATGGTCGTGCTTCCTTGCATTTGCGGTGGTGCTCCTTTCCAGGTTACCGATACACCGTCCGGGTATCGCATATCAATCACGGCAACTTTTTCGTGTACAGCCTGAAAAAGCTCCGTATACAACTTCAAAAAACGCTTGGATCGATTCGGCATGTTCTCGCTACCGATGATGACCCTAATCGAATTCGCTTGTCCGTCAACATCACTGACCTCGGCTGACGAATGCAACGGACTGACCGAAACCTCCCAACTACCGCGATCTGTCAACTGTACTGACGTGATTTCCAGGTCCACATTACCCACGACCTTGTTCCATGATCGGTAAGCAGCCAAAACCTCATCGGCGGCAGAGTCCGGTCCGTTAAGATGTGGCAGGCTTGGATCATCCAAGTCCAGTCCCGACACGATGGTGCCTAACTGATCCAGATATTCGCTGTCGTTCCAATAACTTAGAATTCTTCTTTCGTTGACTTGCACTTCAATTGTGTCTGGCCATTTGCGGCGGATTGTCGCCCCTTCCACCCAGGGCAGGGACTGTGCAGCTTGCGCAGCCTTGGCGATATCGACGCGAAGAATATTGTTCGAAGCCACTTTGGCAACAGCGTCTGCAACCTGCTGTGAAGTCGAATTGGCCATGTTGCCAATCACATCAATGTTTCGGGTCGGAAAGCGCTGTGGTTGCAGTACGTAGTCAACTCCGAGCAAGAACACGACGAATACGCATAAGGCAGAGCTGAACAGAATGACAACCTTGCTCTTTGTTTTCGGCTTTTCCGGCGCGTTTGCCCTTGCTCGACTCGAGTCGACCCGTTGGCGGTACTGTCTATTTGTTTCATTTTGATATTTCATGATGACACCCTGTTACCAATAATCCTGACCTCAAGTTCCAAATCAACACCATGAACTTTGGCGACACGCTCTGTTACGTAACCGATCAAGGACTCAATGTCCTGCGCGTTGGCCTGTCCGGTATTTTCAATAAAGTTGGCATGCATCGGGGAAACCCGGGCGTTGCCGACGACATAACCTTTCAATCCTGCCGAATCGATCAACTGCGCCGCATATCTGCTTTCGGGATTGCGAAACACGCTGCCTGCGTTGGCCGTTTGTATGGGCTGTGTCGCGGCACGTTTTTTCAGATAGTGTCGTATTCTGGCCTGGCCTTCTTCCGGTTGGCAGGAAATCATTTCAAACTCGGCACCAATGAACCACTCGCATGTATCCAAGTCAACTGTGCGATAACTCCAGCGAACCTGGTCTGCAGTTTTTCGTTGCAATTCACCCATCCGATTAATCGTGTCGGCGTAGCGTACAATCCCCCAGGTTTCAGAACCAAAGCAGCCGGCGTTCATGGCCAATGCACCTCCCACCGTACCTGGAATTCCGACCATAAACTCAGCGCCGCCCAGCGAGCGTTTGACTGCGAATTTCGCAAGTTTCGGGCCAGGCACGCCAGCTTGAGCGTAAACACCTTGATCTTCAGCCTGCCATAAGTCTTTAAGACCCTTGTTGGTTGAAATCACGACCCCATCAAAGCCACCGTCACGCACCAGCAGATTGCTGCCCAAACCACACCAGGCAACCTTGATTTCCTTGGGCAAACGCTTTAAAAAATTACCCAGATCAGCAATGTCTTTCGGGGTATAAAACCAACTCGCGCGACCGCCGGTACGCCAACTGGTATGACTGCTCATCGGTTCGTTTTTTCGCAGTTCTCCGTTCAAGCCTGCCATCGATATTCCGTCCATTTGATTAACACTCTCTTGGCCGATTCACGCTGCCAGCAATTCCATGCAGCTGTCTGCAACCGCGTGCGTTGCATCGGGGCGCGCGTTTTTTTTGATTCGAAGCGTCAATTCCTTGACTGCGCTGCGATCAGATAACAACCTGGCCAGTTCTTCGCTCAGACGTGTTTCGAACTCATCGTCTTGCAAACAAAGCACGGCGCCACCCATACGAACCAAAATTTCCGCATTGGTGTGCTGGTGATTACGAGCTGCAAAAGGAAACGGCACCAATATCGCTGCCAGTCCCATCGTCGACAGTTCGGCGATTGTCATCGCACCGGCTCTGGCCACAACAATATCGGCCCAACTGTAAGCACCTGGCATATCTTCGACGTATTCGATGACTTGCGCCTCGATGCGAGATTCTTCATAGTCTGCACGGACCGGGTCCGTGCCTTTGCGCCCGGTTTGGTGCATGACGTTTGGGCATTGCTCGCGCGGTAGTTTCTTGAGTGCTTGTGGCACCGCTTTGTTAAGTGCAGCAGCGCCTTGGCTGCCACCAATTACCAATAAATTGAGTCTGTCAGCAATGGATGCATCGAAATCCGGTTTTGCTTTTGCAGCAGCGACAATTTCAGCGCGTACCGGGGTGCCTGTATATCTGGCTTTGGGCCCAAGATCAGATTCTGGCACGCCACTGAGCACTCGTGCAGCCAATACAGCCAGCAACCGGTTGGTTAAGCCAGCTACTGCGTTGGATTCGTGAATGATGAGCGGTCGACGCAGCAAAGAAGCAGCCAGTCCACCGGGACCGCAAACATAGCCACCCATGCCCAATAACACGTCCGGTCGTCGTTTCAAGATGATGCCAAAACTTTGCAGCAGCGACACGGTAAGCCAAAGTGGCAATGTCATCCACCGAATCGGCCCCTTGCCCCACAAACCTTTGATTCGAATGGCATCGAATTCAAAACCAGCCCCTCGTGCCAGTCGATCTTCCAAGCCGCTTCGCACACCCATCCAGTACACATTTACACCTCGCGCGCGCAATTCGGTACCAACGGCCAGGGCCGGATAAATGTGCCCGCCAGTACCACCGGCCATAATGACCACAGTACTCATCGAACCATCTTCCTGTGGGATTCACGATGAATTGAAAGGACAATGCCGATTGCAATAGAGTAGGCCACCAGGCTCGAACCACCTTCACTCATAAACGGTAAAGTCAAACCCTTGGTCGGCAAAGAGCCCATGTTCACACCCATGTTGATGACAGCCGAGATGGCGATCAAAATCCCAATTGACTGTGCGAGTATCTTTCCGAAAGAATCATTAACTGCAGCCGCCAGCCAGGAGATATGAAAAATTTTCCAAACCATTACCAAAAATAATGCGATGACCGTGCATATGCCTAAGAATCCCAATTCTTCCCCGATGACTGCGAGTAGAAAGTCAGAGCCTGCGTAGGGCAGATAAAAGAGTTTTTGCACGCTGGTACCTAAGCCCACGCCAAACCACTCGCCACGCCCAAGTGCAATCAGGGACTGGACAAGTTGAAATCCCGAATTGTAGGGATCATCCCATGGATTGAGGAACGTCATCACCCGTGCGACCCGGTATGGCTCAATCAGAATCAGCACTGCGACCGACGATACCGCCAGACAAGAAAAAAGTACGATGTGCGACAATCGCAATCCGCACAAATACAGGACCACCATCAACACTGCGCCAAGAACCAATACGCTGCCAAGGTCGGGCTCATTGATCAGTAAAGTGGCGATGACAAGATAAACCGCGATAATCGGCATGACATCTTGCATCAGACTACTCAATCGCTGCTCACGGGTTGAAAGGTAATTTGCGAGAAATATCAAAAACATCAGTTCTGCGAATTCCGATGGCTGGAATATATAGCCACCCAATTTCATCCACCTGGTACTGCCGTTAACTTCAACTCCCACCCCTGGAATCAGTACCAGTCCCAAAAGTGCAATCGCTAGCAGCAGCAACAAAAAAGAAAGGTTTTTCAGCACTGCAATTGGCGTACGCGCGGCAACCACCAAGGCGAGCAGCGCAACTGCGATATTAATCGCATTTTTTCGCAAATACACAAACGGGTCTCCAGCGTCAAATGCTTGTGCAATTGTTGCTGAATACACCGCAATCATCCCGAACACGACCAGTGCCAGGTAGACGGAGATCAGAACCACATCAAATCCGCTTGCCCGGACTTCATTGGGCCTGTCGTTTGCGTTTTGCGCTAAGGTGTTCATAAAACCTGCATCTGCAGTGCCTGGCTGAAAGTCTTACCACGATGTTCATAATCACTGAACTGGTCATTGCTCGCGCAGCCTGGTGAAAACACCACGCAATCACCTTCTTTGGTCATACTGTTTGCCAAACTGATTGCGTCATAAACATCTTCGACGTAGTGCTTGGCAATATTTCCATTAAATGGCTCGCTGATCTTTCGCCGGTCACGTCCAAAAAATATGCAGCCGCGCAGCCTGCCGTTGACTTTTCTTGGAATCAGTGAAAAATCCGCACCCTTGCTCAAGCCCCCGGCAATCAGTATCACCGGTCTCGTATTCGACTGAATCGCCGCCAATGCCGCTCCAACATTGGCGGAGCGAGCATCATTCACCCACTGCACGCCATTCCACTCACCCTCTGTACTACAGCGATAGGGCAAGCCCTCAAAATTGGTCAAGGCGGTTCGAACCGCCTTGACCGGATAGCCGGTCGCATCAGCAATTGCGCAACTGGCCAGCATATTCATCCAGTTATGATGGCCAGAAAGCTTACAGCGCGAAAGATTGATCAATTTTGATTGACCTCTAACGATCCATTTCATACCCGAAAAGTCAGCAATGCCGTAATCCTTATCGTTTTCCGGCGGGTTAAGACCAAAGGTGATACGCTCGCCGCTGGTGGGCAACAGTGATGCAATTGAATCATCACGATTGATGACGGCAATCTTGGCATCCCGAACGACCTTTCCCATTGCTTTGACCAACGAATCAACAGACCCGTAACGTTCCATGTGATCCGGCGATACGTTCAAAATGGCCGCAACATCTGACGAAACACGATTGACCTGTTCAAGGTGTTGCGCTGAAAGTTCAAGCAAATTCACATCGCAGCGCCGCTTGCTGAGCAATTCAACAAACGGATTACCCCGACAGCCACCCAGCTGCACTGTGGCACGATGTCTTTCGATGATGTTTCTCACCAGCGTGGTAACTGAACTTTTGCCGTTGGTTCCACTGACCGAGACAATCGGTTGTTTCGCTCGATCAAACAACAGTTCCAGACTATTCATCACCGGAACCCCGTTTGCCGCCGCCATTTCAACGATTCCCAAATTCGATGGTGCCGAAGTGCAGCTCAACACAACCAGATCCTTTCCTCCAAATGCATCGAATTCAACCGGTGCATTGATCGAAACCCCGGGTAATGTGGAACGAATTTTGGCTTCCAAACCGGGTTGGGATTTAATCTCCGCCATTTCGACATCCCATCCTTCGTCGATCAGATATGAAGCACAGGCCAGACCACTTCTTCCAAGTCCCATAACCATTGCATTGCCTGCATACCCATTCGTTCTTTCAATTTGAATTAACGGATTCATTTTTTTCTCCTACCTAATTTTTAACGTAGCCAGTCCAGCCAATACCATGACCAGGGAAAATATCCAAAATCGAACGGTTATTCTTGGTTCCGGCCACCCTTTTTGTTCAAAGTGATGATGCAGTGGACTCATCAACCAAATACGCCGCCCCAGCAGCTTGTAAGAAACAACTTGGCTGATGACGGAAATTGCCTCGATGACAAATAGTCCACCCATGATGAAAAGTACCAATTCCTGCCGAATCAAGACGGCAACAATTGCGACAGCGGCACCAAGTCCCATTGAACCCGTGTCGCCCATAAAAACCTGTGCCGGATAGCAGTTGTAGACCAAAAAAGCCAGGCCTGCACCGACCAGTGAAGCACAAAATACGACCAACTCTCCCGCGCCTTCAATAAAGGGAATTGCAAGGTATTCTGAAAAGACCGCATGTCCGCTTGCATAGCTGAAAATCCCAAGCCCGCCGGCAACGAGCACAATCGGCATGATGGCCAGACCGTCCAGTCCGTCTGTCAGATTGACCGCATTGGAGGTTCCCACCAATACCAGCATTGCAAATGGCACAAACCACACGCCAATGTCAATCAATGCGTCCTTGAAAACCGGGATGAGTACCGTCGTTTGCAAGGCAGATTCTGCACTGACCAAAAGGACAATCGCAATCGTCGCGGCGACCAAGGATTGAAGCAGCAATTTCTTGCGTACGGACAGTCCGGCACCACTTCGTTGCTGTTTGAGCTTTTGCCAGTCATCGACGAAGCCAATCAATCCGAATGCTATAGAACTTAACAATGCCAGCCAAACAAAATAACTACTTGGGTCCACCCACAACAAGGTTGATACGGATACGGAAAACAGGATCACAACCCCTCCCATGGTTGGGGTTCCACCCTTGCTGGTATGCAGCGGCACATCGTCTTCGCGCACGACTTCCCGAATTGACATTTCGCGCAATTTTGGAATGACATACATGAACGAAACAACACCAATAATCAAAGACGTGAGTACCGCAAGTACGCCTCGCAAGGTGATGTACCTGAATACATTCAGCCAGGAGACTTCGTCGGTAAAGTTGAGCAGCAGTTGTGCTAACATGAGCGCTCCGTCGGTGAATCCGATTCGCGGACACAAAGAAAATCTGCTATTTCGTCCATTTTCATGCCGCGCGAACCCTTGATCAAAACCGTGGTTGTGGCATCAAGATCTGTACCCAGTTCCCGAAGCAGTGAATCACGATCCGAAAAGTGGATCGCCCCGCGGCCAAATTCCTGCGCCGCGCTAGCGCTGAGTTCACCAAGTGCATACAGACGACCAATACCGCTACCGCGCGCGAGCCGGCCAACTTCGCGGTGGTATTTTTCACCTTTCGCACCCAGTTCAAACATATCGCCCAATACCAGGCGTCGATCACCGCTGAGCCTGGAGATGTATGACAAGGCAGCGGCAACCGAATTGGGATTGGCGTTGTACGTATCGTCGATCAGCGGACCCCCTCGAAAGTGTTGACGTAGCTGTAACCGACCGGCTACGGCTCGCATGGATTCGAGTCCTGCTTTGATTTGGGAAAGTGGTACTTCAAGTGCGATTCCCACCGCACTTGCAGCGAGTGCATTGATGACATTGTGATCCCCGGCCAACTGCAATTCGACCTCAACGGTCCCGACTGGAGACTGAATCTGAATTTTCGAAGCGAATTTCAGTGCGACATGTTGCGCTGAGACATCTGCCTGGTCACTGAATCCGAACGATACAATTTTGCGCTTGGCGGCAGTCGCCTGCCAATGTGCATAGTGCGGAGAATCAGCATTGAGCACCGCGACGCCGTGTTTTCCCAATGATTCGATAATCTTGCCTTTTTCGACCGCGACCTGTTCGATGCTCACGAGGTTTTCCAGGTGCGCGGCACCTGCATTCGTAATGACAGAGACAGTCGGCTGGGCCAGTTGGGCCAAACGTTCGATTTCTCCGATTTGGTTCATGCCAATTTCGACCACTGCAAACTGGTGCGACTGACGAAGCTTAAGCAGCGACAGTGGCAGCCCGATGGGATTGTTGAAATTGCCTTTGGAGACCGAGGTTTGCGCGTTCGTACGCAGAATGTGACCAATCATCTCCTTAACGGTAGTTTTACCGTTTGAACCCGTGACTGCAACAACAGGAAAATTAAATTGGCGACGCCAGTAAGCAGCCAATTCCCCGAGCGCCTGCTCGGTATCTTGCACAATCACCTGCGGGATGGACGATTCGACTGCCGATTCAAGCATTGCAGCAGATGCGCCTTTTTTGATCGCTTCATCGACATACTCGTGTCCATCGAAACGTTCGCCCCGCAATGCAACAAACAGCGCACCGTTTTCAATGGTGCGAGTGTCTGTACTGACCGACTCAAATTGGGTATCGACGCCGATATGATCGCCATGGACCGCACGTGCGACATCCGCTGTGCTCAACATATCGCCCCTCCCAACATCGTCTCAGCAACCTGGCGGTCGCTGAACTGATAAATCTGATCGGCATACACTTGCTGAGTTTCGTGACCTTTTCCTGCAATCAGGACGGCATCTTGCGAGCCGGCATTGCCGATAGCCAGCTCGATTGCCTGGCGACGGTCATGTACGATTCGCGCATTCGCCCCCATACCATCTGCGATCTGGTTCGCGATTCGGGTCGGCGATTCGCTTCTTGGGTTGTCATCTGTAATGATGACCTCGTCGGCAAATTGTTCTGATATCGCTCCCATCAGGGGGCGTTTTGTTGTATCGCGATCACCACCACAGCCAAATACACACCAAAGCTTTCCACCGGTTACCTCGCGCAGGCTCGCAAGCGCCTGGCGCAGCGCATCGGGCGTGTGAGCGTAGTCGACATAAACCGACGGATGAAATGGTGCGCCCTTAATTCTTTCCATACGCCCGTCAATCGGTTCAAGCCGGTTCAGCGCCGCTTCTATATCTGCGCCTGAATATCCCAATGAATGAACAGTGGCTGCAACCGTTGTCAGATTAATTCCATTGAGGCGACCAAACAGAGGGCTTCGCACATAAACCATCTGACCCAAAACATCAAGAATTAACGTCAGGCCTTCGAGGTCGGATTCACATTTGACCAATTGCACGTCTGAATTTTGCTGTCCGTAGGTGATCTCGTGGACAGCCGATGTACGACCCGACAACCACTGACCGAATTTGTCATCGATGTTGAGTATTGCATGTGAAGCCGCCGTTTCCATAAACAGCCTGGCCTTGGCCGCCTGATAGTGCGCTTCGTTCTTGTGATAGTCCAGGTGGTCTCGAGTCAAGTTGGTGAATACGACGGTGCCAAACCGAACCCCATCGGTTCGCGACTGATCGAGTGAGTGCGATGAAACCTCAAGGCATAAAGATTGGGCACCTGAGTCTGCCAGTGCGGCAAGGTGGTGCTGAAGTGTAATGGAATCTGGTGTGGTTAGCGGTAAAGTGGCAAGCTCACCCGGGAATCCGGAGCCCAAAGTGCCGACAATTGCGCATTTTTGTCCAAGTGCTTGAAGCGCTTGAGCAGTCAATGCTGCACAGCTGGATTTTCCGTTGGTGCCGGTGATTCCAACGACATGCAACTTCTTTGAAGGCTGGCGAAAATATACGTCAGCAATGGCGCTAATCTTACGAGCGAGGTCGGGGACGCCAATGTGTGGAATTTCACCATGTGTTAGCGTCGGCCAGTTATTTGAATCGAAGACGATTGCTCGGGCACCTGCTGCAATGGCGTGCTGCATGTGAGAGCGACCATCATCCCGGGTTCCAGGTACGGCTAAAAACAGGCTTCCGGGGCGCACCTTGCGACTATCCAGACAGATTTCATCAATCAACAAATCCTGGGTCTGATCGACGGGCGTGATGCCTTTGAGCAAAACGCTCAGATATTGGCTGCCATGCGGATTGACCACTGTCTGCTTCATGTGTTCGCCCTGTTGTACAAATTCGGCTGTCGCGCGGCAACCAGATCCAGATCGTCAGGGGGTACATTCAAAATTCGAAGTGCTTCGGCCATGAATTCACGAAACGCCGGCGCCGCCACCCGTCCGCCGAAGTAGTGTCCTGCGCCTGGCTCATCAACCATAACGACCGCTGCAAGCTCGGGTCTGGATGCCGGTGCAAAACCGGCAAACATCGACCGGTGCAAGTTATCCTGGTATACCCCGTCGAGCAGTTTCTGCATCGTTGATGTCTTACCAGCAACCCGGTAAGATGGAATTTTTGCTCGTCTCGCTGTTCCCTTTTTGGTAACGACCAATTCGAGCATGCTGGTCAGGTCTTTGGCAACCGACTTAGGCAATATTAGTGTCGAGTGGTCGGTCGGAGCATCAGCCAAAATGGTCAGCGGCGTCAGTTCGCCACCATTGGCAATCATCGAATAGGCTCTGGCAATCTGCAACATAGACACGGAAAATCCGTAGCCATAAGTCAGTGATGCATGTTCGCTTTTGCGCCAAAGGGAACGTTTCGGGATATGACCGCTGGTCTCGCCAACAATGCCACTCCCGGTTAAATTACCTAATCCCAGTTTTCTCATGAACTTAACCAGATCGGCTGGCGGAATCTGCGTTCCGATCTTAATGGCGCCGACGTTGCTTGATTTTTGCAGTACTTCGGCCACCGATAACTCGCCATAATTTCTGAAATCACTGATTCGAAAGCCACCGATTACAACCTTGCCTGGAGCGGTATCGATGACCGAATTCGGTAAAACCAGGCCATCCAGCAACGCTTTTGCTACAACAAACGGCTTAATTGCAGAGCCTGGTTCAAATTCGTGTCGCACGGCATAGTTGTGTGTCGTGTGCCGATTACTGGACTCATTGGGATTAAAACTCGGTGCAGTAGCGATCGCCAAAATTTCACCGGTATCAACATCGACGACCACGGCACTGGCAGAAACTGCCTTTTGTTGTGTTAGCGTCTTGAGCAACGCCTGGTAGACTGCCTGTTGAATGCGTGAATCAATGCTGAGCATAATGTCTTCACCATGTCGAACCCGTTGCACATCGCTTAAGATTTCAACCACGCGTCCCATGCGGTCCTTGATGACCCGGCGGTAACCATGCTGTCCGTTCAATTGACGGTTGTGGGCGAGTTCTATGCCTTCCAGACCCTCATCATCTATATTGGTGTAACCGACAAGATTTGAGATCGATGAACCGAATGGATAGTAGCGTCGATATTCGCGCTGCAGTGCGACACCTGGAACATTCAAATCCATCACCACTTGTGCGTGGTCCGGCACCAGGGCACGTTTTAGATACATAAACTCACGGTCAGGATTGATTTTGTCCAGTTCATTGGCGATATAGTTGCGCTCAATTCCCAGTTCATCTTCAAGCAGCGCAAACGAATCAGGATGCTGACGCAGTACGTTGGGCTCCGCCCACACACTGTCGACTGGTGTGCTAATGGCGAGAACCACACCGTTGCGATCGCGAATAATCCCGCGATTTGCCGTGACTTGTTCGAGGCGTACAAATCGAGCATCACCTTCGGCCTGCAGCACTTCCTTGTCGCTGATCTGCAATTGGGCGGCGCGCGCAATCAACAGCAAAAATGCGACGGCAATCGACAGTAAAACGACAATATCGCGAGTGGGTGCGTAATATGGATTGACGCTCATTTCCAACCTTCCAGCAGCAACCAATCTGTTGGATGTTTTTTGATGATCAGGACCACCTCTTCATCGGGCACATGCATTTTTCCAACGACGCGCGCCCAGCTTTTTACTTTGTCCTGTCGCAGCAGTGTTGCCCGTTCTGCCAGAAGCTTATGCCACTCGATATTCAGATCATCACGCAACGCGTAGCGCGCATGCAGGTCAGGCAGCGCAACCCGGTTCTGGTGTCGGATCCAAACAATGCTCGTCGCCGAAACCAGGCAAATGATGATCAGGCAAAATGACAGGCTACGCATCGGCACGTCCAATTCGTTCAGCCACTCGCATCACCGCACTCCTGGCGCGGCGATTTCGCTGCAATTCTGATGGTTCGGATCGCTGCGGTCGACCGATGATCTTCAACGTCGGCTGAAAATCTGAACTTCGAAACGGGATTTGCTCAGGTCCCGGTGCACCGATCGCTGCGGCGCGCATAAAACGTTTGACCACCCTGTCTTCAACTGAGTGAAACGTGATGACAACCAATCGACCACCCTGTTTGAGCAGTTCCACACATTGAGGCAAAAAATTGTTTAACTCCTCAAGTTCTCGATTGATGTACATGCGAATGGCAAGGAAGGTTCGGGTCGCCGGGTGTTTGTCCTGTTCGCGCACCGGTACACAATCGGCGACCAATTGAGCAAGGTCCAGGGTTGTTTTAAGTGGTGCTTGACGTCGTCGTTCAATAACAGCGCGAGCGATTCGTCGTGCAAATCTCTCACCACCCAATGTGCCGAGCGTGTCGCTGAGTGTTCGTTCACTGACGGTTTGCAGCCAGTCAGCAGCCGATAAGGGCTCAGCGATATTCATTCGCATGTCCAGCGGCCCATCTCGCAAAAAGCTAAATCCGCGTTCAGGTTGATCGAGTTGCGGAGAGGAAACACCGAGGTCGGCGAGTATGCCAGAAAGACGAATTTCGGAGTGTCGCGAGCTTAACTGCGCACCGATTCTGGAAAAGCGCGCATGGATGGACTCAAAGCGCGGATCTTCACCATGCATTTTTTGGGCAACGGTAATGGCGTCTGAATCGCAATCGAAGGCGTAGAGTTTTCCATGTGCATTCAGTCGCGACAATATGCCAGCCGAATGTCCGCCGCGACCGTATGTGCTGTCGACATAGACCCCTTCCGGGTCGATGGACAAGGCTTCAATCGCTGCCTGCGCCATCACTGCATCGTGAGCATCATGTTTGTCAATTAAGCGACTCAATTTAAAATACTCATCAATTTTCAATCAGATAGGCAATTTTTCGAGGATAATCTGGTAATCTTCCTCATTTTCATTCTTGATACCCGCACAGTGATTCTGCCACTCGCCTTGATCCCAAAGTTCAAAACGCGTACCGACTCCAATCAGCATCGCATCGCGTTCAATGGAATTGAACTGTCTGAGTTGCTTGGGCACGAGAACTCGGCCCGTTGCCAGCATTTCACTGCTTTGTGCAGTACCGACCATGATTCTGAGCAGGTTCTGAAACTGCGACGTCGCATTTCGATTGCGCATCAATTCATCTCGAATTCGATCAAATTCCGGCGCTGGATAAATCGAAATGCAAGGCGCACGAAATGTCTGTCCCATCACCAAATTACCTTCGCAGTGCTGCTTGAGCTGCTCGCGAAAACTGATGGGAATTACAATTCGACCCTTCTCATCAACCGATAAATTGTGCGATCCAAAATACTGCATATATTCCACGTAATTACACTATCTGCCACAAATAGACACTTTTGCCCTATTGTTAACTAAATTTCTTCGTTTGTCAAGGTTAATTTTCAACATTTATTTTGAATATATAAAAACTAACTTAAATCAAACATATAGGCCTCTATCGATGGTTTATTTTGGATGCAGGATGTAAGGTTGGTAGGAGTTTTGATCGAAATTTAATGGAATGAATTTGGGTAATCTGTACAAATTGATGCCATATTTACCTGTGTTTGCGGCGTTTTCACCAGATCGAAGGAATGAACTTTAGAACGCAGTTGTCTGCGGTTTGTCGTATCGAGACCCGCGTAATTTGCGCGTCGGAACACGAGTCTGATGTGTGAATAAGTGTTTTCAAATCAGAGCAGTTGCGCGATCAGGTCGGCATACTGTTGATATGCCACGGGCCTTTGCGTCCCCATATTGAGTTGCAGCCATCGCTTGCGACTTGCGAAGTGCTGAGTCGCATAAGGTAATAAATCAACTTGAAATACACGCGTTCCAGGCATGGCGGTGTTGGAACACAATCTATCTGCTAATTTCGAGTCGCGTATGAACTGGTTGTTTTGGCTGCGCACCGAGTAATAATGGCAAGCAACAATCTCCTGACTTTAGGCAGTGAATTAACTAACGAAGCAATATAAACGCGGCAAATAGGCCAATCCGGACGAGCACTTGAGTCTGGACAAGTGATAGTAGAATAATGGCGATGGAAAATTGGTTGTTTTGATTAAATCAATGCTACTCAATGGAGCCTGAAACTCAATTAGCTAAACACTGGGTAGGGCTTTGCTGAACAGGGTTACTGAAAGATCTATCAACCAGGATCGAAACGGGACTCAAGATATCTGACGTCACCCAAGTCAGTTAAATGTCTGGTTCCATATGACAGCAGCCTCGCACATGGAACGTTGCGGGGTAGGAGACTCACTGATGAGAAATTCCCCAGACTATGATTCGGCGTTCAAACGGATTTGTCGACAGGCCGAGGTCGTGCGGTCTTATTTTGATTATGCGCAGGTGCCAGCAAATGTAGCTGCGAAAATAGATCTATCCACTCTCCGCCCGATGCCAAGTTCCTTAGTCAGCGATACGCTGATCCAGCGGCATGGTGACATGATTTGGCAAATTGACTACCGTCATGGTGGCGGGCAGTTATACGTGGTGTTGCATATTGAATTTCAGTCGACAGTGGACCAGTCGATGGCGCTACGGATGTTGGCCTATGCGTCGTTGATCTACGAGTCGTTATGGAACAATAAGGCACGTCAGAGTAAAACAGGCAAACTGCCAACGGTGCTGCCGACGGTTTTATACACGGGTGTTTCACCGTGGCGTGCGCCACTCCGGGTCAGTGAGTTGTTAGAAGACGGTACGAGGGACTTGCAGCCATCGTTCAGATATTTAGTGATTGATGAGAGACAGCTGGTGCAAAGTGGCAAGGTCAAAGTTGACGGACCTGCGGGTGCATTGATGATGTTTCGCCATGGTGGTGACTATAATGCAGTCAGGGAAGCGGAGCGCCAAATTACCGGATCAGCGTTATACCGGTCGAATCAGCGGGCATATGATGAATTGGCGCGCACAGTTGGATTGCAAAGGTTTGGAAAGGAGGTAGCTTCAATGGAAGAATTTGCATCAGATCTTGAAATTCTAGAGCAAAATGCCAAGATTCGCTGGACAGCGGTCGGCAGGCAAGAAGGCATTGAACAGGGTATCGAACAAGGCATTGAACAAGGCATCGAGCGAGGCATTGAGCGAGGCATTGAGCGAGGAAAAGCACAAGTTGTTGAACAGATGCTCAAGAATGGACTGTCTGAGCACGAGATCAGCGATTGTACGGCGTTGACCTTGAAACAGATTCGAAAACTGCGAAATGGTGGGTAAGCAAGTGCAAAACGACTTGCCTTCAACGGTTGGAATGACAAATGTTGGACAAGGGCATGCTTGCGCTTGGATTGCACAGGTTTGGAAAGGTGGTAGCTTCAATGGAAGAATTTGCATCAGATCTTGAAATTCTGGAGCAAAATGCCAAGATTCGCTGGACAGCGGTCGGCAGGCAAGAAGGCATTGAACAGGGTATCGAACAAGGCATTGAACAAGGCATCGAGCGAGGCATTGAGCGAGGCATTGAGCGAGGAAAAGCACAAGTTGTTGAACAGATGCTCAAGAATGGACTGTCTGAGCACGAGATCAGCGATTGTACGGCGTTAACCTTGAAACAGATTCGAAAACTGCGAAATGGTGGGTAAGCAAGTGCAAAACGACTTGCCTTCTACGGTTGGAATGATAATTGTTGGACAAGGGCATGCTTGCGCTTGGATTGCACAGGTTTGGAAAGGTGGTAGCTTCAATGGAAGAATTTGCATCGGATCTTGAAATTCTGGAGCAAAATGCCAAGATTCGCTGGACAGCGGTCGGCAGGCAAGAAGGCATTGAGCAAGGCATTGAACGAGGAAAAGCACAGGTCGTTGAACAGATGTTCAAGAATGGACTGTCTGAGCACGAGATCAGCGATTGTACGGCGTTGACCTTGAAGCAGATTCGAAATCTGCGAAATGGTGGGTTAGCAAGTGCAAAATGACTTGCTTTCTGTGGCTGGAACGATAAATGCCTGACAAGGATGTTTGAGCGGCAGAAACGCTAACGATATTGCAGTTGACCTAACCAGTCGAATTGGCTTCAATGGTTGTGCCGGCCCTAGAAACACCGTTATCAACCAACAATTCCCAACACATTTTTTCAAGCCTTCTAGTCATTTGCGACAGGAGGTACGTAATTCAAGATACTATCTCATTCATTGCTCAGCCTGGCTGACCGAACATTCGGGATCGTGATCGAAAGACGTGAGTATCGACCTGATAGGTTTACACCGACATTCTCAAACCGACGGATTAAAGCGCTAGGCGTTATTTCACTCGCTTGTGTTTCTCCTGCAGTGTGGTCGACATTCGATCCATAACTGGACTTGCTCATCCATCGTCTTCACCTCGGCACATATCAGGACGCGAAACGCGCTCCGCTAAATTCGGGATGAAAATTTGCCTTGGATTTAACGTCGATTGAGTGTTTATTTCATCGCCCTTTTTCACTTTGTGGGCGAACATTATCATTTGATTTTTCCTCAAAGTAGTTTTCCTTTCGCGCGTCAAGCATCGTAGTAAAAGGGAAGTAGTTTACACGAGCATTTTGCGATACACTAAACGCATAGGGCTTTCAAACTGGACACTTAAACAACCTGCATAATGAAAATTTGTCGATTCAATGAAAACCGCCTGGGCGTTGTCGAAGGACGTCATGTACAGGATGTCACCGATGCGGTGACCGACATTCCAACCCCCGCATGGCCTCAGCCACCGGGTGATTTGATGATTGGCAACTTGGACGCTCTGCTTCCAGTCATGCACAGGCTTAGACGACAATCGGAAACATTGTCCTTACGCGATTTGCATCTGAACAGCCCAATTGCCCGTCCTTCAAAAATCATCGGTGCACCAATCAACTATCAGGCACATCAAAAAGAAATCGACGAAGACCCGGAACTTAAAGCCAGCGGTTTGGTGGGAAGTGTCGAAACGCAGGGTCTGTTTTTGAAAGCTCCGATTCCAGTTGGACCGGATGATGGCGTGCGCCTGGGATTTCAAAACCGACGCACCGACCATGAAGTCGAACTGGCCATCGTCATCGGAAAAAACTGCCGTAAAGTCACAGAGGACGAAGCACTGGAATACGTCGCTGGATATACAATCGGGCTGGACATGACTGTGCGCGGTGGAGAAGACCGAAGTTTGAGGAAGGCGTTGGACAGTCATTCGGTATTGGGGCCGTGGCTGGTCACCAAAAACGAAATTGAAAACCCCGACAGCTTGGAGATCTCCTTGTCACTGAACGGAAAAACTCGTCAGCATTCCAATACGCAGAACATGCTTTACTCTACGCGTAATCTGATCGCCTTTGCTTCCAGATACTATACTCTGTATCCAGGAGATGTCATCATGTGCGGCACGCCTGCTGGAGTCGGTGCCGTTAAAGTTGGCGATATGCTAGAGTGTAGCATCGAAAGAATTGGCAGCATGCGAGTGCCCATCAAAGCTTCCTGACGATTGCTGGCAGCTACATCAGGCACAGGCCAAACCACCAGCGAGCATCGGACTTAAATTTCTGGCGCTATTTGTTTTGCCAGTTCGCCTTGCGTTTTTCCAAAAACGCCGCCATCCCTTCTTTTTGGTCTTGTGTGGCAAACAGTGCATGAAATGCCCGCCGTTCAAACAGCACACCTTCACTCAAACTTGACTCATATGCTCGATCAACCACTTCGGTGACCATTGACGCTGCAATCTGAGATTTGCCAGCGATTTCCTGCGCAATGGCAACTGCATTGTCAAGCAAGTCCGCAACCGGAAAAACACGCGAAACAAGACCGGATCTTTCTGCTTCTTCGGCATCCATCATCCGTCCCGTAAGGCACATATCCATTGCTTTAGACTTGCCGACCGCTCGTGTCAATCGCTGCGAGCCACCGGCCCCCGGAATAATGCCAAGGTTGATTTCAGGCTGACCAAATTTTGCATTGTCTGCCGCAATAATAAAATCGCACATCATCGCGAGTTCGCAGCCTCCACCGAGCGCAAATCCAGCGACAGCCGCGATAACAGGCTTTCGGCACTCCGTCACCCGCTCCCAATTCTTGCTGATGAAATTACCCATAAATGCATCTGCAAAGGAGTTGTCTTTCATCTCACCGATATCGGCACCTGCGGCAAATGCCTTCTCGCTGCCGGTAATCACGATTGCCCCGACTACGGTGTCAGATTCAAACTGGTCGATGGCATCGCCAAGTTCATCCATCACACCCGATGATAAGGCGTTGAGAACCTTCGGACGATTGAATGTAATTATTCCAACTTTATCGTTCGTTTCCGTAATAATGTATTCGTAAGCCATGAAATAAAGAACTCCAAGAGAATTTCGATTAAAGAACTATTGCTGCGGCGTCAATTAGCGCGGACGGTTTATTTGATTTAACAATCAATGATGACTGTAAGTACATTTTACCCGTGATAACTTCACCCACTGTATCCGAATTGTGATCTGCGCTCAGTATTTTTATTTGATTGCCGATCATTTAGCACCCTGATTTGACCCAAATCCAAACATGAGTAAATATCAAGAAGAATTTGACCGATCAATCCACCAACGAGAAGTCTACTGGAGCGAAATCGCGAATGCAGTCCATTGGGATAAGCCTTGGGACAAGGTTCTGGATGACTCCGATGAGCCTCACTACCGCTGGTTCGCTGGCGCGCAGGTCAATACTTGCTATAACGCCCTTGACCTGCATGTCAAGCAGGGTCGGGGTGAACAGAATGCGCTGATTTATGACTCAGCAATGACTGGCGAAATTCGCCACTACACCTATCGACAGTTGACACAAGAGACTGCCCGGTTCGCTGGTGCCTTGGCCAACGTGGGTGTCGAGCGCGGCTCGCGAGTCATCATCTACATGCCAATGATTCCACAAGCCGTCATTGCCATGTTGGCTTGTGCCCGTCTCGGTGCCGTGCATTCTGTGGTGTTTGGGGGCTTCGCATCCAATGAACTGGCTGTACGAATCGATGATGCCAAACCGACAGTGGTCGTCAGTGCATCCTGTGGCCTGGAGCCAGGCCGAATCATCGCCTACAAGCCCCTTTTGGACAAGGCGATTGAACTGGCGCAATACAAACCTCAAGCCTGCGTGATCTTTCAGCGTCCCCAACTGGAAGCACCCCTGCTTTCAGAACGCGACCATGACTGGGAAACCTTGCAATCGCAGGCCGACGAGGTTCCTTGTGTTTCAGTCAAGGCTACCGACCCGCTGTATATTCTTTACACTTCAGGAACCACGGGCCAACCAAAAGGCGTCGTGCGCGACAATGGCGGACACATCGTCGCCTTAAAGTGGTCCATGAAAAACATTTATGGCGTTGAGCCAGGCGAGGTTTTCTGGGCAGCATCGGACGTTGGCTGGGTGGTCGGACACTCCTATATTGTCTATGCACCGCTATTTGCCGGCAACACCTCAGTTCTTTACGAGGGCAAACCGGTCGGCACACCCGATCCAGGTGCATTTTGGCGCGTGATATCCGAACACAAAGTATCGGTGCTCTTCACCGCACCGACGGCATTTCGGGCGATCAAAAAAGAAGACCCCGACGGCAGGCACATGGCGAACTATGATCTATCTCATCTTCGCACCCTGTTTCTTGCCGGTGAGCGTACCGACCCTGACACGCTACACTGGGCAGAAGATAAACTAGATGTACCGGTTATTGACCATTGGTGGCAAACCGAAACGGGATGGGCAATCTGCGCCAATCTAATCGGAATTGAACAACTCAAGATCAAAGAAGGTTCGCCTTCGAAACCTGTACCAGGCTGGAATCTCAAAGTGCTCAATGAATCAAATCAGGAAGTTGCTCCAGGTGAGATCGGATCACTGGTGGTGGAATTGCCGTTGCCGCCTGGCAGTTTTCCAACGCTGTGGAATGCCAGGCAGCGATTCTTTGATGCTTATCTCGCGGAGTCTCCAGGATATTACAAAACTGCAGATGCAGGATTTGTTGATGAGGACGGTTATGTCTATGTCATGTCGCGTACCGATGACATCATCAACGTGGCAGGTCACCGACTATCTACAGGAGCCATGGAGGAAGTCTTGGCTGCGCACCCAGATGTCGCCGAATGCGCAGTTACCGGAGTCCAGGACTCGCTGAAAGGGCAACTGCCGCTTGGCCTGGTCGTGCTGAACGCGGGTTGTGAAACCCCACATCAACAAATCGTCAAAGAATGTGTCGCGCTGGTGAGAGAAAAAATTGGCCCCGTCGCAGCATTCAAAGAAGCTGTTGTCGTCAAGCGGCTGCCCAAGACACGGTCAGGCAAAATACTACGAGGTACTGTCAGCAAAATCGCCGATGCTGTTCCGTGGCAAATGCCAGCAACCATTGATGATCCTGAAATTCTTAATGAAATCACCGATGCGCTCGCATCCATCGGCTACCCAAAGTCGTAGCAACTTGGCGACAGTACGCCAGTTTCTGACCCAATGAATTTTGCAAAACCATCGATCGACGATTGGAAGCAAAGAGCTGCCAAGGAACTTAAAGACAGATCTTTTGAGGAACTAATTTGGCAAACGCCAGAAGGTATTGAGGTCAAGCCTGTCTATACAGCGGACGATCTGGCTGGGCTCGAACATCTGTCAACCTTACCCGGCATTCCTCCTTACGTGCGTGGACCCAGGGCGACCATGTATGCCGGACGGCCTTGGACTCTCAGACAGTATGCCGGATTTTCTACCGCGGAAGAATCGAACCGATTTTACCGCGACAACCTCAAATCTGGACAAACTGGACTTTCTGTCGCATTTGACCTTCCTACTCACCGTGGTTACGATTCTGATCATCCAAGAGTTGTGGGCGATGTCGGCAAGGCTGGTGTTGCAATCGACAGCGTCGAAGATATGAAAATCCTGTTTTCCAACATCCCGCTCGACAAAATCTCCGTATCAATGACCATGAATGGCGCAGTCTTGCCTGTGTTGGCCATGTTCATCGTCGCTGGGGAAGAACAAGGTGTACAGCAAAGCGCGTTGTCCGGCACGCTGCAAAATGACATTCTCAAAGAATTCATGGTTCGAAATACCTACATCTATCCGCCAGAACCGTCCATGCGAATTGTTGCAGACATCATTCAGCACACTGCTTCATTGATGCCTCGGTTCAATCCGATCTCCATTTCGGGCTATCACATGCAAGAAGCTGGCGCGACCTGCGTTCAGGAACTGGCTTACACCATTGCAGACGGGATTGAATACGTACGCGCAGCGCTATCCAGCGGAATGAAAGTAGATGACTTTGCACCACGACTTTCGTTTTTTTTCTGCATCGGGATGAACCTTTTTATGGAAGTGGCGAAGCTTCGTGCGGCAAGATTCTTATGGGCCCATCTGATGCAGTCGCTATTCAGCCCGCAAAACCCAGCCTCATTGATGCTTCGAACTCACTGCCAAACTTCAGGTGTTAGCCTCACCAGCCAGTCACCCTATAACAATGTTGTTCGAACGACAGTTGAAGCGCTCGCTGCTGTCTTAGGCGGAACGCAATCACTTCACACCAATTCGTTTGATGAAGCGCTGGCGTTGCCAAGTGAATTTTCCGCCAAGATTGCCCGCAGCACTCAACTGATCCTGAGAGAAGAAGCCGGACTGTCCAAAGTCGTCGATCCATTGGCAGGAAGTTACTATTTAGAAAGCCTGACGGCTTCAATGATCAACGAAGCCAGGAAACTGATTGATGAAGTCGAAGCACTCGGGGGAATGACAAGAGCTGTTGAATCCGGGATGCCAAAACAACGCATTGAAGCCTCCGCTGCGAAGCGCCAGGCCCGACTTGATAGCGATGAAGAAGCCATCGTCGGGGTGAACCGCTTTGTCGACCAAACTGAAGACGCGATTGAACTGCTTGAGGTCGATAATCAGGCCGTTCGGGAAAATCAGGTGGCCCGGATTGTCAGGATTCGACAAGACCGTCAGGAAGCCACCTGCCAGGAAGCACTTCGAAAGCTTGGTGAACGCGCTAAATCTGGCGAGTGGGGATTACTGCAATTGTCAATTGAGGCTGCCCGGGCACGGGCGACAGTGGGAGAAATCACCGAATCGATGCGGGAAACTTTTGGACACCACCGTGCAATTCCTCAAACCATCAGCGGCGTTTACCGCAGCGCAATCTCCAGTGAAAAAGATGTAGCGGAAATTCGCGCTCGAGTGGAATCGTTTGTCCACATGCATCAGCGACGGCCGCGTGCCCTGATCGCTAAACTAGGCCAGGACGGACATGATCGTGGTGCCAAGGTTATCGCAACCGCCTATGCCGATTTCGGCTTTGAAGTTGACATCGGTGCTTTGTTTCAAACCCCAGAGGAAGTCGTACGCCAGGCCGTTGACAATGATGTTCACCTGATTGGAATCTCCACACAGGCCGGAGGGCATAAAACTCTCGTGCCACAAGTCATCGAAGGTTTAAGAAACGAAGGTGCTGACAATGTAATTGTCATTTGTGGCGGGGTGATTCCGCCTGATGATGTGCGCACACTTGAATGTCACGGCGTGTCGGCAGTTTATGGCCCAGGCACGAGGATTCTCGATACAATTCCTCAAGTTCTTGACCTAATCGAAAACAGCTTACTGTCCGTTTAATCTTTACTGTCAATCCCATCAAGGTGTAATTCTTGCAAGACATTATTGATCAGTTAAACCAAAAAAGAAGAGCCGCACAACTCGGTGGCGGACAAAATCGCATTGACAAACAACACGCGAAGGGGCGGCTAACTGCACGCGAAAGAATTGACCTGGTTGTTGACCGAGACAGTTTCGAAGAATGGGATATGTTTGTCGAGCATCGCAGTACGGATTTCGGGATGGCGGACAACCGAATTCCCGGCGACGGCGTAGTGACCGGCTATGGCACGATTCATGGCCGCCTGGTCTTTATTTTCAGCCAGGACTTTACGGTCTACGGCGGCTCGCTATCGGAAGCGCATGCCGAAAAAATAGGCAAGATCATGGATCAAGCCATGAAGGTCGGCGCACCGGTCATCGGCATCAACGACTCTGGCGGCGCAAGAATACAAGAAGGCGTTGCCTCACTCGCTGGCTATGCAGATATCTTCCAGCGCAATGTGATGGCATCGGGTGTGATCCCGCAAATTTCGCTCATCATGGGACCCTGTGCCGGCGGAGCAGTCTACTCACCTGCAATCACCGACTTTATTTTCATGGTGCGAGACAGTTCCTATATGTTTGTTACGGGTCCAGATGTGGCAAAAACAGTAACACACGAAGAAGTATCGGCTGATCAGTTGGGCGGTGCCACAGCACATACAGAAACTTCAGGCGTGGCCGACGGTGCCTTTGAAAATGACATTGAAGGATGCCTAATGCTGCGTTCATTCATCGATTTTCTGCCGGCCAACAACCAAAGCCCCTTACCGGTTCGACCAAGCGGTGACCCGCGCGATCGCATCGAACCGGCGCTCGACACGCTGGTGCCCACGGACCCTAACCAGCCCTACGATATCAAGGAACTGATTCACAAAACTGTTGATGAAGAATATTTCTTTGAACTCAAACCTGACCACGCCCGGAATATCGTTACCGGATTCGCCCGGATGGAAGGAAGAACGGTCGGGATTGTGGCAAATCAGCCCATGGTGCTCGCGGGTTGTCTCGACATTCAATCCTCCATCAAGGCAGCGCGCTTTGTTCGCTTCTGTGATGCTTTTGGTATTCCGGTGATAACCTTTGTCGATGTACCCGGATTTATGCCAGGCACTGCCCAGGAGCACGGCGGAATCATCAAACATGGTGCGAAACTGCTGTACGCCTATGCTGAGGCAACGATCCCGAAAGTTACAATCATTACCCGTAAAGCGTATGGCGGTGCCTATGACGTGATGAGTTCCAAGCATCTGCGTGGTGATGTGAATCTGGCATGGCCAAGCGCAGAAATTGCGGTGATGGGTGCCAAAGGAGCTGTTGAAATTATTTTTCGAGCGCAATTGAATGACGCTGAAAAAATCAAAGAAAAAACGACACAATACAGCGACAAATTTGCCAACCCTTTCGTTGCCGCCAGCCGAGGGTTTATTGACGATGTGATTATGCCTCGAACGACGCGATATCGGGTTTGCCGGGCACTGGAAATGCTTGCCAAGAAAAAACTCGACAATCCCTGGCGCAAACACGGCAATATTCCTCTTTAGCGCGACCTTTCATGTTTAGCAAAATTCTAATTGCCAATCGTGGAGAAATCGCATGTCGCGTGATTCGAACCGCAAAACAAATGGGAATTAAAACCGTTGCGGTTTTTTCGGATGCGGATCGCCATGCTTTGCACGTGCGCATGGCAGATGAAGCGGTTCACATCGGACCCGCTCCAGCAGCAGACAGCTACCTGGTCATTGAAGCCATATTACTGGCTTGTCACTCAAGCGGTGCCGAAGCGATTCACCCAGGCTACGGATTTTTATCGGAAGACTCGAAATTTTGCGAACGCCTGTCTGACGCCGGTATCAAATTCATCGGCCCTGGAACTGACGCGATTGGGGCGATGGGAGACAAAATAACATCGAAGATGATCGCCCGCAATGCTGGTGTCAATGTAATTCCTGGCTTTGACGATGTCATCGAAAGTCCCGATCATGCGGTTGAATTGGCGCAACAAATCGGTTATCCAGTTATGCTGAAACCCACCGCAGCTGGCGGCGGTAAAGGGATGCGGCTGGCCTACAGCGACGAAGAATGCAAAGATGGGTTTATTCGATCTGCCAGTGAGGCTCAAACCTATTTCGGCGACGACCGAGTATTTGTCGAAAAGTACATTGAAAATCCTCGGCATATTGAAGTCCAGATACTTGGTGACACCACGGGTAACATTGTTCACTTGGGTGAACGGGAATGTTCGCTGCAACGGCGCCACCAGAAAGTGATTGAAGAAGCGCCTTCACCTTTTTTGAACGATCAAACCCGCAAAGACATCACCGATCAAGCTGTGACCCTAGCGCGAGCAGTCGACTATGTTTCCGCTGGAACAGTGGAGTTTGTCGTCGATGATGCACAAAATTTTTACTTTTTGGAAATGAATACCAGATTACAGGTTGAACATCCAGTAACCGAGTTTGTCAGCGGGATTGATTTAGTCAATTGTATGATTCGTGTCGCCGCAGACCAGCCATTGGGCTTTGATCAGTCGCAAATTTCAATGTCCGGTTGGGCAGTCGAGGCGAGAATCTATGCAGAAGACCCTGCACGAAACTTCCTTCCTTCGACCGGTCGCTTGACTCGATGCCGCCCACCGGTTGAATCACAATTCGTACGGGTTGACACAGGTGTGGATGAAGGTGGTGAAGTTTCAATTCATTACGATCCGATGATCGCCAAACTCATCGTGCATCAGGATACCAGGGACGATGCCTTGACACTGCTCGCCCAATCATTGGATGAGTACCAGATTTCAGGCGTCACAACCAATATCCCCTTTTTACAGGCGCTGGTCAGAGACCCAATCGTTGCTGCAGGTGAAATGCACACCCGGTACATCGAGGCCAAGTATCCCAACGGCTATGATTGTGAACAGGAAGAAGGTCGCTTCATTGAGACAGGTGCCATGATTGCGACAATCGCACATTACATGATCGAACAGCAATCGGAGAGCTTGGGAGACGGCCGCCATGCTGAACAGTGGCGTACGCCAGTGGACTGGATCGTCATTAGCGATCGGGAAAAATTTGATTTTTCGATTGAACAGACGGCAAGCGGGCACCAAATTTCGACAAAGGAAGGAATCTGTCAATCCTTTACTCATTCGTGGCAACCTGATCAGAGGCTGTTTTATTTCACCATTGACGACAGCAAACAGCAATGTGCTCAAATCACACGCAGTGGCATGAGCTACCGGCTTGAAATTTTTGGTGTCCGACGATATTTCAAGGTACTCACTCCAACTGCGGGGAAGTACAACCAATACATGCAGGTGAAAAAGTCAGCAGACGTTTCACCATTTCTTAAATCACCGATGCCAGGACGTCTCCAGGAGTTGCGTGTAAGCGAGGGTCAGACTGTCAAGAGCGGTGAAACCGTTGCGATCGTTGAAGCCATGAAAATGGAAAACGCGCTGCAAGCCGAGCGTGATGGAACGGTGGTCGAGATTCTCGCCACCGTCGGCGACAGTCTCGCCGCTGATCAGCCTATATTGAAATTTGAACAATAGCACAATGATTGGCCAACTTAATCACGTTGCCATCGCGGTTCCCGACCTCGAAGCTGCTAGCGAACAATATCGCTCAGTATTGGGCGCACATGTGTCGGACCCGGTGGATATTCCCGAGCACGGCGTTACGACTGTGTTTGTGAACCTGTCTAACACCAAGATTGAGTTGCTTCATCCTCTCGGTGCCGATTCGCCCATCGCTGGGTTTCTCAAACGAAATCCTGCAGGCGGTGTTCATCACCTTTGTTATGAGGTTGTCGATATATTGACTGCAAAGAATAAACTCATCGCAGCCGGAATGCGGATATTAGGTGATGGTTCACCAAAAATTGGCGCCCACGGAAAACCTGTATTGTTTCTGCACCCGAAAGATTTTTGCGGTACGCTGATCGAAATTGAACAGGTTTGACGCATTTTCGCAGCAAATCACCGCAATCTCGAGCAGACCAACTCCAAGTGCGAGCGTTGACAGGTCTTGCCCAAGGGCAACCGATTTCCAGCAACGGGGGACGCAAGCGCATGTTTTCTCTCAAGGGCATTTTCACTCAGACTCGCACTGCTTGATCGCGTGCAATGAGTGAAATACAAGCACTCAGCCGAGTGAACCTTCGGCATTCTGTAATGCCTCAATGGTCGATTCTAGGGTAGAAATATTGATGACTGCATGGTAAGCAGGTCTTACACTGACGCGTCTGAATGCTCGCAAGATCATACCCTGCAGATTCGGCCGCTTGTCTGAAGGAGAATCACCTTTGCCCAATCCTCCACCGAATTCAATAATCGTGTCAATCTGGGCATCCGCAATGGCTGCCAAATTATCGCGCCAGCGAACCGGTTTGAACAGCTGCTGATAAAGATTGTCGCGGACGGACTCGACATTTGCAGTGTGAAACTGACCGGTTGTATTGGATGCCACCTGAATTTCAGGCGACAGAATTTCTGTAGCATCCAGTGTTGGTCGAAACTTTTGAGCTGCCGGATACATATGTGAGGTATGAAAAGCACCTTCAGTCTTAAGTCGAACACCCCCTTTGCCAGGATAATCCATGTCAATCGCTGCTGTAAGTTGATCCAACTGTTCCGGCCAACCGCCAACAACGGTTTGTTCTGCAAGATTCAGTGCAGCGATTTCACAATGGGTGGATGCCAGGTGCGGTCTGACTTGGTCTTCAGATAAAGAAAGCGCCAGCATTTCTCCACCACCGTGTTCACCCATGCATTCGCCGCGTCTTGCAACCAGGCGAAGTGCGTGTTCAAAACTCAATGATCCTGCCGCCACCAAAGCCGTGTACTCACCCAGACTGTGACCGGCTGCAGCAAAGGCTTTGACTGGACGATTGATCTGGTCCAGAAACACGCGTAGGCAAGCATAGGAATGAACCAGCAGAACCGGTTGTGTGTATTTTGTAAGGTTGATTGCCCCGCTTTGTGAGTCGTTGCACAAAGCGACCAGATCGTAACCAAGAACATCGCTTGCCTCGGTATATATCTTTTCTGCCAGCGAATATTCTCGAATCAAGTCGCTGCCGATACCGGGATACTGTGCACCCTGGCCAGGAAACAGAAACAGGATTTTGGCGTTCAAAGCGCTTGCTCCTCAAACGTCTCAGATGGGAACACGAGGTATTTTGAGAAAAAGCGCAAACCAGAAGTTCGCGCTTTTGCTCATTTTTGACAAATCAGGTCACCCATAGTGCGCCTGATCAACAGTGTTTTGCTTACTGCAACTGTTTTGCGTATGCCTGTCCCAGATTTGCATTGGTTGTCTGTGCGCCAGCCCAGAACGGAACCGCAATTTGCGCAAATTCTTCCATGGAGTTCCAAACTTCTGCGAAAAATTCGTTTTCAGCTTTGTTCTTGTCCATACTGATCAGAACAGCATTCATGTACTCTGTGAAATAATCGGTTGGAGTATCATGCAAGATGACGCCGTGATTTTCGGTCAAGTCTTTCAGTGCCTTACCATTTTCATAAATTCGATAGGCCAAAGACTGCATCAGTGACGCGTCTGCGGAAACTTCCATCGCTCTTTGCTGATGCGGTGTCAAGCTATCCCAGATGTCCTTGTTGATGTATACGTCAGCATTAACGACAACTTGGTGCAGACCCTGCAGGTAGTAGTGCTTAAGAACTTTTTGGAATCCGAAAACCGAGTCAGGCTTTGGGCAGCACCACTCGGCTGCATCAATTGTGCCTTTCTCAAGTGCCGGGAGAATGTCACCGCCGCCCATTGCGACTGCAGCAACACCGATTTCCGTGTAGGTCTGACCCGGGATGCCGGGAGGAGCTCTAAAGCGATACTTGCGAAAATCTTCCATACTGTTAATCGGCTCTTTGAACCAACCCAATGCTTCCGGTCCAACAGGCTGTAGCATCAAACCTTTGACGTTCATACCCATTTCTCCCCAAAGTCGATCATATAGATCACGACCGCCGCCTTCCATGTACCAGGAAATCCAAGCTAAGTTGTCGATACCAAGACCTGCACCCGCTGTGGGTGAACCAAACAGCATCGCTGCAGGATGGTAACCTGACCAATAGTGTGTCCATGCGAAACCGCCTTCAATCAGGCCTTGACTGACAGCTTCCAGCGTTTCTTTCACGCCGACTACTGCGCCTGCAGACAGCACTTCAATTTCGACTTCACCGCCCGTGAGAGCACTAACGTTGTCACCGAATCGGCGTAACATGACGGTTTCGTCAGCCGAAGTTGGAATGACCGACTGGATGCGAATGACTGTCTTTGCACTTGCCAGTCCTGGCAGTACCAGTGCACATGACAGAACAGCACAGGCAATTAATCTTTTTGTTGTGAACATAAGAGTAAGTTCCTCCAATAAATATCTCCATCCTGGAGTAAGCAGATTGTCCCTATGAAAAAAAATGAAATTTTTGTTAATTTTTCTTTTAGATACTGTCAGTAACCTTGATACTGCCATGGGCCCCAATCTTCATCAGCCTCGACAATATAGCCACTTCAACAGAATTAGACTGCCAATTATAGAATCAGAAATCTGAATGAGGGGTAAATTCCCAAATCGGACATTAATGACATTTGCAATTTCATACCTGATGTGACTGTAGCGAGCTGCCTGACATTCGCAGTTTGGGTATGGCATTGACACAGCGTAATTGACAAGATTCGGCGCACTGGGTAGTCTTGACAGGCTCGCCGACGACACCAAACTGATATGGTGACATTAACGTGTGTGTGCTGTCGATAGTTTTGTGGGTTAAAATATTCGTAGCCTTATATCTTGGGAATTAGCACCGATCAGGCAATCTTCGTTGTTATTATATATTATTGATTACAAAGGTTTATCTTCTATATTACCATTCCTACTAGCGGTATAGAGGAACCACCGACTGATAAAACGAGGGAAAATGTCCAAAGATATAATTGTCCGATGTCACGGTTTCTGACGGCGCAATTTAATTGAACCTAAAGCGCAAGTTCCGCAATGATTCCTTGGTATTTCATTTTCAGTCGGCCAAAACAGACACACTGTGTGGTTGCAGGAAAATATTCGATCGATCTTGGCAGAAGCTCTGTTTGTATAGTTTTCCGGAGCTGTAATTCATAGAGAATCTGGCGATCGGATGTTATCGACGAGGACTCAATTGTTTTCTACTGAGGATGCGCGCCGATTGGCGAAACGGCGGTTACCACGTCTGGTGTTTGACTTCATCGACGGCGCAGCAGGACGAGAGGTCGGAACGCGGCGCAATCAAGCGCGGTTTGACGACATACTTTTGCAGTCACGTGTCATGGAGAATGTCGCCTCCCGAAGCCTCACTACAGAGGTCCTAGGACAGAAATTCGCAGTTCCCTTCGGAATCGCACCCATGGGAATGTGTAACCTGATCCGCCCGGGAGCGGATCGAATCCTCGCTGAGACGGCCTCGCGGCTTGCTATTCCGGTCTGCGTCTCTTCTGCCGCGTCGAGCACGCTTGAAGACATGCGTAATTGGGCTGGGACCCGCGCCTGGTTTCAACTGTACTACGGGCAAACCGAAGCATCGTCGCTGGCTGCAGTGGGCCGGGCGAGTGATGCCGGATACGACACCTTGGTGCTGACCGCCGACGTTCCGCAGGTATCGCGGCGGGTTCGCGATCAGCGCAACGGATTCAATGTGCCCTTCCAACTCACCTCAACATCCTTGCTCGATTTTGTGACCCATCCACGCTGGTCGCTGTCGACTCTAGTGGCGGGCATTCCCTCTCCGAAAAACATCGGCAGAGGCGAAAAATTCGTCCGAGGTGCCAGCAGAGCGGGAGCGGATTGGAACTTCCTGGCCAAGTTGCGAAGTACGTGGACGGGAAACCTCATCGTCAAAGGGATTACCTGTGCTGAGGATGCGATTCGTGTACGAGACGCAGGCGCCGATGCCGTTTACGTGTCAAATCACGGCGGCCGGCAACTGGACAGTGTCCCGGCAGCGATCGACCTGCTACCGCGGATCCGCGAAGCCCTTGGCTCTGACATACCGCTACTGTTTGACAGTGGCGTTCGAAACGGCGAGGACGTCGTCAAAGCACTGGCGCTCGGCGCTGATTTCGTCATGCTCGGCCGCCCGATTCTGTTTGCCCTGGGTGCAAGTGGAAAAAAGGGCCTGTCGACGCTTCTGGATTGTTTTGCGCAAGATATCGATGCCGCAATCGCCCAGCTTGGAGTCAACTCGGTGGAGGATCTTTGGGCCGGCGTTCTTTTCGAACCAGGCAGCGAGCTGGACGACGGGACAGCAAACCCCCAACCACCGCTGAAAATAGCAGCTAAAACCTAAAAGGAGATCATTCTAATATGAGGCAGGACAAGCGACTGCGCGGTGGTGCCTTGTTAGCCCGCGCATTGAAGGACAAAGGGGTGGATTACGTTTTCACCCTGGCAGGCGGTTTCTGCAATCCAGCTCTCGAAGGGTTCATGGAATGCCAGATACCGGTGATCAACTGTCCTCACGAACAGGTTGCAGGACACCTCGCTGATGGCTATTCACGCATAACCCGCAAACCCACGGTCTGTCTGGTCGGTCCCGAGGGTTTTGCAAATGCCGTGCCTGCAATGCTTGAAGCCGGCGGTGAGCGGTCGCCAGTGATCTTCGTCACCGGCTCCTCAACGCTCAAACGACAAGGCGCGGGCGGCTTCAAGGAAATCGACGATGTGGCGATTGCCGCACCGTTGGTGAAGTATTCTGTTCAAGTTACTGACGGCGAACGCATCGGTGAATTCGTCGATCGGGCGTGGCAGGCTGCGACCACGGGCTACCCGGGTCCGGTACATATCAGCTTACCGGTCGACATCATGTTTTCGTCCTTCGACATGGATGCCGGCTGCGACGAGCGGCCTTGGACACGCAACGCGCGTCCAGCCCCGCGTGCCTGGCCCAACCCGACCGAGCTCGCTCGCCTGCTCGACCTTATCCGCAAGGCAGAACGCCCGATTGTGATCGGCGGGCATGGCATCTGGTGGTCGGGCGCCGAAGACAAATTGGAAACCATGGGCCGAACCTTACGTATGCCCATCTTCAATGTGCCCTACCACACCAAGCTTCTCGGTGAGGAATGTGAGGCCTACATGGGGCTTGCCGATTTCCACCAGTATCACCCGTCGAAACCTGCCATCCATGAAGCCGATGTCATCGTGATGGTCGGTGGGCGACTCGACAATCAGATGAATTTTGGTAATCCGCCTTTTTTTCGCAAGGAAACTACGCTAATCTGCGTGAATGGTTCGTCCGCGGAACTGGACAACAACTATGCCGCGGATGAGGTGTTGCTGTCAGACCCCGGTGCGTTTGTGGACGCACTCTCCGATATCGGTCGGACCTGGGAACCCTGGTTTGATCTTCAAAAGGAACGCCGCGCCGCGTGGGTTGCCGAGTGGGAAACGCACCTCGCAGCGGAAACCGCCCGGGATGAGGCGACAGATGGCAAAATGCATCCCCTACAGCTGGGCCTCGATGTGCAAGCCGAGATGGGTGATGATGACTGGTTAGTCTTTGACGGCGGCAATACGCATTTCTGGAACGAAATCGCCGTGAACATGGCAGGCTGGCGAGGGCAGAAACTGGGTGGAATAATGCACCCTGGTAACTATTCGCTACTGGGGGTCGGGGTTAGTTTCGGCATTGCAGCCAAAGCTACACACCCGGGTAGCAACGTTGTGGTGATCTCCGGCGACGGTGCTTTCTTATCGGGTGGACTGTCAATCGAGGCTGCATTTCAGGAAGGCTTGCCGATCACCGTCGTCATCGACAACAACGGAGGACTCGACTGTATCAGCCAGCAGCAGGAACGCCTTTTCGCCAATGGCAAGCACTTTGCTACCGACTTTCGCGATATCCCATTTCACACCATGTTCGAAGGGCTGGGTGGACATGGCGAACTGGTAGAGACGCGCACAGCGCTTCGTCCTGCACTGCGACGCGCTAGGGCATCAGGTAAAACGGCCTGTGTAAACGTCAAGTGCCGTGGCGTAATTTCTCCCATCGTCGCGGCAACATCGGACAAACGCGACAAAGCATCGATTGAATAATGGCGAAGGTGTCTTCCCATACTCTCAATGGCGTTGATGGCAGCCACGCTGGCAGTATCGCTGTGCGGCTGGTTAATCTGGCTACGGGACAGATCGTATTTGATACAAAGATGGACGACCGCGGACGCTTGACACAGGAGATCACCGCACCCGACCCAGCAGTTCGCTACGAGTTGGTCTTTCAGACCGGCACTTATTGGCAAGGTCGGGTCTCGAATACCCACGGTGCGCGCATCATCGACGAGATTGTTGTCCGTTTCACCATGCCTGAGCCGGATGGACACTATCACATTCCCCTGATTCTGTCCCCTCATGGCTACTCTCTTTGGAGTTCCACCGAGCATGGCTGACGGGCTGAAGTTTTCCCGCCGATTGCGCCGCAGCCCTTACACAACCTCTGCTGAATCTGCCGGCGTCACCAGATTTTCCGTGGTCAACCATATGCTTTTGCCGACGGCGTACGATCGTCCAGTCGAAGAGGACTACTGGCATCTTCGCGAGCACGTGCAGATCTGGGATGTCGCCTGCCAGCGACAGGTACAGATCGCAGGTCGCGATGCCGCGAGGCTAATCCAGTGGATGACCCCGCGCGACATTTCGCGGGCGAAAAGCGGCGATTGTCTTTATGTCCCGATCACCGATGAAACGGGTGGCCTGATCAATGACCCAATCTTGCTGAAATTGGCAGAAGACCGGTTCTGGCTGTCGATCGCGGACTCCGATTTGCTTCTTTTTGCCAAGGGGTTAGCGCTTGGGTGCGGGCTTGACGTGTCAATCGACGAGCCAGATGTATCACCCTTGGCTGTGCAGGGTCCGAAGGCCGAGTCTTTGCTTTGCGACCTGTTCGGCAACCATGTCCGCGAGATCGGATTTTTCAAGCTCGGCTGGATCGACTTTGCCGGTACGCGGCAATTAATCACGCGATCCGGGTATTCGCGCCAGGGCGGATTCGAAATTTACCTCAATGGCGGGCATTTGGGCGCTACCCTCTGGGACGCCGTCTGGCAGGCCGGGCAGGCCTACGGCATTGCGCCCGGTTACCCCAACCTGATCGAGCGTATTGAGGGCGGGCTTTTGTCATACGGAAACGAAATGACACGTGAACACAATCCTTTCGAGTTCGGATTGGGGAAGTTCTGCAATCTGAACGGAGCGGTCGCCTATCTGGGTCACGACGCTTTGCAAAAACTGGCTGACAAAGGCATCAATCGCCAGATCCGCGGTATCCTTTTCGATGGCGGCCCCTGTCCCACCTGCACCGAACCCTGGCCGGTCAAATCAGGCGACCGACAGATTGGTCAGATCACGAGCGCCATCTGGTCACCGCGTTTGAAACGAAATGTCGGCCTGTCACTGATCGACAAGGAGTTCTGGGATGCTGGACAAGCGGTGATTGTGCACAGCAAAGACGGCGTTACCCGTGTGGGTGAAGTGTCAACTCTTCCTTTCGCCTGACAGGCTTTTCTCCCAGATCGGTAACACGGTTTTGGGTCATTGAATGAGCGAGCGAATTCCGACTTTACTCTACAGAATCACCATATTGTCGCGGTGTATCAGTTCGAGGTCGCGCACATAACCTAAAGTCGATTCTATTCGATCTGTTCTTTGCCCTTTGATTTGGCTGGCCTCTTGTGCATCATAATTGATCAAACCGCGTGCAATTTCACGAAAGTTTGGGTCCATACATGCGACGAGATCGCCGCGACTGAAATTTCCTTCAACCTGTCTGACACCAACTGACAATAAACTGCGGCCCTGAGCAAGTAATGCTTCGGCAGCCCCTTGATCAAGGTAGAGTTTACCGGCTATGCGCAACCGCCCGGCAAGCCACTGCTTGTGAGCAGCAATTCTGCCAGTCCTTGAAAGCAAAAGTGTGCCCTCCGCCTCGCAAGCAAAAATCTTTTGCAGTTGACTGTCGGTCATACCCGATGCAATAAACGTAGCCGCACCCGATCGTGCCGCCTTACGTGCAGCTTCGAGTTTGGTCAACATACCGCCTCGGCCATATTGGCTGCTGGGCCCGACAACGCTGTCAAGCGACTCATCATGAGGATGGGCTTGACGAATCAGGTTTGCGTTTGCATTGATTCGAGGATCTGAATCATACAAACCTGTCTGGTCGGTCAGAATAACCAGCAAATCGGCATCGACGAGATTGGTTACCAAGCCCGCAAGATTGTCATTGTCGCCAAACTTGATATCATCGGTCGCAACGGAATCGTTTTCGTTGACGATCGGAATAATACGCATTTCAAGCAAGGTTCTGATGGTATTTCGTGCATTGAGATATCGCCCCCGGTCAGACAGGTCTGCGTTCGTCAACAGAATTTGTGCAGTCTGGTAACCATGTTTTTCGAAAGCGATTTCGTACGTTCGCACCAGACCCATCTGTCCAACTGCCGCAGCCACCTGCAGCATGTGTACTTCGTGGGGTCGCTCACTCCAACCGAGCCGCTTCATGCCTTCGACCACAGAGCCTGAAGACACCAACACCACCTCGACACCCGCGTGCTTGAGTTCGGCGATTTGTTTAGCCCAGGAATAAATTCGATCGACATTGATGCCAGTTTCGATATTCGTAATCAAAGAACTGCCAACCTTGACGACCCAGCGTCTGGTCGCACCAAAATTGAATGCATCATTCATAGCGACAGCGACTCGAGTTCATCCAATTCGATTGTTTTTGTCGGATTGTCTTCGAGCCAGGTCATTGCTCGACCGATCAATCGCCTGCAACCTTCGCCAGTCATCGCAGAAACAGAAAACCAGTCCCCTGTCCAAGCACTCAAAGAAACAATTTCGTTTAGACGTGCAGCGAGAGAATCCTCCGGAACAAGATCGATCTTGTTCAAGACCAGCCAGCGTTCGCGCTGGGCGAGTTCACTATCGAACTGGCACAGTTCTTTTTCGATCGTCTCAATGGATTGAACTACGTTTTCAATCGAACTGGTCGACACAAAATCCACAATGTGAAACAGCAGGCGGGTATGACGAAGGTGTTTGAGAAACTGGATGCCTAAACCACTGCCTGCAGAGGCGCCTTCAATTAAGCCTGGAATGTCGGCAATCGTAAAACTTCGCCCGTAATCCAACGATGCAACACCTAAAGATGGCTTAAGTGTAGTAAACGGATAATCGGCAATTTTTGGATGGGCATTGGTTACTTTACGAATCAACGAAGACTTGCCCGCGTTCGGCAGTCCGACCAAGCCAACATCGGCCAACAGGCGCAACTCCAGCCGTAGCGTCCTCATTTCGCCTGCACCGCCTGGAATGGTTTTTCGAGGAGACCGATTAGTACTCGATTTAAACCGTGCATTTCCGACGCCATTGGTGCCACCCATCGCCACCAACACGCGCTGATCCGAACGCTTCACTTCGTCAATTAATTCCCGAGTGTCGGCATCGTGAATCATCGTACCCAATGGCACGAATAGTTCAAGGTCCTCACCATCGCGACCCGTCGCGTTCCGACCCCCGCCAGGTCGACCGTTTTCGGCGCGACAGGAACGACGAAATTGAAAATCTACGAGCGTGTTAAGGTGTGAGTCTGCAACGACATACACGCTCCCACCCTTGCCGCCATCACCACCATCAGGCCCACCGCGCGGGGTGTGCTTTTCGCGCCGAAAAGACAGACAGCCACCTCCGCCTCGACCGGCTTCTACCTTGATTTCGACTTCATCAACAAACATTTCAACGCACCTTGTACTGAGCGACGTGCGTCACGAGGACTCATCGATGGGAAGACCGGGATCTGATCCCGATCAATTGAAAATGTGTCAGGCTGGAATAACAGAGACCGTTCTTTTGCGCAAGGGTCCCTTGACTTCGAATTTTACGTGACCATCTTCTTTGGCGAACAGAGTGTAGTCTTTACCCATGCCCACATTGATGCCTGGGTGAAACTGACTGCCGCGCTGGCGAACGATGATGTTACCTGCTCGAATGGCCTCGCCACCATACCGTTTAACGCCAAGGCGTTTGGAAATCGAATCGCGTCCGTTTCTGGAACTTCCACCAGCTTTTTTATGTGCCATGAGTGCTTACTCCGAAATCAAATTACGACAGGGTCTCTGACTGCTTTAGTCCTCGGTAGAATCTTCCGTTTCCGATGCAGGTTCTTTAATTTCTTCCGGTGCTTGGTGGGCATCACCGATACTTAAGATTTCAAGTTCGGTATAGTCCTGCCTATGCCCATAAGTGCGCCGATAATTCTTCCTGCGTTTCATCTTGATGACGCGGATTTTTTTACCACGGCCCTGTTCGAGAATTTTTGCACTGACTGGAGAGTCTTTAACGTGGGGAGTCCCGACACAGGTCTTGTCACCGTCTGCAACCAAAAGCACGTTGTCGAATTGTATGTTTTCACCCACATCGCCGGTCAAGCGCTCAACTCGAATTTTACTGCCTGGTTCAACCCGAACCTGTTTTCCGCCAGTTTCAATGATCGCGTACATATTTAATTTTGGATAAGAAGTTTACAGAGGATAATGAGCGAAAGAATATGAAGCGAGAAGTATATCCTGTTTTCACCCTCAAGTCCAAAATTTTATACTCAAATGGATTGGCATTCAACCTATTTTTTACTTCAGATTGACAATACAAACTCAATGCTCTTGCAAAGACCCGCAGCGCGAATTGAACGGTTAAAATAGGACTTGTCTCGTACAACAAAATCAGAACAAATCAACCCAACCCTGTCTTTCGGAAATACCAATGAATCCAATAATGAACGGCGTGATTCCACCTGTTATCACCCCATACCTGGACGACTTTACGGTCGATTACAAATCATTTTGCCAATTGCTTGAGCACCTGGTGGCATCGGGAGTGCACGCTGTCATTGTTGGCGGTACAACAGGAGAATACTATCTCCACAGCACCGATGAACGGGCAAAGCTACTGGTGAAGGCGGCTGATGCGATCGGCGGCAAGGTTCCCTTGATTGCAGGAGTTGGCGGCATACAAACGAATGATTGCATCGAAATGGGATTGCTGGCCAAGTCACTGAATTACGATGGCATCCTGATTTCTTCACCGTTTTACGCCGTTCCTACCCAGGCAGAACTGGCACAGCATGCCATCGCGATCGACCAGGCAGTGAATCTACCGATCATGCTTTACAACTACCCTGGTCGAACCGGCACTTGCATGGAAGCGGAATTCTTTGACAAAATCGTTCAACACTCGAACTTTCAAGCGATTAAAGAATCTAGCGGTGACATAGGTGCTGTTCATCAGTTGATTAGCGATTACCCGCAATTGAACCTGTTTTGCGGTACCGACGATCAGGCGCTCGAATTCTTTGCCTGGGGCGCTGCCGGTTGGGTATGTGGCGCAGGAACCGCCCTTCCCGACGAGCATCTGGCGCTGTTTCGCACGTGCATCGTTGACAATGATTTTGTAACTGGTAGAGCAATCATGAAGTCACTATTGCCCTATTTGCAGTTTCTGGAAAACGGTGGCAAATTCACCCAGAGTGTCAAGTACAGCTGCGAATTGGCTGGTTTGCCAACCGGTGGTGTACGCGCCCCGCTGCAACCACTTTCGGAGGCCGAAAAAGACGAATTGGCCGGTATCGTGCATACGCTTAAGTTTGAAATTGGAGAACTCATGAACGGACAACACAGAATTGCCAAGCAGGCCTAGCTTTTAATATCCATCTGGGCCGTACGATTTTGTCGGGTGCACATTTTGCAAAGTCACACAATCAGGTTTTTCAGATATAGTATTGACTGATTTCGCTCAGATAACCAATCATATGGCGGGGACGGTTCGCTACTACAGTGACGATAAGTTGTGAACCCGGTCAGGTCCGGAAGGAAGCAGCCGCAGCAGCTGATGCGGGCACTGCATTTCAGCGAATCGAAACCGCCGCTCCTGTATGACCAAATTACTGCAAATTCAGCAGCGCTAATCCGTGAGTTATCTTGTACTTGCCAGGAAATGGCGACCGAAAACATTTGAGGATGTCGTTGGACAGGACCACGTTGTCCGCACCCTGACTCACTCACTCGAGAGCGAAAGGCTGCACCATGCCTACCTGTTTACAGGGACTCGCGGCGTTGGCAAAACCACGATTGCAAGAATTCTCGCAAAAGCTCTAAACTGTGAACAGGGTGTCCGCTCGAATCCATGCGGTCAATGCAGTGCCTGTCGGGAAGTAGACCAGGGCAGCTTTATCGATCTCATTGAAGTTGACGCAGCATCGAAAACCAAGGTCGAAGACACGCGGGCCATGCTGGACAACGTTCCGTACCTGCCGACTACCGGTCGATACAAAGTTTATCTTTTCGATGAGATTCACATGCTTTCCGGGCATAGTTTCAATGCGTTTTTGAAAACGCTCGAGGAACCGCCGGCACATGTTAAGTTTCTTATGGCTACAACGGACCCGCAAAAACTGCCCATTACGGTTTTATCTCGCTGTATCCAGTTTAATCTGCGGGCGATGGATGCTGAAGAAATTAGCGCTCAACTGGAGAAAATCCTGCCAATCGAAGGCGTCGAATTTGAAGCACCTGCCATTGCTGCCATTGCCCGACTGTCACAAGGTAGCATGCGCGACGCACTGAGCATCGTCGACCAGGCCATTTCCTTTACCGAAGGAAATCTCACAGAGTCTGCTGTGCGCGAAATGCTCGGCATGCTGTCACACGATTACATCTCGTCAATTCTACAAGCACTGGCCGATCGAAAGGCCGATGACCTGTTAACAATTGTGGATCGAATGTTCGAGCGCTCAGTGAATGTCGAAAGTGCACTGGACGATCTTTTGCTGAAACTGCATGACCTTGGCCTTCACAAGGTTGCACCTGGAATTGTCGAATCCCGGTCTGACAATGTCGATCAATTGCGGAACCTGAGCAGCGCACTATCGGACGAAGATATTCAGCTGTACTATCAGATTGGTCTTTTGGGAAAAAGAGACCTGGAGTTTGCGCCCACTGCGCGCATCGGGCTGGAAATGACACTGCTTCGGATGCTCGCCTTTTATCCGGATTCAGAAGCTTTCAGTCCAATTGATGGCGGCACCTCGGTTAGCAGCGCTCCCGTAGGCAATCCGGCACCGACGCCAAAATTGTCAAACCCAGTACAATCCGTCGCACCCAAAGTGACAACTGAAACTGCGAATCAGCCCGTCGATATCCTGACATCTGAAGACTGGATTAATTTTGTCCGCACTTCATCGAAACTGACCGGAGTGCCTAAACAATTTGCAAGCCAGGTGTCGTTTGAGTCGCGCGAAAACAATACAATTATCTTGATCGCACCAGTTGATGCGCAAGCTTCAATCATGCGAGAAAAAAATAGAATCGAGGTCACGCACGTAGTGTCAGAGTACCTCGGGCAAAACATTGAGTTGCGCGTACAAAAAGGCAACGCAAGAAACGAGTCTCTAGATGAACAACTCGCTCATTCACGCTCTGAATCTATCGAAGCAGCGATGCGGCAGATCGAGCAAGAGGAAATTCCAAAAATGCTGCGACAGGAATTTGATGCCAAGCCTGACCCAAATTCCATACGTTTACCCGCGGATAACTCAGGCTAATCTCTAAGGTGAGCACAACCTATGAACAATGAACTAGAAAATTTTTTGAAACAGGCTTCGCAAATTCAAGACCAGATGAAACGGACGCACAGCATGCTCGAGCAACAGGAAGTGACCGGCGTGTCGGGAGGAGGTCTGGTCAAGGTCGTCATGAATGGACGCCATGATGTATCGCGAGTCAATATCAACGATGAATTGATGGATGATCGAGAAATTCTGGAAGACATGATTGCCGGAGCCATTAATGATGCCGTCCGTAAAGTGGATCAACTGAACCAGAAAGAGATGGAAAAGCTGGCCGTGGGTTTGCCAGGTATGGATTTTCTCAGATAAAAAACATTGATTCGACTACGATTTCCAACTTGAATGACCGTTACCAAGGCAGTTGAAGAACTGACAAACGCATTTCGCCGCTTGTCTGGCGTTGGTCCAAAGACAGCCCAGCGCTACACGTACCAATTACTAGCCAGAGATCGAGTAGCAGCCGGAGAAATTGCAGATGCGCTGAAATTCGCTGTCGAAAATGTAACGCACTGCAAGCGTTGCAATAACTTCAGCGAATCTCCCGTGTGCAGTATTTGTTCGTCGCCATCACGCGAAGAAACACAGCTTTGTATTGTTGAAACACCAGCCGACCTTAAGTCATTTGAAGAGACGGGGATATACAAGGGCTTATATTTTGTGCTCATGGGACGCATCGCACCGCTCGATGGCATTGGCCCAGAAGACCTCAGTATCAGCGAAATGCTCGAGACGTTGAATAATTACCCGATTAAGGAAATAATCATTGCAACGAATATTACGATTGAAGGTGATGCAACCGCCGAATTCCTGACAACTCTACTCACAAAGCATGGCTACAGTGCCAGTCGACTGGCGCGCGGTTTGCCGCTTGGAGGGGAATTGGAATATATGGACAAAGGCACTCTAATTGAAGCCTATCAACGCCGGATTCCTGCCTGACTCATTCGTGCATTGACACGCGCCTTAGCGTCATTGATCGCGATGCAGTTAGGAGAGCATTTATCCATCTCATGTCAAAATTAGCCCGCAGCCTGGAAAAATCAGTGCAGTCAAGCACTGCAGTGGACAGATCAAACGATTTGCTCGCTCAAGTCAGGTCAATTATTCAAGAGGACCTCGACGATGCTAAGGCATTTAGCATTTCGGCACTGGATTCCGATATTCCACTGATTCAGGAAATCGGACATCACTTTCACCGCTACGGCGGAAAAAAACTAAGGCCAGTGACCTTGCTCCTAAGTGCAAGGGCTTTGGGTTTCACCGACGGTAACAGTCACATCATATTGGCAACCATACTGGAAACGATTCATGTGGCTACCTTGTTACATGATGATGTCGTGGATGATTCTAAAATGCGCCGAGGCAGGGCCAGCGCAAATTCAATTTGGGGAAACCCTGCCAGTGTGCTGGTCGGAGATTTTCTTTATTCCAGAACGTTTGAACTGTTGGTAGAAGTCAACCGCTTGGCAATATTTGAAGTGATGGCGCGAACGGTCAGGCGGGTCTCGGAAGGAGAAATCATGCAGTTGGTGCAGCTGCAAGCTGAAAATACCAGCGAGGATGAGTACTTTCGCACCATCGAGAGAAAGACTGCGGCACTATTTTGTGCAGGTGCCCAGATGGGTGCGATCATTACGAATCAGACCGTCGAAGTCGAACAATCGATGGCAGACTATGGAAGGAACCTCGGCATCGCATTTCAATTGATTGATGACTGCCTGGATTATTCCGGAGAAATGGAGAAAATCGGAAAATCGATCGGCGATGACCTGGCAGAAGGGAAGCTAACCCTGCCTTTAATCTATGCGAGAAACAACTGCAGTAACGCACAACGCCAGATTATCAATGCGGCTTTGCAAAATCCGGTTGATGTCGATGTACTGCAAATCAGTCAAATCATTGCCAATTCAGGCGCACTTGAATATACTGTTGGGCTTGCCCGTCAGTATGGCATTCGCGCGACCCAGAGCATCGAATTTCTTCCAGATTCGCCCTACCGGGATGCACTTTACAAATTGGTAGAATTTGTCTGTTGCCGCGATTATTGATTAAGGTAAAAATCGGGGTGTAGCTCAGCCTGGCAGAGCACTGCCTTCGGGAGGCAGGGGCCGGTGGTTCGAATCCACTCACCCCGACCAGAACTTCAGTCTAAACGGAACTTCACCAGGCATTTTGTCTTTAGTCGGAACTTCACCGGACATTCAGAGTTTAGTTGCACTGTAAATCGTTCATTTGAAACAAGATATTCCGTCTGAGCGTCGATTTCAACCTCTGCTTGCACTGGGAACATATTTTTGCGGATTCACACCAAGCAATGCGAACGCTTTGGACTGCAGTGGCGTCATCTTCGCCAACATGGGCACGCTCGCATCCACCCGTCCCGGTAATTGCACCTCATTGAGCGTCAATGTCGCCAAATCATCCAGCAAGGTGGTAAAACTGTGCACCGGATCGCCGTCGCTACTTTGTTGGGTACCCGCCTTTTGCCTGGCCCGTTCCGACACTTTCGCCTTGGCAACCGGTGATTGACGCGCTTTTTGTGCCGCATCACGATCGTCATCTTCAAACAACATCGGCGCCAGCTTTTGTCGCATCTGCCATTGCACATGGTAAGCCAGCATACATAAAAACACATGCGCCCTGACATGATCGGCGCTGTAAACATACACCGGACGCACTTTCAGCTGAGACTTTGTCGCCCGAAAAGCCCGCTCGACATGCGACAGACTCTTGTAAGCCGCCACCGCCGCATCCGGCGCCATATCCGGCACACTGGTTCGAACTGCATAAACTCCATCGAGTTGCGCCTCTGCTTGTATCTTGTCAGGCAAACGCCGCCAACTGAACTTATGATCGGTGATGTCAATGTCAAAGTGCTTGGCCATCTTCCAGCGGTTGATCTCAGCACCGACGCGTTTGGCAATGCGCACCGCACCCACGAGCGTGCCGCGACGCACTGATTCGGCTATTTTTTCCAACCTCTGCTCGGTTTGATCCAACAGCGCCTCACGCTTTCGCCTGCGTTCCTCACGCAAGCGTACATTCAGACAAACCATCATCGTCTCGCCCGGAAATTCATCACTGGTCACCTGCACCACCCCATCGGGCTTTAAGCCATGAACCGCTTCGCATTCGCCACCGTTGACCGAGATCTTGAGCAACTTTCGCAAGCCCCTGGCTGTGAGCGCCGAGACCCAGTCCAACCCGGTCGGCTTGAGATCTTCGCGAATGCGAACATTGGTGATCATGCCCCGATCTCCCACCAGTGCAATGCGCCGGATTCCAAATCGCTGCTGAATCGTCCGGACCTGCCGCGCCACCGTCGCCGGGTCCGCCGTATTGCCGCGAAATACCTCCACTGCAATCGGACAGCCATTGGCCGCACACAAAAGACCAAACACAATCTGCATCTTTCCCTTTTTACCGTCGCGGTTATGACCAAATCCAGCCAATGGACAGCAGCGTCCTTCCACATAACTGGACGTGACATCGTACAGAATCAACGTGGCATCGTGCAGATACCGCTTCGCCAGCGATCGTTCAATCCATTTTTGCCGTTTCAACAGCCAGTCCAACATGGCCAGCATCTCGTTTCCCGAGACCGTGTCAAGTTGCAACACCTGGCCCAAACTGCTGTCCGCGGTGTCGCCCGACAGGCGTCTGGCGGTGGCGAGTTTCGAATCCGGCGCCACCACCCGTGCCACCACTGCTGCCAGTGCCAGGGTGCGCTGGCGACTCACACTGGGGTGCAAGATATGTTCCAGTCCAATCGCCTGTGCAGTTCCGAGCACGGCCGCGACATGACCGTGCGGCAGTGCGCGTGAAATGCTAAAGATCGGGTCAATACGAGAATAAGCCACCCCGCCTCGAATCACGGCATCAATGCCGTTGATGATCGCAGGTGGCATATCGGTGAGGTTGGCAATGGTTTTTTTACGGATGCGTTTACCTTCTCTCCATGCTTGTCGGAGCAAGACGGTATCGCGACCGCGTTTATTCTTGATGGTTTCGACGTTATAGGCCATGGCTTGAACGATGCACTGGGAACATTATAGGAGAACCATTCAAGCATGTCAAGCGGAATGATGGCGGTGATAATGGTGTTTATCGGGGTATTAAACCGATAATGAAGGTTGTCGAAAGGCTAGGTATGCATTAAAGAACTGGGAACATTAACGGAGCCTTTCAGGCTTCTGTTTTGAGGATTGTACCCTTTGAAACAATCGGTTAGAGCAACCTAACGTGGAATATGTCGGGTGAAGTTCCGTCTAAATCTTCCGCTTTGAATAAGATCGCAATATTCCATGACTTAGAAATAGTAATATTCATATTGTGTGACCGAATATTTTCTGGATGGTGCAGGAGTTTACAACCGTCACTGATAAAAAATCAATTGTATCTTAATTGCAAATTAAAAGACGACAATAATATTCAATGTAAACAATGATATATAGGCGACACGTGAGTAATGAGTCTTGGACGACCACTTACTGTTTAGTCAGTCTTGAATAGTCTGAATTTTGTCTTCCGTAGACGAAGGCATGATTTTGTTTGTAGTTCGAGTGCTGAAAAACGGTAAGTTTGATTTAACAGATGGCTACCGGAAACAGAGTTAATGTTGTGGGTGAGGTGATGGCTTGTGACGCTATAGCTGTGAGCAATAACTACCCCTTGCTGCCTATGCCCGCCGCATCAGTTGTTGAACTACCGTATCAATTAGAATGGGTTTGCGCTTTTAATCAGAAGGCAAATGCCACCCAATATACCCAATTTCAATGATTTGGGTTCGATGTTCTATCCTTAGATGGATTCTACCACTGCTCCCAAATCGGGCATGCAATTCGTACAGTTTTTGTGTTCCATCGCGTGATTTAAATATTCTTGCTTGGCGAAATTGGTTGTTTTGCATAGAACTGATATTTTCTGGACTTACATTTGGCCCAAAATTTGGATTCGGAGTTTTCTCGACTTTCCAATTTCTTGCAGATTGATCCAGTCCCTTCAACTTCTGTGACACGGTTGTAACCAGATTATTGGGTAACTTCTTGATTTGATTTTCTACATTCAAACCAAATTGTAGATTTGAGAAAATAACTTCTCTGTTCTCCCAAAGATTCTCAAACGATTCAAGTTTTGACATAGTTCGGTCTTTGAATCTATCAATAATTCGATTCGCATGATCCGCTCTGGCTAGGTTATCGATATGTGTCTCAACCGCTTCGAAAGAAGAATCTTTCATAATTTTATGGTACTGTACTTCTAATGAATCTGAATCCCATAACCCTATTGGAAAGCTAATAGATATCCATTCGTTCAATGCACACAAAACAATTGGTTCTCCATCTTTAGAAGTTAAATCGGCGGTAAGTAATTCTGCTCCCAAGAATTCAGATTCTAGGCTTGACGATAGTCCGCTGAGTAAAGGTGTTTTTTGTGTCAGTCGAACAAAAAACAATCGTGCATCTCGGTATTCTCCAGAAGATTCTGAACCTTTGAATATCAGATCAAAAAATGATTGATTTGGAAGACAGAAAATATCATTTAGTGACTTCGCAATTCTCAATTCCAATTTCACCATTTGTTCCTTTGAAAGGACACTGATGCCTTGAGTAATTTCAACTATCCATCCAAAAAATTGGTTTTGATTTGAAACTTGCAGACTTGCATGATTTAAAACCATTTCACGCATATCAATCAATTGGCCTTAGCAGTTCGCGCAGATTTAATTCCTGCTGATCAAAGAAACCTGTAGGCCACGCTGACAGTTGACCACTAGAATCAATTGTTGGTGATGTAACGGTTGTACGCCCGTTCATGCGTTCGAAATAGTGAATAGCAGTGTCTTTCGAATCTATCAGTCCATTTCTAACCGCGATTCTTACTCCATCCAAAAAATGATCGCTATGTGTTTCGATAATGAGTTGCACACCCGATTTGGCAGCCTGTGCAGCAAGATTTGCAAGCATCGTTTGGCCTTGCGGATGCAAATGTGATTCGGGATTTTCAACTAGACACAGAAATTCGGGTTGGGATAAAAATGCAACTACAACAGGTAGCACATAGGACAATCCAAATCCTACGTGAGTCATCCGATAAGCATTAGATCGTACATCTCCCACCTGATCAAACGAGTACCCCGCAATTAGGAGATCAGCTTGATTTATTTCGTCAATATTCAAATGACAACCGGGGCTAACTGCTTGCAACCAATGGTTAGTAGTATCCAACAACTTATTGCTGGGAACCGCCGTGCAGCGCGGGTCAGAATTCGAAAAGACTCTATTTTTATAGGTGTTTAGATAATTTACGGCAAGTTCTCCTTCAGTTCCAAGGAATTCTTCACTAGCGCTGGTAAGAGACAGAGGATAGGTTTTTTGTGGTCCAATTCTTCCGGCAGAGACGTAAATTAGCTTGTCACTAAAAGGTGGAATTTCAGACCACTCATTGGGCAGGTTTGAAGCTTTTGCTTTTCCAATTGGAAGCTGGTCGTCATCTAGATTGACAGTCGAATTTAGGTAAAGATCTAGTGACATGCTATTTTCAAGCTCAAACTCTATATTCTCTTGGTTCGCAAATTCACAAAGAACATCTCGGCCAGTTCCCATATCTGTAAAGTGACCATTCAACATTAGTGACTTGTCTTTCCTTTCAGACGGGAACAACGAGTGAGATGATTGACTCAACACGAGCAGTGCCTGGATGACGCTACTTTTCCCTGTGCCATTCAAGCCGCACAACAAAGTCAGCGGTTTAATTGGAAGATCTAATTTTTCAAAGCATTTGAAATTGCTTAGAGAAATGTTAGTTAACATTGGCAAAATCGTTTACGAGTTTTTCAATTGTTTCAAATCTTTTGTGTACACGTTTACTATTACCTGTTGAATAAGATATAGACTGTAAAAACTCTTCGTCTTCATCAACTAAGGTTTCAAATTCTGAAATAATCTGCTTCTTACTCTTAATCAAGTTGGCCAACTGTTTGTCGGAACGGTGAGCCAAAGCCACGCTCCAAGATTCAAACAATGAAACATTGATGGGCGACCGTTTTTCTGATTGTGAGGGTTTTCTAAATGCTTTTTTACCAAATATTTTGTTTGCAGCCATCATGGATTGAAGAAAATTGGAAGCGATTTCTGCTCTTTCCTTTTCGTCGATAGCATTGATTTTCTCCATGGCTCTACGAAGGAAACTGTCGATTTCATCGGATGTACCATAATTTTTCCAATCCTGCAGGAGAAAAGCTAAGTAGTGTAAAACGCACTCTCTGTCAGCCATACGTTTGATACCAATTGAGTAATCAGTTGCGATAAGAAATTCATTACTCTGCGATAAATCTTTCAAGAATTCTCTAATGGGGCCAGGATACAGAGCGTGACGAATTTCTTGTCTGTTGAGTGGTTTACCACCTGTATTGATGCGATGGAAGATATTGAACTTTACTTCATCTGGAGTTCCGTGTTTGATGACATGTACAACTAGTTGAGTCTCGAATATTCGCCGTTGAAAATTTCGAGGGAGTGATTCGAAATTTGAGCCATCAAACTGTGTGAGATATTCCAAATTTCTTAACTTAAATCCATTGTTGATAAAATTTGAAATTGTAGAAAAGCGCTGTACTCCGTCTACAACTGCCCACGTATCATCAACGTTGGCAGCAACATAGAATACGGGTATGGGGATTCGTAGGAGTAACGATTCAATGAGTCTACTTTTGTTTTGATCCGACCAGATACCTTGCAATCTTTGAAAATCTGGACTCAGATCAATTTCACCTTCATCTATTCGGTCTGCAATAAGCTTAATCACGGTATTATCTGTTCTAACATCAATGTCTTCGGGGTTAAAGGGTTTCAGGATATCAGTTAGATTTGAATCAATTTTTTCAACTTCGATTCCATCAATGTCTTCCTCCTCCGATGAGATTTTATTGACAGAATTCGGAATTGTTTTATAGCTCAAACTTTCCACAAAGAATCACCGTGCTATATCCGCAAAAATTAAGAAAATTTGTCAAACTATTGATATAGACTCTACATTGGTGTCACTATATTACACACTACGTTACTCTATTTTCTGAGAGAATTTTGACTAGCCTGTCTTGTCATCAAAATGTGCGGGGTTAGACCCAAGTTACAGGCGATTTGAGCCCATTATCGCCTGTCAAGCGTTGATATACAATCACTATTCACCTATTTTTTATGTATAAGAGGCATTTTCGTAGGTTCTAATGTATTGATGTTGCGCGTCAAAGCCCAGACCTGAAAATACGCTTTCCCCACAAAACCACCCGAATATGGCGCTTATTCGCTGTTCGGGGTCAGAATCGCCAATTTCTACCCCATTGGCAAATCCGCTTTTGAGCCACTGTGAAAGCCACTGACACAATCGCCATAATAACACATATCATAATGATTTAATTGATGTTTTGTGCCATAAGATAGTCGCTTTCATGTATAATTAGTGTCAGCCAGAAAATCCCCGATTTTGAGCGAGAATTCAGAGAAATTGACCAACAATGAAACTGAGAACGACAAACAACGGACTGTCAGGGCGAGTTATGACTGGCAACGGCCAAAACAGGGCGAAATCACGAAGTTTGCCGACAGCCGTCTCTCCGGCCCCCGGATTTTCGTTCCCAATGGGTGAATTGAAATGCTAAGCGGCTCGCATCCGCAGATGTATGAAACGGCGCCAGGCGATTGAGCCGATCATTGGTCATCTGAAACATGATGGCTGGCTGGGAAGCAACTATCTCAAGAGCACTGAAGGCGACCGCATGAACGTGCTGCTCAGCTGTGCCGGACACAACCTGCGGCTGATTCTGAAACGTTTGAGGGACCGTTGTGCCCGAATGTTTTGTCGCTAAGTTTTTCGCTGGATTATTCACCCAAAACGGGGGCTTTCAGGTGCCAATGACGGTTTTAACGCGTTGACCGCTGCGTCAGGCCGTCTGAGCTTCCGACAACTTGACATTCATTAGTTCGGAATTCGACAGGATATCGTTTTATTCAGAGGCGACTATTTACTCCACATGAATGACAATCAACGTCCATCTTCTTAGATTGAAATCCCTCATAACGGGGTCTTTGACCTCGCATTGCTTTTTGGCAGTCAGCTTAAATGTTCATTCGTCGATGTACTCTTTTTGTCAGTACTCATACGAGTTTGGCAGTCAGGCCAATTGCGATCGCAACACTGCCCAACAGCCGAACCTTGATTCCAATTGCAATAAGGTCGCAGACAAACTTTGTGCTCAAAATGATTGGTAGTTCTGTCTCACCTTCATCGAGACATTCACAATTTGTTGCGAGATACTGAACCATGACACGCAGTCTTTTGCAAATTCCAAGGTGAATACAAGTTTATAGCCGCTAGTCCAGATGCGACGACCCATTTCTTGAAACAGTGTTTCAATTTCTTATCAATGAGATAGACAAATTACGGCAATATTACCAGAGCTGAAGTGATATAAGTTCAAAACAAAAAGTGATTGTGTATTGAAGTGTTTAGGATGCAGCCTTCTGATTCAACATCCCTATTTTCAAACTACCTTGTTGATCGCGTCCATTACGACGAGATGATCCAGCCAAATGGTCACCCGCGTACTCATTGCAAAAAACTATACGGTGCTTTAAACAAATCTGGCATTCAGGATTTAAGACTCCTGCAAGAGCGCGCCGAAAGATTTTTTTTGCATGAAGGCATAACGTTTGCCGTATACGACGAAGACGGTGCACAAGAAAGGATCATTCCGATCGACTTGCTGCCGAGGATCATTGCTGCAAATGACTGGCAAATGCTTGACCGCGGTTTGCGCCAACGCCTAAAAGCCATGAATCGATTCCTTGGTGACATCTACGGCCCTAACCGATCTTTAACATACGGTGACTTAAGTATTTGATTTAAAACACCACGAAAATCGGAGTGGCACTACAATACCATCTTCACCGACTATTGTACAGCCGGTGAATCTTCCAGAAAGCGGATTTAAACGATGGTTTTTTGCAGGTTACGGGGCGGCGCACCAATGCCCATGGCAGCGTAAATTGCAGCCTCATCAGCATCCGCCGTTGCCGTTTTTCGAACGTGTAATGTGCGCCCGTCCCGGCGCTCAAAGGAGGTTGTCGTGCGAGTGATTGTGCCAAGCGCATTTCGGATCGTTGTCCAGCTGTCATGCATGCCTTTGCCCTTCATCCGGGTGCGAAGCACACAAACTCCCTGATAGGCCAATACGGAAATCAACAGGTGACCATTGGCACGCAACTGCTTTTGATGATAAACCGGCCGCAGCCCCAACTCTGATTTCAGTGCGCGGAAGACCGCTTCAACCTCGGTCAGTGTCATATAGGTGCGCCACATTGTGCTGGCATCCCAGTGAAGAATATTGCTGCGCAAACAGTACACACCCGGATGGGTCGCCATGGTGCCGTCGAGCGGCTTGAACTGCCAGGAGATCCGCCTGGCACGGGTGGCGGTTTCATCCTTATGCACGTTCACCTTGTAGTGGCGGGCAACGCGCGAGTTGTGTGTTTCGAGCCGCCCGATACGACGCTCAATGTAGTCCAGCCTGTTTCTCGCCCTGGGCTTGCTCAAGGACTCATTGATCTTCTCAAGGCCTTCCTCAAAGCGTTTCATGAACCGTGTGATCATGCCGTTTTCCTTGGCCGCACGCGCCTCGGAATAACAGCGAAGATGGGCTTCCTTGTACTCAGTGCCGTCCTCATCAAGCTGTGTTGAGATGTCCTTATAGAAACTCACCCGGTTGCCGCAGGCCGTTTCAATCGTTTCAACCGCCTCGGAATCAAATTCTCTGCGCTGTTCCCGAGAGACGACCACATAGCGATAACCATGCTCTTTGAGCCACTTGAGATTGTCTGTATCGGCCACGCCGCGGTCCATCACCACCACCGCACCTTGATCTGCACCCAACTCATCCAGCATCTCGGCCAACGTCTTGCATTCAGCCACATTGCCAGCAAAGATACGGCTTTTTACAACAAAGCCACTGGCATCGACCACCACGGCCAGGGTTAACAGCGCACAGTCACTTCGCTTTTCTTTTGAGCGACCGTGCTTGGCAGCCGGCATCCCCAGCGCCTGACCTTCCAGATAAGTATTGGTCAGATCATAGAACGCAATGGTGGGCTGCAATGAGAACAACGTGCAGGCGCGCTCAAAAAGATACTCTTCAATCTTACTGTGGTGCGCCAACAGTTGGTCTGAAACACGGTAAAGCGCCATCTCACTGAGTGCGCCAAAGTCAATGCCGAGCATCTCACCCAGGGCACTGGTCTTACGCAGCCACCGGTTGGTTTCCCGTTCCGACGCCGGTGCCGCCATGCGGGCAACAATCGTGGCCAGTGCCAGACACCGCTGGCGGCGGTTGAAACCAAGATCGTGCAAAAGCTGCGGTACCTCCAGTGTTTCCAGTGCCGCAAGTGCTGCATGTTCAACGCCGACGGTGCGCACATCGCCATCAGCACCAGAGTTGACGTCCACGCTCTGGAAGTCCTTGGTTGTTTGCTCCTCAGGCACCGACTCGCTTGCCCGGTCCACAAGACAGGCAGCAATACGCCGGGCTTCGGATTCGATGTTGGGTTGCGGTGCAATAAAATCAAAACGGTCCTGTGCGCTTAGAAGCTCTTCGACACGCTGGCAAAGCAGGCCCCAGTATTGCTTGTCGATGCTGAAGTGGCGGCCCAGGTTCAGCAGTGTTCGCTGTTTGACTTGACCGTTGACCCGCTCGTTTTGGACGAGTCGGACGCTGTAGCGTGCGGTGCCGTCTTTGGCGGTTCCGGTTTTGGTTTTTCTGATGAACATGGTGGCAATTTTAAGTGATTGGCGAAGGCAGTTGGAGCCAGTTCTGAATAAGTTGGCACTACAATCGTCAACACTCCCGAAATTGCCTGAAAAAGACGCAAAAAAGGCTAAATTCAGGGTGATTTGGGCGAAAATGGGGCGAAAATCAAGGATTCGCCGCTTCGGGACGTGGGGGAAATGTTAAAGATGGGTTAAGTTCAAACGACTGTTTGAATTGATTCACTCAAACGTATCGGTACCGTTCTTGTACTGATCTGATCGCACATTTGCTGCCCACTTTTGTAACCGCATTGACCGATATTTTGGACTTTTGAAAATTCAAGCCAATGTTTGATTGTTGTACCCATCATGACTCGTGCAATTGTCCGATCGCCTGTCTGTCAATTTTGTCCGTACCCGTCTTGGGGAGCGATTCCAGATATTCAATTTGACGAGGATATTTGTGAGGCAACAGCTTCGATTTCGCAAACTGTTGTAACTCTTTCGTCATGGCAAAATCCCCTTGGACTCCTTCAGTCAGTGACACCCAAGCCTTAATCGTCAAACGCCGATCTTCAAGTTCAACTGCTAAAACGCAACACTCCTTGACTTGGGGATGTTCATTGAGAGTTGTTTCAATTTCCATCGGGTAAACCCATTGACCTGAAACCTTAACCAAGTCGTCAGCACGTCCTTTGAAAAAATAGTAACCGTCGTCGTCTTTGACAAAACAGTCTCCGGTCATAATCCAGCCATCACGCATGACTTCTTTGGTCTTGTCTGGGCGATTCCAATAAATTTGCGTTGCTGACAGTCCACGCACGTACATGACACCCTCTTCACCCTGCTCAACTTCGCGGTCATCTTTATCCAGCAACTTGACTGCGTAGCCGGGTACAACACGACCTGCCGATCCTGATTTTTGTCGTTCTTCATCATTTGACAAATAAATGTGTAGCATTTCGGTCGATCCCAAGCCTTCGATAATCTTCAAACCAAATAATGACTGCCACTTCATGGCCAACTCTTCAGAGAGAATTTCAGCGGCAGATATGCACAAGCGAACCGAACCGAGGTCTGCCTCTTTAGCCGAGGGGTGGTGCATCAACGCTGTGTAGAGTGTCGGTAGGCCAAATAAAACTGTTGGACGATATTTTGCAATTTGTTCGAAGATTCGCTCGGGAGTCGGACGGCCGGAAAGCAAATTGGCACAAGCGCCGCAACTCATCGGAAAGGAAACTGAATTACCAAAGCCATAAGCAAAAAATATTTTCGGAATCGAAAAACAAATGTCATATTCACTGAGGTTCAAAATGCTCGCACTGTAGGTCTGCGCGGTGTAGGGTGCATCTTCATGAAGATGGACAATTCCCTTCGGTCGACCTGTAGAACCTGATGAATACATCCAGAAGGCTGGTGAGCGTCTCAAAGTCGGAAACTCAGGCAAGATGGGCGATTCTTCATCCCAAGGACGATGTGCTGAATTCAATACAAGCTGACAGGACGTTCGAGCAATCACTTCTTTCGTTAACAAAGCTTCGTACTCGCCAGAAATGATCGCTGCCCTCGCACCCGAATCCGTCAGGTAAAAAGCAATCAACTCGGGCGGGGAAAGCGTATTCGCAAGAATGGGCACAAAACCTGCACGCATGCTCCCCATAATTGCAGCGGGATACATGGGTTCATCATCCATGAACAACAATACCCGATCGCCCGGATGGCAGTATTGTTTCAGGTGATTACCAATTCGAGCAGCCTCTTGTGCCAGGTCTGCATAGGTCCAGGTGCCAGAGTCGTGAATAATGGCCGGTCGGTCGGCAAATTCGAGCAAATTATTCCAAAGCAATCTGGCCGAATTGTAATCATCCGGCAAGTCGAACTTAACGGTATCAGCGAGTTCCTGAATTGTCGGTTCTCTCATGGACTGGCCTTGGAATTTAAAATTCAAGCTGGGTGTTCTTGCTCAAGATGATACGATTTGCGTGCCTAGAATTTAATCCCTCGAATTTCCAGTTCCGAAGCAAATTTGGGCGAACTTTTTCGTAGCTTATCTGATGAAATTCGCCCAGAGCGGGTGATGTAGCTATAGGCAAATTCCCATGGTGACAAATTCATGTGTTCAGCGAAGTGTTCATACCATTGAGCTGACTTTAACGCAGCATCAGTCAGTTTACCCAACACTGCCTGGCGTTGACTCTGATATTTTGGAAATGCTCTGGAAATATCAAATCCTGTTTTTTCCAACGCCTTGACTAGTGCGATGACATCTTCCAACGCAAGCCGGGTACCCGATCCAATGGAATAGTGTGCAGTATGCAGTGCATCGCCAACCAAAACTCGATTTTCATGATACCAGCGTCGATTGCTAATCACAGGAAATTGCCGCCAGATCGAATGATTGTTGATCAATTCTCTGCCCTTCAGAGTATCTGCAAAGACGGATTCACAAACAGATCGATACTCTGGCTCAGACATACGCGAAAAACCTGCTTTTTCAAAAGTTGATTCATCGCACTCCACAATAAACGTACTCAAATCAGGGCTATAGCGATAGTGATGAGCATTAATATTTCCATATTCAATTGTTTTAAATGTTTGAGTCAACGCACTGAACGGGTATTCAACCCCGTACCAGCAGAACCAATTCCCAACAGTAGTCTGTTGATGATCAAACGCTTGTGGAGCTTCTTTAAGAACCAATGAATTAACGCCATCGGCTGCGATAACAAAATCACAGTCATTAAAAATACGAAGGTCATCGACTCTATGGTTGTAGATTAGGTCAACTTGAAATTCGTCAGCACGCTGTTGCAGCAGTCGTAACATTCGCAATCGACCGATTGAATTAAAGCCAATGCCATCGATGACTACTGTAGTGTTTTGATGGGTGACTCGTATTTCAGACCACGATTCCATGTGTGGTTCAATCAGGTTAGCGGTTTCGGGATCATCTTCTCGCAAGAACTCAAGTGCTTTTTCTGAAAACACGACTCCAAATCCCCAAGTTGCATCTGCAGGATTTTGCTCGTAAATTATTACGCTAGCCCCTGGACATGCCCGCTTGATCAATATTGCTGCGTAAAGCCCTGCAGGACCGGCGCCAAGGATTCCGACTTTCATACTCAAATTGATCTCAAATGACTTGAGAATCCATTTTACGAATAGTCTTTATCGATTCCCCTCTTATTGCCATTCGCAATGATTGAACGTTTGTAAAGTAAATTCCAATTACATTGGGCGCAGAAGATAACAAATGCGCCACAGGATTATTCTTTTGGCATTGATATTGACCGTAATATCGGTGCTGCCCAAGCCTTGTTGGTCTGAATTTCCGCCAGGCTGAGTCCTGTCAATTCATAAGGCAGCACTAGCCAGCAATCTGTTTGCTTGACGAAGTAATCAGGTGCTGGTCGACCCTCTACAGGCCGATACCAGACAGCTGCGACGCGCACATCCTCGGGCATGTTTTTACGCAGCTTACGTTGCAATTTCTCTTTCACAGCCTGCATACTGAAACCGCTACTGAACACATCATCAACCAACAACAGTCGATGCTCACAATCTAGGCGGTCCTGTAGGTATTCCAAGCCATGAACTTGTATGTGACTGGCATTTTTAATCATTTCGCTATACGACTGCATTCCTTGGTATGAGGTACGGATTGCAATGTGATCGGTTTCAACGCCAAGGTATTGCAGACATTCTTGCACGACAATACCAACAGTACTACCACCGCGCCAGATCCCAACAATGAAGTCCGGGCGAAAGTTGGTCGCAAATATTTTGCGACCCAATCGAAAACTATCCAATATCAAGGACTGTTCATCGATGTATTTTCTGTTCACATTCTCTGGGACTGTCATGGGCTAAAATTTTAACATGAGCGAAAAACTCTATCTTAAAGCTGAATCATTGCTAAGCGATGCCATGCATCTTGGCGTCATGGTCGTCAATAGCGGGTTCAAACCCAATTTTATTGTCGGCATTTGGCGAGGCGGCACACCCGTTGGAATCGCAGTTCAGGAAGTACTGGCTTGGTGTGCAATTGAAGCAGACCATATTGCTATTCGAACCTCATCGTATGCTCACGCCATCGATCAGCGCAGCAATGTTGTCCGCGTACACGGTCTAGGCTACCTTGTAGACCGAGTCAATCAAGAAGACAGTTTGCTGTTAGTGGATGACGTTTTTGATACCGGTCTAACCATTCAAACGGTCATTGATCAACTGCGCCGCAAAGCGAGACTGAACACCCCACATGACATTCGTGTCGCTGTTCCATGGTACAAGCCATCACGCAACCTGATTGGAAAGGCACCGGACTACTATCTGCATGAAACTGAACAGTGGATCAAATTTCCGCATTCGCTGGAAGGCTTAGACGCTGACGAAATTCAAAAACACCGCCCTGAAATTTGGGCTGTGCTCAACGAGTGATCAATCGTGCTGTTTCATATGAGTTCCCCTTTGATACATCAAATGAAAGTGAATTCGACAAGTTGTCTTTTGTTGAAACGTGAACTACATCGTGAGTAATTTTCAATCTCTTGTGACTTTTGACCTCTGAGAATCGTATTCAATGCTATTACCGCTTGACCGAAAAATATCAAATGACCTAGATGCTACGCTAGCAATGGCGCGTGAACGCTATATCACGAACAACCCAAATTCTAAAGCAGCTCATCGCCAGGCATGTCGCTTTATGCCAGGCGGTAATACCCGCACGGTCCTATTCAACGATCCTTTTCCTTTGCGGGTAATATCAGGCAAAGGAGCACGAATTAAAGATGCGGACGGACATGAATATCTAAACTTTCTTGGAGAGTACACTGCAGGACTTTTCGGACACTCACATCCAGTCATTCGTGCGGCGATTGACCGGGCACTTGATGGCGGATTAAATTTAAGTGCGCACAATGTCTACGAAATTCAACTGGCACAGCTGCTCTGTGAAAGATTCTCATCAATCGAACGTGTACGATTTACAAATTCGGGAACAGAAGCAAATCTAATGGCCATTACCTCTGCTCGACTTCACACAGGACGGAGCAAGGTCATGGTCATGAACGGCGCTTACCATGGTGGCCTACTCTATTTTGTCGACGGCGGTGTGCCTGTCAATGCACCCTACGAATTCATACTTGGTAGCTTTAATGACATTGAGTCAACCCGTAATTTGATTCGAAAGCACGCAGATTCGCTTGCATGCATATTGGTTGAACCGGTAATGGGCTCTGCCGGATGTTTGCCTGGTGACCCAGAATTTCTTGCCATGCTACGCGAGGAAACTCGCAAATGTGGAGCCGTTTTAATTTTCGACGAAGTGATGACATCACGATTGTCCCCCGGAGGCGCTCAACAAATCTATGGTTTGAACCCGGATATGACGACACTTGGAAAATATATCGGTGGCGGGATGTCATTTGGAGCTTTTGGTGGTACTGGAGAAATCATGATGATGTTTGATCCGAGCCAACCTAACGCCATCCCTCATGCGGGTACGTTCAACAATAACACTCTCAGTATGGCGGCAGGTGTAGCAGCCATGCAGAGCGTGTTCACACCTGATATGGCGCGAAGCCTCAATGCACGCGGTGATGCCTTGCGATGTCAATTGAATGATCTTGCGAAATCATTGAACGCCCCAGTTTGTTGGACCGGTTCAGGTTCGCTGATGAATCTGCACGGCTGTCGTGAGCAAATTCGAACACCTGATCAGATTGGTGCAAGCGACGATCGTATCAAGCAGATCATATTCTTGAACTTTCTGGAATGTGGTTTCTATATTGCTCGAAGAGGATTTGTATCTTTGATGCTTCCACTGAAAGATTCAGATTTGAATGGATTTTTTGAAGCGTTCAAATCAATTCTTGAACACCATTCAACAATTTGGCGGTGATTACACTTGAACAAAGCCAAAGCGAATCGACAGGTGTGAATTGAGTTGAGAATAATGTTACTGACTGGCAGATAGCATTTTGTAAGATCATCACTTCATTCATCATACGATCCTATCCCAAGTTTGTTTGCTGCTTAACGACCTGTTCTACTGAGCTCTTCTCGGCCTCCTGTTCAGATTTCTTGAACCACCTGTTTCGTAATTGGTTCTCAGTTTTCGCCGATGTGAAACTGACGCTAGACTAAATAGAAGCATTCACTCTGATTGCAAATGACGGTTTTTCTTGAAACTGCAACACAGTACGCATTACCAAGCCGCCATAGTTTGTACGAACATTCACAACGTTAAGAATTACTCAGCGAATGACACTTTCTGAATTAGCTTGCGCAATTTAGCGTTGATTTTTTTTTGACTTTTGTAATATTTTCATTTATTGTTAGGTTTGTTGAGTCATCAAAACATTTCGGAGGCTCCAAAATGAAACTTAAAAAACTTATACCTTTGCCACTCATAGCAGTATGCTTCCTTGCGACTCCGGTCTCTGTACACTCGGATGGAGATGTAGGCCTTATTGACCTCATGCGTAATTTTCAATACTTTATGCACAAAGCCGGCCTTTCGATTCGTGGCGGAAACGCCGAACTTGCTGATTTCTATATGCACGAAATCGAAGAAAATTTAGAGCAAGTTGGCGAAATTGACGAATACGATGGTCATCCTGTTGGTCAATTATCAATTGGAATGTTGACACCAGCTGTGGAAAACGTTGGATCACAATTGGACAATAACGATCTTGACGGTGCGATGCAGGCATATAGTGCGATGTTGAATGCTTGCAATGCCTGCCACTTGGTAACAGAACATGGATTTATAAAAATCGTCGACGAAAGCGAGAAGAATCCATACATACAAGTATTTGAGTAATCAATTTTTTGCATTGCTCACAGATCAAATCACTTTTGGTCTGGGATGATTTACTTGCGCTTGAGATAAGACGGCGGGCATCGAATGTGCCGCCGTCTTTTTCTATATTTACTCTGCAAATCGTTGTTCACATTTGAAATGTCTGGGATTTCATTATGATGCGCATACGCACACAATGACCACCTTTGTCATTGCGTTGGCTCAGCGACCTACGATTGACAGACGGCAGTTTTCTGATCGCTGTTACCGCTACTGGCCATTAACGGACGGAAAAGCAAACCTTTAGGCTCACAAAGTAGAAACTGTCAACCGGTAACGACAATTTTTCTTAATTTAATGCAACTGCACCAGTCAGCTGTGCGACCTGCTGATCGAATGTGTAAAGCGGGGCATTACCCAATCGAGCCGACGCCGCTGCAATCATTCGATCGGAAAATTCTGCACACCCCGACGGTATCCCTCCACCGCTCGGATCACATCTTCAGCAACCTCAACTTCAAGTTCACTGGTTGCAACAAGTTCTTCGAAAACCGAGCCAATTTGATCACGAGAAAAACCGTAAGACTTTTCAAGAATCCACGACAACTCCACTACTACTTCTCTGCAAATGAAACCTGGATTATCAGCGGTTAAGTTTGTCAGTAAATCATGAGCCATCTGGGATTGTTCAATGTCATCGTTCACCAGATAGCGGACCAAAACATTTGTGTCAAGCGCTATCACTCACCAGTCGCCCCATCTGCTATAGCGCGGTTCATATCTTCAATCGTTGCCGGCAGTCCCTTGTATTGACAGATTCCAAAAAGCCGAGAAATAGGACGGCTAGGGATAATTCGTACTTCACCGTTATCCAATACAACATATCGCACGTAGTCCCCAGGCTCAACTCCAAGCGAATTTCGAACAATCTTGGGCAATGTTGTTTGCCCTTTTGATGAAATTACAGAACTAATCATTGCATTTTCTATAAGAACATAATAGCAAGGAGATTATTCACTAATTTGGCGCCATATATTGAAATCTCTAACCCGTCCCGCACTGAATTCCGCAACTAGAATCTATACCAATCCGAGGATTGTAGCTTTTACTATCCAGCTTGAAAAATTGAGTCTGCAACTGCACCCGAAGTTGCACCCGAAGTCTGCATGCAGTGTATGAATAGCTGCAGAAGATTTGCACACGACCCTCCACAGTCGAATTTCATGGAACAGAATAAGACTCTTGGCAATTCGAATCAAACAACTCCCCGATCGATTAAGTGGTCAACCGGCACCATAGCATCATGCAAAACACCGAAAACCACTATCTCCTGTTCATGTACCATGTAATAGATGACATGCCTAGCGTGAGAGAAACTCAAGACACCCTTTCCTACCTCCGGCCTAGACATTCCGAGATAGGGTGAATCTGCTAGGAGGCGAATTGTTTTCTGCAACCCTGACAAATATTTATCGCTTTGGGCCAAACTCCATTTCTGTGTCGTAAATCGACGAATTTCGATCAGGTCTGATTTAGCCTCAGCAGTAAAGCAAAATCTGCGCTTGGGCATTATCAAGAATTAATCGTGGCGACCACTTTTTAACTCATTGAAGAATTGCTCGCCATCCACCACATTTCCGGAAGTAATATCTTTGGCAGCCTGAGTTGCTCTCATCTGCAGAATTTGTAATTTCAAATCCTCAAATCGTTCATATTCTTCTACCGAAATTACCACAGCAACGGCTTTTCCATTCCTGCTAATGTGTACAGGAGTACGCTGCGCCTTCAGCAGCATTGCTCCGAAATTTGTTTTCGCCTCATTCGCACTCAATGCTTCATTCATCATTATTACCTTGTCATAATCGTTCGATTCGTTCACTATAATCGTTTCGTTTTAATAATGCAATTTGATTGATCTGAATTCATTAGCTGCAATCTAAGAACTAGCGTTTGCTCAATTGACTGAAGCTTTGCGACAGTTCGCGGGTTGAAAACTTATATAAAGATTTCCATTACTCAAGCCAAGGCAAAATTTTGTCAAATTATTCGCAAAGCAGAATCAAGCGAATCCGTGACAATTACACGACATGGTAATCCGGTCGTCACAATACAGCCCGTGCAATGTAGCCCCAATGTTCCAAGAATTGGTTCGATGAAAGGAAAAATTGAAATTGAGACTGCTCGTCGACGCCCATAGCGTGCTGTGGGAATTGAGCGATGACCCAAGATCAAATTGGCTGAGCGGCCGGATGTTACAATCGGCTGAATATCAATGAGACACTGTCAAGTATTGGCAACGATCGTACGATGGTGAAACACCTTCGCAGTATTGGTGTTCAATTCAAAGACTACCTCAAGTGAGTTTCATCGAAGTGTGATGAATTCAAAGCGAATGCTGAGCAATTGACGAGTGCGATAGGCATGGAGATTGAACATGTGCGCAGCACTATGTCGTCGTTTTGCAAGGAACGTCAGGCAAGGACACTGTTTGCGAAAGCGGCGATGCAGTCTGCTTGGTACACGTGTTCTCGGCAATGGAACTGCGCAATTCAATTCGCTGGTACTATGATCACTCGCGACAACGCAGCAACTCTTCCAAGTCCGTGGGACGCAGGATTGATACAGGAAAACTCTCGTCTAGAATCAGTAAATCGGTATCGCCAGTAACTAGAAATTCCGCATGACCGGCAAGTGCCAATTCCAAGAATGGAGTATCAAGAACATCACGACACTTGGGTACTACAGGTGGTGGTGCTGGTATTGTAACGCTTTCGCAAATCGGTAGGAACTCGTCTAGCAATTCGTTACGATCGCTAGCGTTCAACGCAAATTTTGGGTAAGCAAGAACTCGTAGCAGTTCCGCCATGGTCTCTCTGCTTGCTAGTGGTAAGATCAGACCGGAGCACCAAGCACCACGTAACCAAGAAAGTGAGCCAGATTGGAAAAGCAGAGAGGAAACTAAAACATTTGTGTCGAGAACTACTCGAATCGGCGTTATTTTTCTGTTCTCGCCCACGTAATCGCGTCGGAAATATCGTTCTCCGTTAATCCGAGCTCGGCAAGTTTTGCGCGAACGCCATCAGCGCGGTTGACTCGAACTGGCGTCAGTACAATGCGACCATTTTCTGCTGTAACATCAAAGTATTTAGTCGATTGAACCGCAGCTATCACAGTTTTTGGCAATGTCAATTGATTCTTGGATGTCAACTTCGCGAGCATAACGGTCATGTATAAAATTAAGTGAAGATTTAGATTTTCTAGTTTGCAATGAAAAAAGGATATCTTTAATTCTTACATTCAAACACTCTTACTATTTTACTCGATTCAATTCCAGATAATGTTGCGTGTACTGGTAGAATTCTTGACCTGCGTCATAATCCAATCAACCAACCTACTCTCAGCCTTGTTCGCCGAAGGCATGTGAACTAATAAAATCACTGCATTAATACGTGCATGAATTCAATACCTCGCTTAGGTATTGAAGAAAAGATAGTCGCCAAATCAATCTAGTGCGTGACACAGAAAGAATGCAGATTCCTACTCGATACAACTCTTATACCACACCGCGTTACACAGCAATTCGCTCAAGAGGTTGGATACCGCTAATATTGATACTTGCATTCGCAACGTCATAGTTATTTTGTAAATTGAGCCAAAACTGTGGCGTCGTTCCAAAGAAGTGAGATAGGCGCAATGCGGAATCAACGGTAACTGGGCAAGTCTCCTTAACTAATCGCTCAATTCGACTACGTGGCACTCTTAATCGCTTAGCAAGTTCGCCAGCGCTTATCTCTAGCGGCAAAAGAAATTCAAACTTTAAAACTTCGCCTGGATGACAAGGTTTTTTTAACATGACCAGAATCACCTCCTCAGTGGTAATCGATAATTTCAACGTCCTCGGGACCTTGATCTGTCCAGACGAAACTAATTCTCCACTGAACATTAATACGGATCGAATATTGTCCTTCACGACTTCCCTTTAACTTCTCAAGACAGTTGCCAGGAATGGCGCGAAGATCATCTAGACTATGGGCTGAATTCAGCATCGTAACTTTCCGTCTGGCAATTCTGAATATTTCTACAGGAAATCCTTTCTTCGGATACCCTTCAAGAACGGATGAAATCAATCTGCCTTTTGTAGACTTAATCACCGCTCTAATCGTATCATGTCATGATACAACTTTGGCAGATCTTACCAAAATAATTGAGCACAATTATTGCCGTACACACGGTTGTTTCGTCGAAGGAGCAAATGTCTTCGTTGAAATTTATTGCGATCGAATTGATGTAGTGAGTCCCGGCGACCTCCCCAAAGGATTGACGCTGGCCGAACTGGGCAGTGGAGCGTGCGTCGGAACACCTTGATCGCCGACATGCTGCACCGCATCGGTTTTGTCGAGAAGGCTGGCACCGGTATCAAACGCATCCGCGAGGAGGCTAATTCGCAGGGCTGTCCAGAGCCTGAGTTTGAGGTTGGTAGTTTCTTCACCGCTACCTTCCAGCCTAGCCCAATGGTGCATGAGCGAACGGATGGACATATCACAAAGCCGTTCGCCGACTATGTTACTGTCCATGTTACCGACCATGTTACCGACCAAGTTCGGCTACTGAGTACGATGTCGGGAGAGATGACCCCGTTCCAATTACAGCAAGCTCTCAGACTCACACACAAGGGGCACTTTCGCACAATGCATCTGTTGCCTGCCATTCAAGCCGGCTTGATCGAAATGACCATTCCGGACAAACCACGCAGCAATAATCAACGGTATCGCCTGACACCGAAGGGTCGGGATTTCCTGCGGCAAGTCCAGAATTCGCATGAATGGTGCAATTAAAAATCCAAAACCAGAATGGCCAACGAGATGCTCTTTGACACCACTCCATTCGTGGAGGCCTCAGTGCAAAGCGTTACAGTGAATTCACTTATTCAAGAGCAAGACAGCTACTGCATATTCGCAGGTTATATCGAACTCTAGACTGAAGTTCCGAGGCAATTTCCGCATATTTTCGCCTATTGATACTCGTAAGTTGCGGGTAATAAAGCGTTATCTTCTCAAGTGATGATTGTGTCTTTTTTTGTATAATAGGCACTAAATAATAAAAATACATTCTTCTTCATCCTTTTCGACCTTCCGCCTCATACTCCGTATGTCGCAGATAATGGCGAAACATCCTTCTTTATTCTGCCAATATCCTGTATAATAGTTTCTTATATATTAGGCACTAAATGGATCTGCACCCATGCACATCTCCATCACCAAAACCACCTACAAAGGAAAAACACACCGCTGTACTCTGCTGCGCGAAACCTACGTCGACAAACACGGCAAACGGCAAAAACACACCCTCGGCAACCTGTCTAAAGCCGACCCGCGTATGATCGAGTTGATCAAAGGACATCTCGCCGGTATCGACTACATGGAAGTCAATCAGGCGTTCGAAATTACCCAAAGCCGGATCCATGGCCCGGCCATGGCAGTGCTCAAAGCCTTCGACAAACTCCACTTCCAACACCTGATCGGCTCGACTGCAAGTCGCGAACGCGACCTGGTGTGTGCCATGGTGGCGGCCAGAATCGTTCGTCCACAGACCAAGCTGTCCACCACCCGGTGGTGGGACACCACCACTTTTGCCGAGCACTTCAACGTGGTGGATGCAAAGGTCGATGAGCTGTACGGCGCAATGGACTGGCTGTTAACGCGTCAAAACCGGATCCAGGGCAAACTGGCCAGGCGTCATTTAAACGATGGCGACCTGGTGCTGTACGATCTGAGTTCGAGTTATTTCGAGGGCGAGTGCTGTGCGCTGGCGCGCTACGGTTACAACCGCGAGAAAAAGCGCGGCAAACTGCAGCAGGTCAACTACGAGCTTTTGTGTGACCGTCTGGGGCATCCGGTCTCGATATCAGTCCATCCGGGGAATGTTTCAGACACGGTGACACTGACCGCGGAGCTGCGCCGCCTGCAGCGGCGCTTTGCACTGTCCAAGGTCGTGGTGGTGGGCGATCGCGGCATGATTGCCACGGCACAGATTGAAGCACTTAGGCAGTACACAGATTTTAAATGGATTAGTGCGCTCAAAAGCCAGACGATCCGTAAACTGATGCGCGACGGGATGATTGATGCCGGCGACACCACAAGCTTAGTGGAGGTCCACCACCCACAGTTTCCCAACGAGCGGCTGTTGGTGTGTCGCAATGCGGCACTGGCCAAACGCCGTTTGCACAAACGCGAAGCACTGTTAGAGGCCACTGAAGTGTTGCTCGATGAGATTGGCGAGGCCGTTGAGCAAAAACGTCTGCAAGGGGGTGCCCAGATCGGCTTGAAACTTGGCCAGGTGATCGGTCGCTACAAGATGAAAAAACACTTTGTGTGGAAGATCGACGATACCTCGTTCACCTATCATCGCAATGAGCACTCGATTGGCGATGAAGCCAAGCTTGATGGGGTCTACGTGATTCGCACGTCGGTGTCAGCCCAAGACATGAGTGCGCCCGAGTGTGTACGCGCCTATAAGTCGCTGTGTGGGGTTGAACGGGCGTTCCGGACCATTAAGACCATGCACCTTAAGGTCAGGCCGATTCACCACTGGCGTTCGGACCGGGTGCGCGCCCATCTTTTTATCTGCATGCTGGCTTATTATGTTCAATGGCACATGCGTGAAGCCTGGCGGCCGCTGACGTTTGCAGACCCGAATTTACGCGACGATGCTCAAGTGCGCGATCCGGTGGCTGCGGCCAAACGCTCAAGTGATGCGCTGCGCAAGGTGCACACCGGTTTGCTTGAAGATGGTACACCGGCGCACAGTTTCGACACGCTGTTGGACAATCTTGCAACGATTGTGCGAAATCAATGCCGTGTGCCCGGCACCGCGGCAAGTTTTCAGATGGATACCCAAGCTACAGACTGGCAGAAAAAAGCCCTTGGTTTGCTCGATGATATCTGCGCAGTTGCGTACCAGTGCCAACGCATAGGCACTAAACGTTAATTTCTGTTATGTGATTTTTTTTCGTAATCGTTTGATTCGATGTGACCATTGAATTTCTGATGGGTCGGAACTTCAGACTAGCTTGTGATGTTTGTGCCGACGAGCGATGAAAATAGTTGCGCGGATTCAAGAAAATCAGGAATGTTATAGAATGTGCGATTTAAAAACAGCATTGAGTTGAAGCAGGTAAATGTCAAATTGATGCATAAATTGCAACACTCGTATCAAGCGCAATTCTTGGTAACACCTCTTTCCAGTTCCACGATTTCAAGAATTTGTTCTTGCAAGTATTTCAAAGAACTTGCACTTTCAAGAGGAAACTGTTCGCTGGGTTCTCCAAAATAAGCCGGTCGCATCAACGCTTCAACAGTTCTCCTTGGATACATCGTAATCCACGAATCTTCTAAGCTGCTAATGTGTCTCAAGTGACCGGTTGGCAGGAACGGCTTCCACCGTTTTCTAAGCTCATTTTCGGATTCAATATCTATGACCTCAATATGCTCGATTTTTCTATCACTTCTTTGTACCCAACTCTGTTTGAGAATTTCAACCGCATCAATATCTGACACAGGTGCGCTATAACCGAAAACGGTCAATACAAACGCTTCACGAAAAAAGTAGCGGGCTGATTCCCAGCTTCCAAATATGTAACTATCGGCGGAGTAATTTTTCTGCCTTACCGGATAGAGGAGCGGTACGTCCTTAAACGGCCTTGAACAAATAGGACACTGAGACAATCTCTCCCCCCACTTTTCCGTATGAGTCGAGCATCTACCAATCCGAACATTACCGTGCAGGAAAAATATTTCAGGGAGTGCTGAGATATGCCTATTTCTGCAATATGCGTCGAATAAAAATGGATCCCAATTGAATGTAAATACAGCATCTTTCCGTCGAAGAGAAAGAAGAAGACGATCATATAGCGTTGTCAATTTCGTAATTTCGAGTGAAGTGAAATATTCCCTGACTGCCAGCCACGGAGCAATCGTCACGATTCAACTCAAGATGTAATACTCAGTCCTGCTCGAAAATCACTGCAAGTACGATTCGTTCCGTAGGATGCACTCGCCGTCATCGGCTACCTTTTTTACCGTAACCAGGTTTTGCCCTCAATCGAAATTCCAAGCGTTTGTCCTGCCCAATTTCGTGCGTTCAACAAGAACGCTTGGTCAAGTATGTCTAACTGAGGGAATAAAAGCCTCTTCAGTGTATCGTAATTGCCAGAAGTCTGCCAAATTATGCCGGCAACACGAAAAGCAAGCAAATACGTTCCAAACCTCTCGACGATCAAGCTATTTTCGACTACATTGCACCTACATAGTCATTTTGGATGGGAACTGGGGAACCGCTGAGAGAGACAGCGACAGCGAAAATTAACGCAGCCTACCGTGAGAACCGCAGAGTTTGCATCTCTCAGATTACAGCCTGGGAATTGGGTTCTCTCGAATCGAGAGGACGAATACGCTTGACCTGTTCGGTTTTGGATTGGTTTGAGAGTTTTGCGGCGCATTTCCATAACCGCGCTTTCTCAGCGAGTTTTAGCTAATTCTTCATATCTACCTGGATTTCCACCAAGTGACCCTGCTGACCGTATAGTAAATTCGACCGCCCGCGAACTTAAACTCTCAATTGTCACCCGAGATGAGCATATTCTGAACTACGCCAAAGAAGGTTACGTTCAAGCTGTTCGTTGCTGAATCAGGCATCATTTCGCAATTGCCGCCCAGATCAAGGTTGAACTGTAACCCGTTACCCGCGGAGCATTCGTTACGATTCAATTTAAAACGAAATGCTTAGTCCCGCTTTAAAATCGCTGCCATTACGACCCGTTCCGTAGGATGCACTCGCTGTAATCGGCAACCCGTTCGTTGCGGTAACCCAGGTTTTTCCTCCCCCAAAACGCATTTTCAAGCCTTTATCCTGTGCTACCAGCTTGCTGCCGTCAACAACAACACTTGATTTACTGTCAATTTCTGATTCCAGCTTAAATGTCCCAAACAGGGTACCTCCACCAACTTTCTTGTCGATTCGAGCACCGAAGTACCCAACTAGTTTTTTACCGGAAATAGATGAAGCGTCTAAATCTTGCTTGTCGATAAAATTCTTAACCTTCACTTTAGACTGAATTACCCCCGCATGAAGCTTCACCTCTCTGCCAGCAAATTGTCGTTCTGCGCCGGCTTCCAACTGCAGCGCGAAACCAGTTGCAGATCGTCCTGATGCTAAACTGCCGCTGCTCGAAGAGTCTACATCGAATTTGTAATTCGTTGCAGCAACGCCTAAATCAATATAGTCAATATAAGCGCTTTTCAGATTACGCGTATAGGAAAGGCCGATGCTCGTAGCAGAAGCATCAATTTCACTGCTACCGGAAACCTTAGACTTCCCGATATGCTGACTTGCATAAACTCCAATTACATCTTCATTGTCCATTGAAAAATTAGTACCAGTGCTTACACCATACCAGTTATAGTCGTAAGCAGCAGAAGATGTCGATTCCGCCGGTTCTCTTGATCCGGCCTCAGCTGTCGTCGATATCCACCACTTGCTCTCATCATGCAGTGCATTTGTGCGCGTCTGGTATGTAACAAGGCCATTGACTTCGAGCAGCATCGATGGCAACACTTCATAGACTCGGGCGACCAGTGCAAAACTGGCACGAATCAGCAAGCCATCTGCAGTCGGTACTATAGCAATTTCGAGAGCACCATCAGGTCTGCGGTTAGTCCCGCCTTCATAGACAAACGTCTCAGTTCCATCGAAATTGTTGACCGTAATGACAATATGATCAGGGTTACCAACGATTCTTCCCTGAATTCTGCGGAAACCGTCAAGCAACTCCTCATCTTCAGCCAATTCCAGCACCAAAATAACAGGCGACATGCCACCTGCGTGGATGATGATTCCTGAGGCGGCGATAATGTAACCAGTTGAACCGACGGTTACATACCCTCCGCCATCCAGATAAATCCCTGCACCGCTGCCTGAGGTGCTTACCACTCGACCATCAATCCTAATACGCTGATTTCTGACATCATCGGATTCGTCGCCCGGCGTCCCACGGTCGTCAAGTCCAGCGCCAGTCGCATAGATGCCGTACCTGCGCGCCATAACAACGGCACCTTCTTCTATCTCTACATCTATGTCGCCGTTTCGATCCTGTTCAAGAATATGCGTACTTCGAATACCGTCTCCTTCCGATACGATCATGCCGCCTTCTCCAATTGTGATGTCGATATTTCCATTGTTGTAGGCATCGGCATACCACCTCGCCCGATCTTTGTAAGCTTGAGAAAAATCCGATGGAAGAGCATCAATAGCGGCGTCGAGTCCTGTCTTTGTCCATATGGCTTCAAATAACGCTTTCTCCTCACTAGACATCGTGTGTTCGAGAAATCTTAGCAATATGTATCCGTCGTTCGCGGTTAGGTATTGATCAAGCAGGTCATCGGTCGACAAATCCGGAAAGGTACCTGGATTGAACGTAACATCACTGCCGACGATCAAACTTCGAGGATCATACAAGTCACCAAGAGGAATCTCGCTTCCCTGAGCACTCTGAAACTCAATGGCAGCTTGCAATACTTCCCGGAATTGCTGTCGAACCTCATCTGTAATTAAACTGGATAGGTCAGTGGGGGTACTGGAGGGGCGGTCACCGGCAGCAATAAATTCTGCAATTCTGAGAAGATCACCAGTACCCGCCCAGACACCTGCTGCAGCGTTTGAGCGCGGCCAATACTTGCGCATAACCCACCCTGCTTGATGTTCACTGCGCGCTTCATTCAAATTCGGGTCATATGTCGGCACTATTGCCCTGATCGTTCCGCCGAGAACACGGATTCGCAGTGCAGGTTGTGTTCCAGACGAATAATCACTCACCGGCGAACCGTGAGTGGATCCGCTAAACCTGCCTGATACGACAACAATCCCTCTGTAACTCTCAATTATCCCGCTGTGGTGCGTGACAGTTATAGGAGCCGTTCCAGATTGAGCCGTTCCAAGGTCGCCGAACGTATCAGGATCACGGACTTCTGCCTGAATTCCAGCGCGGCGATACCCTCGGGTTATTATGTTTCCATACGAATTGATTGTAATGCCGCCTGAAGTGCCTGGCCCATCGTGCCTGGCAAAAATGGCGTGATCCAATGAATCAAGACTGCCTCTTTGTTCAATATTGATTTGACCGGCGGAATTTCGAAAAGCGCGTATAGAGTGCCCGTACGTGTTGGTTATTTCACCGCGGTTGTCAACACGGATGTTGCCTGTACCGTTGTGATAAGTAAAAATTCCATGGGACCACGATTGAATTCTTCCACGATTTGTAACAACAACATTTCCGCTCCCGGTGTGAGATGCGCTAATGCCTCTGTGCCCCCAGGAATTGACGATGCTGCCACCCCTTAAATCAATGTCTATATTACCCGTTCCAGAATGAGAAGCAGAAACACCAATTGATCGAGAAAAGATACTTCCTGCATTCAGGATATTCAGACGACCATTGCCGCCGTTATTGAAACTTGCCGTGATCCCGAGTCCTCCGACCCTGCTTTCTTCGGTTCCAATGCTTCCCTCTGCACCTAGTTCGATTGTTACGTCGCCCTGACTCCTATTTCCCAGCTGAATTCCTGAACCGCTCGAAAAAATCGTTCCACCCAATACCCTGACTTCAGTATTATCAGTCGAAGAGCTAGCACGGTTGTCAACGTGGATACCTATAGTTGATTCTTCAATATCACCCCATGAACGGATATCGATTGCACCGCCTGTGCCATCCTTGCGAGCGAAAATACCCCAACCACCTGAAGAAATGCGCCCGTCGCGATTGTGTCGGATAGTCAGATCGCCAGTTCCCGCCTGTCGACCTTCTATTCCATGCCCGTCCGATCTAACAGTGCCAGCATTAGTGATCTGAACATTACCGCTGCCACCGTGCCAGGTATACAACCCCTGAGCTGAAGAGTCCACCAAGCCATTGTTCGTGATTGTAGCGTCACCTGTACCGCCGCTGTTATAGTTCAAGCGTATGCCGTGCTGGGTTGAGTAGATGCTGCCATTGTTCACAAGCGAAAGATCTCCGGTCGAAGTGCCCGCTGACCACGCATATACGCCCTGCTCATTCCAACGCGAATCAGCGGACCCGATTTGTACGCCTTCTGCAATGGTGACGCTTGCAGCACCGCTGCCGCGATTTGACAGCGAAATGCCTACATTGCCGTTTCCGTCACTATTTTGCAGAATTGAAGTTTGACCGTTTATCGCAATTCCAAAATTACCGGTGGACAACCTATGCGGATCCAATGTGATCCCGTTGCCGTTAGCGGCAGCGGTGATTTCCGTTGATGTCGTCGGTTGGACGGTTAGCGTCAGTCCATCCCGCATTGCCCTATACCGAATGCCGGTGGCGTAACTTGTTGCGGCGCAGGTTACCGAATCGGCGGTCCCGTCATTGTTTGAGATAGTGCCGCATTCATTATCGGCGTTAACTCGCTGTGAACTTGCAATAAAGAAACATGCCAAAATGACAAAGATGATCCCTGGCAGATGGCATGTGAGGGGGGGGGGGTGTGGCGAATGTGAGTGTTAATATTCATGCATGATTTCAAAATGAGTAATTTGTGCAATACGATTGAAATTCAATCCCGTTAATTGATAGAGCATTAATTCAGTCCAAGCGTAACTCAACGCTGCTATTCCCCAAGATACATCGAAAAGCATCTTTGTAATTTTATACTTCATAATGCCCAGACACAAGGTTTTAGTTTGAAATAAACCGATACGCTGCCTTCTCCGAGTCACAGCCCATCAACACCAGCCGCTTGCGAATCCGTCCGTCTGGGTGCGTCGAAAAACCATACTCAACATCAACCAATAATCACTAAGCGAAATTCAAGCTCTTGGTAAAGCGGAACATAATCGGGTTTTCCACAGTTCTATAAATCGACGAAAATTTCGGACCTTATGTTGCTGTGTTAATCAACTCCATCAAAATAGACTTCAACGAATTCTCTAATCTTTTCAATGATCCGATCCGCAACAGGTAATCTTTCCTTCAAATCGGGAGGAGCATGCCTGATTTTTAAAACTTGATCTGGCAATGGCATTTTCTCAGTGAACAGATGGTTATCTATTATTTGCGTCAGTCCCTCAGCCTTCAAACCTTCTGATTATGCCAGTTCGGAAATCGCCTTTTCCTTTTCCTCATCCCAATAACTGTTGAAACTGTCACGTAAATTGCCGTCCTCAGGAATAGCGCCCAAGTGTTCGGCAATGAATCTTTCTATCAGTTCCTTTTTGCTGCGAAGCTGAATTTCCGTTTCCAGCATCTTCGTAATTTGCGCCTTGATTTTGTCCTGTTCCTTTTCCTGAGCATCTTGGATGTTCTCCAGCAACTGGAGAATGTAACTGACGTTGATGTCGTCTCTGTGAATCAGTTCCAGTTCAAAGTCAATATCATCAAGTATTGAAACTTTTTCCGCCTGACGATCCGTCTTCGTCTGCTGATGCAGATCAAGATACTTGCTCTGGTAATCTGCCAGTTCCTGTTCATCAAGCTTTACATCTTCAAAATCAAATTCCGTAAAACACACAAGAATATTCTTCAGCCGGATCAAGTCCCGAAACGCCGTGATGAATTCCGCCCTTTCCTCTTCGCTTCGAAGCTTACTGACATCATCCACTGCTGGTGCAATTTCCTTAAGTATCTCTACCGCCGCATTGAAACGATCGACATAATATTCATAGGGCTGAAGCACCACCTCTTCAATCGCTTCTTTATTGGCAAACAACTCAATCGCCGTGTCGGTGGCGGATTTGAGATTTCGATAGCAAACCACGTTGCCCTGAGACTTCTTTGTCCCCAATATTCGGTTGGTCCGTGAGTAGGCCTGAATCAGTCCGTGATACTTCAGATTTTTGTCAACGTAAATCGTGTTGAGGTACTTGCTGTCGAAGCCAGTCAGGAACATGTTCACCACCAGCAGAATGTCAACCTGTTTGTTCTTGACCTTCTTGCCAATGTCCTTGTAGTACTGGTAAAAGGAATCCGTTGAGAAATTAGTGCCGTACTGATCGTTATATGCTGCGATGAATGCGTCCAGATTCTCTCTACTGTGCACATTGGTTTTGCCAGTTTTTCCATCCGGTATATCCGCTTCGATGAATCCCGCTTCATCCTTGTCATCCTCGTTCGCCTGATAGGAAAAAATCGTTGCAATTCGAAGTTGGTGATCATCACAGTCTTTCTTTTTCTTAAAGCTGTCGTAGTACTTGATCAGGGCTGGAATACTTGATACGCATAAAATGGATGTGAACTCTCGGCTGTGCGTCTTTCGATTGTGGTTGGCGATGATATGATCGGTTACTGCATCAATTCTCTCATCTGCCTCCATCACTTCCGCTTTATCGATCCCCTCTACCTGAAGATCGGCAACACTCTCTTTCTGACTTACTGTCTGAATGTATTCCACCGCGAACTTCAGTCTAGATAGCGTAAGAATATACACCTACCCTGATATCGGCAAGCCGTACTACGTTGTAAACTCTGGAATAAACGCTTTAGAAATAACCGCACCACTGACCGACTTGGTGAGTGCGGACAATGGTGCGGATTCTTACCTCTGGTGGAATCGGACGGTAAGAATGCACACTACCGCCAAAATCAATTTCAGACTACGTTACTCGATGCTGTTAACGAACCAAATTTTCAAGAATTTACAAGACAATCTCTGCATTTGAAAGAACTTGGTGTGAGTAATCGCAAGATCGCTGAACGCTTTGGTGTTGATGAAATGATAGTTACCAAATCAATCTATTGGTTAAGGTGAATGCTAAGTTGCTTCGCTACCGTCGTCTTGATCAAGGTTCAGTCGGAACACTATCTCTTCAAGCATTGAAATTAATTCCGGAATATCCTGTTTAACGGTTTTAAAGACGATCATCAAATCAATGTCAAAATATCCATGCACAATTCGGTTCCTTAGGCCGACAACTTCGGTCCAAGGGACTTCATAATGCACTTGTTTCGTTACATCGCTTAATCTGGCTGCAGCTTCCCCTAAAATTCCGAGAGAATGTAGTATTGCGTTTTGATGTAATTCACTTTCAACAAATTCATCAAATGAAAGATCTTCAGCAAATCTTGCTGCCTGTCGCGCAGCTGCAAGAATATCTATCAATTTTTGATGGTCATCGCGCATGTATAACCTTGGCAGTCCCGAGAATTTCTTTTCGACGAAATGGATTCTTGCTTCGTTCGACTGCAAATCGCGTTACTAGATCTACCGGACGGCCAAACATTTTCTCTATTTCGTTCGCCATCCTTACATACGCCAATCCAGGCACTTTACCATTTTCAAATTCAATTAGCACATCAATATCACTATCTGACCGAAAGTCAGAACGCAATGCTGAACCAAATACTGACATTTCTGCAATATGCCACCGTTCACAAAATCGAGCAATGTCATCGGCTGAAACCGCGAGTCGAAACCATAGTTCTTTTCCAATTTCAACAGCTACTTTTTTATTTCTCACCTTGTATTCCTTTTAAGAGATTAGTTGAGAACTGCATTTTGTAAACTGTATCTTACTATATTGTTTTCTATATTTGCCCTCAGCCCCAGCAGTATCGATTGCAGCCTGCAACAAAGAATCCGAAAATTCATGATCTCATTCATATCAATAATTTATGAATTTTGCCACTTAAGAGCAAATCCATTAAACGACTTGACTAATAACAATGATGTGGGAATTCGCACATGGTGGAGGTGGCGGGGATCGAACCCGCGTCCGTGAGCCCTCTGCACGCTGGCGACTACATGCTTAGTCTACCCATTGTGTCAATCATACTCTGTCCGGATAGACAGTCCTGAATATGATGGTCTCGTTTGCCGAAGCAACATTTCACTAGCAGGCGTACGAGACAATCCCTGCCAGTTAGTCTGAATTTATTTGACCCCGTTTCATACCACTCAGACATGATAATCACGAGGCTTAGCGGTTAAGCCGCTAAGGCGTAGTTGTCGTCGTTGGCAACTAATATTTTGCAGACAGTTTAACGAGGCACCTGCACCTCGACATGCTCCAACGGTTTTGTGACCCGCGTCGAAACCAAGATCACCCCCATAAGTGTGCTAATTGACAGTATAAATCTTCCAGAAATCTTTCTCTACTAGTGTTGCGATATTGCAATGTTTTGAACAGAAATGATCAAAATACTGTTGCGCACCTGCAACACAATTTCAATCTAACTGTATCGCGATAACTCCCGGTCCCGATCCCGTTCGATATCCCTGGACTTGATCGTCTGTCGCTTGTCATATTGCTTTTTTCCCTTGGCTAACGCAAACTGTAACTTTACCTTACCGTCGCTCCAGTAAAGTTGAGTTGGAATCATCGAATAACCCTTTCGTTCAACCGCACCGATTAGTCGGTTGATTTCCATTCTGTGCAACAACAGTTTGCGACTGCGCGTAGGGTTTACTGAAACGTGCGTCGAAATTGTCGCTTCAGGTGAGACGTGAGCTCCAACCAAAAATAACTCACCGTTGATCGGTGTGATGTAGCTCTCCTTGAGGTTTGCGCGATTGGCGCGCATGCTTTTGACCTCCCAGCCGTGCAAAACCAAGCCAGCTTCATACCGCTCCTCGAGGTGGTATTCATAGGATGCCTTTCTGTTGGTCGCGATAACCCGTCCAGCATCTTGTTTGTTTTTCTTCACTGATTCGAACCGGCTTATTTACGACGTCTCGATCCTCGCTTACGAGTCGACTTTACTGGAGCTGTGTCAAATACCTGCCCTAGTTGCTCTGAAATTTCCGACATGTTTGGTTTCTTTACTCGGCGGTACTGGTCGAGCCCCACTCGCATTTGTCGAACATGGTCATATTTCGTACCGCAGCAACCGCCAATAATCGTTGCACCGGTGCTGCGAGCAATTTGGGAATAAGTGTACATCTGTTCCGGTGTTGCGGTATACCGAATCTGAGTCCCCTCCCACACCGGTATGCCACAATTGGCTTTTGCCACGTAGTGAAACATATTCGGATAGGCATTTGACATCTCTAAAGTCGCAGCGACCGTCTGTGCCGGACCCACTCCGCAATTGGAACCCACTGCGATTGGCTGAACTTCCATTTCCAGGCATATTTCCACAAACTCAGCGGGGCTGATCCCCATCATCGTCCTACCATTGGTATCAAAACTGCCACAAGCGACAAAGGGTAAATCGGTGCTCATCGCTCCTGTCGCTGCTGCAATCAACTCCTCTCTTGAGGAAATAGTTTCGATCCAAATCAAATCACAGCCTCCCCGCTCAAGTGCCTGTGCCTGATCTATAAAGGCCTGAGCAGCAACTTCCTGTTCTAAGGTGCCAATCGGTTCAATCAATTCCCCCAATGGTCCCATGGAACCGGCAACCAACACGTCTCGATCGGACCGCGATGCTGCAGATTGCGCAATTTCCGTAGCTTTCTCATTCAACTCAGACACGCGATGTTCGCTGCTATGCAGCTTTAAACGCATCGCATTGCCACCAAATGTGTTCGTCAAAATGACATCGGATCCGGCATCAACGAAACCGCCATTTAACGTTAGAACACGATCCGGATATTCGTCGTTCCAAAGCTCCGGTGCGTCTCCAGAGACTAATCCCATATCAAATAAGTTGGTACCTGTCGCCCCATCCATTAGCAGGTAACCTTTTTCAGCCAATGCTTTCGTAAACGAATTGCTCACTTCTCATGTCCTCCTGAACTTGCACACACCCGGTGTCATCCATTACTGTTGCTCAGTAACTCCCAATATATTCAAAATTCAACAAGACGCCCGACAAACAGAAAATTAAGACAATCGCTCCAGTTGGTATAATTCATCACAATCGCGGTGAATAATCGATTCTTTTGACTCCTGAATGATCAACAATTTCAATACGATTCGAAATTCCAGTTTCATGAGACAACTCGTTACAATTTCCCTTTGTCTGACATTCCTGATGGTGCTATCTCCACGCACTTTCAGCGCCAGTGAGTTACTGATGTTCGAAGCTGACTATTGTACTTGGTGTCAAATTTGGGAAGAAGAAATTGGCGGTATCTACCACCTGACATCAGAATCTTGCCAAGCTCCACTTAAAATCATTGATTTCACGACTGGCGACATGCCGGAAAATTTTTCAATCGTCGAGCCGGTAATATACACACCAACTTTTGTGTTGATCAACAACCAACAGGAGGTTGGGCGAATTACAGGCTATCCAGGAGCAGATTTTTTTTGGGTAGAACTGAATGACATCATTAAACGTGGACTGCCTGAACAAGCCCGCTTGGTGAATTCACAAAATTGCAGCAAATCCTGACAATCGCTTTACTGAACTGCTGCACTTTCAGGCATGATCTACAGCAATTCGACAATAGTCGATTTCACCTGCGAACAAATGTTTCGACTTGTCAGTGATATCGAATCCTACCCCAATTTCATTCATTTTTGCAGTGCCAGCCATCTGGATGTCATTCATGACGATGGCTACACAGCAACGCTCGAATACCAAATTGGAAAATTCAAAAAATCTTTCACAACCCGAAATACAGCCAAACCGAATTCGCAAATACTGATGAAATTGGTATCGGGCCCATTCAAAAGGTTGGACGGTAAATGGTCTTTCACAAAAGTGGGTGAAAATAAGTGCAAGATTGAATTTGAAGTGGACTACGAATTTTCATCTCGTGCAGCAGAATTTGCACTGGGTCCATTTTTCAAGTCTTTGCCGAAAATTATGCTCGAGAATTTTCGCGCTGAAGCCAATCGTAAATTTGGTGATCAATAATTCACCCTTTACGAATGGAAGGTTCCGCACACAACCCTGTTGACAATTCAACGATTAACATTGAAATCGCCTTTGCTGAGGGTTCAAACCAGAAAATAATCTCTCTGTCGTTGCCAGTTAACACAACTGCCAGGCAAGCCGTTCGAAAATCTGGACTGGTTAACGATTTTCCAAACTTCGATTTCGACGCTGCGCCACTGGGTGTTTACGGAACGAAAGTTCCCGACAACTACCTGCTCGCCAATCACGATCGAGTCGAAGTTTATCGCCCGCTCATTCAGTCTGCACGCGAAGCACGACGTCAGCGCGCAAAGCCTATCCGAAACGATTGACCTAAGGGTTTTGCTTCATGTGAAGTTCCCTTAATTCTTTACGTCGAACCTTGCCGGTGGTCGTTAGCGGCAAATTGTCAATGAATTCAATCAATCGGGGATACTCATACGCGGCCAACCGTTTTCGAACAGAATTCTGTATATCCTGTGTCAATGCTTCAGATGCGACTTCATTGGCTTTCAGTACGATGTACGCTTTGATTGCCTCGCCACGCATTTCATCTGGAACCCCAACAACAGCGACCTGGGCGATTGCCGGGTGCTTGATCAAACAATCCTCAATTTCGCCAGGACCAATACGGTAACCTGCGCTTGAAATAACATCATCTTTGCGCCCGACAAACCAAAGGTATCCATCATCGTCCTTGTATCCCATATCGCCGGTCGACCACCATTGGCCTATATACTTTTCGCGGGTCGCCTCTTCGTTTTTCCAGTAGCCAGAAACCATCACCGGATCAGCCCGATCGGCCGCAAGTTCTCCAATCTCACCGACTGGCATTACATTGCCTGCATCATCAACCGGTTCGACCCGATGTCCCGGGTAGCTCTTGCCGATTGAACCTGCGCGAATCTCCATGACTGGGGAACAGTTACCACAGATGTAGTTAAACTCCGTTTGCGCCCACATTTCATTAATCTCGATTCCAAACGCTTCCTTGCCCCAATAGTACAGTTCCGAACCCAGCGATTCCCCAGCAGACATAATCGAACGCATTTGAATGTCAAACCGCTTTGCCATACCTTCAACCTGGCGAAGCATTTTCAATGCAGTCGGCGGAATGAAACTGTTTCGAACTCGATACTTCTCCATCAATTGACAGGCTCGTTCTGCATCAAATTTACCACCGTCATAGCCCAATACGGGGACGCCATAATACAAAGACGGAATCAGTGCGTCCAGCAAACCGCCTGTCCAGGCCCAATCAGCCGGAGTCCAAAATAAATCGTCCTTTTGTGGAAGGAAATTGTGCGACATCTCAAATCCAGTCAAATTTCCGATCAAGCAGCGATGCGGTGCGAGCGCTCCTTTGGGCGGCCCGGTTGTACCGGACGTATAGACAAGATAAGCTGGATCCTCGGCTAGAGTATTGACCAATTCGAACGATTCGCTAGCCTGTTTCAACAGACTCCAAAAACCGACATCGCTATCGCAGTCAATGATCGTCTCAAGTTCCGGCAACTCACCGCGTATAGACTCCAGTAATTCAAGGTGTTCTGTGTCAGTAATCACCACCTTGGTACCGCTGTTGTTCAAACGGTACCCCACTGCTTCTGGACCGAACAGGACCGATAATGGCAATGCAACAGCACCGAGTTTATAGATTCCCAAGTGGCTGATGACTGTCTCGGAACGCTGTGGGAGAATAATGCCAACACGATCCCCTTTTTTGACACCAAAATGGCGAAGTACATTGGCCAATTGATTGGATAGCCGCTTTAGCTCTAGAAAAGAAATCTCACGGCATTTGCCTGTTTTGTTCTCGCAATAGATCGCAATTTTGTCACCCATCTGTTCGACATGTCGGTCGCAGACCGCTTGTGCAATGTTGAAATGTTCTGGAATCGACCACTCAAATGTTTCATAAATTGCATCCCAATCACCCCATTCAGGTCGAATCAATCTGAGTTGGTCGTTAATCATCACCAATACCGAATTGCCTGAGAATACATTGCTTTAAGGTCGTCTTCGCTCACCGCGCACGGCGCATTGTCCAACAGACGCTTTTGCACAATTGCGCCTTGCGCTAAAAGTTCAACGTCGTCATCGTCATATCCCACCTCAGATATACCATTTGGCATCTCAGTTGCTTTCATCATTGACTGCAAGTGTTCCGCGAGTGCTTCGCCAGCCTCATTTTCGCTCGCGTCTCCAAGCTGCGCAGATAGCAATTTTGCACCTTCCAAATGCCGCCAAGGGCTGGCACTGGCACTGAAACGAAAAGCCGCTGGAGCATTGACGACAACAGAGATACCATGAGGAACGAGTGGATGATCTTGTGGATAGCCTTCGGGAAAGTAATTCTTTACCAACCCCGCGACAGAATAAGACATGCCATGTGGAATATGTACGCCGCTATTGCCAAACGCAATTCCGGCAAGTGTTGCCGCCAACATCATGCCATGACGGGCTTCGGTGTCACTGGCATCCTTTACCGCTCGAACCAAATATTGTCCGGTCAGCCACAATGCTTGTCGACACCCCATGTCACTGTAAGGATTGGCTCCCTGACTCAAAGGACGAATACCGTTGTCAGGTTTCGAACGCTTCGTATAGGGTCGCGCTGTGTACGATTCCAGTGCATGGCACAGTACATCAAACCCACTTGCTGCAACCACCTTGGCAGGCAAGGTCGCGGTCACATTTGGATCGACAATCGCTCGTGTCGGTTTAAGCCGAGACGAAGCGATCCCGGTCTTCACCTGCTTTTCGAGCAAATCAAATACTGCAATACCCGTACACTCACTGCCGGTCCCGGACGTTGTCGGACAGGCGATATGAGGCGCTAATTCTCCAGGTACAGCAACCCCTTCGCCGACCGGCGCATTAACGTAATCCAAAAATTCCGCAGGATGTGTACTGTAAAGATTAGCCGCCTTGCATGTATCAATGACTGAGCCGCCACCAATTGACACATAACCGTCGAACTTGCCTTCTGCCGCAAACTTCGCAGCCGCCTTGAACGACGCATCCGTCGGTTCAATGCTCACCTCATCGTAAATCTCGAAATCAAGCTTTGCTTTACCAAGATTGCGCAGAACGTTTTGAACAATCGGCAGTTGTCTGACCGTTCGATCAGTAAACAGGGCCACTCGCGACATGCCGATGTCATCGATATCAAACTGCAATTCATCAAGGGCACCAGGACCATATTTGATGGAACTGAAGTCCACCGAAAAAATCGATTCGTTGCCGGCCGATAACTGGTAATGATGACAACAACTCACAATGATTCAACCTTCACTTTTTGATTGAGCAGTTATTTTTGTGAGATCGCCAGTGCTTGATCCAAATCCCACAAAATGTCTTCAATTGTTTCCAGACCAACTGAAATCCTAATCATATTTGGTTGGACACCCGCTTCAATTTGAGCCGCTTCATCAAGCTGGCGATGAGTCGTCGAAGCCGGGTGAACCACCAGTGTCTTGGCATCTCCGAGATTAACCAAGTGACTTAAAAACTGAACCGATTCAATGAATTTGACACACGATTCGATGCCACCTTTGACTCCAAAACTCATGATGGCACTGGGACCTTTTGGAAAGTAGCGCTGTGCGAGATCGTAATATGGATTGGACTCAAGACCAGGATAATTCACCCATTCAATTGCAGAATGTCCTTCCAAAAACCTGGCGACTGCGAATGCATTTTCAACATGGCGGTCCATTCGAACATGCAAGGTTTCAAGGCCCTGCAAAAACAAAAACGAATTAAACGGACTGAGTGTTGGACCGAAAGTCCTCAAAATTTCGCAGCGAGCTTTCATGGTGTAGCCAAAATCACCAAAAGTCTCGTAAAAGCGAATCCCGTGATACCCCTCTGATGGATCCATCATGGTCGGAAATTTACCATTGTCCCAAGGGAATTGACCAGACTCAACCAGAACTCCGCCGATCGATGTCCCGTGACCACAAATAAATTTAGTCGCTGAGTGGACTGCTATGTCTGCGCCAAATTCAAAAGGGCGGAAAAGGTATGGCGTTGCAAATGTATTGTCAACGAAAAATGGAATACCATGCGCTTGTGCAATATCGGCGATCGCGACAAAGTCAACAATATTACTGGCTGGATTGCCGATTGATTCTGTGAAAAGACACTTGGTTTGAGGTGTGATAGCCTTGGCAAAATTATCTGGATCATCGCTGTCAACAAATGTCGCCTGAATTCCCAACTTTCGAAAATTGAATGAAAGCTGGGTATGCGTCCCTCCATATAGTGTTTTGGCAGACACGACGTGGTCCCCGGCTTCCAGGATTGTCAAAAAGGCAACCAACTGTGCTGCCATTCCAGATGACACGGCTACCGCTGCCCGACCCTTTTCTAACGCCGCCATACGCTGCTCAAACACTGCGTTGGTCGGATTCATGATGCGGGTGTAGATATTACCAAAGGTCTGTAAGTTGAACAGACTGGCAGCATGGTCCGCCGAATCAAAGACATAAGCCGCTGTCTGGTAGATGGGCGGCACACGTGCACCCGTTGCCGGGTCCGGTAGATGCCCCGCATGCAGGCACAGAGTTTCGATGCCAAATTGTCGATCAGCCATATTGTCCCTGCTAGAAAACCCAGTTCGAGCGCGCCGAAGAGATGACTCCTGTATCGACACCAATGAAATTCAATCCGCCGAACAGCCGGGCATGCTCAATTTTCATGCACCGATCAACCACCACATCCATACCTGCTTCTACAGCCAGATGTGTCGCCTCATCATTGAAAATGCCAAGCTGCAACCATAATACTTTGGCATCAATGCCAACTGCCGACTGGGCAATTGGCAAGACTACTTCAGAACGCTGAAACACATTGACAACATCAACGGGTTCGTCAATATCCTCCAAGCGTGCGTAGCATTTTTGACTCAGTATTGATTCGTAATTGGGATTGACTGGAATGACCCGGTAGCCATATTCAAGCAGATATTTGGCAGCAAAATGACTGGGTCTGTACCAACGCTCTGACAGGCCAACCATCGCGATGGTGCGATGGTCTTTGAGAATTCTTCTCAGCGATGGGATATCGTCAACAATCATTCGCATTCACCTAAAACAAAAAATTGTCCATCGCTCCAGACGCCAAACTGGCGAACGCCCTCTTGTTCGTTTTCAATTCCCAATTCAACCAACTGGTAATAAACATTTCTGGCGATCAACGCATACAAACCACTTCTGACTTCAATATAAGGCGAGGGTTCCCCATCTTCGGCAAATTCGACCCAAATTCTATGATCGCGATCTGCAAGAATAACATCATCAGTCTTGGTTCGAAAATAGATGCTTTGATTTTCTCCATGTCCTTTTTCGTCGAGCTGCACAACCAAAAAAGGTGCATCATCGACTGTAATCCTCAATTTTTCAACCGGTGTCACCAGGTAGTGTTCTCCGTCACTGTCTTTACGCAGCACGGTCGAAAACAAGCGCACCAGTCGCTGTCGACCAATCGGTGAACCCATATAGAACCAAGTACCGTCGCGCGCGATCCTGATGTCAATATCACCACAAAATTCCGGATTCCAAAGATGGACCGGCGGCAGACCCTTGCTGGAGATCTGCGCAGCAAGGCTCATGGGATCTAATTGCGAATCAGTCATCAATCTCATTCGGCACCGGTCGTGGCCTGCCGTCTTGATCAATTGCAACAAATGTAAATCGACCTTCGGTAACTTTTTCAAGCTTGCCACTCGAACGCCGGCTGACCCAAGTTTCAACAAGAACAGCAATCGATGTCGTGCCGATTTTGACTGTTGAACAATAACAGCTGACAACGTCACCGACATAAACCGGCAAGTGAAAGGTCATTGCATCAACGGCAACTGTAGCGACTCGCCCCTTGGCAACCTCATAGGCATGAATACCACCTGCAATATCCATCTGTGACATAATCCAGCCACCAAAAATATCCCCGCTGGGATTTGCATTCGCTGGCATCGCGACTGTTCTAAGCGATGCTTCATGCGTATTCTGACTGGGTAAGATCAATTTCAGACGACCTGGTGTTCTCTTTTGACAATCACATCTTTATCAATTGGTGGACCGATAAAATTGTAATTGAACTAACACAGCATTGACGAGTCCATTGATTGTGAATCGACAAATTGTAAGACACTATTTTCAATTGGTATGTGATCTCAAATAATGCGTCCATTTGGGGGTTTTAATTTCAGTAGGCTAATTCAAGTTTGAAGACTTCGCCCCATCTAAGGGAATGCCCTCAATTGTTCTGTTTCATTTGACCTTTTTAAACAATCTGAAATTGACTGTAGCGAACGAATAAAATTGAACGTGGATGTTTTCTGATCCATCTTCCAACTGTATGTTGCGGTTTGTGTTTGTTTTCAGTAACTTGAAAAATCTTGCAAAATTCAAATGGATTGAACTGGATAAAGAATCCAGTGCGAGGCAGCAATTGATCTCAGACTGAGAGGAATTTGGATTAGCGACTCAGGATTAACCAAGCAAAGACAAGTACACTTCAAATTAATAAGATTTTTTATGGCTCAACACAAGACTCCTCCTGTCCAGCCAGTCAGTGGCACGATTACACCACGATATGCTGGGCCATCGACATTTTGCCGTCTGCCAGAATTGCGCGATGTGCCCTACTGTGATGTGGCGATACTCGGCATTCCGTTTGATTCAGGAACCAGCTACCGACCTGGAGCACGATTTGGACCTCAAGCGATCCGTCAAGCTTCACGCCATCTTCGCTATAACTTTCATCCGGCTTATGAGACCGAGCCATTCGTCGAGATTCAGGTCGCTGACGCTGGCGACGTTGCTTGCAACCCATTCAATATTGAAGAGGCAATTGATCAGATCGAAACTGCAGCCTCAAAGTTATTGGACGATGTCGGAGCTTTAGTCAGTCTTGGGGGTGACCACACCATCGCGGTACCTTTGCTAAGAGCCATGCACCAGCATCATGGTGCCGTCGCACTGGTACACTTCGATGCTCATCTTGATACTTGGGACACTTATTTTGGTGCGCCATACACGCATGGCACACCGTTTCGCCGGGCTGCAGAAGAAGGTCTGTTTGATGACCATGCTTCCATGCACGTCGGCATTCGCGGCCCACTTTACAGTCGTGAAGATCTGGAAAACGACGCAGAACTTGGATTTAAAGTCATCCATTGCGATGAATTGAACGATCAAGGCCCGGCACACGTCGCCCGTCGGATTCGAGATCGAGTGGGTGATGTGCCGCTTTACCTGTCTATCGATATTGATGTTCTGGACCCGGCTCACGCACCCGGCACCGGCACGCCGGAGATTGCCGGAATGAGCAGTCGAGAATTGGTCAACATTTTACGTGGGCTACGAGGTCTAAAACTTGTCGGCGCCGATATCGTCGAAGTTGCGCCTGCTTACGACCATGCAGAAATCACCTCACTTGCAGCCGCAACCGTGGCATTTGAATTAGTTAACCTGATATTGTGCGGTCGAAAAAACACTTAGTTTTTTGACAGCCAAAGTCAGTTTTGAGCCGAAACGGGTCGTTTCAATCCAGAGCAGACATCTCAGCTCAGTCGTAAGTCCTGGCATCTTGAATGACGACGCCATCAACTGGCAAAGCACCGGGTGATTCGAAACTGACCTCTGCTCGCAGCTTGCAAATTTCGCGCGCTGCTTTCACAATAGCCTCGCGCAATTCATCCGAGTGCTCGTGGGCCTCACACTTTAACAGCATCTGGTCTTGATAATCTTGATTCGTAACCACTAACCTTGCTTTTCTCACTTCGGGGAAACGTTTGATTATTCGAGCAATTTGTCCAGGCTGTACAAAAATACCGCGCACCTTGGTTGACTGGTCAGCACGACCCATCCAACCCTTGATCCTGAGGTTGGTGCGCCCGCAAGGACTAGGCCCATCGATAAGCATCGACATGTCCCCAGTTGCAAAACGCAACAAAGGATAATCCGGGTTCAACACAGAAACCACAATCTCCCCAACTTCACCGGCCGCCACCGGATCCCCAGTTCCAGGCTGGACAATCTCCAAGATTACCCCCTCATCAATGATGAGCCCTTCCATGGCAGAGGATTCATAGGCGATCAAACCAATGTCTGCAGTCGCATAGGCTTGTAGAACCTCGACATCAAACTCTCGAATTTCCTCTCGAAGCGATGGTGGTAAGGCTTCACCAGAAACCAATGCCACGCGAAGTGAGGAAATATCTGTTCCGGAATTGGCACCGGAATCCAGAATAATCTTCAAAAACGAGGGTGTTCCTGTGTACGCTTGGGGGCGCAGGCGTTCGATCGCCTGAACTTGCATTTCTGTTTGCCCCACACCGGCTGGAAACACTGCGCATCCAATGTGGCTGGCCCCACTTTCTAGCATCATGCCGGCAGGAACGAAATGGTAGGAAAAAGAGTTGTGCACAAGCATGCCCTTTCTGAAACCTGCAGCATACAATGCCCGAGCCATTCGCCAACAATCGGCGCGGGAGGTTTGCGGTTCATAGATGGGACCAGGAGAAGCAAAAATTCGAAGCAAAGATTCCGGGTCAAAAGCTGTCAACTCACCAAAAGGTGGATTGGATTTTTGCAGTTCACCCAAGCTGGACTTGCGAATGACAGGCAATTCAGCTAATGCTTCACGAGATGTGACCGACTCAATGTCTACGCCACTGAGTTGATTTTTCAAATAGGACGATCTGGATGCCGCCTGTTTCAAATGTACCGGAAGCGATGCAAACAACTCACGCTCTCGAAGTTTTGGATCACGGATTTCGAGAGAATCGTAGTACTCAGTCGCCATAATTAGTGCCGCGACAATATCAGTTCGGAATTGGAGATTTAGCCTTTGCTGCTGACAAATCTGGACATCGCTGCCAATTTGTCATTCTGTGAACAGCCTTAGGCGAGCCAGCGCTTGCGTCGCCGGTAATGCTTAACGTTGCGAAAACTCTTACGATTTTCACCGCTCACGCCTAGATAAAACTCTTTAACATCTTCATTTTGCAACAGATCAGATGCATCACCGTCCATGACCACCCGGCCATTCTCGAGAATGTAACCATATTGGGAGTAGCGAAGGGCCATATTGGTATTTTGCTCAGCCAACAAAATGGTAACCTGTTCATTTTCGTTGAGTTTTTTGATAATTTCAAAAATTTCCTCAACCAAAGTCGGTGCCAAACCCATCGATGGCTCATCTAGCAAAATCACCGACGGCTTAGCCATCAGCGCTCTTCCGACGGCCGTCATCTGCTGTTCACCACCGGAAATATATCCGGCGACACCGGTGCGACGTTCTTTGAGTCTTGGAAAGTAGCTGTATACCAGTTCAAGATCTGCCTGGATCGCTGCGCGGCCGTCTTTTCGAGTATAGGCGCCAGTTAACAGGTTTTCTTCAACTGTCAAATGTTCAAAACAATGTCTTCCTTCCATCACCTGCGTCACACCACGCACAACAAGGTCTGATGGCGTCAGTGCATCGACTCTCTCACCGCGATAAATGATTGATCCCTTGGTGACTTCGCCGCGCTCAGCACGCAGCAGGTTAGAGATTGCTTTCAGTGTCGTAGTCTTGCCCGCACCATTGGCCCCGAGAAGCGCAATAATGCCCTTCTCGGGAACCTCTAATGATACGCCTTTGAGAACGAGAATCACTCGGTCATAAATGACCTCAATGTTATTGACACTGATAATTGCCTCACCGTTGGCGACAGGCGTTTGAGTAGACTCGTTCACAGGAAGACCTAATTTTCAGTTGCTAGGCGGTGACAATTAACCGCAATCGGACCCCATGTCCATACCACTTCGAGGCGTGATGCCTTTTTCCGAAGCATAGGCCATAGAACTGTCCATAATCATTGGATCAACAATTGACTTGTCAGTTTCAATCCAATCGGTCACTTCAACCCACTTAGAGCCATCCCAACGGCTGAACTTCACTGGGCCGCCACCTTCGTGGTCCGCACAAGTAATTTGCAGGGGAGCCATCATGCCTTCTGCGCCTAACTCGCTGATTCGTTCACCCGAAATATTCAGGTTCTCAAGTCCCCAGCGCATTTCTTCTCCAGAAAGCACTTTGGTGCCGAATTTCTCTTGTGCTACACGAATCGCTTCGGTGGTCACAATACCTGCCACCAATCCGCGGTTGTAATAAATGGTCCCGACACGCTGTGGCGAAATATTACCCTGACCTGCGCCGTGAACGATATCCAGCATCTCCTGAACGACTGGAAAATCTGCACCGGAAGGATGGAAACCGGCGGCCACATAACCTTCGGCAGCTTTACCGGCAGGAATAACGTCTTCTTCTGCACCACTCCACCATACTCCAACAATTCTGTCAGCCGGGAAACCGACCCGGGCTGCTTCTTTCAGCGCGGTCGGATTCATGACGCCCCAACCCCGTAGAATCACCCAATCTGGCTTGTATCGACGAGCGATATCGAGCCAAGCAGCTTTCTGGTCAAGGCCCGGATGGGCAACCGGATAGTGCTTGATTTCAAAACCGTATTTTTCAGCTTGGACTTCGAGTACTGGCTGGGTTTCCTTGCCGTAACTACTTTCATGGTGAAGGTTGGCAATCTTCTTGCCCTTCAGGGCATCCATACCACCTTCCTGCATGCCGATATACTTAATCTTCGCAGTGTTCTGACTCCAGTAATTGGTAATCAACGGGAAAACCCATGGGAATACCTTACCATTCGTTGCGTCAGTTCGGCCATACCCCATTGAAATAATGGGTATCTTGTCAGCGGTCGCACGTTCAATAAGACGATAGGTGATTCCTGTGCTCAGTGGATGCACCACCGTCGCGCCATGTTCACCTTGATTTTTTAGACGCTCATAGCATTCGACTCCACGGTCGGAGTTATAGGCAGTCTCACACTCTTCCCAAACCAACTTTACGCCGTTAATTCCGCCGTCACGCAGGTTCAGCAGAGCCATGTAGTCTTCAAATCCGCCGAAAAAGCCGGAGCCACCGGCAGCGTAAGGTCCAGTTCGATACACGAGTGCCGGAATGAATTGCTCCATATCCTGCGCTTGCGAAACTGAAAACGGAACCACGGATGCAACCGTCGCAGCCAGCGACAGTACTATGGCTTTAAATTTCATAAGATTTACCTCCCACTTCAGTGGAACTATTGTTAAAGGGTTGAACAGATAAATATGTTAACACCGCAACTTTCAGAAAGTACAACGATTTGCTAATTCAGCTTTGTCTAGACCTAGTATGGGAAAGGCCACTGGCGTAATTTTTCTTTGACAATCTGCCACATTCGCGCAAAGCCCAGTGGTTCAACTGCAAGAAAAAATACGATCGTTCCACCATAAACAATCAATTCGAGATTTGCCAATGCCGCACCCGACAAGGTACCCTCGCCCAGATTGGAAGCAACGATGTTCAAAAACGGAGGCAACAGCACGATGAACGCAGCACCCAAAAAAGAGCCCATGATTGAACCCAAGCCACCAATAATGATCATGAACAAGATCGTGAACGATCGGATCAGGTCAAATGCTTCGGTATCTGCGTTGCCAACATAAGTAAAAACGTACAGTGCGCCGGCCACACCACAATAAAACGAACTGATCGCAAAAGCGAGCAGTTTGGTTCGAAGCGGGCGAATACCAATGATTTCCGCAGCGATATCAAAATCTCGTATGGCCATCCAGGCTCTTCCTGTCATGCCGCGCACTAGGTTCTTGGCCAGCAAAGCCATCACCACTACGACCGCCAAAGTCAAAACGTATTTGGTTTCAGGCTGTGCATTTGGACCTGATACGATCACGTCAATTGGAGCCAAAAACTCCAGTATCCGGCCTTCACCAGTCAGTGAACCAAAAAATGTCTGAGTCGGTGCAGAGGCGACTCCGGCCGGGTCATAGTTGGTAAACCATCCGACATGGTCGAATATCCAAAGCAGAAAAAACTGCGAGGCCAGCGTTGCCACGGCCAGGTAAAAGCCCTTGATTCGAAGCGATGGAATACCGAACAGTATGCCAACGGCTGCAGCCATCAATCCCGCCAAAATAAAATCAACAACAATCGGAAGTTCCGGTAACCGCAATACCAGGTTGTAGCAGCCAAAAGCACCAACCGCCATAAAGCCACCCGTACCCAGCGATACCTGGCCGGCGTAGCCGGTCAGCAGGTTCAAGCCTAAGGCAGCCAGACCGAACACCAGCAGCTGTGTCAAGATCGGCCCCATCAGGTATTGGCTACCGGACAATGGCGGCCAGATGAATGCGATCAGCAAAATAATAATGATCCCAATGCGATCATTCGTCAGCGGAAATATCGCCTGGTCAGCAGGATAACTGGATTTGTACTGACCGACTTCCCTATAAAACATCTCAATCGCCTCCCAATACTAAACCCGTTCGATAATCTTTTCGCCAAACAACCCCTGAGGACGAAACAGCAAAAAGAACATACCCAACATATAGGGCGTCCAGTTTTCTGTTCCCCCGCCAAAATAGGGAAGTCCAACGAAGACTTCGAATAGTTTTTCTGTCGCCCCGACGATCAAACCACCAACAATGGCGCCAGGAATTGAGGTGAATCCGCCGATGATAATGACCGGCAATGCTTTGAACGCAAGTAACGAGATACTGAACTGAACTCCCAGTTTCGATCCCCACATCAATCCTGCAACCAGTGCGACGATGCCCGCCGCTGCCCAGACAACTGCCCAGATGTTCTTAAGTGGTATACCCACACTCAAGGCTGCCTGATGATCATCGGCCACGGCTCTAAGTGCCCTTCCGACTCTGGTTTTTTGAAAAAAGATTGCCAATGCTGTGACTAGCGCTGCTGCAATCAGTCCGGCAAAAATATCAAACTGGCTAAAGTACACGCCACCCACGTTGAAAGGCACGTCTGGAATTCCAATGTCGAGCGCGTGGACATCCGCATCCCAAACCCCTTGTGCAACGCCTTCAATGACATAGTTCAACCCGATGGTTGCCATGAATAAAATGATCGGTTCCTGGTTGACCATGGGGCGCAATACAATTCTTTCGATTGCCATTGCAAGCCCAATCACGACCACAAGCGTCACAGCAAAGGCCCGATAGGCAATTGCACCGTCCGTGATCAACGCCACTGCTGCTAATCCAAGCAACACGCCAATGGCCCACTTCGGAGAATGTACCGCGGTCGTCAACATCAAAAAGACAAGCATCGTCACGAATACCGCTCGCCACATATTTTGCCCGCCATCGAAAAACAGTGCCAAGATCAACATCACTATGGCTGCGACAAAAATCGGCATGCGTGGCAGATACTTCACTGAAAACTGCTTGACCGCACCTTCGACTGTTTTCATGTTCTTTAACAGCAGCATGACCGTCGCGGCGCCAGCCAAGGCAATTGCAAGCCAACCGGTCCACATCCAAAAATCGCTGGTCACTTCGGTCAACAGTACGAAAGTCAGTGCACCAAACAGCACCAGGGCGCCTTGAGCGAAATTAAAGATCGAAGACGCTTTAAATATCAGCACTAGCCCGAGTGCAACCAGGGAGTACATGATCCCGGACAGCAGTCCGCCAACCAGAACCTCAATAAAAAATAAAAAATCAGCTAAATCCATACTGTGTCACTTCAAATGTATCATTGTTCGCCCAGATAGGCGCGAATGACATCTTTATTGGTGCGCACCTCATCGGGCACGCCATAGGCGATTCTTTCGCCATGGTCAAGTACCACAACGTGATCGGAAATATCCATCACCACACCCATATCATGCTCAATCAGCACAACTGTCGTACCAAATTCATCATTGACATCCAGAACAAATCTCGCCATATCTTCTTTTTCTTCGAGATTCATACCAGCCATCGGCTCGTCGAGCAACAAAATTTTAGGCTCCATGGCCAGCGCTCGACCCAATTCAACGCGCTTTTGTAAGCCATAAGGCAATTTACCCACCGGAGTTTTTCGAATGCTTTGTATCTCGAGAAAGTCAATGATTCTCTCAACAAACTCCCGCTGGGCCACTTCCTGGTTTCTTGCAGGAAAATAAAGCGCCTCTTTCAAAAAATTGTTTTTCACCTTGACAATTCTGCCCGTCATGATGTTGTCCAGCGTTGACATTCCTTTGAACAGCGCAATGTTCTGAAACGTGCGAGCAAATCCCATCGATGCTACTCGTTCCGGCGATGCGGTTGTTCGATCATTGCCGTCAAACTTGATTGTCCCGGAACTGGCCTTGTAAAAGCCACTGATCACATTCAGCATCGAAGTCTTGCCGGCACCATTTGGACCAATAATCGAAAAAATTTCTCCGGTGTAAACAGAAAAACCAACGTTTTGCAGTGCCTTGACACCACCGAAGCTGACATAAACGCCATCCACTTCAAGAATGTAATCCTTGAATTCGCGAGCGCGTTCGGTTTCGTAGGATTGAAATGCAGTGTCTTCCATTTGAGATTGTTAACTTACTTTTTGCATGTGATCAAAAGTTTGAACATCCTGAATTTCAAGGTCTGCCGACATCATGCCTTTTCGTCCATCTTCGAAGGTTACTTCGTTTTCGATGTAGCCACGGTCAGACTGGGAGTAAAGCGCAGAAATCAAACTGTCAAATCGTTCTGAAATAATTCGACGTCGCACCTTCCGGGTTCGAGTCAGTTCACCATCATCTGCATCCAGTTCCTTGTGCAGAATTAAAAACCGTTTGATTTGGGAGCCGGCAATTTCACTGTCCTTGGCAAGGTCAGCATTGGTTTGTTCGATACAATTTCTGATCATGGCGTAAACCTGAGGGTTTGCGGCCAACTCCTGATAACTGGCATAGGAAACATTGTTCCGCTCGGCCCAGTTGCTTACGGCATCCAGATCAATGTTAATGAATGCACCTGCATAATCGCGCTCATCACCGAACGTAACTGCTTCTCGTATTTGTGGGAAAAACTTAAGTTTGTTTTCCAAAAACTTGGGTGCGAATAGCGTGCCATCTGTCAAACGACCAACATCCTTGACGCGATCGATAATTTTCAAGTGCCCCGTATCATCAAAATAACCGGCATCACCGGTTGATACCCAGCCATCACTCGAACGCGTCTGCAAGGTTGCTTCAGGATTTTTGTAATAACTTTGAAAGACGCCCGGACTTTTGTACAAGACTTCGCCGGCCTCAGATATCTTCACATCCACATCCGGGAAAGGTATGCCACAGGTATCAGCCCTGACGTCATTATCAGTTTGTACCGTAATGTAGACCGATGCTTCGGTTTGGCCATATAACTGCTTGACATTGATCCCCAGCGAACGGAAGAATTGAAAAATCTCCGGCCCGATGGCCTCGCCTGCCGTGTAGGCAACGCGCAGTCTGCTAAAGCCCATGGTATTTTTTAATGGGCCATATACCAGGAGATTACCAATGGCATAGAGCGCTCGATCAACAATACCGACAGACTCTTTCTGCAAAATCTGAACGCCGCAGCGTTTGGCGACATTGATGAAATAATCGAACATTTTTCGTTTGATCCAACTGGCGTCTTCCATTCGAACCAGCACAGTTGTCAAGATGTTTTCAAAGATTCTCGGCGGACTGAAAAAATAGGTTGGACCGATTTCCTGCATGTCGTGCATTACTGTCTGCGCACTTTCGGGACAGCTGACACAAAATCCGGCCACGTAAGACTGAGCATAAGAAAAAATATGGTCACCAACCCAAGCCATCGGTAAATAGGCCATGCACTGCTCTTTATCGGTCAGCTTGTCAAATTCAATCGAATTGATCACGGTAACCAGAATATTCTCGAAAGTCAGGATCACACCCTTAGGATGTCCGGTCGTTCCGGAAGTGTAAAGGATGACCGATATATCGCTACCGGCACCTTTGTTCAGCTCGGTCATGAAGTAGTCGGGATTTTCCTTATCGAAGCGCTGACCGATTTCTGCAAGTTGTTCATAACTTTGCAATTTATCAATCGAATAATGTCGAAGTCCGCGCGGGTCATCGAAAAAGATGTACTCAAGTTTCGGGCAGCTTCGTGATATTTCAAGAAGCTTGTCAACCTGCTCCTGGTCTTCAACCAGAGCGAAACGAATGTCTGCATGATTGATGACATATTCCATTTCCTGGGCAACCGAATCCTGATAAAGCGGTACAGGAATACCACCAAGTGACTGGGCAGCGGCCATACCCCAATAAAGCCGAGGACGGTTGTCTCCGACGATTGCGAGTTTATCACCGCGTTGGAAACCCGACGCAGCTAGAGCGCAGGCCAAGAGTCTGACTTCATCTGCAACTTCAGTCCAGGTCCAAGTCTGCCAAATTCCAAAATCCTTTTCGCGAATGGCCGCCTGGTCGGGCGTCAATAATTTGCGGTTGAACAGCAGTTTGGGAAATGTATCTAGTTTGGGATCAAGTTTCATTTCTACTAACGTTCAGTGAATTGAACTTCAATGAACGGCGTTTAAGCAGTTCAAAAAAGTTTAGTTTACCTTATATCCATTAAATTTCAACCAGTAAATTTAACCGGATGCAAAAACTATGGGGCTACATGGAATGAATGTAGCCACTGCTTTGAATTGCAACATACATCGTATCAAACTGGAATTTCCGACAAATCGAAACAATTGGAGCATCCAAAGCAAAATGAAACAATATAGCCCAATTGAGCCGGGCCAGCGTCATTTTAGTCAAAAGGCTGTCAAACATATACCGCGGTTAAAGACGACAGGGTCCTGCTAAATCAACACGTCCCAAACTAAAGAACCGGTTCCACTGCAGCAGCAAGCTGGGCGGCAACTTCGCGAATTTCATCCAGGTCGCCAGGTCGCAATTGCCAGTTGATCTTGAGTTCATCTCCCATGGTTCTTGGCACAATATGCATGTGAAAGTGCAACACTGACTGAGACGCGCCTTGACCGTTAGCCTGGATAAGGCTCACACCATCTGGATTCAGTGCAAACTTGACGGCGACGGCAATTCGCTTCGCACTGGCCGATACATAGCCCAAGTGCTCATCAGGCATTTCGTACAGGTTCTGCCAATGTTGCTTGGGGACGATCAAGGTGTGCCCTCGAGCGACTGGGTTAATATCCATAAATGCTAACGTGTGATCATCTTCGAATACCGGAATACTTCCAATCTCATCTGCAACGATCTTGCAAAAAATACAATCAGACTGTGTTCGCATCTGCTTTGCCTCCCTTCGGCCAAAGTGTTAACGGATTGGTCTGCGCTCAATGAACATGGCATCGCCGTAACTATAGAATCGAAATTCCTGCTTAACTGCATGGTGGTAAGCACTCAACATCCGCTCGCGTCCACCAAACGCACAAACCAGCATCAGCAGTGTTGAGCGCGGCAAGTGAAAATTTGTGATCAACCCGTCAACCACCTTGAATTGAAAACCAGGTTTGATAAACAGGTCTGTCTCACCTACAAAAGGTTTCAACGGCCCAGCCCTGGCAACCGCTTCCAATACACGAACGGTAGTCGTGCCGACAGCAATGATTCGCTTGCCCCGACGTCGGGTGCGCTCGACGGCATCACACACTGATTTTGATAAAGTACAGCGTTCACTGTGTAAATGGTGATTTGAAATGTCGCCATCGCGGATGGGAGCAAAGGTTCCCGCACCAACATGAAGCGTGATGAACTCAATTTCCACCCCGGCCTCACGCAGATTCTGCATCAAGCTTTTACTGAAATGCAACCCCGCAGTGGGCGCCGCCACCGATCCTTTTTGCCGGGCATAGACAGTTTGATATCTTCTGTAATCTTCGCGTTTCGCAGATCGTTTGATATAGGGTGGCAATGGGACTGATCCGAAAGTTTCCATCATGGCCTGCAAGTTTGCGCTTTTTTTAAGACGCAGTACAAACAAATTACGCTTTCTGTCAACTACAGTAAAAGTGTACTTTTCACTGACCACGATCGAATCGCCGACTTTGACTGGTCGACTGGCGTTCAGGTGAGCCACAATATGAAACTCGTCAGTCATCCGTTCGACGAGTATTTCTACCCGACCACCAGTGGGTTTTCTCGCCTCAAGACGCGCAGGTATGACTCGGCTGTCATTGCAGATCAAAAGATCGCCTGAACGCAGTAACTGTTTAAGCTGTGAAAACCTAAGCTCGTGAAAGCCTTCTTGACCATTACTGGCCACCAGCAGTCGACTTTCACCGCGCTCGCGGGCCGGCTGCTGGGCAATCAGTTCATTGGGCAAATGAAAATCAAATTGGTTGATTTTCAGTGCTTGCGAATTTTTCTCGGCATCCGCGCTCAACACGATATCGGACTGTCCGGATGCAAGGCCCACTCGGTCCACGAACCGTCATAAAGCTGCATATCATTCTGACGCACCTGGTAAATCGCGAGCAGCACGATTGCTGCCGTCACACCGGAACCACAGGTGCTTACAATTTGCTGATCTGCGGTGATCGAAAGCGAATCCAGTATGGCTGAAATCTCCGACGAACCCTTTAAAGTTCCATCCTGATTGAGCAGGTCGCCATAATACATATTCATACTACCTGGAATATTTCCGCCTCTCAATCCAGGTCTGGGTTCTGGCTCTTCACCATGAAACCGACCCGGAGAACGGGCATCCACGATCGCAACGGATGGATTTGAAAGACTGTCAACCACCTGTTCGCGTAAAACAACGGTATCGAGTTGTGCAGCTGCGCGATAAACTTGAGTCTCAATCTCAGGTTCATCTTCGGCCAAGTCTCCTTGAATACGTTTCCAGGAAGGTAATCCGCCATCCAGTACCGTGACCATTTCATGACCGAAGTTCCGAAATATCCACCAGGCCCGGGCGGATGCGACAAAATTTCCTCGGTCATAGATGATCACCCGGTCGGCATCAGAAATTCCGAGCGCACCGACTGACTTTTCAAATGTTTGCACAGTTGGAAACACGTGTGGAAGCTCACTGGGTTTTTCAGCAACTGCATCAATGTCGAAATACACCGCACCCGGTATATGTTCGAGCAAAAAGGCGTCGTGCGCATTAGTCGGTACGTTGGGCAAATACCAAGTCGCATCCACAAATTTGACATCCGGTTCGCCGTACAAGGCGTTCGCCTTTTCAGCCGAAATCAATGGCATTGAAAACATAGAAACTCCCTCGATTGATTGTAATCGTGTAAACAGACAGTCAGTTCTTGCTCATCTAAATTTCAAACTTAGGATACCAGAGCGCGAGCAATGCTCCGCGGGTGAGCATAAATATTATGACCCCAAACCAAAGCCCATGATTACCAAACCAGTACGCCCCGGGGACTGCAATGGCGAAAAACACAATCATCGCAATGAACAGGCAATTGCGCATTTCAGCAGTACGCGTCATCCCGATGTAAACTCCGTCAAAAAGAAATGGCCAAACACAAGCCAAGGGTGCAAATACCAGCCAGACCATGTAAATATCAGCCGTTTGACGAACGCTTTCGATTCCAGTCATCGCGGCAACCACTAAATCTCCCACCAAAGCGTAAGTCAGACACAAACAAAGAGCCACAATACATGACCAAAGAAGCGTCACCGCGACGGTACGATTCAGTCGCTCGCGGTCCTTGGCACCATAGGCATTTCCCGCCAGTGCTTCAGCGGCATGAGCAAACCCATCCAGACCAAAAGCAAGAAAGTGCAGTAAGTGAAGCAATACCGCATTGGCTGCCAGTACGACATCACTTTGCTTGGCACTGGCCCACATGAAATAAATAAAGACGAATTCAAGGCACAGGGATCGAAGCAATATGTTGACATTGACCTGAACCAGGCGTACCAGTTTTGCTCTGTCAAAAATTTGCAGTTGCAAATTTGTTGCAAGCGAATTTCCAAGTAGTCCCCAGCAAATCCACAGCCCCACACAAGCGGTTGTCACTTCACTGATCACGGTTGCAGCCGCAACGCCAGCAACACCCCAGCCGAAAACCAGGACAAATAGCAGGTCCAGGACGATGTTCATGCCGTTAAGCAGCAATTGCAAGACTAATACAACACGCACTCGCTGCAAACCGATCAACAGCCCCATGATCGCCAGGTTAAACAAGGCGAAGACCGCACCCCAGACTCGTATCTGGTAATATTCGAAGGCGAAAAATTCAACCTGCTCGGATGCCTCGAAAAACCAGAAAACCGCAACGCCGATCGGATATTGAAACAAGATCAAAATGCCACCGAGCAGTGCCGCAACCATCAGGGCACGAATGAAAGTTGCGCTGACTTCCCGGCTATCGTTGGCCCCATCGCTTTGGGCAACTAGACCTGTCGTACCCATGCGCAAGAATCCCGCTAGCCAGTAAAACGAACTGAAGATCAGCGCACCCAGTGCCACTGCGCCAATGTAGATCGGATCAGGCAGGTGTCCGACGACCGCAGTATCGACCGCACCAGCGAGCGGCAGACTCAGATTCGCGATGGTAACCGGCCAGGTCAGCCCAAACACCTGTCGCTGTAACGGCCAAGTGTTTTTGATGCTCAAAATTCGCAAAATCAACCCATCCCTACATCAATCAACCAAGTGTTAAATTTTGTACTTGCAAATCGTTTCCTCTCTTTGCTGTTGTAAAATTATGCAACGCCAAATCTTGGTGGCCGGGATGGCGAAATTGGCAGACGCGCCGGACTCAAAATCCGGTGGTGGTAACACCGTGAGAGTTCGAGTCTCTCTCCCGGCACCATTTCTTTTATTGAGCCGAAATGAAATTCTTATTCGACCTGCTTCCCCTGATTCTGTTTTTTGCCGCATACAAGATGTACGACATCTACGTCGCGACAGGTGTGGCTATCGCAGCATCATTCGTTCAGATTGCAGTATTTTGGCTCAAACACCGAAGATTTGAAACCATGCATGTCATTACGCTCGCCGCTTTGGGGATATTTGGCGGCATGACACTGCTGTTACGCGATCCGCTTTTCATCAAATGGAAAACCACCATAGTCAACTGGATTTTCGCCGCGATTATTCTTTATTCTCAATATTTTACAAAGCGTTCTGTATCTGAAGTTCTGTTCGGTGAAAAAGCGCAGATTCAATTGCCGCGAAAAGCGTGGCGCATTTTCAATATGAACTGGGGCATTTTCTTTTTGTTTGTCGGCGCGCTGAACATCTATATCGCATTCTATTACGGGCTTGATCTTGAAGAAGCAGTGCGAGAGGAAATCTGGGTGAATTTCAAAGTTTTTGGTGTAATCGGATTGACAATCGCTTTTACCATTGTCCAGATTATCGTAATCGCACGATTTGCCAAACGCGAAGACCTGGACCTATAGGTCATCGAGTGTCGGTCCGCCGACACCCATGGACTCAATGCAAACGCTTCGAGGCGCGTGATCTCGGTGTGTTTGAACTCGTCCTGACGTAGCCGGAAAATCAGCCAACCGCTTCAGCCGACGGCCGACTCGCCAGTCTGTTCAGTACATAGCGCAAAATGCCCTTGCTTTCAAAATACTCCCATTCCCTGGGTGTGTCAATTCGCACGATCGCACGAAATTTTCGCTGGGAACCGTCATTTTTCGATGCGACGACCTCGACAGTCTCAACACCTTTTTTCAGTCCTCTGATATGAAAGACTTCTTCACCAGTCAGCTCTAGCGATTGACGGGTATCACCATCTTGAAACTGGAGCGGCAACACTCCCATACCGGCAAGATTTGAACGGTGAATTCTCTCATAACTTTCCACAATCACCACACGGACACCAAGTAGCAAGGGGCCCTTGGCAGCCCAGTCTCTCGATGAGCCGGAGCCATACTCTTTACCGGCAATGACAATCAATGGAACCCGCTCTTGTCGATAACGCTCGGCTGCATCAAATATCGACATCAACTCACTCGATGGCATATGCTGCGTCCAACCGCCTTCGGTTCCTGGAGCAAGTTCATTACGCAGACGGACATTGGCAAATGTGCCTCTCGCCATGACCTCGTGGTTACCGCGTCGCGAACCATACGAATTGAAATCCGAAGTATTCACTCCATGGGCAATCAGATACTCACCCGCAGGACTGTTGGGCATAATCGCACCGGCCGGTGAAATATGATCAGTCGTAATGCTATCGCCAAGCACCGCCAGCGCTCGGGCACCTTGAATATCGCTGATTTTTTGCCGCTGCGACGGGTTCACCATATCATCGAAATACGGCGCCTTTCGAATGTAAGTCGAAGATTCATCCCAGTTGTACTGACTGGACTGCACAACGGGGATCTTCGCCCATTGCGCATCGCCTTTGAAAACGTCCACGTATTTTGACTGAAACAGTTCGCTGGTGACAAATTCGTCAATGACCTGGTTGATCTCATCGGGTGTGGGCCAAAGGTCGCGAAGATACACATCCTGTCCGTTCGAACCTGTGCCAATCGGGTCAGCATAAAGATCAACTTGCATTGATCCGGCTAAGGCGTAGGCAACCACCAATGGGGGAGAAGCAAGAAAGTTCATTTTTACCGCAGCATGCACCCTTCCTTCAAAATTTCGATTGCCCGACAGCACCGAACTGACGACCAACTCACCCTCCTTAATTCCCTGGGCAACCGCTTTCGGTAAGGGGCCGCTATTGCCAATACAGGTTGTGCAACCGTAGCCAACAACAGAAAACCCGATTTTCTGCAGCGGTTCCAGCAAGCCTGAACGTTTGAGATATTCAGTAACCACCTGCGACCCAGGTGCCAATGATGTCTTGACCCACGGCGGCGGCTTCAATCCAGCCTTGACGGCTTTTTGCGCTAAGAGCCCTGCTGCGACGACCACGGCTGGATTCGATGTGTTGGTGCAGCTGGTAATCGCAGCGACCACAATGTCGCCATCGTTCAGTTCAACCGCCTGATCGTCGATATTCAGTTCAACTGAAGCTAAGTCTTTTTTCGAGCTGCGTAACTGATCAATGTGTTCTGAGACTTTCGCTTTGGCTGACTTCAAACGCAATCGATCCTGGGGACGTTTGGGCCCAGCAATACTCGGCTCGACATCAGCGAGATCAATTTCGACAATTTCATTGAACCGAATGTCGTCTCCGCTGTAACCTGACTCTCGAAACAGCCCCTGATGACGGGCGTAGGCTTCCACCAGCGCCACGGTTCTGTCTGTCCGACCCGTAAGGCGCAAATAATTCAATGTACTTGAATCGATCGGAAAAATTCCGCAGGTCGCTCCATATTCAGGTGCCATGTTTGATATTGTCGCCTGGTCTGAGACCGAAAGATGATCGAGTCCACTGCCAAAAAATTCAACAAATTTGCCGACAACACCGTGCTTTCGTAAAATCTCGACGACTGTCAAAACCAGGTCCGTCGCGGTAGCCCCTTCAGGTAAGGAACCGTTCAATTTACAGCCAACCACCCGCGGCAACAACATTGCAATGGACTCACCTAGCATTGCTGCTTCTGCTTCAATGCCACCGACTCCCCATCCCAGCACACCGATACCATTGATCATCGTCGTATGAGAGTCCGTACCAACCACGGTGTCGGGAAACGCCTGTAACGTCCCGTTGAGTGTCTTTTCGGCAACGACGGATGCCAGATATTCCAGATTCACTTGGTGAACAATACCTGTAGCCGGGGGCACGACACTGAACTGCGCAAAGGAATTTTGTCCCCAACGTAAAAATGTATAGCGTTCCGTGTTTCGCTTGTACTCCAATACTGAATTCAAATCAATCGCATTGCTGGAGCCAAAGTGGTCGACCATCACTGAATGATCGATGACCAGATCCGTTCGAATCACCGGATTCACCGCTTTGGCATCAAAACCCATCGAGGCCAATGCGTCTCGCATGGCTGCTAGGTCAACAACTGCCGGTACGCCGGTAAAATCCTGCATCAATACTCGAGATGGAGAAAATCCAATTTCTGTATCAACCGGTGCGCGTTCGTCCCACTGGGCAATTGTCAGTACCTGGTCTTCCGTAACGTCAATGCCGTTTTCATTCCGAAGCAGGTTTTCCAGCAAAATCTTGAGAGAATATGGCAGTGATTGAACGTTAAATTCAGGTTCAAGGCGCGCCAACGAATAGATCTCGTACGTGCGTCGTTCAACTTCCATGTTTGTTAGGGTCTTGAATGTATTGGACATGATCTTGTATTCCTATACAAAGAAAGCAAGGGGCGGGAAAATAATTTATGAATGCGCCACTAAGCTCATTCGATTCTTTCTGCTATGATTCGAAAGATTGGACCTGTAGCTGCGGCCAATTAAAAAAATCTCATCACTGCCGCATCCTTTAAATCAGCAGGATGCGGCGAGATGACTCGGTTCAGATGAACTTTTATTCAATGCTGATAGAAATTGTTTTTTTCGAATCGGATTTTTTTGGAATGGTCAACTGCAAGATTCCGTCGCTGTAGCTTGCAGAAATTCCGTCAGACTGAATGCTTGTGCGAAACTTGATGCTCCTGAGAAAAGTCCCAACGCGACGCTCATGCTGAACCCAGTGACCACCTTCATGCTGGCATCGATCAACGTCCGCATTAATCGTCACTGTAGACCCGGAACAGGAAATTTTCACCGCATCTTTACTGACGCCAGGCATTTCGACACTGGCGAAGTACGCGGATTCACCTTCGTAAATGTCAACAGCCGGTGTCAATTCCCGGCTGGCTTCCTGGGTCGGTGCGTGTTTCACACCCAGCATCTGCTGGAAGAGATTTTCCGGATCGTCCGGGTAGATGTAGTACCCTCCAAAAGGAGAAGCAATTTTATGTACCACGAGATACCTCCTTACACATGGGATCACCAAAAATTGTCGGTGAGCGGCTTGCAACGGGTATACAAAAGTCCATGTATCCCTATTGCGAAAATTACGGTAATGTTGCGGCGCATTATATTTGATGCACTCTAGTTGTTACCGTCAATCAAATGACTTTTCTTCGGTTTTTCTTGCGGTTAATCCTGCAAAATTCCATCGGAATCTGCTTCATTCAGCAAGGCCTTGAATTTTTCTTCGTCCAGAACTGGAATGTTCAGTTTGCGTGCCTTGTCCAACTTTGATCCAGGGCTATTTCCTATGACCACATAATCCGTATTGTTCGATACACTGGAGACAACGCTGGCACCGAATTTTTCGAGCCTGGCCTTTGCTTGAGGCCTTGACATGTCGCTCAACGTACCGGTCAGGACGAATTTCTTACCACTCACGCGATTGTCGCCCGAACTGCTCAATTGCGGCCTTTCAAACTGAATACCACAATCAATTAATGCGTCCACTGTTTCCCGATTTCTTTGCTCAGAGAAAAATTCAGCGATGCTTTTGGCAACAATGGGGCCAATTCCGCGGATCGAACTGAGTTCGACTTCGTCTTTTTCCATCAGTTCAGTCAAAGACGGAAAACTGTCAGACAAAATAATCGCCATCGATTCGCCAACATGCGGAATGCCGAGCGCAACTAAAAACTTAGGCAACGTCGCGACTTTGCTACTTTCGATCGCCGTCAGCAGGTTATGAGTCGATTTTTCTCCCATACGTTCAAGAGACTCCAACTGGTCTGCACGCAATTGGAAAATATCAGCCACATTACTCACCAACTTTTGATCGACGAGTTCACTCACCACGGCTGGACCGAGACCTTCAACATCCATTGCACCTCTTGAAACGAAGTGGCTAATCGATTGCTTCAACTGCGCCGAACAAATCAATTTGCCAGTACATCTGGACACTGCAGCACCTTCGTCACGGACGATCTGCGATCCACAAACAGGGCAAGTTTTCGGAAACTCATAAGGTAGCGATCCCTCGGGTCGCTTGTCCAGCACGACCTGAACCACTTGTGGAATGACATCCCCAGCGCGGCGAATAATCACCGTATCTCCGATTCTGGCATCCAGTCGTTTTATTTCGTCCTCGTTATGCAAAGTCGCATTGGAGATCACGGCACCAGCTACCTCGACGGGAGCCAGACGCGCCACCGGTGATACCGCCCCGGTTCGACCAATCTGAACATCAATGCCTTCAATCGTTGTCTTGCGTTCCTGCGCAGGAAACTTGTGTGCTGCCGCCCACCGAGGCGCCCGGGTAATGAACCCAAGTTTTTCCTGATCAGCAATACTGTTGACCTTGTAAACAACTCCATCAATGTCATAGTCCATTTGGTCGCGGTTTTCCAGTAAAGACTGATGAGACCTCAGGCATTCATCGATTCCACTTGCGACACTAGAATCCGGCGATGTCTTAAATCCGAGTTGTTTGAGAAGTGCGATCTGGGAGGACTGTGAATTGGGAAGTTCGATACCTTCACAGCGGGCAATGGAATAAAACATCGCATCCAAGGGACGATCACTGGTAATTTGCGGATCCAACTGGCGAAGACTTCCTGCTGCGGCATTTCGAGGATTCATATAGGTGACTCGCTTGTTGGATGCGCTTTGCTGCTGACTATCGGTTGCAATATTGTCCGTATCTCGGACTTGCACCTCCAACTTGCATTCATCATCTTCGTCGCCGTGCGCTTTGTCCTGATTTTTCAAATTATTTTTCTTTTTGCGAAGTGCCTGGTCTTTTTTTTGTTGTTCGCGCTCGGCGGCTTCGCGAATCAACCTCTGGTTTAACTGATTAAATCCACTTCGACCCATAAACACTTCCCCGCGAACTTCAAGCAATGTCAGCCCTGTTTCCTGCGGTAATTCGAGTGGAACGCTTCTGATGGTGCGAACGTTGCGGGTAACGTCTTCTCCCATTTCCCCGTCTCCCCGAGTCGCGCCTTGGACCAACTTTCGGTACTCGTAGACCAAACTGATGGCCAGTCCGTCGATTTTTGGTTCAACCATGTACTCAACTGAATCGACATCTGTAGCTTCCCGAATCCGTCGATCGAATTCGCGCGCATCGTGTTCGTTAAACACATTATTGAGCGATAACATCGGCACAGCGTGTCGCACTTCTGTTAATGCGCCACTGAGTTTACTGCCCACTCTCTGTGTTGGTGAACTGTCAGAATAATATTGCGGGTAGTCGCGCTCGAGTTCAGTCAGTTCCTTGAAAAGCTGATCGTACTCATGATCCGTGATGCTAGGATCATCCAATGAGTAGTAGCGGTGGCTATGTTGGCGAATCTGCTGGCGCAATGCTTCAATTCGCTGGCCAGCCTCCCCAGCGTTAAGCATTGTCAAGCATTCGGATTCAGATGGACCGTTTCTGGAATTTCGGTATTGTAGGACAAATTCACAGGTTCACCGAAAAGCCGCAACGCAGTTTCGCCGCCAGGTTCGATTCCGCAAAATTGCAAGTCGTCAACAAATCTTAAAATATGAGTACGAATGACTTCGATGTCTTTCGTACTGACTTTCTCCCTGCTTTCGTCAACCAATACCAGTGGAAATCGATTTTCGAGGTTTCTCGCCAAGTCGACCATTTGATCAAACGCGTCAATTGGGTCTCGCACACAAGGCAAATTGCTATAAAGTGCAAGTCCCACCTCATCGGCTGAATCTTCATCGACATCACTTTGCGGCAACTCGGTCGTCAGCGTATATAAAGGGGCCGGGCTTTGTGGCAAAATATCGGGTTTTTCGAAAATCTTTCCGTCATCATGCATCTCCAGTTGATACTCTCGAGCCAAGTACTCCAGTGTACGCCCGGACAACTGCCTCCCATTTTCTGATGCGAGAATCAATATGGCCTGCAAATTCAGATTTTCCACCTGCTCTGTCAGGGATTGTGACAGTTCCACGGCGGATTCCATCGAAAGGGACGGAAAAAACTTTCGTGACAGCGATTTAGCAATATGTTCTCCCATGTTGAAAAATCGCCACCAACTTTGTTCATCAATCGATTTTCCACGGTGAGTCAACTGCATTACGAACATCAGATCTGTAAACCGGGCTGCGACATTTTCATCTTCAAAATTAATCCAATCGTCGCTGTTCTCCAAGCGCCCATACAACAGCACAGGCATCGGTAATTTATCACCAAAACTGCGTACCAGTGACAGCAGTTGTACACGTGAAACAGACACCTCATTGGCAGGTATCCAACCCAGCATATCCAAAAGCTGATTTTCCGATTTTCGAAACTGAGGGAAACGAATCGATTCGTCAACATCAATATGCTCGATCACCGACTCGGCAGTGTAGTTGGCATATTCATCACCGTGAGTCGTACGCAAAGGCAAGTGTGCCTGTATGCCAATTCTTGGTTCAACCTTGGAATCTTCAAATGCTCCGTTCGAATTCATCAAGTCAATCGGCTCATATTCATTGCGATAGGCATTGTTTTGGGAAAATTCGGCTTCCACTTCAAGTTCATGACTGTCATAGTGTTCTGAAGGTGCCATCTCATCATGAACAGCTTCACCTGACCAGTCATTTTCTTCTTCAGTTGCAAGTTCGGGTTCTAAGTCGTCAACGAACGGGTTTCTATCTGCTGATATGGCTTCCACGGGCTGCGCCTGCGATTCGCTGCTGTACGCTGCGCCATTCATCAGATTATCCTCGTCGTCATGTTCAGCTTTCGCTTCATCCTGCCAACCCCAAAATTCAGCGAATTCTGATTTTCGACCGTCGAGGTCATCATCAATCGGTTCGGGTGGCCAGTCTTCCGGGTGCGCAGTCACCACGGGCCCAAGTTCGACATCGTTCGATGAACCAAGTCTATTTGCGCCAACACCCGATGTTTCAATATCTGGATGAATACCCACCGCGTGCATTGCATTGTTTCGCAATGAACTGCGTCTTGAACGTCGAAAGACAATCCAGCAAACCATGATCAGCAGTAAAAATACCGCTCCGAGAATTAAGGTAATTTCCATTATGCTGCGAACTCCTGTGCCGCTAATAGATCAACAGAAAGTAGTTTTGAAACGTTCGGTTCAGGCATCGTGACCCCGATGAGCGTGTCAACCGATTCCATGGTAATTTTGTTATGGGTAATAAGAATCAGCTGAGTTGTGTTTGACAGTGCGTGCAGACTGTCACAAAGTCGAAAAACATTTTCATCATCCAGTGGCGCATCGATTTCATCCAAGAGGCATACCGGGGATGGATTCAACTGAAAGAATGACAATATGAGTGCGACTGCCGTTAGCGCTTTTTCACCACCGGACAGTGCCTGGATATTATGAATTCGCTTACCCTTGGGTCGCGCAAAAATGCGTACACCGGCATTTTCGGGATACTCACCGATGAGTTCAAGATGTCCGCTACCACCGCCAAACAGTTTGGGCAGCAGTCTTTGAAATTCAGAATTGACCACAGCAAATGTTTCACCGTAACGCTCACGCGATTCTTGGTCAATTTTCTTGATTGTCTGCTGCAAGGTATTCATCGCACGCGTTAAATCTTCGTGCTGGTAATCCATGTATGTCTTGCGTTCCATTTCCTGGTCATACTGATCGACTGCAACCAAATTGATCGAACCGGTATTTTCGATCTGGCGTTTTAACTTTTCGAATTTCTGATACGTCTGTTCATACTCGAACGCTTCATCCAATTTTGCACACTCTGATTCGGCATCGGCTTTACGGTCTGCGAGCTTTTGCCTGATTTCTTCAGACTGCGCACTAAGCCGACCCAGTTGTGCGTTTTGTTCTTGCAACTTCAGGTTCACTGTTTCAACATCGAGTTGGTTTTGCATCCGCTGCTCATCAAACTGTCGGCGTTGGACTTCGACAGTTTCAATCTGATTGCGCACCTTTGTGAGTTCATCTTCTACAGACTGTTTTTGCACCACATATTTCGCAAGATCTACCTGCAGCGATTTCGTCGGATCATCCTCGTTTCCAAGTTTGGATTCCAGGGTGGTTTTTTCTGTCTCCAAGGTCTGGCGACGATGTTCAAGTTCACTCAGTGCAGAACTGGCAAGCAGTCGGTCTGAATTGAATTTTTGCGCTTCAAGTTCCAGATAGTGACACTCGCGAACTGCATCGCTCACTGCACTTTGCAAATCTTTGACGGTCTGTGACTGTGTCTTTGCCCGAACGGATTCCACTGCTCGTTCGCGTTCAATTACAGCCAATGCATCGCTTTGAGTCTGCAAAACTTCACTGCTTTGTGCCTGCTCTGCTTCCAGGGAGGTTTGACTTTCTCGTAACTGCTGCGCCTGAACTGTCAACTCCTGTAATTTGGTGATTGATTGCAAACGCTGTACTTCGTTTGCGCTTTGCCGCGCCCGCAAATGTTCAAGGGCGTCAATTTCACTCGCCAAGTGTCTGCGAGTTTCACCAAGTTCGCGTTCCAGGTCAGCAATTGCGTTTCGATTGTTGCTGATTTCTTGCTTTATTTCAGACTCAACCGCATCCCACTGAACCACTTTGTTTCGAAGTTCTCTCACCCGGCTCGCCATTTCCAGCATGCCTGTCGGCTCGTCTTGACCAACAGCGGGCGAATACCAGTTGGCACCGACAATTGAACCGTCTGGCGTAACCACGGATTCATGCGCGCCCAATTGACTCTGCATTGCCATGGCCATCGGCACAGATTCGGCGGTATACACGCCGCTTAGCAATGTTTCTGCAATTTGATTCGGACTTTCGACAAAACGAGACAAACTGTCAGGATGCGCAGTCGGGGAGTGATTAGCGCCTGCAACAAAGTGGTGCTGTGTTGCAAATGTGCGTTCGCCAACCGTTTGACTGATTTGCAAAAGGTCGTCGACACAAAGTGCAGAAAGTTTTTTGCCCAATACGCGATCGACTGCCCGGTCCCAACCGTCGGTAACCTTGACTGATAAATAAAGCGCTTTGGCATCATTGAGCTTATGTTCTAAAAGCCAATTTGAAAAGCCTGCGTCTTCATCAGTTGTGGACGCGGCAAGACTTCGTTCCAGGGTGCCCAACTGTACTTGCACTTCCCTGGCGCTTTCGCGCAGGGTTTCCAGTTCGATGGTTTTCTGATCGACCAGTAAACGCCTGTTTGCCAAATCTGACTCGATTTCTCCGATGCGAAATCGAAGCTGCCCGCACAGCTGTGTTGTGCGTTCAATATTTATGTTCGACTCATCGTCAACTTCGTCAGTAAGGATGGTCTCGCGCCGACCTATCTCAGTGTTTACGCACTCCAAGTCTGCAATCACAGACTCCATAGTGCGCTGATTGTGTACCAGCGCAGCAGCCGCAGATTCGCGCCGGCGAACTGCATCAATCACGCGTTGTTCTATTTGCTCGGAGTGGCTTTGCAGTTCGCTCAGTTGTGCTTCTTCTCGTGCCAACTGGCGCTGTTGGACCTGCAAATTGCTTTGCAATTCATTCACCAGGCTCTCAATTCTCCGGCACTCGGAATCGGCAAATTCTACCCGCTGTGTCTGCTCAGCCTTGGACTTGTCTATCTCATCAAGCTGGCTTTCCATCGATCGTAATTCTGTTCGGGCACGTTCGACCAATTCATTGCTTTCCTGGATACGTCGATCACAATCTGCAATTTCTGCATTGATCCGAAACAATTCCATCTGTACATCGGTGAGGTTTGACTCCAGTTCAAGGCGCCGCTGGCGGATTTTTTCAAGGTCTGCTTCAGTCGCTCTGACACTTGCAGTGCGTTGCTCAAGCATCAGATCCAGTTCAGATTTGGCATTTTGCATTGCCTGGACTTGCCGGTTTAAATCCCGCCACTCGTAGGCAAGCAGCTGAATTCGCAAGGCATTGTGATTTTCTTTTTGCCGGGTATAGCGACGAGCCTGCTCAGCCTGGTATTTGAGCTGTCGGATACGTTTGGAGATTTCGTGGCGCATATCATCGAGTCGCGAGAGATTTTCCTCGACTCGATTCATCTTCAGATGGGTTTCGTGACGTTTTTCCCGGAACCTCGAAACACCCGAGGCTTCCTCAATAAATGCACTGAGATCTTCTGGTTTGCCTTCGACAATTCGGCTGATCATTCCCTGTTCGATAATTGAATACGAGCGCGGACCAAATCCAGTCCCCAAAAACAGTTCCTTGACATCACGACGCCTAGCCCGGGTACCGTTGATAAAGTACTCTGACACGCCATCGCGAGTCACTGTACGGCGAATCGAAATTTCTGCGTATTTTTCCCACTGACCACTGCAACGACTCAGTGAATTGTCAAACAGTAGTTCAACACTCGCCTGGCCGGCTGGCTTGCGCTTGGCAGAGCCGTTGAAGATGACGTCATCGAGTGTCCCACCGCGCAGACTCTTGGCCGATGATTCGCCAACAACCCAGCGCATCGCATCAATGACGTTTGACTTTCCCGAACCGTTCGGACCGACAATCCCGCAAAGCGCTTTGGGTATGTGAATCGTCACCGGGTCAGCAAATGACTTAAACCCTGCTATCTTGATGCTCAATAACTGCAATGTAAATACCTTTTTGAATGAATTGCCGAGTCAACCTCATCACGCCATCGGTCAGCGACACGCGATTTCAAATCGACACATTCAAGCCTTATTCAGTCGGGTCCTCATCCATCATGTGGAATTGTTTGCTTCAACGAAGGACGTTCTTTGACCGAATCATGCCATGCATGCAAATTAGGATGGCCAGACCTCCAATCTTGCGCACTGAATCTAAAGTCAAGATATTCCAGAGCGCAGGCAACAGTTAATTGCCCAATTTGAAAACTTTTTTCCAATTCGGCAGTCTCATTTTCCAGAACATCCAACGTTCGACTCACGGCAGCGTGGCAACGACTTGAAAATGCCTCCGACTGTTGCGCTTGCGGGCGTCGGCTTTCCAACACTCGACCGACTGCGGCTTCCATAATGCCATCGCCTGTGGCTTGCAGCCGCAAAGCATTCCAGCGCTCTAATCCGCCTGGCGGAAAAAGTCTTGGTGTTGTTCCCAAGCTGTCAAGATATTCGCAGATGACCGGTGAATCAAACAAAACCTGTCCGTTGTCCAGTTTCAAGGCGGGAACTTTGCCTAAAGGATTGAATTGCCCAAGATCAGTATCTGGCGCCCATGGATTGGTGGCTACATTAATCACATGATTTTGCAGCCCGCACTCGATGATTGTCGCAGATACTTTACGGACGAACGGAGAGGTCGTTGAGTAACGTAACTCAAGCATTAGATGCCTCGTAAAATAGAGTGAAGTGTAGCCCTTGATTGACAGAGTGCCAATCTATTCTTGAAAAAGTTGGGCAAATGTGGTACAAAAGCCGTTTTCCAAACTCGCTATTGATGACACGATACGACTTTTTAGGTCACCTTATTTTACATCACAATGTCAGAAAAAATATTGAATATTGAACCCGGAGTCGACGCATTGAACTTTGTTCCTTACTCGCCCGAAAAAAATGAACGCTATATGAGCGACGAACAGCGCGACCACTTTCTGCGTATTTTGACCGGGTGGCGGCAAAACTTACTTGACGAATCAACTCGTACGGTGAGTACTCTTAAGGATGAGACCATCAACCACCCAGACCCGACAGATCGCGCCAGCCAGGAAGCGGACATGTCCATTGAACTGCGTAACCGCGACCGGGAAAGACGCTTGATTCGCAAGATTGATGAATCAATTTCTCGACTGGAAACCGGAAGCTATGGATTTTGCGAAAGTTGCGGAGTCGAAATCGGACTTGGTCGACTGGAAGCGCGACCCACGGCGACTTTGTGCCTGGACTGCAAAACGCTCGACGAAATTAAAGAGCGACGTCAGTATTGATTGGCGACGTAGAGGCAATTCCGTTGAATCTAATGTATTGATAATACGCATCAAAGTCGAGGTCTGAAACGACGCTTACCAAAACTTACAAGGCACGACTTTGGAAGGTAATTCGTAGGCATCTGGATAGCTTGCGGTGACAAAATAAAGACCATCAGCCGATGCGGTCATACCGGCCAATTTCCGATCACGTTGCTTTAGCACCTGCATTGGCCACTCAACAGGCTTGTCCCCGCAGCCAACCGCTATCAGCGTCCCGACAATGTTTCTCACCATATGGTGTAAAAATCCACTGGCTTGAACATCGACCCATATCCAGCCACCGCGACTGGCAATTTCAAGCTGACTGACTGTCTTGACCGGCACCTTGTTTTTGCATCGAGCCGAACGATAAGCACTGAAATCGTGTGTGCCAAGCAATGCCCTAGCCGCAGTTTGCATGCGTGTGACATCCAAACGACGCGGATACCAGCCAACCCGCCTGGCGAGATAAGTTGGGCGAACATTGCGATTTAGCAGCACATATCGATATTGGCGACTGTGCGCGCTAAAGCGCGCGTGAAAAGACGCATCGACTTGGCGGGCCCAGATTACACTCACTCCTTCAGGTAGGTATGAATTGGTACCCATCACCCAAGCCTTCTCACTTCGCTCGCTGCGGGTTTCAAAGTGGATAATCTGTCCGCAGGCGTGCACCCCGGTATCGGTTCGCCCCGCGCAATGTACCCTGATCGGGTGACAGGCTATTTGAGACAGAGCCGATTCAACTGCAGCCTGAACGCTAGGCTGGCGTATTTGAATTTGCCAACCACAAAATTTAGAGCCGTCGTACTCGACACATGCAGCAATTTTCATTGACGCTCGCTAGTGAATTTCAATGGCTATTGCATTGAGTATAATCATTGCCACTTTGTCACTCCTGCTTCGGTGGCGCAATTGAATTTCGACGAAAAAAACATCACAGATTCATTTCGATCAGGTCCAGACGAAACCGGTCACTTTGGGATATACGGCGGTCGCTTCGTTGCCGAAACGCTAATGCCGCTGATTCTTAATGTTGAAAAGGCTTACCGCGAAGCTAGCCAGGATCCGGAATTTCAAAATGAGTTTGACTATTACGCAAAACACTATATTGGCCGACCCAGTCCACTTTATCATGCCGCTCGACTGAGCGATCACCTCGGCGGACCCAAGATTTACTTCAAACGCGATGAACTGAATCATACCGGGGCGCACAAAATCAATAATACCCTGGGGCAAATTCTACTCGCGCGGCGGATGAAAAAAACACGCATCATCGCTGAAACCGGTGCGGGTCAGCATGGTGTTGCCACTGCAACTGTGTGTGCACTTTTTGACTTGCCCTGTGTGGTTTACATGGGTGAAACTGATATCGAACGACAGGCTCCCAACGTTTTCCGCATGAAATTGCTCGGTGCTGAAGTCATACCGGTCACTTCGGGCACCGGCACACTGAAAGACGCGATGAACGAAGCGCTTCGGGATTGGGTGGCCAATGTTGAATCGACCTTTTACATCATCGGAACTGTCGCCGGACCACACCCGTATCCTGAAATGGTTCGAAATTTTCAGTGTGTGATTGGAAACGAAACGCGTGAACAAATTTTAGAAGCCGAAAACCGCTTGCCAGATTGCCTGGTTGCCTGCATCGGTGGAGGTTCAAACGCGATGGGCCTGTTTCATCCATTTCTAGATCAGCCTGACATCCGGATCATCGGTGTTGAAGCAGCAGGACTCGGTATCGAAACCGGCAAACACGCCGCATCCATTACCGGCGGTCAGCCTGGTGTTTTGCATGGAAACAGGACCTTTCTGCTACAAACGGATGACGGACAGATAATTGACGCTCATTCCATTTCTGCCGGCCTGGATTATCCGGGAATCGGACCAGAGCACTCCTGGCTGCATGAATCCGGCCGGGTGGAGTATGTATCGGTTACCGATCAACAAGCACTTGATGCGTTTCAGCTGTGCTGTCGGACTGAGGGTATTATTCCAGCCCTGGAACCGGCACATGCACTAGCTCACGTCACCGAAATTGCGCAGCAATTCAGTCGCGAGGATATTCTCGTCATGAATATGTGCGGGCGAGGCGACAAGGACGTCTTTTCAGTTGCTGATGCGCTGGGGAGTAAGTTGTGATGACCGGTAATTTGACTGAATCTCGAATTACGCGCTGCTTCGCCAATCTTTCAAATCATGATCGTAAAGCCTTTGTCGCATTCCTAACTGGTGGTGATCCAGATTTTGACACCAGTAAACAGCTGATTTGCGGACTACCGGATGCGGGTGTCGATCTTATCGAAATCGGCATTCCGTTTTCCGACCCTATGGCAGATGGTCCCTCAATCCAGGCCTCCAGTCAACGCGCTCTCAAAAATGGAATGACTTTAGCGAAAACGCTTGAATTGGTGCAATTTTTTCGAACGAACAACAATACGACACCGATTGTGCTGATGGGCTATTACAACCCTATTTACCGATACGGCGTCAACCGCTTTGTTCAGGAATGTGGATCCATTGGAGTCGACGGGCTCATCATTGTTGACTTGCCGCCCGAAGAGGATTCAGAATTGTGTGAACCCGCCCTAACGGCAGGGCTACACTGGATTCGATTGGTAACACCATCGACTGATGATAACCGTATTGATACAGTGCTACACAATGTCAGCGGCTTCGTTTACTACATTTCCGTACTTGGCGTAACCGGCACGCGTAGCGCAATGGCTGACCATGTCGAAGTTGCCGTCGAACGTCTTCGCCAATACACCAACTTACCGATCGCAGTCGGATTTGGAATCAAGACTGCTGAGCATGCGCGCGCTGTCGCTCGACACGCTGACGGCATTGTTGTCGGATCAGCCATTGTCGATCTGGTCAAATCTAATCTCGATAACGCAGGCAAAGCGACGCCTGAGCTTGTTGGTCGCGTCCATGAATTTGTACGCTCAATTGCCGACGGTGTACTCGACGCATGATTCATCTTTGATCTATTGCGTAATACGGACAAAATCCTCTTCGAGCCAATTCGCTGTCAAGCGAAGAGAATTTGAAATTGCAGGCCGATGCCACCACCACGCCTTGTGCTGGGTTTGCGCCGAATGACTCGTACACGAACTGCTATACCCAAGCGAGTGATTGCAGTAGGCGCGAGCTAAACACGGGCTGAATTCTGGGACCTTCGCACCCAACCGCTGGTGTATATGCAGTCTCCCAGAGAAGTGTTCAAAGCTGACTTGATCAAGCAATTTGAGCGCATCGTTAACGGGGAGAATTTCCGCTACACCACACACCATGCGATGCTCCAACACCTGTATTGCAAGAATCTAAACAGATGGGTGTGGTGGCCAATGCGATATTTATCAATTTATGCTGAAAATTGATAAATATTTCGATTTTGTATCAATTATCAAAATTTTGATACAAAATTACCTTGTCGTTGCCTGACTCAAGAATACAAACTCAAGATGCAGTCTGCAACCGGATTTTCTCGACGATGACTTTTACGCAATGATGCTGACGTAGCAACCCATCCTTGAAGCGACAACTGATGGTCTTTACGGTACAAATGATACAAACCGCAAGGCGTGGTTTGTTTTGCTTGCCAGAATCGGTCCTTTCGGTCAAACGCGGCTTTCAATAGCTCCAGCGACAATCCACAATCAACCAACATCTTGATTATTGGAAACTTTTTGATGACCAGCAATCGAATTGACTGAACCCTAAATCCCGATTAGTTTTGCATAATTGAGTGCAAGTTCTCTTTCCTTGGCGTTACCGCAAATTAGAACTTCCACAATCAGGTGACGGGTTTGATCTGTGTCACCCATTTCAAAATAGACTCGAATCAAATCGAGTAAGGTTTGAACGCTGCCAAATTCAGAGATGGGACCCAATGTATCGCCAACTAACTCTTCTTCGAGTTCGAACACGGTCTCCGGCTGCGGTATTTCACTGATCGGATACTTGTCAGGTGACAACAAGCGCCCTAATTCGGCTGCATGACGGCAAACTTCTTTCTCTGCCGTCAGTCCCTCAGGAAAAATCTTTTCGATCAAGGTATCGTAAGACTTCGCGTCCGCTTGCATCGCTCGACAGGCCAGTAAATAAATGATTAAACCATCGTCTTGTGGATTTTTCTTGCACTCAGCAAGTAAACTCTTCTCTGCATCCCTAATTTCACCGGCTTTCAATTTGTCGATAACACTTCGCGGTGCAACCTTTTTGGCCCAGCCGATTGTTTCGCTTAGTTTTTCGTCAGATTCTTTGGCACTTTCAACGGGAAGGTCTAATGTCAGTGACTTGATGGGATGTTTCTTTCGTTTATGCGGCCGGATGGCAATCGCCTCGAACAGTGCCATACTCGCACAAAGTACAAATACGACTGCAGACAAAATCAGGGCTGCGATCAGCAGCCAAAGGACCCGCCGGGTATGGTCGTGTTGAAACTGCTCTATCGCACTCGCGTAGACCTCTTTGAGGCTGTCTCCTTCAATCTGGCTTACTTCACGCCACAAATAGGCAAATGTTTGACCTAGTTCGCCGAAAAATACAATCAGTACATCTTCCACATTTTTTTCCTGTATTCAGATTCACTGAATTGTACGCGCTTAGTTGCTTGAACGCAACGCATCGAAACTGGAAAGTCCAAATTCGATCGTTTGGCAGCTTGTAACTACTGCGGTAAAACTCGATTAGGTTAGCCACACAACAGGTCTATCAGGCGACAAACGCTTGGCTAGCAGTTTCCGTTGACAAGGTACTCGGCGATCTGAACGCTGTTTAATGCAGCACCCTTTCTCACGTTATCGGAAACCACCCACATGTTCAAGCCGTGATCGTGTGTGATGTCTTCACGAATCCGTCCGACAAATACGGCATCCTGATTGGCTGCATCAGTTACAGCAGTTGGATATTGCAAAGTTTCCGGATCATCGACAACCACAACGCCTGCGGCCTGGTGCAGCAGATCACGCGCTTGAGCCGCAGTGATTTTTTTCTTCGTTTCAATATGAATGGCTTCAGAGTGTCCGAAAAAGACCGGAATCCGAACGGTTGTTGGATTGATCCGAATTGAATCGTCGTTTAGGATTTTGCGCGTCTCCCAAACCATCTTCATCTCTTCTCGTGTGTAACCGTTGCTTTGAAAAACATCGATTTGTGGAATCGCATTGAATGCGATCTGGCGCGGCGCGACCGCAACCTCAATTTCCCTGCCGCTTAATAATGCAGCACTTTGTTCAGCAAGTTCATTCACTGCCGACCGTCCAGCGCCTGACACCGACTGATAGGTGCACACATTAATTCTGTCAATGCCAACAGCATCGTAGATCGGCTTGAGTGCGACGATCATTTGAATAGTCGAACAGTTTGGATTCGCGATCAGGCGATTGTGTTCTTGCAAGACATTGCCATTGACTTCTGGAATAACCAATGGGATTTCAGGTTCATTGCGAAATCTTGATGTATTGTCAATCACGGTACACCCTTTTTCTGCAGCCTTGGGTGCATAAACGTCAGACACACTGGCGCCAGCAGAAAATAATCCATACTGCACGCGCGAAAAATCGAACTCGGACAAAAGTCCAACTTTTACGGATTCACCTCGAAACTGCAACGTTGTACCTGCGGATCGCTCACTGCCAAGCGGGAAAATGTTCCTGATCGGAAACTTTCGCTCCTGGAGAATCGACATCATGGCTTCGCCGACCATTCCCGATGCACCGACAACTGCTACATCATATTGATTTTGCATGATATATATTCCATTTATCAGTCAAATGACCATCAATTAAGCAAGGTTTTGATCTCGGTAAGCACTTCGCTTCCCGCCTGTTGCGTACCGATCAACTGGGCACCTTCGAAGTAAATGTCCGGTGTTCTCAATCCTCGTTCAATTACACGTTCTACTGCATTTTCTACGATATCAGCCAAATTGTCCTGCTTCATCGTATAACGCAAAAGCATTGCCAACGACAGGATGGTTGCCATTGGATTGGCTTTGTCCTGCCCGGCGATGTCAGGTGCGGTACCGTGTACTGGTTCAAATAATCCTTTTTGATTCTTGTCCAGAGACGCGGAAGGAAGCATACCGATCGAACCGGTCAGCATTGCGGAGATATCCGAAAGAATGTCTCCGAACATATTGGTAGTGACGATGACATCGAACTGCTTTGGGTCGCGTACCAGTTGCATCGCGGCATTATCAACGAGCATATGCGTCAGTTCAACATCGGGATAGCCCTTAGCGACATCGTTTACCACTTCACGCCAAAACTCTGTCGTTTCCAATACATTGGCTTTGTCAATTGAACAAACGCGATTATCCCTTTGACGGGCGATTTCAAATGCCACGCTGGCAATTCTGACAATCTCATCGTCATGGTAAACGAGGGTATTAATCCCCCGGCGACGGCCTGACTCAAGCGTTTCAACGCCGCGAGGCTCACCGAAGTAAATCCCGCCAGTCAACTCTCGAATGATCAGAATATTCAACCCTGAGACGATTTCATCTTTCAGCGATGAAGATGATGCCAGTGCGGGAAACAGGATCGCAGGGCGCAGGTTCGCAAATAAGTCCAGTTCCCTGCGCAATCGCAACAGTGCTGTTTCGGGCCGTTTTTCCCTTGGAAGTGCATCCCATTGCGGTCCACCTGCAGCACCAAACAAGATCGCATCACAGGATTTGGCCATCGATAACGTCGAATCCGGCAGCGCTTGACCGGTTTTATCGTAGGCGTTACCGCCAAGGTCTGCATATTCCAGATTCACCTCAAGTCCGGCAGAATTCTGTAAGAGTTCAATCACGCGTACAGCCTGCGAAACTATGTCAGGACCAATTCCATCGCCGGGAATTATCAACAGGTTTGTTGTCATCGATTCATCACCCATGAATTAATTGCAAGCTATCTCGTGGTCTAATGAGTACGCCAACGAAACGTTGCGATATTTAAATTTTGTTAAAATTGTGTTGTAAAAATACTCTGGAACTTCGAAATGAAGCGAAAAAAAACAGCCACAGTCGATACGACATCGGCCAATTACAGAAATCTGGTTGTCACGCTGTCTGAAACAGTCGGCCAACACCAAATTTCAGTCATGCGTGATGCGATGCATCCCGATTCGCTCATCTCTTCCGAAGCCGTGCATTATGAACTGGTTAAAAAAATTTTTCGTGACATTTATCGAGCAAATCGCTGCTATCACCTCAATGCGTCCATTGATTGCCATACAACCTTTGATGTGCTGGGCAAAATTCACGCAGACCTGGTCGACTCTGATCAATCCGACGTTGACCAGATTGGCCTGATACGTGAAATCGGCGAAGCAACCCGAACCTTTTTTGAAAGGCATGATTCTTGTCCGACAGTCGTTGAAATCGATGCGCACAATTCTTCTTTAAGGCCTTCCCGTTGATCCGCCAGCTTACCGTTTCAGTCTTCTCCCGTCGCTTCAAACTCCCCACTTTCGACTTCAAGTCCAACAGTCTTCGGTAATTCGAAAGTCTCACCCGGAATAACGGGTGCCGGTGGCACAACATCTGCGTTTTGTCCTCGATGCCTAAGCGCATGATCAAGCAAAACCAGCGCCAGCATCGCTTCAGCAATCGGTGTTGCTCGCAGACCGACGCAAGGATCATGGCGTCCTGTAACTGAAATTAGCACAGGGTTTCCCTGCTCATCCACGGTTCTTGACGGTGACACAATACTAGAAGTCGGTTTGAACGCAATGGAAACAACAATGGGCTGCCCTGTCGAGATTCCACCTGCGACACCTCCAGAATGATTCGACAAAAATCCTTGCGGTGCAATTTCATCTCGATATTCTGTTCCTTTCATTGACACACTCTTTAACCCGGCGCCAATTTCCACAGCCTTGACCGCATTAATTCCCATCATTGCTGCTGCAATTTCCGAATCCAGTCGATCATAAAGCGGCGCACCCCAGCCAACAGGCACGTTGATCGCTTCCACGGTAACGGCTGCACCGACCGAATCTCCGGCTTTGCGAATTTCATTAATGTAGTTTTCCAAGTTGTCAATTGCAGTGGGGTCCGGCCAAAAGAACGGATTGTTCTCAACCGCTTCCCAACTGTGAAATTTTGCCTCAACGGTCCCAATCTGCGACACATACCCGCGAATTGCGACACCATAACGCTCGCGAAGATATTTTTTTGCAATTGCACCTGCCGCAACCCGTAGTGCCGTTTCACGTGCCGATGACCGCCCGCCGCCGCGATAATCGCGAACACCATATTTCTGCAGGTATGTGTAATCGGCGTGTCCAGGACGAAATCGATCTGCAATCTTGGAATAGTCACGGGGACGCTGCTGTGTATTGTGAATGATCATGCCGATCGGAGTGCCGGTGGTGCGACCTTCAAATACTCCCGAGAGAATTTCAACCTGGTCGGGTTCTCGACGCTGTGTCGTGTATCGCGAAGTTCCAGGGCGCCTTCGATCAATGTCCGGTTGAATGTCTGCTGTAGTGAGTTTCATTCCCGGTGGACATCCATCCACGATGCATCCAATCGCCTGACCATGGCTTTCGCCGAACGTTGTTAGCGTAAACAGTTTTCCGAAAGTATTGCCCGACATCAGTCAAGTCCCGCTATGTGATAGGCAAAGTAACTCCACTCTGACCCTGGTACTTACCGTTGCGATCCTTGTATGACGTCTCACAGGATTCTGAAGCTTCAAAAAATATGACTTGTGCTACCCCTTCATTGGCGTAAATTTTCGCTGGCAGCGGTGTGGTATTCGAAAACTCCAAGGTGGCGTAGCCTTCCCATTCTGGCTCAAACGGCGTGACATTAACGATGATGCCGCAGCGTGCATAAGTTGACTTGCCAAGACAGACTGTGAGTACATCTCGCGGTATTCTGAAATATTCAACCGTCCTCGCCAAGGCAAAAGAATTCGGCGGCACAATACAAACATCACCGGTGAAGTCGACGAAACTGTCGTCGGAAAACGACTTTGGATCAACAATAGCCGTATTGATATTGGTAAAGATCTTGAATTCGCTCGAACAACGTATATCGTAGCCGTAACTGGAGGTGCCAAAAGAAATCACTCGATCACCTTCAACCTGGCTGACCTGATACGGCGCGAATGGTTCGATCATTCCATGCTCGCTCGCCATTTTCCGGATCCATTGATCAGATCTGATCGACACAGTACGCCCCCTTACTCAGGTGTTCTGTATCACAATTGACGGAAAATCAGCGGTGAAATCTTTTTTCTGCTGTGAAAGCTGTGCAGCCATCGTGCGTGCGATCTTGCGATAGATTTGTGCAATTTCACCGTCTGGATCATTGACCACAGTTGGCCTGCCGCGGTCGGCGTCTCGCCGGATCTTGTAATCCAGTGGCACCGCACCAAGATAGGTAACGCCATACTCCTGGGCCATTCGCTGGCCGCCACCTTCACCAAAAATATGCTCCTGGTGTCCGCAATTACTGCAGATATGAAGACTCATGTTTTCAACGACACCAAGTACCTCGATTTCGACTTTCTCAAACATACGGTAAGCTTTTCGTGCATCGAGCAAAGCAATATCCTGTGGTGTCGTAACAATGACTGCACCACTGACCGGAACCCTTTGTGCGAGCGTCAACTGGGTATCTCCGGTGCCGGGCGGCAGATCGATAATCAGGTAATCGAGATCGGTCCAAGCGGTCTGTTTCAATAATTGCTCCAGTGCCTGGGTAACCATCGGCCCACGCCAGATCATCGGGGTTTCTTCCTCGATTAAAAACCCAATCGACATGGTCTGAAGATGATAGCTAAATACCGGTTGCATTGATTTTCCATCCTTGGACTGCGGCTTGCCACGTACCCCCAGCATACGCGGCTGACTCGGGCCATAGATATCGGCATCCAGCACACCGACCTGGGCACCTTCGGCTGACAGCGCAAGAGCCAGATTTGCCGATGCAGTCGACTTTCCGACACCGCCTTTACCAGATGCCACCGCGATCATGTTCTTTACATTCGAAATGGGCGATACGCCTTTTTGTACTGAATGAGAAAACACCCGCGTACTGGTGTGAACTTCAACGTCTGAAACTCCGTCTAGCGCTAATATTTGATTTTCAACCTCTGAACGAAGTTTTGGCAAGCAGCTTTTTGCAGGATATCCCAGCTCAATTGTGAGCTCAACCTGCTGACCATTAATCTTGATGTCCTTAATCCGCTGATTTTCTATCAGCGAAGTTTCCAGGTGCGGATCAAGTATTGATTTCAATGCGGCTTCAATTGCACTTTTGTTTACTGTCGTCATTAATTTTGTTCACCTTGAATAAATTGCCGGAGGTTCGAATTCACCTGCAGAGTTGACTGGACAAGAAATAAAATACACACCAGAACGCGACGAAACGAACCGGCATACACTTGCAATTGCTGTATCTGGCTGGTTTTATCATTTTAGCATATGGCAATCAGCGGCTTGCGTCCGACATCCGTTTGACGGCTTGTTGTTTGCTACGTACAACGACCGCCGTAACCACTGTATCCACTGATCGACACAAATTCACCTCGAATGACAAGAAAAATCCTCGTAACGAGTGCATTACCCTACGCGAATGGTCCGATTCACCTCGGACACATGGTTGAGTATGTTCAAGCAGACATATGGGTTCGCTTTCAAAGATTCAATGGCAACCAGTGCTATTTTGTGTGTGCGGACGATGCACACGGCACTCCGATCATGCTACGAGCCAGGAACGAAGGTATCTCACCTGAGCAGTTGATCCAGCACTATCAGGAAGAGCACGAAAAAGATTTTACCGACTTCAATATTTCTTTTGACAATTACCATTCGACTCATACCAGTGAAAACCGGGAGTTGGCCGAGTACATCTACCTGCAACTGAAAGAACACGGGCATATTCGGCGAAAAACGATCAATCAGGCTTACGACCCTGGCGAACAGATATTTTTGCCTGATCGCTTTGTCAAGGGCCAATGCCCGCGCTGCGATGCCGAAGACCAATATGGGGACAGCTGTGAAAAGTGTGGCGCAACGTACACGCCTTCCGATCTGAAAAATCCAGTCTCGGTGCTGTCAGGTCTGCCGCCGGAACAGCGCGAATCAGAACACCTTTTCGTTTGCCTGAATCACTTTTCCACGATGCTGCAGGAATGGGTGAACAACGAGCTGTCTCAAAATGAAGCAAGAAACAAGCTCAAAGAATGGTTTGACGTCGGCTTAAACGATTGGGACATTTCCCGGGATGCGCCTTATTTTGGCTTTCAGATACCCGGGGAGAAAGAAAAGTATTTTTATGTTTGGCTTGATGCGCCAATCGGCTATATGGCAAGTTTTAAAAACCTTTGTGATAAAGAAGGAATCGACTTTGATCTGTATTGGAAAGATGAGAAACAAACCGAACTGTATAACTTTATCGGTAAAGATATCTTGTATTTCCACACTCTGTTTTGGCCAGCCATGCTGCACGGCGCCGGCTTTCGTCGACCGACCGATGTCTACACGCACGGATTTTTGACTGTAAATGGCAAGAAAATGTCAAAATCGCGCGGCACGTTTATCATGGCGCGCACCTATCTCGATCATCTCGACCCGGAGTACCTGCGATATTACTATGCGGGCAAACTCAACGAAAAAGTCGAGGACCTGGACCTGAATCTGGATGACTTCATCCAGCGCATCAATTCTGACCTGGTTGGGAAAGTCGTCAATATTGCCAGCCGCTGCGCTCGGTTTATCTCGCACCGTTTTGATGGTCAACTCAGTTCCGAACTGGATCGTCCGAAACTTTTCGCCGAAATGATTGGCGCGCGAAGCACCATATCTGAAGCTTATGAAAACCGCGCATTCAGTCGGGCAATGCGAGAAATTATGGCTTTGGCAGACAAGGCGAACCAGTACGTCAACGAGACTGAACCGTGGGTGATTGCAAAGGACCCAGACCAGTCGCAAAGACTGCATCGGGTTTGCACGCAAGGAATCAATATGTTTCGAGTGCTGGTCTATTTTCTGGCACCTGTCGTACCTGGCCTTGCCAGTCGCAGCGCAGCGTTCTTGAACGATCCCATCGACCGATTGGACCGTGTCGATACACCTTTGCTTAATCATGAGATTTCACCTTTTGTTCACCTGATGAAGCGCATTCAGCAAAAAGATGTTGATGCGATGGTTAATGAATCAAAGGACAACGACAGCGGCGCAAAGACAGAAAAAGAGCCATTAATATCCATTGAAGAATTTGCTAAAGTTGATCTTCGCACCGCCAAAATTATTGAGGCTTCAGATGTTGAGGAGTCTCGCAAACTGCTTCGTTTGAAAGTTGACCTTGGCACAGAAACACGCCAAGTCTTTGCTGGAATCAAGGAGTTTTACAAACCACAGGAGTTGTTGGGTCGAAAAGTTGTCGTCGTGAAAAACCTCAAACCCAGGACCATGAAATTTGGCACTTCAGAAGGCATGATTCTGGCAGCGGGCGACGATGAAGGCCTGTGGTTGATCGACCCGGGCGATCAAGTCAAGCTCGGTGAAAAAGTCAATTGAATGTGTCAGCCGAGCCTGTTCCAAACATTATCGAGATAGACCAGTGTCTGCCACAGACACAATGCACTCGTTGCGGATATCCAACGTGCATGGATTATGCGACTGCACTACTGAATCAGGAAACTGATATCAATCGGTGCCCACCCGGTGGGGAGACAACTCTGAACGCTTTGGCTGTTCTCCTGGAGCGCCCTGCAATTTCGCTTTCCGACGACTGTGAACCCTTTGCGGGTCGAAAAGTTGCGCGCATTATCGAAGCACAGTGCATTGGCTGTACGCTCTGTATTGATCCGTGTCCCGTTGGAGCGATACTCGGCGCATCCAAACAGATGCACAGTGTGCTAATCGAAGACTGTAATGGATGTGAACTGTGTATTCATATGTGCCCGGTCGATTGCATTGAAATGGTTGAACCGTCGTTTACGACGAACGGCGAGAGGTGGCCGGAATTTGAAGATAAGGAAGTCTCACGTTGGCGGAACCTAGCAATTCGCCATAGAAAACGCCTTTCAAGCAAGAATTCACGCAATCTGAGCGCTACCGGAACTGACGAAATCAGACACGAAATTCGTAGCGCCGTCAATCGGGAACGCACTCGTAGATGGCGTCAATCCAAGCGCTCTAAGCGGGTATCGAAAAGTTACGGCAAAGACGAATGAATCAAAAGAAACGTCACGAAATTTTCACCCGTTTGCGCGCTGCGAACCCGAATCCAACAACCGAGTTAAACTACCGAAACCACTTCGAGTTGCTGATCGCGGTGGTTCTGTCCGCCCAATCTACTGATAAGGCGGTTAATCGTGTTTCGGCTGGTCTTTTTGAACTGGCTCCCGACCCCCAGTCCATGATGAATTTGGGCATCGATGGTTTGCGCGATACCATCAAGTCCATTGGGCTATTTAACAGCAAAGCAAAAAATATCATTCAGCTTTGCGAAATCCTGATCAGCCAGCACAACAGCACCGTTCCTGAAACTCGTCAGGAACTTGAAGCTTTGCCCGGCGTTGGACGAAAAACAGCCAATGTGATTCTCAATACCGCATTCGGGCAACCCACGATTGCTGTCGATACGCATATTTTTCGAATTGCAAACCGAATTCGGATCGCTCCGGGAAAAAATGTTCAGCAAGTAGAAATGAATCTGCTCAAGTGGGTCCCCAAGGAGTTTCTCATCGATGCCCATCATTGGCTGATTCTTCACGGTCGCTACACCTGTACTGCAAACAAGCCACGTTGCAGTTCATGCATTATTTTTGATCTTTGTGAATTCCCTGAACGCAAACAAATTGCTCAAGCACAAATATTGAACAAAAGATAGGGAGTAAATTCAATTCACAGTCTCATTGCGAATAAATCGTGGGTTTTAAATTGGGTATTGCCCTAACCGTAGTATTGCTGATTGAAAAGTTCGTCGATTTCCCTATTTCGTACTAAACCCGAACTAGATTCAACAGCGGCTCAAATGAATAAAGTGCTGATTTGTTTCCAGACGGCTCTTCCAGTTTCACTATAAGATTATTCTTGTGAAGCTCTCGAGTAAATCTGGCAGCGGTAACAGAAGGTATTCCAGCGTTGGACACAAACTGTTTATTTCTATACACAGGGTTCTTGAATACAAAGTCTAATGCATTGATACTCCATCTCGAAGAAAGGCAATCTGCAAATGCTTCTTTCATCTGTTCATACAGATCTCTAATGTTTTCCGCAACCTGAAGACTCTGGATAGCTTGCTCATTAACCGTCTCCAAAAAAAATATGCACCAAGATTCCCAATCACCATTGGCAGATACATTGCGCATCTTATCTATATATTGATCACGTTTTTCTTCTAATCCCTTGCTCACATAGAAATGTGGAGCGGAGATTATTCCGGAATTCCATAACATCAGCGTAATTAGTGTTTGACAGAAAACCAAAATAGAGTATAATTCGTCAATATAAACAATGATGTAGAGACAGATATCTGGCATCGAAGATTTCCCGAATCAAGCCAAGTATTCGCCTAAATCCCCCGAAATACTCCTTTTTGATCCAATCTTCAGGCCCTGACCATGCGAGAAGTCAAATCCACACAATGTGAACTGGGCGGCACCTTTATTGCCGATATCGTCATACGTTCGAAATCGCGCGATGACATTCCGGCCTTGCTCAGGGGTCTGCAATATCTGTATACCAACCCGCAGTTGCGAAGCGAAGTCTTTGCACTGCTTGATGCACAAGTGAATCCCAAAGCCCGTAAGGACACCGGTCGTCCGGGCATGGAGCTTTGGCGCATTCTGGTCCTGGCGATCCTCAAGCAGGGTCTGAATTGCGATTACGACCGCCTCACTGAGCTGGCCAACGAGCATGGCACCTTGCGACAAATGCTGGGCCACGGGGTGATGGCGCACGAATACGAGCGACAAACCGTGGTGGATAACGTCACCTTGCTGAGCCCGCAACTGTTGGCCAAGATCAACCAACTGCTGGTCCAGGCCGGCCACGAGGTGGTTAGAAAAAAGCCTGGCGAAACATTGCGCGGGCGTTGTGATTCGTTCTGCGTTCAAACGGATGTTCATTTTCCAACCGATGTCAATTTGTTGTTTGATGCCATGCGTTGCAGCATCACAACAGCGGTCTGGCTCGCCGAGCAGTTGGATCTTGAGGGCTGGCGCCAGCATCGTCATATTCAAAAAAAGATCAAACAAGCATTCAACCGCGTGCGAACGTCCAAGAAGAATAAGAATTCGCCCGTGCAGGTGAACGAGTACCTGGCCCAGTGTCAAAAATACCTGGATCGTGCACAAGGTACGCTCAAGCAAGTCGAGGCGTTTGAGCTGACGCTTTTTCAGCAAGCCAAAGTCGTGCAACTTCAAAACTATATCCGCCACGCACACCGTCAGATCGATCAGGTCACGCGGCGCTTGGTGCGCGAGGAGAAGATTCCTCACCGGGACAAAGTGTTTTCGATCTTTGAGCCACATACCCGCTGGGTGGTCAAAGGCAAAGCCGGTGTCCCGCAAGAGCTCGGCGTGCCGGTCTGTGTGGTGGAGGACCACTACCGATTTATCCTGCATCACCGAATCCTGTGGGACGGTAGTGATGTTGACCATGCCGTCGCGGTCATCGAGCAAGCCCGGCAAAGCTTTCCTGACTTGAACAGCTGCAGTTTCGATCGTGGCTTTCATTCGCCGGCCAATCAACTGGCGCTCGGTGAGTTGCTCGATGAATGCGCACTGCCGAAAAAAGGCTATCGCAATATCAACGACAAGATGCATGAGTCGCAGCCGTGGTTCAAAGCCGCGCGTGGCAAGCACCCTGGCATTGAGTCGGCGATCAATCATCTGGAGCACTGCGGGCTGGACCGGGTTCGGGACCACGGCAAAACAGGTTTTGCCCGTGCCGTGGCGCTGTCGGTACTGGCCGCCAATCTGAAGCGGCTGGGCAGGATTTTGCGCGACAAAGAGCGTCAGAAACTCGCCCGTCAGCAGCGTTTGCGCGCCGCTTAGCATTTCAATTCACCCATCGGAAACGAAAATCCGGGTACCGGAGGCACGGCTGTGGGCTAAATTCGTGATTTCGCCCTGTTTTGGCACTGGATTGTCACAATTCGTCCTGACAGTCCGGTGTTAGTCGTGCTCGGGCTCATTGCCGGTCAAATGATTCTGAATTCTCGCTTAAAATCGGGAGTTTTCTGACTGACACTAATTAGTGTTTGACAGAAAACCAAAATAGAGTATAATATGTCAATATAAACAATGATGTAGAGGCAGACTTCTGGCACCGAAGATTTCCCGAATCAAGCCAAGTATTCGCCTAAAACCCCCAAAATACTCCTTTTTGATCCAATCTTCAGGCCCTGACCATGCGAAAAGTCAAATCCACACAATCTGAACTGGGCGGCACCTTTATCGCCGATATCGTCATTAGCTCGAAATCGCGCGATGACATTCCGGCCTTGCTCAGGGGTCTGCAATATCTGTATACCAACCCGCAGTTGCGAAGCGAAGTCTTTGCACTGCTTGATGCACAAGTGAATCCCAAAGCCCGTAAGGACACCGGTCGTCCGGGCATGGAGCTTTGGCGCATTCTGGTCCTGGCGATCCTCAAGCAGGGTCTGAATTGCGATTACGACCGCCTCACTGAGCTGGCCAACGAGCATGGCACCTTGCGACAAATGCTGGGCCACGGGGTGATGGCGCACGAATACGAGCGACAAACCGTGGTGGATAACGTCACCTTGCTGAAACCGCAACTGTTGGCCAAGATCAACCAACTGCTGGTCCAGGCCGGCCACGAGGTGGTTAGAAAAAAGCCTGGCGAAACATTGCGCGGGCGTTGTGATTCGTTCTGCGTTCAAACGGATGTTCATTTTCCAACCGATGTCAATTTGTTGTTTGATGCCATGCGTTGCAGCATCACAACAGCGGTCTGGCTCGCCGAGCAGTTGGATCTTGAGGGCTGGCGCCAGCATCGTCATATTCAAAAAAAGATCAAACAAGCATTCAACCGCGTGCGAACGTCCAAGAAGAATAAGAATTCGCCCGTGCAGGTGAACGAGTACCTGGCCCAGTGTCAACAATACCTGAATCGTGCACAGGGTATGCTCAAGCAAGTCGAGGCGTTTGAGCTGACGCTTTTTCAGCAAGCCAAAGTCGTGCAACTTCAAAACTATATCCGCCACGCACACCGTCAGATCGATCAGGTCACGCGGCGCTTGGTGCGCGAGGAGAAGATTCCTCACCGGGACAAAGTGTTTTCGATCTTTGAGCCACACACCCGTTGGGTGGTCAAAGGCAAAGCCGGTGTCCCGCAAGAGCTCGGCGTGCCGGTCTGTGTGGTGGAGGACCACTACCGATTTATCCTGCATCACCGTATCCTGTGGGACGGCAGTGATGTTGACCATGGCGTCGCGGTCATCGAGCAAGCCCGGCAAAGCTTTCCTGACTTGAACAGCTGCAGTTTCGATCGTGGCTTTCATTCGCCGGCCAATCAGCTGGCGCTCGGTGAGTTGCTCGATGAATGCGCACTGCCGAAAAAAGGCTATCGCAATATCAACGACAAGATGCATGAGTCGCAGCCGTGGTTCAAAGCCGCGCGTGGCAAGCACCCTGGCATTGAGTCGGCGATCAATCATCTGGAGCACTGCGGGCTGGACCGGGTTCGGGACCACGGCAAAACAGGTTTTGCCCGTGCCGTGGCTCTGTCGGTACTGGCCGCAAACCTCAAGCGGCTGGGTAGGATCTTGCGCGACAAAGAGCGTCAGAAACTCGCCCGTCAGCAGCGTTTGCGCGCCGCTTAGCATTTCAATTCACCCATCGGAAACGAAAATCCGGGTGCCGGAGGCACGGCTGTGGGCTAAATTCGTGATTTTGCCCTGTTTTGGCACTGGATTGTCACCATTCGCCCTGACAGTCCGGCGTTAGTCGTGCTCGGGCTCATTGTCGGTCAAATGATTCTGAATTCTCGCTTAAAATCGGGGGTTTTCTGACTGACACTAATTAACATCCGCCCTATTCGACCATTTCCATCTTCGAATGGGTGTAACGCCTCAAACTCAACGTGAGTAAGCGCAGACTTGATTAGTTCAGGATGGTTGCTGTGATTTATGTAGTCGAAAAGCAAATCCAATCCATCGTGCAATCGTTCTGGACTAATTGGAATGAATAATATTTCCTGCGTGTGAGCATCTGTGAGATAGTTTTGACTGCTTTTGTATTGCCCCGGGGATTTTGAAACACCTCGTCCGAACGAAAGCAGCACTCTATGTGCCTGCTTCAGTAATGAGTCAGAAATCTGATACCCATCTGCCATCGCATTTTGAACACTCAACAAGGCTCTACGATAGAGGTAAGTTTCGATGACATCAGATCTGACGTTCACATTGTAGTTTGTGTCGTTGTCGTGTCCGTTATCCGCTGCATACCTTAGTATTTCGTCCATGGTACTGATTGTGCCTTCGATTCGAGAAGACATTACAGCTTCTTGATCTCGGAGCGGTGCCAACAATATTTCACTATCGTGCAACCCCTTAAGCATCTGGTCATAACGCGCAAGAGTATCGGTTGCCTTTAGTAAAGGTTCTACGAGTTGGGTGTAATCCAGCTCGGCTGGCGGAAACTGATCGTAGTGATAGTTTACGGCTTGATCTTGATTAAATTGCATTCTATTCGGTTCAAGTAAATCTCTCGTTGACGTTAATATTTCCTAAAATATTAACGTCAAGCAGATTTGATGTTAATTCGTTAACATCAAATGCACGCCACTTGACGATTGAAATTCTTGCTCCTAGTGTCGAGTTAAATGCGTAGCGCTCTAATAAAATTTTATTGGAAAACGAACTCACGCTGTTTCGAATTCAAACTGCTTGGACTATGGAATTTCCTTTGAGGTCTATGCGTTCCGCACTGAAGTACGATGCTGATGAACTACAACACAGCTTTCAGTCAAATAATCTCAACGCATTGACTATGTGAGGTTTGATGAGGCAGATGCCTCCCGAGGTAGCGAAAAAACAAGCATTTCAATAGTCTCTTTTTGAATCGGTCGATTACGGGAACATCAAGCCATCTGTAGAGTCATGCGTCTATTTCGAAGTACTAATATTGTGTGCATTTCATGTTCATAATGAATGGGCTTTTATTTGATGTGCGCCAGTACGACAAATAAAATCATTGAACTGAGCTGCGTTGCGCCCCCAGCGCCCTTATGGGGAAAGTCTAGTCAAATTAGCCCTGATCAAGGCAATGAGAACTGGCCGAGCGGCAATCTGAAAGCGACGCTAACACGAACGGCATTGGCACCGGTAATCCGCCTGAATAGGTGATATTGTAGGTTCCGATCAAGAAATCCCCAAAAGTTCCGGTCTAAATTCCTCACTTCCACGGGTCCGCTCATCGAGTCGTTGTCGTCGTCACGCTGGAAGGGTTCACAAATGCGCTGGAGCATGAACCAATCGGTCTTCTCGGTGATGCCGATGTCCCTGTGCAGCTTCATTGACGACACGCCCTTGAGCGAAGTCATGTGAAGGTAGATCGCCAGAACCCACTTGCGATAAGGCAGCCTGGACTCTTCCAGTATGGTGCCGATCCGTGCGCTGAAATCTAGTTTGCAGTCATTGCACCGGTAGGGTATCGGGTGCGTCTTTTTCGTGTTACACTCGGTCGTTTTCGTGCTTCCGCAGTGTGGGCAATGGCGACCGTCAGCCCATATCAAGCCCTCGAACCATGCCCGGGCCGACTCTTCGTTCGGGAACATGTCGGTCAACTAGATGACGGTGAGGCCCTTGCGGAATGACTTGCCGGGTGCAGTCGCCATGTGTCGATTCTCCTTGATTTCGATGATCCGAATATAGCTACTTTCGCCGTGCTAGTCAAGTATATAAATCCCTATATATAATATTATTTTATTACTTGCTATTTCTTATATAAGTTAATTAATATCATTATGCTATTTCTAAATCCGACACTTGCCCAAAAAACTCTACGCGACCATCTTGTCGCTAAACGGTTAGCGCAAGGCTTAACTCAAAGGGGGCTTGCAATCCGTTCGGGTGTAAACCTGCACACCTTGCGAAAATTTGAGCAGGAAGCCTCGATTTCACTCGATTCATTTCTGAAGATTTTGATGATATTGGGCGGATTACAGGAAATTGTAGATGCAGTCGAACCGCACGACGACAACTTTCGTTCGATTGAGGAGGTTTTGAAATCTACCGAATCGCGCAAAACGCGAAAAAGAGGCTGGCGAACTTGAGCTTTCAGCCTGTCAATGCGGTACAGGTAGAAATTTACCTTGGCGACAATATACAGACAGTCGGCCAACTCGCAATAGCAAAGAACAGGATTTATTTTGAATTCGACGACGCCTTCATCAGACAAGGAATTGAACTATCTCCAATTCGATTACCACTAACACCAGGACCGAAGTCTTTTGACCCTTATCTTTTCGAAGGATTGCCTGGCCTTTTCAACGATAGCCTTCCTGACGGGTGGGGACGCTTGCTTCTGGATAGAAAGATGCGTAAGCTTGATGTTTTACCACAACAACTGTCCCCGCTTGATCGCTTGACACATGTCGGACACAACGGAATGGGGGCTCTGGCTTATAAATCTTGCAAAACTACCGATGAAATGCCTGGAGAATTGAATCTGGATGTACTGGCGAGCAAAATTGAACATGTGATCGAAGGTGATTCAAGTGACGTGATCAATGAGTTGATTCGCCTGAACGGATCATCAGCCGGTGCTCGGCCAAAGGCAGTCATTGGTGTTGATCGAAGTAAACGGCATGTCATCCACGGAAAAGAGCCCATCCATCCTGATTACGAGCCATGGTTGGTCAAATTTGCGAATTCAACTGATGGTCAAGACGCAGGTGCGATCGAATATGTGTATGCGAAAATGGCACAGGATGCAGGTATCGAAATGGAAAGTGTTTACCTTTTTCGGTCAATGAATAATCCGGGATACTTCGCCACAAAACGATTCGACCGTGAGCAAGGTCAACGAATTCACTCCCATAGCGTGTGCGGCTTGCTACACTCAGATTTTCGAACACCTACTCTCGATTACCAAGATCTCATTCGACTGACAACAATATTGACGAAAGACACGCGGCAGGCTGAAAAGATGCTTCGCTTGGCAGTTTTCAACGTGCTGGCTCACAATCGTGATGATCATTCAAAAAACTTCAGTTTTCTGATGGATTCAACAGGCGAGTGGAAATTCGCACCAGCTTACGACTTGACATTCTCACAAGGTGTGAATGGTGAACAGTCTACGATGATGTTGGGCAAAGGGAAAAATTTCCAACTTTCAGAATTGACTCGTCTGGGGATTGAGGAAGGTTTCTCCCGTCCTATTGTGGACTCCGTAATCGAACAAACAAGGTCATCTCTTGCAAATTGGAGACAACTGGCTTTGGACCACTGCGTAGAGCCGGGCAATATTCGCCTAATCCAAAAAAAACTTAATGAAGTCCAAAATTGAACTGAGTTTCAACTTAAGGTGAGAACATCCGGTGTCTACACTGAGCGGATCAATCCGTTCAATTCAGTCCGCACCCGGTGAACGCCACCGCAACGTTGCGACCATTGTCTTAACCTGACACAAAGGGTTTGAGCTTTTACCCAAAGTTTTGAATCAATCGATCTCAAACTACGAACTTTCAAACATGTCCATCAAAACGTGGGTTCGATTCAATAGAGAAAAAACTACACGACTGGATTGCACCTTAACTGATTTTGACGCAATCATCTCAAGTGCAGTTCAACTGAGCGTCGGAACACATGATCTTTGCTATAGACAAACCGATTGTTTTATCATTGATCCTGTTCATTTTTTGGTTTCTTCCGCTAGGGGACTGGTAGTAGTTCCTTCCGCATCGGACATTAACCCGTCGATCTGAATTGGGAGAAATCTACATCATCAAGTTAAGTTGATGAATTGCAATGGAGTAAATCGCAATGGCTGATGAAATCAATGATCGTCAGTTTTTGTTCGATACTTGGACCAAGGTGCAAAATCGAGAAAAACTCAACGCCGTAGAACGCTTAATGAAAAAAATTATCGAAATGCATCCACAAATGCATAGTGTGCTCGCCAATCCTGAAGCCTACGCAACTCATGAGTTTGACCCCAATGAAACGGACCCGTTTTCACATCTTGGCTTGCACGCGATAGTGATGGAAATGGTCAGCAATGACTCTCCGCCAGGATTTCGTGCACTATACGACCAACGAGTCAGCCAAACTGGGGACAAGCACGAAGTCCAGCATGAATTGATGCTGGCTGTATTTGACTGGCTGGTAGACCACGGTGAAACCGAAACAAACGACGAGACAGGTTTCTTAGACAAACTGAAAAAACAGTTTAACCCAACAACTATATAAGCCATTCGATTCAATCAGTTGTTTGATTATTTGACTATTGGAATGTTTGCGCTTGCGAGCGAAAATCCAGTTCGCAACTGTAAGGCCATAGTCCGCCCTTTGAAATAAAAAAACAGAATACGAAAATCCCTGTTCGCATAGTTTTGTTCACTTATCATTACATTCTCAGGCAAGCTCAGTCCATTGATGGTTTGAAACATTTTTGCACTGGGATTTGTCATAGGAAAGCATAAAACTGTTTTAGTTTTATTTTTTAACCAGGACATTATGGAGGAATAACATATGAAGTCCCAAAAAGTACTTATTGCTGCAGCCATCAGTGGTGCGCTGGCACTTGGTTCATTGTCCCTTTCAACCGCAGTATCTGCAGATGAAAAGGAAAAATGCTACGGCGTAGCAAAAGCCGGTCACAATGACTGCCAAACCGCTAACAGCTCTTGTGCAGGCACCTCTACCGCCGATAACCAAGGCGATGCTTTTATCTTGGTTCCAAGTGGGCTGTGTGCCAAATTGACCGGTGGCATGATGGACCCGCAATCGTAGAATTGCTAACAGTTATTTGATTGCATGCATTTGAATGGCTGCGCACCCGATTCCAAACGATTCCATAGGAATCGGGTTGCGCGCCGATCACTGCAAATTTGTAGCGACGCAAAAGCCACTTGTCGACTGGTTTGAAGTTCACAGCGAAAATTATTTCGGCCAAGGCGGCACCCCACACGATTACCTTTCCCAAATCCGTCAAGACTACAGTCTGAGCTTTCACGGCGTCGGACTATCCCTCGGGTCAACCGACAAGCTCAATCATTCCCACCTGCAGCGACTCAAGGAACTGCTTGATACTTACCAGCCCGCACTCCTATCTGAACACCTGTCGTGGAGTTCAGTAGAAGGCGTATACCTTCATGATCTGTTACCCATTCCTTTCACTAGGGAGGCAGTGGTGCATTTGGCAGATCGCATTGAACAGGTACAGAACTTTCTAGGTCAGACAATTCTGGTTGAAAACGCATCGACCTATCTAGAATTCTCCCACTCAGAAATGTCCGAGTGGGAGTTCATCAACGACATCACAAAACAAAGCGGTTGCCAACTGCTTCTTGATGTCAATAATGTCTTCGTCAACGCCTGCAATCATCAATTCAATCCGACTGACTTTTTCGACAATCTGACTTGGGATACAGTTGGAGAAATTCACTTGGCCGGACACACCGTCAAGGAATGGCCCGAAGGCGAAATTAGAATCGACACGCATGATCAGCGCGTCTGCGACGCGGTTTGGAGACTGTACGATTACGTCACAAGAAATTTTCAAGCGGTACCGACATTGATTGAATGGGACAAGAATCTACCAGAATTTTCAGTTCTTATGGACGAGGCAAATATTGCCCGGAGTTATCGCCGGTCGGCCCAAAATGAAGCTGCGTGAACTGCAACGGCAGTTCAAATCCGAGGTTCTGCTCGGTCAACAGTCGACTGATCTACAAAATCTCATCGAGGCAGGCAGTTTTCGAACGGACCAGCGAATAAATGTCTATCGCAATAATATCGAAGCAACATTAGTCGAATCATTGGAGAGCATCTACCCGGTCAGTCATGCCCTGGTCGGAGAGAATTACTTCAGACACATGGCGCGAGCCTATGTTCGCGAGCATGCGCCTGATACGGGAGATTTACGCAACTACGGTGAACACCTGCCGCAGTTCATGCATTCGATGCCAGGGACTGAAAATTTCGCGTATCTTTTTGATATCGCGAAAATCGACTGGGCCTGTCACATCTCGTTTCACGCGGTTTCGGAAATTCATCTTCCAATCACCAGCTTGAGTCAATTTTCAGTTGATGTGTACGAAAGTCTGCTGTTCACGATGAACCCAGCAGCGGCTGCCGTCCGGTCCGAATTTCCGATATTTGACATCTGGGACTATGCGACTTCTGACAATACGGACAAGCCGGCACCAGACATCAATGTGCAAGGCCAGCAAGTACTGATCTGCCGTACAGAAAACACCGTTAAAGTCGTGCAAATTGATCAAAATTTTTACGATATGTTTTTTCTTTTCAATCAGCAACAGACCTTGGCAACGGTATTTCAATCTTTATTGGAAGCAAATCCAGAATACAATTTACAAGAAGGATTGAATAGTCTGTTTGCTTACGGTTTAGTCACCGAAATTAAGGTTGACGGTCTGTAGAATAATCAAACATCTTGCTCATCACCACTTGGAACGAATCATGATAAAAGACTCCTTTATCGTTCAAAAATATCGCGAAGCTCTTTGTGTTCTCAATTGCGGAGCTCCGATCGCTGACCTGCTTGTGAGACTTTGGATAGCAAATGTATTCTGGAAAGCCGGGCTGACTAAGATCGCCAATATTGATACGACAATGTACCTTTTCCAATATGAATATGCCGTGCCGATCATTCCCTTTGAGCTGGCCGCATACTTATCAATTTTCGCCGAGTTGGTATTTCCAATTTTGCTGGTTCTTGGCTTTGCAACCAGGATGACTGCCGCAGCTTTGTTCGTTTTCAACTTTGTGGCGGTAATCTCTTACCCGACCCTGAATCCTGTTGGCGTTGCCCAGCATCAGCTTTGGGGAGTCATGTTGCTGATTCCGCTACTTCATGGTGCCGGAGCAATTTCGCTGGATCATTTCATCAATAAGCGATTTCCAAAATAACCGGTCAATCAAATGGCTGCGCTAACCAGCACAATTCCTGTAAGTTTCTTCGAAGAAGCAGGCGAACTGCTTGAGCCTGAATACTCATGGAATTTTTTTTCGTCTCTTCAGGAGAACGGTTTTGATGAGCTAAGGCGCGAACAAATACGGGAATTACAGGTTAATGTCGGCAAGCTATGTAATCAGGCCTGTAATCACTGCCATGTTGATGCAGGCCCAAAGCGAACCGAAATCATGACTTGGTCGACCATGGAAAAAATTGTCAGTTGGTGTGAAGACAACAAAGTCCAATCGGTTGATATAACTGGCGGAGCACCCGAAATGAATCCCCATTTCAGGCGCTTTGTGGATGCCTTGATTTCGATTGGAGCAACCGTCATCTCGCGTTGCAATCTGACCGTGCTGTTTGAACCGGGACAAGAAGATCTCGCCAGTTGGTATGCTCAGCGGAAAGTCAGGTTGATCTGCTCACTACCCTGCTATACCCAGGAAAACCTCGAACAGCAACGTGGCAAAGGAGTATTCGCTCAAAGCATCGACGCACTGAAATTGCTTAACCAACTTGGATATGGCAAGCAACCTGATTTGTTACTGGAACTGGTCTATAACCCCAACGGAGCATTTCTTCCACCCGCTCAACCGGTGCTTGAGTCCACATATAAAGAACGCCTAGGCGAAGACTTCGGCATTCAATTTAACCATCTGTACACCATAACCAATTTACCAATCAGTCGCTTTCGCCATTATTTGGAACGTATCGGCGAGTACCACAGTTATATGGATTTACTGGCACAAGAATTTAATCCAGATACAGTGCCGGAACTGATGTGTCGACACATCCTCAGTGTTGACTGGCAAGGACGAATCTATGACTGTGACTTCAACCAGATGCTGGACATTCCAGCCGGTTGGAACACCGCTCGTTACCTGTGGGAGCAAAATGCACAGCAGTTGATCAACCAGCGAATTGCAGTCGACTCCCATTGTTTTGGCTGCACAGCCGGAGCTGGCAGCAGTTGTGGCGGAACTTTGACCTAAGTTTTAAACCACAGCCAATCGCTGTCGCGCCACCTCGAATGCAGCAACTCCAACTGCAACCGAAACATTAAGACTCGATATTTTTCCGTACATGGGGATGCGGGCCAGTTGGTCACATTTTTTTCTTGTACCAAATCGCAATCCACTTTCTTCAGTACCAAAAACCAGTACGCTTGGACCCGTCATGTCGATGCTGAAAATTGAATCTTCAGCAGTTTCGTCCAGACCGACAACGAAATAATCCTGTGCCTTGAGTGCATCAATCGTTCTGGACAAGTTTGCTGCAAAGTAGGTCGATGTCGTTTCTACTGCACCGGCAGCTGTTCTGGAAACTGTCGATGTGATCAAACAACTGCGACTGCGAGGTAAAATCACACCACCAACGCCCGCAGCATTTGCACTTCGAAAACTGGCACCAAGATTGCGAGGGTCTGATATCCCCTCCAAAGCAACGATCAATCTGGCGTCAGGCAAATCACTCAACCAATCCAAAATTGGTGTTTTTTGAGTCTCGTCATTTTGAATGTGAGATAAAACGATCACCCCTTGATGCTTGATTCCTTGGGCAATTTCCGCCAATTCACGCTTGGGTAAACGTATGACCTTTATGCCCTGAGATCGGGCCATGGACTCAATGTCTTGCAGGCGCCGGTCGCTACGCGTATCACTTAACAGCACTGATTCAACATCCGCTGATCGATATCGAAGCATCGTTGTAGCGACATGAAATCCAAAATGTCTTCCCTCGGTTGATTTTCCGTCCATACTATTTTCCTGTTTCAATGAGATATTCATACCAATTCAAAATCGATGTGCCCGGTTTGTGGATTTGCACCCGTCACCTCGACAGTCAAGTGCTGTCCAATTTCAAAGATTCGTCCGGAAATACTTCCGACCAGGCATCGTGACCTTTCCTCGAATTGAAAATACTCGCCACCCAACTCTGACACGTGAACCATACCGTCTACGTACGGTGAGTCAAGTTGAATAAAAATTCCAAAATTTCTTACATCTACGACAATTCCTGAACATTGCTCTCCAACATAAGATTGCATAAATTCAGCTTTGAGCCATTGTTCAGCATCTCTTGAACAACTTTCAGCTCGCCGTTCCCTGTAAGAACACAACATTGCGATATCGCGCAGTTTGGATGCATCCGGCGTATTGATTTGTGAACGCAATACCTGCTTGATCATACGATGCACAAGTAAGTCAGGGTATCTTCTGATCGGAGATGTGAAGTGCGTATACTCAGAATAATTCAAAGCAAAATGAGGCTGCTGGTCTGGTGAATAGACTGCTGTTGCCAGACTGCGCAAAAGATGCATCTGTAATGCAACTGAAATTCGATGATGACGATTTTTCAACTGTTCGGCGATGTGTTGATAATCTGCCGCCGTCGATTCGTTTGTCAGTTCATGGTCGACGTCAAAATAGTTTAATATTTCGCTGAGCATAAGCAAATCGTCTGGTGATGGACTGTCGTGAACGCGGTACATCGCAGCGGCCGGAAAATGTCTCGAGAGAAATTTTGCGGCGCAAGTATTTGCCGCGAGCATCGCTTCTTCCACCAAACTGTGCGAAGCCAAGCGTACAGTCTTGTTCACCGCATTGACTTGCCCTGCACAATCAAATTCAAGCACCGCTTCAGGCAGATCCAGACTCAGCACACCTCTTGTATTTCTTGCCCGAGAAAATGCGTCATGAACTTCAAACAGGTGCCGGAGATTCTTGACGACTTCGCTTGTCCATTGACCGTCGAGATTGGTACGCTCTACTTCTTCGTAACGTAGTCGCGCCTGTGATTGAATGATCGCTTCATAAAATTCAAAAGAATCTACCAATCCATCAGCGGTCACGAACATATCGCAAACGATAGCCAAACGATCTTCCCTTGGCACGATTGAACATATGTCGCTTGACAACCCGTGCGGCAGCATGGGAAGGGCCCATCCTGGAAAATAGATCGACGCACCCCGTTCCAGTGCAGTTGAATCCAACGCCGTAGATGCTTGAACGTATTGTGCAACATCCGCTATCGCAACTCGCAAGCGAAACTGATGCGAGTTTAAACGCTGGCAATACAAGGCATCATCAAAATCGCTGGCAGATTCTGGATCAATCGTCACAAACGGCAAGTCTCTTAAGTCTCGTCGACTGCTCAAATCGCCCGATGAAAAACCATCGCCAAGCGACTCGAGCTCTGCCGTCAGTTCGATTGGCCAATCGCTCCGAATGCCATATCTTGAAAGCGCAACCGCCGCGGCAATCTCGCGATGACTGTTGAGAACCCGATCAATGCTGCTGACTTTCCAGATGGCCGCCGTACGGGAATGCCGTGGCTGTCTCGACAATGTTACCACCACATGTTGACCATGTTCCAATCCAGATAAATCCTCGTTAGAGCATTGAATAGACCCAGGAATGATCAGTCCGACAGACGATAGTCTTTTCGCCTCAGTCCCGGCGACGCGTTTTCGTCGTATTCGAACAACCACCTGTATTTCATTGCACGGTTCGACTCTGAATGTGGCTGGATCAAGACTTTTTCGACCCCGATGCTGACGAATTCGACCTGATACCCGATCCCCTGGCATCAATCCAGGGCATTCAGATACCGGCAAGTTGTATTTTTGACCGTTATCGGACCTGAATTGAACCGTACGAAAACTCACGTACTCGACAGTCGTATCAAGCAATATCGATCGACGACTTTTACTTGATTTTTTGCTTGAACGAATTTTCATTGATTCTCTCGCAGCACTACACCCACTGCTGCGCGGACGATTCGATTGACAACTTTGAAAATCAGGCAGGTAGTTCGACTGGTTCCAGGCAGTCAGAACGGTTGTAATTGGGGTTGTTGATTCGTGTAGAAATGGGGTCTGCGGTCAATTGTCCGTCAGGGTAGGTTACAGCGAGTCGCAACGCGGCTTCGTTATCACAGCTTAACCATTGGTCCCAGCACTCAGGGTCAACAATAACTGGCATTCTGTAATTGGAGTTATGGATTTCGGCCATCAAGTCATTGGCCTGCGTGGTAACGATGGAGCAAGACTCAAACTCCTGCCCATCAAGGGTCTGGCCTCGTTCCCACAAGCCTGCGAAACTTAGCACTTCCCGATTGCCGTGACGAATGTGCCATGGCTGTTTGTAACGATGATGGGTCATATTTTGCCATTCGTAAAATCCCGTTGCCGGAATCAGACACCTTTGAGACTTTTTCCAGGCATGATGATAACTCGCCTTCGAGGTCATCGTTTCACTGCGCGCATTGGCTGTCGAATATTTGGGAACCTGCGCGGGCGCCCAGATTGGAATCAAGGGCCAAATCGCACTCTTTAGCATGCGACGGTGGCCAAGGCCAGGTCGAATGATCGGGATGCGTGTCAAGCCGCCATCTTCATTCGATGTGACTAAAGTGTTACGAACCGATGGGCTAATGTTGTATCGCGGCTCAAAAGACTCAAGCGTCATATCACCTTGCAGAATTTCGAATGTGTTCATTAATGTGTCCGCATCTGTCAAAATATTGAAACGACCGCACATAATAAAATCACATCAATCGAATGGCGCGCCCGGAGGGATTCGAACCCCCGACTCCCAGATTCGTAGTCTGGTACTCTAATCCAGCTGAGCTACGGGCGCATATCAAAAATAAAATTTACTGGGCTTGATCTTTGCTCTGGCGGAGAGGGTGGGATTCGAACCCACGATGGGGGTTGCCCATACTCCCTTAGCAGGGGAGCGCCTTCAGCCGCTCGGCCACCTCTCCAAAATAGCCATTTCAGTCATCAGAACCGAAACGGCAACTTCCAGTTTTGGAATTTCTTCAAGAGAACTTATCCCTTCTCGCGTGCCTTTTCTTGCTGAATGCGATCATAGATTTCTTCGCGATACACGCTGACGCTTTTTGGGGCATCAATTCCCAAACGAACCTGATTTCCCTTCATTCCCAGTACAGTGACCGTAATATTACCGTCAATTTTTACGGACTCTCCTATCCGTCTTGTCAAAATTAGCACTATCCTATAACCTCCTAACGTTGCAGTCTTGTCTGATTAACGGTCCCCTAAGTCGATCAACTTAAACTGTTGTCCGTTATTGTTTTAGCTTACCCACCGGATCAGCCAGACTGTTTAGCTGACATTTAATCAACCGACGGCAATTATAGGTTCTCGACAATCCATTTGTCAGGTACCACGATATTTGATTTGGCCATCCGTTGAATTTCAATTATTTTTCAGGGACGATGTTCACTCTGAGGCCCTGATTCCTCGATCGGTTGATTATCGTTGCCCAGTCGAAATGCCTTGTGCAGTGCTCTGACACCGAGTTCCACATATTTTTCTTCGACAATGACGGATATCTTGATTTCCGAGGTAGAAATCATCTGGATATTGATGCCTTCGTCGGCCAATACGCTGAACATTGTCGTTGCAATTCCCGAATGCGAGCGCATTCCAACTCCTACCAGGGATATTTTCGCAATGTCATCTGTTGCAACAATGTCCTGCGCACCGATTTCGGGGATTAACTGTTCCAACAATTGCAAGCTTGCACGGTATTCGCTTCGATCAACAGTGAAAGTCAAATCCGTGTTTTTGTCAATACCAACATTTTGAATGATCATGTCGACATTGATCTGCGCATCTGCAATCGGACCGAATACTCTCGATGCGATACCGGGTCGATCCGGTACGCCCCTGATGGTCAACTTGGCTTCATTGACGTTAAACGCAATACCTGTAATTTTTGGTTGCTCCATATCACACTCCTTTGATGTGATCATTGTCCCTGGGACATCGTGAAATGAAGAAAGCACGTGCAGCGGAACTTCGTATTTGTGTGCAAATTCCATCGCGCGAATCTGCAGTACCTTTGCACCCAGACTCGACAACTCCAACATTTCCTCTGCGGTAATGTGATCGAGCACGCGTGCTTCGGGCACGACACGAGGATCCGCCGTCATCACCCCATCAACATCCGTATAGATTCGACAGACCGACGCAGATAGTGCTGCTGCCAATGCAACCGCAGTTGTATCAGACCCGCCTCGGCCCAAAGTTGTAATATCGCCATTTTCACAAACACCCTGAAATCCTGCAATGACGAGGATCGTGCCACTCGCCAAATCCTGTTTGATGCGTTCAATGTCAATTTCCTCAACCCGTGCCTTGCCAAAGGCTGCACTGGTTCGAATTGGAATCTGCAATCCTGTATATGATTTTGCGCGATATCCTTCACGTTGCAACGCCATACTCAGCAATGCGATCGAAACCTGCTCCCCGGTACTCATAATCACATCCAGTTCACGCCGATCAGGTTCGGGTGAAATGTCATGCGCCAGCTTGATCAGGCGATTGGTTTCACCCTGCATCGCAGATAACACAACAATGACCTGGTGTCCATCATTGACAGTTCGAATGACTCGATTCGCAACCTGGTTGATTCGATCAATGCTGCCAACCGACGTCCCACCGAATTTTTCCACAACAATACTCATGATTTCGTCCTGAAACGGCTTAGACTGCTTATCGGAAATACAGGATGATTGAATATAGCTGACGGTTCAATTGACGGCTTGTGCCACGGCATCCAGTGCCGCGTTAATCTTGTCGCCATCTGCACCACCGCCCTGCGCCAGGTGTGCCTTGCCACCGCCTTTACCGCCAACAATTGGCGTGATCGCACTGATAATCTTGCCCGCATGCAAGCGGTCAAGCAAGTCTTCAGAGACCGAGCAAATCAAGGTTGCTTTACCCTTGTTAACCGACCCCAACACAATCACACCCGATTCCAGCTTTTGCTGTAACGTCGATAAGATATTGCGTAAATCGCGCACTTCAATGTCATCGTGGCGGGAAACATGAAGCGAAATGCCACCGACAGACTCGACTGTAAATTCCCCACCTGCGCTGGTACCTGTCGCCAACTGAGTCTTCAGATCAGAGACCTGACGTTCATAATTTCGGTTGCTCTTTACGACTTGTGCGAGTGCATTTTGCACATCGTTCACGCCAGTGTGCAACACTTTGGAGACTTCACCAAGTATCCGAGTTTCCCACTGCATTCGTTCAATGGCCTTAACACCAGTCAGTGCCTCAATTCGGCGAATACCAGATGCGATGCTTGACTCGTCAACTATTTTGAACAACCCGATATCTCCGGTTCGGTCGACGTGTGTGCCACCACACAATTCAAGCGAATATTCACCCATCGCAATCACTCGAACCGATGCATCATACTTTTCACCGAAAAGTGCTGCAGCGCCCATGGACTTCGCCTCTTCCAAACCCATCCACTCACCCTTGACTGACCAGTTTTCACGAATGGCCAGATTGACTTCGGATTCAATCTGTTCAAGTTCCTGAACGCTGAGTGCCGAGTCATGGGCGAAATCGAAGCGCAGTCGATCAGGTGCAACAAGTGAACCTTTTTGCTGCACATGTGAACCCAGAGTATTCATCAAGGCAGCATGCAGCAAATGAGTTGCAGAATGGTTATTCATTGTGGCGTTTCGAAGCGCAGTATCCACCTGTAAAGATACCTGGTCGCCGACGTGAAACTCACCGTTTTTAACACGTCCTAGGTGCCCGATTACTTTACCGGACAGATACTGGGTATCTTCCACCTCGAAAGTATTGCCATTGATTGTGATTTGACCCACATCTCCAACCTGACCGCCACTTTCGGCATAAAACGGTGTGGAGGTCAGAACCAAGGTTGCCGCATCTTCTGTGCGAATTGATTCGCGCTGCTCAGTATCAATCAGTATCGCAACGATCTCACTATTTTCCTCAAGTGTTTCATAACCCGTAAATTCAACATCAAAACCAAGTACTGGAGTGTCCACTTCGAGCGCCTCGAATCGGCTGGATTTTTTTGCGCGCTCGCGCTGCTCGTGCATACACTGGTCGAAGCCGGCTGTATCCACTTGAAGATTCAATTCTCGTAAAAAATCCTGGGTTAAATCCAAAGGAAAACCGTAGGTATCGTACAAGCGAAATGCAACGTCACCGGGCAGTACGTCTCCTGAAAGCCCGGCCACTTCGCGATCAAGAATCTTCAGACCCTGATCTAATGTTTTTGCGAAACGCTGTTCTTCTTTCAACAAAATGCGCTCAACCTTCTGCTGAGCATTTCGCAATTCCGGATAAGCAATTCCCATTTGATCAACCAAGGAACCCGTCAATTGATAAAAGAAAGAATCCTTGCATCCGAGCTGATAGCCATGTCGAATTGCCCGACGAACAATTCGACGTAATACGTAACCGCGCCCTTCATTTGACGGCGTTACACCATCGGTCACCAGAAACGCCGCTGAACGAATGTGATCTGCAATCACCCTGAGCGATTTACTGTCCAGATCCTCAGTTCCAATCAAACTGGCAGCATCCCGGATCAGTGCTTGAAATAAATCAATTTCGTAGTTGCTGCAAACCCCTTGCATGACAGCTGAAATTCGCTCTAGACCCATACCCGTATCGACCGAGGGCCTGGGTAGCGGTTTCATGCTTCCATCGGCAAACCGCTCGTACTGCATGAACACCAGGTTCCACAGTTCTACATAGCGGTCCCCATCTTCCTCGGGCGTACCTGGCGGTCCACCTTCGATTTCAGGTCCATGATCAAAAAATATCTCCGAACACGGTCCACAGGGACCTGTATCTCCCATCGCCCAAAAATTATCTGACGTTGAGATGCGAGTGAATCGCTGTTGCGGAATCCCGATCTCATTGAGCCAAACGTCAGCTGCCTCGTCATCTTCCGAGTACACGGTCACCCACAGACACTCCGGTTCAAGACGCAAGTCTCGAGTCAACAATTGCCAAGCAAAGTGAATCGCGTCGCGCTTGAAATAGTCGCCAAAACTGAAATTTCCCAACATCTCGAAAAACGTGTGATGCCGCGCCGTATAGCCAACATTTTCAAGATCATTGTGCTTGCCACCTGCACGAACACAGCGCTGCGCGGTCGCCGCTCGCGAATAAGGGCGCTTGTCACTGCCCAAAAACACGTCCTTGAACTGAACCATACCCGAATTGGAAAAAAGCAAAGTCGGGTCATTGCCCGGCACTAGCGGGCTACTCGGTACAACTTCGTGCCCTGCTTCGGCGAAGTACCTTAAGAATAATTCTCTTATCTCGGATGCTTTCATAATGCCAGACTAATCCTATTGGCTGTCCTTTCTGTAACGCCCCAAGTTCTCATTGATCTGTTCGGCAGTAAAGCCACGGTATTTTAAAAAATTTGCTCGTTTCGCCCACTCGTTATAACTATCGACAGGGCTACTCAGATACTTGCGCTCAATAACACGCCCTGCATGGGCACTCCAGTTAAATTCCAATTCATTCAGACAGTCGCTCGCTAAGTGTTCAGTGACTCCGCGCTGAATCAGTTCGTACTTGATTCTGATCGGTCCATAACCTTGCCGTGCGCGTACCCGAATGAATTCCCTGGCGAACCTTTCCTCGCTAATCAAGCCACTGGCGTTTAAGCGATCAACTACAGATTCGGCCAAATGACGCTCAGCGCCTTTATGGACCAGTTTCTCGACCATCTCCTGGGGACAATACTCTCGCCGCGATAAGAATTTCACCGCCGCCTGACGGACTTGTTTCTCATCTTTCATCGCCTGGCTGGTCGCTACGAATTGGTTTCCTCGCTCTTGGGAGCAGCGCCAACGATCTCACGAATGCCTGTTTCAATCTGTTGTGCAATATCGGAATTGTCTGCTAGAAACGTACGTGCATTGTCCCGCCCCTGGCCAATGCGAATGTCGCCAAAACTGTACCAGGCACCCGCACGTTCAACGATGCCATGTTTCACGCCCAGGTCAATCAACTCTCCTTCCCTGGAAATACCTCGGGAAAAGATCAGATCGAATTCACATTGCTTAAACGGGGGTGCAACCTTGTTTTTAACGACCTTCACCCGCGTCTGGCTGCCGATCACATCCTCTCCCTTGGATATCTTGCCGATTCTGCGAATATCAAGTCGAACCGAAGCATAAAATTTCAGTGCGTTACCACCGGTCGTAACCTCAGGGCTACCATAAATTTGTCCAATTTTCATTCGAATCTGGTTGATGAAAATCACCAAGGTATTCGATTTGTTGATACTGCCGGTCAATTTTCTAAGTGCCTGCGACATCAGTCGGGCATGCAGTCCCATGTACGAGTCTCCCATCTCACCATCGATCTCAGCGCGCGGTGTCAACGCAGCAACTGAGTCTATAACAACCACGTCAATCGCCGCTGAGCGAACCAGTTGGTCGGCGATCTCCAACGCTTCCTCACCGTTGTTCGGCTGCGAGACTAACAAGTCATTCACATCAACGCCCAGCACAGAGGCGTGTGCGGTGTTCAAAGCATGTTCAGCATCGATAAATGCCGCCGTACCACCGAGTTTTTGTGCCTGTGCAACAACAGACAAAGTTAAAGTCGTTTTTCCTGATGCTTCAGGGCCGTATACTTCGATTACTCGCCCCCGTGGCAGACCTCCAACTCCCAACACTAAATCAAGCCCGAGGGACCCCGTCGGAACAGCCGAAATATCCTTATCAACATCATCATCGCCCAACCTCATGATTGAGCCCTGGCCGAACTGCCGTCTTATCTGTCCGAGCGCGGCCTCTAAAGTTTTCTTCTTTGCATCATTCATTGCTTACTTCCTAATGTGTTCGTACTAAACTCGCAGGCCAATCTTCAAATAATCGATCTTTCTTTGAGAGTCTGCCAAAACCGACTCGTTTGGCAAGCCTGTTTCTTCAATCGTAACTTATTGCTGATTTCGAGAAAAATCAGCAATAAATCCGTACATGCGGTAGGAACAGTTTAACTGCCAGGTAATCCGATACGAGTGAGCAACTGTTCTGCTGGCAGATAGCCGCCAATCACAGTGCCATCGTCCACCACCAGCGTAGGCGTACCTCGCACCCCACCAGCGACACCCGCCTGATATTGGTCTGCTACTGGATTTGTGCAAGTTAATGGTTCCAACGAGGTTCCTGACTTCGCCTGTGTCATGGCCTGTTGGGGATTGTCTGAACACCAGACGGTTACGATCTTGTCATAACTCGAAGTATCGATGCCTGATCTTGGAAACGCGACATATCGCACTTCCAGCCCGGCCGCATTCAAGGCCGGTACTTCCCGATGAAATCGACGGCAGTAACCACAGTCAATATCCGTGAAGACTGTAATATGACGCTTGGTATCCTGGGCGGCGAACACAACCATATCATCGACAGACAATTGACTGATCGCTTCACTGACGCCGCGATTACTGATCTCTTCATTCAAACTAACGCCATTGACCAGATCAAACGCCTCCCCAATCAACAAAATGTCGTCTTGTAGGTATGCGTGGTAAACTGAGCCGTTAATGTAAGCAACATAAATACCGGGTATCTTTGATTGCTCGACTGCATCCTCTGGTAACGCAGACCCGACCAATGACTCAATTGCAGACTTGATTTGGTCTGCATCACTATCTGCACCAGCAGTGCCGCTCACACTTAGAATGAGCAGCAAACTCAATGCAAGTGCTTTGCATTTCATAAGATTAACCATGAATTCGTTTCGAAGTCGTGTAGAAATTTTTCCCAGTATCAAGTCAATCAAGGTTTTCAACCGTCGCACCAGCTTCTTTCCATGCATCAAATCCACCGTCGATATGGCAGACGTTCACCAGGCCCATATTCTGTGCTGTTTGGGTAGCCAGTGCAGAACGCCACCCGGATTTACAATAAAACACGAACTTTTTTTCCTGTGCAAACACCGATTTAAAGTATGGACTATCCGGATCGATCCAAAATTCCAGCATTCCGCGTGGCATATGAAACGAAGTCGGCACCTTTCCTTCATGCTGTAATTCTCGAATATCTCTCAAATCAATAAATTGGGTCTGTTCACTGTCGTGTAGTTTCACTGCTTCGTCAACAGAAATAGTGTCAACTTCGGCCATCGCCTTATCCAGTAACTGCTTATATCCAACTTTCATTTCTATCCGCAAAAATCAGGTGACCCAAATATTCAATTTTAATGCTTTTTGGCAGGTTACAGCCTGGCAATTTTCAAGCCGCTTTGCTCACTTGAATTAGATGGCCAAGACTCCAAAATAAAGCAGAGCGTGCATGACAAAACAGGTCAATATTCCAGCCAACAGGTCATCCAGCATGATTCCGATCCCACCACTGAACTGCCTGTCAATCCACGAAATCGGCCAAGGTTTAATGATGTCGGCAAGTCTGAATAAAACAAATGCAGCGACGATTGTCAATGGCATTACCGGTACAAATGCCATGGCGACACAGTAGCCAAATATCTCATCCCAAACCACTGCGGCCGGGTCTCGATCGCCCAGCCACGTTGACGCTCGTTGGCAGATGATGCATCCGAACACGAACAGTGCGACCCAAATTGGAATTTTCCAGTTAGCTGGTGACTGATCGATCAGTAAGACCAAGGGAATACCGAGCAACGTACCGACTGTACCTGGAGCACGCGGTACCAGTCCTGTTCCCAGTCCAAGTGCTATCCAAAGGGATGGCCTAAACCCAATATTGCGAAGTTGCATCAGTGCCCCGCGACCGCAATGAATATCAAAAGTGTGAATACCCGGGCACTTCGATTTGATACAAGCGCCCATCGGGCTTTTTGATTTCAATCCCCTGGCTTTCTTTCACAGTGCCGATTCGGGAGATCGGAACTTGAGCGCTTTCAATCACTTTCGCTGGCAATTCGTCGCTGGCGGTAAAGCATATTTCGTAGTCATCACCATGCGTCAGCGCGAAGTCCCAGCCGACATCGGCTAACAGTTTCTGATACACTGGCGACAATGGAATACGGTCGAGCTCAAGCGAGGCGCCTACACCGCTGGCATCAAGAATATGTGAAAGATCACCAATCAGCCCATCGGATATGTCGATGGATGAAGATGCTAAGCGAGCCACCGCTCGCCCCGCATCCAGTCGTGGTTCTGGACGCTCCAGACGTTGTTCAATGTATTCGGTTTCCTTAGCATCCAGTGAATGTCCCAAACGCGAAGCCACCAGGCCAAGCGCCGCATCACCGAGCGTACCCGTTACGTAAATTCCATCGCCCGGGCAGGCGCCAGAACGCAAGGGACACGGATTGGCTGTTGCCAGACCGAATGCCGTCATACTGATCGCGAGCGGCCCGCACACCGTATCACCACCTATCAACGCAACGTCAAATCGATCTGAAAGATCAAACAATCCACGGCTAAACTGAGCCAGCCATAATTTATCGTACGTCGGCAACGACAAGTTCAAGGTGGCATAAACCGGCTGAGCACCCTTGGCAGCCAAATCACTTAAGGATACAGCCAGTGCCTTGTGTCCAACATTACGGGCATTTGTTCCGGCTGGAAAATGCACACTCTCAAGCAAAGTGTCAGTCGTGATCAGAAGCTGCTGCCCAGCTGGAATATCAACGACCGCACAATCATCACCAATACCTGTGACGACGCTCTCTACCTGTTGCTGTCGATTGGCGAAATAACTTTCGATCAATTCGAATTCACTGCGGTTTGAAGATTTGTACTTCTTTCCCAGTGCGCTTTGCAGCGGAGCCTTTTTTCCAAAAGCAATTTTGTCTAATGTGCCATTGATGAACTTGTAGCTGGCAGGATTACCGAATTCCCGTGAAAGCTCGATGCATTCGTTGGTAATGACCTTGAGCGGCACATCATACTCATAAATCAATTCATACACACCTAAGCGCAAGATAGCCAACTCCACCGGGTCAATGACGTCAATTCTTCGATTGATCACCTGGGTGATCAGTTCATCGATTTGCGAAACCCGCGGCGGGATTGATCGCATCAGTTTCTGAAAGTAAGCAAGATCACCTTGAGTTAAGACATTCGCATCAATCAGAACCTGTTCATCGACGCGGTCAATCGACTGTTTTTCGAGACTCCACGAATAAAGGTATTGAACGGCACCAAGCCTTGCATAGTGCCTTGCAGAAACTGTCATGGCGAACCGATCAGTCGCTTTGGTGAATTTGGCGGGCAGCGTGAATGGAACCGATCACACCAATTGCCGCTTCACATCCCTTATTGTTATTGCGGTCTGCGATTCCTGAGCGATGTTCTGCCTGGGCATAATTTTCTACCGTCAACACACCAAATCCTAATGGAATCGTGTAATCCATGCTCACAGACATCAATGCTTGCGAACACTGATGACACAAATGATCGAAATGAGAGGTTTCACCTCGAATGATACAGCCCAGCGTGATCAGCGCCTGAAACCGATTCGATTGCGCCATCAATTTTGCAATCAGCGCAATCTCCCAAGCCCCGAATACCTGTATGGTTTCATATTTGATGTCCGAGTACTCATCCAATACACTTTTGGCTCCAGTTAACAAGCCCTGGGCAATATCCTGGTAATAATCGCTGACGACAATGCCAACGCGAATCTCTTGATGCGAACTTTTCATGGTATCTAATTGATTTGACTAGTTAAGACTCATTCCTGCGGCGGAAGGTACTCAACAACAGTCAAGCCAAATCCGGACAGTCCGTGCATCCGCATCGGATGTCCAAGTACACGTAGCTTGCCAAACCCCAAATCGGCCGCAATCTGACTGCCAATTCCCACAATTCTGACATCGTTGCTGCCTGAAGTCTCTCCCGATGGTGAATCTGTGTCCTCTCCCAACTGACTCAAACGATCGTAATCTTGTTGATAGTTCAGCACAATGACCGCACCGGATCCTTCCTTTACGATTCTCTGCATGGCTTTGCGAACAGAGTAAGAATGTCCTCCAGGAGTGATTGCATCGAGCACCTCGGAAATACCAGTAAACACATGGACGCGCAATATGGTTGGCACATCGGCTTGAATTTCACCGCGTACCAATGCCAGATGCCGGTTGCCTCGAACTTCATCCTGATAAGTGATTGCCCGAACCCGTCCGTAATCGGTGTGCAATACCCGTTCATTTTCCCGTTTGACTGTCGACTCTGTCGCCAACCGATATCGAATTAAGTCTGCTATGGTTCCGATCTTGATATTGTGATGCTTACTGAATTTGACAAGATCACCCAATCTGGCCATGGTACCATCAGGATTGAGCACCTCACACAAAACGCTTGCCGGCTCAAAACCACATAGTTTCGCCAGGTCACTGCCTGCTTCCGTATGCCCTGCCCGGGTCAAAACGCCACCGGGTTCTGCAACCACTGGAAATACATGGCCAGGCGTGACCAGGTCTGAAGGCTCGGCATCGGGATTGACCGCCGCCTGGATTGTCGTTGCACGGTCTGCTGCCGAAATTCCTGTGGAGACATTCCGCGCCGCCTCGATAGAAATCGTAAACGCAGTCGTGTAAGGCGAAGTATTTTCTCTGACCATCAATGGCAAGCGAAGTTGTTTGCAGCGCTGGTTTGTTAACGAGAGACAAACCAGTCCACGTCCATGTGTCGCCATGAAGTTAATGTGATCTGCATTCACGCATTGTGCAGCCAACAATAGATCACCTTCATTTTCCCTGGCTTCATCATCAACCATGATCACCATTTTGCCAGCAGCATAATCTTGCAAAATTGTTTCAATTGGGCTGATCCCTGATGCCAGATTACCGGTCAATGGCGTTGGATTGGGGGCGGAATTCATATCAGATCACTCTTTCTACATCTGTGCACAGGGTAAAGGAATACTATAATTTAAAACTTGGTTTCGTCTTTCTTCCAATGTCGACCCACGCATTAGGTCAACCGGTTCATGATCAGTCGGTTTCACTCGATCTTAATTCTTACAATCAAACAGTCGGTGTACATAACGGGCAACCATATCAACTTCAATGTGAACCGAATCTCCAGGTTGTAGGTTTCCCAATGTTGTCGCCGACAAAGTGTGCGGGATCACGTTGACTTCAAATGCAGTCAATTTCCCTCGGTCTGATACCGAATTAACGGTCATGCTGACGCCGTCAATCGCCACTGATCCTTTTTCAGCGACGAATTTTCCAAGTTCATGTCTTGACAGTTCGAATTCAATTTTTCTCGACGCCCCCGCTGCGGCGATACTGGAACAATGAGCAATGCCATCGACGTGCCCACTCACCAGGTGCCCACCAAGTGGTTTTTCCAAAGTCACCGGGCGTTCAATATTGACCATTGACCCCAACTCGTAATCCCCAAACACTGTCCGGGCAATCGTTTCATTCGACACATGCACGTCAATCCACTTTTTGTTAATGCCTGTCACTGTAAGACACACGCCACTGACTGAAACGCTGTCACCCAACTGGAAGCCGTGATGATGAACCGAACCGGTTGAAATGGCGATATCGATCCCCGCCTCGGTGCGATCGATACGCTCTATGCGGCCGATTGATTCTACGATTCCCGTAAACATAACGTCGAATCCATGATCTCCCAGACTACCTGCTCCTGAAGTGAATTCGCATATCCTCTCCAACCCGATGAATCGACTTGAACTGACCGCGCAGTCGTTCTGCAAAGCTTTTGACCTCGGGCAAACTAACCATGCCTATAGCCGACTCTCCCAAAAGCGCCGGCGCCAGGTAAACAACCAATTCATCAACCAAGTCGAACTGAAACAAGGATCCGATCAAAGTGGGGCCGGCTTCAACCAGCACCTCATTGATTTCCTGATCCGCAAGATACGTGAGCAACTTTTCGCAATCGATCCGATCATCTTTTGTGTCAAATTGCAAAACTTTTGCCCGTTGTTCAATGTCTTCTCTTCTTTGCGAACAGACACCTTCTGTGACCGCAAAAACAAGTTCACCGGGAACATCGAACAAATTCGCCGTGTTCGGCGTTCTCAATCGACTGTCCAGGACAATGCGCAGCGGCTGTCTTGTCGCGCCAGCGGCACGGCAACTGAGCCTAGGATTATCTGCCAACACCGTACCCACACCCGTCAATATTGCATCCGCTTGGGCTCGAAACTGCTGGACATCAGATCTTGCCGCCTCGCCGCTAATCCACTGACTTTCACCACTCGCGGCCGCCACCCGACCATCGAGTGTCGCGGCAATCTTTACTACAACCCAAGGTCGGCCTCGCAAATGTCTGGAAAAAAAACCTTGATTGATTTCACGAGCCTCGCCAGCAAGCACTCCAACCTCTGTCCGAAGACCTGCCTGTCGCAAGTGCTGGACGCCCATACCTCCATTGACCGGATTTGGATCTAAATCGGCGATGACAACGCGATTAATCGCGGCATTCACAATCCGCTCTACACACGGTGGCGTTCGACCATAAGTGGCACAAGGTTCCATGGTCACGTACATTGTGCCGCCCTTGACACTGCGATTTACCGCATCAAGCGCAGCGATTTCTGCATGCTCGGTACCCGCTGCCCGGTGAAATCCTTCGGAAACGACGCCTTGCCGGTCTGTAATCACACAGCCGACGCGTGGATTAGGATGAGGTGCCGACACCGGCTGACGGGCAAGGTCAATAGCCCGTTTCATGTGGAAAGCATCAAAACTTTCTACCATCTCGAACTCACAGCTGTCAGTGTGTTTCGACCACGATTGACCGTCCCTCAGTGAACTGGAGGATTACATTGTGCAAACGGTCTACCGTTGAGTCGACGACACTATCCTGACTGCTCCTCCACTGCCATATCTTCGCGCGAAATTCGAAGCGCCAGAACAACAGGGCTGGCGATAAATATAGACGAATAAGTACCAACCAGTACACCAACCAGTAAGGCAAAGGCAAACCCCCATATGACCTCTCCACCGAACAGGAGCAAGGTCAAAACGACAATCAGGGTGGTGAGTGATGTGAGAATCGTCCGGCGCAAAGTCTGGTTGATGGAACGGTTCATAATTTCAAGAGCTGTGCCGCGCCGGCTTTTTCGCAGGTTTTCTCGGCTACGGTCAAACACCACAATCGTATCGTTCAGCGAATAGCCAATCACCGCCAGTATTGCTGCCAGAACAGCCAAAGAAAAATCGATTTGGAAAATTGAAAAAAAGCCAATTGTAATGAGAACGTCATGAACCAGGGCAGCAACTGCACCCACGGCAAAACGCCACTCGAATCGCCAGGCAACATAAATAAGAATGCCAATCAAGGCATAGAGCATCGCCAGCCCGCCCTGGTCGGTTAATTCCTGACCAACTTTGGGTCCAACAAACTCAACGCGACGCATCTGTACAAAACACTCGCCGAGGGAACCGTCATTCTTGGAACAGGACTGCAAACCACCGGCCAAAGATTCAACCAACGTCTCACCATAAGGGCTGCGCAGCGCTTCAATGATCTTGGAACTTTGCTCAGCAGCACTGCCAGATCCCTGAAACGATGGCAAACGAATCATGACATCGCGGCTCGTTCCAAAGTACTGTACCGTTGTGTCTTCGATGCCGACATCGGCCAACTGACTACGCACTTCATCAACACTGACCTGCTGATCGTATCGCACCTCCACCAATGTACCACCGCTAAAGTCGAGGCCAAAGTTAATACCCTGTACCAGAATGGATCCCAGACATATCACAATCAGCACTGCCGAGGCGATGGCGGCGCTGCGGCGATGGCCAAGAAAATCTAAATTCAGATCCTTTTTTAAAAATTCCATGCGCCTTCGCCTAAATCGCCAAAGCAGATATTCGCCGACGTCTGCCGTAGATTAGATTGATCACAGTTCGCGTCCCAAGAATCGCCGTGAACATTGACGTTACGATACCGATGCTCAAGGTAACAGCAAATCCCTTGATCGGACCGGTGCCGAAATTAAACAGCACAATCGCGGCGATCAGCGTTGTAATATTCGCATCAACAATGGTCGTAAACGCTCGTTCATAGCCGACTCGTATACTGCTTTGTGGCGTGTTCCTGTTGCGCAGTTCTTCTCTGATTCTTTCAAAGATCAGCACATTAGAATCAACGGCAATACCCACAGTCAGGACAATGCCTGCTACGCCGGGTAAAGTCAAAGTGGCCTGTAAGGCTGAAAGCACTGCGACGATAAGAACCAGGTTGAGTGCCAGCGCAAGATTTGCAACCAAGCCGAAGACCCGGTAGTAAATGACCATAAAGATCAACACCAGCACGAAACCGACGATGACCGATTGCAGACCCTGAACGATGTTCTGTTGACCCAGACTGGGACCAACTGTCCTTTCCTCAATGATGTCGACGGGAGCGGCCAGCGCACCCGCTCGCAACAGCAGCGACAAGTCGCGTGCTTCTGTCACGCTGTCGAGACCTTCAATTTGGAAGCGCCGACCCAGTTGATCTCGAATGACCGGGGCAGTAATCACTTCCTCGACCAACTCTTTGATTCGTATCGGGATGCCTTGTTCATCCAGCACCACCTGACCGGCCGCGTCTCGTTTGGGTTCCGAGCGCGATTCGATGTACACCACAGCCATTCGTCTGCCGATGTTGTCCCCGGTTACTCTCTGATTGATGGAAGCTCCATGTGAGTCCAGTGTGATACTGACGATGGGGCCACCCGTTTGGGTGTCGAGGCTTGCTGCTGCATCAACGATATTGTCCCCCGAGTAGATGATCGGTTTCTTGAGTAATATCGGAGAACCGTCGCGCATTTCGTAAATGGCAGACCCCAAGGGGACTGAACCCTGAAGCGCCGCTGACAGATCGTGCTCTTCATCGACAAGTCGGATCTCCAGCGTAGCAGTGCGGCCTAAAATTCGTTTCGCACGAGCGGTGTCTTGAACGCCTGGCAGTTGAATCACAATTCGGTCATCTCCCTGTCGTTGAACAACCGGTTCAGCGACGCCAAGCTCGTCTATCCTGTTCCTGAGGGCAACAATATTCTGCTCGATGGCAAATCCTTTGAGCTCTTCGACTTCATCCTCGCTGATACTGGCGCCCAGATACAGTTCTCCTTCCCGTTCAAATTCTCGCGCTGCAAGTTCTGGTAATTCCTCTTCGATGACATCCAAAGCTGCCTGTCTTGTGTCATCATCCCTGAACTTGATTTCCATATCATCTTCGCGATCGGCACGGCGAGCCGACGAATAACGTACTTTGTTTTCACGCAGCGTTCTGCGCAGCGATTCCACGTAACGGTCTTCAGCCCGGTTGATAGCGCTATCTAAGTCCACTTCCATCAGAAAGTGAACTCCGCCCCTTAGGTCAAGGCCCAGATACATTGGCGCAAGCCCCAGCGAATTCATCCAGGATGGTGCCGACGGCACCAATGTCAGTGCAATGGTAAACCGATTGCCGAGCGCTTCTTGCAATGCGTCGCGAGCCTGAAGTTGCGCTTCGGCGCTGATAAACCGCACTCGAATCCCGTTTTCGTCTGATATCAGACCAAGCGGTTCTATCTCGTGTTGCTCAAGTATGGACTCGACACGACCGATTAGCGATGAATCAACAGCAGTTGTCCTGGCCTGCCTGATCTGTATACCGGGATCGTCCCCGAAAAGATTGGGCAAAGCATAAAAAAAGCCAGGTATCAGTACTGCGGCAATCAGCAGGTATCGCCACAACGGATTTTGATTCATTGCTGTTGGGCTACAGTGTCAATTAATCTTCATCAGCGGCTTCAATTTTTTTTGCGGCCGGTTTCTTTTTTCGCTTGCCCTTGGCACTTTTGCGATCAGCCCAGGATTGAAATTCACTGATGGTATCGGCTGGCAGTAAATGCGTTACGGCTTCGCGTTGCACGAACATCGAGACACCTGGCTGCGTTTCGATCGCAACATAGTTCACGACCTGCCCGCCTGATTCTTTTTCGTCCGACCCCTGCAAGACTGTAATTTTTCCCACGATACCGCCACTGGTAACGATCTCATCACCGACATTCAGTGACGCAACGAGTTGCTTGTGCTTTTTGGCTCGTTTCTGTTGCGGACGAATCAACAGAAAATAAAACAAAACGAAGATCAGGATCAGTGGAACCAGGCTTAGAAAACCACCGGCTTCACCGCCCGATTGTGCAAGTGCGTCAGATATGAAGAAATTCATTGGTTTCACCCACTACAAATTCGGATACAAGCGGAGAATTTTATCATTTTGGGAAGTTTTGCACAACACTAAAATTTTCAAGATCGGCTATGTTTTACGGTACGCAATTGCATCTGTCACCAATTGAATGGATCGGAATCAAGTAGATTGCCAAAATTAAGCAATTGGAAAATTGACCTGTCAATTCAGCGCTACGCCATACACCTTGCAAATTTCGTCAAACTTTTGCGTCTCAATGGCATTTCGAATTTGCTCCATCAAGGTGAGATAAAACTCAAGGTTGTGCAATGTCGCCAGCCGCGCATACAAGGGCTCATTGATCTGGTAAAGGTGGCGCAGATAAGCGCGCGAAAATTTACTGCAGCACGGGCAATTGCAGTTTTCGTCGACAGGTTTCGTATCGTTTCGATACTTGGCGTTTCGAATTTTTACTTCGCCTGCGGACGTAAAAAGAAATCCATTTCTCGCATTGCGAGTCGGTAACACACAGTCAAACAGATCTACCCCGCAAGCCACGCCAAAGACAATGTCCTGCGGCGTCCCCACCCCCATCAGGTAGCGCGGTTTTTCCATCGGCATGATCGGAGCGAGTGACTCCAGCATCTCGTACATTTTGTCTTTGGGTTCACCAACTGACAGTCCACCGATCGCGTATCCATCAAAGCCAATTTCAGTCAATCTGCCCAAAGACGCCATGCGAAGCTCTTCGTACATACCTCCTTGAACGATTCCAAACAAGGCGCTTTTGGACCCTGTAAACGCTTTTTTGGAACGGCGAGCCCAATCCATCGATCGAAGCATCGAGACCTCAGCTTCCTTTTGTGTTGCCGGATAAGGCGTACAGTCATCAAACACCATAGCAATATCTGAATCCAGCACACGCTGCACGTGAATTGACTCTTCTGGCCCCATGAAAATTTTATCGCCATTGATGGGCGATTGAAACGTTACACCACGGTCTTCGATACGACGCAACTTTGCGAGGCTAAACACCTGGAATCCACCCGAGTCAGTCAATATCGAGCGATCCCAACCGATGAATTGATGCAAGTCGCCGTGATGCTTAATCACTTCCAGTCCCGGCCTGAGCATCAGGTGAAACGTGTTCCCCAAAATGATCCTCGCATCCAGTCTGGTAAGATCGCGCGGCTCGATTGTTTTCACTGCACCGATGGTTCCGACAGGCATGAATGTCGGAGTTTCCAAACAACTACGACGCAACTGCAGCCGCCCGCGACGTGCTTTGCCCTGATTGTTCAATTGCTGGAAACTGATCACCGGTCACCTTGATAAGCCAGGATTGAAACACCAAATAGTTGTAGTACCCACCACATATTCACATCACATTTTAGAAGGATCAAATTATGACCCACCTAAACAGCGTGCAGATTGGATTTATCGGACTCGGTCTGATGGGTAAGCCCATGGCTCGAAATCTCAAAGCGAAAGGATTCGGTGTGACGATATTCAACCGAAGTCGCTCGGCGCTTGAAGAACTTGAAGTGGAAGGCTTTGGCATTTCAAGTTCACCGGCTGACTTGGCAAAGCGAGCAGACTTGATCATCTGCATGGTGTCGGACACGCAGGCCGTCGAATCCATTTTGCTTGGCGATGCAGGTGTCATTCATGGTGCCCGTGCAGGCACAATCGTGATTGATATGGGCACAACACAAGTCCAGGCGACATTGGAATTTGCTCGCCAACTCAATGAAATTGGAGTCGGTTTTGTGGATGCCCCTGTATCAGGCGGACAAATCGGCGCGATAGAAGGTACGCTGTCAATCATGGTTGGTGCGTGTGAGTCCAACTATAAAATTGTTGAGCCTGTCCTGCAGGCTCTTGGCGGTCAAGTGGTTCATATTGGCGAAGTCGGCTGCGGACAGATTGCGAAAGCGGCGAACCAAATTATCGTTGGCCTCACGATTGGCGCAGTTGCCGAAGCCTTCGCACTCGCTGAACACGGTGGTGCAAATCTGGATCAGGTCTGGCAAGCATTACGCGGTGGCTTTGCGGGTTCGAAAATTCTGGACATTCATGGTCGACGCATGATTGAACGCCAGTACCAGGCAGGTGGTAGCGCAAAAACCCAAAAAAAGGACCTGTACCAGGCACTGGAATTTGCCGATGTTGTTGGCGTTGACCTGCCGTCAACCCGCCTGTGTCATGAACGCTATGAACAGTTGATTGAGCAAGGTGACGGAGCGCTTGACCATAGTGCGCTGTTTCGACTCTACACAGACTGAAGATTTCTTGGCACTAGGTGGCAGGAGCTAAAGCGCGCAAACGTTTGACCCAAAGCACCAAAAGCACCACTACGAAAATTGGAATGGAGGCTCCAGCATTCAATACATACCAGCCCCAAACATAATGCAGCACGCCAGACATGATGGCTGTAAAGGTTACAACCGAAAACACGCATAAATCATTCACCCCTTGAACTAACGCCTTTTCACTCGGGCGATAAACCTTGGTCAACAACGTCGTTCCGCCAAGAAACGTAAAGTTCCAGCCAACACCGAGAAGCATCAGTGCGAAACAAAAGGCCGCAAACGTATCACCCATCACATACGGGACCAGAACGGACAAGAAAAGCGCTACCAAACCAGCACCGATCACGTTCAGGTCGCCAATCTTACGCACCAGGTGACCGGTAAAAAATGACGGAGCGAACATGGCAAAAATATGCCATTGAATCACCAGTGCAGTCTGACCAAAGCTCATCCCACGTGAATCCATGGCGAGGGGTGTTGAAGTCATCAGCAGATTCATCACACCATAGCCTACAGTGGCGCTAACGACAGCGAGTATGAATTCCGGCTGTTTCATAATTTCGCCAAGGTGGCGCCGTTCCAGCTGAACCTGCTCATTTTGGATTTGAGGCACCCTGAGAAATGACACCAACACCAAGGAAAGCAAATAAACTCCAGCAAGCGTGAAATAAGAGCCAGCAAATACAGAATTAATCAGGGAATTCTTGGTCAAATTAACGAGATTGGGCCCAATAAACGCCGCCGCCACACTGCCTGCCAGCACGTAGGAAATCGCCCTGCTGCGGTAATTTTCCGTAGAAACATCGGCTGCCGCAAATCGGTAAAACCCGCCAAATGCATTGCCGATACCAATCAGTGCAATACCAAAACAAAACAGCAAAAAACTCTGTGCAGTGACCGCGTAACCCGAAAGACAGGCTCCTGATATGGAAAATAACAACCCGACCTGAAACCCAAGGCGACGACCAATGTGCTTCATCAATATCGATGCAGGAAGTGCAAATCCCATACCAAACAAGAAAACCATCGCTACCGGAACGGTTGCATAGATCGGATCTGACGCCATTGACATTCCGATCAATGCAGCGGATGCAATCAACACTGCATTTGCTGTGTACAGGCAAGCCTGGCATAGTGACAGGATCAAAACATTGAGCCGCATTCTCGGCATAATTTGTGGTGAATTGTTCACGATATCGTTCGGCCTCCATCGACATGAATTGTCTGGCCGGTAATGAACTTTCCACCCGGAGACAGTAATAAAACAAGAGTCCCCAGTAGGTCCTCAGGTTCCAGTAAACGGTTCAAAAGAATCCTCGATCTTGCATTGTCCCGATTGGTCCCCTCAGCAAGAAATGCGCCTGTCAAATTGGTTTCACTCATCGCTGGGCTAATTGCGTTCACCGTAATCGAATGTGTTGCCCATTCTACGGCCAACACCCGAGTTAGGTGACTCAGTGCAGATTTACTGGCGCCATAGGCAGCATAACCCGGGTTGGCAACCGAATCAGAAACCGATGAAATATTGACGATGGTGCCGTAGCCATTTGGCACCATATGCCTGGCTGCAAACCGACACATCGATAATGCAGCACTGACGTTGTTGGCAAGGACACGAGAAAACACTTCGAGTGACATGTCAAGTGCCGGCACGATTTCAAAAACACCGATGCAATTGACCAACGCGTCGATGCGGCCCCATTTTTCAGCACACTCATCCAGTACGGCTTTGCAATCGGACTCAATGGTTGCATCAAATGTCCGACTGTGAATTTCATGACTAGGTAGCGCCAGTGCGCCAGTCACCTGCTCAAGTCCATCTGAGTCAATATCGAACAGGGACAGTCGACAGCCTCTGGCCGCTAATTCCTGTGCAATGACTGAACCGAAAGCGCCTGCCGCACCAGCGACTGCAACGACGCGATTTTGAATATCAAATAACGGGCGCAAAATTCAATGCTCAAGGATCTGAACAAAGCGCCGCAATGGTCAACTGGCTAAAGAGGTTAATACGGATTGATATGGACATCGATGTTGCGCTTACATGTTGCGTCGATACCTTCCACCCACTTCGAATAGTGCCGAAGTGATCTGACCCACCGAGCAATGGCGAACCGCAGACATCAATGCTGCAAAGACATTACCGCCGCCAAGCGCCGTTTGTTGCAACGCCTCAAGTGCAGTTGCAGATTCGGCGAGGTGAACGGTGTGAAACTCATGCAATCGTTGCAGCTGTGATTGCTTTTCTGCCTCAGTAGAACGGGCAAGTTCGATCGTCGTGTCGTTCGATGAGGGCGAATCAACAAACATGTTCACTCCCACGATTGGCAACTCACCACTATGTTTGAGGCGTTCATAATACAAAGACTGGTCTTGAATGCAACCTCGTTGATAACCTGTTTCCATCGCGCCCAATACACCGCCTCGCCGGGAGATTGCTTCAAACTCGCATAGCACTGCTTCTTCTACAAGATCCGTCAGTTCTTCCAAAATAAAGCTCCCCTGATTTGGATTATCGTTGCGCGATAGTCCCCACTCCTTGTTGATGATGAGTTGGATGGCCATCGCACGTCGTACTGATGCCTCCGTCGGTGTCGTTATGGCTTCATCATAGGCGTTCGTATGCAAGCTGTTGCAATTGTCATACACAGCAATCAATGCTTGCAAAGTCGTTCGAATATCATTGAAATCGATCTCTTGTGCATGAAGCGAACGCCCCGAAGTTTGAATATGGTATTTGAGACGCTGACTTTTGGTGTTGGCGCCATAGCGTTGTTTGAGCGCAATGGCCCAAATTCGTCTTGCAACACGCCCCATTACGGTGTACTCGGCATCAAGACCATTGGAAAAGAAAAATGACAAAGAGGAGGCAAAATCGTCGATGTGCATGCCACGTGCGAGATACATTTCGACGTATGTGAACGCGTTTGACAGGGTAAACGCAAGCTGCGAGATGGGATTGGCACCGGCCTCTGCAATGTGATAACCGGAAATGGAAACCGAGTAAAAACTGCGCACCCCGTTTTCGATAAAGTACTCTTGAATATCGCCCATGAGGCGCAAACTGAATTCGGTTGAAAAAATGCAGGTGTTTTGCCCCTGGTCTTCTTTCAAAATATCGGCTTGAACTGTTCCTCGGACATTAGCGAGTGCATACGTTTGAATTTGTGCTGTTTCTTCACAGGTTGGCTGGCGTTGATTTTCATTGACAAAAATTTCGATTTGCTGATCAATCGCGGTATTCAGAAGCATTGCGAGATACGTCGGTGCAGGTCCATTGATTGTCATCGACACCGAAGTACGCGGGCTGCATAAATCAAATCCCCCGTAGAGAACTTTCATATCATCGAGTGTGGCTATCGAAACACCCGAGTTTCCGACTTTACCATAAATATCAGGGCGCTCATCGGGATCAAAACCGTAAAGCGAAACCGAATCAAACGCAGTCGAAAGCCGTTTGGCTGTCGAGTGGGCTGATAGCAGTTTGAATCGCTTGTTGGTTTTAGCAGGACCGCCCTCTCCAGCAAACATGCGGGTTGGGTCTTCATCTTCGCGTTTGGATGGAAATACGCCGCCGGTAAATGGAAAAGCACCGGGCAGATTTTCCAGCATCAGCCACCTTAGCAAGTCTCCGTGATCGGAGTAACGGGGCAACGCAATCTTAGGTACCGCAGTTCCAGATATTGTTTTGCTAATTCCGGCTTTTGAACTGGATTTTTCAGTCAAACTCGATTGGTAAGCCTTGACTTTCGCTGGCCAATCGTGAATCAGTTTTTCGGCATCTTCATCGAGTTCTGATTCCTTGATGCGCAACTGTTCACGGATCGTTTCACACGCATCGTGCGCGCCGGACTTTACCAGCATGTCGTGTACCGAGTTCAGTTGCTGAATCTCTCGAACCACCTGTGCCTGAACCTCGACATGTTTTCGATATTGCCTTGCATTTGCTGCAATTTCGGCAAGATAAGCGATTCTTTCACTGGGAATCACACCCGCGCGGTTCGAAGAAACCTTCGATTCGACTTCAACCGTGTGTTGGCCGGACAAATCCAAAAGGTTAACAATGCTGTGATACAAGGCTGTCACGCCATCATCATTAAATCGCGACGATATGGTTCCAAACACTGGCATCTGCGCATAATCCTGGTCAAAGGCTTCGCGATTTCGCTGAACCTGCTTGCATACATCGCGGTAAGCGTCCTCTGCACCCTTGGCATCAAATTTGTTGATGGCAACGATGTCGGCGTAGTCCAGCATATCGATTTTCTCAAGTTGGCTGGCCGACCCGTACTCCGGCGTCATCACGTAGACGGTGTGATCAACATACGGAACAATGGCAGTATCGCCCTGCCCAATTCCAGGTGTTTCCACGATGATCAACTCAAATCCCCAAATCACACAGGCGTTGATGACATCATTCATGTGAGTTGGAATGCCACCATTGCCATCACGGGTCGCCAATGAACGTACGAAAACCCGATTGGAATCAGTTGCGTTCATACGAATGCGGTCACCGAGCAACGCTCCGCCTGATTTCTTGCGCGTGGGATCTACCGCCAATATACAGACTCGGGAATTTTTCGCGCTGTTCAGACGAATCCGATGAACCAATTCATCCGTTAATGAAGATTTGCCGGACCCGCCTGTACCGGTGAGTCCCAAAACAGGAACCGTACGCTTGAAGCGTGATTTCTGCTTTACGAAATCAATGCCTTCTTCAATTCCCGATTCGATGGCGCTGATCAACAATCCCAATCCAACAAAGTCGTCGATGCTCAGTTTGTCCGTTGAAAATTCGACCTTGGGCATTGGCTTGGACCGGCAGATCTCTAGCATTTCATTAATCATTCCCTGAAGACCGATTTTCTGGCCATCTGCCGGGGAGAAAATTCGCGCAACCCCGCAGCGATGTAAATCGTCAATTTCGCTAGGAACAATGACACCACCCCCGCCGCCAAAGACGCGAATATCACTTCGGCCATATTGATTCAGCATATCCAGAATGTATTTGAAGTACTCAAGATGACCGCCTTGGTAGGAACTGACAGCGATACCGTCGGCATCCTCGTGAATTGCAGCGTTGACAACTTCGCGAACCGAACGGTTGTGCCCAAGATGAATGACTTCAGCGCCTGAGTTTTGCAAAATACGACGCATCACATTGATCGCAGCGTCATGACCATCAAACAGGCTGGTCGCGGTAACGAACCTTAATGGTCTTTCACTGTGGACTTGGTCGTGAACCAAACTGAGATTTTCTACGGCAATTGCCATCAATCAGACTCGCATGCTCAATCGATTGTGTAAGAACTGTCACCGTTGCGCAACAGGGCTTTGATTTTTTCTATTTTACCAAAGACTAATTCTCGCAATTTCCGATATTTGCAGCGTCTTTATTGAGACAAAGAGTTGAGTTCTTCGCTCTTGGAATTCTTTCACTTTTTGGTGTCAATCGTCTCAAAACTCCGATAATGTAGTCGTTATCGATATCAAACAGGGGTGTCAAATTGTCGAAAGTTGAGCATTGGTCAATTCGAACTCGTCAATTCTGTGACAGGATGGGTCTGGACGTGCCGATTTTTCTGGCACCGATGGCTGGTGCCTGCCCAGTAGAGTTATCGGTCGCTGTTGCCAATCGCGGCGGATTAGGCGCCTGTGGTGTTTTGCTGATGAAACCCGACGCGATCTTACAGTGGGCCGATGAATTTCGAGCGAAATCAAGCGGTGTCTTTCAGATGAACAACTGGATTCCTGACCCGGAGCCAAATCGCGATACCGCTCATGAACAACGAATTCAGTCCTTTATTTCACGCTGGCAGGCAAGCGAAATTGTTGATACTCAATCTCCCGATCCACCAAATTTCAAAGCCCAGTGTGAGGCAATGCTTGAAGCCCGGCCACGAGCCATTTCATCAATCATGGGTATCTATTCCGAATCTTTTGTTGAACGTATGAAAAGACACGGAATTTTTTGGCTGGCGACCGCAACGACTGTTGGTGAAGCCACTCAGGCACAGGCAGCAGGTGCTGATGCAATCGTTGCACAGGGATTTGAAGCAGGAGGACATCGGGGGACTTTTGTTGCAAGCATGGCACAAAATGCCTCGGCGGGACTTTTCGCCTTGCTACCCGCAATCGTCGATGCCGTCAGTGTACCTGTCATTGCAACTGGCGCTATCGCAGATGGTCGCGGTATTGCTGCCGCGCTGACACTCGGTGCGTCTGCTGTTCAAATCGGTACCGGATATCTTCGTACGCCAGAGGCGGCCATCCCGTCAGTATGGGCTGATGCCATTGGGTGCGCAAAGCCAGATGACACGATGTTGACACGCGCATTTACCGGGCGATTGGGGCGTTCTATTGCGACTGAGTATGTCAAGGCAACTGAATCTGTCGATGCTCCACTGCCGGCGCCTTACCCGGTTCAACGCCAATTAACGAGTCCACTTACCGCAGCGGCCAGGAGAAACAACGATTTGACAACAATGCAAGCCTGGTCCGGTCAGGCTGGCCAACTCGCTACAGTTCAACCCGCCGGTCAACTCACGACCACACTGTGGAACGATACCAAAAAGCTAATGCATTAAGAATATTTATGGCTTCTGATCACCAATTCAAGGTGAAAGCTTTAAAGATTATTCTCAATTGAATCGACCCGTGGCTTCAGTTTGACTAAGGAGAATATTCGAAGGCTATGAATTAGCGGTTCGATGTCAATTGAACTGCGCTGACATTCTTGAAAAAATAGTCGCTACCCATCGTTGCTTCAGCTTCCTGACCCTGCGAATACCTATCTTGCAGCATCAATACTGCAGTCAAAGCTATTTTCACAGGCATCAAGCCGACTCTTTTTTCAGCTGTGCAATTTCCTCCAAGTCTAAATCCGTAATTCGATGAATTCTTTCGTCTGAGTCTCCTTCTTGAATCATTCGTTTAGCGACTTCGATTTGCCTTTGGCGGATGCCTTCCTGCTTACCCTGTAAGATTCCTTCCTTTATACCTACATCTTTCCACTCCAGACACGAATCCGGATACTCACCTTCCCATTGTTTTGCCAGCCAACTCTTGCATTCTCTGATCTCCTGGCATCGTCGAACTCAATGCCTGTCTTAGTTTTGATATCTTAATCTGTGGCCTGATCTTCATCAAGTACGCGAATGACCCTCGGGCAAAACTCTTACCCTCAGCCAATGACTCCAACTCCCGGCCTGCCTTTAACCAGTGCACATAGCTTTTTTCATCCGCATCCCACACTTGCAACAACACCTCAAGCACCAGCCGTTCTTTCAAGCGTAATGCTTCGAGTTCACCGGCTTGCTCGGCAACCTGTAAATTCACGAATATCGCCTCGAAATTCACCAGCTTGTTTCCAAACTCCGATAAAAACTCACCCGGTAAGGTCAAATCCTAACAGGCGGCCAATACGCAGACACAATTCGGTTAAGACGAGTACCACAGAAGCGAATTTATTGAGAGCGTCGCCGTAGAGTCTTCACCCAAATCGTTTTAATGCGAAGTGTCATCGAACAGCAGTTGGATGACATCGACTTTGGAGTTCGCTACCATGTGGGCGACAATATCGCGTTCAATGGTGTGCAATGCATCAATGCAGATGCGGTTCATGTTGTCCCAAAAGGGTTGGCTGGTCAATCGCGAGCTTTCAACACCCAGTAATTTGGTCAGAACGGTAGATTCATACCAATGAGCGAGTGAATTTTTAGAGCACGGTGTGAGGCAGCGTTTGATGGTTGCGATCAATATGTAGGTGTCGTCAGAAACACGCGGGGAGCGGTTGGGAACATGTTGGTCGATGAATTTAAGTTGTTTGGCGAAATCGACGAGTGTGGCGCTGGCGCTGAGTTCATGGATGAGGATTTCTTTGGGGATGGGTTGAGCGTCTTTGGCGGCGATAATACCTTCGGCGCGGCCAAGGTGTTTTGCTAGAAGATTATTGGCTCACCTTTGATACGTTTGGACTGACGGGGGTAGTAGAAGTAGGTGTTGCCTTTGATTGTTTTTGCGGTGTTGCTTGGCACGGTTAGGACACATAAATGGATGGTATTAGTCTCGTTATACATAATATTAATGAACAGATACAGATGGTTAGAGAGAAGATAGGAGATATGAGGTGGGACCTGTCAGCCAATAAATTGCCTTGAACTCGGTAAAGTAGTGCTAGTGCCCTGTATCAGGAGTACCAATACAGAATTGTTCCAGTGATTCCAGTATCTTATCCGCCAAGTGCGTCTGACATACAGTACGGTCGACGGTCACACAGCAAAGCGACGGTGTTAGTGGGTGCTCGCCTGCCGTGGACGATAGCATGATTGTGATTGAAGACCGAATGTGGGACAATCGCACGTTGTTCGGACTAAAGAGTGGCTGTTGGAGACGGAAATGTGCGTTGGATCAAGGCAAGTATCCTGCAAAAGCAGTGCTGTAAACCACAGCAATTCCCCTTCCCCTTAAATCCACCGCACTCGCCCTACTGATTGCTATCGCGCTATTTCTTCTCACTGGATTTTTGCGGCCGAGATACAGCACTTCCCTGATTAGGTGGAGGGGGCGGAGGGGATTTTGAGGGTGTAGCATTCGGTTGATAACCGCGATAGCGTATCGTCTCAGTGCGTTCTGATTTTTCAGTCTTCATAATTTAGTTCCTCACGCGTGTGTTCGTATGGCCAAAATTCTATAGTTTTTACCTGCCCGGGAGCAATTAGAATTCCTTTAGTTTTTGTTTCTTTCCATACTTTGGTTTGCGAATCAACTTTGAATACTTTCTGAATATAGACATCTCTTTCTGATGAATCTGATGAAATAAATGACTCCGGCCCCAGATACCCTGCGACCTGCGAGTCATCTGTTAATGTCACCAAAACCCACTGGTCGTCGACATTACTAAACTTCCAATCCCAAGCACTTGGGATAGGGTGAACTGGACTCAAGCCGATTCGTACTAAAAATTTACGGATACAACCCCATGATAACGCCAGAATTAATCCGATCACGGAGGGAAATACGAAGAGCCACGAAATCCATATCCACGAACTTAAATTGGATAGACCTAGTTCTGGTTGATATTCAACAAATGGCAACGTCAGCGCAAGATAGATAGCTGACACAATCAGATAGGAAAGAAATCTTTCCGAAGGTGGTGGCAAACGTCCCGTAGTTAATTGTGACCGGACAAAAAGGATAATTGCTCCCGGTACAAAGAATACTAGAAAAAAGTATGACGTTGTGCCTGTTAAGACAGTCGTTCCAGACATTTTCGAATCGATTTCTCCAGCGAAAGAATTCAATTATTTTGTAGTACTATTGTAATTTGTTGAATTTTTTTCGCCGAAGATAGAGTGTCACCAAGAACCAATATCTTGATTAACAATATCTGTTTCGGCGAATCTCTCTTAACTTGCTCAAAAAGTTCATCTTTACGATTTCGTATCCGTTCCTTTCGATTTACTGGAGGTGAGTTTCCGCGTAAAGCTTCATTCATTACATCACTCAGCCCATATTTATCGACTTTGAACCTGGTAATCCGTATCTTTTCTCCAATATACGCGACCCGCTGAATGAGCATCACTTACGGCGAATTCCAATCAGGTTTCCCATTTTTACTAGACTCGTGAATTTCCAAACACAATTCCCCTTCTCATGTTCACCACCTCTTTATTCCAACTTGCAGTTGAAAAACTGAAATTGAAACCAAATTGCGAAAACTCCGTCCAATTGCGCTGAAAAAAGAGGCACAGATTCAACATCCGTCACAAGTGTTCAATCTAAATCAGAATCGCGTTAAATTGAAATCAGATTTTGCTTACACAATTACATTTTTGTATTATGAGAGGCATTTTCGTTGGAGCCATATTTCGGATGTTCTGTGTTGCGGGTGTTTTACCCAACCAATCCAATTATTTCGGAATTTCTTGAATCTGTTGATGAATTGAGCCAATTGAGCTGCTCATACCTGAAACAATCGCTTCATTACAGTGTTGAGCCGAAATTTGCCCGCGCTGAACCGCTTGCAACGGCGACATTGAGATGATTTGGAATGAACGCCCCCGAAAAGGGGCACCGTCAAGCGGCCAAAGACAGCACCAGCGAGCGAACCTGTTCGGGCTGATTCAGTTGCACGGCGAAATTCGCCGCTGCCAGCATCACCGTCATCGAGGTCGTCACTTTCAGTCCCATCGATTGTTGACTGTGCAGCATGAATCCATCGACCACCCTGGAATTGATACGCTCCATTGCACTTCGCTGGTTGTAAAGACGCCACCACTTCAAAGTCGAAGGCGGCAATGATGGATGCTGGTGTTAATTGTCCGCATCCACCTTCGTTCGCACTACCCTTGACTTGTTACTAGCCGCCACCCGATTGAAATCAATCGGCAACTCGTAACTCACATCCCCCAGCACGTCCAAGTAGCCATACGTAAAGCTTTACATAAGGCTACAGACTAAATCTTTATCCCCAAACTGTCTACGAAATCAATATAGCAATCGAATTTCGTCCCAATCTTGCCTTCAGCAAGTTCTAGTTCTAGCGATTTGTAGTCGTGACGAGTTTCCGATTTTCGACGTTCAGCCTGTGTATGTAGCCAACGGTCCATTGTCTCGAGTGTATGTTGCTCAAGCGGACGATTGACTCGCTCATAAATGGATTGCACCGTTTTTTTTGGGTCAGCAACCAAGTCCGAAAAACTGATGTCGATCCAACGATTCTCCAGTTCAGGATGACGAGAGCGAAACTGTATCGCTCGCTCCAACATATGACTCATCAGCGTGATTTGCGTCGAAGTAATTTCATCAAGCGGTTTCGGTTCTAGAAACATTGATCGAACCTGATTGACTAAACTGATCCAGGACCCCATAAATTCAATAGGACTACGGTGCGTTTGTATGAACATAGCATCAGGATAAGTGTCAATTAAAGCTTCTAGTTCCATGAGGTGGAAAGGCATCTTGAAGAGCCACGATTTCGTGCCACTGGTATGCGAGTTGTTTCGACGGCGCCAATTGAAATGCTGCATGATGCCATAATGGTGTTTGTATGCGTGATCAGCACCGGTATTTTCAAGCCATTCAGCATAATTGGGCATGTCGAAAATGACGGTCCAAAGCCAGGATGCAAATGACAATTTAAGCAGCTTATAGTCTTCTTCCGGTTCATCGACTTCAATTTCGTGAATGCCAGCCAGCAATTTCCCAATTCCAGAATCATCAATCGCATCCATTGTGAATGTTCGTCTAGGGTCACTGCGACTCGAAGCGATTGACAAATAATCGCCATCGGGCAACGCCGTATCAAACAGTTCGTAAGTCTTTAGAGTGAGAAAATTATCATCTCGGGATAAAAGACGATGCAATAAAGTTGTGCCGGTCCGGTTGATTCCCACAATAAAGATCGGTTGACAGATTCTTTCGTCATCGATCATTGGATTGTGCTTTCTTTCGCTCACAAAGGCTGCATTCTCGCGAAGCAGACGGTTCATCTCCAGAACCGTTAAACCCCGGCGATAACTGAGATAATGCACGCTTGGAGAATTGAGCCCTTTGATCAAATTGTCGAGCCCTTCAATCATCAAATCTGAATAAATCTCTTTGAACTGAAGGTCCCATCGGGCAGCGTATTTTTCTGCCTGACTGACAAGCTTATCAATATTCAATTGTGATTTTGGCAGAGGATAAGGCCATTTATCACCTTGTTTACTCACCCATTCAGATGATTGAATGAATCGGGACAAATGGCTGGGCCATTTAATTGAAAATGTACAATCAACATTGATCGAGCGGTCTGAAATGGGAATCGAATCTTCCAACTTCTCCTGGCTGAACCAATATGGGGCGAAGCGGTCAAGTAGCAACCAGGAACCGTTGACCGGCGATTGTGTACCCCTGGTGAGGCAAGCTCGCTTAAATTTTCGAAAAGAAGTTTCTTCGAGATAAATTCCAATTTCCGCCAGGTCAGCTGTGCGCGTGGAAGTCCTGGTATCGCAGCAGTGATAAATCGTGTACTGCCTGTTTGGGTTTGCACAAATCGCTACGCATATCTTGCTTAGAGTATCAGCAGGTTCAACGTTAACTTGCATAGACGAATTCGGCATAATCATATTCACATCGAACATCGCACCAAGAAATTGAACCAAAATATTGCCCGCTTGCGTGAACCCGACAGAAGAGTTGCCAGTCAGTGGCAGTCGAAACAAAGCCAAAGGCAACCCGAAAGACTGCGCATACAACAAAGCCTGTTCTGCAACCAGCTTACTCCATGGGTAGCCCAATATATCTGGTGGAAAGTGGCGCTTCATCAACGCCACATCAGGTTGTGCTTCGTCGTCGATATAACTGCTCGTAAATTCGTTGGTAAACCGACACATATATTCTGGAAATACACCCATCGATGATGCGTAGAACAAATGTTTGAAACGAACAGTCAGGCACATCTCGATGACATTTCGAATACTGAGTGTATTTGTCTCGCGCAAATTCGAATAATTTGTAGCCAATGACAAATTTGCCGCAAGATGATAAACAGCATCAATCATTTTGCTCAATGCAAGGAATTCATCCACATTGAGTCCAAATTTTTCTTGGGTGATGTCCCCAGGTATCACCTGAATTCGTGATTGATAAGCTGGGTCCCAAATCTTTGCTTCAATGAAAGAATCTTGCAAGCGTTGGTTTGCCTCTTCTACGCTATTTGCTCTAATCAGGCAGTGAACGGTGATAGAAGGATGGGTCTGCAAAAGATCGCGGGCAAGAAAACGCCCCAGGAATCCAGTAGCACCTGTGAGCAAAACATGCTGCATATCGCAAGGCGATACAGCGTCGGCTAATGGTGCTGACTGAATTTTTACGCGAACGAAATTCTTAAGGCTAGCTAAATCCTCTTGGCAGTGGATGGGCAGTTCTCCATTGAGCGGAGATATTTTTTTTGCAAGTTGTGAATTCTGAGTCAAAATTGATCAAATAATGTCAGCAAGTATCTGAAAAGTCAAGGTAGTTGTTGAACAGCACGTTCACAGTGCATTCCAATTTGTGGGCCTTTGGGTGAAATCGCGCCACACAACTGTCAAAGCGTATACAGGCGTCCCGAAAGTTGGCTATGAAGGTCTATCTTGGTTGGAAACAGGGAAGTGGTCTTCCAAGGTAAAGGCAAACTCAGATGGCGTGTGTTGGATGCAAGGCTGGAAAGATTCGTTCGATTCAATCTCTGAAGCACCCGTTTGCACTTCATCTGCCATTTGTTCCGTGCTTACATTATGACGCAAAATTGCTTCAGCCAAAGAAAGGCAGCTTGAAGTTGTCATCAAGTCCAGGGCATTGACCTGAAAATTGAACTGTGTTTGAATGTATGCCCCCAATTCTGAGACTGAAAGTGAAGTCAAGCCGAAACTGGAAAGCGACTCTTCAATATTGACCTCATCGTGCCCACAAAGTTCTGCAACTTTACTTGCAATTTGCGCGGTCAAACTTTCTACGGTTTGCTGAATGTTCGTACCTGTTTGATAAGCGTTTTGGTTCGATATGCAACGACCAGATCGCATGTACTCCCCAGAATCCACGGTCCACGGCGGATTTTCGAATTTAGTGATGATTGCATGATCGAATTGGGACATTTTTCTGAGCACATAATCTAAATTTTGCATGGTTACAGATTTACTCACAGGCGGCATACCTGAAGCCCGCATTAAGCGAAGCACGTGAAGATCGCGTGCGGCCATACCTGATTCTGTAATTCCTGCCATGTTGAAAGCCAAGGCAGGCAAGCCAATTTGTCGTCGATAAACAGCCAAGCCGTCCAAAAATGCATTGGCTGCACTGTAATTGACTTGACCAAAATTACCGAAAGTCGATGCGATCGAAGAGAACATCACGAAATAATCAAGATCGCATTTTTTTGTGGCATGATGAAGATTCAGCGCACCTTTGGCTTTTGGCGCAAAAACTTTAGCGAATGATTCAGCATTCAGGTCCGTGAGCAAATGATCATCCAACACACCTGCAAGATGGAATACGCCTTTGAGTGGATGCGTCAGGTCATTGACACAGCGCTCGACGTCTTCTTCACAAGTCACATCTGCCGCAACGATATCGATTTGCACGTCAATACCGAGGTCTCCAAGTGTCGAATTTTGGAAAATCCATTCAACCGTTCGACGACGTTCGGGGTCGCGGTCTAATAGTGTCAAGTGACGTGCTCCGCTGATTACGAGATAGGGCAGCAAAGTCAAACCAAAGCCGCCAAAGCCGCCCGTTAGCAGGTAGCTTGCATCAGATTTCAGATAAGGTCGACGATCCACCACGCACAATTCATCAATTTCTGATCGCACAGCAGGAGACTTCAGCACCAGTTTACCCTGGTGTTGTCCTGACATCATGAATCGAAGTGCTTTTTCGTAATCTTTGTATTCATAAATCGTTGTTGGTATTGGATGAACGCAACCTTGCTGAAATAATTTAAGGACCGATTCAGTCATTTGCTTAACCAATTCTGGATCATCCAACATCAGTCTGTCAATATCGATTGCGGCAAAGCGAAGATTTTTTCTAAATACACACAATCGCAATGAATTATCCGCAAAAATATCGACCTTTCCTATTTCGCAGTGCCAACCGCCTGGCTTCAGTGCGTTCAAACAAAGTGAAATATGTCGTCCTGCAAGAGAGTTGAGAACCACATCCACGCCTCGCCCACCGGTTGCTTCCATCAATTCATCGTACCAGTCGAAACTGTGAGAATCAAAGGCTGCTGCAACTCCAAGGTCAATCAGTTGCTGTCTCTTGGCCTCGGTTCCTGCTGTTGCGAATATCTCGGCGCCAACATACTTGGCGATTCCAATGGCGGTCTGACCGACGCCACCCATCGCAGAATGGATCAATACGCTTTGTCCGCGCTTCAGTCGGGCGATATGTATCAATGAGTAATAGGCAGTGACAGACACCGACACAGCTGATGCTGCTTCACTCATTGCTAAATTTTCTGGCTTGGCAAAGACCAAAAACTCATCGCAAACAACGCGATTTGCTACGCAGCCAGGCTCGAAAATGATCACTTGATCACCCACTTTGTGTTGCCTGACCTTTGTTCCGACTCTTTCGATAATCCCACTCGCTTCCATGCCTACGACCTGTCCAAATTTTGACTGTTCATAGGCCAATTGAGGTAACAGCCCCAGCGCCACCATGACATCGCGAAAGTTCAATCCGACAAACTCAACTCGGATTTCCACATCGTGTTCCCCAAGCTGACGCGCCTGGAATGATTTAAACTGCAACCCGCTGATTTGTCCTGGATGCTCGATATGCAATTTGTAGTTTGTGTTTTCCTCGTCATTTGACACCACGGGAATCTGGTCTCTGTGTTCATTGACTCTGGGTACCCAAATTTGCCCTTTTCTTATTGCGACTTCGCGCTCGCGTACATCATTTGAATCCAGCCACTTCAGCGTCTTTAAATCTTCGCTGCCACCGATATCGATGAGACGAAACTCAAAATCAGAATCAGCGCCAGTTTCAATGACCAAACTGCGAACCAGCCCCCACAACGTGTAGCTTTGTGGTACATCCACATCCATGACTGCCTTTTGGGTAATGACATTGATCCGAGTCTTACCAAAGTTGCTTTCGATTCTGTAGGAGATTGCTGCCTGAATGAATTCCACGAATGATGCACAGGTCATTTCGCCTGTGGGATCATCCGGGTTTGTCTCTATAAATACATCGATCGCATAAGATGCCTTCGAATCTTGCCAAAACGTATCCAGTTGCACAATTGCTTCGTCAAAATTACTCGTGAAACAATTGGGATTCTTGCCATTTGCAAAGGCAGCAATCCATTTCGTTGCGACTCCATTGATGTCCCCAACAACCAACCTCAATTTCGGTGAATCTAAATCGGAAGATTCTTCGGTTAGCGTCTGTGGTGCCTGCAAAAGTGTACGCTTGTTTTCTGCTCGAATCTCCTGCCAGCCTTCAGGTACGCGAATGGTTCGAAATTCATCGTGACAAATCAGGGCATATCCACCTGCAATCATCAAGCGATGAAACAATTTCCACTCATGATCGCTGAAATCGTTTTCAGCAACTCCCAAATGCACGATCAACAAGCTGGCAGCGTTGTTGCGCAACAGTCCTGAACGCAGTTTGGTATTGGAGGGAAGCTTGCGGTCGAGGGTTTCGAATCTCAAAGTGATATTTTGATGAAAAAAATGTTCATAGCTCGACTGGGTGCTCTCAGCGCTATCGTTGACCAGCCAATATTCAATCTGTGCTCGTGAATCGGCAAGGCGTTTCACACAACTTTGCAAAACAGTTTGTTTTGGTTCAACGCGGTCTGCAAATTCAACAATGTGCGGCACACAGGGTTTGCCGTCTGGTGAATGAATCAGCTGCTTGATTAAGTCCGCGGCGTCAATTTCGTTCGCAAGTTGATCCGTAAAATTACGATCGGCTCGTCGCATGAACTTGGGTTGCCAACGCATGACATGTCTACAATTTGACGCATTCGCCCAAATTGGATTGGAGTGATAGCAAACGTATTCTTCAAAATGAAGGAAAAGTTCGCCCGTCACACTGTCATAAAAACACAGGCTTCCACTTGGAGACTCACCGTGTTTGACAGACTTAAGCGCCATGTCATCCAATTGGAATGCGCCCTGCAGCGGTATGCCAACGTGGACCGTCACCTTGGGAGTGGTTGGAGGCTTCAAGAACGTAATGTTCTTGATTCGACCAGGAATTACGAAAATGTCGGTAGCTTGCATCAAATTGTAAAGAAATACCTGTAATGCACCATCGACCAGGGGTGGATACAGAACATAACCTTCTTCGACACCTGCGAACCACAAATCTTCATCCAAATTCAATTCGATCAGAAATGATCTTGTGGCAATATTTCGCTGGATATCCTGTAAAGTCCTGAAATATTCTCCGTACTGAAATTTATTGCCCAGGGTTACCTCTAAACGGTCGTAAAAATTCACGTCCGAATTTTCAAACGCCGGCTCGAAACCTGACAAATCAATTTCTGACAGATGACGCGGGACATTAATTTGATGTGCTCCATCGATCAGTCTCAGTCGTCCTCGACTGTGTAATTCGCTGGTCGCATCGCCTTGGATCGGTATCGTAGAAATGCTAAACGAGTATTCTTGTGCCGGCTCATTTTCGAGAATAAGTTCCGTTTGCAGGCAAACAGGAAAATCAGGAATCGGGCATGCCTGCAGAAAACTGATTTCCTCGATAAAGACAGGTACACCCTCGAACGCTTCAAGTACAAGTTCCACGTAGCCTGACGCAGGCAAAATTGCTGAAAAATGGACCCTGTGATCTGCAAGAAAAGGCATCTCCCTCTTTGACAGATTGACTTCAAATTTCAAACTATGGCTACTTAATTTTTTACCGACCAGCGGTCCATGGGAGAAAGCACCTCGATTCACAAACAATTCGTCATCCACGTTGACATCCAAAAGCAAACGCAAGTCCTTGGGGTGCCCAGGAAGGCGATGTGGAATCGGTTCAGGCAGGGGGTATTGAGATTCAAAATCCAGATCGACACCGACTTGGTATAGGTGCCCAAGCGCTTCGTTAAAACAGGTGCGCTCGTCGCTATCTCGCAGCAAGGTTGAAATACTCGTTGCTGTTGAATGATTGTCAGTCAAACATTGCATCACCATGGACTGCAAAGCCCGATGTGGTGATATTTCCAGATAGACGTCTGCAGAAAATTCCTTATCGATGGTGTGGATGGCGTCAGCAAACTTTACAGGCTCTCGAATATTGGACCACCAGTAGGCACTGTCCAATTGATGCATACGCGCACCGGTGACCGATGAAATGAAAGGGACTTTAGAATCGAAATTGAGACGATCAAGAAAACTCAGTTCAGTGAGAACGTCATCTTTGATCGGGTTCATGGCACTGGAATGAAACGCGATATTGCCAGGTAGCAATCTGTTTTGAATTTGCCGTCGGTCGAGTTCCTCAATCAACTGCTCCAACGTTTCCTCCTGGCCGCAAACAACGACACTGGCAGGAGAATTGAAACAAGCAAACTCAATCGACCTGCAGGTGCCGTTTCCGCTATGGTGAGACATTCTTAGGTCATCCAATACCTGCTCCAAGCTCGCCTGGTCTATCCCACAAGCCAGCATCCGCCCCGACCCCGCGGTTCTTTGTTGCAAGCGGGCACGATGAAAAATGACCTCGGTAGCCTCACCAAGCGTTAATACGCCACTGGCATAAGCCGCCGCAACCTCTCCGGAACTGTGCCCGACCACCACATCTGCGTAAACGCCCCAAGTCTTGAATAGCTCTACCAGTGCGCATTGAATCATGAAAATCACTGGCTGAGCATATCTGGCTTCATTAAGTTGATCCTGCGTCGAGTCAAAACACACTTCTCGTAATGAAACGTCGCTATGCTCTAGCCAGAATTTATCAATTCTATCGACAGCCTTGCGAATTACCGGGTTGACAAAATAAAGAGATTTACCACAACCAACCCACTGGGTGCCCTGACCTGAGAAGATCATTGCAATTTTTCGCGTTTCACTAGTCGAAGCAATTGACGCTATTGCTTTTTTGGTATCGCCAAAGTTGTGAATTTTTTCCTGCAGTTGCGATACATTCAAGGCACAAAGCGACGTTCGCATCCCAAAATGCGTGCGACGCCGGCTCAGATTTCCAGCTAGGGTATACAAATCAACTGGATTTTTGTCCAAAAACTCGCCCAGATTCTGGACACTTTGGATCAAGGCTTCCGAGTTGCGAGCTGAAATCGGAATCATGTAACCGGATTCAGGTGCCAGAGGAATCGACCATACTCGTTTTTGTTTGGGGCGATATTCACTGACTACGCAATGGCCATTGGCACCACCAAATCCAAACGAATTAATCCCGACTACAGTCTGCCTGTTGGGGAATGGCTCACAACGGGTCAGAACATGCATGGGGCAGGATTCAAAGTCGATTTCCGGATTGGGTTCAAGGAAATTTTGCGAAATCGGAGCAAAGGTTCGCCTCTGCATCATCAATATGACTTTCAGCAAGGAGGCATTAAATGCAGCAGGTTCCAAATGTCCGATATTGCTCTTTACACTTGAAATTCGAAGTGATTCATTGCGTTTACTGTTGCTGAAGGCTTCTGAAATTGCATTGCCTTCGATTCGGTCTCCAACAACTGTCCCAGTCGCGTGTGCTTCGAGGTAATCAATTTCCTGAGGATCGCGATTTGCCCTTCCAAGTGCAGTCCTGATCAGATCAACCTGGGCATGGCGCGTCGGTGCCGTGATATATCGCCCTTGGGTCAATCCTGTTGCATCGTCTGCCGCACCCGCTGAGTTGACCGCTGAAGCTTCAATGACTGCGAAAATTCGATCACCGTCATGTTGTGCTGATTCAAGGGGCTTGAGCACAAATGCGAAGCATCCTTCAGCCCGCATGTAGCCATTTGCCTTGGCATCAAAGGAGTAACACTTCCCATCGGGACTAATGACCCCGAGTTGTTTTGTTCCACTACTGTATCGCGTCGCACCAAGGTAGTGGACGGCTCCAACCAGAGCCATCTCACAGTCCCCTGCATTGAGAGCAAGAAGTGCGGAATGCAACGCACTCAGCCCCGCAGAACAGGCGGTGCAGTAAGTCATGGATGAGCCCATCAGATTGAACTGGTAAGACACGCGATTTGCCAAAATTGCCAGACTGACTGCAAGCGGTGAATATTCATTGTTTCCCAATGGGCTTCTCCAATTGGCGATCGCAGGCGTTTCTGATCCAATGAATACACCTGTCGCACTATTTTTGAGATTTTTAAAATTCAAGCCCGCATGCTCGAATGCCTCCCAAGTACAGTTAAGCATCATTTTGGCCTGTGGGTCTATATACAGGCATTCATTTTTGGAAATTCCAAACAGGTTGGGATCAAACAATGATTCTTCATTGTTGCGAATCAATCCTTCATAGGGACTGGCGAATCGACTAAAACAATCCATGTTGTCGATCGGTTGGTAGCCCCTGCCAAAACGATCAGAGATACGTTCTTGAACAATTTTTCGTTCTTTCAGCACACTCCAAAAGTCTTCGTCTGTATAAAGACCACCCGGAAGTCGGTAACTGTAGCCGGTAATGGCAATCGGCTTTTGACGGTTTTTTTCGCTCATGAGCTCAGAAATTGACTGCCTTGCGGTATTGTTAGACTTTGCAACTCGTGCAGTAATGAAAAATACATTTGTGAACTAAACTCGATCGTATAACCGCGACAGGAGAGGTAGAATTCGCAAATTCGAGCCACGGGAAGTTAGCGAATTCAATAGTTAACGACTATGCAAATGACAGATCTGATCAAGAAATCTGTTTCCAAATTGCAATTTTACAAACAATGGTCGTTGAAACATTATGACTGTAGACGATTCAATGTCCATCGTCTTGGCATTCAAATTCATCGCTTACGAAAGCTCCGTTTTCTGATTATGTTTTCCCGGGATTCTGGTCCCGTTTTTTTGACCGATCGCGTTCAAATAGCAGTCAATGACTACTTAGTTCGACAATTGAAAATATTGAGATACTTGTGCTTAGGAAGACAAGATTTCATTCTACTCACGTCGACCAACAATCAGCATGACCAAAGTTGGCAATATGAATAAAGTGAATAGACTGGCAAATATCAAGCCTCCCAACATACTCACGACGAACGGCACCAGATTCATCAATTCTTCACTACGTTCATACAGAATCGGCGATAAACCGAGAACCGTCGTCAGGGTCGTAAGAAACACCGCCCTGAAGCGATGTCGCATGGCTCCAGATGCAGCCGCAATTGCCGGCAAATTAGGCTGGCTCTTTCGCAGATAGTTATAGCGGTCAAGCAAGATCAATCCGTCATTGACGACAACTCCCAGCACCCCTATGACACCGAATACCGACATCGCGTTGAAGTCCCAACCCAGAACCCAGTGCAAAAATATTGCTCCGGCAAGCGCAGCAGGAAGTCCGAAAACAATGATCAGCGGTTTCCAGTAGCTGCCCAGAAATGCAGCGCAAACGATATACATCGCCAACAAAGCCAAGGGCATGAATAAACCAAGAACGTCAAACGTAGCTTTGACCTGGCGTGCGTCTCCTTCAAGTTCGATTTCTAGGCCGGGAAACTCGTCGAGCAATTCTGGAAAATATTCTTTCTGGATCTTCCGGCTGATTCTAAATGGCGTCGTCACTGTCTCATCAACGTAGCCTTCCACAATAGAGGATTTGCGACCGTCAATTCGCAGCAGTTTTGCCAACTCGCGTGATTCAGTAACGTCTGCAACAAATTCAAAGGGAATCTCTTTACCGGCTGCTACGATTAGGCGTTCGTCCCAAAGTTCGTTGAGATTTTCTCTTCGATCTCGAGGATAACGAACCATGACTTTAATCTCATCGTGCCCTCTTTGGATTCTTTGTACTTCCAGTCCGTGAAAACTTGCACGAAGTTGAGCACCGACACCCGCCGGTGTAAGGCCAGCACTGACTCCTGCAGGTGACAACTTGACATCGAAGTGCGCTTCCCCAAGGTCGAGGTTGTCAGATAATCCATAGACACCGGGCTCAAATTCAAGTATCTGTTTGAATTCACGGGTCGCTGCATGCAATACATCACGATCATCGTGACTCAGTGAATACTCAATACCAGGCTGCAACTCAATTTTTGTGGATTGAAAATCAAGCCGATCTGCAAAGGGTATGGTGCCTATTTTCTCACGCCAGGCGAGTTCGAATTCCGGAACGCTGACCGATCGTTGAGGAACCTCATTGAGGTAAACCGTTACCGCGGCAATATGACTTTGATCAGGATTCTTACGAATACCGATGTTGCGCGGTTTTTTGATCGGCAAGCCAACCACCATACTAATTGACCTGACTGATTCTCCCTGCATCTCCTTGTCCACCAACTGTGCAGCGCGGGCAAGTTCTCTGGCCGAGTCCATTGTCACGCCAAAAGGTGTGCCAACAGGGAAGTAAAGTTCAGCCCTGATCACGTTTGAACTGTTTCTGGACTGGTCAGGAATGACAACCGATACCGCGCCTGAAATCAGCAAAACCAGTGAAGCGACCACCACCAGAATACTAATTGTCGGCGTGAGAATATAGTGTCGAACAGACCACGACACGATGGGTACGACAATCTGATCGCGAAGCATGTCCAACCAGTCACTGACTCGATTTTGAAGATCACTGAGCGGGGACAGGCTCCAGGATTTTGTAAAAGACAGATGAGCCGGCAAAATGAGAAAAGCTTCGATCAAAGAGATCAAGAGCACGAAAAACGCAACGTAGGCAACAACTTCCAATACCTGGTAGCGCTCTGCGGTGATGAAGATAAATGGAGTCAATGCGATGGCAGTTGTCAGCACGCCAACTGTGATGGGGCCAACCATTGTCTTTGCCCCGTCTATCGCTGCCTCTAGCGGATTTTTCCCGCGTTTTCGGTGAACTGCGATACTCTCACCGACAACGACTGCATCATCAACGACGATGCCGACCAAGAGGAAAAATGCAAAAATGGTGCCTACGTTAAAGGACAGGTCCGCAGCGGCAAGAAACAGCAAAGAACCAACAAAGGCCAAGGGAATTCCAAAGGTGATCCAAAAAGCAATTCTAAGATCAAGAACCAGGACCAGACAGATGAACACCAACAAAATTCCCAAAATCCCGTTAGATATGATTTCCCTGATTCGATGCGCTGCAAATTCTGCCCGGTCCTTGAGGATTTCAACCGCTACGTGATCCGGATACGATTGAGCAACCAGCCAATCGTTGACCGTCTGGGAAATTTCCGAAATCGATTGATGTTCATTCGCATAGACACTGATGAACGCGGCCGGCAGGCCATTGAGTTCGGAATGCACTTGTTGATCTGTAAATCCATCCCGTATTGTTGCGACATCCGCCAGTGTGATGATCGAGCCATCAATTCGGGTGATAATCGGAATGTTTTCAAAATCTTCACCCCGACTCCGTTTGGCTATCGAGTGAAGCACAATGTCGCCTGCATCGGTATGTAGTTGTCCAAAAGATAGATTGGCCGATTCTCTTCTAATGGATCGCGCTACGCCAGCCAGCGTGAGTTTGTAACGGCGAAGCTGTTCTTCGTTCAATTCGATGGTGATTTCTCGATCCCTAACGCCATGAATTTCAACGTTGGAGATAGAAGGCTGACTTAGCAGATCGCTTTTGATTTTTTCAGCGACAAGCCGCCGTTCATTTTCAGTTAGAATTTCCGAGGCAACTCCAATCGTCAAGACCTCGGATTCCAATTGAATGAGTTTGACTTCCGGTCGGTCAGTTTTCCTTGGCGGGAATTTTGAAATTTCGTCAATTTTGCTTTTCAGTGCGCTAAGTACGCTTTTTGAATCTGCAAACTGACTCAACTCAATAATGAGATTTCCAACGCCATTTTCGGCAAGTGAAATAACCCGTTCTACCCCTCGAAGGCCCAAGATTCTTTCTTCCAGGCGTCGGTTTATGTCTTGTTCAATTTCCTTTGGCGACGACCCCGGAGCGTGAATCGTCAAACTGATTTTGCGCAGATCAAAATCTGGATATAACTGAACAGTCAACTGGTAGCCACCGACCAGTCCACAGATCAGCAAAAACACCATGAGTAAATTGGCCGCGACGCGGTTATTTACAAAATAAGCGATCAATCCGTTAAACATTACACGCCCCGCTGTAGGCAAATCGCTGACATGAATGATCGATCAATTCTGGGCGATTCGAAACTGGATGAATGTCGACTCAAACTTTCCAAGCATCAATTCGAAACTGTAACTTCGGTTCCTGCGATTGCATTTGGAATGGGCGCGCTGACGATTCCGCTGGCCGTGTCAAATGATTCCACCATCCATCCTGAATTGGTGTAGCCGATTGAATTGGGAGTGCGTGAACTGAGACGGCCGTTTTCAACAACCCAAACAGTGCTGCCGGCTTGCAATGCCGAGTGGGGCAATACAAAAACATTGTCGTGGGCAGGACCTGTCAACTCAATTTCAGCGAACATTCCCGGACGAGGCAACGATTCGGGGTCATGATCTTCATTAAACTTTAGAAAGATGCGAGACAAGCGGGTGTCCCGATTGACCACCGCAGAAACACGGTCAATCGTTGCACCGAATATTTCATCAGCGACCTTAACGGTCGCAGGCTTTCCAAGCAGATGTCCAATACTTTTGATCAGTTTTGGATCGATCGCTGCACCAATTTGAAGCGATTCAAGACGATAACCTCGCCCTAGCACTGAAGACTCACGGCCGACATACTCTTGTGGACCAACAAGGTCTCCAATTTCAACATCTGCCCCAATTACTTGAAATGCAAATGGTTTTGATATTTCAGTTTGACTCAGTTCGTTCTGTGCTAGGTCCAGGCGAGCCTGCAGCAACTTCATTTTTGAGGCAGCTAGGGTAGCATCAACTTCAGTTGACAACTGCTGCTCTCGCTGTTCAATATCAAGCAGTGCTTGCGCTTCGTCTACTCGCAGTTGCGCCTGCGTCGGATCAATCCGAATGATTGGCTCATTTGCTGAGATGGTTCGACCTGCAGCAAAATTTTCAGATACCCAAACGACACGACCCTTTGCCTGCGAAACAATCTCAACTTTTTGCGCAAAGGAGACATTACCAGTTAACTTAATCGGCAAGGACATGACCGATGCTTCAGGTTGAATGACCGATACCACTGGATTGGGCCGGTTATCTGCTTGCGAATCAATTTGTTGGCTGATACGTTCCGGGGCTCTGGCCAATACCAATGCGACGACAATCACTGCGATGATTACAACGAGTTGCAAGTAGCCTAGTTTTCGCTTATTTCCACCTGGATTATTGGAATGATCTGATTGTTCAGCCATGGGAAATTAACCAACCGGTTTCAATGATGATGAAGGTACAACCTGAGGTTTGAACCTGTGAACGCACTTTGATATCAAATTTCTAGACAAATCTAGACGATCAACTTGCAATATATATTTGACTGCATTTAACTTTGTAGTATATAGAAAGGCATCTAAACCTAAACGAATAAATTTTGCCATTCCATTGGTTTTTGAACGACAGATATTGACCAACTGTTCCTGATTTTCGTCGATTCGCAACTCGAAGTTCTTGGTTTTCTTTCAATGAATCAGGATCATCTTGCCGGAATCTCAGCGATGTTCTCCAATCACATCAACACTTCGGTGCCAATTGCCCGATCAGATTACGATCTGAATAATCGAATACAAAAGTACCTTCAATTCCCGAATCGTTGAATGAAAATCCGAGTCGACTGCTTTGCGGTGTCATCAAGTTGCCGATCAATCGAATGATCCACTGGTAATCGTCTGAACTCGAACCACCATCAAAAACCAAATAGGCAGATTGAGATTTCGAAATGGCTAGCCACTGACGGGTGATTTCACCGTGATCGAAAATCAAACGAACGAGGCGAACCGAAGATTCCACTGGTTGTTGGTGATGGGTGATGAGGAAAAATATACCAGGACCGCAATTAATGGTGAGACTGGGGCGATCGTCAGAATTTTGCCCAACAAAGTGTCCCAAACAGGTCACAGACCGACCCGGAGTTATCGTGACACAATTTTCTGACTGAATAGGATCAGGCCCGATGTGGTCGCTTGAATCAGCCATTACAAAGGCAAGCGGTATCAGTGCAAATATTGCAATGCCTGCCCAAGAGATTAAACGGGTCGTTACGGATTGCAGAATCAAAATGACACCTATAAGTCAAATACTTAAAGCCTGGGACAATGAATTCTCCAGCGTTAAGAAACTTCTGAAGTTTTTGTCACCCACAATAGGTCATATTTTAATCATTGATCCGCGCCGGACTTGACTGTCAGATATTGACGGCTCGCTGCAACACCGGCAAATGATTCAGTCGATTGCAAATTGGTGGAACCCTAGCATTTGCCGCCAACCGCTATAATTCAATGCCGAATCAAGCACTCTTGCGATCCAACGCAGGATGCCTGCATTAATACTTCTTGTATCAGCACGCGCACATTTTGGTGGTCATTGAGCCCGACATTCCATGAATACATCAGCAAATTTGGATTTTGGACTGGGAGAGACCGTCGACCTGCTTCGCTCAAGTGTGCGTGAATTCGCGCAGCGCCACATTGCGCCCTTGGCTGCGCAAATTGATCAGTCCAACGATTTTCCCAAGCACCTGTGGAAAGCCATGGGTGACATGGGCTTGCTTGGAATCACCGTTAGCGAGAAGTTTGGCGGTGCTGGAATGGGATATTTGGATCATGTGGTTGCCATGGAAGAGATCAGTCGTGCGTCAGCAGCCGTTGGTCTTTCTTACGGCGCCCATTCAAACCTGGCAGTTAACCAGATCTACAGAAATGGCAGCGACGAACAAAAGTCGAAGTACTTGCCCAAACTAATCAGTGGCGAGCATGTCGGTGCACTTGCGATGACCGAACCGAATTCAGGCTCTGATGTGGTGAGCATGCAATTGGCCGCAGTCGCTGAAGATGATCACTTCGTGCTCAATGGAAACAAGATGTGGATTACCAATGGACCCGATGCCGATGTACTTGTAGTCTACGCAAAAACTGACCCAAGAGCTGCGAGTCGAGGGATCAGTGCATTTTTGATCGAACGCGGGTTTGAGGGTTTTTCTACCGCGCAAAAACTCGACAAACTCGGTATGCGCGGGTCCAATACCTGCGAGTTAATTTTCCGAGATTGCCGCGTACCGCAAGAAAATCTGCTCGGTGAAGTTGGCAGTGGTGTTCAAGTGCTGATGAGCGGACTGGATTTTGAACGAGTCGTATTGGCGGGTGGCCCCATTGGAATCATGCAGGCGTGCCTCGATGTCGTCATACCGTATGTGCATGAACGCAGACAGTTTGGCAAGAGCATTGGAGAATTCCAATTTATCCAGGGAAAACTGGCAGACATGTATACAGCCTTGAATGCCTCTCGAGCCTACGCCTACGCGGTTGCCAAGGCCTGTGACCGTGGACAAGCCACGCGAAAAGATGCAGCAGCGGTGATTCTGTTTACAGCGGAACGAGCAACCGAATGTGCACTCGAAACTGTTCAAACACTCGGCGCAATGGGGTATATCAATGAAATGCCCGCAGGACGCCTGCTAAGAGATGCAAAACTGTACGAGATCGGTGCCGGAACCAGTGAAATTCGCCGTATGCTGATCGGAAGAGAAATATTTGGAGAATCTGCGTAATCTATCCTAATTCATGAGATTTATAGCGAATAGTGGCGAAGCTATGCTTTAATGTAATGCATTGGAGTACGAATTTATATATAAGAAACGAACGTCCATGAGCCACAAAATTCAAGGCAGGCATTATCGCAAGGGGATAACTCTGAATGATATGTTCCAGATGTTCCCTGATGATGCAACAGCAGAGAAATGGTTTATGGAAGTTCGCTGGCCTGATGGGGTTTATTGCCCTGTCTGCGGATTAACCAATGTTCAGATTGGAGCGAAGCACAAAACAATGTTCTTTCGGTGCAGAGAAAAGGAATGTGGCAAGAAGTTCTCTGTCAAGACTGATACCGTAATGGAAAGTTCGAACCTTGGTTATCAGATTTGGGCTATAGCAACCTATCTGCTTACAACTAATTTGAACAGCGTTTCGTCAATAAAACTCCACAGGGATTTGGGTATTGCTCAATCTTCCGCATGGTATCTGGCTCACAGAATCAGAAAGTCGTTTGAAGAAGAGAGCCAGAAATTCAGTGGCATTGTCGAAGTTGACGATACCCATATTGGTGGTGTTGAAAAGAATAAGTTTTTGGATAAGAATCTCAATGTTAGCCGTGAGCGATAAGCAAGAAACCAACCAGGTGATCGCAAAGATCATTGAGAATACCAAACGCAAAGTTCAAAATAACTTCATAGGAGGCAATGCCAAGGAAAGGTTTACGGTTTGCACTGACGACATCGAGAGGTATGAGTCAACATGCACAGGTAAACTGGAATTTAGTATGCTCGATGACGACAGAGATAAACTTAGACCATTTGCAGGAATTGAGACAAACTAAATGAAGAAAACAAACCTATCACAAAAAACCTACCAGACAGACCTACGTATCAATGCCACACCACATCAGGTCGCTACGGCTATCACACGAGGCGGAGTGCTGAGACGATCGGCTGAAGAACCACGGCCTGACAATCAGAAACGACCTGCCAGCACTTTAGTAAGTGGAAGCAATTCTCAGCAGAACGAAGAGTACTAGATTGCCTGATTTGTGACGTCGAGTCCGACCGGTAAAAAACTCGCTAAAGTTTTCGTCAGATGTTATCTTTAATCAATTATCAGCTAATTCCAGATTAAGGAAATTATGGAAGCAATTAACACCGACCAGCTTACTGATACTATCCTTGCGGAAATGAATATGGAGGTTTCTAATGAACTCAATGGAGATTGTATTTTTATCTGGTATGGAATTTTGTCACCGCTCGACGACAAACTGCGCGTAGTTATCGAAGGGCTTGTTGCAAGCTCAAACCATAAGCAAAATTTAATCGTTTTACTTGAGACAAATGGTGGGTACATTGAAGTCGTTGAACGGATGGTGCGTGTTATGCGGAATCACTACAAAGAGGTGTACTTCATCGTAGCGGGTCACGCTTATTCCGCTGGCACCGTGCTCGTTTTATCTGGCGATAAGATTTATATGGACTATTACTCTGTTCTAGGTCCAATTGATCCACAGTTCCAAGATGACGAAGGAAGATCCATGTTGCCAGGTGTTGGATATTTGGAAAAGTTTAAAGAGTTTACAAAGAAGATTAATAGTTCATCTTCTAGTTCCCCTAATTCCACAAAAGCCGAATTGGCATATTTGATTAAGCGATTTGATCCTGCAAAATTGTTTCATATAGAACAATCGATTGAGCATGGTCGTTCGTTGATTACTGAATGGTTGCCAAAATACAAATTCAAAAGTTGGAGTCAGACAAGAACTCGGGAAGAAAAAGTAACTGAAAGTATGCGAAAGAAGCGAGCAAAAAAAATCGCCAAGTTACTGGCAAAAGCAGACAGGTGGCATTCACATGGAAGAGGTATATCCATGAACGAACTTCAGGGCGAAGAAATAAAGCTAGAAATTGACGACTTTGGTGCCAATAGTAATCTTAATTCTGCAGTAAGGAATTATCACGGGTTAGCGATTGACTATGCGAGGAAAGTCGGCTTCGGAGGGTTCATTCACACTCAACATGGCATGAGACGTATCCTATGAAAAAAAGAATCAAAGCGAGCAGCCTTCCCAAGGGAGATGCTGACAAGTTTGTCAAACACATTGACAAATTATCTAAACAATCTCTTGAAACAGGAACTCTTGATTTGGATTATCTTGATCAAATTCCTGACGATGAAATTATCGACGAACCAGTGCCATTTCCATTTGGAGGGCACAGTGAATTTGGAAAATGGTATTCAAAAAGAAATTGACAGTGCTGTATCCCAACGATACTTAGAATGGCTGACTGAGACTGATTTCTTCAACAGATTGACGGATACTGACTGTTTCTAGGTTCTGCGATACGGGAATACTATTGGATTGATAGTGAGTTTCACCGCCATTCGCTATCTTTCCTTCAATTAACCCCAAGGACAATACCAATGAGAAATTCATCTGTCGTCGTAACCGGATTGGCCCGCACCCCAATCGGCGGGTTCCAGGGCCGCCTATCGCCACTTAGTGCGCCACAACTGGGATCTGCATCGATTCAAGGGGCGCTCAGTGATTCAAATATTTGCGCAACTGAAGTTGACGAAGTGCTCATGGGATGCGTACTACCGGCGGGCATGGGTCAGGCACCTGCCCGACAATCTGCGCTGGCCGCTGGTATTCCAAATTCAGTAGGCTGCACAACCGTCAACAAAATGTGCGGTTCAGGCATGAAAACAGTCATGCTCGGATTTGATTCAATCGTCGCTGGCACCAATACCGTCGTTGCCACCGGTGGCTTGGAGAGCATGAGTAATGCACCTTATCTTTTGCCCAAAGCCAGAGGTGGGCTGCGCATGGGACATGGGCAACTCATGGATCACATGTTTGTAGACGGACTTGAAGATGCTTATAGCAAAGGCGTTCTTATGGGAGAGTTTGCCGAAGACTGCGCTGAATCGTTTGGATTTAGCCGCGAGGCTCAGGATGAGTTTGCCATCGAGTCTCTGACACGCGCACAAAAAGCAACCCTAAACGGTACATTCAAAAATGAGATCACACCGGTTAAGGTCGTTACGCGCAAGGAAAGCTACGAGGTTTCAACGGATGAGCAGCCAGAAATCACCAATTCAGAAAAGATTCCCCAGTTAAAGCCGGCCTTTCGAAAAGATGGCAGCGTTACCGCCGCAAACTCAAGTTCTATTTCAGATGGTGCTGCGACTGTCATATTAATGTCAGAATCAGAGGCGGAAAAACGCGCCAAGCCCATTCGTGCCAGACTCGTTGGTCATGCCAGCTATGCCGCTGAACCGAACCTGTTTCCAACCGCACCCATTGGAGCGATTGAACGACTACTTGAAAACCTCAATTGGTCGATTGATGAGATTGACCTTTTTGAAGTAAACGAAGCCTTTGCTGTCGTCGCTATGGCTGCAATGTATCAGCTCAACATTGCACATGAACGCATCAATATTCATGGTGGAGCTTGCGCACTTGGCCACCCGGTTGGAGCGTCAGGCACCCGAATCCTGGTTACATTGATCGCTGCAATGGAAGCCTATGATTTAAAACGCGGTGTTGCATCGCTATGCATTGGCGGTGGCGAAGCAACCGCTGTCGGTGTCGTACGAGATTAGTGCTAAAGCATTTAAAGGTAAAAAAAGTGAACAAGACCATTGATTTTTATTTCGATTTTTCATCGCCTTACGGCTATTTTTCGAGCGAGTTAATCGATGAATTAGCCGTGCGTTGTGATTGCCGCGTCAACTGGCGCCCATATCTCATGGGTGTGGCCATGAAAGTCACCGGTCGTCAACCGCTTGTGCAATTTCCGATGATCAACAACTACAGCGCGCGGGACCTGGCTCGGGTCGCTCGCTTTCATGGAATTGGTTTTTCACAGCCCAGTGAATTTCCGGTTGCGAGTGTTGCCGCCTGTCGTGCGTTTTATTGGCTGAACGAAACGCAAGGCGCCGATCGCGCCAAGCAACTGGCTCGACAGATATTGCGGGCCTACTTTATTGAAGATAAAAATATTTCGCAAGCACCTGTCATCATTGATATCGCAGCACAATCGGGTATTGCCGTTACTGATATTTCAGATGCCTTGCAAGACCCAGAAGTAAAGCTCAAAGTGCGAGAGGTAACTGACCGGGCGATTGAGCGACAAGTGTTCGGATCGCCATTCTTTATAGTGGACGATGAACCATTTTGGGGTCATGATCGTCTCGGGCACCTCGAAGCATGGATTAAAGCTGAAAGATGGTAGCTTCCAACCAAATCTGAAGCAGGCACCGCTGACATGCCCACCATTGTCTCTAACATCAATACACACAGTCCTGAATATACGGATCGGTTTCGCGAAATGTCGAAACTCGTCGATGAGCTGAAACAGACTTTGCAGTCCATTCAGGCAGGTGGTAGCGAACGCGCTCGAAAAAAACATCAGTCACGCGGTAAGCTGCTCGCCAGAGACCGGATTCGATTATTGTTGGATCGCGGCTCGCCGTTTCTGGAAATCGCCCCTTACGCGGCTTACCAAATGTATGATGACAACGTACCCGCTGCCGGCGTTATCACAGGTATTGGGTCAGTCAGTGGTCGTGAGTGTATGATTTTTGCCAATGACGCAACTGTCAAAGGCGGTACCTATTACCCGATGACCGTCAAAAAGCACTTACGCGCCCAGGAAATTGCTGCAGATAATCACCTGCCTTGTATATACCTGGTCGATTCCGGTGGTGCATTCTTGCCTAGGCAGGATGAAGTTTTTCCCGATCGAGAGCATTTCGGACGAATTTTCTTCAATCAGGCTACGATGTCTTCCGTCGGAATTGCGCAAATTGCTGCCGTAATGGGTTCGTGTACCGCCGGAGGTGCGTATGTGCCGTCAATGTGCGATGAATCCATCATTGTTCGTGGACAGGGAACCATATTCTTAGGTGGTCCGCCATTGGTCAAAGCGGCAACAGGTGAGTCTGTTTCAGCCGAACAGTTGGGCGGAGCGGACGTCCATTCGCGAGAATCTGGCATTACCGATCATTGTGCAGATGACGATGAACATGCACTTTCGATCATCAAAGATATTGTCTTATCCCTGAATCGCCCGAAACACCTGGACATTGAAGTTCGACCACCGCGCCAGCCGCTATACGATGCCAAAGAGTTGTATGGAATTGTACCCACCGACCTTCGACAAACCTACGATGTCCGGGAGGTTATTACCCGGATCGTTGACGGTAGCGAATTTCATGAGTTCAAACAGTTGTATGGCGATACGCTCATTTGTGGGTTTGCGCACCTGATGGGCTACCCTGTTGGGATCATTGCAAACAAGGGAATTCTTTATTCGCAATCTGCTTTGAAAGCGACACACTTTATCGAGATTTGCTGTCAGAGAAATATTCCCTTGATCTTCTTGCAGAATATTGCGGGATTTATGGTTGGTAAAAAGTATGAATCAGGTGGAATCGCCAAAGATGGCGCAAAGATGGTTACCGCAGTTGCCTGTGCACAGGTACCCAAGTTTACAGTCATTATTGGCGGCAGTTTTGGTGCTGGAAACTATGCCATGTGCGGGCGAGCCTATTCGCCGCGGTTCTTGTGGATGTGCCGAACGCGAGAATTTCGGTCATGGGCGGTGAACAGGCAGGTAATGTGCTGACACAGGTGCGGGCCGACAGCATGCGAGGCGATGCCTGGTCGAAAGCTGAACAGGATCAATTCAAGCAGTCAATCCTGAACCAGTACGAGACTGAAGGTCGACCCTATTACTCAAGTGCAAGACTCTGGGACGATGGAATCATTGATCCTGCCGACACTCGGATGGTCCTCGGGCTCGGATTGTCAGCAGCCTATAACGCACCGAGCAAAGACACCCGCTTCGGAATTTTCAGAATGTAGGAAGATTGATGTCAATTGGAATTTATGAAACGATTGAAATGAGTGTGTCATCGAATGGCATCTGCACGCTCACGTTGAATCGACCCAAGGTGCACAACGCATTTGACGAGTCCATGATCGCTGACATCACACATGCACTGGAACAACTGCGTGATGATGAAAGCGTCCGGGTGTTGAGCATCAACGGTAGCGGTCGCAGTTTTTGCGCCGGGGCAGATTTGAACTGGATGCGACGAACTGCCGAGTACGATGCCCAGGACAATTTTGATGATGCCATGCGCATGGCTGAAATGATGCATGCACTTTACAGTTTCCCCGGACCGACAGTTGCCGTTGTGCACGGCGCGGTTTTTGGTGGTGGCGTTGGTCTGATTGCCTGTTGTGACATCGTCATAGCCGATGATTCAACAGTCTTTAGCCTGGCGGAGGTGCGACTGGGATTGATTCCTGCTGTGATCGGCCCTTATGTCGTCAATGCCATGGGTTCTCGAATCGCAAAACGCTATATCTTAAGCGGTGAACGATTCGACACCGCAAGCGCCTATCGTTCGGGCTTGGTTCATGAATATGCGCACACCGACGCACTCTCGCAGGTACAAAAAAAAGTTTTTAACGAACTGCTCGCATCCGGCCCCAATGCGCAGCGAATCGCGAAGCAACTGATCATCGATCGATTATCAGCAAATGTAAGCGGGGAAATTCAACAACACACGGCAACTTTAATTTCCAATTTGCGCGCTTCCCAAGAAGGTCGGGAAGGTGTTAGTGCCTTTCTCGAAAAGCGACATCCTGGCTGGAAACAATCGTAATGACCGGGCCATACCATTGTTTCAAAAATTACTGATTGCCAATCGCGCCGAGATCGCCTGTCGCATCATTCGAACCGCAAGGCGACTCAATATACCAGTCGCCACAGTACACTCTGAAGCTGACCGTGATGCGCTGCATACTTCACTCGCAGACCAGTCGGTATACATTGGCCCATCGCGCCCATCGGAAAGCTACCTCAATGTTGAGCGAATTATGGAAGCGGCCCGAGAGGTTGGTGCCGACGCACTGCATCCTGGCTACGGCTTTTTATCCGAAAACAGCGCCTTAGCCGAAGCTTGCGAAAATCAGGGCATCGAATTTGTCGGCCCATCATCCGACACCATTGCGCAGATGGCATCGAAAGCCAATGCCGCCAGGATTGCAATTGACGCGGGTGTTCCCGTATTGCCCGGCAGCCGTAATTCTGAGCAAGATACATCGAGTATGATTGAACAGGCATGCACGATTGGATTTCCAGTTTTGCTTAAGGCTGCAGCGGGCGGAGGAGGACGCGCAATGAGCATCGTCCATAGTGAAGCCCAACTTAAGGACAGCTTGCAAGCGGTTCGCTCACAGGCGAAAGAGCTATTCGCAGATGACTTTGTGATCATCGAAAAATACCTCAATCCAGCAAGACATATCGAAGTCCAGGTTCTGGCAGATAAACAGGGCAATGTCTTGCATCTTTTCGACCGAGATTGCTCCGCACAACGTCGTTACCAGAAAATCGTCGAAGAAGCGCCGGCGCCTGACATCAAGAGCAGTACGCGACGGCGAATGTACGAAGCGGCGGTCTCACTGACAAAGGCACTGGATTACTTTAGCGCGGGTACGATTGAATTCTTGCTGGCTGAAGATGAATTTTATTTCATGGAAATGAATACCCGACTGCAGGTCGAACACCCGGTCACAGAAATGGTAACAGGGGTCGATCTTGTCGAATTGCAATTAAGAGTCGCAGCTGGAGACTCGATTGCGCATGTGGCTGTACCAAAGTCCCCAAGAGGTCATTCAGTTCAGGCTCGAATCTATGCAGAATCTCCCGCAAAAGATTTTTTACCATCCCCAGGAGACATTCAGTATCTTCAACTGCCACTTGAATCAGATGCCTTGCAAGTCCATACAGGAATTAGGCAAGGTGACCGGGTTGACCAGCACTACGACCCGTTGATTGCAAAACTGGTGGTTCACGATTCAAGCCGGAGCAAAGCAATCAAGCAACTGCAAAGAGCCTTGGAAAAAACCAGAATTATTGGTGTCGATACCAATATCGAGTTTTTGTCGAACTTGCTGTTAGAAGATGTGTTCGATGATCGCGTGATCGATATCAAGTACGTCGAAAACCACTGGCAACGCTTGAGTGCCAAACAGGCACAATTGCCGCCCGTCATACCCATCATCGCTGCGCTGTACCAGACACTGCAGTCGGATGAAAAGACTCGACCACGGCTTGATACGAATCAGGATGTTTATTCTCCGTGGGGATTGACAAATGGCTGGCGTTTGAATTCATACCGTGAAGTGGCCTGGAACTTTGAGCACGGTGAACAACTTTATAACGTCGGCATTGTTGTTGACAACGATGCAGGCACTGTCCGATGCGGCGAGCACAGCTATGCATTTGCAGAACTGAAGCGAGTGGATGACACTCTTATCGTCACGATTGACGGTGAGCGCTGGTGTGTGCCAGTGGTTCAAATGAGCAGTTCAATATTTGTCTTTTTTCAAAGTGCAAGAAATGAGATGCGAATGTCCGATCGAATTTCTGCGGCATGTGCAAACCGTGATCAAACAGGGTCTTTGGCTGCGCCGCTACCCGGTAGAATCGCCCGGGTGATGGTCAATGTGGGCGACCTTGTCACTACGGGACAGGAGCTCGTTGTTATTGAAGCCATGAAAATGGAACATCAGATTTCAAGTCCCATAGACGGGATCGTAACGGATTTACCTTTTTCTGTAGACCAATTGGTTGATGAAGGAGCAAGTTGCGCCATCGTTGAACCGGCAGACACAGCAACTCGCGTCAGTAGTGATGAACACTCAAACCACTGAATTTGTACGCCTGGTCGAGGTCGGTCCGCGTGACGGACTTCAAAATGAAGCCGAGCGCACTTCAGCGGAGTTTCGGGCACAACTCGTCAATCGATTATCGAATTCAGGATTGTCAACAATCGAAGCCGGCAGTTTTGTTTCCCCGAAATGGGTACCACAAATGGCCAATACCGCTGAGGTGTTCAACTTGGTGGCTAGGCGAGACGATGTTAGACTAATTGCACTGGTACCCAATTCGATCGGGCTGGAAAATGCGGTATCGGCAAATGTCGATGAAATTGCAATATTCACCGCTGCGTCTGAAACTTTTTCCAAGAAAAACACAAACTGCAGCATCGATCAGTCATTTGAAAGATTTCGACCTGTGGTTGAAGTTGCACTTGAGCGCGGTATTGCAGTCCGAGGCTATGTTTCCTGCGTGCTGGGATGTCCGTACGAAGGGCAAATCACTACCGCCCAAGTGATTCCGGTGATTGAACGTTTATTTGGACTCGGTTGCTATGAAGTGTCACTCGGAGACACCATTGGTGTCGGCACAATCAATTCTACGCGTCAATTGTTACGGGCTGCTAGCGAGTTTTTTGAAATGCAGTCGCTCGCGGTGCATTTTCACGACACGTATGGGCAGGCTTTGCCCAATATCGCCATCGCCCTGGACCATGGCATCCGAGTCGTCGACAGTTCAATTGGTGGATTAGGTGGTTGTCCCTACGCACGCGGAGCCAGCGGTAATGTGGCAACTGAAGATGTGATTTACATGCTCGAAGGAATGGGGATAGAAACTGGCGTTGATTTGGATGCCATAATCGACGTCACCAGATTTTTGTTCCGCCATCTGAAACGAAGGCCTGCATCGAGAGTGGCAAACGCACTCATCAACAATATTGAAGACTAAAGCCTTTTGGAAACGGCTTTATCACCGTAGTTCACCAGGTGAACTGCGGCATACAATAGCACCTAAAATCTTGCACTAATTTAGCGCGCACTTCAAATCTTCAATTAAATCATCGACATCTTCCAGTCCAACTGAAATTCGTATCAGGCTATCGTTGACACCCATCCGTTTGCGATCTGATTTTGTAATTCGTGCGTGAGTCGTTGATGCGGGATGCGTGATCGTGCTCTTCACATCGCCCAGATTCGCGGTGACTGAAAATATTTCGACTCGGTCAATCACTTTCCATGCGGCATTTTGGCCACCGGCTACTTCGAATGCAAGCAACGCGCCAAAATCCTTTTGCTGGCGAGTTGCCAATTCATGTCCAGGATGATTTTTAAGGCCAGGGTAGTACACCTGAGTGACAGTCGACTGGTCTTGCAGCCAGTTTGCAATTTTTGCAGCACTCAAACACGATTCTTTCATGCGTACCGAAAGGGTTTCCAGCCCTTTTAGGAATATCCATGCATTGAATGGGCTCATCGACGGGCCGGCAGTCCTCAAAAAAGAAAACACTGCGTTCGACACCTCTGCATCGTTGGTTACAACCGCACCACCCACAGCTCTGCCTTGACCGTCTAAGAATTTGGTCGCAGAATGTACGACGACATCTGCGCCAAGCATCAAAGGCTGTTGCAAAAATGGCGTACAAGCGCAGTTATCGACAACCAGGATACAGTTGTCAAGGGCACGACTAATCTGCGCCAACTTTGCGATATCGACGATCTCACAAAGCGGATTGGATGGTGTTTCGACAAAGATCAACCGGGTGTCCGGTCCAGCTGCCCCATCGTAAATTTGTGAGGGCGAATAGAAATTTGTGGAAATGTTAAAACGCATCAGAATGTTACTGAACAAATTGACCGTCGATCCAAATAGACCGCGTGTGGCAACAATTTGATCACCAGCGCGAAGTACACTCATGCAAATGGCGAGGATGGCTGACATGCCTGACGCTGTACCCACGCAATATTGAGCGTTTTCCAAACTGGCAAGCCGCTGTTCAAAGGCTCGGGTCGTTGGATTGGTAAATCTGGAATAAATGTTGCCTTCTTTTTGCTCGGCAAACATTTGTGCAGCATGCGCTGCGCTTTCAAATACAAAACTTGAAGTCGCAAAGATCGGGTCGCTGTGCTCACCTTGCGGTGTGCGAACCTGCCCTGCCCTGATTGCTTTGGTTTTTTGCCGGATATTCTTCATCGCAAAGATCTAGCCGTACGCAGTTACAAAGCAAGCAGTCAATCGCTTTAGCCGTTTGTTGATGCGCCGGCAAGCTGAAAATCAAATTCACGCTCTCTCAAGTTCTCTGATCCGAATCATTACAGTCATTTCGCACAAAAGTGACGAAGTCAAATTCATCGACTGCGGTCAAAAAACTCGGTAGTTAACATTTTAAGTTTAACGAGCGAGAAATAGGCGGTATTTGGGAGTTTTCTTGATCGCAAAGAGAACAATTTAGGCGGGATTTCAGAGTGGAACTGATTAAGACTCAGTTTTCCTTTTAAACTCAGTTACTTATAAGAAACGACCAACAGACGGAACACCTTTACCCATGTTCATAATTATACTCGTTAGTGGAATTACCCAAAGTTTCATCCGCCAAAATCGTCTGTTAAATTCACGATGCAAACAGACCAAGCACTACTTCTGTAGCTGCCACTTGATCAACAATCGTCCGAAATTGAGCTCAAAAATTCGTTTTTTTGCAACAGTTTACTTAAAGAAGTGTGTCAATCGACTATTCACCGCCAAATGTCGTTCACTCAGCATATACGTTCTCGAAAGCAAACTGTCGAGTAAACCGAAGCCACCTTCGAACCCAATAATTTTGAGCGAAATTTTGCGAATTTTGGGTGTTTACAGTGTAAACACCCGTAAAAATTGTCGCTCTGTAAATCCACACACCCCACATTGTGCCCAATTGACAACCGATTTTGCAACTTCATCGGTGCTGAAATTGGCCATTAGAGCAATACCCAAACCGAATCAGCTTCAAAAACCGTTCGGTCGAAACAAAACTCCAGTCGAATTCAGAACCCTGATGCACCGTATTGCTGCTTCCTGGTGCACCGCTCCAAAGCACTCTGTTAATCAACCAGTGATTGACCAATTTTGTCTACCGACGCGGTCTTTCTATTTGCCCATTCGAAAATGATAGGTGATTACCATGCCAAAACATTGCAAGCAAAATATTTCAGGAAATGTGCACAAATTCGCTGCGCAATCGCACAGCCTCGACGACTCCCCAACGCTTGTTTCACAGCTGGAGCGTACTTTCCTGACATTGCCAATCGGAAAAATTCAATTCTACGACAAAAACCCAAGACGACAGGAAAATCCAAACTATAGCAAGATCAAAGAATCAATTGCCAAAGATGGGCTCAACCAACCCCTAGTCATTAGCCGTCGCCCCCAACAAGATCATTTCGTCGTCTACAAAGGCGGTAATACAAGACTGAAAGCAGTCAAGGAACTTTACCAGGAAACCGGGAATTACAAGTTTCGATTTGTTGATTGCTGCTTTGTACCCTGGTCCGGCTTCGAGTCCGACGCCATCATCGGCCACCTGCAGGAAAACGAAATGCGAAAATCGCTGTGCTTTATCGATAAGGCACACGGTATCAAGACCGCCATTGAACATCTGCAGTGCGAGGCAACCGACGACAAGGAAATGTCACTGCGGGACTGTCTTGCCAAGTTGACCGAAAGAGGATACAGCATCACTCTAAGTTCGCTATCGATCATGTGCTACGCCGCAGAATCAATCGAACCTCATCTGGCTCCCAAAATCTGTACGTTGATGGGGCGGCCACAAATGCAAAAGCTCAGAAGATTGCAAAAAGCATTTGTCAATGTAGGCCTGGAATTCGACAAATCAGAGCAGCAAACCATTCGAATGTTCAATGAAACGCTAAAAAAATATTCCGAAACAGAATGGGACTTTAAGTTCTTTCGTCGCTCGCTGGAAGCCTCACTGACTAGACATGTGAAAACATCAATACAAGATATTGCACTGCGCTTGGATGGCTACTTGCAGCTACATCCAAAGCCGCTGCACGATTCATTTGAAAGCGTTCATCGGGTTTTAGAAAAAGAAGAAAAACGGCAAAAACTGATTTGTGCGCGTACAAAAATCGTGCCCAATGAGCACGAAGCTGACAAAGATGCGCAAAACAAAGGCACTTTGAATTCTCAATGCATTACACAGTCTCATCCAAAACCAATCACATCAGGCTCTGCTATGTCAAATGAACCAAACTCCGCAAACAAGGCGGCTACGAAAAATATTTCAAAAAATTCATCGACTGATGCGACACAAAATTCGGATTTCAACCCGGATTTGGGAGCGCTTAGATGCAACGCGTTCGCGTTGGCATCGAAACTTGGAAAACGATTCGGTTTCTACGTCAATCCCGACACCGATCGAAGAATCATCATCAATACGGGGAATTGGGGCATTGGCTTCCTGGTGACAGACTATCCACCTGCAGTTGCGCCTCTCGATTCAAGTGAGACAGCCATACGCGATGTCCTGTGGTGGCTCCTGGTGGAATACTCTGATCTGCGGTGGGCATCCGAATGTGCGCGCCCTCTTATTGCAAAACTGATTAAAGGCACTGATCTCATGCACTTTATCAAGTCCGGCGATGCGAAGTCAATGATTTCGCACGCCAAAGGAAAAATGAGATGTACCGTACCTCACATTGGATTAATCAGTTTCTGTCTGCGTCAACTCGAAGATGAAAGTTGGACGCAACTTCGCGAAATTACTGAAATCTATCGAAACATACATCAACTGGCAAATCGCAGCAATGTGAATTTATTTGCGACACACGATCAAGGAGAAGCAAAGTTATGGCAATCAATAAGGAAGCTGAATTAATGAACTCAATCATTGTTTTCTTCCAGCGTTGCGAGGAAGAAGGCGATTACAACGCACTGAATGAAATGGGATTCGGCCCCAGCGAAGTTCGGGCTTTGGCATCACTGTCAATCGCCGATGCACTTCGTTTGAGCTCAACACAGTCTCATTTTCTAACAATACGCCTGAATCGAAAGATCTACTGGCGGATGATCGACTACGTCCTAAGAGAAAAAGCGAAAGAAGCCGTGATTGACGAATTGATTTCCTGCGACGCGCCGTTAAAGATGATCCGCGCTCTGACCGGTATGGGAAACAAACAGTTCAATCTCAAGCGTCGGCAATTGGATTTACCACCGCTGCCGGCCGGCCGACCTCCGCGACCATCGCTCGAAGTCGAAAAATCGGTTTGGAATGCGGTCGAAGAAACATTGCAGCGTGTTCCCAACTTCGGACCACAGGAGTTTCTCGACATTTTCGATTCACTGAAACGACAAGTGTCCTTTCGGGTCATCTGGAGCCTTGTGGTGGAATGGGAAAATGACGACTCACTCAATCAGTTGAGAAAGAATTAATCTGCCATTTCATTTAAATCTCGCATCGTAAATGAACACTTCAGTTGAATTCGACGCATGTGAGGCAAATGGCCTAAATATTTTGTTTTACTCGGTGTGAGACTGATGATGAATAAACCTGATACAAAAACGATCAAGAACAACCTGTCCAAAATATTGTCCGCGACAAAGAGTTACCGGCGCTCAGAGAATGCGACAAGCGGAATGATCTTTACCGATAACTGGTACGATTCTCATCCGCGTTTGCTAATTTTCGATCCTGTACTCAATCCCTACGACAAACTGGTTTGGTTAGCGATTCGCTCTCGCTGCACACCGGATATGTCATTGACTTCATTTCCAAGTTATGACGAAATTCAGTCCATGTTGAATATTTCGCGCGGCACAGTTTCAAACTCTATCTCGAAACTTCGCATAACACGCTGGATTACGCTGCTGTGTAAAGATCAGGAACGCAACGAAACTGGACAATTTACCAAAGCCGGTAATATCTACATGGTCCATGGAGAGCCGTTGAGTCTGCCAGACACATTCGAGTTGGATTCGAATTACATGACTTACCTGAGTGACTGCAGAAAACATCGAAACTCCGATGTGCGCAAAATTTCAGAACTAATTCTGAGTTCGCTGCGCCACGACATCAACCTGGGTCAAAACCTGATGGAATACAAACACCCATTTGAAAGACGAGCTGACGCTTGGATGGCTGTTGATGGAAACGCACAAGTGAGTTTTTTCGGCGCCTATTCAAAACTGGAAGAATCAGATGGTCAAGGCAGTCATTGCAAGGTTCAAGAGCAAAAAGACATCGATCAAACCACCGCAGTTCACGCAATGAACTACGGTCAAACAAAAACGTTAGAACAATCCGATCAAGCAGCCGCAGTTCACGAAGACTCTGTAGTACATACAAGTAGTAAGTTAGTAGTAGAAAAAAATAACTACTACAAACAATTCACCGATAAACCTCTTGAAGCACCGCGCGATTTGATCTATCCGACTAGCGTTTCTGAAAATCAGAAACACCTAATTGAACTGACCCTCAAGCGACTACCAGACAGTTTGCCAGAACCTCCAAAACCCTGGGACTCATGGCAGCAACTGCTGCTTGATGAATTAGAAGGGCGAATTCAGGCTGGGCTTGATAATAAATGCACACCAGTGTGGAATCCGGTCTCGTTGCTCGCTGTCTACTGCAACCGACTGATAGAAAACGGTGTCGGTCTCAGAGACGAAGGACTGTTTCAAATCGAAAATGCAGAACGGGTGATCCAAAAGCGTACTGAGCACGCGAAACACGAAAAGTTATTTAACGAAACCAAGCAAAAGTACCAGCAACGAACTTTGGAGCAAGCCATGCAAAACAAACCAAAATCTCCGGTCCGATCGAACGAGGGTTAGATTCAGAAACGCTTATTACTCAAATTCCGGTGCCGTTCTTGTGAGTAATCTGGACACTAATCCTGCACGATTCGAGACCTCATTTATGCGTGCATTCCAGTCAATGACCCGGGTATGTTTCGTTCCAATCTCATCAGATGCTTGGAACGATGAAAAAAGACAAACCTCAATCCATATTCACCCAGGTAACCAAAGTATTCATCGATGCACTGAAAACCGGTGCACCACCTTGGCGAAGACCTTGGACGCCTGCGGACTCCGTGCCAGGATATCCCGTCAATGCAGGAACGGAACGCCGCTACACAGGGATTAACATCACAATTCTGTGGACATCCGCCATCGTCAACGGTTACGAATATGACCGATGGCTGACTTTCAGACAAGTGAAAAAAATTGGAGGTCGCGTTCGCAGAGGACAAAAGGGTACTGTTGCCGTTTTGTTCAAAAACATCAAAGTTGATCCAAGAATTGATCCCCAGGAAGATAAAGAGCAAGCACAAGCGAAGCGGTCCTACAAAATTGCCCGCGCATATACCCTCTTTAATGTTGAACAATGCACGGGGTTACCGGAAAAAATCCACAAGGGGGTGCAGCCACCAGTCAAACTTGAACAAAACTGGCAGTCACATCAACACGCCGATGACTTCGTCAATCTTTGTGGGGCCAAAGTTCGACACGCTGGAAACATCGCCACTTACATTCCTACTTCAGACATTATCTGCATGCCTCCCAAAGCGGCATTTGACTCACCAGCTGGTTACTACAGCACTTTGATGCATGAATTGACTCACTGGACAGGACACCGCTCCCGTTTAAACCGATCAGGCATTGTTGACTCCCACCCGTTCAAATCGGTGGGATATGCGTTTGAAGAACTGATCGCCGAGATTGGATCAGCATTCTTGTGTACGGATCACCAAATTTTTGGGGAAATGTGTCATGAATCATACGTGCTCGACTGGATAGAGATTCTTGAGAACGATCCGAAGGCAATATTCACCTCCAGTGCGATGGCTTGGAAAGCGAGAAATTACCTGATGGACAAAATTCCCGGTTCCGTGTCATTCCCGTAAACCCGATTATTTGAATTGATTTTTCAACGCTAGAAAATTGACTCCAAGACAAATCCAGATTTTTAGTTCCATTATTCGCTCAATCACGGCATAGTCAATAGCATGAACATTATTGCATTCAAAATGACTCGATTTTCAATTGGCACCGTAGCATTGGTATTGATCTCGCAGTTGGTATCAGGCAATGAATTCACCCGAGTGAATCGATACACGATTCATACACTGGCTGCCGAATCAAGTCAGGTCGATTTACTGTCCGCCGTAATCGATACTCGCTTTCCTGCCAATGTTGAAACTGTCGGAAAGGCCATCGACTACGTATTACATCGTTCCGGTTACCGGCATATTGCAACCGAAGATGTCTTGCACACACTTGAATTGCCTTTACCGGAAAGTCATCGAACCATTGGACCTTTAGATATACGCACTGCAGTTCAAACCATCATTGGACAGCCTTGGCAATTGCACGAAGATAGCGCTCAAAGAATATTGTGGTTTCAACGTGTTGGAGCCGATTTGAACAACCGTGTTCAACCACCAGAGACTTTGCGCGAGTCAATGAGACCAAGCACACCAAACACTGGCGAGTTCGAATCCTCAAATTCAAAGGTCTGGCAACTCCAAGCGTCGCTGACGCTACGTGAAAATCTGCAGAACTGGGTTCAGCAAGCCAACTGGTCGCTGGAATGGCGTAGCCAGCATGACTATGCAATCACGCATTCAGCAATTTTTTCTGGCACCTTGTTGGAAGCTATAGGTAATGTGTTGAAACATTATCAGGATGCTCCCGTTCCCTTGGTAGCGAGATACTACGCCGGCAATGCAGTGCTGGTTGTCCAACCAGACTACGCATCAGTGAGATCACAATGAATGCCACACATCTGCTGACCGTGTCTGTCGCGCTCTGTATGGCGTTGACACTATCTGCATGCCGACTTCCAACTGACATTAGCGAGCAGACAGAACAATTTGTATCGAAAATTGAACAGGAACTTGAACAGTCTATAGAAGCGCAAAAAAATCCACCCGCAAGTCATCTTGTGCAGGAATTTTCTGCACCCTGGATCGGGCCCTCTGCTCCAATCAAGGCAATCAACTCACCGGAGCCGGAACCCGCTGCATTGAGCCGGACAATTGCCCTGACGTTCGTCGAACCGATCTCACTTGCGGATGTGAGTCGCGAGATCGAAAACCAAATTCAGGTTCCGATTTCAATCGCCGAAAACATCCAAAATGCTCAACTGCCAACAATTCATTGGAACGGGTCTGCAAAACAGGCGTTGAACTACATCACAAATCGCCTTGGCTATAGCTGGCGCACCCGTGTAAATCAAATCGAAGTCTTTCACACTGAACTTGGTATGTGGATGCTATTTGTCCCCAAAATTGATGCAAAGTGGCAGGCATCGGTGGGGCTTTCCGGTTCTGTGCAAGGTGGTTCGAGCGGTTCGGACTTGCAGGCCAAAGACAAGGTCGACGTGTCCTTAGACACGGCCACCTACTGGGATGAAATGGAGACCTTTCTAAGCGGTCTGCTGACAGAGCACGGAAAATTCACGCTCAATCGACTCACCGGTGAATTGAGCGTCATCGACACCCCAGATACCCTCCAACATGTGGCCGAATGGGTTGCAGTCAAGAATCAGGACTTGACCACTCAGGTCATCGTCAATTTCGACCTGTATGAAATTCATCATGGCGAAAATGCAGCTGCGGGACTCAATTTGACCGGAATTGTGAAAAACGCCTTTGGTAAGAGTGCTGCCGAGGTCCAAATAGGCAGTGATGATGCGGGCGGATTTGTTGGACTTCAACTGACTCACTCACTTTCACAAGCGATTGATGAAAGTGACATTGAACTGCTGCTAAGAAAATCCGCTGGGGTGAACCGGGTGGCAAAACTGACCTCTACTGTGATTAGAGGTCTGAATGGTTTGCCGGTACCGGTATTTTTCGGTGATGAAACATCGTACCTGGCGCGACGCGAGATTGTCAATTCCGAAGGGACGACAGAAGTCCGTCTTTTACCTGACAAAATTCAAGATGGAATCGCGATCAACATGTTGCCACATATTTTGCCAGACAGCAATCGAATCATGTTGAACCTCACCATCAGAACGACAAGGATCAAGGAAATCAGACGATTTCCTTATGATGCCGGGCCCGATGACCCTGTGATACAACTGCCTAATCTGGAATCGAGGTCCGCCCTGCTACCAGTGGTGTTGAACTCGGGTGAATTGTTGTTTGTCGCTGGGCTAGACACGTATAGAGCCGATGATTCCAATGTCAAAGTGCTGTTTGGAAAAGATGCCGAATTAAAAACTTCGCGCACCAGTTTGGTACTCTTGATAACCCCGTACATCATACGACCAACTCTCGATTACTCCGGACGTAAATTATGGAGACGACAAGGTGACGACGCATCGATTTTGTAACGAAGAGATGGCGATCAACATCACGTGGCTGGCACCAGTCCTTTGGTCGACCCCTAGTCGAGAACGTCGAAAAATACGCGAACTGATGTCGCTACCTTTGAATCCGGTCGGCTATGCCGAGTTGGAAACATCCGTTGGCTACCAGCTGGGCGCGACGCCAGACCACAACGATGTAGGCTTGATCAGTGCCGGTGCTTTACTCGCTCAAGCGCAACGATCGGCAGTACTCGTACAACAGCTCGATGAAGACCGGTTCTGGCTTTGCACGGTTGAAGATGGTGCGGTCTTTCCCGCTGGCGATCTGGTTGGCAATCGAGAATTCATCGCAGAAAGGTTGCGTGAAATTCGATCTGACATTGCTGGGAAAAATATTCCCCTGTTTGATAAGTCCGCAAGTTTTGCAATCGAAGATGCCCTGCCGAGCGACTTTGATGATCTCGTAAATGGGGTAAAACCAACTTCGGATATTTCCTGCAAGCCGATCACGTCTAAAAAGGTCAATAAAACCGGCCTGATTGCAATCTCGATCGGCCTGATCACGTGCCTGAGCATCGGTACTTGGCAATATTTCAGTTACATGGAAAAAGCCCAAGCTCAGCACATGCAAAATCAGCAGGCCACACAAAATGCTCACAATCAGAAAAGGCTAGCACTGCAACGGTCACTGAATCAAAACTCATCAGCCCTACTGGCGACAATTGCTGACAAAATTTTCGATCGACCCTTGCGCGCCGCAGGCTGGCGAGTCCATTCCTATGAATGGCAAAACGATGTCATCCTGGTAACCTGGCATCGCAATCACGGGAGCATATCCGACATCAAAAAATATCTTGCGGAAGGTGAATATCAGTTTTTTGAAGATGCCACTTCGCTGGTCGAAAAAATCGAGTTTCCAGCAACAGTTCGAGCACAAGCTGACGATGTAGAAACTCGCTTGGCCAATGCATCAGACAGACTGCAGTTACTCGACACCCTCTCCGCGTTGCCTGGGCAGTGGTCTTTAAAACCAGCGCGCCCCATCGGTGATGATTACCCGGTCACACGCGCACAACTGAGTGGCAACAGCAATCAACTCCACGAAATGATTGCGACTGCAGTTTCCTTAAAAGACCTGCCGCTTAAAGTGTCTCGAATTACGGTCAGGCTCGGTGATTCATTCCAATGGGAATTAGAAGGAGATTATTTTGCTAAATCTGACTAGGTTCCTGACAGGCTTGTGGCTACTTCTGCCAAGCTATACACTGGCACAGCAACACCCGGAAATTCCGCCAATCTGCAGCGATATCGCAGGGACAGTCGCGGTACTTGACTGCTTGCAAAATCAACAGGACATACTAAAACGTGTTCTTGAGTACCAACAGCTGGTCGCCAAAATTGCACAGTTCCAAACACTAAGCAACAGTGCGCCTGAAGTTTCTTCCGAAGAACCCTCAACCGAACCGGATCCCGGAATGGACCGGCTCAATTGGTTTGATCAGAATCTTGAAATATACGCAATTGTAGGTTCCCCTGATGAATTGGTCGCCTATGCGCGCCTAGATGGGCGCGAATACAGGTTGAAAGAAGGAGACACCATACGCTTGGCGCGAGTGACAAAAGTGCGTCGAAGACAGGTGCATCTGCTGGTCTCGGGGCACGCGATGTCAGTTGGACTCTCGGGTCGATCCCAGACAATTGAGAATAAAGACGAAAATCAATTGTGAATGAGCATCTGCCAACTTACAAACTAGTGCTCACCGGTGGAACGGGATCTTGGGTACCGATTGAGCAGTCAGAGCGCATGTATTTTGCCGCAGTATCGGAAGATGAGCCACCTACCGCTGCCTACATATTATTCACGAGTTTGCAATACCCGGCGCGCCTTAAGGCGCAACTGCGAGAAAACCTCAAACGGCGGAATATACAGGTCATTGATCAAATCGAAGTGACCCCCGATTTTCTGGAAGAAGTCTACGCGGATGCCGATAAGCGAGTGAACCCAACTTCGACTGACCTTGACTTTGAAAGAGGTCAAGATACCGTTCGTATGCTGTTGACAAAGGCGATCACTGAAAACGCTTCTGATATTCACATCGTAAGAAGGCGGATTAGCGCCTTGGTCAGTTTTCGAATTGATGGGCAAATTTCCAAATACGCCGAATGGCCTGAACAGACTGCTGACCAAACCAGTCGATTCATTTACGAGGTTTTGGGGCATGACCAAGCAGTGACTTGGAATCGGCACGAACCGCAGGATGCCGTGGCGGACACTGTCTTGGCAAACGGAAGGCGGGTTCGGGTGCGAGTGGGAACTATCCCCGCCTCACCAGATGGCTACGACATGGTCCTTCGAATCTTGCCAGGTAGCAGCGAAACCATGCGTCTTCAAGAACTAGGGTATGACAACGATCAACTTCGGTCGATTCAAACAATCGTACAGCGCCCATCGGGCTTACTCGTTATGGCAGGTGGTGTTGGCAGTGGAAAAAGTACATCCATTGTTGGAATGTTGAATGAAGAACTTGACATGCATCAATCTCGGCTCAGAATCATTACTGTCGAAGATCCACCTGAACGGGTAATCCCCGGTGCCACTCAAGTGCCGGTTGTTCGCAAGAAAGGAACGAACAGTGAAGACGAGTTTACCTTTGCCATACGCGGTGCACTGCGATGCGACCCGGACACTTTGATGGTTGGGGAAATTCGCGATCTGCAATCTGGGCTGTTGACGGTCAAATTTGCCCAATCCGGGCACCGCGTCTACACCACGGTTCATGCTTGTACAGCACTTGGAATTGTCGGACGACTCACCGGACTGGGAATTGACTCGAATTTACTTTGCTCACCGGATGTTCTCAAGGGATTGATGTACCAGTCGCTGGTACCAAAGCTGTGTCGAGATTGTCGCGTGAGTGCGGATGCCTGGATGGCACAAGCCCGAAACGGTGATCCAAGACGAAAGGAAAGCGTACTTCGAGCTATTGCGGTGCTGCAAAGCTATCAGTTTGAAACAAAACATATCTTTTACAGAGGCAATGAAAACTGCGAGAGTTGTGGTGGCAGTGGCGTAATCGGACGAACAGTGATGGCCGAAATAGTACTTCCTGACGACGAAATGATCTTTCATTTGAGTCAAGGCGACTATAGCCGCGCGCGACAGCACTGGCTTAACAACTTAAATGGCCGTCCAGTTAAACAGCATGGAATGGAATTGATTGCCAAGGGGTTGGTTTCACCCACTGATGTTGAATGGCAAATCGGCTCTCTTGAGACAAATCAAGTCAAATCTCAAGCCAACACGCACCACAGGGTTGCAGGCAGTCAACTTGTGGCGCAAAACACTCTTCCAAATGGTGTGCATCATGTTTGATCGTACGATGAACTTGATACATCGGTTTCGTTTTCGCCTGTCCGCCTCATCTCGTGCCAGATTTTGGAACCGCTTGGCCTCACTTAGCCGTTCAGGAATACCCATCGCGTCAGCGCTCGATTTTCTCTGTGAAAGTAAGGTCAGAAAATCTGGCTCCTGGCATTTTGCCAAACATCAACGAATAGCAATTCGCTCCCAAGTCTTTTCCGCTGGTGCGCAAGGATGGGTTCCTAAAGAAGAGTTGGCAATCATCGAATTAACCCAAGAAGGCAGAATTTCAGAGGGATTTGAACAAGCGGCACGTATGGCAACAGTTCGGTCCAAGTTAAGGGGCACTTTAATTTCCGGGCTGACTTATCCACTCCTGCTTTTTTTCGGAGGTGGATTCGTTATTGCATACCTTCCCGCGCAAGCTCTTTCGGTGATGACTCAAATTCTTGACCAATCCAAGTGGCCTCGGGTCTCGCTCAGTGTATTGGCATTTTCTAATTTTCTTTCGGCATGGGGTCTTGTTTTGGCGATTGCAATATTTGTCCTACTGGGGTTTTCAACATGGATTGCACCGCGTTGGTCAGGACCGATTCGAAAAAAATTCGACTGGTATCCACCCTTTGTTCTGTACCGACAGTTTTCGGCACCGGAAATTCTATATGCCTTGCTCGCTTTAATGCAGTCTGGGGTTCAAAGAATTAAAGCGCTACACCAACTTGAAAATGGCTTGCCTGAATACCTTGCATCACATGTACGTACCATGCGATCGAATTTATATCGCGGCGACACTGTCGATCAAGCCTTCGATACCGGACTTTTCCCTTCGGAAACGCTGGATACCTTGCGAATCTACGAGCGCGTCGGTGGATTCACCGAGCAAGCTGAACGAATCGCTAATGAGGACCTGGAGCAAGCCTTGGAAAAATTGGAGCGTGTAACCCGAGCCCTTTCATCAGTTTTGTTGCTGACAATCGGAGGCGTCGCTGTTTGGATCTACCTCGGTATCGCCAAAGTTGTATTTTCGCTGCAAAATGCAGCATTTTAACCACTTCTCAAATCAGGAGTATTGTTATGAAATTTGTTAAATATATGATCCAATTTCTGTTTCCTTCGTTTCGGAACAAATCAAAGTCGGAGCGGCAAAAAGGAGCAATTACTGTAGCGGAAACACTGATTGCACTCGGTGTGGGTGCTACTGTTCTAGCGGTTGTCTTCGCTGGCATCCCGGCACTGGTTGCGGCTCGTAATGCATCAACTGGAATGAACGGGTTAACGCAAATTGTTTCCGCCGTTCGAATGACTTTTGGTGTACGCAACAATTTTGGCGGACTGAACACCGCACTTGCTCAGAATCTGGCTGGATTTCCGCAACATTTTCTTGTTGAAGGAGAAGACTCGCCTCAGCACCCTTGGAATGGGGATGTAGATATCACTGGAACTGGTCGTACGTTTACTGTTGAATTTCAAGATATGCCCGACGATGCCTGTTCATCACTGGTCGCGACAACAGCAGAGATGGCCCAATCCGTGGAAATAGATGGGACCGTACTCGATCTTGAAGCAGAAAATGATCCAAATACACCAGATGATGAATCAATCGCTGCTGACATTGCTTCGTTATGCTCAAATTCGCCACCGAACAATGTTGTCTGGACTTTTAGAGGCTAATTGTGAAAACCTTTGAACTTTTATTCAGCCGTTTTCAAGATAAATCCGATTCGCTGGAAAAAGGTGCAATTACTTTGGTTGAAACCTTGATCGCACTGACCGTCGGTATCGTAGTGCTTGCGGTGTGGACACAAAGTCGATTGAGTCAAATGGAAGTCGACAACGCACGCAATGCAGGGCGGGCAATTGCCACCTACGCCCGAGCTGCATCGACATGGCTGGCAGAAAGCCCGCCAACTTCAGGTGGTGTGTACTCCATCGATGATCTACAAGATTGCAATAATCCGATTGGCCGTCGGTTTCTTTCCTGTACTTTCGGCCCGGAAACTCTAATCCCCTATGTCAGAACTGACGCAGGAATCCCCGCAAGTTATAGAGACCTGGAAATTGAGGTGAGCATTACGCCATCTGGAACACTGGGATTGATTGATTTTGGGGTATTTCGAAGCGGTGACGACGACAACAATGACGGTCAACCTGATTCTCGCCCCGACTTGGCTGCGGCGGCATTTCAAACGGCCACCGAACAAACCGGGGCGGGCGTTTTAAATTTCTTTGAACTGGTATTTGCCGAGCCAGACCCAGCGACGGTCATCATTGACCCAAACCATCCGAATTACGATACGGACGCGGTAGATGACCTTGCCCGACTACAGGCAAGAGTCGGTGCACAGGCGACAGGCAACGCTCCTTTCTTACGCGTTGACGGCGCAAATGAAATGACCGGTGCACTGAGCTTTGACAACGGAATGCAGGTGAATATGGATGCCGATAATCTCATTGTTCAAGGTCCTGGTGATGTCGCAATTCAAACAGTCTCAGGAAAACTCGTCGTTCCCGGGCAGGTCGACACCCGTGTGCTGCAGGCCTCTGCAGCACAGATCAACCAACTTCGAGTCGACCCGGCTGATGGCGTATCCGGCGAAGGCTTCGAGCGGTTCAATCAAGCGCCTGATGTGGTTCGGATTGATAACGAAATTCGCACCGTCTCCTCGCAAGTTACCGAGAACCGAAATGCTATAGGAGATAACACCGAAGCAATTGCAAATAATCGCCGAGATATTCGTAAAAATTTCGCAGATCTGGTCGATTTGAGCGGTAAAGTCGACATCAATACCACGAATATTGCCGCCAATCGACTAAGGATTGGAAAAAATGCTTCCGATATTTCAAAAATTGTGAGAAAGCCGACTGCCAATCAGTCATGTACCCCGTCCAGAGCATCAGTCATATCAGCCAATCCTGGCCGCTTAAGTTGTGGTGGAAGTTGCAGATCCTGTGGTTCGTGGAGAGGAACTTCAAAGACGTTTACGTACAAATCACGAAACTTGGAAACTCTCAAATGCGACAACCATTCGATCAAAATTTATTCAAGCTGTTGCCTCGTCAGTAATGGCAATTGTGATGGATGGTGTGAACACGGAGTTGTAAAGTGTTAAATCAAGTCGCAAAAACTGACCTGATAAACCGACCCGATGACTGAATCGCAACTCAAAATGACACTGCGATGATTCGACTTCGTCGACATTGAACCGGCTATGCAGGATGGATCTTTTAACGTCCATATTGTTCTTTGTTTTCGCTTGTGCAGTCACGTATCTCGCGATTGAAGATCACTATTCAAATCGCCTGTCCGACTGGATCACCTTGCCCATGGCAGTCAGCGGATTTGTTGTCAATTGTCTTGAGTTAATTGTTCAATTCATTGACTCGATAGCAGGCGCGATCATCGCGTACTGTGGCATTCAGTCTTTGCGCGTTTGGCAGATTCACCGACACAGTCAATCCAACATCGGGTATGGAGATGCAAAGTACTTTGGCGCACTCGGTGCCTGGCTTGGGTACCAAGCGATTGCCCCACTGTTGGTCGGTGCATCACTCTTGATGCTGCTCTTGTATCTCAGAAGAGACGAAAAGCCTTTCGGTGTGGGACTTGGTGTTACAGCACTTGGACTTTTCGGCATGAGACTGGCTGGCGAATGACTCAACACGCAAAAAAAATTGTGGCCATGCTTTGTCAATAGTCGGGTTGTTAAGATGAAAAATGCGCTTTGTTTGAATTTCGGTTAATTATTGGCAATGCAATCAACCAAACAGAAAATTTCATCCAGTTTCGTGTGAACAGCACGTAGTGTAAGGAAATTTCAGGCACGCTCGAGTAAAAATGTTCAATTCACAAATCGCAAACTTCAAACATTATTCTCGCAAGTTATTTATTTTGGCTGCTTTATTGATCACATTAGCGGCGGCCTACTGGGTGCAGAAATATCTTCGTACTGATATACGTCAACTTAATTTACCACCGGTTTCAATTCAAGAAATCGTCGATGCCGAACCAATTCAACAAAGTTCTGATTCAGCGATCGGCAACCCGATGGTGCCAAATACTGCAGCGTCAATATTACCTGAGTCGAAACAGTTGGATTTAGAAATTGAAACACCAAAACCGGCGTATCTTTCCGTTCTTGAGGAGATAAGAACCGAGATCAAACAACAACACGAGGCATTTTTATATTTTGATGATCGGTTGCAACCTGTTCGCGAAATGCTACCGAATCTGCAATCTGCCATCACTGTTCAATCGGCCGCGACCAAACGAATTGAACAACGAATGCTCGAACTGGAAAATCAATTGGCAGGCGTATTCGCCACTATCGATGAAGCGAAAGCCAATGATTCGGATACCCCTCACCGAAGCCCACCCTTTCGTCTGATCGCAGTCGATCGATGGAACAATGAATGGAACGCAGTGATCGAACTTGATGGAAAAATTGCCATGATCAGTCCCCAATCTTCCCGTGCAGGCTGGCTACTCGTGAAAGTTGATCCTGACGCGCAGATGGCAGTTTTCAGAGCAAGCACCGGCGAGCAAATCAGTCTCAAGGTTTCTGGCTAGCAGATTGATCAAACGTTCACACAGACTCGACTCTTGACTCGTTGAAAGTCATGGTCTGAACCATGTTAACACAAGCCATTACAACGATGAAAATGCCATATCAGATCCGGTACCTAATCTTATTTATCACTTTGGTTTTGACATCGACTGGCTATACGCAGGACTTCATTCAAAAAACCGAAAATGTTGCTGCAACGCCAAAATGGTCACAAGAAAAAAGTGCCGAAGCCTGGGGCATCACATCAGAAGAATATGCTCAAGTAAACTCGCTCAAAATTCAATACGAAGGCTTGCTGTCAGCAAATCTAACTCCGCTTGAGTGGCTAGGAATATTCGCAACCAGCGATGAACAGCGTGATCACTATGCAAAACTCTTGGCTCAGCGTCAATTCGAGACGACCGCTGCAATTCTTAAGTTTGAGACAGCATATTCCGACGCGCTCAAGGCATTGCATTCAAAGGCTTCCACCAACACAGCAAAAGATGAGCGACTGTTGCTAATCACCTCACTACGGTGCAAGGACCCCAATTGTGCCGCATCTATAACCGAAGGTCTGCACCATGTTGAACGTGGTGGAAGCCTGGAAATCTATCTCCAAGACGCGATTGACAGTACTGATCTGAGAACCTGGGTAATATTCAATCAAATTTCACAAGTACACCTTCAAAATGGCACGATCAAAGTCAGACAAGCCAAGGGACGCATGCTTGACATTCACCCCGGAATCTATCGGGTGAAATGAATTCCTTTTTGCCGACTTCTAAGCTACTAAAAAATATGTTCAAGCGAACATTCATATTTTTCATTGAACTGCTAAACACTGTCATTCTATAAGCGCGACTACCATGAAATATTTTCGAATAATCGTCTTGTCGAGCGTATTGACAATTTTGACTGCGTGCAGCTCGAAGAGCAGTCTACCTGGCGAAACTGTAGTCGCCCAAGTTCCGATTCAACAGACCAGGCAGACAAGTCATTTGCTACCAAAAGTGATAGTTCGCACCAACGCCTCAGAGATTCAAATCCTGGCAAGACTCGCAAGAGCACTGGATGAGCTAGAGGCGCTAATCCGTGAAGCAGAGATCAGTGCTGACCCTGATGCTCGTGTACGATTTGATTATTACCAACTTCGTGCAGACCTTCTTTCAATTTCGCAAGGTATTCAGGCACACATTGACACGCCAGTCTACATGCCAAGAGTCTTGGATCCCATCGTTGGAAATTATGGCCGTTAACTGATGAACAATATTGGAATTGCATCCGTTTTCGACTTTGAAGTGTTGAACATCATTATCGCTGGCACACTTGCATCGATGTCCATTGCCTGGTGGATTTGGATCGTGCATTGTTCATTAGGTCAGCTGCGGAGCAACCAGATTGGATTTATTGACTTGATGTTCGAATGCTTTCGCTCACTTTGCGTCGTACTGATCATCTTGACACTCATTTCGTTTCTTTAATATGAACGCTTTCATCAAGCAATCTAAACACGCTCATTGGCGAGTAACGTCGCTCGTGCTGTTTGTGATACTCTGTTTTTATACCGATGCCTGCCACGCGCAAAACCTGCTTCCTGCCCCACCGAAAATTGGAACTGAAATATTTAACGAAGACGATCCCATCCGTTACGTGGTCGCGAGCATTCGCTACATCATATTTCTTGGTCTTACCATCATCGTCGTATTTGCATTGATAGGTTTCGCCAGTGGCTTGATTGCCGAGGTTAACGATGCCAGGAAGAAAGGTGAATGGGGGCGATTCAGTGTGTACTTTGGTGCTGGTCTGCTGGTGATTTTGATCGTCATATTCGGTGCTTGGTGGGGCTCTGAACTGATTAGCGACATCATTTTGATTTGAACATGCTGGCACCGTGCGCACCGTTGGATTACGAAACACGGCTATACAAAGGCTGTAGCGCGAGCGAGCTTTTGTCTATTGCTCTGGTAACAGGCTGTTTATGGCTACCCGCGGCGATCATCATCGGTTTTCTTGTTCTCGACGGACTACATGCTCTGTTCATTGGCTTTGCTGTTTTTGTTGGTGGACTACTCATATTTGTCGCCACCATCGCCAACATACTTAAGACAGTGAAAATGGGGAAACCAGAGGGCTGGCATTTGCGTCGCATATGTTGTCAATTTCACCCGCTGTTCGGCAAAGATCTGGTTTACAAGTCCGGCCGATGGTCTACGGTGAGAGTAGCATAGTCATGGCACGATATTTGCACGCTGATGCGAATCTTTATAGCCACATCCTGACACTCAGGCTACTCTTGGGAGTACTTGCGATTTGCCTTATGGGTGCTCTGTATGGCTGGCAACATGCAGCCAAGGTACAGCGCATCAGCATTCCACCGGATTTACGGTATGGCACACAAATCTCACTGAACACGATTCACCCGTGGGAAGTCTACAACTTTGCAGGCTACATTTGGCAGCAGCTGAACCGCTGCCCTCAAGACTGTTTTAAAGAGTATCCAGAAAATTTAGAACGTTTGACTGAATTCTTAACACCAAAATTCAAGGCTTGGCTTAGAAATGATAGCGAAAAACGCTCAACTGAATTATTGGGACGGACTCGCTTTCTAATTCCACTTAGCAACACAAACTTTCGCGATACAGTCAGACTCGAAGAGTCCGGCCGATGGACTGTCATACTGGATGTGGAATTGAAGGAGAATATCGGCGGTGTTTCCGTTAAAGACACCAAGATTCGCTACCACTTAAGTGTCATTGCACAGGCGATCGACCCCGAATTCAATCCGTGGGGTCTGCAGATTGATGCAATGCCGATTTTGCCGGAGCGAATCAGGGTTGAGGAATCATGATATCGATATACACAATACGTACTCGATGCGCGATTTTGCTTATCTGCTTGTCGTTCGAATGTGCAACGGCTACTGCATCGTCGCTGACCTATTTCTGGCCACAAGAACCGCTTGCCATTGATCTTTCGATCGGTGCTGAACAGCGTATCACTATTCCTGAAGCCGAGGTTTTACGGCTGGGAATCCCACAGCAGATTCGATCAAAATTCAATGCTGAAATCGTTGGGAATCATCTTTGGTTAATCGCTCAAGAACCCTTCCCGAAAACCAGGTTGATTTTGCTTGCCGAACCATTGGGAAGAATCATTTTCGAAATTAAAGCTCAAGACCATTCCAATTTATTCAGTCAGCCCATCGTCATTCAGGCCGATGCAAAACCAGCAAAGCTCGAAGCAGAATCCAGCAATCTAAAACTTGGGTTTGCCGCGTTGACACGTTGGGTTGTACAACAGTTTTATGCGCCCAAAAGGCTATTGAAAGACTTGCCCGGCTTGGAGCGATTACCCGTGGATTCTGTTTTACTAGATCTTTTTCGCTGTGCAAATCGAATTCCAACTGCGTGTGCAGGTGCTGTTAATGCGAACCCCATCGCCAGTTGGCAATCACCACATCATTTCATTACTGCAATCAAGATCACAAACACACTGAGTCAGCAAATCACGCTTGATCCCAGGGAATTGCGCGGCACCTGGCGTAGTGCCGCGTTTGTACACACTCGATTACATGCGAATGGGCATCCCGGTGATACAACGCTTCTCGTTGTAATTTCGGACTATCCCTTTGAGACTGCTCAATTTTAGTGCTTACCAGATGAGACCACATCCTGTCATTTGGCTCGGCGTTGTAATTCTATGTGGATTAGTGCTATGGCTTGCTAACAATAATGATGAAACAGGCAAATCACCTGCTAAGTGGCTGACTGGCGTCAATCCAGATACTGAAACCAATTTATCAGACCGAGACAATGCCGCCGAAGAGGTTCGCGCAGTTGCCACCCGAATCGGTAATATCGAACAGGCAATCGAACATCAAGTGCAACTTAATCAGGAAGAACGCGATCGGCTTGAGGCTTTCATTAAAAGTAATTCTCAAAGCATTATCCGCGCAACTCAGGACGCAGGAAATCAGGAAGTTGTCGAACAAATTGCAATCTCACTCAATGCGCTGGAATCACGAATGATCGCAATTGAAAATCAACCTCCCTCCGACAGGAATACTTCGAAGGGACCTACCATAGGAAACTCAGCACTGTATTGGATCGCGTCTTCTGATGCAGAACTGGAATTTACGCCATATGTCACTTTGCCAGCCGGGCTTGTAACAGGAAAAGACAATCGCCTAAGAGACGATTTGCTGCCATCTCAGTCGAGCCCCTCGCGCGCGGCGGTGCCCCACCTGACTATTCCTGCTACGACAACACTGCTCAATGGCACTGCATTGACCGCATTAATTGGTCGTATTCCTGTTCAGGGTCAATTGCAGGATCCGTGGCGATTTAAAGTGATTGTCGGTACCCGTAACCTGGCTGCAAACGGGCATCGTATTGCACGCCTTGCTGGAATGCTGCTTGCAGGAACAGCTCGTGGCGACCTGTCGCTATCATGCGTATCAGGCAATATCGACACGGCGACTTTTATCTTTGCAGACGGTACGATTCAAACCGCGCGCAGTGCAACTGATCCGGAATCTTCGTTTGCAGGCTTAGGCTGGATTTCTGACGAATTTGGCAATCCTTGCATTGCCGGCGAACTTAAATCCAATGCATTGCAGTACCTGACTCAGGCGACACTGGTCAACACGGCAAAATCAACTGCCGAAGCGATCGCAAATGCACAAACCGAGACTTCAACTGCGGTGAATTCAGCACAGCGCACCACGTCGGTCGTGGGAGATATCGACCAGTATATTGCCGGCTATGCCACCCAGGAATCATTGTCAACGGTCGCCCAATGGTTAAATGATCGACAACTGAATTCTTTTGATGCCATTTATGTACCTGCTGGACATAGCGTTGCTATTCACATCGAAAAAGCAATTCACATCGACCAAGACCCTGCTGCGCGCAAAGTCACAAATTTCCCTCCGCTCCCAAAATATGCAAATGCTCGTCAAGGTTGGACTGATTAGTTTGTCTGCGCTCTTGTCGGCCTGCTCGGGTGTGTTTCAACCGACAACACCGCATTCCGATACCGAGATGACAATTGATCAAATTTATGATCGACATCACATGATTAATGGCCAGGTGCACGAACGGTTGTCACTTGTTCCGACGAATATTGGTTCTGATTTGGAAGGATACAGCCGAGATGTAAGCAACGAGTTATCGATCCATTTTCCTCGGCTTCCCAATCCAACCATCATCATGTACATTTACCCGCACTTTTCAATTGAGGGGACACCTGTGCCCGGATATTCCACAACGTTTCAAATGTACGAATCAGTCGAATACGCCTTGCCCGGTGAAATCTTGCAAAAATGAGCATCTGGTCAAAATTATTTACTTTTTCAGCAAAAGAGAACCTAAGACAGGTTCACTCTGAAATCTCTGTGGCGCAGGACCTGCCATTGGTGGAATGGAATGGTAAAGGCTGCGCACCGCTTACTGTGGAAGAGTATCTTGAACCCCAATTGCATCCTGACATGAGGATTCGAAAAATTGTCAAGAACACACGCTCGTTTTCTGATCTGCTAGCACCGCGAATCGACTTGGGTAACGGAAATATTGGATTGCATGATCTCACCAGCGTTGGACGAATATTTGATGTCGTTTGTGCCAACACAGAAGCAAGAAGCGACGCAACTTTGACTCGAATGCTAGAACGCGTGCATCAGGCGATTGCCCAAAACTTTCCTGAACATTCGTCGAGGCCCTGGATCATGCAGTGGTTCATACAGGACTTTAGCGAAGGGCTGACTCAAGCCATCGCAGAACAGTTAAACGTTTACACGGCGAAAGAATTACGCAACAACCGATATACGCGCCACTGGTTCGCTGCCGTGGCGGAGCACTTCGATGACCTAACCCAACCGGGTGGCCTATACCCGTCGAATTCATCTAAAAAAATTTGGCGAGGCAAATCTCGTCGCGTCCGTTTGTGCATCTGGCGAAAAGCGCAACCCCAGCAGGATCATGAAGACAATTCCATTGAACAGTTGTGTTCCCAACTGCGTCATTCCTTGGCCGATGCCGAAATTGATTTGTTACCAGTTGGAGCAAAAGAACTGTACGAATGGCTCACGCACTGGTTTGTGCCAAAACCTGAAATACATACCGGTCATCAAAATACGTTCGAGTTGCTCGATGCCCATCCGTGGCCCACAGATCGGCAATCTCGCGCCATGGCACTTTATTCTGGCTCTGCAAGCGCAGATATCAGCCGCGCATCTTTGCACGGCGTCGCACCGTGGACGTGGAAAAAACCGGGCATTTGGTGGTTCAGAGGCCAGCCAAGCCGATTCATTACGATCGATGAATTAACAGGTGAACCAGAAATTGGACACTTGACCGTTGAACGCCAGTTTGGTGATGCAATTTCTACCATATGGGATCAAGTACCGAATGGCTCAATTTGGTCGATGAGCGTTGTGTGTTCTTCTCAAGAATTGATCGTGGAAAAAATCTCCAAAGTAAAGGAAAACTCAGTCGGTGACGAACCAGCTGCGGTAGAAAGACGTAAACTGGCCGACTGTGCGTTGGCAGAAATAGTCAAAGGCAATTCGATTTTTCAGGTATTTGCCGGTGTGTTTGTATTTGGCGCGAACCTGCCTGAACTTAATAGAAACGTACAGCAGTTTTTGAGTCTACTGTCGATTCACCGATTGCGGCCCGTGGTGCCCCGGTACGACCCCATTGCGCTTGACAGTTATATTCGTGCCTTGCCTTTCGGATATGACCCGGACCAGGACAACAAACCTGGTACGAGGAGAGCAAGACTGTGGTTTTCCAGCCATATTGCAAAAGCGGCACCGGTGTTTGGGCGTTCCACCGGAACTGGCGCACCGGGCTGTTTGCTCTTCAATCGAGGTGCTGAACCTTTGATGTTTGATCCACTGAACCCGGCACAGCGTGAGAAAAACGCCCATTCCCTGGTCTTGGGTCCAACCGGCTCGGGGAAAACAGCATTCTTGATTTATTTGCTGCTGCATCTTTTGGCTGTCCACCGCCCGCGAGTCGTTTTGATATCAGCCCTTTCGACCTTTGGCCTGTTTGCAGACCACTGCCACCGTCAGGGACTGAGTGTCAACCAGTTTAGAGTTGACGGAAGTCGCAATTGCGCTGTACCGCCATTTCGCCATGCACAAGATCTATTAAACCAAGACGAATCAATGTGCCCAACCTCAGGCGGCGATTACCGGGACTTGCTCGGAGAAATGGAAATCCAGGCCCGACTGATGATCACGGGCGGACAGCCGAACGAAGAGAAGAAATTGAGGCGAGATGACATCGATTTGATCAGGGGTGCTTTAGTGGACGCTGCGCGACGTTCGAAACTGGCAGGCCGACAACAGACACTCACTTCAGACCTCGTTGATGCCCTTTACCATACAGCTTCCAGCACACAAACCAGTCAATCACGTCTATCCAAACGCCAACGACAACGCGCTGCGCAGATGGCAGGAGCATGCAATGTGTTTTGCACAGGACTAAATGGCCGTCTCTTTGACAGTGAAGGTGAACTTTGGCCACAGTCTGACATTACAGTCGTGGAACTTGACCTATTGGCTCGTCGTGGTTATGAAGATCGACTGGCAGTCGCACTGACCGGCCTTTTTGCAACAATCAACAACCAGATTGAACACAATCAGTATCGTTCAAGACAGACTATCGTGGTCATTGACGAGGCCCATGTGCTGTTACAGAATCCACTGATCACACCGTACCTTAACCGGATCTGTGCGATGTGGCGTACCTTTGGAGCATGGCTGTGGATCGCGACACAAAGTATTCGCCAGTTCCCAGATAGTGCCAAAGAACTGCTCAATCAACCCGAGTGGTGGTACTGCTTGTCAATGGATGAAGACGAGATCAAGCAGATTGAACGCTTCAAGTCATTGTCTAACCCTCAGCGAAAATTATTGCAACGGGCGCGCAAATCGCCTGGACAGTATACCGAAGGAACGCTGATTTCACCGCGCCTGGTGACCTTATTCAGAAATGTGCCGCCTGCTTTAGCCCTGGCGCTTAGCCAGACAGAAAAAGACGAAAAAGCCATTCGCGCAAAGTTAATGAGAGAACGCAAGATTTCTGAAATTGAGGCCGCCTATCTTATTGCGCAATCTTTAAGAGCACATCGCACGGGGGCGGCACAATCTTAAACAAACGTCAATCCGTGCCCGCAGCATTGGTCCTGTGTATGTGTTTGTCTGTGCAGGTTTCAGGCGCTGACTATCCCGAATTGATACGAATAATTGTAGTGGACACATCTGTTGTCATTGAACACCCGGTGGTTAAAACTCTCGTTTATGACTTAAGTCATGTGGGTCAGACGGCCCAGAGTCTGAGCACGAATCTGGCCCCACAAGAGTCAATTGCCAAGCTGCAGGCACAGGCTTTGATCGAAAACAATATTGACACAATCAAACGTGCCTTGGAATTCGAAGCCGAAACTTACTGGCTGATTCACCAGTTTGACATTGAACGATACCCCGCTGCAGTGGTCAATGACCAGGCGGTGATATACGACACCATCGACCTTGATGAGATTATCCAAATATGGCGAACAATTTCACGGTAAGGACTGTACTTGCAATCTTTCTGTTGGCCATCAGTGGACTGCCTTTGCTTTGTCGAGGTGATACGCTCACTACGGGCGAAATCATCAGCCGTTCTTACAGCGAGATGTGTTTGGAGTGGAAAATTTCAGGCATGTGCATCTGGTTAAAATGTTCGCTTTTCGGCTGTCGGATTGTTACCACGCCAAGAATTTCACACCGACTGCCAGATTTCGTCGTGGCGGCCTATCCGCAAACGGGTCATTCACCATGGCCGGCAGGTATAAGGCAAGTAATTGAAGAAAAAACGCAAATTACTGAAGTCTTCTCAGGTGGGGGAATTACAGGAGTCGGTGCGACGCGGCTTTTGCATGATGAACTCAAGTTCAACGAAGTCGATGTGATTGGCGGACCGGTGGCGCAACAATCCGGAGTCCAGCGATTTTTGTGTCGCAGTTTGAGCCAGCCATTATTTCCATACTTCATTTCGTTGCACGACGCACTTGAGTGGCGAAATGGGCTGGCAGAATCAAAACGGCGTGAAGCGCTGCACCCGGGGCTTCGGGAAATCGGGTCTTGGCCAGACTTCTCATGGGGTTCAGTTTTTCCACGAACCGGATTTGTGATACAGGCGCACGCGGGTAAAGCCGCTGCCGTTGCCAGTCAAAGAGCAATCGACATTGTATTGCGAGACAACACAGCTCACGTGACTGGCAAACAGACTCTGCCCATGAGCGGGCAGTTCAGTCGAGGTGATGTTACCGCTATGAGTGCACAAGATTGCAGTCGAAGTGGCGGACGCTGGCAGCAAACGTCGAAACTGAACAACTCAGGTCAGTGTATGCAACAGGTATGGCATCAGTGGCTTGGGTCTGGTAATGAAAAAACCGACCGCTGGCAAATGTTGTTGCCGCACTCAACCAATCGGTGTGAGACGTTCGGTGAGCAACCTGAGTGGCCACATCCTCAGGTCTCCCGAAGCGGTCAATATCTCTGGAACTACTGGGTTCAATACAAGTGCTGTGTTAAGGCAGGCGGAATTTTGCTCAAACACTTTGATTTTTGAAAAACCGTCCCACCGAAGTGTTGCGTTGCACCTTTTGTGAGAATGCCTTGAACACTACAGTCACAGTGAAACGCCAACTTAGACCAATGAGAGATCTCGGGATTTGGCGGTAAGCGTGCGGACGTTCGCTTGACTGATTCGGCGAAGGGCTGGATATACGCTATACTTGGCAGTTTCATTCGACCGGAACATCCAACCTCTCCATCGCCTCCCATGGTTTTAGAAGAACTCAGTGCATTGATTCAAGTCATTTTGGTGGACCTGTTGTTCGCCGGCGACAATGCAATCGCAGTTGGGTTGATCGCAGCAGGACTGCCTCATGAACAGCGAAAAAGAGTCATTGCATGGGGTGTTGGTCTGGCGGTTGTTGCCAGGATTGTATTTGCAGTACTGACCGTTCAGTTGCTGAAACTTCCTGGCGTTTTGCTAATTGGCGGACTGTTGCTGCTTTGGGTATGCTGGCGGTTATGGATCGACTTGCGACGCCCGAGTGTGCCGACACATGAACAGACTACAACGACAAGCGGCGCAAAGCAATCGCTGACATTCAAGCAGGCGCTCTTGCAAGTTGTGGCGGCTGACATATCGATGTCACTTGACAATGTACTTGCGGTTGCAGGCATCGCCCGTGAACACCTAGCCATCCTGGTATTCGGGCTGACGCTATCGGTTGCGCTGATGCTGATTGCCGCCACCATGATCGCCAATATTCTCACCAAGCACAAATGGATTGCGTATCTTGGCCTGTTCATTATTTTGTTCGTCGCGATCAAGATGATGTGGGATGGTGGAACGGATATCGTACAAATAATTTTTTAGGTCGAATGAATCGCCTATACTTAAAAATCTAAAGTTAATATCAAACGAGTGTAAACGAGGAAAAAGTCTAGATGAGTGCCATTAATTCATATGTACAGTTTGCTGATGTACAAAAAAGTTACGATGGTGAAACATTGGTTGTCAAAAATCTGAACCTTTCGGTAGAGCAAGGAGAATTTGTCACTTTGCTTGGTCCTTCCGGTTCCGGAAAGACCACCTGTCTGATGATGCTGGCTGGGTTTGAGACCGCTACCCACGGTGAAATTTTTCTTGACGGTGCACCCATCAATAACGTTTCTCCGCACAAGCGGGAAATCGGTATGGTCTTTCAAAACTATGCACTTTTTCCACATATGACCGTCAGCGAAAACCTGGCATTCCCGCTTAAAGTGAGAAAACTGCCTGCAGCCGAAGTTGATGAGCGAGTTAACAAAGCACTCAACATGGTTCAACTCGGCGAATTTGGCAGTCGACTACCAGGTCAGTTATCCGGCGGACAGCAACAGCGCGTCGCCGTCGCACGCGCCCTGGTATTCCAACCCAAACTGGTGTTAATGGATGAACCGCTCGGTGCTTTGGATAAGCAGTTGCGCGAACAAATGCAATATGAAATCAAACATATTCATGAAAATTTAAACGTTACGGTCATCTACGTTACGCACGATCAGAGCGAAGCACTCACCATGTCAAACCGAATCGCGGTGTTCAATGACGGTATCATTCAGCAACTGGCTTCACCGGGCGTCTTGTACGAAGAACCTCAAAATTCCTTTGTCGCCCAATTCATCGGCGAAAATAACGTGCTGCAAGGCAAGGTAAAAAAAGTCATCAATGGATCATGTGAAGTGGAGGTTCCAAACGGCGAGGTTGTCATCGCCAAGGCAGTCAATATCGAGGGTGAGGGATCGGCAACCACCTTGTCGCTACGCCCTGAGCGAGTGACTGTTAACCCCGAACAAGGCAGCTGCAAAAACATCGTTCAGGCCAGCGTTGAGGAAGTGATTTATCTCGGTGATCACGTGCGCACCCGTGTCAGTCTTTGCGGACATGATGACTTTGTCATCAAAATCCCCAATGCGAGCGGTCACGTCAACCTGGAGTACAGTCAAAAAATTTCAGTCGGCTGGCAAAGCGAAGATTGTCGAGCGCTTGACTCACTCGTGAACTAGCCGTTGCGAATCGAAAATTTCGAGTCTCGGATACGAGACTACCTACAGCTTCAATGTTGATACAAGCGCCTGTTCCAGGCGCCTTAGCCCTGATTGGATTTCAGCATCGCTGATAATATAAGCTGGCAACAGGCGAACGACCTGGTCACCGGCCTGTAGTACCAGCAGGCCTTGGACAAGGCATTCTTTTAGAACATCACCTGCTCGCCCTGCAAAACTTGGCGCAAGTTGTGCGCCAATCATCATGGCTCGAGCGCGCACTTCACTGAATGCACCGGTTCGCTGGTTTATCGCGAGCAAGCCTTCTCGCAATTGCTCTCCTTTGCGTGAAATGTCCTCAAGCATACCGTGCGCGAGTATCGTTTCGAGCACGACGTCAGCAACGGCACAGGCGAGCGGATTGCCGCCAAATGTTGAGCCATGGCTGCCAAGACGCAGTGTCCCCGCCACTTTGGGCCCAAGCAATGTTGCACCGATGGGCAGCCCTGCACCAAGTGCCTTGGCCAAAGTGACAATGTCAGGCACCACATCGGGCACCCATTGGTAAGCAAACAGTTTACCAGTGCGGCCCATCCCCGACTGGATTTCATCACAAATCAGCAAGGCGTCGTGATCCTGGCAAAGTTTTGCCGCAGTCTTTAAAAATTCGCTGCTGACTGGGCGAATCCCTCCTTCTCCCTGTATGGGTTCAAGCATCAGCGCACAGACATCGTCCGAGAAAAGCGAATTTAGCTGTTCGCAGTCATTGAATTCACAGTACCTGAAACCTGCGGGCAGCGGATGGAAACCTTCGTGGTATTTGGGTTGCGCAGTGGCAGTTACGGTCGCAAGGGTCCGTCCATGAAAGGATCCTTTGAGCGTAATGATGATATGTTTGGAACTTCCAATTTGGTCGTAGCCGTATCGTCGCGCCACCTTGATTGCAGCCTCGTTCGCCTCAGCGCCTGAATTGCAAAAAAATACCCGTTCAGCGAAACTTGAACTAACGAGTCGACTGGCCAGGCGCACGGCCGGTTCATTGAAATAACCGTTGCTGGAATGCCACAACTGGGACGACTGCCTGTGTAGCGCATCGACAATTGCCGGATGACGGTGCCCCAAGCAGTTTACCCCGATACCTGATCCCATGTCCAGGTAGGACTTACCGCTTGCATCGGTGACCTGACAACCCTCGGCCTTGGTGAGCACTACCTCTCTTGGTCGATAATTCAAAGCATAAGTCTGTTGCCCCAATTCGACAAGGTCTGATTGCGTCGGTGCGAATTGAGTCAAATTTTGTTCCCCATCTCTGACAGGCGTTCGAGCACTCGCTGATAGACCCTGGACAGTTTTTCCAGATCGCTGGCGCTGACGCATTCGTTGACCTGGTGGATGGTTGCGTTCAAAGGTCCAAGTTCAACGACTTGCGCGCCGTATGCAGCGACAAAGCGCCCGTCCGATGTGCCACCGCTGGTTGAGCGTTGAGGGTGGATGCCAAGCACGTCAAAGACTGCATCGCACACCAGCGTGGCCAAGCGGTCGCCGCTCGACTGGTATGGCAGGCTCGGATCTTTCCACTCGATGTGAAAGTCAGCAATTCGGTTCTCGCAAATCGCGGTGATCTTGCGCTGCAGGCCTTCGACGGTTTGGGCCGGTGCAAACCGGATATTGAACTTGAGTATCAAATTGGCGGGAATCACGTTATCTGCGCCCACACCGGCTGCCGCGTTGGTGATTTGAAGCGTGGTTTCGGGAAAGGCTTCGTCGCCGTCGTTCCAATTACAGGTGGACAGGGCTGAAATCAGCTCACCGGATTGATGCACCGGATTGTCAGCCAGGTGTGGGTAGGCCACGTGTCCTTGTCGACCGTGAATCGTAATCACGCCGCTGAGCGAGCCGCGTCGACCGACTTTGATGGTATCACCGAGCTGCGATTCTGAAGTCGGTTCGCCCACCAGGCAAAACTGTGGCATTTCACCGCGTGCTTCAAGTTGTTTGAGCACATGACGGGTACCGTCGACTGCCGGTCCTTCTTCGTCGCTGGTCAGCAATATTGAAACGCTGCCATTGAACTGACTGTCAACGGGTTCAAACAGGCGTTCACAGGCGGTAATCATGGCTGCCACAGAGCCTTTCATGTCTGCTGCGCCGCGCCCGTGAAGGAAACCGTCAGCCAAGGTGGCTGAAAAAGGCGGATGGTGCCAGTGGTCAAGCTCACCGACCGGAACGACATCGGTATGACCAACAAAAGTCAAATGGGGTTTGGATGTGCCGCGCCGGGCGTAAAGGTTTGAAACCGCCCCGCAGTTGAATGATTCGATACGAAAGCCAAGACGTTCAAGGCGCGAGGCAACGAGTGCCTGACAACCGCCGTCCTCGGGGGTAACCGAGGCGCGCCGGATAAGTTCGGCAGCAAGATTGACAGTCGCGGCAGGTGGTGGCAAATCGACGGGCATATGAGAACTGATTGAAAGCCACATTATATTCAGATTGCGTTTTGTCCAAGGCTCGCACACTCGTAGAAATTCAAACGATTCGAAGTTCAGATTTAGACCAAGAAATTTAACTAAAAATGCTAGTGTGACCTGACAAAACAATGTGGAGGAAATATGGTTCGATTGTTAATTTTGTGTTTGCGAATGGCTGCAAAGCGAGGGATGCTGACCTTTGTGCTGACCGCGGCGACCTTGGGTTTTGTCGACTGTGTTCGAGCGGGCGAAACGGTACAGAACTATCCGCTTTATTACCGTTTGGGAGGTATGCGTGCCACGGATTTTGCCGCTTCTGAAATCGACGCGCTCCGATCGCTGAGCGCTCAGCGTGCTCCGTCAGGGTCAGTTTGTGGCCGCTTTAGCCGATCTACGGATGTGCTTGATATGCTGTCGGCGCGAATTGAAGATTCACTGACTGCATTAAGTGCAGTGCCTGAGGCTATATCCGGCGCGTTGCCAGGGTCGATTCTGTGTCGCGCCAAGCCTGGTCTTTGCCAATTGCTGCAACATTACGTGGTGCGTGCAGAGAATCGCTGGAATTTGTCAGTGGAAGATTGTCGACGTGATTTTGAAGGTGCTGCGCGCGCCGATTCACCGCATCAGGACCTGCTTGAGGCCTCGCGAACCGAGGTTTGGCAAAAAGAAGTGGAACGAGGCGCCAGTGCGGCCCAGGCTGCGCAAAAGGCAGGCACAGTGCAAGGCTGTGTGACCTGGCTCGGTGGACGTCGCGCGGGGTGTCGCGAAGCTGAGCCGATTTGGCTCGTGCACGACACCGCCCGGGCCGGGTGGTGTTTGCTGATGGGTAAAGACGGTGCGTGTGACGGATCTGAATTGAGCAATACCGAGGCGAACGGCCAATCGCCACTTTTACGGGTATGGCCATCGCCACAAGAAGCCGGTGACTGGGCGGTCACGGTCCTGGGTGATTACCGAATCCAGGCTGGCGAAGCGATCGAAACGATTGCGGGTAGCGGACTGTTACCGCACATCGACCAGTTGACTGACGAGTTTACCCAGGCCCTGACGACACGCGTGTATACGCCAAAGCTGAGCGCGCAGGAACTGGAGTTGCCAATTGACGGGGCAAACCTGGTGCTGGCCCTGCCGTTGATCGGTGCGTTGCGTGATCTGCCGGATCGGGATTTTCTGATCAAACGCCTGGCGAACGAGGCAGCGCTCGCTGAGACGCTGGAGCAGGCGTTTTTAGCTCGAAGGCTGTTATTGAGCGGGATGATGGAGCCTCACATCCATGGTGCAGGCGGGATTACCCAGACTGTGGCACGCCAGGTGACGGTGCTGGAACGGGAAATTGACCGGGCCAATTGGGAAATGCAGGCGCGAAGGCAGATGGTTTCAGCGACGGTGCTTGAAGTATTGGCGGCTCACCGGGTGGTGACCACCCCGGCGCCGGCACAGCGCGTGAAACCAAAATTCCTGCTGCGATAAGGGTGTATCGTGAGCGTTCATTCTTACTTTGAGTTGGCCACCACCTTGATCGGCTGGCACATTGCCAATGCGATTGCAGCTCTACTCGCACACAGCGGCCTGGTGCTGTTACCGTTCGCAGCGCTGCTTTGGCGCAATTGGTCCGAGCCCTTGCGCAGCCAGTCACCAAGAAACGCGGCGACGGTGTCGCTTCGGCGTATGGAACTGGATGGTCTGATCGGTGCCTTGGTGATCGTGTTCGCGTTTTTACCGGCCGTGCCGGTCAGTCGCAGTGACATTCATTTTTCCGCACCTTATACGGACACGCCAACCAACGCGCAATCGCCAGATCTTCCGTATTCAACCGATACGCAGGCGATTGGTGTGATTCGGGTGCCGATCCTTTGGTGGCTGGTGTACCAGGTATCGTCGAAGCTGACCGACCAGGTGGTGGTCGCGGTGGACGGTTTGGAAAATCCGGCCGTACTGAGAGCGAGTCTGTTAAAGATCGCTGAGCTTTCGATCGTCAATGAGGGGCTGATCGCGGAGCTTCGCCAGTTTCGACGCGACTGTTATGAACCATCGCTGGCCAAGTACCAGGCGCAGTCGAACCCACCGCCGACCGGTGACCATTTTTCTGCGGTTGACTGGTTGGGCTCGCATTTTTTTGCGCAAACGCCGGGATATTACCGCGAGTGTCTTGACGTTGAGCTTTGCGGCTATGGATACCACGCGAACTCACCGGTTCCTGGTTGGCCACATCGTCCGGGTCTGGATATCGCGTCCGCCCAGCCTCGATGCGATGTGTGGTGGGATGATCAGCGCCTGGGGCTTCGAGTGCGTTTATTACACGATTTACATCTTCAGGCTCCGTGGTTTAAGCGATTCACCCAGATATTCAGCGACCGTATGGATGAGCGCGATTGGCGCGAAGACCCGCTGCGGGTGCGTCGCTTTGAGGACCGGGTGCTCAGGCGGATGTTAAATCAGGTGCCGCGTTTTATGGTTGAGCGGGCGGATCGGGAGTCGGGAATTTTTTTACCTTCCTGGGGAATGTTCTCTGCCAACGGTTTACAGCAGGTGGTGGCAAGCCTTGGTGCTTTGGCGCTTTCGGCGCTGCTTCATATTGTCATGGAACTTGTGGTGGTGGGTTTGCCGATGTTGCAGGCTTTGTTGCTGATGCTGCTTTATGTGGCATTGCCTTTGGTGGTCCCTTATGCCGCACTGCAACCAGGGATTATCGTACGGGCCGCGGTGCTGTTATTTTCGCTTCGTTTTTTGACGGCGCTTTGGGCGATTGCGGCGTATTTGGACGAAAAATTGCTCAAGGTCATGTATCCAGATGCGATGGGACTTGAGTTTGGTGCCAGCGGTACGGTGGCCGACGTCGTGTTGGGTTTGATCACGTTGACGGCCTACCTGGTTTTGCCGCTTGCGTGGTTTATTTTGCTCGGTGCGCTCAGCTCGCGTTCAGCGGCGGCACTGGCAGGTGGTTGGAGCCAATTCAGTGCTCGCCTTGACAAGACGAGTACGACGGCGATTGGCTCACTGAGCGGATTGTTGCGGACTCGGGGCGGCTGAAAAGGCGGAGAAAACGGTTTTGAGCAAAATATTATGGAAGTAACTAATCTATTATTTTATATATATATCAGCTATTTATATAAACACTAAAATAAATTATGAAAAATACAGTTGCATTTTTCATTGAAATTATTTAAATTCAGTGTTTCTAAGAATAATTTTTAGTAATTATGACTCACTTATGATGATATTTGAGATCGTACCACAAGCAAATAGCACTGCAGATGGGATGCATCTGGAGTTGGAGGTTTGATACGATGACAATTTTTGAACTAGCACAAATTTACGCACGCGAACGTGCGCTTTCGGACGCCTCGACGAAGCACTATTACTTCGTTGCCAGGCGTTTTGTAGCAGATGTCAAGGTACAGGAGGTTGATGACATCGACCGAGATACATTGCTGGAGTGGCGCGAGGTGGCATTGGGTCGCAATGTCAGTTATGCGACCTGGAATAATTACCTGCGCCACCTGGTTGCGCTGATCAGTTTTGCTGCAGAGCGAAAACTGATCGTAAGCGAGCCGGATCTTTCCGGACTTTCAGTGCGGGCGCTCGTCGAGCGACCGAAGATCATCAGTCTTGACAAACTCCAGGCGGTGATGGCGTTCGTCGCGAACGAGAACTCGACCATCCAGCCAAGCTGGTACTGGTCAGTGCTGCTCAAAACCCTGTTTTACACCGGCATGCGTCGACGGCAGCTGATTCGGCTGAAGTGGAACGACGTGGATCTTCAACATGCAACGATTCGTTTACGGGCGACATCGAGCAAGAACCGGCGCGGCTGGGAGATTCCGATCGTGTCGCTGCTGATGCCGTCGCTGGAGCTTTTACATCAGCGCACGTTAAAGGTACTCGGTGCGGGCGCGGACATCGGCGAGCGTCGGGTGTTTGACATTTCGCTTTTTACGAAAAGCTATCGATCGTGTCGCGATGGGCAGATGACTGCGCGCTCGATTTCCAATTTTTTCTGCCGGGTGCGAAAAGGTTCAGGGATCAACATCTCAGCGCACATGCTGCGTCACACGATGGCCACCAAACTGGCTCGTCTTGGTCTTTACAAGGAGCTGCAAAACTTGCTCGGTCACACGAACATGCAAACGACGATGCGCTACGTGCATCCGCAAATTGAGCAGGTTCGCAGCATGGCCGAGCATTTGGACAAACTGGACTGAGAGGTAACGGGCGCGGGTTTACCACATGCGAGCGAACAGCTCGCGAGCTTCGTTGCCGGCTGCTGTGGCGTAGATTGCCGTGGTGGTAATGCTGGAGTGGCCGAGCACTGCTGCCAGTGTTGGCAGGGGCACTCCGGCGGCCACGGCAGCGATGCCGAACCCGTGCCTGAGTCCTTTCGAGCATGCCTGTGGGCCGCGAATGCCGGCGTCTTTCATCAGCTGACGAATGTGTCGTGATGCACTGGCGCGCGAGATCGGCCACAGGCGCTGTTGGCGGGTGGCGGGGTTGGCTTTGAGGGTTCGAAGGCGGTGAACGAGTTCGAGGCTGCGGACCAGATCGTGAGGGACGGGGACTTCGCGCCAGCTTTCGTTGCGGCGTTTGAGGTTGCGGATGCGAAGCAGGTGTTGTTCGAGGTCGACATCGCCGGCGCGAAGCGCGAGCGCTTCGGAGATGCGACAGCCGCTAAGGGCGAGTGTGAGGGCGAGGGTTTGAATCTCCGGTTTGGGTGAACGACGGGCGGCGTCGAGAAACTGATTGCGTTCGGCGGCGTTGAGGTATTTTCGACCGCGGTGTTCGACCAGGGTGGTATTTCGGGGTTTGACTGGGGTCGATTTTGGCACAGTATTTAGGGCAAGTGTCTCATTTTGGTTAGTTGACGGGGTCATTTGGGGTAATGGCGGGGTAAAAATTGAAAATTTTGCGAATTGGACTTGACAATTGCGACACAGAATGTTTATTCTGTCTCACATGCCGGATGGCGCGATTCAGTCGTTTCTGTTTCGGGGTTGAAATTGGATTTTCAAATTGAGAATTTGCTGCCGATTCTGATCGAAGCGCACTGGAACAAAGCCTGAAGGTCAACTGAAAATTTTCGCAAGATATGCTGAATTTCGAGCAAATTTGGCAGAATCGGATATGACTCAGGAATAATTGGACACTGTTATTTATTTCAATCATTTATTGACTATAGCTAATAAAATTAGATGCGAACACTGATTAAGACTCAGTGTTTATTGGTTAAATCGATTGTTTCTAAGTTATTGTTTTCCATTATCATTTTGATTTTCATCAAAATTTGCGCTTTAGGCAAAATCCATCGCTGATTTTGCCTTTTTTATTGCCTGTCTTTGGATTGTCTCGAATCTCAATTCCTCGTTGCGCAAATTAAGGCGTCGACCTCGACCCGTATCACCCCATTCGTGAAAGTCCTCAAAAATTACGATTCCGCCTTTTCTCTCGTACAGGCAATTTGATCATTTCAGTGCTGTAAGCGAGCATTGAATCGATTTGTGCGAACCGATAAAGAACGGATTCTTGACTTATACTATCATCATTGCGCGTTCAACCCGATCGTGCTTAATTTCTAACCTCGCTTCGACTCAAAAACAAAAATATGCGACTCGTTTTATTGAGGCATGCGCCTGCAGAAGACCGATACGTTTTTCATATGACCAGCAACGGCGCACCGGACTCTAAACGTCCGCTAACCAGCGCCGGTATCGATCGAATGAAACTGATCGGAAAGGGATTGTTCAAAGCTCTGGATGGCGACATTCAGCGAATCATCTCCAGTCCATACACGCGGGCACAACAAACAGCACAACTCATTTATGAATCCATTCCCGAAAATCAGCGCCCCGAACTGGAAGTATCAGATTTGCTGACACCCGGTGCAAGTTTTCACACCATTAGCAGTTGGCTGGAAGGTGAATCCGGTACCATCGCATTGGTTGGACACGAACCGGACATGGGCTGGCTGATGCAAGAGTTCTGCGGTGCTCAATCACAACGGGCAAAATTTGGCAAGGCTGGTGCATGCCTGATCCATTTCGATGATCATCCTGGCAATTCGAACGGCTCGCTCCAATGGTTCATGAGCCCATCGCTACTTTTTAAATTAGGTAGTCAGTGATTTCAGCGCCAGACCGAAGCCCGGCGACAGAACACTCTGAATTCATTGCTGCGATCGACCTCGGCTCAAATAGTTTTCATCTTGTTATCGCCCGGTTGGAAAACGGCAGACTGGTCGTAATCGACCGCATCAAGGAAATTGTCCGTTTCGGCGGTGGACTGGATGCAAACTCCTGCCTGACTTCGCAAGTACAAAAACGCGCACTCGATTGCCTCAAGCGATTTGGTCAACGCTTACGCGAGGTTCCATCACCGAATGTCCGCGCCGTTGGAACCAACACCTTTCGTAAGGCAAAAAATATCAACCAATTCTTACCCGAAGCAGAACACTCACTCGGCCACAGTATTGAAGTCATCACCGGCCGTGAAGAGGCAAGATTAATTTACGGGTCGGTCTGCTACGGACTGTCGGCAGAAAACACCGAAAACCAGCTCGTCGTCGATATCGGCGGTGGTAGTACGGAAATCATCGTTGGAAGCGGACACACGCCACACCTGGTAGAAAGCCTTTACATCGGCTGCGTGAGCCTTTCAAAAGCCTATTTTCCCAATGGACGCATCAGCGAAGAACGTCTTTATCGCGCGGAACAAGCAGCACAACTGGAAATCAGAGCCGTTCATAAACCATATCGGGATCATGGCTGGAAAAAAACGCTCGGGTGCTCTGGTACGATTCGCGCCGTCGGTAATGCGGTTGATTATTTGAACCTTGCAAACGGCGTCATTTCGAAGCAGTCGTTAAGCGAAATTCGAAAACAAATCCTGCGCAGAAAACACACCACTGACCTTGTTGAACTGGGATTTGATCAGGATCGGTGCGAAGTATTGCCGGGTGGTTTTGCGATCGTCAGTGCTTTGTTTGAACTGCTCGGGATTCAATCGATGCAGGTTTCAGACCTGGCTTTGCGCGAAGGCGTCATGTATGACTTGCTCGGCCGTCTTCGCAACGATGATGCGAGGGAACGAACAATTCAATCGCTCATTCGACAGTGGTCAGTTGACCTTTCACATGCACACCGCGTGCAAGTGACCGCCCTTGACATGTTTGATCAAGTCGAAAAGACATGGTTCAAAGAACACCCCCAGACCCGCAACCTGCTCAGTTGGGCCTCACTCGTTCATGAAATTGGACTTTCGGTCGCTCACGCCAAATATCAGGACCATGGTGCTTACCTGTTGGAATTTTCAGATATGGCGGGCTTTTCAAGATCTGAACAAAGCGCATTGGGTGCACTGGTTCGCTGGCATCGACGCAAATTTCCAAAGGATGCTTTCAATTCCTACGGTACCCAGCTCCCCATTCGAATCATGCGCAGGCTTTGTGTTCTGCTGCGAATGGCAGTGCTGTTGCATCGACCGCGAACTGCTCGACACGGACTTTCGATTCAATGTGAAGCGCACAAAAAAAACATCGTGCTTGCTTTTCCATCCGATTGGCTGAACCAACACCCCCTCACCCTGGCAGATTTGATCCAGGAAAAACACTATCTAAAAGAAGCCGGCCTATCTCTATCTGTGAAAGCTTAAACAAGAAAAAAGCAAATTTCTTCGTCCCGGAATGATCTAGACAATGACCTATTCATATAATCAATTCAAGTCAAATTCTAACCACAAAAGACTGACCAATGAAAAATCAATCTCAACCTGATCAAACCATGGAAGTGTCCGTCGATGGATATCGAATCGTCACCTACAGTTATGGAACTGGCGACGAAGTATTGCTGCTTTTAAATGGCGGTCCAGGCCTGCCATGCGATTACCTGCGCGACCCACACATTCAACTGGCCAGCGAAAACATGCGAGTCGTCGCATTCGATCAACTGGGATGCGGTCAATCAGACCGTCCAGAAGACCCATCACTTTGGACAATCTCACGATACGTCGAAGAAGTTGAAACAGTCCGACGTGCGTTGAGTATCGAACGCATGCATCTTCTAGGTCAATCCTGGGGTGGTTGGCTCAGCATCGAATATGCCCTCACCTACCCCGATGCAATTCATTCGCTAATTCTGGCCAACACCTGCGGAGATCTGCCGCATTTAACAAGCGAGCTGAATCGAATGCGCGAAGCACTCGGCAGTGAAACCGTGGCCATGATGCTGCATCACGAATCTCTCGGCCAATTTGATCACCCCGAATACTTAGCTGCGATCACAATATTGAACTATCGTCACGTGTGTCGTTTGAAAACCGAGTGGCCAGCCTCCCTGATGGCCTCGCTAAACGACTGGAACATGGGGCCATATGGAACAATGCAAGGTCCCAACGAATTTCTGTACATCGGCAACTTGAAAGACTGGAATAGAATTCCAGACATGCATCGCCTGACCATGCCGACGCTCATTGTGACTGGAACACATGATGAAATTGGCCCTGCTTGTGCAATTCGTATGCACAACGTTCTGCCAAATTCTAAGGTCGTGGTTTGTCCCAACAGTTCTCATGTTCCGTTTTACGAAGAGCCGCAAGAATACTTTGCTGCGCTGGGTGATTTTTTACAGCGCAATCCGTTCGAGTAGTCATCCACAACCTATAGGACGTCAATCAATGCAATCCAAAATGAAAGCCGCGCTCTGTGTTGGATTTGGTAAACCCCTGATCATCGATGAGATATGGATCGATGAGCCTCGGCAAAACGAAGTCAAAATCAAAGTTGTGGCCTGCGGAATCTGCCATAGCGATGTACTCTACATTGATGGTGCCTGGGGTGGCAGTCTTCCCAATCTGTTTGGTCATGAAGCAGCTGGCATCGTAGAATCGTGCGGACCGGGTGTCACCCATGTCCAAAAAGGGGACATGGTGGCAGTATCACTGCTAAGGTCCTGTGGACAGTGTTTTTATTGCCAGCGCAAACAATGGAGCCAATGCGAACACAATTTTGCAACTGACGAACCACGTCGACTGCAACTTTCGAACGGTATGTCGGTGCGCAGAGGATTGGGTACCGGGTGCTTCGCTGAGTATGCACTGATTCATAAGTCCCAGGTAGTTAAAATTCCTGAAAGCATGAATATGTCAAGCGCCTCACTACTAACCTGTGGTGTGGTCACGGGTTTCGGTTCAGTCGCAAATACCGCGGCAATCAACGGCGGCGAACATGTCGTAGTGATTGGAATCGGCGGTGTCGGAATTAACTGCATACAAGCAGCTCGGATTCGATCGGCCGCCACAATTATCGCAGTTGACATCAATGACGAAAAACTGGAATTTGGCAAACGATTAGGCGCAACACATCTTGTGAATTCAAATCGAGAAGACCCACGCGATATAGTTTATGAACTGACAGATCGACGTGGTGCTGACGCGGTATTTGTTGCAACAGGTCACCCTGCGGCAATGGAAGGTGTTTTTCGGTTCATTCGACCAGGAGGTATGCTTGTGCTGGTCGGTATGCCTGCCAATGGCGTCTATTTTTCTTTTGAAACCGTCGAATTTATCGATGCGAACCAATCAATTCTTGGCAGCAAGATGGGAAGTGCTGACTTGAACACGGATATTTCGCAATTGATTGAACTGTACCAAACTGGGGATCTTGAACTTGATGCCCTCGTTTCTTCAACCTACCCGCTTGATGACATCAATTTGGCTATCGAAGCAACGCGCGCAGGCAATGGCATACGTAATGTTGTGCTGATGTGAAGTTCACGACCCGCAGTCTTGATTTGAATCAACCCGAACTGCTTCAGCGAGTGAAGTGGCGATTTGATCGATTTGCCTGTCATCGCTTCCCTCAACCAGTATTCGAATAACAGGTTCTGTGCCTGAGGCACGCAATAACACGCGTCCTGTCCCGTTGAATTTCTGTTCGGCGACTTCCAGTGCTTGACTCACTCGGTGCCAGCGCGCCAAGTCAAGGCTTGCCATGGGGGCAGTGCGATTTTGCAGCCGAACATTGACTGTCATTTGGGGGACCAGTTCGATACCTTGGACTAATTCGCTCAATTTGCGACCGGTCTTTCGCATCTCACATAAAATTTCAAGTGCCGCCGCCATGCCATCACCTGACATTCCGGTTTCGCCACTTAGAATATGTCCACACTCCTCACCACCCAATTGCCAATTTCGCTGCAGCAATCGATCCGCAATAAAACGATCGCCCACATCAGCTCGTTCAAAAGGGATACCGTTTTGCGAAAACGCCCGTTCCAGCCCGATATTGCTCATTTGAGTTCCAACAACTCCACCTCCCAATCGGTTTTCCCGCTTGCGAGCCATTGCAATCACATACAACAACTGATCGCCATTGACCAAATTACCAATTTCGTCGACCATAAGCACCCGATCACCGTCGCCATCTAACGCAATTCCAACATCCGCCTTATTTTGCAGTGTTGTTCGGCGAATTAATTCGGGACTGGTCGAGCCACACTTGTGATTAATGTTGTAACCATCCGGGTGATTCGCGACGGCGATCACATCGACACCCAAATTGGACAGTACCTGCGGTCCAATGCGATAGCTCGCACCATTGGCACAATCCAGAGCAACTTTTATCCCCTGAAGATCGAAATCTACAGTTGAACACAAGTACTCACAATACCTGTCTACCACGTTTTCGATCCGGCTTGCCTTACCTAGTGAAACGGAGCCATCCACTTCCATATTTTCAAGCATTTTCTTCTCAATCGACCTTTCGACTGAATCGGAACTTTTTCCGCCATCTGCTGAAAGTAGCTTCAAACCGTTATCGTGCGCTGGATTGTGAGATGCACTGATTACAATGCCCGCAGTGGCATCGGTTTCTCGGCAAAAATAAGAGACTGCCGGCGTTGGCACGGGACCCATCAACGCAATATTGACTCCAGCAGACAATAATCCACTGGTAAGCGCTGATTCCATGATATACCCAGAAATTCGGGTATCTTTACCAATCAGAATTCGACATGGCTCGACCGATTGTTCTCGGTATACCGTACCGATACACCAGCCAAGTTTCAGAATTGTCTGGGGTGTGATCGGTTCTTTGCCGTATCGGCCGCGAACCCCATCTGTGCCGAACAATTTCATGGTAACTGTGCCTGTTCAGCACCAGGCGTAAGAAGTATAAGAAGTGAATTATTTGAAAAAAGAAATTGCAGCAAGGCCAAAAATCTTGGCTATGCCTCACCACTCGCCGGACGATCCATGCGAGGCTTAACAACGCGTTTGGAGCGTTTTTTTCCACCGGAATCTTCCGATCCGTTAGACGAAGATGACCCATCATCAAATTCGGATGAGGGGGAGCGCGGAGTCTTACCAGCCATAATGTCATCAATCTGATCCGACTCTAATGTCTCCCAATCCATCAATGCCTTGGCCATCACTTCAACTTTATCACGGTGTTCTTCAATAATTTGTCGAGCGCGACCATATTCCTCATCGACGATGCGAGTAACTTCCTGGTCCACCTGCTCGGCAACAGCATCGCTTAGATTCTGATGCGTGGTAACGTCGCGTCCGAGAAATACTTCGGACTGGTTATCACCATAGACCCGCGTACCGAGCGCATCGCTCATGCCCCAGCGAGACACCATCTTTTGCGCCAGATCTGTCGCCTGTTCAAAATCATTTGAGGCACCAGTCGTCATCTGCTTCATGAATATTTCTTCGGCGATTCTACCGCCCATCAACACCGCAATTCGAGCCAGCAGATATTCGCGATTGTGACTGTAGCGATCCTCTTCGGGCAGTTGCATCGTCACGCCCAAAGCCCGCCCGCGCGGGATAATCGTTACTTTATGCACAGGATCGGTGTGTTCCAGTGCTTTTGCAACAACAGTATGGCCTGACTCGTGATATGCAGTATTTAACAGTTCTTCTTCCGGCATCACAATCGAACGCCGTTCGACGCCCATGATCACCTTGTCCTTAGCCATCTCGAACTGTTCCATCGCGACAGTTTCCAGATTCGCCCGAGCGGCCAGCAAAGCAGCCTCATTCACCAAATTCGCTAAATCAGCACCAGAAAATCCAGGCGTGCCACGCGCGATAATACTGGCATCGACGTCAGAGTCGATCGAGATTTTCTTCATATGAACCTTGAGTATCTGCTCGCGCCCACGAATATCGGGTAAAGGAACATGAACCTGTCGGTCAAATCGCCCCGGACGCAAAAGTGCGGGGTCTAATACATCCGGACGGTTGGTTGCGGCAATCACGATAACGCCTTCATTGCCTTCGAAGCCATCCATTTCGACCAACAACTGATTCAAGGTTTGTTCACGTTCATCGTGGCCACCACCCAATCCTGCTCCGCGTTGTCGACCGACTGCGTCAATTTCATCGATAAAGATGATGCAAGAAGCGTTTTTCTTGGCCTGTTCGAACATATCTCGTACTCTGGAAGCACCAACACCAACAAACATTTCCACAAAGTCTGAACCAGAAATTGAGAAAAATGGCACCTTGGCTTCGCCGGCAATCGCTCTGGCCAACAGAGTTTTACCCGTACCCGGGCTGCCGGTCATCAGCACACCACGAGGAATACGTCCGCCGAGGGCATTAAATTTGTTGGGAGCGCTGAGAAAATCGACCAGTTCGCTGACTTCTTCTTTGGCCTCTTCGATACCAGCGACATCAGCAAACGTCACACGATTTTTATCTTCCGTTAACAGCCGAGCACGACTTTTACCAAAACTCAGTGCACCGCGGCCACCGCCGCCTTGCATCTGTCGCATGAAAAATATCCACACACCAATCAGCAACAGCAATGGGAACCAACTGATAAACAACTGCATCAGCAGTGAAGGGGATTCTTCTTTTTGTGCAACAATCGTTACACCGGCATTCACCAAGTCGTCAACCAGCTTCGGATCGTCCGGCGAATAGGTGACAAAAGTGTCACCCGTTGTGAAATTGCCCATGATGGTGCGCCCATCGATAACGACTTTTTCAACGCGCCCTTGCTTGACATCTGAAAGAAAGGTCGAATACTCCAACTCCTTGCGAGCAGTGTTTTCTGTTGGTGCGAAATTCTTGAATATTGCCATCAGCACCATGGCAATGACAACCCACAACAGGAGATTTTTAGTGATGCCCAAAGTTAACTGTCCTATCTGCTAGTAGACGCTAGTGTGTACATCTGCTTTAATCTGATGATAAAAGGAGAGATTCCGATCAGCCGGTTTCACGCGAGTAAGTAGGGTCAGCCTGTCAGAATACAAGTCTCGAACACAGGCAAAGCCAATGATTGGGAACTCACAAAAATAGTTGACAGATTCGGTCGTTCAATATCTTTTTGACGGATCAATGAAATTACCTAGGTAGATGTCCTCTCCCGCGGCTAATCGCCCGAGTTGCTAAAACTAACATGACCTGTACTTGGTTCTCGCTACAGAATTCGTCATGTAATTTCATTTTAACTCATTGTAAATAATAGAATACATATAGTTTGTCAAGTATTCATAATTCCAATAATTGCATTTTATCAAATTAATGTGACAGATTCGTGCAGATGCAAAATGGACTGACTGGCGCAGCGTAGTAACCTTGGCAGCAATTTCTACTGCATCGTTGACAATAAATCTGCTAAATGTGAGCGAAATCCCAATGCAACCATGTAAGACTCCTGACTGTGGGACCGAGAGGGTTTTGGTTTGTAAATCCGACACGAATCAAACGCCAATTGACAGCGTTTTTTTAATACAGGAGTCTCATCGGTTTGGAAAAACTTAAAAACAAGCGAGCCACTTTCCTTAAGCACTGCGCCGCAAATTTTGAATATCGCAGCATAAAGATCGAAGTAGTTTCTCGAATCAATCGCAGAATTACCAGTAATGTTTGGTGCCATGTCAGACAAGACAACATCGACTTGACGTTGCTTGAGGTAATTAGCCAATTTTTGTACAGCATCAACGTCTGCAAGATCAAGTTGAATAAACTGAACGCCATCAATCGGTTTCATGGGATTGATGTCCACAGCGACCACATTGCTAGCTTTACCAGTTTTCGTGCGCGCATATTGCGACCAGCCACCCGGAGCGGCGCCCAGGTCCAGAATGAGCAATCCAGGTGTGAGCAATCCATAGTGTCGGTCCAGTTCTTCAAGCTTAAAGTACGATCGCGAGCGTAAGTCAAGTCGCGAAGCTTCCCTGACAAACTTGTCGCGTTGCCTGAATCGCTGCCATTTTGAGGCTGCCCGCTTTGACGAACGACTCACGGAACTGACCGAATTTTTGTGAAGATTTCAATCACGGCAAAACAAGTTATACTCTGTTGCTACATAGTCAACAGGCACTCATGCCAGTGGATGCCAAACAGATACTGACTCAATTCGCTCTAAGTTAAAAGGGCACAAACTCCAATCACTGCTTTATCGATACGCATCACCTGGACAACTCACTCACTGTGTGTGTCATATTACTATCACTTCATGTCAGTTCGAAGTATCCGTTTGTTTTAGCAGCAAATCGGGACGAGTATTATCGTCGTCCCTCGGCAACTGCTCAATTTTGGTCTGATTGTCCTGACTTGCTAGGCGGCCGAGACCTCGAAGCAGGAGGTACTTGGCTCGGCATCAACCGTACAGGTCAATTTGCCGCAATCACAAACCACTTCGACCCGGCTTCCACAGACATCGCCCCTCGAAGCCGCGGAGAAATTGTCAGCACGTTTTTGCAATCCGACAAGACCGTTGACCAATTCGCCGAACAATTAAGACGGTCCGACAATCAGTACAATGGCTACGGGTTGTTATTTGGGGACTTTTCCACACTTTATTACCACTCGAACAAAACTGCACTGACAACGACCTTGTGTTGCGGAATTCACGCACTGAGCAATTCACTGATCAATTCACCGTGGCCGCGAGTACAGGCAGGAAGACTTAAACTGCAACAAGCGGTCGAAAAAGACCAGGACCTGCTACTGGAGCATCTGTTTGACATTCTGATCGATCAACAATCATCAAGTGTTTCGAGCCACGGGAAAAATCAATCTTCGACGCACTTTCGTCATCCTGCAAATGCACCAATGTTTATCAGGACAAAGGATTATGGCACCCGATCTTCAACTGTCATACTTGTTGACCATGAGTTAAACGTAGTGTTTGAAGAAAGAACGTATGGCGATAACCATGAAGACAACCAAGTACGAAGGCAGTTTGGTTTTCAAGTTCATTCAGACAGTCAAAACGAAATCAGTCCAAACGCCGCGCACGAATGACGTGCTCAAGCCGCCTGAGCCTTCCCATCACTTTATTCAATTCATCGGCTGTGCTAATTTCCACTGTCATGCTGATTCTGCCAACGTCATTTGGCCGAATTCGAGGTGTATTGAGCGCAACCAGGCTAACCCCGAGACTTCCCATCGTCGCCGTGATTTCCTGAAGCAATCCCGAGTGACCTTCGGCGTATAGTTCAATGTCAACGGGGTATTTTGAAGAACGGTCGAATTCCCAATCGACAGTTACTAGCCTTTCTGGATGTGCTTCCAACATTCGCTTGATGTTTCCACATTCGCGTTTGTGAATTGTTATCCCGCGGGCGACCGTAACATACCCAATCACATCGTCTCCTGGTAAAGGACCACAACATGACGCATGGTTGGTCAGCAGATTGTCAACTCCGAATATTGACAGTGATGGAGTATCAGTCTCTTCAGAACGCCGTGATAATTTTATTTCTTCACCCGCGGATACCGGTTCAATAAGACTGGCTATGGCTTGCGAAGGCTTGAGTTCTTTCATGCCGATCGCAGCGAGAAACACCCGGCTGTTTTTGTAGCCATTATTTAGTGCGAGTTTATCGATGTTGACTTTGGAAAGGTTGTGCCTTGCAAATTCCTTATCAAGCAGCGCCCGCCCCTGAACTTCGTAGCGACCGTATTCTTCCAGTTTGAACCACCGTCGAATGCAGGCCTTGGCCCGATTGGATGCAACGAACTTATGATGAGCAGACAACCAATCCCGACTGGGTCCACCGGCTTTAACCGTTTGAATTTCAACCCAATCGCCGGTTTTCAAAATATGAGTCAGAGGGACCATCTTGCCATTGACTCGGGCACCGCGGCATCGATGGCCAACCTCAGTATGAATGGAGTAGGCAAAATCGATCGGTGTTGCATCGGCTGGCAATTCAATCACCTTGCCTGCAGGGGTAAAGACATAGGTATTCGTGTGTTCCTCGCTCTTGGCATCGACATCGTTTTCGATTCGAGCATCGGCAATCTCTGCTTTCCATTCCATCAATTGACGCAGCAGTCGTATTTTGCCTTCCTGGTATGTGCCCGACTTACTGTCTTCCTTGTACAGCCAATGCGCCGCAACACCAAATTCGCAGTCGCTGTGCATTTGGTGGGTGCGAATCTGTACTTCAACGGTTTTCCCATCCGGTCCGAAAATTGCAGTATGCAAAGACTGGTAACCGTTGGGTTTTGGAACTGCAATGTAGTCATCAAACTCACCTGCAAAGACTTGCCAGCTTGCGTGAACGGCGCCTAATGCTGCGTAGCACGATGCGACATCATCGACCAGTATGCGTACCGCGCGTACATCGAACAGATCACTAAATTCGACACCTTTTCGATTCAGCTTTCGCCAAATTCCATAAAGATGTTTTGCCCTCCCGTTGACTTTGGCGTGAATATTTGATTTGTCCATCAGCAACTGCAGTTCATTGACGAATGCTTCGATGTAAGCTTCTCGTTCTACTCGCCTTCCATCCATCTGTTTGACGATCCGGTCAAATTCAGGACGGTTGATGTACTTGAATGAAAGGTCTTCAAGTTCCCATTTGAAGCGCCACATTCCAAGTTTATTGGCAAGAGGTGTGTACAAGGCAAGCACCTGTTCTGCCAGCGACGTTTGTTCGACCTGGGTCAACTCACGAGCCTGTCTCATTTGTACCAGCACTTCAGCCAGGTGAATCACGACAACCCTGGGATCGTCGACCATGGTAACCAATATTCTGCTGAAATCGACACGACGATTGGACGTTGCAGTATGAACATCACCTCGAGAGAATGTGAACGATAGTGAATCCAGTTTCGCAACACCCTGATAAAGCTCTGCGACTGCAACACCAAAACGCTTTCTGAAAGATTCTTTTGAGACTGGCACAATTTGCTGACATCTTCGCAACACGGCAACCGCGACGGTATCGCGGTCCACATCTGATTCGATTAACAGTGCAACCACATCGGGTAACGTCGGTTCAATTTCCTGTTCTTCAAAATCATATTCATGACAAATTTCACTGATCAGTTTCGCAGACTCTAATGCAAGTAAGTCACGACGAGATTGATGCAAGTGAGGAGACTCATTTTCGACTGTTTGAAAATCCATCACAATCCGTACTCAATTGTCCAAATCAATGTCATTTTTTGAATATAAAGTTTAGAAAATGTTCTTTATTGTCTACTGAATAAAGCATCAATATATATATGATTAATATGACTATAATTTGATTTATCGAAAAATAAATTGAGTTCTTGAAAATGATACTGGTAAATTATTTACCAGTTCGAAAAATAGCAGAACTTCGGCAGTTGTACAAGATACTTACAAAGTTTTTCACAGTTATTGTGTAAAACTTTTCTAGAGTCCCACAAAATTCGCAACATCAATCGTTCGACTGGAATCTCGTTTTTCTGAACGAAACTTGCGGCCACAACTGCCAAATTGCAAGTGCGCAAATTGTGTCTGCGAGCACATCTGGACAAAAAATTACCAGATTGCCCTTGACAATTTGATTTTTGAGATTATATTGTGCAATCTATTCTAAAATAATTTGGTACTAAGAGTAGTTTTAGAATATATTTTTTAATATATTAAGTAAATCAAGTATTTTTTTGCAATGACGCTAGAATTGAAATTTTTACTGGAACCAGACGAGCTTGAAGCCGTCCTTGAGTCGCCGAATCTCATGATTGTGGATGTCAGTGACGCAGACATGTTCGAGAAAGAGCGAATTCCAGGGGCAGTACACGTAGATTACCTGGATATCGTTTCGGGGCAACCACCAGCGAGTGGAACCTTGCCCTCAGTCGAGTTACTTCAGGAAACCTTTTCCGCGATTGGATTGACAGCCGACAAGCATGTAGTTGCCTATGACAGGGATGGAAATGGGCGCGCTTCCCGGTTGTTGTGGACATTGGATGTCCTGGCGCATCCATCAAGTTCGCTTCTCAACGGCGGATTTACCGCCTGGTACAATGAAGGACATCGGGTCGAACGTGGAGCACCTCGACCTGCAACACACAGTAACTATCCTATTTATCTAAACGGCAAATCGCAAGCGGATAAAGACTACATTTTGTCCAAAATCGGCGACTCTGACGTCAGCTTGCTAGATGCCAGATCTCCGATGGAGTTCCATGGTTTTGACGTTCGTTCATTGCGCGGCGGACACATTCCTGGTGCTCGCAACATCAATTGGCTCGATACTATAGACAGCACTCGGAACAATCGTTTCAAATCAAACGAAGAACTGATGGAAATGCTCAACAAGCAAGGCATCACACCGGACAAGGAAATTATCACCTATTGCCAAACCCATCACCGATCTTCACACAGTTACGCAATGCTAAAAGCACTGGGGTATGGTCGTATCCGAGGGTACGCTGGTTCCTGGTCTGAATGGGGCAACTCCGATGAAACCCCGATTGAATCTTGAATCGTTCAGGTAAGCCGACCAAAATTTCCATTGCCGGCGACTCAGTAGTGTCATTTTCATGTAGCTTGGTCCGTGTATTCCGGGAGAAATCCTTATAAGTCGCTACCGCTTACTGGAATTTCCGATGACAGCGGATTTAAAGTGATATCTGACTCGGAAAGCACCACTGGCAGCGTCATTCATTTAATGCTGTGATTATTCACGTCGATATGGATGCGTTTTACGCGTCAGTTGAACAGCGTGACCACCCCGAACTCGCCACAAAGCCAATGGTCGTTGGCGGGACACCAAAACAAAGGGGTGTCGTAGCGGCAGCGAGTTATCTTGCGAGAAACTATGGTATCCGCAGTGCGATGCCATCTCGTACCGCCGTCAAGTTGTGTCCGAATTTGGTTTTTGTTCCCATGAGAATGTCGCACTATATTGAAGTATCCAAACAAATTAACGACATTTTTCATCGCTACACACCGCTGGTTGAACCGCTGTCCCTGGATGAAGCTTTTTTGGATGTCTCGGGCAGCAAGCATTTGTTTGGCGATGTAACGACGATAGCCCGTCGTATCAAGTACGAAATTCATTCAGAGTTGGGATTGATCGCATCAGTCGGCATCGCACCGAACAAGTTTATTGCCAAAATTGCAAGCGACCTGGAAAAACCCGATGGATTTGTTGCCGTCTATCCACCATTCAACGAATTTCTAGACCCGCTTCCAGTCCGTCGCTTATGGGGGATTGGCAAAGTCGCAGAAAGAAAACTCCGCTCAGCTGGAATCCAAACCATTGGCGATTTTCGCCATGCGGATAGAAAAATACTCCAGCGCTGCGTGGGAAACGCGGTACAAAATCTGTTGAAACTTGCACAGGGCGAAGACGACCGGAAGGTCGTACCAAAACGACCGTCAGTAACGATTTCCCATGAAACGACATTCGCGGTAGATGTAGACAATATAGAAAGCCTGGAAAGTACCCTGCTCCGGCTGTCTGAGAAACTCGCCGGACGGTTAAGACATAAACATTTGAGTGCCCGGACAATCTCGATCAAGTTAAGAGACTCCAATTTCAAAACCATCAGTCGATCAAATACACAGCTTCCCACAAATGTCACCCGGGAGATCTGGCAGACTGCCCGCGAACTACTCCATCGCGCACTAAGCGACTCGTTCAAAATTCGACTGATCGGCGTACAGGCAAGTTCGCTTGAAAACGTTGACGATGTCAATTACTTTTTTCAAGAAAGTGATGAGGATTCGCGACAAAAGAAAATCGACAGTGTTCTAGATGAAATTAACCAGAATTTTGGCACTTCAACCGTCCATCGTGGTATTGATCAAACCTAGCCAATGTACTATTGCAGCGGATCGTTTGATAGTTGAATTGGAATGCAAGCCAAAGAATCAGCTTAATTTTGGATGATTCTACGCTAAAATTATTTTTTCTAGCACGCAACGGCAGTTGTTCGAGCATTTTGACTCTGGCCGTTGAATCTGCACTCAGTTAATTACCATTACTTCAAATGATCTAGTTTACATGCCACGATTTTGGCACGGACTACTGATTAGTGCTGTTTACGATTTAACCTACCGCTTTCGCATACTCCAATGAGCATCATTATTAACGCTGAAGAAACAGCTAATCCATCTATCGAAGAGGGTACTAAGCCAATGGATGCCATTGACGAAAACATTAATAAGGGCGACGACAGCGAGGTCATGTCGGATTCACCCATTGACAAATTGGAGCCCGAGTCTGAAGTGGCGGCGGTACCAGAGACTAAATTAGCCGATAGTGGTGTAGCAAGTGAACCGAAAAATGGTGATGACAGTGTTAACGGTACTGAAACCGAAAATACTGCGATTGATTTTGATGCTAAAGGAACTCTCGAACAGATCAAGTCACTATTGGAAGAACTCAATCATGCACTAGAAAATGGGCAACTTAAGCAGTGCATTTCGCTTCATGAACAATGCCAAGTCCGATTGAAGAAGTTAAAAGATGTCGAATACAAGCTGTCGAGCCTTAAAAATTTTGAAAAAAAATTGAATAAAGTTCAATTTGAGATTCAACAGCTGAAAAAATGGCGAAACTGGGGGATGAATCAAGCACGCGAAGAGTTGGTTGAAAAACTCATCGCACTCAAAGACTCCAAGGAACATCCACGAGATCTTCATACAAAGCTAAAAGCGATTTTAGATCAGTGGAATAAGTGGAACAAGTCCGGCGATTTTCCGAATAATAAACTTCGCGAAAAATTTTCGCAAGCTTACAACGAAGCATTCGAGCCTTGTAAGGAGTTTTACAAGGTACAGAAAAAGCAGCGTAATGCTAACAAGAAAATGCGAAAGAATATTTGCGCAGAACTTGATGCATTTTTTGAGTCAATCGATTGGACCCGCAATCCTGATTGGCGATTGATTGGAGAAACAATCAGACAAGCCAGAAAACAGTGGAAAAAAGCAGTTCCCCTAAATCGAGGAGATTGGGATTCCACTAACGCCCGTTTCGACCAGGTGATGGATAAGTTTCAGCCGTATCTTGAGCGCGAACGGGAAAAAGGGGTGCTTATTCGCGAGGAGTTGATCAAAAAGGCCAATGCACTAGACTCAGAGCCCATCAGGGTCGCGATAGAAAAAGCAAAGTCATTTCAGAGTGAATGGAATTCGGTCACCATTCGAACGCGCAAGAAAAAAGAAAGTGAACTATGGGAAGAGTTTAAATCTGCCTGTGACCGACAGTTTCAACGGCGCAACGACTTACGCAAGGAAAAAGATCGCCGCCAGCAAGAATCGAAAGTTGAACGACAAAAATTACTCAACGAATTGACCAAAATCAACCAATCGCCAGTTTCGGAAATTAAAGAGTACAAATCGCAGTTCACGAGTATCCATCAGCGCTGGAAGCAAACAGATGGGCCCACTAAAGGCAAAAAGAGTGCCCTTGAATCAGAGTTTTCGAATGAGATTTTCAAGTTTAAGCAGTTACTCAAGCAAGCCAATGAGATTGAGACGAGTCGATTATTTTCGGTGCTGGAACAAAAGGCTGAAATTTGTAACGAATTGGAACAATCCTTCGATACAGATAATGTGGAAGCAACTGTCGACGCCAATCGAGAAAAATGGAACAGTATTGTTGAAACATGCGGAGAACATGAAGACGCGATTCAATCCAGGTTTAAGTCGGCATGCCAACTGCTGCAAGATGGAAAAGGCAGTAACGACAACCATACTGAACAATCTGATACAAACTACGAAAGAAAGAAGAAAATTTGTTTGCAACTCGAAGTTTTAGCTGAAATCACCTCACCACCCGAATACGCCAGAGAGCGCATGCAGTACAACGTGGAACGTCTGAACGCCGTGATGACCAAGCAGACCGAAAAGTCTAATCCTACTATTGAAATCAATAATTTGTTGGTTGAATATTGGTTGACAGGGGCAGTACCGAAACAACATCACCACTCGATAACTGAAAGGTTCGATCGAATCCGGTCAAATCTCAACAAATCCTGATGCGCAATTGCTAGCATGATTTGCCAGCACAACACCTTGTTTGTGTTTTCAGAGCAGGATTGAATTACACGACTGCGATTTGAAGCGACTCGCAGCATCTATCGCTGTGTTTACCCTGCATCGCATCAAATAATCATTTTAATGTCGACCTTTACTGTCGTTGAACGCCAGGAAAAACAGACAGTGCATTGTTGCGATTTGTAATATTATCGAATTTGGAACAAAGCCCTTTTTCTTGCGTTGCGAGAATTGATGCGAGTGGTGTAAAAAAAAGATTGAATCGAATGCGTGTATTGTTGGATTCGAAACACTCGCTTAACCGTTTAACTTCAGTGTGAACTAAATTCTGATGCCAAAAATTCAAGCCGAACACCTAATCCAAAGCGTCGCCGATGGGTTACAGCATATTTCGTACTACCACTCGACTGACTTTGTTCGAGCAATGACGGCCGCTTACGAACGAGAACGCTCCTCGGCAGCCAAGGATGCAATTGCCCAAATTCTGATCAACTCCCGAATGTCTGCAGAAGGTCAGCGACCCATCTGTCAAGATACGGGTGTAGTCGTGGTATTCGCCAAAGTTGGCATGCACGTCGAATGGGAATCGAAACGCTCATTGCAAGACATGGTCAATGAAGGCGTTCGAAGAGCTTACCTGAATCCTGACAATCCACTGAGAGCTTCTGTTGTCGACCCTCCATGGGGTAAGCGTCAGAACACTCGGGACAATTCCCCTGCGGTTCTTCATGTTGAGTTGGTTGAAGGTGATGAAGTCGACATCACTCTTGCAGCCAAGGGTGGTGGGTCTGAAAACAAAGCCAAGTTGACTGTCCTTAACCCTGGACAAAGTGTGGTTGATTGGGTGCTCGATACGATGCCAAAACTCGGAGCTGGCTGGTGTCCACCTGGTATCTTGGGCATCGGTATTGGCGGGACGCCGGAAAAGGCGGTTGTACTTGCAAAACAAGCATTGATGGAGCCTATTGATATTCAAGAACTCATCGAACGCGGTCCCGAGACTCCAACAGAGGAACTTCGGCTTCGAATTTACGATGAAGTCAATAAACTAGGCATCGGTGCCCAAGGTCTCGGCGGTGTCACGACAGTTCTAGATGTCAAAATTCTGGAATACCCTACGCATGCGGCGTCATTACCTGTCGGGCTGATTCCCAATTGTGCCGCGACTCGACACATTCACTTTACCCTGAACGGCACCGGTCCAGCGAAACTGCCACTTCCTTCACTAGATGATTGGCCCGAAATTGTCCGAGACACTTCTGGCGCCCGTAGAGTGAATGTCAATTCATTAACAAAAGCTGACATCCAGAATTGGAAAACCGGCGAAACACTGTTAATTTCCGGAAAAATTTTAACCGGCCGAGATGCAGCCCACAAACGGATGCTTGAATATTTTGCACGAGGAGAACCTTTACCTGGTGGCGTTAATCTGGAAAATCGCTTTATTTATTATGTCGGTCCCGTCGACGCTGTCGGAGACGAGGTCGTTGGTCCAGCTGGTCCAACGACAGCAACGCGCATGGACATGTACACAGACGAGTTGATTGAGAAAACTGGGTTAATTGGAATGATCGGTAAAGCTGAGCGCGGTCCTCAAGGACTGGCTGCCATAAAAAAACACGGTGCTGTTTACTTAATTGCAGTCGGTGGAGCGGCATACCTGGTGTCCAAAGCCATTCGATCATCGCGTGTGCTCGCCTTCGAAGACCTCGGGATGGAAGCGATCTATGAATTTGAAATTCAAGACATGCCGGTGACTGTTGCCGTCGATAGCAATGGAAATTCTGTTCATGTTTCCGGTCCGCAAAAATGGCGCAAAGCGATTGCGGAATTTCCTGTGAGCGTGATGGGATAAGCGTAACTCACTGGATTTCACAGTTCAGAGATTCAATCACTGGTCGGGCAATCGGCCACCTCCAACCGCTGAGCATTCGAGTATCGCTACTGCCGCATATGAAGTCAACGACTTCTTGTTTTGAGCAAAGCAAGTGCTCTGGAATATTGTGCGCTGCGGCTGCCTCATGAAGTCCATTGAGAAGTTTCACAGCACGTTTTTTTTCGATTTTTTGAAGACTGTGCCATGAATTCCATATCGGTGATTTCGAATTTTCTGGACGAGTGTACAACAATGTATGTATCCTCGACACCCAGGCAGGAGTCTTTGCACTTTTCATCCCGATTCGCTTCGCTGTCTGTTCAATGGTATGCGGCTTGTCGGTGACCAAATCTGCAATCTGTTTATCAGTCAGTATCCACTGACGAGGCCAATTTAGCCGTTTTGCCCGTTTTTCTCTCCAAATCAATATTAGTTTTGCAATGTGTTGATCGGTTGACGAAAAAATAGCGCCGCGGTAAAAATTTTTCCAGACTTCATCAACCAGATCATCACCACGTGGACATTCCAGCAGCTTCTGGCTTTCCTCTTTCAACCACGCGGATCGATTAAGCTGCTCTAATGTAGGACGAAAGGTTCGATACAGAGGCAACAGGTAACGAACATCATCAAGAGCATAACGGATTTGTCCATCAGTGAACGGTCGCTTGTTCCATTTGGAACGCGTCAGTTCTTTCGGCAAACAAACTCCCAAGTATTGTTCAACCACATTCTGGTACGAGAGCTTTGACTCACCGCAAAGTAGCGCAGCGATTTGAGTATCTACGATTTCACGCGGTACCAAATCATCCCACTCCAGCACATCGAGGTCTTGGTCGGCTGCATGAATGACAACCGTGGTCGATGGTGCTTGAAGCAATTGACGCAAAGGTGTCCAGTCGGAAATACAAGTTGCATCAATGCAAAAAACAATCTCATCACTTGCGACCTGTAGTAATTCCAACTGCGATCGATAGGTGCGATAGCGAGTAAACTCTGTATCGAGAGCCAAGTATTGCGCACTTTCAATTCTTTCGCAGATTTTGGCTAATTTGTCGTTGTCTGTTAACGGCTGATTTAAATTGTTCACGGTCTTATTCACTGTGGAGGATGCATCATTTTTACCCGTTAACTATTGCCTTCAATCCAAATCAGTGGACTTTCTTGGTGTTTAATTTGATGGATTTTAGGCATTGCTGTGTGGCATATAATCTTACGAGCCCCAGATGGTTGAATGTCGTTTTCAGCGTTGTCTGCACAGACATCGTTGCTGGAGCCAACGGAGAATATCAAATTTATTCGATTCAGGGAAAGGATTGCTTGCTAAATCTTGAAATACCCGAATCAACAAGTTCGAACTCCAATTCGATTGATTGATTCTGTTCTGGCTCAACATAGCAGCACAGTCAATTGACAAATATGACAACTCACTGCGCTTGTCGATATATCACAGGATAACGCAGAAACTGATCAACTGGTTTACTACAGATCCGTGAAATGCAAATGATTGCAAATAGCCATCCAATACAAGTCACAGTCAGAATCGCTTTTTTTCGAGACGCTCCACAAAATCTGCCCTCGTCAAATCAAATGGTACTGCTTACGGCTGCCGCCGCTCTGCTATCGACGATTTTTCTGGACGCTTACGTACCAGCCTCCAGCAATCTCGAACTCGCCTTATTACAAATCGTAGTTTATGGTATCGCAGTCGCAATTGTCCTGTTTTTTGCTGGCCGCATCGCACGCTGGCGACAAACAATCGCTGCCATATATGGAACCAACTGCGTTGTGCGGTGCCTTGCATTTCTCCCTGTGTCTTTAGCATCCAGTTTCGGGCAATCATCTGAAAACTTCTTTTGGCTTGCCGTTACTGCGGTGCCATTTGGCATTTGGGGATTATGCATTTCGGCGTACATATTACGAGAAGCAATTGAGACAACTAACGGGAAAGCATTTTTCCTTGCACTGGGGGTAAACTTGGCTGTTTCCCTTGTTGTTTTGTTTCTTTTTGGAGAAATCACCGACCCAGTTACCGAATCGATTCAATGACACATTTACACTTTATTGGAATTTGCGGCACATTTATGGGCAATCTGGCACTACTGGCCAGAGACCTTGGCTACCGGGTGACAGGCTCGGATTTGAATTCATATCCACCGATGAGTGAAATGTTGGCTGATCAAAACATAGAAGTGGCGATGGGCTATCACCCCAACAATCTGGAGCAACGACCTGACCTGGTTCTGGTCGGCAATACAATTAGCCGCTCAAACCCTGAAGTGGATGCCATGCTTGATATGGGGCTACGCTACAACTCTGGACCACAGTGGATTTACGAAAATATTTTGTGTAATCGAAAGGTCATTGCAGTTGCGGGTACCCATGGGAAAACAACCACAACCAGTATGGTTGCCTGGATTCTCGAATATGCGTCATTGGAACCTGGCTATCTGGTCGGGGGGATCGCCCAAAATTTCTCGGACGCTGCACGAATTGGAAAAGGCGATTGGTTTGTCATTGAAAGCGACGAATACGATACTGCTTATTTTGATAAACGCTCCAAGTTTATCCATTATCGTCCCAAAATCGCTACGTTACTTAACCTCGAGTTTGATCATGCAGATATTTTTGATTCAATTCAGGATATCGAACGGCAATTTGAATTTTTCATTCGGACCTTTCCTTCGTCGGGGCGAATTATCGTTAACTGTGATGATCAACGTTTACAGGATGTCGTCAATCGAAGTGCGGTCACGCCGCTTGTAAGTTTCAGTATTTCAGGAAATCGGGAAGCTGACTGGTATGTCGACTCACAATCTGATGATTATCATCACTCACGCATACATTCCAAGGTACACGGTTCTATCGATTTGAACTGGGAAATTCCCGGCCGGCACAATACAGCCAATGCCTTGGCTGCTATCGCGACGGCATGCGAAATCGGTGTCGATGTTGAAACCGCAATTGAAGGACTGCGCCGATTCAAACCTGTAAAGAGACGACTGGAACTGCTCGAAGAAGTTAACGGAATCAAGATATATGACGATTTCGCTCATCATCCAACGGCGATTCGTACAAGTGTCGATGCAGTTTCCAAAATAGACAATCCAAGTCGTGTCATCGCGATATTTGAACCTCGATCCAACACAATGCGAATGGGAATTCACGGGCGAACACTGGTAGACGCATTCGAACTTGCTGATCAGGTTTACATGTATCGTGCCCCAAATGTTGTGTGGAATGAAAGCGATGTCGATCGGGAAAATTTCTTTACATTTGATTCAGTTTCTACTTTACTGACTGCAGTTTCTCAGGAACTTGTAAGCGGAGATTCTGTCTTAATCATGAGTAATGGAGGATTCGACAACCTGCAAAGCAGGCTGATTGAACAACTTCATAATCAATCGGCAATACTCACACTCATCAAGTCTTAACATTTATGAAATACACTCAATCAATTATTGACAAGTCTTTATCTGTTCTCGTCGCTCTGATCTTGGTATTGGGTGCGACGGCATCCCACGCCCAAAGTTTCAAGGAAGGCGAAGATTACATCAGCCTGCAAGGCGACGCGAAAATTTTGCCTGATGGGCGCGTTGAGGTCATTGAGTTCTTCTGGTTTGGCTGCCCAACGTGTTTTCGTTTTGAGCCTGTCTTACATGCTTGGGAAAAACCTCAAAGCATTCATTTCGTTACAGTGCCAGGGATCCTGAATCGTAGTTCTGAGTTTCACGCACATGCATATTACGCCATGGAACTTTTAAACCTTCAAGATCAACTGATGACGCCTTTTTACGATGAATTACATGTCAAACGAAACAGAGTGAACAACCCAGAGGAATTTGAGGCTTGGGCTGCTACTCAGCCTGGTGTTGATGCCGCAAAGCTCGCAAGTACCACACACTCGTTTGCTGCGCGAACAAAAGTCTCACAGGCAGATCTATTGGCCAACAAATTTGGCATTACTGGTGTACCGACCATCGTCGTCGGCGAAAAATATCGAACCTCGCCAGCTATGGCTCAGTCATTTGAGCGTACCTTGGGGGTTGTCGAGTACTTGGTGGCTAAAATCCTGGCAGAACAGTAACGACTACCCGCCCTACTTCATTCTTTCTTTGGCTTTAGCGCAGTCACCTCGATTTCAATTTTCATTCTGGGATCAGCCAATTTTGCGCTAAACATTGTAGAAGCAGGTCGAATTTCACCAAAATACTCGCGAAGAATCGGCCAGCACAATTCAAAATCTGCAGGATTGGGAAAGATGTAGGTGGTGCGTACGATATCGGTGAAGCTACTACCTGCTTCTCTCAATGCTACACCGATATTTTCGAGCGTCTGTCTACATTGTTCCTGCACATCGTCAGATATTGACATTGAGTCATAATTGAATCCGGTCGTGCCAGCTACAAAAACCCAGCGACCATCGCAGACCGCTCGTGAGTAGCCAACTTTTTCTTCAAAGACTGAGCCAAATGATATTTTTTGGCGAGTTTGCTGATCGTTTGTGGGCACGGTATGAATTCCCTCCAAATTTTGAATTCTGAATTCAACTCTACTCGTAGAGTCGCATTTTAAACTGAAGATCGAGAAAATATTTGAGGTTAACTAGTGTTTGACAGAAAACCAAAATAGAGTATAATATGTCAATATAAACAATGATGTAGAGGCAGACTTCTGGCACCGAAGATTTCCCGAATCAAGCCAAGTATTCGCCTAAAACCCCCAAAATGCTCCTTTTTGATCCAATCTTCAGGCCCTGACCATGCGAAAAGTCAAATCCACACAATCTGAACTGGGCGGCACCTTTATCGCCGATATCGTCATTAGCTCGAAATCGCGCGATGACATTCCGGCCTTGCTCAGGGGTCTGCAATATCTGTATACCAACCCGCAGTTGCGAAGCGAAGTCTTTGCACTGCTTGATGCACAAGTGAATCCCAAAGCCCGTAAGGACACCGGTCGTCCGGGCATGGAGCTTTGGCGCATTCTGGTCCTGGCGATCCTCAAGCAGGGTCTGAATTGCGATTACGACCGCCTCACTGAGCTGGCCAACGAGCATGGCACCTTGCGACAAATGCTGGGCCACGGGGTGATGGCGCACGAATACGAGCGACAAACCGTGGTGGATAACGTCACCTTGCTGAAACCGCAACTGTTGGCCAAGATCAACCAACTGCTGGTCCAGGCCGGCCACGAGGTGGTTAGAAAAAAGCCTGGCGAAACATTGCGCGGGCGTTGTGATTCGTTCTGCGTTCAAACGGATGTTCATTTTCCAACCGATGTCAATTTGTTGTTTGATGCCATGCGTTGCAGCATCACAACAGCGGTCTGGCTCGCCGAGCAGTTGGATCTTGAGGGCTGGCGCCAGCATCGTCATATTCAAAAAAAGATCAAACAAGCATTCAACCGCGTGCGAACGTCCAAAAAGAATAAGAATTCGCCCGTGCAGGTGAACGAGTACCTGGCCCAGTGTCAACAATACCTGAATCGTGCACAGGGTACGCTCAAGCAAGTCGAGGCGTTTGAGCTGACGCTTTTTCAGCAAGCCAAAGTCGTGCAACTTCAAAACTATATCCGCCACGCACACCGTCAGATCGACCAGGTCACGCGGCGCTTGGTGCGCGAGGAGAAGATTCCTCACCGGGACAAAGTGTTTTCGATCTTTGAGCCACACACCCGCTGGGTGGTCAAAGGCAAAGCCGGTGTCCCGCAAGAGCTCGGCGTGCCGGTCTGTGTGGTGGAGGATCATTACCGATTTATCCTGCATCACCGTATCCTGTGGGACGGCAGTGATGTTGACCATGCTGTACCGGTCATCGAGCAAGCCCGGCAAAACTTTCCTGACTTGAACAGCTGCAGTTTCGATCGTGGCTTTCATTCGCCGGCCAATCAGCTGGCGCTCGGTGAGTTGCTCGATGAATGCGCACTGCCGAAAAAAGGCTATCGCAATATCAACGACAAGATGCATGAGTCGCAGCCGTGGTTCAAAGCCGCGCGTGGCAAGCACCCTGGCATTGAGTCGGCGATCAATCATCTGGAGCACTGCGGGCTGGACCGGGTTCGGGACCACGGCAAAACAGGTTTTGCCCGTGCCGTGGCGCTGTCGGTACTGGCCGCCAATCTGAAGCGGCTGGGCAGGATCTTGCGTGACAAAGAGCGTCAGAAACTCGCCCGTCAGCAGCGTTTGCGCGCCGCTTAGCATTTCAATTCACCCATCGGAAACGAAAATCCGGGTGCCGGAGGCACGGCTGTGGGCTAAATTCGTGATTTTGCCCTGTTTTGGCACTGGATTGTCACAATTCGTCCTGACAGTCCGGTGTTAGTCGTGCTCGGGCTCATTGCCGGTCAAATGATTCTGAATTCTCGCTTAAAATCGGGGGTTTTCTGACTGACACTAACTATTGCTGATTAAAGCAATTTTAGGTGATTCATTTTTCGCTAATCTGCCTACATTTGCTATTTCCTGAGTGAATTATCAGGTTCAGTTGACTCTCCTCAAAGCACCAGTTGAAATTCCTCACTTTAAGAGAGTAAAAGTATGCCTCAGGCTTCCTTCAGATTCTGCTTCGCAATGGACACCCTTGCCATTCGGCTAACCGGAACTTCACCAGTTATTTTGTCTTTAGTTGCACTGTAAATCGTTCATTTAAATAAATATATTCCGTCTGAGCGTCGATTTCAGTCTCTGCTTGCACTGGGAACATATTTTTACGGATTCACGCCAAGCGATGCGAACGCTTTGGACTGCAGTGGCGTCATCTTCGCCAACATGGGCACGCTCGCATTCACCCGTCCCGGTAATTGCACCTCATTGAGCGTCACTATCGCCAAATTATCCAGCAAGGTGATAAAACTGTGCACCGGGTCGCCGTCGCTACTTTGTTTGATACCAGCCTTTTGCCTAGCCCGGTCAGACACTTTCACAATGTGCCAAAGAGTGTCTTTCGTGCGTGCGATGGTCTATTGGAGTTCCTTCCGGCAATGTCATTGTATCGACAGACTATACAGAGCGTTTTGAGCAAATCAATTGTTAAAAAACGGATTGTCGGCATTTGGCCGGTAGCTAACTTGCATCACGAAATCATCCTACCAGCACGTGTGTTGGAATAGCGCTATGCCCGGCGTACTACAAACCAAAATCCGCAGCGGCGACAAGCACTGCTGCGGATGGCTTAGCAATCTCCGTAAAGTCTGATTATCGAAGACACACCAAAACCAAGTTCGATCAAAATCTCAACTGATATGCCGCCATTGCTGCATAGTAGTCCTCACCGTCTGCCTCGAGACCGGCAAAACCAAACTTCCACTCACCCTGATCCTTGGTTGAAGATTTTACTTTCGCACCAAAACTCAAAGAGTTCACCACATCGGGCATGGAACGCAAACCTGCATTTGAGTTGAAACTCAACACACCCAACTTGTCAGACTGTCTTATTGTCAGACTTCCAGCATCATTTGAATTGGTACGAACTGAATCAAATTTCAGATGCGGTTTCCACTTTGCACTATTCGTAAAACTCAACCACTCGTTTGATGTCATTTTCAATCCTAACTGTGCTCTTGTATAGTCCTGGGTAAATCCTGACACCTTGGCCTCCAAAGCTGAGCTTTCAGCGACATGCTCACTCTGTTCGAATGTACCCATTTGAACCGATGCTGATGGTGTAAAGATAACACTGCCTGTATTGATATTCATACCTGCTCCCAACTGTGCCTGAGTGTTTTGAAGCTTGGAATTGCTGATCAAGGCACTGTTCACAATTGGATTATCGACAATTGAATTGACATCGAATTCACCGTGCGACAGACGAAAACCTGCAAAGTACCGATCACTACGCCAGCCACTGCTCAGTGAATACACCTCACCTTTTGCAGTAAGATTCAATGAACCAACCTCAGCTGCCACATTGGGTGCAACTGATGTGTTGACATAGAAGCTATCACTGCTATACAGATTGAATCCCACTTCCGTACCACTAACACCAGAATTTGATACACCGGTCATTCGTATTGGTTGAGCGCTTTGACCCGTACGTATCCACATATGGTAAGGTTTGTCACCCGTTTCCTTGATGGTCATCACACCACGTTCACTGGCTGACGCGATATATGCAGATTGAGGTGTGCTGAAATAGTAATCGCCAAAACTGGCACTTGCATCTTCATCAGCCATAAATGTACTCAATAGGACTGCGAGCAAGCCAACGCCAATGACTGCTCCTCCGGGACCGCTGCTGGTGGAACTTGCAGACGGTGTTTCACTATCACCTGGCATCATAGTCCCTGTGTCACCGGAATCCACACCATCACTTGGTGCACCACTATCCGATGGTCTAGACACCTGGTTAACTGCGCTAAACGATGCTATTCCTTCGCTAGATACTGTTCCCACATTCGCAAATGTGCCATCTGACGACTGTGATTGCAGATTTACACTAGAAACCTCAGTCCTGGCACTGCCAATGGTAATCTCGTTTACATTCAGTAATCGAAGTGGTGTCTCCGCCAGAGTTGTCCGAACTGTACTGGCATCGCTGGCAGACAAGTCCGCACTGAGTTGTGCGAACACTGACGCACTATCACTCTCAAAATGCAAGGACCCAGCACTCAAAGAACCGTGCTCAGTTGTACCTTTAATCTCAAAGACTAATTTCCCAGCCTGATTGACAGTCAGAGTGCCGGTATTAAGATCCAGCTTTCCTGCAATGACCAGTGAGCCTTCTTCCAGAATGAGCATACTGTCATCAAAATTGACATTGTCGTTAATTCGTACATTACCTGCGCCCGTCTTTTTCAGCGTTTCAAGACCCATGATGTCACCATTGACGACAAATCTCTGATTCTGCGCGATGTCGATGTTCATGGTGTCATCGCCACCAAAGAAATTAATGTCGCCTGTAATTGAGCCTGATTCAGAGATTTCGATGTTCAAAGCATCAGCGTGCTCACCGTCGGCAAATAGGATGTTACCGACAAGCTCACCATCGATCAGATTGAGAGTGCCTCTGCCGCCCTTGAACATGGCAGCAATCCCATGTCCACCATTTGAATCATAGGCTCTAATTTTTGCGCCGTCGCGAATGTCAACTTGAGAATGACCGGTATATTCATTGTTCGAGTTCATATCGCCGGAATCCGCAAGAATCGCGATGCCTTTACTTTCATCATAGTCCTCTGTGGTTAGATCATCGCTGCCAGCAGCGTAGGCTACTACTTCTCCAGTTGTTCCCGACACCAAAATCACAACATCAACGTCAGTATCGGTATCGCCCGTTGTACTGTCTGTTTTTGCTACTCCATATATCGCGATGCCGAATGTACCTTCAACAGTTGGTTGTGCTGACGAATCAGCCCTATTACCCGCAATGACACTGCCGAAGTTTGTGATCTTTATATTACCGGTTCCGAATGTTTCTGCAAGAAGCCCAGTCGACCGACTGCCTGACGCAACCACAGTGCCTTTATTTTCTATATTCGCATCACCACTGTTCAGTATTTCACCACCGTGATCACCCCATGCAAGATTGGTATTCGTCCAATAACCAGCACTTAAGCCTACAGCGTTGGAACCAACAGGTCCTTCAGTATTAATTCCTTTTACAGTAATTTGGCCACTGTTAGTGGTGATTGCGCGTCCTGGTGCATCCTTGTCTGTGTTGCTATAGATCAGGTAATATGCAGAAACTCCCCCACTATTATCACCATTCGTGGTAACCGTTCCATCATTTGTAGCGGAAACACGCGTATCAGAAGCCTCGTGATCAATTCCCCATGCAGAGACCCCACTAGCATAATCTCCATGGGTCGTAATCTGCCCTGAGTTTTCGGAAGCGACATTGCCAGCATTTGAACCGTCTGTGATCGCTAAAACGGCACGGGCCAATTCACCGTAGGTTGTGATAGTCCCGGTATTCTCAGCACTTGCCATACCCGCATTGGTTGCATTTGTCGATGCGAATAAACCACTTGCGTTGTAACCATGTGTGGTGATCGTGCCATGGTTTTTCGTAGTTGCATCACCATTTACCGCAAATGCGAAAATCCCATAAGGTCGATATCCTTCCCAAGTGGTACCCTCGGTATACACAGTTCCATAATTGTGAATTTCGGAATTGCCTGTTCCATCATTGCTCGCTTGAATTCCTCTAGCGCCATCTCCCTTCGTATGGACTGTCGCCCCCGCTTGATTAGTTACCACAATGTCCCCGCCTCCACTCTCAATACCAGCCACAATACCTTCTGCCCTCCTGGCATAGTACATATCATTATTGGGGTTGGAATCTGTTCTTCTATCATACCCGTCACCCTCAGTTGTGATCGTTCCGTAATTGCGAACATTCACATCACCGTCTTTATACGAGTGATAGGCATTAAGAGCATCACGTCCATCACCTTTGACAAGAATATCTGCCCGATTTTCGACATTAATGTCGTATACGACCTCGTCTACGCTGATGCCTTCAAATGTAATTGCAGACCGATCGACTCTGGATTCGTCGCTGGTTAACGATCCTAAAAGGATGTTCAATTCAGCACTACTTTCAAAATAAAGAGCGTGCTTCTCGCTCGTTATTCCGCTTAAGTCGGCCAGAATTTTCGATTTGCCAGCAACAAATTGGCTCTCTTCATAGGGTTCCAGAAGCGACATAATCGACCCATTGGTAAGATCCGTATCAGGATCGAGTGTTCCAGAGCATGTTATTTTCGCATCGATTCCAGCTAAATCCGCGGTAAACTGATTTCCTGCATTGATCGTTCCCACCTCCAACTGACAGAACATTTCGTTTTCATTAACTGACTTGGCTATTTGGGGCAAGAATAATGAACAAAGAAAAACCAATGGCACAATTGCCTTGGCAATCTTTCCTTGAGATAAGTGTAATTTAACTCGAACAAATTCCCCCCCCCCGTCTGAGTAATTTGGTGGTGGAAACAACCACTCGTCTGTCTCCACTTTCATTGCTATATTTGCATTTATATGACTTTGTATTCATTTATGTTCTCCCTCTACTTCCTATAGAAAAGCGATAATTTCGATCTTGAGTTTCGGATATCAAAAATGGCCGAAATAATGAAACTTGTGTATGGTCCAAACAAAAAAAAGAGGCGCAATTGCAATATTGCAATTGCGCCCCATTTATTGCTGGAATATTAGAAAAGGAATTATTTCAGTTTAGAAATCGACTTTCAACCCGAAACGAGTTTTACCGCTTTTGCCATCATCGGCATTGCCGTGTTCAACCATAACAGTTGCACCACCGCCTAAGCCTTTGGTCAAGCCAACAAGCCACGGGGTGCTATCCATACCACTGGCATTGTCTTTGTTTCTCGCCATTGCGTGAAAACTCATACCAGTGTCACCTAAACCACCACTAATTCCATAATGGGTAGTTTTGTTTTTCATATCTGAGCCGTTTACTTTCTTCTGAGAATGCCCCACATATGCTGTTAGCGCACCAAGATTAAACTGAGCGGCTACGTGAGTAGCTCTGCTGCCTTTTATGACTTTTTCTTCAGTTTTGTAATGGCTTGCCATCCCTTCTTGAGTGATCTCGACAACGGTGGGTTGACCCTCCTCACCGTCTTTAGTTACTGCGAGTGTACCCGGTATGGTTATGGTTGTTTGATCACCATCTTCGATTGTAACATTCTGTACGGGAACATTTATTGTCAGACCATCGGCTTCCACGGTAACTTCTGTTACTTGGTGTCCCTCAATACTAAGGCCAGTCACAACATCTTCTGCTACCGCCTCGTGCCTGATAGAGGCATCAACTCCCAAAAAAGAATTTTGCCTTCTAACCCTGTTTACTACATTATCACCTTCTACAATTGGGTCCGACTGAGGAGTCCCATCATCGTTATAAGCTATGTACTGTGCGAGGAATCCGGCAGAGTATTGACATGCGTCTTCATCGGCGCAACCAACTGCGTCTTCATGTGTATAGGTTGTTATACCATTTGATCTTGTTGACGTATAGGAAGTTAAGTCCAGCTCAGGGTCAGGTGAAAGAGCCGAACCAGTGGTGACAAAAATAACTTTCGTGGCTGCAACGTCCTGTATTGTTCCTTCTGCACTGTCAGTACTAGTAAGTCCTGAAGTTCCATCCAACCTAACCCTGTGCGTTGGACTCGAGATGTTATCAAAATCAAAAGTTCTCGTTTCACCTGCTTTGGTTTGACCTCTCCAAGCACCTGTCGGTTCAAACCTTCCGCCATTTGCAGTAAAGCTGAAATCAATGCTCGTCAAGCTAAGATCTTCCTCCAGCTGTGTAACGGGCGAACCCTTTTGAGTAACGGTGACTTTAGGAATTGTCACTTCAGTGACACCGTCTGCTTTAGACACTACTTGACCTTTTATGATATGTTCCGTATCTTCACCCGTTGTGAATGTGGGAAGCGTGGTCGCCCTACCTTCTTGAATAACCTTGACGATAGTCGGTTGGCCTTTGACAAATGATGTCATGCTAACCGTCTCGTCTTTGGTATCCACATATGCGAGTCCCAACTTTCCAATATCACCCAAATTGACGGTCATACCAAATTCCAGTTGATCCACTGAATCGCCCGTATCTTTACCACCATCCATGATGGCATCAAGTTGCATGCTGATTGCACCCGCAGATATTGCATAAGACAAGGCATTGCCAACGCGATAGGAAGTTTCAGAATCGCCATAGAACCAGGAACCATCAGTAATTCCACCAACATGATTGAAACTTGCGCTCCAAACCTGTCCCAGTGAAACTGTACCAAATCCGCCTGAAAGTCCAGCATATGCCAAGCGTCCACCAGGTTGACTGGCGTCCGTTGTGCTGATTTTGTGTTCAAAGCGATAGACTGCGCTCAGTCCTTCTGATATTTCGCTTGAACCCTTGATTCCCCAGCGTGATCCACCGTCTTTGAAACTGGCATCATTTCCGCCGCCAACTTCCACTCCGCCTCGCAGCGAGCCATACCAACTGGCTTCCGCAAGAACAACTGAGGGTACACTCATGTCTTTAACTTTTCATGGCTACTAACCTGCCTGAAAAACAACACTGCATACATTGAAAATACGGAACACAACCTTTCAATAATGGCCTGTAGATTGTTCAAACAAAAAATTGTCCGTGAATTGGAATATTACATTGACGGATAAAACTATATTTTATATATTACTTAAATCGTGTAATATGAAGTACCGTTTGAAATATTATGCCTCGACTCATCTCCGCACCATTCTTCAGTGCGAACCCTGTATTCCGTAGGGACGATTACGCCGCTGCTGTTGGACGCCTTTCCCAAGACAGAGTCGTCACAGCGATGCTCACTCAACATCTACAGGCTGGTAACATCCGACGTATCTCGCGTGGAGTCTTTGCTTCGGTGCCCAAACATGCTGACGCTGAGACATGGTCGGTTGACCGATTCTTAGCTGCCTCACGTCTGCGCCCGTGCAGTACGATCGCCTATCACTCGGCCCTTGAGCTGCAGGGTTGCGCTTACACGGAGGGGCACGACGTACAGGTGATTGCAAAAGGAGATCCCGGTATGTTCGAGACCACTGGATTGGTCTGTCGGTTCGTTAATCCACCGCGCGGCTTCGCTCCACCCGATGGTATTGTGACAGTCGACCGCTTGGGTCAAGATGTTAAAGTGACCACGGTCGAGAGAACAATAGCTGATCTGTTCGATCGTCACGATCTAGTTGGAGGTACGGAGGAACTCTTTAACTCATTGGATCTTGTGGTGAGAATTGACTGCTCGGCCTTAGTTCGCTACGTACGTGCGCTCAACAAAGCCACAGTCGCCGGTGCTGTGGGCTATTGGCTGAAATCTGAACAAATGCGATTAGATATTCCGGAAAGTGCGCTTGATGAACTTCGCACGATTATGCCGAAACAACTTCGATATGCTCTGGGTGCAAGATCGGGTAAGGGAAAGGCAGCTAGCGATTGGAACGTCATTCTTCCAGTCAATGTCCTTGAACGCAGCTTCGAGGGACTATAGATGGCAACACCTTCTGCTCAAACCCTGCAGAGTCTCGCCAACAAAACTGGCTACCAATCTGGGATGCTCGAAAAAGTTCTGAGGCTTCTGAATCTGTTGCAGGAAATTTCGAGAGATTCGGTTCTCTCCGATCGTCTGGTTCTCAAGGGTGGAACCGCGCTCAACCTTTTCCATCTAAGTTTCGACCGACTCTCTATCGACATCGATTTGAATTACGTAGGTGCACTTGATCGTGACACAATGGAAACTGAACGCCCCGTTGTCGATGCTGCACTCAATCGTCTTCTCAGTTTCCAAGGATACGCCGTTCTTCGCAAACCCAACGAACATGCCGGAGGCAAGTGGTTGGCGCGGTATGCCTCCGCGCTCGGTGGCAATGCCACATTGGAAGTCGACCTGAATTACATGGCGCGCCAGCCACTGTTCGGCATGACGCGCATGAAATCTCTTCCCTTGGGCAACACGCAGGCGAAGAATGTTCTAGTCCTCAATCTCCACGAAATCGTCGCCGGTAAGCTTGTTGCACTTTTCAGCAGATATGCAGCCCGCGATTTGTTCGACACTCGGCGCATTCTTTCCGTCGATGGGCTCGACTGGAAAATTGTCAAGGCAATCGTTCTGGCTATGGGGGCTAGTGGACGACACGATTGGCGCTCGATTGGCATCGACTCCATTGGGGGCGATATGCTTGAAATTCGTCAGAAACTTGCAATTTGTTTACCACACGGTCGATTTGCTGCCAAGGGGGAGGTCGAAGCGTGGATTGAAGAGACAGTAGCGCTTTGTCGCGAAAAATTGAACTTTCTGTTTGATCTGACAGCAAACGAGCAAGCGTTTCTTGATGGCGTACTTGATCGTGGCGAAATCGATGCAGACCTATTAGATGTTCCACGCGAAATTCGTGTCCGAATTGAGAATATGCCGATGCTTGCATGGAAGACACGGCACGTTCGGGAGCATCGGGGACTGGAAACATAGATCACATCTAATGCGCATTGGAAAGCTATTAAATATCCAGCAGATCTCAATTTAGTTCATGCGAATGTTGACCCTGTCGCTAATCGGTAGAAAGTCAACGCTATATTGGTGGACGAGCATCAACCAGAATCATATGAAAGGTCTTCGAACCAGTTATCAAGGAAAAGTAGTAAGGATGGGACGGCCCACAATGAAAGTTCAAATTCTACGTTCGAGAGATAATTGCAGATCGTTTCAGCGGTGCAGCGCTGTAGCCGTCCACAATCTAGAATCACTATAGTGCTTCTAGCCAGCCTTGTGTACGTGGGGTGTGATACCGGATCATCAAATGTCGATGGATTTGAATCTATGAAATCGTTCCATTCAAGACTTGGGCAGGAAGCGTTCATGCAGACATTGGCCCGTTAATACTTAAAGGAAACGGACAGCAATTCAAATTGGATAACCACATCGAAACAGTAGGGCAATAGTAAATCTAGAGAAGCCAATATCTTTCATCACATACAATTGACTTCGGGTAGAATTTTCGTACAATAACAACCGTCATTGAGGTTTTTACAATTAATTTTCGAAGTCCAACACGAAAAACGTACAGAAATTACTTTTGGTTGTCTTTAGATATTTTGGTTAAATGTCGTAAGTAAAATTGACGAAAATATTGAAGATTTCATGTTTAGTTTTGGCTAATTGCCCTTATATTCAAGATCAGCTAACCAGCAACAGTAGCATTAAGGATGAGCGAATTACTGCCGCCCACAACTGATACCAAGGAACTGGACTCCAAGCCCAAGCTCAAGAAACCACGCCTTTACAAAGTCGTGCTATTGAACGACGACTATACGCCCATGCCGTTTGTCGTTGAAGTGCTGCAAACTTATTTCAATTTGCCAGAAGAGTTAGCAGTTAGCATTATGCTCAAAGTCCATCAGTCCGGCAGTGGCGTCTGCGGTAGATTTACACGGGAAATTGCTGAAATGAAAGTCAAAGATGTGTTGGAATGCGCTCGGCGCTACCAGCACCCCCTTCAATGCACGATGGAACCTGAATAATTTGTTCTCGGACGACCTGGAAAATTCACTGAACCGCGCACTTGCCATTGCAACCGAGCATAGGCACGAGTTTGTGACAGTTGAGCACTTGCTGCTGTCCATACTCGAAGATGAAACTGTCCAAACTATCTTGACCGCTTGTGAAGCAAAATTGGATGTGCTTCGTAGTGATCTGGAAAAACACATCACAAAAAGTAATCCGCAAGTACAAGAAGGCGTAAAGTACGAACCGCGCGCAACGCACGGATTTCGCCGGGTGTTTCAACGCGCAATGTTGCACGTTCAAAGCTCTGGTCAAAAGGAAGTCAATTGCAAAAACATATTGATTGCAATTTACGGGGAAAACGAATCACCTGCGGTCTATTTTCTGCATGAACACGCGGTCCATCGATATGACATTGTGCGCTATGTGTCCCATGGGATCGGAAAATCAAATGCTGAAAACCGAGATGATCCCTTCGCAAATGTTGCAACTGAACAGGAAGATGACAGTCAAAATCCCCTTGCCCTGTATGCGCAGAATCTAAATGAGCGAGCTCTTTCCGGAAAGATTGACCCGCTGATTGGCAGAGTTCATGAAATTGAACGAACCGTTCAGGTACTGTGTAGACGTCGCAAAAACAACCCATTGCTAGTCGGAGACGCAGGGGTCGGTAAAACTGCCATCGCTGAAGGGCTAGCCAAGAGAATAGTCGAAAAAGAAATTTCGCAGCCCTTGGTTGACTCGACCATCTACACCTTGGACATGGGTGCGTTGCTCGCTGGCACCAAATATCGTGGCGACTTCGAACAACGACTCAAATCTGTGATCAATGAACTGAAAAAAGACAGTAATGCAATACTGTTTATCGACGAAATTCACACGGTCATTGGAGCAGGTGCTGCTTCTGGCGGAACCATGGATGCCTCCAATATATTGAAACCGCTTTTGGTGTCCGGTGAGCTTCGCTGCATGGGTTCGACGACTTATCGCGAGTACCGGGGAATTTTTGAAAAAGATCGAGCGTTATCGAGACGGTTTCAGAAAATTGACGTTAGCGAGCCAACAGTCGATGAAACTGTAAAAATTCTACGCGGGCTCAAGCAACAGTTTGAAAAACATCATGCTGTCCGGTTTACCAACCCAGCAATTCATGCAGCTGCAGAATTGGCAGCACGCTACATCACTGACCGAAAGCTGCCAGACAAAGCAATCGACGTGATTGATGAAGCTGGCGCACGGGCGCGTCTACTACCTCCTTACAAACGGAAAAACTCAGTTGGTGTAAAAGAGATCGAAAAGATTGTTTCAAGCATTGCAAGAATACCGCCACGAACAGTATCAACCAGCGACGTCAAGTCGCTAAAGAATATTGAGCGCGATCTGAAACTGGTTGTTTTCGGCCAAGATGAAGCAATTAGCGCACTTGCTGATGCAATCAAACTTTCTCGATCTGGTCTGGGCAATCCGGACCGCCCCATTTCGTCGTTCCTGTTTTGTGGTCCCACCGGGGTTGGAAAGACCGAGGTGACTCGACAACTCGCTATGACTTTGGGCATTGAGTTGGTTCGATACGACATGTCAGAATACATGGAAAGACACACGGTATCGAGACTAATCGGTGCACCGCCGGGATACGTCGGCTTTGACCAGGGCGGGCTATTAACTGAAGCAATCAATAAATCTCCGCACGCTGTTTTACTGCTTGACGAAATAGAAAAAGCCCATCCCGATGTATTCAACATTTTGCTGCAAGTGATGGATTACGGCACACTGACTGACAACAATGGCCGAAAGACGGATTTTCGCAACATCATTATCGTTATGACGACAAATGCTGGTGCGACAGAGATTTCCCGCTCCTCTATCGGATTTACCGAACAAGACCATTCTCACGATGACATGGAAGTGATCAAAAAGCTATTCACACCTGAATTTCGAAATCGACTGGATTCCGTCATTCGATTTCATTCTTTGGAGCAGGATGTCATCCTGCAAGTTGTCGAAAAATTCCTGATCGAACTTCAGGAACAGTTAAGACAGAAAAATATAGAACTCAAAGTTGATGATCGTGCCAAAGATTGGCTGGGTAAAGAAGGATTTGACAAAGCGATGGGTGCCCGACCGATGGCTCGTATTATTCAGCAACATATTAAGCGGCCGCTCGCAAATGAATTGCTTTTCGGTTCATTGACAGGCGGTGGTACAGTGAAGTTAACGATCAAGTCCAATAAATTGCACCTTAAAATCATCGGCTCCGAAGAAACCATTGCCAGTTGACCTGGACGGAACAAACCAACTAAGGCAGTTCTCGGAAAGCTAATGTCAGCTGCTTGTTCTAGTTGGCGGCCGACGTTAAATCCCGAAAGTTCGCAATTGAAAATGTCAACTCGCTTGACTTTTTGTGCTTGGTTAGCTGAACCACCAAATTATGTAGCCCGGGTGCCATCCACACCGTATAGCTTCGAGACTGATTATTCATATCCCGCAATCTGAAACGCACAGTGTCTATTGACTGACCCTGAAAATCGATAGCATCGTTATCGATTCGATTAATTTCATAAGTGCGAAGCCGGTCCGCTCTTTCCAATATTGAAAGCTTGCTGCCAACCTGAAGTTTGGCGGGAGCCACCATCAGCAGCATCAGCCATGATTCGAGGTCATGAACGCTGTGATCCGGCATTTCCAATTCACTACCGGTTGAAAATTTGATCACACGATCATTCCAATTAAAATCTGCGGCATAGGAATCAGATGCTTTTCCGCTGCTACGTTTGGTGGTAATTGGTTGTATACGATCTGAACTTATCGCGATTTTTGTCGTATCGGTATACTCAACCACTCCCAAAAGCACCGCTAATCCTTCGGGTGCAAGCTCATGCTTTGAGACAGCGACCTGGCTTTCTGTCAAAGCCACAGTACGCCGACTTGACCCAAGATCGATTCCGTCGTAGCTTACTTTGTAGCTGGCTTCGTAGACTTGTTGGTCTGCTGCATGAACGTCAAACGTGATAGATTGCAAGACGACGACTGTGAATAAACTAAAGGCTATTAATATTTGCGCAATCAATCGCCTCGAAGATACTTCACACTTAATTTTTTGCTCGTTTGGCTGATAGCCAAAACGCACTGCAATTTCCGAAGCAATGACTGGCCTTGACATGTTAATTTTCCTCCAGATCACAGGATAACTTTCCGTCGGCGAACATCTGAATTGCCCGCGGGTAGATTTCATGTTCAATTTGATGAACGCGCTGTTCAAGTGTAGAAACTGTATCGGCAGCATTGACTTTGATCTTCTTTTGCAAAATCACCGGACCTGCATCCAGTTCAGGTGTCACGAAATGTACCGTTGCACCGTGATATTCATCTTCGTCTCTTAACACTTTATGATGTGTATTGAGTCCTTTATGTCGAGGCAGCAAAGATGGGTGAATATTCATAATCCGGTTTTGGTATTGGTCTACAAAATTAGCAGTAAGAATTCTCATGAATCCAGCCAGCACTATTAAATCAAATTCCAATCGATCTAGAATAACTTTCAGGGAAAAATCGAATGCTTGTCGATCTGGATGTTGCCCAGGATCAATATGAATTGCGGGGATTTTTTCTGTGCGAGCTCGCTTTAGTGCATGGGCATCAGAGCGATCGCTAATCACTGCGATCAGCTTTGCTGACAACTTGCGGGCATTGATTGCATCGATTATTGCTTGTAAATTCGAGCCAAAGCCGGAAGCCAACACCACAAGCTTAACCGGTGTTGATCCTGCACTCATTCAAACACTACTTTCCTGTTATCCAATGCTTCTCGAATGTCGCCAATTCTCGTGGTCTGAATGCCAAAGTTTTCGAACTCGTCGCGTAAGCCTGTTTCTGATTCTCGCGGAGCAACGACAACCATGCCCACACCACAGTTGAATGTTTCCAGCATCGTGTCGTCACTTAACTGGCCAACATCCTCAATCCAGTCAAATACCGGTGCCCTAGGCCAACTGTTTCCAACTACCCTCGCAGCCAATCCGTTGGGAATAATCCGGGCAAGATTACCAGGTAAACCACCTCCAGTGATGTGCGCAAACGCGTGAACTGGCTGACGTGAAATAGCGGATAAAACCGACTGAACATAAATCTCTGTAGGCTGCATCAATGCTTCAGCCAGTGGCTGACCAGCTACATCTGTAGACAGCAACGATTCTTGATCTGAAAGAATTTTTCGAATCAGCGAGTAGCCATTTGAATGAAAGCCATTGGAAGCAAGTCCAATTATCGCATCGCCTTTCTCGACGTGATTGCCACCGAGAATTTTTTCTTTTTCTACGACTCCGACACAAAATCCAGCAAGATCGTACTCACCAATTTCGTACATTCCCGGCATTTCTGCTGTTTCTCCGCCAATAAGGTCCGCATTCGCGAGTTCACAGCCAGCAACAATGCCACGCATGACTTTGTCAAATACGCATTCATCCAGTTTTCCGGTAGCAAAATAATCTAAGAAAAATAACGGCTCTGCACCGCTCACGATGACATCGTTCACACACATTGCGACAAGGTCGATGCCAATGGTATCGTGACAATGAAGTTCAAATGCGAGTTTGAGTTTAGTCCCCACACCATCAGTACTGCTGACCAAAACCGGGCGATCGTATCCGGTAGGCACTTCAAATAATCCACTAAATCCAAGCGGCGCAGCGATTCTTTCAGCGCGAGCGGTGCGGCCAAATTTATCCTGCCAAGAGTCGATCAAGCGATCCGCAAGCGCGGTATCGACTCCAGCTTCCTGGTAGGCAGATTTATTCAGGTTTGTTTTCAAACGATTCATATGATCGGTATGGCTTTCAGACACGGCTCAAAATCGTATCCAGACTGATACATTAATCAAACTTCAGATCAACCCAATTGTTTGCAATCAATTATGGTCGAATCCGATATATTGAACATAAAATAAAGCCGTGATTCTCAAATGAGAGTGACTCATCAGATTTTCATTTATTTCTCAAGCGTTTGATAAAACAAACATTCTCGATGATTAACCAAGTATCGTCCGCACTTGCACATATCCCAAACCTTCTGACACTCTCCAGAATCGCCGCAGCGCCTTTACTCATCCTTCTTTTGCGCGACGAAAACTATGAATTGGCGGTGGTGCTGTTCATTTTAGCAGGGATTACCGATGGGCTTGACGGCTGGATTGCAAAGCGGTTCAACTTCACATCCGAACTCGGTGCGCGTCTCGACCCGTTGGCAGACAAGATCATTATCATTTGTGCGTACATCATGCTGGTTGTGCTCGGTGACCTGCCATTTTGGTTGGTGACTCTTGTTATTTTCAGAGATCTGATTATTGTTGGTGGGTACCTCGTCCTGACGACACTGGATGGTCAAATTCAAATGCAACCTACGATGACCAGCAAGCTAAACACCGTCATTCAAATCACCCTGGTCATTGCGGTGCTGCTCGAAAATACCTCGTGGTTGGCGCTGCCAAGTGTCAGCGTGATATTGATCTACTTGGTAGCAGTACTCACGATTGCCAGCGGTGCCCAATATGTTTGGGTCTGGGCCATTCGTAGAAGTCTGTAACCTTGGTATGAAAAACGGTAAACCTGGCGTTCAGGCAACCATTGCAATTGATCGAGGGTATCAAGCTACGTTTGAAAATTATTGTCCAGATGACAATCAAAATGCCTTGATGTTGTTGCAGGGCTTATTGTCTGGGCGAATCGAAGATGCAAGTTGCTATATTTGGGGCTCGCGAGGCAGCGGTAAATCTCACCTTCTTTTTTCCGCATGCAAATCAATATCTCCCAGCATCTATATACCTGTTCTAGATCTTGAACTGCAACCCGATTGTCTAACGGGCATCGAAGAAAGCCGACTAGTTTGTATTGATGATGTCCAATCCATCGCCCATCAGTTAGACTGGGAAAGGCAATTATTGACGCTCATAGACAACGCACAGGCACACAATTGTCTCTTGTTGTTGACAGGAAACTGCCCACCCGGTGATCTGAACTTTAAACTGAAAGACCTGATGAATCGCTTGAATGGCCGCCAGGTTCTTAAATTATCTCCAGCGACCGATCAATCTAAAGTAAAAATTCTGATCAATCGAGCCGCAGAACGCGGGCTGTCAATCGAAACGCCTGTCATCGAATACATACTGCACCGCCAGTCACGCGACATGTACGCATTAATTCGTTTTTTTGATCGAATTGCGAGTGCATCACTGGAATATCGACGCAAGATTACTATTCCCTTTTTGCGGGAAATGGATGAATTACAAAAGTGATTTCCTCTAACCGCACACGTCGTGCTCGGCTTTGCCATACTTCAGCAAATAAAAACAAGAGCGAGTTACGGTTTCTTCCATACGATCGCTCAAGTGGATCACTTTATTCATTTGAAAAGCCACCTTTCTGCCTGATCAAATTTACAGGTACTTGCGTTTCCCTACGCCAGAGCGCTCAATAATGGATACAGGCGCACATATCGTCTGCAATCTAGTTGTCCAAAGCAAGCGTTCAAATGGACGTGTGTTTGCCGCAATTATTGCCGGAGCGATTCTCCCAGATCTACCGATCATGTTGTTCTACGCCTGGGAATCGATCATCATGAAATCTCCCGAGTCGGTGATTTGGTCTGATCTTTACTACTTGCCTGCTTGGCAAAATTTCTTCGACATATTAAACTCACTGCCTTTGATTTTAGTGGCACTGATTTTGGGAGTAATATTCAAAACGCCACTTATTGTAGTGATAGCACTCAGTATGACACTGCATGTTTTACTCGATCTTCCTCTTCACAACGATGATGCACATCGACACTTTTTCCCGTTTTCAGACTGGCGATTCACCAGCCCAGTTTCCTATTGGGACCCCAGGTATTACGGCGATATCATGCACATCGTACAGTTGGTGTTAGTGGCTATTGGCTTGATCATTCTTTGGTTCAGACATATAAGTAGAATGGAAAAAACCGTGTTGGCCATGCTTGGTATTGGATATCTGCTGTTCCAGATATTCGTCGTCGTGGTTTGGTCAGGATAAATTAAAGGAAAGAATTAATTGTGCCATGCGAAGTTTGCTCACTGTGCTTTTTGATACCCCTCAGCAGAGGAAATATATTGAGATTGAGTAGGTAATAGTTAAGGTAGCCCCGCTTCAGTTCAATTCTTGAGTTCAGCCAAGCGTATCCTTTGCTTGTGTGGCGAGAATGGTTCTTTCCAATCAATTTGATTGATGAGTCTTTCCCAATTGCAATGCCTGGCCAACAAAAAAAGTGTGAACTTACACCAATTGTCTGGTGTCGATGAATATCGGTGTTTGGTATCAGAAGACCCAAGTTTAAATTGGGCAGACGCGTGCTGGGAATTTTGAGTCAGTCAATTTAGCAATGAAAGAATACTTGGGTAATCTATTCCTGTTGCGATTCAAGTTCATTTATACGCGCTTCCAATTCACTGATTTTTTCTCGCGCCCGACTCAATACGGCCTCCTGAACTTCAATTTCCTGTCGGGTTACGATATCCATACTATCCAGCGCAACTTTGACAGAATTTGAAATATTTGCTTTGATCTCTTCAGAAAGGTTTGCCGGTAACAGAGCACCGACAGCGGCCAATGTATTTGCGATCAACCTCGACTTTTCGAAATTCGTGTCTGTCATTGTGACTCAATCGGACAGTGAACCCGCGTCTTGACGAAAATCAAAAAGTCTCCCGGAAGTCAATCGCTGCCCGTTCTCGCAACTCATCGATCCAATTGGCGCGTTCATTTCGTACCCGAACATTTCGCAACTCTTGCCTTGCGAGACTGCGCATACGCTGCTCCTCACTTGCTTCCCGGACATCAATCAATTTCAAAATGAAGACAATATTGCCAGTCTGTTGAACCTCAGACACGTCTCCAAAACTCAGTTCGGACAAAGGCTCCAAGTATTCAAAAGGAAGTGAGTCTTCGGTGACCCAACCTAAATCTCCACCCTCTTTCCTGCTGGTTCTATCGTGCGAATAGACTCGGGCAATTTCGCCAAAATCAGCTCCATCCACTATGGAACTTCTAAGATTTTCGAGTTGCTCGGCATTAACCTCTGTCCCTGCTTGATTACTCGCTCTCATTACAATTCTGGCAATGCGAAGTTCATTCAACAATGGTAAATCCGGCCCTGTCTGCTGACGATATTGCCTAATAAGAGCGAAAAATGTGTTACTCCCGGATTCAACCGGCCCGACGATCTGATTGACTTTAGTAGGAGACAACATATTGGCTAGCGCTGGTTCCAACTCACTTTTGTTAACCCAACCAAGGTCACCCGCCTGAATACCTTCAAAGCGACTGGCTGCCGTTGCAATTTGAGTGAAGTCGCTGCCGCGTTGAAATTCGTATTCGATATCCTGAATCACTTGTCGCAACAAATTCTTCTGCTCAAAACTCATCGTGAGCGTTTCTGAAATGACAATAATGCTCAAATTGAATTGTTCTACGGGTAGAAAATCACTCCGACTTGCTTCTAGGTACCGATCAATCTCTTCTTCTCGAATTTGAATTCTGGGAATGACCAATCGTTCAACAATCCTGTCGTTCAAGAGTGTTTCAATGACTGACTGTCGAAAGTCGTCCTGACTGATTCCATTGGCATCAAGATTTTCGAAGAACTGCTCTGGTGAGACATTATTGGATTCGATAATCGCAGCAATCCTTTCATTGAGTTCATCTTCTGAAAAGTTCAATCCAATTTCACGTGCACGTTGTCGCAGAAGTCGAAGCACAATTGCATCGTCTATTGCCTGATTTTGCACCAATTGGTCATTTACGTTCGTTTGTCCAGCGCTATTCGCGAGAAACTTTATCCAATTCCTGCGCTGTTGAATTTCTGACTCTGTTATAGGCGCTCCATCCACTGTGATCAAAATTTGATCGATAACATTGGATTGTGCTTGTGCAGTTTGTGTTGTCGGCAACAGGCAAAGACAGCCTGCGAACAGCCAAACCCTGAAAAGATTCTGCAAACTTAGAACCTGGGCGTTAAATCAAAAATCAGAGAAATGGAATTATCGAAAGAATCGTCCAGTTCTCTTTCTCGTTTCAGTTCCAGTCCAACTCGTGAACAACACGATGCGTAGTCTAAAGAAATACTCGCCTTTTCGAGTTCATTGGGACTAAATGATCGGATCAACAGCAATTTAGAGGTCCAGTTGTTGGCATGTTCGGTGCTTATTGCATTACCCCATTGAGACTGTCCTTCCATGTAATGACGATAAATACTAGTAATTTCCGAATTATCTGAAATCATGTGAGACAGTCGCATCGTGGATGAGAAAATTTTATCTTTTTCTGTATCGATCAGTGCCGTGTATTTGAACTTAGTCTCAGGATTAGCTAACTGAGTTTCTACGAAGATATCTGAGTTGTTAATTTCCTTCCTTTCCACTGCTTGCTCAGAGGTTTCTTCAGGTTTCGCTTGTTGCATCGTTGATGCATCTTCGTCTGGTTCGGGCTCTTTCAAACTTGAAGTGTGACCATTGGGATAATAGATGCGACCGAAACCAACTGAACCCGTTAATGAAGAATTGACAGGTTCGACAAATTTCGCAGTAACTCCGACGCTTACTTGGTTAGATTCGAGCAATCGATCGCCACCGATATAGGGACTGTCTTGAAACAATTGCTCGTAAGAATCCAATTTTCCTAAAGTTGTATCAAATTCAGGTAAATTATCCTGATCTACGCTATTGGTGGCGAGTAATTTGACCCGCGGTACCAGCGTCCATTTCCGACTCGAGTCACCCGTTCCATACCTGTCAAAATAGAGTCTTCCATCCACACTGGCGTAATTCGAACTAATCGACATTGTTTCAAACTGATTTTCCTCAGGTTCTTTCAGTCGATACCTTAGGTACTCGGTTCCAACTTGAAAGTCTACCTCAGAAAAAGAGTTGGACAAAGTCATGTTCACGGCAGATTCTCCGCGAAATCGTCGTGCATTTGGTTTTTTTGCGTGTCGAAATGTATCCCAATCCAAATTCGTTGTCAATTCGGTATTAGTCGAAAGTGGAGTCGCATAAGCAACACTAAACCATGGCTGACGATCGTAGGGTTCATGGACTTCTTTGACAGTCTCATCTGATGTGATGAATTTGTTTACGCCGGTAGAAACAACTAATCCGAAATCGCTATAACTCAGACTGAAATTCTGCAGTAAATAATCGCGATTCTGATCACTAAATTCACCCGTGTAATCATCGAGATACTCTGGGTCCGATACCCAACTGACATCAAAATTAGAGTAAAAACTGCCACCGTCATGCATATTGCCGACAACTTCGGCGCCATAGCGCTTAGCACGATTAAGAAATTTCTTATCTCGCGGCATATATTCGCCAACAAATTGAAAGTCAGAATAAGCTCCGAGGTATCGATACTCACCTTGCAACTGAAAACCCCGTTTGGAGTAAAACTTGGGTGTCACAGTTGCATCGCGATTTGGTGCCAGATTGAAGTAGTATGGTGCTTCAATAGTGGTCCCGCGACTACCACTTACGCCCAAAGTGGGGAAAAGAAATCCGCTGAGTCGCTCACTGCCGATAGGAAACCGAAAATATGGCAACGCTAAAATCGTAACACCTTTGTAGCGTATTTTTGAATTTCTGGCGACACCTTGTCGAGTCACGGCATCCAGAGTTAGCTCCGAAGCAGACACGATGACATCATCGTTACCGTCAGGACAGTGTGTAAACTCACCCGATTCAAGGTAGAAAATTCCTTCCTCAAACCTGATTCCTTCAGCAGATCCACGGGCACGCTTGTAGCGTATGGTTTGGTCGTTCTCGTCTGCTTCAAACAAGCCGAATTCAGCGTCTGAGATTTCCAATTTATCTTCATCAGCAATGACTGTGGCTGATTCGCCATCAAGTTGATAGTCATCAGCCACGATCTGCACTCCACCCGTGGCCTCAAAGGTTCCGACGCTCTGGTTGTAAATGATGACGTCAGCACCGACAGCATAATTGGGTGTGTGTACGACCGACTTGTCGGGAGAAATGACTGAGAAAAGCTCTGGCGGGGTGCGTATACCAAATTCAGGTTTGTTCGCATTTGACTCTTCGAATTGTAACGCGGGCGACGGTGCGTAACATTGGGTAATTTCCTCAGCTTGGACTTGCAAAGAAACTGACGACAAGAGCAGAAAGCCAAAACTGCTGAAGGCAAGTTTTTGAGCATTCATGCGTATCTTGAGGGTTCCCACCAAGTTCTTGCGAACTGAGTAGTCCTGCATGAGATCTTTCAACATTACTAATACTAAATCTTAAGCAGCGGCTAATGGGCGATCAAATTGTCTCTCAACTATTCCAATACATTATGGGGGACAACGTCAGTTGAAAATGAAAAAGACCGCATTGAGCAATCCAACAATCCGATAAAGAATCGAATTTGACACCTTTCGCAACGTTGTTATCCATAAGAAGTTAAAATTCTTTCTTAATGAGCAAATTACCCTGTAAACTTCATTTCTTGGACTATATCCGAAAATAGTTTGAGTTTGCACATGGATAGATCTGAATTGCTGATATTTTTCTCAATTAAAACTCAGATCGTTAGAAACCTCTGATCAACTATTCCCGAATTTTAAATTACCCTATATAGTGAATTATGGCACTTACTAGCAAAGATGTGATTCGATTTGCACAAGGTGATAAACGAATCTTACTTCTTTCAGACTGGGTAAAAACAATTCTTGGGGACAATTTGGAATTTATCGAATTTGCTTCTGAAGATGCGAGTTTTCGACGGTACTTCCGAATCGGTTACAAAGATACGAGTTTTATCGTTATGGATTCGCCGGTCAATTTTGAAGAATTCGAGGCGTTTATTCGAATTTCAATAAAATTCAAACAAATCGGCTTGTCCGTTCCGGAAATCTATGCCGCCGATTACCAAAACGGATTGGCCCTATTAACAGATTTTGGCAAAACGACCTATCTCTCAGTATTGTCTTCGAAAACCGCCGATTCGCTCTACGAAGATGCCATTGATTCTTTGGTTATACTACAAAACTCCACTTCTTCCGATGTCGAATTCCTGCCACCTTACAGTAGCGAACTACTTGTTTCTGAAATGGAACTATTCAGAACTTGGTATTTGAAAAAGCATCTGAAAGTTAGAGTATCCAGGCAGATGAACGAGACTCTCGATGATGCGTTTCAGCTATTGCTTGCCAAAGCTCAAGAACAGCCGAAAGTCTGGGTACATCTAGACTATCACTCTCGCAACCTGATGGTGTTGGAAGAAAATAATCCTGGAATCATTGATTATCAAAATGCAGTGTATGGTCCCATTTCATATGACCTGGTATCGCTGCTAAGGGATTGCTATATCGTTTGGGACCCAGAGGACATCAATGGGTGGATTCGCCTTTATTTCAAAAAAATCAAGCGTTCAGGTCTTGAAACCGAATTTGACGAAACACAGTTTAGGGAGTGGTTTGACTGGATGGGTATTCAACGTCACATCAAAGTTGCCGGAATATTTTCCAGGCTGAATTACCGTGACCAAAAGCCCCAATTTTTGCAGGATATTCCGCGGGTGATGGCATACATAGAATCAGTTTCCAAGAATTATTCGGAACTGAGTCCGCTACACGACTTGGTCGTGCGATTGAACCAACAATAATCGACTCGTGGATGCGATGGTATTGAGTGCAGGTGCGGGCCTGAGAATGCGTCCGCTAACGGAGCACACTCCTAAGCCATTACTCAAAGCAGGAGGTCGATGCCTAATCGAATATCATCTCGAAAATTTAAAACATGCGGGAATTAAGAACGTAATAATCAATACGTCCTATTGCGCCGAACAATTCGTCGAGAAATTAGGAAACGGTACTGAATACGACTTGAATATCCGATACTCACATGAAGCAGATAAACCACTTGAAACAGGAGGCGGAATACTCAAAGCGTTGCCGCTTATTGAGTCTGATTCTTTTGTCGTTGTGAGTGCAGATGTATGGACTGATTTTCGATTCGATACTCTCAAAATTCCAAAGAACAGTCTCGGTATCTTAGTGCTAGTCAATAATCCAGATCATCATCTCAAAGGTGATTTTTTACTCATCGACGGAATGGTTCGAACACTCGACGATTCGAATTCACAGGTGGGTTTGACCTATAGCGGAATTTCAATGTTGCGCAAATCCCTTTTTCGCACAGAACACGGTGAAGTATTTCCTCTGCGAACAGTATTTCATGAGTTTATCGATCAAGGAGTGCTGGCAGGTAGACATTACGAGGGTCAGTGGCAAGATATTGGTACGCCTGATAGGCTCGACCAACTCGACTTTCAACTTCGACATACATCACACGAGTAAGAAGTACGATACGACAAATTTCTCCTATTCGTAAGGCACTTGAATCAGGTCAATTTACTCGCGTCCTATCCAATCAAAAGTGGAACTCGGTCATTTCTTTCTGTCTATAATTTTTCCGCGGGCTGATTCAATTCAGTTGAATCATACAAACACTTGAATATGGTTGAACTGTGTCGATCCGTCGCTCAAATTTTCGCTTTCGCCATATCTCCTACTTTGCACACATTAACCACAATGGGTCGTAAATCATCAGTTGCAGAAATTGAAATCCAAATCTGCGACGATCCTAGCGAATTTCTCTTATGAATCCCATCCATGAGTATTTCAAAGTCTGATATACAAGCCATCGCTTCACTTGCGAATCTTGAAGTTGACGAAAGTTCGTTAGAACTGTATGCGCGGGAACTATCTGAAATTATGGGAATGATTCGTGAAATGCAGTCTATTGAAACAGACAATATTGTACCGATGCCACATCCGCAGGATATGGAACTGCGACTTCGTGCAGATGAAATAACCGAGGAGGTACAACGCGATGAACTGCAGGAGATTGCACCGAAAACTTTAGACGGTCTTTATCTTGTTCCCAAAGTCTTGGAATAAGCTGTAATTTTCATTTTTGACGTTGTAATAACCGAAGAACGGGGTTTCGTCTTTGCTGGCTATTTGTTGTAATTGACCGCCCAATTCCCTGTCGTAAAAGAACGATTATTAAAAATTCGAACAAGTTTTCAGCGGCTCGTCATAAAAGAAATTGCTAACCTTCAAACTATTGCCAAATGAACCTAATCGGCTCAGATATTTCTCAAATTAGTACTGCACTGCAACGCGGTGAGGTGTCGTCTGTTGAGTTGTGTAAGGAATATTTTCGCCGAATTTCTGATGGGAGTGAATTAAACGCATTTATCACTCTCGATGAAGAAGGAGCATTGACACAGGCTGAGGCTGTAGACCAAAGCCGATCTCACGACGCAACGCTTGACCCGCTGGCTGGCATACCGATTGCCCACAAAGACATATTCTGTACGAAAGGGTTGCTCACGACATGCGGCTCCAAAATTCTGGGGAATTTTGTCTCCCCTTACGATGCCACCCTCGTTTCTATGCTCAAGGAAAGACAAACTATCTTGCTTGGTAAAACGAACATGGATGAGTTCGCAATGGGCTCATCAAGTGAGCACTCGTATTTCAATCCAGTTTGCAATCCCTGGGATGCATCTCGAGTACCTGGTGGGAGTTCTGGTGGCTCAGCTGCAGCAGTCGCCGCGAATCTTGTGCCAGCGGCGACAGGCACAGATACTGGCGGCTCAGTGCGACAACCGGCTGCACTTTGTGGCATCACCGGCATCAAACCAAGTTACGGGCGAGTATCACGATTTGGAATGGTTGCTTTTGCATCGTCTCTCGACCAAGCAGGCTTATTTACAAAAAGTGCGAAGGACGCAGCGATGTTGCTTGACGCAATGTGTGGATTCGACTCCAAAGATTCGACGTCGCTCAATGTAGACCCGCCGCAGTGTATGCAAAGTCTCAATAAATCTCCTGATAATTTGACAATCGGAGTGCCGGAAGAGTATTTTGCCGAAGGACTGGATGCCTCAGTTGGGGAAGTTATTCAATCGGCGCTTTCTGAGTTTGAATCGCTAGGTGCGCGTTTAGTGAAATTGAGAATGCCGAATAGCAAAGCTGCTATTGCGTGCTACTACGTCATCGCACCGGCAGAGGCTTCATCTAATCTATCCAGATTCGATGGTGTACGTTATGGCTTTCGGAGTGAATCGGGCAATGATCTTCGGGAAATGTACAGAAAATCCCGAAGTGAAGGGTTCGGACCTGAGGTACAAAGGCGAATCATGATTGGGACATACGTATTGTCTCATGGCTATTATGATGCCTATTATCTCAAGGCGCAGAAAGTCAGACGCTTGATTTCTGATGACTACAATCAGGCATTCAAGAAGTGCGATTTGATCATGGGCCCTACGACACCAACGACAGCGTTCAAGATTAGCGCAAAGATGGATGACCCAGTCTTGATGTACTTAAATGACATTTACACCGCAGCGGTGAACCTTGCCGGCTTACCGGCGATGTCGATTCCAGCTGGATTTGATGCAGCAGGATTGCCAGTGGGATTGCACATAGTCTCACCCTATCTTCAAGAGGCAAAATTACTTCAAGCCGCCCATCATTTTCAACAGCACACCGACTACCACCTTCAGTCTCCGGTGAAATACTCATGACTCAGTGGGAAAGTGTAATTGGCCTTGAAGTGCATATCCAATTGCAGACAAAGAGCAAAATATTTTCCGGTGCATCAACAAAATTCGGATCTGACCCGAACAAACAAGCTTGTCTCATTGACGTTGCTCTTCCAGGTGTACTTCCAGTTTGCAACCTGGAAGCAGTGCGCATGGCGATTAAATTTGGATTGGCGGTTGGTGGAACAATCAATCACAAGTCAATATTTGAACGCAAGAACTATTTTTATCCTGATCTTCCAAAAGGCTATCAAATCAGTCAATTCCAAATTCCAATTGTTTCCGGTGGTTCGCTAGAGACCGAAGTGGATGGTAACGTTCAAGTCGTTAACTTGACACGCGCACATCTTGAAGAAGACGCTGGTAAGTCACTTCATGATCAGTTTGACGACGCTACTGGAATCGACCTGAATCGAGCAGGAACACCACTTTTAGAAATCGTTTCGGAACCCGAAATTCGATCTGCTGCGCAGGCAGCCGACTACATGCGTAAAATGCGAAACCTAGTAACCTACATTGGCATTTGCGATGGCAACATGCAGGAAGGATCACTTCGCTGTGATGCGAATATTTCGATCAGACCTGTTGGAGTGAAGGAATTGGGCATTCGAACAGAGCTTAAGAACATCAACTCATTCCGATTTGTTGAAAGAGGGATTGAAGTTGAAATTGATCGTCAAATCGATATTTTGGAATCAGGTGGAACCATTGTTCAGGAAACCCGTCTTTATGATTCAAAGCGTAATCTCACCCGTTCAATGCGAGGTAAGGAAGATGCACAGGATTATCGATATTTTCCGGACCCTGATTTGCCACCGCTTGTAGTATCAAGCCAGTATATCGACGAAGTACGTAAGCAGCTTCCTGAATTGCCCGATGCTAGAAAACAAAGGTTTATAACCGAACTCGGCCTTAGCGCGTCTGACGCTAGGCAACTCACGCAATCGCGAGAAATTGCAGATTATTTCGAAGATGCGCTTCAGTATGCACCACAAAATGCGAAGAGCGTGGCTAACTGGATTAACGTTGAACTGGCAAGCTATTTGAATAAATTCGGATTGGGAATCCAAGATTCGAAAGTTAGTGCAAAGCAAATCGGGACTCTGGTTTCCTGCGTTTGCGATAGCACTATTTCCGGTGCAGGCGGAAAGGTTTTGTTGCAGACTTTATGGGAGAATCCTGAGCTCTCGATTGATTCTGTCATTGATGAGAAAGGATTGAAGTTAATTGAAGATTCTGCAGAACTTGAAAGGCTGGTAGAACAAGTAATCGACAAACATCCAGAGCAAGTTCAAAAAATATTGGATGGAAATCAAAAGATTCTTGGTTTTTTAGTCGGACAAGTTATGAAACTTTCGAAGGGGAAGGCAAATCCGAAATCTGTCAGTGAAATACTGCGAAGCCAATTGGACGTATTTCGTAGAAATTGAATGAATTGAGCGAGTTAACGAAATTGAGATCAATATCGCTAGACGGAACTTCACCCGGCATACTCTACGTTATATTGCCCTAACCGATTGTTTCGGATTGTTTCAAATTTTTTGTGAACTTTCACATTTTTTCGGAATATTTGAGGAGAATCAATTGGAAGTGACAGTTTGTCTTCGGCTTCCCTCAGATTCCGCTTCGCAAAGGACACCCTTGCCGTTCGGCTAACCGTTCCCCTTGTCGGGCTGGTGGCGGACTTGCGCCGTCAAGTAATTCGACCACCACGTGTACCGGAATAGTGCCAGGCATGGCGCATTTGTTTGAGAAAATCAGAATCGAAACTGATACGCCGCCACCGCAGCGTGATAATACTCACCATCGGCCTCAAGACCGGCATAACCAAGTCTCCATTCGCCCTGAGTGGACTTTGAGGATTTCACACTCGCTCCGAAACTCAAGGCGTTCACCACTTTTGGCATCGCCTGCACAGCTGCGGGCGAGTTGAAACTCAGCGCCCCGAACCGGTCCATCTGATACAGCGCCACATCACCTGCACTCGTTGAATCAGTGTGTATCTGATCCAGCTGCAGGTGTGGCTTCCACTTCGCATCACCGGAAAAACTCAGCCATTCACCTGCGCTCATTTTCAAGCCAAGCCGCAAAGCGGAATACTGCTGTGAGAATGCCGGCACCTGTGCGCTCAGTGCCGCACCTTCAGCCCGGTGCGCCGAGTGCTCGAATGTACCTGCCTGCAATGATGCAGATGGTGTGAACAGCAACGGACCTTCGCTCCAGCGGGCACCAGCGGTGAACTGTGCCTGTGAATGACGCACTTCAGAGTCACTCACCAGTGCGCTGTTTACCACCGGATTATCAATCACCGCATCAGCTTCAATTTCACCGTGCGAGAGTTTCACACCGGCAAAGTAGCGCTCATTTTGCCAGCCACTGCTCAGTGAATACACCTCACCCTGTGCCGCCAGATTCAGTGCGCTGACCTCAGCGGCAACATTTTGCACACTTGAGGCTTCAATATAAAAATCATCGCTCTTATACAGCGACACACCTACCTCAGTACCACTGACACCGGCGCTTTCCACCCCGGCCGTATGCATGGCATCGTGCTGACCCGTACGTATCCAGACCTGATAGGGCTGATTGCCTGTGTCTCGAACGGTCAGCATACCGCGCTCATCGACCGAAGCAATGTAAGCTGATTGTGGTGTGTCGAAAGAGTAATCATCGGCAAAGCTTGAGCCAAACAGGTTATCCGTCCAGTAGAACGCCAGCAGCACTGCCAACAGGCTCAGACCAAGCTTGGCATTGCTGTCATCAGAATCGCCGCCGCCGGAGCTCACAGGTGCTGGTGGTCCAGGGTTCAGTTTGGCAATCTGATCAACACTGTCTTTGCTAAAGGCTGCCGTTCCAACACCACCGGCATATGCAATCGAACCGACACTCGCGGTCTCACCGTCTGCTTGAACTGTTTTGATCGACAAGCTGCTGACAGGTGCAGAGCTGTCAGTGGTTCCACTGGTTATTGTACCGACACTCAGCAGTTCATGGCTTTTGGACGTCAATCCGCTTCGCGCAGCAGTGACCTCCTCGTCTGTAAGGCCGTCATTCAACTGTGCATAGACAGCGACATCCCCGGCATCAATCCCCTCAAAGTGCATGGTGCCTGCGCTGATTGAGCCGGTGCTTCCACCACGGCCGACTTCAAACACGATCCTGCCAGCCTTGTGGACCGTCACCTCACCGCTGCCGAGATTCATTCGACCCGCAATCACCAGTGCGCCGTTCTCCAGATTCACTGCGCTGCCCTGAAACGTCACATCGCCGCCAAAACGCGCATAGCCTGCGCCTTTTTTGTTCAATGTCGTCAGACCGGTGATGTCCCCGTTTATCTGGAACCGCTGATCGTCGCCGAGGTCAATGTTCAGCGTATCATCACCGCCGCGAAAGTTAACATCACCTTCAATTGAACCGGTATTGTCTATATTGAGCACATCGTCATTGCCGGTAAACAGGATGTTGCCCGTCAGATTGCCACCATTGATGTCCAATGTGCCCCTGCCGCCCTTGAACATCACGGCATAGCCATCGCTGGTGTTGTTTGCGCCAAATGCTGAAACCTTGGCTCTGCTGCTGATCTCAACGCGAGAGTGTCCGGTTGAGGCGCCTGTTTCGGCCAGAATGGCGATGCCTTTGCTTTCATCGAAATCAGATGTGTTGTCATCATCGCCTGGTGCACCATAGGCCGTAATCGAAGTGCCAGAACCCGTCACCACGATCATTACATCGATGTCGTCCTTGGGGTCATCCAATGTGTCATCATCGCTGGGGGTGCCGGTATTTGCCTTACCATGTACGCCAATGCCGAATTTCTTGGGCACAGCCGCTGCGGTGTCCGTTTCCATATCAGATTCATCTGATTGTGCTTCTGGTGTGCCTTGGTGTCCAGCGCTTATCGTCCCGCTTACCGCAATATCCACATTGCCTGTACCATGTGTCAGCGCATAAATCCCCTTGACCCGGTTGCCGGACGCAGTGATAGTGCCGGAATGCTCAATCATCACATTGCCGCTGTTCACGATCTCTACGGCAGGATTTGTCTTAGACCGATAAACAGCTTCCAGGCCTGTAGCGAAGCCGCTGCCTGAGCCATCGCCATTGACAGTGATGGTGCCGCTGTTGGTGACCGACACAAGTCCTGAGGCATTGGCGGAATTAGCATCGGTCGCCGCATCATTAAGCTGGAGATAGGCGCTCAAGCCTGTCGCACCGGTACCGCTGGTGGTAATGGTGCCGGAATTGTCAACCGATACCCGGCTCGCCTTGTTTGCACCGGCCGCAGCACCGGCTGAGATGCCGTCTGCGTTAGCACCTTCAGTGGTGATGGAGCCGGAGTTTGCTACGCTCAATACCGACCTGGCGCTTGCAGCACCGGGATCAACCCAGGCACTCAGGCCGTGTGCGTTGGTGCCTTTGGTCGATATCGATCCTGCATTTTCAATGGTTGCATCAGCTTCATCGCCGTCATCGTCCTCCACCATTAACTGCAGACCGATTCTGTTATTGCCTTCAGAGCTGATCGTTGCATGAGACTCGACATTCACATCGTATGCCACGCCATCTGCTCCAGGGTCTACTTCGCTCACCGAGACAACACTGCCGCCTGTAATCGTATCGTCATTGGCGATTGTGCCCACTAGAATCATCTTTTCGGCAGCTGACACAATGCTCACACCAATATTTGTACCCGTAACGCCACTGCCGTCAATGATGACTTTCGATTGGCTTTCAACATAGGCGGATTCTGAATCCAGCAAGTCCTGGAATGTACCGGCCTCTATATTTGAAGTTGCCGCGCCTTTACAGGTGATCTTGAAATCACTGCCGGTGGTGTCTTCCGTGAATGTATTGCCCGCATCGATTGTGCCCTGTGCGATTGAGCACAGGTTCTGCTGCGCCTGCGCAGGCCCTGGCAGCATGAGGTGCATTGCGAATGCCAGTGGTAGAATCGCGACACTAAAAGACTTCAGATTCAGTCGCCCACCTGCTCTCACAATGCAATTTCTAATTGGTATGTTCATTGATTTGATTCTCCCTGTGCTGTACTTGCCTGTATGAATAAAGATGTGCTGCTGGTTGTTCAACAAGAAAGGGGCACATCAGGAATAATATGCCCCTTTTTAAGACTTGCGTCTTCTGAAAATCGATTCAGCTTTTAGAAATCAACTTTCAAGCCAACCCAGGTTTGACCGCTCTTGCCATCATCGTTATTTGCATGTTCGACCATAGCTGTGGCTCCACCGCCAAGACTCCTAGTTAAACCAGCTGACCACGGGCTTTCCTTTGTGCCATTGCGCATTTTCTTGTTCCTTGCCGCAACATGAAAACTCAAGCCTGAGTCACCAATTCCACCACTTACACCGTAGTAGGTGATTTTGTCTTTTCCTTTCATCACATCTTCGCCTTTCTCATTAATTCCGTCATTGTCGACATCAATTTCTGAGTAGCCGATGTAAGGACTGACACCGCCAATATTGAGTTTAACTGCTATATGAGTAGATTTTTCGCCCGGCTTAACACCAGCAAGCTCCTCTGTATTCGCGAATTTAGTTGCAACACCAGCGACTTCTTCTTTTGAATCATTATCTTCTTCAGTTATAACAAGATTGTCTGCTTCATCCAACAGGAAATAAACTTCTCTCACCATGGTCACGACGGAAGCATCATTATCAACACCAGCAGGATCAGTGATGGTAGTATCTTGGTTTATAGTCCTTACAGTCTGAACATATACTGTCTTAGTCTCCGTTTCGCATGCATCGTCTTCAGCACCTGTCGTGGGCGGTGTACAACGCGTAGTACCGATAAAATATCCGTTGTTGTCTCTATTGATATTATTGACAAAAGTAGCAAGAGGTTCTTTTTCATCATTGAGGAAAATAGTTCCGACAGTTACATCGGCACCATCACTATCTTTCACATAGACTGTCACTTCTACTGGCTCCACCCGGATTGAAGGAGTGTTTGCATCATCATCGTGATTCAACATGTACATTGTCGGTGTGTCAGCCACTGCGGGTTCATAGGGTGTACCTGCAACACCCATATCTGTATTTGGAGACTTAACATTGGTCGCTTTTGATTCTACCATTGCCAGTCCAACTTCACCAATGTCGCCAAGATCAAATGACAGGCCGAATTCCAACTGATCTATAGCTTCACCTGTATCTCTGCTTGGGTCCATGATCGCATCAATCTGCATGCTGACGGCGCCAGCAGATACTGAATAGGACAATGCACTGGGAACTCGATAAGACGTATGCACCTCGGTGTAATATGGTCCAGGATCAACCATTCCACCAACATGATTGTAACTGGCACTCCAGACTTGTCCCAGTGAAAGGTTTCCGAAACCGCCAGACAGTCCAACATAAGCTAAACGACCACCCGGGCCGCCTTCATCGCCACCGCCAGAGCTTTCCGCATTTGCCGTGCTCAATTTGGTTTCAAAACGATAATTCGCAGTGAGTCCTTCCGATACGTCGTTTGATCCTTTGATTCCCCAGCGAGAGAAACCGTCCTGAAATCTGGCATCATTCCCACCACCGAATTCCACGCCACCACGCAGCGAAGCATACCAACTAGCTTCTGCAAATACAACTGAGGGTACACTCAGTTATCACCTATTGCATGTCATTTCGCGCAAACATTAGTATGCAATAAGACTTGTATTCTCTACAATAAATAACTTTATTATCAGTAGCATAAAGATTATTTAATTTTAACGACCAATCTCAGTTTCTGGTAGTTTCCTTCATCCCTTTAGATTCCTTCCGAAAGTACCAGATAAAACCATCTACAAGTACCGACGCGGGATTGCTTCCAATATAACTTCCGGTTCCCTCAAGTCATCTATGTTGCAAAATTGCAACCGACTGTGTTATTTTCTCAATCAAAATCATTGTAGAACTTGGAAGCCATCGACATAGGAAATGTGCTCGTAGCCTAATTTCTGCAATAATTCCTCCGCACAACGAATCTCAATTTGATCCATATTGCATTCGGCACCGAGCCTGCGCATGGTTGTAACTTCAAGGCCTTGATAGCCGCAGACATCTATCGCGTCAAATGGCTTGGTATCCATATCCACATTCAGACTTAATCCGTGATAGGTGCAACCACGATTTACGCGAATCCCCAAGGATGCAATTTTTTTCTTTTTGGCATATACACCCGGAGCTTTAGGTACGGGCTGACTATCAATTTGATAGTGATGTAAAGTTGAAACTATTGCCGACTCGATGGAAGTCACTAATTTTCGTATTCCCATTATTCGCTGTCTGAGATCAATCAGCAAATAAACAATCAATTGTCCTGGTCCGTGATAGGTAATCTGGCCGCCACGGTCCGTTGCAATCACCGGAATATCGGTGGGGATATTCGGTCTCAATTTACAAGAGTATCCCTGTGTATATACCGAACTGTGTTCTAGAAGCCAAATTTCGTCCGCTATACCATCGCCACGATTTCGAGTGAATTCCCGCATCCGTGTAAGTGTTTCCTGATAGTCAACACGCCCCAGCTTGCGTACGATGACCTGTCTCGAATTCATTGATCCGGTCGTCAATATTTACAACTGAGTCGAACTACTCCTGAACGATAACTGGTGACTCAGTCAAGTAACTGTAGATATCGTTCATCACATTGCGAGTTTCACTCTCCGAACGAAACGGCCCAATCAACACTTGATGCATTTTTGAGCCTCCTACTTGCTTCGCTCGAGTGTGCGCCGCACTGAATCCGGAATCCTTGAGTCGATTTGCCAGTTTATTTGCGTTGTCCCAACTTTGAAATACACCCGCTGACAAATAGTAATCCTGCGTTAAGGGTTTTGTATCCGCTGCTGGTGAACTCCAAGGAGTAAGGGCTTCTATCAGCACAGGACCCGTACCCGCACGAACCAAATCAAGTTCCCTAGCCGCTGCGTAAGATAAGTCGATCAATCGCCCACGAATGAATGGTCCTCTATCATTGACTTTCACGATGATCTTCCGATTATTTTTAAGATTAGTGACAGCAACATAAGTGGGCAGCGGTAAAGTCTTATGCGCTGCGGTCATCGCATACATATCGTAGGTTTCACCACTCGAGGTTCTTCTTCCATGAAATTTCTTGCCGTACCATGATGCGATGCCCTTTTCGCGATATCCGACTGCAGAAGGAAGCGGAACATAATATTCGCCAAAAACTGTATAGGGTTTGTTACCGGTACGGCTGAAAGGTTCTTTCTTTATCGACGAATAATCGATAGCTGTACGTATTGTTCTAAGCGATGAATCGGCACAACCCGCCAGAGCTAGCAGCAGCAAACATATGAAGATGCCAGGCGGGTTGAAACTTTTCAATTGTTCGAACGTTTGGTAGAGATCAGTTGAGCAAATTCAGCAACTGCCATTGCATATAAATTGCTACGATTGTATTTCGTGATGACGTAAAAATTTGGAAATGCAACTCGATACTCGAATTGGTCTGGTTTAGTTTCCAATTTAACAATTCCAATTTTGTCGTCTGGTCGAAGATTTTCACCTTCAAAGTCAACCAAAGTAGCCTGGCCTGTTATATCGCTGATTCTGCGATCGGGCTTTAAACCTGTCGTCGGATCTAGTTCAATTGTCTGATTTTCCTTTGCAGCTAAGTTCGCGAAAATCTCGCCGCTGGAGCGCCACCCATGCTCATTCAAATAGTTTGCTACACTACCGATTGCATCTGCTGTTTCAGTAAGTAAATTACGCTGTTTATTATCATTGAAGTCAACAGCGTATCTTCGATAACTGCTTGATATAAACTGAGGAATCCCCATGGCTCCAGCATACGATCCTCGAATATCAAATGGGTTCAGTTTCTCATCTTCAGTCAATTTGATAAATTCAGCCAACTCCTTTTGGAAAAATTCCTTTCTCCTTGGATATCCAAGTACCAAAGTCACTAGGCTATCGATTACTCGATGTCGCCCAGTAATTTTTCCAAACCTTGTTTCCACGCCGATGATTGCCACGATTACTGCCGCATCAACACCGTACACTTGCTCGGCTCGTCGCAGATCTCTTTCGTGTCTATCCCAGAAATTGACGCCTTGTGTTGCACCATCATCGGTTACAAAGAGGGGTTGGTACCGATGCCAAGGGAACTTTTCAGCGGGTCGTGTGATCGCTTTAATGATGGACTCGGTATAAACTGCATCGCGCACGATCGCTTCAATCCAAGCCAAATCAAGGCTAGTATCAGAGGAAAGATCTGAAACTAGTTCTACGGCAGCTGGATATTCTTCAAAATCTATTGCTATTGCCGAATTCATAGGGGTACAAAGAATAATTAGCAAAACTAAATTGCGAAGTAAAGTCTGCTTCAAAGTTTTTTTACGAACGTCTTGCATGCTTAGCTCCCATTACCAATCCCAAACCTGCTAGTACAGTGACCATAGAAGTTCCTCCATAACTGATCATCGGCAACGGTAACCCAACAACAGGTAATATTCCGGACACCATGCCAACATTGACAAACAACTGAAAAAATATCATGATCGCTATACTACCAGCCACAATTCTGGCAAAGTCATAGGTACAACGATATGCGATCATTAAACAGCGCATAATTAAAAGTGAGTATATCAATACGAGCGATACGCTCCCCATGAATCCAAATTCTTCGGCAAAAACCGAAAATACAAAATCAGTACTTCTTTCTGGCAAAAATTCAAGTTGTGACTGGCTACCCTCAAGCCAACCCTTACCTGATAATCCACCTGATCCAATTGCGATCATCGATTGAATGCTGTGATACCCCAGCCCCAGAGGATCGTTCCACGGATTGAACAACGTCAGGACGCGATTTTTTTGATAGTCTTGCAATAGCGGCCAACCTAAGGGGATCAAAGCAACGAGGATTAAACTGAGTATTCCAACCCATCGCCAAGCAAGTCCACCCAAGAAAATCGCAAACCCACCCACAGCCACAATCAACAGCGCAGTCCCAAGGTCTGGTTGTAAAGAGACAAGATAACCAGGGATCAATACGACAGCGCCACAAATCAGAAAAGCCAGACCACGGTTTGAGTTTGACAAAGTATGCGTTAATACCCATGCAACCATCATCGGCAAAGCCAATTTAAGCAGCTCCGAAGGTTGAAATCGAAATAAACCGAGGTCCAACCATCTTTGAGCACCTCGCCCCACAAACCCGATGGCGAGTACAAGAACAAGTAAACCCAAGCCAATAAAGTAGATGGAAGGGCTATAGCGCCTGAGAGTCTCTGATGAAATTGATGCAAGACTCAGCATCACTGCTACTGCAACTCCAATTCTGATGGCTTGACGGATCAATTGGTCCATGTCTTCCCCTTCAGCGCTGAACTGTACAGCAAGACCAATCAAGCAAAGTAGCAAGGTGATCAGACACAGTGGCAAATCGACTCGGTATACGAATCCGCCAATTCTTTGGATATTGTCAATTCGTGACCCGTGCAAATGACTCCCCTTGGGCTTGGTCTGATTTTGAATCTAGATTCATCAGGTAATGGTCGATAACTGTTCTCGCAATTGGTGCGACACTACTGCCGGCTACTCCATTTTCAACGATTACTGCAATTGCAATTTTGGGGTCATCTATTGGCGCGAATGCCGTAAATATTCCATGTGGGTGAAATTTCTTTGGAGTATTTTCAAGATCAAGTTCTGACTCGCTTTGACTTCGTCGAATGACTTGGACTGTGCCCGTTTTCCCTGCAATACGATAGGAAAGATTCTCGCTAATTTTTCGGGCTGTACCTCGCGTACCGTGAACTACTTCCTCCATTGCCTTGGTAACCCTGTCGAAATAATGTCTGTTAAAATCAACAATATCAATTAATTCAGACTCGTGATAAATTTCAACATCTTCTTCATTAACGGTCTTGATCACGAGTTGCGGTCGATACCTTTTCCCCTTGCTCGCGATAGTGGCTGTTGCATGGGCCAACTGCAACATACTGACAACGGTAGCACCTTGCCCGATTCCGGTTATCAGTGTCTCTCCAGGGTACCATGGTTCTTGTTTTGTCCATTGCTTCCATTCTTTCGATGGAAGAATGCCTGGACTTTCGTAGGCTAGTTCAACTCCAGTGACACTACCGAATCCAAACTTTGACAATTGATAGTACATTTCATCAATTCCGAGCATTCTAGCAAGCTCGTAGAAATATACGTCGCATGATTCTGCAATTGCATCAAAGAGATTTACTGGACCATGACCGTGTACTTTCCAGCACCGAAATTTGCGAGAGTAGTTTGGTAGTTTGTACCAACCCGGGCAATTCACAGTACGTTCACCAAGTCCCTTTTCCAACGCGGCGAATGCAAGAAATGGCTTAATTGTTGAACCAGGTGGATACTGACCCTGAACTGAACGATTCAATAGTGGCCTATCTGCCGCCGTTAAAAGATCCGAGCGTTTTTCCTGTTCGCCACCAAGTCCGAATTGATTTGCGTTAAATGATGGTTTACTGATCATTGCAAGAATTTGCCCGGTTGATGGTTCAATTGCAACCAGTGCCCCGACTTCATCTCCCAAAGAATCATAGGCTACCTGCTGTAAATCAAGATCTATCGAAAGGTAGATGTCATTGCCAATCGTAGGTGCGTCATGCGACAAAACCCTAATCTTTCTGCCGTGTGCGTTGGTTTCAATTCGATCATGCCCTGAAAATCCAACTAAGTCACTTTCGCTAGCGTGTTCAATACCGGATTTACCGACATACTGAATTCCTCTGTATCGCACAGGGTCTAGCTGTTCTAAATCTTGCCTATCGATTTGACTGAGAGTACCAACAACATGGGACGTATAGATTGAATGCGAGTACACCCGATGCAGGTCAGTAATTATCGAAACGCCTGGTAATCGGTATCGATCGACTGCAACTTTCGCCATTTCTTCGGGGTGTAAATAGTCCTTGAGTACAACTTGGGCATGCTCATTACTATTTCGTAACTTGCGTTTGAATTTTTTGATTTCCGACTCGCTCAGCGGAATGATTTGTTTTAATTGTTCGAGCAGATTGTCCATGTCTTTGACGAAGTTTGCTGTCACAGCCAACCTGTGAACTGTTTCATTTCCCGCCAAGAGCCTGCCTTTTCGGTCATAAATGTTTCCGCGTATTGGCGGAACCGGTACTACCTGAATTCGGTTGTCCGTAGACAACGCGACAAAATCCCCGTAAGCAACAATTTGAAGATAGGCCAAACGGCCGATGAGAATCAAGACCAGTCCAATCAGAACCACAGCAGTGATCACAATTCGAAATTGCAGCGGACGCAATTTTTCGATTGGCACCTCGAAACTTTCGGAATCAGTTCGCCGTAACATTTCTGACCGAACTTAGAATTTGTTTGACAATAGAAAAAATATACCAAAGAATTGCGCCGACTAGCGGTGCCAACCAAAGCACTAAAACTCCACCACCTTCATTTGTGTAGAGTCTGACCAACATGATGACAATCGAATTAACAAACAACAGCGCAAGTACAAATACTGTTTGACCTACCAGCGGTGCATTTTTCAACCGTGGACTAAATCGAATACAGCAATAGGCAACTATAACCTTAGCTAAGGCATGTTGACCCAATACGCCGAAAGTCAATACATCAAAGAGTAAGCCTGCAATGAATGCAGTCAAGACGCCAATGGAATCTGGATGGTACCAGCAAAGATAGATCAATACTATTGCAACAAAGTCTGGCCGATAGAGTAATAAATGATCGGGAAGTTGCACGACCATTAGTATCATCGCTAACGCAAACATTGCAGCATAATGCGTGGTAGCGCGTAAATTTATTCTGTAGCTAGTTGTTAGAGGCTTCATTTAGACTAACTGAAGGCAACGTATTTAGTGAATTGATCGTGTTATTCCAAACCATCAACACTTCATAATCTAGATCTACTGTAGTTAATGGAGTGGCAGAAATTTCAGCGAACGACGCATTTAAATTTCTTTCGATGCTCGTAATTTCAGCAACTGGATAACCTGATGGAAAGCGGCTATCGAGCCCAGATGTTATCAATATATCTCCGACCTCGACATCCTGGTTCGTTCGCAATCCAGACACCAATAACTGATCACGAAATCCTAGTCCGTGTGCAATAGCCAATAAACCGTTTCGCTGAACACGTACGGGTACTGAGTGATTGGTATCAGTAATTAGAGTTACTGCACTTTCGTTTAAAGTGACTTCGGTAACTTGTCCGATCAGTCCACGTTGGTCAAGGACTGGCTGACCTACATACACTTGTTGCTGCGAGCCACGGTCTAGAACAACTTTGTGGGCCATTGGAAGCAATTGAACCGCAATCAGATTAGCAGGTAAAACTGGATATTCAATTTTTTCTCGAACTTCAAGCAACTCTGCGAGCCAACTACTCCTAAGTTCCTGATTTTCCAATTCATTTACACGCTTTCTTAGTTCGTTATTCTCCTGTGTGATCGTGCTGATCCTCTGGCGGAGTCTCTCGCGGTCGGCAAAATTTCGTTGAAGCGTATTGTTGATGTGAGAGGGAACCTGTGCAACTTGTACAACAGGTTTTACTACGAAGAACAAGGCAGTACGGACACTGTGGAGTACATCAGAATTCGACTCAAGAACAATCAGCATCATTGCAAGCGCAGCGGCAAAAGCCATTCGCAGATCAAGTTTCTGCGTGCTGGAACTGCTGATATTCTTCATTGTGATTCGAGATGAATTTGGATTACTCTACCCTCGATGGTATTGGTTAGCTACCACTTTTTGCAAGAGCTCAGTTTGCTCGAGTGCCTTTCCGCAACCGCGCGCAACGCAAGTTAATGGGTCTTCGGCAATTATGGCCGGAATTCCCAGTTCCTCGTTAAACCGCTTGTCAATGTCTCTAAGTAGTGCACCACCACCGGCCAAAAGAATACCGCGTTCCAGAATGTCTACAGTCAACTCTGGCGGTGCTTTCTCCAATGCGAGGCGTACTCCTTTGACGATATCATCCAAAGAATCGTCAAGCGCTTTATAGACTTCGCTACTCATTAGCTCATATTTTTGCATCATTCCCCGGTGGTCTCTACCACGGATTTCCTGTTTCAACACTGGCGAGTGTTCCCATGCCGTACCAATTTGTTTCTTAATTTTTTCCGCGGTAGGAATTCCGATTTGCAAATGGAATTTCTGTTGAACGTAATCCGCTATTCGTTGATCAAACAAGTCTCCAGCACATCGTAATGTGCTACGCCACACCAAACCGCCCAGTGAAATAATGCCAATTTCTGTCGTACCACCGCCGATGTCGACGACCATCGTACCAACTGGCTCGGCGACAGGCAAATTCATACCAATTGCTACAGCCATTGGCTCTTCTAAAAGATAGACTGCTTTTGCTCCAGCTGCCAAGCAAGATTCGCGAATTGCGCGTTGTTCCACCTGTGTTGATTCGCACGGTACACTGACAATAGTTCGCGGTCGCATCAAGAATCTACGAGTCTGCACCTTACCGATGAAATGCTTTAGCATTACTTCCGTATAGGAAAAATCGGCAATGACACCGTCTCTTAATGGACGAATAGCCTCAATATTTGCAGGTGTACGTCCCAACATCTGCTTAGCGTCACTACCGACTGCAATGATTGTGTCGGAAATGCTCGTATTCCGATGTCGTTCATATCGACTGGGAACGAACACCGCGACAACCGACGGTTCATTCAAGATTATCTCACCCCGATTTCGATCATATATCAGTGTGTTAGCAGTGCCAAGATCGATGGCCAAGTCTTGAGAAAAATAGTCAAAAAAAGGTGACATTAATTGAAACTCACAATTCGTTTACGAACTTTCATTTGGATTTGGGTGGTAATTTCCAGGCCAACTCATGCGGTTTATGAATTTTGCTTTTCGAACAATTGAGCGATTCAAAACTCATCTGTGCTTGGGGTTATCGGTGCAATCTCGCCTCAAACAAAATTCTGTGCTGATTTGAGACTCAGGGAGAATAAATCGTCAGTAATCCAATTATAAATGACTTACACGACTGATTAATTTCTTGATATTGCCAAACTTGACTTATTTGTACACTGATTGAGAATGGTTTGGCGTTCTGATTCTTGATAAAGGAAACAATATTTTGATCATAATCTGGGCTGAACATTCACTTCGCTTGGCTAATCAGCGAAGTCAAATTCGAAAAATCGTAGTAAAAAAATTGGGTGAATGAAATGGGAGACGCAGCATTTACTGGAAAAAATCTTGAGTCAATGGGCATGGAAGCCACTTATGCAGGTGCGCTTAGCTTTCTAAGACGCCCTTACACAAAGGATGTGAATCATTTAGATTTAATAGTTAGCGGGGTACCATATGACCTTGCGGTTACCAATCGACCTGGAGCTCGATTTGGTCCACGGGGTATTCGGGCGGCGTCTTCACATATTGCTTGGGATGGCAGTACTTGGCCTTGGGACGATGATCCGTTTAAGTATGTTAAAACCGGAGATTTTGGTGACTGCTGGCTTGATCATGGGTATCCTGACAAAATTCCCGATCAAATTGAGTCGCATACTCAGCATTTGCTTTCTGGTGGTGTAAAAATATTGACTATGGGTGGCGACCATTTCATAACCTACCCGATACTGAAAGCCGTAAATCAAGTTCATGGCCCAGTTTCACTTGTTCACTTCGATGCTCACTCCGATACTTGGGAAGAGCCTGAAGAAAGAATTGATCACGGTACGATGTTTTATCATGCCGCTCGGCAAGGTCTCGTTGTACCGGAGCGTTCCGTCCAGATTGGAATGCGAACTTGGAACAAGGATTCACACGGGTTCAACGTAATGGATGCGAATTTCGTTCACCGCAAGGGCCTCGATACAGTGATTGAAGAAACGCTTCGTATCGTTGGCGGCAATAAGGCATATCTGACATTTGACATCGATTGTCTGGATCCTTCGTTCGCACCTGGTACAGGAACACCCGTCGTTGGAGGCTTATCCACCTGGCAAGCACAGACAATAATTCGTGGACTTGGAAACATCGAATTTGTTGGTATGGATCTCGTCGAAGTCGCACCGGCTTACGACGTTGGAGAAATTACTGCTTTGGCTGGCGCAAGTATAATGTTGGACTTCATTTGCTTGCTTGCGGAGCAAATCAAGAGCAGTTAAAGATAATACTGCCTACTTGAATTCAAACTGAACTGAAAGACAGTAAATTTCGTTTGCTAGATAAGTGAGCAACAGTATATGTAACGTACTTCATCTACGCGCCCGTAGCTCAGTTGGATTAGAGTACCAGGCTTCGAACCTGGTTGTCGGGGGTTCGAGTCCCTCCGGGCGTGCCACCTTTCTCACCTGTTGACCTCTCGGTTCAATTTGTTTTGGCTTATTTTGCAGTGGATACACTCAGACACAGTAATCATCATGTTATTCCGAGCCATACATGTGTATTGAACTCGTACAAATGCAATTTACGCATTCGAGCTTGTGGACTGTTGGAGGCTACGCGAAGATCGTAGCAGAGATGAAGATAGTTTGGTGCCGAGGAGAGGACTTGAACCTCCACGGGGTAACCCCCACTAGCACCTGAAGCTAGCGCGTCTGCCAATTTCGCCACCTCGGCCTTCCAGTGCGCACCAAATTATATGTAACAGAATGCAATGAGTTTGGCGATGGTATTCAAAATTTTCAACGAGAGCGAATGTACACTCACTTTGGAATTTCAATGGCTGTCGTTTTCAGGTTACGAAGATTGAGTTTCTTGGCCGTGTCAAACAATCATATTGGCGACAACAAGTTTCTGGAAGAGTTGAGTGTAAGGCAGTGTTGGAAAATTTGCGTGAAGTTAACGAGTCCCAGGTGCTATGGATAGTGTCGTTTGATCATTCGCTACCTATGTCGTAAATTGACATCGTTGCATATATGCAACATATTTTCTGTATATCTTCGTATTCATGGCGAAATATGAACACTGGACTTCCCAATGAAGTCAAAATCAACCAAAATAAGCATCGTGCAATGCAAAAAAATTATTTTTTGTTTGTACTTTTTCTTAAATTTCGTAAATTAAATTTCGGAGAATTAATTATGAAAAAACTAATAGCTGTAATGGCTTTTGCAGGAGTACTGAGTGTACCCTCAGTTATTCTCGCTGATGCCTCCTGGTATGGCTCACTGCGAGGCGGTGTACAGTTCGGTGGAGGTAAGGATACCCAATTCGCAGATTTGGGTTCCCGTTGGGGTGTCAAAGGTTCAAACGAACTGGCTGAAGGACTCAGTGCGAATTATCGTTTTGAAACCAAATTGAGCACGGCAAATGCGGAAAGCTCTGGCGGTGGCGATAAAGGCGGCCCGGGTGGTCGTTTAGCTTATGTTGGACTTTCCGGTGGTTTTGGCACTCTCAGCTTGGGGCAGATTTGGAGTGCAAGTTTCAATTCAACCGGTGTTATTACTGACAATTCCCTTTTTTGGGGAAATCCAGCGACCTCTTTTCGCTTAGGAAATGCACTGTCATATTCGAACTCTGTTGGAAATGCCAGTTTGCAAATTGATGCGATCATGGATGGTAGTAGAGATACAGGTAGTGCTGTCGACCAAGTGGAATTCGGCATGACGATTGGCTTGGGCGACATTGGTAAACTTGCTGTGGCGTATGTTGAATCGAAAGATACCAATATCAATATGAAGACTCTGGTTCACGTGCCGGGAAAAGACGGCGTGGACGCGGTTAAGGGCGTGCCGGCCAAGTATTACCTGAACACAACTGGCGCGGAGACTCCGAACATTGAACTTCAAAAGATTACAGTGCTTGTACCAACGAACGATCTTGATGATACTGATGATGGGCATCAAAATTTCTTTTTTGATGCCGATGGGGCTTTCCAATCCGATGGTGAACAGCAAATTGTGAATAGAATCAGTTATACGGTTGCAGGAGAGCGTGTTATTGATGTAGGTGATATTAGCGACGGAGATACTGCAGTTCAGGCCCCAGTTTGTGGTTCGAATAACGTAAATTGTAAAGAAGTCGAAGTTTATGTACATACGCAAAATCCTACCCTACTAACTGGTGGTGGATTCACAAGAATGGGTAATATTTTAACAATTTCCACACCAGCATCTGAGGCAACAACTAACGACACTACGGAAACATACTATATCGTTGTCGGCGACGATCAGGGCAACCACGCAACGGGGCTCATTGAAGAGGGTGATGACCCAAATAACTTTAGTATGACAGATGAAACCAAAGAAGTGCTTGCCGAGCATTTCGTTCCGGATTCGGCTAGGAAAGTGGATGATATCAAGCCAGGACACAAGGCTACACATGTTGCAGTTGAATTCGGTCTTGGAGCAGTAACCGCGTGGGCAGGTTATTCCAAAAAAGAAAACAACGGTGGTGGTTTCAAAACTGAAATTGAGGAAGAAGATGACAATGTTGATAGCGGAACCGATGGGATAATTGACACTACTGCGGTTAATGTAGCTAGCGAAACCAAGATCACCCATGCCGGTGTACGTGGTTCTGTCGGTGATGATGGTATCAACTACTACGTGGCCTTCCAAAGTGTTGATACAGCAGGTGACAAATCAAACCCATACCTGATCAACCTGAACAAGAGTCTGGGAGATGGTGCCACTGTACACCTCGAACATGCAAACGACGATGACGGTAAGAGTGGTAGAACCTGGGTTGGCTTGAAAGTTGATTTCTAAAAGCTGAATCGATTTTCAGAAGACGCAAGTCTTAAAAAGGGGCACATTATTCCTGATGTGCCCCTTTCTTGTTGAACAACGAGCAGCACATCTTTATTCATACAGGCAAGTACAGCCCAGGGAGAACCAAATCAATGAACATACCAATTAAGAATTGTATTGCGAGAGCAGTCCGGCTATGGACTCTCAAGTCTTTGAGTGTCGCAATCCTGCCACTGGCATTCGCAATGCACCTCATGCTGCCAGGGCCTGCACAGGCGCAGCAGAACCTGTGCTCAATCGCGCAGGGCACGATCGATGCGGGCAATACATTCACAGAAGACACCACCGGCAGCGATTTCAAAATCACCTGTAAAGGCGCGGCAACTTCAAATATAGAGGCCGGTACATTCCAGGGCTTGCTGGATTCAAAATCCGCCTATGTTGAAAGCCAATCGAAAGTCATCATTGACGGCAGTGGCGTTACGGGCAAAAATATTGGTGTGAGCATTGTATCAGCTGCCGAAAAGATGATTTTAGTGGGCACAATCGCCAATGACGATACGATTACAGGCGACAGTGTTGTCTCAGTGAGCGAAGACCCTGGAACAGATGGCGTGGCATACGATGTGAATGTCGAATCTCGTGCAACGATCAGCTCTGAAGGCGCCAACAGAATCGGTCTGCAGCTGGATGTGACAGACGGTGACGCTGATGCAACCATTTAAAATTCAGGTTCGATATCGACCAAAGGCACCAACGCACACGGCCTGAGTGCCTGGGTTGATCCCGGTGCTGCAAGCGCCAGGTCGGTATTGAGCGTAGCAAACTCCGGCTCCATCACCACTGAAGGTGCTAACGCAGACGGCATCTCAGCCGGTGCTGCGGCCGGTGCAAACAAGGCGAGCCGGGTATCGGTTGACAATTCCGGCACCATTACCACCAGCGGTACCGGTGCGACAGGCTTGAGCGCCTATCTCCAGCTTAATGATGCGGCGACCGATGCTAATTCCGCCAATGCCTCAGGACTTGTGTCGGTCACCAACAGCGGCACCATCACTGTCAATGGCGATGGCTCAGGCAGCGGCTTCGCTACAGGCCTGGAAGCTGTTTATCGGTCTAAGACAAATCCTGCCGTAGAGATCGTGAACAGCGGCAATGTGATGATTGAGCATTCCGGCACTATCACTGCGTCCGGCAACCGGGTCAAGGGGATTTATGCGCTGACACATGGTACAGGCAATGTGGATATTGCGGTAAGCGGGACGATAAGCGCTGGACACCAAGGCACACCAGAAGCACAATCAGATGAATCTGATATGGAAACGGACACCGCAGCGGCTGTGCCCAAGAAATTCGGCATTGGCGTACATGGTAAGGCAAATACCGGCACCCCCAGCGATGATGACACATTGGATGACCCCAAGGACGACATCGATGTAATGATCGTGGTGACGGGTTCTGGCACTTCGATTACGGCCTATGGTGCACCAGGCGATGATGACAACACATCTGATTTCGATGAAAGCAAAGGCATCGCCATTCTGGCCGAAACAGGCGCCTCAACCGGACACTCTCGCGTTGAGATCAGCAGCAGAGCCAAGGTTTCAGCATTTGGCGCAAACAACACCAGCGATGGCTATGCCGTGATGTTCAAGGGCGGCAGGGGCACATTGGACATCAATGGTGGCAATCTGACGGGCAACATCCTGTTTACCGGCAATGACGATGTGCTCAATATAGACAATACCGGTTCAATTGAAGGTGATGTTAACTTTCGCGGCGGTGATGATACGCTGAACATTGACCTCGGCGACGATCAGCGGTTCCAGATAAACGGGGACATCACCGGTCTGACGACATTGAACAAAAAAGGCGCAGGCTATGCGCGTTTTGGCGGCGATGTGACGTTTCAGGGCAGCGCAGTGAATCTGGAGAACGGCGCACTGGTGATTGCGGGTCGAATGAATCTCGGCAGCGGTGAGGTGACGGTCCACAAGGCTGGCAGGATCGTGTTTGAAGTCGGCCGTGGTGGAAGCACCGGCTCAATCAGCGCAGGCACCATGCACTTTGAGGGGATTGATGCCGGGGATGTCGCTGTCTATGCACAGTTGAATGACGGCCTTACAGACGAGGAGGTCACTGCTGCGCGAAGCGGATTGACGTCCAAAAGCCATGAACTGCTGAGTGTCGGTACAATAACCAGTGGAACCACTGACAGCTCTGCACCTGTCAGCAGCTTGTCGATCAAAACAGTTCAAGCAGACGGTGAGACCGCGAGTGTCGGTTCGATTGCATATGCCGGTGGTGTTGGAACGGCAGCCTTTAGCAAAGACAGTGTTGATCAGATTGCCAAACTGAACCCTGGACCACCAGCACCTGTGAGCTCCGGCGGCGGCGATTCTGATGACAGCAATGCCAAGCTTGGTCTGAGCCTGTTGGCAGTGCTGCTGGCGTTCTACTGGACGGATAACCTGTTTGGCTCAAGCTTTGCCGATGATTACTCTTTCGACACACCACAATCAGCTTACATTGCTTCGGTCGATGAGCGCGGTATGCTGACCGTTCGAGACACAGGCAATCAGCCCTATCAGGTCTGGATACGTACGGGTCAGCACGATGCCATGCATACGGCCGGGGTGGAAAGCGCCGGTGTCAGTGGTACTGAGGTAGGTGTGTCGCTGTATAAGAGCGATGATTTTTATATTGAAGCCTCAAGTGTGCAAAATGTTGCCGCTGAGGTCAGCGCACTGAATCTGGCGGCACAGGGTGAGGTGTATTCACTGAGCAGTGGCTGGCAAAATGAGCGCTACTTTGCCGGTGTGAAACTCTCACACGGTGAAATTGAAGCTGATGCGGTGATTGACAATCCGGTGGTAAACAGCGCACTGGTGAGCGAGTCTGAAGTGAGTCATTCACAGGCACAGTTCACTGCTGGTGCCCGCTGGCGCGAAGGTCCGTTGCTGTTCACGCCATCTGCGTCGGTGCAGGTGGGCACATTCGAGCACTCGGCACACCGGGCTGAAGGTGCGGCGCTGAGCGCACAGGTGCCGGCATTCTCACAACAGTATTCCGCTTTGCGGCTTGGTCTGAAAATGAGCGCAGGTGAATGGTTGCGTTTTTCCGATGGTGCGAAGTGGAAGCCGCACCTGCAGCTGGATCAGATACACACTGATTCAACGAGTGCAGGTAATGTGGCACTGCATCAAGTGGACCGGCTCGGGGCGCTGAGTTTCAACTCTGCTGCAGCTGTGCAGGCGATGCCAAAAGTGGTGAACGCCTTAAGTTTCGGAGCGAGTGTGAAAGCTTCAAAGTCCAATCAGGGTGAATGGAGACTTGGTTATGCCGGCCTTGAGGCCGATGGTGAGTATTACCATGCAGCGGTGCTTGGCTATCAGATGAGGTTCTGAGGTGCATTTGATTCTTGCAGAAGAATATCAATCAATAGACAATTCTGCTGAAGCTTTACTTCGATTCCACAGTGCCTGATGTGTCGCTGCATGACGCAGTTAAATCCGGCAGCAGTGTGCAGTCATGGTTAAACACGGTAATAATGACGATGGCAAAAGTAGAACTTTCCGGGTTGATGTGAAAGTGGACATTTGATCTTCAATCAATCCTCAAGAACAGAAACGGGGTGCAGTTGCACCCCGTTTCATATCAACGTTAAATCTGACGCATTTGTCCGAAACAATCAGAATCGCAACTGATAAGCTGCCATTGCAGCGTAGTAATGTTCACCATTTGCTTCAAGACCTGCGAAACCAAACTTCCACTGAGCCTGATCATTGGCTGATGACTTCACTTTTGCACTAAAGCTCAGCGAGTTCACTACATCCGGCATGGAACGCAAACCTGCGTTTGTGTTGAAACTCAACACACCGAGCTTATCAGACTGTCTCAGTGTCAGATTTCCAGCATCTTTTGAATTGGTATGAATTGAGTCAAATTTAAGGTGCGGCTTCCATTTCATATCATCTGTAAACTTAAGCCAGTCGGTCGATGTCAGCTGCATGCCCACCCGAACACTGCTGTAGTCCTCGGTGTAGCCTGGCACCTTTGCTTCAAGCACCGGGCTTTGCGCAATATGGGCATTGTGCTCAAATGTGCCCGCCTGTATCGATGCCGAAGGTGTCAATGAAAGGCTGTCTGTGCGCCAGTATGTGCCGGCACTGAACTGAGCCTGCCGGTGGCGAACCGTGCCAGTGCTGATCAATTGGCTGTTGACCACCGGGTTGTCAAGAATTGAGTCGGTGTCAAAGTCGCCCTGCGACAGCCTGAGCCCTGCGAAGTAGCGCTCGCTGCGCCAGCCACTCGTCAGTGCATACAGCTGGCCTTTAGATGCAAGATTGAGCGTATTTACTGATGCCGCCGCATTGGGGACGATTGAGGCATCGATGAAAAAGTCTTCACTAGCGTGCAAAGACATGCCGACCTCAACGCCATCAGCACCGGCATCCTTTACGCCGCTCATTGACATGGTGTGAGTGTCGCCATTGCTGCGAATCCATAACTGCAGCGGCTGATCGCCTGGCTGGCTGATGGTCATCCCACTTTGCGAATCTGCTGAGGCAATATAGGCTGACGGTACGGAATCAAAGTAATAGTCATCGGCAAAGCCTGAGCCAAACCAGCCATCACCCCAGTACAGTGCCAGCAGCACTGCCACAAGACCAAGGCCGAGTATTGCATCATTGTTATCAGAGCCGCCGTCTGAGCTTGCAGGCACCGGTGGTCCAGGGTTCAGTTTGGCAATCTGATCGACACTGTCTTTGCTAAAGGCTGCCGTTCCAACACCACCGGTATATGCAATCGAACCGACACTCGCGGTCTCACCGTCTGCTTGAACTGTTTTGATCGACAAGCTGCTGACAGGTGCAGAGCTGTCAGTGGTTCCACTGGTTATTGTACCGACACTCAGCAGTTCATGGCTTTTGGACGTCAATCCGCTTCGCGCAGCAGTGACCTCCTCGTCTGTAAGGCCGTCATTCAACTGTGCATAGACAGCGACATCCCCGGCATCAATCCCCTCAAAGTGCATGGTGCCTGCGCTGATTGAGCCGGTGCTTCCACCACGGCCGACTTCAAACACGATCCTGCCAGCCTTGTGGACCGTCACCTCACCGCTGCCGAGATTCATTCGACCCGCAATCACCAGTGCGCCGTTCTCCAGATTCACTGCGCTGCCCTGAAACGTCACATCGCCGCCAAAACGCGCATAGCCTGCGCCTTTTTTGTTCAATGTCGTCAGACCGGTGATGTCCCCGTTTATCTGGAACCGCTGATCGTCGCCGAGGTCAATGTTCAGCGTATCATCACCGCCGCGAAAGTTAACATCACCTTCAATTGAACCGGTATTGTCTATATTGAGCACATCGTCATTGCCGGTAAACAGGATGTTGCCCGTCAGATTGCCACCATTGATGTCCAATGTGCCCCTGCCGCCCTTGAACATCACGGCATAGCCATCGCTGGTGTTGTTTGCGCCAAATGCTGAAACCTTGGCTCTGCTGCTGATCTCAACGCGAGAGTGTCCGGTTGAGGCGCCTGTTTCGGCCAGAATGGCGATGCCTTTGCTTTCATCGAAATCAGATGTGTTGTCATCATCGCCTGGTGCACCATAGGCCGTAATCGAAGTGCCAGAACCCGTCACCACGATCATTACATCGATGTCGTCCTTGGGGTCATCCAATGTGTCATCATCGCTGGGGGTGCCGGTATTTGCCTTACCATGTACGCCAATGCCGAATTTCTTGGGCACAGCCGCTGCGGTGTCCGTTTCCATATCAGATTCATCTGATTGTGCTTCTGGTGTGCCTTGGTGTCCAGCGCTTATCGTCCCGCTTACCGCAATATCCACATTGCCTGTACCATGTGTCAGCGCATAAATCCCCTTGACCCGGTTGCCGGACGCAGTGATAGTGCCGGAATGCTCAATCATCACATTGCCGCTGTTCACGATCTCTACGGCAGGATTTGTCTTAGACCGATAAACAGCTTCCAGGCCTGTAGCGAAGCCGCTGCCTGAGCCATCGCCATTGACAGTGATGGTGCCGCTGTTGGTGACCGACACAAGTCCTGAGGCATTGGCGGAATTAGCATCGGTCGCCGCATCATTAAGCTGGAGATAGGCGCTCAAGCCTGTCGCACCGGTACCGCTGGTGGTAATGGTGCCGGAATTGTCAACCGATACCCGGCTCGCCTTGTTTGCACCGGCCGCAGCACCGGCTGAGATGCCGTCTGCGTTAGCACCTTCAGTGGTGATGGAGCCGGAGTTTGCTACGCTCAATACCGACCTGGCGCTTGCAGCACCGGGATCAACCCAGGCACTCAGGCCGTGTGCGTTGGTGCCTTTGGTCGATATCGAACCTGAATTTTAAATGGTTGCATCAGCGTCACCGTCTGTCACATCCAGCTGCAGACCGATTCTGTTGGCGCCTTCAGAGCTGATCGTTGCACGAGATTCGACATTCACATCGTATGCCACGCCATCTGTTCCAGGGTCTTCGCTCACTGAGACAACACTGTCGCCTGTAATCGTATCGTCATTGGCGATTGTGCCCACTAAAATCATCTTTTCGGCAGCTGATACAATGCTCACACCAATATTTTTGCCCGTAACGCCACTGCCGTCAATGATGACTTTCGATTGGCTTTCAACATAGGCGGATTTTGAATCCAGCAAGCCCTGGAATGTACCGGCCTCTATATTTGAAGTTGCCGCGCCTTTACAGGTGATTTTGAAATCGCTGCCGGTGGTGTCTTCTGTGAATGTATTGCCCGCATCGATCGTGCCCTGCGCGATTGAGCACAGGTTCTGCTGCGCCTGTGCAGGCCCTGGCAGCATGAGGTGCATTGCGAATGCCAGTGGCAGGATTGCGACACTCAAAGACTTGAGAGTCCATAGCCGGCCTGCTCTCGCAATACAATTTTTAGTTTGCATGTTCATTGATTTGATTCTCCCTGTGCTGTACTTGCCTGTATGAATAAATATGTGCTGCTGGTTGTTCAACAAGAAAGGGGCACATCAGGAATAATGTGCCCCTTTTTAAGACTTGCGTCTTCTGAAAATCGATTCAGCTTTTAGAAATCAACTTTCAAGCCAACCCAGGTTCTACCGCTCTTGCCATCATCATCATTTGCATGTTCGACGAAAGCTGTGGCACCATCACCCAGACTCTTGTTCAGGTTGATCACGTATGGACTTGTTTTATCACCTGCGTCATCTACCGCGCGGTAAGCCAACAAGTAGTTCATACCCGCATCACCGAGCGAACCGCGAACACCAGCGTGGGTGACCTTGGTTTCGCTAGCTACATTAACCGCAGTACGGTTAATTATTCCACCGGTTCCGCTATGAACATTGTCATCTTTTTCCTCAATTTTAGTTTTGAAACCACCACCGTTGTTTTCTATCCTTGAATAACCTGCCCATGCAGTTACCGCTCCAAGACCGAATTCAACTGCAACATGTGTGCCTTTGAATCCAGGCTTGATGTCGTCCATTTTCGTTGTCGAATGTGGAACGTAAGGCTTCGCCGTTTGTGCTGGAATTCCGGTTCCGTCTTTCATCATTACGTCGTCTTCGTCAACAAGATAATAGGTTTCAGTCGTCGATGGATTAACAACGTCCACATTATCAGCAGCACCAGTACCTTCTGCTGTAGTGTATGTTTCCATTACCTTAACATAAACGGTTACCGTAGTACAAATTTCTTCGTAGTTAGCCGGACGAGTCGCAATGGGTGTTTCCGTGCACCGTACATCGGTGCTATCGTTATTAGCACTATTGTCGAAATAATAGCCCATCCCGCCATCGCTTTTAATAATGCCATTTTGAAATCGAGTAACATCAGCTGAATCACTAATCTTCCCATTGGCATCAAATAGCGCGTCAGAAATGCTATCGGAATTATCCTTGTGGACATTCACCTCTATCATTTTATGGGTTTCAATTGTTTCGTCGTCGTCATCAGGGTCTGGAATCAGATAAATAGGTGCCACTGCATCTATCTGACGCCTACCAGAATCACCTGTCACATGGACCGCGGTCTTCATATTAGTGTCTTTCGATTCAACATACGCCACAGCAAGTTTACCGATGTCGCCCAAGCCAATCGTCATGCCGAATTCAACTTGATCTACCGCACCGCCGGTGTCCCGACTACTATCCATGATCGCGTCGATCTGAACACTGGCATTTCCGACAGAGTTCGAATATGACAGGGCATTTCCTACTCGATACGAAGTGTGGGAATTACCCCAAAGAAGTGTATTGTCAGTGATCGCTCCGGTTGAATTGAAACTCGCACTCCAAATTTGACCTAGCGACAAAGTCCCAAAACCACCAGAAAGTCCAACATAGGCTAAACGTCCATTGGATGCAGAACCATCTTCTGAGTTTGCCAAACTAGCATTTGCCGTGCTCAACTTATGTTCAAAGCGATAATTCGCGCTAAGTCCTTCAGCCAGTTCATTAGAACCTTTAATTCCCCAACGTGAGCCACCGTCCATAAAACGTGTATCATCGCCGCCACCAAAGGTGACACCGCCACGCAGGGAGCCGTACCAGGTGGCATCAGCGAGAATAACTGAGGGTACACTCTTGTTTAGAGAGAAATGGCTTATCTGTTTGTTATATTTAATATAAGTCGTAATAAAGTTTATGTCACTGATGTTTGATTTGGAATTTCTCAATCATCACTCGCCTGCAACTCACATGTCAATATTCTTGTCAATTTGATCAATCGCATCACAGGAAATGTACTTTTTGCACTGCAATAATTTTGACTCTACATGAGACGCTTCATTATTGGTTGGAAACAGTCGGGATTTGCCCGTGAGTTTCAGGCACAGAGTGTCAATTACGCAGATGACATCTGAATATTGGGCAAAGCGCCGGCGGCACAAATTCTATCAGTGTTTACCCGCATTATGGAACACCTGAAGTTGCAAGTTAATCTGGAAAAGACCCGATGTTTAAGGTGTTTGGATGAGGCTTTAGAAATTTTGGTTTATCGTATTGGGACGAATTATCGACACAACGGCAAAGGTGTCTATATCGGCACCCGTCCGAGTCAGTCGAGCGTTCAGAGTATATATCGTAACGTAGTAAGTGAGCAAACCGCCAAAAGGCACGGGATACTGAATTCAGAGGTAATGGTAAAACGCTTGAACTGACACGCCATTCGATCGTTTACTCGTTTTGTCGGCTCTACAGCACTCGAAGACTCTGTACGACGACAACTTGTTAATCTTTTCACCACGAGATTCCAAAGTGTTTTTTCATATCTGATATCTTTGCCCAAGGCTTGCCAGGCAGATGGTCGACAAGATTCTCAAACACTCGGCGAAACGAGTCCGCAATTGCTTCATCCGTGAGAGCATGAGCCTGAGCGGCAGGTAACAACGGACGTACATCTTGCAAAATTTGGGAGTTGGCTAGTTTGCTGAACATGCGTTCTTGAGCCTGCGCTCGCGAAATAGTCCAACCTGAAAGATCAAGGTAGCACTTGAACAGTTTGATGATGCGATCGCAATCCAAGTTTTCACGATTCTCCAGAGCGTGCGCGAGGTCGTAGAGATCGCGGCCTTTATCGCGTTGTAGCAGGGCGCGAAACTTCGTCGCCAGCATTTCCTCACAAGTAAACGTTGAAATAGTTGCCTCACCTGAAAACCACGGATTATCAACTTTCAGCGGCAATGCCAATGGCCCGTCGAATGCTTCCGTTTCTCGGGTATTAATCTCGACTTTTTAACCGGATTGGCGCACCACTGTCATCTTCAGCTTTAACCCGAAAGAGAAATTTCGGTGTCACAGAACTCTGAACAAACTTCGCTGGTCCCAACCACGGTTCCAATATGACTCGTAGTTGATCGAGAATCGGGCCGATTGGGACGTGGGACGTGCGTACCAGGTCTATATCTTCAGAGTAGCGGAACGGTGTTGGAAAGTGTAACCTGTTGAGTGCAGTTCCTCCCCGAAACCGCAGTTGGTTGTTTAGCAAACTGTCCGAATAGGTCTCAATGAGTGCACGATTGATGATGAGATCCTGCTCAACCTGTCGCAGGTCAACCCAAGGAACAATATTGCCCCAAGCGACGATGGACTGGGAGGGAATCATGTGTCGATATTGGGTATACGTCGCACGATAATGCGCCATCGCAGATCGCGTAGACGAGGTTTTGGTGTGAAGTACGATTCTCGTGTCATCTGTCGGTCAAGCTCAGTCCAACACAGCGAGCCCCGCGCCTGCAGTGTGTGGAACAGTGGTTCACTCAACGTGTCGTACCCAAAATGTTCCAACAGATACCCGAGACGCTGTACGACAGGGCGTTCCACTAGCGCCGAAAGGGATGCGAGTTGCATCGAATCGATCTTTTGTCCGAGTTCGGAGAGGACCGTGGCTATATTGTCAATGCCGCCGCTAGCTCGCGGATAACGTAACAAGTCGAATAATGTCAGTGCGACAGATGATATCTTCATCTTGCCGGTATCAGTTTTGTAGTCTTCAATTCCTGCTGAAATTGCTTCAATGTCTTTGCGGTAGAAAAAGATGATCTGACTGCGTCCGGCACGAATGACTGGAAGACGTATTGCCGTGACAACCTGAAATTCCATCACAGCCTGATGTGTCGCGCCATGCAATTCTGCGGCTTTCAATAATCCTATGTAATATGCTGCGCCCTCGTGATCCATAAGTGCGTCGATGTACCAGGTCGGTGGCGGCGCTCCCCAAGACAAAAATTGCGCAGGGACTACGATATAGAAACCCTGTCGCGGCTTTAGTAAGAGTTTGCGACGTTGCAGTCGCTCGGCAGCATCTAGGAAAGCACCATGTCCGATTTGAAGTGCTTGTTCAGCCTCCTCAGCGGTGAACACCACTCTACCGGTGGAGAGCAGACTATTGATAAAGTCAGATAATTTGAACCGTTGATATTGGATCATGTTAGAATAACCGCATATTATGCGGATTGTTGAACATTATATTTGTACTTGAACAATATCTTTTCAATATATCCGCACTGAACGATTTACACTGTAGCCATACTCGCGCCAGCTGACTTCCTTGTCCAACCTGAAATTCTGAGCTATCAGAAATTGGATGGTTACATCGAATCGAGCAATTACGAAAATGCCTCATTACTCGATCGGGTTACTTAACCGGTCAGGAAAATCCGAGTTTTGTCCAACGACAATTGAGTTCAGCTCTTTTTGTCCGCAAATTTTGGTTGAAGTGCGGACGTTTATTTCGCAGTTGCGAAAAGGAGTTTCTGCTGTGCGATTTATCAACAAAGCACCAAACTGGAATCGCATGCAGTAGGGGAAGTATCCATTCAGTAATACGGAAAAATTTCGTAACTTTGGGGAATTCTTGATCGGAACCTACACAACTCAAGCAGTTGCATGAAATTTCAGGGGGCTGGGACATATGTGTTCCTTAAGAGAGTTAATTTTCACTGACATTTAAGAGTGTCTGCGTGGTCGTAGCGGTGGCCTACATAAAGTACTCAATTGCGACTCTACCGCCTAAACAACAAAGCCATAGTGAAGTATTTTTGTTTACTGTGCAGTAAATAAATTATTTTTCTTTTATATATACTAAAATATGATTATTTACTGTGCAGTAAATAATAAGATATATCATGCCTAACTCAGTAAATTCGGAAAGACAGTTACTTGACAGTCTGTTAGAAACCTTGCGGGGGTTACCCGAGATGCATGCGAAATTAAGTGAGGTCGTACAGTCGGGTGATCGAAGTCAGAGATATGAAGCTCAGATTGACTTACGAATGGGCAGAAAAGTAACTACTTTGTTAATCAAAGTGAAAAAGTCCCTGTATCCTCGTGATATACGGCAAGTACTTTGGCAAAACCAGGAATTAACTGGTAGAACGCCGCAATCGGTGTTTCTCTTGGTTGCTGAATCAATTTCACCTGGAGCGAAAGACTTGCTGAGGGAGAAGCGAGTTGGATACTTTGACAGCGGCGGTAGCCTATTTATCTTTACCGCCAACATTTATATTTTCGTGGACAAGCCTCCCTCAAAGAGCATGTCGAAATCCATTCGTTCCTTGTTTTCAGGCCGTCGTGCACAAGTTCTGCAAGTAATATTGATGTGGAAGGAAGAGTGGTTCAGTGTAAAGAACCTCGCCGAGCAAGCGAAGGTATCATCAGCAACTGCTTCGCAAGTTCTAACAGAACTGGAAAAGTTCGATTGGGTGGCGACGCGTGGACAAGGGCCAAGTAAAAAACGCCAACTGCGTGAGCCTAGCGCTTTGCTTGATACATGGGTGAGGCAGTTGACTGTGATGCAGCCTCCTATAATGCGGCGTTTTTTTGTGCCTTCGGTGCGCGCTGAAGGACTAGTGGAGAAGATCGCCGAAGTTTGCGCTGAAACAAAAGCCGAGTACGCGATCACCCACGAGGCAGCAGGGCAATGGTACGCACCTTTTCTGTCGACAATCTCACAAGTACGTTGTCGGATGTTAGCCGGTCAGGTAACCGATGAGACCCTTAGCGCACTTGATGCTCGTTCCGTTGTCCAAGGAGCGAACCTAGCGATTATTGAGGTCAAATCGTCTGAGGATTTGCTGTTTAGACAACTCATCAATCGAACTTGGCTTGCAAACCCGGTGCAGGTGTATCTCGATCTAATGCAAAGCGAGGGCCGCGCTAAGGAATTGGCGATGCACCTACGCAACGAAACACTCGGAATCTGATGGCGAAGCCCACGACATCCGACGGTTACAGCTATCAACACGCAGTAGACTGCGAGCGCGTTCTCGTGACGCTCCTTCGTGGACTAGGACCGTGGAAAAAGTCGGTGTTTTTAGTTGGTGGCCTGACACCAAGATATCTGGTAGCAACTAGATCACCGACAGAGCCGACGCATGCTGGCACGTTGGATGTAGACATCGTTATAGATCAACAAACTCTAACCGACTCCAAAGGCTATCACACACTCGAGGAGAACTTACGGAATATGGGGTTCAAGCGGTCAACAAATAGTAAGGGCGAGAAGCATTCTTGGCGGTGGGAGATTCATATGGAAAATGGTGTGCAGATTGTGGTTGAACTGCTCACTGATGCACCGAAAATTGCCGGTGGAAAGGTTGAACCTCTTCCCATGAAAGGAGCTGTATCTGCGCTCAACATTCCACATTCTTCAATCGTCTTTGATCTACACCAAGTTGTGGCCATCCAGGCCGAGCTTCTTGGAGGAGCAGGAATTGCCGTCGAAGAAGTGAAACACGCTAATCTGGTGAGTTTTACTTGTTTAAAAACACTCGCTTTTGATCAACGTTTCGAACGAAAGGACGCGTACGACTTAATTTTCTCCATTGAGCACGCGGAAGAGGGTTTGGCCGGCGTAGCGCAGATGTTTTGCGAGACTTTGGATAGTAAGCACGGTGCAGTGATAATAAATTGTTTATCAATTCTTCAAAATCGTTTTGTAAGTGATGACCAAGTCGAGGGATATCTAAAGGACGGTCCAGTAGCAGTTGCTCGTTTCGAATTGGGTGAAAGTAATGAGACCACCCAGCGCGATGCCCGGATTCTGCGACAGCGGGAGGTAAGCAGCTTAATCGAAGATCTTCTGGTCCGGATCAGTTAGAAGATGGCACGGGTCTGAAAATGGTTTTAGTCGCGTCTTCGAATTGCCACTCCTTGGCATGAGCCGGTTGCAGGTGAAATCAAGACAGTATTAACTCAACCCCGGAATTTCATTTGGCACCGAGCATCATTCGACGACAGTAACTACTCGCCCAGATATTCCGAATTCAGAATAATCATGATTGTCGTTCTATATCCAGACTAAAGCATTGATCAGTCATCTTGTGGAGAAAGATTTTGATGGATTCGATACACAGTTGCAAACTTACCTTGCGGGGATTCCGCACCAGTGGTATGACACCATTGAGGATGCGCACTTTGAGGCGTACTATGCAGGCATGCTGTACCCGGTATTTCGAGCGAGTTGAAAGCAGCGAGACCCTTGTTTCACTCTGTTTGTCGCAGTAGTCTCATCCTGTTCGTCGTTGGACAACCGAGATTGTGGTTAGTCAATTCACTTGTTGGCTATGGAATTTGACCATACTCAACGGAATCTACTCGGCATTAATTCCGAGAAAGTGTGAGGTTAAAATTATTGCAGTGCAAAAAGTACATTTTCTGCGATGCGATTCATCGAATTGACAAGGATTTTAACAGGTGAGTTGTAGAATAGTGATGATTGAGAAATTCCGAATCTAACATCAGTGATATTCACTTTAATATGACTTATATAAACTATAACAAATAGTTAAGACATTCCACTCCAAACAAGAGTGTACCCTCAGTTATTCTCGCCGATGCTAGTTGGTATGCTTCGCTGCGTGGTGGCGTGGAATTCGGTGGTGGGAATGATGCCAGATTTCAGGACGGTTTCTCTCGCTGGGGAATCAAAGGATCAAACGACGTATCGGAAGGACTCACTGCGAATTATCGTTTTGAAACCAAATTGAGCACGGCAAATGCGGAAAGCTCTGGCGGTGGCGATGAAGGCGGCCCGGGTGGTCGTTTAGCTTATGTTGGACTGTCTGGCGGTTTCGGAAACCTTTCACTGGGACAAGTCTGGAGTGCCAGTTACAATCATGTTGGTGGAATGGTTGATCCTGGACCATATTACACCGAGGTGCATACGTCTTATCGAGTTCCCAGTGCATTGTCCTATTCAGTATCTGCTGGCGCCGTCAGCATGCAGATTGATGCGATCATGGACCCAAGCAGAGATACAGGTGAAGCTATAGATCAGTTGGAATTCGGCCTGTCATTTGATCTTGGCGACATTGGTGAAGTTGGACTGGCAATGGTGGATTCAAAAGCGACTAATATTAAGTATCCGAACACAGACAAAGGTGTCGAAGGCACACCCTATGTACCCGCAGTGGCTGACACACCGACGATGTACATGCTGGATCACGATGATGACGCAGACACCGAATCGATATCGGTAATGCCAAGGATGGTGGTTGCTTCAGTTAGCGATAGTACAAATATTGATAATACCGACTCAGACAACCCTAGCCCTACAACGGCTTTTGTAAACAACATAAAAAGAGATGCTGACGGATACTTTGCCGGTGATACGAGGTGTGTCGAACTTGAAACTACTACGGCACCCGAATGTACAACAGTAACCGTTTATGTGCATACCACTGATGTAGTGACAAGTATCGATAATAGTAACAATTCGATTCTAGTAGATCCTGCCGCTAATGTGGATAATGACAACACTGTAAATACTTCAGTCATAGAAACCTACTACCTGACGCCGAGTGATGCCGAAGATCTAGTCGTAACTGACGATGAGGATACATCAGTCCCGGCAAAAGATGGTGTTGCAACTAGATTCGCGAATACAGAGGAGCTTGCTGGTGTTAAGCCGGGCGAAAAATCTACTCATATAGCAGTTAAACTCAATATTGGCGGTGTCAGTCCTTACATCGGCTACTCAGAAATTGATGTCGACAATGACGGAATTAATGAGAAAGGCGAAGATGTGATGAAAGGAAAAGACAAAATCACCTACTACGGTGTAAGTGGTGGAATTGGTGACTCAGGCTTGAGTTTTCATGTTGCGGCAAGGAACAAGAAAATGCGCAATGGCACAAAGGAAAGCCCGTGGTCAGCTGGTTTAACTAGGAGTCTTGGCGGTGGAGCCACAGCTATGGTCGAACATGCAAATAACGATGATGGCAAGAGCGGTCAAACCTGGGTTGGCTTGAAAGTTGATTTCTAAAAGCTGAATCGATTTTCAGAAGACGCAAGTCTTAAAAAGGGGCACATTATTCCTGATGTGCCCCTTTCTTGTTGAACAACGAGCAGCACATCTTTATTCATACAGGCAAGTACAGCCCAGGGAGAACCAAATCAATGAACATACCAATTAAGAATTGTATTGCGAGAGCAGTCCGGCTATGGACTCTCAAGTCTTTGAGTGTCGCAATCCTGCCACTGGCATTCGCAATTCACCTTATGCTGCCAGGGCCTGCACAGGCGCAGCAGAACCTGTGCTCAATCGCGCAGGGCACGATCGATGCGGGCAATACATTCACAGAAGACACCACCGGCAGCGATTTCAAAATCACCTGTAAAGGCGCGGCAACTTCAAATATAGAGGCCGATACATTCAAGGCCCTTCTAGATGAACAATCCGGCTATGTTGAAAGCCAATCGAAAGTCATCATTGACGGCAGTGGCGTTACGGGTACAAATATTGGTGTGAGCATTGTGTCAGCTGCCGAAAAGATGATTTTAGTGGGCACAATCGCCAATGACGATACGATTACAGGCGACAGTGTTGTCTCAGTGAGCGAAGACCCTGGAACAGATGGCGTGGCATACGATGTGAATGTCGAATCTCGTGCAACGATCAGCTCTGAAGGCGCCAACAGAATCGGTCTGCAGCTGGATGTGACAGACGGTGACGCTGATGCAACCATTGAAAATTCAGGTTCGATATCGACCAAAGGCACCAACGCACACGGCCTGAGTGCCTGGGTTGATCCCGGTGCTGCAAGCGCCAGGTCGGTATTGAGCGTAGCAAACTCCGGCTCCATCACCACTGAAGGTGCTAACGCAGACGGCATCTCAGCCGGTGCTGCGGCCGGTGCAAACAAGGCGAGCCGGGTATCGGTTGACAATTCCGGCACCATTACCACCAGCGGTACCGGTGCGACAGGCTTGAGCGCCTATCTCCAGCTTAATGATGCGGCGACCGATGCTAATTCCGCCAATGCCTCAGGACTTGTGTCGGTCACCAACAGCGGCACCATCACTGTCAATGGCGATGGCTCAGGCAGCGGCTTCGCTACAGGCCTGGAAGCTGTTTATCGGCCTTCTATGGCAAACACTCCTGTACAGATCGTGAACAGCGGCAATGTGATGATTGAGCATTCCGGCACGATCACTGCGTCCGGCAACCGGGTCAAGGGGATTTATGCGCTAACACATGGTCCAGGCAATGTGGATATTGCTGTCAGCGGGACGATAAGCGCTGGACACCAAGGCCCACCAGAAGCACAATCAGATGAATCTGATATGGAATCGGACACTGTAGCAGCGGCTGTGTCCAAGAAATTTGGCATTGGTATTCATGCGAAGGCACATACTTCAAATACAGATGTCACCGAAGAAAACCCTTTAGCTGATCCAACGGACGACATCGACGTAATGATTGTAGTGACAGGTTCTGGCGCTTCGATTACGGCCTATGGTGCGCCAGGCGATGATGGCAGCACTTCTGATTTCGATGAAAGCAAAGGCATCGCCATTCTGGCCGAAACAGGCGCCTCAACCGGACACTCTCGCGTTCAGATCAGCAACGGGGCCAAGGTTTCAGCAACTGGTGGAAACGACACCAGCGATGGTTATGCCGTGATGTTCAAAGGCGGCAGTGGCACATTGGACATCAATGGTGGCAACCTGGTCGGCAATATCCTGTTTACCGGCAATGACGATGTGCTCAATATAGATAATACCGGTTCAATTGCAGGCGATGTTGACTTTCGCGGCGGCGATGATACGCTGAACATTGACCTCGGCGACGGTCAGCGATTCCAGATAAACGGGGACATCACCGGTCTGACGACATTGAACAAAAAAGGCGCAGGCTATGCGCGTTTTGGCGGTGATGTGACGTTTCAGGGCAGCGCAGTGAATCTGGAGGATGGCGCACTGGTGATTGCGGGTCGAATGAATCTCGGCAGCGGTGTGGTGACGGTCCACAAGGCTGGCAGGATCGTGTTTGAAGTCGGCAGTGGTGGAAGCACCGGCTCAATCAGCGCAGGCACCATGCACTTTGAGGGGATTGATGCTGGGGATGTCTCTGTCTATGCACAGTTGAATGACGGCCTTACAGACGAGGAGGTCACTGCTGCGCGAAGCGGATTGACGTCCAAAAGCCATGAACTGCTGAGTGTCGGTACAATAACCAGTGGAACTACTGACAGCTCTGCACCTGTCAGCAGCTTGTCGATCAAGACAGTTCAAGCAGACGGCGAGACCGCGAGTGTCGGTTCGATTGCATATGCCGGTGGTGTTGGAACGGCAGCCTTTAGCAAAGACAGTGTTGATCAGATTGCCAAACTGAACCCTGGACCACCAGCACCTGTGAGCTCCGGCGGCGGCGATTCTGATGACAGCAATGCCAAGCTTGGTCTGAGCCTGTTGGCAGTGCTGCTGGCGTTCTACTGGACGGATAACCTGTTTGGCTCAAGCTTTGCAGATGATTACTCTTTCGACACACCACAATCAGCTTACATTGCTTCGGTCGATGAGCGCGGTATGCTGACCGTTCGAGACACAGACAATCAGCCCTTTCAGGTTTGGATACGTACGGGTCAGCACGATGCCATGCAGACAGCCGGGGTGGAAAGCGCCGGTGTCAGCGGTACAGAAGTGGGCGTGTCGCTTTATCGAAGCGATGATTTTTATATCGAAGCCTCGAGTGCGCAAAATGTTGCGGCTGAAGTCAGCGCACTGAACCTGGCGGCGCAGGGTGAGGTGTATTCACTGAGCGGTGGCTGGCAAAATGAGCGCTACTTTGCAGGGCTCAGGCTGTCGCAGGGCGACTTTGACACCGACTCAATTCTTGACAACCCGGTGGTAAACAGCGCATTGGTGAGCGAATCTGAAGTGCGCCATTCACAGGCACAGTTCACCGCTGGTGCCCGCTGGAGTGCAGGTCCGTTGCTGTTCACACCATCTGCGTCGGTGCAGGTGGGCACATTCGAGCACTCGGCACACCGGGTTGAAGGTGCGGCACTGAGCGCACAGGTGCCGGCATTCTCACAACAGTATTCCGCTTTGCGGCTTGGTCTGAAAATGAGCGCAGGTGAATGGTTGCGTTTTTCCGGTGATGCGAAGTGGAAGCCGCACCTGCAGCTGGATCAGATACACACTGATTCAACGAGTGCAGGTGATGTAGCACTGCATCAAGTGGACCGGCTCGGGGCGCTGAGTTTCAGTTCACCCGCAGCTGTGCAGGCGATGCCGAAGGTGGTGAACGCCTTGAGTTTCGGGGCGAGTGTGAAAGCTTCAAAGTCCAATCACGGTGAATGGAGACTTGGTTATGCCGGCCTTGAGGCCGATGGTGAATATTACCATGCGGCGGTGCTTGGCTATCAGATGAGGTTCTGAGGTGCTTTTGATTCTTGCAGAAGAATATCAATAGACAATTCTGCTGAAGCTTGACTTCGATTCCGCAGTACCCGATGTGTCGCTGCATGACGCAGTTAAATCCGGCAGCAGTGTACAGTCATGGTTAAACACGGTCATAATGACGATGGGAAAAGTAGAACTTTCCGGGTTGATGTAAAAGTGGATATTTGATCTTCAATCAATCCTCAAGAACAGAAACGGGGTGCAGTTGCACCCCGTTTCATATCAACGTCAGAACTGACGCATTTGTTTGAAACAATCAGAATCGCAACTGATAAGCTGCCATTGCAGCGTAGTAATGTTCACCATCGGCTTCAAGACCTGCGAAACCAAACTTCCACTGAGCCTGATCATTGGCTGATGACTTCACTTTTGCACTAAAGCTCAGCGAGTTCACTACATCCGGCATGGAACGCAAACCTGCGTTTGTGTTGAAACTCAACACACCGAGCTTATCAGACTGTCTCAGTGTCAGATTTCCAGCATCTTTTGAATTGGTATGAATTGAGTCAAATTTAAGGTGCGGCTTCCATTTCATATCATCTGTAAACTTAAGCCAGTCGGTCGATGTCAGCTGCATGCCCACCCGAACACTGCTGTAGTCCTCGGTGTAGCCTGGCACCTTTGCTTCAAGCACCGGGCTTTGCGCAATATGGGCATTGTGCTCAAATGTGCCCGCCTGTATCGATGCCGAAGGTGTCAATGAAAGGCTGTCTGTGCGCCAGTATGTGCCGGCACTGAACTGAGCCTGCCGGTGGCGAACCGTGCCAGTGCTGATCAATTGGCTGTTGACCACCGGGTTGTCAAGAATTGAGTCGGTGTCAAAGTCGCCCTGCGATAGCCTGAGCCCTGCAAAGTAGCGCTCGCTGCGCCAGATTAAGCTCAGCGTGGTCAAGGGCTTTCGTAAAGCGCAGATTGCCAGCTGAGCCGGGCAGCATCTGGACACCGGCACTGATGTGGTTTCCGACGCCTTGAAGTGTTTCGATGCGGTCACCGAGGCTGGGTGCGCCCATGAGGTTGTGGTCACCGGTGCTGGGCAATCTCAAGACAGCCTTGCGCAGCAGCTATCACTCCTCTAATGCGATATATGCCCCGCCGCGCTACCTGGCACAATTCGAGTATCGCTTCAATCGGCGCTACAGCTTGCCGGACTTGATTCCAAGACTCGCTGACGTCGCTTTGAGAACGCCGCCTATGTCTGAAAAACTCTTGAAACATGGCTTACGATAAATGGTAATTGGAAAAACAATATGATGTATGAGTATTTTACGAATGAAACCGTATCATCAAACCAAACTCGTATCAACCGACTCATTTTGTACAGGTCGTCCAAAACAGGTGTAATATGAATCATTCTCCTTAAAGTAGCACGAATCGAACTCTGAGCAACGGTGCGCATTTATACCGACCAAGTTTGCAGTAGCCAATTGGTCCAGCGACGATGAAACACTGAGGGTTTGATAGACTTCAAGTGTGAATGCTCCAATCAGAACTCTCGTTGAAGCGCAACTTCTAAGCGGCTACGTCTGTAATCGTAAAGGGCAGCGTTGGATTTACGTACTTCGTTTACCACGGTTGCTTGCGGTACAAATCCAAATATCTTGATGTTTCTTTTCTGTGCGTGAATGCGAATTACCCGTACTCGGTCTCTACGACTAACACCGCCCGTCGTGTACTGAGTCCAACGTCCCCGGTACTTGATTCTCTCGATTGCAATGCTGGCACCAAGTGTATAGCTACCTGGCAATAGAACTGATAAGTACGTTTTCAAGCCTGTCGAATTGTTTTTCCATACATTTGATTTCGGTCGTTCGATACCATAAGCCAGTGATATTCCGACCTGTGCGGTTGGACTCATCAGCCACTCTACAGCCATGTCTGCGTTGGTATATGATCCATCGAGGAGCGGGCGTCGGTTGATTTTTCGCTGATTCCAGGCCAGGTTGCCGCGCAGTTTAGTCCTGGGATCAAGCGCGTAATTTGTTTCAAATTTGAGACCCAACGCTTTGCTGTATGGATTAGTGCCCACCCATTGATGTAAGGTGCTACCAAGCACGCTGAATTCCCAGCGCTCATTGACTTTCCAAAGCGGCCCCCAATGTGTTGCAATGGCAGCCTGATCAAACACTCTTCCTGCAAAGTCCTTGAAGGAAAAATCAATGCCTGTTCTCAGTCTTGCACTTTCGGCTAACTCATGCTGATACTCCCCGCCGTTCGAGACAACAATGCCCGTTCCAGATCGGGCATCGTTGTTCACATGAAACGGCACTCCATATAGCACAATCACCGAATCGGAAGAAGCCTGGTTGATGTTTGAATCGGCGGCCAGATTGATACCAAAGTAACCCTGCCATGCGCGCCTAGTCCAAATGGAATCAAGATGTCGCTGGATATTGTAGGCAACGGCTTCGGATGGGGCACCTGCCAGTACGCGTTCAAAATGCTGTCGGGATTTGCCATCATTTCCAAGCAGGAAATAAGCACGTGCGAGTTCAAGACGGACTCGGACCAACCCTGGTTGTTCGTCAAGTATTCTGCTGAATGCTGCGATTGCTTCAGTTAACAGGGCCGTTTTAATAGTTTCGTCAATTCCAGAGGTTTGCGACAATCGTGTTGTCGCAAGTCCAATTAGGAAATCAACGTCTATGGCATCAGAGTGATTGGGGCTCAGATTAAGAAGTATATGCAGTGCTGCTTCGAACTGTCCGGTTTCAACTAATGCCCTAGCGCGAACGACCTCGGGATCCTTAGAAAGATGTTCGTGGCCGTATGCAATTGAAAAAAAACTCAGCGTGATTACCAAAATTATGAAGCAACCGCGCTGAAGCAAAGACATCTAAGTGTACTCAGGCGCGAAAATGAAAGCAACATCGCCCCTATTGGCAGAGGCTGATCAATTTAGACGATCAGACAATTATTGACTACTGGAATCCAAATAGGAACCAAAAATTCCCAGAAATGAGGCACTGTCGTCGGCTGCTTTTCCACCGAATGTTCCAGCAACAGAACCCGGTTTCGTTCCACCGTTCCCAAAAAACTGACCGCCCCACTGACCAGAGTACTCTTTGTTCTCGTAGGTCATTGACGTGGTACCTTTGAAAAATCCACTGTCCGTCGGACCAATATTAGCGGAATGAAAATTCAGGGTAGGGCTGTTGGGCACGCTCACTTGATTGCTAGTGTAATAGAATTTGGTAACCGTTCCGCCAATAGTTCCCAACTGCGAGGAATCATTGAAATCTGCAGTCAACCGGGCTGTGCCAGCCACGAACGCCGCTCCTTCGCTGTCCGCATAGACACCGGATGCATCACCGACGTAATCTGCGGTTCCACTCAAGCCTGCCAAATTATTCTGAATGAATTTATCATTACCGTCAATAAATACACCAATGTTAAGTAGGTGCCGGTCTGCTGGTTTCTTCGGAACGACAGCCCAAATACCACCAACGAGATAGTCTGTATCCCCACTTCCTTCCCAGTCTGTGGTGATCTCACCAACCAGCCAAGTGTCAGTTGACGGGTCATTATCGAAATCTTCCCCGGAGTAGTAGATACCGCTATGGTAGGTCGCATGATCGCTTCGGATTGTTGCGGTCGAGTAAATAGTATAGTCGTTCGGATTTTGTCGGATACCATTGATCGTTACATCGACTGTATCGGGAAAGCCTGAACTCGAACTGCCGGATACGGTTGCCTGTACTGTATCTCCCGCACTTGATTGCGTGACACTACCGGGAATTGGTGCGGAATTTGCGCTTTTAACCACCTCTGCCGGTCCTTCTCTTACTACAAAATCAACGAGCGAGTCCCTTACAACAGCATTTGAAGACCCTCCGCCACCTCCACATCCGGTTTGCACGAATATGAGCAATATTGTCAAAATCATGGCAGTCAGTCGTCGCGTTGCGATGGTGTTCAGCAACTTCTCGATAACTTGCAAATGTTGCGGTTTCGAATCGTATTGCTGTATTAATTTACTGGCGGCCAACATATCGTATCCTCCGGAATTGATCATAAGAGTTCGCCGTCAGTTCCTAGCAATATACTGACTTGGTGCGATCGGCAACATATTGTGATAATGGGAAACATTGTACCTGAAGTGCATATTCAATTAATCCGGTAATGGGGCTTTTAGCAAGTGTCAGTCATAAAAACCTCGATTTCTAGCTAGAATCCAGAAAAGTGGCAAACAACGAAGCCGAGAACGGCGAGCAACCGACTGTCAGAACAAATGATCACTGACACCGACTAAAAAGGCAGAATCTCGAAATTTGCCGACCGCCGTTCCTCCGGCACCTAAATCTTCGTTTCTAATGGGTGAATCGAAATGCTAAGCCGCGCGTAAAGCCGCTGTCGTGCAAGTTTCTTGAGCCCTTTGTTACGCAATTTCCTACCCATCTGAATGAGGTTAGCGGTCAACGCCGACTGCGTCACCGTGCAGGCAAACCCTGTTTTGCCGTGATCTGAACCCGGTCCAGCGCGGTGTGCGACCTGATCTATTTGCGCTGTACGTGTTGGTTTTATCTATGGATACCCCATGACTTATCAACCCCGATTTAGTTTTGATAAGCTCACCTCCTGATCCACTTGTTGCACGTTCGCGATTTTCCAACTCCTCAAACTGATGCTGGTCTTCTGACCAATGACCATCAACTCAAGCTCTGCGTCTATCTATACGGCCTCGATAATTCACCTGTTCAAGCGGTGCGGGCCCTGATTAAATCCGTGGACCGGCGCCCTACTAGTCTTTCGATCTTCTCGACCTTAGAACTAAACGAGTTTGGCCGGTCCCGATGTTTAGCCTGTTGTGTCATCAATGCGGGTTGACTCTGGCACTTTTTGAGTTCTTGGGTTATTTTGAGAATCGTTGCACTCGGATCGTTGTTTTCATGCTTCGCTAACGCTCAGGCGCAGCCTCTCGCCGTAAAACAGCAGCGCCCAGACAATCCGCGCATTGGTGTTGGCTGTCGCCACCGCGGCCACGTTGACCTTCTTTTGTTTGTCCGCCAGCAGCCGCTTGAGCTTCTGTGGACAGCGCTTCGATTGCACGAGGGTCGGTCTGCACAAAGACCTCGCACCATGAATCAGAAGACGCCGCAAAAACTTGCCCCCGCGCTTGGAGATGCCGCGCACGGTGTTGACACAAGATGGTAACAAGTCGGCGAGTTTGCGCACCCATGTTGAGTCGCAGCCGGCGGTGGCGAGGTGTGCGGTTGACATTCAGGCGCAACGTGGCAAGCGCAAGCGTGCGACGCGCACCGCTAAGGTGACACTACAGATTGCGAAAGTACAATTTATGGCACCGGGACACCGCCGCGAGACCTTGCCCATGATTGCGGTATCGGTGCTTGTGGTGCGTACGCCGCCGGGGGTGAAACAGCCGCTGAATTGGCTGTTGCTTTGCTCTGAGGGTGAGGCGGATGGTGCCAATACGCTACGCGTCTGCCAGTGGTATGAGACGCGCTGGGGCATTGAGGAGTTTTTCCGCACATTGAAAACCGGTTGTCAGATTGAAAAACGCCAATTCGATGATGCTGATGATCTTCTCAAGTGCATGACTTTTGATGCGATTACCGCTTGGCGGGTGCTGGATTTGGAGCGCATGGCGAAATATGAACCTGATCGTTTGGCCAGCGACACGATCGGCGAAGACGAAATCAATATACAGCGGGTGCTGCTCCATCACATTCACTGTCGCTATGATATTCGTCCACCGCCGGGGTTAACGATCCGACATTACGTGGTGGATATGGGTAGACTTGCCGGATTTAGCCCAACGAAAAAATAACCGATACCAGGCACCAAGAAATTAGGGCAGGGAGAAAAAATCTTGAAAGGCGCAGTTAGAACATACGAAGCATTGAATGAAGACAGTTTGATCAACAATAACGCTTGTCAAGTATGTCCAACTGATAAATCTGCGGCACATGTCGCAGACATCATATCTTCAGTTTTAACATGAGCAAGCCCAACTTTACCGATGTCACCCAGGTCTACGGAGAGCTCAAATTCCATCTGATCGACAGCACCACAAGTTTCATTAGCGCTATCCATGACGGCATCAAGTTGCATGCTTACTGCACCGACGGATGTCGCACAAAATACTGCATTATTGATGTGATAAGACGTATGGGATTCTCCATGAAACCAGGAACCGTCAGTAATTCCTCCGACATGGTTGAAACTGGCACTCCAAACTCGACCGAGAGTCAGCGTTCCAAATCCACCGGACAGTCCAGCGTAGGCAAGACGCCCACCGGCTTCAGCACCATCTGCAAAATTAGCCCATCTTTAACACTTCCCCCACGTTCCGAAGCGGCGAATCCTTGATTTTCGCCCAAATCACCCTGAATTTAGCTTTTTTTGCGTCTTTTTCAGGCAATTTCGGGAGTTTTGACGATTGTAGTGCCACCTTTTTCAGAACTGGCTCCAACTGCCCTCGCCAATCACCTAAAATTGCCACCATGTTCATCAGAAAAACCAAAACCGGAACCGCCAAAGACGGCACCGCACGCTACAGCGTCCGACTCGTCCAAAACGAGCGGGTCAACGGTCAAGTCAAACAGAGAACACTGCTGAACCTGGGCCGCCACTTCAGCATCGACAAGCAATACTGGGGCCTGCTTTGCCAGCGTGTCGAAGAGCTTCTAAGCGCACAGGACCGTTTTGATTTTATTGCACCGCAACCCAACATCGAATCCGAAGCCCGGCGTATTGCTGCCTGTCTTGTGGACCGGGCAAGCGAGTCGGTGCCTGAGGAGCAAACAACCAAGGACTTCCAGAGCGTGGACGTCAACTCTGGTGCTGATGGCGATGTGCGCACCGTCGGCGTTGAACATGCAGCACTTGCGGCACTGGAAACACTGGAGGTACCGCAGCTTTTACAGAATCTTGGTTTCAACCGCCGCCAGCGGTGTCTGGCACTGGCCACGATTGTTGCCCGCATGGCGGCACCGGCGTCGGAACGGGAAACCAACCGGTGGCTGCGTAAGACCAGTGCCCTGGGTGAGATGCTCGGCATTGACTTTGGCGCACTCAGTGAGATGGCGCTTTACCGTGTTTCAGACCAACTGCTGGCGCACCACAGTGAGATTGAACAGTATCTTTTTAAGCGCGCCTGCACGTTGTTCTCATTGCAGCCCACCATTGCGTTCTATGATCTGACCAATACTTATCTGGAAGGTCAGGCGCTGGGGATGCCGGCTGCCAAGCACGGTCGCTCAAAAGAAAAGCGAAGTGACTGTCCGCTGTTAACCCTGGCCGTGGTGGTCGATGCCAGTGGCTTTGTTGTAAAAAGCCGTATCTTTGCCGGCAATGTGGCAGAATGCAAGACGTTGGCCGAGATGCTGGATGAGTCGGGTGCAGATCAAGGTGCGGTGGTGGTGATGGACCGCGGCGTGGCCGATACAGACAATCTCAAGTGGCTCAAAGAGCATGGCTATCGCTATGTGGTCGTCTCTCGGGAGCAGCGCAGAGAATTTGAAGCCGAGGCGGTTGAAACGATTGATACGGCCTGCGGCCAAGGAAAACGGCATGATCACACGGTTCATGAAACGCTTTGATGAAGGCCTTGAGAAGATCAATGAGTCCTTGAGCAAGCCCAGGGCGAGAAACAGGCTGGACTACATTGAGCGTCGTATCGGTCGGCTCGAAACACACAACTCGCGCGTTGCCCGCCACTACAAGGTGAACGTGCATAAGGATGAAACCGCCACCCGTGCCAGGCGGATCTCCTGGCAGTTCAAGCCGCTCGACGGCACCATGGCGACCCATCCGGGTGTGTACTGTTTGCGCAGCAATATTCTTGACTGGGATGCCAGCACAATGTGGCGTACCTATATGACACTGACCGAGGTTGAAGCGGTCTTCCGCGCACTGAAATCAGAGTTGGGGCTGCGGCCGGTTTATCATCAAAAACAGCTGCGTGCCAATGGCCACCTGTTGATTTCCGTATTGGCCTATCAGAGAGTTTGTGTGCTTCGCACCCGGATGAAGGGCAAAGGCATGCATGACAGCTGGACAACGATCCGAAATGCGCTTGGCACAATCACTCGCACGACAACCTCCTTTGAGCGCCGGGACGGGCGCACATTACACGTTCGAAAAACGGTAACGGCGGATGCTGATGGGGCTGCAATTTACGCTGCCATGGGCATTGGTGCGCCGCCCCGTAACCTGCAAAAAACCATCGTTTAAATCCGCTTTCTAGAAGATTCACCGGCTGTACAATAGTCGGTGAAGATGGTATTGTAGTGCCACTCCGATTTTCGTGGTGTTTTAAATCAAATACTTAAGTCACCGTATGTTAAAGATCGGTTAGGCCTACTGCATTTGCTTGAGAAAATCAGAATCGAAACTGGTAACCCGCCACCGCAGCGTGGTAATACTCACCATCGACCTCAAGGCCGGCATAAGCAAATCTCCATTCGCCCTGGTTGGACTTTGAAGATTTGACATTCGCGCCGAAGCTCAGGGCATTCACCACCTTCGGCATCGCCTGCACCGTTGCATTCGAGTTGAAACTCAGTGCCCCGAGTCGGTCCATCTGATGCAGCGTCACATCGCCTGCACTTTCTGAATCAGTGTGTATCTGATCCAGTTGCAGGTGCGGCTTCCACTTCGCACCACTGGTAAAACTCAACCATTCACCTGCGCTCATTTTCAAACCAAGCCGCAAGGCAGAATACTCCTGTGAAAAAGCAGGCACTTCTGCGCTCAGTGCGACTCCTTGAGCCTGGTGCGCTGACTGCTCGAATGTACCTGCCTGCAATGATGCAGATGGCGTGAAAAGTAACTGACCTGCGCTCCAGCGGGTACCAGCCGTAAACTGCGCCTGTGTATGGTGCACTTCAGACTCACTCACCAGTGCACTGTTCACCACTGGATTGTCAATCACTGCATTGGCCTCAAATTCACCATGTGAGAGTTTCACACCGGCAAAGTAGCGCTCATTTTGCCAGCCACTGCTCAGTGCGTACACCTCACCGTGTGCAGCCAGGTTCAATGCACTAACCTTTGCCGCAACATTTTGTGCACTTGAGGCTTCGATATAAAAATCATCACTTCTATACAGCGACAGCCCCACTTCAGTACCGCTGACACCAGCGCTTTTCATCTGCATTGCATCTTGCTGGCCAGTGCGAATCCAAATCTGATAAGGCTGATTGCCCGTCTCGCGAAGGGTCAACATACTGTGTTCATCGACCGAAGCAATGTAAGCTGATTGTGGTGTGTCGAAAGAGTAATCATCGGCAAAGCTTGAGCCAAACAGGTTATCCGTCCAGTAGAACGCCAGCAGCACTGCCAACAGGCTCAGACCAAGCTTGGCATTGCTGTCATCAGAATCGCCGCCGCCGGAACTCACAGGTGCTGGTGGTCCAGGATTCAGTTTGGCAATCTGATCGACGCTGTCTTCGCTAAAGGTTGCAGTTCCAACACCATCGGCATAATCAATCTCACCAACATTAGCTGTCTCGCCATCTGCTCTGACTGTCTTGATGGACAAACTGTTGACATCAGTGGAACTGTCGACAGTTCCACTGGTAATTGAATTGACGGTAAGCAACTCATGGCTTTCGGAAGTCAATCCGCTTCGCGCAGCAGTGACCTCCTCGTCTGTAAGGTCGTCATTCAACTGTGCATAGACAGAGACATCCCCGGCATCAATCCCCTCAAAGTGCATTGAGCCTGCGCTGATTGAGCCGGTGCTTCCACCACTGCCGACTTCAAACACAATCCTGCCAGCCTTGTGGACCGTCACCACACCGCTGCCAAGATTCATTTGGCCTGCAATCACCAGTGCGCCGTCCTCCAGATTCAGTGCGCTGCCCTGAAACGTCACATCGCCGCCAAAACGCGCATAGCCTGCGCCTTTTTTGGTCAATGTCGTCAGACCGGTGATGTCCCCGTTGATCTGGAATCGCTGACCGTCGCCGAGGTCAATGTTCAGCGTATCATCGCCGCCGCGAAAGTTAACATCACCGTCAATTGAACCGGTATTGTCTATATTGAGCACATCGTCATTGCCGGTAAACAGGATATTGCCAACCAGATTGCCGCCATTGATGTCCAATGTGCCCTTGCCGCCTTTGAACATCACAGCATAGCCATCGCTGGTGTTGTTTGCGCCAAATGCTGAAACCTTGGCTCCGTTGCTGATCTCAACGCGAGAGTGTCCGGTTGAGGCGCCTGTTTCGGCCAGGATGGCGATGCCTTTGCTTTCATCGAAATCAGCTGTGCTGCCATCATTGCTTGGTGCACCGTATGCCGTAATCGAAGCGCCAGAACCTGTCACTACAATCATTACGTCGATGTCGTCCGTTGGATCAGCTAAAGGGTTTTCTTCGGTGACATCTGTATTTGAAGTATGTGCCTTCGCATGAATACCAATGCCAAATTTCTTGGGCACAGGCGCTACGGTGTCCGCTTCCATCTCAGATTCATCTGATTGTGCTTCTGGTGTGCCTTGGTGTCCAGCGCTTATCGTCCCGCTTACCGCAATATTCACATTGCCTGTACCATGTGTTAGCGCATCTATCCCCTTGACCCGGTTGCCGGACGCAGTGATCGTGCCGGAATGCTCAATCATCACATTGCCGCTGTTTACAATCTCTACGGAAGGATTTGCGTTATTGTGCCGATAAACAGCTTCCAGGCCTGTGGCAAAGCCGCTGCCTGAGCCATCGCCATTGACGGTGATGGTGCCGCTGTTGGTGACCGACACAAGTCCTGAGGCATTAACTGTATCAGCATCGGTAGCATCAGCCGCACTATTAAGCTGGAGATAGGCGCTCAGGCCTAACGCGCCCACACCGCTGGTGGTAATGGTGCCGGAATTGTCAACCGATACCCGGCTCGCCTTGTTTGCACCGGCCACAGCACCGGCTGAGATGCCGTCTGCGTTAGCACCTTCAGTGGCGATGGAGCCGGAGTTTGCTACGCTCAATACCGACCTGGCACTTGCAGCACCGGGATCAACCCAGGCGCGCATACCATGTGCGGTGGTGCCTTTGGTCGATATCGAGCCTGCATTTTCTACGCTTGCATTAGCTTCATCGCCGTCAGCGTCTGTCACTTCCAACTGCAGGCCGATTCTGTTGGCGCCTTCAGAGTTGATCGTTGCATGAGACTCGACATTCACATCGTATGCCACGCCATCTGTTACAGGGTCTACTTCGCTCACCGAGACAACACTGCCGGTTGTAACCATTTCGTCATTGGCGATTGTGCCCACTAAAATCGTCTTTTCGGCAGCTGACACAATGCTCACACCAATATTTGTACCCGTAACGCCACTGCCGTCAATGATGACTTTCGATTGGCTTTCAACATAGGCGGATTCTGAATCTAGTAAGTCCTGGAATATGCTGGCCTCTATATTTGAAGTTGCCGCGCCTTTACAGGTGATCTTGAAATCGCCGCCGGCGGCATCTTCCGTGAATGCATTGCCCGCATCAATCGTGCCTTGTGCGATCGTGCAATCCTGCGCCAGTGCCGACTGTGGCATGATCAACTGCACCGCAAATGCCAGGGGCACGATTGCGCCGGAAACAGACTTCAGATTCAATAGCCGGCCTGCTCTCGCAATGCAATTCTTAATTTGTATGTTCACTGATTTGAGTTCTCCCTGTGCTGTACTTGCCTGTATGAATAAAGATGTGCTGCTCGTTGTTCAACAAGAAAGGGGCACATCAGGAATAATGTGCCCCTTTTTAAGACTTGCGTCTTCTGAAAATCGATTCAGCTTTTAGAAATCAACTTTCAAGCCAACCCAGGTTCTACCGCTCTTGCCATCATCATCATTTGCATGTTCGACGAAAGCTGTGGCACCATCACCCAGACTCTTGTTTAGATTAATCACGTATGGATTAGTCTTTTTACCTGCTGTATCAACGTCTCGATAAGCCACCAAGTAGTTCAAACCATTATCACCTACCGAACCGCGAACGCCGGCGTGAGTGGTCTTGGTTTCACTGGCTGGATTACGAGTGTAGTCCGCCATGATGTCACCGGTGGGTGGTTCTTCACCTTTTTTCGGCTTCACAACGTCGCCACCATTATTTTCGCTCTTGGAGTAACCCAGCCACGTTGTGACGCCGCCGAGTCCAAATTCAACTGCTACATGTGTGGCCTTGTATCCTGGTTTAATGTCAGCTACGCCTTCGTCTTCCACGGTTGCGGGAACATATGGTGTAGCTTTCTGCCTTTTTGTCTCAGGTGTCATTCGGAAATCATTTTCGTCGTCACCTTCCTGAATAAGGCCAGCTCCATCTTTTGATGATAGGATGTAGTAAGTTACGGTGTTGGTATTGTTCCCCTCAGCGGGCGTAATTGTTTCCACGTTGGTAGCCGATCCATTTGAATTAGTGGTATCGTCATCCGTAGGATTTATGCGGTGTACATAGATGGTGACTGATTTACATACAGGATCCTTATCAGGATCATTCATGCAGGGCTGCACACCGCTTTCGGTGGTATCAGTATCAATAACGTGTTTACCGGCTAGTACCTGAATATTGTTCACAAGTGACTGTTCCCCGGTTTCTTTGAAATCTCCATCACTATCGAAATAGTCGTTCTGTACTCCGTTAGCATTATTCGTGGCATCGCCGTCCGTGTCACCAAGTGGAACAAGAACTTCAATCTTCGTGAGTGCTGTATCGGCACTACCGTCATCTTGGTCGCCTATCAGATAATATTCTGCTGGCACATGGTCTATCTCAGGCTTACCGTCAACCGCAGGCACATGAACCCACGCATCGTCTATATTGGTATCTTTCGATTCCACATAAGCAACAGCAAGTTTACCGATGTCGCCCAACCCGATCGTCATGCCGAATTCCACTTGGTCGACAGCATTACCTGTATCACGGGTACTATCCATGATTGCGTCGATCTGCAGACTGGCATCGCCTACCGAATTCGAGTACGATAGTGCGTTTCCGACGCGATAAGAGGTCGCTGAACTACCCCAGAGCAGGGTATTGTCTGTGATGGCACCGGTTGAATTGAAACTCGCACTCCAAACTTGGCCAAGCGATAAGGTTCCAAATCCACCAGATAGTCCAACATAAGCTAAACGACCACCGGGGCCGCCTTCATCGCCACCGCCAGAGCTTTCCGCATTTGCCGTGCTCAATTTGGTTTCAAAACGATAGGTCGCACTGAGTCCTTCAGCCAGTTCGTTTGAACCTTTGACGCCCCAACGCGAGCCACCGTCCATAAAACGGGTGTCATCGCCGCCACCAAAGGTGACACCGCCACGCAAAGAGCCGTACCAGGTGGCATCAGCGAGAATAACTGAGGGTACACTCATATCTGTAAATTCTCTCAACCTCGATGTAATGATTTCATCGACTCGGTGATGCAGCACTGAACACGAAAATATCGTGCTACTTCTTTGAATCCACTCGGTTGAAGTTGGAAAATATTTTCGGTGAGGACAGCTTCCTTCAGATACCGTCTCGCGACGGAATCCTTACTGCTCGGCTAACCGTTCACCTTATCGGGCGACTAGCGAAATTACATTGCCAATTACTCGGCCACCACTATACAGAGCCAGTCGAAGCGTTGCGCTCCATGCGCAATGTACATAACAAAAAAGGTGCGTATGCACCTTTTTTTGCAACAATTTCAATTAATCTAACGAATCGTAAACTCAACCGAATTTGTCATCACTCAACGAGTTTAACCAAATAATCGACAGCAGCTTTGACTTCATCGTCAGATAGTAATAGATTGCCTCCTTTTGGTGGCATGATTCCAAATTGGCCTTGATAACCGTTTATCGCATTAGCGTACAGCAGATCAACACCTTTTTCGATTCTTGGATTCCAATTAGCGACATCACCAGGCTTAGGAGCGCCAGTTACGCCGGTAGCGTGGCAAATGTAGCAAGCCGTATCGTAAACGGATTGTCCGACATCACCTCCGACTGATGCCACTTGAGTCGGTTGTTCAGTTTTAGTTGCTGTGGTAGATTCTTGAATCTCTCCCACGTTCAAACTTCCTACCGGTTCTGTCCGAGTTGCAATTACACGCTGTGTATACTCTTCAGATTGAGCTTTAAGTTTGTCATCAATTGAGCCACCAATCACAACACCAAGTGCGATCAATATAATTGTCAAGACTACCAGGAAGGCAACCATCTTTGAAAATGTCCTAGCGAATTGGCTATCGGTCATCATTGATTTTGCTTACCTTTTTGTTTGGATATAAACACTGTCTCTACTTTGTAGGACAGTAAACTGGCGATACTGTAGTGACGCAGAATAATATCTTACTTCGAATAAGACAATAGTGCGTCGTAAGTTCGGCATTATTTTACTATCTGACAGCGAATTTCGAATTGGGTATTTGTGGTAGTGCGAGATCAAATATTGAGAAGATGCTCAGTCGCCTCATGGTTGCAAGAACTTTACTCGGGTCAACCGTTGCGCCCAATTACTAATGAATTTTTTATGTGTCTTTCTCTTTGTATTTTGCGAAGCGATGACTATTGTTTGCAAGAGATCAATTGCATCGATACCTCATCGAATCGAGCGGTGGATTCTAACGACTTTCAAGTCCAATCTTCGTCGTACGTGAAAAACTGAAACGGTCGCCTATGTTCGTCAGTAATTTTCACATTGTTACCAAAATATTTGACTTCAGTGATTGCTGAATATATTTGCACCAAGCGTCTCTTGATTTGATTATTCGGACAAAAGTAGTAAATCTCGTCCCACTTGCCATGCTTTCTCGCGTGCAGATGAGAAGCCATAATCCTCGGGTATAGATTCTTGGTCTTGATTGTGCGTTCGACTTCAATGGCGACCTTTACGCCATCAAGTCGTTTCGCAATCGCGTCCGGGTATTTCTCACCCTTTTGAATAAAATTTTCTCTTCCAACCAATCTACTCCAACTGCTCCAACCACTTCGTTCTGCTCTGACTCGAAGTCGCTGAATGTCCAGTTGATGGCTGAACGAATTTGGATTCACTGATCTCTTGTTGAACACCTTTCGTTGTTCCTCAACGCCAAGAAATGTCTGAACCGCTGTAATTCCTGAATTCGTGATGCCCCACACCTCGTCCGCAGAGTTTGGCAGAAACGAGACTTCGGCACTTTTGATCAATTTGACATCTGACAGGTCCGCTAACACTTTGCCAATATCTTCTATTTCCAATCGATCAAACCATTGAGTGAGAATATCAAGGTGCGTCCATGTTTCTTCAAACAAAAATTGCAGAACTGCTTTCTTTGCATCACCGTCCCAATCAATTCTTGGATACCTGAATGGACCATCGTCATCATCTAAACTCGCTTCAATCTGCGTCAGCAAATCAATACCTGAATCAACTGCTAACTCCGCAATCGTCACGTTTGGCTCGAATTTGTCAACTTGTACGGCTTTGATAAAAGCAAGGGTTGGTATGCCTGCACCAATACAAACTGCGCAACCCTTGGGCAATGTCTGAACAGTATTCACATCAACAAGGTTACGAGTCGTCTCACTGACTGTACGGTTGTCCGACAGAGATTCAGATAACTCGATATTCCTAACTGCTTGAGTAGTTTGCGTCGCAACCTTGATCTGCCCAGTCTGGCTGGAAATCCAGGACGCAGTCTCATAGTCTGCCGGACGGTATAGCCATTTGATAGGGGTCGTATCCAGAACTGTTGACCGTACCGCTGATTCGCTCAAATCTGCACCACAATTGGCGAAATCTCCCAAGGATTGGTGTGCCAACAAAATGTTGCATCCCTTATCGCGAATTGATCCAAGCGCATTGAGCGCAGACCCACTCAGAAGATATTTGAACTCATCAAGAAAGATTGAACAATGCCGTTTCCTTTTTCTGGAATTCTCAATGAGTTGGATCAACCTCACAAACAGCATTTTCTGCAACACAATGATCGGTTCACTGCGCATCGATCCAACAAAATAAACACAGCCACCCTCTTCCAGTCGTTTAGATAAATCGACGCCTTCTCTCGTTTGTACACATTTAAGTCCACTCTACTCATCTATTGCAGCGAAGAAGGCTTTACCGCCCGTCATCAATTCATCGTCTGCCAAGCTTTTCGCTTTGCTACCGATTTCAGCCAGGCTAAGTTTCGAATCCACCACAAATGAGGCAGCGACCCTCGCCGCTTTCCTGTCATCAAGCCGATAGAAATCTGCAGTATCGCCACGTCGTCCAAGCTCAAAACCTGCATACAGCATTTCTTCCACATCTTGTGCTGATGCATTCAATATCGGATTTATTTGCGGGAAAGGTTCACGTAAATTAACAAATTCAAATGAGACCGAGGCTCGTTCACATGCTGAACGGTAAACACTTGGCCCCCATTCATCATATTTCGGATCAAATACAAACACCGCGTCGCCATAAAGCAGCGATTGGGTCAGGGTGATGCCTGCCTGAATTCCTTTCCCTGTACCAGGTGGACCCATGATTTGAACATGGCTGGTGTTCCAGATCTTACGATCAACTACAACAGGCTCACCGGAATCTCTTTGACCAAGGCAGATTTCATCTCGTTTTCTTGCTTGCGCAAACATATTTTCGAAATCCATTTTCGGAACATCATCAAATTGCTGCGCAACCTCCCTTATGTCGGTGACTTGTTCTGGCAAACCCGCCGGTCTCGCGAAACTATGCGATAGTTCGATTAAATTTGGTTCGACAAATCGTCCAGTCAAATAGGCGAAGATTAAACCTGCTCCAAGTCCGCAAACTATCGCAGTCACCATTCCAAATAAATTCCAATTCCTTTCAAACTCTCCCCATGAACTTAACACCAACGCAAATAGGGTTAAACATGCAAGAAGCGGCAATACCCCAAAACAGAATCGAATACCGATTGTGACCCAATTCACGTGTTCGCGAAACATCAACAATATTCGTACTCCTACCACAAAGACACAAGCGAGTACAAAGAAAACAAAGATTCCAACCCATTCGCCAGGAATGAGAATCATCGCATAGATCAATTCGAGATTTGAATTAGCACTCATATCCTGATTCTTATGGAAATGGCCAAAAGAAGGTTGTACAAAGTTTGGTTAGACTACGATGGGTTGTGATTTAGGAGATCTGGAAGATATGAACAACGACAATTGAAAGTGCGCAATTTTACCAACAGAAAAGAGGTGCAGTTTCGCTAAGTCATATGTGAACTGACTATGATGATTCATGTGACATTCGAGCCATGCCAGATATCAGATTTACCGAAATTCGTTTGCGAATCCAATTCGAAACGCGCTTGATATTCGTACACCCAGGAAGGAGTGAATTAATTCAACATAATTTGAATAGTTTCTTTCAGAAATTGGTTGTTCGATGTGTGTCTAAACACACAAAGATGCCCCAAGTTCAAGCTCGCTCATCTCCAACATTACCGACAATGTCAGTATCTCAGTAAAATTTTCTGTGTGAAGTTAATCCGTGAAATATGCTCGTCTCTGACCTTGGCATGTATTCACCTCAATAGCCGGCACCCGTAATCAATCACTTCTGAGATTCCATGTAAAATCCTTAAACTTCCGCTTTATGACGCTTCATGTTTACCGCGGGTGGTGATTCACGAAAATCCTCAATAGAATCAAACTGCAAAGGCATTTTGTAGCAGACGACAACCTTCTGTCCAACTTGCGCCCCGATTCTGTCGCCAATTGTCCAGATACCTTCCAAACCATGTGCTACCGCCATAATCGGCGTTATCCACTGACAACCGGGCGGCAGTTCTGGGACTGCATTCGCATCTGTTGTAGAAATCTGACTTTTGCAGCGCACGTCGACGAATCCTTATAATGCCACGATGATTCTTCGCCCACCCATCATTAGCAAATTTGAAGAACGTCATTTCAAGTGAACAATTGGAGATAAATTGACCATGGCAAAAGCATATTGGATCGCCCATGTGACCGTTACAAATATGGACAAATACAAGAACTATGTAGAGTCAGCACCGCCAGCATTTACAAAGTATGGGGCAAAGTTTTTGGCTCGCGGCGGTCGCTCCGAAGTCATGGAAGGTGCAGGACGAGACCGAAACGTTGTGATTGAATTTGATTCTCTTGAAGATGCAATCGCCTGCTACCGCTCGGATGAATATCAGAATGCAAGATCTCACCGAATTGATGCCGGAATAGCGGACATTACGATTGTCGAAGGGCTCTAATCAAAACGACGATTCATAGATAGTTCCCCAAATTCGACCTGATACAATTTACTTTTCGACAAGACGAATCACCCAATCAACGAGAAACTAGCACGATGTTCGAAGGAACCGTAATCAAAATCTTCACAACTCCAGAAAGCGGAATGGCTATGAAGTCCGTTGAATCTGTGATGGCAGTAACCGGACGCGGCCTGATCGGTGATCGATACTATTCTCTAAGCGGCGAATTTTCGAAACCTGAAATCGAACCCGACCAGGAAATCACGCTAATCGGAACTTCACCCGACATATTCTACGTTAGGTTGCCCTAACCGATTGTTTCAAAAGGTACAATCTTCAATACAGCAGACTGAAAGCCTCTGTTATTGTTCCCAGTGCTTTAACGCCTGTCCAGTCTTTCGATCACCTTCATTATCGGTTTAATTCCCCGATAAACACCATTATCACCGCCATCATTCCGCTTGACATGCTTGAATGGTTCTCCTATAATGTTCCCAGTGCATCGTTCAAGCCATGGCCTATAACGTCGAAACCATCAAGAATAAACGCGGTCGCGATACCGTCTTGCTCCGACAAGCATGGAGAGAAGGTAAACGCATCCGTAAAAAAACCATTGCCAACCTCACCGATATGCCACCGGCAATCATCAACGGCATTGATGCCGTGATCCGAGGCGGGGTGGCTTATTCTCGTATTGACCCGATCTTTAGCATTTCACGCGCACTGCCGCACGGTCATGTCGCGGCCGTGCTCGGAACTGCACAGGCGATTGGACTGGAACATATCTTGCACCCCAGTGTGAGTCGCCAGCGCACCCTGGCACTGGCAGCAGTGGTGGCACGGGTGGTGGCGCCGGATTCGAAACTCGCCACCGCCAGACGCCTGTCGGGCGACACCGCGGACAGCAGTTTGGGCCAGGTGTTGCAACTTGACACGGTCTCGGGAAACGAGATGCTGGCCATGTTGGACTGGCTGTTGAAACGGCAAAAATGGATTGAACGATCGCTGGCGAAGCGGTATCTGCACGATGCCACGTTGATTCTGTACGATGTCACGTCCAGTTATGTGGAAGGACGCTGCTGTCCATTGGCTGGATTTGGCCATAACCGCGACGGTAAAAAGGGAAAGATGCAGATTGTGTTTGGTCTATTGTGTGCGGCCAATGGCTGTCCGATTGCAGTGGAGGTATTTCGCGGCAATACGGCGGACCCGGCGACGGTGGCGCGGCAGGTCCGGACGATTCAGCAGCGATTTGGAATCAGGCGCATTGCACTGGTGGGAGATCGGGGCATGATCACCAATGTTCGCATTCGCGAAGATCTCAAGCCGGCCGGGTTGGACTGGGTCTCGGCGCTGACAGCCAGGGGCTTGCGAAAGTTGCTCAAGGTCTCTGTCAACGGTGGCGAATGCGAAGCGGTTCATGGCTTAAAGCCCGATGGGGTGGTGCAGGTGACCAGTGATGAATTTCCGGGCGAGACGATGATGGTTTGTCTGAATGTACGCTTGCGTGAAGAACGCAGGCGAAAGCGTGAGGCGCTGTTGGGTCAAACCGAGCAGAGGTTGGAAAAAATAGCCGAATCAGTGCGTCGCGGCACGCTCGTGGGTGCGGTGCGCATTGCCAAACGCGTCGGTGCTGAGATCAACCGCTGGAAGATGGCCAAGCACTTTGACATTGACATCACCGATGATAAGTTCAGTTGGCGGCGTTTGCCTGACAAGATACAAGCAGAGGCGCAACTCGATGGAGTTTATGCAGTTCGAACCAGTGTGCAGGATATGGCGCCGGATGCGGCGGTGGCGGCTTACAAGAGTCTGTCGCATGTCGAGCGGGCTTTTCGGGCGACAAAGTCTCAGCTGAAAGTGCGTCCGGTGTATGTTTACAGCGCCGATCATGTCAGGGCGCATGTGTTTTTATGTATGCTGGCTTACCATGTGCAATGGCAGATGCGACAGAAGCTGGCGCCGATGTTGTTTGAAGATGACGATCGGGATGCGGCACAAAAAGCGCGTCAATCACCGGTTGCCAAGGCGAAAGTGTCTGACCGGGCCAGGCAAAAGGCGGGTACCCAACAAAGTAGCGACGGCGATCCGGTGCACAGTTTTACCACCTTGCTGGATGATTTGGCGACATTGACGCTCAATGAGGTGCAATTACCGGGACGGGTGGATGCGAGCGTGCCCATGTTGGCGAAGATGACGCCACTGCAGTCCAAAGCGTTCGCATTGCTTGGTGTGAATCCGCAAAAATATGTTCCCAGTGCAAGCAGAGGTTGAAATCGACGCTCAGACGGAATATATTTTTTCAAATGAACGATTTACAGTGCAACTAAACTCTGAATGTCCGGTGAAGTTCCGGCTAATTGAATCCGAAGCCTTCAAAGAATTGCAACAAACGCATGGAATTACTTTGGATTACTCTCAATCCAGAAGGAATGTGGTGACTCGCGGAATTGACCTTAACAGTTTGGTTGGCCAAACTTTTCAAGTTGGCAAAGTGACACTTACAGGCATGCGATTGTGTGAACCTTGTACCTATCTTAGCAGCCTTACCGGTCACTCAAAACTGGTGAAACAGTGGCGAGGTAGAGCTGGGTTGCGGGCGCATATCGCGCAAGGTGGGGAGTTGTCAGTCGGCGATAAAATTGCCACTGACTCATAACAAATCAGTCGATTGATCTAATCGTCGTCAAATTTCCCGACGACTGATTCTGCAAGCAGTTATTGCACTACCAACTGGACAATGATGGTCTGTAGATTAGATGATCGCGGTCAGGGCCAGTTGACACCATATCGATCGGTACACCAGTCAATTCAACAATCCGCTGCAAATAATCTTTTGCTTTCGACGGCAACTCATCATAGTCCTGAATACCGCTCGTACTTTCTTGCCAACCAGGCAACTCCTCATAAACGGGTTCGCACCGACCCAATCGCCACGCGTTTCCTGAACTGTCGGATATGTCAGCACCTTCAACCTTATACGCGGTACAAATCTTTAGTGTATCCAATTCATCTAGAACATCCAGTTTGGTAATGCACAGTCCATGAAAATAATTCAGTTGATGCGCACGACGCACCAGTACCGCATCAAACCACCCACACCGGCGTGGCCGCCCGGTGGTCGCTCCAAACTCATCGCCAGCTTTCGCGATATGTGAACCGACTTCGTTGTGTAACTCTGTCGGAAACGGCCCGCTCCCGACTCTGGTCGTATACGCTTTGACAATAGCCAAAACATGATCGATTCTCGCTGGAGAAATACCAGCTCCTGTACCGACTGCTCCAATCCCCGTATTCGAAGACGTAACAAACGGATAAGTTCCGTGATCGATATCAAGCATGACGCCTTGCGCGCCTTCAAATAAAACCTTTTTTCTTTGTTCCAACAGTTCACAAACTTCGGTGCTAACATCGCAAATCATCGGAACTAACCAATCCGCTGCATCGAGGATACCTTCGACTATTGGATCGCTATCGACAGCGTCGTATTCCAAATAATTAGTTAGGATAAAGTTGTGATAATCCACAAGCTCTTTGACTTTCTTCCGGGCGGAATCCAGATCTAGCAGATCATGCAGTTTCAATCCGCGCCTTGCAATTTTGTCTTCGTAAGCAGGCCCAATACCGCGACTTGTTGTTCCAATTGCCTGTCTGCCTTTCCTTATTTCTCTGGCCTTGTCCAAGGCGGCGTGACTGGGCAAGAGCAAACTGCAGTCTTCGCTAATCCGAAGTCTCGTGGTAATCGGACCCAGATGAGTCTCAAGTTGATCGATTTCAGCGCGCAGCGCGTCGACAGATAGTACAACTCCGTTACCAATGTAGGCAGTAACCTGCTTACGTAAGATTCCAGCGGGGATGAGATGGACAACAACCTTGCTATTGCCCGTAACCAAGGTATGCCCGGCATTGTGCCCACCTTGAAATCGAATGACTGCATCCGCATTCTCACTCAGACAGTCTACAATCTTGCCTTTACCTTCATCACCCCACTGTCCACCCAAGACTGCCAGTGTTCTGATCATGCTAATTCTCCGTCTGTACCTAGCGGCACAACCATCCACTCACCCGAACGATTGGAAAATACCCGATCGCAACTTTCAACCAAGCTTTCGTCCGATTGGTCAGGTAATTGGTGAACCACTCGCTCGCCTTGTTCAATCAACTCAGTAATGCTGTTTTTTGGAATATCGGCATTGAGTGGCACCAGCACAGCCTTTCGACACCGTCCCCGAATAGCCCGCCGCAAAAGGCGCAAGTCACCGCTAAATCCGGTTGCAGCACATGGTTTTCCATATGCTTCCATTACGTCATCGTATCGTCCACCCTTAGCCAAAGGCTGCCCGTATCCAGGTCCATAAGCAGAAAATATCACACCCGTGTGATATTGATAGCCACCCACTTGGGCATAATCAACATGTAGCGAGACTTTGTCATTCTCCTTGGAAACCTGTCTTACAACGCGTTCAAATTCAGCGAGCGAATCCGATAGGTTTTTACTTACACTCCCCAACCGTTCCCTGGCTTTGTCAATAATCTCAACACCGCCATTTAAGTCAATCAGGCTGGCGAACTTTTCCGCAACTGCGACAGGTATATCAAACTCTTTCGCCAATTCCTGTAACTCGGGTTTGGATTTTCGATTAAATGCATTAAGCAGTTTATTTTCAAGTGGTGAACCCTTAAACCCAAACTGATTCAATAAACCTTCAATAATGCCGACATGACCCAATGACACAGATAAAGAATCAATTCCTGCAATTCGTAGTGTTTCGATCATCAGTCGGATGACTTCACAATCCGACTCCAGCGATGACGAACCAAAAAGCTCTGCTCCAAATTGAAGCAGTTCCCGACTGCCTCCAGTTTTTGGAACTCGGGCGAGCAACGATGAGCCAAAATAGCAAAGTCGCACCGGTTGTTTCTGGACGGGTAGATGTAAAGCGGCCATTCTGGCAACTTGCGGAGTCATGTCCGCCCGTATGCCAAACATTTTGCCGCTAACGTAGTCTGGCGTTTTGACTGTCAGCACATCGAGATCGTCGTTGTTGCCTCCAAGCAAACATTCCATAAAGTCTGCCAATGGTGGAACGACAAGCTCATATCCGTTTTGATAAAGACAGTCAAGCAGTTTGCGTCGCAACTGCTCAAGTTCCCATCCGTCATAGGGCAGAATTTGCTCAACCCCGTCAAGTTGAATCCAACCGCCAGTCATTAAACTATGGGTTCCTAAAATATTAAAGACTTGGGTAAGGCATTGAACAAAGCCTTGGTAAGCGGCAACCAGACTCGTTCAGACTACAAGGTGCTTGCAATCCAAATCAACCCCAATCCGAATGCTACGGCAACAATGCCAATGCGACGCAATGACTCAACTCTGGCTTCGAGCAGAATTTTCAGTAATTTGCGAGAAATATCGGGTAGGGCAAAGTAGACAGCGCCTTCAATAACCAACACCAGACCCACTGCAGCAACAATGACCTGCCAGGTATTCACTGGCGTCTAAATCAGCTGTTACCCGCCTGATGCACCCGCGTTCCCTACTATACCATCGACACCCGATAGGCTGAGTGGTTCAGATACATTTTCTGATTCTGGCAAAGCACTAGGTGGTCCCTTAAAATACTTGAAAAATTCTGAGTTCGGTTCAAGAATTAGCAGGTCGTTCTTGCTTTGAAAAGTCGTTCGATAGGCATTCAAACTGCGATACAGTCGGTAAAATTCAGGATCCCTGCCAAATGCATTGGCATAGGTCAATGTTGAAATCGCATCACCTTCACCACGAAGCTGCTGGGCTTCTCGGTACGCATTTGCAACGGTGATTTCCCGTTGCCGATCAGCATCGGCACGAATCCGCTCCGCAGCTTCAGCGCCTTGTGCTCGCAACTCTTTTGCCACCCTGGCTCGTTCTGCCTCCATACGACTGTAAACACGTTCACTAACCTCCGGGTCAAGGTCAACGCGCTTTAAGCGCACATCAACCACTTCTACACCGAATTCCGATGCTTCCTTGTCTACTGCACGTCGAACGGTTTCCATAATTTCAGCACGGTCACCGGAAATCACATCCTGAACCTCTCGCTTACCGAATTCCTGTCTCAGGCTGTCATTGACCCGTTGTGCGAGTCGGGCACGGGCATTGGATTGCAAACCGCTGACAGTTACGTAGTATTTCGCAACATCCCGAATTCGCCACTTGGCAAAAGAATCAACGACCAGGTTCTTTTTCTCACCGGTGAGATAAAGCTCTGGATCGGCATCCATGGTTTGGATGCGAGCATCAAAAAACTGAACGCTGTTAATGAACGGTTTCTTAAAGTGTATTCCAGGTTGATCGTTAGACTCAACAATTCGTCCGAACTGAAAAATGATCGCCTTTTCGCGTTCATCGACAAAATAAACAGTTTCATAGAGCAGCACGCCCACTACGACAGCAACCACCCCTAAAACCAATGCTTTGACTGACATCTTAATTTCCTCAGATATTAATCCACTAACCGCCGATTCTCAAATCGCGGTTCACTGACCGATTTGGTCGATTTGAATTGCTAATCAGGTCTGACTGATCATCGATTTGACCCACGCGACCGCCACTAACATTTCCTGCGCCGTTGCTACGACGTTGGATCAGTTGATCAAGCGGCAGATAAATGATGTTGTTACTATTTTGTTGGTCAATGATTAATTTGGTTGAATTGTTCAGAACTTCTTCCAGGGACTCGAGGTACAGACGGTCTCGAGTAATTTGCGGGGCCTTTCGATACTCGTCATAAATTTGTTCGAAACGAGAAGCTTCACCCTCTGCCCGTGCAACTATACTCTGCTTGTACGCTTCGGCTTCCTGTAAGATTCTGGCAGCTTGCCCCCTGGCTCTCGGGATAACATCATTCGCGTAAGCTTCAGCTTCGTTCTTTATCCGTTCTTCGTCTTCACGCGCTTTCACTGCATCGTCAAAAGCAGCTTTTACTTCAGCTGGCGGCTGAGCGTTCTGCATCTCAACAGCCCGCACGTTCACACCCGTTTTATATCGGTCAAGAATCTCCTGCAACAAAGTTCGAGTGTCTTGCGCAATTTCGGCGCGACCCTCCGTAATTGCAAAGTCCATCGTGTTGCCGCCGACTATTTCCCGAACCGCACTTTCTGTTGCCTGACGCACCACCAGGTGAATGGGATCACTGACATTGAAAAGCAAGTCTTTGGGGTTTTTAATGTCGTACTGTACAGCGAAATGAATATCAATGATGTTTTCGTCTGCTGTCAGCATCAAGGCCTCTCGGGTCACTGGTGTGATTGTGCGATTACGTTCGCTGACGCGATATCCGACTTCAACTGTGTTGACTTTTTGGACATTAACGATCAGTACTTCGTCAACTGGAAATGGGATATGCCAGCGAAGACCTGCACCCGTCGTTCGAGTGTATTCCCCAAATCTGAGTTCCACTCCCTGCTCACCTTGTTCGACAACATAAAGGCCGCTCGAAACCCAAATGCCAAGAACTACGATCACGGCCAACAGTACAAGAGTCTTTCTTGAACCGGATTTTTTAGCTCCACCGCCACCAGAGTCCGCGGGATCGCTCGGTCCCCCCGAACGACTGCCTCTCCCTAAATTAGAAAAAAGTCGCGAAAACTTATCCTGTATGTCGCTAACGATGTCGTCAATTTCAGGTGGACCCGACGACCCACCTCCACGTTGTCCCGACGAGTTCCTGTCTTGACGTCCTTTGTCGGGTTCATCCCATGGCATTTGCTGTACTTACCTCGAATAAATTTGAAATGGCGAGATTACAATTGCATGCAATTCGCGCGAAACCTCAGTGATATGGGCACTGTTTAACAAATAGATTATACGAATATTTCGGAGGGCGAAATCTGCGGTTTGCGACTGCTCAGAAATTACCTACATGGCGTCGTCGGTTTATCTAGGTGTCCGACGGCAAATTTTACGATGAAAGATTGGATAATTTGTTGGAAAGAAGATCGCTACGTTCAATGAGTAAGTTTTCACCAGACTCGCATTCAGTCTTCCCCTTTGAAGACAAGTTCAAGCACGTAGAGGCGCTGAATTGAAGATCTAATCACGATTTTTTTACAATTGCTTCAAATTCAAGATGTGCTACGGTCACCATAGCGAATCTTTGCTATGTAATGAATAGGAGATCTATCTCGAATCAGGAGCGAGACACCGATCAAATTACTAAAGAATCGCGTTGATTCAGCATGACCTGTCAAAGACAGTTAACATCTTCCGCCAAAACGCCGGCTAGCTGCCCCAGCAAATTCGAACTTCATTCTTGGCAGAAGTGAGAATATTTGATATCGACGCCTACTCACGCGTTTTAAATTCGAAAATGTTTTCGATCAACTTGTACACTGTCGTGTTGCCGCAGGTACGAGGCCAATCGTTGCAGGGAGGATTGTCGCGTAGCCGAGCACGATGAACGGCCATCCTAACCCTTTCGTAGGTGAACTTGTGTGTGTCAATCTCTTTATTGTAATTGGGAAGATGTTGCATCAATCGAACCTTACGATTCTGAGACGATGTAATGCCCACACCATCTTCGAAGTGGAGTAACAACCAATATTCGAATGTAGGGTTGCTCAAGGCAAAGCCGTAATTTTCTTGTGTCTGCGACCAGGCATGAAGTTGGGCTAACTGTTTGTTCGTCCAATTATCTTTGTCGATCACGAGCCAAGCTTCATCTGACGATTTCAGCCGTTCCCGTTGTAGGTGATTTTCCATTCGTTTCAATATTCTTGGTGGAGAAGTACCATGATCACTCCTAAGACAATTTACATGCGCTATCGATTGTTGATCGTTAATTGACAAAAAATACTGTACCTCAGTTTTCGTACCTTCTACTGCGATCACGAACAGTTTGCGATAGCGGCGTTCGCCAAGAGGCCTTTGGAATTTACGTCGTCTCGATGGCATCAGCATCCAACCGGTGCTCGCCTTCAGAGTTCTGTTGTATCATTACCTCCTCCATCGGAATCCGGGGAATTCCACCCAATCGCCCCTGCAAGTAGCTCTTTCGGATATCCTTATCGTACCGAACATCCTTAAATTCGCTGAAAGAAAACAGAAGAGAAAACCCAGTGATATCTCGTTCAACCGCCCACATTTCGTCCCGGCGCAGCAATTGCTGGTCCATGAGTAACAAATCATGAGTGGTGAATAACAGCTGCATTCTGCTTGTTGTTGTGCACATCGCCAAGTATTCTTCAAGCAACTTTCTTATCAAAAGTGTGTGCAGGCTGCGGTCAATTTCATCAATTACATAAACTTTCTTCGAAGCATTAACTGACAGATCAAGAATTGCTGGCAGTAAGTCGATTAACCGTTGCGTACCATCAGACTCCTGATGAAGTTCAAACTTAGCTTCCCTACCATCTTTCTTGCGATGATAGGCTACAACTTTCTTGGCGATCAGATCGCCACTTTTTCGAGTCACCACAAATCGTTCGTTAATCGGCTCGGCCACTACGCGAACAGTCGCACCTTCATTGACCTCTTCTTGCAACTTTGTCTTAAGCGACTCGGTAAATGGAGTGTTATCGAACGAAACCTCCTCACTCCCCAAATGTTCGATACCAGTGTCAAGTCGTGACAGCATTCGGTTCATTGTTGAATAAAGCAGGTCGTCTTCGTCGAGAAATTTCTCGAACGAAAAAAATCGAGAATCAGGAGCAACCAACTCGAGCGAGCGATCAAACCAGTCGTAAACTGGCTGGAAATTATCAACCTGCTGGGAGATCGAATTGGTTAGGAAAAGCTGATTCATTCGGGTTCCTCGGAATGCAAATTGAATAAACATATCTCTGTTCAGAGAATGGTCAAACTTTATCTCTCCGTATTGGCGGTCATAGAGCACTTTTTCACTTGTGTTGCTGACAACAACCAACTTCTCCTCGAGAACCTCTTTTCGGTTGACGGCAAAACTGTATTCGTAAATTGTTTCGTTAATGAACAGTTCGAATTGAAACCGTGACGGTTGACTATGCAAGTCGTGGTCCAAACGAAATGGTTCAATAGGAATCAATCCACCCTTCTTGGTACCATCGACAACCAGAGCTTTTGCAAAACTAAGGGCTTTAAAAAAATTTGTTTTTCCAGATGCGTTACCGCCATAGAGTGCTGCAATCGGAAGAACTCTCGCATGATATTTTCCGAGCTTCGGAACTCTTTCTCCATGCTGGCGTTCTCGACTGGCAACCATTGAAAACTTGATGCAATCTCGAAAAGACATCCAGTTTTCGAGTGAAACACTCACAATCATCGTATCAACTCCTAATGTGATTATTTCGTTTTATTTTCAATAAATATTGGTATTTATTCAATATATGTTATTTTTATTGTGATATTGTCTCTTTCATACCAAGTGTATCTGGAGATAAAAGCATTGGTTCGATCAGCGATTCGCATTGACTATCTATGGACTCAATCGCGAAACTCTAATAATGACAGCGACTTTCGAATGTATTTCAAGCCCTATAGAAACAAGCGCAAAGCAGTAGCGAAAAGTATGAAAAATACCGCTTTGAGACACAAAATTTGATTCTTGAGGCGAAATCAGATCCTTACGAGCACAAATAGGCTTCAACCCGGCAGAATAATGTGCACAGAGGGACAATTAACCTTTGCTAAAGTGTGAGTAACTTACAAGTCAATTTTGGAAGCAGTGAACTTACGGCAAGCTTGCTTTGTGTCGTTGGCGACAACAAAGTCAGTTCTGGTCCGCTACAACTGGCTTGATTTGCCAATATTCTTCCCGAAAGTCCTGGTTCGCAGTCAGCCAATTGACATCGCTGCATCGCATTTCAAGATCCAGAACTGATTCACCTGACTCAAGTACCTCCTCGTGCTTAACCCCGATTTTCATAAATACTGAAGCGCGCAATTTCCCAGCACATGCAGGCAAGCGTATACGACCGAATACAAAATCTTTGCGAAAGAATCGACTGAGCGCATCAACCAAATTTTCCACGCCCTCACCGGTTTTTGAGGAAAGCCATATTTTTCGAACCTCACCTGACGAATCCATCACTTGTTTAAAGCCGAAATCCAATAAGTCAATCTTGTTGTAGATTGCAAGTCTGGGAATATCGTCGGCACCAATTTCAGCCAGCACCGATTCAACATCAGTAACTCGCTGGTCAACATCTTCGCTTGAAGCATCAATAACATGAAGTAGCAATGACGCGCTGGAAACTTCTTCAAGCGTTGCATGGAATGAAGAAACCAAACCATGTGGCAATTCGCGAATAAATCCTACAGTATCAGAAACAATCACCGGTCCGTATCCGGGAAGTTCAATCCGGCGCATGGTGGTATCCAATGTCGAAAATAACACATCCTGTGACAGGACATTCGCACCGCTCAAGCGATTGAACAGCGACGACTTACCAGCATTGGTATACCCGACCAGTGCCACGGTCGAAATGGGAACTTTCTTTCGACTGTGACGTCGAAGTTCGCGCTGCGTTGATACTTTATGTAAACGCTTCACCAGCGTTTTGATGCGACGCCCGATCAAGCGACGGTCAGTCTCCAATTGTGTTTCACCCGGACCGCGCAAACCAATTCCACCTTTTTGTCGTTCCAAATGTGTCCAACCTCGTACCAAACGAGTAGACAAGTGTCGCAACTGCGCAAGTTCGACTTGCAGTTTCCCTTCTTTGCTAGAAGCGCGGCTGGCGAATATATCCAGTATCAATCGCGTGCGGTCAATTACGCGACAACCGACGGTGGTCTCGAGATTTCGTTCCTGAATCGGTGAAATGGCATGATCAACGATCACCAATGAGGCATCAGTCTGGGCAACCAGTGCTTGCAACTCTTCTACTTTGCCGGCACCAATAAAGGTCGAACTGCTCGGCGAGCGGCGCTTGGACAAGATGACACCGACGACTTCAGCACCCGCTGACTGCGCAAGCAATTGAATTTCTTCAAAAGGTGCTAGTTCATCTGCATGTTGTACTGCGTCTTGTCGAACCAGTATCGCACGCTCAATGAGAGTCGAATTGGCAGAGGTTGTGTCGCTGGCAAGAAATGCGGTCACACGTACTGAGGGAAGTTAAATTGTGCTAGGCACACAATGAGGTATTGTGGCCATAACTTGAAAGAGGAAGTGATGAGCAATCAAAAGTTTGCGTCAGCCCTTAAATTGGCATGAGTTCGATTTTGTCCATATCGTCAGTATACTGGAATGACAGCCAAAACTGTTCATGCTAAAAGCGATTTGTTCTAATCTTACCGATGTATCTCGGGGCGCCAAAGCGAATGCACCTTATCTCCAGGCCATTACGCAAAAAATGGTGGAGCAATGATTCAATTGAATTAACCCTGTCCGATAGGCTGATTCAATTCAATCTTGTATCCATTTGGATCCTTGATGAAAGCGATCACACGAGTACCGCCTTTCATTGGTCCCGGTTCACGTACAAATTCGACTCCCTCAGATTTCAGATATTCAGAGGTTGCATAAACGTCCGACACCTTCAGTGCAAGGTGTCCCCAGGCATTACCCATGTCATAAGGCTCTTCCTGGTCCCAGTTGTAAGTCATTTCGATTGTCGTTCCCTCATCCTCGCCCTGGTAACCAACAAAAGTATTGGTGAATCGTCCTTCCGGGTACTCATTTTGACGCAAAATTTTCATTCCCAAAATACGAGTATAAAAATCCAGGGTTTTATCCTGATCGAATACCCGGATCATCGTATGGTCAAGTCGAAAGTCAGGTTTTTGATCGCTCATCTTATGCCTCAGTTTTTTCTTCCCGTGTCACAATGCGGGCCGTAGCTTGTCGGCCACAAGTTCTTGAAATTTACGTACACTGTTTTCCCAGTGTGGGGACAGCACACCACCGTATTCGGCCAGTGGAGAATGCCGGCCTTGCTGTAGGCGCTGACACATTTCATGGTCTTCAAGGTGAACGCTGCGCCAAAGTTCAGCCAAGTGCTCGACCTGTGCTTCACTACATTCAGAATCCCGGTGGATGTATATCACCCGTTTCTGATTAGTGCTCTCCACTCCGAGTGGTGTGTTCAGATGCACTCCAATCTGGTCGGGTTGGTATGTACCCATTACAAAATTCGGAAACAGTGTCAGGTAGTGTGAAGTGACGCCCAACGTGCCCTCTCGCGCTTTGGCCAACTGCTGCTCACCCAATTCCACTGCGCTACCAAGGCAGTGCTCGTCAATCACAGTATAGTGGTTTTCAAGTGGTTGGTCCGTCGTATTTCGATGCACAAACTGAACATGATAAGGCTCAATAAAGTTTTCCATCAATAACTTCCAGTTACAAGCCACTTGATCGAACTCCAACGTAACCACAGGCTTAAATTCCGCAACGTCAGTTTCGCCCAACTGCCTTTTGATCGGTGCCAGAAATTCTTTAAAAGGTACAGGACTGGATGCCAAATTCACAAAAACCCAATCGTACCAGACTTCACACGCGACTGACTTTAGCCCGTTATCCTCGTAGCGAAAATCAGCCGGCAATTCCCGAATGCCACCGCCAAAGTAAGGCGCATTTTTTAAGGATCCACATAGGTCGTAACTCCAGTTGTGATACGGACAGCGAATCATTCGACCGGTATTGCCTTGCGAATCAATCAATTTCAGATTCCGGTGGCGGCAAGCATTATGAAACGCCAAGATTTTGTTGTCTTGACTGCGCAGCAAAAAAAGCGGCAATCCACCGACTTCGATCGGACGAGCATCACCAACAGTTTGCAACTGGTGGGCAAAGCCTACAAACACCCAACTATCGCCGAACAACTGTCTTTGTTCCAGACGAAAAACATCATTGTCGGTATAAACCTGACCGGGCAGTCCATGAAGTGTTTCACCAGACTTGTCGAAATTTCTCAGTAATGTTGAGCCGGGCTGCATGATACAAACCTCCCAGATTCAGTGAAAACCGTAAAAATACGAAATTCGCAAAAGAATGCCAATCGTTCTGCATTATCTGCAAAATTATTTGCATTATTTTATTTTTTCATTAATAATTCAACGATATTTTTCGCGTAACCACATTTATGGCGTCGAATTCAGCACAAGCCGATAAAACAAAATGGGATGGCATTGCTTCGATCGACAATGGTCTGAACCGCAAGATTGTCAAACTGCTTCAAACCGATGGGCGCCAACCTTATCGAAACATTGCGAAAGCGCTGAATGTTTCAGAAGGGACGGTGCGCAACCGAGTCCAGTCAATGAAACAAGCAGGCGCCTTGCGAATTGTCGCCTTGGTTGATCCGACAGAGGTCCGCTATGAAGCAGATGCAATGGTCGGCATCAAAGTTGCCTCAGGCTACTCGGTTGAACAGGTCTCCCAACGATTGGCTAAATCACCCGATGTTGTTTATATCCTGTGGGTGAGTGGTCGTTTCGATTTATTGATCGAAATCGTTACCAACGACCGTCGAAAATTACACGAATTTTTAGAAAAAGAAATCCATATCCAGCCTGATATCGCATCAAGTGAAACCATGGCAGGTCTAAAGAATTTCAAAAACCAGTTTCTACTCAAATACGACTGAGACTGAATCAACCACCATTCGAAACTATTGATACTCAAGGAGATTTGTCAATGACCACCTACATTGAAAACTTTGCCGATGCGCTGCCATCGGATGAGCGCATCGCACAAGTTCGCAAAGAACTCGAAGCTGCCGGAGTCAAATACGTCCTGTCGAGTTGGATCGATTTATTTGGAATTCCAAAAACCAAGCCAGTCCCGATGAGTGATTTTGAACTGCTGTGCAAAGGCAAGGGCCCGCAATTTGCAGTGCATTCGATCTCTTATGTTCCAGAGTTGACCCCCGCTGATTCCGATCAGATTATGGTGCCTGATCTTGATGCCGTCTACATTTGTCCGTGGGATAACAGCATGGCAATCATTTTTGCTGACCTGTTCTGGGAAGACAAGCCTTACGATCATTGTCCGCGTCAAGCGCTCAAACGAGCAATTCGGGATGCAGAACAAGCGGGGTACTTTGGCTATGCTGGCATTGAACCAGAGTTTATTGCGATGCGCTACGATGAGGATGGCAATCCAATCAAGGCGATCGACAATGACCCGCAACATGGGCTTCGCCCTCGTCGCCAGGCTTTTGGCTATGATGTTGAATACTCTCTCGATTCCATGCACTTTTTCAAAGACATGATTGACATTCTTGAAGACCTCGGCTGGAATCTCCACGATGTGGTGGCAGAAGGGGCATATTCACAGTTCGAGCTCGATTTTCATTACACCACCTTGTTGGAAATGGCTGACAGACTGGTATTTTTGCGTATTCTGCTTAAAGAAATCGCAAAAAAACACAATATGTTCATTACTTTCATGCCTAAGCCCACCATCGGTGACTGGCGCTCAGGCGCACATATCAACTTTTCCTTACAATCAGTTGATAACCCTGGTCATAATCTGTTTGGCTCAGACGAGTCGGGCTGGACCGACGAAGTTCGCTATGCCGTCGGCGGCCTGATGTCTCACGCTGATGCGCTGACCGCAATCACCTGCCCTACCGTAAACTCCTACAACGGACTGGTACCGAAGGTTGGTGGCTTTGAAGGCGGCACAGTCACTTGGGCACCGACCAATATCACCTACGGTCACAACAACAGATCAGCTCAGTTTCGGTTGCCTCAAAGTCGATTTTGTATCGAAAATCGTGCTGCCGACATGTGCATGAATGTTTATCTCGGACTTGCCATGACCCTAAAGGCCGTAGTCAAGGGGGTCGTCAATAAAATTGATCCCGGGTCTGCGACCGATCGGGACCTGTATCAAATGACAGAATCCGAACTACAAGACGCAGGTATCCGTCGATTACCACGCAATCTGAGTGCTGCTACCGAAGCACTGTGTCAGGATGATCTCGCCTGCGAAGTCATGGGCGAAGGCATGCGAAATTCCTATGCCGCTTACAAAATTGACGAGTGGGAACGATACCACCAGTGGGTAACGGACTGGGAAGTTCAGGAGTATTTGAGACTTTACTGATCGGCGACCTGTAAACCAGACATTGAAATGTCTGATTGATACATCCAGTTTTTCTCGTTCACTCAAGGCGTTGACAAAGTCGTGGTCATTGTCCGTTCCTGGTCCACTCCCGTCATCCAGTATGGTGATGAATTTTTGATGAGTGGTCGAAGTTCGGACTTTTCGCGACTTGCGCTGCGCGCCGCAAGCGTCGACCGTTCGAATTCAATTTACGAGCCAGTCAGACTAGTTTCCTGGGACTTGGATTTTTCGAAATCGGAAAATTTGCTACAGCTGAAGTTAGTCAAAGAAGTACTGTCACATAGAATTCGAACGAGAGATGCGACAAGCCATGTTGGGTAGGATAATATTGAGTCAGATGAGTCTACACACCCCAACATTTAACAGAAAAACGCTACACTGACCATGCCTACTGACCACAAAATCTTCTCGCTGGGCGATTTCGAACTTCAATCCGGAGTCGTACTTTCAAACGCTAAGCTCGCCTACAAAACCTATGGTGAACTGAATTCAAATAAAGACAATGTCATATTGTTACCCACGTTTTACACGGGCAACCACATGCGTAACGAGGGATTTTTCGGAACGGGACGAGCCATCGATCCGACTCGTCACTTCATCGTTTCAGTCAATCTATTCGGCAATGGAATTTCGTCCTCACCGAGCAATACGCCTTCACCGCAAAATGGACCCAACTTTCCGGTGATTACTTTATTCGATAACATTCTCGCCCAATATCGATTGCTGAACGAGGCGCTTGGTGTGCGCCGAATTGCTCTCGTAACGGGCTGGTCTATGGCGGGTTGCCAGTCCTTTCAGTGGGGTGCGCAGTATCCTGAATTTGTTGATGCCATTTTGCCATTTTGCGGGTCTGCAAAAACCTCTGAACACAACATCGTATTTCTTGAAGGTGTCAAGGCAGCGTTATGTGCCGATTCAGTTTATGACAATGGCAACTATAAAAAGCCTCCCGCTGAGGGGCTTAAGGCATTTGGCCGCGTTTACGCGGGTTGGGCTTTCTCGCAGACTTTTTACCGTCAGCAAATGTATCGTCTTAAAGGATTTGACACCGCAGAAGAACTGTTGCAGGACTGGGAACAAGACCATCTCGACTGGGATGCCAATGATCTTCTATGTAAGCTCAAGACCTGGCAGTTGGGAGACATCAGTGCTCAACCGAGCTACCGTGGCGATTTTGTTGCGGCGCTTAGTGCCATTGAGGCAGAAACGATCGTTATTGTTTGCGATAACGATCTTTATTTTCGCCCCGAAGACAATCAGATTGAAATCGAGCACATCCGAAACGGCGAACTTCGCGTGTACGAATCGCCATGGGGACACTGCGTAGCCTCCCCAGGTAATGACCCTGAATTTGAAAAATTCCTGGATCAGGCGATTTTAGAACTCATTGGCTGATTCGCAACTTGCTTCCTGGCAATACATCAACTGTCCTGTATCTGTCAACGCTGATCAAAATCGACCAGCCCCTTGAAAATTTTCCGTCCTGCTTACGGTATTTCGTGAGTTCTCGCTGAATGTCATTCAGCAACCATCAAACAAAATTACCGTCACGTCACTTTGAACGGCGTGCTCGATAACTCGGCAAAACGATCAGTATCACCGCAAGTATCAGTAACGACAGCGTCATATGACGTTCGATAATGAATGCAGCACCATCATACAGCTGCATCGAACGAGCGAAATTATTTTCCAGCATTGGTCCCAGAATAAACCCAATCAATACAGGTGCCAGAGGATATCCTGCCATCCTGAGTGCCGTTGCAACAACACCCATGCCCGTAAGCAATAGAAGTTCGGTAGCATTGTTCTGGCCGATATACGCTCCCATCAGGGTGAAGAACAGGATAAACGGAATCAGGTAATTTCGCGGTACAGCCAGAATTTTCGCAATGTATGGAATTAACGGCAGATTCAGGATAAGCAATATCACGTTTCCCAAATACATAGAGATAATTACTGCCCAGAATATTGACGGGTTATCGACCATCAACCTAGGTCCGGGTGAAACATTCAGTGCGATTAAAGCACCGAGTAAAATGGCTGTCGTCCCCGATCCTGGAATTCCCAACGTCAGCAACGGCACAAAAGAACCCGTACACGCTGCGTTATTCGCACTCTCAGGGGCCGCAAGTCCTTTAACAGACCCCTTGCCAAACTTCTTTTGTTCCTTTTCGCTGGCAATGTTGCGTTCCACCGCGTATCCAAGAAAAGATGCAATCGTAGCACCAGCGCCAGGTAGCACGCCAATTAGAAAACCCTGAATGGATTGACGGCCGATTACCGGAGCGATATCTTTGGCCTCGCGACGGGTAATACGAAGATCCTTGATTTGCCCTGTTTTCTCGCCCTTTTGTGTAGAACGATTAGCGTCAAGAACCAGGTAGATTGCTTCGGGCAAAGCAAACATTGCCATCGCGAGTGTAATAAAGCTGAATCCCGACTGCAAGTCTTGCAGCCCCATGGTAAAGCGCGGCAGATTAAAGAGTACACCCTCTCCTACGGTACCCATCATCAATCCGAGTATTGTCATCATCAGCGCTTTAGCGATATTACCAGAGCCGGCGAATGCGGCAATGGCTGACAGCCCCACAACCATGAGGGCGAAATATTCTGCTGAGTGAAACAACAGTGCAACAGACACCAGTACAGGTGCGAAAATCATCAGCAAAATTGCACCGATGGTTCCACCGGCAAAAGATGCGATTGCTGCCACGGTCAAAGCCTTTCCTGCTTTACCCTGCCGCGTCAGCGGGTAGCCGTCGAAACTCGAAGCCACCGTTGAGGCGACCCCGGGAGCATTGATGAGAATCGACGAGGTGGAACCGCCAAAAATCGCCCCGTAATAAACACCGGCTAGCAGAATCAGTGCAGCAGAGGGATCTCCCACGCTGACCGCAATGGGAATCATGATCGCAATGATCGACATCGGCCCAAGACCAGGCAGCATCCCGATAAACGTTCCGATCAGGCAGCCTCCGCACACCATCAACAGATTGACAGGTGAAAACGCTGTCGAAAGCCCAATTAAAATGCCTTCAAGCATGATGATCTGCGACCCGTTTCACATCAATACACTCGGCAGCGGCTGCATATAAACACCCAGTAGTTGATCAACCAGGTACCAAACTACGACGCTCGCTATAACTGAACAAAGCACCATGAACAGCCATTTGCGTTCACCGAGGACTGCCGATGAGAGCACCAAAAACGCCGCAGTTGAAACCAAAAAACCAGCGGGTCGAAGACAGATGGCATAAACACTCATGAGAACAATCAACAAGACTGCTTGACCAAGCTTGTAGTCAGTCAGTCTGCGATAATCGATTTCACCTTCAGGCGAACCGCGAGTCTTTTCGAAGCCCAGCAAGATCCACAGACCAATCAGTATTCCCGCTACACTCAATACCTTAGGAAACGTACTTGGCCAGACGGGATTACGCAGCATAATCGGTGGTAAACCCTGATCCATAGTGAAAAATGCGGTGTATCCATATATTGCACACACCAACAGGAAGATCAGGGCAATATAACGGTCAAGCCCCATTGTTCATCTTCCGTTCAGGAGAGCATGCCCTTCAAGCGAAGAGCATGCTCATCAATCGCTTGTTCTTACAGAAACCCCAATTTTCGCATCAGGTCTCCGATGACTTGTTCCTGCTGTTCCAAAAAGGTGGCAAAGTCATCCCCTGAATTGTGGACATTGACCCACCCATTACGAGCACGAACCTCTTCCCATTCAGATGTTTCATACATCTTGGCTAATGCCTCCTGATACATGGCCAACGATTCTGCCGGAAGACCGGGGGCTCCAAAAAATCCACGCCAATTAACGAAAGTTGCGTCTATGTCTTGTTCTTTCATAGTCGGAGCAGCGTCATAAGCTGCGACGCGTTCATTTGAAGTTACACCGAGGATCTTGACTTCACCTGCATTGGCCAGTCCAACGGCTTCGGAAAATCCGGTGCTGATTGCGATAATTTCGCCTGACAGCAGAGCCGCCATTGCTTTTCCACCTGCATCGTATGCAATGTAGTTCACACCTGTGGAATCAACCCCCGCAGCTTCAAATATCATCGCAGCGACAAGATGATCCATTCCGCCCTGCACCGATCCGCCGCCAATCGCAGTTGCGGAAGGATTTTCATTGTAAGCAGCAAGCAGGTCCGCCATAGAGTTAACTGAACTGTCCTTGTCAACGACAATCGCAGCATAGTCACCGATGGTTCCTGCGATTAGTGTGAGATCTCGAAAGTTGTAAGGAAACACTCCCGTGAGTGAACGAATCACAATGGGTGTTGAATTTACCATCATCGTTCCGTGGTTGCTCTCAGCGTTTTCGATCAGAAATCCGATTGCTTTTCCACCACCACCGCCAGACATATTTTCGTAAGTCGCATTGCCGACTAATCCGGACTTTGTTAGCGCTTCGCCTGTACCGCGCGCGGTTCCATCCCAACCGCCTCCGGCACCGCCCGGAATCAGAAAGTGGACGCTGTCGATCATTTGAGCCGAAGCTGGAACACTGAATGTAAACAGCAATATTGCACTCGATACAGCAACGAATCTGGATAATCTAGTCAAAATTTTCTTCATAATTCACTCCAACAGAAAACAAAATAAAGTAACTGCCATCACAATTCAGTTGTTTCAGTTACCAGAATTTTTTTAGTTGCACAACGATCAATTGTTTGAAATCAAGCAGCAACGAAATGTTAGTATAGTCCAGATGGAACATACTGCGCGATCTCAGCAAATGCTTGGTTTTTGAGTTGCTTCATCTTTCATACTATTGCCTTCGAACCGCAAGATTTTTGACTGAACTGACTGAAACCATCGATTAAAGTCACGAAAGTGTTTTTGCTATAAGTTTAATATGCGCCAATCGTCGGAAATCGGGTTATATCTGCCGACATCAGCAGAAGTTCTTCTAGCACCAGATACAAAATATTTGGCTCAGGGGAAGTTGAATTGAACCACTCCTATGATCCATACATCAATCTCCAACATTGAAATTTGACAGACTATGAAAGAAAAAAAGACCAGTATTCAACTGATTGCCGATTTGGTTGGATTTGATACTACCAGCAGAAATTCGAATCTCCAGATTATTGAGTTTATTCAGGGTTATCTGGAAGATTTTGGACTACAGTCAGAACTGGTATACGATGCCACTGGCAAAAAAGCCAATTTGTTTGCCACCATTGGCGCAAGTGACAAAGGCGGTGTCGCACTTTCCGGTCACACAGATGTCGTACCTGTGGATGGACAAAACTGGCTGACCGATCCTTACAACATAAGCGAATCGGACAATCGGCTCTACGGTCGCGGCACATCGGACATGAAAAGTTTCATTGCCGTCTGTCTCGCAAAAGTACCTGAAATCATCGATCAAAATCTGGACACCCCGGTCCATTTCGCTTTTTCGTACGACGAAGAAATCGGTTGTGTGGGTGTGCGAACCCTGCTTCAGGAACTGGCACATCGAGATAACAAACCGAAAGCTTGTGTGATTGGAGAACCGACTGGAATGCGTGTGGTTCGATCACACAAGGGGAAGATCTCCAAGCGCTGCTCAATCCATGGTCTCGAATCTCATTCTGGCTTGGCTCATATCGGAGTCAACGCAGTTGAAGCGGCAGCAGAGATTATCGCGTTTCTGAAGAAAGAAGCACGCACCTTTCGGGACCAAGGCCCGTTTGATGAGGAATTCAATCCATCATACACAACCGTGCATACAGGATTGGTTCGCGGTGGAACGGCATTGAATATCGTGCCCAAATTTTGTGAGTTTGAGGCGGAAATTCGCTACTTGCCAAGCGATGATCCACAATTGGTGTGGGATCGTCTGCAAAACTTCATTGATGGTGAAATTCTCCCCGAAATGAAGGCAGTTTGCTCCGATGCCAGTATCAACTGGGAGGAAATTTCAACCATTCCGGAATTGGCAACCAGCGATGACCAATTAATCAAATTGGCCCAGGACCTTTCCGATACCTCGGGAACGGCATGCGTAAGTTTTGGTACCGAAGGTGGGCTGTTTGAAGGTATCGGCATTCCATCGGTCGTTTGCGGTCCGGGACACATTGATCAGGCACATAAGCCGAACGAATTTATCGATATCGATCAAGTGCATCAATGCGAAAGATTTATCGACAATCTGCTTGAACGGCTTGACTGAGAACGAGGTGGTCAGATGGCAAATACGGTGCTAATTGAAAAGGATGGCAATCTTGTTCACATTCGGCTCAATAGACCGCAGGTCAGAAATGCTCTGAGTCCGGAGTTGATGACAGAACTCTCGGACGCATTCAAGGCGGCGGACACGGACGATGAAGTTCACGTTGTCGTGTTAAGCGGAGTTGGCGATCATTTTGGTGGAGGCTACGATCTGAATGTCGACTGGCGCAACCTTTATGGGAAACACAATCCCATGGGTACCCGAAAAATGCTCGCACAATGTGTTGAGTTCGAGATGAATCCCTGGTCATGTTCAAAACCCGTCATCGCAATGGTAAGGGGATACTGTCTTGCCGGCAGCTGTGAACTGTCGATGATGTGCTGCATTACTTATGCATCTGAGACTGCTCATTTCGGTGAGCCAGAAATCCACTTTTCCGCTGTCCCTCCGGTGCTGGTCATGCCTTGGGTAGTGGGGTTGAAGCTTGCTCGAGAATTGCTTTACTCCGGCGACATAATTGATGCGGCACAAGCGCTACGAATCGGCTTGGTCAACCAGGTGTTTCCTGATGAGGAATTGGAAGCCGAAACTATGCGTTATGCCAAACGGGTTGCGGCAATGGACCCTGTTGCTGTCCAAATGATGAAAGCAAGTATCAACTTTGCTGCTGAAAATGCCGGGTTCAGACAATCAGTTCAATACGCACTTGAAAACGGTGCACTGGTCGAAGCCACTGAAACTGAAAACTATTTGAATTTCATGGAGGTCGCACAACGCGAGGGACTGTCAGCGGCCATAAAGTGGCGAGAGGCACAATTCAAATAGCCAGTGGTCTGACGGTCATTCGACTCGAGTTCGGCAGCGGTTATTATCTCTAACAAATGAACCTGTCCAAGCGAGTGCGAAATCGCTTTTGCGACTCATGGCGGGTTTCCAATCGTGTCCCATTTCAATGTGGCAAATCAAGAATCGATTCATGTTGAAAGTCACAGGAATTTTGAGCACGCACGATGACCTGATTCTGGCCTGCTTTAAAGCTTAATAGCGTCTTCATTTGGCGTAAAATTTTGGCGGTTTGATTCAAAACATTACAACCCATCACAATGTGGCTATGGCAAGAGTAAGAGATATCTGCAGCGACGAACTATCTGGTGTAGACAGAGCAGTGTATGAGCGATTCGCAACGGACTATGGACCCTTCGTTGATCAACTCAAAGTGTTTGCACATCGTCCCCCAGCACTTAGGCACATCATGGGTCTGCTACTTGAACTCTCGGACGAAGCACTGTTACCAAAGCGGTATCTAGAACTTGTGATCGTTGTAGTCTCGCGTATGAATCACTGCCATTATTGCATCAGACATCACACACCAAGACTAATGACTGAAGGATTTTCGGAAGAAACCGTTGAGAATATCTTGCGGCCCGATTGCCCTGGTTTGGACGAAGTCGACACACTGGTGCGCGATTATGCAATTCTCGTAACCGAAAGTGCGAACAAGATTCCAGATACGCTGTTTGACGAACTTCGCAAATTCTTTGGCGAAGCGCAGATTGTTGAACTGACACTTAGAATTGCCTTGTGTGGATTTTTCAACCGTTTCAACGATGCTCTTCAAATTGAAACAGAACCACAAGTTCATTCGATGCTGACCTCAGTTCAAAATCTGTAGATGTCTTTGGATACCATTCCTTAATCTTTCTCATCGTCAAACGATATGCCAATTGGAACTTTTCCAGTTCGGGTTCAGAGCATTGGCAAAGAATCCGAGGAAATCAAGAGCTATATTCTTGCAGACCCTTCGGGTGAACCACTGCCGGAATACTTAGCTGGTGCCCATGTCGACGTTTATCTGGAAAATGGTCTGATTCGTCAGTTTTCACTGTGTGGATCCGATGCTGATCGACGACACTATCGAATTGGAGTTTTGCGCGAAGTAGCCGGAGCCGGAGGTTCCGAGTATTTCTTCAAGCATGTAAAAGTCGGTGATATGCTGACCATTTCAGAGCCTAAGAATTTATTTAAACTGTCTCCTGATGCGCAGCGGCATCTTTTGATCGCTGGTGGAATCGGCATAACGCCAATTTTGTCCATGATTTATCAACTCGAGCGGCAAAATGCGGATTATGTTATCCACTACTGTGCCCGCTCACTGCAGGCAGCCGCGTTTCGTCAGGATCTTAAATCACTGGTTCCACCGAATCAACTAAATTTTCATTTCGATGGCGGCGATCCCAAATTCGGACTTGACCTGAAGGCAATTTTGGGTGCAGTTATTCCAGGAACGCATCTATATTATTGTGGTCCACCAAGTCTGATGGCAGCCGCTAATGCGGGTTCCAGCCATTGGCCGGAGGGCACCGTTCATTGTGAGCACTTTTCCGCAGACTCTTTGGACAAGAGTAAAATCGATGCGAGTCCTGGTAACGGCGAATTTCAAGTTCGTTTAGCCAGTAGCGGGTCGGAATTTACCATCCCTTCAAATCGATCAATCGTTGAGGTTTTAAGAGAAAACGGTGTCTTTGTCGATACATCTTGCGAAGAGGGATTCTGCGGCACTTGTCTGACGCGCTATCTTGAAGGTGAACCTATGCATCGAGACCAGATTTTGGATGATGATGACCGTGATGAGTATGTTCTGATTTGCTGTGCACGGTCCAAAACACCCAGACTACTATTGGATCTTTAGACCACTCAAAGTATCTTCACCCCTCATTTGAGCGAGGAACAGATTTTTCGTAGGTAAACAACAGACATTTCGGAGAATTCAGCATGAGCATTACGACTTTGACCAGCAGCGAATTCAACAAGGATGTATCGCGCGCAAAAAAAGCATCGAAATCGGGACCAGTAATAATCACCAATCGGAATAAACCGACGCACGTATTTCTTTGTATTGAGGAGTATGAAAGGTTGAAAGGCGATCGAACGAACCTCATCGACATTTTGTCGATGCCGGGATTGGCCGAAATCGAATTCGAACCACCACACTTACGTGTCGAAAGCAGTCGAACTGCATTTCGTTAATTTTTTGTCTAATATCGACGTTGTCTCCGAAGTGTGCAGGATTTCAGATTATCGAGCAGGTGCGGGTATCATTATTTCCGAATTTTGGTCCAAAACAAATGCACAAATCAGATTGTATTAATGCCAATCCAACAGAGACTTGAAGCCAATGAACACATATCACCTTTTGCTAGTGCTGTCTTAACTGGAGATATGTCCTAAATCCGGCACCAATAGTTCTCACACCTTAATTTTTGTGCGAAATGCAGCAATTTTTGTCTTGGCTTCGCTAGGTTTTTTTATGCAAATTGTCGCATAAGCGTGTAGTACATATTTACTCCGTTGCCAATTGTTCGACGGGGTATGGTAGTATCGAAATCTACTCAGTTCAAATTTTTGAGGAATTAACATATGGACAAAGACCATGCAATCAAACAAATCATATATGAGTATCAGAATGGATTACCTCATGTTGAATGTGCATTGAATCCTTCAGAATGTGATCAAATCATGAATCACTATTTGAGTTCGTACTGTTCACTTTTGAAAGTCAGTCAATATCTCTGTAGTGAATTAAATGAAACCGACAAAATTTCTCAAAAGCAAGTTGTTATGGCTATTGCACATATGGCTTATGGTTGGATGCGTCAACCTTTGAAGAAATGCGATATCAACGACGAAATCAAGCACGTAAAGGGGAAGACTATATTGAATGCGTTAGATATCAAAACGTGTGACGATGCAGTTGAATTCGTATGTGGATACTCACGATCACCCATTAACGGTTCCTGCATTGGTCTGAGTAAAGCATTGCATTTCATCAACCCTGAGATTTTCCCGATTTGGGACAGTAATGTTGCAAAAGCTTTTGGTATCAAGGGTTACCATTACCAGATGCAGGATATACAGAAATATAAATGCTACGTCGAATTCTGTCATGAGATCTTATGTCCAAATGAGGTGAAAGAGGTAGAGGTCAGAAAGGCAGTTAAACAGGTACAAGAATCATTTTTGAAAAAACGAAATGATAAAGTTTCAAAAATTAGAGCATTGGAATTCATATGGTTTACTACAAATCGCTAGTGTTCAGTTAAAAGGATAAAAAAAATCAATTGCTTATGTTAGGATAACGGTTTCGGTTTGCACCTGTAATTCACAAATAGTTGAGTTGGTGATTTTCTCTGATACAAGATCGTATCAAGTATCTGCGAAACCAATATAGAGATTCGCATTCAGTTTCATCTGCTTTTTGATGATCGTAGTTAGGTATATTGAACAACGATCCTTGGAGATGTACAATCTGATCTCAACATGGGTGTGCGGCAAACATTGAGAATTGGCTGATTACGGGTATTCGCTCAACCTTAAATAAGCAGGCGGCAAATTGAGTTCGGTCTTTCGTGATTGAAGGTGAACATCATCTAACGCTACCCAGTAGCGGGAAATTTAATTGTCTGATATGTTCATTCAGATCAACTATTTGTTCCCTTATCTATATGGGTTCTAAATTTATAGGGAAGTAAATCGCGAGCGATGGGCCAGTTTCGCAGACTGTCTCTTCATAGCTATAGCGTTGACTGACGTAAAGCTGTGGTAGGGTCATCCTGAGGTGAATCGCTCATAGGGCACGAGTGTTATAATTTAGCGTACATTCGAATTCGTTCCTTACGATTAAAAATTCAGCCCTCGACTTGTACTTTTCTGTGACTTCGCTTTCGATTCACACTTGCCAACAGTCGCGTGATCTTGATCGGTATGTCATTGAAGAAGTTGGAATTTGCGGATTTGAATTGATGTCGAGAGCTGGACGCGGAGCGTTTGATATTCTGCTAAAGCACTGGCCACACTGCAATTCAATCGCAGTCATCTGCGGACGTGGGAATAATGGCGGCGATGGGTATATATTGGCGACCGCCGCAATCCAAGCCGAAATGAATATTTGTGTATTTGGAATGGGAGAACCACTAAGCCCTGATGCCAAAAAATCGTACGACGAATATAGCAGTCTGGGTGGCACAATAAAATCAATTGATGAAACCATTCCATTCGATGATTACGATATCGTTGTCGACGCTCTGTTTGGGAGCGGACTTAAACGTGATATCGAAGGTCGCTTGCGACAGTTGGTGCAAACCATCAATGCATGCGGTCAACCTGTCTTTGCCCTGGACATTCCTTCGGGATTAGATGGGGATTCCGGTCAGGTTCGAGGCGAAGCGCTACACGCTGACGTGACTGCCGCATTTATTTCAACCAAATTGGGTTTGGTGACCGGTGTAGGCAAAGACTATCGCGGTGTGTTGGAACTCAACACCCTCGGCGTTCCGAGCGAAGCCTATACAGCGGTTGAAAAAATCGCGACATTGATTGATAACGAAACTCTGGCAGCGTGGAAACTCAAACGCAAGTCAACGGCACACAAAGGCAGTGCCGGTCGGGTGCTGATTGTCGGTGGTAATTCAACCATGCAAGGCGCAGCAATCATGGCTGGACAGGCAGCCTGCCGAGCCGGTGCAGGACTCGTATCCATAGCAACAGCCTCAGTTTGTGCGCAGTCAATCGCTGCAGGTGCACCTGAAATTCGGTCATTTCCGATCGAGAGTGCTGCGACGCTTATGCCACTGCTGAAAGGATGCGATATTGTAGGTATCGGGCCCGGCCTTGGCCAGGATGCCTGGGCATCAAGAATGTGGCGAGCAGCACTGCGAGAACCCTTACGAATGGTTGTTGATGCCGATGCCTTGAATCTGCTTGCCAAACAGCCACAACGATCAAGCGAATGGATATTGACACCACATCCCGGTGAAGCTGGCCGTTTGCTGGCTTGTTCAACGCAGGAAATTCAACTGAACCGAATTGGTGCGGCCCAGGCAATCGTGGAACGATACGGCGGGATTTGCGTGCTCAAAGGCTCCGGCACTATCGTGGCCGATGATCAGAATATCTGGATTTGCGATCGTGGTAATCCTGGTATGGCAGCCGGAGGTATGGGAGATGTGCTCACGGGTGTGATTTGTGCGCTTTGGGCACAGGGCTTGACCGCACAGGAAGCCGCCTGCCTGGGTGTATGGCTGCACGCCTGCGCCGGCGATGACAGCGCCAGACAAGCAGGTGAAATAGGTATGATGGCAACTGATTTGTTGCCTGGTATTCGAACGAATTTGGCAAGAGCAATTGAAAATGTACCAAGAACTGTTGGACACTGATTCAGGTGCAAATTGGACCAAAGTGGCAAACTCTCTCGATGAGATGCGCCAAATTGCAAATCAACTTGCAAGACACGTTGCACCAGGTCAAGTGCTCTATTTTGAAGGTGGCTTGGGATCAGGCAAAACGACACTGATTCAGGGTATTTGCCAGGCACTGGGAGTGGATGATCCCGTGCTCAGTCCGACTTTTTCCATATTGAAACCGTACACGAGCGCGAGTGGACTTGAATTGGTGCATCTTGACCTTTACCGAATTCAAAATCCGGCTGAATTGCTACTGATTGGTATCGAAGATTATTTGGACACCAATCATGCCTGGCTAATCGAGTGGCCAGAATACGGGTTCGATGTCATACCAGACCCAGATATCCGAATTAACTTACATCACGAAGGCGCAGGCAGGCGAGTCTGTGCCAACATTGGTGGTTTTTTGAGATGAAATTTATGCCGACGTTTACAAAAAATAAAAACATCTGGATCAGATTGGGCGCCGTTTGTGGATTTTTGATGATGGCCCTGGATGCGTTCGCGGTCACGGTCAGTGACATTCGAGTCTGGAACTCACCAGAGCGGACACGGGTTGTATTTGATCTCAGTGAGCCAATAGAGTACAAAATTTTTTCACTGGATAAACCAGACCGAATTGTAATCGACGTAGACGGCGCTAAGTTTTCCGGCGAATTACCAAACAAATCCAAACTGGGTGAGCGCCTCACTGGAGTTCGCACAGGCAAACGCGACAACGCAATTCGTTTCGTACTGGATCTTAAAACAAAGTTGCGCAGCAAACACTTTACGCTCAAACCCATCAAATCCTATGGCGACCGACTGGTGGTTGATTTATACCCAACATCACAAGCCAAACAGCCAGTCGCCCGACGTTCAGCTAACGATAAGTTCATCGTGGTGATCGATGCCGGCCATGGCGGAGAAGACCCCGGAGCGGTTGGCGCGAAAAAGACGCTAGAAAAAGAATTGGTTTTAAAGATCGCAAAACAACTCAAAAAGGAACTCGATGCTGTACCAGGCATCCGCGCAGAACTAACTCGCAAAGGAGACTACTACATTCCGCTCAGAAAGCGAACTCGGATTGCCGCTGACCTGGATGCTGATCTATTCGTGTCGATTCATGCCGATGCCTTTACGCGTAGAAGTGCCCATGGTATCTCGGTGTTTGCTCTATCCGAACGAGGTGCAACCAGTGAGCGGGCGCGGGTCCTTGCCGGTAAGGAAAATGCCGCAGATGTGGTCGCCGGTGAGAATCTTTCACAAAAAGAAGCTGATGTTGCAGAATTGTTGGCTGGACTTTCCTTTAAAGGTAAGATCGATCGCAGTATTTCGCTGGGCGCAATGGTTCGGACTCGATTGTCACGCGTTGGCAGGCTGCATGGACACAATGTCGAACAGGCAGGATTTGTGGTGCTCAAAGCACCGAGTATTCCCTCCATTTTGGTTGAGGTAGGATTCATTTCAAACCCCGAAGAAGAACGCAAACTAAAGACAAAGGCTTATCAGAAAAAAATAGCCAAAGAAATCAAAACTGGAATTGTCCAGTACGCAAAAAAATACCCATGGGGTCAAGACAAATGGAGAACCGCGAGCAGTCAGTGAATCATAAATCACAGCCATCGACAGCGCCATCTGGACAACCAGCAAGAATCCGTAGGCTGGCTGACAATGTTATCGATCAAATTGCCGCCGGCGAGGTCGTTGAACGCCCGGCGTCAGTGCTCAAGGAACTCATCGAAAACAGTATTGACGCTGGTGCCAAACGGATCGATGTTGAAGTAAGATCCGGCGGGCTGCAAAGTATCCTGGTTCGTGATGATGGTTGTGGCATCAGTCGGCCTGATATCGCGTTGGCGCTCGCCCGGCACGCCACCAGTAAATTGTCAGATTTCGACAGCCTGGAATCGATCCAGACTCTTGGATTTCGCGGCGAGGCATTGCCAAGTATCGCTTCGGTTTCAAGGCTCACCTTACTGACCAAAACAAATCAAGAATCACACGGTTGGCGTGTCAGCAGCGATGGTGGCTCATCGATCAGCGAGCCGGAACCTGCTCAGTCAGGTGTCGGTACTGAAATTGAAGTTCAAGACCTTTTCTTCAATGTTCCAGCTCGGCGCAAATTCTTGCGCAGTACCTCGACTGAATTTTCTCATGTTCGCAAACTGATTCGGCAAATGGCACTAAGCCGTATGGGAACTGAACTGAGTCTGAATCATAATGGCAGAAGGGTTGACCGTTACCCTGCGGCAAACTCTGAGAGCACACTCAAAGAACGACTTCGAAGTGCATTTGACGCGCATTTTGCAGACAATGCGCTGCGTGTGGAATGGGAAGAAGACGGCATTCGAGCCAGCGGTTGGATCGGTCCACCGGACTACACCCGATCGCAGCCTGATCAGCAGTTTCTGTATGTCAATGGACGAGGCATCCGGGACAGAAGTCTCGCCCACGCAATTAAACAAGCGTATCTTGATGTATTGTTCGATACGAAAAGATTTCCAATCTTCGCGCTATACCTTGACATTGATCCTGTACTTGCAGATGTAAATGTGCATCCAGCCAAAGCAGAAGTTCGTTTTAAGAATCCGCGAGATATGTATGGGTTTACGATACGAGCGATCAGCGGAACACTGGCGGGTGACCGTCCTGGTACTCGCAAGATGGCCAAGTCAGCATTCGACACCGTCGACCTAAACCGGAAGGTTTCCTTTCCAGAATCACATCAGGGCACCATGGCGCTGCCTCTCGACAGCGATTGGCCCAAATCAAACAAGCGATTATCAACTACATCTTCGAGCAAATCCCAAACTGCGACATCCACCAAACCGTCGCTCGCACCACCACTTGGCTTCGCACTCGCACAATTGGGCGGCGCTTACGTGCTAGCAGAAAACGCCGATGGACTGATCATTGTTGATATGCATGCAGCGCACGAAAGGCTGAACTACGAACGACTGAAACAAGACTATGAATCTTCTGCACTTAAAGTGCAAACCTTGATTGTTCCTTTTGTAATCAAGGCTTCTGCCGAAGAGGTTGATGTTGCCATTGCCAATCAGCAAATATTGTCAAAGCTGGGGTTTGATGTGTCACTGGCTAGTGACAATTCACTGTCTATTCGCTCGGTTCCAAGAATTCTCAAGGGCTGTGATATAGAAAAATTGTTGCGAGACGTCATTACAGATTTGATTGAACATGGCAATTCCAAGAGAGTCGAACACATTCGCAATGAATTGTTGGCAACGATGGCCTGTCACAGTGCTATCCGAGCAAATGATCAGCTTTCACTACCGGAGATGGATGCATTGCTGCGACAGATGGAGGTCACCGGGCTTTCCGGTTACTGCAGTCACGGCCGTCCGACCTGGAATCAGATCACAATGAAAGAATTGGATCGTTTGTTTTATCGCGGCCAGTAGGACGAATTGCCGATGCTTGGGCCCGTGCAATCGATGCCGCCGGTATTTTTCCTGATGGGGCCGACAGCAACTGGCAAAACCCAATTGACGCTGGAAATTGCGCAAAGATTTCCAATCGAAGTCATCAGCGTTGATGCAGGCCAAGTCTATCGAGAAATGGATATCGGCACAGCCAAGCCTTCGCGCGAGGTGACCGATCGTGTTCCGCATCAATTGATCGACATCCGCAGTCCATGGGAGCATTATTCTGCCGGGCAATTTCGAAAAGATGCACTCGTTGAAATTGAAAACGCTCTTCGCTTAAAGCGCATACCGTTTTTAGTTGGAGGCACGTCGTTTTACTTTCGCGCATTGGAGCATGGATTATCGGAATTGCCGCAACGCACCGAAGAAATTCGAAGATCTTTAACGGCTCAAGCGAAAATCAAGGGATGGCCACATCTGCACCGTCAGTTGATGCAGATGGATGAAGATTCTGCCCGACAGGTTTCACCGAATGATTCTCAACGCATATTAAGGCTACTCGAAATGTGCATGACACAAACTCGCCTTCCGAGCGAAATAAAACGCTCAAAGGCATCTAAGCCATTGCCATACAGGCTAGTCAAATTGGCAGTCGCGAGAGCAGATCGGGATTCACAGAACCAGATGATCAGGCAACGATTCCTGGAAATGCTCGATGATGGACTTTTGACAGAAGCAGAAAAACTTTATCAATCAGAATATTTTGACCTGTCACTGCCGTCAATGCGCAGCGTCGGATATAGGCAAATGTGGCAGTACTTTCAAGGCACGCTAAACTATCAACAAATGGTTTCTCAGGCAGTCCGGGAGACATGTGGTATTGCAAAACGTCAGTTGACCTGGATACGTAACCAAGCCGGGGTGATTTGGACTCTTTACGGCGACCAGTCTCGGATTGACAGCATAGCGCAGGTGATTAAATCGATGCTTCCGACTCAGCACGACACCGAACTATAAATTTTGTTAATGTTGCTATTCTGGGCGGTTGAGCGACTGCCAAATGAAATATCATTGTCGTTTTTTAACATTCAACGCATGAGCAATTTAAGATGGATATTTATACAAGTAATCAACAAAAGGGATCGTTGCTGCAAGAACCGTTTTTGAATGAACTACGCAAGCAAAGTACAAAGGTATCAATTTACCTAGTCAACGGCATCAAACTCCAAGGACAGATCGAATCATTTGACCGATTTGTCATTCAACTGAAAGCCGGCGTGACGCAGATTGTCTACAAGCACGCGATTTCGACGATCGTACCAGACTCGTCGTTTAAATTCCCCTCAGTTTGACGCGGCTGGTGACACAGCAAAAATTGCAAAAATTTTAATGTCAGACTGTCCACAGTCTGGCACGAACGGCCTGCCAATTTTCTGGGAAATAGAATACAGAAATTGGCAGGCCGTACACAATCTGTCCTATTGACTCATTGCACAAGGTCAATATGGCTTCGCTGTTTTCTCAAATCTCAACGAACGCGAGCCAAACGAGGTCGGCTACAGTACATTGCCCGACTGACTCGAATTCGGGTGCAGACGAAAATGAATCCTTTTCGCAACGACTCGGACAGTCTGAATAACCGTTGAGCATTGGTTAACGACAATTTATCCGTTGATGTAAAGAATATCTGCGGCTTAATCTTTCAAGGCGAGTTGAACGGCGTTCCAGGGGGGTCGATGTAAAGGGCTAGTTCAATCATCTTCGGAATCTGATTACCTTGCGCCTCGGTCATTTCCCCCGTTTTTGAAGCTGGAAAGAATTTGTCGTGCGCACATCTCGTCGGCGGCCTCAATACGACTGCGGGTTTGGACCAATTGCTTGGGAAAAAGGATAGCGTAAGATTCACGATAGCCGTCATCAATAATGACAAACCGTTCAATGCTTGGATGCAAGTCAAGATAGGCTTTTACTTCTCCCGCCCGGTAATATGGAGCCGTGCCTCCCTCGTCCGTCTTATCCGTGACATACTGATCAAGGTGGTGAATGCGAAAATATGCCTTGAGTTGGTCCACGGATTTAGACCGACGCCAATCCGAGATAACCACAATCTCTGCGCCGAAGTCTTGGCACAGATTGCGTAGCAGTTCCACTGCTTCCTTGTCCCAATCGTAGTAGATTGCACCCAGGTCGTATTCGTCCAAATCGAAATACGAACCATCACTGAAATCTTCTGCGATAGTTCGGCGCAACACTTCCAGATCATGCTTGAAACGCGCCTGATTCATGGGTGGTTGTAAAACCCCGTCGATGTCCAGAAAGATGACTACACGACTTCGCTCCTCTTGGTTCATCAGAACTTTCAATTGTTCCTGTTTCGATTCGTACAATGCGCCTTTTTGATCACAGTGTTGTCGTCAGTACCGATTGAAAGATTCAACTCTGTGAATCAAAAGGTTTGCCTTTCTGCCTGTTAACGGGTAGAAAGGCAACCCCGAATAATCGCCCAATAGTTGGTCCACTGAGGGACTAACGATGATAACACAGTGGGAATTTTCTAGTATTCATAAAATGAAGAACATCAATTCATTGATTGTCTTTATCAAAGGTCGGTAATGCCCTCACACCGACAATAGGTCTGTCCGAATAGACTACCTCTCAGGAAGTATAAAATGGGTGGGGCGAGTCGTTACCCCCGTTCTTACCGATTCGACTCGTTCGATGATAATGTGCGACAGTTGGTTAAATTGTTCAAACGCCGATAGAATGTTGTTTATATTCATATACTTTGGCTAGAACAACATTGGACTACACTTTCATCTCGACTCAAAGCCAATCCGTTGCGCCAGAATTTTGATGCAAGCGGGCACCTATGATGGAAGATGTGCAGATTGATTCAGTCTAGTAAAATTGATTGATTCGATAATCTTGAGTGTTTGAGACTTCCACCGCGTCAACCCATCAATTCGATTGTAAAAGCTTTTTCGTTTTTTTGAATTTTATTGATCGATAAATTGACACACCCGTTACATGTACTCGAATTGATCTTCAACATTTTTTGCCGTTGCTTTGCTATATTTCGCCATGTTGAAAATTCATATGCGAATTTGAAAATGGATTGATACAAGTGCAAAATTCAACATCCAACACTTCACTCAATACCATCTTGATTCTCGCGGCGATTGTCATCATCGTCGCTGGGATGAAAGTTTCCAGCCCGATCCTGGTTCCGGTTCTGCTAGCCATTTTCATTGCAACACTCAGCGCACCACCTCTGCTGTGGCTTGAAAGAAAAGGACTGCCAACTATCCTGGCGCTGCTTGTTGTCATCTCGATGATCCTCGCAGTGGGACTGGCTCTGGCATCACTGGTTGGAAAGTCCATCAACGACTTTCAAATTCAATTACCGATATACGAGCAACGATTGGAAGCATTGTTTGTTGCCTCTCAAGCGACCTTGGTCAACTTGGGAATTCAGGTCCAGTTTGCTGACATCGCCAATGCGGTTAATCCTCAGTCGGTTGCAACTGCAGTGGGTCGACTGGTCAATGAAGTCGGGGCATTGGTCGCCAATGGATTTTTGATATTCCTGATGGTGATTTTCATGCTGTTCGAAGTGTCGACCCTGCCGGACAAACTTGCCAAGATCATGAAAAAACCGGTCGACTCAATCGAGCGTCTTTCACAGTTCAAGCAAAATCTCCAGCGATATCTTGTCATTAAAACGCTGGCCAGCATGGCGACTGCCCTATTGGTTTGGATCATGCTGAAAATTTTCGGCGTCGATTTTGCTATTTTGTGGGCACTTTTTGCATTCTTTTTGAACTTTGTTCCAAATATCGGCTCCATCATCGCCGCCGTTCCTGCCGTACTGATTACACTGCTTCAAATCGATGCAGCAACGGCACTTTGGATCGCACTCGGTTATTTTTTAATTAATTTTCTAATTGGCTCAGTCATTGAACCACGTGTTGCCGGGCGTCACTTGGGACTGTCTCCGCTCATCGTTTTCATGTCCCTGATATTTTGGGGCTGGATACTTGGGCCTGTAGGAATGTTTTTGTCAGTCCCGCTGACCATGATGGTACGACTGGTGGCCGAAAGCAGCGACAATCTTCGATGGCTTTCTGTCGTATTAAGCGACCGGGTTTGACTGAATCTATGGTGCGTTTTGCTTTGCCGAACCCTTGATAGTTTGCAAAATGAATCAAGACTCGACACCACCGTTCGCCCAAAAGAACCCTCATACGCATATCACCCATGGCAACGAACGAGAAGACCACTATTATTGGCTTAAGGATCGCAACAACCCTGAAGTTATTGAGTATCTAAACGCTGAAAACAAGTATGCGACTGACTTGCTGGCACCCACAGAGCGCCTGCAAAAGCAACTCGTCGATGAGATGGTTAGCCGCTTCGTCAAAACCGATACCTCGGTCCCGGTTAAGCTCGGTGAGTACGAATATTTCAGTAAGGATCGACAGCGGGACAACTATCGCTCGCACTGGCGACAAAGAATCGGCCAGCCTGAAACTGAAGAATTGCTGATCGACGAAAACGCCCTGGCCAAAGGCCACAAGTATTTTGACCTTGAAAGTCTGCAAGTCAGCTCTGATCACAAGTTGCTTGGCTATGCGAGTGACCTAACAGGTGATGAGACCTACACGATTGAAGTGTTGCGACTTGATGATCGCACTTTAGCGCCTGAAAAACTCAAAAACGCTTCAGGTAACTTTGTCTGGAGCCAGGACAGCACTTGCATCTATTACACCACTTTGAACCGAGTACACCGCCCATATCGCGTTTATCGGCATCGGCTAGGGGATAGTACAGGCAATGATGAATTGGTGTTTGAAGAGCCGGACGACGCATTTTACATCTCGGTGTCCGCGTCGGACAGTAAAAGATTCATTCAAATTGAACTCAATAACAAGATCACATCGGAAGTTTACCTGCTGGATGCCTTTGATCAGGAGGCTAAACCGCAGCTGGTTATAGAGCGCACAACGAATGTTAGATACGAAGTGCAGGATCACGATGCCACGCTCTATATTCTCACCAACGACGGCGCAGTCAACTTTCGTCTCATCAAAACCAGTCTGAAAAATCCGTCTCGAAAAAACTGGGTCGAATTGATCGCTGAACGAGATGATGTAACTCTCACAGGCTTTACCGTATTCAGAAACTTTATCGTGGTGCAAGAGCGCCTTGGCGGACTGCCCGAGGTAAGAGTGCTGATCCTAAATACAGACAAGGACTACATCGTCAGCAAACCTGAAAAAATACAGGAACTCCGGCTAGATGCCAATTGGGAATTTGATACCGATATCTGCCGTTTGGGTGGCAACGCACTGGACATGCCCTATACAATTTACGATCTCAACATGACAACGGGCGAGACGACACACCTTAAAACTCAGCCAGTTGGCGGTAATTTTGATCCGGCGAATTACACCACTGAAAAACACTTGGCGACATCACATGACGGCACACTTATTCCAGTGTATCTTGTCTACAGCAAACGTGCGCTCGCTCAAAAGCCAGCACCACTGCTGCTTTACGGCTACGGCTCCTATGGCTTAAACTCCAGTCTTTATTTTTCATCCAAGCGCCTGGCTTTGCTCGATCGCGGAATCATTTTTGCCATCACCCAGATTCGTGGTGGCAGCGAGATGGGCAGAAGCTGGTATCTGGATGGGAAGTTGGAAAAAAAGAAAAATACCTTTCGCGACTTTGAAGCCTGTGCAAACCACCTGATCGCCTCCAGTATCACCAGCGCAGAGCAACTGGCGATTATGGGCGGTAGCGCCGGCGGGCTGGTAGTTGGCAACTTCATCAATTCCGATGAGCAACGCTGCAAAGCTGCACTCGCACTGGTGCCATTTGTCGATATCGTTACCACCATTCTGGACGACTCGTTGCCCCTGTCAATCGTAGAACGCGACGAGTGGGGCGACCCCAATGATAGCGAAATGTATGACTACATGAAGTCGTACTCACCATACGACAATGTTCGCACGAAGGAGTACCCTGCCTTATACATTTCGGGAGGGCTGAATGACTCACGGGTTGGCTACTGGGAACCTGCAAAGTGGGCAGCAAAGATCCGAAACTGCAAGTCTGACAGCAATCCACTGCTACTGCTGACAGAAATGGAATCAGGACATTCCGGCGCTTCGGGTCGGTTCGACTCTTTATGCGACACCGCGCGCGAATATGCATTCATACTCAGTCAACTGCGTCCCGATCTGATCTCGCAATTAAATTCATAAAGAGTAACCTGCCCTCAGCGCACTTATTATTTCACAAACTGTGCAAATTCAGAAAGAATCAGTCAAACCAGTTCAATGTTTCAAGCCATAAGAATCAAAGACCCAGTCGAGTTTCAGACAAGCAAGGGACGAACGTCTGGATTTGTTGCGGCCATCAACGGTCAAAAGGCCGACGTGGTTACATCTTCTGGCGATGAGTATGTCGTGCACCTTAAAATCCTCAAGCGAATCAAAGGTATCGCACCAAAACGCGTATTTACTTCCGATCAGATTTCCCGATGTGCATTTTGTGTCAATGACAGCGTATTTTTCTACAGCAAGGGCAAAAAGTTTACAGGTAGCATCGCTCAACTCAACCGGACCCGCGCGCGGGTTAAATCCGGACAAGATCACTGGGATGTGCCTTACCATATGTTAAATGGACCACATTCAGCGGATCGAAAAAATGGTAATTTCGAAAAACTGACCATCATCGCAAAACAAGCCGATCAGTTGCTTGAACAGCATGGACTCGACGATTGGCGTTTTGCCTATGATCACGCCAGCAAACGAGCAGGCAGTTGCAAGTATCAACAAAAAGTCATCACCGTGGCTGATCAATTTTGCTTCAGCGCGAAGGAAGCTGAAATCACCGACACGATACTACATGAAATTGCCCATGCGCTGGTTGGTGCAGAGCATGGACATAACGAAGTTTGGCAAGCCAAAGCTCGACAGATTGGCTGTAGCGCAGAAAGAACACATTGTGTCAGTTTCTCAGCGCCACGATATATAGTGTCATGTAAGCCGTGTGGAACTTTTGGCTTACGCGAAAAGCGCGGTAAAAACAGGGTGTGCAGACAGTGCCTGGGCCCGGTCACGTACGAGCATTACTCGGAGGAGCTTTGGAATTCATATCGCAATTGACTTATCGCGACCTGAGAATTGATTCATCAGATTGTCCGATGCATCCAGCAGGAGATTTCAACGTGCAGCAAGAAGGTGGACGGACTCGAATTGAGTTGCGGCCAAACAGCCGCAACAATAAGAAAGCGCTGGTGATTTGCGTGGCATTTGTGTCTCTCGTGGCGATTGCCATCGCTATAATGTTCGCTTTATTTGGAGCATGGCTGATCTTGCCATTTGCAGGGCTTGAAATTTTGTTGCTCGCTATTAGTGCGTTGATTGCCTGCTCCCACACCAGTGATGCCGATTTGCTAGTCATTAGTCAGAACTACGTTCACTTGACACAGCGGCGTCGATCAGGGCATTCTGTCGCCTCGTTTTTCAGGCAATGGACAAAAATTGCCTTGACGCCTGGAAAAACTGGTCACGAACCGGTTCGTCTGCTGGTCATTAATCGGGCGCAAGAGTTTGAAATTGGAGAGTTTCTGCTTGAAAGTTCGAAAATACGCCTGTTTCACCAGTTGACCGAGCAGGTCAGCAAGTAAATATTGATTACACAAAAACAAAGCCCGTATGGGAGTCCGTTGATGTCACGATTGTTTTGTAGATGTAGAGCGAGAAATTTGCTGCGAATTCTCGCAGCCACAGTCGCACTGTTTCCCCTGAGCGCATATTCGGAATGGGGGTTGAATCTGCCGCCACCATCATCACCGGTTGCCGCTCGGATTTTGGACTTACACAACGCCATCATGATTGTCTGTCTGGTGATCTTTGTTGTCGTATTCGGTGTAATGTTTTATTCGCTTTACGCCCATCGCAAAAGCCGCGGCCATCAAGCTCACCAATTCAGCCACAACTCCAAGCTCGAAGTTGTGTGGACCGTCATTCCATTTCTGATCCTGGTCGGCATGGCTATTCCTTCAACCGCAACGCTACTTTACATGGAAGATACGACGCAATCAGACCTGACGGTCAAGATTACGGGATACCAGTGGAAGTGGCATTATGAATATCTTGATCACGATATTGGGTATTTCAGCAATCTTTCGACACCGCGCGCTCAAATTGAAAACCGTGAACCGAAAGGAGAACACTACCTTTTGGAAGTGGATAATGCGGTGGTGCTTCCTGCAAATCGAAAAATCAGATTCCTGTTGACGTCCAACGACGTGATTCACGCCTGGTGGATTCCAAAGTTTGGTGTCAAAAAGGATGCCATACCTGGATATATCAATGAATTTTGGACCAACGTTGACACCCCGGGTACTTATCGAGGGCAATGCGCAGAACTTTGTGGCAAGGATCACGGCTTTATGCCCATTGTTGCCGATGTGCTCGCACCCGAAGAATTTGACGCTTGGGTAGAAGCTCAAAAACCCAAGCAGGTCGCGTCGACAGCGACTGAAACGCAACAGTCAGAATCAGACTCGGAACAGGTAGCCGCCGCTGTTGAACCCGCACGGGAGTGGACCATGGACGAGTTGATGGAGCACGGAAAGACAGTTTACTTTCAATGCATCGCATGTCACGGTCCTGAAGGTCAGGGCGTTCCGCCAACTTTTCCACCGCTGACTGGCAGTGAAATTACGACAGGACCTATAGAAGACCATATTGAAATCGTGATGAATGGCCGGCCAAATACGACCATGTTACCTTTCAAACTACAGTTAAGTGATGAAGATATTGCTGCGGTTATCACGTACGAACGCAATTCACTTGGCAACAGTTTGGGCGATATGGTTCAACCATCTGAGATTGCTGCTTTGCGATAACCTTATTGACGCTATCGAAATTTGAACAGACAAAATATTTCATCTTCAAGGTAATAACACTATGTCCGCTGCGCACACTGAAGCACACGACCATCACCACCATCGCCCTAGCGGCATCATGCGTTGGTTAACGACGACTAACCACAAGGATATCGGTACGATGTACCTGATTTTCTCTCTGACGATGTTTTTCGTCGGAGGGGTCATGGCGCTTGCCATTCGTGCTGAGCTTTTCCAACCCGGGCTGCAGGTGGTCAATCCTGAACTGTTTAACTCGCTGACCACCATGCATGCGCTGATCATGATTTTTGGCGCGATCATGCCGGGCTTTGTGGGTTTTGCAAACTGGCTGATCCCGATGATGATCGGAGCGCCCGACATGGCGCTTCCCAGGATGAATAACTGGAGCTTTTGGATTTTGCCCTTCGCGTTCGCTATGCTACTCGGGAGTTTGTTTACCGTCGGTGGCGGACCCGCTTCAGGCTGGACGCTGTACGCGCCACTGTCCGTTCAGGGCGGAGTCGGCGTAGACATGACGATTTTATCAATCCATATGATGGGTATTTCTTCCGTACTCGGCGCAATCAACATCATCGTAACGATCATGAACATGCGCGCACCGGGTATGGACTTGATGAAAATGCCTCTATTCGTGTGGACTTGGCTAATCACCGCCTTTTTGCTCATAGCTGCCATGCCAGTTCTGGCCGGTGCAGTAACCATGCTGCTCACAGACCGGCATTTCGGTACGGCTTTCTTTGATCCTGCAGGGGGCGGAGACCCTGTTTTGTTTCAACATATTTTCTGGTTCTTCGGCCACCCGGAAGTTTACATTCTGATTCTTCCTGCTTTTGGAATTGTCTCGCAGATTGTTCCGACTTTTTCTCGCAAACCGCTTTTCGGCTATGACAGCATGGTCTTTGCCACCGCCGGCATTGCATTTTTGTCATTTATCGTCTGGGCACACCACATGTTTACTGTAGGTATGCCATTGGCAGGCGAATTGTTTTTCATGTATGCAACAATGCTCATTGCGGTACCAACAGGGGTCAAAGTCTTTAACTGGGTGGCTACGATGTGGCGCGGCTCGATTACATTCGAAACACCGATGCTGTTCGCCCTGGCGGTTGTGTTTCTTTTCACCATTGGCGGTTTGTCTGGATTGATGCTGGCCATCGTTCCAGCTGACTTTCAGTATCACGACACCTATTTTGTAGTGGCGCACTTTCACTATGTTCTGTTCGCAGGTTCAATCATGTCAATGATGGGCGCAGCCTATTACTGGCTACCGAAATGGACGGGGCGCATGTATAGCGAAAGACTGGGTAAAACTCATTTCTGGCTGACTACGATTTTCTTTAACTTGACGTTTTTCCCGCAGCACTTTCTGGGACTGGCTGGCATGCCGCGAAGAATCCCCGACTATGCGTTGGAATTTACCGAGTTCAACGTCATCTCCTCGATTGGCGCTTTTGGTCTGGGGCTGGCACAAATCCTGTTTGTTTACATCGTAGTTCAAGCGGTACGCGGCAAGAACGAAAAAGCCACTGCGCAGGTTTGGGAAGGTGCAGATGGACTTGAATGGACCGTGGATTCACCGCCGCCTTACCATACGTTTGAAACGCCACCAACTGTCAAATAAGTCGATTGGAAATCCAATGGTTACGAAAGATCGCCAAGACAGCGTCAAGCGCCTTGCGTTCATACTCGGAGGCGTCGCACTGGTATTTTTCATCGCCATAATGGTGGTTGAATACTTCAGGTAAAGGAGTAGCGGGTCTGGTGAATAACAAACGATCAAATACACGCTGGATAGTTATGCTATCCGGGGCAGTGGTATTGATGTTTGGCTTTGGCTACGCACTGGTCCCACTGTATGACCTTTTTTGTGAAATAACCGGAATCGGAGGCAAGCCGACCATCGCTAAACTGCAAATTGAATCAGATGACATTGCAATCGATACGACTAAAGAAGTTACGATCGAGTTTACTGCAACGGCAAACAACAATATGCCTTGGAGTATCAAACCTGTGATTCGTAAGACGAAAGTGCATCCTGGCGAAGTCCATGTGGTCAATTATCTGGTCGAAAATGTTGCAGATCGCTTATTGGTTGGACAAGCCATTCCTAGCATTTCCCCGATGCAGGCGGGCAGACATCTGGTTAAACTGGAGTGTTTTTGCTTTGACAACCAAACACTGGCAGCCGGTGAGTCCAGGCAAATGCCGGTGCGTTTTTATATCGATTCGGAACTACCGAACGAAATCAAGACATTGACTCTTTCCTATAGCTTCTTTCAGATCAACAAGTCTCCAAGCGAAGACGCAAAAGAAGCAAACAGCTAAATATTTTTGATGCGAAATCAAACTGAACACTTTACAAATAAACAACACGAGGACAAGCAATGAGCGCTTCGAACGGCGATTATTATCTTCCTGATCCCAGTCCATGGCCCTTAGTGGCATCAGTCGGACTATTTACCTTGGCCGGCGGATTTGTAATGCTGATGAACGACGTCAACATGGCTCCTTGGGTCATGCTGGCTGGAGGCCTGATCATCGCTTTTATGATGTTTGGCTGGTTCGGTGTGGTGGTGCTGGAAAGCGAAGGTGGTAAATACAATGCTCGAGTTGATATCTCGTTTCGCATGGGTATGCTGTGGTTCATCTTCTCAGAAGTGATGTTTTTTGCAGGCTTTTTCGGGGCACTATTCTACCTTAGAAATTTGGCGGTTCCCTGGTTGGCAGAAACGGATTTACTGTGGATGGGTTATGACGGCGGCTGGCCGACAGCTGGTCCCATGGGAGCAGACTTAATTGCTGCGGACACTCCAATCACTTCAGCCGGGCATTTTTCAACCATAGGAGCATGGGGAATTCCTGTTTGGAATACTCTGATATTGCTCGCTTCGAGCGTCACGGTCACGTTTGCGCATTGGGATTTGAAAAAAAATAACCGAACGGGCCTGATCATTTGGTTATTCATCACCGTCGTGCTTGGATTTTTGTTCTTGTATCTACAAGGCGTCGAATACATTCACGCCTACTCGGATCTTGGACTGACTTTGGGAACCGGGGTTTACGGCGCAACTTTCTTTATGCTAACCGGGTTTCATGGCGCCCATGTGACAATTGGTGCGATTATTCTGACTGTCATTCTGATTCGTTCGATTCGTGGGCACTTCAAGCCAGACCACCATTTTGGCTTTGAAGCAGCAGCCTGGTACTGGCACTTTGTTGATACGGTTTGGGTGGGCTTGTTTATCTTTGTCTATGTCGTTTGACCGGCTGATCTGACAACAGTTATTCGCTCGCTGAAGATTTGGGTGGAATAGGCACGGTGTTACTCGGTGTAATCCAACCGGTGTAAATTCCGCCGACAATTAAAGCAAACAGCAGTATCCATATCGAGATACGAGCTGTTAGCGCTTTGACCGTTCGAGTACCTGAGCCACGGTCTTTCAGCATGTACCAGAATGCCGAAACCAGCGAACCGATCATTGCTAGTACGAAAATTGCGATGATTATTCTTTGTGCGGTCATACTTCAATAGAAATTGAACAAAGTCGTTGCGCGGCAGTTTCCTGATTGGATATTCATCGCTTGGAAAGCGAAGACCATACGAATTGCAACGGCCGGTCATAATCCAACATATTCGAAGGAACACTTGAGCAATGAAAACTATTGACGCACTCCCCCTAGTCATAAACTGAAGCGACAGTTGCTAAGGGGGATTCAGAGCAAACACCTTTCCACGGCGCACAAGCGAAACTAATTTGGTTTCATATTATCGGCATTCACGCGCAAGTTATTTAGCAGAGTCACTCTCACCATCGATATCTTCAGGCAGAAGCAGGTTCAGGACAATCGCTATCGTCGCAGCCGGCAACAGACCTGAACTCAGCAAAATCCTGGCTGTATCCGGCAGGTGCTGCAAAGCGCCTGGCTCAAACTGCAGACCGAGGCCAATCGACAGTGCCACAGCGAAGATGACCATATTTCTTCGGTTCCAGTTGACATCCGCCAGCATGGAAATGCCCGCTGAGGCCACCATACCAAACATGACAACGACACCGCCACCAAGAACTTCGATCGGAATCGTGGAAATTATTGCGCCAATTTTCGGAATAAACCCGGCTACGATGAGGAAGATCGCTCCGAATGTGACGACCATGCGGCTCATTAAACCCGTGATCGCGATCAATCCAACGTTTTGTGAAAATGAAGTATTCGGCAAAGCACCGAACATACCTGCAACCGCTGATCCGACTCCATCCGCGTAGGTTGCTCCCTTGATTTCGTCTGTAGTCGCTTCGCGATTCGCTCCGCCCTTGGTTATCCCGGAAACGTCGCCAACGGTTTCGATGGCAGAGATCACCGCCATCAGGCAGAACCCGACTACTGCAGCGACACTGAATTCGAAACCGAACTTGAATGGGTCGGGCAATGCAAACGCAGCGGCTCTACCGACATTATCAAAATTCACCATGCCCATAAACAGTGCCACAATGTAACCGACAAGCAAACCGATTAATACTGCACCTACTGACAGGAATCCTCGGGCAAAAAACTTAAACCCCAAGGTTGTCAAGATAACGACAAGAACAACCGACCAATTTTGCAGACTGCCGTACTCCGGTTTACCGATAGCAGGTACACCGCCTGCAGAATACTGGATGCCAACTTTGACCAGTGCGAGTCCGATCATCAATACCACGAGACCTGTAACCAACGGTGGCAAGGCAAAACGAATTTTCCCGATAAACGGCGCCAGGCACGCCTGAAACACGCCCCCAATCAACACACCGCAGGTAATAACCGCCATTGCATCGACGCCCTTTCCGGCAACCAACGGTATCATGATCGGGAGAAACGCAAAACTGGTTCCCTGCACAATCGGCAACCGCGCTCCGACCGGCCCGAATCCTATGGTCTGAAGCAGGGTTGCAGCGCCTGCAAACAGCATTGACATCTGAATCATGTAGATCAGGTTTGGAAACTCCGGTGAATTAGACCCAAAGCCGAATCCCGCAGCACCAGCGATTATGATTGCCGGGGTGACATTACTGATAAACATTGCGAGCACATGCTGGATTCCTAGTGGAATAGCCTGTGTTATTGGCGGGGTGTAATTTGGATCGCGTAGCTGTTCGGGAGTACCGAGCGAAGAATCTGATTTAGCCATAACTTAAATCTCCTGTAACTGGGTATAAAGGTCAATTCCTGATTTCATGACGACCACTAAGTCCTTACCTGTGAATAGTTATGCAGAATGCAACAACAAATTTTGGTTCTGGTTATGCCAGATCAGGGGCTTACAAATACTTCGTCCATTGTCTCCAATCATTTTGATCCTTACCCATCATTCATTTACAAGTCAATTGTACCGCCTTTCGTGTTTCTTGAAAATCCTCACTAATTTGCCTCTGGTTTCATATTTTTTTCGTTCTACAACGCACCTGTAAAATCGCCTATCAGGTAAACAAGCAGTCGCAAAATAAATGATCGGCCAATCGCATCAAAATGAACGCCGAATCGCATGTTTGTGAACACCGGTTCGCATCAATATAAACATGCCTTTGCATTGACTTAAGAAGCGAGCCAGACCGGCCCTCAAGCGAGCATTGTCCAAGATTATCTGAATAGTACTTGGCTTCACATCGCAATGGTGGATTTATCCAGTGTTGTAAAGTGAGAAACAAGTCATGAGCACAAGGAGAATCACGATGCAAAAGCAAATTGAAATACTGCGTTTAAGACATGATTGCGGATTGTCGAGCCGACGCTGCCGCACCCGGCCTTCAATTTGTCGACTTCATATTGGTTGCGCTCCTATCTCCCAATGTAGGTCTTGTCAACTGCCACCCTATCGGACATCGAAATGCCCCCTCCACTCAATGTAAAACGAATTTTGTGCAGCATGTGCCAACCGGTCTTTTGGGTAATGTCAAATTCCCGATGCAACTTCATCGACGAGACACCATTCAGACTCGTCGCCAACAGATCAATGGCAATCGCTCACTTTTGCAGCGGCACATGAAGTCCTACAACAACGTGCCATGGCGGAATGAGAAATGCTTGGGGCAATCGCGACATCGGTGTGGCAGGGGCTTGGCGCTCGGAACCTCGTAAGTGTTGGCGCCGCCGCAGCGGTGACATACCGTAACACCAGCTTGCCAGATAATCGACTCAAACCACTTCCGTGCAGTGGTCTCGTCCGAATACATCGCCATCAACTCAATCAGTGAATCGCCGCTGCGATGCAACTTGACAGGGGCACTTTTGTTCGGATTCATTCGGGCCGCTCAATTGATGAAACTAATGCTCATATGATCAGTTTTTCAATGATTTAGCCACGTATATCATCTCAAAAATATCAAATGCTGGCAGAATATGGCGTATTGTCAATTCAGAGGATAATCGCCAAAGCAAGCTACAAAACCCTAAAATGTGTCATTCATATGACATGCCAATTTGATTTTGCCTCTTTTGTCAACATTAAGGCAGGCAAATAGGTTTTTCAAACAATCCAATTTCGAGTCCACCATGTCTGAATTTGGAAAAATTGCCGGTTTAATCGTTGAAGATTTTTACCAAAGCCGCTTTGATTTATCCGCAAGGAAGAATCTCCCAGCAGCGACCTCCTGGGATACATTACCGCAAGTCGAATGCGTGAAATATCTACGCGAGGCTGACACCTCTAACCAGACGATCCTGCTTTATCTGACGCTTCTTGGCGCGATTGACCGAGCCCGAGATTCAGAGCGGTTATGGTGGGGTGGGCTGGAATTGTATGAGTCTCATCCGCAAGTGTTTGACCCCCTCGGACTTTTAGCCATTTCGGTCGATGAACTGACAGAATACCTGGGCGAATTCAATGTCACCCAAAACACAGAACGAGACCCGCAGGCCTGGCTGGAAATCGCTCGAACGATCGCACTTGAAAGCAACTGTCCTGTCAGCCGAGTCATCTACGGTAAAACCGTCGATGCAAAGCATTTAATGAAAGATCTCGGTACACGCGGTGAGAGCGGGCACAATCGTTTTCCATTGCTCAGCGGACAAAAGACAAGCATGAATTGGATTCGCCTATTGGCCCGTCCCGGCAACGCCAACATTGCACACCTAAATTCATTACCCATCTCGGTGGATGCCCATGTTAGCCGTGCCACTCATAATCTTGGAATGGTCAAACCAGATAAACTCGATGGCAGTAATGATTCCAATTACATCCAATCAGTGTGGCGAAGTGCGGTTGCAACAATACAAATTGAACAACCCGATGACTTTCAGTCAAGTTGTGCTGGACTGAACCCGGCCTTGGCGTTTTTTGGTCGATTTGGTTGCGGCCACTGTGACAAAATCGGCAAACCTGTGAGAATCGGCCTGGCCTGCAACCACTGCAAACTGTTTTTGTAATCCAAACTCACTGAACGCTTCCGGTTGTATTTTCTACCAAGTCTGAGTGCAATATTGTGGTCAGTGCTGAACCTTGGGATAAAGACAAGTGAAACTCGAATTTCGATTTAGATTTATCCCGACATTGTGCACATTCGCACTTTTACCGGCGTTGATGGGTCTTGCATTTTGGCAACTCGACCGAGCCGAGGAAAAAACTGATATTCGAGACCTTCATGCCAGTCGAGCGGACTCGCCACCAATCTTTATCGGCGCCACGATTGAATCACCTCAAGAACTAGAGTATCACCGAATTAGAGCCACCGGCATGTGGGACGCCAGGTACGAAATTTTGCTGGATAACCGTGTCCGAAACGGTCGACCCGGATTTCACGTCATCACCCCCTTGGTTTTTCGCGGCGAACAATCCGCTGTACTCGTCAATCGAGGCTGGATTCCCGGCACTGCGGACCGAAGCCAGCTACCAATTATTGATCCTTTGTCTGGCGAAGCGACGGTCAGCGGAATGGCTATTGTTCCACCAGAAGATCCATTTGTACTCAAAGACCCCCCACCGATCAATCCTGGCGAATGGCCACGAATTTGGCAGAATTTAGATATCGAGCGATTTTCGAACGCGGCCCCCTATCGTTTGCAGGAAGTCGTCATCATGATGGATGATGAACATTCGGATGGATTTGAACGTCAATGGCCACCACCCGACAGCAGTTGGATTGCGCGTCACAAGGCTTATGCTTTCCAGTGGTTCGCACTTAGTGCAACCTTGCTTGTGATATACTTTCTTCTGGCTTTTCGGCCTCGTCGAAAGTAAACGCCAAGTCGGCATTTTGCCTCCTTGACACCATCTTCAACCATAAGTTCACCTTTATCGACTGCGCTCATTTACCCGATGAGATTCGATACAATGCTCTGCCTCGCTGATTGATCGAATCGCGGCTCGATACCCTTAGCCGAATAAGCAATGAATTCGAACGTATCCAACCCTTCTGCGACGACTGAACCTGCGCCAGTTCGCGGTTTGTTGCAGGAATATTTTCGCATTACGAAACCCCGGGTTGTTGCTCTGATCATGTTCACGGCCATTGCCGGCATGTTTCTTGCCGTTTCTGGAATGCCCAATTTGTTGACTTTGGTATGGGCCACCTTGGGCATCGGTTTAGCAGCGGCATCCGGTGCTGCGGTTAACCATGTTTTGGATGAAGACAAAGACGCTCGAATGATGCGGACTCGGAATCGCCCGATTCCGTCTGGCCGTCTCAAGACAGGTTCAGCTCTTGTTTTCGCGTGCATACTGGCGGCTGTTTCGATGGTCATTTTGTCCATCGCAGTCAATCCACTGACGAGTATCCTGACTTTCGCTTCCCTGATCGGTTATGCCGTCATCTATACAGTTTTTCTTAAGCATGCGACACCACAGAACATCGTAATCGGTGGCGCTGCAGGCGCGATGCCACCTGTGCTCGGTTGGACTTCGATGACCGGGGAATTGAGTTCAGACGCATTCTTGCTATTCCTGATCATTTTTTGCTGGACTCCACCTCATTTTTGGGCCTTGGCACTTTATCGCCACAAGGACTACCAGAGTGCCAACATTCCGATGTTGCCCGTCACACACGGTCCGGAACTAACCCGTTTGCATATACTGCTCTATACCGTACTGCTGGTCGCCGTATCGATTATGCCATTCGCATCCGGCATGTTCGGATGGCTTTACCTGGCTGCCTCTGTTGTTCTGGGCGGAATATTTATAGGATTTGCAATTCGTCTGTTTCGAAGTTACAGCGATCACTTGTCACGCAAGATGTTTCGCTACTCGATCCAGTACCTCGGTTTGCTATTCGCAGTCATGCTGATTGATCATTATCTTTTTCCAGGCAATTTCGCATAATGCACAGATTTGCGAATTGCTAGGGAGGAAGACAAACACCGCCAGTGATCCCCAAATTCTATGAGTATCACCAATCCCACTGCCGTCTATGCTTTATCACCGCTCGACGGTCGATATTTTGACAAAGTCGAACAGCTGCGAGATATCTTCAGCGAATATGGGCTGATTAAATTACGGCTGCACATTGAAGTCGAGTGGCTGATTCACCTGGCGATGCATCCGGAATTATCAGAACTTGCACCGCTGTCAAACCAGTCCATTCACGCCCTTCGAGACCTCGTCAAACAATTTTCGATTGATGACGCACTCGAAGTCAAATCAATAGAAACACAAATCAACCACGATGTCAAGGCACTGGAGTACTTCTTCAAAGAGCGGTCGCAAAACATTGAAGAGTTATCCAAGGCCCGGGAATTCATCCACTTTGGCTGTACTTCCTACGATATCAATGACAACTGCTTTGGCCTGATGCTCAAGCAAGCTCGAGACCAAGTGCTGTTTCCCGAAATTTCCGGGCTTTCGACAGACCTGTCAAAACTCGCAGTCGAGTTTGCTGAAACGCCCATGCTGGCCAGAACACATGGGCAGCCCGCATCGCCCACTACAGTTGGAAAGGAATTTCGAGTCTTTTCCAAGCGACTGGAAAGCCAACTGGCAGTCTTTAATGAAACTACCATCAAGGGAAAACTAAGTGGCGCCGTCGGCAATTTCAACTCGCTTCATGTCGCAAACCCGGAAATCAACTGGCCAAAGACAGCCAGGAATTTCGTCGAATCACTCGGTCTGGAATACAGTGCTGTGACCACCCAAACCGAAGCACATGATTACATTGCACAGTATTGCCATGCACTGCAGCGGATCAACACGATATTACTCGACCTTTGTCGTGATGTCTGGGGATACATTTCAATCGGTTACTTCAAACAAAAGGTGGTTCAACGTGAAGTTGGATCATCGGCTATGCCGCACAAAGTCAATCCCATTGATTTCGAAAATGCAGAAGGCAATTTGGGGCTTGCCAATGCCCTGTTCTCTCATCTGGCAGACAAACTGCCAATCAGTCGATGGCAACGGGACCTGAGCGATTCCACCGTGCTTCGAAACCTTGGTGTTCCCATCGGCCACAGTATGATCGCCTACAAATCAATTCGACGAGGACTGGGCAAACTCGAGATCAACGCACAGCGATTGAATGCGGACCTGGACAACGCCTGGGAAGTGTTAAGCGAAGCCATCCAAACAGTTTTACGCAAACATGGTGGCGAGTTGCCGTACGAACGGATGAAAGAGTTAACCCGAGGCGTCGCCGTGTCTGAAATCGAAATACAGGAGTTTATCAGCGGACTCGATCTGCCACAATCGGACCTGGACAAGTTACTTAAACTCGTGCCGCGAGATTACATCGGCTACGCGGCTGACATTGCCCGCGACGACAATGCATCAGATTGAGTCAGCCACCAGAATCTTGTTTATTGTCCGACCTGTAGGTTGCATAAATCCATGTAAGTTCCAACAATGATGTGCTCTTCTCCGGTCAATTCGATGGCACCGCGAACCTCGTCTTGCTCAATCGAAAAGTCGAACCGAGTTGCGCTGGAACTACCCAGTCCTCTTAATGTATTGAAATAACCGTCATTTCCAGGACTGATATGACTCGACATAAACGTCTCGGTTTCTGTCGCAGCAATCCAGATGTCAGAGTACTGCTCGTGTCCAAAGTCGGAATTGACCTTGCGAATTTTTGCAGGATCGTTTACAGGACCGTGACTTAATAGCACAGCCTGATAGTGTTCAAAGCACGCAAATGAAACAAACGGATGCGGATTGTCTTCAACGTAGGGATGCAGTTTACCACAATACAAAAATCCAGGCTCTGCGACCCAACAGTTACCTCCCTGAAACCAGTCGAGTTTCTCCGGCGCATCTTGTGCCAGCAAGGGAACTGCGAAAGCTAGCCAGCAAATGGCCGATAATCTGACAATTAATTTTTTTTTCATATACTTTTACTGATGTGTTCTAATCAATTCATCTTTTCGCAGTAAACATCTGCGGCGTTTCATGGTTTAGACAATCCGCAGTGATATAGTTCCATCGATAATCTGGAAAATTGATCAGACTGTCAAAATACCTTTCGCAGCAGAACATCTGCTCTCGTCGCGAGGCAGAATATTTTATTCAGCAAGGATGGCTCAAAGTCAATGGAATGACGGTTCAAGAGCCCGGTACGATGGTGACTGAAAACTGTCGCATCGACCTTGATCCTCGCGCAAAAAAATATCAGAAAGAACTCCTGACCATACTGATACACAAACCGATCGCTTATGTTTCAGGACAACCTGAAAAACAATACCAACCGGCAGTTTCGCTGATCACCCGTAAAAACCAGTTTCGCAGCGCTTCGGAGACCAAACCGGTTAAAATCCGCTGGCCGATCAAGGGACTGGCACCTGCTGGCCGACTCGACATTGATTCCACTGGACTTTTGGTTCTCACCCAGGATGGTCGAATTGCTAAAAAACTGATTTCTCCAGACTCTGAAATCGAAAAAGAGTACCTGGTTCGAGTCCATCGCGAGGTTCGACCCAACGAAATCGAGCAACTGACTTTTGGCATGCGACTTGACGGCGTTCAATTGGCGCGCGCACAAATTGATTTACTCGATGAAAATTATTTTCGTATGGTGCTAACGGAAGGGCGAAAGCGCCAGATTCGAAGAATGTGTGACAAGGTTAGTCTTGAAGTGACTGGGCTTAAGAGAGTTCGAATTGGCAATATCAGACTGGGTTCGCTACCGGTCGGAAAATGGCGACTGCTGCGCGGTAACGAATCATTTTGACCCGCAACGTCTACAAGCTGTTTCGTCCTGCTCTCGCAAGAGTCGATCCGGAGTGGGCTCACCGACAAACCATCACTCTTTTGAAGACGGTTTCGAAAAACAAACGCGTGCTTAGCACTGTTTCACGCCATTATCGGGAACGAACCTGTGAACTACCGATCCAACTATTTGGCAGACAACTTAGAAATCCAGTCGGACTGGCCGCTGGTTTTGACAAGGACGGCGTCGCGTATCCAGCACTAGCAGCACTGGGCTTTGGACTGATCGAAATCGGCACGGTTACCCCCGAACCTCAGCCGGGAAACCCAGGTGTGAGAATCTTTCGCCTCGAAGAGGAGCGCTCGATCATCAACCGCCTGGGATTCAATAGCGGTGGGCTTAATGCCCTTTTGCAGAACCTGGCAAAGCAACCCAGCAACCTTGGTAACTCCATTTTTGGCATCAACATCGGCAAGAATACCAAAACGCCAAATGAATACGCCCACGAAGACTACGCCAAATGCCTCGAAGCAATTTACGATGTCGCGGACTATGCAGTGCTTAACCTATCTTCTCCAAATTCGCCAGGACTCAGGATGCTGCAGCACAAGACTGAATTCGATCAACTTTTACAATTCGTCATGCGAAAACGAACTGAACTGGCTCGACAGCACGAAAATAGAATTCTTCCCATCGCCGTGAAGATATCTCCAGACCTAAACGCAGACGAAATCGTTCATGTCGCTCAAATTGCGATGCACTACAAAGTTGACGCGCTGATCGCCACCAATTCTACCACTGCGCGCGAATCGTCTATTTCACACAGACGTTACAGTGAAAAAGGTGGATTGAGTGGCAAATTATTAAGTGACAGGGCGACTGATGTGATTCGCAGTCTCGCCAATGTCACTGATGGGCAAATTCCGATCATTGGTGTTGGCGGGATCAGCTCAGCCGAAGATGCTTGGTGTAAATTGCTGGCTGGAGCCAGTGCGGTACAACTTTATTCGGCCTTGGTATTCGAGGGACCTGCCTTGGTGTGCCAAATCGTTAACGGGCTTGCTGAACGCATGAAGTCTTACGACAGCACGGACTTTGCTACAGCGATTGAACTTGCCCGTCGACAGGAGAGCTAAACGCCAAGCCCTTCGCTTTCATCAGCGCCAATCATCAGATTCAGACACTGAACTGCCGCGCCACTTGCGCCTTTTCCCAGATTGTCGAGTATTGCCACGAGCAGTACATGGCCGGATGGATGCTCACAGACGGTGAGTTCGATTCGATTAGTCCCATTGCAGCGTCTTGGATCAAATCGTTGGTGATCTGAACCTTCAGCCTCGAAGTGCTGCACCTCGACAAACGGTTCATCCTTATAAGTGGATTCAAGTACAGCATGGACATTGTTGTCCTGCAACCATTCGGAATGCAAGGCGATTTCCACGCGCATGCCCTTGTAAAATGGGCCCACTCTCGGTAAGAACTGGGGTTCACGCAGCAAACCTGAGTACTTCATCATTTCTGGTATGTGTTTATGTACACGGTCAAGCGCATACGGCGCAGAAAATGGGAGCGATAAAAGTTCACTCGTCGGATCTTCCCACGTCTCGATCAGACCACGGCCACCGCCGGAATAACCTGAAAGAGCATGAACCACCAAGGGACAGTCCGGTGCCAGTAGGCCTTGGCTGATCAAAGGTCGCAAAAGCAATATTACAGCACTCGGGTAGCACCCCGGATTGGCGACTCTGTCAGAATGTCGAATCGATTGACGAAATTCCCACCCCAATTCAGGAATGCCGTAGTCCCAGCCATCGCTCACCCGGTGTGCAGTACTTGCATCAATGACGCGAGTCCCCGCTGCCTGTGCCCAGTTGGCTGATTCTCTAGCGGCTTCGTCAGGCAAACATAAAATGGTTAAATCTGAGCGCCCAACTGCATCCTGACGTGCGCTGGTGTCCTTTCTCTTTGAATCCGGCAGGCGAATGATATTGACATCGCTTCGATTTTCAAGCAACTCAAATACTTGAATTGCAGTTGTACCAGCCTGACCGTCAACATAAAGATTTGCAATGGCAGAATTGGTCATTCTTCCATCGCCAACATGACGGCTGCATCATCCGACCAGGTTAACCACACCTCGCGATCGGTGGTATAGATCTGATCCAACACACCTGACAGATTCTGCAATGCAACGGAAATCGGATTGTCTCGCCCTTCAACGTGAATGTAAAAATGGCTGCGATCACCCAAGTAGGCTGACGGTCCCATTCGGCCCTTGACAAAGTTGTATTGCTGGTCAGGCGCATCAAACGAAATGGAAAATTTTTCCGGCCGAATTGCGAGAGTGAATTTGTCTCCAGGAGCTTCTGCCGGTTGCTGTGCAATGACCTTGACGTCCCCCAATTCTCCCGATTTGCCGATCGCAACACCATCTGAGTATTCATTGAGGCTGCAATCAAAGAAATTCATCGTTCCAATAAAATCTGCAACAAACTGTGATTTTGGCTGTTCGTACAGTAGCCCTGGTGTCGATACCTCGATGATGTTGCCTTGATCCATCACCGCGATACGATCAGAAAGTGTCAGTGCCTCTTCCTGGTCGTGCGTTACGAAAACAAAGGTGATGCCAACCTGCTGTTGTAAAAGCCGAAGTTCAATCTGCATCTGTTCCCTGAGTTTCTTGTCCAAGGCGCCGAGCGGCTCATCAAGTAGTAGAACTTTGGGTTGCTTGATCAGTGCACGAGCCAATGCAACGCGTTGGCGTTGTCCACCAGAAAGTTCTTGTGCACCGCGTTGACCGTAACCGGGAAGTTTGATGAGTTCCAACATCTGTTCAATTCGTTCAGTAAGTTCCGTTTTCGACAAACCGGATTTACGCATGCCGAAGGCAATGTTCTCAGAAACATTCAGATGTGGAAAAATGGCATAGTTTTGAAACACCATGTTCACCGGTCGAATGTTGGGCGGTGAAAGCGTTACATCCTGACCGTCAATTTCGATGGTGCCCTCAGTGGGCAACTCAAATCCAGCCAGCATGCGCAACAAAGTCGTCTTGCCACAGCCTGACGGGCCCAACAAGGAAAAGAACTCCCCTTTTATTACATCCAGATTTGCGTTGTTGACCGCCCGGACTTTGCCAAAGTCTTTGATGACTTCTTTGATTGAAATTATTACATCGGACATAAATTCACACGTTTGATTTGTTGCCAAGTTGAACGCCTCCACGTCGAATTAATTCTGCGGCAAAAATAACAACGGTCGACAAAACCACGATGATTGCGCCAAGCGCCAGCACCGATGGTAGTTTGTCGGGGAAACGCAACTGGCTCCAGATATGAAGCGGTAAAGTCGCATCGGTCCCAGCCAAAAAGAACGCAAGAATGAATTCGTCAAAGGAGATCGTGAACGTCAAGAGAAAACTAGCCACTACGCCTGGCAAAATAATGGGGAAAGTTACGCGCCAAAATGTCCACCAGGCATTCTCACCCAAGTCCTGAGCCGCTTCTTCATAGCTTTTGTCAAATCCTTCCATTCTCGATATCAATACCAGCATCGAAAAAGGGGTACAGAGCATCAGGTGGCCGATACCGACGGTGACCAACGACAACTTGATACCACCGATACTGAATGTCATCAGCAGCGAGATGCCAAGAATAATTTCCGGAATCACAAGCGGTACCATGATGAAACTGATCAGAAAGCCGCTTCTTCGCATCCGGTAACGGGTCACTGCCTTGGCAGCAAAGATTCCAAGTACAGTGCTTAAAAAAGCCACGGAGAGTCCAACCTTAATACTGTTCATCAGGGCAAGCTGCAAACCCTGACTTTCGGCCAGTTGAGCGTACCATTTCAGGGTAAATCCCAGCAGTGGAAAAGTAATGTACTGTGAATCGTTAAACGAGAACAACGGCAGCACCGCGACCGGTGCATACAGAAACATCAGATAAAGAACCGCATACACTGACAGTGAGTTGAGACGGGATCGAGTTCGCATCATGACACTAGGCGACCTTCTTGCGGAATAACTGTGTCGCACCAAGTAGTATGCAAACCACGATTGTCACAGTCAGCATTGAAATGATGGACAACGCCGCTCCAAGCGGCCAATTGAGTGCCTTGCCGAACATTGACTGGATAATATTACCAATCATAATGCCGCGGGTGCCACCGACCAGCGCCGGTGTCACATAGTCCCCCACCGTTGGAATAAAAACCAGTAAACTTGCCGCGATGACCCCTGGCAGCGACAGGGGCAAAGTAACCCGGATGAATGTCATGACCGCACTTTCACCGAGGTCCCTGGACGCTTCAATCAGGGATCTATCAATTTTTTCAAGTGACACATAAATGGGTAAAATTGCAACGGCAGCCCAAGCATGAGCCAAGGTAATGACAACTGCAGCCGGGTTATAGAGCAAAAATTCCAGCGGTTCGCCAATCACCCCCAAGGACATGAGCCCGGAATTGATCACCCCGTTGTAGCCCAGTATCACCTTCCAGGAAAAGACTCTGAGTAGGTAACTGGTCCAAAAGGGAATGGTGATCAGAATAATCCACATGATTTTGTTCTTTTTCACATGGAATGCGATGAAGTAGGCGAGCGGATAAGCCAGTAAAACAGTGACCAGCATCACCAGCAAAGATATCCTGATCGAGCGGTACAGGATCAGGTAATAGATTTTCTTTCGGAAAAAATCAGCGTAATTGGTGAGCGTGAATGTCTGGATCAGGTCAACGTATTCCTGTTTCCAGAAACTAAGCGTGACGAGAATCAGCAGGGGGAATAGCAATCCTAGCAGAACAACCATCAAGGTCGGGGACAAAAGCGTATATCCCCGCAAGGCTTCACTTTTTCGAAATTTGAGTTGAAGCCGGTTTAGCAGCGAATAGTTAGATGTGGAAATTCGCATTGGCTCGCTTCTTGAGTGCTAGAGTTGCGAGGTTGAACTGGAAATTCTCTGGACTAGAGAGTTAGACTGCAGCAAAATTGACTGTAGACTAACAACAGGCAAATTTGGAACTCCGGATGTTCCGGAGTTCCAAATAAGACTTGGTCAGTCAAGGCCGGTGATTACAAACCCGCTTTGACTTCTTCAAACATCGCCTGCAAAACGGCTTCATTTGCGATGGGCACCTGGAAAATACCAGCGCTCAGCATTGATTCTGGATCGCGAGAAAGTCCACGTTCAGCCAGTGTCGCTTCGTCAACCAATGAATAAGCATCCAGGTTGGAATGACCATATCCTTCTTCAGTAATTGAAAATGCGCCAGACTCAGGAGCCAGGAAAGCATCAATCACTTCATAGGACTTGTCAAGTTTTTCAGGGTCAGCATCTGCCATCAGACAGAATCCACACACCCAAGTCATCGGACCTTCTTTGGGGTTCATATACTTGACATTCACACCCTGGGATTTCAGACCGGTATAGGCATCATTCCAGGCACTGGTCGCCACCAACTCACCCGCAGCCATTGAGTTTTCAAGATCAGTCGGACTCGTCCAGTAATAACGCAGCAACGGCAGTTGCTTGCGCAGCAGTTCACGTGTCATTTCAACTTCTTCGTCTGTCATATCGAAAGGATTCTGTGCGCCACCATAGATCGCAGCAACCATGACACCGTCGATGAGACTGTCTGACATGGACAGACGACCCGCATAGCGTTCATCCCAAAGAATGCCCCAGGTTTCTTCTTCCTGATACTTTTCGTCAACCAAATCAGGCCGATACAAAACGGAAGTCAAACCCCAGTCGGCAGCAACAAAGTAATTTTGATCGTTGTGCATCATTCCGGGAATATTCTTCAGGCTTGGAATAACTTTGTCCCAATATTTCAGACGGCTAGTATCGATCGGTTGAATAATTCCGGCATCTCGCCAGATTTCAACTTTGTAGGAACAAGGGTGCGACACGTCAAATTGGGCACCTGCTTTGACTTTGGCAAAGGCTTCTTCTTCGTCGCCAAATATCGAAAAGTTTGGGTACTCACCGTATTTTTCGAAGTATTCCCCATGATGCTCATTGGCATCCCAGCCTTCCCAAGTGAATACATTGGGATGGTCTGATGCAGCCGCATTTACGGGGCCGGAAAAAACCGGCAACATGACGGTTGCAATTCCAGCCGAGGCAAGTATGGTGTTGAACTCGCGTCGCGACATTTTGCCTGTCGCCAACTGCTCAATATAGTCCTGCTTGGTAAATTTTTTCATTTTCATAATCCTTATTGTTGGTTTGAATTCAAACGATTTTACACAATTGGAAAGACAATGTTCACGCCAAATATATCCGTCTTTTGTCGCAGGAAAACTGACAGAAACTGGGTTTCTTTGCCAGGTTGCATAGGACATCAATTTCAGCCACTCTAGCGTAAATCTTATGTGTCCCGAACATGCCCTGGCACGCAGTTGATCGTATGATTTTTTCAGAAAAAACCGATGCTCTCATTTGCTATTGCATTGGATTACTGGTAGTGGTATATTGTATACAATGCAATTTCGCATTGATTTTCATCGGGTTTCTGGGAGGAATATACGATGACGCAGACAGCAACGCTTGAAAGAGTCGATTCAGTCAAGCCGGTAGTGCTCGAACAGGCGCAAAAGGTGTCGGGAGGACACCTGGTTGCCAAAGCATTGAAAAACGAAGGCATTGATACGATTTTTACACTTTGTGGTGGACATATTATTGATATCTATGATGGATGTATCGATGAAGGCATACGAATCATTGATGTCCGACACGAGCAGGTCGCAGCTCACGCTGCCGACGGATATGCACGTCAAACCTTAAAAACCGGGTGTGTGGTGACCACCGCCGGACCTGGCTGTACAAACGCAGTCACGGGAATTGCAAATGCCTTTCGCGCGGAAAGTCCTGTGCTGCACATCGGTGGACAAGGTGCGTTGAGCCAACATAAGATGGGCTCACTTCAAGACCTGCCCCATGTTGACCTGATGACTCCGATTACCAAATTCTCTGCCGGCGTACGAAGTACTGAGCGCATTGCTGACATGGTCTCAATGGCGTGTCGAGAAAGCAACAACGGAGCGCCCGGTCCGGCCTATCTTGAAATTCCGCGCGATGTTCTAGACGCACAGGTTGATCTGAAAGATGCACGGATTCCAAAGCCGGGTTCTTATCGAGCTTCCACGAATCATTTGGGCGACCCCGACGACATAGACAAACTGGCTGGGCTTTTGGCCAATGCCAAACGTCCGTGTGCACTGTTTGGCACCCAAGTGTGGACAGCCGGTGCTACTGATGCCACTATTGAATTTATTCGTGCTTTCAATCTGCCCGCCTACTTCAATGGCTCCGCGCGCGGCACCCTGCCCCCTGGAGATATCAATCATTTTCATCGCACGCGACGAAGCGCATTCAACAATGCAGATTTGATTCTGATCGTGGGAACACCGTTTGATTTTCGCATGGGTTATGGCCGCCGCTTGCGTGCTGACGCAACAGTTGTGCAAATAGATCTGGATTACCGAACGGTGGGCAAAAACCGCGACATCTCACTCGGACTGACCGGCAACCCAGGCACTATTTTGAATGCAGTCGTTGAAGCTGCCGGGAACAAAACTGCAGCAAACACGTCAGAGCGCAAAAACTGGCTCAGTGAGTTGCAAACCGAGGAGTTGGAACGAACCGAAAAACTCAAACAGCTGTTTTTGTCGGAACGCAAACCGATTCACCCCTACCGAGTTGCCTGGGAGATCAATAATTTTCTCAGTGAAGATACGATTTATATTGGTGATGGCGGCGATGTTGTAACTATTTCAGCCCAGGCTGTACAACCGCGTACACCAGGGCACTGGATGGACCCAGGGCCACTGGGAACACTCGGAGTAGGAACGTCCTTTTCGATGGCATCGAAACTGGCACACCCACAAAAGGAAGTACTTTGCTACTACGGAGACGGCTCGTTTGGCATGACCGCTTTCGATATGGAATCTGCGAATCGATTCGGCGCACCCTACATCGCGGTCATTGGCAACAACAGTGCCATGAATCAAATCCGGTATGGCCAGATCGCCAAATATGGTGAAGAACGAGGCGACATTGGTAATCTGCTCGGCGACGTGCCATTTTCGAAATTCGCCGAGATGCTCGGCGGATATGGGGAAGAAGTTCATGATCCTGATGAAATTTCGCCTGCATTGCTCAGAGCGAGAGAAGCCGTACATAAATCAGGAAAGTCGGCAGTCGTCAACATATGGGTTGATCCGAGTGAATACGCTCCCGGAACTAAAGCGCAAACAATGTATAAATGAATATTCTGTTGCCTGATTCTTGATTTGCTGGGAGAAAAATCATGACTAAAGCCTTGGATGGCATTCGCATTCTTGATATGACACACGTGCAGTCAGGTCCGACCTGTACGCAATTACTGGCGTGGTTCGGTGCAGATGTGATCAAAGTGGAACGAGCCGGAGTCGGCGATGCAACTCGCGGTCAGTTGCGAGACATTCCTGATGTCGACAGCCTGTACTTTACAATGCTGAACCACAACAAACGTTCGATCACTCTCGACACCAAAAACGAAACCGGCAAAGTCGTCTTTGAAAAACTGCTTCGCTGCTGCGACGTCATTGTAGAAAACTTCGCACCTGGCGCACTGGATCGCATGGGATTTCCCTGGGAAAAGATTCACGAAATCAATCCCCGTATTATTTATGCGTCAGTCAAAGGATTTGGCAAAGGTCCATACCAGGACTGCAAGGTTTATGAGAACGTTGCTCAATGCACGGGCGGTTCAGCCAGCACGACTGGATTTGATGATGGACCACCAACTGTTACCGGCGCCCAGATTGGCGACACTGGAACCGGGCTTCACTTGGCAATCGGAATTCTGGCAGCCTTGGTACAGCGTCAATCAACTGGTCTGGGGCAGCGTGTCGAATGCGCCATGCAGGATGGTGTGATGAATTTGTGCCGAGTGAAATTTCGCGATCAGCAACGCTTGCAGCACGGACCGCTCACCGAATACCCTCAATACCCAAACGGGGAATTTGGCACTTCCGTTCCACGAAGTGGCAATTCTTCAGGCGGCGGTCAACCCGGGTGGGCTGTCAAAACCAAACCGGGCGGTCCCAATGATTATGTCTACGTCATTATCCAGCCGCCAGGCTGGGCTCATTTGATGCGAGTCATTGGCCGAGAGGAGTTGATTGATGATCCCGGGTGGTCAACCCCACAGGTCCGCTTATCCAAGTTGGATCAGTGTTTCTCAATGATCGAGGAATGGACCATGACGAAAACCAAATTCGAAGTCATGGAAACTCTTAATCCTTTGAATGTGCCCTGTGGACCGATTCTTTCGATCGAAGAACTCATCAACGAAGAAGCCTTGATGAAAACTGGTACCGTCGTTGAAGTCGATCACCCCGAGCGCGGCAAATATCGTACTGTTGGCAATCCGATCAAGTTGTCGGATTCTCCGACCGAAGTAGTGCGCTCACCATTACTTGGTGAACACACCGACGAAATCCTATCCGACGTGCTGGACTATGATGCCAGTGAGATTGAAGCCCTACGCGAAGCAGGCGCAATCTAAGAAGGTTAATATGAGGCTCATCGTTCACGGTCAGCAGGCGTTCGGTCAAGCTGTACTCGATCGTCTGCTAGAGCGCGGCGAAAATGTCGTCGCCGTGTATTGCGCACCTGAAAGCGGTAGTCGGCCCGACCCGCTCAAATTGGCGGCACAACAAGCGGACATTCCGGTTTATCAGCCTGCAACTTACAAATCGCAGGAAACTGCCGATTCAATGAGCAGACTCAATGCTGATTTGTGCATCATGGCTTACGTCACACTCATCGTACCATCTGCTGTTTTGAATATTCCCAAATACGGTTCCATTCAATATCATCCGTCTTTGCTGCCAGACCACAAAGGTCCAAGTTCAATCAACTGGCCGATTATTCAAGGCAAGCAAAAGACAGGTCTGACGATCTTTTGGCCGGATGACGGATTGGATACAGGCCCGATTTTGCTGCAAAAGGAGATCGATATACAACCCGATGACACATTGGGCAGTCTGTATTTCAACAAGCTTTTTCCACTCGGTGTCGATGCGATGATCCAAGCCTTGGACATGGTGAAAGACGGCGTCGCACCACGAGTACCACAAGATCCAGACGCCGGCAGCTATGAAGGTTGGTGTGTGAAGAATGATGCAGCCATCGACTGGAATAAACCCGTCAGCGAGGTCTACAACCTGATTCGGGGAACGAACCCGCAGCCAGGGGCTTGGACGACATATAAAGGTTCGATCGTTAAGATTTTCGACAGTTCAAAAAGCTCTCAATCCAATGGCTCACCTGGCACGATCACCGCGATTGATGCCGATGGCATTCATGTGGCAACGAAAGGTGGGCAAATAGTTGTCGAACGGATGCGTAGTGATGCTGGCAAGGTTTCGGCCAGCGAGTTTGTCGAGCAATCAGGGTTGCAGGTTAACGAACGATTGGGTACCTGAATTTCTTCAGTCAAGACAATGCGTTCATAATCGAACGCCGGTATTTGTCAGACTCCGGGTAAACGATCGATTCTCGCCGCGCAGAACTTAAATTCCGGAATTTTGCCAACCGGGTCAAGCGCTGGATTGGTCAGAATATTCGCTGCGGCCTCGGTATAGCAAAACGGAATAAATATGACGCCTTCCGGAATGGCACTGTCGCTTCGAGTCTTAATCTCAATTCTGCCGCGTCTTGTCACGATTCTGACGAATTCACCAGGCTGAATGTCAAGAGACTTCAACTGCATCGGAGCCATGCTTGCTACCGCCTCGGGTTCTATTTCATCGAGAATCTTTGACCGGCGAGTCATCGTTCCTGTATGCCAGTGTTCCAGCTGTCGACCGGTGGTCAGGATCATCGGATAATCAGAATCCGGACGTTCATTCGGTGGTGTATATGCCGCAGGAACCAGACGGACACGGCCTGTTTCGGTGGGAAATCCATCTCCGAAAACAATCTCGTTGCCGGCAACATCTACGGCGTCACAGGGATAAGTCACCGAATTTTCAGTTTCCAGGCGCTGCCAGGAAATATTGTCGAGCGACGGCATCAGTGAAGCCATCTCCGTGTAGATATCCTGTGGACCCGAATAATTCCAATCGAGTCCAAGGCGCTGGGCAATCTCCTGGATGATCCACCAGTCCTGTTGCGCGTCACCGGGTAGTTTAAGGGCCTTTCGGCCCATTTGAACCTGTCGATTGGTGTTGGTAACGGTGCCATCTTTTTCCGGCCATGCCGAGGCAGGCAGCACCACATCTGCATGAAATGCAGTTTCTGTCATAAACAAGTCCTGCACGACCAAATGATCGAGCGTGGCCAATGCTTCTCTGGCGTGTAGTGCATCAGGGTCTGACATGGCGGGATTCTCACCCATCACATAAATTCCGCGAATTTCACCGCGATGCACCGCGTCCATAATTTCCACCACGGTCAGACCTTTTTCCGGGTCCAGTGATGTTCCCCAGGCATCTTCAAACTTGGCGCGCACATTTTCTTGATCGACCGCCTGGTAATCGGGAAAAACCATGGGGATCAACCCGGCATCGGAAGCGCCTTGCACATTGTTTTGTCCGCGCAATGGATGCAAACCGGTTCCCGGACGACCAACGTGACCTGTAATGGTTGCCAATGCGATCAGACAGCGAGCATTGTCAGTCCCATGAACGTGCTGTGAGACGCCCATCCCCCAAAAGATGATGCCACGCTCGGCCGAGGCAAATTTTCTTGCGACGGTCCGCAAAGTCTCGGCATCAATACCACAAAGGCCAGCCATCTCTTTCGGGGTAAAAGACTTAACTTGCTGCTTGAGGTTTTCAAAACCCTCAACAAAGCGATTGACATAGTCCTTGTCATACAGTTGTTCTTCAATGATCACATGAAGCAATGCATTGAGAAGCGCAACGTCGGTGCCTGGATTGAACTGCAGCATGTGGGTAGCGTGGCGCGCTAATACGGTTCCGCGCGGGTCCATCACAATGAGTTCTTTGCCGTTCTTGCGAGCCTGTTTAAAAAATGTTGCTGCGACAGGGTGATTTTCGGTCGGATTGGCACCAATCACGATAATGACATCAGAATCCGCACAAGCGGAAAAAGGCGCAGTCACCGCGCCTGATCCAATGCCTTCGAGTAGCGCTGCTACGGATGAAGCATGACAAAGTCGCGTGCAGTGATCGACATTGTTCGTGCCAAAACCTGTGCGCACAAGTTTTTGGACCAGATAAGCCTCTTCGTTTGAACCTTTGGCTGAGCCAAATCCAGCCAACCCTGATGAGCCAGCGGTTTCTAGAATCTTGCGAAATCCTTGTGCAGCATAATCGAGCGCCTCATCCCATTCAGCTTCATAAAAATGACTGGATGGATCGTCCGGATTAACGGTGTCGTGCGCATTTTTTTTCACGCCTTCGCGCCGAATCAGTGGCTTGGTCAAGCGGTGCGGATGACGAACATAATCGAATCCAAATCGTCCTTTGACACAAAGCCGGTTATGATTTGCCGGACCATCGATGCCTTGAACCGCAATAATCTTGTCGTTGTTGATCTGGTAGCTGATCTGGCAACCCACACCACAATAAGGACAAACACTATTGACCTCCTCAACGCTGATCTGCTTGCTCACGCCATTGCGATCAATTAACGAAGACTCAATCAAGGCCCCGGTAGGACAAGCCTGAACGCATTCTCCACAAGCAACACAGGTACTGTTCCCCATCGGATCATCAAAATCAAATACGATTTTCGATTCATGTCCCCGGTAGGCCATGCCAATGACATCGTTGACCTGCACTTCGCGACAGGCGCGAACACAAAGGTTACAATGAATACAAGCGTCGAGGTAGACTCCCATTGCTGAGTGACTGCGATCGGGATCGGGTGAAGTGCGTGCGGGCATTCGCCCCATCTGCGGCTCGAGTTGATCCGTCCATTGCCAGAATCGTGATTCTGGATCGTGAGCCTTGTTCTTTTCCGGCTGATCGGCAGCCAGCATTTCAAACACCAATTTGCGCGAAAATTGAGCACGTTTGCTGTTTGTCTTGACCTTCATACCTTGAGCAGGCTTTCGTATGCAAGACGCTGCCAAAACCCGTTCGCCTTCGATTTCCACCATACAAGCGCGACAGTTACCATCGGCTCGGTAACCGGGCTGTGGTAAATAACAAAGATGCGGCAGTTGATTGTGCTGCCGGTTGGCGACTTGCCAAATCGTCTCGTCGGCGAAGGCTTCGACCTCCAGCCCATCAAGCTCAAAAGTTATACTGGTTCCGTTTTGCATACGAAATCGTCTCGAAAATACTTCATCACTGATAGCAAAGGGTTGGCCGCAGCTTGACCCAGTCCGCAAATTGATGCATCAGCCATCGCCTGACTGATATCATTCAACACCGTTTCATCCCATTCATCGCGTGCCATTAAGCGAACTGCTTTTTCGGTCCCGACTCGACACGGGGTACACTGACCACAGCTTTCGTCTTCAAAAAATCTCATCAGATTCAGTGCAACATCTTTCATGTTATCCTGATCGCTCAAAATTACCACCGCATGAGAGCCCACAAAACAGCCATACTCGTCCAGCTGGCCAAAATCGAGCGCCAACTGATCAAGGGATGCCGGCAATATGCCACCCGATGCACCTCCAGGTAAATAAGCCTTGAACTCATGTCCCGGCAGCATGCCTCCACTGAATTCGTCGATTAACTCGCGCACTGTCACCCCGGCTGGCGCAAGTTTTACTCCTGGATCAACCACTCTTCCTGAAACGGAGTAGCTGCGAAGACCTTTGCTGCCATTTTTGCCGAAACTGGCAAACCAATCGACACCTTTTTCAACAATATCTCGAATCCAGTATAGAGTCTCAACATTGTGAACCAATGTCGGTTGGCCAAATAATCCGTTTTCAGCGACGTAAGGCGGTCGGTGGCGAGGCAATCCCCGCTTGCCTTCGATTGATTCGATCATCGAAGACTCTTCACCACAGATATACGCACCTGCACCTCGTCTGAGTTCGACTTTTGTCTGCGGAAATAATCCGGCCTGTCTGACCGCCTCAAGCTCAGTCAGCAAAATTTCGCGAACCACGGGATATTCATCGCGCAAATAAATATAGATAGCCTGTGCCTCTACAACCCAGGCCGCAATGGCCATACCTTCTAAAAATCTGTGAGGCTGGCGTTCCAGGTAGTGGCGGTCTTTGAACGTTCCAGGTTCACCTTCATCTGCATTGACGGCCATGAGTCTGCTGCCAGGATAACTGCGCACAATCTTCCACTTCAATCCGGTGGGAAATCCGGCACCGCCCAATCCTCTAAGCGGCGATTCCTGCATGGTCGAAACCAACTCCTCGCCACTTCGCTCGCCATTTAGACATTGTTCCAGTAGTCGATAACCGCCTTGGGCACGATACGTTGCGAAATTTTCGTAATTTGGCACAACTGGATGAAGCGCCCGTTTATCAACAGTTGCCTTGATGGAATCAACTGTCGCATGATCGATATGGCGGTGCCCGACTTCAGCCACGGGCGCCGTATTGCAACGTCCCATGCATGGCGCTCGAACCACTCGTACCAAAGCGCTGAATTGATTAGACAATTGTGAAATCAGATCTTGCGCACCGAACATTTCGCACGTCAGACTATCGCAAACCCGTATGGTGATTGGCGGCGGGGGATTTTCATCCTCAGTTACGATGTCAAAATGTGCGTAGAAAGTGGCTGTTTCGTAGACTTCGGACAAGGAAAGGCGCATTAGCGCTGCCAGTGCTACCAAATGATCAGAATACAGGCACCCATACCGGTCCTGCATTCTGTGCAAATATTCGATCAGCAAATCGCGTCGAGGCTCCTCCTTACCAAGCAGGTCACGAACTTCATCAACATATTGCTGGTCAACCTGCCGACCTTTGGGAGTAAAAGTCGGGCGCGCGTAGCGGCGACGTTTGCCGCTGGGTTTAGTAGATTTTACGAACATCAATGTATCAGGGCAGATGACCGTCCAAGTAGTGCTGCTGCCAAATTAAACCCCAACCGGCAACCCTGCGCTGTTGGGCAACTGCGATGGTATATTGTATGCAATTAGAGCCTGTTTTTCCAACAATCTGTGAACTCACTTGTGGACTTAGAAGAATGCAGTGCTCACCAAAATTAACAATAAAATAGTCTCAGTGATCACACATTTTAATGTGAATTACGTCTGCTTAGTTGACTCACTTTTCGAGGATTAAATTACAGATGGCAATAGCGGAACAAGTACCAGTCTCCAGTCGAGGACGTTTGAAGCGACGGAATCTGCGACCCAAATCTCCAGTCATCCACGCCGGCTTGGAACGGGAAATTCCGCCATACGACATGATGAGCGAAGAAGGACTTGAGCTGATCGAAGAAAAAACAGAAGAGTTGCTTCAAGAAGTTGGGGTCGAATTTCGAGGTGATGATGAAGCGCTTCGAATTTGGCAGCAAGCGGGCGGAGCTGATGTCAAGGGCACTCGAGTGAGATTCGACAAGGGATTCTTACGCAGCTTAATCAAGACTGTCCCCAGCGAATTTACCATGCACGCGCGCAATCCCGACCGGTCGGTCAGACTGGGCGGCAAGCACATCGTTTTTGCCCCGGCATATGGTTCACCATTTGTATCGGATCTTGACAACGGTCGTCGCTACGGTTCCATCGAAGACTTCCAGAACATCGTCAAGCTCGCTTACATGTCGCCATGGCTGCATCACTCCGGAGGCACGGTCTGTGAACCGGTCGAATTGCCAGTCAACAAACGGCACCTCGACATGGTCTATGCGCATATGCGCTACTCTGACATGCCGTTCCTGGGCTCGGTCACGACCCGCGAAAGAGCACTGGACTCCATCGAAATGGCACGCATTCTGTTTGGTGAGGACTACACCGATCAACATTGTGTAATCGGCGGCAATATCAACATGAACTCTCCATTGGTTTACGACGGGGCGATGTCCGGGGCCTTACGAGCATATGCTCAAGCCAACCAGTGTCCAATAGTGGTACCGTTTGTACTCAGCGGCGCCACGGGACCGGTAACCATCGCTGCCGCCATCGCCCAATCTTTGGCCGAAGTCATGGTTGGCGTTGCACTTGGCCAATTGGTACGGCCAGGTTCCCCCGCCGTTTTCGGTAATTTCATCACGACCGTCAATTTACGCGCAGGATCACCCACATTTGGAACTTCCGAGTCAGTCGCTTCTTCTTATGTCGTAGGACAGATTGCAAGACGATTTGGCGTACCACTTCGCTGCAGCGGTGGCTTTACCAGTTCACTTTGCGTTGATGCACACGCAACCAACGAAAGCGTCAATTCATTGAATGCTGCAATTTTGTGCGGTGCTCACTACGTACTGCATGCCGCGGGCTGGATGGAAAGTGCCTTGACCGTCAGTTACGAAAAACTCGTCATCGATGCAGACTACTTGGGATCATTGCACAAATTTGTCAAAGGAGTTTCTATTGAGCCAGATCAATTCACCACCGATTCGTTTGAGGAAGTCGGACCCGGCGGTCACTTTTTCGGCAGCGCTCATACGCTGACCCACTACGAAAACGCGTTTTATGAATCTGAACTTTTCAACACACCGCCTTACGAGCAGTGGGTCGAAGAAGGCTCAACCAATATTGCACAAAGAGCCAACGCAAAATGGAAACAGATGCTTAATGATTACGAGATGCCGGAATTAGATCCTGGAATTGATGAGGCACTTAAAACTTACATGGTACAGCGAAAAAGTGAAATGCCCGACATCTGGCACTGAGTCTGCAAAATCATTCGTCAGCACTTGCACAAAGTGAACAAGGCATCCAAAATACGACTTTAGATCCGAATCGAAACGCTCTTTTTTGAAACGAAGACTGAAGTTTGACAGATCAAAGCGAATCTGCTCATCGGTGCAGTCAATTGCACATTAACTGATCAATGTCTTGACCAGTTCTCCAATGCCGGCGGGATTTTCAGTAACGTGTACGCCGCATTCACGCAAAACTGCGATCTTTTCTACTGCGGTCCCCTTACCCCCGGCGATAATGGCACCGGCATGTCCCATCCGTTTACCTGGCGGTGCGGTTGCGCCAGCAATGAACGCGGCAACCGGTTTCACGGAATGTTCAGCGATCCAGCGCCCACAATCTTCTTCATCTGTTCCGCCGATTTCGCCACACATAACGATGGCTTCGGTTTCCGGGTCTTCATTAAACCACTTGACAACATCGAGATGCTTGGTCCCGTTTACCGGATCCCCGCCAATGCCAACGCAGGTGGACTGTCCGATTCCCAATTTGGTCAGTTGATCAACGACTTCATAAGTGAGAGTACCGGAACGGGAAACAACCCCGATTGAACCCTTACGGTGAATATAGCCCGGCATAATTCCTATTTTGATTTCATCCGGAGTGATGACCCCGGGACAGTTTGGTCCAATCAAGACGGTGTTACTTGATTCCATCTTGCGCCGAGTTTTGATCATGTCAGACACTGGGATACCTTCGGTAATGCAGATCACAAGATCCATTTGTGCTTCAACAGCCTCATCTATTGCGGCCGCTGCGAACGGCGGAGGAACATAGATGACCGACACCGTGGCGCCAGTTTCCTGTTTCGCTTGTGCAACAGTGTCGTAAACCGGAATCCCATCGACCTCCTGTCCGCCTCTACCTGGCGTTACACCCGCGACAAACGCAGTTTCACCGTTGGCATATTCGCGACAGTTAGCCGTATGAAATCGACCGGTTTTACCGGTCATACCCTGAGTAATGACCCGCGTGTCCCGATTGATCAAAATTGACATCCGATTAACTCCTTACAGCTTCGACAACCTTGGCGGCAGCATCATCCATTGTGCTCGCCGTAATCAACGTGAGACCGGACTCATTAAGAATACGTCTTCCAGTTTCAACATTGGTCCCTTCAAGACGCACCACGACAGGCACCTGGGCACCAATTTGTTTAAGTGCGGTAACCAGTCCCTGCGCGATGACGTCACAACGCATGATTCCACCAAAAATGTTGACGAGAACAGCCTGAACCTGTTTGTTTCGCAACATGATATTGAACGCAGCGATCACCTGATCGGTGGTCGCGCCACCGCCGACATCGAGAAAATTCGCTGGTTCTTCACCGTAGAGTTTAATGATGTCCATGGTGGCCATCGCCAGCCCAGCCCCATTGACCAGGCAGCCAATATTGCCATCAAGCGATATGTAGGAAAGCCCAGCTTCGGACGCTTCTATTTCTGCGGGTGACTCTTCGTCAAGATCACGGTATTGGACAATGTCGGGATGCCGATACAGTGCGCTTTCATCAAACGTCATCTTGGCATCCAGAGCAATCACGTCTCCTGATTCTGTGACAACCAGTGGATTAATTTCAGCTAAAGAGGCGTCATTTTCCCAGAATGCCTGGTAAAGCGCTTTTAGAAAACCAGCCGCTTTTTCGACAGACGGCTCGGGTATTCCGGCGAATCGAGCTGCGGCGTTCGCACTATCGTCGCTCAGTCCTGCGATGGGATCAATGTGAACCTTGAAAATTTTCTCAGGCGTTCGCTGAGCGACTTCCTCGATTTCCATACCCCCTTCAGGACTCATCATCAAAACCACCCTTTGCCGGGTGCGATCCACCACCAGGCCTGCGTAGATTTCAGCCTGAATACTCACGCCTTCTTCGACCAGCAATTTACGCACCTGTTGTCCCTGCGGGCCTGTCTGCGGCGTGACCAGGAGTTGATTCAATATGCTTTTAGCGGCGCTCTGCGCTTCTTGTTTCGAATGAACGACGCGCACTCCGCCACCCTTGCCGCGTCCACCGGCGTGAATTTGCGCCTTAACAACCCAGGTGCTGCCTCCGAGCTCTTGCAGTGCCGGCAAAACCTCTTCCACCGACTCGCAGACGACCCCGTTCGGTGTCTCCACGTTGCACTTTCGCAAAATATCCTTTGCCTGAAATTCGTGTACTTTCACATCAACTCCTTGACACTGAAATGACTGATCTATGACCGCAGGATAATACTATCGAAGTGCTTGACGAACAGCCATACCAAATTCGACGGGTGATTCAACCACTATCGCGTTCGCTTCGCGCAGTGCTTGAATTTTTCCTTCAGTTCCACCTTGGCCTGCTGCGATGATTGCTCCAGAATGCCCCATACGACGATAAGGAGGCGCATGGCGCCCGGCAATATAGGCAATTACCGGCTTCGGATATGGATCATTGGCCAGGTACTCGGCTGCCTCTTCCTCTGCCGCACCACCAATTTCGCCGATCAGCAATACAGCTTCGGTATCATGATCCGTTCTGAAAAGTTCAAGACAGTCGACAAAAGTCATGCCTGGCACAACGTCAGCACCGATGCCGATGCAGGTTGATTGCCCAAACCCTTCGCGGCAAAGTTGAGCCACCGCTTCATAAAATAAAGTTCCAGAGCGGGAAACGACTCCGATTTTACCGGCTTGATAAATCGATGGTGGGATGATGCCGATATTGCATTGCCCCGGTGTAATGATGCCAGGGCAGTTGGGGCCGATCAATCGAGCTTTAGAATGTTCAAGACGCTGTTTGATCCGCAGCATATCCAGAATCGGAATGCCCTCCGTGATACAGACAACAAGTTCTATACCTGCATCTAGGGCTTCCAACACGGCATCTTGTGCGGCCTCGGGCGGCACAAAGAGTACGGACGCGGTCGCCTGTGTTGCTTCGCGAGCTTCGCGAACTGAATCAAAAACCGGTAGATTAAGGTGCGTTTGCCCGCCGCGGCCAGGTACAACGCCACCGACAATTTTTGTCCCGTACTCAATCGCGCGATGAGAAAAGAAACTGCCTCGGTAACCGGTAATTCCCTGGCATAGCACGCGGGTTCTGGCGTTGATCAGAATACTCATTGGCTCAATTTCGAGAAATACGAAGCAGCATCTCGATTGCTTCGCTCATGGTTTCGGCGTACTGAAAGGGCATGCGCGAGTTTCGAAGCAGTGTCAGGCCGTGCTCACGCTTGGTGCCTGCAAACCGGACAACGACTGGGCAAGAAATGGGGGACTGCTTGTGCGCGGTGATGAGTCCATCCGCCACTGTGTCACAATGAGTCAGCCCGCCGCCAACCGTATTGACCAACAATGTCTTGACCGAAGGATTGTCCAAGACTGTTCTGCAGGCGTTGGCAACATCAGAACGGGTTGCAATTGGCGGTAAATCGAGAAAATTGGCCGGTTCCAACTGGTGCAGTTTCAAAAGATCCATTGTTGCCAGCGCCAGACCGGCTCCACCAACGAGCAGTCCAACGTTGCCCTCCAAACGCACGTAGTTGTACCCGCTTTGAGAGCGCAACTTTCGGTCATTCAAGCGATTGCGATCGCGAATTTCAGCGTATTCAGGATGTCGGAACAGTGCATTGTCATCAATTTCCATTTTAACATCCAAGGTTACCAAGCGGTTATCGTCAACCACAGCCAGCGGATTGAGTTCAATTGACAAGGCATCCAATTCGTTCATTGCGCGGTGCAAACTGCGACAGGTTTCAACATAGTGTTGAGCGAGTTCACCTTCCAGTCCCATGCTGGCGGCCAAATCATCCAGCACGCCCTGTTCAGGCGCCTCGTCTACTGACAAACCAATACGCTGCAGCGTATTCGGTGCGCCTTCAAGCGCAGTTTCGATTCCTGTTCCGCCCAGGTGAGATGCCAACAGTACCAATTGACGTCGATATCGATCTAAAACAATGGCAAGATACAGTTCGCGTTTAATTGAGACAGCCTGTTCAATATAAACTGTATCGACCTCAATGCCCCGTTCACCCGTTTGTGGGGTAACCAATGTCGAACCTAGCAGTTTTTGCGACTCATTAGACACATCGGTTGGTGAATTCGCCATCTTGATGCCGCCGAAGCGACCCCGATCGCCCGCCAGAATCTGAGCCTTGATCACCCAGGATTTTGACTTGAATTTCTCCGCAACCGCTCGCGCCTCATCGGCACTAATTGCAACATCGCCCACAGGGAATGAAAAATCAAATCCCTTGAGTAACTCTTTTGCCTGATATTCGTGAACAAACATCGATCCGAGAAGCGGTCAATCCCCTTTTGACATGGATAGTATCAGGTCATTTTAAACGAACAGCAGAAATTTAAAACGACATTGATTTTTGAGTATTATTTAGAGTTTACAAAATATGCTGACAACTGTCACTGATAAGGTGCTGGCGATCAGTTTGGCGCTAGCGGTATATCGTATACAATATACAGCGTGTTCGTAGAATAACTGTAAAATAAATCTTTCAACACAAACTCAATCAATGGAGAAGTTGATATGAAAAGCATGAAAAACAAACTTGCGGTAGCACTGAGTGCAAGCGCCTTGGCATTGATGTCGTTGGCGCAGGTACAGGTTGCTTCTGCTGATTTTGATCCGCAAAAGCCGGTTGACTTTGTCATTATGGCAGGTCAAGGTGGTGGTGCAGACAAGATGGCACGCCTGATGCAGACCATCATTGAAAAGCACAACTTGGCCAGCAAACCGTTCGTGCCCATTAACAAACCGGGCGGGTCCGGTGCGGAAGCATTGATTCACATGAAAAATACTTCCGGTTCAGCCATAGATCACACTGTGATGGTGACACTGAACAGTTTCTATACAACGCCACTGCGTCAGCCGAATCTTGGGGTCGATATCTCAACCTTTACTCCGATCGGACGGATGGCGGAAGATACGTTCCTGCTCTGGGTCAACAAGGACAGCGGGATTACCGATTTTGACGGTTTTGTAGCCGCCGCGAAAGAAGCAGGCGAAAACTGGATTATGGCAGGCACGGGTAAGGCTCAGGAAGATCAGTTGATTACTGATTTTTTGAATCGAACCTATGGGCTCAGCATGAATTACGTACCTTACAAAGGTGGCGGTCGGGTTGCTAAGGAACTCGCCGGCAACAATGCGAATTCAACGGTGAACAATCCATCCGAACAACTCGGTTTTTATGAGGCTGGCAACACTGTTCCTTTGGCTTCCTTTACGCTGAACCGATTGGACAAGTTCCCCGATGCACCGACCATGGGCGAGTTAGGCAACGAGTTTGCATACTACATGCAACGAAGTGTCGTCGGCCCGCCTGGGATGTCTGCTGAAGCTGCTGCCTATTACCAGGACCTGTTTGCGAAAGTCTTCGAAACCGAAGAATGGCAAAAGTACAGGACTGACAAGAGCCTTTACGGCGACTTCTTAACCGGTGATGCACTGAAGGATTACTGGATGAGCGAACGCTCAATCCATGAGACAATGCTCAAGGAAATCGGCGAAATCTAAGCCCATTTACTCAACCAGATCAATCCAAGGCAAAAATTCCATGCGTAAAGCGGAATTAATCATGGCGATTGTCATGGCAATTGCTTCGATTGGATTGATGTGGAAAAGTGCAGAGCTCCCCGTCGGCTGGATTCCTCGAGAGGGTCCAGGCGGCGGGGCTTTTCCATTTTGGCTGTCTGCCGGAATGCTGGGTTGCTGCATCTGGATTATTGTTCGCTGGTTTCGCGGGTATTTCGACTTTCATGGCGAAACGCCTTATATGGACCGCGAAACGCTGGTGATATTTCTCACCGGATCCGTCTCTCTCACCGTGATGGTGGGCTCAATTTACTTAATCGGAGTCTATGGTGCCATACCGATGCTCCTGATTTTCTATATGAGATTTATCGGTCACCATTCTTGGCTGCTCACCGCGACACTCGCAGTCCTGTTTCCAGTGGTCACGTTCTTGTTCTTCGAAATCGTGTTGACAATCACTTTACCAAAGGGTCTTACTGAACCGCTGTTCTACCCGCTCTACGACATTTTGATGTAGGAAAACACCACCGTGGAAATTCTTGCACACCTGTTTGATGGATTCTTTATCGCGTTTGAGCCGCTTAACTTCGCGTTAATCGTAGCAGGCGTGACGATTGGGCTGTTTATTGGCGCAATGCCAGGATTAGGCTCAGTCAACGGTGTGGCGATTCTTTTGCCGATGACGTTCCTGGTACCACCCACATCGGCCATTATTTTTCTCGGTGCCATCTATTATGGCGCCATGTATGGTGGTGCAATCAGTTCGGTCATGCTCGGAATTCCGGGCGCATCGACCGCAGTTGCAACAACGTTTGACGGCAGACCGATGGCGAAATCCGGGTTTGCAGACCGCGCCCTGATCGCTGCAGCCACAGCTTCATTTGTCGGCGGCACGATCTCCATCATGCTGTTTACCATGTTCGCTCCACCTTTGGCACACGTCGCACTGGTATTCGGAGCACCGGAAGAATTTGCACTGATGTTGCTTGCCTTTGCGACTTTTATCGGACTTGGCGGCGACGACATACCCAAGACTTTTTTCTCAATATTTATCGGTCTCGTATTAAGTGCAGTGGGTCTGGATATTGTCAGCGGCGAACCCAGGCTGATATTTTTTGACATACCCGGGTTTTTCCACGGCGTGAACTTTCTCGTCCTGGCCATCGGAATCTACGGAATCGGCGAGATCCTGTGGACACTTGAATCACAAAAGGGTGAAGTGGAAGTTTCACGCTTGGAGTTGAGTTACAAACGCTTCATCGACGGCATTGTACGGCTCAAGAATGCCATCATGTCCATGCTGATGGGCTCATTTCTTGGCTTTTTTGTCGGTATTTTGCCCGCAGCCGGAGCGACGCCAGGCTCGTTGATGGCTTACGGTGTCGCAAAGACCATGGACAAAGACCCCGACAGTTTCGGTAAAGGCAATGTCAAAGGCGTTGCTGCGCCAGAAGCAGCCAACAATGCTGCCAGCACCGGGTCAATGCTGCCCATGCTGACCCTTGGAATTCCAGGATCGCCAACCACGGCAATCCTGCTTGGTGGCATGGTCATCTGGGGACTTGAGCCAGGACCCAGACTGTTTGTCGATCATACCGAATTTGTTTGGGGCCTGATCGCCAGCCTGTACGCCGCCAACCTGCTGACGCTGATCATCAATCTTGCCTTTATACCGGCCTTCATTTGGGTATTGAGAATTCCGTTTACCATTCTTGCGCCAACCATATTCATTTTGTGTATCGTCGGCGGCTATGCACCAACACTGGATTTGCACGACGTGTGGTTGATGCTGTTATTCGGTATTGTCGGCTACCTGATGAGAAAACTCGACTACCCGATGGCACCGGCGGTTTTGGCGATCGTTCTTGGTCCTTTGGCTGAAACTTCTTTGCGTCAATCTTTGCTGATTGCTCACGGATCACCGATGATTTTCATCGAACGTCCGATCGCGGCAGTCATCATTATTTGCGCTTTGGTGCTCCTGTTTCTGCCATTGTTCAAACTGATATTCGGCAAGCGCAAGAAATAGTCAAATTGTGATATGGTGAAGCGATTTGAATGCTCACCACATCGCGATTCATGACCACACAAAATTCTAAATTCAAGCATCTTTTTCAGCCGATTAAGGTCGGGCATCAAACACTGAAGCATCGGTTGAATTTCGGGGCCCATACTGCCAATATGTCAGTGGATGGGCTACCCACCGAGCGACATCACGGTTATTACCTGGAACGTGCCATTGGCGGCGCAGCCATGATTGTCGTCGAACCGGTTCCGGTTCACGGTACAGCTGTGTTGACGCGGGGAAATTTTCGCCATAGCGATGATTCGATCATCCCGCACTTTCGAAAAATTACCGACAGTTGCCACCAACACGGTACAGTGATGATTCAGCAGCTTTACCATGTCGGTCAGCATGGCGATTGGGACAACTCATTTTTGCCGAACTGGTCACCTTCCGGGCTTCCTTCCATGCACGATCACGACGGCAGTGTCGAAATGTCGCCCCACCAAATCGACGAGATTATCGACGCTTTTGCGACTGCCGCAGTTCGGGCCCAGCAATCCGGGTTTGATGGCTGCGAACTGATGGCCGCATACAATGCCATCATTGAGCAGTTCTGGTCTCCATTTACCAACCGCCGCGACGATTCTTATGGTGGCGATTTCACCAAGCGAATGAAGTTTTCTGTCAGGCTCCTTAGCGCCATACGCGATGCTGTCGGTCCCGACTTTATCATTGGCGTGTGCACCAGTTTCGATCCCATTGTGTCGGAAGTGCTGCCGCTCGAAGCGATGCAGGAAATCGTCAGTTATCATGACGAACGAGGACTTTTTGACTACGTTACGATTGGCACTGGCGGTTATTACAACTTTACGATGATCATTCCGAACGCATTGCACGAAGACCAATTGGGTGTGCCGTTTGCCTCTCAAATTCGAGAAGTTGTCAAACATGCCAAAGTCCAGGCGGAAAGTCACATTCGAACGCCTGATGTGGCTGACTACGTCATTGCCTCAGGCTCTGCGGACATGGTTAGCATTGTGCGCGGCCAGATCGCCGACCCACATTTAGCGAACAAGGCAATGCAGGGACGGGCCGAAGATATTCGACCTTGTCTTTCGTGCAACCAGATGTGCTGGGGCCGTCGATACAAGGACTATTGGATCAGTTGTTTGATTAACCCATCTGCGGGACGTGAGTTTGAGTGGGGTGGCGACCGTTTCAGCCGTGCTGAATCTGTTCGCAAAATATTGGTTGTTGGCGGTGGTCCTGCAGGTTGCGAAGCCGCTCGGGTGGCTGCTGAGCGAGGACATCGAGTCACATTAGTTGAAGCTGCAGGTCAATTGGGCGGCCAATTCCATCTCGCCGGACTGCAGCCCCGGCGCGGGCAAATCCTGGACTACATCGCCTGGTTTGAGCGGCAACTGAATCGGCTCGGTGTTGATGTACGGTTGAACACTCCCTTCTTCACTGAAGAAGTGCTCGAATTTGGTGCTGATGTGGTCATTCTCGCAACCGGCTCATTGCCTTGCGCAAGCGGCTATCAGCGCGGGATTCCTACACGCGACATCATGCCGGGCATCGACGGGGACAATGTCTGGCATGTCGAAGATGTCATGAATCGATCGGCAAAGCTCGGCCAGTCCGTATTGATGGTCGACGACGTTGGTACCTGGAAAGGTGTGGGGACAGCCTTGTATCTGAATGAAAAAAAACACGATGTGTCGATCGTAACGCCCTACCCGGTCATCGGCCGAGAGTTGACAAGAACCGGGGCAGATTTGACCGTACGGGAGCACTTACGACGATCTGGAACTCGTTTCTTTCCAGAATCCGCAGTATCGCAGTGGCTTGGCACCGGTGCCAAGATCATGGATCTGCTGGACGGTTCAACGACGCAATTGGTGTTCGACAGCCTGGTGCTCGCGACGGTAAACGTGCCCATGAATGATCTCGAACAAGAACTTCGCGGTGTCGCGGAAGGTCTGGAGATTCATGCAATCGGCGACTGCCTCGCACCACGACAGGCACCCGCCGCGACTTACGAAGGACGCAAAGTAGCACTTAGCCTATAGCCAATCAGACTGTCCGTTCGAGCGATCTGTGAATGGATTGCAAGAGCTTTATAGAGCTTCGTCGATTGGAATGGCGTAAATTTTGACCTTGATGGTACTGCCAGGGCGCTTCGTTGTGGTTGAACGGAATAAGTAGCCTTGATACTCGTACGCGACATCGTAACCGATCAAGCGCTGCGTTTCGATTGCGGTCTCAACTGTCGTGCAACGAACTTCGGTTCGTACCTCACCTTTGTTTTTCTTGGCATTGTCTTCAAGATCACTGCCAATGGATGCACCCAGGAGCGCACCGATGACCGTACTCGACTTACTGTCGTCGTCAATTTCCTTGCCAATTGCGCCCCCTAGGATTGCTCCAAGGAGCTCAGGTGTATCTGAATCAGTTGAACCACCACCCGAGCGCACTTGAACCTCGCGACACTCTTTGACGGGTCGAATTTCTTTAACGGTACCATATCGTTCGGAAAACTTGATCACCCTCGCCTCGACTTCAAAGGCTCCGGTGACCTCCGCCTGAACCGCACCACTCAATGTAGTGCCGACGAGTGCAATCACGCCGACAATCATACTAAGCTGTCTATGCATAAACGCACACCTCAATGTTGCAAAATCATTGCAGCGTTGCTGCGATGTAGTGTTTGAAATAGAGAAATGGAGACGCCGTCCAATCAAGATACGACACTGCTTTCTCAACTGGAACTTCTGCCGAAAACTAAATTTACGACCTCGTATCCACTTTGAAATCTACAAGACAAATATAACCGAATTATGCCTTGCTGGTGTTGATTTGGCAAAGTTACAATTTCAATCCATGAATTTGTCAAGACTGACGAGTCAGTATTGTGATGGACTTCTACCTTCGCTCACAAGTGAATTGAGGTTCAGGACGGTGTCTGCAATAAGTCAATATACAACCACAATTTTACGTCGCGTTGATTGGGATCGATTTTTTATCGAAATGAGTCGACGGTCAAGGCACTCGCTGTGAAATTGTAATTTCGACAACGCCCTGGTCTATCCCGGGACGAATGGGAGCGGATTGACCAAAGTAATCACCGCTTTGTGCCTGTGGCGTACCTGAAAATGAAACCCGCGCGACGATGAACACTTGATCGAACGCCGAGATCGTCAGGTTGGGTAACATCGCCAGTGAGTCATCAAGAGTCGCGGTAATCGGAAAATCTTTTACCTGTTTTTTCAATACGGCAAGCGGTGCAGGTGGGCCGTTGAATGCTCGGGCAAATAAGAAAACCACGGTATCCGGCGCGAGTTGTTCCACAATGGACGATTCGATACTGGCTTTGACGGTGATCGCCGAACTGGCCTTTTGACCGCCAACAGTCACATCTGAGCCGACTCCTTGTGCGAGCTGGGCGGTACCGCTTTCAATCAGTCGCCTGATCTCTGCCAGCATTTCCGCATTGTTCGTGGTTTTTTCAGCCCGTTTCCAAAAATCAACGGCTTGGGCTACATCACCGCGTTCGCCTGCAGCCAGACCAGCAAGCCACAGCGCGCTGGTGTATTCAGGGTCAATTTGCAGCGCCGTTTCGATCAAACTTTCGGGTGTACCTTGCAGCACTCCATTGTTGGCCATTGCCAAGGCATCGGCTTCGCGAACCAGAGTTTCAGCGCTATCGCCTTCAAGGTCCCGCACTTTCTTGTACGCCCCAGCGGCTTCGGCAAATTGCTGTTGAGCAAGAAACAGTTGCGCCAATGTTTGCCACCCAAGCACATCATCAGTATTGACGGAAAGATGTGTTAGCAAACGCTGTGTCAACTGTTCAAAGTTTTGCGCTTGCGCCTGCGGATCGTCACCCGCTACAGGAGCTGTTTGTTGAACCGTTGCGACGGCATTACTTTGCTTGACGACAATCGAACCGGGTTCACCCACTGCCAAATAAATTGTACCGGCCGTCAGTGGAACAAAAATTGCAATGGCGAGCGCCACCCAGCGGGCGCCTTTTGTCGATTCTTGCAAGGTGGAATGAGTTTCGACATCCGAGGAACCGTGCACATCCTGTAACAGTTCGTATTCAATTTCCGCTCGGATCTGCTCGGCATCATCGGCTTTGATTTCGCCACTGCTTTCCCTTTGCTGTAAATCTTCCAGACGCTGCTTTGCAACCTGTACGTTTTTCTGTTGTCGATCAGAGTACTGTTGGCTGGAACCACGCAAAATCACCGGCACGACAATTAAAACTGCAAGTGCAGCCAGCAGCAATGCAAACAGGAAAAAAACAACAGACATCAAATGCAAACTTGGGCTTAATTGTCCAGCAGGCGACGCGCTTTTTCCTGGTCAGCCGGACTCAATTTAACAGCAGCTTTTTTACGCGATCGACGCGAATATAAAATGAAAGTGGCGCCAGAAAGCAGCAAGAAGATCAATGGGCCAAACCACAAAAGATAGGTCGAAGACTTAAGCGGCGGTCGGTACATCACAAAATCACCATATCGCGCCACCATGTATTCGATGACTTCATCTTCTGACTTCCCACTGCGTACCATTTGGTAGGTTCGCTCGCGCAGATCCTGTGCGAGCCCAGCATTTGAATCCGCCAGATTCTGATTCTGACAGACCATGCAGCGCAGTTCATCAATCAGGTCTAGGTAACGCTGTTCCTGCTGCGAATCACTGAACTCAAGTACCTCGCTTGCCGCATTGAGCTGAGGCGAAGCGAATGACAGCAGTGCAATCAATGCCAAACTGGTCATTAACCGGATTGTAGTTTGCTCGCGTTCCATAAGGGCAATATTTCGTTTTCAACGGTTTCAGGCGAAATGGGTCCGATATGTTTATATTGGATGATGCCTTGTGCATCGATTACGAAGGTTTCAGGTACGCCGTAGACTCCCCAGTCAATGGCGGCATCTCCTTGTTGATCAACGACCGTAACAAAATACGGATTGCCCCAATCGCGCAGCCATCGTTGGGCGTTTTCGGATGTGTCCTTGTAGTTCAACCCGGCAATTGGCACACCGCGCTCTGCAAGATGAATCAAACTCGCATGCTCATCCCGACAGGCAACACACCAGCTTGCCCAGACGTTTAATACCCAAAAACCACCTGTGAGTTGGCGGGTGCTCAATGTGAGGTTTTCTTCCCCGAGAACCGGCAGATTGAATGAAGGTGCTTGCTTGCCGATTAGCGGTGAGGGTACGAGGGTCGAATCAAGTCTTAATCCTGCAGCAAAAAAAACTGCAACTGCGACAAAAACTATAAACGGAATCAGAAATTTTGGGCGCGTAACAAACTGCTTAATGTTCATCACGATTTTGCAGCTAGACTCGAAGAAGCGACTCGGGTACGCACCGAAACGGAACTTGTCAATCGCTGATCAAATGCAGCCAAAAATCCGCCAATTGCCATAAAGATTGCGCCTAACCAAATCCAACGAACGAAAGGCTTGACATGAACACGGACACTCCAAGCTCCTGTATCGCCGAGCGGTTCACCCAATGACACATAAAGGTCGCGAAACATTCCAGGCCGAATGCCCGCTTCGGTCATCGGGTCCGCCTGAATTGGATAGTAGCGTTTTTCCGGAAATAGGGTGATCGGCTGCCCGCCTGCTCGACTTGCATTGACGGTGCCCATAAAGGAAATGTAGTTTTGCACAGCATGCTGGCGTACACCATCGAATTGAAACGTGAATCCACCCAATTCATAACTGTCTCCAGGTGCCATGCGAAGGTCTTTTTCGGACTCGTAGAGACTGACCATCGTTACACCGACAACAAAGACAGCTATTCCCAGATGGGCAATGCTCATGCCCCAAAAACCGCGCGGCTGACTGATCAGGGCAGCAATTTTGTCCTTTCTGTGTCGCACACGATCATAAAAACCAAGGATCGTCAAGGCACTGATCCAAACTGCCAAGGTCAATCCAACAGCCGCCAACCACTCATAGGAGCCTTCCATGGTCAGTGGTAACAGACAGCCCGCCAGTACGCTCAAAACGAGCAATACCCAAATCTTACTGAACAACCTGAAAAATTCGTCTCGCTTCCAGCGAGCTAAAGCACCGACACCAACGAGGGCAGCGAGTGGCAAGGTCAATGGAATAAAGACGGAATTAAAGTAAGGAGGTCCGACCGACACTTTGCCCAAGCCGAGCGCATCGAGAAACAGGGGATAAAGTGTACCGAGCAAAATTGTGGCAGCTGCCGTGACCAAAAACACATTATTAAGAAGTAAACCGACTTCCCTTGAAACAAGCGTGTACGTACCGCTTGAGCGAATGCCAGGTGCCCGGATTCCATAGATGACCAAAGAACCGCCGATCACCAAGGAGATCAGCACCAGTAAAAAAACGCCGCGGGATGGATCCGTTGCAAAGGTGTGGACAGAAGTCAGCACGCCTGAGCGTACGAGGAACGCTCCAATCAGGCTAAGAGAGAAAGCCAGCATTGCCAAAAGGACCGTCCATGATTTGAACAAGCCCCGTTTTTCTGTTGCCGATAGTGAATGAATCAGCGCAGTTCCGACCAGCCAAGGCATGAATGAGGCATTTTCCACCGGGTCCCAGAACCACCAACCGCCCCAACCTAATTCATAATATGCCCACCAGCTGCCAAGGGCGATGCCGAGTGTGAGAGAAACCCATGCCAGGTTGGTCCAGGGCTTGGACCACCGTGCCCAGGCAGCATCCAGTCGCCCGCTGATCAGTGCGGCGACAGCAAACGCAAATGCGACAGAAAATCCGACATAACCCATATAGAGCATTGGCGGGTGAAAGACCAGGCCCAGGTCCTGCAGCAGTGGGTTCAGATCACGCCCTTCAGCCGCAGCAGGAATAATTCGATTGAATGGATTTGATGTCAGGATCAGAAACAGTAAAAATCCAATGCTTACGGTACCCAGTACGCCCAGTACTTTGGCCAGAAAGTCATGGGGCACTTCGCGACTGAACCAGGACAAAGCCGCAGTCCAACCGGCCAGCATTAATACCCATAAAAGCAGTGAGCCCTCATGAGCTCCCCAAACTGCTGCGATTCGGTATATCAGGGGCAAGGCAGTATTTGAATTTTGCACGACATACTTGACGGAGAAGTCGTGCGAGATGAAAGCATAGGTCAGACAGAGAATCGAAATGGCCAGAAACAAAAATTGTCCCCGAGCAGCAAACTTCGTACCTGTATAGAGCGAAGGTGCTCGCAGCACTCGTCCAGCAATGGGCAAAAGGGTTTGCGCAATTGCCAGGCAAAGCGCCAGCACCAAACTGAATTGACCCAGTTCCGGAATCATGATTGCTATTGACATGATGGCTACTCAGTCTGTAGTGATTTTGCCGCTTGCAGCGCGTCGGCTACTTCGGGAGGCATATAGTTCTCATCGTGCTTGGCCAACACCTCGCTTGCTTCGAAAATACCATTGGCATTGAGTCTGCCCTTGATCACGACGCCTTGCCCGTCTCGAAACAGATCCGGTAAAATCCCAGAGTACTGAACCGGCACTGTATGAACAGTATCGGTAACTTCAAACTGAACCATAAGGTCGTTGTCAGGACGAACGACACTGCCTTCGACAACCAGCCCTCCAACTCGAAATGCTTTATCCACAGGCGCCTGACCCGCGTTGACTTCACTCGGACTGATGAAGTAAAGCAAATTGCTCTGAAATGCATTCAAGGCGAGTGCCAGTGCGATTGCCGTACCGGTAACGATCAGCCCTGCCATCCCCAAGCGTCGCGCTCTCCTAGGTGTCATATTTGATCAGAAATTAATTGTGAATAGGAATTGAATGATGTCATTTTACGCTGTACAAAATAATTCAGCAACTATTTGGACACAACAATTTGAGTTGTATTACCGTGGAGCTGGTGGCGAGCGGTGGCAATTCCGGTCAATTTCGAAGTGGACAGATTTAATTTGCCCGTTTGAGGCAGATTCCCAGGCAGCCTTCCAGTGGATAGAAGATGGATTTACTGGGCACCTTAAAGTGCACCAACAAGAATTTACGTTAATACCAAGCGTCGCATTATCATAATCAATCCGTGGCTAATTTTTCTGCAAGAAAGTCCCCCAAGAAAACCTATCTTGTAATTTATCGAACACTCTACTCCATAATAGATACAGAAAAATCCAGTCAGTTATGGAACCGTTCATGTCCTGATCTTTGAATGGCAGACAATACCACGAAAACTATGAATGAATTATGAATTTCACTCAAACCAATGTCATTGAACGAAACTCACAAGAACAGTTTGTGTTTTGGTTAACGGGATTATCTGGAGCCGGAAAAACAACGATTGGCAAACATCTGAGTGCGAAACTAAAGCAGCTCAAATACTGTGTCGTTTTCCTGGATGGAGATGAAATCCGCCATGGGCTAAGTCATGATTTGGGATTCAGTCAGGAAGATCGCGCCGAAAACGTTCGCCGCGTTGCTGAAATTTCAAAAATGATTGCAATGTCAGGTGTAATCGTAGTCGTCGCACTGATCACACCCTTGAGAGTACACAGAGCCAAGGCTCGGAAGTTACTGGACGAAGTGCATTTTGTTGAAACGTTTGTTGACGCTCCTTTCGAAGTTTGCGAACAACGCGACCCGAAGGGTTTATATTCGAAAGCCCGGCGTGGTGAGGTTCGTCAATTTACAGGTCTAAACTCACTGTATGAGAAACCGATTTCTCCTGAATTGCAAATCGATACAGTTGGATTGAACGTGGAGGAATCTGTCGATCAAATCCTTGGATACTTGCACAGTAAGACATCAATATCAAACTTGAATTGACTCTTAATGACGTTCTGTCGTTGCATTGTCTGTATTTTGAAAGTACAACTCCCATTCTTTACACGCCGTAAAGAAAATGAACCATGAATATCACGACCACCAAGAAAAGTACTGTCATCATCCCGCCTGCCCGCATGAAATCAATCACCCGATAGCCTCCAGGAGCCTGAATCAGTGCGTTGACCTGATGAGTGGGAATCAAAAATGAATTGGAGGTCGCTAATGCAACTGTCAACGCAAAAACTGATGGATTGGAACCAATTTCAATTGCGACATTAATGGCTATGGGTACCAACAGAACGGTTGCACCAACGTTAGACATCACCAGGGTAAATACGGTCGCCAAAAGTCCAAACGCCAGCAAAAATACCACGCTCGGTACGTCATCCAAAAGCACTACAAACTGTTGAGCAATCCACAATGCTGTCCCGCTTCTTTCTACTGCAACACCCAATGGAATCAGGCTGGCGAGCAGAAAAACGCTTTGCCAGCCAATCGACTTGTATGCCTCCTCGATTGTGATCACCTTGGAAACAATCATTAGTAATGCGCCGGTCAGCAATGCAGCAGAAAGCCGCAATTCAGTGAACAAAACCAGAGCCAGGGTAATTGCAAATATTCCAACTGCCACATTCAGTTTCTCAGGTCGATCGTTTTCCCTTGGAAAATCTGTTGCCGCGACGAATTGCAACGAATCGACGAATTTTTGCAAGTCCCGCCACAGACTGTGCACAACCAGCGTATCGCCAGCTTTCATGGGTATATCGATGAGTTTTTCGCGTATCGGCTTGTCATTGCGATACATCGCCAGCATGGTGACGTGGTAATTTCTGCGGTAACCCAGATCGTCCATGGTCTTTCCGATGGCGGTAGAATACGGTGGCACAACAACTTCGGCGATACCGGAAGCTGTCGGATTGAACGCCTCTTGAAACACCCGAATTTCGTCCTGCAATTTCAGTCGATACAGATCAGCTGCCTTGACAATCTGCTCGTAGCGCCCCATGATCGCAATATCGCAGTTCGCGACGATCTCGGTACTACGCGCCGGTTCAACGATGACTTTACCCGCTGTTCGAATCGCAATGATCCGTTCGTCGTATCCGCCTTCATCTTCGAGTTCACCGATGGTTTTTCCAACGATTGTGCTTTTGTTTGTAACTGTCAACTCAAAAACCTGGCCCGTGATGCCGTAAACGTCCAAAATATAGGACGTGACCGCGCCCGTTCCGAGCGCCTTTGATGTCCCTTTCGGCAATATGCGTTTGCCAAACAGGAAAAAATAGACCATACCGACAGCAAGTAGCGTCAGTCCAATTGGTGTGACGGAAAATAGTGAAAAGGTTTCAAGTTGTGCGACGTGGTCGGGGAGTCGAACATTGGAATTCTCAATGAGATCATTGAGCAAAATCAGTGGACTCGAACCCACCATGGTGAGTGTGCCTCCCAGAATTGCACAATAACCCATTGGCATCAGCAAACTGGAAGGAACAATGCCGCTGCGTTTACTAATACGGTCTACGACCGGCAAAAATAAAGCGGCAGCGCCAATGTTCTGCATAAATCCCGAGATTACGCCAACTGCCGCCGACACCATGACCATAATTCGTCGTTCCGTGTTGCCTGCAATTTTCAGTATGCGACCGGCAAGTTTGTTCAATACGCCTGTTCGATCCAAACCTGCGCCGAGAATCATGACCGCAATGATCGATATCACTGCATTACTGGAAAAACCATCAAACAGGTCTGTTGCCGGTACCAGGCCCGCGTAGTTCGGAATCAAACTGGTCAATCCGATGAGCACCATCACGAACACGGCCACCACGTCGACACGAAACGCTTCTGAAACGAACAATATGATTGTGAATGCGAGTATCCCCAGTACCGCAATCATTTCTGTAGTCAGCGGAATTGTTTCTGTCATCGGTGCTCTACTTCATTTGACAGAATCGGTGTCTCTTACAACAAATCGCTGACTAATCAGGCAGATTGCCCATTGGTCGGTACAGTAAGCGGCGGTTGGCTGCACCGAAAATGATGTGTGCGCGCAACATGGCGTCGATCAGAGACAAAGAACCCGTGTTTCATCCCTCGTGGTGAAACACCTATAGACGAACGCAATTTAAGCCCAGTCGACACTTTGGGCAATTACGAACTTTGATGAATCATAGAAAACTGATAATATAAGAACGCGGCGCACACCAACTGACAACTGCGTAAAAGCTGTGCATCAACTGCATGGACGTGTTAAGCCGTAAAATTAACCTATAACTGTATTGCGAAATTCAAAAATAAATTGGAGCGATTCGGGCAAGTTCAAATGCTGGGAGGATAAGAATTTGACGTTCCTGTCCAAAATAATCGCAATACCAAGGCCGTTGCCAATTTAATGTCACCCTAGGCTACTAACTGTAGCGAATGATAGAACTGAAGGTGAATTGTAAACGGAATATTATTTTATACAATTTTTGAGTGAATTGCTTGATAAAGTTTCAAAATATTAGGGATTTAATCGCCAAACGACTCTTGCAAACGTCGGAAAATGATCAGGTTCACCTTGACGTTTTGCCGACAGATCGGCTCGAATAATTGCTATTGTTTGGCGCCACGGCGACATTGGCCCGTTTGTCGTCGTTTGCTGGATTCTGATACAATGAAAATTCCTAATCGCACTTGTCACCCGTGAGGTATGGACGTGAAAATTACAGTTTCCTGTATCCAAAATTGTGCTACGGATGTTCTTGAAGATAACATTCTCGATACCACCCTTTTGGTGCGCGCAGCACATAAGGCGGGTGCTGAATTGATTTGCCTGGCAGAATTTTTTTCGTTCCTGAATCTTGACACTCAAGGACTGAACGTTTCACCTTTCAAGGAAACCGAACATCCTGCACTTGAGGCTTTTCGAGCGCTTTCGCAGGAACTCAATGTTTGGATTCTGTTGGGCTCAATTGCCGTCTACGATGCCCGAGGATTCAAGCGAAATCGTTCAATCATGCTTGGACCCGATGGTGAGATTATCGGTCGCTATGACAAGATTCACATGTTTGATGTGAACTTGCCAAATGGCGAAGTGTATCGTGAGTCAGACGTGTTCAAGCCAGGGGATCAGGCGGTCATAGCAAATATGCCATGGGGAAGCGTCGGAATGACGGTCTGTTATGATCTGCGATTTCCTCATCTATACCGTAATCTTGCACACTCGGGCGCCCAGATTCTCGCAGTACCGGCAGCCTTTACTCGCACAACCGGGCAAGCGCACTGGCACGTTATGCTAAGGAGTCGTGCGATTGAAACAGGTTGTTTTGTCGTTGCTCTATGCCAATTTGGCGATCACGGCAAGGCTAAAACTTACGGCCACTCGCTGATCATTGACCCTTGGGGTCGCATCCTTGCAGACGGTGGCGAGGAAGGAGGCTATATAATTTCTGAAATCGACCTGAGCGAAGTTCAAAAAGCGCGTCAGATGATACCGGCACTCGAGCACGATCGAATCTATCGGGCTCCGGATCAATCTGAACCGACTTTGATGCGTCAGGTGTCCTGAACCCAATATTTACGGTAACTAACACGCAGCGAGTCAACATGAGTGAATCTTTATTAATCACCCTCATCATTTTGCCCATTGCAATCAGCATTGTCATTATGCTGGCGTTTCGCGGCAAGGGTCCGTCTACGGTTGATCAGGACGATCATTGAATTGTGCCTGATCGATGACGATCGTTAATCGATCAACGATCGCTTAGCCAGTATGGCAAACGTCAGTTCAATAGCCTGATGTCAAACGACTTCAGTTCATGTTGATCACTAATCGCCCTTGCACATCACCCGCTGCCAGGCGATCAAACGCATCATTAATCTGATCGAAGGATACCGGTTCAACCACGCTTTTGACTTTGTCATTACTGGCAAGTGTCATCAGTTGTCGCAATTCCTGTCGAGTACCATCGGCACTTCCGAATATTCGAAGGCCATTTTCGATGACTTCTGCAGCATTGAAAGTAAGATCCTGATGTGGGAGTGAAATCAGTACCAACCGGCAACGCGCTGCAGCACCATCGATCATCTGACGCCAGCTGGCAATCGATGGCGCAAAATTGAAACTGGCATCGGCTCCACCCAATGCCCTGATTTTTTCGACTGCATTGTCATCAGCCTTAAACGCATAGTCTGCACCAAGCGACAAGGCATGTTCCAATTTCTGCTGCGACAAATCGACAGCGACAACCGTCGCGCCCGAAAGTTTGGCAAACTGTAAGGCATAGGAACCCAAGCCCCCTGAACCGAAAATCACTGCGACTTCACCTGGTTGCAAGGAAGCCTTGCGCGTTGCACTGAACGCTGCAACACCTGCACAAAGCAGCGGTGCTGCAGCAACGGCATCCAGCGAATCAGGAATCACAGTGGCCCAATTTGCCTGCAATACAGCATACTCAGCAAAACATCCTTGCGCATCGACGCCGGTGCACCTGACATTCGCACAGTGTGTCTCATGTCCAGTCAAACACTCGCGACAGGTGCCGCACGTGCCGTAAACGTAACCAACCCCAACCCGCATCCCTGCTTGCAGATGCGAAACGCCTGGCCCGGTTTTGACAATCGTTCCGATTCCTTCGTGTCCCAGTGTGGCTGGAAGGTCCGGCAAAGGATGCTCACCAAGCCAGAAATGCAAGTCCGAATGACAAAGACCACAGACTTCAATTTTTACCAATACTTCCCCGGCACCGGGTTGCGGAATCGGAATTTCGACAATTTCCAGTGGTGCCTTGACACCCACCATTTGTGCAGATTTCATGTATTCGGTCATTGGCTCTTCGCTTGAGGATGTTTGATTGGTGTCATCGAACTTTCAACTTCACGATGCAGATTCATCATAATGTTCCGCTTCAGTTCGATGAATTCTGAACTGGTTACAATTTCATAGCGCCGAGGGCGCTCCAGTTGGACATCAACAGAGTCGATGATAGTGCCTGGGCGTTTAGACATCACGTGAACCACATCGCCCAAAAACAGCGCTTCATCGATGTCGTGGGTGATAAACAGTACTGTCTTTTGCTCACCCTCCCAAATGCTTAACAACAGTTCCTGCATGATTGTACGCGTCTGACTGTCCAGTGCGCCGAATGGTTCGTCCATCAGCAAGACTTCTGGATCATTGGCCAGTGCACGTGCAATTGCAGCCCGTTGCTGCATTCCACCGGAGAGCTGGCTCGAATAAGCGTCTTCGAATCCATTGAGGCCAACTGCCTGAATGTAGCGCTGTGCACGTTCAGAGCGTTCATCCGCGGGGATGTTTCGAACAGACAAGCCAAATTCGACATTTTTTTTCACAGTCAGCCAGGGAAACAAGGAATAATTCTGAAAGACCATACCCCGGTCTGCACCGGGTTGGGTGATCAGTTGATCATCAATGTAGCACCCGCCTTCAGAAACATCAGTGAGCCCAGCGACCAAGTGCAATAAGCTGGATTTTCCACACCCTGAAGGCCCGACAATCACAGCAAATTGTTTTTCTGGTATTTCCAGCGAGAGGTCTTCCAAAGCTGTAATGGTTCCAACTCGTCGCGAGGTAAACCGCAAAGAAACACTTCTGATTGAAAGTCGGCCCATATCAGGCACCTGCTGTCAATTTGCCGTGGTCCATGGCAACAGCCATTGTTTTGTCAGTTTAAAGACCAGGTCAGTCAACAGCCCAAGAATTCCGATTGTAAAAATCCCAACAAATATTGTGGCTGGATGCAGTCCCCGCATGGCTTGTAAAATCATGTATCCCAGGCCTGCAGATGCAGCAACCAATTCTGCGACAACCAGAAATGTCCATGCCCAACCCATGGTGACGCGAAGCGTATCCATTACGCCTGGCAGTGTCGCCGGCAGCATCACTCGTGTGATGACCTGTCGCCGATTGACTCCCAAAGTGTAGGAGACCCTGTAAAGATCATCGGATACATTCGCCGAGACATCGGCACACAGAACAATCTGCTGAAAAAATGTGCCCAGGAATATGACTGCAATCTTTTCTTCGATTCCAATACCAATCCACAAGATGAGCAAGGGAATCAGTGCGGTAACTGGCAGATAACGCATGAAATTGACGAGCGGTTCAATCGCCGCTGCGACAATTCGGTAGCTGCCCATAAAGATTCCAAGCGGCACAGCAATGATGGACGAGAGGAAGAAACCGATGTAAATTTCGGTCAAACTGACCTGCATGTGCTCGAATAACGAGCCATTGGATAGGACCTTGACGAAAGCTGACCAGACTTCGTCAGGACGCGGGAGAAATGTGCTGCTGACCAGTTGCAGATAACTCAGCAACCCCCAGGCCAGCAGCACAGAACCTGCAACGACAGTGCCTACGCCGATTTCAATCGATCGGGGGATCGATCTTTTTGGCGTAAATAGCCGTGTCAATCTTTTTCGTTCCGCTAAGACTTAGCCAATTGGGTTTAGTCCAGATACTCGGTGGTGAGCACATCTGCCGATGTCAGTCCATCGACCTGAACTTTACCAAAACCCGACCAAATCGTAATTGCATCGCTTAGAGTGCTGTGAAGTTGACCCGGAGCGTCCGCACTGCCGAACATTTCTTTATTTCGGTCAATTCCAAGATATTCAACTCCAGTTACCACTGCTTCGAATTCCGCTGGGTCAGCCAGCCAACCACCGACACCGTCTGCCATAATCTGATAGCCTTCGGCCGGATTGGATGCAAGAAATTCAAGTGCCCGTTGCCAGGCTCGCACAAACGCCTTCAACGAATCTGCGTGTTTGTCTATTGTTTCCTGAGTGGCAGCAACAACATCTACGATCAGTCCAGGTTTTTGAGAACTGTCCACCAGTCGATGACCGTGCTCGGTCTGTTCGCCTTGTGTAAGGTGGGGCTCCCAAGTAACGGCAGCATCGACTCGTCCGGCAACAAATGCAGCACCAGCATCCGTTGCGGTCATATTGACCATATTGATATCGTCCTGAGTCAGCCCGGCTTCAAGCAGCAGTGCGTTGATGAAAAACTGAGAGACAGAGCCTTCTTCAAATGCAACGTTGTGCCCTTTCAGGTCTCCGACGGTGGTGATTTCCTTATTCGACACGACTCCATCCCCACCATTGGAATTATCAACAGCGAGAAAGTACTTAACCGGAATGCCTGGCTTCATGTAGACTGGAAACTCATCGGCAGTTGAGGCGACCAGATCAACCTGACCCGCCATCAGGGCACCCATTTTAAGCGGCGTATTTTCCATTATTCGAAGTTCAATCTTGACGCCTTCTTCTTCAAAAAATCCTTTGTCCCGCGCGATATAGAAAGGTCCATAACCAACCCATGTGGAATGGGCAAGTGTCAATGTTTCCGCACGTAGCTCGACTGAAAAACTCATAAGCGCAGCGGCGATCACAATCAATACAGATTTTTTTGAAAATTTCATTTCAAATTACCTCAAAAAAAACATCAAATCGACGTCCCAGAAAATCGATTCGCCAGGCAAATCACGCTGACAGCACGGGGTCAATTTGACCAACGGTAAGGGTCACGACATCTCTTCCCGTCAAGCAACAAATAACTAGGGTCGCAGTTGCGAACCTGCAAGCAGGTTCAAAGTTTATTGCTGTTCAGGGAAGTCATTGTATATGAAACGCTGAAGTTTCAAGCGCACCTGTCAGCAGTACTGAAGAAAAAGACCGGCCCGTAATTTAGGATCGAACCAGGTTGACTTTGGTGGCATCACGCGTTTGGCGTCAGCAACGTCCATGACTTCCTGCATCGTTGTATCAACACAGGCAAAACCGAGCCTCCAGCCTTGCTTGCACCGTTCCACCAAACCGGATATGCCTTCGACTCCTGGGGCATAGTTGAGCCGGCTGTCGGAACGGGCATCATGAATTCCAAGTACTTCAGACAGAATTCGTTCCTGCAATATCGAAACATCTAAAGAGCGCACAGGGTCGTTTGACGGCACTAATGTACTGGGAATTTCAAGATTAAAAGCCTGATCATCGACGATCATGGTAATGTTTCTCGCCCTTTCTGGCAGGAGTGCGTTTGGCTGCTCGCTCGTCAATTGACGAACGTTAATCCCTGCATTTTCAATGGCATTGATTAGTTGGTTAACGCTTAAGCCACCCAAATCCCGAACGCAGCGAAAATAAGAATAGATGCGCAACTGACTTTGAGGAAAAAGGGCGACCAACAATTGGCTTCCCGCGCTCGACGCGTGGCATGTTTGACCATTTTCCCTAACCATTTGGGCAAATCGAGCACCAGAGGCGCAACGATGGTGCCCATCGGTCAGGTAGGTGTATTCAATTTGCGCAAAACTATGTTCCAGTTCGGCTGAAACCTCAGCATCATTGACGCTCCAGACTGTTTGTTCGACATCATCCCATGCGGTCAGTTCGAGATAAGGTGAGTTCGATTTTGTCTGTTCAACCGCATCATCAATAGCGACCTGATCAGTATAGGCAATACAGATGGGACTGGAAGTCACACCAACGGACAACTGATACCGAGTCAGCATATTTTCCTTTTCCAATTGCGTATCTTCATGTTTCTTGAGACGACCTGTTGTGTAATCTTCAACAGGGATATTCGCAATCACACCGGTCTGCTCATGATTTCCGGAACGCAATTGATACAAGTAATAGGCTGGTGTCCGAGTTTTGACAAAAGCGCCAACTTTTAGCAGTTTATTGAGAGTTGACTGATTGTGCTGAAGAATTTCTTCGAGCGTTGGAGCATCATGTTCAAACTCTTCAAGTGAACGCATGACGTTCACATAATTGCCGGGATACCGTTGTGCGAACTGACGGCGTTCAATCGGGGTCATCGCATCGTATGCAGGTGTGACAACTTCACCCGCTCGCTCCGGATTGACTAAAAGACCATTAAACTTTCCGATCTGAGGCACGAAAGTCTACTGTTGATTGATTAGACCTTAGGAATTGGCTGCTCGAAACTCATCCATGAAACTCGCGAGAATTTCCGCTCCCTCCATTGGCATCGAGTTGTAGATACTGGCTCGAATTCCACCCACACTTCGGTGACCTTTCAAATTGACCAAATTGCGTGTCTCGGCTTGTTCGAGAAATTTGTTCTCGAGTTCTGGATCCGGTAATCGAAACACCACATTCATGCGCGAACGACTCTCACCGCTAACCGGGCAATCATAAAAGCCATTGCTCGCGTCAATCGCATCGTAAACATGACCCGATTTAACGATTGACTGCTTTTCGAATTCGTCAACTCCACCGCGTTCTTTGTACCACTTGAGCACCTTACCGGCCACATAAATTGGAAAGACCGGCGGCGTATTAAAGCGAGAATTGCTGGCGTGATACGCGCGATAGTCGAGCGCAGTTGGAAGTTCACGTTTTGACACTTGCATCAAGGACTTTCGCACAATAACCAGTGCTAAACCTGAAGGACCAATATTCTTCTGTGCACCGCCGTAGGCAACATTCATCAATTCCCAGGGTATGTGCCTGGAAAGAAAATCAGATGACATGTCACCGACCAATGGTACACCGAGGTCCGGCCAATCAAATGTCCGCACGCCTCCAATCGTTTCATTGGTGGTAATGTGCAGGTATTTGGTATCAGGTTGCAACGTAATTTCACTGGCCAACGGCGTTCGCGTGTAGTTCTCTGCGGCGCCATCCCAGGCAAAATAAACATTGCCAAAAATCTGCGCATCCTTGAGCGCCAGTTTGGCCCAGTGTCCCGAGTTAACATAAGCAGCAGTTTCCGGTGGTGCCAACAAATTCATCGCGACCATCGAAAACTGCATCGTCGCACCACCCTGGATGAGGAGAATACTGAATTCATCTGGCACTCGCAACAATTCCTTAATCAGATCAATCATTTCATTGTGCACTTCATCGAATTGAGGACCGCGGTGGCTGTGCTCAACGATGGACATTCCGGAGTTTTTGTAGTTAACCAACTCCGATTGTGTTTCTTCCAGAACCTCGAGAGGTAAAGTACAAGGGCCGGGACAGAAGTTATAGACTCGCTGATTCAAACTTAAACTCCTTGTGATATAGCGAAAATTATGATGACTTAAATCTTTAGCTCAGTTGACACAATTGAGCGTGGTTCCGTTTTCGAAAGCCTGGAGGATTTCCAATACTCCATCAGCAACCGCGGCTTGTGCTTGCTCAGTCGATGCACCGATGTGATGGGTACCATAAACATTCGGGTGCTTGGCAAGTTGACAGTTATACTCGCATTGTGCCTGTGAGGGTTCGTCCGGGTAAACATCGAGTCCTGCGCGCAAAGACTTGTTATTCAACGCATCCAGTAGTGCGCGTTCATCGACCACATCGCCGCGAGAAGTGTTCAATAAAATTGCACCGTTTCGCATTTTCGACAAAACTTGCGCATTGATCATGTTGTGTGTGGATTCTGCTGCAGGTACGTGAATGCTGACAATATCACTTTCAGCGACGAGTTCATCCAGGTTTGCAACAGTACGAACACCAAGTTGTGCCATGCGGTTTTGCATCGCTTCAGAGCGATTCGGTTTTTCAATCATGATAATCTCAAGACCAAATGCCTTTGCTCTTTCGGCAACGGCCATGCCGATTGCGCCAGCGCCGATAATCCCAATCGATCGGCCCAGCAAGCCCTGCGCAGCGGAAAACTTTTTCTTGTTCCATTTGCCATCTTGCAATTCACGAACGTTATCGGGAATATTACGATCAATCGACAGCAAAAGACCCATCGTCAATTCGGCAACTGCGACGGCATTTTTGCCAGGTACATTGCATACTGCAATGCCATGCTCTGCCGCCGATGCCTTGTCAATCGTATTGGTTCCAGCTCCTGCTCGAATAATCAGTTTCAGCCGGTCTGCCGCTTCAATCGTGTCTTTGTTAACTTTAGTGCTACGTACGACCAGTACATCATTGCCTGCGATGTGTGCAGGCAGATCATCAGCCTGTAAATCAGGCTGAAATCGCGTCTCATACCCGTAATCCTGAAGCTGTTGCAACTGAATCGGGGGAAATTTATCGGCAAAGAGTATCTGCATCCTTTTCGGGAAATGTGGTTATTGGCATTCACAATGGTCTGGAAATGACCTTTGCGGAGAATCTTCGCTCTAAGCAAAGTGAATAGCAGAATTATAAAAATTTTTAAAACATATTGGCTATTTGTTCTATGAAACGCGCACTTTTGATTGTTTATTTTGCAAATGCCTAGTAGCTTGACACGAACTCAATTAGCCAGCAAAAGTCGGGGGCAGAACTGGTATTGCGCTACAGCTTACGTGCGCTAAAAATTGTCGGGCGCAAATGCCCCGCATCAACAACGTTCATTTTGAGCGTTGAGCTGGTCAAGCGCGCATCTGCTTGCTGTTCACCGAATCGACGAACAAATTCCCGTCTATTTTTACCGCTAACTCGTGAGATTTCTTCACGAACTGCGTGGCGGTACCATTCGTTCTGATCCTGTGTTTCGACGCACGTAAACCCAACTGTCTGCAAATATTTTCTGAGCTCAGTCGCAGTGCAAAAATGAAAGTCAAGCTTTGAAAAGTCAAGCCACTCCTTGACCAGATCAGAGTCATCGGTTCCATCACTACCCAACCAATCGCTTCCTACAAGCACGCCTTGAGGGCGAAGTACTCGATAAAACTCCTGGTAAATTTCCAATTTGTCTGGAATATGAATGACAGTGTCCTTGGTAAAAATAACATCAAAGGAAAATTCATCAAATTGCAAGCCTCCCGGTTGCGCCAACTGATACTCAATTCGCTCTGACAATCCTGAGTTTGCAGCATCCAGACGAGCGCGTTCAATGAGACTTTCAACAACATCCAGCCCCGTTACTTGTGCTGCTCCATAGGTCGTGACAAGCAATTGGTCAATACCGCCAATACCGCAACCAAAATCCAGAACAGATTGACCTCGAATATCGGTGTCCCGCATAATGTCTGCGATGCTTTGCGGGCCACCTGGAGACAGGAAGCCCTTACCCCAGAGCCACTCAAGACCATCTATGAATTCTTTATCGTCATAAGCCATTGGATTATTTGCCGTGTTTGCTCGGTACCGATCATTGTTGAGTGCAAAACGATCAGATGGTATCAACATTGTAAATTTGAATGAATTTCACTTGATGAAAACTGATCGAATTAAATAACGGTAGCGAAACTCTAGTACTGTCAATCAGTGATAAATCAATACTCACTTGACAACTTACACTTCGAATTACTCAAAATTCTGGGGTTGTAATTTAAATTACAACAGACAACCAACACCCTTTCAGAATGGGCTTTTTCTTAGTTTAACTACCGTCAAATCTGGGTCTTTCCGATCAGTCATCGGAACATTTCCCCGAATTAAGTGGGAGAAATAATCTTTTGCTTTCTTTTGGCTGGGAAATCGATAGCGGTGGAAATCAATAGATCTGGATTTTCGAATATTCGATTATGATCAAGGTCGCTCATATCGAAGTGGCTAACATTTCAGCGATAGGGTAGGCATACCATGTCCGACAAGACAGGGTGAGATTTGAACTTCAGAAGCTGTGTAGTTTGAATGCCTGGCAGGCGTCGGAGTCCTTAGAGTTGTACAGATCTAGATTTCGGCTAACGTAAGTGATGGTTTGCACAAAAAATCGTTACGAAACGCAGCTTCGGTAAAATAAAAATGATGTGGAATCGATAAGCGATATTTTCTAAACGATATAATTTCACACTCTTGTAAATAATTGTAGTGCTTGACATTTTCAACAGCACAACCGACTCAAACAGGCGGAAAATTCTATTTATAGCGAATTAATCCAAATGAAATTTATGATAACATTCGACTTATCATTGAAATCTACTGGCTAAATTGAGTATTTTTCACAAAAGATGATTTCGTTAATTCCTAGAACTCTTTCTACATCGGTGGTTTTCAACCTGTCGCCTCCGATTTTCGACTGGAATAATACCCACTCGCGTTTTTGCGAATTTGTGTATACCGCATTAATGCCCGAACATCACGTAAGTGTGGATGATTTTTCGACAAACAATAGTTTATCACTCGGTGAAAATACTGCAAGGTATAACTTTCCTGGAACCCAAAGTTTTATTAGTTTGTCGGCAAATAAATTTTGGTTCGATTTTGCTTTTCATACTCTAGACGATCGCCAATTCATTGAACAAATTATCCAAGAATTGGATTACGGATTTAATTCTACATTTCCTAAACACAGTTATGAATCGTCGGAGTTCATTACACATGGTCAATACGAAATTTCTGAAAATTCTTTATCAGCAATAGATTATTTTGAAAATCATAAAGTACCTGCATTCAGTAAGTCATTCCAAGAAATGAACGTAACGTACGTTCCTGGTATACGATTTACCAACAAAGCTAAAGATGAAAGTTGGAGCCTCAATTGCACTGTAGAAACAAGCGCTTTATTGAATAATGGCCTGTTTATTAACTTTCATGTTCTGTTTTCAAAAGATTCAACATTTCAGTGGAAAGTGGAAAAATCCAAGGAAGTTATTGATGCTAGCCTGACAACTTTGGGAATGGAGGTAAGTGATGGCCGCGGTTAATTCACTATCGCAAAATATTACGAAACGTCCAGTCAAACATTCTTGGCAATTCAAAGATAGCAGCCACGGAAATAGAAAAACATCATCGCGTATTTGCTATCCACAAAATTTAATTTCCATTCAATCTGATTTTTCCGCAGACAAACTCGTAATTCAATTTGAACTTAATCAACTCCGTGAGAAAATGTTAAAACCGAACGTTTACATCTTAAGAAGTACTTCGAAATTGTCGAGCCATTCTGAAATTGCTGAATCTAGTTCTCTGAGAAGGATTGGTAATGTATTCAATAAAACCATTGAGCGATGGGGATTGAACAACGTACAACAAAATAGGCTCTTGGGTATATCGGAACTTGAATCATCCGATGAGATTGCCAATTCCATTCTTAGCGGTGTACCCTCATATTGGTACCGGGAAACCAAGGAAAGAATTGGACACGTGATCAAAATTGGTTTGGGCCTTCAAGTATTGTTTTCAAGTAATAAGTCTGCAGAGATTCGATGGTTAAATGCAAAACGACACAGTTTAAATCGTCTTACTCCGATTGAATATATGCTTTCGGGAGCATTACCCGAATTTGTCGATGTTTCAAATTTAGTGGATCATGAGCGAGGTCTATAGTCTTTGATCGATAAATTCGATTCGAGTAGAAAGTGTGCAACCGTCTTAAGATTAGTGTCTTTACCCGCAAGTATCCGTGAGATGCTTTTGGAAATGGATGTTGATAGTGAAGAATTAAATTCAACTATTGAGGACCTAAACGACCAAAGATTCCTGCCTTCAGTACAGTCTGTGGATGAAATTTGCAATAGTTCGTTTCTTCCAAGGGATGATGAAGAGACACCATTCCCGAAGTCGAGATTTGGAGATGGATCTATAGGAATTTACTATTCCGCTTTCGATCGGGCAACTTGTCATAGTGAAATTGCTCACCGGATACTGTCGGATTACGATGAACCATCCGCTGACTTTCGCTACTATCTGCTAGTCAAGTGTTCGTATGACGGGTCTACTGTTGATTTACGCGGTAAAGAAAAGCAATACCCACAACTGATCAGTCCTACCTCAGATGGATATCCTTTTTGCCAGGGATTAGCTAAATTGGGGGGTCGCGAACAGAATCGATGGATTTTTCACGCCATCAGCAAGACACCAAGGAGGAACTTCTGTACCAATCTTCAATAGACATGCAATTTGCGACGACCCGGAACCTCAAGTTGTTGGTCATTGCAAATTGAAAATTACGGATGGAATTCCAAAATTTGACTACTATTAATGCGCATCTTTAACCAAGCAAATTTGACCTTTACCAGTTAGTTCGGTGATGCATTCAACAACAATTAGGTCGAGATTTGACACTAATAGCACATTCGAACGCTCGGACTCAATTACGTACCAATCTACTGACTATAATTTTAGATTTAGACTTCCTTTGAAATCAGATACCAAGAATGCTTCGCCGCGCGGATCCGCTTGAATCACCTCGGTGATCAAACCATTGGTGACTCCTTGGCACCTTTGACTTAGATTCCACGAGATTCGATTGATTTTCGCTACCCAAAGCGCACCACCAAGTATGGAATATGACCAATCTAAAGCAACAAATTGAAGCGGGACGATTCATCGTCACTTGCGAACTCACTCCACCGAAAGGTGTGAATTTAGAGCCTCTGTTTGACAAGGCAGATGCTTTGCGAAATTACGTCAACGCATTTAACCTGACCGAATCTCACGCGGCGAGGATGGCAATGGATCCAACCGCAGTCGCACATCTTTTGCTGGACCGGGGCATTGAACCCATTGTACAGATGACTTCCAGGGATAAAAATCGCATCGCGATTCAAGCCTGTATGCTTGGCGCTGCGGCACTAGGTGTGAATAATTTGGTTTTCATGGGTGGAGATCCACCGAAAAACGGTGATCACCCTGATGCAAAACCAGTCTTTGACCTTTTCGCCTCGCAATTGCTCGATGCAGTCATGGCCCTACAATCCGGAACGGACTACACTGGCAACAATCTCAATGGAACTCCAGAGTTTTGCGTTGGCGCCGTTTTTAACCCTGGGTCAACCAACCCTGAAGTCGAAATCGAAAACTTGCATCGGAAAATCGAAGCAGGCGCATCATTTTTGCAAACTCAGGCTGTTTACGATGTTCATTCGTTTTCCCGATTCATTGACACAGTTGGTGATTTGAGCGTGCCGGTTCTTGCTGGTGTGATTCCGATTAAATCAGTCAAGATGGCACAGTACATGAATGAACGTGTGCCCGGTATCACCGTCCCTGATTCTTTAGTCAATAAAATTGCCGATCAAGGACAAGATAAGGAGAAAATTGTTGCAGTTAGCCAGGAAATTTCAGCGCAAATTGTCCGTGACCTACGAAACGTCACAAATGGACTTCATATTATGGCAATTGGATGGGAAGACAAGGTTCCAGCGATACTGGAAATGGGTGGCGTAAGAGCAAACGGTTCCTGATCGACAATCGTCGATCACACCATGTGAGCGTTAATTCGTTCACCTGAGGTGCGCCTCTAAAAAATTATTTTTTTGGCGCCGCTATGCGCGAAATTCAACCTCCTGGGAGACATCCGACAGCCACCGCCAAAGGTGGTCTGCATAACTTCGTCTAACAACAAGATCAAACGTTGGTTCGTCTCTTGAGTGGTTGAGTACCAATACGTTAACGTGCGCAATCACCGTTTGGGCGCAACTGCCAGCCGCAAAGCCTGGATCCTCAAGATCGATTGCGATACCTCGACTCAGAAACTTTGCTGCCTTGTGACCTTTTACCCGAAAAACAGTTTGTCCGCTACCGAGCTTCACCAAAGTTGCAAATCGATTCGCCAAGATCGATGTCATTTCATCCTCAAGCCGATCAGCCCGATCCAGTGGCACAATCAGCAACCATTCGTCAGGCCCCAGCCACGCACACAAAACGTTGTCATGAATAATGAACGAATTTGGCTGCTGGATTATTGAGATTCCTAAAGATCTGAGAACCTGATCGAGCAAAACCGGATCATCAGGCTGAAGTCGTAAGTTGAAGTGTTCTAATATCGGTAATTCTGATAGCGTTATCCCACTTCCCTCCACTGAAATACCTTCATTCACTGTCATTTCGACCAGCGGAGATTGCATGTTCAAATCAGACATGTTGACGCTCACCTTGCTGATCGTAAAACACCGGGTTTGCAACTGTAGCAGGAATCGACTCACCCGACATCAATGTTGAATAAATCCGTGCGCCTAGCCGGGTATGACCGCCTTTGACTACGGCAAGTGCAATCGAACGCCCCAGAGTCGGGCTCCAGTAACTCGAAGTTACGTGTCCGATCATTGCAACGGGATACTCAATCGACGGTTGATCGACCAGCTGCGCGCCTTCAGGAAGCACAATATCAGGATCCTCAGTAAGCAATCCAACAAACTGCTTGCGATCGAGTCGAACGCAATCGGAACGACTCAACGACCGTTTGCCAAGAAAATCCTTTTTCTTCGAAACAATCCAGTTCATACCAAGATCAATCGGAGTCATCGACCCGTCGGTATCCTGACCCACGATGATGAATCCCTTCTCAGCTCTAAGCACATGCATGGTCTCGGTTCCATAAGGCGTCATCCCAAATTCTCGCCCCGCTTCAAATACCTCGTTCCACACGTGTAGTCCAAAGTTTGCAGGTACGTTGATTTCGTACGATAACTCGCCACTGAAACTGATTCGGAAAACTCGTGCTGGCACACCACAGACGGTACACTCACGAAATGTCATAAATGGAAATGCTGCGTTGGAGACATCGATGTCATCGACAACCTTTTCCAGCACTGCCCTAGACTTTGGCCCAGATATTGACATCACAACCCATTGGTCCGTCACGGATGTGAAATACACTTTCATGTGTGGCCATTCGGTCTGACGCCATTGCTCCATCCACGTCAAAACGTGTGCTGCACCGCCAGTCGTGGTTGTCATGTAATAATGATCGTCACCCAACTTTGAGGTTACGCCATCATCCATCACCATCCCGTTTTCACCAAGCATCAATCCATAGCGACTGGAACCGATTGCGAGAGAATCCCATGCATTGGTGTACATGTAATTGAGGAACTGCGATGCATCGGGACCATAAATTTGTATTTTCCCAAGCGTCGACGCATCAAGCACGCCCACCTGTTTTCTGACTGCGAGACACTCGCGGTTAACCACTTGAGTCATTGATTCATCGCCGATGGGGTAATACCAGGGGCGTTTCCACTGACCCACATTTTCAAATTTCGCATTGTGCTCTAAATGCCAGGGGTGTATAGCAGTTTTACGAACAGGATCAAAAAACTGGGGTCCAATTTCGCGTCCTGCAATCGACCCAAACGTAACCGGTGTGTACAGTGGACGAAAAGTTGTAGTACCGGTTTCGGCCAGGTTTTGGCCAAGTTCTTCGGAAAGAATCGCCATCCCATTGATGTTGCCAAGTTTTCCCTGATCGGTACCAAAACCGAGCAAGGTATAGCGCTTCAGGTGTTCGATTGAGCGATAACCTTCTCGTGCTGCAATCTCAATGTCTTTGGCCGTCGTGTCGTTTTGAAAATCGACGAATTGCTTAAGCCTTGAACCTGGGTCGGACACACGCCAAAAGGGCTGAATTCCAAGAGCATTTTTTCCAGTCACATTTGCAGTTTCTTCGCTGCCATCAAGGTCCGTGTCCTGACCCAGAGCGCGCGCTGTCGCGACTGCACCAATTCTGACCCCTTCGGCTATTGCATCATCGGGCAGAAAATTAGCGTTGGCAGCACCGACTGATTGTTCTTGCTGAACAGAATCACCGGGTACAAAGCAGGAATTATCCTGATCATATTTGGGCTTTCCCCCCGACTGCGCATGCAAATGAACCGCAGGACTCCAACCCCCCGACACTGCCAGTAAGTCGCACGAATATCGTTTGGTGGAACCGGTCAAAGGAACATCATTTTCTGCCAATGATGCAACCTTGACGGATCCCACTCGATTTCTTCCCTTGGCACCGATGACGGCGCAGCCCAGTTTGATCTCAACGCCTCGCGTTTGCAGCAACTCGAGCTGCTCGTTGGGTCCACTATGTCGCACATCAATCACAGCTGATACTTCTACACCCGCTTCAAGCATGTCAACCGCACATTGATAAGCGCTGTCATTGTTGGTAAATACGACTGCGCGTCGACCTGGCGTAACCGCAAATCGATTGATATATTCAGAAACTGCCGAGCATAGCATGATGCCTGGTAAATCATTGTTGCCAAACACGATCGGTCGTTCGATCGCACCTGTGGCAAGAACGACCTGCTTCGCCCGAGTTCGCCATAGCCTCTCCCTGGATTGATCGGCTGACGCCGCTGGCAGATGGTCTGTCAGTCGCTGATTCATGACCAAAAAATTAGCATCGTAATAGCCAACTACCGTTGTTCGTTCCAGCACGGTAACAAGATGACTTTTGCTGAGCTGCTTTCGTATCTCAGCCAGCCATGTCTGTTGTTGAGCATTGCGCGAACGCAAAAGGCCTCCGCCCAGTTCAGCTTTTTCATCGGCAAGCACGACGCGTGCACCCGCATCTGCAGCGCTTTTTGCTGCCGCGAGCCCCGCGGGTCCACCGCCGACAACCAGCACATCACACCAGGAATTGACCTTTTCGTAGCGATCGAGGTCTACCTCGGATTCCGCGACCCCGAAACCCGCCGCTTTTCTGATCCACTTTTCATAGTGCATCCACCATTTTTCAGGGTACATGAACGTCTTGTAATAGAACCCCGCTGGCAAGATGGCTGAAAACAGTTCACTGAATGAAAAAAGATCATATTCGACGTTAGGCCAACAGTTAACGCTCGAAACTTCCAGGCCTTCATAAACTTCAACCTGGGTCGCCTTACCATTGGGGACCGATTTGGCACCCCAGCCCACCTGAAGCATCGCGCATGGCTCCTCTGCACCGCTTCCCATAATCCCTCGCGGGCGGTGGTATTTAAAACTGCGCGCCACCAGATGAATTCCGTTTGCCAACAGTGCCGACGCTACGGTATCTCCGGCATACGCTGTCAATTGCCGATTGTTGAACCGAAAGGTGACCATACGCGTACGATCAATTTGACCACCCTCAGACAAACGATTGGATTGACTCATACTTCATCCTCATCAACAAACTCACCGGGTTTGTACGTCTTGCCAAACTTGTAGGTCACAGTATTTCGCTGCGCATTGAACCAGCGGCGACAGCCAGCACTGTGATACCACTGTTCGTCCTGTTCACCCTTGATGTTTTTTCGCATGAATAGATAATCCGCCCATTGTTCATCGCTAAGTGCTTCGGGTTCGAGTGGACGCACGATATGCGCTTCACCACCACAACTGAACTCGGATTCTTCTCTTGGTCCACACCAGGGACAGTTGATCAGCAACATGAAGTGATTCCCTCTTGGCGAAATTGTTCAGTGAGCAACGCCAGCAGCACCGTGTTCGTCGATCAGCGCACCTGAAACAAAACGCTCCAGACTGAATGGCGCGTTGAGAGCGTGCGGTTCATCGCGAGCGATCGTATGTGCAAATACCCAGCCTGACCCGGGGGTCGCCTTAAATCCGCCAGTCCCCCATCCACAGTTAAAGTAAAGTCCTCGAATTGGCGTTTTGCTGATAATGGGAGATGCATCCGGACAGACATCCACAATGCCACCCCAATGGCGCATCATTCTTACTCGGCTGAAAATTGGGAATAATTCCACAATGGCCGCCACATTGTGTTCAATGGTGGAAAAACTACCGCGCTGACCATAGCCCAGATAACCGTCAACGCCTGCACCGATCACCAGTTCGCCTTTATCAGACTGACTGATGTATCCGTGCACCGTGTTTGACATGACGACGGTATGAAGCACCGGTTTAATCGGTTCTGAAACGAGTGCCTGTAGCGGTCGACTTTCAATCGGCATTCGAAGGCCTGCCATATTTGCAATGACACTGGAGTGCCCTGCCGCAACGACTCCAACGCGACTTGACATGATGTTTCCACGAGTGGTCTCGACACCCTTGACTGCGCCGTCTTCTCGCAGTATGCCCGTAACTTCGCAATTTTGCAGAATATCCACACCTTTTTTATCCGCTGCCCGAGCAAAACCCCATGCCACTGCATCATGACGCGCGACGCCGCCACGCGGCTGAAAGGATGCACCCAGTATTGGATGACGCGCCTTGGGAGAAGTGTTTATGATCGGGACAATTTCTTGGATTTGTTCCGGGGTCAATACCTCACTGTCAATCCCGTTGAGGCGATTGGCATTTGAACGACGGTAAACATCGCGCATATCCTGCAGTGTGTGTGCAAGATTCAATACCCCGCGCTGGCTGAACATTACATTGAAGTTCAATTCTTGTGACAGTGATTCCCACAGCACGAGGGACTTTTCATAGATGTGTGCGGATTCGTCCCAAAGGTAATTCGAGCGAACAATCGTGGTGTTTCGACCGGTGTTGCCACCACCGATCCAGCCCTTTTCGATCACCGCAATATTGGTCAAACCATGTTCGGCCGCGAGGTAATAAGCCGTCGCCAGCCCGTGTCCGCCACCGCCAACAATGATGACGTCATAGTTGGATTTGGGCTCAGGATCGCGCCATGCCCTCGGCCAGTTTTTGTGCCGTTTGACTGCGTGGCGAGCCAGGCTGAAAATCGAATAGTCCTTCATCGACATTTCGACCGAGCCGACCAATTGGTACCTGAGCTAGCGATAGACTGGATACCGACTGCAAAGCTCCTTCACTTTGCTCTTGACTTGTTCGATAACTGAACGGTTTTCGACGTCGTCAAGAATGTCGCACATCCAATGTGTCAGAGTTACCATCTCTTCCTCTTTGAAACCACGCGTGGTTGAGGCGGGTGATCCAATTCGAAGACCGCTGGTAACAAAAGGTGAGCGCGGATCGTTTGGCACGGTGTTTTTATTGACCGTAATATAGGCATCACCGAGTGCAGATGCCGCATCTTTTCCCGTCACGTCTTTGTCAATCAGATCCAATAAAAACAGGTGATCGTCCGTTCCACCAGAGACGACTTTATAGCCGCGTTCCATGAACGTTCTGGCCATGGCTCGGGCATTATCCAGCACCTGTTGCTGATAAGCCTTGAAGTCCGGTTCAAGTGCTTCTTTAAAAGCTACAGCCTTGCCGGCGATGACGTGCATCATCGGACCGCCCTGGCCGCCAGGGAACACAGCGGAAGCCAGTTTTTTCTCAATTTCTGCATTCTTGCGCGCCAGAATCAAGCCACCTCTAGGACCGCGCAGCGTCTTATGTGTCGTCGTCGTCGTCACATCCGCTATCGGTACTGGATTTGGATAAAGCCCTGCTGCAATCAGTCCTGCGACATGAGCCATGTCGACAAACAGGTAAGCACCGATATCATCACTAATTTCGCGAAAGCGGTCCCAGTCCATCACTCTTGAATAGGCGGAAAAACCAGCCACGATCATCTTCGGCTTGTGTTCAGCGGCAAGCTCAGCAATCTGACCATAGTCGGCAATGCCATCTGAGTCAACTCCATAAAGTACGGAGTTGTAGATTTTCCCGGAAAAATTCACCTTGGAACCATGTGTCAGGTGGCCGCCATGATCAAGGCTCATTCCAAGGACGGTGTCATGGGGGTCCAGCAGCGCCATATAGACTGCACAATTCGCTTGTGACCCAGAGTGAGGTTGAACATTGACATAGTCAGCATCAAATAACTGTTTGGCCCGCTCGATGGCCAGATTTTCAGCGACGTCGACAAACTCACAACCGCCGTAATATCGCCGTCCCGGGTAGCCTTCAGCATATTTATTGGTGAGTACTGAACCTTGTGCCTGCAGCACTCTGGCACTTGTATAGTTTTCAGAAGCGATCAGTTCGATGTGCTGTTCCTGGCGAATTTCTTCATTCGCAATAGCTTCCCACAGTTCGTCGTCGTAGTGTTGAATTGAGTCCGTCTTGTTGAACATTTATTTCTCCTTTGAAGCGACAAAACCCTATTTAACTGTTTCTGTCAAATTCGAATCAGCAAGAACTACATTTTATTTCTGTTAAGATGAAAGAGTACTAATATTCTTGAAAAACTCAATTCGCCATCAAACCTTCTCATGTACAAAAAATCCGATTCCAAAATACCAAGAGAACTTTTTGATATAAAACCCTTGTTGGCAGGCGAATATTTTCTGATCTGCAAGCTCTAAGATATTTTCACTCAATTTTGCTATGACAGTCCAAAATCAAATTAAACAAACCTTAACTCAAGCACTGACACCGTTGCATCTCGATGTGATCAACGAAAGCGGAATGCACAATGTGCCAACCGGTTCAGAAACGCATTTTAAGGTCGTTGCTGTATCTGATCAGTTCAGTGGTAAACCACTCGTATTCCGACATCGAATGATCAATACATTGCTGGCCGAGCAGTTTTCCAATGGCGTGCACGCCCTATCGTTACAGACCATGACTCCTGATGAATGGCAAACCAGTGGTGGGAATGTCTATGATTCTCCCCCATGTCGCGGTGGCTCAAAACACGATCGCAAATCTTGATCGGGTCTGGATACCAAGACAAGTCAAGAGCGAGGATTTTGTCAATTACAGTTTGATCACCGCTGATCCGTCTATCCGACCCCTTCTTAAATCGTCCAGTGCTTCGTTGACCTTTGCCAAGGAATAGGTCTGAACATTGGAACGGATGGGGATTGTTGCGGCAAGCTTGAGGAACTCATAGCCATCACGGCGCGTCAGATTGGCAACTGATCGCACCATTCGCTCACCCCACAAAAATTTGTAAGGAATTGATGGTATATCGCTCATGTGTATTCCCGCACATACGACTACGCCTGCCTTTCTGACCGACTTTAAGGCGGACAGTACCAATTCTCCAACCGGAGCGAAGACAATCGCAGCATCCAGTGCTTGTGGAGGAAGATCTTGAGTCGCACCGACCCAACTCGCGCCCAAGTTCCTGGCAAATTGTTGAGATTGATGGTCACCGTCTCTGGTGAAAGCATAAACCTTTTTGTCGTGATATAAAGCCACCTGCAACAACAGGTGCGCAGCAGAACCAAATCCGTAAAATCCAATCACATCAGCGTTGCCTGTCATGCGATAGGCTCGATACCCAATTAGACCCGCGCAAAGCAAGGGAGCGCATTGCAGATCATCGATAGCTGCATCGATCGAAAAACAAAACCTGGCGTCCGCCACACTGTATTCAGCGAACCCACCGTTTAAGTGAAATCCAGTGAAAAGTGCCTCATCACATAAATTTTCCTGTTCTTTCGTACAAAAGCCGCACGTTCCACAGGTTTCGCCAAGCCATGGAACCCCGACGCGTTCACCAACTTTGAATTGAGTCACGTCTGGCGCAAAATCGATGACTTCGCCGACAATCTGATGACCCGGAATCAGCGGCAATTTCGGCGCCGTGAGTTCGCCATCCAGAATATGTAAATCAGTTCGACAAACTCCACAAGCTCGATTGCGCAGCATGACTTGGCGTGGTTTCAAGACCGGCAAATCGACACGGGTCAATCTCAAAGGAGCACCAGGCTTGTCCAGCAGTGCCGCTTGCATGATTTTCGCAGGAAGATTAGCTTGCGCTTTTGTCGGGAGAGAACTTTTCTCGCAATTTATGCCGGTCGACGGCGAATGATCTGCGTCACGCGTACTGTCATGACCGTTTCATCTCGCTGATTGACGTATCGGCAAAATATATCGACGTATCCACGATCGATTCTCGTCTTTGAGGCTCTCGTTTTTTGCACTTCAGTTTCCAGATGCAGTGTATCCCCAGGTCGTACTGGCTTTAGCCATCGAAGTTCATCCATTCCCGGCGAACCCATACCCTGTTCGAGCAAGCCTGCTTGAATGTACATACGAAAAGTCAAGGCCATTGTTTGAAAACCACTGGCAATCAAGCCTTTGTATTGTGATTGGCTTGCCGCCTCAACATCAATGTGAATTGGTTGTGGATCGTAGGTGAGGGCGAATTCAATGATGTTGCTTTCGGTAAATGTTACCCCTGCACTCTTGAATGTATCACCAACGTTATAGTCTTCGAAGTACATGGATCGCAATGCTCCTTTATGTTTTCGCTGAATCTGAACTGTAGTATTGCTGCATCGTCGTTCTTGAGCGATTGTAATGATATTTCAACTGATCGGGGTCATATCGGTACTCAGATCCCACCGGGCAACTCAAGCGCGATAAACACCGATACGCACATGTTGACTCATCCTGAATTCGAAAGCGCGCACAGGTATCCAATCCGAAAGAACCGATCTCACCCACCGCGCCGGATGGACAAACGCTCTGACAGGGTTTGTCCGTGCAGGATTCACAAGGATGCTCAGCGATCAGTGGCTGTGTTGCAGGAAGGCTCTTTTCAATCAGAAACAATGCCCGGTAAGCAAACCAACTGCCATAGGTTGGGTGAATACTGATGCCCATCGGTGAAGTAAAACTCCATCCAGTCTTACGGCCAATGTCGATTAACGATATCGGATAGTCAGACGGATATAGAAACTTCGCCTTGCAATCAAGGTACTTTTCCGAATACTCCTGCGCCAACAAGATACTATATTGATCGACTGGATGATCACCTTGTATCTTTGCTGCACGCATGGACTGCCAAAATACATAACCCGCATGAGCGATGAGAACTGTTGTTGGAAACCGATCCAAGTTCAAACTGGGTATGGCTTTGGTGATTGAATCAGATATTTCTGCTGTATCAAAGGCGTGAAAAAGGTTGATGCCTCGAGATTCAAGAAATGCAATTCCTCGCGCTGGGTTCATTTGAGATTTGAGTAATATGTGGTGGCCGGATCTGCCAAAGATTAATCGAAGTTTCGATTTTATCCTGATTGTTGATTTCACCGGGCACGAAAGCCAACAATTCGCACCATGGCAATAGAAGTCATCGGACATCGCGGCGCTCGAGGTCTGATTGCAGAATCGACACTCATGGGTTTTTCAAAAGCGCTTGACCTTGGCGTTGATCGCCTGGAACTTGATGTTGGAATCACCCGTGACAAAGTTGTCATCGTACACCACGACCTTGCTCTGAATCCAGACTTGACTCGTCATTGCAGCGGCCACTGGATCGAAAACGAATGTCTCGAAATCTGCGATCTGAGCTACGAAGAACTCTCTCATTATGATGTCGGTACAATAAAACCGGGCTCAGACTACAAGCGACAGTTTCGCCAGCAAGCCTCGTGTGATCACGCTCAAATACCGACGCTGGCACAAGTTGTGTCACTTTTGGAAAAGCACGATCATCAAGCGACACTTTGCATTGAGGCGAAATACTCACCACAGCACAGCCAATCGAGCTTACCGCTTGAAGATTTTGTCGAAACACTGGCTGGCGAGATTAGTCGACTTGGCATTTCCTCCACCGCAGTCGTTCAAGCATTTGATTGGCAATTCATTGATGCAATCAAGACGAGACTTGCCAACATCCAGGTGTGGCACTTGACCTCACAACTGCCTTCATTCCATACACTGGATCAATCGCTCAACGGCCTATGGACAAAAGGTATGCTTTTGTCGGAGTATTCAGGATCAATCCCAAGAATGGTTGCCGCAGCTGGCGGTGAGGTTTGGAATTGCGACTTTCAGTCTTTGACGGAAGATTCAGTTGCGCAAGCGCGCTGCCTTGGGCTTAAAACCTATGCCTGGACCGTCAATACGGAAGCGGACTTCCAGATGTTGTTCGATTTGGGCGTCAACGGAATCATTACTGATTACCCGGATCGACTCATCAATTTTCTCGAAAAGCAAATGTAAGTGTGTTTTGCTTCATTTTTTTCAAGATAAAGCGGGCAATCGCGCTGTGATCGTCCAAATCGAGTATTTCAAGATCGACAATCAGCGATTGCGGTAAATCGGTAGCGATCGCGATAATGTGCTTGTCCTTGGACGCGAGCAAGGGTCGCTTCAACGATGAACGATGAACTTCAATCTTGGTGAATGGCTCGTGCTTGAATCCTTCAACAATGATCAGGTCGAGGTTCTCGCCTGCATAATATTGCAACAGGTTTTTTAGGGTTGGTTCCTGTGCTTCGACCGTTTCTTTAACCCAGGCAGTTCTTTGTCTCGATGCAATCAAGACCTGCTCGGCGCCTGAATTTCTCAGTTCATAACTATCTTTGCCAGGCGTATCGATTGTAAAGTTGTGATGGGCGTGCTTGATTACGCCAATGCGTAAGCCGTGGTCCCTTAGAACCGGAATAATACCGCTGACAAGCGTCGTCTTCCCGCTCCCACTAAACGCCGCGAAACCGACAATCGGAATGCTAGTTTCACTCACTATTTTTCACCCTGTGTTCAGCCTGGCGGCGTTCATCATCGGAATTGATATTGACAAAACACTCTGGTGAATCTGAAAAATCACAGGTTGCATGATTGTGCTTTACAAACCAGCGATCAATTTTCCGATCACCTGAGTCCAGAAAGGATTGCAGATCATCCAACAGTTGGGTTTGCACCAGCATGTATGTCGGCTGTAATCGTTTAGAGTCGCGGGCAACTACAATATTCGTGCCTGCATTCAGCTGCTGAGTCATCCGACTAACATAGTCCTCGTTTAGAAACGGACCGTCGCACGGCACAGTAATCACCCAAGGCGTCTGGGCTGTCATCATCCCGCTGGCAAGACCGGCAAGCGGGCCCTGATAGCCCGACAGATAATCTGAGATAACGTCGACACCAAATGCCCGGTAACGTTCCAGGTTGCGGTTGGCATTAACCAGAATCTGTCCCACCTGCGGAGCCAGTAAATCAATCACGCGTTTGCACATGGGTTCACCACAAATTTCAACCAATCCTTTATCCATACCGCCCATTCGTCGAGCCTGCCCGCCCGCCAATATGAGTCCAGTGATCTGATCAGGAGTAATCATTGCTATTTTTTCGCGCACTAGATGACCAGTTTACCATTTTCAAGTTCAATCACGCGGTCGGGACAATAAAGTTCGGCTGACTCATGTGTTGCAATACATACCGCGTTACCGTCGCTAGCCAGGTCCCGGATCATGGCAAACGTCTGCTTTCGAGACTTACGATCCATCGCCGCAGTCGGTTCATCAAGCAACAGCAATTTCGGTGTCAGAATTCTCGCACGCGTCAATGCAACCCGCTGTTTTTCGCCACCGGAAAGCTCACGGGCATTGCGTTTGGCAAGATGCGCAAGCCCCGCCCATTCGAGTGCGTTTGCGACATCGCCGCGAATGTCTGCGCGCGAACGATTACGGACGACCAGGCCATAGGCGACGTTTTCTTCAACGGTTCGATCAAAAAGATACGGCGACTGATGCAGATATACCGCGTCGGCCCGGAATCGACGGTAAAACTGGCGCCATGAACTGGAAACACCGTTTACGGTTGCTACACCGTGATCGGGCATCATCAGGCCTCCAAGTATTTTCAACAAGGTGGATTTTCCTGAGCCGTTAGGCCCATGAATCACCACGCACTCATCCGGATAAATGACCAGGTCGTCAATATCAAGTACCGTGCGGTTCGATATCGATTTTTGGACGTTACGAATTGCAACCAATTCCTGCCGTCGATGTTTCACTTGTCCGGTTCCATCAATGTCGAGCCATGTCTTTGCCGCGTACCGTTGCGACGGCAAAATTAAGTGCTAAAGCGAGTGTAATCAACACCGCGCCTAAGGCAATGCCCTGCTCAAATTCTCCTTTGGAAGTTTCCAGAGCAATGGCGGTGGGAATGTTGCGTGTATGATGCAAGATATTGCCGCCAACCATAATTGAACAGCCAACTTCCGAAACAACCCGCCCGAATCCAGCCACAATGGCAGCGATTAATCCGAATCGCACTTCCCGCATGATCGTAAACATCGCTCGAATCAATCCTGCACCAAGCGTGCGGGCAGTCTGCCACGCGCTCAAATCAACGCTCTGGAATGACAGGTGAATCATGGCAACCAGCAGTGGGAATGCCAAAATCATTTGACCGATGATCATGGCCGTCTGGGTAAACAACAGGCGCCACCCGCCAAACGGACCGGAACTGTAAAGCAGCATATAAAGCAAAAGTCCGACAACAACTGCCGGTAGCGCGACGAGAGAATTGACGATTGTAATCAGCGCACGTCGACCCGGAAAGTTGCCAAAAGCCAGTGCGAAGGACAGCAAAATCGCAAGTGGCACGATGTAGAGAATCGCGCGAAAGGAAACAGAAAACGAAATCGCAACGATTTCCCAAATTTCCGGATCCCCGGTAAACAAAAGGCGTAGGGCTTCAACACTCGCGCCAACTAATCCATCCATTTGCTACTGTACCGGGTTTATCGTCAAGCGATGTGGCAGGACCGGCCACACCCATAATCAAGGAAATTATGTACCAAAGCCAGCAACTGATGAAATCTACACCTTTGCGTATAGATTCCCTAAAACCAACGCCACTTAAGAAAGTACCTCAGTGGCGTGATTCAGAAACTGGTAAATTGATCAAATTACTTTGACGCGTATATCCATCGCTGCTTCAGAAACACCATCATTGGCCGTCATTGCCAATTTTTAAAATTATATTTTCTACCGGCGGAACTTGAATAGGGATTCATATTTGTGCGCTGGAACAACGAACCTGGAATAACTCATCCAAGAAAATCAGCGCTTCAGTTGTAGGTTCCGATCAATAATCCACAAAAGTTCCGGTTTGAATTCCCCAATTTCAGGTTGTCCGATTCGGCCGGGTTCGACATCATCTGACAGAAAGAAGCTTCAATGTCTGATGATCAAAGTCAGTTTACGGTTGGATAAAGTGAATGGAGCGGGTTTTACTATTTGTGTGGTATTCGGTTAGACGATCATTCAATCACGTAAAACAATTGCTCGCCTTCAACCTGATGCCCACTCACAATCGACTTGGCTTCATCGGTTTGTATCCAGTCAATGAACTGCTTCGCCGCAGTGAAATTACTTTGCGGGTGTGTTTCAGGATTGACTGCAATAATGCCATAAACATTCCGTCCGTCATCGGCACTTTCAACGTGAACGGGTAACGACAGTCGCCTTTTCAATGCCAGCCAGGTTCCCTTGTCGGTCAATACATAGCCCCTTAACTCGTCTGCGATTTGCAGTGTTCGCCCCATTCCAAGCCCGACTTCCCGATACCAGGAACCAAACGATTCGACTCCGATTTCATTCCAGAGACTGAGTTCTTTTTTGTGTGTCCCTGAATCATCACCACGGGAAATAAACAGCGAACCGGAGTCCGATATTTTTCTGAATGCGTCCGCAAGATGATTGTTGCCAGCAATGCCGGCAGGGTCTGCCTTTGGTCCTGCAATCACGAATTGGTTGTACATGACCTCCTTTCGAAGAACACCATAACCATTGTTGACCAGTTCCAGTTCGGCATTTTTAGCATGCACCAGGACGATATCCACATCACCATTTCGAGCATGGCTGAGTGCACGGCCAGTTCCCACTGCAATCGTGTGCACCGAGATTCCATGTTTTTCCGTAAATGCAGGAATCAATTTAGCCAGCAATCCTGAATTTTCAGTGCTCGTGGTAGTTGCTAAACGAAGAATGTGACCGTCTGCAAAAGCGAGTGAAGCAACCAGTGAAAGTCCGATGAAGCTACATAGTAAAAAACGTAATCTTGTCACCGAATAATTTCTCCTATCCATTCACTTCAATTGGTCTAATTCTTTGGCTAGATTGATGTCATCAATCAAATGCTAAGATGCTACGCCAGGTTTAACGCCTTCTTTCTCGCATTCGCCCACGTGCGGATAATCTGGTCAACGGCAAGACCAATAAACGCGACACACAGCCCCAGCGTCAAGCCGATTCCTGTGCCCTGTGGATCGGAAATTGCCTTTAATATCAATTGGCCAAGATCCGTTGTACCAATAAACGCCCCTATGATCACCATAAACAGTGCGAATATCACCGTTTGATTGACGCCTAACATAATGTGCGGAAAGGCGAGCGGCAGCTCGATTGAAACCCATCGCTGCAAACGTGACACCCCCAGCATGGAACCCGCGTCGTGTAATACCTGCGGCACGCTGCGTAAACCTTCAACGGTATATCGGGCAGCGGGAACGGTCGCGTAAACGACTGTTGCAATGATCACAGACGTGTCCGTGATTCCGAACAGCATAATGACTGGAATCAGGTATATAAACGAAGGAAAAGTCTGCAAAAAATCGCAAACCAACAACAAAAATTTGCTGGCTGCATTGCTCTGGGCACACAGCGAGCCGATCGTGATACCCAAAACTGCCGAAACGATCACTGCAAACGATGCAATATAGGCAGTGATCAATGCCCGGTCCCAATACTCAGACAAGGCGATAAACAGCAAAAAACCACCAATGATCAGTGCTTGTCTCAAACCGGCCAGAATGTAGCCAGTGCCCATCATGAGCAAAAATGTGGCTGCAACCGGCATGGCAAGATACATGTTTTTCATCGGTACCAGAATGCTCGTGATCAAAAACTCGTTGAACGATTTGAGTACGTAAAAAAACGTGTCCCATATCCAATCGACAGTCGCTTGCCACAAAGGCGCCGTGGTGATGCCTTTGTTGTGCGGCACAATGTAAAGGTAGTTAAAGCCGTCGCGAAACAAATAACTGCCGACAAATGCCAAAATGACACCCACCACGAAAACGACAGCGGCGATCAGTAAGAGTTTGTTTCGCTGAACGAAATTCAAATTGGCAAAGTAATCCGTCTGTTTGTTTGCCCAAGCCAGAGACATTTTGTCAAGCATCACTGCAATCAGGACGATACAAACACCAATTTCAATGCCCGTACCGACCCTTAGGGAATTCAGCGCTATCATCAAATTGGAGCCCAGTCCCTGTGCGCCAATAAACGACGCGATCACGGTCATTGCCAAGCATTGCATAACCACTTGGTTGACACCAATCAGAATGTCCCGTCTCGCGGTGGGCACAAGAACCCTGAACATGAGTTGAAACCGGTTGCAACCACTCATCATGCCTGAATCAACGATGTCTGAGGGCACCTTTTTCAAACCCAACAGTGTCAAGCGAACCATCGGTGGTGTCGCAAAGACGATTGTGGCGATCGCAGCGGCGTGATCGCCAACACCAAACAGCACGATCACCGGCACGAGATAGGAGTAGTGTGGCATCGTTTGTGCCACGTTGAGCAGTGGATTTAAAGCAGTCTCAACAAGTTTGTTTCTGTACGCCCAGATTCCCAGGACTAGTCCTAGCAGCACCGAAACCGGTGCAGCGATCATGACAAATGACAAGGTTTCCATTGACGGTTTCCATTGGCCAAATATGGCGACGTAGATGGTACACACCCCTGCCAAAATGGCCAAACCTCGTCCTTGCAGTTTGTATCCGAGAATAATTGCCCAACCCGCGATGACTGTCCAAGGAAGTGCCGGCCAGCGCGCCCAAGGGTTATCGTTGATAAAGTCCCAACTAGTAAATGCGACAACCGTCTTATTACCCCCGAGAAAAATTTCTCGCACAAAATTGATAATGAACAAAAATAAACTCGATACGGTTCGAGTCATCTCCCGAAACAGGGGTTTTTCCTCATAGTCTTCAATGACTGGGTCATACACCTGGATCGGCATCCAGTCGAACATCAGATACCTGACCGAGTCATTGATGATAAATGGCAAGTGTTCTAATAGCGGTGGCAGACGCCACAGGAAGTTGGAATCTGAGGGGCTAATGAGCAGGCAGAGTGCAAAAAACGCTGTCAGCAGTACGAGAAACTGAACAACTTTAGGATGCTTGGTCAGGATTTTCATGAAATCAGCGTTTTGGAGTTTCTTGCGAACGACCCCCGAACAAAACCTTGATGACGTGAGAAGAATGCAATGTACCGACAATCTTGTTATTCGAGTCAACGACGGCAACCGGTTTTTCCTGTCCAAGAATATCTTCGGCAACCGATTCAACGATTGCATCCACCGATACCTTCAGATCGCCTAACGGCTCGGATTCATCAGCCAGGTCCATGACAGATTCTACGGTCAGCACTTTCTCGCGCGGTACATCTTCGGTGAATTTGCGCACGTATTCTGTCGCCGGATGCAAAACGATATTCGATGGCGTATCCAACTGTTCAACAACGCCGTCTTTCATGATGGCGATGCGATCTGCAAGCCTTAGTGCTTCGTCAAAATCATGGGTCACAAACATAATCGTTTTGCTCAACACGCTTTGTAGGCGTAAAAATTCATCCTGCATTTCCTTGCGAATCAAGGGATCTAACGCAGAAAATGGCTCATCCAAAAACCAAATGTCAGGTTCGACTGCCAACGATCGGGCTATACCGACTCTTTGCTGCTGCCCACCGGATAACTCTCTTGGAAAGTAAGTGTCCCGACCTTCAAGTCCAACCAGACGAATCATCTCCAGCGCTCTTTGGATGCTGTCACGGGTACTGATACCCTTGACCTGCAAAGGGAAAGCGATGTTTTCCAGAACCGTTTTGTGCGGCAATAATCCAAAGCTTTGAAACACCATGCCCATCTTGTTTCGCCGTAATTCGATTAACTGCTTTTGGTTCAATTCCAGCAGGTCTTGTCCGTCAACAAAAATTTTGCCGGCGGTCGCATCAGTTAAGCGTGAAATACAACGCAGCAAGGTCGATTTGCCGGAACCGGAAAGCCCCATAATGACAAGCAACTCTCCCTGCTTAACCTCGAACGAAACGTCATTAACTCCGACAATCAGTCCTGCTTCAAGAAACTTTTGACTGTCAACAATGCCATTGGACTCGGCGAGAATATCTTTGGCGTTGTTACCGAAAATTTTGTAGACAGATTCGCACTTGATGACAGTGTTTGTCGAGGCGGACATTATTGCAAACTAGAATGATTCGTACGTGATGGGCAATTAATCTTGAATCCAGTTGCACTGACCGGAACTACAAACAGATTCCCCCTAAAAAAGGGGGAATCTGATTGTGTGTTCATTTCAAGAAATGAAGGGGTCTGTCAATCGCTGTTCGGTTTAGTTTGCCTCACCGAGAATCGATACAGTCCACGGCGTCCAAACTTCTTCATTGTCCGCCAGCCATTTTGCTGCTGCATCCTGGTGGGTCATACCTTCAACATCAACCAAAGCGGCCATTGAACCAATTTGTGGTGTCGTAAAGGATAATTTGGTAAACGCAGTGTATGCCGCAGGGTGTGAACGTGGAAATCGGTAGTTGGCTCCTTTTTTCAGCCAACCTGTCGGAGAACCGCAACCGGTTGTCGACCAATCGCCGCCGTCAGCAACTCTGCATCCGTCGTAATATGGTGGAAATTCAATGAATGTGAAGCCCGAGGCATCAGTAAAATTAGGCGTCCAATTAAAAATGATGGTTCCGCGCCCTTCTTTTTCTGCTGCTTTGAGTTCTGCCCACAAGGCATCAGCTGCACCGGCGAACTTTACAACCCACTTGTCGTCCAATCCCAATCCCTTAATACGATTTGGCATTACATCGCCATGCCAGCTCTGGGGTCCTTCCAACCAACGACCTTTACCATCTGAATCCGGTGTGGCAAAGTTTTCGTGACAATCCTTAAGTGCCTCCCAGCTTGGAAGGCCCGGACAAAGGCCTTTTTCGATCACCCAGTTCGGCACACCCATTTCCTCGAGTGTTTCCGCCGCATGAGTACCCGCATCAATCAGACCGCCTTTCTCCATGGCGCTGTAATAAGCATTTTGCATGGTTGATTGCCAAACTTCGTGCACAAGAGTCAAGTCACCGGATCGAACCGCTTCAAAACTCGCCTGATTATCGACTGGAACGTATTCAACATTGCTTCCCATACTCTCGAACATTCCACCAATCACATAAGCCATTACAATCTGGCTTGACCAATTCTTAATTGGAATTTTGATTGGTTCACTGCTATCTGCTGCGAATGTCGTTCCTGAAAACAGGGTAAAACACAAAGCCAACAACATTGTTGACAGTGATTTTTTCTTTGTCAATTTCACTTTAACCTCCTAAATGATATTCAGTGAAATTCGGATTATACAAAATACCAATTCCGCTATTCTTTGTTAGGCGTAAGGATTTGTATAAACCAGTTTGTTTCAACTTCAGCGTGGCAGAAAACTGCGAAATCGAGTCAAATTTGAGCCAATCGTAACGGTCTTGAGATTTGACGGTAATCTCCATTAACTGACCCTGTCGTACGATCGATATGTGAACATCGATACCCGCGGCCCCCGTCGCCCAAACTTCCCGTAGAAATTCAGCCAAATCAGACACTGAGTTACCATTAACCGCAACAATGATGTCGTTGGGCCGAATTCCAGCTTCTTCACCAGGACCGTCTGTCGCAAGCCGGTACACAAACAAATGCCCCCGATCTATAGCAGTGTAAATTCCCAACCAGGGACGAGGCGTTCCCGACGCGCGTCCGAAATTCAGTAAATCTTCAAAAATTGGCTTTAACAAATCGATTGGGACAAACATATTGCCAGGCTGCGGCTGCGTTCCGCGCCGTGCGTCGTGCACCATCAAAGAGCCAACCCCGACCAGTTTGCCTTCAGTATTGATCAGTGCTGCTCCACCATAACCGTCAAATAATGGTGCCGTAAAAATGGCACGATCCAGTAAGTACTCCCAGTAACCTGGAAATTCACGCACATCAACCACTTCGGCAACCTGCATGTAATCCGGTCCAATGTGCGAGAGTATCAGCGTTGGATCGCCCAGGGCCAATTCCTGAGAGACTCCCAGAGGAATACTTTTAATTCCCAGCGGCTGCTTTGCCTTTACCAAGCCAAACCCACTGTCATAGTCAAACGCAACCAATTCAGCCGGAACGTATTGACCCTGGCTGTCGGTCACCTCGATATCAGATGCCTCCAGAATCAGGTATCCGATGGTCAATACCAAACCGTCATCGTCGATGACGATACCGTTGCCTTGTCGTTCAGTGCCAAGGGAAAATGCAGTTCTGGCGTGATCAGGCACCACTGACCGAAGTCCGACTACAGCCTTGATTGTTGTTTCGACCAACTCGTCTGAGTCCTGCGCCTCACTGGCAGGGACATTGGCAAAATTGACAGACAGTCCGAATAGAAATATCTGTAAAGCGTACAGGATACTTGTAGAGGCAGGCCAATTATTCATCTCAACCTCCAGTGCGAGTCGCATTGCGCGTCTAATTGATTCCAGGTGTTTTTACTTTTATTCCTGGTTTCTTACGATTGTAAGCGCAAAACAATGGCCTATACAAACTTTTGGTACTTGAAACGGGGAGTAGGAGTAATACGCGCACCTTGGATCAGTCAAGGCTAGACGACGGTCAAAGCACTGGGTAAAACCGTTGGCGGAAGATTTCACTACAAGTCAGCGCCACCTTCCCTGACAGCACTTTGTATCAGATCAGGGATTGCATTTTATTGGCCCACACCCACATGATCAACGAATGGTCTTGCAACCTTGTTGCTACGTCAATAAAGCGCTTCAACTGCTACCAATCGAAATGATGGTTTCGAAGTTCACATCGCTCAAGGGAAAGCACCTTGTCTCGACGTATATCTTTAGCAAATGTCGATCAAAGAATCTGACTTAAAAATTCTTGCGTACGAGGGTCTTTGGCTTGTGTAAAAAAAGTTGACGGCGGTCCATGCTCAACGATAATGCCGCGATCGGTGAAATAGATGTGATCGGCAATTTCTCTGGCAAAGCCCATTTCGTGAGTAACCAGAATGCATGTCATACCGCTTTGTGCAAGATCCTTGATCGCAAGCAGTACTTCTTTTACGGTCTCCGGGTCCAGCGCTGCCGTCACTTCGTCAAACAGCATCACATCCGGATTCATTGCCAAGGACCGGGCGATTGCGACCCGCTGTTGTTGTCCACCTGAGAGTTCGCCAGGATAACTGTCTTCCTTTCCTTGCAGATTGACCCTTGCCATCAGCGCGCGAGCATGCTTTTCAACTTCTTCCCGGGGTCGCTTCAACACCTTGAGTGGCGCCATCATCACGTTTTGCAAAGCCGTCTTGTGTGGAAAGAGGTTGTACTGCTGGAAAACCATACCGACCTTTTTACGAAGTTCCAACTTATCCAGTGACCCATCATGGACTTCTCGTCCATGGACCAGAATAGAGCCAGAATTGATGGTATTTAGGGCATTGATGCACCGGATCAATGTTGATTTACCCGACCCGGAAGGGCCAATGATGCAAATGACCTCACCTTTCATCACATCTAAAGTTACGCCTTTGAGTACTTCAAGGTCACCAAACGATTTGTGCACCTGACGGATTGAAACGATGGGTTGGTCTGGGGTCCAGTTACTTGTACTCATAGCCAAATACCATAACATGTATCTGCAAATGATTAAGTTCAGAGTCGAATTGGGACATGATCTATGTCCGCTTGAATCAGTCTCATTGGCAACTGATCTTCCCAATATCGGCGGTTGAAACGGAACACGAATTCATCGATGTACTCTTGCAGATATTTGTGCGACACACCATGATAAATGCGCCAATGAATTGTTTGACGTTGCTGATCACGATATGAACCGAAGGCAGCCATTGATCATCTTTATGGGCTGGCGTAATATTCGCCTGGTGGCGATGCGTCTTGCCCATGCTCTGGTCACGCCGCTCGACTGCAAACAACACCGGTTTTTCGCCCGCACCGCGTCCGCGCTTGCCAGATTTGTGCCCGCCTATATAGGCATCGTCCAACTCGACTAGTCCGCTCAGGTCGTAGGCTTGGTCGCGATCCCCCATCGCCTGGCGCAATTTGCGAAGCATTCCATGGGCGGTGCACCACTGCACTCCGATCATCTTCGACAATCGCTGTGCCGAGATGCCGCCTTTGTCGGCGCTCATCAGATAATTCGCGGCGAACAACTTGGTCAGCGGTACTTTGCTGTACTCAAAGAAGGTCCCGGCAATCGGCGACACCTGATGCTGATAGCTGGCACACTGCCGCAAATGCCGGCATTTCAGTTGGTAGGTGCGCGGGTGGCCGCACTTCGGGCAGATGAATCCGTTGCGCCAGCGCTGACGGGCCAGGGTTTCCTGGCAAGCCTTCTCAGTGGCGTGTTTTGCGCACCAATCGAAAAAATTCGTGGGTTGCTGTTTCATTGACGGTTTTCCTATGCATTTTCAATAAGATATGAGTAATAATTATACTATATTACTTAATCATTGCAGAGGCATGTTGTTTAATTCTGTTATTACATCCGAAGGAACTCATGATTTCATTGCTGAATTGGATTCTCTCAAGGTAGTTTTACCAATGGAACCAAAATATCTGGTTGGACCTACTATGAACGACATTATCGATGGTACATTCCGTGTTTTCGGAAAAACTACTAGTGTTTTGCTAGATCAAAATGACAAAATCAGCCTTTTTTGGGGAATTATAAAGAATACTTGACAAATATAAATCGGGTTGAGTAAAATGCGAGAATGGACATATATTTTTCTGTTGGATTTCTACGATCTTTGTGGCAAAGAACAAAAATGATGTTTTCTGCGCCGAAGAAAGTCAAAGAATTGGAAAGGGATTTCGAATCTTATAAGAACGAAAACGAAAAACGATTTTTACAAATCGAATCATTTCTTGATGGATTTAGAGTTGGTCAAACATATAAATGCACAGAAATCGAAGAATACATCAGACTTGAAATTCCAGGTGATCCTGAGCCTTTAATATTGCCTTTGCGCGCGAGTGCTTCAACTGGATATCCTACGGCAAGAGCTGATCTTGCGCCAAGCAAACATCATAATTCAGAAGAAGCCAATTGACAGAACGTAATAAACAATCGAACATGACTAATCCCAAGCAAGCAAGCAAGCAAGCAAGCAAGCAAATTATATCGACGAGTGGTGTTCCGAACTGGGAAAACCGCACCCTGTTTCATGGCGATAATCTGAAATTCCTACGCTCCATGAATTCCGAATCTGTACATCTAATTGCAACTGATCCGCCATTCAACAAAGGTAGGGACTTCCACGCCACACCTGATAGTCTTGCATCTGGGGCATCATTTCAGGATAGATGGTCATGGGCTGATGATGTTGACCAGGAATGGGTTGACCAAATTACAGATGACTTTCCAAAAGTGATGAATGTAATTCAAGGTAGCAGAAATTCATATGGCGATGATATGGGAGCGTTTCTTTGTTTCATGGCTGTACGGCTAATCGAAATGCACCGAGTATTGAGAATCGATGGCAGTATTTATTTACATTGCGACCCAACTGCCAGCCATTATTTAAAAGAATTGCTAGATGCAATTTTTGGTCGAAGAAATTTTGTCAATGAAATTGTATGGTGCTACAACGTTGGTGGGAAAGGGAAAAGAAGTTGGGCAAGAAAGCACGACATAATTTTGTTTTTTTCCAAGACGAAAAAATATCAATTTGATGGGAAAGCAGTAGGAATTCCAAGAGATACCGGTAGTAAGAGTTTCGGAGGAAAAATTGGAATTGATGAAAATGGTCGTTCATACCAAGACAAAATAGTGAAAAAAACTGGAAAGATTTATCGGTACTATTTAGACGAACCCAAAATTCCTGAAGATTGGTGGGTAGGAATAAATAGTCTTCAATCTGGTGTCAAGGAAAGAACTGGATATCCAACGCAGAAACCACTTGCTCTATATGAACGAATTATCAAAGCTTCAAGTAAAGAAGGCGACATTGTATTTGACCCGTTTGCTGGTTGCGCAACAACTTGTATTGCGGCTGAACGATTAGGCAGACAATGGGTAGGAATTGATATTTGGGATAAGGTTAAGGATGTAGTTGTTGACCGGCTTGCAAAAGAGGGATTAATTGCACCCAAATACACCCGACAAACAGCAGTAGCACGACAAACACTCCTCTTTGCAAAAGACTTGCATTTCACAGATACACATCCAGAACGAACAGATGATGGCGAGGAAGCCGTTCCATTTCTAAAAACAAAACTCAAAGTTGATGAACCAAAAGGGAAGAAAATGAGTAGAGCTGCGATGCTCGATTTTCTACTGGAACAGAATGGTTCAAAGTGTCAGGGATGCGACAGACAATTTGACGATCCAAGATACCTAGAACTGGATCACAATACACCGCGCTCAGATGGCGGAATAAATCACATATCAAATCGTGTATTACTTTGTAGTCCTTGCAATAGAGCGAAAAGCAATCAGTACACCCTTAGTGGGCTACGTAGACTAAACAAGAAAAATGGATGGATAGTGAAACCATGAAATACAAACCGAAACTTGACCCAGAAAAAGACCTGAAGGGTGCAACACCAGAAACACTGGCAAGGGCTTTACTACGACCTCGTCATAGAGGAAAACCCGTTGTTCGCGGTCAATCTTCTGTGAAGAAGGTTGAGACCGACAAGTCTGGCGACAGTATCTCGCATTTGGGCAAGAGTGACTAAGTTGCGGATATTGCGCTTACCAGCGAATTCCTGAACATAGCGGTTGAGGTGTTTGGGGCTGATTTTGTGGAATGTGCCTTTGTGCGCTCGCTTGAACATTGCCCAAAACGATTCAATACCGTTGATATACGCCTGTTTTTTAACATACTCACCAACCGAGTGTTTGACTGAATCATGATCAAACGGCAGACTAGAATAAGCGGTAGAATCATCTGTGTATACAGTAGCATTCTGGCTAACATTGTCAGCGATAAAATCGTGCAATGTGTTAGCGGTTGTGTTCTCAACCGTTTTTGCTCGAACCTCGTTAGTTTCTTGATTTTTGATTCAAGCAACCGCAGTCTTACCAGTCGCACCACGACCAGCATTAAGTTTCTTGTTAGCGTGTTTATTCTTTTCAAGTCCGCCAAAATATGCTTCATCTACTTCAACAGGACCCGAAAAATCATCATCTGAATCATGCGTCCAAGCTTCACGAATTCTATGCAACATGAACCAGGCAGTCGGTTGCGATACTTTGATATCGCGATGCAACTTCATGCTGGATACGCTTTTAAGATTCGTAAGACACAAATAAATGGCAATACACCATTTTTGCATCGGCACATTAGATTTGGCAATTGCAGTTCCAGTTTTGACGCTGAAATAACTTCGGCAATCAGAACACCAATAAGGCATTGGCTTACCGCTTTTAACTGGCTTGGTTCGAGTGCTACCGCACTTGCCGCAATATCTGCCATTATCCCATACGACGCTTTCAAACCAGCGTGTAGCAGATTCATCATCTGGAAACATGGCGAACAAGTCAATAAGCGAGATACCAACTCTATCAGATTTGCCAGGTGCTTTTGTATTCATAACTTAATCTTGGTTCATGTTTATCAGTTGCGTTAAATTATAAACGATTTTGGTCGTTTTGTCAAGTATTCTTTATAATTCTCCTTTTTTGAATATCAGCCATAGGTGCATTTGAAGAAATCGAAGAAGCTCTGAAGCCATTGAAAGACGCTATTTCGGAAGATGGATTTACTGGCTCAATAGATACAGAAATTGTTGGACCAGCGATGCAAGTCATTCCTATCTCTATTTTCTCTTAGCTGAATAGTTGACTTTGAATAGACTCCTAAATTGCCCACGTATTTGGAGGTCTTTATGACAAATAGACGTTGGTCGGAGGAGTTAAGTGCGCCCACCATTCCACAGTAACATCTACAACTCCATTGAGTTAGACCTCAACTATACTCTGAAAATAGGAATTCGTTACCGAACTAAACTCTAGGTGCGAATGGGAATTTCCAGAATTGGACGTAAAGGTTCAAGAAATGCAGCGTATTGGGTGGCTATGCGGTTGTAAAGATCAGCAATGCTATCTGCATAAATTGTAACTACGAGCGCGTAAGGCAACTTCTGATCATGCACGAAGTCATGTCCTTCGGTTCGAGAATTGTAGTGGATATCGAAGCACGGGTTTTGTATAGATTTACCAAACATATTTTTAGATGAATGCATGCAGTTTTCCCACTTCGAAGCATCACTGCGCAACTCGTACTCAGTTGCACCAATTGTTGTATTTCTAAAAAATGGTTTGGAATTTGGATGTTGTTGTTTGTTTCGGGAAAATCTATCATCGTGTGGGCGAAAAATAACTTCAAGCCCGGCCTGAGTGTAGTTGCTCGGATGATGGGGGTCAGTTTGTGAATTGAAGCAGATTGTCGCACTGATACGAACTTTGCCCTCAATCGCTTCATTCGGGAACGGGATTCTCGCTCGCACGTATTTTGCTGGCGAAATTTCACCCTGATAGACAACTCGGACTGTACTGTCATCGCAAAGAATTATGTCATCAAGACTCCGAGCAACTCGCCCCCAACCGACATGTTTTAGTTCATGGTCGCCCCTATCTGCAGTGTGAATGAGGAGTGCGCGAATAGCAAGAATGCTAAGACTTCTCCCCAAATGTGTACGCACGCCTATCGCAACTCGAAGCACACTAGGAGCAGCAAGTGACGTGCCACAAGTTGCCGTTAATTTCGGAGTCAAATCACTTGACAATACACTAAATGGAAAATCATATACACCCCCAAAGTCAACTAAATCAGGTTTCATTAATCCAGGGCTTCGACCTGGGCCGACAGAACTATATGACGCGTGCTGCCATATTGCACCAGGGGAATCACAAGCACCAATTGCCAATGCATTGACACAATCAGAAGGTACTTGAACTCGGTCTAATTCGAGTAATGAATCACTCTCTCCGTCATTGCCGACAGCAATTGTAGTCAAAGTTGAATATCGCGCTAGGTGCTCGTCGAGAACAGCGGTCCATGCATGAACTTCGTCGTCTTCGATTGGAAGTCGCGGGCCAATGCTCAGATTTACGAAGTCATAGAAATTGGCCAACAAAACACTCTCAATTCGATCAAGCACTTCATAAAGTTCGAGAGGATTCTGATCGGGGTCTTCGTCTACAACCCGATAGTGATCAATAGTACTGTAGGGGCTAAGAATTGCCTGTGGCGAATTGATGTGTCCAAATAATGCCGCAGAAGTTACAGCAACGCCATGAGACTCAAGTTCACGACTTGCTGATACCATACCGGGAAATTCATATAGATTCACCCACCTGGAAATTGGATGATTTTTGGGTATGCCACAATCGAAAATCGCAACGCTTACACTGTTCGAGACTGGAGGTTCATCAGGAAATTGAGGCAAAGTAGTCGGCAGGTTAGTCGAACGGACAGCCGGATTTGGGATACGAAGCTTCGGCATAGGTCGAACAGCTCTTACAACTGCGAAGGTAGCGATCTCTTCAATTCTTTCCATCGGGGCTTCGATCTCCAGAAAGCACAACCCCTTTGCAAAAAAGCGTCTTCCAAATTCATTAGGAATACCCCTGAACTCTAGAAAACTTGCAAATTCTTTCAGAATTCGGTTTCTTGCTTGAATTTCACTGGCGTATAAAACAACCTCCAAGGAACGTACCTCTGAATCAGATAGAGCAACTTTTATTTTTTCGATTGGTTTAGGAGTTGTAATTGCTTCAATTGCAATCAAATCTTTCGCACTACGGTGAAACTCGTTCCAATTCGGGAAATTGTTACTCCAAGTGCGAATTGCTGAACGTGAAGCGAGTGTAAACAGTTCAGTGGTTGCGATCTCGTGTGATCTACGCTTACCAGAAAGTTTCACGGGAGTTAGTTTCCTGGGCCGGCTACCAGCTACCGTCATTCCGATTTCATTTAGTAATTTACTGGGGAAATATGACTTTGCAACATACTCCGGATGCAGTGTCAATGACAAAATCGCCTGATCCTGAGGGCAGGCATCTGCTGGCAAGTCATTTATATCAGACACAGCCTGCCCCAGCATTGGCATCAGGCGCTTGTGCGCCTCACCAAATGTATATGGTTGTTTTTTTGGCCCTCCACCAGATCTAATTTCAATGTCCTCTGTTAACCTCTCGCCCTTACCGAGTAGAAAATTCATTTGCATCATCTCTTGGTAGCCTTAGGTCTAATTCTCAATCAACTTTAGCTTTTTGCGAATTGTTTCACGCGCAACACCTGTCAATTCTTTTGCTCGCCTTTGCGATACTAAATTAGCAGCGACTAGGCAGGTTGCAAGATCAATTCGAGCACGTTTGGATTTATCATCTAAACACAAAAGTGACGGCAAATAGTCGCTCAAGTCCGTTTCATCTAATAAAGTTGCACGACGGGCTGATTTAATCATCCGTTCTATATCACTGAATGACTGCTGTGACAGTGAAATGGACAATGCTTCAACCCAATTCACGTATTCTGGTGCGATGTCTTGAAACAATTGTGTGAGAAAGATTCTAACTGAATCTTGTTCTGGAAGTGGATATTTGATCGACTGCTCAAATCGGCGCCATATTGCTGGGTCTAGCAAATCAGAATGGTTCGTTGCTGCAATCAGAAGTCCAGAAGAAGGCCACTCATCGAGTTGCTGAAGTAGAACCGTTACCAATCGTTTTAATTCGCCAATTTCACCAAAATCATCACGACGTTTCGCAATGGCATCCAGTTCATCCAATAGTAAGATGCAATCAATGGATTTTGCATAATCAAGCACGTGGCGAACATTTGATCCCGTACGACCGAGGTAGCTGCTCATAACGGCGGAGAGATCAAGAGTTAGCAATGGTAGTTTCATTTCTCGTGCCAACCACTTCGCTGCGAGTGTCTTCCCGACTCCAGGTGGACCCGTAAACAGAACCGTTCGCGTTGGTTCAAGATGAGCGTCGAGTAATTTTGAAAGATTCAGTCTCTCAGCGATTAATTGGTCCAATAATTTCTGTACTGAACTCACATAGACTGGCTCATGTGGTAAATTTGGTGCTTCCTCAACACGAATCAATTGGGTTCGTGAATCTACATCAATTGGAACAGTAATATCGGGTTGACGGCGTAATGGTGATGGTCGTATAGGACTATTACGCAGCAATTCGACTAACTGTGCAGCTAATTTAGGATCTGTGGATTTACGCTTAGATATGCGATGCAAGAGCGCATAAACGTCTTGAGTGCGTTCCGACAGTGCTACTCGTGCTAAGTGGAAGAAATCTTCATTAAGCATATTAGAATTGCCCATATTGTTAGTTATATATTTGTAATATAATAACTAACATATATCACAATATGGAAGAAATTTGAGAGTAAAAAATTTTCTCTACTTATAATAGATTGGGTCAATAAGGATTTACTAGGAACGATCTGAAACTCTGGAGTTGCTGTACATACATCACAATCTACTTTTGAGTTGTTTTCACCACATATCGAGGATATGGACAGTTCAAACACCGCATTAGTCAGAATACAAAATTAATCGAAACTTGACGGAGAATAAATTATGGGGTTTAAATTGCCAGCACGCGGGCTAGTATTCTGGCCTGTTGGGAACGGTGACAGCACAACTATTGTTGTCAATTCGGAAATTTTCTTGCAGGTTGATCTGAACCACCTGGAGAAGTCCGACGACGACGATGATGCCAGTTGGGCGGTTGTGGATGAACTTGTAGAACGGTTGCCCAAAGTCGATGGGCGTCCGTATTTGTCCGCGTTTGCACTCACCCACCCAGATCAGGACCATTGTCGAGGTTTCGCAAATTTATTTGACAAGGTTGATATTGGTGAATTGTGGTTCACGCCGAGAGTTTTCGCCGAGTACAACAAAGATCTCTGCGATGACGCCGTGGATTTCAAGAAGGAGGCGCAACGGCGGGTCAGAAAGACGGTTAAGGCGAAAGGGGATCCAGGTGCTGGGAATCGCGTTCGTATTATCGGTTACTCCGAGCTTCTAGAAGAAGATGAGTTTAAAAATTTTCCGAAAGACCGGCTAACTGTACCTGGCAACGAAATTGCGAAAATAGACGAGCAAAACGTGGCTGATGAGTTTCGTGCATTTGTGCATGCACCGTTCAAGGACGACGAGGCCGGCGAGCGAAACGATACGAGCCTCGGTATGCAAGTCACGCTTTATGAAAATCACCAGAAGCTACGTGTCCTTCTCGTTGGTGATCTATCCTACCCGATCATCAAACGGATTTTTGAGGTGAGTGAAGAGGACGATCTTGTATGGAACGTACTTCTTGCACCGCATCATTGTTCGAAGGCTGCGATGTACTGGAAGGAGGAGGGCGATGAAAAGGAAGAACTGAAAAAGCATATCGTCGAGGAAATGGACAAGGCATCGCTAGAACCGAATCGTGTGGTATCTAGTTCCAATCCTGTTCCGTCTTCCAATAAAGCTGGCGACAACCCTCCGCACGCTAAGGCGAAGACCCAGTACGAATCGATTACCGATTCCTTCCTGTGCACAATGGACCAAGAAAATCCGGTCGTGGCGGAGATTGGTAATAATGGAATTGTCCTAGCCGGGGCAGCGACCGCATCCATGTCCGCATCGCAGGCCGCGGATAGTGCGCAAGGAGCGAACGAACCGCCGAATAGCGCTCACACCTACGGCTAGGACTGATGACCAATTCGGTTAGGCTTGCTGACGAACAGATTTCGGAAATCGTAGATTCGTCGGATGGTACCGTTCAAATTCATGGTGAGCCACAGCCGACCGGAAATTACCAGAGGTTCGAGATAAGCATCCGGTTCGACGGTTTGGAACTCGATGAGGGCGGACTCCGAGTGCGTGCGCGTGAGTCGTTCTATATTCTTGTCCCACCTGCGTTCCCATTCGACCACCCATTAGTCTTTACCCCACATGTTCGCTTTGCTGGGTTCAATCACGTCCAGTGGTGTCGGTACCTCTGTCTGTACGGGAGTTCTGCAGACTGGCGTCCCGAGAACGGTATGTATGGCTTTTTCAAGCGGTTAGATCGTTGGATACGTGATGCGGCTGTCAACAACCTCGATCCCGACGATGCACCACTTCATCCGCCTATCGCGTATCCTACCGTAAAATGCTTGTTTGTACCGAGGGCAAATACACCGTTTGTTGAGGGTTTGCCGTGGTTTGGGATAGCCGAGCTCCGAGCAAGGAACAATCGCACCGAGATCATCGGTTGGAAGACGGATCAAGAAGAACAGCCGGATCAATACGCCCCTGCGATTCTTCTACACGACAAGTTTCCTTTCGAGTACCCTGAGACTGTCCACGCCTTATTGAAGGAGCTCGAAAAACACGGTATAGACTATGTCCCTTTCATTCGCCAACTTAGCTTGTACGCACGACAGAGGCACGACGGTACACCACTCACCATAGTCCTCGGAACACCGATGCGGCGCGTAACGCCAGGTGGACGGAACCTTCAACACCTCGCGGTATGGGAAATTTCTGCTAGCGACGCTAACAAGCTACGCGAGCTGGATCTTTGCGCGCAATTTGGCGATTCAAATCAACGAACTGCTGCGATAGAGAAAGTCGTTGAATGGTCGTTATCGGCCAAAGTCGGATGGTGCATGGTTCGGGAGATGCGCCCCGAGGTCACCAGACGACGGGATCACAAATCCCCAATGGCGTGGTTTTATGGTAAGCATGTAGCGATATGGGGATGCGGCGCTGTAGGAACGCAAGTAGCAGAATCGGTTGTGCGGGCTGGTGCCAGTACCGTTGAACTCGTTGACAACAAGACTGTTGCTCCCGGCGTCCTTGTACGACAGGGTTTCGAAGATACTGATATCGGTAGGTCTAAGTCTCGCGCTCTAGCAGATCGATTGAAACGAATCGAACCAGATCTGGAAGCGGTTGTTTCTAGCGAAGATCTTATCCAAAGAATCACCGGCGACGATCCAATTCCAAAGGTGGATTTAGTTTTTGATTGTACAGCCTCCGCAGTTGTTCGGACGGCGCTTGAGCGTGCACTGCGGGACGTAGATTCACGGCCTACTATCGCTTCCATAGCTATCGATGGTCAAGCCAGTATGGCCATTGCCACTCTGTCGATGCCTAACCACAGCGGCGGAACTCTCGACCTAGTTCGGAGGTTGAAGCTTGAAGCGTGTCGGAGCGCACAACTTTTGAGGCCGCTTGAGGCGTTCTGGCCTGAAGCGGTGTCAAGTGAAGAATTTCAACCAGAACCTGGTTGCTCGGAACCGACGTTCATAGGTTCAAACGCCGATCTTGCTGGTTTGTCAGCACGTATGCTGAATGCTATCGCTCGTGCGGTAGCGATGGATCGGGATTACGAAACAGGCATGGGTTGGTTGGCTGAAGAGGCGGGTCCAATCCATGCTTTCACATGGTCCCGTGATTACACGCTGCGGGACAAGGAGGGTGGCTATTCGGTCAGGGTGTGTTCACTGGCTACGCGAGAAATGCGCGGGTGGGCAAGACGGTCGGTGCGTACGATGGGCCCGAATTTAGAGACTGGTGGGATCGTCTTCGGCGAGTTGAACGAGGCTGCGGGGGTTCTCTGGGTGACCGACGTGGAAGGACCACCACCAGACAGCGACGCGGGTGAACACCATTTCACCTGTGGTACGCAGGGCATGAAAGAAGTAGCTCAAGACAAACATAGAAAGTACCGTGGTTCGGTTGATTGTGTTGGTAGTTGGCACACACATCCAACGTCAATTGCGCATCCGAGCGATCTTGATCTGAATGCTGTCGAGCAGATACTTGCCGACCCCGTCTCCACCCGAAGAACCTGCCTGATTCTGATACTCTCAGGTAACCCTAACAACCCGATCCTTGGCGCGCACGCATTCAGAACAAAGCCGTCTGGGGGGAGATTTATCCGTATCGAAAAGAGCACTGAAGCGACTGTACGGCTAGGGGCGCAGTCCAAGAAGCCGCAGAACCTTGGGCTTGCGCTCTCCGGCGGCGGTTCGCGTGCTATAGCGTTTCATCTAGGATGCTTGCGGGCGCTGCACGACCTCAATCTTCTTGATCGCGTTCAAGTAATTTCAAGCGTGTCCGGTGGATCAATCATTTCGGCGTTGTACGCGTATTCTAACGATTCGTTCAAGGAGTTTGAAAAGCGAGTTTTGGAGCTACTGAGTCGAGGGCTCCACCGCGACATCTGTCGGCAGGCATTCAGACCGGACTCGCTCTGGAAGGTAGTAAAACTCAGCGTTGTTGCGAGTGTATGTTTTGCCATTCGTATGCTTTATCGCCTATTACGAGTCGCGACAGGTTCTAGCATGCTTGCACCCATCAATCCGCCTCCTGAACGTATGTTCAGTCGTACAGAGGTGTTCAAAGACATAATCGCCAAGGCACTATTCCGTGACCTCACTCTCCGCGATGTCTCCCGTGAAGGGCTTCAAACGGTTATCAATGCTACAGAACTGCGAACAGGCTCAGCATTTCGATTTGGAAGCCGGAGTAGTGGTTGCTGGCGATTTGGGACGATCGCCCCGGAAGACGCATTGCTGGCTGATGCGGTGGCTGCATCGGCTGCCTACCCGGTATATCTACCTGCGCTCGAACGCAAGTACAATTTTACCAAGAACGGGCAAACCTCAGAGTTGACGCGTGTTCTGCTAACGGACGGAGGAGTTTTCGAAAATTTGGGGGTAAGCCCAATGGAGCCCGGCAGAACGCCTTCTATAAGTACAAACGTCTTCGACCCCGACTACATCATTTGCTGCGACGCTGGTGCTGGTCTGTTCGACGATGATAGCTATCCGTCGCGTTGGCCCGATCGAATGTACAGATCATTCTTGACAGTCTTTCGTAAGGTTCAAGACGCAACACGGAAACGGTTACACAACTTATCTGAAACTGGTCACATTTCGGGGTTCGTTCTGTGCTACCTAGGACAGCAAGACAATGTCTTGCCGTGGTTTCCGCCAGGACTCCCAAAACGAGACGAAGTTCGGCGATACCCAACTAACTTTGCTGCTATGTCAGCGGATGACATAGATCGCTTAGCACTTCGTGGAGAGTATTTGACGAGATTTCTTTTGGCCTACTACGTCCCCGATATCTAGCTTTACATTTTTGGGTCTACTGGCTTGGCTGGACCCAGAAAGGTCAGTGTCGGTGCAATCGCGTGTTGATTTTCACGGACGAATACTCAGAAAGGTAAAAGCGAGTGGCTTTGGACAAGTAAATTTTCGATTCTCATCAATAGAAAATTGTGTGGGTTGCGTTGGATGCCAAGACAAAACGGGAGAGCAAAGTAAAGTCGTAATGATTAAAACAAGTAATCAGGCACAGAGCGCTCTTGAGGTAGCTACATTGAGGGGATTGAGGTTGTTACGCCGCATGCCTGATGAATTACTCGGTCTTTTATGCCCGAGCGCCCAATCTGCTGATGCGCTTCGAGCAGGCTAGAGACCTGAGCGAGTTCCCCAAAACGCTGCAAAAACTGGGCGCCGGGCTTCTGATCATCGACGACTGGGGCCTGCAGCCGCTGGAACTGACACCGCCCGCCATACCTTGCTCGAACTGCTGGACCGCCGGTATCGGCGCCACGTAACCGCGTTCATCAGTCAGTTGCCAGTCGATCAATGGCATGCCAGCGTGTCGGTGACGCCACCCTAGCCGATGCCATGCTGGGCCGCCTGGTCCACGACGCACACCGGATTCAGCTCAAGAGCGAATCGATGCGCAAGATCACCGCGTGTCAGGTCGAGTTGGACGATGCCTATATAGGCGGGCACAAATCTGGCAAGCGCGGACGCGGTGCGGGCGAAAAACCGGTGTTGTTTGCAGTCGAGCGGCGTGACCAGAGCATGGGCAAGACGCATCGCCACCAGGCGAATATTACGCCAGCCCATAAAGATGATCAATGGCTGCCTTCGGTTCATATCGTGATCAGCAACGTCAAACAATTCATTGGCGCATTTATCATGGTGTGTCGCACAAATATCTGCAAGAGTACATCGATGAATTCGTGTTCCGTTTCAACCGCCGATATTGGGAAGATCAGTTGCCAATGAGACTGATTCAAGCGGACATAGATCATGTCCCAATTCGACTCTGAACTTAATCATTTGCAGATACATGTACCATAATTCTGTTCATTGCATCACGGAAAATTTGCGTTCCAGACGCAAAGTCCATCGCGCAATGGGGTAACAGTAAAAAAAGAATATCACCAGTGCGAAACCAAAAAACGGCATCAACAATTCTGGATGATTGTCTTCAGCTTCCATTGCCTGGCGCGACAGCGTTACCAACTCCTCGACACCCAGCAATGAAACCAGAGGCGTCGCCATGGTCAATATCGCGTACCAGTTCATCCACGGCGGAATCATGCGCTTGAAACACTGTGGCAAAATGATCTGCCACAATGTCTGCCGACGTGTAAACGCCAAAGATTCAGCAGCTTCCCATTGTCCTGTCGATACAGACTGTATACCGCCGCGCACGATCTCTGAAATGTTGGCCATGATGGGCAACGAAAGTCCGAATACTGCCTTGGTCCAGTCGGGAATGAGGTAAATTTCACCACCGATCTCGAACTCAAAAGGAAAGGCCAGCATGACAATAAACAACAAAACCAACCATGGAGAGTTGCGGAACAATTGCGTTAGGAACCAACAGAGTCTAGACAAGGGGCGCAACGGTGCGACCTGGCCAAGGCCCAGCAAAATACCAGCGATGGTGCCAAGCAGCATCGTAAAGAAACTGATGACGATGTTCAGTGCAAAGCCCTGGGTAACCAAAAACGGCAGCCAGCGCCACAGTGCTTCAAAAGCCGCCAAAGTGGTATAGCCACCTTGGGCAAGCGTCATCACCGGCCATGCCAGCAGCAAAATCGCAAGCCCAAGCAGAATCTTGGGATTCAAACTTTGCAGCCAACGGCTAAATCCAATATCACAACTTTGTCCGTGCTGCGATAGCCGATACGGTTTGAGAACAGGCAGGTCTGTACCTGCAGCCCGTCCGGAATCAATGCCAGGAATAGTTTTTTTGAAACTCTTCATTGCCCGTAACCTGGAATTCTTGCCGCACGTTCCCAAGAGTTCATACCAAAAACCAAAATGCCAACCAAGACGATGTAAACGATGAACAATATCGTCATGCAGGCATACTGTGCGGTTGAGTAATCGTTATAGATGCTGACCATTTGGTAGAGCAATTCCGGAACGGCGATTGCCAGTGCCTGAGTCGTGGTCTTCACCAGGTTGACCAGATTGTTGTTCAGTGCCGGCAAGCTCACCCGGAATGCCAAGGGAAAGACTACGTAAAGGAAAGTCTGAAGTCGACTCATTCCCAAGGACTCTGAAGCCTCCTTGGTCGACTCAGGCACCGCTTCAATTCCGGCACGGAAAATTTCAACGTTAAATGATGCCGCGAAAAAAGACAGGGAAATGATCGCCCAACCGACATTGGAAATGATCGGCACTTCCAGCCAACCATCAGGCGAGTAAGTCGGGGTAAATTGTCCGAGGGCGAAATAAAAGAAAAGTAATTGAATTAATGGCGGCGTGTTGCGAAAAAACTGAATATAGCCTTGTACCACAGCCCGCACAAGTCGTGAGTTAGCGCCCTGCAGCCAAGATCCAATAAGACCGATTATCACACTTAGAATGACACAAGCCACTGATAGCTGTATCGTCATCCACAAGCCGGACAGCACCCGTTCGGTCTGCACCGGGTCGTAAAAGAAAATGAAGTTCCAGCGCGGGTGGTCCGCCGACAAGTCGAAAAAGAACTGCTGAAATCCGTTCATTGCCATCCAGCAGGTGTGCGCTGAAAACTTTGAAGAATCAGAATTGGGACGACTTACTTTGCCGTCCCAATTCCAAAATCAAGCAGTCAGTCTATTCTTGAATCCAATCTGCGTATTTGGCATTCTGGTTGATCAGGTATTGCGTTGCCTGAATACCCCACTTTTTCTCAAGCTCGATCAGTTTACCCGAACGATGCCAGTTGTAGGTTAAGCCTGACATAAAGTGACCAAAAACACAGTCTTTTTCCGCCAAGGGAACAGCAAGCCCCCAAGGATTGTCGTCTTCACTGGCAAGCGGCATTTCGAAATCATCCCAGTTTCCAGAGGAAAGATCGGACATGATCGAAGAGTCATCATAAACCCAGGCAATGCACTTTTTATCACGCAGCGCTTGCTTGGCTTCGGCGTTACCCGTAAATGCAACAATCTCGGCGCCATAACGCTCATTCACAATTTTGTTGTAGAATGCGCCCTGCTTTCCGCATACGGGTTTATCTTTGAGATTGTCCCATTCAGTCAGCGCCAAGGCTTTCGGTGACATCACATTGGTGCCAGAAGTGTAATAGTTTGGCAAGGTGATTCCAACGATTTTGCGTCGATCGGGTCGATCGGACATGGTTGCGATCATCATGTCGATTTTGCCTTGCTCAAGAAACTGCATGCGATTCGATGACTGGACTGCAACGGTTTCCAGATCGACACCCATCGCATCTGCGACCAACTGGGCCATATCAATTTCCATACCGACTATCGCACCGCTTTCGTTGCGAAAGCCCCACGGTTTGTAATCTGCCTTGACGCCAACGACCAATTTGCCGCGGCTCATGACCTTGTTCCAAACGTCGTTCGTACACTGCGCTGCAGATACTGTAACAGAACCGAACATCAATAATGACGCTGCGACCGCAGCTAAGAATTTTTGGATGAATTTGTTCATTGCTTTATCTCCTGAATTGTTATAGTTTCGCCGCCAAAATCCCATCAGTCAGATGGGATGCGTCGCGAGGAAAACTAATTATTGAATCGCTGAATATATTGAATAGCCATTGGTGTGTCAATGGTAATTCACCTGATTGTTGCAAAATAAAGAGTTGCAACCTTGATTTAGAGAATCAAGGTTGATTTTGAGATTCGAAGATGGGATTGATGGCTATCCGGTCTATCGTGCTGCCAAATCCAAATAAGTACTACTGTGAAATAGGTACTACTGTGCGTGAATGTATGGATGCAAATTGATCGCTCGAGACGGATGGCGAAGTTTGCGAAGGCCGCTTTTTTCGATTTGCCTGACCCGTTCGCGAGTCACCCCAAACTGCTGTCCAACTTCCTCAAGCGTATAGTCAGTTGGCATTCCGATTCCATAACGCATGCGCAACACAACTGCTTCGCGGTCGGACAGGGAATTTAACATTGCCTCAACCGCAGAGTGCAGTCCAGATTTGATTGCGTCTTCCAGCGGATTGGTCGTTGACTTGTCCTCGATGATATCCAACAGACTCGAATCTTCATCTTCACCAGTCGGCGCCTCCATCGACAGGGGCTCTTTGGGAATGTTCAGAACTTTATGGACTTTCTCTTCAGACACATCCATTTTTTCGGCAAGCTCATCAACGGTGGCTTCACGGCTTTCTTCCTGGCGAATTTCTCGCTGAATACGATTCAGGGCACTCAGTGTCTGAATCATGTGAACCGGAACCCGGATCGTTCGGGACTGGTCGCCACAAGCACGCGTTATGGCCTGTCGAATCCACCAGGTCGCATAGGTTGAGAATTTAAAACCCAACTCGTGTTCGTATTTGTCGACTGCTTTCATCAGCCCGATATTGCCTTCCTGAATCAGGTCTTGCAGATCGAGCCCGCGATTGTTGTATTTTTTCGCGATTGACACCACCAGTCGCAAGTTCGCTTCGATCATTTCGCCCTTGGCCTTGTTCGCCTGGTACTCTGCGCTTCGCACCATGGGATAAATCTTGCGAAACTCTTCCAGAGACATGCCTAAGCGTTTTTCAAATCGGAGAATGTTTTGGCGAGCCTCGAGAACTTCGGCGCGGTAAAATTCAAGCTGTTCAGCTTGTTGTGGATTGCACTGACTTTTCAGCAAGGCGATCAAATTTCGGTGGGTCGCTGAATGATTCACAATTTCCTGAAATTGGCGCCGTTCCATACGAACCTTGTGCAATAGCAGACTTTCGAGTGCCTTAAACCTTTCTTTACGCTCCCGGTCGGTCGCATGCATCAGGTCAAACATCAAATCGTAGTGCCGGCGACCGAATACAAAACGCTTGAACTTGTTTTGCAAGACTCGTCGATGATCCAGTGCGACCTTACAATCCACGTGCTCTTCTCGAATCTTGGCATTGAGCCAGTCGTAGCGCTGGTCGATGCGCCTGAATTCCTCGGCGACTTTCTCAAAATACATATTGATGCCGTCGTGAGTATCCTGCTTTACCTTAACTGTTTTGGCATCGATGTACTCTGAATCCATAGAAATGCCGCCGCATAACTCCGTAAAACGCAGTTTTTTCCAGGTTACCAGTTGAAAGCGTTCAAGCAGGTGTCGCATCATGAACGGGCAGTTCGACAGTGCCTCCTGAGCTTGTTGAAGTCCAACCTCGATTTGCTTGGCAAGTTCGATTTCCTGATTGCGTGTCAAAAGATCAATCTGACCCATCTCGCGCATGTACATTCGAATCGGATCAGTCGTACTGCCAAAATCGCTTTTCAGAACTTCTTCAGCTTCTTCGGCCACATCTTCTTCATCAACAACATCGTCAGCCTGCATAATCAGGCTGTCAGGATGCGGTGCCTCGTCACAGACTTCGATTTCAAGATTGGTGAGAAGATCAATGGTTCGCACGATGTTATCAGTGCCGCTCATTGATTCGGGAAGTATGTCGGTAATTTCCTCGTAGGTCAGGTAGCCGTAACGCTTTCCCTTGATGATGAGATTCCTTAACCAGCTTTTTTCTTCAACTTCCTTGGTACTGACTTCCAATTTTCTTTCTCCAAAATCACAATCGAGTTCATTTGCGTAACCTGAGACGAGTCCCAAAATCAATTTGATGACAGGTTACCGATGTATGCGACTGCCCTGACCAAACAGGGGATGGTCGGGTCGAGTACAATTATTTCTAGCTTGCGACGCGCCACATCGCTTAGAACACAAATAAGATAACACTGAACAACGTGAATTCAAGTCACCTGCCAGTGTCTCTTTATGTCGAATCAGTGCGCATCGAACACTGCGCACACAAGCCATAACTTAGCTATTATATTCTATTTTTAACCTTTCTTCCGAACCGACTTCGATCATTCGGTCAATTCGCACAAGCGCTTGATTAGTCCTCGATAAACGGTTTGAGAGGACCGGAGCGGGAGGGGTGGCGAAGTTTGCGGATTGCTTTGGCTTCAATCTGCCGCACCCGTTCGCGAGTCACCTCAAACTGGTTTCCGATTTCCTCCAAAGTGTGATCAGTGCGAGCATCGATACCAAAGCGCATTCTCAACACCTTGGACTCACGCTCAGTCAGTGAATCCAATACGGATTCTATGGCTTGTTTCAACCCGGATTCGGATGCGGCGTCATGCGGGGCCTGAACTGTTTTGTCCTCGATGAAGTCTCCCACCTGTGCATCGTCATCTTCCCCAGTTGGCGTTTCCATCGACAGTGGCTCTTTGGGGACGATCAGGACTTTACGAATTTTGTCCTCGCTTAATTCCATTCGCTCAGCCAATTCTCCAACGGTTGCCTCACGACCTTCTTCTTGCCTGATTTCTCGCTGAATACGTGCCAGCGTACTGAGCGTTTGTGTCATATGCACCGGTACTCGAATTGTGCGAGATTGGTCCGCACAGGCACGAGTGATGGCCTGACGTACCCACCAGGTTGCGTAAGTTGAAAACTTAAAACCGCGTTCATACTCGAATTTATCAACTGCTTTCATGAGCCCGATATTGCCTTCCTGAATCAAGTCCTGGAATCCCAAACCGCGGTTGCTGTACTTTTTGGCAATCGATACAACGAGGCGAAGATTAGCCTCGACCATTGCTTTCTTGGCATTGTTGGCACGCACTTCACCTGTTGTAATTTCACGGCAGGCATTTTTGAATTCATGAAACGGCATGGCCAATCTGTTTTGCAGGTAGTGCAGCCTTTTTCGTATTGCCGAGATTTCCTCGCGGCATTCCTCAAGGCATTTTGCCTGATCGTCGTCACACTGGAGCTTTAGCCGGTGAACCAGGTTACGATGCAAGCAATCGCGCTCTAACAATTCCTGAATTTTCGCTTTGGGCAAACCGACCTGCTGAACACAAATGTGCTCTAGCGCTTTGGATCGATCTTTGTATTCCCGATTCAAATCATGGAAGAATTTGAATATTTCGTCGAGTTGTTGGCGATTGAACGTGAAGTCCAAAAACTTGTTCTGCAGTGCCTTTTTGTGATGCGCGACTTTGGCGGTGTATATCCCCTCGTTTCGAACTGCTTTTTTCAGCCATTCAAAGCGCAGCCTGATACGACCGAATTCCTGCAGGAACGTGGCAGCCACTTCATTGGATTCGACATTGTTGTCGTCACTTTTCCTGATCGTTGAGGCCGCAATAAATTTGGATTCAAGTGTAATTCCAGCGCACAGATCATTAAACCGAATTGCGCCCATTTCGACCAGGTCAAATCTTCCAACCAGAAAGTCGAACACAATGGGGCATTGGGAAACAGCCTCGATGGCTTGTTGCAGACCGTATTCAATCTGTTTGGCAAGTTCGATTTCCTTGCTGCGCGTCAGTAGCGAAATCGCACCCATCTCCCGCATGTACATGCGCACCGGGTCGGTCGTACCGCTAAAGTCGCTCTTTAGTGCTTCTTCAACTTCGGCAACTTTTTCTTCAGCATTTTCGAACTCATTGGAATCCAACAGGATGGCATCCGTGTCGGGAATGTAGTCATGTACTTCGATATCCAAATCGCCGAGCAAGTCGATGATTTTTTCAACGCTCTCGGTATCACTTAATGCCTCGGGAAGATGGTCATTGACATCTTCAAACTTAAGAAAGCCCTGCTTCTTTCCCTTGACAATGAGTTTTTTCAACTCAGAGGCATATGTTCTGTATTCCAAATCATGTCTCCGGCTTCAGACTCCATTCCGAAGATTAAATTTGAGCGTCCTGTATTGCGCAACAATCCGAGAACTCCCCTGCCCCACTGCCACCAAAATGATTGGCGCTTTGAGTTCGTAGACCACGAGCAGACATATGCACCTTGGATTGTTGCTCAATTCAACAGTTGAACTTAGTGTTAACTTGTTTGCCTTTTGAACGTAGAATTCAATTATAGCCATGCAATTATCTAAATTTTTTCAGAAATATTGGTAATTATTTTGAAATAATTTTTATAGGTCATAAAAGGCCAAATATCACCGAAAGCCCAAGGTTGTGAAAGCATCGTTGAAACTGATTCGCCGCTCGAATAGATTCGATAACGCAGCAAGTCATTTCACGGATTATTTCTGTTACTTTTCATTCGAGTCCCACTTGCATCGAATGCTGCACCGTCCACCACTCGACCGGAACAGTGCTGTCCCGCAATACTGACGGTCACCGCCGTACCGTCATCAATCGCTATGCCGTCAATAATGTGAGCGAGCGCAATCGGTGAGTTAATTCGGTATCCAAACGCTGCAGACGTGGTTTTCCCAACAATTTCGCCGGCAAAATAAACCGGTTCATCACCGAGTGGAACGTCAGCAGAATCATCAAAAATTATCGATACAATGCGAGATCGCCCAGCGGATTTTCGTCTCTTTTCGAGTGCAGGTTTACCAATGAACTCCTTCGTCCAGTCTATCGCTAATTCCAGACCCGCTTCGATGGGAGAAATCTGTGAGTCCAATTCATGCCCGTAGGCGAGAAACCGCTTTTCGATACGCATTGACGTCAGCGCAAACATACCCGCAGGTTTCGCCCCCAAAGCACGCAAACTTGCATAAATTTGCACCACATCTTCTGAACGACAGGTCAATTCCCAACCGAATTCACCTACGTAAGTCAGCCTGGCTGCCTCTACTGGACAATTAGCAATGCGCGCAGTCCCGAACTCGTAATACGCAAGTTGCGTCAATGACTCAGCACCTGCCAAGTTGGCGATTTTGGTGGATTCAGGTCCCACCAGACTGATCACCGCCAATTGGTCTGTGATGTCGTTTATCCTAACTTGCTCATCAATTCGACAGTGTCGCTGCAGCCATGCCAAATCCTTTTCAAGCGATTGAGTTCCAACATATAGCCGAAAGTGCTCGACACCCAGGCGCACAATGATCAGATCACTTTCGATTCCGCCGCGCTCGTTCAACATTGTGGTGTAGATGACGCGACCTGGCCGACGGTCAACCTGATTTGTACAAACACGGTTAAGAAACCGACAGGCATCTGCTCCATTGACTTCAAATTTTCCAAGTGTGGACTGATCGAATAGCGCAGCATGATGGTGGGCACTTCCAACCTCCGTTGCAACGGTTTCGAACCAATCGGGTTTTCCGAAGGTAAGTCGAGGTTGTCGTACTTGTCCAAAATAAAGCGGACGTTCCCAACCATAAAATTGGCCAAATTGCGCTTTTTCCTGATGAAAAATGTCATGCAGCGATGTTGTTCGAACAGCTCTTCCGCTTGACCACTGCCGAGCGGGGTAGCTGATTTCGTAGTGCCGACCCAATACCTCTGGAACCCTGGCCTTAAGAAAATCGACCGAATTGAACTGTGCGGGAAATCGTTGTGGGTTAAGTTCGTGCAAATCCATGGGGAAATGGCCGTGATGAATCAGGTGAGCCAGCGCCATCCCTGCTCCACCGCTGCTTGCAACACCGACGGAATTCATTCCGCATCCCAAATAAAGGCCACTGACCTTTGCCGTCTCACCGAGTAAAAAAGACCCGTCTGGTGTGAAACTCTCAGGTCCATTCAGCAGCATTTTCACCTCGGCTTCGGCTAAGGCTGGTACCCGATGCAAGGCATTGTGCATCATGGGCTCAAAGTGGTCCCAGTCTTCGTCGAACAACTGAAACGCGAAGTCATGACCAATAAGATTCGGATCAATTGGCTTGCCAAGCGGTTCAAAACAGCCCACCAATAAGCCGCCGCTGTCATCGCGTATGTATAGATGACTGTCATGATCGGACAGCGTTGGTAATTGACCTGATATACCAGTGATGGGCTTGGTCAACAGATAAAAATGTTCGCACGGCCAAACCGGCACGTTCACGTCGGCGAAACGACCCACTTCCCGACTCCATAGTCCAGTACAAAGCACCAGTGCATCGCATCGAATCTGACCCTGGGTGGTTTCGACCGCGCGAATCGCACCTTTGGAAGTGACGATGCCCGTTACACCGGTATGTTCGTAAATTCTGGCACCTCGAGACTTGGCTCCTTTGACGAGTGCCGCGCATAGATCAGACGGACTGACGCGCCCGTCATCCGAAGACCAAACCGCACCTATCACATCAGCGCCGTTCATATGCGGCCAACGTTCTCTCGCCTCACCAGCTGAAATTGATTCAGCACTCACACCAAAATGCTTTGCAAGTTCTACCTGGCGCAGAATATGAGTCAAACGATCCTCAGTGGTGGCGATCGACAGTGAACCCTTGTTTATCCATCCGATCTGCTGGCCGGTTTCAGCTTCGAGACTGGAATATAGTTCAACCGAATAGCGAATCAGATCGGTTAAATTCCGGGTTGAACGAAGCGCTCGAACTTGAGCTGCAGAATGCCATGTTGTGCCCGAAGTCAATTGATTTCGTTCGAGCAAAATGGCATCGGTGATTCCCGCCTTGGCAAGATGATAGAGCGTTGAACACCCCATAATGCCACCACCAATCACAACAATGGACGCCTGTGTCGGAAGTTGTCCCATGATCAATTGTTGACAGAAAGGCCTTTAGTGAGACAGAAAATGTGAAATTACATTGATGTCACACGCCAGTCGATCGTCCCTGATTCGGAGTGTGGTGACTTCAATATAGCCTGCGAGTTTGAGACAGTGAGTTCCAGCAAAGGTAAAGAACAGCAAATTTCCAGCGGCCACATTCAAGCACCTGATCTTTACAGCTTTACAAGGTGTTATAAGTTTATACAATACGCGATTTCTAAAGCGTATTCTCACGCAATTGATTCAGTAACATTTCCAAGTTTAATTGAAATGAAACTGAGTCGAAATTTTGAGATCGAGTTTCGTTAAATCACCCCTTGAAGGAAAGGTACAAGTCATGAAGTTTCAACTGGCAATTAACCTTGAAAGAATGGATTCAAGCCAAAACATGGAAAATGTCGCGCAACACTTTCTAGAAATGGTGCAAATGGCAGACCGCGGCGGCTTCAACATTGTCTGGGCTGCAGAACACCATGCCCTCGAAATGACCATTGCGCCAAACCCATTTCAAATTTTGAGTTGGCTTGCTGCTCAAACTGAGCGCATTCGACTTGGTTCAGCCGTGGCAGTTGCCGCCTATTGGCACCCCATCAACCTGGCAGGAGAAGCCGCTTTCGTAGATTTGATCAGCGGCGGTCGACTTGAATTTGGCATCGGCTCAGGCGCATACCAGCGCGAGTTCGACTTGATAAAACCTGGACTCAAACAGTCAGACGCCTATCGATACGTACAGGAAATGTTGCCAACTGTAAAAAACCTTTGGGCTGGTGATTACGCACACGAAGGAGAATTTTGGTCTTTTCCAACTGCAACTAGCGTACCAAAACCGCTGCAAAAGCCTCACCCACCGGTTTGGGTTGCTGCACGCGCACCCATCACCTTCGACTACGCAATCCAAAACGAGTGTAATATTATTTCATGGCCAATCACCAGGCCGTTTTCAGAAGTAGAACTTTATCGGCAGCGGATGGATGAATCGAGAGCGAAGTTTCCGTCGAGTCAACCGACAACGCTCGCCATGATGCGCCATACCGCCGTTTATACGTCTTCACAAGAACGCGACAACGTCATCTCTGCTGTACAGCGAAGTATGGGAATGTTTCAAAATCTATTTTTTCATCCAGGTGATGTAAAGGACGGTTTTCCGCGAAGCATGCCCCTGGAAGAACTGAACGAAAAAGAACAGTTCAACCCCGCAATGCTGGAGCAAAATCTCATGTTCGGAACACCGGATCAGGTGATTGAAAATCTCAAGCAGTATGAAGCGGCGGGTATCGATGAGTTTGTCTATTACGCCAGTATGGGCTTAAGTTTCAAGCAACAGAAAAACTCGATGAGACTGTTTTGCGACGAAATTATTCCGGAATTCACCTGATCAGACGCTCGAAGATCATTCTCGCAATTTTTCGTGAAACGCCAGGCGCCAGTCATGCCCCGCGACGACACGATCAATGCCTATGACTGAATTTGTAAACGGCACGGCCTATGAATCGTATGGAGATCATCTACATCCGGTCGTTGTACTGATTCATGGTCTGGGACTGAGAAAATCAATGTGGCGTAGCCATATCGACTTATTATCAAAAAGTTATCGGGTACTTGCTTATGATCTTTACGGCCATGGCGAGAGTGTAGCACCACCTGTTCAACCCTCGCTTCGTCTTTTCGCACAGCAACTCGAAGATCTTCTGAACCAATTGAAGATAGACCATTGCGCAATCGTCGGTTTCTCGTTGGGTGGGATGATCAACCGGCGCTTTGCCATGGATTGGGCAAATCGAGTGACATCGCTGCTCGTTTTGAATTCACCTCATGAACGAACCCCTGATGAACAGCTCAAAGTCGAACAACGTGCGCTCAATACCCAAGATGGTGGCCCGGCAGCCACAATCGAGACCACGCTTAAGCGATGGTTCACACCGGATTTTATTGTCAGTCAACCCGCGGTCATCAAGCAGGTTCGAAATTGGGTGTTGAACAACGATCCTGCGATTTATGCCCAGTGTCGCTGGGTGCTTGCAAACGGTGTAAGGGAACTGATTCGGCCCACACCGCCCATTTGCAAACCCACCTTGGTGATGACTTCAGAAAACGATAGCGGGAGTACGCCTGCAATGTCCCATTCCATTGCCAATGAAATAGCCGGTGCAAAGACTGTAATCGTACCGAGACTGCAACACTTGGGCCTGCTTGAAGAACCGAATCGTTTCACTGAACACATCATTTCCCATTTGGACGCATCTGTATGACAGTCATTTCCGGTGGGCGCGCAGTCGTCCAATCACTTCGCATCGAAAAAACCAAGCATGTGTTTGGTCTGATCGGGTCAGCAGCAATGGAAATATTTGATGCACTGTATGATGCTGATGACATTGAATTTATTGGTGTTCATGATGAGCGTACCGGCGCTCACATGGCTGATGCTTACGCGCGAACCTCAGGATGCCCCGGTGTAATTATCGCTGGGCAAAACGGGCCCGGCGCAACCAACCTGGTAACCGGTTTGGCACAGGCCAAGGCAGCCTTTTCACCTGTCATTTCAATCGCTGGAGCGCTATCTAGCGAGCACGTTGATCGGGATGCCTTTCAGGAAGTCGACCAACAAGCGCTGTTCACCCCCGTAACCAAGAAGACCTGGACCGTAACCCGGACAAGTCGAATAACAGAGATCATGCACGATGCATTTCGCGTCGCGATGGCATTTCCGCGCGGTCCTGTACACATCAACCTGCCAAGAGATATCTTGGCCGGGACAACCGAATATTCAGAAAATTCATGCATCTCCAAGTATCACGCAGAAAGTGTCCCGATCGCTGGCGCGGGTGACATTGACAGGGCCATCAATCTGTTGAAAAGCTCATCTCAGCCGGTAATTGTCGCAGGCGGAGGTATCAAGAGTTCGAAATCTTCAGCTTCGACCATCGAGCTTGCTGAATTCCTACATGCGCCGATCGTCTGTTCGCCTGGCCACGGCGATGCCATTGCATTTGATCATCCACTGAATGCAGGACAAATGGGACCTAGGGGCAATTCAGTTGCCTGTGAATTGACCAAGCAGGCCGATGTCATTTTGGCACTTGGAACAAGGCTTGGATTTAATTCGACCTTTTTTACCTACGAACACCTTAATCCGAAAGCGAAAATCATCCAGGTGGAACTCAATCAGCGGGCGATCGGACGATACTTTCCCGTTGTCCTTGGAATTTGGGCCGATGCACCATCCGTTGCCGGACAGCTCGTCCAGGCGCTCAAGAACGATGCACATCCAAAGCCGATCAGCGATTGGCGTAATAAGTTTGTAGGCGATAGAAACGAATATTTGTCCCAGCGCGATCGACTGGCTGATCTTGAACGCATGCCCATCCAACCAACAGCGCTTTTTCGAGTGCTGCGAGATACGCTGCCGCAAGATGTCGTTTACACGATGGATGCAGGGACACTATGTCTTCAGGCAACTGATGCGTTGAACTACTGGCAAACACCATCGCTCATTACCCCGCTTGATTTTGGGCTGGTTGGATTTTCCTTTGCGAGTGGTTTGGGCGTTAAACTCGCTGCTCCCGAGCGCACGGTCGTCAGTCTAATGGGTGACGGCGGCTTTGGTATGACATTGTCTGAATTGAGTACCGCAACAGAATATGGCATCAATACCATCACCGTTGTCATGAATAACCAGTGCTGGGGTGCAGAGAAGGCTTATCAGCGAGATTTTTTCGACGGGCGCTACATTGGGGCCCAAGTTAAAAGTCCACCCTTTGACAAAGTGGCCGAACTTTATGGGGCGAATGGGTTTCGGGCTGACACGACTGCGGATTTAGGTGAAGCTCTACGCGCATCACTTGCCAGTCCTCGCCCTTCTGTGATTGATGTCGCAGTGGACCCTGAGGCTCTATACAGTTTTCGTCGTGATTCTTTTGCACATCGAAACGGGTAAGCGGATAATCAAAACCGCCATCAAACGGGGAGTTTGAGCCGGCTGTTTGACAAGCCGGAATCTTTGATCTGAACAAAAAAAATCGCTGTACCGGCTCTGAAGCCAGCACAGCGATTATTCCGAATGAACCCCGTTTTAGGCTAGCCGCCTTTTTCGGTGTCCTTAAACTTACCTTGGATAACCCGATCGATTACGATCGCACAGAACAGGATGGCAACGCCTGCCAATATTCCCTGTCCCTTCGCAGCGTACTGCAATGCGACCAGAACGTCATATCCAAGACCTTTGGCGTCGATCAATGCAGCAATCACCACCAAGGACAAACACATCAATATAGTCTGGTTAACGCCAGCCATAATGCTCGGTGTAGCCAGCGGAATCTCAATATCACGAAGTATCTGGCGATTGGTCGCACCAAACGCACGTGCTGCTTCGACCACATCTTTGGGTACCTGCTTAAGACCAAGCGTCGTTAATCGAACGATCGGAGGCAAACCAAAGATCATGGATGCGAGAATGCCTGGAGGTTTACCTGTGCCGAAAAATGCAATAATCGGAATCAGATAAACGAAAGACGGCATTGTCTGCATCAGATCGAGGACGGGCCTGGCAAAATTAAACGCACGCTGGCTGCGAGCAAACCAGACACCCAGAGGGATACCGATTGCGACGCACAGAAATGAAGCAGTTCCAAGTAATGCAACTGTCGCCATGCTCTTTTCCCAGAAACCGAGCACTGCAATATAAGCGAGCGCTGCAGTCGTAAAAATCGCGACGCGAGCACCGGCACTGCGATAGGCGAAAATGACGATGACCGACATGACCACCGGCCACGGCGTTCCAACCAGAAAAACTTCGACAGCATCCAATATCAGTCGAATACCGCGCGATACTCCAAAAAACAGGAATGCAAAATTTTGCGATGCCAAATCGAACCAGTGATCAATCCAGGCCGATATGAGTTGATAGTAGGTATTTCCAATCGGAAATTCGGTAATCAAGTCCGGTGGTGAAGCCGTTGTAAACCGCAGCAGCGTCACGATGTAAACAAATGCAACGATCACCAGGCCCAGTGTACCAATCTGCCAATTCAAACCAGACCGCACGGTGCGGTCACCACGCCATCTGGAATACTGTCTTTCGTAGGCGATATTCGCCACCCACCCCTCAAACAGTTTCATCAAGGCTAATCCAAGCACCCCGATGACCAGCAATGTTGTGGCTCCGGCTTTGATTTCCTCTCCTTCAGCGATAGCCTTATCTCGGGCTTTAGCCAAATTCTCAGCTCGACCCAAAAAGGAGGCTGCACCTTCGTCATCTCCTTTTTCTTTAGCGGCTTCGACCCGCTCCATCATGCGTTCATAATTGGTTTGCATGCGATCAGCCCGGGCAAATTTATCTGCCCCAGGTTCGCCCCACAATCCCAAGCCAAGTATGACGAGTAATATCATTTCGACCACGGAAAAAATCCAAAACAGCCCCCATAAACCACGAGCTGTCGCCCACAGCGGGCCAAATAGCGTCGCACCTAAATTGAACGTCCAACAAATGCCTTTTTTTGATGATTGAATTTTTTTGAATTCGCGGGCGTAATATTCACCGTTTTGGCCGGCGAATTCTTTGACCGAATCAGAAATATCAACTTCTGGAATTTCTTCTAGGATCTCAACGGTGGTGTTCAGTGATTCAGCCATTTATTGATCCTCTTGTCGTTGAAATCTTCCCTGCACTATTCGATCAAGCATCATTGCACAGAACAAAATTGCGAGCCCTGACAGTATGCCTTGACCTTTTGCCACGTATTGCAGTGCGGTCAGAACCTCTTGACCCAGACCCTTGGCTCCAATCAGTGAGGCGATCACCACCATCGAAAGGCTCATCAGAATCGTCTGATTGACGCCTGTCATGATTGCAGGTGTAGCTAGTGGCAGTTCTACCCCGACAAGGATTTTCCACTTTGTCGCACCAAATGCAACGGCGGCCTCCTTGACGTGTCCAGGCACCTGGCGCAAACCGAGCGCCGTCAGTCGTACCACCGGCGGCATCGCAAAAATGATTGTCGCCAATACACCGGGTACTCGACCTGTCCCGAAAAAAGCAATAATCGGGATCAAGTACACGAACGGGGGAATGGTTTGCATCAAGTCCAACACGGGTCTTGCAAATGCATAGGCTCTTTCACTGCGCGAAAACCAGATCCCCAGGGGAATCCCAATCGCAACGCAAAAAAGCGCCGCGGCACCGACCAGCACAATGCTGATCATACTTGCCTCCCACAAGCCCAAAAAGCCAATGTAAATCAGCGCGGCACCTGTAAAAATTGCCACCCTGATGCTTGCTACCCTCCAGGCGATCACCACCAGAAACACTGCGACAACCGGCCAGGGCGCATCCACCAGCAGCAGTTCAACGCCATCCAAAACGGTTTGGGCTGCTGCAGTGATACCGTCAAACACACCTGCTCCTGATTCGGCCGTACGGTCGAACCAATTGTCGAGAGCGTTGGAACTTTCAGTGAAATAAACGCCGCTGATCGGCACACTCGTTAACCAGTCAACAGGGTTTGACACTGTAAATCGATAAATGGTGAGCGGCACCATAACGGCCAGTAAAACCAATGCAAAGCCCAGTCTTTGCCAACTGAATCCGTTTGAGATCTTGCGATTCACACGCCAGGCTGAATACTGCAATTCGTATAGGCGATTCGCATATCGGCCTTGGACATAGCGCAGTAAAACAAACAAAACCAAGCCAACCAGCAGATAAATCCACCATGTGCTTGCAGCAGCCTGTGCTTGCAATGTGGCGGCTTGAGCAGCCTTTTCCAAATTGAGGGCAATTTCAACTGACGATTCTGCAGTGTCGCCACCCGTCACGCCAGCCACCCCGGCTTCTAATTTGATTTCCTGTGCTCGATTGATTAATTGCTCAGCCTCCGCCATCTTGCTGGCTCCCAAGTCACCCCAAAGACCGCGGCCGATCTGAACCAATGCCACGAGTTCTGAAATCGTAAAGAGCCAAAACAGATTCCAAAGCCCTCTTGCGGCACACCATGCTGGACCAAACAGCATTGCGGCCTTATTCCAGGGTGTGGCGGTATCGCTTGCGGACTGAATCTGTTCGAAACTTTGAACATAAAAATCGCTGTTTTCGCGCGCGAATTCCCGAATTGAATCCGATAGATCAATTTTGGGAATTTCTTTTGTTACATCGGGTTTAGTTGATTCAGCCATCACTTGCCATCCCTAATTCCTTGCAACAAGCGGTCTTTGGATACGACTCCAATGTCTTTTCCGTCGTCGTCAGTGGTAACAGTAGGTTGTGTGGTTTTGACCGCAACATCAATAAGATAATCCAGATCAACGTCTTGCGAAACTCGCGGAGATCGAGTTAAATCCTCACCTTCAGCGGGTTTGTACTCGCCGATTGGCGTCTGAATGGTATGAGCGAATACCAACTTAAGCTTCGAAATATTCTGAACAAAATCACGCACGTATTCATCGGCGGGATTCGTAACAATTTCTTCCGGAGTACCGATTTGTACGATTCGCCCATCTTTCATGATGGCGATACGCGTACCCAATCGAATCGCTTCATCCAGGTCATGTGTGATAAACAGCGTGGTCTTGTGCAGTTGTTCGGATAGCGCCATAAACTGATCCTGCAGCTGGCGCCGAATCAGGGGATCAAGTGCACTGAAAGGTTCATCCATCAGCAGAACATCCGGGTCAGAAGCCAGCGCACGTGCCAATCCGACACGTTGCTGCATGCCGCCGGACAATTCCCGTGGGAATCGGTCTTCAAATCCATCCAGCCCCACCAAAGAAAGTGAGTGCTGCGATACATCCCAGCGACGCGCTTTGGATTCACCGCGAATTTCCAGTGGATAAGCAACATTGTCCCTGACTGAACGGTGCGGAAGCAGCGCCATGTGCTGAAAAACCATGCCAATGCGTTTGGCACGCATCTCCCGCAGTGCTGTCGGAGACAGTTTCATGACGTCCTCACCCAGCAGGTGAATCTCTCCAGAAGTGGGTTCAATCAGTCGGTTAACGTGGCGAACCAAGGTTGATTTACCACTGCCCGACAGTCCCATAATGCAAAAAATTTCACCACGGCGAACGTTAAAACTGCAATCCGCAATACCGACCACTGCGCCATACTGTTCGAGAACTTCGGACTTACCGATACCTTCGGTTTGCACAGCTTTCATGGCTTCATCTGCCCGTTCCCCAAATATTTTCCACGCATTTTTGAGTTCAATTACTATGTCTTTCATTATTTACTCGGTACCTGTTAATTACAGATTGTGGTGGTTAATCTTTACTTGCCCAAAGACAAGCCGTGCAAAAAAAATAGCGACGTAGTGTCTTTAATCATTACGCCGCTACTTTTCAGATTATTTTTATTTTGTGTCGATAATGACAATAACCTTTTGCTTAAAGATCAAGGTCAACTATCGCAACCATCCGTCAATGACGTCGGGGTTCGAATCAACGAATTCACGTGCGACATCAGCCAGACTTTGTTTTTCCACGACAACCTTATAAACAAAACTGCTCACCTGGTCGGTGGTCAGCGTGATTTTGCTCAAGACTGCAGCGGCTTCGGGCTGAGACTCTTCCAGCGCTTTTGCAAAGTGAATATGCAAATTGGCATCTTTCCAAGCTACGCCGGCCGATGAATTCTCCAGCCAATTCGGATCGTCTGTTGGTTGAAACACAACCCATTTGTCAGGATCATGTGCAGGCTCTTCCAAGACGACTAATTCATGCAATGCGAACATGTGATGTGGTGTATAGCAGAAAAACACAAAGGGTTTTTCCTGCTGAACCGCCGCATCCAGATTTGCCAGTGCCAGGGTTTCATCCATCTCTGATAATTCCAAGGTCTGATCATAGCCGTAACTCTTTGCCCGGATCTTTTCAACATTGGTCGAAGCCCAACCTGTTGCTCCAATCCAGATTTCTCCTTTGCCATCGCCGTTTGAATCAAACTGTGAGGCAACTGCAGGATCGGTCAAATCTGTAATTTTGCTGACACCCATCGTATCCGCAGTGTGCTTAGTCACACAAATGCCCTGAAAGGCTGTTACGCCGTTGGGATTTCTCATTACAGACCCTTTACCTTCAACGTAAGTTTCGTAAAGGTTTTGCTGATTTGGCAGCCACACTTCAGGATGCACGTGCATGCTTCCTTTATCCATGGCTTCAAATACAACAGGATTCGTTCCATTTTGCACTTCAACTTCCAGACCAAGGTTGTCTTCAAGTACCACTTTAATCAAATGGGCGGTTGCTTGAACGGATACCCAGTTTGGCGACCCGACAACGACGTCCGCTGCCTGGGCGGAACCTACCATCATCAATAACGCCACACCAGCAGTCAATGTACGTTTCAAATATTTCATTATTTGCTCCTCATATACAAGTAATCAAAACCATTATTGGTTCCTCAATCATGGGAAATCTACATACTAAGATTTCCCAGAATGAGGATTAGGTTCTTTATAGTATGTTTCAAATCAAATTTCAGTTTTTTTCTATTGTTAACTGCAAAATTTTTCAATCTTCGAATTGACTTGATACCACTGACCTGATTCAAAATTTGAAAGTGTCAATATGGGCTCGCCAAACTGATACGACTACACCGAAAATGTTCAACTGATCCCGGAATGACGAAAGGCACGCCTGCTCAGCAGGCGTGCCTTTGCACAATATGGGCTTAAAATGGGTTGGAGCTTCAATCAGCCGAACACAACACCATTTTTTACCATGGGCAGATGTGTGACACGTGGTCCACTGACCGCAATGGCGTTTGCCAGAGCCGGTCCAGATGGCGGCAATCCCGGTTCACCAACGCCTGACGGTTTTTCAGCAGATGCAACAATATGGGTTTCAATCTCGCTGATGTCATTAATACGCAAAGGTTGGTACTGCGGAAAATTGAACTGATCCACTACGCCATTTGTAAAGGTGATTTCATTTCGCATCACGTGTCCGATGCCATAGCCGATGCCACCTTCCATCTGCGCCTTGATCACATCTGGATTGACCGGAACTCCACAATCGACCGCACAGGTGACTTTTTCAATGTGAACGGCATCGTTCGCATTTCGGGAAATCTCGATCACTTCGGCGACGTAACTGTCAAACGATTTATGCAAGGCAACCCCGCGAGCACGCCCTTGGGCAACCGGTGTATCCCAGCCTGATTTTTCCGCCACCAAACGCAGCACATTTGCCAGACGTTGCTGCTCAGGGCTACCGCCGGACAGATAGGCCAACCGATACTCAACAGGGTCCCGTCCAGCCGCGCTGGCAGCCATGTCCATCATGCTTTCCATGACGTAAGCCGTGTGACTATGGCCGACGGACCGCCACCAGCTTACCGTTACGGGAGTCTGAAAGTCCGTGAGCCCAACAAAATGCTCTGGTATGTCATACAGCGTATCGGCAACGCCTTCGACAGAAGAAAAGTCAACGCCATTAAAGACCATAAACTGTTCAAGCGGCGAGCCTTTAAATATGGGCTTAAGCGCGAGGCGATGGTCCCAGCCAACAATATCACCCGCTGCGTTCAATCCAACTCGAACTTTGTGTGCGGCGGCTGGACGAAAATATCCGCCACTTAAGTCATCTTCACGCGACCAGACCAGTTTGACTGGCCGATCCCCGCCCAACAGCACAAAAGCCAATGCGGCTTCGACCTGATAATCCGCGGTCGTCGTCGCTCGACGGCCGAAGGTACCACCTGCATACAGGGTATTGACTTTTACTTTCTCTGGCGGCAAATTCAAAACTGCGGTCAACGCTCCGTGCCCACCAGACGGAAACTGGCTGCCATCATGCAAAACGACGCCGTCTTCAGTCGGTTCAACGGTACAAGTGAGCGGTTCCATAGTCGCATGGGCGAGATACGGGAGATAAAAGTCCTTTTCGATCACCGTTGCCGCGCCTGAAAGTGCAGACTCGACTGAGTCCATGCCATTGCCCTTGGCCATAAATTGGGGCTCTGCATTCACCGCTGCAATCAGTTCAGCCTTGATTTCGTCAGAACTGCGGTTATCGGCATTGGAAAAGTCCCACTCGACGTTCACGGCCCTGCGAGCCTGAAAGGCTGACCAGGTGTCTTCGCCATAAACGACCACACCTGCACCGGTCGGTAAGGCTACGGCGTGAACGAAACCTGGCACCGAAGCCGCCGCGCTGGTATCTACCGACCCGACTGTACCTCCAAATCTTGGACTTCGCATAATCACGGCAACCACTTGACCTTCAAGATGAATGTCCATCGCGTAGGTTGCGCTACCGGTGATTTTGGGCTGATTGTCCCGCCTTGCAGTAGACGGATTGCCAATCAGTTTGAACTGATCGGGACTCTTGAGCTTCGGTTCGGCCGGTGGGCTTAATGCCGCCGCGGCTGAAACGAGATCTGCAATGGGTGCAGATTGCCCTGCACCGGAAATGACGCCATCATCGATGCTAAGACTCCCCGCATCAACACCCCACATGTTTGCTGCAGCTGATATGAGCATTTCCCGGGCGGCAGCACCAGCTTGGCGATATTGGATATAGGAATTTGCCAGCGAAGAAGATCCGCCTGTTCCCTGAAAGCCCCAAGCCAGATTATTGTAAAGTTCGGGGTTGTGGGGCGCGAACTCGATATTGACTTTGTCGAGGTCTACTCCCAGTTCTTCTGCAATCAGTGTTGCAAGACCCGTGGCCGCACCCTGACCGCACTCGAAGTGTTTGATGATTGCTGTTACCTGGCCGTCAGTACTGATTCGAACAAAGGGATTGAATTCCGCTGTCGACATTGTCGCAGCATTGACCAGGGATATACTTCCTGGCGCAAAACCCAAAACCAGCGAACTTGCTGACAGTGCAGATACCGACTTTAGAAAATCCCGACGGGACACTTGTGCTGTCATGGCTTAGCCCTCCAGAATTTTTGCCGCGCGCTCAACGGCTGCGCGAATTCGTTGATAAGTTGCACAGCGGCACGCATTGCCCCACATGTGCTGTTCGATTTCCTCAACCGTCGGTTTTGGATTGGTACTTAGCAATCCGATGGCTGATACGATCTGACCGGATTGGCAATAACCACATTGGACGACGTTAAGCTCCGCCCAGGCCTGCTGTACTGCGACGGCGACTTGCGAATCAAGTCCTTCAATCGTCTGAACCGCTTTGCCATCGACTGATTCAATCGGGGTTACACAGGACCGTGTCGGCCTGCCATCAACCAATACAGTACAGGCACCGCAGAACGCGACGCCACAACCGTACTTGGTTCCAGTCATTTTCAGGCGATCTCGCAATACCCACAAAAGCGGCATCCCCTGTTCCGCTTCTACGGTGCGATCAGTGCCATTAATCTGTAAATTTGCTTGCATGCAATTGCGCCTCCAGTGTCGCGCATGAGAGTTAGCTTAGATAGCATTATCTGGTTTTTGACAAGAATAAAGAATAAATGTTTGTTCGTGAATTCGGCAATTTCAACGTTATGGAATTCACGATGACCAAATCAACTGTTGCGCCAATCTTTTTACCGATAACAAGAACAATTTCACAGCAGCCATCGATTGACTCAATGGACTACTCAGCGAGGCTTTCAGCATGAAACTGGATGTGGTCCTCAATAAAACTGGCAATAAAGTAATAACTGTGATCGTAGCCTGTTTGCATCCGCAGACGCAATGCCTGGCCGGCTTCGACACAGGCTTTTGAAAATAGTTCCGGTTTGAGCTGTTCTTTGAGAAAACCATCGGCATCGCCCTGATCAATGAGAATTTCATTGCTGCTGAAACCTTGCTTGACAAGTTCTGTCGCGTCGTAAGGCAGCCAGTCCATCGCGTCGTCTCCCAGATAGCCACCGAGCGCTTTTTGTCCCCACGGACATTGGCTCGGCGCGCAAATGGGTGAAAAAGCACTGATTGAACGAAACATGTTCGGATTTCTCAGACCGATCGTCAGCGCACCGTGACCGCCCATAGAGTGTCCGGTAATACCCTGTCTGTCTGGGTCAGCGGGAAATTGACTGAACACCAATTCGGGCAATTCCCGGGTTATGTAGGAGTACATCCGGTAATTTTCCGACCAAGGCGGCTGTGTGGCATCGACATAAAATCCAGCTCCGCTGCCGAAGTCATAACTTTCGTCTTCACCCGCAATGTCAGCGCCTCGCGGGCTCGTGTCGGGTGCGACCACAATCATGCCATGGCGGGCGGCATATTGCTGGGCACCCGCCTTAACCGTAAAGTTGTCTTCGGTGCAGGTCAATCCCGACAAGTACCACAACACCGGAAAAATTGACGAATCAGATGCATTCGGTGGCACATACACCGAAAATTGCATCGGTGTTTTGGTACACTGCGAGTGATGTCGATAGATGCCCTGTACACCACCGAAACTGAGATTCTGGCTAACTGTCTCCATTGAAATGCTCAGGCAAATTCAACAACACTTCGTATCGATTCCCCGGCATGCATCAGATCAAATGCTTCGTTAATTTGGGATAGTGGCATTTTATGGGTGATCAGGTCATCAATATTGATCTTGCCATCCATGTACCAGTCGACAATCTTGGGAACGTCCGTTCGACCGCGAGCTCCGCCAAAAGCAGTGCCGCGCCATACACGACCGGTAACCAGCTGGAACGGTCGCGTGCTGATCTCCTGCCCTGCACCGGCAACGCCGATTATCACACTTTCGCCCCAGCCTTTGTGACAGCATTCAAGTGCCGCTCGCATTAGGTCCACATTGCCGACGCATTCGAAACTGAAATCTGCGCCGCCACCGGTGAGTGATACAAGGTATGGAACAATGTCATTTTCAAGTTCGTTCGGATTGACAAAATGCGTCATGCCAAAATTTGCGGCAAGCTGTTCTCGCGCCGGGTTAATATCGACGCCAACAATCATGTCGGCACCGGCCATTCGTGCGCCTTGAATCACGTTCAGTCCAATGCCACCGAGGCCGAAAACCACGACATTGTCGCCGGGTTGAACCTCGGCTGTATTGATTACGGCACCGATACCGGTGGTAACGCCGCAGCCGATGTAGCATACTTTGTCAAAGGGGGCGTCCTCGCGAATCTTCGCCACGGCAATTTCAGGAACCACTGTAAAGTTTGAAAACGTCGAAGTCCCCATATAGTGAAAAACAGGACTGCCCTGTAGGGAAAATCGGCTTGTGCCATCGGGCATGATGCCTTGTCCCTGAGTTTCGCGGATCGACTGGCAAAGATTGGTCTTGCCACTGGTACAGTATTCGCATTGACGGCACTCGGGCGTATAGAGCGGAATAACGTGATCGCCTTTTTGGACACTCGTTACACCGGCGCCGACATCGACCACCACACCGGCACCTTCATGCCCAAGGATTGCTGGGAATATACCTTCCGGATCGGCACCAGAGCGTGTGAATTCGTCTGTGTGACAGACTCCGGTGGCCTTGATCTCAATCAAGACTTCACCGGCTTTCGGACCGTCGAGATTGACTGTTTCGATTTCAAGTGGTTTGCCCGCTTCGTAGGCAACGGCTGCTTGTGTTTGCACGTTGATACCTCCCGTAGGTGTTCTCTTTACTGAGACAATTTTCTTAACTCGGACAAATTATAAGTTCCCTTGCTGATTCACTTTGTTTGGAAATTCGAAACTTAACCCATCTTTAACATTTCCCCCACGTCCCGAAGCGGCGAATCCTTGATTTTCGCCCCATTTTCGCCCAAATCACCCTGAATTTATCCTTTTTTGCGTCTTTTTCAGGCAATTTCCGGAGTGTTGAAGATTGTAGTGCCAACTTATTCAGAACTGGCTCCAACTGCCTTCGCCAATCACTTAAAATTGCCACCATGTTCATCAGAAAAACCAAAACCGGAACCGCCAAAGACGGCACCGCACGCTACAGCGTCCGACTCGTCCAAAACGAGCGGGTCAACGGTCAAGTCAAACAGAGAACACTGCTGAACCTGGGCCGCCACTTCAGCATCGACAAGCAATACTGGGGCCTGCTTTGCCAGCGTGTCGAAGAGCTTCTAAGCGCACAGGACCGGTTTGATTTTATTGCACCTCAACCCAACATCGAATCCGAAGCCCGGCGTATTGCTGCCTGTCTTGTGGACCGGGCAAGCGAGTCGGTGCCTGAGGCGCACACAACCAAGGACTTCCAGAGCGTGGACGTCAACTCTGCTGCTGATGGCGATGTGCGCACCGTCGGCGTTGAACATGCAGCACTTGCGGCACTGGAAACACTCGAGGTGCCGCAGCTTTTACAGAATCTTGGTTTCAACCGCCGCCAGCGGTGTCTGGCACTGGCCACGATTGTTGCCCGCATGGCGGCACCGGCGTCGGAACGGGAAACCAACCGGTGGCTGCGTAAGACCACTGCCCTGGGTGAGATGCTCGGCATTGACTTTGGCGCACTCAGTGAGATGGCGCTTTACCGTGTTTCAGACCAACTGCTGGCGCACCACAGTGAGATTGAACAGTATCTTTTTAAGCGCGCCTGCACGTTGTTCTCATTGCAGCCCACCATTGCGTTCTATGATCTGACCAATACTTATCTGGAAGGTCAGGCGCTGGGGATGCCGGCTGCCAAGCACGGTCGCTCAAAAGAAAAGCGAAGTGACTGTGCGCTGTTAACCCTGGCCGTGGTGGTCGATGCCAGTGGCTTTGTTGTAAAAAGCCGTATCTTTGCTGGCAATGTGGCAGAATGCAAGACGTTGGCCGAGATGCTGGATGAGTTGGGTGCAGATCAAGGTGCGGTGGTGGTGATGGACCGCGGCGTGGCCGATACAGACAATCTCAAGTGGCTTAAAGAGCATGGCTATCGCTATGTGGTCGTCTCTCGGGAGCAGCGCAGAGAATTTGATTCCGAGGCGGTTGAAACGATTGATACGGCCTGCGGCAACCGGGTGAGTTTCTATAAGGACATCTCAACACAGCTTGATGAGGACGGCACTGAGTACAAGGAAGCCCATCTTCGCTGTTATTCCGAGGCGCGTGCGGCCAAGGAAAGCGGAATGATCACACGGTTCATGAAACGCTTTGAGGAAGGCCTTGAGAAGATCAATGAGTCCTTGAGCAAGCCTAGGGCGAGAAGCAGGCTGGACTACATTGAGCGTCGTATCGGGCGGCTCGAAACACACAACTCGCGCGTTGCCCGCCACTACAAGGTGAACGTGCATAAGGATGAAACCGCCACCCGTGCCAGGCGGATCTCCTGGCAGTTCAAGCCGCTCGACGGCACCATGGCGACCCATCCAGGTGTGTACTGTTTGCGCAGCAATATTCTTGACTGGGATGCCAGCACAATGTGGCGCACCTATATGACACTGACCGAGGTTGAAGCGGTCTTCCGCGCACTGAAATCAGAGTTGGGGCTGCGGCCGGTTTATCATCAAAAGCAGCTGCGTGCCAATGGTCACCTGTTGATTTCCGTATTGGCCTATCAGGGAGTTTGTGTGCTTCGCACCCGGATGAAGGGCAAAGGCATGCATGACAGCTGGACAACGATCCGAAATGCGCTTGGCACAATCACTCGCACGACAACCTCCTTTGAGCGCCGGGACGGGCGCACATTACACGTTCGAAAAACGGCAACGGCGGATGCTGATGAGGCTGCAATTTACGCTGCCATGGGCATTGGTGCGCCGCCCCGTAACCTGCAAAAAACCATCGTTTAAATCCGCTTTCTGGAAGATTCACCGGCTGTACAATAGTCGGTGAAGATGGTATTGTAGTGCCACTCCGATTTTCGTGGTGTTTTAAATCAAATACTTAAGTCACCGTATGTTAAAGATCGGTTAACGGATCAATCATCCAATGGCTTTTGTTGGACTCATAGTCATCTTTTGACAGATTCTCATTTTGCAGGAATGTCCACGATTGTGATTCGAGTTTGTGAATCAACGAAGTTTTTGCACGAGAACTGCCCACTGGTCAGTTTCGCATTTCAGTTCAAACGGTATGCGGAGTGTTATCCCAAGTTCTGCCATTCAAAATTCGACCGTTTGATTTATTGTTTCTTTTGACGCCATCTGCGCCCCACGTCCCCCATTGTTTAAAAAAGAAAGCCACGTTTGCTTGTCCTGCCTGTTGTTGAATGTCTTCCACCCAAGATATTTTCATCGGTCTGGCTTTATGACCGGATTCTCCACCGACAATCGCCCAATGAATGCCTTCGAGGTTGATCTTGCACAGTCCTTCGAGCAAGGGTTCAATTGAAAGAAACCGCACATGGGAATTGACTTGTCGAAGGTTATCAATTCTGGGGATGCCATATTTACGATTTTCAACTGATACACCCAGCCAGGCATTTCTTGGACAGGTTCTAGATTCAAAATATTCCTCTAATCGATGCGCTCTCTTGGTCAGAATTTGGTATGTGTGATGGGGCGTCCGGTCAATCACTTCCATCACTTGGTCAACATAGTCATATGGGACATCTTCGTGAAACATGTCCGACATGGAATTCACAAAGAACGTCGTTGGTTTGCGTCTTTTGAGTGGTTGCGAAAGGCGATATGGGTGTAAGGAGAGTGTAAATGCATGTTCGTATCCTCGCGCTCCCATCGCGTGCAATCGATGAGACATCGTTTGCGCATAACAATGTTTACAACCCGGCGAAATCTTCGTGCACCCAGTTACTGGATTCCATGTCTGTTGTGTCCACTCGATGCTGGATTTATTCGCCATTTTCTACCTCTCCCGGATGAAACGCGAATTTTGCATCATTCTCTGAGACTTTTCAATCAAAGTAACTATTTGTTTCAGTGCTTGTTTTAAGTGTTTAGAAAATATTATCGCCTCTCGGTGATGAAAAGATTCGCCACTATTGGTGGATTTTGGCGAAAGAATTTGTAATAACGGCATTTGTAATAGGAATTCAGACTGGAATATCAAGACGAAACCCAGCCACACCATTGCCTTGGACCAACCACTTATCGCAGGCACGAATCAGAACGGCCCAGGGAAATCGAATGGTTTCTGGAAAGGGAGATACCTGGCTGGCTCTATCAGACAGGAAAATTGGTTGCAGGCTGACTCTAACTGGGATTCAAGCGACCATCTGCAAAAGCTTGCACGCATTCCACAGGCAGGTGCCACCCGTATCCAATTGAACAGGCTCAGACTATTCCTTGTCCAGCAGTTCTACAAGTTTTTTCTCTTCCCCTTTGTGCATCGTAATACTCTGCTCAGTGTAGGGAAAGTTCTTTGCACTAACCTCGCGGTGAAATTCCTTGAGTGCAGCAACTCGCTCACGGTAAATCTGCTCATGCAAAGGCGCGAGATTCCTGAATGCGTGGGCATGTCGAGGTGGATTAGGCTCTTCACCGCAGAGGTCCGACATAAACAGGAAAATCACATCACCAGCATTACCCGACCCCAGCGAAAACGTAACGATTGTTGTTTTTTCGTTCAATAATGCCAAGGTTCTTTCCGCAACACATTCGATTTCGACTGCAAAACACCCGGCATCTTCATATCGCTTGAACGTCCGATATATTTCCATTGCCTCTTTTGCGGTACGACCAAAAGCTCGAAGACCGCCACTCCAGGTACTCAACGAAGGGATCAGCCCCATATGCGCCTGAACAGGAATGGACTCTTTCGCCAACATTTCGACAATGTCGTAACTGCGATTGGTGAAGTACATATCGGCACCGCGCTCCATGCAATCAATGGCTGCTCGCAAAATCTCATCCGGTGTCGCGTACTGTCCCCAGTTCATTGCGGTACCCATGAAGTGGTTCGGTGCAATGTCCCTGGCTGACTCGATCTGATCATCCCAGACGGTGAACGTATCAATGCCGGCATCCACGCAAGCGCGAATTTCTGTTTCGTTGGCAGGATTACACATGCTAAGACGCTTGCCCGACCCTTTCAACGCCTGTAAATCCGCGACGGTGTAGTTGCGCTTGGCGGGCCTGCGACCGAATGTATAAACGTTTTTCACCTTGATTTAACCTGTTTGACCTTGCTATTGCCAGCAATCAACTCATTGCGGGTGCCGTCGCTGCTGGGTTGGGCACGACCTTTTGAATAAAGTAATCCGGATATTTACGCTGAGTGTTCACTGCAGCGATGATTTCACTGAACACGCCCCAAAGGCCATTACAGGGTTCTGGCAACTGATCTTTTAATACGGCATTGAGTTTTGGCAAGTTGTAAAACGGCACCATGGGAAACATATGATGTTCGACATGGTAGTTCATATTGAAATAGAAAAATCGCGTCAGGAAACTGGCCTTGAAACTGCGCGTCGAATAGCGATGGTCCTTGACGTTCATCTGCAGGCAGGTATGCTGTGTCAGATGTAGTAAACCCGTCACCGGACCGCCAACAATTCGTGGTAAGAATGTCAGCACGATCGGCAACCAAGATTGTGCAAGCAATGCCCAAATCACCATCAAGATGTACAGCATTAGCATCAGTCGAGCATTGGTAATCGCCAAAGGCACTTTGTTCGATGGTATGACCTCACGCATTTCATCGCTAATGTACCCAAATGCCTGACCAACCAGTGCCTTCCAGTAAGTCCAGAATCCGCCGATGCCAGAGCCGACTTTCAAAAGTAAGCCCCAGGTCACAGGGTTCGGTTCCGATAATTCGGTGTCACCTTCGTCAAAATGCGTAAAGCTGTGATGTCCTGCATGTCCCCAACGAACCGAAACCGGTTCCATCTGGACCATCCAGCCAAAAATCCACAATGTGGCTTCATTCAGCCAGCGCGTTCGAAACGGAGTCTTGTGACAAGTTTCATGGACTCCGGATGCCGCACAACCCCACATCATGCTGTAGACGATGAAGAAAAGTGCTGCCCACCAACTGCCCCATGTCAGAATTACGCCCGCACCGGCTGCTAACAGCAATACAAAGAAACTGCCAAACCAGATGAGCGGGGGTCTATCGGATCGCTGTGAAAGCGATTTGAGCAATCGTCTATCGATTTCACAAAGGAACCAGTCATTTTTCAAAGTTGCCATCGTTGCAACACACCTGCAGAAAAATTCACTTTGTTGAACCTGAAAGTTGATTCACATTCCATTGCCTTTCGGTACAAATTTTACCAAAGCGCAACCCGGTTGATCAGCGTATGACCGCCAATCCAATTGCGTGTATGTCCAATTGTGCGCGCCTAATTTGTGCACAAACAACACGAAACCAACAAACACTTCGAATTGAGCGGATTTTTGAAGTCCGGGCACGATGCATCGCATTGATCAAGCGAAAATGTTATTAAGCTATTCCGCTTGCGGATTTTTCACCGTGTCCTGGTACCAGGCAATCCAGGCACCACTCAGTACGAGAATGACGATAACCCAAAATGGTGTCTTTCCAATCGACTCTGCCAGACCCAAAAGAAAGGCACTGATCAATAGCATGCTGATTATTCCAGCGATGATTTCATTTTTCATGGCAACTCACACTCTTTAGTCTGAAGAAATTGTCTTATTGATTCTCAATTTCTGCATTCAAAGTCTGCATCAGCCATCGAGCGGTTCGAAGCAGCCGGGCATCATCCATGTACTGTCCAATGAGCTGCACGCCGACCGGCAATCCCTTTTTGCCTTGTAAAAGCGGCAAGGTTACAGCAGGCACACCGCAAAAAGTCCATGGCGTCGAAAATACAGGATTACCCGTCGTTTCCAGTCCCTCAGGTGCCTCACCCGGTGCCGCTGGAACGATGATGGCATCGAATTGTTCAAAATATTCGTCCAATATTCTATTGAGAATCGGTCTCGATTCCATGGCATTAATATAGTCTCTTACCGATATAGTTCGGCCCTGCAAAATTGACTCTTCTACGATGGCTTGGAAATATTGCCTTCCTCTTTCGTAAATCGAATCGTACCAGGTGGCCATCTCAGCCGAATTGATCGTTTGCAAGGCAGTCCAGGCTGAATCAAACACCGTCTCCATTGTAATCTCTGAAACCCGATCGCCCAAGGCATCAACCACTTCTTCGAGACCTGCCTGTGAGCTTTGTTCCAATTCATCCCAGCGACTGGTTCGTAAAAAAGCGAATCTCGGGGTAACCGGCGGATCCGATCGACACACTTCAAGCAATGGAGGTGAAGCGCCATTTCCCACGGTAGATTGATCCTTGTGGTCAGCACCGATCATCATTTCGCTTAGCAAAGCGACATCTTCGATACTTCGCGCAAATGCCCCAACCTGATCAAGGAAAGGAGATTGACGCAGCACCCCGCTACGAGAGATTAATCCGAAACTTGGCTTGAATCCAACGATTCCACAAAACGCCGCAGGTCGGATGACTGATCCATTGGTTTGGGTGCCAACGGAACCGGGCACCATGAAAGAAGCAACTGCGGCAGCGCTGCCACTGCTCGAACCACCTGGCGTATGGGCCAAGTTGTGCGGGTTGGCGGTCTTCCCAGGCATCAATGTCGCCAAGGCAGCGGTCGCAGTCTTGCCCATGATGACTGCGCCCTGGCGCTGTAACTGGTCTACCAAAAATGCATTTTTGCTTGGAACACGACCTTCAAACAATGCAAATCCGTGCTCTGTTGGTATCATCGCCGTATCGATGATGTCTTTGATCCCGATCGGAATACCGTGCAGTTTTCCAAGTGGTTTTCCGTGTCGACGAGCTTCGTCAAGCCGGTCGGCCTGACGCCTGGCGTGATCCGGATTCAACCAGGCCCAAGCCTGAATGTCACTTTCAAATTCCTCAACTCGCACCAGGCAATCATCAACCAGTTTGCGCGAACTAATATTGCCGTTTGCAATCAGCTCGGCTGCCTGACACAAACCCAGTGCATACAGAGACATTGGGACAGCCTATCGCCTGCTCAGTGAATTTATAGCGGTACCTTGCCGAAGAAGAAATCTGGCAAATACAACGCGATCTCGGGAAATATGTAGACCAACACCATTGTCAAAATTACTATCCCCAGGTATGGCATGATGCCGCTGAATATTTCAACCAGCGGAATGGTTGGAGCAACACCTTTCAAATAGTACGCGGACATTGCCATGGGTGGTGTCAGAAATGACGTTTGCAAATTTAGTGCAATCAACATGGCAAACATGTACGGATTGACCCCGAATGTATCTAGCAGCGGTAAAAATATCGGCACGAAAATAATCAGGATCTCCGTCCACTCCAGGGGCCAACCGAGCAAGAAAATTACCACTTGGGCAAGAATCAAGAATCCGATCGTTCCCAGACTCAATCCGATTATCCATTCTTCAATCAAAGTATGACCGCCCAGGTATGAAAAAACCGAAGCGAAAGTCCACGAACCGACAAACAGCCAGCAGACCATGGCAGACGTCTTGGCGGTCAGAAAAACCGATTCCTTAAACCGTTCCCAAGTCAGTGAGCGATAAATCAGCGCCAGTACTAATCCGCCCATGGCACCAACGCCTGCAGCTTCTGCCGGTGTTGCAAGGCCAAGCAAAATGCATCCAAGGACTGCGAGAATCAACACTGCCAGCGGAATCACCGAAGTGAGCACCTGGTAAACGATCTCGCCAACCGACGGTACTTCTTCTTCTCGCGGTTTCGGTGCGAGTGAGGGATTGAGCGTCGCTCGGATGACAACATAAATCATGTAAAAACCAGCGAGTATCAGACCCGGAAACATCGCTGCCGCATAAAGGCGCAGAGGCGACAATTCAGCAATGGCTGCATAAACAATGAGCATGATACTGGGCGGAATGAGAATTCCAAGACAGCCGCCGGCGCAGATGACGCCAGAAGCAAAACTGCGGTCATAGCCCGCTTTGAGCATCGCCGGCAAGGCCAGCATGCCCATCAATGTTACGACTGCACCGATGATACCCGTCGCGGTCGCAAAGATCGCGCAAGTCATCAGTGCGGCAACAGCCATGGAGCCCGGCAGATGACGGGCTGCAAGCTGCAGCGAAAAGAACAGGCGATTGACAATATTCGCGCGCTCGACGATATACCCCATAAACAAAAATAACGGAATCGCAACAAGGACGTCATTGGACATCACCGAAAACGTATTCTGTACCGCCAAATCGAAAATTCGGTTGTCAAAAATTGTGTCCATCCGCAGGGGATCATAATAGGCGTAATAACCAAATCCCAGTCCCATGGCTAGCAGGGTAAAGGCAATTGGAAAACCCAAAAGTACCATGAAAATGAACAGGGCCAGCATGACGATGGCAATTTGTGGATCAGATATCACAGCTTAAAGACTATTGAGGGTTGGGGGACTGTAAGTTACTGTTGCTGTTGTAACAGCATTTCCTCTGTTTCGATCACATCATGCATGCGTTTTTGCCAATGTCCATCTCTGATGCACATAATGCAGCGAATCGATTCGGCAAGCCCCTGAAGAAAAATCAGCACACCTGCAACTGGAATCAACGATTTGAAGAAATAAATCTGAATACGAGCAGGACTGCTCCAACTAACCTCCTTGTAAAACCAGGAATCTGCAGCGAAACCATAGCCATACCACGTCAGTGCGAATACCGCAGGCAGTAAAAATACAATGTAAAGAATTAGATCAACGGTCGCTTGACGGCGTGGACTCATCAATCGATAAAGCACGTCACCTCGAACATGTGCGTCCTGCGCAAGCGCATATGCACCAGCCATCACGAACAGCGAGCCATACATCTGTACACTCATGTCGAATGCCCAGACTGTCGGTGCGTTCAATACGTAACGGACAAAGACTTCGTAACAGGTCGCAAACGTGAGTACTACAATGCACCAGGCAAAGCACTTACCCATCCATACGCTTAGGCTGTCGACAAAGTGTAAAAATCGATTCATTGCGTCACTGCGTCCGCGCGTGAATCCACGCATGAAGAAGAATTAATTTATATTCGAAAAATATTCGGGCCAATTGTCATTGGCCCGAATACCGTCTCGAATGATTAGACCATACTGCCGAAATAATGCTCGTAAGCGTCGCCGTAGTTTGGCGCATTCAGCAGTTCATAACGTACAACGCGCTTCGCCCAGGCCATCTGTGACTCGATCACCTTTGCGAAGAACGGGTCGGCTTCCGAAAGACGTGCTGACACAGTATCCCAAGCTTTGAGTTGCTCTTGCATGACGGATGCCGGAGTCTTGTAGACGTTGACACCGTGGTCTTGCTGAAGCGAAATCAAGTCATTGGAGTAACGGTCCTGGTACTTCCAGGTAAAGTCTGTGGATGCAGCCTCTGAAGCATACTCAAGAATCTTCTGATGTTCTGGAGCAAGCTTGTTGAAAAGGCTCTTGTTGAAAATGACTTCGAAAGCTTCCTGGCTTTGGTGGAAACTACCGAGGTGATAATGCTTGGAAACATCCTGCATACCAAAGTCCTTATCGGATGTCGGGTTATTGAACTCTGCAGCATCAATCAGTCCGCTCTTCATTGCTGGCTGAATCTCACCACCAGGCAACTGGACGACTGACATACCCATTTCCTGCAATACGTCTGCTGCAAGCCCGACTGTACGATACTTCAGACCTGCCATTTGACTTGAGTCTTTGATTTCTTCCTTGAACCAGCCAAGCGGCTGCGCCGGCATCGGACTGTTGAAAAAACCAACCAGATCAAGCTTCAGAGCGTCCATCAATTCGTAGTACAGCTCGCTGCCACCGCCGTATTTGATCCATCCCAACAGCTGGTTGGCGTTCCAACCAAAACACGGACCGGTACCAAACAATGAGGCAGCAGCGCTCTTGGAATACCAATACGCAGTTACCAAATGAGCACCATCCAGAACGCCTTTGTGTACTGCAGTCTGCATTTCAGCTGTTTTCACAACCGAGTTCACTGCCAGCAGGTCGATGACTAAAGAGCCACCTGACATTTCGTTGACCTTATTGACATAATCTTGCGCGAATTCAAGAAAAATACCGCCTCCCCAAGCAGCCTGTACTTTCAATACAGTCTGGGCATTGGCGAGGTAAGGTACAGCAGCAACCGTTGCAGCGGTTCCTACAGCAGCGCCTTTGAGAAAATTCCGGCGCGATGGTTGTTTGATATCTTTACTCATCTTTTTCCTCCGTCATGAGAAATGATTATTATCCGCCCAGATTAAAATTTTCAGCCACTGAAAAAACAGTCTCGAAAATTGGCTTTTACACTCCACAGTCGATAAACAGATTACGAATAATCGGAATCTGTTATGTGGACGGACCCCCTATCTTGTGGACCAAGACTGAATCATTATAACCAAAACAAATGATTACACCTGTCGGCTTCATTTCTATTGACGCTTAGAAGAATTCGACAATAGAAAAGGGTGTCATTTGGGAAATTAATCGGAACGTGGCGCAGCTATTTATGACCTTGAATAAAGCCACTCATAAGCGATTGGTCACGCCCGCTTGTGTCGGGTTTCAGAGAAATATTCATTACAAATCTGCTGAAACTGACACGCCAAGTTCGACAGTTCAAAATTCTGTCGCCACGCCAGTACGATCCGGCTAGGATCAAACTTAGCGATCAATGGACGACTGGCCAGTGCGTGACCATCATAGGTCATGGGCGAGGCTGGCTTGGTTGCCAAAAGCGTATAACCGAGCCCCTGTCCGACCAATGCGCGAACCATTTCGAAACTCGCTGAGCGATAGGCAACATAAGGTGAAACCCCGCATTTTTTCAAAATTCCGGTGAAATAATCGGCGCTAGGCGGTGCATCGAGCAGCACCATCGGATATTCGGCAAGATCATTCGGCGTCAGAGTCGGGTGATCAGCAAGCGGATGCCCTTCTGCGAGCAACACGTAGGTGGTCAAATGCGTGAGTGTTGTAACAGACAGCTCTTCGGGCAAATCGAGATCGTAAACGAGTGCAAGTTCGACTTCTCCTGCTTGCAGACTCTCCAATACCCGACGCTGATCTCCTTCAACCAGCTTGATGGCATTGCTTGAATCCCGGTCTGTAATGCGCCGGATCAATTCGGGGAGAAAATATGGTCCGAATGTGTGAAAGCAGCCCACTGCCAGTGTCTTGCCTTCTTGCTTTCGTCCTTCGTCGATGGACGCCGCGCTATCGATGCGCGAAGCGGTGCCATAAGCGCGATTGGCGTAGATCAGCGGTGAACCGCGCTGGCCAATAATGATGTCTGTCACCTCGCCAAAAATCACATGATGCGTGCCGACAAGATTGGAAGAAATCAACTGGCAGTCAAACCCAACGAGGGGATCGACAACCCTCGGCGCACCAGACGGCATGGCAATCCACTGCGTACAGTCAAACTTGTCGTCGATAGAATCCTTGAAACGCCCGGCAAACGTATCGGACACGTATGCCTGATCATCTCGAAGCACATTGATACAAAATACACCGTTTTCGATAATCATTTGAGCAACCGGGCTTTTTTGGTGAATACAAACCAAAAGAGTCGGATTCGCAGTATCGGCTGAAACAGAGGACATAGCCGACACGGTGACACCGCCACGCCCGGCACTGCCATCGGTGGTCACGACGTTTACTGTACAGGCGGCGTGACTCATGCCTTCCAAGAATCGGTCACGCAGCATTGGGGGTGAACTTGCAGTCATTCCTTCGACCATGCAATGTAATGGGATGAATTGGTTAAGCGACTTTGAATATTTTAACGTCCGTCAAATTTGCGCAAATGCTGTCGAATCCATATTATTGTTGTTGAATGAAAAGCAATATCTTGTGCTTATTTACCAGGTACGAAATCAAACGGTGCGTCGTTGAGAAATCGGGTCAATACATTGGTGCTAATACGGGCGATATCGTTGTTGTAGCCTGCATGCGACAGGCTCCCACACCAGGCGATGGATCCGGTTGAGAACACCGCACCGTTATTGGGCGTTTCAAAATATACCATTTCCGCGCGAATGATTTCCGCCTCAGAACCTCCAAGCCCCGGAGCCGGATCATTCATGTCCTCGGGCGTCAGCAGGTATAAATCAGTGTGACGCTCGGAACGAGCCAACACCAAAGCATGCGGCGCAGTTCCTAAACAATGATCGGTCGCATCCAATTCAAGCCCGGCAGCTGCACCGCCAGAAAGGCCATAATCTCCGATTACCGGGCCTTTTACGCCATCAAAAATGAAATGCGCGCGCGGTTCGCTACTCGCTTCGGTCATCACATAGGGTGAAGAATAATCAAATCCCTGTGAAACCATTCCGACCCCAACCAATTGATTCGGCGCTCGCCCGTTTCGGCGCCAAAGCCCGGTATACTCGCCTGTAAAACTGGCATAGAATTCCCCAGGTAACGGTGCAAATGCGCGAATGCCATCTTCGGATTTTCGACATTCAATCACACCTGGTAATGTCGGATGAAAACTGATTCTCCAGTAAAAACCGTTGCCCCCCAGATACATCAGACGCCCGCCACCATCCAGGTAGGATTGGACACCGTCCAGCATCTTGACGGAATAATACTCTGGATGCGTACCGGTGATCACGACCTGATAATCTCGTAGCACGTCGACACCTTCGTTTTCAAGATCTTCATCGGTAATCACGTCAAACGGCTGACCCAACTGGTTTAGCCAGTCCAAAATATGAGTGTCGGCATTGAACTGCCAGACGTTGGAACCCACGCCGCCAAGGTTGCCGATATGCTTGGGCTGCATATTGACAATCGGCCTTAAACGTGAGGAGTAATAGACTCCACTTCCATCATTGTGCAGATCGTAAAAGCAAAGACCAAGTTCCGGATGCGTTTGCATAAATAAATCAATCGGATGCAGTTGAATCAATCGGCCGGCAACAATTTCTGTTTCTGGAACATCAAGGCCGATGCGATTATTCGCATAAGCCATATAACTTGCTGTTGGCAAAATTAATGCCACCGGGGCAGATGTTTTGCCGCGAGGAGGCCGAACCGCAAAGGGAACATAGTATTCTTCCGGGCCGCTATTGAGATAAATTGCATAGACTCCGCTTGATATGTCGTTTGGCAGTCGACACTCAAAATCTATATCCCACTCGCAATCATACAGGTCATCGTCGTGAAAATGGATTGCCGCATAATGTTCAGGTCGATCGAGCCAACAGTGCTCATCTCCATTCCACCTGTGGCCGGCGACGCCACGTGTCGGTAGATTAACCAGGTAGCCATGCAACTCGTTGCCTGATTGGTCTTTAATTTGATCCGTTGAAATAGCCGTTGAAAAATTCCAGGCCGCAATCAATTCACTACTGTGCGCGGCTACAGCCGCTTCAGACTCTTCTACGGTGAACGCACGGGCATAAATTTTTGGCGCTTCGATACGGCCATTAAAGTGATCTTGTGCGGGTTTGTCGTTTGCTGAACGCGCTGCAATCATGATCGGCGCATTGACTGTTGTCGCCAAGGGTTTGAAGGAAAACGTTCGCGAAACCGTACCTGCATCCTTTGCCCTGGCATAGTGATTGAGCGGTCGCTGGCTAACGGTCAAAATGCCTTTGTCTGTATCATAACTTCCACTGACAAAATACCACCTTTGTGTCAGCAGCGACAATTGCGTTGAAACGGATTCGACCTGGTTTTCTTTCGTGCAAATTTCAAATGTCAGCGAGAAAGTAGAATCAAGATACAGTCTGAATCCCTGCCCTGTCTGCGGGTCTTGTTGACTTAAGATCGTTTGCGGTTTTTTATTTTCCAATGTCGGCCAAATCAGCGCCTGCACGCTGACTGACGAGCACACAGTGAATGAGGGTGGATTTTCGACCACTGCATAGGAACCGGCATTGATTGGCTGATATCGGCCATCAAAGGGTCCGCCGAGATCGATCGGGATTCGTTCTTCACGATAAGGCGGACCTGCTGGATTGATATCGCCTTGAATGACTCGAATCAGGCTGGCGTCGTATCGGTCGATACCTTCACAACTCACCATTACCTTAAAGCTCTCACCGGGAGCGACGCTGATACGGTCGGCGTAGGCTAGTATCTGGGACATGCTACAGTTTCTGATCGAGATTCTGTCCGGTGTGCGCCTTCCACCGAAGTTTAAAGACTTCCCACTCCGCGGTGGCGAGATCGGTAAATTCAACGTCGTCTAAAATTTCGACCGACTGACCTCGCTTTTCAGGAAGACGCCCAAGGACCCAAAGCTTGAATGGTTCTTTCACCACCAGCACATATTTACCGGACTTGGGGCCGCCGCGTAATAGATTCAGCACCCTTTGCAAGCCAGGCTCGGGTATTCCAAGCGGGTTGGCTTTGAATTGCGCTGCGTGTTTCAGGTCCTGATCAGTAAGACGATACCTTGACATAAACCTCAATCCAAATTGACGCCAGTAACCTGTTCGATCGTCTTTCCAAGTTTATCGAAAAGTTCATCGATCTGATTTCGAGTAATGATAAATGGCGGAGCAACGACGATTGCCTGTCCGACAGGTCTGCAAATCAGACCATTTTCCAGTGCGACATTTGCAATTTGCTCTGCGACTGGCTCCTGTGGAGGAAATGGCATTTTCGTCAGTTTATCTTTGACCAATTCCAGAGCACCCATCAAACCGACGCCTCGAGCCTCGCCGATGTGTGGATGCGATGCAAAACTTCTCAGCCGCTGTTGAAAATAAGGCGACACAGCGACGACATTTTCAAAAACACCACCATTGAGTATGATATCGATAGCTTTGAGCGCAATCGAACACCCAACCGGATGGGCGGCTGTTGTAAACCCGTGAGGAAATTCCTCGAACATTTCCGATGCCTGATTGAGCTGATCAGCAATCGCTGCGGAAACAAGGATGGCCGCCATCGGAAAATAACCGGCCGTGATACATTTGGAAGCAACCACGATGTCGGGTTTGATCCCATAGGTCTGGCTGCCCCAGACACTGCCGGTACGTCCAAAGCCGCAGATGACCTCGTCAACGACCAGGGGGATGTTGTATCGTTTTAGTACTTGCTGTATTGCCTCGAAGTAGCCTTCAGACGGAGGTATCACGCCGCCTGCGCCCATCACAGGTTCTGCAAAAAACCCAGCAATGGTCTGCGGTCCTTCGGCCTCGATCAGGGTTTCCAGATTTCGAGCACAGCGCTGTGAAAATTCGAACTCGCTTTCGCCCCTTTCGCCATAACGCCAGTAATGCGGACAGTCTGCAAACAAAAACTCATCAAGCGGCAAGCCAAACGCCTTGACATAATCCTTGCCTGTCATACTGGCGGTCAATCCGGTGACACCGTGGTATGCGTTTATGCGGGTAATGATCTTTCTTCGCTGCGATTTGCCCTGACTTTGATTGATCATCCAGAGCATCTTTACAACGGTGTCATTCGCTTCCGATCCAGAATTCGTAAAGAACACTTTATGCATCGGAACCGGCGCAATCTCAAGCAGTTTTTCGCTCAATTCTACGGCGGGTTTTGAAATGCGGCCGAAAAATGCATGGTACGCTGGAAACTTTCGATATTGCTCACAGGCCGCTTCAACAAGTTCCGCATGATCAAAGCCGACGACCATATTCCAAAGACCAGAATTGGCCTCGAGATAACGATTTCCGCGGATGTCTTCGACATAGATGCCTGCACCGTGTGACATAATGACAGGACCGCTTTCCTCCAGAGTGCCAAGATGAGTAAAGCCATGTAAGACTGAGTTTAAGTCCCGGGCCTGCCAGGATTCACACTGTTGGAAATTATCGCTCGTCATTAAAAGGACTCACTAAAGTGTTGCATGAGCTGCTGTGGGTCGATCGCTCGACACACCAGTCCCGGTGGGCGCAATGTCGTCATATCTTCAGCCGCCAGCAGCGCATTGACTACGGCTTCTTCAATTGCTTCAGTCGCCGCCATGTAGATGGAATCGAAAAGTTCATCGTTGACCATTTCCAGCTGCAGCCGGGAACTTGCCAATTGCGGTATCGGCCCGCGGTTAGCGGTGCTAAAGGCGAGAAATATATCACCGGAATTGTTGCCACCTGGCGTTCCGCCGCGTCCGATCCCGATAGCGGCTCGTTTGGCCATACGCTGCAGCTGATGTGGCGCCATCGGTATATTGGTGCCGATAATGACGATGATTGAGCCAAGTTCCTCCGACATCAGGCGGTCTTCGAGCATCGTTTTTCCGACGGGTCTTCCCAATACAGTCAGCCAGGGGCGTACACCGTGGTTTGCCTGCACGAGAGTACCGATAACAAATGCCTCGTCATCGATTTGCAGACATCTGGACGATGTTCCCGTTCCACCTTTAAATTCATAGCAAATCATACCGGTCCCGCCACCGACGTTTCCCTCAGCAATGGGCCCTGACTTGGCTTGATTTAAAGCAGACAGCGCATCGTCTTGACTGATGTGCTGACCGTTGATGTCATTGAGAACGCCATCATACGTCTCTGCGATGACGGGCATCGACCACAAGTGCTCAGACTCCCAGGCCGTGGCATAGGTTCGAATCATCCATTTAACCGCGGCATGGTGAACCATACCCACGCTGTGCGTGTTCGTAATACAGATTGGCCCGACAAAATAACCGCCATCTTTGATCCAGTGTGTGCCAGTCATCTCGCCGTTGCCATTGAGTGCGTACATCCCCGCCCAGACTGGCTGTGGCTCGTTTTCATCACCGAGTGGCAAGATTGCGGTTACACCGCTTCTTACAGGACCATGTCCTTGGACGAGCGGTCCTTCCCCTTCGATTCGTGTGCAATATCCAACCTTGAGGCCAGGCACATCGGTAATTGCATTGTATTGGCCGGTTTTGCCGGGAAATGGCAGTCCAAGTTCACGTGCGCGCTGCTTGTTCATACGATGATTTCTACCCAGTCAGTCTCGTTTGCGAAAATATAGGCCGAGTGAGGCAATCAGGAACGAAAATACCAACATCAGTGTGGCAATCGCATTGATTTCAGGTTTGACACCACGTCGGAGCATTCCGTAGATGAATACGGGAAGCGTTGTTGAGTCCACCCCGGCAATGAAATAGGTGATCACGAGATCGTCCATTGAAATAATGAATGCCAACAAGGCACCGCCGACAACTCCAGGCAAAATCAGCGGAAATGTAATCCTCCTGAAAGTTGTCCAGGGATTGGCGCCTAAATCGGCTGAAGCCTGCTCCAAGGTGTCATCCATGCCTGCCAGTCGTGCACTGACAACTACAAATACGTAGGAAATCAAAAAAGTACAGTGCCCGATGATGATCGAAAACAGCCCAAGCTTGACACCAAAATTAATAAAAAACACCAACAATGCAATGCCGAGTACGATGTCCGGCATCACCATTGGCATGTAAAGCAGCCCCTGATAGAACGGCTTGAGCCGAAAGTGGTAACGATAAACAGCCAATGCCGTCGCAGTGCCTACGACAGTTGAAAACGCCGTCGTTGTCGTCGCCACCGTGAGGCTGTTTTTCACAGCTGCAATCAATTGGTCGGTTGATTCAACATAAAGTGTCTGTTCATTGAGTTTTGTCGGGCTGCCAAAAATTGAAAGATACCAGTCGAATGTAAAATCCTTCCATACCATCATGTTGACAGGATGGCTGTTGAAAGAGTAGACAACCACCATGATGATCGGTGCGTAGACAAAGAAAAGAAACAAAAGGCCATGCAGACTCAAGAGCCGTTTTAGCCATGGATTGTTCATCTGATGATCTCCGAGCGGCCGATTCGCCTAAGGTAGAAGATGATCAGCGCAAACATGACCAGCATAATCATGACCGAGAGTGCCGAGCCAAATGGCCAGTTTCTAGCCGACAGAAACTGCTGTTCAATCAAATTTCCAATCATCATCACCTTGGCACCGCCGAGCAGGTCAGGGACTATGAAATTGCCTAGACTCGGTATGAACACTAACACGGACCCCGCAGCAATGCCTGGAAGCGTACTTGGCAACGTTACTCTTAGAAAGGTTTGAAACGGGTTGGCGCCTAAATCGGATGATGCCTCGATGAGCGATCGGTCGAGTTTTTCGATACTGGCGTACAGCGGTAAGAACATGAAAGGCAGCAAAATGTAAGCCATGCCGATCAACACTGCGGTTTCTGTGTAGATGATGTCAATCGGTTCGGATAGAATTCCCAGCCCTAACAGTGCGGTATTCAAAAAACCACTCGGTCGCAATATCAGCACCCAACAAAAAAGCCGCACGACCAGGCTAACGAAAAACGGTAAAGTGACCATAAAGACCACAAGGGTTCGCCATTTCGACGGCAGTCCGCTCACCCACAATGCAGCCGGGTAGCAGATCAGCAGTGTAATGCAAACGTTGGTGAGTGCCAGACGAACCGAACGGAAAAATATTTCGGCATAAACGGGATCAAACTCCTCCCATTCACTATCCGCCCAGCCAAGTATGCGACCAAAATTCCAATGATAGAAATTCCATTCCACACCGCCATAGATCCCAGGCTCCAGAAAACTGAAAACCACCATTACGCCTAAGGGGCCCAGAAAGAAAATTCCAAGAAACAGTGAACCTGGCGTCAACAAGAACGCCAGTCTTCGGCTGTCCTGTTTGAGCGCCATGATCAGTTCTCCACAATCAAATGAGGAATGCTACGGCGATAGGCTAGGCGGATCTTCTCCCCGGGATTGACGCGGCCAAAGGCTTCATCGCTTGCGCCCGTTGGCGTCGCGCTAATTGAAGTTCCGTTAGCCAGGCGGCAGACATACTGGTGAGTCGATCCCAGGAAGACCGATTGCTCCAGAACAGCCTCTAAAATTCCCAATGAGTGATCGTTGCTTTCAGGTGCAAGTTCAAGGTGTTCGGGACGAATGATTAAAGTCGCCTTGTCTCCCACCGTTGCGTCGCTTCCCACTGCAATGTGAAATCCGTCTTCGGTTACCAGTATCGGATTTTCCGCGGTATTTTGAATAACCCCAGAAAACAAAGTGCCATCACCGACAAATTGTGCAACAAAGCAAGTCTTTGGCTGGTGATAAAGAACTTCGGGTGGACCGATTTGTTCGACGCGACCGTGATTGAGCACCACCACCTGGTCGGACATTGTCAAAGCCTCTTCCTGGTCGTGGGTGACAAACAAAAAACAGATACCCAAGTCATGCTGAAGATTTTTCAGTTCCAATTGCATAGACTGACGTAAATTTCGATCGAGCGCAGACAACGGCTCGTCGAGCAGCAATAATTTCGGCCGATTGATGATCGCCCGTGCCAATGCCACCCGCTGTTGCTGACCGCCGGACAGTTGAGCTGGCTTGCGGCGGTCAAATCCGGCAAGACCCACCTGTTCTAGCGCGTGCGTGACTCTTTGATCGCGTTTACCTCGCTCGACTCGGGCTATTTCCAGCCCATAACTGACATTGCCACTGACGGACAGATGAGGGAAAAGTGCGTAGTTTTGAAAAACTGTATTGACGGGCCTTCGATAGGGAGGTACTCCAGCGACCGGTTTGCCACCAATGTACACCTCGCCCGAATCGAGATCTTCAAACCCGCTGATCACCCGCAGCAGAGTTGTTTTGCCGCACCCTGAAGGCCCCAGCAGGGTCACAAACTGACCCTGCTGGATTCTTAAAGATATGCTGTCAAGCGCTGTAATATCACCGCCTTCCGGTGCAGGGAATCGCTTTACAGCTTCCTTGACCTCAGCGATGACCTCCATCCAACGCCTTCCTCTTTACTGAGTCCGTACCTTGGTCCAGACTCGATTGTATTTGCGAAGGTCATTGCCCAAATCTTCAAATATCTGAAGCTTTGCAATGACTTCGGGCGGTGGGTTTGTGTTGGGGTTTGCTTTCAACTCTGGCGGTAATAAATCGCGCGCCGGAACATTGGCTGTTCCGTTAACTTGCTGCAAGGTGTTTAGTGCCGCGATTTCAGGCTGCATATAAAACTCAAAAAAGCGAATGGCACTTTCCTTATTCGGCGCATCCTTGAGAACGCAGATATCTTCCTGGTACATGGTTGCGCCTTCCTCGGGAATCACAAAACCCAGTTTATCCGGTTCTTCCAGTGTATACAACGTCGCACCGACATACCAGTGAGCCGCAGCAATATCACCCGCCTGCACTAACGAGACGATGTCGTAGGTAAAGGCGGAAATTTTGTCCGTGCGTTCCAACAGCCATGCCTCAGCCTGTTTCAGGGCTTCGCTATCACCCGTGTTGACTGAATGTCCGTTCTTGATTAGCGCTACACCAATGGTTTCTCGCAAATCATCCAGCATGGTAATCTTTTTGCCCTGATCTGGCAGTGCGAAAAAGTCGTCCCAAGTCTTGATTTCACCGGCTTCGGCCTTGTTATAAAAAATCCCGACTGCACCCCAGGCATAAGGTAAGCAGTAGGAACTTTCAGGATCAACTTTGGATCGCATATTTGCGGGGTCGATATTTTCGAATCCATTGAGTGTATTGACCTTCGCATCATGAAGCAGCTCGAGCTTCTGCATGATGTCGCGCATATGAACCGAAGGAAATACGATGTCATAACCGGTAGCACCGGATTGAATTTTTGCCAACATTTCCTCGTTTGTACCGTAGGTATCAAGAGAAACGTTAATCCCGGTCTCTTCGGTAAATCGAGTCAGAACGTCGGGGTTGATGTAATCACCCCAGTTGTAAACATTGAGTTGACCCTCGGAACGCGCGGCGTTCGAAACTGTCAGCAGGAACATCGCGCAGACCAGCCCAGCAATAAGCATAATCGGCGATGATTTGCCACCTACTAATTGATTACGGAATTTATGCATTGGTTTGTCTCCTCCAATTGTGTTTTCTAATTTAACGTCAATGCAGACCACCGCGACCGATGGTCGTGCGAAACGCTCAATCATAATAATCGAAAAATTTACTGTAAATCAATTTGCTTGATGCCTTGTAAACAACACCTCAATTTCGCCAAACGATGAACAAAAGGTCGAATCCAGATGATCAAGAACAATAGCCGATTTTGTAAGGTGGCTTAATTCAGCACCTTATGAGTTCAATACTGCGCATATTCGCGAGGGCAAGGCAATCGAAACGGCGAGATTGCACATTTTACGTCCCTGGCAGTAGCACGGTGAAACTGACCAGATGATCCTTAATTCTGAACCACTATTGGATCTTGGTTAATTGACTTGAAACAAAACTACTGGGCGTTTTAGTTACAATTTAACTGATTGCCAAAGACCATTTCGATATCGTGAATGCGCTTGGTAAAATCGCCGTTTCCTAAAGACCAGTTTAACTCTGGCCGACTCTCCTGTCGCCGAGGTTTTTATCGAAACGAAATCGCAGATTATTGACTCTGACCCAGGTAGAAGGTAAAAAATGTCGACTTCAGTAGCATCAATTAACAAACTTAAAGAAGGCAATCAACGATATGTTTCCGGCAAACTAAATTCTGAAGCCGCCAGCCCGCAACGCCGTTCACAGTTGGTGGACGGCCAAGCGCCGTTTGCGATTGTCCTTGGATGTGCGGATTCAAGGGTGCCGGTAGAAATGGTATTCGACCAGGGCGTCGGGGATCTTTTCGTCATTCGCGTCGCCGGTAATATCGTCGATAGAACGGTTGCCGGCAGCGCTGAATTCGCAGTCGCCAAATTGGGTTGTAAACTCATTGTTGTGCTCGGGCACTCCAAATGCGGAGCGCTTCAAGCAGCACTGAATGAAATGGAAAAACCTTCCAAGAAACTGTCCCAAAATCTGCGTACCATCGTTGATGCGGTTCAACCGGCGCTTCGCACAACTATGTCAAATACTCCTAACCAGGACCCCGATACCATTCTAGCCGAAGCAATCCAAGTCAATGCGACGCACTCTGTTCAAATTCTCTGTAACAGTTCGAAAATACTCGGACCCCTGGTCGATGCTGGAGACCTTACAATCATTGCTGCGCAATATGATCTCGAAACCGGTAAAGTCGAATGGTTCGATGAAGTTGCAAAATGAACAGGTCCAGATCAAAAGCCAGAGCTTAAAAGCGTTCAGTTGACGTCACACATCAAAGCAATACCCCTTTTTAACGCCACTAATTAAATCTGTATTTTGACCAAAACCCTGCTGACTCAAACAAGTCGTAGCACATCACAAATTTCAAGGCATAGCAATGGACATTTTCGTTCCTGGCAAATTGTCACTAAGGATTTACCTATTCGACTGGTGAGTCAAGTTGGTCATTGACAACTGCAATATTATTCAAGGAAACATAACTGGCGCGGCAACGGATGCGATCGTCAATGCAGCCAACTCGGCAATGTTGGGCGGCGGTGGTGTAGACGGAGCCATTCACCAGGCTGCCGGGCCCGAGTTGCTTGAACATTGTCTAAAACTGCCTGCGGTCAATGGCGTTCGCTGCCCGACAGGGGAAGCCAGAATTACACCTGCTGGCAAACTTCGTACCAACTGGGTTATTCACGCGGTCGGACCACGCTACAACATTGACCCCGAACCGGAACGGCTGCTTGAATCTGCTTATCGCAACGCCTTGTCGCTGGCACGGGAATACGGATGTCAATCCGTCGCATTCCCTGCAATTTCCTGCGGTGTCTATGCTTTTCCACACCACGAAGCAGCGAAGATATCGCTGACCGTTTGCAGTGAATCTCAGTGGCAGGACATTGCGATTGATTTTTACCTGTTTTCGTCTGATATGGCAAACATTTGGCGTCAAACCTTGAAAGCCGGTGCATGATAGAATTCCACAACCTGCTTTTTCTTGGACAATGCAATGATGGACGGCACATAGAGTGGATCAAGTCCGATCCCTACAAAAAGTAGACAGGCGTGACGCAATTCCAAGTTGACTGGTTTGCCTTCCAACACAATGATTGTTGACAGTTCGGTCAGTAGGTATCCATTGATCACGTCCCTGCACGACCCAATATCGGCGGACACTGACTGATTCAATGCGATTCCTTATCGGCACACCGACAAAAGACCAACCATTGTTGGCCATCTTCTTGTTAATGTTTGGTGTTTTTGTTTTGGCATTTCAGGATGCTTTGATTAAGGACATTTCACTTCACACTTCGTACTGGCAATTTCAAGCTCTCAGAGCCACAGGCAATCTCACTTTTGCCCTATTGATGGCGATCGCTGGCGGCGGACTTTACCTATTACGTCCTCGGCGAGCCGGTGCGGTGTATTTGCGTGCGTTTCTGATGACGCTATGCATGTTCTGTTTCTTTTCTGGTGCACCTTATCTATCGATCACGCAAATGGCAGCTGGACTTTATACCTACCCGCTGTTTGTATCACTGCTCGCCGGTCCGGTTCTTGGTGAACGCCTAGGCGCCTGGCGACTGACAGCATTGGTTTTCGGCTTGGCTGGCGGCGCGCTGGTATTGTCTCCCTGGGAAGATGGTTTTACCCCACTTCAGGCACTGCCTATACTCGCTGGGTTTTTCTACGCGACCAATGTACTGACGATTCGCCGAGCCTGTCGACACGAAAATACCCTGGCCATGGTTTTCGCGGTCGGCATTGCATTCTTTGCATCGGGAGTGCTCGGAGTCTTGACACTTTCTGTGTTTCCCCTACCCGCTGAACTACAAGAACGAGCACCTTTCGTGACCATTGGATGGCCAATTCTGACGTGGGCGGTCGTCGGCACTGCCATCATCACTTCGCTGCTCAATTTCACTGGAAACATGTGCTTGAGTCGAGCTTACCAAACAGCCGATGCCAGCAGGCTGGTTCCAGTTGATTTCAGTTATTTACTGTTTGCAACGTTTTGGGGACAAGCCTTATTTGATACTTGGCCAACGAACAATGCACTGGTTGGCATGGTACTGATCGGCGGTGCTGGTGTGTTGACAGTTTGGCGCGAAGGCGTGCGGCGAAGGGAGCGTGAAAAATTTCAAAATTGATCACCGCCTTGCAAATTTTGCAGTGCCTCATAAAATCTCATCTAAGGCATCGATCAGTAAAGCGACTTCGGCGGAACTGTTGTAATGCACCATGCTGATGCGAACGACGCCATTGTCGCCCAACCCGAAAGCATCGATACAGCGTCTGGCGTAAAAGTCCCCCGCACCAATCCCAATTCCTTGTTCGCCCAGCTGCTTGGCGATTTGACTCGGGCACTGATTTTTTACGGTAAAAGAAATGGTTGGCACACGCACCATAAAATCAATTTCAGGCGGCCCAATCATTCGAACGTTGGATTTTGAATTCAAAAACTCCATCAACGGTCGCGCTATCTCGTCCTCATGCGCTGTGAATAGTTCATACACTTTACTGTAACGCTCACTCACAGACTCATTGCCATCTTCGAAGTGGTGCTCGAACACACTGTTGAAATATTCGATGATGCCTTCAATCGAAGCAGCCGTCTCATGCAGGTAGCCTCCTGGTTGAAGCTTGTAGGGCAAAGCTGATTGGGTGAAAAAGTAGTGATTCTGGTTTTCCAGTTTGAGCAATATTTCGCGTTTACCACATAACACACCCAAGTGAGGTCCGTAGAGTTTGTAGAGGCTAAATAGCATGAAGTCTACGTTCAATTTCTTAAAATCCAGAGCACGGTGTGGTGCATAGGCTACAGCATCAACACAAACCATCGCTCCGGCTGAATGCACCAGTTCAACGATCTCATGGATATCATTAATTGCGCCGGTGATGTTGGAGCACCAAGTGCAGCACACAAGACGAGTTCGATCGCTCAGCAGTGTCTCAAGTTTTGCCGGTCCGCCCAAGTCCCCCGTATCCGGATCAATTTTCCATTCCTTGATGACAACACCAAATTCCTGTAATCTGCGCCAAGCACCAATGTTCGCTTCATGGTCTAAATTGGTTACGATAATTTCGTCTCCGGGATTCAAGGAAGATCGAAGAGCATTAGATAAAACGTAAACATTCATCGTTGTTGAATGTCCGATCACTACTTCTTTTGGATTAGCGTTTACCATCTCGGCAAGTTTGCGGTGACTGCGGTCGATTCGCTGCATTGCTTCTGTCGACGCGTCATAAGGCGCTCCTGGCTGAACCTGGTTACGACGCATGTAGTCATAGATGCGATCACTTACGGCAGCGGGTACGAAAGTACCACCAGCGTTCTCGAAAAAAGCGAACTCTCCAAGATTCGGAAACTGATTACGAACGAACTGAAGATCGTAATTTAAATTTGTCATCGGTTAAAAAAAGCTCCAGTGCCTGTAATTTGTGAAATTCACTGAGGACAGTCTTGTCGAACACTTCGTGTAACAGCAGATTTTCCCAATTGTGGATCCAGTAAATATTTAGATGAATATGAATTCTATATTATAGAACGTTAGAGACATTTAAATTCATTATCACTGTTTTTACGGTTTTTTCGATTCATTTTATCTACTGTAATATGTTTTGTAATTTGTGAATATCGTCATATTTCATGGTCGCTTTTCCAAGCGAGGTGCCAACAAATTGAACGGTCAATTGCACCTTTCGTGTGTCGAAAAGAAGCTAATATAAATCAACTTAGGGACACAGAATGCGGACGATGAATTGATTGATGTTCCTGATGAACTTTGCGTTGCCAAAGTCTGCTGTGCGAAACAACGTTGGGCATTCACACTTTCGTCGATAACCGCGGATGAACAAACGAAATGCATACAAATTTATGGCGTGAAGGAAATCTTTAACGGTGATTGATTTTCAGCTTCGAATAAAGTCGGCTCAATGACAGAGACTGAAAGATAATTTTTTGCAGTTTTTTGGCAGCAGTTTGAGCGACAGATGTAAGATTTGTCGATGAAAGCGCCGATGCTGGCTGAGATGGAATAATTTTTAAGACGAGTCAGATTATGAAAATTACCCGAGTTTCTGTCTATCAAGTTGATTTACCCATGAAAGAAGGCGCCTACACTTGGGCAACGCAGTCTTTCGCAGCATTTGATAGTACAGTTGTTATTGTTGAAACAGATGAAGGATTGAGCGGTGTTGGAGAAACTTGCCCGTTGGGCCCGTCATATTTACCTGCGTACGCAGAAGGTGCTCGCACTGGAGTGGCCAAAATTGCACCAGGTTTGATCGGAGTCAATCCGTTGAGCGTCGGTACCGTGTACGAACAGATGGATTTGCTTCTTAAAGGCCATCCTTACGTCAAATCAGCAATCGACATGGCTTGCTGGGACATTCTCGGAAAAGCGACCAAGCAACCGGTTTACACTTTGCTCGGTGGCAAAAGACAGGGCAAAGTAAAACTGTTCAAGGTTGTGAGCCGTCAAGCGCCAGAAGTGATGGCGCAGAAACTACGGGACTATCAAGAGCAAGGATACACACAGTTTCAAATGAAAGTGGGAGCTGATGCAACAGTTGATATTGAGCGAATCTTCAAGGTTGCGGCGGAACTGAAACCGGGAAATATCTTGAATGCGGATGCAAATACGGGCTGGCGCCAGCATGAAGCAATAAGAGTCGCACGTGCGGTGCGAGATGTGGAACTTTATCTTGAACAGCCTTGCCTGACTTATGAAGAGTGCCTGGCAGTACGGCGACACTGTGATCACCCGATGATTCTGGACGAATGTATGGATAGCATGGGACTTGTTATTCGAGGCTGGCAAGACAGTGCGATGGACGTAATCAATTTGAAGATCAATCGAGTTGGCGGATTGACTAAAGCAAGAATGTTTCGCGACCTCTGTATAGAACTTGGAATCATCATGACAGTTGAAGATTCCTGGGGTGGTGAAATCGCAACCGCGGCAATCGCACATTTGGCTCATACATTGCCGAGTGACTTTCATTTTCAATCGTCCGCATTTCACGAATACTCCAATCTTGCAATAGCCAATGGCGGGCCAGTGATCAAAGATGGGTGGATGATGTCTTCGAACAGCGCCGGACTTGGCATCGAACCAAATATGGAAGTGCTGGGAGAACCGGTATACCAGACATCGTAGCAAAATGCCCGATCGAAAGCCAATTGCAACAGAGACCGTTGAACAATGGTACGAAGTCAATGCTGAATTTTTCATTCACGAACGCGAAAATGTTGAGTTTACAAAGATTCACTCCAATTTGCTAAATTACTTGCCGCAGCAACCATGCTCCATTCTTGAAATCGGTGCGGGTGCAGGCCGAGATGCGGCGGGATTTGCTGATCTCGGGCACCACGTCATTGCTGTAGAACCATCAAATGCCTTGCGTACGAACGCTAAAAGAATGTACGAGCGGGATAATATCGACTGGCTAGACGATAAACTCCCAAAGTTGGACATTGTTGTTCAATTGGAGAGGCAGTTTGAAGTCATTGTCTTAAGCGCCGTGTGGATGCATCTGGCACCTAAGGACCGAAAACCTGCGTTTGAAAGAATCATTGATTTACTCAATCCTGATGGCTTGCTATATTTGACACTAAGGCACGGACCATTCGAAGCTGTCGATGGATTTTGGGACATTGCGGATGCTGAAGTCAAGTCGCTAGCGCAGCAACATGAATTGATCGAACTTTTACACGTTACCGAAGCTGATCAAATGGGCCGGTCGGACATCACCTGGGGAAAATTCATATATCGCAAACCCAACAGTAAAGTCTGAGCCACGTTGCTCACCACAGTTTCGAAAACTGATTGTCAAACTGTGCAATTTGCCGGTGTGATCTCATCAATTTCCCAAAAAAATACGTCACCTGACCCTAGCCTTAGCCACGCTTGTGAAATGCCTGTCTATCCACAATCCGCGATGACGTTGACAACAGTTGGCTTTACTGAATCGAATGCACGTTGCAAAGATGTTGCAAGGTTTTCGCAGCATTCCTCTTATTGACTAGAATTCGTGGAGAATGACGAAATGCACCTGACAACGCTAGTCGTTTCAGGTGCAATATTCGACTGACTTGGCCAGACGGCTGCTGGCAAAAGTTCAAGGCATTTGAGTGCCACGTCTATTCAAATTTGCCGGCCACCCAATTTGCGCTGCTGTACTACAGAAACAAAATGAAACACCATGCTACATTCGCAACCAGTGAATGATGAACTGACCCATCCAAAATGTCAACAGCCTATCGATTTTAATTGCTTTCGTCTGGGTAAAACTGGGGTACGAATGTTTGATCGGACATCGGCGGGCGAATATAGCCTGCGCCTTCCTTTCGTTCCGGCAATTCTATAGGTTGTGGCGTTAGATCTTCATAGGGGATCATACTCAAGAAATGTCGGATGCAATTGAGTCTCGCGTGCCGTTTATCATCTGCATTCACGACGTACCAAGGTGCTTGCTTAATATCAGTATGTGAGAACATTTGATCTTTTGCCTTGGAATATTCCACCCATCGGGTACGCGACTCAAGATCCATCGGCGAAAGTTTCCAGCGCTTGTGCGGTTCAAGTAAGCGACTTTGGAAGCGCTTTTCCTGCTCGTCATCAGCGACCGAAAACCAATACTTAATCAGCAGTATGCCTGACCTCACAAGCATTCGTTCAAATTCGGGACAAGAACGCATAAATTCGCGATATTCCTCATCTGAGCAAAAGCCCATTACTCGTTCGACACCAGCACGGTTGTACCAGCTTCGATCGAACAACACAATTTCGCCAGCAGCGGGGAGATGGGCACAATATCGTTGGAAGTACCACTGAGTCTGCTCTCGCTCAGTCGGTGCAGGTAGTGCTGCGACTCGACATATTCTGGGGCTCAAATGCTGAGTGATTCTCTTGATGACTCCTCCCTTCCCTGCAGCGTCACGGCCTTCAAAAATAGCTACAACTTTCAAGCCTTTATATTTCACCCACTCCTGCAACTTGACAAGTTCGAGTTGCATTCGAAACAACTCCTGTTCGTACAGTTTCTTCTTGATACGTTTTCCAGATTTTGTGTTAGATTCCAATGTTTGTTCATCTTTTGAATTCATATTGTTTCTCCAATTTTCTCGAGTTGAATTGGTGTTGGAGTTCGAACGCTTAAATCGAGAACCGAAATCATACAAACGCCAGAACAGATATAACCTGTCCGGAATGGGTTTGAACGTCATCGGAGCTAAGACATCAAATCACGTTGAACCGAACATCATTAGTCCAATTGTAAATTACTGTGTTGAAATTTCGAGAAATTCGAAATTTGATCTAAGTTGAATTCAACCGTGATGCTCTTGGCGACTCTTGGAGTGCTCTACCCGGTGATTTCAAAATATCGGATTGAATCGAATCATACGCTTTCTTCAATACGGGGTTACAACAAAAATAGTGATCATCCGCGCACCTTGGTGCGATAGGTAATACCGAAAACAAATCGACTGAAACTACCGCTTCACCGATCACATGCAATAAAACAGTCTGAAAAGACTGTTGTCGACTGGCGCACCCTCGAATTCATAAAAGATTTTCCGGTTTGGCTGTGATCTCCGCGAGAAATATGTCTGCAAAATCACGCAATTTGACGGCCCCGACACCACTGATTTGCGAAAACTCCTCGTGCGTTGATGGACGACGTTGCGCCATCATTTCAAGTGAACGATCTGGAAAAATGACATACGCGGGTACCCCACGTTCTCGAGCGAGTTGCAGTCGCAGCACTTTAAGTCGGTCCAACAGCGATTTATTGTCAGAACTTAAGGGTTCCGGCAACGATAATTTTTTTGCTGCCTGAAGCTTAGAGCTGCGCGAAATTACGACGGGTTTGCGGTATTCGAAGGTGGTATTTCCTTTTAGCAGGTCGATTCCAAACTTGGTCATTTGTAAGCCGCCATATGCGGCGATATCCTGAATAAGAAATCCAGAGCTCACAAGCTGGCGAATCAATGCCCGCCACTCTTGATTCGAAATCTTCTCGCCAACACCAAAGGTCGGTAGTAGGTCGTGGCCAGCACCTGAAACTTTCTTGGTCTTTTTACCTCGAAGCACATCGACGATATGCGCAGCGCCATAGCGTTGTCTGGTACGATAGATCGCCGACAACGCCATTCTTGCGTACTCTGTACCATCGGCAAGTTCAACAGGGTCGAGACACGTATCGCAATTTCCACATGGGCTGATTCCTTCTCCGAAATACGCGAGTAACGCTCGTCGGCGGCATGTTGGAGACTCACAATAACCGATCAGTGCATTCAGTCGTTGATGTTCTCGTCGCTGTCGGTCCTCACCTGAATCTTCCTCGTCAATGAAGAATCGACGGATGCGGATGTCATCGAGCCCAAACAGCATGTGCGCCTCAGCAGGCTTCCCGTCACGACCGGCACGACCAAGTTCCTGATAGTAACTCTCGATCGACCCTGGCATATCTGCATGCAAAACAAAGCGGATATCAGATTTATCAATCCCCATGCCGAAAGCGATGGTCGCCACCATGACAACCCCAGGTTCAGTCATAAAAATGCTTTGATTCTTGTCGCGCTCATCCTTAGCCATACCAGCGTGATATGGGAGTGCACGAAAACCCCAGTGCTCAAGCATGACCGCTGTCGCCTCCGTTTTCTTCCGAGACAGACAGTAAACAATGCCACTTCTTCCTTTGTGTGGTTCCAAAAAGTTCAGCAATTGGCGATTGTTTCCGATTTTTGCGGCGGCTGACAGCTTGATGTTGGGCCGATCGAATCCCTGTACATGAATTTCCGCGTTACCTGCGAACAAGAGTTTCACAATGTCCGTGCGAGTTACCTCGTCGGCTGTCGCTGTCGTCGCGAGAATCGGGATTTTCGGAAAAAGTTCGTGTAATTTTCCTAGATCGGCATACTCCCGGCGAAAGGCAGGGCCCCATTGAGAAATGCAATGCGCCTCATCGACTGCAATCAACGTCAACCTTTGCTGTCTCAGCATATCGAGCATGGATTCTGTCATCAGTTTTTCTGGTGATAGATAGAGCAGTTTCAAAGAGCCAGCATTCAAACGTTCCCATACTGCGTCATTAGCTGCTCGATCACTCGATGAGTTGATCGTATCAGCATCAACCCCAGCCAATTTGAGTGCGCTGACTTGGTCGCGCATCAGTGCAATCAGTGGTGAGACTACTATGGCGAGACCCTCATACATCAGCGCGGGAACCTGATAGCAAAGAGATTTTCCAGAACCAGTCGGCATCACAGCAAGCACATGACGCCCGGAAATCAATGTGTCAATCACAACTTCCTGGTTTGGTCTGAACGATTCGTATCCAAAAACCTGACGTAGAATCTCGTGCTTGCTTCCGAGACGCTGATGCAAGCCCTGATCTTTCGTCAAAGGGTCAGTTGTTTCGGGCTGTTTCGCCATAAATTGCTCTCAAAATTGAACGGCGATGTCAAACATTACGATCGACCCGACTCAAGAGCGTGAAGATACACGAGAATTGCTCCGAAGACGTAATCGGAAAATTTGCACGATCGATAAAGGTCATTTTCATCATTTGTTGCAATGCCTGTTTCAATACCGAATGCATACATCTTTTCTATACGTTGACTCGTAGTTAATTCACGCAAAGGCAAACATTATGAAACCAAAATTTGGTAATTTAAGCGCATAAGAAGCAACTTTGACACACCACGAGCGGACCTGTTGAACGCAGCTAATTTGAGGAGACTGATCGTTTTTGGAGGTGGTCCAACACTTTAACAAGTTTCTATGTCCACATCCTTTGCGCCATTTCGAAGAAATTAATTGAGTTCAGATTGAATTGATGTCCATAGGAACAAACTTCGAATACAAAATTCTACAGCAAGCACTCAAAACTTAAAGGTTGCAGATGGCCGTTGACGGGTTGGTGTTGCAACGAATTCGTGGCTTTCGCTGTCAACGCATAAATTCTCCGCCATTTACAAAAAATGTCGCACCGGTTACGAATGGTGCATCGAGAATGCAATCAACCATATGCGTGACATCGCTGTGCTCACCCAATCGACCCATTGGTATCCCACTCACGACGCGTGAGAGCCCTTCTTCGGTGTCAAGTTCATACCGTTCTCGCACCTCTTCGGTATCAACCGCATTGGGCGTCAGACAATTAACACGAATTCGCGGGGCGAGTTCTCGTGCCATGCATTTTGTCAGGGCATAAATACCGCCTTTGGCACTGCAAAAATTTGCACCATTCAAACGCCCCTGTATTCCGCATGAAGCACCAAGATTGATAATACTCGCTGACCGGTCTTTGGTCTTTCGTACAAACTCCTGTGAACAGATAAATGTACCCTTTAAATGGGTATCAACAACTGCATCCCAGCTTTCGTCAGTCAGTTCAAGAAACGGCGCATCCATGTTGATGCCTGCGTTATTGATCAATACGTTAGCACCACCAAATTTCGTATCAGCCAGTTCAAACATCGCACGCACTGCTAAACGATCACGCACGTCAGCTTCTACCGGTACCACTCGCCCAGTGCTACCTTCGGCAAGAATCTCGCTACAAAGTTTTTCCGCCGACGCTTTTGAGCGATAGTTCATCACAATGTCCCTGCCTTTCGCAGCAAAATATTTTGTCAGCGCAGCCCCGAGCCCTCGAGTCGCGCCTGTGATGACAATTGCATTCCTGTCGTCCATCGTCAATTTCCCTCAATATAAAATTAGAATTCTCCTACATAACCGAGTAAGCGAGGAATGTACAACGTAATCTCGGGAACATAGCTGATTGTCAGTAAAGTTACCAATAAGACTGCAAGAAATGGTAACAGTGGTCTGATAACGGCCTCAATTGGCAACTTACTCAGTCCGCAGGCTACAAACAAACACACGCCAACAGGCGGTGTAAACAGTGAAATTGTAACGTTTGCAGCAACAAAGATACCGATGTGGATTGGTTCCATACCTAACGCAACGCCAGCTGGCACCAAAATAGGCATCAGAATTATCAATGCTGGCAATGCATCCATAATCATGCCAAGCAAGAAAAAAACAATATTGACGATGATGACGAATATGATCCAATGGTTGGCATACTGAACGATCAACGCAGCCAACTCGTGAGGGATACGTTCGAATGCCAGAACGAATGAAAAAGCCGATGCCATACCCAAAATCAGCATGACCATGCCTGTCAGTCGACCCGCTTCCAACAATACCGCCGGCATATCTTTTAGCTTGAGTTCCTTATAGAAAAATAATGAAACCACCAATCCATAAACGACAGCAATTGCGGAAGCTTCAGTTGGCGTAAATACACCGCCGAGGATGCCACCCAATATGATGACCGGCATGAGGATAGCCAGTATCCCATCCAGAAATATTCGAAATTTTTCAGACCAGGTTGTTGAATCGGCAACCGGTAAGTTTAGACGACGCCCATAAAAGTAACATAAGGCCATCAATGCAAGTGCATTGAATACACCGGGCAATAATCCAGCTGCAAATAATCCACCAATTGAAATACCGGCAACGACGCCGATGATGATCAGGTCAATCGAGGGCGGAATAATTGACGCGGTTGCCCCAGATGCCGCCAATAGCGCTGTAGCGAATGGCTTGGGGTACTTTCGACGCAACATTTCTGGCATAGTCGTTGAACCGATTGCCGCGGTATCGGCGCTGGCGGAGCCACATACACCGGAAAAAAACATCGTCGAAAGGATAACAACAAAACCCAGACCCCCCTTGATTCGACCGACGAAGATCAATGCTAAGTTTACGATTCGTCTTGCAATTCCACCGCGCCCCATGATCGTTCCAGCCAATATGAAAAGCGGAATCGCGAGAAGAGTAAACGCATCCATACCGCTGAGTATCTTCTGCGGAAGCAGTACCAAACCATCCGGTGCTATGAGCCACAATCCTGCCAATGCAGCCAATCCTATTGCCACGGCAATAGGCACAGAAGTCAGCAGGGCAGCAAATAAAACAATGACGACGGTTGTGGCCATATCGTAAATTCAGATACAGTCAAGCTGACTTTAGGCGCATCACTTCATACACTGTCGCTTTCGCACTGTCCCAAACGATCAATGCGCTTCCCACGATGATGGATGAATAAGGTATTTCCATGGGAATTTGCAATGCCGGCGCGATATGCCCAGATACACCCTTCACGTAAAAAATTCCCTGGTAAAGAATCAGGAAAAAAAACAGGGTAACGATGAGGTGGACAGCGATTGAAATGACTCGCTGAAAAGTGCCAGGAAAACGTTCGACAATAACTCTTAAAGCGAAGTGAGACTTGGTTCGAAAAGCGTAAGCGGCGCTGAGCATCGCCAACCACATCAATAAGAAACGCGCGAGTTCCTCTGACCAAGACAGTGGCGCATGTAGAAAATACCGGGAAATTACCTGACTGAAAACAACTGTCGTTAAGGCAACCAATATTGTGCAAATTGCAATTTCAAGTAAATAGCGAAAAATCTTCATCTTGCACTCTCTCGCTATCGTCTTTCAGGTATACGGTGTCAGCGCGACCAGATACTGGGGAAGGAGTGGGCTAGAACGCCCACCCCTAAAATTTTGATTAATCGATGTCAGATCGAAATATTCAGATACGACTATTGTTCACCAACCATCTCGATCATTTCCATTCCCCCAACGCGGTCAGCATTCTTGGCGTAGACGGACTCTACGGCACTTTGGAAAGATGCTAGGTCAACTTCGTTGAACTCCAGACCCTTCTCTTTCAACGCCGCCAATGCATCTCCCGCCATCTTGTCCATTGCCGCTCGTTGAGCCTGTGTCGCAGCTTGTGCGGCATCGCGCACTTGTGCCTGCAAATCTTCTGGCAATTTGGACAGTGCCTTATTTCCGCAAACCAAAGCGGCGGCCAAATACATGTGTCCCGTTAGTGAGACATATTGCGTAACTTCAAAAAAGTTTTCGACCAGCAGATCAACATGGTCGGTTTCTGCACCGTCAATCACACCTTGTTGCAAGCTGGTATAAACCTCTCCAAATGACATCGGTGTTGCCTGGGCGCCCAGGGCGTTGAACGTATCGATCAACACGGGACTGCCCATCACCCGAATTTTTAGTCCCTCCAAATCCGCTGGGGTCATAATCGGACGGGAATCGTTCCAAGCATTTCTAACGCCTGAAAACCACCAGCCCAACACTTCAGAATCGAGAGCCATTTCGACTTTTCCAGCGACCGATTCACCGATTGGTCCATCCACCACCCGGTAAAAGTGGTCAACATCGCGAAAGATGAAAGGTAAATTGAACAAATCTGCTTCAGGCACGAAAGGCGCCAATCCGCCGCCTGTACTTTCTACAGCACACTGCAATGTTCCCTGTTTGAGCATTTGACTGGTCTCCTCTTCACTGCCCAGTTGCTCGCCCGGAAAGATCTGGACCTCTATTGCACCGTTAGAACTTGCTTCGAGTTGTTCCTTGAAAGCAACAGCGCCATCTTGAAATGGATGCTGTTCTGGTCCATTGTGCGCAAGTTTTATCGTGTAGTCTGCGGCACCAACACCTGCAGCGGATGACAAAAGGGCCAGACCAAAAAGTCCAACTGATAATTGTTTGATTTTCATAGTTAATTTATCCTCGTTATTGTTGACAAAATTGTTTCAAACTAGTGTAGCCAGACAATACACTACCAAAAGTACGGGTTGTACCTCAGTGTGCGAGCGGTTCATCGATTGCACCACCCCAAATATCTCCGACAGTAAACCCATCAGGAAAAGGATCATCCACGTCAACCACGTATTGAGCTAACCCGGTAATCCAAGCTTGTCCCTGGATGGTTGGTACGACGGCAGGTTGATTACCCATTTGGGTTTCTCGAATCAACCGACCAGTAAATATTGTTCCCAAGATTCCTTCGTGGTTGAAATTTTCGTTCAACCCGAGTTCCCCTTTCGCGTAAAGCGCTGCCATTCTCGCACAAGTGCCTGTGCCGCATGGTGATCGATCAAGCACGCCCGTCCAGGTTGTTGGCCGCTTCCAATCAAGCTGTCCGGTGGACACTACGACAGCATTTTTTGCAGTCGCTCCTTGTGCAGTCGGAGTACCTGTCATCACACAAATTGTCACACCTGAGACATTTGAATTTTCAGGATGTACGCAGGGCAGTTGTTCACGTGCCGCGGCTTTGATCATCTCGCCCGCGCGAGTAATCTCGCCAGCCCGATCGGGAAGAAGTTCAATCCCCAGGGATTCCGCATCAGCGATGACGTAAAACATACCACCCCAGGCTACGTCAACGCAAACATTGCCAATTTCCGGAACATCAATACACTGATCAAGATGAACCGCAAATGCTGGCACGTTTTCGAATGTTACGCTTTTGGCTTTTCCGTCTTTCACTTGCACCGTGACGGTTACCAACCCAGCGGGCGCCTCAAGTGTCAAGACGGTTTCCGGTTCTGTCACGGCAACCATGCCCGTTTCAACCAATGCCGTCGCAACGCAGATGATGTTAGAGCCCGACATTAGCGGGTATTCAACCTGTTCAAGAATTACAAATCCAGCATCAGCGTTGGGATCTCTTGATGGTAAAACAATATTACAGTTGGCAGCAGGGTAACCGCGAGGTTCACGCAGCATTCGCTTACGCAAATTGTCTCCATACTTTTCCAGGTGACACATTTTGTCATACATTGTCTCGCCGGGAACATCTGTAATCCCACCGACGATGACCCGGCCTGGTTCTCCACAGGCATGAAGGTCTATCGCATGAACAATTTTCGACACTCTCATAATTGCACTGATCCAGCGACCTGCATCTTCATCCAGTTTGCAGTGTTATGAAAATCGGCAACGACGCTGCCTTCGGGTACCAAGGAGTCACACGCCGCGCGCGTCTCATCATCCAATTTCATGTCTTTAACCGGGATGAGGTTTTCGAGTTGTTCAACTGTTCTGGGGCCGATCAGTGGTGCGGTAATTCCAGGTTGGTCTTTCACCCAGAGTATGGCCAACTGCGCGGGCGTTAAACCAAGTCCATTTGCAATTTTAGTGAATTCCTCACCCACTTCAATGCCACGTTTGGTCACACGGTCCGCGTAAAATCCACCTCGTAGTGCAGCTCTTGAGTTTTCGGGATAAGAAACCGAAGACGAGTACCGTCCAGCGAGAACACCCATCGCCATCGGTGCCCACGCAATCAGGCCCACACCATGATTTTGGCAAAGTGGCACAAGTTCGTTTTCAATCCTTCGATCGAGAAGGTTATAGGGTGGTTGCTCACACACAAAACGTGCGTAGCCCTTCAGTTCGCTTGTCATAATTGCCTCCATCACGCTCCAGGCGGGATGGGTTGAACAGCCAATATAGCGAACCTTGCCTTGCTGAACCAAATCAGTTAACGCTCCCAATTGCTCATCCCACGGAATATTAGGAGAAGGTCGGTGAAGTTGATACAAATCGATGTAATCGGTTTGCAGTCTCTTCAAAGAATTTTCACAGGCGCGTATCAGGTGTAAACGCGAATGTCCAAAATCATTGGGTGCGTAAAGCGACGGATCATCTAACGTGTATCCGGGTCTTCGTCTGCCGTGATCAACTTTTGTAGCGATCAGGGTCTGGTGTCTTCGGCCATTAGCCTTGATTGCGCGCCCGATGATCTTTTCGCCTTCTCCATCAGCATAGATATCGCCTGTATCAATCAAGTTGATACCCGCGTCCAGCGCCATATCAAGAATTCGTTTTGCTTCTTTTTCGGGCGTTGGATCTGCAAAATTGTCGGTGCCAAGGCAAAGACTTGACACTTCGACTCCCGTGCGACCCAAAGTTCTGTATTCCATTCTCAGTTGTCTCCAGATGAATTTGCTCTTTCTGAGTGGAAATTCAAAATAAGTGTATCAGATTGTAGAAAATGAAGCTTGAAATTTTTGAAAACAAATGTTGTTGCAATTAAGTCATGACGTTACGATTTAGCCATTGCATCGCTTTGTGCAGATAGGAGTGGTTCACTTGGAAACGATAAACACGTGAGTGTTCATTCAACCGTTGACACTTCGCGAACCTTGATTTGTGCAAGCATAGACTTGTAATCATCGACAAACCGATTGACTCGAGAGTCTGAAAATTTTTCGGGAAAGCGAACTTCGAACCACCCTATTTTGTCTGCCACTGCGTTCGCAAAGTTATTCTCCTACACTACGATAGAAGTGCGTTGAACCAACTCACTTAAATGACGGAGATTGTATCGCTGAGAACTCACCCAATGAGAGCACACACAGTTCAACAAAATGGTCATCACAATAATCATCCGAGTGAATTATTTACGTTTTGTCTACACAACACCTGCTATCGCAGGCGTAGCCAACGAGAGGCATTGAAAAAATTTAAACTCGATACAAGTCGTATGGAATCTGTGGCTGAATTGGATTGACAACTTTAGAAACAACTGTTTGCTATACTCTCAACTGTATTTGTATTGCCAATCATTCCACATCGATTCACGCACAGTTTCATATTGATGCGACTGAACAGTCGTAATTGGACTTGGGCATCATGTATTCCTTTTTTCAAAATTCTCAATTTCAAGCTTGGAGCAACAGTCCTGCAACTGTTGAAACGTCGTAATGTGGGTTAGGTGGTGGATACTGCTGATCCCTCCGCTAATGGTCGGTTTCACTCTGGTTGCGGCATCACAGTTCGTATTTCTGCGAGCAAGCTTTTTTGAAGACCTCGGCCTTGGTCGTGTTGGTGACGAGTTGGTACTGGGAAACTATGTTCAATTCCTCACAGATGGTTTTTATCTCAAAATTCTTTGGGTCACCGTCAAAACTTCAGCACTTGCAGCACTGTCGACATTGATTTTAGGATTTCCAGTCGCCTATCTGATTGCACGAATGCGCTCGAGTTGGTCCATGATTTTACTGGCGGGCATTGTTGTGTCAACTTTCATTACGATCGTGATCAAAGTCTACGGGCTGATCGTCATATTTTCCGCTAATGGTCTCTTTAATCAGACGATGCTTGGAATTGGTTTATTTGACAAGCCTTTTTCGGTGTTCGGCAACGAAACCGGCGTGGTCATTGGCTTGATGCATTTTACGCTCGGTTTTGGTGTTCTTTTACTTTACAGTATCATCCAAACAATACCAAATTCGCTGGAATCCGCAGCGCAAATTCATGGCGCAAGTCGCTGGCGAGTCTACTACCGCGTAATTTTTCCACTGTCTCTACCAGGCGTTACAGCAATGCTCCTCATGGTGTTCAACATGTGTATGGGAGCATTCACTTCCGCGGCACTTCTCGGGGGTGGCCGCGTCTTTACGCTACCTGTGATGATCCAAAGGATTGTCATGATGGACATCAAGTATTCCATGGGGGCAACGATCGCCGCAGTGTTGCTGGTTTCGGTCATCGTGATTAATCTTCTGTCAATTTACCTGCTGCGACGTTTACGCGCCGCTCACCTCGTCGTGGTTTGAGGACTGTTCGTGATGATGTTGACTTACAGATTTCAAAAATTGATCGGTCGATTCTTTTTTGGACTTTATTGTTCAATTTCGTACATATTTCTCCTGTCCCCCATCCTGGTTGTTGTTGGTACATCACTGAATGGCCCGACAGAAAACGTTGAAGCGTCATTCAAGTTTCCACCGGATTCATTGTCGTTATACTGGTACACCCAAATTCCCGAAGGGCAGATCGAAGCACTGCTTTTGAGTTTTGTCCTCGCAACGGTCGCATCACTAGTTGGCTGTCTATTGGGTGTACCTGCCGCGCTTGGCCTGGTACGCAGCAACGTTCCAGGAAAAGCACTGATCAGTGCAATTTTTCGCGCACCTTTGCAGATTCCAGCGATCGTGACCGGCATCGCGTTTCTGCAGTTGTTTTACTGGATTGGTGACATTACCGGTTTTTATTGGCAAGGTTCGCTCCTAGGTCTCGCACTTGGTCATATTTTCATTGCTACACCCTTTGTTGTCGGAACGGTTACCGCAATATTGCAGAGATTTGATACGCGGCTGGAGGAAGCCGCTGTCATTCACGGGGCAACGCCAAGGCGCGCTTTTTTCCGCGTTACTTTGCCGGTGATCATGCCTGGAGTCTATGCGGGCGCGTTATATGCATTCATGGTTTCATTTTCAGATGTTCCAGTTGCAATTTTTCTCAGTGCACCTGGATTCGTTACTTATCCAGTCGAAATATTCTTCGCACTTGAAAACGATTTCGAACCCAGCCTGATGGCATCTGCTACATTAGTCATCATCATTTGCCTGTGCCTGCTTTTGCTTGTTCAAAAAGTCATTGGACTCGAAGCGCTGTTGAAAGTAAGCGGTTCTCGTGGTGTGGGATGATCGTACACGGCATGTTTGACAATGCCACAAACTAAAAGTGTGTTGCCGAAACATAGACATTCCTGGCAAATGAATCACGATCAACTGAACTGGAGTTACTCCTAAATTCAAAAATTAACGATTTTCGCTACGGCCAACCTTGCCAGAAGTGGAATAACAGGAAACAAGCGGTCAATCGCCAAATGTGATATTCAATGGATTTTGTTGTAAACTTTATCAACAAATCAAATATCTTGATTGTGATACAAGGCGATATACAGTTTGGTTTTTTTTGCAAATTCAAGATCGTACCGATCTACAAAATGACTTTGTCTCGAAGCTGAATATCAATGTATCAATTGGAATAATGACAAATGAGGAAGAAAGAAATGTTCAAAAAAACTAGAAATGCCTTGACTGGCTTAATTATTGCAATGTTCTTTTCATCATCGGCCTTTGCCGGTCAATTTGATGGTGTTACGCTACTCGTTGGTACGTGGGGAGGTTTGTGGAAAGAGAACCAAGTGGAGAACATCGTATCGAAATTTGAAGCAGAAGGTGGAAAAGTCGAGTTTGTAACTGGATCACCGGCAGCAAATTTTGCAAAAATTGTTGCAGCGCGCGGTAACGCTCCATTTGATGTCGTGGAAATTCTTGCTGCCCAGGTTAAAGACTATCACGAACTTGACGTGCTTCAGCCACTGGATTTGAGCCTGATACCCAACACTGAATTTCTGGCGGAAAGCCGCTATAACGAGATGTTGGTTGGGTCGTGGGAAACTCAGGAAGTTATCTGCTACCACAAGGATAAATTTGCAGAAGAAGGAATTCCTGTGCCCACAACCTATCGTGATCTCGTGCATCCAAGTATTGCCGGGCGACTCCAGTTTCCTGACATTAATTCCGGTGGCGGTCTGCCGGGTCTGGCTGGCGTAACGTTCGCTGAAGGCGGCGACGAAAGTAACATTGAACCGGGGCTGAATCTTGTCAAAGAAATGAATGTGCTTAAGTTCTGGGCTCGTGGAGGCGAAACGATGGCGCAATTTGAGTCGGGTGACATTATTGCAGCGGTCGTACATGCAGGCTGGTGCCTGCGCGCAAAAAAACTCGCTGGGCAGAATGTGACAAGCGTCCATCCACGGATCAATGACAATCTTGTTGGAGTCGCGTCAGAAGGCTGGTGGGGTGTGATGAAAAACAGCAAGAATGCAGAAGCTGCCCAATGGTACATTAATCAGTTCATCAGTTCAGATTACCAGTTGAAGATGGCCACTAAAACCGGTCTGGTTCCTGTCAATCAAAGTGTTTTTGAAGCGATGGCGGATGACCCACTTGTTGCGGAAATGATCGTTCTGGACCCTGAAAAGGTTGGCAGCCAACTCAGAGTCGACTATTCGAAGGTCATCATTTCAGACTGGACCGATCAGTGGAATAGGGCAATCGCCCAGTAAACGTTTTACAGTGCGATAGATCCTACTGATCGCCAACAATGTCCCAGCGCGTCGTTCTTCGGAATGTCACCAAGGCATTTGGTAATGTAGTCGCTCTGAAAACCATTAGTTTGGAGATTGAGGAGGGTGAATTTATCACTCTCCTCGGTCCCTCTGGTTGCGGCAAAACCACTACACTCCGACTAATCGCAGGATTCAACGATCCAGATCAGGGACAGATTCTGCTGGGCGATCAAGATATAACGAATCTCCCTCCACAGAAACGGGAAATCGGAATGGTTTTCCAAGACTATGCGCTTTTCCCGCATCTCACCATCAAAGAAAATATCGCTTTTCCCTTGCGAGAAAGGCGTACACCAAAAGAGAAAATCAATGACAGGGTAAAGGAGTTACTCGAACTGGTGCGCCTGCCTGGGGTGGAAGAGCGCTACCCTTCAGAATTGAGCGGCGGACAGGCACAGCGAATTTCAGTTGCACGTGCCGTGGCATATCCACCGAGAGTCTTGCTGATGGACGAACCTCTAGGTGCTCTTGATCTTAAGTTACGCGAAGCCATGCAGTTAGAGCTGCGGAGAATTCAACAGGAACTGCAAATTACCACTGTTTTCGTCACCCACGATCAAACAGAAGCCATGAATATGTCCGACCGAATTGCCGTTATGAGAAATGGTGAAGTTGAACAGGTCGGTACAGCAAGGGATATATATAACTTTCCACAAAGTTCATTTGTTGCCGACTTTGTCGGTCGCATTAATCTACTTGATGCAAAGCTGTTGAATAAATCTGGTGGGATCGCTGAACTGAATATTCTCAATGACCTTAAAATTCGCGCAAAAATTGCGAGCGAAACCGAAGCAATGTCCAAATCTCTCTGTGTCGGCATACGACCAGAAAACCTTGTTATTGGCAAGTCGGGGCACGAAGACAAATATGACAACCGAATCCCTGGCAAAGTCATTAGTTCTACTTTTTCCGGTAACCTTCTGGATGTATTTGTTGATGTTGGAGCAAACAAGCCAGTCCTGGTGGAACAACGACCGGATCAAGTGCCTTTGGATGCCGATTCGCAGGTTGTCGTGTGTTGGAACGCACCCGACGCTTTGGTATTGAGTGCAGAGTAATTCTAACGTAGCCGATCATTCTCGTCTCGCACTCCATCTGACACACGTCAAATCGGTAGTGTCCATTTCAAATTGAGCACGTGAAGCAGTTTCCACCAGCCATAGGCGCAATCGTGCTGATGGCGACTTCAACGTTGTTTCTTGCAACCATGCAAGCGCTGGTGCGATACGTTGGACAGGATATTCACAGTTTTCAAATCACTTACCTGAGCAGCGTTGTAGGGCTGATTTCACTCGCTGTCCTTTCAAAGTTCAAATTACGGGCCCTATTCCAATCTCAACGCAAAAATCTGCTCTTCTCCCGAGGCCTACTCGTTGCGATTGCAAATTTAACCTACTTCTTTGGATTGACGTTGACACCGCTTGTTGAAGCAACGTCTCTTAGCTTTGTCGGGATTGTTTTCGCTGTGGGTTTGTCGGTCGTTTTCCTACGAGAGGTTATGAATTTTCACCGCTGGATCAGTGTCATTGTCACGTTTTTTGGAATCATTGCAATTTTGCGCCCAGGATACATTGAAGCCTCATTAGGAGCCTATGCTGTCCTGCTGTCTTCGCTAATCTGGGGCCTAACACTGGTCGTATCAAAAGTACTCGCCCGAACGGAAACGCCCACTGTGATAATCGCATGGTCACTCGTGGTAACCAACTTAGTCTCTGCAATTTTTGCTATTCCTGTTTGGATGCCTATGACCATTCAGCAGTTTGTGGCAATCATTCTGATTGGATTGTGTTGGACTATCGGTCATCTCGGTATGACGAAATCTTTAAAAATGTATGATGCAACTGTCGTCCTTCCAGTGAACTGCACGAGACTGGTCTGGGCTGCAATCATAGGGTTGCTGGTATTTCATGAATTTCCAGATTTCTGGACAATTTTTGGCTCAATACTGATCGTGTTCGCCATCATTTTTCTTTCGCAATCCGAGGTACGAAACACCCGAGCTTCTGCATAAACAGTGTTTACTCCGGTCGCGATACTCGGGAAGTAAATCGCCTGTCTTCATATGAACACTCGGTCAATGTCGCACTCGGGATTATTCGACAATGTCAACATTAACTTAGGACCAGTGGAGGCAACTCCTGCAAATGAATACTCGATGTAATTACTATGATTACCGACATCGGCAAAGATTTGAATTTTTGTTGGAATTCAAAACCTCGGTCTACGTTAACCAGCACACTCAATCAGAATTTTCGAGCGAGTTGCATCGAATCACCGTTTTTGCTACCCGACCACCTCATTTGTTGAACTGTGTATACCTCACAATTATCTGAGAAGTACTGTCTAAGTTGCAGTGGAACAGATTCATCAAGTCGGACTTTCACGTGATTCACCTAAGAGAATGTCTGTTGCACATTCCAGCACTGCGACTGCCGGCATCCGATGCACGGTGGGAAAATTAGCTAGAAATTCATCGAGTGGGATTCCCACTTCCAAATGGTCTCATAAATTTTGTTTTTCCGACAGATTTCAATAGTACATTTTGAAATCATATGATTCACAGAAAATATTCCTGATGAGTATTGTCGTTGGTAAGCATGGAAACAACTGATCTTCACACAGACTCTTTTTTTGGGGATTATGTATTATTGTTGATAGGTGAAAACCATTCCAATTTCGTCGAATATTTAGTTGATTTTTGCTTTGCAGGCTTGTGCAACTTCTGTGTTTGAAAATATGTTCTAAATATTCTCGATAATCAACTTTATTACATAATGCCCTTTTTTTTAATAAAATAACTTATTAATATTGCAATTGATGCAGGAGGCAAACCATGAAATCAATGGAGCAAATTCACGCAGAATTGATCGAAAAATCAGTGGATGATTCTAATTTTCGGGATCAGTTAGTGGCAGACCCAAAAGGTGTAATCTCCCAGGAATTTGGGTTCGAATTTCCTGACGACATCTCGATTGAAATTCATCAGAACAGTTTTCATAAGGTTCATATCGCCTTACCACCGGTCGCAGCAGAACTAACAGAGGAACAACTGGAGGCAGTGGCCGCCGGGTCCTGCTGCGGTTGCGCAAGTTAGATTAGGTACGGGTTCATTCCTCGACTATTTGCGGCAGAGACGAAATTCGTCTGTATTGAACTGGTTCTTTGTCAGGGGGATTGATTTCAATCCCCCTGAGTTCAGTTTTGTCCATATTAAGTTCGATTGGCATTTCGAACCGTCTCAAACCCGCTGTCTATTCGTTTTGGCTGTCTCACCTGACCATTTAAATCAAAGCGAATCCTGATGCTGGTATTTGCATCTGAAGTCAATACAATAAACTGATTTCAATAGTCTTTTGCTTGCCACAGTGAGTTGTTCGAATTTCCGCAACTGCATTAAACTGAAGATTCCGTACGCCGGTAATCGGATTATTGACGGTCGTAACAATACTCCATAGTCAGCAGCCACGGTTGAACGCGTCGAGAGTGCTCTTGAAGCAGATTTTCACACTTTTGCGCAGGAAAAACTACAGACTCCGCTAGGGAGCCAAGACTAGTGAGGATCACTGCATTGAATTTTGTTCAATCCTCGGCTTTGGAAATCGAACGTGGATGATCGAGAACGATTTAGATTGATTGCTCAGGACCGTGATCAGATCAAATGTCCCGTACTGACACCGCATCTTGAGTATCGACTAATCGAAGAAGGAACGGTGTTGTTGGTTTCTGAAACCTTCAACACGCTACTGCACGGCAAGCTTTATTCAGATTTGTTGGCGCTGCTTGATGGCATTCGGTCTCACAATGAGGTGAAAGAGACGCTTTGCGCAGTTTATTCTGAATCCGAGGTGTCATCTGCATTGGCTGCATTGGCCAACAAGGGGTATATCGTTTCAGGCGACTACAGAATGGAGCGGCAACAGGCTGCGTTTTGGTCTTCGTTAGGTGCTAACCCTCACCGAGTTGAAAAAAAACTTGAATCGTCTACCATCGCAGTCCGCGGCAACAATACGGAATCCCTGGCGCAGGCTCTGCATTCCATGGGCGTTCGCACTGACACCAGCTCTGCAAGCCTGACCGTGTATACCTGCATCGATTTTCTCGACAGTCAATTTGAGGAGATCAATCAAAGCCACATCGAATCAGGCAGGCCTTGGGTGTTGATTCGTCCTCAGGGGATGCATCCGCTATTAAGTCCGGTTTTTCATGCCTCAAAGGGCAGCCCCTGCTGGGCATGCCTCAGCCATCGACTGGCTAATCACCAGGAAGTCCATTCCTACCTTAGAAATCAATGTGGTGAAAATGCGGCTTACATCCCGCATGCCTCTCAGCCGGCAGTGATGACGGTGGTTTATAGCATGGCTGCTGTTGAACTTGCGAAATGGCTGGTGCTCGAAGAGTCGGCCCCGCTTCACACCAATGCCATAACGCTGGATATCAAGCAATTCAAAGCGAGTTACCACCCGGTCTTCTGGCGCCCACAGTGCTCATTTTGCGGAGACGAGGAATTGCGCCGCCCTGATCGGCAACCTGTACCGCTTCGTTTGAACGCAAGTCCGGTGAATTCGCGTAACAGCGGTGGAATAAGAGCCGTGTCGCCTGGCGACACCTTGGAAAGATACCGCCACTTGGTCAGTCCGGTGAGTGGAGTTGTCACCTGGCTGGAGAGAACGACGGCTGAGCACGACCCGTGGCTGCATGTTCACTGGGCCGGAAGCAATCTTGCGCTTCGGATCAAGTCTCTGAGTTCGCTGCGTCGAAGTTTAAGAAGCAAGAGTGCAGGGAAAGGAAGCACTCGGGAGCAGTCTGAAGTGAGTGCGCTCTGCGAGGCAGTCGAACGATACAGCTTTGCGTTTCACGGTGACGAAATTCGCTTTCAAAAATGTATGAATAATTTCCTGGCCGAAGGCGAAGAAGCGGCCATTCACCCGAATGACGTCCAGCTGTTCAGCGAAGTGCAGTTCGATCAGGCAAAACAAATCAATGAGCGCGGGCACCCCTTCAATGTTGTGCCGCCCCGTTTCAGACCCGAGCGCCAAATGGACTGGTCCCCTGTGTGGTCCTTTACACAGAACCGGCATCGCTATATGCCAACTGCAATGCTTTATGGCATGACGCCACAGGAGCGGGGGACAGCAGGGCTATGGGCTGATTCCAATGGCTGCGCATCTGGCAACACTCTGGAAGAAGCGATATTACAGGGTTTTCTTGAACTCGTCGAACGCGACGCATTTGCAATCTGGTGGTACAACCGCCTGCACCGGGCGGCAGTGGATTTAACAAGCTTTGGTGACGTCTACCTGGCTTCCGCAGTGAAATATTATCAGAAGTATCAACGTGATATGTGGGTGCTGGATGTAACCAGTGACCTCGGAATTCCGGTGTTCGTTGCGATTTCCCGCAGAAATAATCACAACACCGAGGACATCATTTTTGGTGCAGGTGCTCATATCGACCCCAAAATCGCAGTGCTTCGCGCGGTATGCGAAATGAACCAGTGTCTGACGATGGTTCCGCGACCCGGAGCGGATTCACCAGGCTACACCGTTGACGATCCGCTTTGCCTTTGGTGGTGGAAAAACGTAAAGACTAAAGACCATCGGTATCTCGAGCCAGCAGCCGGGGTCACGCGCACAATTTATGACGACTACAGGCTACCGGACACCGAAGATGTTCGCGATGACGTCACTTGGTGCCGTGAGCTGATCGAGTCCAAGGGCATGGAGTTCCTGACGCTCGACCAGACACGGCCAGACATTGGTATGCCGGTGGTGCGTGTCATCGTACCTGGCTTGCGTCATTTCTGGCAACGCCTTGCGCCGGGGCGCTTGTATGATGTCCCCGTAGAAATGGGATGGAAAACACATGCAGCAGACGAAGCCGACTTGAATCCGGTACCGGTTGTCTTGTGACTTTAAACGATGAACAACTGCGAAATTTACGCGCTGGCGAAGATGCACTGAGCCGCGAAGCAGATACACTTGAACAGGTACTGTATCATCTGGGCGACCGTCTGCCACACTCTCTTATTGGCGGTGCATTCAGACAGCAATTGATGCTGCAGGCCCGGGAGATTCCATCATCAGCAGCCATTTTACCTTTTGGATTTGAGTTGCCGCTCAATTGCCGTGAAGCACGCGCCGACCTTGGCATTTCGCTGGGTGGCGGAACTCGTACCGCAGCCCACTACGAACATCAGGGCCGATCTGGCGCGGCGACGGCTGCGCAAGCCGGACTCGCCAGCCTCCTCCAAAGCACCGGATCCAAGCTTTCCATGGTACAGCAAATGACTGCTCGTCAGGTGGTGCTTGAGTACGATATTGATACGAATCAACAAAATAATTCATCGGCTGCGCCCGGTGTGTTTATCAGGCCAAGTCCACTGTCCCTCCTCGGCGGCCTTGGACTGTCCAAAGAGGTTGCGACATTAACGGACGCGATCGTTGCAGTTGCGGGCTGGGGCCTGGATACGGCAGAAAAGCAACAGGCAATCGGTGTTTATGAAGCACTCGATCATCACCAGCGAATTGAATCTTTCGGTATTTTTCCATCCCGAAAGCGAGGTGTACGTCTGGCAGTAAAAGGCTTTAAAAATTCATCAGAGATTGTGCAGTTTCTCAGCCGTGCAAACTGGTCGGTACAGCACCGCTCTACCATACAGTCGACGGTTGACTATTTTGTCGATGACACTGCGATTGCCGATCTTGGCATCAATATTGATGTTTACGCGAGCGGTATTGGCCCGAGACTGGGGTTGAGTTTCGCAACCAAGACAAAGTCTCCCGATCACCCGCAATTCTGGTTCGATGAGCCGCAGCAGTGGAAAAATTTCCTTCTGTGTCTAAAAGAAGGTAACTATGCAGTTCCCGAAAAACACTCGGCTCTGACCCGATGGACTCCGACACCAGAGTTGTTGTTCGGCAGGTCCGTTGCACTGAATTTCGTCCGGGGAATACATCATTTTAAATTCGTAGTGTTGAACAACCAGGTGACAGAGGTAAAAGCATACATCTACTGTATGCTCTTTCCAAGATCGAGCACATCATTACTGCCGGACCCGGTTTAAGAAAGTGAATCAGGTTCTTCCTGAATTTTGCTAAAATCAAAATTTCAGGAAGTCTGCGCAATGTTAGCGTGTCTTCGGGCTCAATATCAATAGGAAGATTTATCCGCATGTTCGATAATCCGTTTCGTGAAGAAGCGATCAGTTCAAGGAGCGAGCGTCAGAAACTGGATCACCTACTTCGAGTCACCGCACCTCGTGAACATATTATTCTTGTCGCAACCTGCATTTTCTTTGTTGCATTCATTGTCTGGCTGCTATGGGGCAGCGTGCCCCGGACCCTTGCATTTGAAGGCGTTGTGCTTGAAACAGGAGATCGTCACGAGGTCGCAACAAATGAATCCGGAATCCTGATCGAGATCAAAGTTTCTGAGGGAGATTATGTAGTCGCTGGTGAAGTGATTGGCCGGCAAACGGTTCCTGACCTGGAAAAAGAGCTTTCGGTGCTGCGCAGTCGCAAGGAACTTTTAAACATACAGATTGGTGAATTCGCTGATACCAATTCGAATGCCCGCTCTCTTTTGAATTCCACTGAGACTGCTCTCCTGCAGATGGAGGAGCGCCGTCGTGTACGCTCTGAGATCGTTAGCCATGTCAATGGCGTTGTAACCGCCCTTTATTCGAGTACAGGAGATCACTTGCCTGTGGGTAATGTTGTTGCTGAGGTTCGCGAAAATGCATTCCGGCAACTGCAGCCAGTAGCGCTCGTGCCGCGCACCCGGACCGATGAGATTGAACCAGGCATGCTGGCGAAGGTCGAGATCACAATGCCTGACGGCACTGTCCAGTTTCTGGAAGGTGAGGTTGTGTTCCTCAACAATGAGACGCTTTCAAATGGAGGTGGCACAGTCATGAAACATCCGTTTGACCAAGGCATTCAATTAGCGGTGAAACTGAATCTGGCGAGAGAGTCTCTTGTGACCGAAGGCACCGCCTGTCGCATTCGTATCCAACTGAAAAGAACCGCGCCAATTGACGTCCTGAACATCAAGCGTTCATGATTGTTAACGCATAAACGGGCAGCAACTCCCCGTGTCTTCAAAACACTCAGTATCAGAGCGTCATTCGCAGCGCGTCACCACTCCGCTTTTCCTGCAAATGCATGAATCTGAATGCGGAGCAGCCTGCCTAGGCAGTGTTCTTGCCTACTTTGGGCGCTGGGTACCATTGACCGAACTGAGGACCCGATGTGAAGTCAGTCGGGATGGCGCCAGCGCCGCTGGCATTAAACGGGCTGCACAGCACTATGGTCTGAAGTGTGTCGGGCGTAGTGTTCAATTGCACAAGATCAGGAAAATGTCCCTGCCAATCATTGTTTTCTGGGAGTTCAACCACTTCCTGATTGTGGAAGGGTATGATGGAAATCGGTTCTTTCTGAATGATCCGAGAGCAGGCCGTCTCACGATGACCGAGGAGGAATTCAACAAGGGATTTACCGGAATCGCGTTGGAATTCGAACCTGGTTCGAACTTCCGGTCGAGTGGTACCCGACCTAACCTGTTCCAGCGGCTGCCACACTGGCTTGAAGGTACGCTCAACCCGCTGACCATCATCGTACTTTGCGGAATCATGCTGATCGTGCCGGCTTTACTGACTCCGGCGTTATTGGCCGTTTTTGTCGATCACGTGCTGCTCGGCAGTGAAGCTTGGAGCATTCAATTGGCGATTGCCTTGATCGCTGCAGCCGGTGTCAGCTACATCCTGATGCTGTTGAAGCATCGCTGGCTGCATCGCTTGGAATCGCAGCTGTCCGTCATTGCAGGAGATCGATGTATCTCACAGATGCTTCGTTTACCGATCGAATTTTTCAATCATCGATTTGTGGGCGATTTGATATCCCGGATTCTTTCGATTGACCGAATTGCTCAGGGTCTGTCCGTTCAGATTATTGAATTGCTGATCAAAATTATATCGAGTACGATTTTGCTGATCGTGATGCTGGTCGTTTCTCCCATTTTGGCGCTGGTCGTGCTGGGACTGACCCTATTGAGTGTTCTTTTGACAAATTTCCTTTCCCGCAGGCGATTTGACAAGAGCTTCGCACTGCGGCGTGAACAAGGTCTTTTATTCAGTGTTGGAACCTTGATGCTGAATCAGAGTGAAACGGTGCGTATGACCGCAACGGGTGATCGATTTTTCAGCCGCTGGTCCGGTCACCAGGCACGCGAACTGAATGCACGCCAGAGCCTTGCGGAATTGAACCACATTAATTCCTCATTACCAGAGTTGTTTAAGATTCTGATTCGTGCAGCAGTGCTTGTTATTGGCGGCATTCAGGTCATTTCCGGCGATTTAACCCTGGGCACACTGGTTGGATTCTTTTTCCTGGCATCAATGTTTCTATCCCCTGTCGGAGATTTTGTTGAATTTGTCAATCAGCGCCAGGTTAAAGAGGCGGACTTGCAGAGGCTGGATGACATTGTCGACACCTCGATTCCCTTCAAAACAAAAGCACAATCAGAGCACCCCCAATCCGTTCCCACACTTAAGGGGCGATTGAAACTTACCGGAAACATTGAGTTGTGCAACATTAGTTTCGGTTACAACCGGTCTCGGAAACCAATGCTCAAAGACTTCAACCTGACTATCGAGCCTGGTAAACGAGTTGCTATCGTCGGTCCGAGTGGTTCCGGCAAATCAACACTAGCCCGCATAGTGGCTGGTCTTTACGAACCGTGGACGGGTGAGGTTTTGTTTGATAGCCATTTGAGAGCAAGTATTCCCCCTGAAGTGCTGTCGCGTTCAATTTCGGTAGTAGAGCAGGATATAAACCTATTTACCGCGAACGTCCGCGAAAACATCACCTTGTGGAATCCCTCGATACCGGAAGAGACCGTTGTTGCTGCCGCCAGGGATGCCGGAATTCACAACGAAATCATCAATCGTCCGATGGGTTATGAAACACTGATTGCGGAGGGCGGTGGAAACTTCAGCGGAGGTCAAAAGCAGCGCATTCAAATTGCCCGCGCACTCGCCACTGAACCTGTCATTCTGATTCTTGATGAAGCGACCAGCGCGCTTGATGCGGCGACAGAGGAGTTTATCGACAGCGCTTTGCGGCGGCGAGGCGTAAGCTGCCTGATCGTCGCACACCGACTCAGCACAATTCGAGATTGTGACGAAATTATTGTTCTTAACAAGGGTGTGGAAGTTCAACGCGGCTCTCACGACGAATTGATTCTGGACGAAGATGGTCTTTACTATCAACTGGTTCGGGCGGATTGATCAGATGAGTACGCACCAAAAATCATCGTTGGCGCAAATTGCCATTGAAAACGGGGATTCCATACCCTGTGCCGGCAACTTACCTTTGGATATGAGCAGTCCGCTGTCTATTTGGTATGTCGAAAAAGGGACAGTTGACCTATTTTTGATTGAGACGGAAAACGGTATCGTTCAGGCTGCACAGCAGCATGTGCTACGTGGTGAAGCGGGTCGGCTACTGTTTGGCGTTGCGAAAAACACGCAAGAGACAACTTTCACGCTGAGTGCCAAAGGACTGCCCGGAACACAGTTGCGCCACATCACCTGGACAGACCTTGAATCTGTCGACATACGAGAACTGGCATTTCAGGTTGATTGCTGGGTTGCGGATGTATCATCAATATTATCACGCTACAACATCGAAACAACACGCCCACAAGATCAGCTCATTTACGAGCTGGGACATATCTCCGTAAGTGTTGGCGATATTATTTCAACGCAACGCAATGTTGCGTGGGTATCTGGCCTTTCGCCTGATTCAGGGCTGTTCCTTGATTTGATTGATCCATCAATAAACCCACCCGGTGGTGATGAGACCGTATTGATGCCTTTGGTGCGCGAAAGCTGGATCACGTTAACCACATCACAGCAACTGTCTATCCATCGCACTGAAGAAGTCATCAGCCAGAGTAATTTAAAGTCCTCTCTGGCCAACTTTCACGAGGTTGCGCTTAATCTTGAGCGATTTAATCGAGGGTTTTATCTAGCTGATCAGGTGAATCTTGCAAGAGAGCGGGTCACCAATCGTCAAACTGATGAGGACAAATCGCGTCATGATCTGTTTGATCTTTTCGAACACTCAGCAGGCGCAACGTCCCGTTCTGAGCGAGCTGAGTTTGAAGATGCGCTTGCAGCCATCGGAAAACACGAAGGGATTGACTTCCAAATTCCTAGGGAGGAAGAGTTTGATGATCTGAACAAACTCCTCGTTCATGTTCTCGATGCATCCGGGGGATGTGCACGGCAGGTTCGTCTTGACTCAGTTGATAAATGGTGGATGAATGTCAGCGGCGCGATGCTGGCATTTCGAAAAGACAGCGGTCAGCCAGTCGCACTAGTGCCGAATCGGTTCGGTCATTTTTGTGAGGTCTCAGGTGACCGCAAAACCAGGGTTACTGCACAGCGGGCAAAAACGCTAAGAAATTCAGCATGGCTTTTCTATCCGTCGCTTCCGCCTGACTCTGCGAGTTTGAAGGATCTGTTCCGAGTCGCATTCCGGGGGCTTGCCTCTGACTTTACCCGACTCATCCTGGCCGGAATGCTGGGCGGATTCATGACTCTGCTTCCGGCGATCATTCTGGCTTATGTAGTCGATGAGGTCATTCCGCATGAAGATATTCATCAGCTTTACCTGTTCGGCGCAGTGCTGGTCTCGATTGCCTTACTCGCGACCCTGTTGCTGTTGTTTCAAAAGATGGTGTTAATCCGTATCGAAGGTCGGATTTCATATCGCGCTGAGGCGGCATTCTGGGATCGTATGCAGCGTTTACCAACAAAATTTCTGCATAGTTTTGCAGCGTGTGACCTTGCGATGCGTGGTCTGGCGTTTCGAACAATTCGGGATTCCATAGAAAGTCTGGTTATACACGGCGTGATTTCTATCGCTTTTCTGGCACCCGCGTTCGTGGTTGCCTTTCTTTACGATGCGCTGCTTGGGACGGTTGCGATCATGTTTGGCCTGCTATCGCTTGCCATCTATGGATTTATAGGCATGCGCCAGGTCGCACCGCAGCACCGGATCATTCGCACTACACGGGTTCTTGCAGATCGCCTGTTTCAAATTATCAATGGAATATCCGTTCTGCGGCTTGAAGGTGCTGAAGGGTCAGCGTACGCTGTTTGGGCGCGGGCCTATCGGCAGAGAAAAAAGGCAGAACTGAAACAAAGATCAATGGACGGTCATATACAGGCATTGGGAGTGGCGATTCCAATACTGGCTGCTGCAGTGCTCTATTTGACTTCGGTACTGTCTGATTCGTGGCCCGTTTCTGTCGGGGATTTTCTTGTCGTTTACATGGTATTCATAATGTTTCAGACCACGATTGTCGAATTGGGAAAATCTTTTACCGCGCTGGCTGCGACCATACCGGTTGTTGGTCAGGTTGAGCCGTTTTTGACCCAAAAACCGGAAGTCACTACCGGTGGAAAATCTGTCGGTAAGCTTGGCGGAGATGTCAGGCTCGACCGCGTCAGTTTCCGGTACGATGCAGATAGCCCCCTAATACTCAATAACGTATCAATTCACGCCCATTTAGGAGAATTTATTGCAATTACCGGTGAATCAGGAGCCGGAAAGAGCACTCTGTTTAAACTAATGCTCGGTATCGATGAACCGACTAGCGGTGCGGTGTATTACGATGGTCAGGATCTGAGGCATCTCAATAAGAAACAGGTGAGAAGGCAGATGGGCGTAATACCTCAGTCGGTCGAACTGCACCCGGAAGATATTTGGGACAATATCGTCGGCAGAAACGATGACACAAGCGAAGAAAGCCTGTGGCGCGCAGCGCAGCTAGCGACTGTCGATCGCGAAATCAAGGCCATGCCGATGAAAATGCTGACCAGTGTCGGAGCAGGACTCGGAGTGACTGCAGGCGGTGAAAGCCAGCGTATCACGATTGCGAGAGCACTTAATGGGAATCCTCGAATTCTGTTGCTGGATGAAGCAACAAACTGGTTGGATAATGAGAGTCAATCCAGGGTAATGGAAAATCTTGCCCAACTGAATGCCACGAGAATTGTCATCGCACATCGATTGTCGACCTTGCGCCAGGCTGATCGCATTTGCGTGTTACACGGCGGCCGCGTTGTAGAAACCGGCAATTATTCAGAGTTAATGGAACTAGAAGGCCATTTCTTTAACCTGGTTCAAAGGCAACTACTGTAGGTAAATCACCCCGTACACCCGAGCGAATCGCCGCCAAATTCTCAACACATAATTGAGTGCTGAGACTGAACTGTCGTTACCAGTTGAAAGTTTCCAAATGCTCCGGTCAAATTTGCCTTGCTTGACAGCAGAGGAGGAAAAACTGCAATCAATGTTATCCCTAATTCGGCATAATCCTGATTGACGGACGGCATGTAATAGATAATCTTGCCCACTACAATTGGGAAGGAGCCAGATCTTGCCCCCTCTCTAAACTGTTGGTCTGTCTAGGGTTTTGTCAGCGCAAATCCACCATAGATCCATATATCAATTGATATGGGAAAACATAACTTGAAGCTGAATTCAGATGCACTAACGCATGATCTTACTACGGTCTTATCGGAATTCAATATTCCTGGAATGGCAGTAGCGACTTGTCGTGGAGATGAGATTGTATTTGAAAGAGGGTTTGGGTTCAGTAATTTGATTCTTCAGAAGAAATTCGATTGCGAAACAGTCTGTCTTGTTGCCTCAATTACAAAGTCCTTTACATCGACTCTAGTCGGCATACTGGATGATATTGGTGTTGTTGATTGGCAATGCCCGGTTAGAAAATACATCAGTGACTTTAGAATGAATGATGCGATTGCCACTCAACACATGACGTTGACCGATATGATGTGTCATCGGTCCGGACTTCCTTCACATGAAAACCTGCTCGCTCATGGTGTTGCCCGCGATCTTAAAGGAGATGGTAGAAAATTTCGAAGAGATTTACTTGATCGTTTGAAATATTTTGAATCGTCCTTTAAGTTTCGGTCCCAGTTTCAGTATCAGGACATTATTTTCACTGCGGTTGGTGGAATTCTGGAAGAGATTACTGGAGAGTGGTTTGAAACATTGATGGACGAACACATTCTCTGCCCGCTTGGGTTAGACGCAACCTTCAGCCGTCGACGCGCTAAGACAACTGAACAACTTACACAAGGATATGCAGTAGTGGATGAAAAACTAGTTGAGATTCAACATTGTGATACAAGATATATCGCGCCAACAGCCGGACTCTACATGAGTGCAAGGGAAATGCTCAAATGGTTACAATTTCATTTGCGCGGTGGTCGTATTAACAACAATCAGCTTATTTCAAAGAAGAACCTTAACTGGATTTACCGCCCTCATATGCCGGCTGACTCTCACCGATACCTTACGCAAGGTAGCCTATGCTCTTATGGTCTTGGATGGTTCCGAACAAAATTCAAAGGGCATCTTATGTTCAGCCATACAGGTTCTTTCAACGGTCATAGGACGGCGATTGCTTTTATTCCAGCTCTCGACATTGGTGTAGTCGTGTTATGTAACCTGAACTTAACAAAATCCGTGATCGGAGCATGCCAAGTCGCGATGTCTCATATGATGGGAGAACCAAATTGTAAAGCGATAGTTAGACACTTCCAGTTGCAGGAACAAAAAGATGATGAATTACGAACAAAAATCAAACTTGATTTTCAAATGAAACAAGACACAAATAATCCGCCACGTCAACTACTGACCTCATATGAAGGAACTTATCATCATCCAGGATACGGAAGTTTTGATGTCGCGTTGATTAACGACCGCCTAACGCAAACTTATGACGGGCGGCGCTTCGATTTACTGCCATACAATGGGAACACACTCGCCACCCGTTTTCAATCTACTGAAAATAACTTACTCAGGATAATCATGGAATTCGGCGGTTATGCAGACAGCAAATTTAATTTTGTTGATGTCCCTATTGTCCCTGACATTTCTCCACCTCGGTTCATACGAACCCGCCCACAATCTTATCAGATGTAGTTTTGGAGCTTACTGATATGGACGCTCCGTTTGTTTAAACTCGCTGGAAATTCCAGCTTGGCACTGATGATGCCGTAATTCTCGAAAGACGTATCCATTTCAGTAAATGCCGCTATTATTTCACTCTGTGATAGCGATGATAAAGCGACTACCGCATCAGATGCCTTAGAAAACGCGCTTCGGTTTTCTTAAAAATGTGATTGACACCAAAAACTAAAATTACATACAACAATGCAGCTGTAAGAAAACCTTCGTAAACCACATAAAATTGACTATTGAGTTGTCGCCCAGCACCCAATATGTCGGTAACAGTGACGGTTGAAGCAATGACGCTAGCATGCAGCAAAAATATCACTTCATTGGAATAGGCCGGTATCGATTTGCGCATAGCACTGGGAAGCACTATTCGTCGTATTATTCTCGTACGAGTCATACCGATAGACTCGCCTGCTTCAGTTTCCCCTTTTGGTACCGACAGTATTGCGCCGCGAAGAATTTCGCACACGTAACCTGCACTGTTCAGACTAAAGCTGATCAGTGCACACCAGTGTGCATGTTTCAAAATAGGCCAGAATATTGAATCACGAATTACTTCGAATTGAGCGAGTCCGTAATAGATGATATAGAGTTGCACCAGTAGCGGGGTACCTCGGAAAGCATAGCTGTAGATCGCAGAAAAGCGTCCCAAAAAGGGTATCTCATAAGCCTGCGCAATTGCCAACGGGATTGCCATAATCCCTCCGATTAAGAGTGAAAGTGAAACCAGCCATACAGTTGTCCAAACCCCTTCTAAAAAGAGTTGCCAGTATTGCGCGATGAGGACAATATCCATAACTGCTGCTTACCTTGTCCTATAACGGTGATTTAGCCGCTTCAGACCATAGTCTGAACTCAAAGTCAGTATCAGATAAATGAAGAAAGCCAAAAACAGGAACAGGAAAGGCTGTTGGGACGTTCTACCGGCTTGATGGGCGTTGTACATAACGTCTTGCAAACCAATTATGGAAACGAGCGCGGTCGTTTTAAGTAACACCAGCCAATTGTTAGTAAAACCTGGAAGTGCCAATGGCACAATCTGAGGCCAAATAATCCGTCGCAGGCACGTCCAAAATGACATACCGATGGCTTTTGCTGCTTCTATTTGCCCAACAGGAACTGCTAAAAATGCGCCGCGAAATGTTTCGGTCATATACGCACCGAATATAAAACCAATAGTACTAACACCAGCGGCAAATGGACTGATCTCAATATAGGTCCAATACCCAAGACTTGCTCCAATTTGGTTAAGGAGCATCTGTCCGCCGAAGTAGACAATCAGCATCAAAACTAAGTCGGGCACGCCACGGATCAATGTAGTGTATGCATCGCCAACTACACGTAGCGGTTTGATTGCGGAGAGTTTAAGCGTCGCGCCAGCTATACCGAATAATATGGATAACAGACAAGCTAGAAGTGCCAGAAAAACCGTCACGCCCAAGCCGGAAAATACCAGTGGACCGTATTCCAGCAAAATAGCCCATGATTCCTTCATGGGGCTTCTCGACTCAAAGAGTAAGGGCAGGGCGGCTTAGCGCCGCCAAAACCCTGATTTAGATTTCATTCACCATAAATATCGAACGGAAAATACTTATCGTTTATCTCCTTGTATTTTCCATTTTGACGCAGTGTCTGAATCGCTTTGTTCAAGGCATCGCGCAAATCTTGGTCAGCCTTACGAACTCCAATCCCTGTTCCTTCGCCAAAATGTTCAGTTTCCAGATATTCACGGCCAAACATTTCGTATACACCTTCTTCTTGATCTTTCAAAAATCCATCGTTTGCAACAATCTTGTTGACGAATACTGCATCAAGCCGACCAGCTTGCAGGTCAAGCCACGCTTCGTCCAAGCCAGGGTATGCTCTCACATCAACATCCGGACGTTCGTTGCGAAGATATAGGTCGAACGTTGTGCCGCGTTCTACTCCAACCGCCTTGCCAGCCAATCCTTCACCATCATTTAGGTTGGCATCGACACGTCCAACAAAGCGTGCTCCTGTGTGGTAATACTTATCTGTAAAGTCAATGATTCTGCGACGGTCTTCAGTGATTGAAATCGAAGCTAGAATTGCATCATATTTTCTGGCTTGGAGTCCTGGAATAATTCCTTCCCATTCCTGTTCGATCCACGTACAGGTTGCATTTAACTCTTCACATAGGGCATCGCCGATTTCGACATCAAAACCAGTGAGACTGCCATCGGCAGTTTTGTAAATAAAAGGCTTGTAACCTGCTGTTGTGCCCCAGCGAATATTCATATCTGCAATCGCAAAAGAACACGAAATGGTAACAAGAATAACAAACGTAATCAATCTTGTAATCTGTTTCATTTTTTTCTCCTTTTGAACTTAAAACGCGAAATTCGTTCATTTAAGTATAACAGAGCGACGATTTCGGGATTTTAGAATAGTAGTTGCCAATACCGACATTAATTAACAACACTATAGATCACACGAAATGACGAACGAAAGAAAGCCAGCCTTCTACAAATTCATGTCTCGAATTGATACCGAATAGAATGTGTCGGTATACATTCAATCGACCAGGTGGGTAAACATCAAAGTATTTTTACACTTGTCAACTCAAATGGATGACTACCTAATTTGGCGAAGCTAATTCCAAAGAAATTTTGTTGCATTCTGCACAAAAGTTCGCTGGTAAGAGACTGAGATCTGGTCAGTTCAATGTACGGGAGATAAATTGTCCCCATCGCTCTGAGAAACTTTCCGGGTTGCTGAATGCCTCATCAACCGTGCCTTCTGTCTCAATAATGCCCTGATCAAAAAACACAATTTTGTCACTGACATCACGGGCGAATCCTATTTCGTGCGTGACGATGAGCATCGTACGCCCTTCGCTCGCAAGTTGACGTATTACTTTAAGTACTTCTCCAACCAGTTCAGGGTCAAGTGCAGATGTCGGCTCATCAAACAGAAGAACCTTAGGTCTCATTGCGAGTGCGCGTGCAATTGCTGCCCGTTGCTGCTGGCCACCTGATATTTGACTTGGATAATAATCCCGACGTTCGTACACCCCCACTTTGTCCATATAATTCTTAGCACGCTCTACAGCTTCGGACTTGCTGAGGCCAAGCACCTGAATTGGACCTTCGATCACATTCTCCAAAACCGTCATGTGAGACCATAGATTGAAGTTCTGGAAAACCATTCCAAGTTCCGATCGAATCTTGGTGACCTGCTTACGATCAAAACGCTGAATCGTCCCATTCGAATCCCTTGTCAGACGAACTTCTTCACCATCAACAAATATTTGACCCTCGGTTGGAGTCTCAAGAAGATTGATACAACGAAGGAAGGTGCTTTTTCCAGAACCCGAAGGCCCAAGAATCGAAATCACATCGTGATCGTATGCTTTAAGAGAAATACCCTTTAGCACCTCCAACGTGCCAAAACTCTTTATTAAGCCGCGTATATCTAGTTTCGGCGTATCCTGTGGAGGATTATTGTATATCTGGGATCTTGACAACGACGGAATCGGGTGGTTCAAGGAGGCATCAATCGGCGATTAGCGTATATTGTATTACTGTTCGCATCAATCAACTTTCGGGTCTGCTGAAGTAAAACATCCGGACATAGACCAACCGTACGGAACCGCCCGCAGTTCGTTGCAGGCTCTTGCAATGATGAATACTCAATTAAGCGGGACGAATGAGACTAGGGTTCGTCTTTTTTTCGATGATGGACCCGGTCGCAATACAGGCGAACATTTTGTCAGTTGCCATGTCAGATAACAATATTTAATTCAAGTGAAATTCCCAACTATCACAAGATTGCTCAGAAAACGCTGCGACTCAATGAACGTGGGTTGAATTGCACTATGTTCGCTCGTCAGCTTGAAGTAGACACCATCAGACAGTTTCTAAGGCAATCGAGTGGACCAAAGAAATTCGCTAGACAAGTACCCGATTTGTTGCCATCATATATTGGAAGAGGTGTGAGAAAAATCAGTCTCCAACATTTCTAAGTTGAAAACTCGTAAGCCTTCTTGTTCTGGCGCAACAACTGCTCTTCTCCTTTTGCCTCCTCCACATTTAAACAGGCTTTTGTACGGTAATCGATGTCATTCAGGTAATTCTTCACATATTCCCTTTTTCGCATATTCTTGCGAGTGCCAGTACCAACGGGGGCTGGTAAAAGAGAACTCATTCTATGAGCTACATTCTTGCTCATTCCAAACAGGACTAATTTCTTAGTAATCTTGTTGCGTAACTCATATACGCCACGCCCGAATGGCGCAGACAAGTAATCCCCTGACTTAGGATCAGGAAAATTTCGCCAACGGCTCCAACTTTTATTGAAATGTTTATCAGTCATTTTTCGTCTTTCAATTGCATCGTTTTGAAAATAAAAATATTTCAAAAATGTGAAGAAAATATTCCTAGTTTATGCCGCGCTAAACATAGATTTGGAATCGGTGTGTCAAATTCACAAAATTAGCGACGTCACATTACTAGCCCGAATACTGCACCAAACATAGAAAATGGGCTTCAATATGTGGTAAAATGTAATCAGTTACAACCACTTAAAACACCACAAGCCGAGAAGCCCATGTCTACACATTGTACCTCAAATTCAGTCGAGTTCCAGCCGTTTTTGAACCGTAAAGTCACCGCCCGTTTCGACGGCGGTCGACTCACTTCCGACGCCGGCGCATTGCTGTTGCGCGAGGTCGAACACAATCTCAACGTTTTTCAACGACTGGCTGAGTGTTTCACCGATTACCGCAATGAAGCCAAGATCGAACACACCACCGAGCAGTTGTTGCGTCAACGCATCGTTGGCATCGCCCTGGGCTATGAAGATTTAAATGATCACGAGCGCTTGCGCCTTGACAGTTTGCTTGCCCTGCTGTGCGGCAAGTCGGATCTCAGCGGTGAAAAACGAAAACGAAGCCGCGACAAAGGGGTGCCGCTTGCCGGTGCCAGCACGTTGAATCGAATGGAGTTGGGAAAGCCAGACCAAGCGCCTTCAGATCGGTATCGAAAAATCGTCGCTGACCCGAACAAGATGGATCGGCTGTTGGTGGATCTGTTCATGGAATCGTATGACAGTGCACCAGAAGAAATCTGGTTGGATCTTGATGCCACCGATGATCCAGTGCACGGGCAACAGGAGTTTCGTTTTTATCATGGTTATTACGATGCGTACTGTTATTTACCGCTGTACATCTTCAGTGGTGAACACTTACTGTGTGCGCGGCTTCGCCCGGCGAAGATTGATGCCTGCGACGGGGCGAAGGAGGAGTTGAGTCGGATCGTGGCGCAGATCCGAGACCAGTGGCCGGACACGCGTATCGTGATTCGTGCTGACAGTGGTTTTTGCCGCGATTGGCTGTTGAGCTGGTGTGAGCAAAACGAGGTGTATTATCTGGTGGGGATCTCGAGGAACCCCCGTTTGCAAAAAAGAATCACCAAGGCGATGTCAAAGTCCAGGAGTCGATGCCGTCAACTCGATGAACCCAGCCGACGGTATGTGCAGTTTGCGTATCAGACACGCAAGTCATGGTCCAGGTCCCGTCAGGTGATTGCCAAGGCGGAGTGTTTGCCTGATTTGCGTTCGAACAAAGTCGGGGCGGTGAAGGACAATCCTCGTTTTGTGGTGACGAATCTGGCGCGTTCGATGGCTGGTTCGATTCAGTCGATCTATGAGGACCAGTATTGTGCTCGCGGTGAGTGTGAAAACCGCATCAAAGAACAACAGCTTTGTTTGTTTGCGGACCGTACCAGCAGTCATCAGATGAGTGCCAATCAGTTGCGTTTGTATTTTTCCTCGTTCGCTTATGTGCTGATGCAAGGCCTGAGGCGAATGGCGTTGAAAGGCACGGTGCATGAAAAAGCCCAGTGTTCAACCATCCGGGTGAAGTTTTTCAAGATTGCAGCCAACTTGCGGGTCACGGCCCGCCGGGTGTGGCTGTCGATGCCAGACAACTATCCTTGGCAAAAGGTGTTTGAAACGGCACTGAACAACCTGTCGATACAACAAGTGAGAGCGCCACCGGGAACAGCATAGTCGAAGTGGATCAAGTCAATCGGTTCAGACTCGACCCAGTCAAGTCGAGTAATCTCGCACGCGCACCCGGCGCAATAGACCCTTTTATTGTGCGAAAAACATCTCCAATGACACCGGTGAAGCGACGAGGCGACTGGTGGCGATCACCGCTGTGTCAGATTCGGCCTTTTCAGTTGATGATTGACGCGATTTTAAGGTAAGCAATTAAGTTGGTGAGAAATGCGGGCTAGTGACTTGCATTATTCCCACAAGTACATATCCTGGAGTGGAATACGTGCATCACTGCTCGTATAGATACGTTTCATTGTAAATTTCCGAAAGCGAGCGCTCTCCAAATTTCCAATAAGGGCATGGGCCAACAGCGTACTTAATTTCACGAACAATCTGAGTTGCTTTGGAAAGTGACATTTCCTCCTCTCTAAAACTGACTGTTCGTTCGCTGATTACTTTTACAGTTTCATCTCCACTGACTAAATTCAAAATGCTGCCTTCAGGGATCCCCATTTCCTTGAAATTTAAAGAAGGCCGGCGACGACGCAACGTCTCTGATGCCTTTCGTTCGTTTGCTGGGATACTACGATTTGCTTCGTTGACATTAGGCGTTACGTCTTCAAACCCCATACTGATCAACAATTTCAAAATCGCCATAGGGTATTCAGGTTCGATTTGAAAAAATTCTCGACTTGGGTTAATTCGATTTGATGCAAAAGCTTTGTGAAGCGCGCCTTCAAGTTCAGCTGGATTTTCCACCCAAACGGCTAGTACGCATTCGAATGGCACCGGAACACTTGTGTTATAGAGCTCGTCAATTCGCACCTGCGGGTCGCTTCTAGTCGTTTTGCCGATCTTGACGAAGCCAGGCATGGCTTCATTGATCAGAAGATAGACTATTCCTGAATTGTTCAAATTTTCATTATTTGAATTGACTACCATTCAAATCGACTCCCAGTTTCAAAATAATTTCTTTGTGCTTTTGAGCTTCTGAATGTTAATTCAACTTTGGATGTTGATTAAACAAAAAACCATGAAACTGCCTTAAAATACTTTTCACTTTGCGAGAAGATTGAATTCTCAATCATGGATGTTTAATGGTTTATCCCAGGAAAAAGTATTCAAGCCATGTGAAATTCTGTCGGTTCATATTTTCATACCGTATCCAATGGTAAGCAATTATGAAATATCATCATTGACTTGGTAGGCTTGGACGGGAAGAATTCGAACTCTATCGAAGATTTGGTTCAGAAATAAATTGACTTCCGTTAATTTACGGAACTATTGGAATAAGTGAGTGCAATCTGGCCTCATATCTTATAGTCTGCAAGCCATTTTAGTGCCCAAGAAGGTGGGTTGGGCCAATTTCGAAGTCCGCGATCATCCCAACCTTTTACATTACGATGGCAACCCTTCTGTCTTACCTCCACAAATTCGTGATACGCTAGTATGCGACAGATGTCACGACCCAAAAGTACTTTGAGCCTAGCCAACAGCGACTTCAATATTGGTTATATATATCTCCTCAGTCAAACGTTTGTCGATTTCCCCAACAGAGGCAGTCTCAGAAAACAATGTAAGTGCCTCAATTAGATTATCTCGCGCTTCAGCAACAGTAGTGCCTTGGCTTGCAACATCCAATTCCGGGCATAAAGCAACATATCCATCGCCTTCGCGCTCGACGATAGCAATTAAACGTCTATTCATTCTGTTTTTCCCATAGAATTTTTCTCAATAGTTTGCTCCAAGTTGCCCCATGTTATCGTTGACATTATGCACGTTCAACTTGGTGGGCACGGTCGCGACGTATTGGAACCTTCGCTGAATTCCAATGCTCAAACTACACATTGACTTACTCTGAAATGTTTACTACCTATCTCGTCACAAAGTATTTTAAGTTTATATAAAATCTTATTTATCACCTATAATGCGTTATTTAGATATTATTATGATTTTTCTTAAAATTTACTATCGAATTGCTGTTTAAAATATACCGTGCCTACCAAAATCAACAAACTATTGCAGAAGTGGCCAAATAATACTGTAGCAACCGCAAGGTGGTTAAAACGCCAAGGTGTAGACCATCGATTGGCCAGTAAATACGTCCACTCCGGTTGGCTGAATCGATTAGGCCACGGCGCCTATATACGGACTGGATCAAGCGTGAACTGGGTGGGAGGTATTCATGCTCTCCAATCACAGCTTGGGCTGACAATACATATTGGTGCTGTGACAGCCTTGGAACTACGTGGTCACGCTCATTATCTTGCCTTCAACGGGAGAGCGGTAGTTATGTTTGGAAACCCTGGAACAAAACTTCCCGCCTGGTTCAACACTCATCAATGGTCGCAACCTGTCACTCTCATAACAACTGGTGTATTCAAACATTGCAATGATTACACTTCTACCTTGAATGTTGACGGTATAGAACTTACCGCAGCCTCATCGGAACTTGCAGCTTTCGAAATGTTATACCTTGTACCAAAGCGGCAGTCCTATGAGGAAGCAGTGCAGATCATGGAATCTTTGACCACTCTTCGTCCGAAGGTTGTTCAACACTTGCTCAACGATTGCACTTCAGTCAAGACTAAGCGACTTTTCATGCATATCGCAGAACAATTAAGACTTCCATGCCTGTCACATATCGATTTATCCGCTATTGATTTTGGATCAGGTCGACGTAGCATTCATACCGGTGGAAAACTGGAACACAAGTACGAACTAATAATCGATGACACAATTTGACTAGGCAACGTGTTATGACGGTATCCAACATTTACACATCTCAAGTAAACCTGCTACTGCGTTGCCTTCCAGCTGTTTCCGAAGTTACTAACTTTGAGTTAAAGGGAGGAACCGCGATCAATTTGTTCTATCAGAATATGCCGAGGGTTTCTGTTGATATCGATTTGGTATACCTGCCGATCAACAAGCGCGAGACTGCACTTTGCGAAATTCGTTCCGGAATGACAATCATTGCAGAGAAAATTCGTCAAATGAACGATCTGGTGCAGATTCGATTTCATAAAAACAAGGTTTTTGTTAGTTTGAAACAAGCGCAAATTAAAGTTGAAATTAACAGTATTGTGCGCGGCAGCATGATTGCTCCGGTTGAGAGCAGAATATGCACTGCAGCTCAACAAAAATACGAAAGTTTCGTTCAGATTCAACGACTGGCTATCTCAGAATTGTATGGGAGCAAAATTTGTGCTGCCCTGGACCGTCAACATCCACGGGATTTATTTGACGTCATGTTGCTTCAAGCTGAAGGGACAATTCCTGACGAAGTTCGACACGCATTCGTTGTTTATTTGGCAAGTAGCAACAGGCCAATTGCCGAACTCCTTGTTCCAAAAAGAAAGGTGCTGAAAGATATTTTTGTGCATCATTTCACTGGTATGACAAATCAGGCAGTGCGATTGAGTGAGCTTGAAGAATCGAGAGAAAGACTTATTCAATGGGCGTTAGAGTCCCTCACCGAAAATGAAAGAAAATTTTTGCTTTCCATAAAACGAGGTGATCCAGATTGGGGCCAACTACCTTACAGCGGCATCGATCAATTGCCAGCAATACAATGGAAATTACACAATGTACGTAAGATGAGCGCGCGAGCTCACAATGTAGCATTAGCACGTTTACGTGAATTGTTGGAAATTTAGTCCGAAGTTTAAGGCTCTGCTTTTACAGGGGAAAAAGCCCGTTTTTGTCGGCTACCCATCTATAGGATGATTACGTGAAATGATTATACGGCGGCGCGTTGATTCATGTTTTGGATGGTTTATTCGAAACACAATTTAAGCAGAAGTTCGAGAGCAAAATCGAGGTTAAGTATTGCTAGTTAAAGCATTTTGAGACCATTCATTTTTCGCCATTCTGCCTACATTCACCGTTTCCTGAGTGGATTACTGATTGTCTTGAGCATATCCAGTGCCTGCTGCTTATCATTGGCGAGCGTCGTCAACTCAAACGGCACACCCTCGACGAGTTGATTCTGACAGGTGTTCTAGGTCGTCGTCTCAAGATGTTCAATCAGCGTACGGAAACAGTGCTCCGGCGAGCCATCGCCCAATTGCCCACTCGCTGCCTTTTTCTTCGCAACATTCGAACGCACTGCGCTCAGTACTGGACCCTGAGGCGCACTGACTTCATCCAACTGAGGGTCGGAGAACAATAACTCTCGACACGCCTGCCTCATGTGCCATTCAACATAGTAAGCCAGCATGCACAAAAAGATATGTGCACGAACGCGCACCTCAGTGCGATGATGAACCGGACGAACCTGCAAATGAATGGTCTTGATGGTGCGAAAGTCCCGCTCGACCCGACATAAGCGCTTGTAGTTTCTGACACACTTGGCCGCCGTCATTGAAGCCTCATCCAATGAGGTGCGAATCACGTATATCCCATCCAGACAAGCTTCCTATGGGCTGGTGAAAATATTAGCAAGTTGTCTTGGTACGGATTCGTCAAGCAGCACTTTCACGCGCATCACCTACCAGTTTGGCTTTAGCATACTCAAGAACCGCTATTGCCTGGTCTCGCGATACAGTCGGAAAATCGTCTAATAAATCGTCAATTCGATCGCCCGCTTCCAAATGTTCCAGCGAAATCTGAACTGAAACCCTAGTACCAGCAAACACTGGAGTTCCTCCGAGAATCTTCGGATTCGTGTTAATTGGCACCGATCCATTCTTTATTTTCATACTGAATTCTTTGCAGTAAAAGTGTGTAGACAGGTGCGCGCAACTACAACACTTTGATTGAGTGCGCAAAAACCACGACTCTTTATTGAAGTTTCTATATTATCGCCTTACTCTATCGATTCGGGCAAATTCCACAGTCGGTCGGACTCATTTTGTCCATTAGCATCTATTTGGTGGGCCGAGAAGGACTGTAGTCGAACTATTGCGAAAGTGCTGTTACATATCGAACTTAATTTGTAGTGAGAGCATTCCCGGACTTGACTACCCATTTAAAACTCGTATTCAAGATGAAAGCGCCCCTTCAATCTGAACAATTACACTAGATGCCTACTAGAACTTTCTGTTCGAGCTTGAAAGCATTCAATCACCGAGGTGTGCCGCGTTGTTAATTCTCCGCACGTAGCCCCTTACTCGAATCAAGCGTCGGCAACCGAATTATCGCCGCACCGTTTTTTTGCTGCGCTAAGCGCAGTTCGTAGAGTTTTTGAAGGTTGAGCCAGAACTCCCCGGAAGTTCCAAAATATCGCCCTAATCTCAAAGCCGTATCACCGGTAACAGAACGTCGACCGTTGAGAATTTCGGTGATGCGGTTCACTGGAACCTCAATCTGACGCGCCAATTCGGCTGCGCTCATACCGAGTTCGTCCAAATCCTCTCGCAACGTTTCACCGGGATGGATTGGTTCACGCATAACAAGTCTCCTCAATTCTAGTGATAGTCCACAATTTCGACATTTGTCGGCCCTGAGCTATCTTCAGGCCACTTGAAACAAAGCTTCCACTGATCATTGATGCGATTGCTCAATTGTCCTTTGCGTTTCCCTTTGAGCACCTGACGGTGATTGCCCGGCCTATCGAGGTCGTCAAGACCGATCGCGGCATCCAATTGATCCAATTTGCGTGAAACGGTTCTTGCAAAACCAGAGTACGCCGCAACGCGCATGCCGTTGTAAAAGACTCTTGTCTTCTTATTTCCAAAACTGACAATCATTCCTTGGCTTGGTTCTCATGACAATCCCATTTTCTTCATAATAGATGAAATTTATGCATTACGTTAAGCGTAGTGATAAGCACAATACATCCTCGGAGAGTGTAACTCATAACCATTACCGGGACGGATTCGACTGTGCCGAGAGTGTCGCGATTTTCGATTCTCGCAGTGGCTAGATGGGCACGGCCGTAATGAATCCGAACCTCGGCTAATCTTTCACTAGTAGTGAAAATTCGGTGCACCTGAGCGCAGTTTTTTGCAAAGGCCTTCAAGTGAATTGCTCAAGTGTACTTCATGCCTGTACATGAAAAAAGCCGTTAACACGACAACTACAATGTGAGCGACCGTAGACACTTCGTAGTTTCATTGTGTCTACTGCTGGAATAGGCGAGCAGTGACAACTTACTGCGTAGAACTCACCACTAGATACATTGCGTACAGCGATTAGACAATGCACAGAGTCTTGCATTTTAAACATTTAATATTGTAACCTGAGTGGTGATAGGTTACAATAGGCAGATGATACTCGGATTTCGCCATCGTAGTCTTAGGAAATTGTACGAAAATGATGATCACAGCCGAATTTCACCTCTCCACATTGTGAAGATTAAACGAATTCTTGCTCGTCTCGATGAGGCATCGGAAGCACAGGACATGAATCTTCCAGGATTCGCACTTCATTCTTTAAAAGGGAATCTGGTGGGTTTTTGGGCCGTCAAAGTATCGAGAAATTGGCGCATCATCTTTCGATTTGAAGGAAACAATGTCCAAGATGTTGATTTGATCGATTACCACTAGGAGGACTAAGGAATGCCGATGAAAAATCCACCTCACCCAGGTTTGTCTGTGCGATACGATTGCCTGGAGCCGTTGGGGCTTAGTGTTACCGAAGCGGCGCGCCAGCTGGGCATCAGTCGAAAACAACTTTCAGATATCGTGAATTGTCGCGCCGGAATCTCGCCCGATATGGCAATCCGCCTCCAAAAAGCCTTTGGTGGTGGAGCGGAAACTTGGTATAGGCTGCAAGCCAGTTACGAACTGGCGCAAGCAATGAAGAACGAAAGTCAAATTAAAGTCAATCGGCTATCGCCAGCAGACTGAATAGCAGTCAACAAGTAATATTCAAAACCAGAATGGTGGGCACGGTCGCAACGTATCCGAACCTTCGCGAATCTAATGTTGAAATTTGCCTTAAGACAAGTCGGTGATATTTCTTCGTGTCACTGACTTTAAACTCTGGAATAAAGTGATGTCCGGTAGTACCTTCCCGTCCTTGTTCGGCTTGGAGTTTTGCATAATTTATTGGGATTATCTCGACAATCTCACTGCCAATTGAAACCGACTCTTTTCTATCAGTTTCAAGAACTAAGTCAGGTCTTACTATTAACTTACCGTAAAGTGGAATATTAAGGAGATCAGTATGAGCTATGGTGCGCAAAATTGAAAAGTAATCCGCTTTTCAATCTGAACTTTTGTCCGGCCACCCCCCCACGAGGCGGCACATAAAGATCATGGGAATCAATCTTGCAAATGAGGTCCTTGGACGATGACGCTTCAAATTCGAGTCGTCGCACATGCGAATTGGTGGTCAGCATATGGATTGAACCTCACGTATGCACACAGTAAATTTCGCATTTCAATTCGCCGGTTAAGACGGAGACTACTTTCGGGACCAGTGGGCGTAATTCCTGTAAATGAATGCTAGATGCAATCAAGATAATATCAGGTGCTGGCAAGAATTCCAGGTTGTGCTGATACTAAAATCCTCTGTCTACCCTAATAAGTGCTTTGAACGAATTACTTTCGATAAATCGCAACAAATCACCATTTCCTGTACTTGAACAGCCCATGTCTTGTACGGTAGAAACATCGAAATTGTCTGGAAACAACTTGCCAAGCGCTCTTGGAATGGATTCATCAAGCAATACTTTCACGAGAATCGTTCAATAGCATACCAGCCGCGCTTTCTAGTACGGCGACAGCTTGCTCTCTTGATACTGTAGGATAATCATCCAAGAAGTCATCTAGCGCAATGCCTGCTTCCAAATGGTCCCACATGATGCGAACGGGTACCCTGGTTCCCGGAAAAACAGGTGTACCGCCCAATATTTTTGGGTCCCGATTGACAACTGAATATACCATCACCATTCCCCACTGTGACAAACTTAAGGATACTGAAGCACTACCACTGAACTTCCATCTAGAACAGTTTGCTTTCGTACTCCAGTAAAAGTGTATTACAAATGCATTTCCTTTGTGTCAAGAGTATTTCTGGTATAGACCGCACTGACAAATTCGTAGTCTTGGTGGGCACGGTTGGAATGTTCCCGAACTCCGGTCAAATTGCAAATTCAGATTCCTCTTTGCGATGGGCAGAGGTAATCCTCTTCGCACCCAACCTAGCTTGTATCGAAATTCACCTCCGTTTAATTTCGATGAGTTCGGTGACATCGTGCCAATATTTTTCGTTTGGACCCCAGTGTTTTCCATTAGCCCCCGAAGTCGATGGTAGCACAAACAAAATGGACTCACCAAGCCGTACGCTCTGGCATCCATAATGTACCTTGCGCTTGCCAAAGTAACTTTCTGCTGCTTTCTTACCATTGAAACCAACTACGTACGGTCGGTACACCAATAGTTTACTCTTGAATCCTTCAACATCGAAATCGTCTGATCTTAACTCGCTGTCAACTCCACTTGTCCGTTTTGCAAGATCAGTCAAGCCAATACCAAGTTCTAAGAGTTTCTCATATTCTTTCGGTAACAATTTGCCTGGCGTAAGACCGGTATCGAACAGAATATTCCAAAACTTATTGCCTTGCCCCGAGTAGGGAAATCCAGTCTCAGCTGATTTTGGGCCGGCTGCGGTCCCGCAAATTACTAAATCTAGATTGCGGCACAGAAGATCTGGCAGAACATCACTACTTTTACTCATGCGTCAAAATTCACAAAATAGAAAGAATAGAGCAGTTTACTCGTCAAGTTAGCCGATCTTTAACATACGGTGACTTAAGTATTTGATTTAAAACACCACGAAAATCGGAGTGGCACTACAATACCATCTTCACCGACTATTGTACAGCCGGTGAATCTTCCAGAAAGCGGATTTAAACGATGGTTTTTTGCAGGTTACGGGGCGGCGCACCAATGCCCATGGCAGCGTAAATTGCAGCCTCATCAGCATCCGCCGTTGCCGTTTTTCGAACGTGTAATGTGCGCCCGTCCCGGCGCTCAAAGGAGGTCGTCGTGCGAGTGATTGTGCCAAGCGCATTTCGGATCGTTGTCCAGCTGTCATGCATGCCTTTGCCCTTCATCCGGGTGCGAAGCACACAAACTCCCTGATAGGCCAATACGGAAATCAACAGGTGACCATTGGCACGCAACTGCTTTTGATGATAAACCGGCCGCAGCCCCAACTCTGATTTCAGTGCGCGGAAGACCGCTTCAACCTCGGTCAGTGTCATATAGGTGCGCCACATTGTGCTGGCATCCCAGTCAAGAATATTGCTGCGCAAACAGTACACACCTGGATGGGTCGCCATGGTGCCGTCGAGCGGCTTGAACTGCCAGGAGATCCGCCTGGCACGGGTGGCGGTTTCATCCTTATGCACGTTCACCTTGTAGTGGCGGGCAACGCGCGAGTTGTGTGTTTCGAGCCGCCCGATACGACGCTCAATGTAGTCCAGCCTGCTTCTCGCCCTAGGCTTGCTCAAGGACTCATTGATCTTCTCAAGGCCTTCCTCAAAGCGTTTCATGAACCGTGTGATCATTCCGCTTTCCTTGGCCGCACGCGCCTCGGAATAACAGCGAAGATGGGCTTCCTTGTACTCAGTGCCGTCCTCATCAAGCTGTGTTGAGATGTCCTTATAGAAACTCACCCGGTTGCCGCAGGCCGTATCAATCGTTTCAACCGCCTCGGAATCAAATTCTCTGCGCTGCTCCCGAGAGACGACCACATAGCGATAGCCATGCTCTTTAAGCCACTTGAGATTGTCTGTATCGGCCACGCCGCGGTCCATCACCACCACCGCACCTTGATCTGCACCCAACTCATCCAGCATCTCGGCCAACGTCTTGCATTCTGCCACATTGCCAGCAAAGATACGGCTTTTTACAACAAAGCCACTGGCATCGACCACCACGGCCAGGGTTAACAGCGCACAGTCACTTCGCTTTTCTTTTGAGCGACCGTGCTTGGCAGCCGGCATCCCCAGCGCCTGACCTTCCAGATAAGTATTGGTCAGATCATAGAACGCAATGGTGGGCTGCAATGAGAACAACGTGCAGGCGCGCTTAAAAAGATACTGTTCAATCTCACTGTGGTGCGCCAGCAGTTGGTCTGAAACACGGTAAAGCGCCATCTCACTGAGTGCGCCAAAGTCAATGCCGAGCATCTCACCCAGGGCAGTGGTCTTACGCAGCCACCGGTTGGTTTCCCGTTCCGACGCCGGTGCCGCCATGCGGGCAACAATCGTGGCCAGTGCCAGACACCGCTGGCGGCGGTTGAAACCAAGATTCTGTAAAAGCTGCGGCACCTCGAGTGTTTCCAGTGCCGCAAGTGCTGCATGTTCAACGCCGACGGTGCGCACATCGCCATCAGCAGCAGAGTTGACGTCCACGCTCTGGAAGTCCTTGGTTGTGTGCGCCTCAGGCACCGACTCGCTTGCCCGGTCCACAAGACAGGCAGCAATACGCCGGGCTTCGGATTCGATGTTGGGTTGAGGTGCAATAAAATCAAACCGGTCCTGTGCGCTTAGAAGCTCTTCGACACGCTGGCAAAGCAGGCCCCAGTATTGCTTGTCGATGCTGAAGTGGCGGCCCAGGTTCAGCAGTGTTCTCTGTTTGACTTGACCGTTGACCCGCTCGTTTTGGACGAGTCGGACGCTGTAGCGTGCGGTGCCGTCTTTGGCGGTTCCGGTTTTGGTTTTTCTGATGAACATGGTGGCAATTTTAAGTGATTGGCGAAGGCAGTTGGAGCCAGTTCTGAATAAGTTGGCACTACAATCTTCAACACTCCGGAAATTGCCTGAAAAAGACGCAAAAAAGGATAAATTCAGGGTGATTTGGGCGAAAATGGGGCGAAAATCAAGGATTCGCCGCTTCGGGACGTGGGGGAAATGTTAAAGATGGGTTAGGAAAAGTGTTTTATCTTTATTATTCAATATTTTATCTTAGTATGATTTGGTGGGCACGGTCGCAATACAGACGAACCATTTGTCAGTTGCCGTTTCAGATAACAATATACGATCTGAGTGAACAACCAAACTATGAGAAAATCGCTGAGAAAGCGTTGCAACTTAAGGAACTTGGGTTAACTTACAGTTCGATCGCTCGCCGACTCAATGTGGACCATAAATCAATTTCCAAAGCAATCAATTGGATCAAAGAAATTAACTTTTGATTCACAATTTCTTTCGGTTTCTATCTCATCAATATATTAGAACGAAAACACTCCGCAACAAACTCAGAGCAGAACTAAAGGAAACCCCAGAAAGGCAAGACCGTGGACACCTAGTCAACATATATTGTCTCTGCATAGCTGAAATATCGGATGCAGTCTATTCGCGGATCGAGCAAATTTTGACGTAATATTTCTGCGAACCGTAACGGAATGTCAATTTATCACAGAAGATCAATCCATCGTAAATCTGTTTCATTCGATCGACACAAACACACCTCTAAACGAAAACGAGTTAATATTTTATTTTCCCCTCGGACCACTTCTTTCTTTGGTCCTGTTACCGAAATACTATAGACTGACCTCGCTAGATGCTACACCCAATATTGTCGAATTACTCAATAATTGCATAGCATGTAACTCGAAGGAATTCCTAGTCGCAAATAGCAAAAAGATGCTCTGCGAAATCAAACCTGACTTTCATAGACTGTATCAATACAACGAACATCGCTTGATTGAAGAAATTAGAAATCAAGCGTCTTCCTGAGAAAGTCGTTACTTTCTCCATAGAGGCTCAGGCCTCTGCGGAGCTCAGATCTGCTTGAAGATTTTATTTTTCGTGCTGGTGCAAGAATAATGTAAAAGCCTCTACAATTGATCCGATGCCTTTTCAATCAACGACCATAACACCTAAATTTATTGGACGTTAGCATTATTCAACCACACTCATTTAACCAATTCCTTTAGCTTGGCAAGTAACGATTCAATATATTTTTTCTGATTTTCCTTCATGAACAGTACATGCATTTCTTCCAACTCGCCTCGGCTTTTACCCCATTTTAACTGTGCAAATGGTGTCCACGACAGAATGAAACTGTTAAGAATCACGGCTGGATTTGCCAAACGTCGCTCAATATCCTTGATTCGCTTGTAGAACAAAATCTTCTCGCTGGCGGGGCCTTCATGCATCAAACCGTGTGGTTCAATGAAAGTGACGTACTGTTTTCCTTTAGAGAGCATCCACAAAATGAAATCGGGGTGAAAATTACCTGCTTCAAAGAATCCTACACCCTTGCCTCTGGACATGTTCCTAAGCAGAAATAGTTCTGTACCTTCCGTTTCCAGGGTTAACTGGTTATTGTCGTACCATTCCTTTAAGTCAGTAACAAACTGATATTCACTTTCGTTGAGAGCAACAGGTCGGTTGGTGATTTTTCCTCCACTTCGTGTGTAAAGTAGTGGTTGGAACAGGTGCGTACCAAAGTTGCACACCTGCAAATCATCAATGTTCGGAAGCTCTCCCTTCCCTTGCTCCAAAACCTTCTTCATTTGCTCAATTGCCTGGATTAGTTGTCCTTCATCGCTATCCACGAAGAGTTGGTAGAATTCCTCCTGAGGAATGTTCTCATCATTCTCGGTCAATTCCCTTACTTCTAGGCGAGGTTGGATGTACTCCCGTTTAGAAAAGTTGTAGTAGCGTTCGCAGTACCGCTTCAGTAGCTCAATCGCCACTCTTTGCAACAGGAACACTCCATCAAAACTGCCGGGGTTCAGGTGGGACTCAGGCAAGTAAAGAATGTACCAATTTGGATCACTCAGTAGAGTCCTAATTCCATCTTTCGAAATGTTCAAATTGTGCCAGTTTCGTTCGCACTTGTACCGTTCCAACTCGAAAAAAATTGTGTCGTGGTCAAGTAGAGCCAAATGCTGCTCCTGTAAAATCGCCTCGTTTCTTCTCGTTTGAATTGTCGAGGTAACACCTTTGGACTGCATTGCCTGAATGCGAGGGTACCAATTAGCGACAATTTTGTTTCCCTTAATGTATTCCGATACCTCATCAATAGTAGGTACAGGCGCATCCTTCTTGAAATCGTATTCCTTTCCGTCCGATGCTTTGCGCTTTGGTCGCAAAATCATTAATTTCTTGCCAAATTCATATGTAACACTCAGTGGGATGGTAATAATGTTGTGTCGCTCGTTTCCGGGAAGACCTTCTTCCTGAAGAAACTCTCGAAACTTATCCATGAAGTCAGCTTTGATACCGAACACATTCAGAGTTTCCAGTTCTTCAATAAAGGGCGGATAGACGGGTGGTTTGGAATAACCGCTGCGCTTCAAACTCCAAGCATAACCTTTTAAACGAATTCCACGCCCGAAGAGCTGAATAATCTGCGCTCCTTCCGAGCGTCCCACATGCATCAGACCCATAGTGCTGACACGCCAGCAGTCCCAACCTTCAACGAATTTCTTAGAGCCAATTAGCAGATTAACCGATGATGTGGAATCCTTGACAGAGGCAAACAGGGCTTCGGAGAATTCGCTGTCCTCAATTGTGAGGCCGATACCGCTCTGTTCCACGACTTGAGCCACGTGATCGCACAGACTTTTTGCATCACCAACGTTGATCAGGCCAAAAGGTGTCTCACTCGCACCTGCGCGCAAGGCAATTTCACCAGATCTGCCCTTTATTCGATCCAGCAATAAATGTCCACCGGCAGCGTGATTGAACAGTCTGGATAGAATGTCCCGGTAGAGATTCTCAATGGTTTCTCCTTTGTCAACAATTTGAGTCAGGTAGGGAAATGCTCCGTGAAAAATGTCGTGATCATCTTTGTCCAGCAACCCGGTATTCCGGCCACTTCCGGTAATAATTTCTCGTATGTGTTGTGTCACTACTTGCCGGTCGGCGAGAAATTTAGCAATAAATTCGATAATCTGCGCCACATCCGTAGCCACTAGATTTTCAGTTTTATTCAGCTTACCTGAGGAAACTGTATTGCCAACAAATACCCACAACGGCTTTTCCAGGTTAAAAGGTTTGAATTCATTCACATTTTCCTCGTAGATTCGAAGTTGTTGATAAAACTTCAGTAGGCAAGCTGTCATGTAGACAAACTGGGCATCTTCGAAGGATTGAGGGAGATTTAGAATCCGATAATCCTTGCCGAATCCGTCCTCGTAGAACCACCGGTAAGAGTAATCAAATATGACTGACTTTGTATAGCTATTCTCAATGCTAGAACTGCCCGAAGCGCGAACGGCCTGTTCAAACGTGGCTGAATATTCGAATGCAAATCCCTTGGCACAGAGTTCGGATCTCCGGCGAAACCATGCGCCTTCTTCTTTGCTGCTCAAGCCGCGATGACCTTCGTCCACTAGAAGCAGGTTCTGGTCACCAAGACTTCGCGTAGCGATCGTATTTGGTCCCTCCTGTTCAGCAAGCTTGGTAATTTCCAACACATCCACGCGCTCCAGCCCCCTGACAGCTCCAAACAAGTCACTGCGGAATTTAGGATAGCTATCAGTTGAGATATTACTTTCCTGGAATTCGGAAACATGCTGCTCAGACAAGTCCTCGTTGGGTGTCAACAAGATAACACGGGAAAGATCCTTGTCCTTGCCATGCTGTACAGAATACTTGCGGTATTGCAGCAGATTGACATGCATTATGAGGGTCTTACCGCTGCCAGTGGCATTCTGAAGGCAAATCTTATTCAAATCATCTTCACCGTAGAGTGGCATATTAACTCTATCTGACCAGTGGTTGTTGAAACGTTCAACGAATGCATTGAGTTCGTTCTTCAAATTTTCGCTATTACCGAAAAACCCATCCAGATATATCTCTACGAACAACAGGGTAAGCCACTGATAATACTTCCACGCTATGGAACGACGGCGCTTTTCATTAATCGCCTGGGTATGGCGAACGATATTTTCCTCATATGAAAGAAGCTGTTCCTTACTCAAAGCACACTGATCACTCCGAAGCAATTTGCTTTCCACCAATGTATGGTAGAAATGGTGAAGATTGTCGTTGTTCAGACCCTCCGATGATTGGTGCTTGATATCATCTACCAGCACATGAAATGGCTGAATGCTCCGCCCGTACAACTTATTGTCTGCGAACGTATCGATACCGAACAGGCTCACCAGCCACTGGTTGAGCAACAATTTACTTCGGAAATTGTGCTCTTTGGAACCGTGCGAATGTCTCAATGTCGTATTCTCTTTCCTTTACACAATTTTGCCGCTCCACATGCGCTTCGTGAACTCTTCTTCAATAAGGTGGACCTTCCAGTTTTCGCTATCGGATTTAAGATTCAGCAGATTATTGCTACCGTTGACATAGATTGTGTCGAAGTCAAATTCTTGGGGAGAAGCCCGATATTTCAGGAACCATTCATCCAGCATAAGATTATCCTGTTCAATATCACCGTTAAGTCTGCGCCATATTATCAGAACCTTTTCACGCTGACCATTATTGGGGTTTTTCGGGTCCTTGGGAACCCAGCCTAAAACCTTGCAGAACCACCAGGTTCCAGCGGCATTCTGTTGGATGCCGTTATCATCTACCTCCAGTTTGGTGCGCTGGTCATCTGGAAGCTCTGGGTCCGTGTTGCGTTTAAAAGTTGCCTGGAAGGTTTGCGGTTCCGATGTGTGAAGCACTCGTAGACCGATCAAGAAGTTGAATGTCTCAATCAAATCGACTGCTTTGGTGGTGTACTCATCAGTTCCCGGCTTTTTGAGGTTCAGGGTATAAGCGGTCGGGTTGGCAAAGGCATCGATGTTCAGTAACGATTGACTCTCTCGGGTCTCCACATCCAGCATGTAGTGGAGCATGTAGTCTTCCTTTAATGCAGAATTAGTGGCAACTGCTTCCTGCCGTTGAGGGTTGTCGTCAAATCGCAGATTGTTGAGTGTGTCTTCGTAGGACTCTAAACGGATGTATTTGAAACAGTGGGATATACCAGATTCTCTGTTCGTGGGCTTGCCATCTTTCCAACTATCAGAATAACTTACTTTCTGAATACGAGGTTTGAGAACAGTATCGAAGTAATCACCCATTTCGACGAGAATGTATTTTCGTTTGCCATCATCTTCTCGATTGAGATTGATGACTGCATGGCCAGTCGTACCGGAGCCGGCAAAATAATCAAGGATTGGGTCTGAATCCGAAGAACCAATAATAAGCATGTCCTTAACTACAAATATACTTTTGGGGTGATCGAATTTATTTTGTGGAATAATTGACTTGAGAAGATTTGTACCTTTTGTAGATGCATCGTAGCGCTTTCCATACCAAAGGGTCTTTGGTAGATATGTTTCATCTGCAACGTCGATTTGATATACGATTGGCGATTTTGCAACATCCTTTACAACTAAGAAACCATTCTGTATTCCCTTTTTTGAAGACTCATATCCCCACCGCCATCTGCCATGAGTGCCATCTTCGCGAATTGGTAGAATAAATACAAGTCCATTTTGCACATAGCGGTTTCGAAGTTCAACAACATATTCATCATCGAATTTACCGTCTACCAATATGCTCTCATATTCATTTCTAGGAACTACTGAAAGCAAATCATTCAACGAGTCGTATATAAATGGAAAATACATACGCTTGCGATCCTCTCTTTGAGCACCAGACCCAGATCTTCTTAACGGCAATTCTCTGTATCTTCCATGCGTGCCTGTTTTTGGATACTTCTTAATTAGTAATGTTTCAGTCAGTTCAAATCGGTATGTTTTTGCGCTAGACTTGTCTCTTGCCATTACAATGGTATATTCGTGACAATCCGCAATATGTCCTTGATCGCGTCCTTTAGGATTGTGCATGATCGCAATATTTGCAATATGGTTTTCGTCACCAAGTACTTGTCTTAGTACACTTTCCAATCTGTGATATTCTGCGTCATCAACAGCAACTTGGCAAACTCCATCTCTTGTAAGCAAGAACTTAGACAAAAAAACTCGATCAAAAATAAGTGAGCACCACGATGAATGTTTGTAAGAATTTTTATACAAAATCTCCGATGAATCGGTGTTATACGGTGGATCAATATACGTACACTTCACCTGTTCCCGATACCGTTCCTGCAAAAGATTCAGCGCCTGAAAATTCTCCGAGTGAATCAGTAAGCCATCGCATTGGCCATCAAAGTTTCCAATTGAAGCCAACAACTTCGCTTTGAATCCTTCATCAAAGAAGCAAGTGTCCAGCACCAGTTTGTCATTTGCCTTGAGGAACTCGGTTGTTAGAGGCTTTGAGAATCCTGGATTGTTTAAGTCTGCCTGGATTTCGTCAATAGCGAGCAACTTGACCCACTCTTCACATTGTGCCGCACTATCGGTTACTTCAGCATAGAGTTCTTCAGGAATTCTGTCGAGAGTGATGCAGTAGTTGGTTTCGACAACGAATTTCTTCTTGAGCCATAACTTCTTCTGAAAATCCTCAAGCTGCGCCAGGAAATCAATCAGTTTGCCTGCTATCTTGCGCAGCACCTTGATCTTTTCCAGGTACGTCTCCACAGAAGGTGCATCGGCATTCTCAATGTCATCAAGGTGCATAACCTCGTTTTTAATGTAGAAATCCAGTTCCCGTCGTAGAAAACCTCCTAAATCCTTATGGATGAAATAATCCATAGTATTGCGGGCAGTGTACTGGTTGACGTACCTAGAAAGAAGAACTCGTTTTATATCTTTCTCGGTAGGGGCAGGCAACTTCAGCAGGCGAAGGTACTCGGCAGCACGCTGCCGAATTTCTCCGCCTTCAACTGTCATGACTTGAAGACGTTCGAGTATGGTGATTACCGCTTCGGTATTGCGTTTGTCGCGCCAAGACCTTTCTTGACCGTTTTTCTCCGGATCAGGACGGTATTCGAAATTGACGACCAGTTCGTCACTGTCATTCAGAGCAACAGGCTCGTCAGTATGTATGATGAAGTAGCGTTTGCTGGTATCACTTGCTTTAACGTTGCCGTGTTCTCCTTCGGTGGCCTCAACTACGCGAAAGTGAACTCTGGGGGGGGGGGGGATCCGCTTCAACAACTGACAGGATACCCATTTGATCCTCCCGTCGTAAATCGCGAACCTCTTTCGCCTGTCTCAAGTCAAACGTAAAGTTGGAAAAATACTCAGCACTCTTGATGTAGTACTGGTCAGCATTGGCCCAATGCAGTTTTACTTCTTCTCCGTTATAAGGCACAGCGAATGGCGCTGCCCTACTGGATGTTTCCCGAGTGTAGTAGCGGCGAGAAATAAAATCCCCGTTGTCGTAGTAACGCTCAAAGAAACGATAAAGGTGATCGTATACGTCGGCCTCACTACTTGCAGTATCTTTAGCTGCATCCAAATCAGCCTTGGCTTTCTTGACCTGTTCTGTCTCCTCAGGGTTGGGGGCACCGTAACTCTTCGCTGTCTCTGTCGCTCGCTCATAGTCCTCCTGCAATTCCGCCTTGCGAGCCTCACTGATTTCACCAAACGATTCTGACACAATTTTCAGTAAATCTTCGTCAATGAAGCATTTGACTTCCTGTGCCTTGGCATGCATGATGCGGTAGAAACCGAAATCAAGGTCCGGCTGATTGAGCTGAAACAACTCTTCAAGTTTCCTTAAAAGACGATTGCGAAGTTTGGCGACGGATGGCATAAAAATAAACGTTCTTTAAGCAAAGTTCAACTGAACCGTAATCACTCAAATTTTAAAGTTCACCACATAAAAAGCGATGTTGCAGTATCTTACAGCATGACGATGTGATATGGCCCAAAATCGAACATGAAATGGTTAGGCGTTGATTTTACCTTACACGGTAATTGGACTCATCCGAGTTAGATCCAAAAGCGTATAATAGAAGCTATCTATTATGACCAAGGCTGAATGGACACTTTCTGAAATCGCCAGATTTCTACAACAGCCGCAACACCGGCTGATTTACCTTTGCGAAAAAGGGGTGATTACTCCGGATTTCGCTGATGCAAAAGGACGCGGATCTAGTAGAAGATTTTCTGCAAGAAACATTCTCGAAATTTCAATCGCTTTATCGCTCAGTGAGTTTCATTTTCCTGGAACATTCTCGGCACATATTCTCTACGTACTTCGCTCATTTGAGACTTCAGTAAAGGCGTCCATTGGTGACTTCAACCTGCCCTATTCGCTGATGAAAGACAATTCACCGGAAATCATTGGAATCGTAACGAATGGCTCAATATTGAATTTCGTTATTGGCCTCTCAGGTCAACCAAAAAAAGTCTACGGTGGAATCGATATAAGTGAAAGCATCAAGGACGGGCAATTGAAATTCGAGCCAGTTGAACTTCAGGACTTAACTCCAACAATACAACAAATCAACACTCCGCTCGGTGATCAGAATCTAGCACGATTCGAAATCAACATAACGAAAATTGCACAATCCTTGGACTTGAATTAATCAATAACCTACAGACGACAGCAACTGCATTTTCAGCAAACCAACCGTACGTCTCAACCGATTATTCGTTCAGAATTTCCGCCAATCCAATCTCTCAATCCCGCAATTCAACATTGCGCCAAACCCAAATTCCATCATATTGCAATTACACAACATCATAGAAATCAATCTGCCCCAGAGCTGGGTGTTTCCATTAATTCTTGGTATTTTGCTCAAAAGTACTTGTAATAGACATAGTCTATCATAAGAAACTTCACTTGTATCAGACAATGAAATTAGTAAAAGAAAATCAATTCGACCAACCCAGCAGTTCAAGTCGTCCGCTACTCGACCATCTGGCAGCAGAACTTGCCAAGGAGTATGTACGGTTGATGAAACAGTCAACTGCTGCAGATCAACTATCCAACGAGGAGAAAAACTCATGCGTGCTGCAATTTACGCCCGCTACAGTACAGAAAGTCAACGTCAAGAGAGCATAGAAGACCAAATCTATACCTGTCGTCGACTTGCTCGCGAACGAGAATTTACTGTTCTCGACAATCACATTTACACCGATTACGCACAATCTGGTTCACGCAAAGACCGCTTTGGCCTTAACTCCATGATTGCTGCTGGAGAAGGCAAATTCTTCGACGTTGTACTTGTCGATGATCTCTCGCGTCTTGCCAGAGACAATTTCCTCATGTTGTCGGTGTTAGCTGACTTCCAATATGCCGGAATTCGCGTGATATCCGTCGCAGACAATCTCGACAGTGATGACGAAGAGTCAACTCTTGGCATCCAGATTCGCGGCATATTCAACGAGATGCAGTTGCGTGATCTCAAGAAGAAAATACTCCGAGGATTGATCGGACAGAAGCAGCGCGGTTTCTCTGCCGGTGAACGCACGTTCGGCTACACATCCGTGCCATCCGGGAAAGTCGTTACTGACAAGAAAGGACGATCACGACCGGAAGGTTACAAGATTGAAATTGAACCACGAGAAGCAAGCATCGTCTTGCGAATATTTGCTGAATATTCGCAGGGCAATTCACTCAATAGCATCGTAAAAAACCTTAACAAGGAAGGCATACGTGGCAGAAAGAACGAAAAGAAAAACTGGGCAACAAACACGGTCGGGCGCATCCTTGACAATGAAAAATACATCGACAAATGGGTATGGAATAAATCGGAAAACCGTCGAGATCCAAAGACCGGTCGTACACGCAAATTCCCAAAACCCGAATCAGAATGGATTGTCAATCACGACGAATCGCTGAGGATCGTTTCTCAGGATTTGTGGGAGACAGTCCAAAAGAAACGACAAAAAGCAACAAAAACCTGGCCTGGGCAGAAGGGAAAAAAGGGATTTTCCAGCAAGCAAGGCCGATATCAGGAGCACTACCCCACTCACCTGCTTGCGGGAGCTATGACTTGCGATGCTTGTGGATCGTCCATCAGCCAGGTCAGTGGTAAAAGTGGCGTGTACTACGGATGCCCCAACGCTCGAAAAAATTCGTGTGACAACAAGGTCATTGTTCGCCGCACGCTGGTAGAAAAGATCGTTATCAATGAAGTTCGTCGAATCATTTCGACTCCCGAACAAATGTGCTATCTCTTTGTGCAGGTAGAATCCGAAATTGCCAACCTTCACTCCGATATCCCAGAATTGATTCGACGTAAAGCATCAGAACTGCGTGAAGAAGAAAAACGCCTTGTAAATTACATCAACTACATTGGTGAAGGCAATGCAAGTCGAACGCTCAATGAAGCTCTACTTGAAAGTGAAACCAAAGTGGACATGTTGAAGACTGAACTCGACGGTTTACGTCAGGCGCAAGAGAAAGCTTTCAAAGCGCCATCATCCGATTGGATCAAGTCCAAGCTCTCGCAATTTAGCGATCTGCTGGAAAGAAACACCGGCGAATCTGCTATTGCACTTCGCAAGTTGCTAGGTCCAATGACGCTCGAGGCGCAATACCCTGAATCCGGTAAGCCCTATTACGTCGCACATTCGTCGATAAATGCGTTAGCAATTGCCGAACCATTGCCAGGTAAAATTTTTTCAGACAATGGTTCGGGAACATTCCACTGGTGGGCCCGGAAGGATTCGAACCTTCGACCAATGGATTATGAGTCCACTGCTCTGACCGACTGAGCTACAGGCCCAAACTAAACGGATTTGTTAATAATCGCAGTACTAACCATTCAATGTTAAATACTGTAAACTGGCTGAAAAGATGATCGCCTACTTGATCTCGTCGGCTTGATTAACGACTAATCCAAACAACTCTATGCAGCCTGAGAACGCTGTATTCTAAATGATGTCTCGCTGCTCTTGGGCAATTTTCTTAAGAACATAGTTGTCTTTGAGTTGCTGAAGTGCATCCTGTAGATCTGCTTCACCATATTCTTGCTTCTGCGAAAGCAGTTCCTTGTTCTTCTGTGCGGTCACCCGTTCGCGAAGTTTCAACACCATCCCTTCGAATTCGCACTGAAGTACTTCGTCACTCGAATTGTGTCTGGTACTCGCAAATAGTTGCACCTGCCCAAAATAGTCACTCGAACGAAATTTTTCTACTAACCCGGCTGTCGACAAATCAGGGTCACGTCGTAAATATTTCAAAATTTCTGATAAAAGCCAGATATTGGTGTCCGGCAGAATCTGAACATCTTCCAAATCCTCAGCCAGCTTGCTCCATTGCGGATTTTGAATCAAAATTGAAATGAATTGTCCAGTCAACGAATAGGTTGTTGCTTTGCCCGGCGTTTGTTTCGACACACCCGTTTCTGACTTGACCGGCCGCAAAACGCTTTGAATGGAGGATTCAGATATTCCCGTTCGATTGGATAACTCTGCCACCATCATTTCCCGCAGCATACTATGCCTTAACTTTTCAATGATCTTGCCAAACTCGGCGGCAAACTTGGCGCGACCATCGGTTCGCTCAATGTTGGACCGATTAAGCAGCACTCGAAATATAAAATCAGTAATCGGCTCTCCTTCCGATATTCGCACTCGAAAGGCTTCGCTGCCTTCTTCACGCACCATCGAATCCGGGTCCTGCCCATCGGGTAAAAAGACAAAACTAACCAAGTGTCCATCTTCCATCATCGGCAAAATCGTCCCAACTGCTCGCCAGGCAGCTCTGAATCCGGCCTCATCCCCATCGAAACAAAATACCAGTTCTTTAGTTGTCCGAAACAGTTCCTTGATGTGAAAAGACGTTACCGCGGTGCCAAGCGTAGCAACAACATTCTCTATCCCAAATTGCCCCAGCCCGACAACATCCGTATACCCTTCGACAACCAGCACCTTCTCGTCTTTTTTGATCGCCTGCAGTGCTTTTTTGATCCCAAATAACTCATTACCCTTTTTGAACAATATCGTTTCAGGTGAATTAAGGTATTTGGGTTCCCCTTCTCCAATGATTCGTCCGCCAAACGCAATCACACGACCTCTACGATCTTCAATTGGGAACATCAGTCGCCCTCGAAATCGATCAAAGGTTTTGTTGTCGTCCTTTCGAATGATCAACCCGGCCTTTTCGAGCAGTTTTCGCTCTGGCTCCGATTTGCCAAACTTCTTTAACACAAAGTCCCAGGCATCAGGGGCGTATCCCAATCCGAACACTTGGGCAGCTTCAAACGTAATTCCTCTATTTTTCAAGTACTGTTTGGCTTCGTTTGAACGCGTACTTCGATATAGCTGTCTCTGGTATTCTGAACTCACCTTGTCTATTAATTCCAGAAGTTGCGTGTATTCCCCATGTTCAGGAGAATAAGAATATTCGCGTGGAACTTTGATACCCGCACTTGCAGCAAGTTCTTCAACAGCATCCAGGAACCGGTAATTCCCGTACTTCATCATGAATTGAATTGCTGTACCGCTCTCACCGCAACCGAAGCAGTGATAAAACTGCTTGGCAGGGCTAACATAGAAGGAAGGGGTCTTTTCGTTATGGAATGGACAGCAGGCTTTGTAGTCCTTACCCGCTTGGGTCAGCGGAACCCGGCCATTTACTACATTTACGATGTCAACGCGAGAAAGTAACTCTTGAATAAATTCGTTTGGAATTCGGTTTGCCACGGCAAAATAGCGTAATTGTGAACCCGGTTCTGACCTTTTCTTACCTGTCTTCGACTTTCACTCAATTGTAGCAAAATTATCCAACCGCAAAGCAGCCAAGATTGCTGAATCGACTGCCATAAAGGCGCGATAAACTATTTTCGCAAGACTGCAAAATCACAAAATCAATCTGGATTATTGAGCATCTGTTGACTGAATGAATCGTTCAATCAACAAATTGAAGAATCAGTACGACCGCTGTCGATACCCGCGCTGGCGCATCATCCGCTTCTTTTCGCGTTTAACTGCCGCAGCAGCCTTTCGCTTGCGTACGCTTGTTGGCTTTTCATAATACTCGCGCTTGCGTATCTCACTGAAGATACCCGCCCTCTCACACGAGCGGCGAAATTGTCTGAGGACAACGTCAAAAGGTTCGTCACTTCGGACACGAACACTTGGCATGAAAGAAAACACCTCCCGTTTATCGCATCGGAACGTTTCCCGAGTGCGTAATGAAATTAAGTGAACATCGAATTATACCTGTGGCTGATATTTTTCGTGTAAACATTTTTTTGATTTTTTCTAAAACTTCAATTTTTGAAATATTTTGCAATTTATTGTTGATATCGGTCTATTTTTTGATATTATGTTCTACAAATACGAATAAGTGAGGAATAATTTACTATGGACAAAATCGATCTCGAAATCTTAAATTGTGTACAGCACGATGCGAATCTATCGGCTAGCCAAATTGCTGACAAGGTTGATCTGAGTACCACGCCCTGCTGGCGCCGCATTCGAAAATTGGAACAGGATAATGTCATACTGGCGAAAGTCGGACTGTTGAACCGTGACAAACTGAATCTCGGTGTCGACGTATTCGTTGCGATTCGTACCAATCAGCACAATGCCGCATGGTTTGAAGGATTTGCCAATGCAGTGATCGAATTTCCAGAAGTCGTCGAGTTTTATCGAATGAGCGGGGAGATCGATTACCTGATGCGAGTGGTCGTACCCAATATCGATGAGTTCGACAAATTCTATAAACGTCTGATCTCAGCTGTAGACATTCACGACGTCAGTTCTAGTTTCGCCATGGAACGAATCAAGTACACAACCGCCTTGCCACTTCAGTACGCACTCAGTGAGTAAAGAATAAATAGACCTGTTCAGTAAAACTCCAACCCAACGTCCAATATCTCATTTCAATTGAAAGATTCGACAATAGTGAATACGCCCCTTTGGATACCTGACTCTGAGTCGATCAAGCACGCAAACATCACTGAGTTTGCAAACCGAATTAGCCTCACACACAACATCGAATTACAAAATTATGATCAAATCCATCAATGGTCGATCAACCACGCCGAAGCATTTTGGCAAATGGTTTGGCAATTCTGTGATGTCCGAGCTTCGAAGACCAGCGAAATCATCGTCGAAAACAAAAAAAAGTTTCCAGGCTCACGCTGGTTTCCGGATGCGAGACTGAATTTCACAGAAAACTTGCTTCGCAAAAAAGACTCGACTACCGCGATAATTGCCCGCGGTGAGGGAAAACCTGATCGTCAGCTCTCCTACCTTGAGCTCCATTGCAAAGTCAATCAACTTGCACGGGCCTTTCGACATCACGGCATTGAACCTGGCGATCGAATTGTCGCATATATGCCGAACATTCCTGAAACCGTGATTTGTGCGCTGGCTGCGGCCGCTTGTGGTGCTGTTTGGTCTTCGTGCTCACCTGATTTTGGTTCTCGCGGCGTTATTGACCGTTTCGGTCAGATTAATCCGAAAATTCTTATTTCCGTTGACGGCTATACCTATAACGGTAAAAAGTTTGACATCACAGAAAAGCTCACACAAATTCGCGAAAACCTGCCAACACTCGAAATATTGTTGCTGATACCCTATCTTGATGCGCCTGGTTCTCAACGCCCGTCGGACGCCATTGATCTTGACAATTTTTCACAAGACTTCTCGTCAGAACCCTTCGAATATCGACAGTTTACATTTAACCACCCGCTTTACATCCTGTTTTCGTCCGGAACAACAGGCGCCCCAAAATGCATTGTCCATGGGGCAGGAGGCACCTTGCTCCAACACCTGAAAGAACATAGACTGCATGTCAATCTAAAACAAGGCGACAAGCTTTTCTTTTTCACCACTTGCGGTTGGATGATGTGGAACTGGTTGGTTACCGCGCTGGCATCAAATGCAACCATTGTCCTTTATGAAGGTTCGCCGTTTTTTCCAAAACCAGATGTATTTTTCGATTATGTTGAACACTACGAAATCAATCACTTCGGAATATCGGCAAAATTCATCGACTTTCTAATGAAATCCAACGTGCGTCCGGTCAAGACGCATCATCTATCAGCCCTGCAGACCTTGATGTCGACTGGATCCCCGCTGAATCCGGAAGGGTTCGACTATGTCTACGATGCCATCAAAAAGAATATCTGTCTTTCGTCTATTTCAGGCGGCACGGACCTTATTTCATGCTTTGTGTTGGGTAACGCAATCTTGCCCGTCCGGCGCGGCGAAATTCAATGCAAGGGTCTTGGTATGGATATCGCCGTATTTGACGATCAAGGCAAGGAAGTACCAAATGGCACCAAGGGGGAACTGGTATGTCGAAATTCTTTCCCATCCATGCCCCTTGGATTTTGGAATGATGAAATTAATGCCAAGTATCGCTCTGCCTACTTTGAACGTTTTCCCGACAATTGGCACCATGGCGATTATGTTGAATTAACTGCTAATGGCGGCATGATCGTGTATGGGCGCTCAGATGCGGTCCTCAACCCAAGCGGTGTGCGCATTGGTACCGCTGAAATATATCGACAGGCGGAACAGGTCGAAGAAGTCATCGAAAGCCTGGTCATCGGACAGCGTTGGGATGGCGACACCCGTGTTGTTCTTTTCGTGCGCTTACGCGAGGGATTAACGCTCGATGAAACCTTGCAAACAAAAATAAGAACCATCATCCGCAACAATGCATCGCCGCGGCACGTACCGGCGAAAATAATCCAAATCGCTGACATTCCGAGAACCAAAAACGGCAAGATAACCGAAGTCGCCGTACGTAAAGTCGTCCATGGTGAATCCATTGACAACCTTGAGGCACTGGATAATCCAGAAGCTTTAGACCTGTATCGCGATCTACCGGAACTTCAGACCGACTGATTGGGATAAACTAGGTTCCCATGCTCTACAGACAGGAACGAGTCAGACTAAATTGAGCGATTTACGCCACGCGGGTACGCTCGAGAATTTCTTCGTTAAGTTCAAAGCCAAGACCCGGGGCATCGCCAAGATCAATGCAGCCCGAACCATCGTGTAGAACAATATCCTCAAGCATGTGATCACGCACCTCCAATCGCCACTGTGGTGGATCAATTGCATACTCAAGATATGGCGGCGCACCCACCCCTGCTGCAAGGTGTGCATTGGCAAGAAATCCAATTCCATTTCCCCAAGTGTGTGGGCTGAAGGTTACACCATAATTTTGCGCTTCTCGCCCAATGTGAGAAAGCCCCGTAATCCCACCAAAGTACACACAATCCGTCTGCAGTACATCCACACAGCCTGTTGACATCAGATGTCGCAGTTCATGGTACTCCTGGTTCATCTCGCCACTCGCAATCAGTGGCGCGCCTGGTATTTCCCGCAACCGTTGTAACCCTGCAAAATCGCCGCGATGCAGTGGTTCCTCCAGCCAATACAGATTCAATTCGCGAGTGCGTTCGATCATATCACGCGCTTCTTCGTAAGTCCACCACGGTGAAATATCCCAAGGCATTCGCCATGCCTGGTTGGCATCTGTCATAATTTCAAAATCATCTCCAACAGCCAGCCGTACCGCGCGAAGCGCTTTCGCATCCTTTTTTGGTGTTTTTCGACCAATTCGAAATTTAATCGCCTTAAAACCCATTTCCTTGAGCATCACTGCCTGCTCGGCCAACTCTTCAGGACGACGAACCGTACCCGTCGACGCGTACAAAGTCAGTTTACCTGAACTGCCCCCCAAAAGTTCATAGACAGGCTTATTTTCGACTTTTCCAAGCAAATCCCAAAGTGCCAAATCCAGCGGCCAGCACCTTGAAGCAAAAAGCGAAACACTGTCTAAAACGCGATTATGTCGTTCGAAATTGAATGCCGGTTCGCCGATAAACAAATCCCTGACACGTTCAAATCCGATCATTGCATCACCAGAAGCAATACCTTGTGTCCCGTTATCGGCCGTAACCCGAATGATCGTCGTCTCAAAAGTCTTGAGCGGACGTGGGTCCCACGACGACGGGAAAGCTGGATCAATATCCAGTCGATGACGCGTGATCTCGATATTTTCGATGAGCATAAATTGCCACTCCTTGTGGTATTGATTGGTTGTTGGCTAACCGCTTGTCTGTACCGAAAGCCAAGCTAAGGGAGCCGAAAAATCGTCATAAGTGTATCGTAAAATTTCCATCAGCATTGCCTTGCATTCTGATTTCCAAGATCAGACAATTCAATTTTATTCACCTTGCGCTAGAACCTTGCCAGCCCTCGAAACTAACACATGCAAAATCCTCCTCTGAAAGTCGAAATCTGGCGCAGTGCCGGCGGCGGCAAACTCTCCAATTTTGAAGTCCCGCGCCTTGACAAGCAAACTATTCTTGACGTAGTCACCTACATCCAGCGCAAACTTGACAACACCTTGTCTTATCGGTATTCCTGCCGCGTTGGTATGTGCGGCACCTGCGCGATGACTGTCAACGGCGTCCCGCGCTGGACCTGTCGAACACAAGCCGCCGTGTTTGATTCGGAAAATCGAATCAGAATTGAACCGTTGCGTAATTTCCCAGTCATCAAGGATCTTGTCGTCAACATGGATCCTTTCTTTGACAAGTGGCAAAACGCCGGCAATACGTTCCACCCGGCCGTATCGGACGCGTCTGATTTTGCTAAAGTCCGACCTGACAGTGTCAATCGTCAAGCAGCCAACCAGGCCATCGAATGCATCGGCTGCGGTGTCTGTAATGCGGCCTGCGATGTCGTCAAGTGGTCACCCGATTACCTGGGGCCTGCCGCACTGAACCGACTGTGGTCTTTGTACAACGACGAACGACAAGCTTCACGCGACCAGTTGCTCGTACAAAACGCTTCAGATTCTGGATGTCTTGGCTGTCACACAACACAGTCCTGCACCCGATACTGCCCAAAGGAACTTGACCCTTCCGGTTCCATAGCGGGACTCAAGCGCCAAACCCTGCGCACGCTGTTCTAAGCACCGGCAAGCCGATCGTCTGAATCTCAAGGTATCGGCAGTACTTTACCGGGATTCATGATGTTGTCCGGGTCCCAGGCTGCCTTAATCGATCGCATCAACTCCAATTCAACGGGTGATTTGTAGCGCATCATCTCTCTAAGCTTCAATAACCCGATTCCGTGTTCTGCACTGAACGAGCCATCAAGTTCATCCGTAATTTCATGAACAATATCCGTGACCTCGTGCCAACGGCTGAAAAATTCATCTCCATCCATTTCCCGAGGCTGACTCAGATTCAAATGAATGTTGCCATCGCCAATGTGACCATAGGCGAAAGAACGCACCCCCGGAATCAACGACTCAAGCTGTGAAATCGTCCGCTCGATGAACGAAGGAATACAAGTCAGCGGCACACTGACATCATTCTTGATGCTCTTGCCTTCGTAAAGCTGTGCCTCCACAATCGCTTCCCTCAAGCGCCACATTTCCTGGGACTGCTTTTCACTGGTAGCGAGCACTGCATCGATAATGATTCCATCCTCAAACGCACTTTCAAGGAAACTCTCGTTGAGCTGTTGGGAAATGCCATCCCGGGTGCTATCGCCAAGTTCCATCAGGACATACCAGGGATAGGGACGATCAAAAAAATCAGTGCACCCTGGAATATTTTGAAACGCGGCTTCAACACAAACCCGCGACATTAACTCAAAAGATGAGGCAAAATCGGAGGTTTCCTTGCGTGTCCTTGAAAACAACTCAACTGCGTTATCAACTGACTCCACAGCGATCAGCACGGTGGATCGATGCACAGGAAGTGGAAAAAGTTTCAATACAGCGGCCGTGATAATTCCAAGCGTACCTTCGGCGCCAATGAACAGGTTTTTGAGGTCGTAGCCAGTGTTATTCTTACGAAGCGTATTCAGACCATTCCACACCCTGCCATCCGGGAGCACGACTTCCAACCCTAATACCAAATCGCGGGCATTGCCATAGCGAAGAACATTCACCCCGCCCGCATTGGTTGAAAGATTTCCACCGATTTGGCAAGTCCCTTCTGCACCGAGACTCAGTGGCAGATACAAGTCCGCATCCTTGGCGGCAGCCTGCAAATTGGCGAGGATACACCCGGCTTCCGCCTCCATCGTATACCCCGTCTCGTCAACACCGCGAATTCGATTAAGCCGCCCCAGATTAACGATAACAGTATGATATTCGGATACCGCGCCACCGCAAACACCGGTATTGCCGCCTTGCGGAATTATCGGTAACGCATTTTTACGACAAAACTTTACAGTTTTGGAGACCTCATCGATTGAGCCTGGCATGACTACACCCATTGTTCGACTGGCGAATCGACCGCGTCGTTCCTTCAGAAATTCTGCCGCCATCTCTTCGCCCAACAAGACATTGGTTTCACCAACAATGTCTTGAAGACCACGTAACAAACTGGAATTCTCGCCACCCATACCTTGACTCGTTAAACTAGAACCTGCAAAGTCCAACTAATTCGTTGCGTTAATTATGGCTTCCAAAGTCCTCGCTACCTTGTAATATTTTTGTCGGATTAAAAAATAATTTGCTGTATATTCTGATTTCACCTCGAATCAAAATAATTTAGTGGAGGAGACGAGATGAGAAAATTTCAATCAATCATTGCGACATGTGCAGTAGTTCTGTTAATCGTTGGAGCAACGGGAACTGTATCCGCGCAAATGCTCAAAATGAGCAGTCAATGGACCGAAAACACCCCGGGTGGACAGGTTGACCTTTGGTGGGCCGACCAAATTCGGGAACAAACCAACGGCGAGGTCAATATCAAGATCTTCTGGGAAGGCCAGTTGGGCAAGGGCAAGGAGAACCTAGGACTAATCCAGGAAGGAGCGATCGAACTTGCGGCAATGTCTCCGGGATATTTTCCGGCTGAGCTGCCTTTCCACGCAGCACCAAATTCGATCCCGATGGCAATGTCGGAAGTACCCCAGGCAACAGAGTTGATGGAACGTCTGCTACAAGAAGTGCCGGAATTTGATAAAGAAGCACAGAGAAACGGCATGAAAGCACTGTTTTTCCACCACCTCAATCCGTACCTGCTGGTTTGCAAGGAGCCCGTATCCAGTGTCGCCGATATGGAAGGCAAAAAAGTACGTACTTGGGGTAAAGATATGCCTCGTATGGTTGAAGCCGCAGGTGGCGTCGCCGTGACTTTGGGGTTAGCGGAGCTCTACGAAGGACTTCAAAAAGGTACTGTGGACTGCATTCCATTTTCTGTTGACCTGATGGTCAGCTACAAAATTTACGAAGTAGCCAAACACATACACAACATCACGTTATGGGAAGGTCCAACTAATGCCGTGTGGATTTCCAGCAACATATGGAACGGACTCACTGATGAGCAGCGAGCAATCATTCAGGACCTGTCCTTTCAGGCAGCGCGCCGCGACCGTGACCAGGTTCTTGCGGCAGGTGATTCAGCCATCGACGAACTCAAAGCCAATGGTGTTCAGTTCCATGACTTTCCTGCAGAAGAAGCTGCAAAATGGCGTGCAGCGAACCCGGACTTCTTCGCAGATTTCATCGCTGATATGACGGAACTGGGCCGCGGTGAAGATGCAGAAAAAACCATCCAGATCTGGCGGGAAGTAGTCGCCAACTAAACCACTCTAGATCTATCACGTTACGATACGAGTCCCGATGTTGATACGATCGGGACTCGCTATCGATTATTAATCGCGCCGTATATGCCATGGCCCCAGCCCGGTTTCTAATCCGGATCACGCGAATCGCGGCGGTTCTTTCTGGTGTCTCGATTCTGCTGATGATGATTGCGGGAGCGGCAGATGTGGTCACCACAAATCTCGACGTTGTTGGCTTAAAAAGCAATCCCATTCCGGCCACATTTGAATTCATGGGCGCGATGATGGTCGTAACTGTGTTCCTGGCCGTTTCTTATGCCCAGCATGATCGACGACACATTCGCGTAGAATTGCTGGTGCGCCGTATGCCGCGTTTCTGGCAGCAAGTGGCTGATGTTTTTCAATACGGCCTGTCGGCACTCGTATTCGCGTTCATTGCAAGGTTCGCCTGGCCTGCTGCAATCCACGGATTCAATGTCGGCGAATATGCAACCGGAATCATCAACTTTCCCCTATGGCCCGCACGCTTCGTACTGGCTTTCGGCGTTACACTGATGACCATCCAGTGCCTGTTTGATCTGATCGGCGTATTTTCCGACAAGTTCGATACCCGTACAATCGACCCGCCTAAGCACGATACGGAGGATCCGGTTTAACGTGGACCCCATAGTCGTTGGATACGTTGGTGCGGGTCTGCTTTTTGTTCTGCTGGCAGTTGGTATACCAGTCGGCGTAGCCATGGGCGCCATCGGCATCGGTGGCATGTTGCTCGGTGCCGGCGAATTGTTCACCTGGGGTCAGCTTAAAGTTCTGCCTTTCTGGGTGGTTAACAATTACGCCTTTGCAGTCTTGCCAATGTTTGTTTTGATGGGAGTCCTGGCAGAATCGTCAGGCATCACTCGGGACGTATTTTATTCTTCCGATCTGTGGCTTCGCAGATTTCGCGGCGGCCTATACCAAGCCGTCATCATCGGTTCGGCAGTATTCGCCGCAATTTCAGGCTCTACTACGGTCAACGCGGTTGTCTTCACTCGTATCGCATTCCCACAAATGCTTAAGTTTGGGTATTCAAAGAGCCTGTCGATCGGAGCCATTGCGGGCTCTGGAAGTTTTGCGGCAATGATTCCACCTTCGATCACCATGGTCATTTATGCGATCATCACCAAGCAGTCTGTAGGGCAGCTACTGATCGCTGGCGTTATTCCAGGCGTGATTACCGCTGCGATTTACCTCTTGGGTGTGTATGTTCTTGTTCGCCTGCGACCCAACCTGGCGCCGCCGATCACCGAGCAGGTGCCGATTCGGGAAAAACTGCGAGCGATGATCTACGTTTGGCCAGTCATCATATTGATGACGATTGTACTTGGAGGCATCTACACTGGCGCCTTTCCACCGTCTGCTGCGGGTGCGGCGGGCGCATTCGGCGCATTTTGCCTGGCTATTGCAAAAAAGAAAACACTCAAAGGCTGGCTGCCACCCGTGCTTTACGATGCCGCCTCAATCAGCTGCGTGATATTCATTATTTTGATTGGCGGACTTTTGCTGTCTCGAATGCTCGTTGTCGTTGGCATAATTGATGGACTGGTGGATGTTATCACGTCGTTCGCGGACACACCGCTGAAGTTCATGATATTTGTATCCATCCTATACATCCTGCTTGGATGTTTTTTGGATACAACCTCCATGATGGTGGTCACTTTACCATTTTTGTTTCCGATTGTAGTGGAACTGAATATCGACCCCATCTGGTTCGGCATCGTCCTGGTTAAATTGATTGAGATTTCAGTGATTACACCGCCAGTTGGGATTAATCTATTCGCGGTTTTGAGCGCGGTCAAGGACAAAGCGGAATTTCATCATGTTGCCATGGGGGTGTTGCCTTTCATCTTGTTTGACCTTCTGGTTCTTGGACTTTTAATCGCATTTCCCCAACTTGCAACATGGCTTCCTCAGCAAATGATCGCCGGCTAAAATCGGGTGCCAATCACCAAAAGCCCTACATTACCGGGGCTTCGATGATTCCATTCAAGCGCTATCAGGACGGCTCCAATTTTCGCGACTGGGTTCGTATCGTCTGCCTTGAAGCGATCGAAGAAGCTGCTTTGGAAAGCGACGAAATTGACGCTGTAATCGTCGCCAGCGAAAGTGATTTGCTGTCGTTGCAGGTCAGCCCGGCTGCATTGATTAGCGATGAAGTCGGTTTGCAGTTTGCTTCGACCGTGCACGTCGAAGCGGGCGGCGCAAGTGGCGCCGCCGCACTTCACCAAGGTTTTATCCTGATTGGTTCGGGCTATGCCAGAAACGTACTCGTAGTCGGATTCGAACAAACGGCCAGTCGGCTGAGCCGAAGCGGTGTCCAACAGGTATTCAGTCTGTCGTTCGATGCTGACCTCGAAGGCTGGGCCGGTGCCAACACCGCCGCACTTTATGCACTCTCTTATCAATCGTATTGCGACGAATACGGTTGCGACCCTGCTCTAGCCGCGCAGGTCTCAGTCAAGAATCACGGTAACGCAATCCACAACACTTACGCGCACAATCCGATGGACATTTCAGTCGATGATGTTCTGGCGTCAGATATGGTCAGCGAGCCCTATCGATTGCTCGACTGCTCTAGAGTGAGCGATGGCGCCGCGGCGATTGTCCTATCCAATTCATGTCATCAAACACGAGTGGGTCCAAATATCAAGATCACCGGTTCGGCTTGCAGCACCGACTACGTCCGACTGGGTGACCGACAACAAACGTACTGGTTTGGCGCAAAACACCATGCTGCTCAAATTGCTTACGCGATGGCGGCAATCACCCATCCTGAAAAGGAAATTGACGTTGCAGAAGTTTATGACGCTTTTAGCGGCACCGAGTTGCAGGCAATCGAAGCGCTCGGGCTGTGCTCGCCGGGCGAAGCCGGGACTCTGCTACAATCCGGCCACTTCAGTGCTAAAGGCCGTTTACCTGTCAATCTTTCAGGTGGACTGATCGGACAAGGTGGTGCGCCAGGTGCTACCGGAATTGCGCAGGCAATCACACTGTATCGCCTGCTGGGCAACAACTATTTTGCCGAACTTCAGCCGAGCGAAACATTGCGAAAAGGTGTGGTGGATACCCATTCAGGTGTTGCAACAACCAATATCGTTCACGTAATGGAACGAGTCGACGACAATTAGGCTGTTGACACTCAGTCAGTGCCGAAAAATGTCAAAACCTCTTCGGTTTGGACGACATGACAGTAAATCATATTGATGATCTCCAATTCATGCTGGTGCAAGGCTTCGGTCGCCGCGGCACAACAGTCTTCGACCACGACCACACCAAAACTTTCATCAGCGAGGCTGCGAACGGTTGACGAAACACACTGATCCGTAAAAATACCGGCTGCGATGACATCGGTGATTTCCATATTACGCAACATCAGCCGTAAATTAGTGCCAGTCAGTGCACTATCAGTCGTTTTGATGATGACAATATCGTCATCTGCCGGAGTCAGTTCTGGAACAAACTGCCCTTCATCGGCATTCTTAGGAATTAACAGGTAGTTGAAACCCGGTTTCTTCTGACTGAGTGAGCGATCGCGCCCATCAGTCTTGTGACAAGCGATTCGCGCAAAGATGACTTCGACACCGCGCGACCGGCATTCATCAATCAACCGGCCAATATTTGGGATGACAATGTTATTCATACGATCGTAGAAAGGCTGCCAGCGTCGGGTTTCTGCATCCGATTCTTTGGGTTGCATATAGGTGTTTTGCACGTCGATCACCAGCAAAGCCGTAGAGGCTGGGTTCAGACGGATATCTTCAGGGTCTTCCGCGTTGGCATAGTAAAACGACCGGTAGGCAGTCTTCCAGTTTGTATTGGAATTCAAGTTTTCTTTGCTCATTCAAATCACTCTTTTAAAGCAAGTAAATTATTATGGAACTTTGTAGAAATATGCAGACAAGGATTAATTTCCAAGCACTGAACTCTGGGGCAAGACTTTGCAAATTTGAAACGAGTCTCCAGTGCTCAAGCGAGAACCACCTCGCAGTTGACAAATCAGGTAGCGTAGGAGGCTGAAACTACCCGTTAATGTTACACGGGTTCACAATTTGCGCTGAGGGAGTATTTATTACTGCATCGCGATACCACCCCAAGCGCGCGTAGTTCAGGATTGATTGAAGAGACTATTCACCGTTTACTTAGCCGTTCGTTAATGTTTCCACCTCAGCATCGCTAAATTCGAAATACTTCTTGATGAAGTCCTTTTGAACTCCATCGAGTAACATGGTTCGCGCCAAATTCTGCCTCTCCTCCAATTTACCTTCCAATTTGCCCTCCAATTTACCTTCCAATTTACCTTCCAATTTTCCTTCCAACTTACCTTCTTGCCGTCCTTCTTCACGATTGATTTGTGCATTATTCATTGTGATATTCATGACTTTGCTCTCTCCTGTTTTCTCTTTCTCAATCTCCATCCACCACAAAAATAATCAGCCCCTTTCGTTCGTTGATGTATTGTACCACTGGTTCCCAGCATGCATAAATCTCCGAATCATTGAGCGGTGCACGTCCGTGTCAAGTAGGTCGAGCGTACGGCACAAAGTTTGGGGTAAAGATTGAGATGGATGAGTGCCACCGGTGTGAATTGGAGGAGTCGCCGGTAGTAACCGTGTATTGGGGATTGATCGCACGGGGGTGCCAGCTCGAAAGTCTGAGACACAGGGTCAGCAGCCTGATAGTAGTGCCAAGACCCGGGAGATGAAGATCGTTTCGGTCTGGAGCGCTTGCCAGTGCGATACGCGAGGTGATGCTCAGATTGTTCCAAAGCCTATGACCTGCTCAATTGCGATTAAGACAGCTCACACGCCAGACAGTATCATAAAGTTGTCTGCGTTTGCACAACGCGTGGAGCGAGAGGAATTTGTTTTGGAATTTTATAGAAATAAGTAAACGAGGAATAAATTCCAAGCGCTGAACTCTAGAACCAAACTTTGCAAGATTGAAACGAGTCTCCAGTGCTCAAGCGAGAACCACCTCGCAATTGACGAATCAGGTAGCAGGAAGTTGAATCGACCTGGTTGATGTTACACGAGTTCACAATTTGCGCTGAGGGAGAATTTATTACTGCATCGCGATACTACCCCAGGCGCGTGTAATTTCAGGATTGGTTGAAGCGACTATTCACCGTTTATTTTGCCGTTCGCTAATGTTTCCACCTCAGCATCGCTCAATTCGAAATACTTCTTGATGAAATCCTTTTGAACTCCGTCGAGTAACATGGTTCGCGCCAAATTCTGCCTCTCCTCCAATTTACCTTCCAATTTACCTTCCAATTTGCCCTCCAATTTACCTTCCAATTTGCCCTCCAATTTGCCCTCTAATTTACCTTCCAACTTACCTTCCAACTTACCTTCTTGCCGTCCTTCTTCACGATTGATTTGTGCATTACTCATTGCGATATTCATGACTTTGCTCTCTCCTGTTATCTCTTTCTCAATTTCCATCCACCACGAAAATGTCAGCCCCTGTCGTTCGTTGATGTATTGTACCACTGGTTCCCAGTATGCATAAATCTCCGACTCACTGAGTGCAAGACTTCTTTGTACCAATTCCTGCGCCACTTGCCGATCAAACTCACCACCAACATTTACATTCCCCAATGCATAAAACATCAGTGAAACTGCAGCCTTCGACTTGCGCAGCCTGCTTTGAACCCGCTTGGCACGAAGGTTCAACACCTTGACTTCAAATGCCATAACTGCTGGACCAAACTCGGCCCGGAACGCATGACCTGGATCATCCAACCACTCGCTGAACCGGACCTCACCGTCTATTCCGCTGTTGGCATCATTGCTAACAGCCACGACCACCACGGGTGTGCGACTACCTTGGTATTGACCGAATTGATAGCGTAGCAGTTGTGGCATGAGGTCATTTAACACCAGACGACTTTTCATTTCAATGAGCATGCTGATGGTATGGATACCGTCGTCAGTTGGTTGTTTCAAAGGCACACGAGCGACGACGTCTGCATCCTGCGTGCGACCACCTGGTGCGGTAGATTGGGTGGCTACCAGCTCACACTCGTCGGATTTGATCACACTGAGCTGATTGGGTGTGAATACCAGGTTCAGCAACAGTTCCATACCTTGTTCAGACCGCACGAGTTGTCCGAACAACCAGTGATGAGTGCGATAGGAAGTGGAGTTGACTGGTTGGTCTTTCATAAGGATGACACCTCCAGGGTTGATAAAGCAAAGTTGATTGAAATTCGACCAGACTGTCGGCATCAAGCCGGGTATTGGATCCGGTGAGTTAGGTGGTCGTTTCGAGTGTGTTCAATCACAGACAATCTTCATTATCAAGGACAGGGGGATCACCAGGTGAGCCACCGGAAATTATTTTTCACTTTTCTTGTTTCGACGAAACTATGGTTGCAAAAAAGTAACCTCTCGATAATCAGTTTCCGCGTTTAGCGATTAATCGTCAGTCACTATGAAAATTAAGTCATCGAATTTTAGTCTACGCTCATCTTCGGGTACTTTCGAACAGCTGAACAATTCCGTCTATTAGGACGATTGAAAAGTAAATGTCGCTGATTGTAATTCCAGGATTCAGTTAACAATGCGAAACAGACAGGTAAACTTGACGTTGTAGTTATTTTGTCCAATGCACCGTTCCCAGCAAACCAATTGACTGTTGAAAGTGTCATTCTGAGTGTACAAATCTTTTGGTATGGGTGTGCGAGATTCACCATAATATGAGCTTCGCGAAACGGTTCAGATCAAAAGTTCGAGTCTCGAGCAAAACGTCGCGTTTTTGTGCGAATCAATTTGCCCTGTCTATCCGGTTTTACCAAACGGACATCACAACGCTGCTCAATCAAATTGCCTGTATCACAGATTGAATCACTGCTGGGCCAAAACGACCCACATCCGGTCGAAATTCAGCACACAAAAAATGCCAATTCCTTACTGTTAGTCTGCGATCACGCTGGATCGACCGTACCCTTGCGTCTGCAGGACCGCATGCCCGCATCAGACGATATGGCGCGTCACATTGCTATTGATGTCGGTGCACGCGCACTCGCGCGACACATCGCAACCCAAATCGGTTCGACCCTGATCATGCAACGCTACTCACGCCTTGTCATTGATATGAACCGCCCGCACGAGTCAGCGGAGCTTTGCCCTGAGGTCAGCGATGAAACAATCATCGATTTCAACCAAGGGTTAACTGAAAAAGACCGATCGACCAGAATCGAGACAATTTTCCACCCCTATCACGATACGATCGCTTCGATGCTTGACAACTGTAGCAACCCACGCACCGCGCTCGTGGCGATTCACAGCTTTACTCCCAGACTTCGTAAGGGGTCATCACGCCCCTGGCACGCTGACCTTATCTCACGAACCTCAGTCGATCTCGCCCTTGAACTTCGAAGTATCCTGCACACCAAGCGTCCCGAACTCAAGCTCGGTGTCAATGAAATTTTTGGCGTATCTGACCAAAGTGACTACACACTAAGAACGCATGCTGAGCGCCGCGGTTTGCCAGGCCTTTCGATTGAAGTCAGAAACGACTTGCTCGCCACCGACCTTCAAATCGCGAAGTGGGGCGATCTTTTGACCAATTGCCTGATCACAGTATTCGCCGACCACATCACCGATCTTAACAATGGAGCCAATTGAGCATTGATTGATCCGGTCTTTTCGATTCTAACTCAAACGACCAACCTCTACGTCGATCCTGCCGCCGATTGCTATCGAGTCGGACTTCCAGTTAACGCCAACATTGCCGCTGACACCATCGGACGTTATGCAAATAACGGGCACGGAGAGCGGATCGCACTGGTCCACGAATATTCGGACCACTCTATTCGAGCTTTTACCTACGCAGAACTGGACAACCTCGCGACAAGGCTTGCCGTATCACTTGCAAGTCTTGGTGTGAGTCGCTCCGACCCGGTTGCTGTTCACACCGCACAGAACCCCGAAACCGCGATTGCACACATGGCTGTATACAAACTCGGTGCGATTGTGCTGACCCTGTCGCACCTGGCAGGACCAGAAGCGATCGCCCACATCCTCAATGATTCAAAGGCTGCCGTCATCATCACCCACTCCGATCACTGGGCATCGCTTCGAGAAACCGCTCGCTGCCTGGATTTCTTGAAATACCTGATTGTTTGTGGCACAGCGGAATCGGAAGAAATCCCGTTCGATGATTTGCTGTCGGTTGATGTCGGTCAATTTGAACCGGCAATCACAGCGACCGAAGACCCGGCAGTCCTCATGTATACCTCAGGGGCAACGGGTAAACCCAAAGGGGTGCTATTGGCACACCGAAGTGCGCATTGTTACCGACCTTCGTTGAACCTCGTCTACAACCTTGAACTGAACGATCCAGGTTCAATTTTCTGGACACCTTCAGACTGGGCCTGGAGTGGCGGTCTTTACGATCTTTGTTTTCCTGCGTGGCAACACGGGCACACGGTTATCTCAACTAATCGACGATTTAGCGCGCACTGGGCATTTGATTTTATGGCTCGCCACCAGATCACCCATTCATTCATGACCGCGACCGCACTCAAACGGCTAGCTGAGGTTCGTAATCCGCGCACTCGGTGGGACCTAGCCATGCGCGTCGTTTGTACTTCGGGTGAAAGTCTGCCGAGCAAAATACTTCGCTGGTGCGAAGATGAATTTGGTATCGTATGCAATGAACTTTATGGTCTCACCGAATTTACCGACATGATTGGCTGCTGTAAACGCCTGTTTCCGACAAAGCCCGGTTCAATGGGACGAGCATTCCCCGGACGTCGTGTCGCCATCATTGACGAGGAAGGCATCGAACAAGCCGATGGTGTGCCGGGTGAAATTGCATCATTGCTCGAAGACGATCCGACACTGATACTTGGCTATTGGGGCAATCTTGGTATTCCGGCAAGTCTGAGGGATGGAAAGTGGTTAAGAACCGGTGACTTTGCCGTTCGCGACGAAGATGGTTATTTTTGGTTTAAGTGTCGTAAAGATGACCTCATCAAGAGTGCGGGCTATCGAATCGGTCCCAACGAGATCGAAGACACACTGGTGTCCCATCCCGATGTTGCAGAAGCGGCGGTCGTCGGCAAACCGGACCCCGATCGCGGTACGGTCGTCATGGCCTATGTCCGAGTCGCAAAAGGCGTACCCGAAAATGATGCAACCCGTAAGCGGCTTCAACAGTACGTGAAATTTAATCTCGCGGCATACGAATATCCAAGAATTATTGAATTTATCAATTCTTTCCCGATGACATCGACGGGCAAGATCAAACGCGACGTGTTACGCCATCGCGCAGCCCAATAGGTCAAGACAAAACTATGAACGATCGAGTTTACCAGCCGCTCGCCGACGTCTCCAACCTTTATCTAGACACTTCGGGCGATCACTATCGAATCGGTATGCCGCTAAATGCAAATATCGCGGCCGACACCGTTGGACGATTCGCACATGGGGACAAGGCCGAATACCTCGCACTGATTCACGAAAACCTTGACCAGTCTGTCGAAACCTATACTTTCGCCAAATTGGATGAACTCGCCACTCGCTTTGCCGTTTTCCTGGCTGATCTCGGTGTCGAGCGTGGACAGCCAGTCGCCATCCATACCGCTCAAAGCCCGCAAACTGCCATTGCCCACATGGCGATTTACAAAATCGGTGCCGTTGCGATGACACTTTCGCACCTCTATGGTCCCGATGCGGTAGAACACATCATCAATGATTCAAGGGCCGAGGTTATCGTCACCCATGCAGACTACTGGAGCGGTCTACGCAAACGCCTGAGTTCACTGGATTCGCTGAAACACCGAATTGTTTTCGGCCAAACCGAACCTGGCGAACTGAGTTTCGACGATTGTCTGAGTCGGTCGATCGAAGATTTTGTTCCTTGCATCACTCGCACTGAAGATCCGGCTTTGTTGATGTACACCTCCGGCTCAACCGGCATGCCAAAAGGCCTGATTCACGCACATCGAATCATTCACGCGTACGTCCCGACATTGAGTCTTTGCTACAACATGGAACTGGACTACCCGAACGCAGTTTTCTGGAGTCCAGCTGACTGGGCCTGGGTCGGTGGTTTGTTGGACCTCGCACTGCCTGCCTGGCAGTTCGGACAGACCGTCGTCTCTACCAATCAACGATTTACAGCCAAATGGGCATTTGAGTTCATGGAACGCCACGGTGTTACCCATTCATTTATGACACCGACCGCTCTTAAGCGTATCGCCGAAATTAGCGAACCACGCAAGAAATGGCACCTAGTCACCCGGGTTATCTGTACCGGCGGTGAAAGCCTGCCAAGTGAAGTGATGCGTTGGGCCGAAGATGATTTCGGCATTGTTTGCAATGAGTTTTACGGTCTTACTGAATTTAATCATATGGTCGGCTGCTGCAAGCGACTGTTTCCACCCATCCCCGGGTCCATGGGTCGTGCTTTTCCGGGTCGTCGTGTCGCCATCATTGATGAAAACGGCAATCCCCAACCCGATGGAACTGCCGGTGAAGTCGCTTCCTGGCTGCCTGATGATCCGAGCCTGTTTCTTGGGTACTGGGGTCAGCTTGGTGTTCCTGACAAAATGCGAATTGGTCATTGGCTACGCTCGGGTGATCTCGCGGTACGCGATCAGAACGGTTACTTTTGGTATCAGGGCCGAAACGATGATTTGATCAAGAGCGCTGGCTATCGAATTGGCCCCAATGAAGTGGAAGATGCACTGGTTTCACATCCCGATGTGGCAGAAGCTGCCGTTGTTGGCAAACCTGATCGCGATCGCGGCGCAATCGTAATGGCCTATGTACGCCTAATGCAAGGTGTCGCGAAAAATGACGAGACTCGCTCTCAACTTCAACAGTACGTCAAAGAAAATCTCGCGCGTTACAAGTATCCGCGAATCATTGAGTTTGTTGACGCTTTTCCACTCACCAGTTCGGGTAAGATCAGGCGAAATCTGCTGCGTGAACAAGCTGCACGCGAATCAGGTGACCCGCGATAATCAAGCAAAAGACTGATTGACACCATCCATTTTCGTTCACCCTGATCTTTCGACCAATGGCTGATCCAGTCTTTGCTCCGCTCACTGAACTCACCAACTTGTACCTGGATGCCTCGCAAGATCGATACGTCATCGGCATCCCGAAAAATGCCAATATGGCTGCTGACACGGTTGGGCGCGTCGCTCAGACTGAAAAATCCCAACGCATCGCCCTGATCCACGAAAACCTTGACGGGTCACTTGAAACCTATACATTTGCGCAACTGGACGATCTGGCCAGTCGATTTGCTGTTTCACTCACTGAACTCGGTGTCCGACGCGGTGATCCTGTTGCAATTCATACCGCGCAAGGCCCGCAGACTGCGATTGCACATCTCGCTGTTTATAAACTTGGTGGCATCGCATTGACCGTCACTCACCTGTACGGCGAAGAAACGATCAAGCACATCATTAATGATTCCGGGACCCGCGTGCTCATCACCCGATCCGAATACTGGACAACGCTAAGGGACGCCTGTCGCAATCTTTCAACGCTTGAACACCGCATCGTGTACGGCAGCCCCAGTGCTGATGAAATCGATTTTGACGAGTGTCTAACCGCTTCGCGGGAAGGTTTTGAACCGGTGATGACACAAAGCGAGGAACCTGCGATTCTGATGTACACCTCCGGTTCGACTGGCAAAGCCAAGGGTATCGTTCACGCGCACCGATTGCTGCACGCTTATCGACCAAGCCTTACTTTAGTCTATAACCTGGAACTCAACTATCCCAATGGAGTATTCTGGACACCATCTGACTGGGCCTGGGTCGGTGGCCTATACGATGTTGTCTTACCTGCCTGGCAGCACGGCCAGACCGTTGTTTCCTGTAATCACCGATTTTCGGCAAAGTGGGCATTTGAGTTCTTACAAAGACACCGGATTACGCACTCATTTTTGACACCGACTGCACTAAAACGGCTGGCACAGGTCACGAAACCGCGGGAAAATTGGCAGTTCTCGCTTCGAGTCGTCTGTACGGGCGGAGAAAGTTTGCCAGAGGAAATTCTGCGTTGGGCAGTCGAGGAACTGAATGTTGTCTGTAACGAATTTTATGGATTAACCGAATTTAGCGACTCCATTGGCTGCTGCGCACGACTGTTCCCGCCTGTCCCTGGCTCGATGGGTCGGGTATTTCCTGGACACAGCGTTGCGATCATTGACGAATCAGGCAATGAACTTCCGGACGATACGCTCGGTGAAATTGCAGTATGGACACCGGGTGAACCGTGCCTTTTTTTACGCTATTGGGGTGAGTCGGGCGTGCCCGAACGAATGAAAATAGGACACTGGCTTAAGTCAGGGGACCTCGCATTGCGCGATCAAAATGGCTATTTCTGGTACAAGGGACGCGCAGATGATCTGATCAAGAGCAGCGGCTACCGGATTGGTCCCAACGAGGTAGAAGAAACACTGATCGCTCATCGCGATGTGTCAGATGCAGCAGTCGTCGGCAAGCCAGACCCCGAACGCGGCGAAATTGTGATGGCCTTCGTTCGACTCAACGACGGTGTTCCGCAAAATGAAGAAACTCGGCAGCAACTACAGCTGTTTGTCAAACAGCGGCTCGCTTTTTACAAATTTCCGCGACTCATCGAATTTGTTGATGAACTTCCGATGACCACTACCGGTAAAATCAGGCGTCGGCAGCTTCGAAAAATCGCTGCCGCAATCACAGTCTGAATAATGAACATACGTCTGACCGATCCCACCTTTACCTTGTTCGTCTTGCAACGAGCAAGCGGTGCGTTGCTCGCCTTGCTATTGCTGGTTCACCTTGTCACGATCATTTATGCCGTCCAAGGCGGACTGACGGTGGCGGAGATCGTCGATCGAGTACGAGGCAACATGTTCTGGATTGTGTTTTATGCTGCTTTCGGACTCACTGCGGCTGTTCACGCCACGATCGGTCTTCGCAAGATATTGACCGAGCTTTTTTCCATCAATCACCGAATCATTGATCTTCTCATTACCGTCTATCTCATCGGTGCCTTTTGGCTGTGCACCGAGGCTATTTCGGCGATTTGGTGAGCGCAGTATGAAAGCACGTGGCCATCCGGGCTATCTCGCCTTTGTTATTCACCGGGTATCCGGATTGTGCCTTGCACTATTTTTGCCTGTCCATTTGTATGTGATATCCCTGTTGCTTGACGATCCGCAACGTTTCGAGCGCTTTTTGGACTGGACTTCAGCACCATTGCTTAAATTTTCAGAAACCGGGTTGATCACGCTGGCTGCTCTACACCTTGCAGGCGGCATACGGATTCTTGCGATCGAATGGTTCGCCGTCTCCTACAAGCACGCGCGACTGATCGCAGCTGTGGCTGTATTCGGTGTGGTAACCGGCTTTGTATTTTTAAGTGCAGTGAGCCTCTAATGGCTTTGTCTGATCTTGCATCAATACAGCGCCTTCAAACCGATGTGCTGGTTCTCGGCTCAGGCGGCGCGGGACTGCTTGCTGCAATTCACGCTTACGATGGCAATCCAACCGACCGATTGACGGTTGCGACCAAGGGTTTGGTCGGAAAATCCGGTTGCACGCGCATGGTTCAAGGCGGCTATAACGTTGCGCTCAGCAAGGGGGATTCGATCGAAGCGCATTTTCGAGACACCATCGAAGGTGGTAAATGGATCAATGACCAAGAACTTGCCTGGACATTGGTCAGCTTAGCTCCAGAACGCGTGCGCGAACTGGAAAACCGCCATGGCTGCTTTTTTGATCGCAATCCCGATGGCTCCATTCATCAAAAGGCATTTGCTGGACAGACTTTTGACCGTACGGTCCACAAAGGCGACCTGACGGGTATCGAAATCATGAATCGACTGACAGAACAGGTACGCGCCCGACCGATTGATTTACTAGAAGAGCATCGAGCGGTTGAACTGATTTTGACACACGATCAAAAGCGCATTGCTGCAGTTTTGTTAATTGAAATTCGAACGGGCACATTAAAACTGGTCCAATGCAAGGCGGTGATTATCGCAACCGGTGCCGGTCCAACCATGTTCAAATTTCATACACCTTCAGCAGACAAGTCCTGTGATGGACTTGCACTGGCACTGCGCGTTGGATTGTCGTTACGCGACATGGAGATGATCCAGTTTCATCCCACCGGACTTCTCGCAGGTGATGACACACGGATCACGGGTACCATCATTGAGGAAGGTTTGCGCGGCGCAGGTGGCCACTTGCTTGACAATACTAGCAGACGCTTCATGCACGACTACGATGAACGGGCAGAACGCGCAACCCGTGACGTCGTCAGCCGCGCCATGTTCGAGCAAATGCGAAGTGGCGCGACCGGACCCAACGGCGGCGTTTTTATCTCGATGGCTCACCTTGACTCGGATTCTGTGCGTAAACAGTTTCGAGGGATGGTCAAACGCTGTGCCGACATTGGGCTGGATTTGGTCTCAAGTCCTGTTGAGGTAACACCATCTGCGCACTACATCATGGGTGGCATTGAAATCGACGCGGATTGTGCGACTTCGATCGAGGGAATTTTTGCAGCCGGCGAAGACACCGGTGGTGTTCACGGTGCCAATCGACTGGGCGGCAACGGCGTTGGAAACTCAACCGTTTTTGGCGGCATCGCCGGTGATACGGTTGCCCGTTGGGTCCATCAGCACGGTGAATTGGCAAACGTTGACGAATCACAAATTGAAGCTTCGGTGCAACGAATTCTCGCACCCTTTGACAGGCAACCCAATGACCTCAACCCCGTTCGGGAAAACTTGTACGAAATCATGTGGGAGCACGCCGGGATTCTACGTTCAATGCAAAGTCTTGAAACTGCTGAGCGAAAACTGGATGACTTGTTCGCTGAACTGGATCAGATCGGGCTTCATTGCGCAACTCGGGAATTTAATATGAGTTGGCACGACCATCTCAATTTGCAAAACCAAATTTTGGTTAGCCAGGCGATTGTGACAGCCGCAAGAACCCGGACCGATTCACGCGGCGCACACTATTTGACTGATCACCCTGAAACAGGCCCGCTAGACGAATCCCGATTTACCCGAGTCAGCATGGAACAGGCTAAAATAACTGCACAAACTGTCGCAGTCAATTTCACACGACTGCGGCCCTGACCGAGAAACTTCCATAACTTTGACAATACGGACTCAATAGCGTTGATTTCTGAAAGCAGTATTCAGGCAGCCGCGGGGGAAATTACCCGACAAGCCGCCATTCGCATCCCCGAAGACTATCGTGGAGGCATTCGGGAGATTCGCGCTCAAGAATCAGGTACACTCAGTTGTTTTGTGCTCGATACCATGATCGACAATTGGGACGCAGCCGTCGCCGACCAGCGACCCATGTGTGCTGATACAGGATTGCCGCGTTATTACATCAAGTTTGGCAACGAAGTTTCCATCGAAGGTGGATTCGTAGCGCTGGAACGAGCGCTGCGACGAGCAACAGCAGAAGCGACAACCAGCATTCCACTTCGACCCAATCGGGTTCACCCGCTGACTCGAGAGGACCACAACAATAATGTCGGCGCGCGGGCACCGGAAATCGAATATTCCGTAGAACCTGATGCCGACTGGCTGGATATCACCACCGTACATAAAGGCGGACTGTTTGGAACGGACTATCGCATGCTGTTTCCCGGTGATGGCTGGGACGGAATCAAGAAAATGTTTCTCGATACGATGATCCAGTTTGGCCGGCGCGGACTTGCCTGCCAACCGGCTATCGTCGGTATTGGAATTGGCGGAAGTAAGGATACGTGCATGGTGCTGGGCAAACAAGCCGCCTGCCTGAGAGTTGTCGGTGACAGGCACCCGGACCCCGATATCGCTAAACTCGAAGACGAACTCAAGGAACTTGGTAACCAGATCGGTATGGGGCCGATGGGATTTGTCGGTAGTTCCATGGTAGTTGACTGCCATATTGAGATCGCACACACACATACCGGTGGCATGCCTGTGGCCATACACAGCTTCTGTCTGTCTTCGCGCCGCGCGGTGGTTCGAATTTTCGATGATGGAGAAACACAGTTTCGAACCGACCCGAAGTGGTTCACACCCTATCATCGCCGAGAAGCAGTCGAGTGAATGATCGCCAAAACATTGTTGAACTTTCTGCACCGGCGGACCCAGCTGCGCTGGCAGCGCTCAACATCGGCGACATTGTCTATATCAACGGCCGAATATACACGGGCCGTGAAGGCGTGTATCGGCGAATTCTTGATGAGAACGTCAAGCCACCCTTAGATCTCGCGGCTCTGAGCAACGTCAATTTTCACTGTTCGCCCGCTGCAACCATCGCCGACGACGGTTCGTATACTGTCAGGGCGGTTACTGCAACCGCGAGTTTTCGATTCTCAAAATGGATGGAACGTTGGTTTGAAATGACCGACTGTAAGGTTGTGATCGGTAAAGGAGGCATGCCACAGTCCGATTACGGTTCCTACTTTGTTCCTAATGAAGCAGTTTATCTGACGACAATTGGGTATGGCACCGGTGCACTATTGGGACGTGGCATCAAGCATGTGCCGCAGGCATACTGGGTTGAGGAACTTGGTATCGCACAAGCCATCTGGATTTTGGAAGTCGAGCAATTCGGACCATTCCTGGTCGAATCCGACCGTCATGGCAACAGCCTGTTTGAACAGTCGAAGCAACAGATTGATAAAAATATCGACGCCCTCTATGCAGGCTTGAAACAGCCTGCACTTCGCCGATATGGAGAAACCACCCACCGCACTGACGAAGTCATTTGACCGACAAGTGCATTGAAATTGATTTAAGCCAGCGGAGTAATTTTTATGAGTCTTCTAATCACGGGCCTTATCGTTTTTGTAGCCTTACACCTGATTCCCAGTGTTGTGCCGTTGCGTTCTGCTCTCATCGCAACGCTTGGGGAGAATAAATACCGGGCGATATTTTCGATTATTTCATTTGTCGGGATCGGCCTGATTGTCTGGGGATTTTCCAGCGCGCAGTTTCAACCGGTTTACCAGCCATTCGCCTGGGGACGCCCGGCAGCGCTGATACTGGTTCCGGTGGCAATCATTCTTTTTGCTGCAGCCAATATGCCAACGCATATTCGAGCAGTTGTGCGCCACCCAATGCTGGCTGGTTTGTTTTTATGGGCTCTCGTTCACCTTTTTGCAAACGGTGACCTCAGGTCAATTCTTCTGTTCGGGACCTTAGGCATATACGCTGTTGTCGCAACGATCAGCGCAGTTGTGCGAGCCAAAGAACCTTCCGAAGCTAAGGCGCCTCGATGGGCAATGGATGCGGTCGCGGTCGTGGCAGGTGTGATCGTTGCGGGTTTGATTGCAAAATTTCACGGCGCATTGTTCGGCATGCCGTTGATGTAGTTTATTGAGAATTTTGATAGTGCGCTCATCCAACGAGTTTGAATCGCAGCACTGCTGCGCACCCGTTTTGTGCAATCACCATTCATCACATGGAATCATTGCTCCTATTGCTCATTGAGCGGACGATGGCGATTCAACTTACACCGTAGAGATAGACTCCACTGCGCGCAGCGCTCACCTTGGATGTAAGCTGTCGCAGAACGTTCTTTCGTTTCCGGAATTTTCCCCGGTTGTTGGCTACTCCAGGAAGGTCAAATTGGCCTTGCTTTTGCTCCTTTCCCTTGCAGGCTTCAATATTCGATCAAGCTGCTACCAACCGAAGTGACCGTGATTCGGAGGGTTTCGCCGCCGTCAGAGCATAACACCTTCCCATGGCAATAGTGATAATATTCTAATAAGAGATAATATCTTGGAATATATTTATTATTATATCGCTATATTATCGTAATATTAGTTTGTAATTATGGGAATAATCTGTTATTCTATTCTAAATATGAATGTCAATGACTAACCAGGCAAAAAGATGAATTACTTTACACAGCATCTCGAAGACGCAGACGAGACGTACTTCCAGCACATGCGCTTTGCCATGTCATTTGCGGTTCAAATGTTGATCGGCGCGCTGGCCTGTGCGGTTCATGCCATTGCTCCGTTTTTATTTGTAAACACGGGCAGTCGTCGAATCAAATTCTTGTACGAACGAATGCTTGTTTCCCGAAGTCAGCTCAAACATACAAAATCGAACAATCGATTCGAAAACGGCGATCAGCCGATTGAGAATACCGTAATACAACTGTCGGATTAGTTTCTGCAATAGAAAATCATTGTATTGATCAAGTCATCGCCTGAAGTTTCTCCTCCTGCTTCAGGCGATGAATATATCGTCGTATTCAAAAGTCGAAGCGAATTGACTTTTGCGATCAGCCCACCCTCAAGACTGTTTCAGTCATTCAAAATACAGTTGCTGACGTGCTTTTCCCACCAGGGTCAGCAGACGGCTTACCCCGTGCAAAAAATCACCGTCAAAGAAAGTCGACGATGGGCTACTTCTCCTGGATTTACTGAAGGTGGTCTACCGCGTTTTGACGAATTGAAACATCAACATAAGTTTCGTTGTAACACGCACCTTCTTCTATATCAGCGCGAACATCGGATGGAATCAGCGCATTAACGGTCAGTCCTGTGTCGCTGGTTTCTCGCCAAGTCCCCTTGGGTGAATACAGAACACCTACTCGAGTAGAGTCCGTCACGGAAAGCCTAAGACTCACTTCACCGCGTTCGTTCCAGACTGTTACCAGGTCTCCGGACTGCAAATCGTATTTGGCTGCATCGGATGGATTCATCTCAACAATTTCATATTGCAGAGAATCTTCACATCCACCAAATGTTGCATTGGTTCTATTGCTGGAAGATGGCGAAATCAGGGTAAATGGGAGGTTCTTCTCAATGGAGCGGTATTTGGGAACGCCGCAATTGAATTTGCTCTCCAACGTCTCGGAATAAAGTTCAATTTTGCCGGATGCAGTTGCAGGCACCAGGTTTTTGCAAAGAATGCCAGGTTCACCGTTAAGTGATTTGAACTCGATGGCTTTTTCCAGCGGAATTTCACTTGGTCGATAACCCAATAGTCTTTCATCCGTAGGTTCTATGGCATCATCCATCAACTCAAAGTCACTTGCACGAAAAACCGAGCTTTCAAAGCCGAATCGATCAGCTAAACGACGAAAAATTTCAGTATTCGGTAATGACTGTCCAACACGGGAAATCACAGGTGCAGCTCGTTGGACATAGTTTTGACCATATGCGCCGTAGACATCGTCATATTCAAAATGACTCGCGGCCGGCAAAATGACATCAGCATATACCATGCTGTCCGTCATCACGATGTCACAGCCGACAACAAACAAATCCTCGCGCCGTAGTGCTTCAATCATCCTGATCTGATTTGGATGTGTTGCCACCGGGTTGTGGTTGTAGATCATCGTTGCCATAATGGGCGGTTCGAGTTGTTTGTCCAGCAAAACATCTGCAACATCAACAATATTGAATGTTCGCGTACCGTCGGGAATGAGGTCCGGGCGCTGTAAACGATCCGATGTCTTGGGAACTGCCCAACCAGGCTTTGCAATGACGCCAGCGCCAAGTCGACCATGGTTTCCGGTCAGTGCCTGCAGCGCCATTGCGGCACGAAGGCCGGAACCTCCGCTGTATCCGCGCTCGATACCATTGCCCACAGACACCGCGACGGTTTTAGCATTGGCATAAAGGTCGACAAAGGCATTAAATTCGCTGGCACTTAAGCCGCACTTTTGTTCGACCGTGTCGACACTGTACTGACGTGCCTGATCCATGTATCGGTCAAATCCAAAAGTCCACTGTTCAATGAATTTCATATCAAGCTGGCTGTGTCGTTCCAGTTCGGCCGCGACCGCCATTGCAAGAATCACGTCCGTACCCGGTTCCAGTTGCAAATGTAAGTGGCTTTGTTCTGCGATTCGGATTCTTTTTGGATCAATGGTTACAATCTTTGCACCTTTTTCGCGCGCAGCCTTGGCGACCTTTGCAAAATGAAGATTGGAAACGGTAACGTTATTTCCCCAAATGACGATCAGGTCTGCATGAACTGCCTGTTCAGGCGGCATGCCTGCCACCTCGCCAAATAAACTCGTATAGGCAGTGGCGCGAACCGCACCACACAGTGGACCTCGATTGAGCAGCGTGGCACCGAGATGGTGAAAAAATCGTCGGTCCATCGAACCACCGGCCAATTCACCATGTGGTCCAGCATAGTTAAAAGGCAGTACCGACTGCGGTCCATAACGATCGATTGCACGAGAAAAGCCTGCGTGAACCCTGTCCAGGGCTTCGTCCCAACTGATGGGCATGAATTCACCACTGGCACGTGCACCGATCCTCTTGAGTGGATTTGTGAGACGATGTTCGCCGTGAACCATCTCAGGATATCCGCGCGCGACTTTGCTACAGATGGAACTGTCCGTATAGGGATTGACACTGGAGCCGCGTACTGCTACCAACTGATCTTCATTGACAACTGCAGTCAGGCTACAGGTGTCAGGACAGTCCAACGGACAGACACTCGGTAAGTATTGATAAGATTGTTCAGAACTGATGGTGGCCATTTGTCTATATTGTTAATGTAAATTGTTGTTTCAACTTCATTGAATGCAAGTACGCTGGTGCTTTCAGCTCATTGATTTGGATTATCAAATTTGAGGCAGGTCAATTTAGAGATTCTAGAAAACCGTAAGGAAACTGGTCTGCGACCAAAACGATGTCGCAATTCAATCGTCCGAGCTCCCAAAGTAACCAACTGCTACAGCATTAGCATCCAACGCAATTGTATTGAATTGAACCGGAGCTAATTTTGCTCATTGTGTTGACAGGCGAGAACGTGCCTGCCGGACGCAAGAATGGCGACCTCACAAATCTCCATCAATTCTGAAATCTAAATCATTTGGTTTTGCTACAATTTTTCACTACTACCCCCGTCGTTTCATCGGCGGGCCGCAGGGTCTCAAGAAGAGTAGTGTACTTACTTGAGACCTTTTGCTTTATCTCACGAAGAAATTTGCGTACAGCAATCTATATTGGTGAGTCTAATCTATATATTACGGCAATCTAGGAGAAACCGCTGTAATCACGCCCGAGAAGTAATCCAATCGTTCGCTACGGCTTTTCGCCTCTTGTCAATCTGGCGTTGACGTGATCGATGACGTCAAGAAGTTGTGGAAATTCATCGATCACATAGTGTGCGCCGCCCTTTCGCAACAAGTCACGCGAAATGACAAGCCGCCGCTCAATTTCATCTTCCGAAACGGACTGAGCCTCTTCCAGGCTATTGATGTTCATGTAATTGCTGTAGCGAGCAATCCCGACAGTCCAGCAACCTGCTTCCAGACCCTCTTCAATACCGGATACGGTATCGTCAACCTTGATCACCGACTGGATTGGATGAATATCCAGCAGGTCGAGATTTCGGTAGATCATGAAGGGCTTGGGACGGGCGCCATGAATGACTTCATCACCGGCAACCGTTGCATCAAGTTCAAATCCCTGCTTGGCTGCGTCGGCTTCGAGAATGTCGACCATACTTCGTACAAAGCCGGTCGTACTCCCAATTTTGATCCCGCGTGCCTTGATATTCTTGGCAGTCTCCGCAACGCCGGGCAACAATGTCGTATATCGACGCAAACAATCAAGCTGTAGCGGTACAAAATCAGCATACATTGCATCCACATCAGCTTGTGTCGGATCGGCATTTTTCACTTCACGCCAGCGTTGGCTAATGCTTGGGTCCTGAGTTAGGACCGCAATATGCAAGTCTTTTCTCAATCCCATCGGCCCACGCGCTTCTTCCATGGTGATGGGAACACCTTGCCTGGCAAACACGTCAACAAAGACAACGGCGGGTGCGATCACGTAAGCATCGGCTACGGTACCACTCCAATCCAGAATTAAGCCTTTGACCTGTCCTTGGTAAGTCCTCGAATAAACGAAATCTGTGCTCATTACTTGTTACCACAATCTGATTTGACGAATCAACTGTTATCTGAATTCATTTTTTAATACAAGCGAAATTCTCGCAACCCAGTTTCATTGCTATCACGAACCCATTGTTCAGGTGATTGATGTTGCCGCTAAAATTTCCATTGTAAGAGAATCGACATAGAAAGTAGAAATGGATGGCAAGATCTCTATTTCGAGAACCGTTCCCGCCATTTTATGCAACGCTTCGAATCCCGAGTTTCATACGTTTCCAACGCTGCTGCAGGGCTCAGATCGAACTGGTGCTCAGCGTCTTCCCCAAGTGCCGTCAACCGCATCGTATACCATGCGGTGACACTGCCACGTGGCGGTGCGTCGAAAATCGGAAATTCCAGGTCACTACCCTCATCACTCAACCATAGGTTCGCCAGCGACGGATTCAGTACCATCGCCCGCGCGAGGCTCACGGCGTCCGTGCGATTTGTTTTGATGGCATCCACCGCCTGTTCGCGTGTCTGAAAGCCGCCCGTAACCATGATCGGGATGGACGTCACTCCTTTCGCACGTGTGGCGAAATCAATAAAGTAAGGGCCAGATTTTGAAATGCTGTCGGAACTGGACGCCGCACCTGGAAAATACGTACCGCCACTGATATCGATGAGATCAACCGACGTCTGATCGAGCATACGAACCACATCAAGTGCGTCATTTTCTGACAGGCCGCCTACGAGTTTGTCCGTCGAGTTGATCTTGATACCAACCGGTAAAGATTCGCCGACCGCTTGTCGAATCGCTTTGATCACTTCTCGGATAATTCGAAAGCGCCCCTCAATGGAACCGCCATAGCTATCTTTTCTTTTGTTGAATAGCGGCGACAGGAACTGACTGAAAAGAAAACCGTGCCCCGCATGGATTTGAACGCCGCTAAAACCTGCTTGCTTGGCCAGTGTTGCGGTTCTCGCATAAATGCCAGGCAGTTCATCAATTTCTTTGAGAGACATACCTTCACATTTGAGTCCTTCAACATTCAGAGCAGATGGCCCCTTAGGTTGGCTAATCGGTCGATGAGACAGTGCTCCTGCGTGTCCGAGCTGCGGCCAAAGATGTGTGCCGTTTGCTGATCCCCGCCTTGCCAAAACCTGCATAGCATTCAAGTCTGCATCGGGTGCCAGCACAAGATTACCCGGTTTTTCTGGAAAACGAAAAGTCCCCTGCACCTCTCCGATCAGCGACAATGCAACACCACCTTCGGCCCACCGCTCGTATAGCCTCATCTGAGCTTCGGTAGGATTCCCTGCACCATCACCGAGGGAATCCGACATTGCTGATTTGATCAGCCGGTTCTTGAGCACCGCCCCACAGGGTAATGACAATGGCTGATTTAACACGTTATTTTGACTATGCTGCGTCATATCGATATATTTTTGCGTATTGTTTCAAGAAAATAACTTGCCACATCGAGTTTCGATGAACCGCGCGAGCCAATTCCCCTGAACAAAAGGTCTCCGCCTGATGTCTCCGAAATCTAAGGGCCTTTGACCAAATCCGACCAAAGATCGCCAATTTGCTGCCAAGTTTGTACAGGGATCACAAGACTCTGTCCACTGCACTTACGGTGCAACCGCTCTCTTTCCCCAGGAATTTCCACCTGCTCAAACCCTTCCGCTGGTGGGCAATGACGTATTTCCGCCAAAAGCTCCTCTGCAATTGCACCAAATTGAGAATTTAACTGCAACCGCTTGGTGTCCAGTGCAATAATCAACCAGTTACATTCCACAGTTGCAGGACCTAGAAGCGCTTCTGCCACCAACTCGGAAATCACAGCAAGACCGTACCCTTTGTGGCCACCGGCAGGAAGAATCGCACCACCATTAAAATAATCTGCCGGATCAACTGTCAATTTCCCATCCCGATCAATGACACACCCTTCAGGCAAATGAGTACCCGCAGATTGTGCCGCGTAGACCCAACCACCGGCAATTTTCGAGGTTGCAAAATCGACAACAACCGGACCCTGGTCACCGCCTGGTATGCCAATGCACCATGGATTGGTCGGCAACAGTCCTCTGACACCACCATATGGCGCCACCTGCCTCCACTTGCGACGATTTCCGCCACCGAAACAGATGGTCAGAAACCCCTTTTTTGCAGCCTCATCTGCGAAAGCTCCAAGTCGACCTGTGTGTCCCACGTTACGTACCGCGGTCGTAGAGTTGCCCGATTCTTCAGCGCGCGTGGTCCCATGTTCATAGGCAATGATCATCGGTAAAATCCCTAAGCCACCATCACCGTCAATGACTTCAATACTACCATTTGCAGACTCTGTTCTCGGCTGCGCGCAAGGTTTCAGTTCTCCGGATTGAAACTGATTGGCGTACTGTAAGGTGCGCACCACACCGTGGCTTTCCACACCGCAAAGACTCGAGTCAATAAGATGATCAGAAATGATGTAGGCATTTTTCATTTCGCATCCGAGTGCGACAAAGATTTTCGAAATCGTCGCGCGAACTTCAGCAACGGAGATTTCGACCATCTCTACGTCGTATTGAAGTTTTGATGCAGAAACGTTCATTTGACAAAGCTCTTACTGGATATTCAAACTAAGCGAGGAGAATGAGGCGACTAAATTGGCAACCAATTTTAAAACAGCAACCACACAATTTGCCGTCGAACCGCGATCGATAGCATCGGACGAATAGCGTATTACTTTAACGGCACCATCAATCGACCCGACTTGGACAAAATCCGGTTTTCAGCGAACTGACTCTTTAACTTGACGAATGAGTCCAAGCACCCAATGGCGATTTCAGCTTGAAATTCTTTGACCTGAATCGATGGCGGAGAGGGTGGGATTCGAACCCACGTGGGACTTGCGTCCCCAACGGATTTCGAGTCCGCGCCGTTATGTCCACTTCGGTACCTCTCCGGTGCCAGGTCAGGGAACGCTGTGTATTTTAGTTTATCGTTTTGTTGAATTGGACGCTGCACAATCCAACTCAACAAGTGACACGCGCTCGCCAACAATTGTGCGCCTAATCGCGGTGATTCATATGAAAATCCCGTTGTTTGAAAAAACCGCTTTTCTGTTTGATTATGCTGATAATGTTCGTATTAGCAAATAAATGTTCCCCAAATCAAAATAATTCTACCAAAAAACGAAAATCTTGTATTATTACGAAACCTAATTTTGGTTTACCCAAGATGTGTTTAACTTAGTTTAGAGGACAATATGCAATGACAAAAAAGACGACACTGACATTGGCTGTAGCCTTGCTTGTCGTAATTGGCGGACTGTTCCGCGTTGCGTCAGCAGATATGGCGAAAGCCAAGGAGTGGATTGAATCCGAATTTCAGCCATCCACCCTTTCGATGGAAGAACAAATGGCAGAAATGGATTGGTTCATCAATGCAGCAGAGCCGTTCAAGGGAATGGAAATTAATGTGCTGTCAGAAACCATACCGACTCACGAATACGAGTCAAAAGTTCTGACAAAAGCGTTTGAAGAAATTACCGGAATCAAGGTCAACCACCAGTTGCTTGGTGAAGGCGAAGTGGTTCAGGCTGTGCAAACGCAAATGCAGACCAACAGAAATCTCTACGATGCCTACATCAATGACTCTGACTTGATTGGTACTCATTCACGATTGCAACTGGCCGTCAACCTATCCGACTGGATGGCTGGCGATGGAGCCGACGTTACCTTACCAACACTCGATGTTGACGATTTTATGGGCAAAAGTTTTACCACCGGACCTGATGGTAAACTTTACCAGTTGCCTGACCAGCAATTTGCCAACCTGTACTGGTTTCGCTATGACTGGTTTAGCCGTCCCGAGTTACAAAGCCAGTTCAAAGAAATTTACGGCTATGATCTTGGTGTTCCGGTTAACTGGTCAGCTTACGAAGACATCGCAGAATTTTTCTCAGAGCACGTCAAGGAAATTGACGGCGTTCGTGTCTATGGGCACATGGACTATGGTAAGCGTGCACCAGACCTTGGCTGGCGTATGACTGACGCCTGGCTTTCAATGGCAGGTGCCGGTAGCAAGGGTCTACCCAACGGTGTACCTGTCGATGAATGGGGCATCCGAATGGAAACTGGCTCCTGTAACCCGGTTGGTGCTTCAGTTTCAAGAGGCGGCGCTGCCAATGCACCCGCGGCAGTCTACGCGATACGCAAATGGGATGAGTGGCTGCGTAAATACGCACCGCCAGGCGCAGCAAGCTATGACTTTTATCAGTCCCTGCCCGCGCTATCTCAAGGCAATGTCGCACAGCAAATTTTCTGGTACACGGCGTTTACCGCTTCGATGGTCGCACCAAAGAGCGATGGCAATAATACCGTCGATGATGACGGCAACCCACTTTGGAGAATGGCGCCATCCCCCCATGGTCCTTACTGGGAAGAAGGCCAAAAGCTCGGATACCAGGATGCCGGTTCATGGACCTTGTTCAAGTCAACCCCGGTTGAGCGTCGCAAGGCTGCTTGGCTCTATGCTCAGTTCACGGTGTCGAAATCAGTTTCACTGAAGAAAACACACGTTGGACTGACACCGATTCGCGACAGCGACATCCGTCATGAGTCGTTTACTGAGCGAGCACCGAAACTTGGTGGATTGGTTGAATTTTACCGCTCACCAGATCGGGTGAGATGGTCTCCAACTGGCATCAATGTGCCGGATTATCCGAAACTGGCGCAGATCTGGTGGCAGCAAATCGGTGATGTTAACTCCGGTGCTTTCACGCCTCAACAAGCCATGGACCGACTGGCCGCAGAAATGGACCAGGTGATGGCGAGAATGCAGGCAGCCGATGAGCGAAATGGCACCTACGGCGGTTGTGGTCCGCGCCTCAATGAGGAAAGCGATCCTTCAGTATGGCTGAATCAACCCGGTTCACCCAAAGCCAACCAAAGTTGAAGAAAAGCCACAAGGCAAAACCGTCAACTACGATACACTCGTTCAACGCTGGAACGAGAGTTAATTTGACTGAATTGACTAGGTACCAGATTAGTTTGGTACCTAGTCAAAATACAGTCTGACTGTCAATGGTGATGCTGGGTCGAAAGCCAACCATCGACCCGCATTACCATGACATTAATTTTGCCAGCAAACCATTCAATGGTCAACAATGCAAATTGAGTGGTGCTGCGAGCACTGAAATCAAGCCAACGCGGCTAAGGGAAACGTGAACCAAACTCACGATGTCACCGAACTGAACCTGCGGCAGAAGGAATTGTGGAAGATTGCCAAATCAGAGGGACTGGTTCAGGTTGACCGGATGGCAGAACGATTCAACGTCTCTGCACAAACCATTCGCAGGGATTTAAATCAACTCACGCGCGCCCGTTTGCTCCAAAGAATTCATGGCGGTGCCATTACGTACGACAGCGTTGTCAACCTGGGTTACGGCGCACGAAAAATGCTCGCAACGCAGGGCAAAGAACGAATCGCCGAAAAAGCGGCCACTTTGATTCCAAACGACTGTTCGCTCTTTATCAATATTGGTACAACAACCGAACAGGTGGCTGCAGAACTGACACGCAAACACGAAGGCTTGCTAGTTGTCACGAACAACCTGAACGTACTGAACATCCTGGTTCAATCGGACCAGATTGAAGCTTTCATTGCAGGTGGACAGATTCGTCGCCAGGACGGCGGAATCGTTGGCGATGCAACGGCAGATTTTGTCAGCCAGTTTCGGGTTGACTTTGCAGTGATCGGGGCATCATCGATCGAAAAAGAAGGCATCGTTACCGATTTTGACTGGCGCGAGGTTCGGGTCGCGCAAACTATGATCCAGCATGCGCGAAATGTAATCCTGGTTGCAGATGCCAACAAATTTAAACGCAAGGCACCGATCTTTCTATGCGAATTAAGCCAGATCAATCACTTCATCACCGATAGTGAAGTGCCAAAGAAATTCATGCAGATTGCAAAAAAACATGATGTGAATGTCCATGTCTGCGAAAATTCTACCTAAGCCCGACGACACGGATACACTCAATCCCATCTAACAGAAACACTGCTTGCTAAATTTGTCAGTCGAACTAAAAAATGTATCCAAGATTGTGGATGGCTCGGTACACATTCATCCGACGAGTCTCGCTTTGCATGACTCCGAGTTCAACGTGCTTCTCGGTGCAACCCTCAGCGGCAAAACGACACTCATGAGACTGATGGCCGGGCTGGAAAAGCCAACCACGGGCGAAGTTTGGTTTGATGGTCAAAATGTTTCCGGAATCAGTGTACAAAAGCGAAACATTGCGATGGTCTACCAAGAGTTCATCAATTATCCGAACTTCACAGTTTTTGAAAACATCGCCTCTCCTTTGCGAGTTGCAGGAAAATCGCGCACGCAAATCGACCGCCAGGTGCGTGAGATCGCAGAGCTGCTCAATCTGTCAGATTTGCTTGAGCGCGATGTTGCCAATTTGTCCGGCGGACAGCAGCAGCGAACTGCACTGGCTCGGGCACTGGTGAAAGATGCCTCTTTGGTACTGCTGGATGAACCACTCGCAAACCTGGACTACAAACTAAGGGAGCAACTGCGCGCAGAGTTGCCAAGACTATTTGCGAAATCACAATCAACGGTAGTCTATGCGACCAGTGAACCGGAAGAAGCCTTGATGCTGGGCGGATACATTGCGACACTGCACGAAGGAAGCGTCGTTCAATACGGCAAAACCCTTGATATTTATCGACAGCCGCGCAATCTTAATTGCGCAAAAATATTTTCCTATCCGCCAATCAATATTGCGACAGTCAGAAAGTCAGGTGGTACGATGTCCATGCCAGGCATCGCCGACTGGGAGTGCCCGGATGCGCTCAACAACCAGGCTGACGGCGACTATATTCTGGGAATCAGACCACATCACCTTAGCCTGTCCAATTCCGCTGACAGTGAGCGTTGCATCGATTTTGGAGGCACCGTGCAACTGGCAGAAATCAGTGGGTCTGAAAGCCTGATCCACTTACAGGTACAAGGCAATGACTGGATACTGGCCTCAAGCGGAGTTCATCCCTACAGCATGGGAGCGCAAATTGAAGTATTCATGAAGCTGAAAGGATGCCTGTATTTTGACCAGCATGGCAACGCCATTCATTGATTAATTTTCACGGCGATGGCAAAAATCACCCTGCAAGATATTCGGCACAGTTATCTTTCCGTACCGCAGTCGGAAGAAGACTTTGCCATCAAACAGATCAACACCGTATTTGAACAAGGTGGTGCTTACGCACTACTGGGACCGTCCGGCTGCGGAAAAACCACGCTGCTTGGAATCATTTCGGGTCTTATTTCGCCCACTTCGGGAAAAGTCTGGTTCGATGAACAAAACGTTACATCAGTCGATACAATTCATCGTCATATCGCGCAGGTGTTCCAGTTTCCTGTCATTTACGACACCATGTCAGTTTTCGATAATCTGGCATTTCCGCTTCGCAACCGTGGAGTTTCTGAGCAAAACATCAAAAAACGCGTGCACGAAGTCGCGCAAATGCTCGACCTTGAAGAAGGCATTCATCGAAGAGCGGCCTCACTGACCGTCGACGGAAAACAGAAAATTTCCCTCGGTCGCGGCGTGGTTCGCGAGGATGTCAACGTCATGATGTTCGATGAACCACTGACTGTTATTGATCAGAATATGAAATGGGAGTTGCGCTCCAAACTCAAGGAATTGCACCAGAACGTTCGTACAACAATGATTTATGTCACACATGATCAAACCGAAGCGCTCACATTCGCAGAAGAGGTACTGGTCATGTACGAAGGAAAAGTCGTGCAGTCAGGCACACCTGTGGAATTGTTTGATCGGCCAATGCATACCTTTGTCGGCTACTTTATCGGTTCACCTGGTATGAATATCCTGCCTTGTGAAATCAATGGCAGCGATGTCACCTTTCAGGGCCAGAAAGTCGTTTGCGACAATCAGGCTGCTGTGACCGCACGTCCGCAAAACGGTGCGCACACCGAAATTGGCATCCGGCCCGAATTCATTCGGATCAGCAATCAAGGCATTCCTGTCAAAGTTCGAAGGGTTGACGATCTTGGACGACACCAACTGGTTCATGTCACGCACGATGAGTACGAAATTAAGTTGATCTGTCCCGAAGAACAGATCATCCCTGAAAGCAATGCAGCAATCGAATTTGACGTCGATCGAACCTTTCTTTACGTCGACGGCTGGTTGGCTGGAGAACAAAGGCTGACACAATGAACAAAACCATCAAACAAAGTGCCTGGCTGTTCGTGATTCCCGTTGTGGTGCTGGTGGCTTTCAACGCGTTGATTCCCTTGATGACGGTCGTGAATTATTCGATGCAGGAAACTTTTGGCGATAACGTATTTTTCTGGGAAGGGCTGACCTGGTTTGAGCAGGTATTGAACTCGGAGCGATTTCATGATGCTTTTATCCGTCAAATCACATTTACCGGGATCATTTTGCTGATCGAAGTACCGCTGGGTATTGCGATAGCATTGTGTATGCCAAAAAAAGGTCCTTGGGTTTCCGTCTGCCTGGTATTGATGGCACTTCCGCTATTGATTCCCTGGAATGTGGTCGGTGCCATGTGGAATATTTTCGCATTGCCAGACATTGGCCTTTTGGGCTATGTGATTAACGCCGTCGGCATCGATTACAACTTCACGCAGCAGCCAATCTCAGCCTGGGCGACGACGATATTGATGGACGTTTGGCACTGGACTTCACTGGTTGTGCTGCTTGCCTACGCTGGCTTAAGTGCTATCCCCGAGGCATACTATCAGGCCGCCAAAATCGATGGGGCTTCGCGCTGGGCAGTGTTCATCTGGATTCAGCTGCCCAAAATGAAACGGGTTCTGACCATTGCGATATTGCTACGATTTATGGACAGCTTCATGATCTACACCGAACCCTTTGTACTCACGGGTGGCGGACCCGGTAATTCGACAACATTTTTGTCAATTGACTTGGTGAAACTTGCACTAGGACAGTTTGATCTTGGGCCGGCTGCAGCCATGTCACTGATCTATTTCTTTATTGTGCTATTGATTTGCTGGGTGTTTTACACACTCATGATGAAAAATGAACAACAGTAAAAAACCTGGCGAAATTTCGATTCACAGAGTCCTGGTGCCGACGATCTACATCGTCTTTCTCCTGTTGCCGATTTACTGGTTATTGAACATGTCGTTCAAAACCACTAACGAAATTTTAGGCTCGTTCGCGTTAATTCCTCTGGACTTCACGCTGGAAAATTACATCAAGATTTTTACTGACCCAACGTGGTACAAAGGCTATCTGAACTCAATCATTTATGTTGTGATTAACACGGTCATTTCGGTATCTTTTGCCCTGCCTGCAGCTTACGCATTTTCTCGTTATCGATTCTTGGGTGATAAGCACCTGTTTTTCTGGCTGCTGACCAATCGTATGGCTCCACCGGCAGTTTTCGCATTGCCGTTTTTTCAGCTGTACGCAGCGTTTGACCTTTACGATACGCACATTGCAGTCGCACTGGCACATTGTCTTTTCAACATTCCACTTGCCGTTTGGATACTCGAAGGCTTCATGTCTGGCGTGCCAAAACAACTCGACGAAATGGCTTACGTCGACGGTTATTCCTTTCCGAGATTTTTCGTCAAGATTTTCATGCCGGCAATTGCCTCGGGAATTGGTGTGGCAGCATTTTTTTGTTTTATGTATTCCTGGGTGGAACTGCTGCTATCAAAAACCTTAACCTCGGTTGCAGCCAAATCCATAGCCGCAACAATGACTCGAACTGCGAGTACGGCAGGCTACGAATTAGGCTTGTTGGCGGCTGCAGGTGCACTGACAATTATCCCAGGCGCCATTGTGATCTACTTCGTAAGAAATTACATTGCAAGGGGTTTTTCCCTGGGCCGGGTATAGCAACATGTTGGATTTATCCTGGATGGCATGGACATGGCCGACTGTGATATTTTTTGTCTTCATCCTGCTATGTGTCGTGTCGATGGGCGTTTGGGAAAAATTCAGCCCAGGCGGTGGCCCACGACGCGGAATTTTCGGTTTGGATACAACTCGAGGAGATCGCCTGTTTATCAGCCTGCTCGGCAGCATATTCATCTTTCTCGGATGGCTTTGGCTGTTTTCGACACCACTTTGGGGAGCGCTGGCCCTATCCATAATCTGGTCGACTTTTGTTTTTATGCGCGTTTGACGCGCTTTGAAATTCAATTTGATTGTGGCCGATTTGATGGGTACGGAACTGAATGAGCAGGATATCTTTGACATTGCCGTCATAGGCGGTGGCATCAACGGTGCCGGCGTTGCTCGCGATGCAGCCGGTCGTGGGCTTAAGGTATTGTTGTGCGACAAGGATGACTTCGGCCAGCATACCTCATCAGCAAGCACCAAACTCATTCACGGTGGACTGAGGTATCTTGAAAACTTTCATTTCAAACTGGTTCGGCACAGTTTGCGCGAACGCGAAATTTTGTTTCGAAATTCACCACACATCATCTGGCCTTTGCGTTTTGTTCTGCCTCACAAAAAGTCGCTTCGCCCGCGCTGGATGATTCGGGCTGGACTACTCATCTATGATTCACTGGCACCGATGAATTTACTGCCAAAATCGAGAAAAATTAATTTGCGCCGACACGTTGCCGGTTCAACACTAAAACCTGAATTGCGCCACAGCTTTGAATACGCTGACTGCTGGGTACAAGATTCAAGGTTGGTGATCCTCAACGTTGTCGATGCCGCAAATGCAGGCGCTTGCGTACTCAGTCGTGCCCCATGCACCAAACTTGAGCGAGAAAATGATTTTTGGCGAATTACCCTGACTAGGGAAAGTGAATACAGCATGTTAGATAGAACCATGCAAATTCGCGCTCGTGCTGTGGTGAACGCCACCGGTGCATGGGTCGAATCCATCGCGCAGCAATTTCACCGAGATGAAGTCTTTGAGCAGATGCACCTGGTTCGCGGCAGTCACATCGTTGTGCCGAAACTGTTTGATCACCAATATGCCTATATTTTTCAGCATACGGACCGTAGGGTGGTATTCTGCATTCCTTACGAACGAGACTATACGCTGATTGGCACGACCGAAGTCAGTGAGGACAATCCGGATGGTGAATGCACGATCACCAACTCGGAGATTGACTATCTTTGTCAGGCAGTCAACCGATACTTGAAAACAGGTGTCCGGCGAGACGATGTTGTTTGGAGCTATAGTGGCGTTCGTGCATTATTCGGTGACAGTTCCAAAGATGCGAGTAAACTGTCCCGAGACTACATCTTAAAGTTCGACGACTCTCAAGCGCCAATCGTGTCGATATTTGGCGGCAAAATTACCACCTACCGTCTCCTCGCCGAAGATGCGATTGAAATGCTAGGTGGTCTTAAAGGATTCAATACATCAAAATGGACCGACGGCGCGATTTTACCGGGCGCAGATATTGGCGGCTACAGCACTGCAGATTTCGCTGATCGACTGAGCAACCAATACCGATGGCTGCCGGCACCACTCGCACAACGATACGCCTGCCATTACGGGTCAAGGGCACATGAAATATTAAACGGGTGTGTCGATACCTATGATTTGGGACAGGAATTCTCACCAGGGCTCTACCAGGCAGAAGTCGACTATCTGATCCATCATGAATTTGCCCGGTGCGCAGAAGATGTAATCTGGCGTCGAACACGTCAGGGGATTCGCATGGACGCCTCTCAGATTAGCCAACTAAACGAGTATATTGACTCGGTACGAAACCTTGAAGACTCAACAGAGGTTGTATTCAATGCAAGCGTACATTCTTAGTATCGATCAGGGCACAACCAGTTCTCGCGCCCTTCTTCTTGATCAAAGTGGCAAAGTCGTGCACAGTGCCCAGCAGGAATTTACGCAGTATTTTCCCGATGATGGCTGGGTCGAGCATGACCCGAAGGAAATTTGGCAAACGACGTTGACGGCAACTCAAGGTGTCCTTGATTATGCTGCCCATCTGCCCGGTAAAGTTCAAGCAATCGGAATCACAAATCAGCGCGAAACCAGTGTCGTATGGGATCGTAAAACTGGTGAACCGATCTACAATGCAATTGTCTGGCAAGATCGACGAACGGCCAAGTACTGCGCATCGCTAAGACAAGACGGCTTGACCACTACAATTCACGAAAAAACCGGTTTGTTGCTTGACCCTTATTTTTCTGCTACGAAATTCGCCTGGATACTTGATAACGTTCCAGGAGCGCGCCAACGAGCCGAACGCGGAGAATTGGCATTTGGAACCATCGACAGTTTCCTGATTTGGCATCTGACAGGTGGCAACTGCCACCTCACTGACGCAAGCAATGCCTCGCGCACCATGCTGTTTGACATTCGCAAGCAGCGATGGGATACAGACCTTCTCGAATTATTTTCGATCCCCGAACACAGTTTGCCCAAAGTCATGGATTGTGCATCCGACTTTGGTCATACTGACCCAAAGGTTTTGGGTGAATCACTACCGATTTGTGGTGTCGCAGGAGACCAGCAATCGGCATTGATTGGCCAAGCCTGTTTTGAGCCTGGCATGGTCAAGAGTACTTATGGTACAGGCTGTTTCCTTGTCATCAATACCGGTTCTGAATTGGTACAGTCAAAACACCAAATGCTGTCGACCATTGCCTACCGTCTTGACGGTAAGACCAGCTATGCGATGGAAGGATCAATTTTTGTAGCAGGCGCCGCCATGCAATGGCTGCGTGACAAATTGAATCTGTTTGATGATGCCGCGAACTCTGCAACACTGGCTGCTTCACTGGACGACAATTGCGGTGTTTACCTCGTGCCTGCGCTCACTGGATTGGGTGCCCCACATTGGCTACCGGATGCACGCGGTGCATTTTTTGGTATGACCCGCGACACGGGTAGTGCCCATTTGACGCGAGCGGCTCTGGAATCCGTAGCCTACCAAAGCTCAGATCTACTTCGCGCAATTCTTTCTGATGGTACCACAATCAACCAGCTTCGAGTCGATGGAGGAATGGCAAACAATGACTGGTTTTGTCAATTTCTCAGCAATGTTCTCGACCTGACTGTCGATCGGCCATCAAACACCGAAACAACGGCACTTGGCGCAGCCTATCTCGCAGGTATATACGTTGGGCTGTTTTCATCGCTGGACGCAATAACAAAAAATTGGAGTGCTGAGCGAAGCTTTGAGCCCGATATGGATCCTGCAATACGTAAGCAATTGCTAAGACGTTGGACAAAGGCGGTTGATCTGGTCGCACAGTTTGCTGAAGATTGAACTACGAGGCAACTTCGGAGAAGACTTTTGGCCATTGATCGCATCATCACATTCAAAACTGTCCAACCGTTGAGTTTGAATTCGCAAAAGTCTGCGTGGCCGCGAGTTTAACGCCTGGCCTTGAAAAATTCCTGCATGAGGAAGGAGCATTCACTGGCCAGTATTCCATCAATGACTTCACATTGATGGTTCAAATTGCGATTTGTCAATAAATTGAACACCGACCCAGCGGCACCCGCTTTAATGTCGAGCGCACCAAAAACGACCGTTTTGACCCGAGACTGAATGATTGCACCGGCGCACATTACACACGGTTCGATCGTAGCGTATAAAACACAGTTCAATAATCGATGATTCTGTCGATTTGCAGCTGCAGCTCTTAAAGCAACAATTTCTGCGTGCGCACTTGGATCGTGATCAATAACCGTTCGATTGTAGCCCTCACCAATAATTTGATTATCTAAAACAACAACAGCACCGACCGGCACTTCGCCGACATGACCTGCCGTCTTGGCTAATGTGACAGCGCACTGCATCCAGCGCTCGTGTTCCAGATTTGTCAAAGCCGAAGCTCGAGTCAGATCCGGACTTCAGCCGGTGTTCAAATGGTCGTTGTCGCACCGTCTCCAGAGTATGGGAAACCAGTCTTCACGCATCCGTTGACCGGGCTGTTGTCCGATATCAGGGAAAGGGGGTGAAGTCTCGACAGTACGGGTACAGTAGCGTACATCATCTCCGAGCCAGCGTGTCGAAACCGCGCGCCGTCGGCTCTTTACTTCTCCCGCGGTGGTGCCGTGTAATGTTGCGAAAGTAAATGCGATACAGTCGCCAGGCTCAAGGTCCCAGGCCATGACTTCGTATTTGTCAGGGTTGCCATCGACATCAGGTACGGATTCGAGTACATGACCATCGCTTTCAAAAAAGGCACCGTCTAAAAAGGAAACCGGATGAAACAATCGACCCCATCGATGAGATCCGCGTACAAACTGTAAGGCCACTCGCTCTGGCATTTCATCCAGGGCAACGTAGAGGCTGACAGTTTGCGTACCATCGACGCAGTAATATGGCTGGTCCTGATGCCACGGTGTTGCCTGTTGGGTACCGGGTTCTTTTGAAAATGCATGATCATGAAAAAACTGAACCTGCTCACTTCCAATCAGCTGACCTGCAACCGAAGCTGCTGAAGACCGGGTGACATACTCAAAGTATTCCGGAATCAGTAACCAATTGCAGTAACTGTCAAAATATCGGCCAGGCATTCCATCGGGTGTGCTTTCGCAGGGAAATGCATAATCCACCGGATTATCCAGATTCTTTTGTAATCCGTTTCGTAAGGTATCGACCCAATCGCGGTACAGGCCGCGCATCAACAAAACTCCGTCTTCGTGGAACTTGTTGATTTGATTCGAGTCGATATAACAATCCGGAATGAGTGCTGAATCAATCTTGGGCACACCCTTGCCTTTCCAATCAACAGTTGCCTGATTGCCAACATTGGCTGTATCGACGTTGCTTTGCATGATCAACTCCTTGAAACATTTCACAAAGTTTTCAATTTCACTCAAACTCAAAAATTTGATTTTAAACGATTTACAGAATTGTAACAAGTACTGAACATGAGTTTTTTCTAATACTGCTGCCATCTGGATTATGCACTTTGTGCTAATCCACGAAACGGTCGCTATAACCCGAGAACCGCATTGTTGCCTTTCAGACTTTTGCTAGTTTGCATCACAATATTATGTTGACTTTAGAGCAAAAAACGAAACTCAAGTAAAAGGTAAAAACGACTGTTGACTCTTACTGATTTTGGAATAACGGGGAGCCTGAACTCGAATCTGCAGACGCTGCCGCCGAGTATTTGATTGCGGAGGGATTTAGGCAGGACTCACCACACGGCGTCGTATCTTTGCTGATGGAAGGAATATTTGATGGTGAAGTCACAGAGGTGGTGAAGCGAACAGTCGATTGGGTTCGAAAAGCAATCGTACGAGCATCCGCACGATTCTTCAAATAACGCTTTTCGCACCATCTGGGAACAAAACTACTACGTTGATAAGAATGGCCCAGCGTATGACGCGTGCTTGTGTAGACCAGTACCTCGATCGAAACGAATCCATTTTCTGGTGAATCTGGTGATTGGTCGCCGGCAGCACAAGCAGATCGGAATCAAAGTCGAGACAGCTTGACACCAAGTTCCTGTAATTTATGGAAAAATTGTAACAGTCGGAAACGGATTAATCGAATGATCCATCAATTACACCTTTCGGTCAATGCAAACAACCGGCGCACTGGATTGAAAGGTATAATTCAGTTTGACTTTGCCCTTAAATCGCTTTAATTCTTCAGCGAAGAATCTTCACCTGAACTTTGGCAAATACATACGACGCATCTGCAATTGAAGTCCTGACTGGGCTCGAACCGGTTCGTAAAAGACCGGGGATGTATACCCAGACAGAAAATCCCAACCACCTCGCACACGAAGTCATCGACAACAGCGTCGATGAAGTCATTGCCGGATTTGCATCAAGAATTGAAGTAACGCTACACGCCGACCAGTCGCTAAGCGTCAAAGATGACGGGCGAGGCATTCCAGTCGACCTGCACCAGGAAGAAAAAGTACCCGGCGTCGAAGTCATTATGACCCGGCTGCACTCCGGTGCGAAATTCTCATCAAAAAACTACCTCCACTCTGGCGGGCTCCATGGAGTGGGCGTTTCTGTCGTCAATGCGCTCTCACTGAAACTCAATGTAGAAATACGAAGAGATGGCGTCCACTACGAAATTAAGTTTGAAAACGGTGAGACCGTTCAGGAACTCACCGAAATCGACACGATCCTTAAACGAAACACCGGCACCCGAATTCAGTTTTGGCCTGATCCACAGTACTTCGATACCGGCAAATTCACCATCAAGAAGCTCAAACGACTTATGCTGGCAAAAGCCGTCCTCTGTCCTGGGCTAGAAATTATCTATGTCGATGAAATCAAGCCGGAAAATAGCGAAACCTGGAAATTCGAAGAAGGCCTTGGAGACTACCTGATTTCACTATTGAATGGTAGCGAACGAATTCCCGACGGCACGCCAATCATTGTCCATCGAAAGGCGGATGACATCCAGGTTGACTGTGCGGCAGTCTGGACACCCGATGCTGTTCAATTTGTTTCTGAAAGTTATGTCAACCTGATTCCGACCGAATCTGGTGGCACTCACGTGAACGGATTTCGAACAGGCATTACCGATGCCATTCGGGAGTTTTGTGAACTTCGAAATCTTTTTCCTCGTGGTGTTCGTATCTCGACAGAAGATGTCTGGCGCCATTGCAGTTTTGTATTGTCGGTACGTGTTGAAAACCCACAGTTCAGCGGTCAGGCAAAAGAACGACTGACATCAAAAAGTGTTGGCACCTCTTTGGCATCGGTCGCACGCAACGCATTCAGTTTGTGGCTTAACCAGCATGTTTCCTCCGCCCAACAAATCGCAGAACTGGCCATTGAAAACGCCAAGAACCGGGAAAAATCAAACCGGCGCATTAAACGACGAAAACCCGGGATTGGTCCCGCACTGCCAGGTAAACTTGCCGATTGTACCAGCGACAAGATGGAGGCAACCGAGTTGTTCCTCGTCGAGGGCGATTCTGCCGGTGGTTCTGCCAAGCAGGCGCGCAATCGCGAAACCCAGGCAATTTTGCCGCTGCGCGGCAAAATACTCAACACCTGGGAGGTGGCTTCGACCGAGGTACTGGCTTCCGAAGAGGTTCACTCGATTGCGGTTGCAATGGGGGTGGATCCCGGCACCTCAGACATCAGTGGCCTGCGCTATGGAAAAATATGCATACTGGCCGACGCTGATGCAGACGGCGCACACATCGCTACCTTGCTTTGCGCTTTGTTTGTCAAACACTTTCCGACATTAGTTAAGAATCACTTTGTTCACGTCGCACAGCCACCACTTTATCGAATTGACGCTGGCAAACAAGTCCACTACGCACTGGATGAGAATGAACTGAACTCGATCGCCGAAAACATTCGATCAACCAAGCCCAACGTCAAGATAACCGTACAGCGTTTCAAGGGACTGGGTGAAATGAACCCTTCCCAACTGAAAGAAACCACCATGAATCCCGACAGCCGTCGTTTGCTACAGCTTGCAATCAGTTCTGAAAAAGAAACCGAAAGTACTTTCAATATGCTGCTGGCAAAAAAACAGTCGGCCGATCGAAAAGCCTGGCTCTCCAAAGTTGGCAATAAAGCCCAAGTTTGACTGAATGGATTCTAAGTTCACCCAGCAAGAAATTTTTCCCTCATCGTTTCCGATCACGGAATTTGCTGAAAAAGCATACCTTGATTACTCCATGTACGTCATTCTTGATCGTGCATTACCACACATCGCAGATGGTTTAAAACCCGTTCAACGCCGCATCATCTACGCGATGTCCGAACTCGGGCTCAGCGCGACCGCAAAATACAAAAAATCAGCGCGCACCGTCGGCGATGTCATTGGCAAGTTTCATCCCCATGGCGACACTGCAGCCTACGAAGCAATGGTGCTGATGGCACAACCGTTTTCGTACCGATACCCAATCATTGACGGACAGGGAAACTGGGGCTCACCCGATGATCCCAAATCATTTGCGGCAATGCGCTACACCGAGTGCCGATTCACTCATTACGCGCAATTGCTCCTTGCCGAAATCTCCAAGGGCACGGTTGAGTGGAACCCCAATTTTGACAGCACGCTGGAAGAGCCGGAACGTTTGCCCGCTCAATTGCCGAACATTTTGCTCAATGGAGCATCTGGCGTCGCGGTCGGTATGGCAACTGACATCCCTCCACATAATCTAAGAGAAATTGCGCTAGCGTGCATTGAACTGTTAAACAATCCAGATACCAGCGTTGCTCAACTTTGCAAAATCGTCAAGGGGCCGGACTTTCCAACACGGGCACAAATCATCACGCCCAAGTCTGAACTGCAGTCCATTTATGAGACGGGCTACGGTAGCATACGAGCACGGGCGATATGGGAAAAATCCGGTCGCACCATTGTCATCACTGCACTCCCCCACCAGGTGTCCGGATCGAAGGTGATGGAACAGGTGGCAGAGCAGATGCTTGCTAAGAAACTGCCAATGATTATTGACCTGCGTGATGAGGGGGACGAAACCGACCCGACGCGCCTGGTTTTTGAACTGCGCAGCAATCGTGTGGATTGCGATGCCTTGATGAATCACCTGTTTGCCACAACCAATCTCGAACGGACTTACCGGGCCAACCTCAACATGATAGGCCTGCATAACCTGCCTCGAGTCTACAACCTCAAACAGCTGCTTAACGAATGGCTTGAATTTAGAAAAAATACAATCATCAAACGCATCGAATCTCGCCTGCAGCAAGTCACAGACCGATTGCACATTCTCGCTGGCCTGCTGATTGTTTACCTTAATATCGATGAAGTCATTCGCATTATCCGTGAGGAAGATGAGCCAAAGTCCGTGCTGATGGAAAACTATCCATTATCTGAACGTCAGGTGGAAGCCATCTTGGACATTCGCCTTAGACAACTGGCTAAACTCGAAGAAATCAAACTAAACCAAGAGTTGGAAGCATTGTCGGATGAGCAAGCTGATTTACAAAACACCTTGGGATCGGAAAGTCGATTGAAAGACCTGATGATCAGCGAGATTCGCTCGGCCGCGGAAAAATTCGGCGATGAACGTCGCTCACCCATCATCGACGACTTCGAACACGCAAAAGCATTTTCCTCAGAAGACCTGGTGCCCGTTGAACCCATTACCGTTATTTTGTCAAAAAGCGGTTGGGTTCGCTCAGCCAAGGGTCACGAAATTAATCCGTTGTCACTCAACTATCGGGAAGGCGACAGCTATTTTTCAAGCGCGAGGGGCTACTCCAACAACCACCTGGTCTGTATGGATCACACCGGGCGTATGTACACCGTTCAAGCATTTAAACTTCCTTCAGCCCGATCGCATGGTGAACCGCTGACGACCATGATCAACCCGGCAAGCAGCATCGAAATTTCCGGAATCGTATTGGGCAGTGATGAAGATTACTGCCTACTGGCAACCACTGAAGGCAATGGCTTTATCTGCCAGTTAAAAGAAGTCATATCCAAATCCAGGTCTGGTAAAGCTGTGCTGACGCTTCGTGAAGGACACGCGCCGCTGCCGTGCCAAGCCGTGAGTGATCTGAATGACAATGTTGCTGTCATTACCAGTACAGGCCGCCTATTGATTTACCCTGTTGACACACTTCCCTTGCAAAGCAAAGGTCACGGTGTACGGCTGATCACCATACCTTTGGCCGCCCGTAAAGCCGGTGAAACAGTCAATTCAGTCGTTGCTTTTACTGAAAAACAAAAGCTTCGTATTCACTGTGGTCGTAAATACTTGAATATCAAGCGCTCAGATCGCAATAAATACCTGGGAGCACGATCCCAGCGCGGCTTGTTTTTGCCCAAAGGTTACCGTTCGGTGGATTCAATTGAGGTCTTGGATTAATCGTCAAAGGCGAATTTTCTGTTGAGCACTTCGCTTAATGGGTCTTCGAACAGGCCTTGAATTCTGTCCAGAGCAGACTTTGAGTCCGCATCAAACCTCAATACAATTTCCGGCGCAGTATTTGACGCCCTGATGAGCCCGAAGCCGTCTGAGAATTCTACGCGAAGTCCATCAATCTTAATGACTTCAACCGATTCAAACCTGACCTTCTGACTGAATTGCTCAACAATTTCGTGCGGTGCGTCGCAAGGAATACGAATCTCGGGGGTACACACCGAAGTCGGCAGCGCTTGGAAAAGTTCTGCTGGACTTGACGGACTCTTGCTTATCAATTCACAAAGACGCGCACTGGCGTAGATCCCATCATCAAATCCAGGCCAGCGATCCTGGAAATACAGGTGTCCACTCATTTCGCCACCAAAAATTCCATCGCATTCGAAAAGTTTGCTCCGGATCAGCGAGTGCCCGGTTTTCCACATCACAGGCTCGCCACCAGTACGTCGAATTGTGTCGCAAAGCGCCCTCATGCACTTGACATCAAAGACAACTTTTCGCCCCGGGTTGTTGACCAGGATATCCTCAGCGAAAAGGATCATCAGGCGATCCGGCCAAATGATCTCTCCTTGCGGGGCAATTGCTACGACGCGGTCACCGTCTCCATCCAGGCTCAGTCCGAGGTCTGCGCCGCTTTCAGTCACCGCATGAATCAAATCTTGAAGATTTTCAGGTCGGGTTGGATCGCCGGGATGATTCGGAAATCTGCCATCTACATCACAGTAAAGCTCAATGACTTCACACCCAATTGCACGCAAAACCTCAGGTGCGAAGTCACCGGCAATTCCATTGGCACAATCCAGCACCACGCGAAGGGGGCGAGCGACATGTATATCGTAACAAATTTTCGAAAAGTAAGATTCGACCACAGACTTGGTTTTCGATTGACCTCGTGGTCCACATTCACCTAAATCTTTGTTGATACGTGAATACAGTTTCTGAATCGCATCTCCGAATAATGCATGATGCGCCAGAACCATTTTTACGCCGTTATATTCGGGTGGATTGTGACTGGCGGTCACCATAAGTCCTGTGCCGGAGACCGAATGATGCACGGCGAAATATAAAATCGGGGTTGGCACCGTACCAATGTCAATGACATCACATCCGGTGCTTAGAAGACCTTCAATCAACCCGCTTTTCAATTCGGGGCTGCTTAGTCTTGCGTCACAAGCAATCAACACCTCGTCAATTGATCTTTCCAGACACTCGTGTCCGAATGCTCTGCCAATCAGAATTGCGCTCTCGCGGTGCAGATCTTCCGGCACAACGGCACGAATATCGTACTGTTTGAAGATATGGGCTGGAAGCGACAGATCGGGGCCGCAACTTTGCGACATCGGCGTCTAGTTCACCCGATGAATCCCGCGCTTGTCAACCGACAGCGCGGCTTCATGCACTGCCTCCGATAACGTGGGATGTGCGTGAATGGTGCGTGCCAAATCTTCGGAACTCGCGTGATATTCCATCGCGACAACAGCCTCGGCGATCAATTCAGATGCATGCGGTCCAATGATGTGAACGCCCAGGATGCGGTCGGTTTTGGTATCTGCAACAATCTTAACAAAGCCGACGGTGTCTTCCATCGCTTTTGCCCTGCCTGTCGCAGCGAAAGGAAATTTACCACTTCGACACTGTCCACCTGCAGCTTCAATTTCTCGCTCAGTCAAACCCACCCAAGCGATTTCCGGGTGTGTGTAGATTGCCCAGGGCACCGTGTCGTAGTTCATGTGACCGACTCCGCTTGCGATTCTTTCCGCAACGGCTATACCTTCTTCCGAGCCCTTGTGGGCAAGCATCGGGCCCCTGACGCAATCACCAATTGCATAGGTGTTGGCAGCTGCGGTCAGGCAATTGTCATCAACCTGAATGAAACCTCGCTCATCGAGTTGCACGCCACTGGATTCAGCCAAAAGGTTATCGGTGCACGGCTTACGACCGACACAAACGATTAAGCGATCAACTTCCAACTGCGCGTTTTCGCTGCCAAGCGTATAACTGACCTGCACGCCGCCATCTGAAACAATCGCCGATTCTACACGCGCACCCAAGTGAATATTGAGTCCCTGTTTTTTGAACTGTTTGGCGGCTTCTTTGGCAACCTCCGCATCGGCCGTTGGTAAAAAGTCATCCAGCGCCTCAAGCACTGTTACCTCTGAACCCAAGCGCCGCCAGACACTGCCCAATTCAAGACCAATCACGCCAGCACCGACAACACCCAAACGCTCCGGCACTTCATCAAATTCCAAAGCTCCAGCAGAGTCTACAATGCGATCTCCCTGAAAGGGTATGCTCTTTAGTTCAATGGGTATTGACCCACTCGCCAATATGACATTCGCCGCTTGCAGTTCACCTTTTTTTTCTTGAGTCTCACAGTCGAGAAGTTCCACGACACCAGGTTTTGCCAAGCGCCCGTGTGCATGAATGGATTCGATCTTGTTTGCTTTAAACAGGGCGGAAATTCCGCGAGTCAAGGTGGCGACGATTTTTGCCTTACGTTTCATCATCGTCGACACATTCATCGAGATGTTTTCTGCATTGATGCCATGCAGTTTGTAGCCATGCAGCAGCTCGTGGTATTTTTCCGATGAATCGAGCAATGCTTTTGATGGAATGCAACCAACATTCAAGCAGGTTCCGCCCAAAACAGCGCCACCCTTTACGCTGCTCCATCGATCAATGCAAGCGGTTTTGAGTCCCAGTTGTGCGCAACGAATGGCCGCGACATAACCCGCCGGTCCCGCCCCAATGACGGCGACATCATAAGAATTATTCATCGTTGATTCTCGGTCAGAGTTCGAGCAAGAGTCTGGAGGGATCTTCAAGGCCATCCTTGATGCCGACTAGAAAAGTCACCGCTTCTCGTCCGTCAACAATTCGATGATCGTAAGTCAGGGCAAGATACATCATCGGGCGGACAACAACCTGTCCGTTTTCCACGACCGGTCGTTCCTGAATTTTGTGCATACCAAGAATTGCACTTTGCGGCGGATTGACGATTGGCGTCGAAACCAGTGAACCGAACACACCACCGTTGGTAATCGTGAATGTGCCGCCTGATAGTTCATCCAGCTTCAAAGAACCGGTTCGGGCGCGCTCACCAAAATCCCTGATTTGATTTTCGATTTGAGAAAATCCCATTGCCTGTGCATCTCGCAAAACCGGCACAACCAGTCCGCGCGGTGATGACACGGCGATACCAACATCACAGTAATCGTGATAGACGATGTCGTTACCGTCAATCATCGCGTTAACCGCAGGAATGGCTTTTAGCGATTCTACGGCAGCCTTGACAAAAAAGGACATAAAACCCAGGCGCGCACCGTGTTTGGATTCAAAATCATCGCGGTACTTTTTACGCAAGGCCATTACTGCGCTCATGTCGACTTCATTGAACGTTGTCAGCAACGCTGCAGTTTGTTGGGCCTGCACCAAGCGGTCCGCGATGGTTCGGCGTAGCCGGCTCATGTGCGTGCGCCTGACACTGCGCTGGCCGACCTCGTCGACTGGCGAAGACGGTTCAGGTTCAACAGTGTTTGCCGGTGGTGACGGAGCCTGAGGCTTTCTCGTATCGACCGCTTCGACAGCCTGCAGCATGTCGGCTTTGGTAATGCGTCCGTTCTTGCCGGTACCAACGACCGAATTGACATCAATACCGGATTCGCTGGCGATGCGTCGAGCTGCCGGACTGAGCTTTTCGTCTGGACTGTCAATCTTTTCCGGGGATGGAGTCTCGGTTGTCGACTCTATTGGCTTGCTCGCTTCACTGACTGCTTTTGATGGCACTTCAGGGGGCGAGGTGGCTTGGGCGGCTCCCATTGACACCCCGGCGGAATCCCAAACACCCAGTACATCACCTTCGTAGATTGTCTCCCCGCTCGGTTTTAGGATTTCGCTCAACACACCGTCGCTCGGTGCCGGCACATCGAGCACGATTTTCTCAGTTTCAAGTTCAATCAGAAGTTCATCTCGGCGAAATGTTTCACCAACTTCCTTGTGCCAAGCCAGGACGGTTGCCTCACTGACGGACTCCGGCAGCATCGGTGTTCTGATTTCAGTTGACATTTGTTTTCGTACCTCTCGGGTCTGAAATAGAAACAATATTTCGAACTGTCGACAGCGCTTCAGAAATCAGTCGTTCCTGCTGCGACAGATGTAATCGATAGTGCCCCGCAGCGGGCGAAGGTGCTTCGGGTCGGGACGAGCAGATCACTTTCTGATTTTTTCTGCGACTTTCCCTCAAGCGATGCCATATTCGATACCATGCCCCCTGGTTTTGCGGTTCTTCCTGACACCATACGACTTCACCGGCATTGACATAGCTTTGCAGGATCTGGGTCAGTTCAACCACTGGAAACGGATGCAATTGCTCAATCCTGATAATGGCGATATTGTTGATATCCAAGTGTTCGCGCATCTCCAAGAGATCGTAATACACCTTGCCCGTACACAGAATGACACGCACCACTGCTTCTCGATCGATGGTCTCATCGATCTCGTCGATGATAGTCTGGAAACCATAGCGAGACAGATCTCGAACATCGGAAACCGCACGTTTGTGTCGCAGCAAACTCTTCGGCGACATGACAATCAGTGGGCGACGATACAATCGCAGTGACTGACGGCGCAGCATGTGGAAGGCCTGAGCTGGTGTCGTGGGTATGCACACCTGGATATTGCCTCCGGCACTCAGTTGCAAAAATCGTTCCAACCGAGCCGAAGAGTGCTCAGGTCCCTGTCCTTCATAACCATGCGGCAACAACAGTGTCATATTACAGAGTCTGCCCCACTTGGCGAAACCGCTACTGATGAACTGGTCAATGACGATCTGCGCACCATTGGCAAAATCTCCAAACTGCGCCTCCCAAATGACCAGTGTCGTCGGATCAGTCGTCGCATAACCGTATTCGAATCCCAGCACCGCTTCTTCTGACAGCAAGGAATTAAATATTTGACAGTCTTCGGGCTCTCGAATTGACTTCAGTGGACAATAGACATCCCTGCTGTTTTGATCATGCAACAGCGCGTGGCGATGCGAAAATGTGCCGCGTCCAACATCCTGTCCCGTCAAGCGCAAAGGTATGCCGTCATGAATCAATGACGCATAGGCCATGGTTTCAGCAAAACCCCAATCGACCATTTTTTTCCCTGCTGCCATGGATGTCCGATCGGCGAGAATTTTCTTGACACGGTTGTGCAAAGCGAAGTTCTCTGGGATTTCATTGAGCTTGGCGTTCAATGCCTTGATTGTCTTCAGGGTAACTGTCGAATCCACGGGGTCTGACCACTCGGCCTTGAAATACGGCGTCCAGTCGACAATTTTTTCCATCTTGGCCGGATCAATGATCTGTCCCGCAACGACTTCGCCCCGATCGAGGTTATCGCGATATTCCAACACCATGGCTTGGGCATCTTCATCACTGATCACACCTTTGGCTGCCAATTCAACCGCATACTTACGACGTGTCGGGACAATGTTCTTGATCTCACCGTACATCACCGGTTGCGTCATCATCGGCTCGTCGGCTTCGTTGTGCCCGTAGCGACGATAGCAAACCAAATCGATGACGACATCGGTATGAAATTGCATTCGGTAAGCATGAGCCAGTTTCGCCACCGCGACCACGGCTTCCGGGTCGTCGCCATTGACATGAAAAATTGGTGCCTGAACCATTTTGGCGATTTCTGTACAGTACACCGTCGAGCGAGCGTCGAGCTTGTTGGAAGTCGTAAACCCGATCTGGTTGTTCACGATGACATGAATCGTGCCACCGACCTCGAAACCTCTGGTATGCGACATATTCAGTGTTTCCATGACAACACCCTGTCCGGCAAACGCTGCGTCGCCATGGATCAAAATGGGCGTGACTTCTTTTTTCGCATTATCCTTGCGGCGATGTTGACGGGCTCGTACGGAGCCGGTTACAACAGGGTCGATAATCTCAAGGTGCGACGGGTTAAACGCCATTGCGACATGTACGATGCCGCCAGGTGTGTTGATGTCGGAGGAAAATCCCTGGTGATACTTGACATCACCGTGCTCTTGCGACCAATTTCCACCCATCGCCAGATTGCCTTCAAACTCGCCAAATAATTCGGCCGGAGATTTCCCTAGAATGTTGACCAGCACATTCAAACGACCGCGATGCGCCATTCCGATCACAACTTCCTTGCCGCCGGATATACCAGAAAGTTGTACCAGTTCATTCAAAATCGGAATCAATGATTCACCGCCTTCCAGTGAGAAACGCTTTTGGCCGACGTATTTCATGTGCAGATAGGTTTCCATGCACTCGGCCATTGTCAGCAGTCTGAGAATCTGCCGACGCTCTTCATCAGTAATTACCGGGCGCAGTGACTCCTGCTCGATTCTGGATTGAATCCATTCCAGGCGATTCGGATCGGTAATGTGCATGTATTCATAGCCGATTGAACCACAGTAGGTCTGGTCATAAAATTCGATAATTTGTTCAAGCGTCCGGGTTTTAGATTCGGTTACCGCATCCACACTGAATTTCTCCAGCAGGTCGAAATTTTCAAGCCCAACCGAGCCGAGGCTGAGGTCTGCGGTAAACCACTCGTCAGCCAGCCCGAGCGGGTCGAGTTTGGCGTTCAGATGCCCGTAAACCTGGTATCGCCGAATCAAGCGCTGCACTGCTGCCTGTCGACGAATAAAGCCTTCACTTACAAGGTCATCGGCCAGTGGTGCGCCACTAATTGGCGTCGGAGAAATGTTCGCTAAAGATTCGAAAGTACTGCGCCATTCATTCGACACTTGTTCCGGAGTTGTTTCGAATTCATCGTACAAGCTCTCGAGGTAAGCGGCGTTGACGGACGATATACCATTGGAATCGACAAAATCGTTTGACTTACTCATAGGTCTGCATCATTTTGGTTATTTCGCGGGATTTGGCCAAAGGGTGGAAAGGATAAACTGTGGGCCTGAAAAGAATTCAGACTGGGTGGAAGGTCAACAGAACAGAGTGTCGCGTTTTGCGATTCTAGCATTCAAAAATTGCGACGCATAGGAACTGCTTTATTCTGGCAACGATCAGAAAAACAGAATGATGGCGTGAATTGTTCACTGATTGTCAGTGTCAATGTTGTTCTTAACAATTCAAATTATATGCAGTTTCATTTTGGATTTTCGCTGATAACGACTCAAAAAAGTAAAACGCATCTACGAAATTTAGCTTTTGCACCCGATTCATTGCAAATGCAGGTTTCATCAGCAAGGAGGTGCCTATTCAACGGAAAAGCTCCTTACGACGGACAGTCGTTAGCGACCAACAATCGCACACCGGATTATTTTGAATTTAATTCCACCAGCAGGTCTTTCGCGTCCACATGATCGCCCACGCTAACTAGAAGCGACGCGACGGTTGCTGACCGCTCCGCACGTATGGCGGTCTCCATCTTCATGGCTTCAATCGTCAACAGTACATCGCCAGCTTCGATCGGTTGACCCAAGGATGCGTTCACCGAGGAAATCATTCCTGGCATCGGCGATGCCACGTGATCCGGGTTGCCTTCCTCGGCTTTGCGGCGCTGTTCAACCATGCTGGTAAATTTTCGATTGGGCACCTTGATTGTTCGCGGCTGGCCGTTGAGTTCAAAAAATACCTTGACATTACCATCAGCATCCGTGTCGCCAATCGCCAGACACTGAATCACCAGTGTCTTGCCAGGTTCCAGATCCACGGTTATTTCCTGTTCAGGCTTCATACCGTAAAAAAACACCGGGGTTGGCATCACGTGCATAGGTCCATACTGACGACGATGCGCCATGTAGTCCAGGTATACTGCCGGATACATGAGATACGACTGGAATTCCTCGTTGCTGAGCCTCGTACCAGCCTTGGATTCGGCTTCCTTGCGAAGAACTTCGAGGTCTGCAGGCGGTAAATTTTCACCGGGGCGATTTGTGATGGGCGAATTTCCGCCAAGCACCTTGGCCTGCAATGCTGGCGGGAAACCTCCATAAGGCTGCCCCAGTTCACCGGCAAAATAGGATTTGACCGAATCAGGAAACGCCACCTCTCGCTCCGGATCTTCAACTTCAGCTCGACCGATACCGGAACTCACCATGAATAACGCCATATCACCGACCATTTTCGACGTCGGCGTCACCTTAATGACATCACCTAACATATCGTTGACGATTGAGTAAGTCTTGGCGACTTCATGCCAGCGCGATTCAAGCCCCAAGGCTCGCGCTTGCTCCTTAAGATTAGTAAACTGTCCGCCTGGCATCTCGTGCAAATAAACTTCCGACGCGCCAAAGCGCACATCGCTCTCGAAAGCCGCATAGTTTTTACGAACGCTTTCCCAGTACGCTGATAAATCCAAAATGGCACCGGCATCCAGGCCAGTGTCACTCTCGCTCGCTTTCAACGCCCTGACAACAGAGCCCAGATTTGGCTGTGACGTGGTGCCCGAGACAGCGTCCATGGCAAGATCAATGGCATCGGCGCCGGCGCTGACTGCAGCGATCGCACTGGCAGCCGCAATTCCGCTGGTATCGTGCGTGTGAAAATGTATTGGCAAGCCCGTTCGTTCCTTAAGCGTACCGACCAGCAAACTTGCACTGTCTGGCGTCAGCAAGCCAGCCATATCCTTGATACACAAGATGTGAATTCCCAGATCCTGCAGTTCACAGGCCAACTGTTCGTAATACTGCAACGTATATTTGCTACGAGACGGATTGAGAATGTCGCCGCTGTAGCAAATCGCACCTTCGAGCAGTTTACCGGTCTCCAGAACAGCCTTAAGGGCGACCTGCATGTTTTCAACCCAGTTCAGGCAGTCAAATACCCGAAAAAGGTCTATCCCCGATTCAGCACTTTGGTAAATGAACTCTCGCACAACGTTATCGGGATAATTTTTATAACCGACACCATTGGCACCGCGCAGCAGCATTTGCAAGAGAATATTGGGTACCCGTTCTCTAAGGTCTCGCAAACGTTCCCACGGACACTCTTTTAAAAAACGCATGGCAACATCAAATGTTGCTCCGCCCCAGCACTCCAGACTGAACAGATTTGGCAAATTCGCTGCATAGGCGTCAGCACACTGCACCAGGTCGTAACTTCGAAATCGAGTTGCCAACAACGACTGGTGCGCATCTCGAAATGTTGTATCCGTCACCAACGCACGCTGTTGTTCCAGCATCCATTGCGCGAACGCTGCAGGTCCCAATTCTTCAAGCAACTGCCGGGTGCCGCGCGGCGGCTCAAGGACTTGTGGTTTAGGTGCTAGCGGTTCATAGGTGGCCATCGGAAGCGGCCGTCCTTGCACCTCGGCATTGCCATTCACCGTGACGTCTGCGATGTATGCGAGCAGGCGGGTTGCACGATCGCGTCGTTTGGAGATGTTCAGCAGGCTTGGGGTTTCGTCAACAAACCGGGTCGTGTAGGAATTATCAAGAAACGTTGGATGGCCCAGCAAATTTTCCAAAAACACCAGATTGGTTGCAATCCCACGAATTCTGAACTCGCGCAGCGCCCGAACCATTCGTTGGACTGCTTCATCAGCGCTTGGTGCCCAAGCGGTGACTTTTTCTAGCAAGCTGTCGTAGTATCGGGTGATCACAGCCCCGGAATACGCGGTGCCTCCATCCAACCTGATTCCAAATCCGGCGGCACCGCGATACGCCGTCATGCGTCCGTAATCCGGTATGAAGTTCTCTTCTGGATTTTCAGTTGTCACGCGGCACTGCAATGCGTAACCATTGATCTTAATTTCACTTTGAACAGGTACGCCAGAACTTGCGATATCACCGATTTTGCCGCCGCTTGCAATGCGAATCTGTGCCTTGACGATATCGATTCCAGTGATTTCCTCGGTCACGGTGTGTTCCACCTGAACTCTGGGATTCACCTCGATGAAATAACACTCGCCCGTATCGTCATCGAATAGAAATTCTGCGGTACCGGCGTTCAGATAACCCACTGACCTGGCCAGGCGTACCGCTGCACTGCATAGTGTATCGCGCTGCTCATCCGTCAGAAAAAGAGCAGGCGCGCGTTCAATGATCTTTTGGTTACGCCGCTGGATGGAGCAGTCTCGCTCGAAGAGGTGAACGATGTTCCCATAACTGTCACCGAGCAACTGCACTTCAACATGGCGTGCCCGGCGTATCAGTTTTTCCAGATAGACCTCGGGGTTGCCAAAAGCAGACTGAGTCTCGCGCCGACCCAGGTTGACAGATTCCAATAGTTCATCATCTGATTCGATGACTCGCATGCCGCGTCCGCCACCACCCCAAGATGCCTTGAGCATTAAAGGATAACCAATACCTTGCGCCAAAGCGCGAACTTGCTCATCATCATACGGCAGTGGTCCAGTCGCCGGCAGCACTGCTACATTCGCGATCTCGGCCTGCTCTCGTGCTGAAACCTTGTTGCCGAGTTTTCGCATAATTTCAGGCGTTGGGCCGACAAATTGAATTCCACTAGCCTGGCAAGCCTCGACAAACTGCGGTTTTTCTGAAAGAAATCCATAACCTGGATGAATCGCATCGGCTTTGGTATTACGAGCCACCGCCAAAATGTCGTCAATCGCGCCGTAAGCCTGAATGGGACCCAGTCCAGCGCCGATCTGATAGCTTTCGTCCGCTTTGAATCGATGCAGGGAAAACTTATCCTGCTCTGCGTAAACTCCGACAGTCTTTATGCCAAGTTCAGTTGCAGCGCGAAAAACGCGTATCGCAATTTCACTGCGATTGGCAACAAGCAATTTTCGAATGGGTTTCGAATTGTTCATAGGATTTGACCTTTATCCGGTTCTGTCCAAACCTTTTCCCGCAGTTGATCGTGCTACGATCACATCTGGTACACTTGCGTTAGGGCATCTGATTCCAGAATGGCTTTCGGACGAATACGACTCATTTTAACTCCGGTACCGACAATGCCAGCGAACTGTTGTCGCCTGGGTGATGCCAGGTGCCAAATTCTGACTGTCAAGCGTTCCACTTTTGGCAATCGAATTAAGTGTCGCATTCACCAGGTACGATCTCATAGCCTGCGACTTCAGGCTCGTTGTCTTCTATTTCAGCCGGAAAACCATCTGCCCGCACTTGTGTATCACACGCTTGTTCCAGGCGTTTGACAATGTTGGGAGACCACTCTCTTTGCCCATAGCGCTTCGCGCCATCCTCAAATATGCGAATGAGCACTGGGTTAATTTCAAGCGGCACACCGGCTCGATCGGCCACATCCTGAAATAGCGATATATCTTTAATCACCAGGTCCATGGTGAAGTTAATGTTCCTGCTGCCGTTCAAAATTACTTGACTTTCGGTCTCGTGAACAAAAGAATTACCAGACGAAATTCGAATCGCTTCATAAGAGGTGCTTAGATCCAAGCCAGCCTTTTTTGCGGTGACCAGCGCCTCGCACAGCGTGACCAGGTTAGCGGTAGCGAGATAGTTGGTCAACACCTTAAGAACCGAGGCCGAGCCCAATTCGCCGGTATGTAAAATTCGCCGCCCCATCGCCTGAATCACTGGGAATGCCCGTTCAAAAGTAGAGCGCTCAGCACCGACAAATATCGATATATTACCCGTTGCAGCCCGATGACAACCACCTGATACCGGACAGTCCATGGGTAATCCGCCAGCGTCTCGTACCCGTGCTCCCAAGCGCAGCACTTCAGTCTGATCGGTAGTGCTCATCTCCGCCCACAGACTGCCGGGTTTAAGACCTGCAAGCACACCATCTGCCGACTCCATGACGGCAGCTGATATTTTGGGGCTCGGCAAACAGGTAATCACCATGTCAACCGCGTTTGCAAGCCCGGCGGGAGAGTCAGCCCAAGTGGCACCCGCATCAAGCAACGGTAATGCCGCCGCCTGATCCAGATCCCTGACCGTCAGATCAAACCCATTTCTAAGCAAACTGCCAGCCAATTTTCCACCGACATTACCAAGGCCAATAAAACCGATTTTCATTCCTTATCCTCCATAGCAGCGATGTTGTGGATCGTATGCGCTTGATCATTCATCGATTGAGCATCAGCGCCTCAACCGCGTCAGAAAATATCCAGTCCGTTCCGGAGCGAATCTCCCGCGCCAAAAGATTGACTGAGTTGACAAAGCCTGTGCCCCATGGCGCTCCTTTAGATTTCAAGTACTGGCGCATCGAACCATTGAGTAGTAAAAAGTGACCGGTGAACCCACCGAATCCGCCCTGCTTGAACTCGTTGAACATTTCTTGCGTATTGGTCGTTGCAATCAAAAGCTTCGTCGATTGCGGATAGTCTTTCAACGCACGCAGCAACTCAGGTTCCAGCGACATCAGGTGATAGTCCTCAACCGGCTGCAACGTGGCCAGGCAAGCTGCAAGCCTGCTGGCAGCACGAGAATTCAGTGCCCGACCTTTCAGTTCAATCATTAGGTGAATGTCACCGCCAAATCGCTCCAGCACCTCTTCCAGTCTCGGCACCAGGGGACACAGGGCACGCAATTCGTCGAATTCAGTTTTTCCTATTTCAACAGCCACTTCGCCTGGAAGTCGTGCCGTGTGCGGGTCGTGAATCACCACCGGCCAGTCATCCAAAGTCCATTGAACGTCGAATTCTATACCCCAGGCACCTGCGCGGCGCGCAGCTTCAAATGCTGCCAAGGTGTTTTCGTAGATTGACTGGTTCGGATTGATGCAGCCGCGGTGTGCAACAAGACGCAAATTCTGCCATTCCTCGACGCTGACGGGTGCTCGCGGAATCCACCGAAACAAGGTGTCGACCGATGTTTCAGCAAGCCGGGTCGGCCAGTTCATCGCAGCCACTCTCGCTAGACAATCAATCCAAATGTACTAATTTTGCAGACCTTCGTCCGTCAGCGCCGAAATGATCTTATCCATCACTTCGTCCAGTTGCGCTTGCGAGATGACCAGTGGCGGCAGCAATCGCAATACGTTCGTACCAGCGGGCAATGCCAGCACTCTGTCGTCCTGCAGCTTTTCAAGGTAAGGCGTAACACGCGATTTAAGTTCGATACCCAGCATCAATCCCATGTATCTAATGTTTCGTACAACCGAGGGCTTTCTGGCCATGAATTCAACAACAAATCGCTCACCCATCCTGGCTGCCCGATCAGCCAGATTCTCTCGTTCCATGAATTGCACATTGGCTAAAAAAGCCGCGCACGCCAAGGGGTTTCCACCAAATGTACTACCGTGCGAACCGACTTTGGTCTGGATCTTGTCATTGACCAAAATAGCACCCATGGGCATCCCGCCAGCAATAGCCTTGGCAAGGCAAAGAACATCCGGCTGCACATCGTAATGTTCACAGGCAAACATTTTGCCAGTGCGACAAAAACCGCTTTGAATTTCATCGATGATCAAGAGCGCTCCGCGGTCTCGGCAAATTTTCACTGCTGCGTCGATGTACTCGCGCTGGGCAGGACGAACCCCACCTTCTCCTTGAATCAGCTCCAGCAATACTGCTGCGGTTTCGTCATTGACTGCTTGTTCGAGTGCCTCGATTCGATTGTATGGTACATAAACAAATCCCGGCACCAGCGGGTTAAACGGCTCTTGGTAGTCTTTGTTCGGCGTTGCGCTCAGCGCACCCATGGTGCGGCCGTGAAACCCCCGCATTGCGCTGACGATTTGATTGCGTCCGGTAGACTGGCGAACAAATTTGAGAGCTCCTTCGATGCTTTCAGCTCCAGAATTACACAAAAACACCCGTTCAAGACCTGTCGGGGCGATGTCGATCAGTTTTTCCATGCACTTCGCGCGCACATCATTGGGAAAGATTCCTGCACACGTGATCAAGCGCTGGGCCTGATCAAACACGGCCTGTGCGAGTTCAGGATTGCCATGTCCTATATTCGCCACCCCAATACCTGCCGTACAGTCGATGTACTGGCGATCCTGGTCGTCCCATACCAGCGCTCCTTGCCCTTTTACCAACGAAACTTCGCGACTTTTGTAAACGCCAACACCAAGTCCCGTTTCACGCGTATCCACACTAATTGTCATCTTTTTCTCCTTATCCTGTAATGACCGTTCCTGCTAAAGCCTCTGCCATCGGTGAATCCACTCGACCGTCAGCAATGATCACTTGTGTTGCTCCTTCTTTGAAAAGTTGACCCAGCGCCAACAATTTGCGCTTCATGCGCCCGCTTGCTTGATCCTCTCGCTCACCGAGATCACTCGCGTCCAGAGATTTGATGAGGCTTTTCGGATCATCGCGCTCGGCAAGTAAACCTGGCGCTTCGATGAATTGATAAATTCGCTCTGCCTGCAGTTCCCGGTGCAGCGCAATAATAATATTGTCATTGTCTGCATTGATGGCGACGCCATCCGCATCGATAATCGGAATGCTAATCACCGGGGTATAAGCTTCATCCAGCAACCACTTGAGCAAGCGAGCGTTCACTTTTACCGGTTTTCCGGAATAATCCCGTTTGATTAACATCTTGTTTGACTCTCGTACGCGTATGCCACGGTTTCTTCGCCCTTCAACCAGACGCCCGTCAAGCCCGCTCAAACCAATGGCATTGACACCCAGTCTCTGACAGGTTTCGACAAACCGGTTCCTGCAAAGACCTGCGTAACTCATCATGATGACATCAATTGCGTCCTGGTCCGAATAGACACTGTCGTAGCCGGAAATTGATTGTAGCGTGCGAGTGGGTACAGCGAGTTTTTCAGCCAATTCATCGCGCGCTGCATTAGCACCCAACACAACAAGAGTCGGGTGGTTTGATGCCGCGAGTGAACGCGCGATGCCTTCGACATTAATACTCTTTCCACCGCCAATCTTCACGATGACAGGTCTAACGTCGGCTCTTTGTTTGTGCTCAGTCACAAGCCAGGTGCATCGATGCGTCGAATGGTGTGATTGTCAATTCTTTGCCATCCAGTGCCGTCTGCAAAGGGTGCTGAACTGATGATCGTGCTATCGGCTGTCTGTTTTTGGTACATTTGAAAGTAGTCAGAATTTTCGTTAAATTTTGAGCACAGCCAGGCGTTTTCGTGCGTTGCAATAATCAGGTTCATGGCCCGCACGTAGCGGGTTTTGCGCACCAGATGGTCAACCCCTTGGGCAATGGCAGCATTCAAGTCTCCCGCGTCAAAACGTTTGATGAAATTAAACACTTTTTCAGCCCCGATGCGACCGTTTTCCCTGATTCTTACACCCTGTAATTCACCGTTAAAAATAAACACTTGTTCGCGGTCACCAAACGGCATATTGTTCCCCACTTCGATGCCTTCATTGCGATAGGCGCTTCGGGCATGTGCCAAAAAATAATTGGATGGTCCAAAGCGCTTAAAACAATCTTCCCAAACCGGCTTGATATTGCGATAAATCTGCCAGCCACCTGTGCCAAGCCAAGCACAGCCCCATCCGTGACTTTGGTCTTCCGGACTGTTTTTCGCAGTCCAGGCAAACTGCTCAAGGTAATCGCGCATGCTGACTGGCACCGAACTTTTGACCAACAGTAAACGGCACATGGGATCAGCGACGAGGAAGCGAAAGTGGCGTTCAAGCGGGAAACAGACCCGAAAACTCAAGTCCGGTACGCTCGGGAATACCGTGCATCAGATTGAAATTTTGCACAGCCTGACCGGCGGCTCCTTTCATTAGATTGTCGAGTGCACTGATGGCAACAATGCGGTTATTGTCGGCGTCTCTTTCGAATCCGACATCGCAGAAATTGGTACCAGCTAGATGACGCGGCTCCGGATAACGGTGCACACCCGATTTGTCTTTGACGACTCGCACGAAAGGCTCGTTCTGATACACCTCGCGGTAGATTTTCCAAAGATCACGTTCTTGTGGTAAAGGATCGCTGGAAAAAACGTGGCAAGTTGCAACGATCCCTCGCACCATACCAATCGCTGTTGCCGAAAAATTGACTGTGTCCAAGGACAGTGCCTGGCACATCTCAGCAACGTGCCGGTGTCCGGTCGGATGATACGAGCGCACCGCAGCGCTTCGTACCGGGTGGTGACTGGCTTCGCTTGCCTGGCTGCCCGCCTCGCTTGAACCGACTTTCACCTCTGCGACCACAGAATCAACCGAACAAAAGCGCACGATTGGCAACAATGCCAAAATCACCGCGGTTGCGTTGCAGCCGGCACAAGCAACATAGTTGGAACGGGCAATACGTTCCCGGTTCAATTCTGAGATTCCATAAGTGAATTCTGAAAGAAGATCCGGTCGAAGGTGCGCACCACCATAGGCCTTCTCGTACGCAGTTTCGCAATCCAAGCGAAAATCTGCGCTTAGGTCAATAATTCGAGGGGCCAGCTTCATGTAGCGATCGATCGATTGCATGGCCTGGCCATGCGGAAGACAAAGGAACAGGACATCGCAAGCACTCAACTGCGAAGGCGCGCAAAATTTCGCCGACATCTGCTTTCGCAGATTCGGATTGACCGAGTGAATGAATTTGCCTGCGCGGCTTTGCGAAGCGACCTGGGCAATTTCAACTTCGCTGTGAGCGTGCAAAAGACGCACCAACTCTCCACCGGCATACCCCGAACCGCCAACAATGGAGGCCCGAATCATTTCGCCGCCCTCTTATCAGCCAAATAGGCATCGCAGGGCGTATCGATTCGAACCGATAGGCAAGGAAGCATCGTTTTGCAAATTTCAGGCATAGCAATCACACCTGTTATCAGGATTGGGAAGCGACAACATAGTCAACCATCCTGGCTGGAATATTGACGCCAGTGGGTTTGATGCTGTTTCGAAATTCCATGGTGTAATTGACCTCGTTGACAAGCAAGCCACGCTCGGACTCGATCAGATCGACCGCCAGAATGCCGCCACCCACTGCCGCTGCTGCAGATAACGACAGTTTTGCGATTTCATCAGTGATGGGACAATTGGAAGCGACAGCCCCGCGCGCAGTATTGGTAATCCAGTGCGCAGATTCGCGGTAAATTCCAGCGATGCACTCATCGCCTACGACAAAGGTGCGGATATCCCGACCGCGCTTTTCGATATATTCCTGAATATAAAAGATGGAATGCTGGTAAGAACCCAATAACTTTTTGTGTTCCAAGACGGTTTCAGCGGCACAGCGATCGTTGATCTTCGACAGCAGCCGTCCCCAGGAACCGACTACGGGTTTCAGGACGACGGGATACCCCAAGTCCTCAATTGCTTCGAGCGCCATTTCCTCGGTGTAAGCCACTCGAAGTTGAGGCTGAGGCACTTCGTGTTTGGCCAATGCGATGGACGATTCGATCTTATCTCCACAAACTCTGGCGACACTGGCGCGGTTGATGCAGGGCACACCCGCCAATTCCAGAAACTGCAGGCTGTAAAGTGAACGCGAATGACTGACGCAGCGTTCAAACGCGACATCGATCCCAGGGACCGTTTCCAAATCAAAACTCAGCTTGCGGTCATCGATCAGAACAAGATCAACGCCTTTGCGGCTACGAAACTCTTCTAGTAACTGCTTTTCCTCAAACCGGATCAAAGAGTGCAAGAATCCAATTTTCACTGCAAGAGCTCGTTGCGGATTTTGATCTACTGACCCCAGTCTTCATCCAGTTCCGGAGCGGGTTCCACCTCATCCGGGTCGATACTGACTACTTCAAGTTCAGCACCGCAATCGGGGCAACTGAGCAGTTCACCCTTAATCGTGTCTGCTTCGAATTCAATTTCACTGGCACAAACCGGGCATTCAGCCATGGGTTGATCTCCTAATCAAAAGGGTTAAATTTGGTGGGTCAGAATTATTCTGTCGGTGCTGTTGGGTACATCAGAATTTCGTGCAGGTCGACCCGCGGATGTTGGCACACTGCAAATAAAATGGCATCGGCAACATCTTCCGATTCCATGGCATTGGCTCGTCGCTCGCCGCCAAATATTTCCGTATTGGTCACACCGGGTTCAACATTGGTCACGCGAATGCCGGTCCCGCGAAGTTCCTCACGCAGGTTATAGCCCATACCGGTAACCGCCCATTTGGTTGCGCCATACATCGAGCCGGCAATTGGACGCCGACCTGCTGCAGAGCCCAAAAGCAGGATGTGCCCTTTGCTCTTTTTCAGCGCTGCAAGCGTGGCTCTGACCGTCAGTCCTGCACCTAAAATATTAGTCTGAACCATTTTGTCCCAATGTTCCGGGTTGCCCTCGGAAAAACCACCGACGGAATAATAAACGCCGGCATTGGCGAGTACGACATCAATTTGACCAAAATGGTCAATCGCCTGTCCAACCATCTCCTGCTGATCATTCCATTGGGTAACATCGCACTTGACCGCCAGCGCGCGCGTCTTTCCACCGAGTTGTTCACACAAGCGATCGAGTTGAGTTTTACGGCGAGCAGCCAATACGGTACGAAAGCCCTCTCGGGCCGCAGCCCGTGCAGTCGCTTCGCCAATCCCGCTCGAAGCTCCGGTGATCAAAAAAACCTTGTCATTCATGATTAATTCTCGTTGCAATAGCAACTCTAAGTTTTGGGAAAGTATCATTATAAAGTTCAGATGACTGACCATCACCGAGCATTCGATGCCAACGAACGTAACCGCTGAATACAAAAAAGCAGAGCAAGCCTTTCGCCAAGCCAAAGAGTCTGTTGATCGGCTCAAGTGCCTCAAGGAAATGCTGCGAACCATTCCAAAGCACAAGGGCACAGAACACCTGCAACGGGACATCAAGACCCGAATCAAGCTGCTCAACGACAGCCTGACCGGACCGCGCAAAGGTGGTGCCAGAACAGGACCGGCACATTCAGTTCGTCCGGAAGGCGCGGCGCAAATCGCTTTACTCGGCGCACCGAACTCGGGTAAGTCCCAACTTCACCAAAAATTGACCGGCGCTCGCGCAGAAATCGGCCCTTACCCGTTTACTACGCAATTTTTATTGCCGGGAATGATGCCATATGAAGACATTCACTTTCAACTGGTGGACCTGCCACCCATTTCGAATGACTACTTTGAGCCATGGGTGGCCAATTCCCTGCAAACTGCTGATGCAGCAATGCTGGTCATCGATATATCAAATCCCGGTTGCATTGAACACATCGAGCAGGTCATCGCCCAGCTTGAGCAACGAAAGGTGGGGTTGACTGCTCAGTTCGATACACAACTGGAGCCAGAAGAACCTGCACCGGACGATGAATTTGACCCGTTTCGGATTGCCCTTCCGACTTTGCTGGTTGCCAATAAAATTGACTTGGCGAACGATTCGAAAGAACTCGATGCACTGAATGATCTGATCAGTTATGACTTTCCTTCGATCGCCGTTTCGGCACTGACTGGAACCAACCTGGATAATTTTCCGCGTATGGTCTTTGACAAACTGAACATTGTGCGGGTCTATACCAAGATTCCCGGTAAACCTGCAGACACCGACAAACCGTTTACACTAAAGTCAGGTGGAACCGTATCTGCTGTCGCCCGGCAGATTCACAAAGACTTTGAAAATACGTTCAAGTTTGCCCGCATCTGGGGAAAGAACGTGTTTGCCGGCCAACAAGTTGGTGTGGACCATGTTCTGGAAGACCTTGACATCTTAGAGATTCATGTCCGATAAGCCGGTAACAGCGACTCACCGGATCCATTACAAAAACTTTAGCCTGTCGAGACCGAAAAGCCGGTCCTGAATGGCTTGCTACCCATTCGGGAAATCACCCGGACACGCGAGCCGGTGAAATACAATGAGAATTTTGACTTGCCCGGAATCCTGACATTGACGCAAAGTTCGCTGGCATCCAGTGCCGCTTTTATCCAAATGAATGCACTTCATACCCATTGCCACGAACACGATGACAATCTTGCCGCATAAGGTCAGTGCCCACACGTCGTCGGGCGAGAGAAAAATAGTGGAACCTGACAAGGACCACCAATGAACGCCAAACCCAGAATGAATCTGCAAGAGCGCAAGATTGTCGGCCTGATTGGGTCGGCACACTTTTTCTCGCACTTTTATTTTCTGCTGTTACCATTGATGTTCCCGATTTTGTACGATGTCTACGGCGTCGGCTATACAGAACTTGGGATCGGCTATGCAGTGTTCAGCCTTTGCACCATGGTTTGTCAGGCACCCATCGGGTTTATCGTCGATCAATTCGGCGCACGCTGGATATTGTTAATCGGAATTGCAGTCGAATCATTGGCTTTGGCGCTATTTGGGGTTTTTCAAACCTACACCGGTTACCTGGTATTGATGGCGCTTGCGGGCTTTGCCAATTCGGTTTATCACCCGTGTGACTATTCCATCCTGACTCGCTCAGTCAATCGAGCAAGTCTCGGTAAAGCGTTTTCAATTCATACGTTTTGCGGTCAAGCGGGTTCTGTTACAGCCCCGGTCGTGATAATCATGATCACAGCCGGAATTGAATGGTCGTTTGCTCTACTGCTCTGTGGCGGTGTAGGACTCGTGATCCTGACCATTCTGGGAATTGGATTCCGCACGCTCGACATACCCTCGACAAACGAGTATGAAGGCGCCATGCAAAAACGCACCAGCAGCTTCAAATTGCTGTTTAGTGCACCTGTACTGCTTGGCTGGCTTTTCTTTTGCGGCTTTGCGATGAGCAGCACCGGCTTGTATGACTTTTCCGTTTCAGCTTTCACTGAAATTTACGACTCAACATTGGCACAGGCTGGAATTGTCATCTGGCTGTTCCTGGCCGCAGATGCAGTCGGAATATTATGGGCTGGAGTTTTGGCGCATCGTTGGAAAAGCCATGAGCTAGTGGTGACTTACTGCTTGATTATTGTCGCCGCTTGTATGTTTTTTATCACCCTGGTTCCAATGTCACTGGCGCTTTTGTCCATACCCATGATGATCGCCGGGCTGTTTTACGGCTTTATTGCACCGTCGCGAGATGTCATTATTTCCAATCTTGCGCCTGCTAAGGATATGGGTAAAGTATTTGGTACTGTAACTACAGGGTTTAACGCGGGCGGAATCATCGGTCCTCCCCTATTTGGATTGCTGCTTGACCTCGGTGACCCTTACTCCATATTCTGGGGCGCTGGCGTTCTATCGATTCTCACGGTATTGACTGTCATCAAAACATCTGCACTCAAAGTACTGTTTCGACCCTTTGCCCAAAGGAGTTAGCCTTGTCAGACGTCGCTCAAACCTGCGGAGTGGGGCTGATGGAATTGCTCAGAAATTACGATGCTGAGTTTGTTTTCGGAATCCCAGGCGTCCACACACTGGAACTTTACCGCGGCATTGCCAATTCGGGAATTCACCACATTACGCCCCGTCACGAACAGTCTGCCGGGTTTATGGCGGACGGTTATGCAAGAGCAACCGGTAAAGTCGGGGTATGCTGCCTGATCACCGGACCTGGAGTCACCAATGTCGCCACACCACTGGCGCAAGCGTATTCGGACTCCGTTCCCGTGCTCGCAATTTCGAGTGTGAACAAAACAGCCAGCCTTGAAATGGGGCAAGGCGATTTACATGAAGTGCGTGCCCAGGGAAACCTCACTGAACACTTCACCGCTTTTAGCCAGACAATTCTGGCACCTGAAGTGATCCCGGAAGTCGTCGCCAGAGCCTATGCCATATTTGATGCAAGCCGACCGCGACCTGTGCATATCGAAATTCCCATTGATCTCATTGACCGTCCCGTGACATGGTCTTCCATACCTGCCCACCGGGTGCAGGTACCGCATGGACAACACCCGTTACTTGCACAAGCAGCTGAACTGCTCGCGGCTTCGAGCAACCCAGCTATCGTCCTGGGTGGCGGCTGTAAAGATGCAACCGCTGAGGCAAACCGACTGGTATCGTTGTTGAACGCTCCGGTTGTCACAACCGTAGCCGGCAAAGGTGTTGTATCAGAAGATCATCCCCTTAGTCTTGGCGCAAGATTACAGCACCTGCCCATCCTGGATTTTCTCAAGCAGGCAGACGTCGTGCTTGCCTGTGGCACTCATCTTTCGGAGACCGACATCTGGTGCCAAGGTGGCGACATTCACTTTGACGGTAAACTGATTCGAATTGACGTAGACCCTGTCCAAATCTATCAGAATGCATCGCCTCATCTTGGCATCGTAGGTGATGCGCGACACGCGCTCGGTGAGATCGCAAATCTGCTCGAAGGACAAACCACAGCCCTGTCTTCAAGTGGCGAAGAGCAAATCCGACGCGCACAAACCCTGATTGAAAGCACCCGACCCTATTGGTCTGAATACACAGACGCACATCTTGAAATCTGGAACCACATTCGAAATGCTTTGCCGGACGATGGCATCGTTACAGCCGATTCGACCCAGCTCGTTTATAGTGGTAATCACTGTTTTCGCGCTCGACGTGCGCGAAGCTATCTGACTTCGACGACCGGCTACGGCACCCTTGGTTACGCACTACCGGCTGCCATCGGCGCCAAACTGGGCAAGCCGCGAAGTCCTGTCGTTTGCGTCGTCGGCGATGGCGGGATGATGTTTACCATCCAGGAATTGGCAACTGCCGTCGAACACCAACTACCGATTGTCATCGTCTTGTGGCACAATAATGGTTATGGCGAGATTCGGGATAATTTTAATCGCGACAATATTCCCCTGGTCGGTGTCGACCTGGAAATGCCCGATTTTATTGCAACTGCCAAAGGCTTTGGCTGCGAGGCACAAAAAGTCAGCGATGCAGGTCAATTGCCTGCGCTTTTGGAAAAGGGCTTCGCTGCCAATCGTCCGACTTTACTAGAGCTTCGCCCGTGTTGAATGTTGTTTCAAAAACTTCGATTCACCTTCAGCCATTATCCAGTCAATGGATACGGTGGAAAATATTCGGTATTCGCCACCGAGTGGAAAAATTAATTGAGTAACAGCCAGTAAACTAACACTGAAAAAAATCAGGAGACTGCATTTAGAATTAATGATGCAGCAAGCCCAGGATTGAACGAGTTGAGCTCAAATGAAAATTCCCCACCTGCTCATTGACTTCGTTTCAAAATTCATCAACAAAGTTTCAGGTTCGAATTCACCGCCGGTTGTCGCGCAATACTCAGAACCAAAAATACACAGCGAAGACTCCAGTCCACAATCGCAGATTAGAACTCCTGCTCAATTTGATCCGCTGGATGTCCCGCTCATTGAGGCAGTGCAATCAAGTGAATGTTCCGTGCGACTGAAAAATGCCTTGCTGCGAGCGCAAATGCAAGGTACTTTGCCGCACTTGACACTCAGGGACTATGTATCTGATCAGGATTGGGGATTTGAAAATTACACTGATTTACCCGATTTTGGAGCGAAAATCGTACTGGAGCTTGCATCTGTTCTTGATCAAATCATCGAACAACGACAATATGAATCGATACAGGGCACGCCAATCATCTCCGATTCTGCAGTCGACTCTCAGTTAGAACCATCGTGGGACGAAATCGTCCACTTGCTTAGCAATCACCCGTTGGCGTCGGATCAGTACATTTGGCTGACCGCCCAGCACTTGTCGCTACCATGGCCCACGCAACTGCCTTATGTTCAGCTTCAGGATCTTCGCGAACTGACAGTGGAAGAATTAGGCGAAAGACTTAATCCATACAAACAAGATGAAGATCATCTTTTAGAACTCGCCACCTTGCATGCAGTTGTGTTGTTTTGGACAGACTCAAATAATCTAAAACTGATTGAAGAACTTAGCCCTGAAACACTCGCCATGCAAACGGTCAATCAATGTTTGCCGCGAATATCGGTACAGGTTCTGTTCGAGCGACAGGGTTCGGCCAGTTCACCAAAGCAAACGCTCGCACAAATTGGCCAAAGCCTGGGATTGTCACGCGAACGGATTCGTCAAATTGAGGCAAACGCGTTGAGGCGACTGAATGAACCCAAGCCGCAAGCATATTTGAAAATCCTGTTGCACTCACGCCAGCGTGACCTTGAGCAGTACTTGCTCGGAGAAACTGGGTGCATCAAGCAATCCGATTTGCCCAAAGGCCTTGAAAACCTCGATATCATCGGCCTGGCAGTTAGGAGTCTTTATGGAACACTCAGTAAGTTCGCCGTTGCGAATTTCACTCAATTTCGCAATCTGTATCTCAATAACGCGGTTGATCAACAAAAGCTGGAGCGTGAATTTGAAACGATTGACAATGCCATTCAGCATCAAGTACTGCCCGTTCATGTAGAGGTGGCTGCATCAGATATGCAAGTTGAAGTCGACTCGCTGGTCTATTTCGCCACGGGCGCAAAAGACTTTGGAATTTATGACGGCTACCTGCACCAAGGCGGGCTAAGTGCGCGTAAACAGCGCGCCATTGAACTTTTCCAGGTACTATCTGGATGTTTGGGTGGTGAAACTACAGAATTTCGAACGGTATTTTCCACTTATCGATTTGCCTATCCGGACTCGACATGCTCAACGCGTGATTTACACAATGTACTGTATGAATATTCCGACAATGTACTGTCGCTGACCGACGACGGCTTCGTCGCTGTCAACAGATGGTGTCGACTGAAAGATCGAGCCGTTTTGGAAGGTTCTTCACCGCCACCGATCGCCGAGCAAGACTTTAGGCAGTTTAACCCAGGAACGTCGTACGCCGAATTGATCAATCTGGTCGACGAGATTGGACCTGCGGCATTGCTTGATATTCGCGGCGAATTCTCGAATCGGTTCGGGGATCGCTGGTCGATCAACAGCGTATTTCCGATTCTTAAATCAACGCACTATTTTGTTCGCATGGCTCCAGGGATCGTCGGTACTTTACCGATGCTTGATCAACCGGAAAAACTGAAAATGTGCGCAGCATTGGAATCCGAAACACAAGTCAAGTGCTACACCTATGCAATATTATCAAATAGTTGTTTTATCTATCCACTTTGGAATCCCGAGGTTGAATACCACTGGTGTGAACTGGGCGATGGAAGATTACCGTGGAAGACATACGCATCGCTTCTTGCAGTTTCAAACCCGGATCATTGGCCCATATCGGAGCAGAAAAAGCAAGTATGGCGCGCGCGTATTGCAGAGGAAGGCCGTAACATGTTGACGATAAAACCACTGCCGCTTCACCACACCATTCCCAAGGTCAGAGAAATTTGTGCGCTGGCACGGTTTGTCGCCGACAAACCCACGGTTTCCTGGCTGGACGTGAACCGGGTTTTGGGAAATCGAATTGACAGTCGTGCAAGTATGAGTTTTCTTGCAGTCTTGGCGAAACTGGGGATTGTCAACCTGGCCGATGACTGGCTTTATCCGATCGAAGTCAATGCAGGCGCAGGATGGCGCTTTTTCAATGAAATTGTCTGCAGCGGAAGATTGAACAGTTCCTGGGGAGATGTACCTGAACTTTTCGATTCAGATACAAAAATCAAGTCTTATTTGATCAACCCTCGCGCGTTGGAACGACTTTTGGAAATGATGATTTCAAATGAAAAAGACCCCACTCGCAAGCTAAAACAAATGGACATCTTTGAAGATGTTTGAATCGATCGGAAGGTATTTGCCCGGAAAGCCACCTGTTAGCCGATACGGAGCATTTTTCTTGAAATTTGTCAGCAATGCTGACACCGTGATTACATGAATTGATCGCAATTATTCAACCACCGCGTAGCCCGGTGAACCCCACGAAATCTGCGGATTTTTGATCATCAGGTTGATAAAAAGCGGCAACAAGAAAGCAAGAATCCTGGTTGCGTCCTTGATCTGCGCCCGATTGACACTACTTTTCCAGGTGGCGGCACCGTGGAAGACCTGGTTTCTCAACACATAGAGACGATCAAATATGATGCTCAAAATCTGTACCGTATCGCCATTTTCAAGTGCGCGATAGCCAAGCTCCCTCGCCTTTTCGAATCGCAATTCCCAGTCTTCATAACCGGTCATGCCGTGATGATGACTCCAAAACGGCTGAAAGACGTACCTGTTTTGAATCAGTATTCGAACTGAATCTGAAAACTGACGCCATAACTCATCGTAAATCAGATGCTCAGAATCCAGCTGCGAAATCTTGTAAAAGAATGCTTGAAATGCGCTTCGTTCCCCGTCCATTTCAGTCGCATCCTTGACTTGGATTCCATACAATGCGTTAAATGCCACCCAATAGAAGATGAAGGCAGCATCGTCGTCTTCATCTTGATTTTCGGCCCTGATCAGCCAACTCAAACCGCGGTGAATTCGCAACTTCAAATCTTGTGGATATTCATCCCCAAGCGTCTGCTCGCGATTGCGTAATTCCTCAACTGTTGGATTCACCGACATAAATTGCCCAAGCCCAGCGAATTATCCGATTCTGGGAATCGGTAATGCGATCAACGCATTATGTTACAGGTGCAATCCAAAGATTCAGCTCTGGCTATATCACCTCAGGTCCGAAAATCCGTTCGCGGAATTATTTTTAGTTTGCTTCAATACCATTTATAAGTTCCCATCCACTTTCAAGCGTTCGTGCATGATGGGGCTGGTGGTTGTAAACTGTACCCGTTGCTTGACCTCAGGATACAAATAGTGCTGAACGCCAAAAGCGGCCATAGCAGCTTCATGAAAACCGCACAATATCAGCTTTTTCTTGCCTGGATACGAAACAATGTCACCAATGCCAAAAATGCCAGGTTCACTCGTCTGACACTCCGCTGTATCGACCACAACCGTTTTGCGGTCCAACTGTAGTCCCCACTCGGCAATTGGACCAAGATTTGGAGACAGCCCGTAAAACACAAGCAGTTGATCAAATTCAACATCAAACCTTGCCTTGTCTTCACCAAAGGAAACGACCTTGAGCCCGACCAAGGAATTGTCAACTTCAATGATACTTTCGATTCGACCGATATGATAGGTGAGCGAACTATTGCTCAGTTGAGCAATCTGTTTCATTTTTTCGACCGACGCAGGTTGTGCGCGAAATTCTTCCCGACGGTGAATTAATGTGACCTGCCGTGCAATTCCGTGCAACTCCAATGCCCAGTCTAAAGCAGAATCGCCTCCGCCCAAAATGGCAACTGAGCAATCGCGAAATCGCTGTTTGTCATCGACATGGTAATTGAGATTTTGACCTGCGAATTTTGCAGCACCGGGAGTACGAAGCGGTCTTGCATCAAATGCACCCAAGCCACCTGCGATAATCAGTGCACCAGCATCAAATTCTGTTCCTGTTGACGTTCTGATAAAAAATCTGCCATCGCTTTGTTTTTGAACATGCGTCACCTGCTGGTCCAGTACATATTCTGGATCAAAAGGCGAAGCCTGTTCCACCAATAGATCAATCAGTTGCTGCGCTCCAACGACCGGGTAGCCGGGGATATCGTAAATCGGCTTGTCTGCATAGAGTGTCGCGCATTGACCCCCTGGACGCGGCAGGGAATCGACGATTTGACACTTGATCCCCAAAAGGCCCAATTCAAAAATTTGAAACAGCCCGCATGGACCAGCACCCACAATTACAACTTCAGTCTTAATCATCTACAAAACAATGTTCTATTTCAACAAAAAACGACAGCGAGCAAATGTCGGATGTACTCACTGTCAAGGCCGGAATATTTCATTATATTCTGTTCTTGGTATTCGCCCATTCACGCTGGCGGGAGAATCTTTTTGTGGGGAAAATTGACCTATTCGAGACTTCGATCAGCCAGTCAAATGAGCTTCAATCTTGGTAGTAGCAACAGAATTGACAGATGATGTCGTGGAAAGCACCCTATTCAGACACTTGTCCAAAAATGCCGCCGAGTTTCTAAATCTCCGAAGAGATGGGATAAGCTACGTTGACAAGCTACGCTCGCTCGAAATTTGATCTGCTAACGTGCAAAGATCTCTATAAGAATGATTGGGCCTGATTGGAAAATTATTCCCAGTCAAGCCATTTAGATTAAATCGTCGACCGTAATTCTAAGAGCAGTTGCAATGCGTTTTAAAGCTTTAATCGAACCAGGTTTCTTTCCGGTCTCAATATCCGACAGATAGGACTGAGCGACATTACTTTCAGTTGCAAGTTTGCTTGCAGTTATGCCGCGATATTCACGCCATACACGAACAGGATGCACACCGGCAGCAATGCGTTCAGCGAGTTCAAAAGGTATTAATTCCTCATCTGCATCTTCTATTACACGCTGAGCGACAATTATGTCTGCTTCGTCCTCTTCAGCAGCATAGTGCAAAGCTTCATATTCGTCGCGAGGAACGACGACATATTCCTTGTCACCGAATGTGAGCATTTGGTAATTCTGGCCAATGTTCATTAATATGCACGACCCCGCGGTAGTATGTTGATGACAGTCATTGTTTCAGATTCGCTATCGATTGTATAGAGAACTCGCCAATCACCGATTCGAAGTCGTAAAATTCCACTTCTTCGCAGAGTCTTGACATTGTTGTTCGGAGCGTGTGGGTTTGTAGCTAAGTGACGAATCTTTCTTATTACTGTCAGTTTGGTATTATTGGGTATCCGATTGAGTTGCCATAATGCCGATTTCGTAATATTGATCGTAAACATGCATAGATTATATCTATGAGATATTACTCTTGATACATGTGTTGCATGTCATTGATTCAAAAGCGATGATTGGCGCAACAATATAAGGCAACGCAAGAACTGAGTCCCTGCGAACACATTATGTTTTATTTTATTGTTTATGCTTGTTATTTCGTTTCTGGTTGTCGTGCGCAGAAGCAATTCAATATTGAACTTCTTCGGTCAATGAATGAATTATCTATTAGATATGGGTAAGCAACGAATGAACATGCCATATTACTTGTGACATTCGTGCTGAATTTGAAAGAAACCACCAACAAATGATCAAGACGAAATACCATAATTGAAAATTGCCGTGAGTTCTTCGCCAGCTGCTTAAGTGAGGGATTTTGCGATGGGATAGAAATTCCCGACAATGACCTGAATCAGGCTAGTTGGTGCCATGCTGGCCGAATTTGTGGAATAACAACATTTTCAGACCTTCAATTTGAGGGCACTGAATCAAATCGTTACTTTGATCAAAAAACCTGAAGTATTGCATCGAGAATTAACCATGCTCAGAAAAACCACTCGACCACAAGTAATGAGCGGCAGTTTCAGAGGGTACGCACAGTCCAAGCCGGCGACGGCAGATGAGGAAATCGCGAGAATTGGGCCAGGCACACCTGCCGGCGAATACATACGCAGATTCTGGCATCCTGTCTACATCACGGAACAGTTGGGCGATTTGCCCGAAGCAATCAAAATTCTCGGCGAGGAGTTGGTCCTGTTTCGCTATGGAGAAAAGCGAGACCAGATCGGACTGGTCCACAAACATTGCATCCATCGTCGCGCTTCGCTGGAATATGGCAAGTGCGAAGTCAATGGAATCCGGTGCTGCTATCACGGTTGGCTATTCGCTCCAGATGGCGAAATCTTGGAGATGCCAGCTGAAAATTCCAGAACGGCAGACATGCTGCGCAAACGCACCCGGCTTGGCGCCTACCCCGTCATTGAGTACCGTGGATTAATATTCGCCTATATGGGACCGCCCGAACGCCAGCCTGAATTCCCTGTCTACGACGCCTGCCTCTACGAAAACATGAGCAGCACGACCTATAAGGCACCCTACAGGTGTAACTGGATTCAGATCCTCGACGCGATTCTGGATCCGACTCACACGACCTATCTTCACAGCCGGAGCAGTCACCCACAGTTCTCAGAAGGCATGAAAGCCGAAGGCAAGTTGAATTTCCATGAGCGTCACGCAAACCACTTCCTGGGCACCTCAAGTCGTCGCGTTGGAAACAATATCTGGGTACGAGTCAATGAACTGATTCTCCCTAACTTCACGCAAGCTGGTTCAGCTTTTGCAGTGGATGGTACGCGCCAGTGTTATTTTGGCCGCTCCTGCTTCACTCGATGGGTTGTACCGGTTGATGACGAAAATTCACTCGTCTACGCCTGGGCAAATTTTGGTGATCGCTGGGACCCTCACCAATATGACAACAAGGAAGGGCACGAGATGATTGAGCAAGGCGAGATCCTTGATCGAAGCTCTTACGAGAAGAAGCGTTTTCCAGCAGATTCCGAGGCGGTCGAGGGGATGGGTCACATTTCGACCCATAAGGGCGAAAACCTGATGCCGACCGATCGCGGGATCACCATGTATCGAAGACGAGTGCGAAAACAGGTTCATGATCTTCTCAACCAGGTAGAACCGCCGCAACCCACCACATCGGGCGACAATATCGTCAAAACCTATGGACAAGACACGGTCTTAACTTTGCCACCGAAAAATGGCGTAGATGATCGTACATATCTGGGCCGCGTCGGTGCCGCAGTGATGGAACTGCAATTTGCCGTGGAGGATTGCAGTGACAAGGAGCGCGACAATGAAATCATCCAGCGTCTGAAGAAACTCGAAGCCAGCGGAATCGAATAGACGAGGTCGTTCCCATTGAAAGTCCATGTCAAGAACAACCGTTGGCGTCCAGGTTCCTTTCCCAACACTCCTGAGGGCGAGGCAGTCTTCACAATATCGCGTGAGCGCATTGATGCCGCGCTTTTGGAATTTCCAGATCTCGTCGACAAGGTTGATTTCTTTATCGACTGGGATACCGAGAATTTCCAATCTTCCATGGCGGATGCGGAAATTTTGCTGACGTGGGATCTGCCGACAGAAAATTTGACCCGCGTGGCCCCGCAACTGCGATGGATTCACTGTATTGGCGCCGGTGTTGAACATATGCTGCCAATGAGTTGGTTACCAGAACATGTGACTTTGACGAACAACAAGGGTGTGCACGCCGCAAAGGCAGGCGAATTCGGTTTGATGGCCGTGTTGATGCTGCATACTCATATCCCCGCGGTGGCATTCAATCAGCGCAACGCGGTGTACGATTCGCTCTACTCAACTCCAATTGCCGGTAAGACGCTGGTGGTCTTGGGAACAGGCACTCTCGGTGGTTCAGCGGCGCACAAAGTAAGTCAATTGGGCGTCCATGTAATCGGTGTCAATCGTTCTGGCAAACCGGTGCCCGGATGTGACCGCGTAGTGACGACCGCCCAGCTCAGTGATGTTCTACCCGATGCCGATTACTTGTTTATCGCGACACCTGACACACCACAGACTCGCAGGCTCATGTCACGTGAACGACTTGATTTGATGAAATCCACCGCCGGAATCATCAATATCGGGCGCGAGGCCGTTATGGATTATGATGCGCTTTGTGACAAACTGGATGAAGGCACACTTGGCGGTGCCATACTCGATGTCTTTGATCCCGAGCCCATCGAGACCGATTCACGGCTCTGGAATACCAGGAACCTGATGATCACACCTCATATTTCAGCGGATGACGGAAATTCATACGTACCGATGACGCTGAGGCTGTTTTTCCGCAATCTTAGATTTTTCCTCGCAGGCGATCCGTTGGACAACCCGGTCCGTCCTGAACTGGGCTACTAATGCAGAAGACACACCCTTACATGCTCAAACCACAAATTACTGAAGTCATTGTTTGGAGCCTCGGTATTTGACTTGTATTCGTGTTGGCGCCTTTTTGGGTGAACGCTTTCCGATATCAAAAATACACTTCCCCCAGCAAAACAGAACAGCTTGCAGTTTGCACACCGTTACCTACAAACTCATCTGTTTCGTAGTGCTCACTCAGTTTGAAGTTCATGCGCCAGAGCGTTCAAATCATCTGCTGGAATGACCTGATAATAGCCCTTGGCCGACAACACCTTGACTGGCGTGCTGTACAAGGCACTTAATCCTTCGTCGGTAAACAGTTTAGTTTTTTCGCCAACAGACACCATTTGCCCATCCTTTAACAGAACGATGAAATCCACTTCGGGTGGGATTTCATGAATATGATGCGTGACCAGGACAATTTGCTTTCCGCGCGCAATCAACTGCCGAATAACCCTTAGGTAGTGAAAGGTTGCGTTGATATCCAATCCACTGGTCGGTTCGTCCAAAACCAGTGTCGATGGATCGTTGACCAAAGCCCGTGCAAGCAAAAACCTGCGCTGCTCACCCGTCGACATTCGTGAATACGGTTTGTCACCCAATTCACCGATGCCCAGATCCTGCATGATCTGATTGGCTAATTCAACTGAACTGGCTGAAAACTCCTGGTGGTCATAGATACCCACACTCGAGTGAAAACCAGATAGAACAACCGAAAGCCCACTCACATAACCAAAATAGCGATTGTGCAGGTCCTGCGAAATAAACCCCAGGTTACGTCGCAACTCCCAGACATTCCACTTTTCACAATCCATAATTTTTACCCAGGATTCTTGCGCTTGAACCGGGTAAAGTTCCCGCATCAGAATCTTGAGTAAAGTCGATTTCCCAGCACCATTGGGACCTAGAATAGCGATATTTCGCTCAGCTGGTAGCTGCAGCGAAAAATTGTCCAAGACCTTTTGTCCACCTCGATAAACGGTGGTGTTGCGCATATCAATGAGGTTTGCCATCACAATTCTTTGTGCACCGCGAGTTAGTCCTATACTAATGAGATCGATTACTGGCACATTGTAGCAAGCAATCACGGGGTTGCCCGCCTGTCAAATCCATCATAATAGTAGCCTATATACCTGCTTCAGTCGCAATTGCGAATATATTTCACTCATTCATTTTCACCGGGTTCCAGGCACTGACATGGCTTTACTGATCACTGATGAATGCATCAACTGCGACGTATGCGAGTTCGAGTGTCCAAATGAAGCGATCTATATGGGGCCGGAAATTTATGAGATAGACCCTTCACTTTGTACTGAATGCGTGGGACATTTTGAGACTCAGCAGTGCGTCGAAGTCTGTCCGGTGGAGTGTATCATCGTCGATCCGGACAATACCGAAACCCATTCAGATTTACTGGACAAATACAAACGAATCATTGCAGACGCACCTTCAATTTGATTCATTTTACGTTTGGCACCGGCGGCAAAAATATGTTGCTCGCTGACCGATGAGTTTTCGCTGTATCTGACTCGCACACCTGACGCAGGGCTTGCCACCTCGTTCATAGACCGTGAGATTTTGCCTGAAATATCCCGGGTTACCGGAACTGTCAACAAAGTCTCGCAAGGTGGTGCCCCCGACACGAATCGCATCGCTTAAGGTCTGACGAATCGCATCTGCCAAACCCGTATAGCGCCTTAGCGAAATCCGTCCAGCCGCTCGAGCCGGATGAATACCTGCGCGAAAAAGTGCCTCCGAAGCGTAAATGTTTCCAACACCAACCACAATCCGACTATTCATGATCAAGTTTTTTACTGCAGTCTTACGGCCACGCGCTTCACTATAAAGATATACACCGCTCATTGCCTCAGTCAGTGGCTCAACGCCCAAATGAGCCAGCAATTGGCAGTCATCAGGCTTGCCCTCAATCCAGGTGACACAACCGAAACGTCGAGTATCGTGAAATCGAAGTACTCGTTCGTCGTCGATTTGAAATTCGACGTGATCATGTTTTGCCGCAGGCTCACCCGGTGAAGTCAAACGCAAACTGCCTGACATACCAAGGTGTATCAAAAGATGTCCATCGCCCAAATCAATCAGTATGTATTTGGCACGGCGTCTGACGGAGCGCACCGCCTTGCCGGCAACCAAATGATTGAGATTCGATGGTACTTGCCACCGCAATCTTGCATCACGAACAACAGCCGCACTGATTCGGCGACCTTCCAGATACGGTTTGATTCCGCGCACCGTCGTTTCTACTTCTGGCAACTCGGGCATAGAATAAAATTGCAGTGTTTTCTCGCTAGATCGACTCGGCTCACTCGAATAATTTCGGAGACTGCCTGTCTATGTCTGAATATCAGGTAATGAACCAAACGACCGGTCGCAGTTTTTCTGTCCGAGCGGATGAAACGGTATTGGATTCCATATTGCGACAAGGTTTTGCAGTACCCTACAGCTGTCGAAACGGTACCTGCGCAGCATGTAAAGCCAAGCTAATCTCCGGTCGAGTTGTTCACGACAATTATGATCGTTCTGCCCTGTCGGATGAAGAAATTGCGAATGGAGCCGTGCTGCTTTGCCGCGCACACGCAACAGAAGACCTCGAAATCCGCGCAGAAGAAATCGACATGCTCTCCAGCATGTCGATTCAAAAACTCCCCTGCCGGGTCATTGAACTGAACCGTCTTGCCCATGACGTGATGGAATTGAAGGTAATTTTGCCGAGAGATACGACATTTCACTATCTCGCCGGGCAATACATTGATGTTTTAACCCGCGACGAAAAACGCCGCGGGTTTTCGATTGCCAACCCACCGGGCGATAATTTTCTCATCCTTCACATTCGCCAGGTACCCAAGGGACGATTTACCGGCCACATATTCAATTCGATGAAAATTCGAGATATCTTGAGATTCGAAGGCCCGTTGGGTACTTTTTTTCTCAGGCAGGATTCCGATGCGCCGATCATTATGATCGCAGGTGGTACAGGCTTTGCGCCACTCAATGCCATTCTCGAGGATATTTTTAGAAACAATCAGCTAACAAGGCCGATTCACCTGTTTTGGGGCGTACGTGCCTTGCGCGACGTTTATCATCGTGAACTTGTACTCAAATGGACGGACAAGTATCCAGATCTATTCAACTTCACGCTGATACTGTCAGATCCAGACCCCGAGGATCGCTGGCGCGGGGCGACTGGCTGGGTACACGAAACCGTACTGCAGCACTATCCCAAACTTGATGAGTATGAAGTTTATGCCAGCGGACCACCACCGATGGTGGAGGCGATACGCGACACTTTTCCTGACTATGGACTGAGAGCCGATCGACTGTTTTACGACTCTTTTGAATTTTCCTCTGACTCGCTGTATCCTTCAGGCTGAGAATCCAGAACATCAGTTGACTTGTGTCGCTGGCGCGGGACAACGATTCCGGTCTTGTAGACACTGAAAGCTTCATCGATTTTGTTTTGCTCCTCGAGCAAATCTCCCAGTTCCTCGTAGGCATCTTTGCGCGCACCCAAGTCAATGGACTTTTGCAAATGCGCCTGCGCCTTACCGACCAATCCAAGTCGACGCGCGAGTTTACCGGCAGTCAGCAACAAGTCTGGGTCATCCGGATGCTGTTTCATCCAATTGACCGCCGTGTTGTACAGCCGCTGATCCTTGAGTGTCCCGTTAACGAGTCCATAAAGATAAACCAACTCTGAATCCCACTGTCGGTCCAGTGCGCTGCGAATGACTTTATCGACTTCCTGGTGACAGTTAAATTCGAGCAACTTTCGTACATAAGTTGCCTGTACCTCAGAATCCCTCTGGACCACAGACGAAGCGTTTTTCCAGATATTTTGTAATTCTGCAGCCTTTTTTGCTGCAACCAAGCGATGGGCAACTATCCGGATCGATAGCGCATTAAGCTGTTCGGGTGAATAGGCCTTGGTTTTTTTAAGATGCGGCGACAGTAAATTGAGCGCATCCCAATCTCCAGTTTCTTCATAAGCTTTCGCCAGCATTTCAAAAGCTTGAGCATTCTTTGAAAGCTGAGCACACACTTTTTTCAAGCCGATGATCGCTTCTTGATACTCACCTCGTTCGATCTGCAGTCTGCAGGCGAATAGCGAAACCAGTGCCTGGTATTTCCTGTCGAGACCGCGGGCTTTTTTCAGATACTTGTCGCGTTGAACGGGTTTGTCTTGCTGCTGGGCTGCATAGGCAGCCGCCAGGTAGCTGACTGCGGGCTCTGGCAAATGAGCGACCGACTTATCCAGCATCTGTTCAGCCTTGCTCCATTCTCCAAGTAGCAAATGCTGAAGTCCTTTAACCGAGGTGACATATTTTTTTTGCTCTCGATATTCTCGATATGTGCGTCCCAGGTTACCAGGCATTCTGACGATGCCGGCCAGAATTTCCAGCCCCACAAACAAAACCAATACGAAAAGGACAATGACCAGTACGCCAAGCGCCAGGGAAAGTTCCACCTGCCACACGTCCCATTGCAGAACGATGTAACCCGGTTCTCGAATAATGTAGACTGTCGCTACCGATACGACAGCGACCAAAACCAGCAATATCAATAAATAGAACATGGTTATGCGTCTGCGGCTTGCTTGATAATTTCCTGCAACAGGCTGTAGGAAATAGACACATCGGGCAGCGGCGAAACGACCGGCATGCCCAATAGGTCTTTTAATGATGCAGAATATTCGACGACTGCCACCTTTTCACTATCAAAGTATTCTTCGACTGTGGAGATCACATAGCTTAGGTTTACTTTGTAAATTTCGGCATTTCCTCTAAGTGCGGCAATCTGTGCAGCCGACAACGACAATTTGAGGCGTTCAAGTAAGTCGTTTCGAATATGTGGATTGAGCGGCAAAGATGAAGGGTCGGTAACTTTCTTTACACGAACCAGTGACTTTAAATCGGTCCATACTTCATCGAGCGTCTCGCGTACACCAGAAAAATCAGACTGTTCCGGCTGTTCGCTCACCTGCTCGTCTGCTTGTGCGTCAAGTTGACGCAGACCAATTCGAAGTGGCAAATCATCGATCGTTTCAACCAGCTCAAGCAATGCCGTCGAGATATCAGCGACATCGACCACTTCCATCTCCTGAAGAATCTCGATCTCCTTAGCAAGCTGTGCCTGGACCACCAGCAGTTTCGGGTCGGAACTTTGGCCAACCTGTTCTCTGGCTAACTGCCATACCGGTAATACTGCAGTCGAATTGCGCGTAACTTCCAATTGTTTGGCGCCGACTAACAGCAGCAAGGCAACATCGCCCAACTCCCAATCATCCTGGCGCTGGTCCAGGTTTTGGTAAACAGAAGAAACCGAATCAATTAGGGTGTCAATTTTTGCTGTCTGATCGGCATCCGCCTGTGAGACTTGCTTGCTAAGCGCTTCAATGATTTCGGCCTGCTGATTGAGCTGCCCGTGAATCTCCTCTACTTGAGACTGTTGTTGGCTGGCTCGCTCAGCATCTTCATTCTGCAGCGAATCCAGGTTCGCCTCAAGCTGCGTGAGCCGCTCGCGTTCAGCATCCATGATTGGCACGGTCTGCAGTTCGATCCGGTAGCCAAGATAAGCGGTGCAGGCTATCGCAATGAGCGCCAACAGTATTGCAAATACGACTCCCGCACGCTTAGGTCGCGGTGCAGCGGGGGATTTTGTCGGGCTCGCTAGCGCAGCGGTCGCATCCGAATCACTGGTCGGCGCACTATTTTCAGTTTGATTTTCCGATTCTGCCATGTTAAGAATCCTTGTCCGTTAGCTCATGTCAACCATTTCATGTACCTTCCCATGCCCGGTCTGGTGATGCGACCTGGCCTTGTTCACTAATATCGCCTCGATTGCTGCATCGTCGGATGCCGACTGACAAACCACAATCTGCTCAAAGCCTTGAACCGCCAATTCTTTTGCAATTCTTTGGCTGTAAGCGACCATTGTCGCAGATTTGAGTGCATTAACATCTTTCGGCTCCAGCATATCGACCAGATTCAACGTTCCAGCCACACTGGTCACCACAGCATAATCCACGCCACCGTCTTGCAAAACCTGAGCCAAACTGTCGGTACTACACTGCGGTCTTACTCGCTCATAAACGATCGCATGCGTCACAACCACACATCCTTTAGTCCGCAACATGTGTACGAGCAGTGCACTGCGCTTTCCGCCACCGTCAAAAAATATGACTCGCTGGCCATCCAGATTTTGCATCGTTTGCAGTGTCATCAATGCCTCGGCACCAAATCGTTCGTTCGGCGCGATCACGTTTTGTACGCCAAAGGCGGTGCGGACTGATTCAGCAGTCTTGGTTCCAACGGCTGCACAGCGTAACGATTCCGGCCACGGGATTTTGCTTCGATCGATAAATTCAGCGACAGCTGCGACGGCATTTCGGCTGGTAAAAATAGCAAGGTCGTGCGTGGTGAATGAATTTTCATCCAATCCTTCTGTCTGATGTTTGACTTCCAGCGTTGGCAGTACGATTGAATGCCCGCCAAGTTCGAGAATTTTCTCGTCAAGGTAGCCTGCATACTCTCCAGGGCGCGTAATGAGCACTGTTGTCCCGCTCAGTGGTTTTACACTCGCCATGCTCATATCAGCCGGCCAGAATCTCTTGGGCTCCGCGGTGATTCAACTGCCCAACCATGATTGCCGCCGCGTTCATCAAGTCCTCATAACGGCCACTTGAAGATTCCAGAAGGGTTTGTTTCGCATCAACGCTCCCCACATATGCGGTCATTTCGTAGGTATCCGCGCGACACCTGGTCAAAATACCAATCGGAATATGGCAACTGCCACCGAGTCCTGCGTTAACTGCCCGTTCCGCATGCACCTCGGCAGCACTGCCTCGGTCATCCAAACACACCAAGTCGTCAATCAAACGAGTATCATCTCGTCGGCACTCGATGCCCAGCGCCCCCTGTCCGGGCGATGGAATGTGCGGTGATTGATCAAGAATTTCGGAAATCCGCCGCTCCAGTCCAAGGCGCATTAAGCCGGAAACGGCAAGTATGATGGCATCGAATTCGCCACCATCCAGGCGTTGCAAGCGAGTCGTGACGTTACCTCTGACCGGCACGATCTCTAGGTCTGACCTGGCCACAAGAAGCTGGCTTTGTCGACGTAAGCTGCAAGTTCCGATCACTGCCCCTGGCGGAAGCTCAGCCAGTGATTGGTACTTGGTCGAAACCAGTGCGTCATAAGGGTTTTCCCTTTTCAGGATCGACGCGATGCAAAATTCATCTGCGAGGTCGACCGTAACGTCTTTCATCGAGTGAACTGCAATGTCGATTCTATTGTCCAGCAGGGCGACCTCCAACTCCTTAATGAACAATCCTTTTCCGCCCAACTCACTGAGAAGAATATCCTGACGACGGTCCGCTTCAGTTTTCAGTGGAATAATCTCGGTTGAAACATCAGCAAGGTGTTTTTCGATCAGGGCGGCGACATGATTCGCCTGCCACATCGCGAGCTGACTACCCCTGGTCCCGATTCGAACAACTGGCATCTCGGTGACTACAGTTGTTCAAGTGCCTGAGGCGGTCTGGCAAATCGCATGGTCAGAAATTGGAAATGGGCAATTTGACTTGGATATGAGGCTGGAATGATTGACAATCAATTCACTCGGGTGTGCTCCTAAGTGCTACGTTGTGCCATTATAATGAAGTCATAACACAATGTTTGAGAACATAAAACGGCTCAAAGCGACTCGTTTGTCAGCAGTTGACTTCACCTTCTCAGTCAAGAGTCGCCTGATCGAACTACTGTGATTTTGCTGCCTTGGCAGGTTCTCGCAACTGAATTGATTCTGACGATTTCGACCTCTCATTATGAACACTGATTCAAAAAAACTTTGGGGTGGGCGGTTTACTCAGCCTACAGATAGTGAGGTTGAAAAATTCAGCGCTTCAGTAGATTTTGACCGACGCCTTTATCGACAGGATATTGCTGGCTCAATCGCACACGCGCGAATGTTGAGCCAGGTTGGCATCCTGAAAAGCTCGGAATTCGATGCAATCAACGCCGGACTTGAGCGAATCTTGCAACAGATCGAACAAGATCAGTTTGAATGGTCAGAGCAGCTTGAAGACGTTCATATGAACATCGAAAAGCGTCTGACTGATGATATTGGCGAAGCAGGAAAAAAATTGCACACCGGACGGTCCCGGAATGACCAGGTTGCAACCGATTTACGCCTGTATACGCGCGCGGCCGTTGATCGTATTGTTGCAGACCTTTATTCGCTGCAACTGACCTTGATCAATCTGGCAGATTTACATGCAGACACCATCATGCCGGGCTATACGCATTTGCAAATTGCCCAACCAGTCACATTCGGCCATCACTTGATGGCCTGGTTTGAAATGCTCGATCGGGACCGACTGCGATTGATTGATGCACGAGTCAGACTGAACCAATCTCCACTCGGTGCAGCCGCCTTGGCGGGAACAAGTTTTCCGATCGACCGGGAAATGACTGCAAACGAACTCGGCTTCGATCAGCTGATGAGAAATTCGCTTGACGCAGTGTCCGATCGCGACTTTGCGATTGAATTTGCCGCTCACGCCGCGCTGTTGATGGTCCATCTTTCTCGTATCGGGGAAGAATTGATCATTTGGGCATCACAAAGCTGCAAGTTTGTGACTCTTGCTGATGCGTATACCACAGGTTCGAGCATCATGCCGCAAAAGAAGAATCCAGATGTCGCTGAGTTGGTACGAGGCAAAAGTGCCAGAGCGATTGGCAATCTGCAAACCCTGCTGGTGCTGATGAAAGCACAGCCGCTGGCATACAATCGAGACAATCAGGAAGACAAACAAGCGCTGTTTGACAGTATCGATACCGTAAGCGCAAGTGTCCGGATCATGCATGGGATGATTGAGAATATGCAAGCGAATCGAGAACGAATGCGCGCTGTCGCTTGTGCCGGTTACGCAACCGCAACTGATCTGGCAGATTACCTGGTCACCAAGCAAGTACCGTTTCGAGACGCACACGAAGTCGTCGGGCAGATTGTGAGATACTGTAGCGAGAACAATCGCACGTTGGATTCGCTCACTGTAGCGGATCTTGAGAGTTTTCATCCAGCTTTAGACGCAGATGCGAAACGCGTCTTAAGCGTGGAGGGATCGGTTGCGTCAAGAAATCATATCGGTGGCACTGCGCCCGAGCAAGTACGCGCTGCGGTAATGGAAGCCAAACAAAGACTGGAATCACACGGCAGTTGATTCGCTCACGCTAATTTGGAGTTTGAACGTTATGAAGCAGAAATATTCTAGCAAAGTTGTTGTACTAGTGGTTGTCCTTGCGTGTGGCTTGGTCCTTGCTTCGTGTGGCAAAAAGGGAGCTCTGATCCGCCTGGCTGACCATTCCAGTCAGTCTGCAATAACCACAATGCATGCAGCAGATTCGACTCTGTCGCTGCGCCGTGATCGTATTTTTAGCTAACTGAATCAGATTATTTACGCATTCAGTGCGGCGGTGCGCACCAAAGCGCAAATTCGCTTTTAGTGTGTGAGTGAAATGTAGTGAACTTGCATGAATGCAAGTGCTTGTGGAACCGCCGTGCAGCAACTGAATTGAACCTGACAATAATTAAGCGAAGTTCACTCCAATGAGCCATTTCGTTTATCGGAACGACCTGTTGTATGCAGAATTAGTTCCGCTCGACCAAATTGCCAAATCAGTCGGAACTCCGACCTATGTTTACTCGCGTGCTGCACTTGAAGAGCACTGGCAAGAATTCAAGATAGGCTTGTCGAAGCTCGACGCGTCCATCCGCTATTCCGTTAAATCGAATTCAAATCTCGCTGTTCTCGCGCTGATGGCACGACTGGGTTCCGGATTTGACATCGTTTCAGGCGGTGAGCTTGAACGCGTGATTCGAGCCGGGGGGCAACCCGAACAAACCATATTTTCTGGTGTGGCAAAATCCCGCGAAGAAATCGAGCGCGCACTTTCAGTTGGAATCTTTTCAATCAACCTGGAATCCTACGCGGAACTGATCCGAATCACTGAAGTTGCTCAGGCTCTCAATCTCACAGCACCCATCAGCGTTCGCGTCAATCCGAATATTGATGCGAAAACACATCCTTATATTTCGACTGGACTTGAAGAAAATAAATTTGGTGTGAATGTTGATGAAGCGATTGCAATTTTCAGACATGCCGTCCAGCAGCCACACCTGAAAGTTGTCGGGATCGCAGTTCACATTGGCTCGCAAATGACTTCGCTTGAGCCAGTTGTCGAGGCGATTGATCGCATCATCGATCTTGCGGAACAACTGGCGGATGAAAATATCTGGATCAGTCATCTCGATCTGGGTGGCGGACTCGGCGTGCGATACCGCGATGAACAGCCACCGACAATCGCCGAATACTGCAACGCCGTTCAAACGGCGATGAATCGTCGAAACTGTCAGATCGCGGTATCTATTGAACCGGGTCGGTCGATCACTGCAAACGCCGGAGTACTGCTCAGTCAGGTCGAATATGTCAAATCAACCGAGAAGAAACAATTTGCAATCGTCGACGGTGCGATGAATGATCTGATACGACCCGCACTGTACGACGCGTGGATGGAAATTGTGCCGGTTCAACTCAAACAGACTGGCTCGGGAGTCTATGACATTGTTGGGCCGATTTGCGAAAGCGCTGATTTTTTTGGCAAACAGCGAACCTTAGCGATTGAACCCGGTGATTTGATTGCAGTACATAGCGCAGGTGCCTATGGTGCAGTCATGGCATCGAACTACAACACCCGCCCTAAACCAGCAGAGGTTCTAGTCGACGGTGATCAGTTTGATCAAATTCGATCGCGTGAAACATTTGACGAGATACTGGGAAACGAATCAATCCCTGTAAAGCTTTTGAAGTAGCGTCGATACTGCGTATTGCGGCGCGCAAAGCGTATGCGACCTTTTCGATTCATTGCCTGATCATTACGCTTCCGTACCAACGCAATAGGGTACCCAAAACAGTTATTCGATATCCCGAGCCATGTTGTAGAATTCAGCATTGGGTTCCATAACCAGCACGTTTGCCAGCCGGTTACTCATTCCAAAAAATGCGGTAATAGCGGTGATGTCCCAAACGTCTTCTTCGCTGAATCCGGCATCTTTGAGTGCCTGGTAATCAGCTTCGCCAACCGCCCATGATTCATTGCAGACTTTCACTGCAAAATCCAGCATCGCACGTTGCCTTGGCGTAATGTCTGCTTTGCGGTAATTTACGGCAACCTGGTCAGCGATCAACGGGTGTTTGGCCCGAATTCGAAGCACTGCGCCGTGAGCGACGACACAATACTGGCAATTGTTTTCACCCGATGTCGCAACGACGATCATCTCCCGATCTGCCTTGCTCAAGCCACTGGGTTTTTCCATCAACGCATCGTGATAATCGAAAAAAGCTCGAAATTCGGCTGGCCGATGAGCCAGGGCAAGGAATACATTGGGTACAAATCCCGCTTTTTCCTGCACAGCCAGAATTCGCTCTTGGACATCTTGTGGCATGTCTTCAAGTTTGGGTACGGGATATCGACTGGCAGAAGGTGTATTCATTTTCATTCAATCTCCATGTTTTATCTCAAGCTTCATTCAATCAACTGCGCATACGCATCCCGCCGGGATCAACAAGCGATTCTTTCACAATCTGAGCGGTTTTCGCCTTGCCAATGATCTCAATTGAAATTTCCTTACTTTGCTGTTTTGCCGGCGGTATGTAGCCAAGTGCAATGCTTTTGCCTATCGTGTGACCATATGATGCGGATGTGACAATACCACAAACTTCACCATCACACAGTATCGGCTCCCCGCCGACCGCATCCTGGTCGTCCACATCAACGGTAAAGCAGGTCAAAAGCCACTTTGGTTTCTGGCTAGACATTTCACGTAAACACTCACGGCCAATGAATTCACCTTTATCAAGTTTGACAAATCGATCCAATTTGGATTGATAGGGCGAGTATTCCGGGGAATATTCGCGCCCCCAACTGCCATAACCTTTTTCCAATCTAAGCGATAGCAATGCTCGTGAACCAATCGGACGAATCCCAAACTGCTGCCCCGCTTCCATCACCATATTGAGCACCTCGAGTTGATGCTCCGCTGGAAAGTACAGTTCGTAGCCCAGTTCGCCGGTAAACGCGACGCGTAAAACCCAAGCGAGCGCAGGCCCGACTTGAATTTGGCGTACACCGAGGAAGCGCTGTGCATCATTTGAGAAATCCTCGCCAGTCAGTGTCGCCAGTAAGCCCCTAGATTGAGGTCCGGAGATCGAAATTCCAACCCAATCTTCGGACATGCTGGATATCTCGACGCTTGAAGCAAAACTATTTTTCCGAAACCAGCGAAGGTGACTATTTTCTGCAACTCCTGCGCCGATTAACAAAAATTCATCGTCTTCAAGACGCGCAATCGTAAAATCCGCAACGACTCCGCCTTGCTCATGAACCATCGGCGCGAGCGACATACGGCGAAGCTTTGGCAGGTGATTTGTTGTCAAACCATCAAGCCACTGCGCAGCACCGGGTCCTTTGACAATAAACTTGGCATAAGCAGAGGTATCGAGCAGGCCAGCAGATGACCTAATGGCTCGACATTCTTCCCCGATTGGTTCAAACGATTCTGTTCTTCGAAACGTATAGTTTTCGACAGGTGGTGTTCCGTCTGGCGAAAACCACATCGGGACTTCCCAGCCGTACTGCGCGCCAAAAAACGCGCCTTGGCGCTTTTGTTCTTCGTAGGCAGGTCGCGTTCTCAAGGGTCGACCGGCGGTTCGTTCTTCATACGGAAAAAAGATTCGAAAACGCGTTTCGTAGTTGTCCGCCGTAGTCTTGAGAACATAGTCGTGGGTTGGCCAGTCTCCAAAGCGAGCGACGTCAATCGGCCAAATGTCGAGACTGGGTTGGCCGTCCAAAATCCACTCAGACATCATCAATCCAAGCCCGCCGCCGATACTGAATCCGGGAATCAGACCGCCGATCAGAAAATAGTTTGACAGACTTGGAACTTCGCCAAACAGCGGCATTAAGTCCGGTGTCCAAATCATGGGACCGTTCACGACTCTTTTGATACCAGCGGTTTCCAGGCATGGCATACGGTGAATCGCCCGCATAACGTTATCCAAAACCCGTTCGATATCATTGGGCAACAAATCATGCCCAAAATCCAGTGGCGTGCCGTCCACTGCCCAGTGTCGTCCGCCTTTCTCATACGCACCCACCAGCAGACCCTTGCCTTCCTGACGCATGTAGTATTCGCCGTCATTGTCGTGAATTAGGGGGATTTCACGTCCGAGCGCTTCGATTTCCGGTATGTTTTCAGAAACAAAATACTGGTGCTCCATTGGCATCAGCGGTAAGTTCAATCCTGCCAGTTTTCCAACTTCTCGACCCCAAAGACCTGCACAATTGACGACAGCTCGTGTCTCGATCTTTCCCTGGGGAGTTTCCACCAACCAGCCACCGTTTGGCAGTTGCGTTGTCGCAGTGACCGGTGAATTTCGATATATTTTTGCACCGTTCATTCGAGCGCCTGCTGCGTAGGCATTGGTAACGCCACTGGGGTCGATATGGGCTTCGTTATGCTCAAACATCGCGCCGACAACATCTTCAAGATTTAACAGTGGATTCATTTCATGAACATCGTCCAGTGAAATGGTTTCAAATTCCAGGCCCAGGTATTTTGCCTTGGATGCCTGAATTCGAATTTGATCGTGACGCTCTGGTGTCGAGGCGAGATAGATACCACCGACCGGATGCAGACCACAGGATTGGCCGGTTTCTTCCTCAAGTTGTGGATATAGCGTGATCGTATAGTAATGGAGCTTGGAAAGATTGGCATTGTCCTGCAAAACATGAGTGTTGCCGGCCGCGTGCCAGGTTGACCCAGAAGTCAGTTCCGAACGTTCCAGCAGTACAACGTCCTTGCAACCTCTTTTTGCCAAGTGGTAGGCAACGCTACATCCTGCGACGCCACCACCGATGATCACAACTTCAGCAGTCTTTTGCACTTTATTTCCTCCAGGAAATGTTACAGGGAAGCCTTACGGCGCTTCTCCTTGGTTACTTCAATAAATTCGTCAAGTTCCTGGAGTATTGCCGGATCTGTATACGGCTGACGATACTCATTCAGAAGCTTTCGATAAATTTGGTTGGCGCGCTGTGTCGCATCGACTGATCCGTCTTCGAACCAGGTTTCGAAGTTTCGCCAGTCTGATAGAATCGGCCGATAAAACTCGCTCTCGTAGCGTCGCATCGTCTGTTCGGCCGCAAAATAGTGACCGCCAGGCCCCACCTCTTTCATTGCAGCAATGCCGATCGTATCGTCGTCAACGATGACGGGCTTTAGCACCTCCAACATGCCCTGCAACATTTCGGCGTCAATAATAAACTTTTCAAACGACGCACAAAGTCCACCTTCAAGCCATCCGAGAGCATGATGCACCAGGTTGGCATGTCCCATGACAGCGCTCCAAATTGCCATTTGTGATTCATACGTGGCCTGCACATCGGGCGCATTCGATGCATTGACGTTTGATGATCGATAGGGTAGCTTGTAAAGCCTTGCAAACTGCCCTCCCATTAAAGTTGCCTTAACGTATTCCGGGGTACCAAACGCGGGCGAACCTGTCTTCATATCAACATTGGAAGTAAAGCCACCGTACATCACAGGTGCACCTGGGTTGACAATCTGTGAAAATGCAAGGCCGGCGAGCGCTTCTGCATTTTGCTGGGTGATCGCACCTGCCAATGTGATCGGAGCCATGGCACCTGCGAGTGTGAACGGTGTAATGACGACGACCTGGTTCATTCTCGCAAGCTCAATGATGCCCCATAGCATCGGAATATCATATTGAAGTGGTGAGTTCACGTTGACAACGGTGTACAGGCTCGGCTGCTCTTTCAGGGTTTCCCGACTGATGTTGCGACAGATGCGAGCGATTTCGAGAACATCCATCAAACGATCGCGCCCCAAAGAATAAACACGACAAACCTTGTCGGTGAGTGTCAGATTCATTTTGGCGGTATCTAAATGTCGAGTGCGAGGATCAAGGTCAAGCGGTTCGACGGGGTGACCAGAAATGGCGTGGGCAACATTAACACACTGCGCAAGGCGAATGAAATTGCAATAGTCTTCGAAATTACCGGAACGTCGCCCTCCTTCCAGGTCACTGGCATTGGGAGGTCCCGCCACGGTGGAAAATGATAACCAACGGCCACCGATTTTCAGATTTCTTTCGCTGTTCCTGGCATGAATGGTGAACTCAGACGGGGCTTTCGCGATGGACTCCAGGATCAAGTTGCGATCAAATCGCACGCGGGTACTGTTCTTGTCCACATCTGCGCCGGCGATTTTGAGAATCTCGCGCGCCTCGTCCAGCAAGAAATTGATGCCGATCTGCTCTAGGACGTCAAGCGAGGCATCGTGAATTCGGTGCAGCTCGTCCTCCGATAGCAAATCGATGGGAGCAAACGGATTTTCGATCTGCCCGAAAGGAAGTTGATCGATTTTCGCCTGTGACGGCTTTTCCCGCCGTCGTCGTTCCGTGCGAGAGCTTCTTTCCATAACTAATTTTCCGAATGTCTGGACATCTTAATTCTCAAGCAAATGCAGACAATATCGGGCGGGGTTTAACTGAATCATTCAGTCCCCGATTGGTTAATTCTTCTACAATGACACATTTATTGTCGAGCGCCGCTGATACAAGTAAAGCGACAAAATACCGCAAATTTGATTTCGCAAATGCGGGCGTTGCAAAAACTGTTAAATATAACTATTTTGGGCGCTAATTATTGAGTTCCTTTCGTCACTTTACACAACGATAAATTTCATGACCCAATCCAAAGATCCTCTGCTACAGCCGTTTGAGCTCAAACACCTAAAGTTGCGTAACCGGATCATCAGTACCAGCCACGAACCGGCGTACTCGCAAGACATGTTACCCAAGCTGCGATACCAGTTGTATCACGAAGAAAAAGCCAAAGGCGGAATCGCAATGACCATGTTTGGCGGATCAACCCTGGTTGACCGAGACTCCCCGCCAGCGTTTGGCAACCTGTATGCCGGATCTGACGAAATCGTCCCGTATTTCAAGCAATTGGCAAGTCGAGTGAAACGACATGGTGCCGCCATCATGTGTCAAATTACACACTTGGGACGACGCACATCACCCTATGTTGAGGACTGGTTGCCGACTATTGCGGCGTCCTGCGTTCGAGAACCTGCTCACCGCTCTTTCCCGAAGTCAATGGAACGCGAGGACATGGTGCGCATCGCGAAGGCCTATGGTGCAGCGGCTCGGCGCTGTCAGGAAGGAGAATTGGATGGTATCGAGATCGAAGGCTACGGCCACCTGTTGGACGGATTTTGGTCACCGCTGACTAATCGACGAACGGACGAATACGGTGGAATTTTGCAAAACCGTTTGCGTTTTACCCTAGAGGTCATCGACGAAATTCGCAATCAAGTCGGAAAGGATTACATCGTCGGCATTCGCATGGTGGTTGATGAGGATCTGGAAGGCGGAATCGACTTTGACGAAGGCATGACGATTGCGAAAATTCTCACCGACACGGGCCAACTGGACTTTATCAACGTCATCAAGGGACATGTCGATACCGATGAGGGCCTTTCTCATGTTATTCCAAACATGGGCACGCCTTCGGGACCACATCTGGAGTTCACCTCTGCGGTGCGCTCGGAACTGAAACTGCCGATTTTCCACGCTGCCAGAATCGCTGACGTTGCCACTGCAAGACATGCTGTCGCGAGCGGCTGTGTCGACCTGGTTGGTATGACTCGAGCTCATATGGCTGACCCGCATATTGTTAACAAAATTGAAGCGGGTGAAGAAGACCAAATTCGACCTTGCGTTGGTGCCGGATATTGCATCGATCGAATTTATGTTGGCAGCGAAGCCCTTTGCATACACAATCCGTCTACCGGACGGGAAGAAACTGCACCACACATCGTCTCACCCGCACAAGATATAAAGCGAGTGATTGTGGTCGGTGCAGGACCCGCGGGACTTGAAGCCGCACGTGTTACGGCTCACCGAGGGCATGACGTTGTGCTGTTTGAAGCCGCAGACCAACCTGGGGGTCAGGTCACGATTGCGGCCAAGGTTGAACGCAGGAAGGAAATTTTCGGCATCATTGACTGGCGCTATGCACAGTTGCAAAAACTGAGCGTCGACATGCGCTTTAATCAGTTTGTCGAAGCTGCCGACATTGCAAATGAACGACCCGATGTCGTGATCATCGCCACAGGTGGGCTACCGAATCTGACATTCCTCAGAACCGGAAGTCAATTTGCCACGACCACGTGGGACGTACTGACTGGAAGCTCGACAATCAGTTCCGATGTACTGGTGTATGACGATAACGGACAGCACCAAGGTATTTCCTGCGCAGAGTACATTGCTGAAAAAGGCGGCAGAGTCAAGATTGTAACTCCGGACCGCAGTGTTGCTCAAGAGGTCGGTGGAACAAACTATCCGATTTATTTGAAAACTTTCTACGAACGCGGTGTTGAAATGCTACCCAATAGACGGCTGCTCAGCATTCGACGCGAAAATGAAAGTTTGACCGGTCAATTTTTTAACGAATTCGATCGAAGTACCACCCGCATTGATGCTGCACAGATCGTCGTCGAACACGGTACCTTACCCAACGATGAACTTTATTTTGACCTTAAGGACAATTCATCCAATCACGGGACGATTGACATCGATGCCTTGGTCACCGGCCAAGCACAAGACTTAATGCCAAACCCCGACGGTGCCTACCAGTTGTACAGGGTTGGTGATGCCGTTGCCAGTCGCAACATTCATGCTGCCATCTACGATTCGCTACGGCTTTGCCAGCACATTTGAATGAACGAGAATAATATGTACGACGCGATTGTGATCGGCGGCGGTATTGCCGGAGCCAGTGTGGGGGCGTTTTTAGCTGATGACGGTTATCGTGTCGTGTTGCTGGAAAGAGAAGAGTCACTTGCTTATCACACCACGGGCCGCAGCGCAGCGCTTTATACACCGTATTACGGACCCGACTCAATGCGCGCCTTTGGTGCCTTGGCCCGCTCTTTTCTAGAATCTCCGACATTTGAGAGCAGTTCACCCATACTGAGTGAACGCAAAACGATCTCGCTGGTTGACATGGAACTCGCGGCAACGATTGACAGGCCACCGCACAGTATTTGGTTAAACGAACAGGAATGTCTTGAGCGTGTACCGTTTCTTCGATCCGGCAAGTACATTGGCGCCGTACTTGACACACAAGTTGCATCGATTGATGTTCATGCGCTGCATTCTGTATTCGTCAAAGCGCTGACGAGTCGTGGCGGCAAGGTTAAGACCAGTGCTGAAGTGAAGCATTTGAGCCTGTCTTCATCCAATATTTGGACCGTTGAGGCCAGCGACGAAATTTATCGATCTCCAATTGTTGTCAACACTGCTGGGGCTTGGGGAGACAGACTGGCGCAGATGGCGGGCATCAGTCCGATTGGACTGGTACCCAAGCGACGAACCATCGTCGTTGTTGGTAGCGATCAATTTAACGGGGTGAGATTCGACGACCTGCCCTTTGTCATTGTCGAACCAGATTACATTTATTTTCAGCAATTTGGAGTTGGTCAATTGATGATGTCACCGGTCGACCAGACACCCAGTGTTCCTTGTGATGCGCAGCCCGATGAACTCGACAAGGCCATCACCGTGGCGCGATTTGAATCCGTCTCAACGCTCAAGGTTAAACGAATTGATCACAGCTGGGCTGGACTTCGAACGTTTTCGCCAGACGGTCACCCGGTTATTGGCTGGGAGACTGAGCAGCCAGGCTTTTTCTGGCTGGTTGGACAAGGTGGATACGGTATTTTCACTTCACCGGCAATTGGGCGTTATGCCGCATCGCTCATTGCTGGATCAACACTGCCTGATCCTTACCAATCGTCTCCTTTCGCATTTGATACGCTGTCACCCGAGAGGTTTCGCCTGCAGTGAATTGACGGCAGTTGTTCGTACCGGAAAGCTTTTTTCACAATGCTATTGACCGCTGAATATCCACCCTGTCGGTGGGATTACCCTACGACCTGACTTGAAACCCATGGAAGTCGAATGAAGAGGCTGCCGCGTAGCGGCTTAGTTCAATGTAGAAATTGACAAATGCAGATTCGAATGATTAGTTAATTCTTGTTGGTTTACTGAATTTGCATCGAATTGATCAGACCTTCCTTAAGTCAATTCTTACTCAGTTGTTTGCTCAAGAACACAAAAAATCAAAATCGCCACGCTGGCTTGAGAAAATATCCTCCGCGGTAAAATCCTTTGCTGTTCCAAGGATGAATTTTGGCTCTGCCCATACATATCCATCTGGCCACACAACTTTTTCGAGTATATCGTTAAATTCCTTGCTGATCGTGACTCGATCGACCTCGCGATTGTCTTCCGCCTTCAAGATGGCGACGACTGTAATTTTTCGCTTTTCGACAGTCCAACTTGGTTCTGCCATAAACCGAATTTGATCGAGCGAGCGATAAACCTTTCCAGGTTTTGACTCTATTTTTGAATGGCGGGACCACACTCGCTGGCGAAACTGTTTTATTGCTTCATTAAAATCATCGGGAAATGCGAACTGTCCAAACTTACGTTCCAGGGCTGCAGCAAACCGGAGACGTGTCATGTCATGTGAAAACCCTGTTTGACGTTCCCATGTTTGTAGTACATCTTTGTGAACAGACATGACACGGCGCAGATCTGCAACTACTTCCTCATCAGCGTTTTCGATATCTGTAAAATATGGTCGTCTTCCCTTTCTGGTGTCAGATAGTTCCTGTTCCGACACCTTGATTAAGGGACACACTGCCACATAATTTCTCCCACCGGTGCGGCGAACGATGTCGCAGGTTTGACTGATAACAACGAGACCAACAATATTCTCAGTTATCTCTTCTGCATCAAACGGAGCATTACTTTCTGCTATACCTGCAAACAGGAAACCGCCAACATCTAAAGCAAAGTCGCCCTGTTGCCAGTGCTTTAGTGGCTCATCTAGATTTTCGATCGGCAATCCCTGCTTGACCAAAGAACATATCCTCAACCATGCCTGATTTGCCTCTTTCGAGACACTGGCTCGGCTTCATCAGGAAGGGATTCAATCATTTCTGTCCCATCAGCATCTGCGTGCATAACCATCGGTTGAAATTCGCCAATCTGATGTGTTGTATCTGTCATAACTTGCCAATTATTGGGCCTTGAAAGGCCATGCGATAGCCACTGCTTAGCAAGTTCGTAATTACCGATTCGAATTGCCTCGAAAGGGCTCAGTTTGATCCGTACATCGTGCTTATTCAAGGCTGCAGAATTAAGCTCTGCGGACCCCCGATCTACAAAGCGCAATACCTTCAACGTTTCTGCTATATGTAATCGGTTTTGCTCACGGATCTTTGCTCCTTTCACCCAATTATTTAGTGTGCGCCTATCCACATTTAATAAGCTCGCTAAATGAGCCCAAGTGAAACCAGTTAAGCGTCGAAGTTCAAATAGATTCTCTGGCGCATCATCAATATTGACAGATGCTGCACGCTCCATCGTATAGAAAATGTCAGAGTAGTATTCAACCCAGTCAATCCGTGATGCCGTACGTGTAGATGGTTCCTGCGGCAGCATTGATATTCTTACGAGTGCTCCAAAGGATGAAGAAGATGAGTCTAGAGCCGCTGAATTGGCATTAATTAGACCAATAACTGGACTTCGAAAATCAGCTGGCCAAGAATCCGATTTCTTATGCACTTTTTTACATTCAAAGCGTGTTGGCGGTTCTACTGGAAAATCTTTAATTGCAGCTTCAGTCATATTTTTCCTCCACATGCTTTCAGAAATTCATTATTCATTACCCAACGGAAAAATCCATAAGCGCGCGTTGCCAATTTCATTACACTGCATTTGATTTCGTCTGCGTCAAAAGCTTCAGGCTGTGCGAATTCATTGTAGACATCAATATCCAAAAACCAAGATGGTACCGATATCTCTGGTATTAACCCTGCTTCATGAGTCTGATTTGCAGGCATATATCCCCATCTTGAAACCATAGACCCTACATCTGTTTCGCAATTTATTTCATTTAGAGTCCGGTTGAGGTTCTCTTGATGATCCCTGATATATAGACCAAGAATTTCCGGTCGCACAAATTGAGACAATTGCTTCAACCTAGGGCCATGGACCCGGTCCACATATCGCACACCAATCCGTGTCGTCATGCTAGGCCCAATAGTTTTCGATAGAGCACGCACAACTGCTTCAACCCGTTCAGTAAAGTCCAAACGGCTTTGATAGGCTCGTGTTTCCAAGGAAATAAAACTTGTTGTAAGTGATAAGCGCCACTGCCTCGCTTGATCAAAGAAGCGCCAATTCTGTATGAGACTCTGACTAACACTGTTGTTATTCAGTTCAAAAATATGTTCTTGGTCTGAATGATGTAGCGGATAATCGGCTCTTATGCTCTCTTGGAAGTCAGCAATGAACTCAGTTTTGGCAATCGAAAGTATTTCAGGAAACCTAATTTGGGCTAACACAACTGTGAGCGGAGTGTCCGGTAGATGAACAGTCTCTGGTACAGGTCCAACAAATGGATTTTCGGATGAAAAGGTCATGGAGACGGGTTGGGTGGCATAAATCTTATCGTAGGTAAGTATAAAGTAAGGGAAATAATACGGGAAATATAGTTCATATTTGATGAATCGATCCGCTCAATGGACCCTATCCCCAGCGTACGATCTGACTGATGCCTATAGACCAAGAGGATTTTGGGCTCGCAACCATCAAATGAGTCTGGCAGGTTAGCGTTAGTGGTTTCGATATTGACAATCTTTTTCAATTTGCCACCTCCAGAGGAATCAAGATGCGAAGAGCACGGAGTCTAATGGATAGAGACGGTGCGGCCATCCGGCAGTGGACTATACATGCCGAATCCGCAGGGGTTGCCGAAAGCAACGAGACACGAATTCAGTAGACTTTCAGATCACATATGATGCCTTCTTGCTAAATCAAGCCGACGAAAAAGCCTCGATTCAAACCGCTCCGGATTACTTTCGTCATATTTTTCCCGGTTCATATCGGATATGCCATTTGTCGTAATGGGCTGAAATTTCCAGCTGTTGTCTTCAGCTTGGACGAATCGGATCTCACAAGACGGTAGAAGTTGGTTTACATATGACACAGATTCAGCATATCTTGCTACAAACCGAAGCAAAACTGGCGGTGGTATACTAAATCCATTCATCAGCGTATTTTCCAATTGATCTTTCAATCACGAGAATTATGACCGTTGCTACAGTATTAGAATCCAAACCAATTAAGCCCTCGTTCGGCAACGCCTTACCACATTTTCTGCCAATCACTGCATTTCCACTCATTCTTGTGGCTGCAGTATTGGGCAGCTGGTGGCTGATCGGTCCTTTTGTGCTGTTTATGCTGGTTTCACCGCTGGACACAGCGCTTGGCAAGGACAACAGAAACATGGACCCGAAGGCAACATCGGATACCCAGTTGTTTTTGTACGATTTGCCCGTTTGGTTGTGGGCCTTGCTTTGGCCGATAACACTGATATTCACCGTATGGCAAATCTTTGTCGTCGGCCAGCATGCCTGGTGGGAAAGCGTGCTGCTGGCGATCATTCTCGCCATTGAAGGTCAGGCGGTTTTTATCGTCGGACACGAGTTAATTCATCGACGCAACGCATGGGAACGATACATTGGCGAATTTCTACTTGCGTCGGGATCTTATCCCCACTATGCGACCGAACACTTTTACATTCACCACGCCTATGTCGGAACCCCTCTAGACGTGGGATCAGCTCCCAAAGGTCAGAGTTTTTGGCGTTATTTTCCGCGCGAATTATTGCACAACTTAACCGGTTCCTGGCAAATGGCACGAAAACGCATGGCACGTCGTAACCTGCCTGTGTGGCATTACTACAATCCGTTTTGGCGCTATGGCATCGAAACCGCCGCCTGGTATGCATTTTTCTATGCCATCGGAGGCTGGCTGATTGTCTTGGTGTACATGCTCCTGTGCCTGGGCAACGTTTTTTCGATGAAAGTCAGCAATTACATTCAACATTACGGATTGCGACGGATTCGTTTGCCCAATGGCCGATTCGAAAAAGTTCAGCCAAGGCATTCATGGAGCGCAAACGACAAATTCAGCAAGTGGATGTTTTTTAACTATCAACGTCATGCTGATCACCATATGACTGCAAGCCGTCACTACCCGCTATTGCAGCATTATGATGCTGATGCATCACCGCAACTGCCCGCCAGTCAAGGGGCAATGTTCACCCTGGCACTCAGACCGAAAGTCTGGTTCAAAACCATGGACCCACTGGTTGATCAATGGCGCGAGCAATTTTATCCACACATCAGAGACTGGAACGCATATGACAGCCGGGTCGCCGAAGCACACCCGGATGCATTCGATGACATCGTAGAAATATTTGAAAATTCACCGCGCCTTGCCGGTGCAATCGAAAAATATTCAGAATTGCTGGAGAGTCTTAGATCGCGCGAGTTCAGCGATCTTGAAATTCCTGGTGGATTTGGACCTGACCCGCAAACCGAAGCCATCGCGCGCCGCGGACTGGTACGGGTCTACTGGACGCACGAATTTGGTATCGCTGAAATGCAGGAACAATTGGCAGAATCGCCAGTACAGGATTCAACCGATGCGGCTGAAATTGTTCGAAACTGGACAAATTACAAAACTTTTCAAATTGCCATGCATACGATGAGGGGCAACCTGTCACCATCGGAAACTGAAACTGCGCTTACCAATATTGCCGAGGCTGCGATTACCACGGTGCTCTCGGCTGCCTTCGAAGATATTGAAGACCGCTCTTACCAGGTAACAAACGCTGCTTTCGCCGCACTTGCTGTGGGCGACCTAGCCAGCAAAGAAGCGACGGCTCGTCTGCCACTTGAACTGGTGCTGATGCACGATAACATGAACCAGGAGATCATCAACAATCTGAAACAACGCTTTGAGGAAACGTTCACGATACTCTCCAACAACAGCCTGCTGTTTGAACCGATTCCTGAGGATCAAGAAATTACGCTTTACACAGTTGATCATCTACCTGAACATTTTCATTCGAAAGATGGTGTAGATGGTCTTTTGAAACTAACACGTTCACGGTGGATATACATCGCAGGCGACCCTGCCATACAAAAGAAGGTTGAAACATTCAGGAATGAATATCTCGCAAACAATTCCAACCGGGACTCGCTTATTGATCACTTGATTGGACGAATGAATTCGACTGAATTCAACGACTCCACACCTTTTGAAGCAGCCGAGTGGGGAATGGAGCGAATTGAATGTGTCGCACGGATACTTCAGTTGACTCATTTTTCGGTGTTTGAGGCGTCTGAAAATTCTGTGGTACCAAGTGCCGCTTCGATATTTGAATTCGCTGTATCGAAGAGCATCTTGGACAGCGAATCTGGTGACGAACTTGCCAGAATTGCTCAATTTTGGCGAAATCTTGTCGGTATTCAACGTTTGGTTCTGAATGACGATTCGGATTCAAACGTTTTGAACGACAGCCTGCGATCAGTTTTAGCAACCGCTTGCGATCAGTCGGACTATGATGAACTGAACAAAGAAATCCACCACGCCATCGAAGTCACTCAACGATGTGATACCATGGCACTCGTACGAGACAAGTAGCGAGACGATTTTGGTGCTTTTCCTGATGTGATCAGGGCTGAGCGTTACAGATCTTGTAGACTTTGTCGTAAATCGTCAATGAGATCGTTTACGTCTTCTATTCCCGTCGAAATTCGAACTAAATTGACAGGCACTTTGCTATTTGGTCCCTCGACTGTTCGTCGATGTTCAATCAGGCTTTCAACACCACCCAAAGAAGTCGCCCGAACGAAGACTTTGATCCGGGAGACAAATTTTCGCGCTGCTATTTCTCCTCCTTTCACCTGCAGCGACATCATCCCTCCAAAGCCATTGGTCATTTGCTTTTTAGCTACCTCATGTGACGGATGGCTCTCCAATCCCGGATAAAGTACCCTTTCAATAGCCGGGTGCGATTCAAGAAATTGTGCGATCTTCATTGCGTTTTGCGAACATCGCTCCCAACGGATGGCCAACGTGCGCATCCCGCGCAGTAAAAGCCAGGCTTCAAATGAACCTAATATTCCACCCGTCAGCCGACGCACTTCATCAATATCCTCCCAGCGCTCGTCGACTTTACCCGTTACCAGAACACCTGCATTAAGGTCGCTGTGACCATTCATGTACTTTGTTGCAGAATGAAACACAATATCCGCGCCAAGCCCTAGCGCCTGGGTCGAAACCGGCGAGGCAGCCGTACAATCGACACCCAGTATTGCACCGGCTGCGTGCGCATCGTTCGCCGCCCGTTCGATATCGATGACATCCCACGAAGGGTTGATTGGCGATTCGATCCAAACGACTGATGTTTTTCCCGGTATCAACGAACGGTTCAGGTTGGCTGGGTCTGTCGGATCAAACAGCGTCAGCTCAATATTGCGCTTTGCAGAGATTCGCTTCAGCCAATCAATAGTGCCGTGGTACATCACTTTGGGTGCAACGATATGTTCACCCATGTTTACAGTCTCGAAGACGGCAGCGATCGCTGCAAGACCCGATGCAAAAAACAAAGCAGAGTGACCACCTTCCAGTTTGCAGACAATTTTTTCCAACTGCTCATAAGTTGGATTCGAATACCGGCCATAAACGTAATCACCGATTAACTCAAGATCGGTGTCGCGTGCGAATGTGACGGAAGAATCAATGGGTGGGACAACGCCACCACTGATTTCGTTAATATAGTGGTCTGCTTGAGCCAAAATTGTTTTGTAGTCTTTCATAGTCAGGCAAGTGATTGAATGAGTGATGTTATTTTGATGGTAGAGGCTCGGATAACAGATGTTGTTCGATGATACCAATCAGATCTTGGGGTACAAACGCTTCGAAATCAGGTTGAACGGTACGAATCCACTCAATACGATGCCACCCCCAACTGACAGCGATGGTGAAAACTCCAGCTAATTTCCCCTGTTCGATGTCGCTCACGGTATCCCCAATCATGCAAGTCCGAGACGCAGATGATTCGTACTTGTCGATCAGAGTCAATATTTTTTCTGATTTAGTGCCAGGTAAATCACCACCAATTAGATCGTCAAAACAGTGCAACAATCCGCAATTGTTCATCACACGTTCGAGCACTGAAACAGAGGTTGCCGAAACGATACTGATCTTTCCAAAGTCTCGCAAGGTGCGAACAACCGTATCCAGTTGTGGAAACAGCTGAATTTTATCGAACTGGCGATAAAGTTCCCGATCAATTTCATCGATGAACTCTTTAGACAAGTTGGGGTCAACCTTTGCTGCTGCGACGATTTCTGGAATGGACATTCGCTTGATATTACGCAGATCGTCGGCAATAAAATTCACTGGCTGTTGCAGATTGGCGCCCGCAACATTGACTGCGGCTGCAAATATTTCAATCGAATCGACAAGTACACCGTCGAAATCAAACAATATCGTCGCGCTCATAATCGAGTCAGTACCAAGAATTGAATACAGATTCCAAGGGTCATTGCCATTTCGCTGTTTCCCCAGTCAACGCGCAAACTCGTAAGCGCTTTTGTACGTAATCCAGGTAACTTCGTTCAACGAGTAAAACATAGCGGTTCATAGCTTCGCATATCACAATTGCAGTGAGAGAAAAAACAGCGCTTGAAGTTCCGCTTCCTGGGGGAAATTCATACAGATCAAGTGGCACAGCGTGCGCGAGTACTTCCAAGGCATCAGGTCCAGTCAATTGAACGCCAAGATAAAGATCAGACACATTCACAACGCTCAATCTTCGTGTGTCGATCAGGGCAGCGCGAAAGTCTTGTTCGACTTGCTGTTCATTTTCCAGTGCAGTTTTCACCAAAATTCGTCGAGGCCCAAGTTGCAAGATTTCCAACTCATCGGATAAAACGATTTTGCCCTTTTCGACCCGCGCCGTCATACCTGATTCAATAAGACTGGAATCCAGATCGGGCCTGATTCCGCGTATGTCAAATATCGCTTGCTGATGGCATCGATTGATGCTGACTTCATACGTCATATCTACATCCTAAGCCGTTCGCCCTGTGCATCATAGAAGACCGGCTTGGAAACAACGACTGGAATCGATTTTCCGCAATCCCAAGCCAATACAGTCTCACCGAATCTTGCACGACCATTGCTCAGAAGACCAAGCGCAATGGTTCTGTCGCAACTGCCGCTCCAAACACAGGCTGAAACAAAACCTTCCGACTGCGTGTGCCCACGACCGGATGCGATTGGCGCACCTTCTTGAATCAATGTTTTGGGATCTTGCGGCAATAGTCCAACCAACTCGTGACGTTCTGGTTGATTCTGACGGCGAATTTCCATGGCTCGTTTGCCAATAAAATCTGATTTTTTACGATTCACGATCCAGCCAAGTCCCAAATCAATTGGATCAACTGTCCCATCGACTTCATGAGCCAGCGACAAAAACCCCTTTTCCACGCGCAGCACATGATTCGCTTCCGACCCGATTGGACAAATATTCCAAGGCTGGCCAATCTCCATCAAATATTCCCAAAGTTCGAGTCCATATCGGGAAGGTACGTTAATTTCAAAACTGAGTTCGCCTGTAAAGCTAACCCGGAAAACCCGAACCGGGATCCCCGCCAAATTGCCCTGTTGCATGTGCATAAATGGCAAAGCATCAAGTGACCAATCAATATCCGAATCAGCTGTTTGAAGAAATTGCCGCGCCAGCGGTCCGCACACTGTCGCGTTTGCCCACTGGGAGGTTACCGGCGTGATCAATACATCGAGTTCGGGACACTCCACGTTAATGAATTTGTCCAGTTTGCGTTCGACTGCCGGTGCTCCACCCGTTGAACACGACAATAGATATTGATCGTCATCAAGGCGAAAACTGACACCGTCATCAAACACCAATCCCTCCTCATTGAGCATTACACCGTAACGTCCCTGTCCGATTTGTAAACCATCAAAACAATTGGTGTAAACGAGATTGATCAATCGCAGTGCGTCGGTGCCTTGTATCTGGAATTTACCAAGCGGCGACCCATCGTAGATCGCCAGCTGATTACGGACCGCTTGACACTCTCTTTTGATCGCGTCATTCATCGATTCACCCGCTTTGAGATAGTAACCGGGGCGCTGCCACCGGGCCCCTGCCTCATACATGACTGCACCGTGTGACTTGTGCCAATTTTTCATGGGAGTGTGACGATAGGGCAATACCACTTCGCCAAACTGACTGCCTGCAATGGCACCAAATTCCACTGGCGTGTAAGGCGGACGAAATGTCGTTGTGCCAACTTCAGCAGGATGACAATTCAAATGATGAGCGATGATTCCAATCGCATTCACATTGGCAGTTTTGCCTTGATCGAGTCCCATCCCATTCGTTGTGTAGCGCTTCAGATGTTCGACCTCGCCGAAACCTTCCCGAAGCGCCAGGCGTAAATCAAAAACAGTGACGTCTCCAGCCATATCGACAAACGCTTTTTGAGGCCGATCCCCAGTCGTCGAACTCCAAAACGGTTCGATATGGTATTTTGTCTGTGTCGAATCTGACAGTTTTGCAACAGCTGGAACTTGAGCTTGAATCCCTATAGCCGACAACGCTTTCGCGCTCACTTGAGCACCCTCAGCCAGACAGCCAGCCAAATCCATCGTTCCGTTCACGGCACCTGCACAGTGCGTTGCCTGAATCGCCTGGTCAGGTAAAAAAGAAGCAATGGAATCTTCGTATCGAAGCGACCCTCTAGACTGGGAAAAAAGGTGCACCCCAGGGTTCCAACCACCGGAAACACAAACTAGATCACATTCGATTTTTCGGTCAAATGATTGGTTGTCTCGAGAACAAACGATTGCCGATTGCACCCTTTTGCCATTTGCGACAACTTTACGAACAAACGATTGCGTCAGTACTTCAACACTCCTGTCTCGAATCAGCTCGGACCGATGAATCTGCTCTGTCGTTCGAGTATCAATGATTCCAGCAAGTTCAATACCAGCGTTGTCCAAATAAGGCAACACTTGATAAGCACTGCCATTATTGGTGAAGACCAACGCTTTTTTTCCCGGAGCGACTGCGTGTGAGTTGATGGCTTCCATGACCGCTGAACACATCATCACACCGGGAACATCGTTGTTTTCGAAGACTATCGGCCGTTCAATCGCTCCGGTGGCCAAGATGACCCGTTTTGCCCAGATTTTCCAGTTACGACCCAAAATATCCAAGTGCTGTGGTTCGCGCTCAGTAACGCAAACCATATTTCCTTCCTGATAGCCCCAGGCCGTTGCATTCCACAAACATTTAACGTGAGCAGAATCCTCCAACTCGCTCACAACCTGGCGAACCCAATTCAGTGCCGGGCGATCATCGAACTTCGCATCGGTGTATCGAAGACTGCCTCCTGGCCCAGTCATCTCATCAACCAGGATCGTTCGTGCACCAGATCTCGCAGCACACAATGCCGCCATCAAACCTGCGGGTCCCGATCCAACCACCAAAATATCACAGTGGTCAAAGCGACTCAGGTAGAGTTCTTCTGGTTTTTTCGCTGGCGCTCGCCCAAAACCTGCAGCTCGCCTGATGACTGGTTCAAACAGGTGCCAACTTGGCCACATGAATGTCTTGTAATAAAAGCCGGACGGTAAAACCGAAGAAAAAGCGCTTAACGACGCACCGATATCAAAATTGACACTCGGCCAGCAATTGACACTGCGAGCCGATAGTCCTTCGTAAAGTGGCTGTATACTGGCCAGCACATTAGGCGACTCGTTCTTACCACAAAGCTGAACCATGGAAGTCACGTCCGCGTAGCCTCGATTTTGAATTCCTCTGGGACGGTGGTACTTGAAACTTCGAGACAAAATATCAATGCCGTTGGCCATCAGTGCAGAGGCTAGGGTATCTTCGCGATAGCCGCTTAGTTCCTTACCGTTAAATAGAAACTTCAATGGATGGTTCCGATCTATGTGTCCACCGCTTGGTAGTCTTCGACTATTGAATTTACTCACGAATCATTCTCCGCATCGACAATTTCGTGAGTTGCCGTATGTCGGCGAAGTTTGAACCACTCACCGCAGCCTTTTTCGTGACACCAATTTTCTTCCAGCACACCACGTCTGTTTTCCGACAAATACAGATACTCAAGCCAGGCCTCATCGCTTTTTTCAACAAATTCGCGACGCGGCGGCTTGGCTTGTCCAGCGCATCGAAATTCTGACTCTGCTCGATTGCCACACCATGGGCAAGGAATCAACAACACAATCTGATATCTCCTTTCATCGACCAGAAACTTAAGAAACCACTTCGAACAACACGTTTAATGTTGAATTCCAATCCACAACATCGCATTAGTCTGTGGGTACCGTGGTACCACCTTCCAGAAGGTAGTCTAGTTTTGAAAACCGATTCATGCCGTACGCTGAGGCCAAAGGATGCGGATCATTGTTTGCAATTAAGTGCGCAAATGTCAGACCACCTGCCGGTATCGCCTTAAAACCACCCCACCATCCAGCGCTGATATATAAGCCTTTGATTGGCGTCGCAGAAACAATTGGGCTGCCATCTTGTGCGAATTCCAAAGCCCCGCCCCATTGTCGCAAAAGCTTAAGCCTACGAAATACCGGGAAAAGTTCAAGCAGTCCTGCGACCGTTTCTTCCAGCATATAGACTTTTCCACCTTTTCGAAATGAAATTTGCTGGGCATCCGTCGCCCCGCCGATGACGAGTTCACCCTTGTCAGAGTGACTTAAGTAAACGCCCAGGTCCGGGCAGTTCACAACAACGTCCAGTATCGGTTTGATCGGTTCTGACACGAATGCCTGCAAGTTGAAGCATCGAAGTGGTAATCGCAAATCAACCAGGCTCGCCATTGCGGCATTTTCGTTCCCGGTTGCGATTGCGATTTTATTTGCGCCAATGAGTCCCCGACTGGTTTCAACTGCGCTGACAGAACCATCGTCCCCCCGACGAATCGCGGTGACTTCAGCATTTTGAATGATGTCCACACCGTAAGCATCTGCAGCGCGCGCATAGCCCCAAACAATTGCATCGTGCCGTGCTATGCCAGCGCGTTCTTGTACTGAACCGCCTAAAATGGGCAAACGGCATTGCTCCATTGGCGCAAGAATTGGAATGCGTTGACGAACTTGCGCTGCGCTGAGCATCTGAAATTCTACACCTAAGCGGTTCATATTCAGTGAGCGCCTTCGCATATTGCGCATGCTAGTCGTCGTCAGCAGCACATCCACTTCGCTTCTCTGACTGAGCATGATGTTGTAATTCAGTTCCTGGCTAAGTCCCTCATAGAGCTGCAAAGATTTATCAAAAAAACGAATGCTTGCGTCGCGCAGATAATTGGAGCGAACCACCGCGGTATTGCGACCACTGTTGCCCGCGCCAATCCAGTTTTTCTCGACAACGGCTACGTTGCGAACACCGTGATTCTTTGCAAGGTAATAAGCGCTCGCCAGACCGTGTCCACCACCACCGACAATCAGCACATCGTAATGAGTTTTGGGCTCGGGATTTCGCCACGCTTGTTTCCAGTCCTGATGGTTGCCAATGGCACCACCGATCAGACTGAAGATCGAATAACGCTGCTGTGGCTTCACAGCAATCAATGCTGGAGAATTTGGCTTAAGAAAAGTTCGGTTCGATCACTGGCGGGATTGTTGAAAAATTCAGTTGGTGGTGCAACTTCGACAATCTCGCCATGATCCATGAAAACCATCGTATCCGCGACTTGTTTGGCAAATCCCATTTCGTGGGTAACCACCATCATGGTCATACCTCCCTCAGCAAGTTCTACCATAATGTCCAGCACCCCGGAGATCATCTCGGGATCAAGAGCGCTTGTGGGCTCATCAAACAGCATCACCTGCGGGTGCATGCACAAAGCGCGCGCAATGGCAACCCGCTGCTGCTGGCCACCGGAAAGTTGACTGGGATATTTTTTGGCTTGCTCTGAAATGCGCACTTTTTCCAGATAGTGCATCGCTGTTTGCTGCGCTTCTTTTTTTGAAACTTTCAAATTGCGAATGGGTCCCAGCATCAGGTTCTGAACAACCGTGATGTGAGGGAAAAGGTTAAAGCTCTGAAAGACCATACCGACCTTGCGGCGAATTTCCTGCAGTGATTTGGCATCGTTTTTCACCGGTTCGCCATCGATCAGAATTTCGCCGGCTTCGAATGTTTCAAGCTGATTGACGCAGCGGATCATCGTCGATTTGCCGGACCCCGATGGACCGCAAACGACCATTCGCTCGCCACTGTGGACTGTAAGATTGATGTCCCAAAGCGCACAAAAGTTGTCATACCACTTGCCCACACCGGAAAATCTGATCAGCTCTTTGCGATCCTCGGTGGCTTTTTTGATGGGTTTGATTCGTTCGGTCATCATTAGGTACCTAGTGTTTTTGGATGCCCAGTCCAAATCGCTCGAACCTTTGAAACAGGACTGCGAGTGGAAAACACATCATAAAGTACAAAACCGCAGTAATCATCCAGGCCTCGAAAAAGTGAGTTGTCGTATTGGACACATCCTGGGTCAGGAAAGTCAGTTCCTGGACTGAAATTAACGAAACGATACTTGAGTCTTTCACTAGGGTGATGAATTGACCCGCCAGCGGTGGCAGTATCGTTTTCAATGCCTGAGGCATGATGACATCTCGCAACACGTGATACCGCGAAAGTCCGATTGCTCGGGCTGCTTCCCATTGTCCCTTGCCGATTGACTGAATACCGGCTCTTACAATCTCAGTGATGTAGGCACCTTCAAATACAGCAAGGCAAATCAGACCTGCCAGAAAATTGTCGAAAAGTTCAGTGGGGCCGAACAACACCCTCATCACCGCCAAAGTACCGGGCGAATACGTATCCTCAATCCGATCCAGACCGAGCAATGGGATGATCTGGCTGCTGATAAAAAAGTAAAAGACGAAGATGAAAACGACAGGCGGGATGTTCCGAATCAATTCGACGTAGAGTCGACTGCCGAGCTTTAAAAAAAGGCTGTTGCTCACTCGACAAAGCCCCATGATGATGCCGATCACCGCAGCAATCAGCGTACCCCAGAACGCCAGCCTAAGTGTCATCGCAACACCCTTGAGAAACAGGTTGGGAAATATCTCGCCTGTTACCTCGTCGATATGAATCATGTATTCGAACACCAAAGGCCAATCCCATTCGTAAACCAGCACGTGTTCGACCCGGTAATAGATGTAGACCAGTGTAGCGACTACAGTGGCGATGATCGCAACATCAAGCCGAGTAACCCGTTTGACTTTTTCAACCGGGGGACGGGGCCTGCTCTCGCTCATCTTTTGTCACGTTTAAGTGAAATTTGCGTTTTCCCGGCCGGGCACCAGGAAAACGCAAAAACCTAATACTGCTTACTGTTCCTCAATCTGGTCAGCCCAAGTTTGAGTCTTGAACCAGAAATCGTGGCGCTCTTTGAGCCAGCCGTTGCTAGTATTGACAACAATCCAGTTGCTGAAGAAATTCAGTGCATCCGGATCACCTTTTCTCAGTGCAAACGCTTCATCGCCCGTGGTGAGATTTTCGTCAGTGGGCATAAACAGTTTTCCCGGGTAATTACCCATCCAAAATCGCGGCTTCGGCGCCGACGAAATCATTGCGTGTGCATTGCCGTTGACGACTTCCTGAAACGCCTGAGCGTCATCATCAAAGCGGGCGAGGCTCGCTTTTGGGAAAATCTCTTGCGCTGCATTACAAGGCGTTGCACCACGGCGACAGGCGATTGTTACATCAGCTGCATTAAAGTCCTCGACAGCATAGCCTTCGGCTAATTCAATGTTGGCCACCATCTGCTGACCTGAATGCGCATACGGAGCCGTAAAGTTTACGGTTAAATTCCGCTGCGGAGTGATAGACATACCACCAATAATGACATCAAACTTTCGCGCGATTAAGGCGGGAATAATACCGGACCAGGCGGTGGGTATAAACTCAACCTCAACGCCCATGTCTTCAGCAACTTTCGACGCTACATCAATCTCGAAACCGATCAGGTTTCCCTGCTTGTCTCGCATCGCCCAAGGTACAAATGTCGACATGCCGACACGCAGCGAGCCGCGTTTTTTGATTTCCTCCAGGACACTCTCACTGGCAAGTTCCTGCGATGCCGCACCGGCAAGCGCTGAAAACGCAACGGCGAAAGCTGCAATCATTGACACAAAAATATTTCTTAGTTTCATATTTACACTTCTCCAAAAAAAAGAATATATCGCTATCGCCCACGCATGGCTTTTGACTCCATCCATGAAACAAATAACGAAAGTGAAACAGTTACGACGAGATAAATCCCGGCAACTGTAAACCAGATTTCGAACGCCATAAAGGTTTCCGAAATAATGTTCAATCCCTCCGTCGTCAAATCTGCGACTGCGATCACGCTGACGATTGCGGAGTGTTTGATCAGATTGATGACCAGTCCTGTCATTGGCGGCAATATCAGCGGCACCGCTTGTGGCAAAATGACATCCCGGTACATATTGATACGGTTAAATCCCACTGCCTTGGCAGCCTCGGTTTGACCGCGTGGAACCGATTGAATTCCTGCTCGAATAATTTCTGCTGCAAATGATCCTTCAAAAAAACTCAGGCAAAGGACACCGGTCCAAAACCGATCAATCCCGACAATCGGCGCAACGATGAAATAAAACAAGAACAGTTGTACCAAAAGCGGCGTATTGCGGATCAGTTCAAGATAGATGTTTGCGATGAGTTTCCCGGAAAACGAATTCGACATTCGCAAAAGCGCAGTAATCAACCCGATCAACGCCGTCAACACCATACTGACGGCGGTAATTTGAAAGGTCACCAACAGACCTTTCATCAGCGCACCCCAAATCAGCTCACCATCAATGATTCGATAAATGAATTGGTCGACTCGGTACCACTGCCAGTTGTATTGCATCGCCGCTGCGCCTTGATAAATCACCCACGATATTAGGGATCCAAGCGCGAGCAACTGCAAAATATCAATCAGCGGTGACTTACGAGTGAAAAGCAGGCTCGGTCGGGGCGGACGAATCTTGTGGTCCGATGTAATTTGAGCGGATTGGTTGGCCATGATATTCAAGTTTTTTTGCACGATGGCTGTCTACATTGAATCCTTGCAGCCCAGGATTCCGGGCGGTTTCCTGCTTATTGGCTTTATTACAAACCAACTTGGCTCGTCGATTCGACTTTCAGGTTTTCGATTGTAAACGAGTTTTGATGGCGTTTCGAAAATTTGAACGGGTTTTTTGGCTGTGAATTGTAACGTAATCGAGTGGGTAGAATTGACCGGGTTGGACCTTCATACACACAAATACCGGTCCTTTCAGTTCAAGAATTTCCTTGATTTTTGAGTCGAACTGGTCGATCTCATCAAAGCAAAAGGCATGCCGGTATCCCGCTGCCAATGCCATTTGGTCAAACCTAATTTTATCGGCGCCAGGTATGGGGAACTTTCCATTAACTTCGTACATGTTGTTCTGGCTCACAAAATGAAAAATATTCTCAGGCGCAAGGTTGGCAACGGTAACCAGCGAGCCAAGATTCATGAGCAAACTTCCATCACCGTCAATGACCACCACTTTTTCACCTGGAGCGCCAAGCGCCAAACCCAATCCATGTGAGGACGCCTGACCCATGGCACCTGTGCAAAAATAGTTCAACGGATGAGGTCGGATGTGCAACCAGTCGAAAGCACTTTGGTAAACGGCAACCACGATGCCAGACGGATAGTGCCGTGCCAGCGTCTTCAGTGCTTCATCGCGCTTCATCATCATGAACTCTATTTAGGCGGATATGGTAAAAAGATCACACACGGCGATGATTCATCGTAGGCATTTTCAATCCACTTTGTGATCGAAACTGAACAATGTTCATGTTCGATGACTGTGTGTTGAAGTTCAAGTGCATCACAAATTGGACCGAGGGCTCGAATCCCCACATTATCGGAATCGCTCGGGTGTCGGTCGGCTTCGGCACCTTGCAATCCAACAACCATGACAACGGGCAACTGATAATCTACTGCAATGGCTCGAATGGCATTAACCGAATCAAGAAATCCGGTGTGCTGCATCAGGAGTACCGAACGTTGACTGCAGTAAGAAAGGCTGGCACAGATCGAAACTCCTTCATCTTCCTTGCAAACCGGAATAAACATAAACTTTGGATGCGAAGAAAGTGGCCAAAGAACCGTTTCGCAAGTGACGATATCGGGCAACGCAACAATATACCGAATACCCGCCTCCTCAAATGCCCGGATGATTGACGCACCCTGAATCGGTAATGGATTTTGATGCGGCTTCATCGGGACAGGTCGTGTTTGGACTGATCAAAAAGAGTGCAAATTATCTCAGAGACTTCTTCCATCTCCGGCTTTGTTCCAATGGTAAAGCGAATGCAATCAACAAACGCTTTAGAAGCGAGACGACGGGTAAATACACCGCATTCCAATAAAGCTTGATGCAATTGTGCAGCATTCAGTCTGCCCGTTTGCGAAAACCGTGCGAGCAGGAAGTTAGTCTGCGACGGATAGACGCGTGCACCGAAACGCTCAAGAGTTTCAGTCAAATCAATTTTACCAGACTGATTATGTTCGAATACATCCTGAGTATGCTGTCGGTCTGACAGTGCTGCCTTGCCGCATTCAAAGGCAACATTCGATATCGGGAAGGTCATGCCGATCCGCCGAATCGCGTCCGCTATATGAGGTGGAGCGTATAGCCAGCCCAATCGAAGTCCAGCAAGACCGTAGATCTTGGAGAATGTTCGCGTCATGACCACATTTTCATTTTCTTCCACTAACGCAACCGGATCACCAAATTCGGCATCATCAACATATTCAAGGTATGCAGAATCAACAATGAGGAGTACATTTGGAGGAAGTTCCAAGCGAAGGCGGCGCATTTGCTGAGCGCTAATCCAGGTACCGGAGGGATTGTCAGGATTTGCAATCATCACGACCCGGGTACGCGCTGAGACAGAAGCTAAGATTTCATCAATATCGACCGTTAAATCATGATCTTTTGCCCGCACGGGTATTGCATCGTTTGCATGCGCATAGTTTGGAAATTTCTGATAGCCGTTGACACTGCAAATCAATTCATCGCCCGGTCTTAAATAGGCTCGGGCAAGCCGCGCCAGTAAATCATCCGAACCGTTGCCGCAGACAACACCATCACAATCCAGCGCATGATGCTCGGCAATTAATTCCGTCAATGCCAATTCGGCACCGTCCGCATATCGTTCCATGCCATTGATGGCTTGCCTGGCTGCGTGCACGGCCAAAGGACTGGGACCGAATGCACTTTCATTTGAAGCAATGTTAATCCGAATTTTATTCAGTGCATCTCGATCCACGGACACCATATGTGGTCGGATATTTGAGACACCAGGTCGCAATTCAGGAATCATGATCGAGAGTCGGCAAAGTTGATGTATCGGCTTGTATTTGGTCTGAGATGTATCGGCGAAATTGAGTGTTGATTTTTTCGCCTGTTTTGCGTGTATGGGACAATTAAACAATATTGAGTTGACCCGACTCCAGTTTTTGCTTTCAGGTCAGTTTAGCGATTGTGACGATCAATATGACCTCGGCAGACCCAGCACGTGCTCGGCAAGATAGCTGAGAATCAGGTTGGTCGACACGGGTGCAACCTGGTAGAGTTTGGTTTCGCGAAACTTTCTTTCTATATCGAAAGATTCAGCGAAACCAAAACCGCCATGGGTTTGCAAGCATGTTTCAGCTGCTGCCCAGGAAGCATCTGCAGCCAGCATTTTTGCAAGATTTGCTTCCTCACCTGGATTTTTGCCTGCATCATAAAGTCGAGCGGCTTCCTTGAGCATCAATTCAGCCGCACGCATATCTGCATAGGCCTTGGCAATCGGAAACTGAACCCCTTGATTCTGCCCGATCGGCCTCGCAAAAACCGTGCGATCTTTTGCATATGCAACAGCCTTTTCAATAAACCATTTGGCATCCCCGATGCACTCGGCGGCAATGAGAATTCGTTCCGCGTTCATTCCAGACAAAATGTACTTAAACCCCTGTCCTTCCTCACCGATCAAGGCATCGACTGAGACCTCCATATCGTCGAAGAACACTTCTGTAGTCGAGTGGTTCATCATGGTGCGAACTGGACGAATGATCAGTTGTGTTTCTGGGATTTCCCTCATGTCAACGAGTAGTACCGAAAGTCCTCGCGTTCGCTTTTCGACCCGCTCAATTGGAGTGGTTCGGCAAAGTAGTAGCATCAAGTCAGAGTGCTGTGCTCTTGAAGTCCAGATTTTCTGTCCATTGATGACATAGCGATCGCCAGTTCGAATGGCGGTAGTGCGAAGTGATGACGTGTCCGTTCCGCTCGTTGGCTCCGTCACACCAAATACTTGCAAGCGGATCGAACCTGTGGCAATACCGGGCAAATATTTTTGTTTTTGCGAATCAGAGCCATGTCTTAATACGGTACCCATAATGTACATCTGAGCATGACAAGCGGCAGCGTTACCACCTGAACGATGAATCTCTTCAAGAATTGCGGCTGCCGCAGCCAGCGGTAATTCGGAGCCACCGTATTGGTGAGGGATCAATGCACCGAGATATCCAGCCTTCGTAAGCTCATTAACAAATTCGCTTGGATATTGACGTTCACGATCACAGTTTTGCCAGTATTCCGGGCCAAACCTGTGGCAAAGTTTTTTAACACCCTCGCGGATGTCCTTGTCATCGAACTGACGGTTCACACGCGACACCACGCAAAACGAATGGTTCTTGAGTGCAGACAGACTTCAATACTGGAACCAGAAGGCAACATAGCTTGTTGATGACTTAGCACCCGCCCACCCCGGTATGGGCAGGTAGGATCTGGGGAAACTGATTGATATGATTTTAGTTTGAACCGGTTCAGCATTTGCAATACATCGCCGTTCAGAATCAATGGCAGAGTGAGTCGCAAACTAAGCTTCTGACTGTAATCGTGTGTTGGAATCAAAAGCTAACGAAATCGACAAATCGACCCAGCGATTCGGTTTTTTAGACGAGGAAAACCACAAACATGATCGTTTTCCACCATATTAACATTAATGAGGGATTTGCGCTGTCAAAATATCTAGACGAGGCAATGATTTAGAGAAGGGTCGAAAAAACTTTCCCCCAACAAACGGCTGACTTGAGGGCTTCGAGTCGATTCAGCATCGGTTTTAGCCAATTTCACCCCAACGTCAATTAACCGCCTGCTGGTGAAACGAGGTTTCCCCAAAACCTCTACTATACAGTAATAAATTCTTTATTAACATATATATAGAGTTGACATTGGCGCCGCCATGGTGTCTTATTCATGAGCATAAACAACCCCATCCATGACCCACTGGAAATCAAACACCATAGCGACAAAAATACAGGCCCGCCTTTTTTCCTGGAATAATCCGCAACAACTGGCAAGACTGCAAACACTGGCCCGGGTACTGGAGATTTTGCCTTAGCAACCGTTGGTTGAGGCTCTGTGTAAAAAATGCGGCCGCGGCCGAAACGATTTCCCGCTCGAAGCGATGTTTCGCCTGGTGATTGCCGGTGTGGTGGTGCAATATTCTTGTGCACCAGCCTTGCTGCGGAACCTAGAAACCAACCTGGGTCTGGCCCAGATCTGTGGCTTCAACCCGTTGCCAAGACAGCAACAGTCCAAAACGGTGGTGCAGAAGTCATCGCAAGGACCGGTGACGTTCGAGACCCTCGACGACCCAAAGCGCATCACGTTGCCGGATGAGTGGGCATTGAGTCGTTTTGTGACCAGTATGCTGGAGCGATTGACCCAGCGAGATGATCTGAAAGAGAGGTTTGAGCAACTGCGAGAACAATTGCGGATGGTGGTGCTGGATTTTGGATGCTACTTGGCCTACGACGAAAAAGCAACCCAGAGTCATTCCACCGGTTGGGTGAACCACAAAAGCGGTGACAGTTCGAATGCGGATGCCACCTGGGGCAAACATGAGAGCAAAGGGGTTGGCCAAAAGGGCCGTGCCTGGAACAAAGTCAAAGAACGGTTTGAATTTCGCTTACATGCCATCGTGGATTCAATGAAAGAGTTACCGGTGGATTATCGTGTGACGACTGCGAGCGATGGTGAGGTGGTGGTCCTGTCACAGATGCTCAAAGAGATGGACGAAACCCATCCGCAGATTCTCGAACACACAGAGCAGTTCAGTGCTGAGTGCGGGTTGGATGTCAAGGCGTTGTACGGGGCACTGTTTGACGATGACCAGACCGAACCGGTGATTGATATGCGTGAACTTTGGCGTCAGGAAAAAGACGAGGGCAACGATGATCCACAAAAGCCGATCTTGAGAATGCTCAACGGTGGCAAGCGCATTGACAACATTGTCTATGCGGAAAATGGGATGCTCATGTGCCGCTGTCTGCATACCGACGCGGAGCGAGAGATGTGCTTTATGGACTATGAGAAAGATCGGGGGGACCTTAAAGTATTGCTGTCGTACTAAAGCCGGTGGTTATCAGTGTGCTGGTACGCAACAGTGTCTGCGATACGGCCACTCGAAGGCGCATCGGTATGGTCGCACGGTGCGAATCAAACTGGATCAAGCCAATCGCAGGATATTTACGCCGACACCGCGCAACACGTACAAATGGAAGCGCAGTTATGCCCGGCGCACGGCGGCCGAGCGGTTTTTCTCGCGCATCGCTCAGGGCTATCAAAACTAAATCGGGTTTGACAAGTCATGGGGTATCCATAGATACAATTTTGATCACCACGATGTACGTGGACGGGTCAAGATGCAGGCCAAAGCGTCTCTGGCCTTGGGGGTTGGACTGGCGATGGTGATTTTGCACATTCATTCAAGCCGGTCAGGCGAACAACATGCGCTCACCGATCCGACCGATTGCGTTGCTTGATACCGGCTAAGCGTTGCGTCTTATTGTGAATTGGCTGATCGTAGCGTGGCTGCGAGGGCTGAGTGCGTCTTGATCCCCGTAAAATTGACACAAATATGGACACACCGCATATCAGACAAAATACTCGACGCGATTGGCTTGGTCGACGGTCTGTGGAAGGTGATTATTGCCTCGTCAGTGCCCTTGCGGGTCAACGAGTCGGTCGGCGTGGCTGTCCGCGAAAATGGCTACAACGCAAATCCCTCATATGCGAGATGAGCAGGGCGAGCATTTATCGGCTGCTATAATCCCTAACTATGTGGCATTCTTGAATCTGAATCTGCCGAGTCTAACTGCGCCAGAGTACGAATTACACATATTTCACACCACCTCGGGAGGGCTGCATGAATACCAAACGAACAATCCAACGTTCGTCGTCGAGACGTGAACGGGAGCACACGGAGTTGCTCAAACGCGCGCTTGCTCGTCCCGGCGTTCACGAGCTTATGAGCGTCTACGACAACTGGCGGGAGAAGGATCGAGGGATGGATGCTTACAGATCGGCGACAAAAAAGCCTGGGCGAACTGCTACCACCAATTCCTCGAACTCCCTGTAATCGGCGCGGGACCGGCGAAATACCACATTGCCTATTTGGAGCGAGATTCTAGCTGAACTGGCTAAAACGCAGGATCAGAATGGGGGTGTTACCGACTTCGATGGGGTTCGGAGGAAGTATCTGGCGAAGCTCCATCAGCACACCGGAGCCGCCGTTATACTTTACGCATCCGGATGGCTCCAGAAATCTGATGCACCCCCAGCACTTATTTCAATCGGCGACGAAGACATCCAGGCCTTAATGGAGGTCAGCCAAGGTCTGACAGGAGATCGACTCGACCTGATACTACACAGCCCCGGCGGTTCCCCGGAGGCAGCCGAGGCCCTTGTCTCTTACCTGCGGCAGCGTTTTTCGCACATTCGGTTAATCGTGCCTCAACTTGCGATGTCCGCTGCGACGATGATTGCATGCGCTACCGACGAGATTGTTCTGGGCAAACATTCGTTTCTCGGACCGACAGATCCACAAATTTTGCTCCCGACGTCCCTAGGTGTACGAGCGGTTCCAGCGCAAGCGGTACTAGACCAGTTCGACCGGGCCCAACGGGAGTGTGCGGACCCGGAAAAGCTTTCCGCGTGGCTTCCCATGTTGGGCCAATACGGGCCAGATTTGCTGATTCAGTGCGAGTCTGCGCTGGATATGTCGAAGACTCTGGTGAGAATGTGGCTCGAAACTTACATGTTCAAGGACGTTGCTGATCGCACGAACCGAGCTGAGTCCATTTCAGAGTGGCTTGCCGATCATGGTCACTTCAAAAGCCACTCCAGGCACATTTCCCGGGATGAAGTCGAGAGGCGTGGACTCTCCGTGGTCCCGCTAGAGAAAGATTCGGTCCTTCAAGATTTAGCGCTTTCGGTGTTTCATGCGACGACACACTCATTTTCCGCCACATCCGCTGCCAAAATCGTTGAGAGCCACACCGGACGAGCTTTCATCAAGCACCATGTAAGTAACGGTTGAAATTCCCCGCCTCTGGGAGTGAGGATTTGCCTGCCATCCAACTCGGTATCGCTCCGGCTGATCCAGAAGATCCACCAAAAGTCTAGATCGGTTTGCCCGAGTAGTCCGTTCTGATTAGCCACTAGTCTTGGGACGGCCGATGTGCTTGACCCAAACCGGCTTGGTCAGGGGGCTTGCACTGCTTTCTCGAATGTGGCGTCAAGGGCAGTCCCTCTTCCCTGTGTGTTCACTTGTTAGATTTTCTGCGATTGCAGTCCTTGCAAAGCATTTGGCAGTTCTGTTCGTTTGTTTTGCCGCCCTCCAACAAAGCCATCGACACCACGAGCTCGGCCAACAAGCTGGTGTTCTGGATCCTGGCGGCGGTCACGGAGTTCGAGACCCATCTTCGGAAGGAGCGCCAAGCGGAAGGGGTGCGTTTCGGTCCTTCCCGAAACTGACCGATGACCAGGTTTCTGAACTGCGCCGTGAGCGCACCGCCGACGTCCGGATCAGGGATCTGTGGAGAAATATGGAATGTGAATCACGGGTCTTGTCCCCTTCCCGGGAGTCGATCGATGCTCTGCCGACTGGAGAACGCTTGATCAGGACCGTTGCCGGATTTCGACCTCTGCATTGAGAATGTGGCGTCCTTTTTCCGACAATTACCTTGGTCGGTGATCGGGGTATGAAATTCATAGTTGGCTTGACCCTCATCCCCTGATAAGGCCCAGCCTGTGATCCGGTAAAGCGAGCGGAACCAAGGGATTCATGGGAAAATGGAAGTTCCTGAAAACTCACCCGGTGGGTGAACATGAAAAAGCAGCGCAGACGCGGGAAAAACCGTAAGATCCGCCCCCCGAGCCTGCAGTTCGAATTCACGGACCTGGACCTGACGGCCTTCGGCGAGGCGTCGGTGCTGGCCCAGACTGCCCGGCAATTCACCCCGACCAGGTGGCGACGATTACCTGGCGTCAGCGGCCAGACTTCGCCTGACACTGGCCACGGAAATCTCCTACGCCGCGGACTTTCGGGCGCATGAGCTGCTGACGTTGCGCCAGGCCGCGGAGCAGCCCTCCCCCCCCCCCGATCCCCGGCTCGCACTTGAGGACAAGTTCGCCGGGCGCCTGTAGGAACCGCTGCTCAATGCGCCGGCAGAGATCCGGGACTGCAGGGTGAACTACCGGTAGCATTACGGCCTCCCGGGCGGGCACCGATGGAGAGTGCGTCATTCAGCACTGCAAGCAATCGTTAGTTTGGTGGCGTCCCGCTCCATCAGGGGGGAACGAGCGATGGTCAACATCAGGATCCGCGATCTCGACGATGACGTGAAAACGCGCCTTCGCGTGCGCGCCACCGAGCATCACCGTTCCATGGAGGAAGAGGTCCGCATCATCCTGCACGACGCCGTGAACGGCGGACGAACCGGCCCTCGGGATCTCACGAAGTTCACCCGCGAGTGCTTCGTGCCCCTTGGCAGCGTGGAACTCGAACTTCCCCGCGTGGCCCCATGCGCGAGCCGACTGATTTCTCCTGAGGGACGGGCATGTTCGCCATAGATACCAACGTCGCCTCCGATCTCATGCGCCCGGCGCTCGGCGGTTGAGCGGTTTCTCTCGCGCATCGCTCAGGGTTACAGTTTTGATCACCACGATGTACGTGGACGGGTCAAGATGCAGGCCAAAGCGTCTCTGGCCTTGGGGGTTGGACTGGCGATGGTGATTTTGCACATTCATTCAAGCCGGTCAGGCGAACAACATGCGCTCACCGATCCGACCGATTGCGTTGCTTGATACCGGCTAAGCGTTGCGTCTTATTGTGAATTGGCTGATCGTAGCGTGGCTGCGAGGGCTGAGTGCGTCTTGATCCCCGTAAAATTGACACAAATATGGACACACCGCATATCAGACAAAATACTCGACGCGATTGGCTTGGTCGACGGTCTGTGGAAGGTGATTATTGCCTCGTCAGTGCCCTTGCGGATCAACGAGTCGGCGTGGCCAGACGCAAAAATGGCTACAATACGAATCCCTCTTAATATAACATACTTATGAATGATATGAATATATAATAATCATATCATTCATCTAGATTAGACAGATGCTCAGTCGTACCATCGCTCCTCATTTGATCAAAACCTGTGAGCAGCATCCATTTGTTTTCATTACCGGGCCGCGCCACTCCGGCAAGTCTACCTTATGTCGCAACTTGTTTTCTCGGTTGCGGTACATCAACCTTGAGTCACCAGATCAACAATCGTTTGTCCGAAGCGATCAACGCGGTTTTCTCAATTCGGTTCGAAATGGCGCAATCATTGACGAAGTCCATCGAGTTCCCAACATTAACGATCTCCTTGAGTCGTTAGCCGACGAAATGCCACAGGGGGCTAAATTCATCCTGGTAAGCAGCAGACGTCTCAACCTGGATTCAAGAGTAACTGAATCGCTGGGGGAACTCATCGAAAAAATTCAACTCTTGCCATTGAGTATTCCTGAGATTCGAGAAACAGGTGCGAGCATCAATTTGGATGAATTGCTCCACTTTGGCTGTTTTCCTCACATTCTCGAACGCCAACTCGAACCGATCGAATTTCATCGTGAAATTTTTGCAGCCTATGTCGAACGCGACATTTCCCAATTCACGGTCATACAGGACCGTTCGACCTTTGCGCATTTCATGCGCCTTTGTGCAGGTCGCATTGGACAAACAATCGATTTCGTAAAACTTGGCTCAGACACCGGTGTTTCTCACACCACTGCGCGCCGTTGGTTAGAGATTCTCGAAGCCAGCTACATTGTGTTCAGACTGCCACCGATTCAAGTCGACATTAGAAAACAGTTGGTAAAGTCCCCCAAACTATATTTTTGTGACGTGGGGTTGGCGAGTTACCTCATCGGTATCCAGGAAGTAGAACAAATCGCGACGCATCCGCTACGAGGCGCACTGTTTGAAAATCTGGTCGTGTCCGAAACGCTCAAACACCAACTCAATCATTGTCAATCCCCCAACTTGTCGTTTTATCGAGATAGCCGAGGATTGGAGTGCAAGCTATTTTGTAATACAGGTAGTGAATTAACGGCTGTCGAAATACAACCCGGAGCCACTGTTCACACTGAAATATTCACCTCGCTTAACGCGGTTTCGAAAGTCATCCCGAGTATCACAAGAAAGCTTGCGGTCTATGGCGGCAATGAACGAAATCAACTTGACGACGGTACGGTCTTTGCGTTCGACGAGATTAGCGACGAGTTCGAACGCTCGGAAGTCAAGGCGCGAATTTCCCAATTCGTAGAAGATAAATTCGAGCCTGAAGATGTAAAGCCCGAAACGGCCATTTTAGCCCTGGTCTACCGCAAGTTTATTTCACCGACCATTAAAGACATTGAGTTGACACTGGAGCAATCAAATCTTTCGATGCTCCGCGAATATTTGCGGCAGACTTCACGCCTGAGTTTCGACAATGCTTACATGAATTTTTCATCCATTGAGAAAGCGCAGGTTTGGGACGATGTCACCCGCGAACACATCCTGAATAAAGAAAGAGCATTGAGTAGCTATCGTCCAGCCACACTGGTTCACGAATTTACATTGAGTAGCACGCCGACAAAGCACACTGTCTATAGAATCGTGATTCGGATCAACTGGACGTTTGATGACAAGCAGTTGACGCAATCGATTTCAATCGATGGCGACCCCGTCAGGGTTCTCAACGAGAGATACATCTACAAAGACCTCGAGACCCAAAACCCAAGGATCAGTCGAATTTCCATTGAAGTTTTAAGAACCATTTTGGCCAAAATGGAAAGGCGACTAGAGGCTGGCGCATAGTACATAATCTGACCAGATTTGGGGATTGATCAAAGTTGCACCAATCTATCATCGCAGACAGTTGTGTTTGAAAAATGGACCGCCATAAATTTGACACTTTGAAAATTCAGTTGGTTCACGACCATGTGCAGGTCGTAACATTGAATCGACCAGAAGCATCAAATGCATTCAACACCCAAATGAGCCGTGAGCTTTATCAGCACTTCGAACAAGTCGCCATGGATGAGAATTCCATTCGGTGCATCGTTCTCACCGGGGCGGGTAGTCGAGCTTTCTGTGCAGGGGCAGACCTGAAGGAACGCCGAGAGATGGATGATGCGCGCTGGAGCAGGCAACACCTCGAAATCGAACGCATGGTTAGGGCAATCAAAGCTTGTCCAATACCCATCATCGGTGCTGTCAATGGTGCAGCGTATGGTGGTGGTTGTGAAATCGCCTGTTTGCTTGATTTCCTGTACGCGGCTGACTCTGCACGATTCGCCCTGCCAGAAACGGGCCTTGGTATCATTCCAGGTGCCGGTGGAACGCAGACTTTACCCCGTGCAATCGGCGAGCGTCGCGCCAAAGAAGCAATATTTACCGGACGCCCCTTCTCAGCAGTTCAAGCGTTTGAATGGGGCTTGGTTAATAAGGTCGTACCATACGAAAAGTTAGCGAAATGTGCGATCGAAACTGCGACGAAAATCGCCTCGCATGCACCTATTGCGATACGACAGGCCAAACAATCCATTCAAAAGGGGCTGCAAATGAGCTTGGCAGACGCATTGGCATTTGAGATTGAAGCCTACAATCGAACCATCCCGACGCAAGACCGCCGAGAAGGTGTGCTGGCGTTCAATGAAAAACGAAAACCAAAATTTGAAGGTCGATAAGAAAACAGACTGTTTCTTACAAATTCAAATCAAGGACAACGTTCACATTTGGGGAAATCCAAAAAACTTGACCGACCCCACTCCAAACCAACTACAAAGCCAATTGCATCAACCGGGCAACATGCAAGGCCTGCTTTCCTGCACCCAATTCAATCTGATGGCGGCAAGACGTGCCATCTGCAATGATCAGGGCGTCGTCTTTGGCGTTTTGAATCGCTGGTAACAGATCCAAATTCGCCATTTGCTCTGAAATGCGGTAAGTCTCTTTGCCGTAACCGAATGCGCCCGCCATCCCGCAGCAGCTGGACTGTATGGTGCTGAATTTCAAATCCGGAATTCGGGCAAGTGCCTGATTGACGAAGTTCATCTGGTCAAATGACTTCTGGTGGCAGTGACCGTGAATCAGCGCAACCCGATTCAAGGACTTGAGATTAAATTTCGGGTTTTCCTTTGCCAGAAACTCTTCAAACAGAAAGGAGTTTTCGGCCAGTCTCTGGGCTTTATTGCTGGATAAAAGTACCGGATTCTCGTCTCGAAGTCCAAGCACGCAACTGGGCTCAAGACCCACAATTGGAATCTGCTGATCCAAAAATGGCTCAAGCGCTGTCAACAGTCGTCCAGCCTCGGCTTTTGCTTCGTCGATCATCCCATTAGTGAGATAAGTGCGGCCACAACAAAGGGGGCGGCGCCCTTTCGCTGATGTTGCAAATTTGACGTCGTATCCGGCAGCTGTCAATACTGCTCGTGCAGCAATGAGGTTTTCGGGTTCAAACCATGTATTGAAAGTATCAGCTAACAGAACCACGGGTTTACCCGACGCTTGAGTGGCCGGTGCTGGATTGACAAATGGAGTACGGTGCCATTGCGGTAATGGTCGATATCGACTGAGCCCGGTTACGGGCTCCAGTATGGCTCTTAGCGATTGTGAACTGGAAAAAAGATTTCCAAACCATCGCATGCGGCTTGCGTAAGGTGCGATTTTCGGCAAATGAGCAATCAACTTTTGGTGGATGCTTGCTCCGTGCGCGTCAAACCGCGCCGCTTCGGACTCAATTTTCATGCGAGCCATGTCAACCCCGGTCGGACATTCTCGGCGACAGGCTTTGCAACTGATGCAAAGCTTCATTGACTCACGCATTTCATCGGATACCAATGCGTCTTTACCAAGCTGACCAGATATTGCGAGTCTCAAGACATTGGCGCGACCGCGCGTAACATGTTGCTCATCGCCCGTAACACGAAAAGATGGGCACATGGAGCCACCAACAAGCTTGCGACATGCACCATTGTTATTACACATCTCAACTGCGCCTTGAAATCCGCCACCCTTGCCTGTCCAGCCTTGCCAGTTCAGCGCGGTTTTGATGTCAGGCACCAGGTAATCGGATGGATAACGAAAAAGCCGCGAGTCGTCCATTTTTGGCGCAGATACGATTTTGCCGGGATTCATGATTCCTTTCGGGTCAAACAAGCGTTTGATCTCACCGAAAGTGTTCACCATTCGTTGGCCAAACATTTTTTCGTGAAATTCTGAGCGGCACAATCCATCACCGTGTTCACCCGAATGTGATCCTTTGTATTGCAAAATCATGTCGAAACATTCTTCGGCAATCGCTCGCATGGCTTTGATGTCTTTTTCCTTGCGCAAATTCAACACCGGACGAACGTGCAGACAGCCAACCGAAGCGTGTGCGTACCAAGTGCCCCGAGTGCCATACTTTTCGAATATTTCAGTCAGACGGGCGGTATATTCAGCAAGGTCTTTGAGTTCCACTGCGCAGTCTTCCACAAAGGAAATCGGCTTTCGATCATCGCGCATTGACATCATGATGTTCAGCCCTGCCTTTCGAACCTCAAACACGGCTTTTTGAAAATCCCGATCAATGGCCTCAACTACCCCGCCACATGAATTCTTTGGGTTGGTAAATCTGAACCCCAAGTCTTCCATCAATTCCGCCAGTGCTTTAAGCCTGCGAAAGTTTTCATCGCTGTCGTCTTGCGCAAATTCGACCAGCAGCAAAGCTTCAGGCTCACCGGTTACCATGCTGTCGACTGTGCTTCGATAAAGCGGTATTTCGCGAGACAACTCAATCATCGTCCGATCGATCAACTCCACAGCAACCGGCCCCAATTGAACAATATGTTGTGTTGCATCCATCGCGGCATGAAAACTTGGAAAATGACAGATTCCCAAGAGCTTATTGCGAGGCAGATTTGATAGCTTAAGATCGATGGTACGACTCAGAGCAAGCGTGCCTTCCGAACCGACCAGTAAAGGTGCCAAATTGATGGGTTGAGACGAATCAATCAATGCATCGATGTTGTAACCACCTACTCGCCGTAATACTTTGGGGAATCGGTTTTCGATCTCCTGTCGTTCGCGAATGCCGATTTTGCACAAGTTTTCATATAAGGCGGGGTGGCCATCAATAGCCGGGTCGATCTGTCCAAAGGTGAGCGTTTCGCCATTGGGTAACCTGGCATCAATGGCAACAACATTGTCTCGCATGAGTCCGTATCGAATTGACCGACTGCCGCAGGAATTGTTTCCTGCCATCCCGCCGATTGTTGCTCGACTCGAAGTCGACACATCAACAGGAAACCAAAGCCCGTGTGGCGCAAGCTGTCGGTTAAGTTCGTCCAGTACAATGCCACTTTCAACCCGGCATCGGGAACTTTCCAAATCCAGATCAACAATACGAGTCATGTACTTGCTGTAGTCAAGTACGATGGCATGATTGACTGTCTGTCCACACTGCGAGGTACCACCGCCTCGGGGCAAAATCGGGATACCTTGTTGGTCGGCGTAATCAACAGCTACGGCAACATCTTGGTCGTCTTTAACCACCAAAACTGCCAAGGGAAACATCTGATAGCTTGAAGCATCGGTGGCGTAGCGCCCGCGATCAAAAACTCCGGTCAGAACTTCACCGTGAATCTTTGCATTCAGGTCTTTACGAATGGTCTCTGCTATGTTCATAGTACAGACAGAATCAATATCCAGGAAGGATATACACTTAACTATTTGGGTCTTCCCCTATTACAGTGGGTAGCCAATAAATTGAGTGAGTTCAATGTACTTTTCCAGTGTGGTTCAAATCGTTTGTCGGTGGCATAATTTTGGGGATTAATGAAATGGATACCCGGCAGGTAAGAACACGGCATCATAGTGCCAGGCTGGAATGGGGCCAATCGATTTACAAGCAATACGGAGTATCCAGATGAAGAATATACAAAATATCCGAAAGGTGGGTGTGGATTTAGCCAAGAACGTGATCCAGATCTATGCCGTCTACGAAGGCGGTCAAGCGACGATGAACCGTCGATTTTCAAGAGCCAAGGCGCTTGAGTTTTTCGACCAGCTCAAGCCCTGTGTGATTGGCATGGAAGCGTGCGGCGGCGCGCATCACTGGGGACGGATTCTCGAGCAGTTGGGTCATCAGGTGCGGATGATACCGGCACAATACGTCAAGGCGTATGTGAAGACGAACAAAAATGATGCGGCCGATGCGCAGGCGGTGTACGAGGCGATGTGTCGTCCGGGCATGCGTTATGTGAAGATCAAGAGCGAGGAACAGCAAGCGGTACTGTTGGCGCACCGGGTGCGGGAGCAGCTGATCAAGCAGCGCACGCAGACGGTCAATGCGATGCGGGCGCATTGTGCGGAGTTCGGCGTGCTGTGTGCGAAAGGCGGCTGGAATGCGAAGCGACTGGTGGCCTTGATTGAAGCTGGTGAGAACCGGCAGATTCCGCAGGCTGCTTACGAGATGCTGCGAGTGTTGAGCGATCACCTGCAGGTATTAAATAAGAAGATTGCACAAACTGAGGCGCAGATCAAGGAGTATTTTAAAGCCGATGAGGCGTGTCAGCGATTGGCCGAGATTCCCGGCATCGGGGTGCTCACGGCGACCTGTCTGGTGGCCACCGTGGGGGATGCGGGGCAGTTTTACAACGGTCGGCATCTGGCTGCGTTTTTAGGCTTGGTGCCGAAGCAGTGGTCCACGGGCGGCAAGACCACTCTGCGCGGCATCTCCAAGCGCTGGGACAAGTATTTGCGGCGTCTCCTGATTCATGGTGCGAGGTCTTTGTGCAGACCGACCCTCGTGCAATCGAAGCGCTGTCCACACAAGCTTAAGCGGCTGCTGGAGGACAAACAAAAAAAGGTCAACGTGGCGGCGGTGGCGACCGCCAACACCAATGCGCGCATTGCCTGGGCGTTGCTGTTTGTTGGCGAGCGCTATGACCCGGATTATGTGGCGCGAAGACGCTGGCGGTGTGAGGCTGCGGCCTGAGCGCTAGCGAAGCATGCAAACGACGATCCGAGTGCAACGATTTTTTAAAATAACCCAAGAACTCAAAAAGTGCCAGAGTTAACCCGTATTGATGACACGACAGGCTAAACACCGGGACCGGCCAAACCCGAAAATATATAAGGTCGAGAAGATCGAAAGACTAGTAGGGCGCCGGTCCGCGGATTTCATCAGGACCCGCACCCCTTGAACAGGTGCATGATCGAGGCCGTATAAATAGACGCAGAGCTTGAGTTGATGGTCATTGGTCAGAAGACCCGCGCCAGTTTGAGGAGTTGGAAAATCACGATCGTGCAACAAGTGGATCAGGAGGTGAGCTTATCAAAACTAAATCGGGGTGACAAGTCGTGGGGTATCCATAGATACATATTGCGGATTTTTTCCGGTACCGCCTCCTGCGGTTGTTTCAGTGTTCTGTGGGCGAGGTGCATGATCCTGCTGGAGAGTCCGGTGCTGGAAACCGGCACGCCGGGTTCGGTGAGCGGTTACTGGAAACGGAGAACATGGCGTGGAGTGAGGTACTGGCGCATAGTGAAAACTGCCAGCAAACAGTTTCCCCAACCGTCCTAACTTAAACCGCGCCAGTAGCCGACTCAACTCCGAGTGAATGCGGTAATTGGGCTACGGGCAGCTCAATGAGGGAATCGTAAATACAAAAATTGTCCGAAAAAAGAGGAAAATGACACTACATGACGTTGAACAGTATCTGGCACTTGATTACAATATGTTACTACGTTTCGGTTCGTAGCAGTCAGTTCATCATTTATAGCATTGACTAGTTCCCAGTTGATGAAAGTATTGTTCAATCGCTTTATAGAGGAAGCGATAAGATGGTTGTTCAGGCGACTTTCACTTCCTCTTCGGATTATGAATCTTGGCATCATTTGCCTCTCACTTTCCTTTAGTGTCGGCTGGTATCTAGATGTTTCATTCCCCTTCAAAGGTAGCCAGGTTGAATTCAGTTTCAACAATGCTGGTGGAACGCCTGCAGTAATCGTTTACATTGCGGTGGGTATCGCTATACTTTTGACCGTGATTGGACTCGGATGGGCAATCGCTGACTACAGAGCTGAGCAACGGCGAATTGCTCGAAGAAAAGTTGTCGTCATTGAAGCACGTGGATTACGTGACAGTGGTGGTTCACCCTTAATCAATGCTATACCGGCAAAGCTGAAAGGGCGGCAGGAGCATATTCTCCTTGATCTCCGGCAACGGATTAAGGATGGTGAAATAATTACACCTGATGTAGCACTAAAGGATCTAAGTTCACTCCCCATCGAAATTAGACGTCGCGAGAATGGGCTTGATCGAAGGGATTTAACTCTAGTCTACGGTGGCTTAACGCCCGTCCCATTCACCTTTTTGACAGGCGTGCTCTTAGATGATGAGGGAAAAGTATTAATTTTCGATTGGGACCGGCACACAGAAGCTTGGAAAGAACTCTGCGATGCAGATGATGGCAAACGATTCCTGATTCCTGACTTAACAAACGTGATACCGGACGGCTCAAAAGAGGTGGCGTTAGCAGTGTCTGTCTCTTATCATGTGATTCTAGAAGATGTTAAGAAGAAGTTCGTTGACATGCCGGTTGTTGAACTCATTCTCGATGGTGGGTCTCCGGACTGTCATTGGTCGGAAGAAAAGCAGCGAGCACTTGGCCAACAGTTTCTAAACGTAGTAATTGCTTTGAACAATCTCGGAATCAAGTACATTCATCTGTTCCTTGCCGCTCAGAACAGCGTCGTATTTCGTCTTGGCAGACTCTATGACAAGCGTAACCTACCAAAAGTTACGGTATATCAATATCAAAGGAACGCAACAAAGCCTTACCCATGGGGCGTTTTGATGCCTGTTTGCGGGGTCGATCAGCCAGCGATAGTAAGAGGGAAATAACTAGTTTTTGACAGAAAACCAAAAAAAAGGGGATTATATACTTGACTAAACCAGCGAAATGATTTATCATTTGAGCATTAGTTTAAACAATTGAGCAGCCCGAATGAATTCGAATAAACGAGCCCCTGGCAAGTCGCATCGCAGCGGTGTTTCACTGATTGAGTTGATGGAAATGTTTCCGAACGAGACCTCGGCACGCCAGTGGTTTGAGTCGATTATCTGGCCAGACGGTGTTGCGGTCTGTCACCGCTGCGGCGGGACCAACACTTACGAAGTTCCAAGCGGTAAACCCCTGCCACACCGGTGCCGCGATTGCCGCAAGCATTTTTCATTCCGCCACGGCACGTTGCTGGAGGGCTCGCATGTGGCGCTGCAAAAGTGGGCCATTGCGATCTATCTTTTGGCGACGAGTCTGAAGGGGGTTTCGTCAATGAAACTGCATCGAGACTTGGATATTACTCAAAAGACCGCCTGGCACATGCTGCATAAGATTCGTTTTGCACTGAGTGGAAGTCGCGTTTCGATGTCCGGCACGGTGGAAGTTGACGAGACCTACATTGGGGGTTTGGAGCGCAACAAACATGAATCCGACAAACTGAAGGCCGGACGCGGCAGCGTCGGCAAAACTGCGGTGGTTGGCATCAAGGAACGCGAATCGAAGCAACTGAGCGCGCAAGTGATTGATCACACTCGCCGAGACACTTTGCATGGATTGATCAAAGAACACGTGCAGGCGGGTGCGAATGTGATGAGCGATGACTTTATCAGTTACCAGCAACTCGATGGGTACAAGCATCAGTTCGTGCGCCATTCGGCGGGTGAGTATGTAACAGATGACGTGCATATCAACGGGATTGAGTCATTTTGGTCGATGCTCAAGCGGGCACACAAGGGTACGTATCACAAGATGAGCGGTAAACACCTTGGCCGATATGTCGGTGAATTTGCCGGTCGGCACAATATTTGCGAGCTTGACACGGCGGATCAGATGGCATCGATCGTGGCAGGGTTTGTTGGTCAGCGGCTCATGAACAAGGATTTGGTATCCGGTGTTGACGGTCGGTTGCACTGAAACAGGATCAGGTCATGAAAGAGAAACAGTTGGAAACAAAGGCGCGACAAGAGTGCGATGATATCCATGCCAGGGCTGAGCGGATTGCTCGCCAGATACTGACAGCTGCGCCGCTGAGAATGGCAAAGAGTGAGAGGAAAACAAAGCGGAAGACATCAGAACCGCGTGATGGAAAATAATTTCAATTTTGGCACGAATTTGGGAAAATATTTCGCTGGTTTAGTCAGGTATATAATCCCCAAAAATAAAAGTATAATTAGTCAATATAAACAATGATGTAGAGGCATGACTTCTGGCACCGAAGATTTCCCGAATCAAGCCAAATATTCGCCTAAACCCCCCGAAATACTCCTTTTTGATACAATCTTCAGGCCCTGACCATACGAATAGTCAAATCCACACAATGTGAACTGGGCGGCACCTTTATTGCCGATATCGTCATGAGTTCGAAATCGCGCGATGACATTCCGACCTTGCTCAGGGGTCTGCAATATCTGTATACGAACCCGCAGTTGCGAAGCGAAGTCTTTGCACTGCTTGATGCCTAGGTCAATCCCAAAGCCCGTAAAGACACCGGTCGTCCGGGCGCATGGAGCTTTGGCGTATTCTGGTCCTGGCGATCCTCAAGCAGGGTCTGAATTGCGATTACGACCGCCTCACTGAGCTGGCCAACGAGCATGGCACCTTGCGACATATGCTGGGCCACGGGGTGATGGCACACGAGTACGAGCGGCAAACCGTGATGGATAACGTCACCTTGCTGAGCCCGCAACTGTTGGCCAAGATCAACCAACTGCTGGTCCAGGCCGGCCACGAGGTGGTTAGAAAAAAGCCTGGCGAAACATTGCGCGGGCGTTGTGATTCGTTCTGCGTTCAAACCGATGTGCATTTCCCGACCGATGCCAATGAATGTGCACTGCCGATAAAAGGCTATCGCAATATCAACGCCAAGATGCAGACTATGTCTAGCTAGACATAGTCTGCAATCGAGTGTCTGTATACTATGCGATTATGCACGTGGCAAGCACCCTGGCATTGAGTCGGCGATCAATCACTTGGAGCACTGCGGGCTGGACCGAGTTCGGAATCACGGCAAAACAGGTTTTGGCACTGGATTGTCACAATTCGTCCTGACAGTCTGGAGTTTGTCGTGCTCGGTTTCATTGTCGGTCAAATGATTCTGAATTCTCGCCTAAAATCGGGGGTTTTCTGACTGACACTAATCTAGAAATTGAGAGAGGATTGTCGGTTTTAAAGGTCACTATCGAGTTTCTCCGAGTACACAATAAGCGTTGATTAGGGAGGTTGTTGCGTGTAGCCGCTTGGACTATTCGCAAGTCAAGCACTTACTTGTTATCAGTCTTGGATGGGCACTGGAGTGATCAGTCGAGTTTGTCAAGAAAATGATTCTATTTTCTCTTGCTTACTACAAAGCGTACTAAGTATGATAACAGATTTTGAATTTCTTTCCGCTCCCACAAGGACAAGGTTGATTCCGTCCGAGAATTTGGATATACCTAGAGAATTCTTGTCGACCTTGTGCTCCATGCGACCACTCTCCGATCGGTGGAATTTTTCTATATTGTGAATAATATGCTTGCCAGACAAAATATGGATATACCTTATTTAGAATGAATTCACTCAATGTTTCATTTGAATTCGGAAAAAATATACCTAAGCAACAGTCTCCATCGTCTGGATAGAGATGTAGTTCAATGATCGGTAGATTCAACTCCTCAGCCAGTCTTTTTATTCTTCCCCCAATTTCGAAGACTTTCGGTTTACCGTCTCTTAATTCTTTGAGCCGTATTTCGATATCATAAACATCCTGAATACAACCGTGTCCCGACGAACATGGCACTATATTCCAATATTTAATGTGTTTACTAATTGAAGGTTTATATTTCACTGAAAAATCAATCTCCCCTTTTACAACATCCTCTGAATAAAACAAATTGAGGAAATGACGATTGATTTCTTCCATTTCCGAAGTGCTGTATCTAATCATCGCTCGCATATGGTTTTGTTGCATGTACACTGGGTGAAGCGGCTGTTATTCCTGATGCTGTGATTATGGCCGCTGCAATAGAAGCATCAGATTTCTTCAATTCACCAAAATCGTCTCCAAACAGCTTCCGCCACTTTTTGACACTTTCATTGTGGTCTTTTTCTTCAAAGGCTTCGTTGATTTTCTTGTTGTAGGTATTGAACTTATCTCGGAAGTTCGAATATTTCGTTTGATTCCACTTACGGTTGAAATTTTCTTCAGGTAATACAGGGTTCTGAATAGTTGGCATAATCGGATTTGCTTGCAAAAAATCGTTTACCCTGTTGCACAAAGTCTTTAGCGTCTGCGGCAAATCCTGGAATTCATCTGAACCTTTATCAGAACTATTTATCTGAATTCCGAGGATAGTCGTCAATAAAATAGAAGGTATCGAAAAGTTGCTTTTGTGGTCTCGAAGAAACTTTAAAAGACGCGTAACTTTCTTTAGATTGTTTCCGCCTGAATTTCTGTTCTTTTCTGCGAGCCAATTTTTATATCCATCCCCATCTGTCTTTTCGTATTTTTCATCAATTCTGTTGCAGATGAAATTATCACCGTTGTGTTCAATACACGGCACAACATCTAAGTGAAAGTCTCCAGAGTAGTCTATCGTCACACATCGCGATTTTCGTCGCACAATTTTTTTGTAGTTTGCGTTGTCTCGAAATACTTTGTAAATTTCTGTGACATAATCTTCCTGAAAATCATTGGGGTCAAAGTTATCGTCCTTGATATAAATCAATATGTCGGCGTCAAATTCATCGTTGTCTCTGACCGGCTTGATAATCGTGCCATGAGCGTAGGAACCTTGTTGACTACATTTTTTGTAGTTCGACAATTTTGATTTTAGAAGTTCAGTAATAGTTTCTACTTTTTGGTCCAAAATGGTCAATCTTGATTGGTTCAAATTAACGTAATTTTTCAGAAAATCGTCGAAATATTTGTTATGTTTCATAGAGTGGTTCTCAAAATATGTGATCTTGAACCATATTATAACAAGTTACAATTTTATAAAATGACATTAATGTCAAAAATGCTGTCATATTTATTTCAAATCGAATTTTGACTGAATTTGTGGTAGAATAAATTCCGGTTAACGCCAAGTTAGCACCTGCAAAATGAGTTTAACCGTACAATTCCAGCAAGTTTTTGGGGAACGCGTTAAGAAACGCCGTCGTGAATTACATCTCACGCAGTTTGAGCTTGCTGAGCGTCTACAAATTACACGAACAGCGCTAGCGAATATTGAATCAGGGACACAACGAACCTCTGTATTTCTTTTAGCTCAACTTGTGCATTCCTTAGAAATTTCAACTGAAAATTTCGTCCCGAAAATGGATGAAGTACAGGCTCGGCTTGATCAAAGCCGAAAAGTGTCACTTCAAGTTGCAGAAACGCCAACTCTCCTGAATCGTGCTTTAGAAGAGTTCGATATTTCTATAGAAACTGGTTCAACTCTGCAGAATGCTTTGGACCAGGTTCGCACTCAGAAACATGAATCATAGTACTAGGGGAAAGTTGAATGACGATAACTAGCTTATATAAACGTATTGATCAAAAAGCGTATCAATTACTGTTAAGATTGAATGCGCTAATAATTCCAGTGGACATTGAAAAAATTGCTGAATTTCTGAATCTCTCTATTCAAGAAAAAGCATTGGAAGATGAGTATTCTGGATTTTTAGCAGTAAGAGAAAAGACTATTGTGGTTAATTTACTTCACGCACCAGTCCGGCGGCGTTTTACGATAGCACATGAACTCGGGCATTATCAATTACACCGTCGAAGGAGAATAGACCAGCATGTATTCATTGATCGAACGGTTTATTTTCGCAAGGGCGGCGTTGATGAAGTTGATTATCAATTGGAAATGGAAGCAAACGCATTTGCAGCAGGATTGTTAATGCCTGAAGTATTGCTGGACGAGTATCTTGATAGACATTCTCACATTGATCTCAATAATTCTGCCGACATAAGAATTCTTGCCGAAGAGTTTGAGGTGAGTAGACCTGCTATGGAGTACCGTTTGAAAAACCTAGGTTTCGTATTGCCCACTAGTTTTTAGTTTCATTTCTACACTGGGTCTCACAGAAATTCAGTTTGTTTGCAATCATTCGAGTTGACATGGTATTCAAAGCCCCAATTTACTGAATGATGAACACTCGGAAACTAAGTTGACTATATTTAGTTTCAATCCCTCACATTCTTACATAAATAACTTAACTCTCATTGCCTATTGAGTTTTAAATCTTTCCTAATTACCACTAATTACAAGTGTGTTTCGTAGTCTAATGAATTCAATACAAGTATTTGATAAGAAAAGGGAGATATGGCTAAATCTTCATGTAAGGATCAGTGGCGGCACGTGTTAGCAGAAGCAGAAAAAATTCCAAAGAAACACCTGTTAACACTTGAACCGGGAATTTCAGAACACCAGACAGAGCAAATGTCTGCCTCGCAGCTACAACTTATTGTGCCTGATGCTATTCAAGATAGTTACACCAAGAAATAAAAAGATTGGTTGTGGTCTCTTCGGCGTTTTGTCGATCACGTCAAATCTTTAAGCGAACAAATCGAAAACAAATCTCGAGATAAGTCAACGCAGTAAATCTCGTTTATTGAACTTTTGAGCGTATTACCCTACCGTCGTTAACTCAAACGGTACACCCTCAACGAGCATATTCCCACAGGGGTATGAGTTCTAGTTTATTCTCGCCACATACTGACAAATCCGCATGGTGGAAAACAATTGTAACTTTTGAGGCGTATTTTGAAGCCTTTTCTATGGCTTAGTCAAGTGCATAAATCACCAAGAATAATGTTCAATTTCAAGCCCGTTTCGACCTTCGCTGAATCACAAAACCGCTCAAAGCAAAACAAAGTATACTTTGTGGCTTCTTGCCAAATCATTGCGTCCTAAACACATAATTCCATGCCTGCTATACCGGTCATCGACATTTCTGCTTTACAGAACGCATCTGAATCAGAACAGCAAAGCATCGGACATGAACTTTGTGAGGCGTCACAAAGCAATGGCTTTTTTTATGTGTCCGGCCACGGCGTCGATATCGAAACGATCAATTCAACATTTTCAGTGGCGAAAAAGTTTTTTTCCTTGCCCGCTGAAAAGAAAGCGTCGGTACAAATGTCTGGCACCCATCGTGGTTTCTTGCCCATCGGTGAATCGACGATGGAGGGCTACAGCAGCGCTGACCAAAAAGAAAGTTTCATTTGGGGTCTCGACAAAAATATTGACGAGTCTAGAATCGATCTGCAAAGTCAGATTCTTGCACCAAATCGCTGGCCGAATGAACCCTCTGAGATGCAACAGGTTCTCAATGCGTTCTTTGATGAAGTTCACGATTGTGCCGCAAAGATCATGCGTGCACTAGCTGTTTCGCTGGGTGAAAGTGCAGGTTTTTTTACCCGCAACTTTAACCAACCGACTTCCCGGGGTTCACTCATCTACTATCCGGCCAACCGGGGAACCGTTGGTGATTATGGTGTATCTCCACATTCAGACTTTGGATGTCTGTCGATGCTCTTGCAAGGCGCGCCGGGGTTGAGCGCTCAATTTGCGGATGGTCAATGGAAAGAAATTGAACCAATCCCTAATACATTTGTCGTGAATATCGGCGATTTACTTTCCCGCTGGACCAATGGGCGATTTCGGTCTGTCTCTCACTGCGTGGTCAACAAAAGCAATGCCGCTCGATATTCACTTGTTGTTTTTATCGACCCCGATTCTCAAACCGTTATTGATCCCATAATTGGAGAAGGTGAAACGGCCCGATTTGAGCCGATTACATGCGATGCCTATATCAACGGCCGATTTAATCGCTCATTCGCCTACCGCCACTGAATCAATTTCATTCAACACGACCGGGTTGAAACATGACTGCTTGGATTCGTATGCTTTCTGACGCTGAAGCAACAGGAGAAGCGAAAGAGGCTTTGGAAACTGCGCGCACTCCACACGGGACTGTGGACAACGTGATGAGAATTCACAGTTTGCGTCCGAAGACAATGCATGGCCACGTCTCACTTTATCGTAGCGTGCTTCACAGCAGCGACAACGTTTTGCCTTTTTGGTTTCTCGAAACTGCCGGCACCTATACTAGTATTTTGAACAAGTGTGCTTATAGCGTTACTCATCACAGCACAAATTTAAGAAAGTTGATTAATGATGACTCCCGCTATGAAGCGATCATGTCAGCACTTGAATCTCACCAGCCGGAACAGGCCTTTCGAAATAAAGAGTTGGCCATGCTGCACTATGTAGAAAAGTTGACCCTGGCAGTCGGCGATATCGTCGAGCACGATGTGAATACACTGCTCGAAGCAGGTTGTGATGACGGTGAGATATTGGAGTTGAACCAAGTCGTCGGTTACTTTTGCTATGTTAATCGGCTGTTGAACGGATTGGGGGTAAGCACCGACGGTGATGTCATCGGCTACTATTGATTCGTCAATATCAACCGATTTCCTCAATATTGTTAACTGATATTAATCTTTGTCGTTAATATTTCGAGAAAAATTAACGACAAGCAAATTTGACATTAATACGTTGACGTCAAGTACACGCCAACCCAGGTATAAGCCAATACAATGCGTATCCAAACGCACGTGTGGCGAAACTGAACAATTTTCGAACTACTCGTCCAGTTTGAACAGCCATCCGAGGGCTCGGTAAATATAATCCGTTGTTTCTGAGGATATTTGCCGCTTCGTTTTAAATGCGAGTTGAATTGCCGTAAGCGGGCTGTAGTCTAACCAACTCATCGATTGCAGTTAGCTTGAGATGCGGTAGTAAGCATCGGTAAATTTCGCCGAACGAAACGTGCCCGATATTTTGAGCTTGACCTTGGCCATCCGAATAACTCGCTCACTACGGTAATTTGTGAAACCGACGTAAGGGTTGCAGGTAAAGCGCAGGATTTCGCTTTCGTACTTGTCAAAATATTCGTGCAGATTTTGTGCATCTGTTTTCGCGATCTTTCCGCGTTTTGGATGACACCGCTTCACCGCTGGGTGCCCGGAAGAGTAGCTTTGAATTTCCGTACTTCAATTTCTTTCTTGCGTTGCTGCACATGCCATAGGTCGTACTGCATCTGCTGTTGTAGCCAGCTTTCCGGGTTGCCGCCAAACCCTTGAGATAATCGAATGGCCATCTCTGTTGATACTTTTATTCGACCATTGAGTAGCATGGAAAGTGTGTTGCGTGAGACACCGAGCCCTTTGGCGGCCTCTGTAACAGTAAGCCCCAAGGGTTCAAGACACTGCCGCCTGACGACATCGCCAGGGTGGGGTGGGTTGTGCATCAACATATCTTCTCCTCCAGTTTTTTAGTGATAATCCAGATAATCAACACCAATTGCATCACCTTCTTCATAACGAAATATTATCCGCCAGTTGGCTCGCACCGTAACAGCCCAGTAATTTGCATATTCACCTTTCAAACGATGTAACTTGAAACCAGGCAGGTTCATGTCTTCTGGTATAACAGCCGCATTCAACCGCGCCAAGATGTCACGCACTTTTTCTCGATGGTCAGCACGAATTCGGCTTTCGTCCCCATGTTCAAAAAATCGTCTTAACGCTCTGCTTTTAAAGCTCTGAATCATGGTTTATTGTAATACGTCATATTACATACCAGTTTCAACTTAGTGCGTGGTCACGACCCGACCAGGATGAATCGACTGTTGGTGGATCTGTTTATGGAATCGTATGACAGTGCACCGCAAGAGATCTGGTTGGATCTTGATGCCACCGATGATCCGGTCCACGGGCAACAGGAGTTTCGTTTTTATCATGGTTTAGCGATGCGTACTGTTATTTACCACTGTACATATTCAGTGGTGAACACTGACTGTGTGCGCGGCTTCGCCCGGCGAAGATTGATGCCTGCGACGGGGCAAAGGAGGAGTTGAGTCGAATCGTAGCGCAGGTCCGAGACCAGTGGCCGGACACGCGTATCGTGATTCGTGCTGACAGTAGTTTTTGCCGCGATGGGTTGCTGAGCTGGTGTGAGCAAAATGAGGTGTATGATCTGGTGGGGATGTCGAGAAACCCCCGTTTGCAAAAAAGAATCACCAAGGCGATGTCAAAGTCCACGAGTCGATGCCGTCAACTCGATGAGCCCAGCCGACGGTCTGTACAGTTTCCGTATCAGACACGCCAGTCATGGTCCAGACCCCGTCAGGTAATTGCCAAGGCGGAGTGTTTGCCTGATTAAGCGTTCGAACAAAGTTGGGACGGTGAAGGACAATCCTCGTTTTGTGGTGACCAATCTGCCCCGCTCAATGACTGGATCGATTCAGTCGATCTATGAGGATCAGTATTGTGCTCGCGCAGCGTGTGAAAATCGCATCAAAGAACAACCGGGTAATCGCAACTGAAATCCGAAATCGTCTGTGCATCAAGATCAATCCCGATGTTATGCAGTGCCGGCGGCTTTCTTTTCATAATGGCGCCAAGCCCAAGATGCGTTTCTATGAAAACGTCATGTCTCGGCATCATGCCGATTAATGGCTGACATAGTCCAGCGGTTGCTTTGGATCCCAGGTAGGCTTTACCCATAGTGTGCTTCGGTCTTCCAGGAATGGCAATACCACAGACAAAGGCCATACAAATGTCAAGCGCAGAAAGTCAATAATTGAGAAGCAGCGACAACACCCCCGTCGCCGAAAATACTGGCCGTAAAGACTATCTGTCAGGAAGTGTAAAATTGATGGGACGAGTAGTTGCTAATTTTCCTCTATCGAAGTTTTTGCGGTGAACACATGAGCATGCCATACCCAGATTTGCTATGGGCGAATACAAGAATTCAATCCAGCCTCGACTTTGTATCACCAGGCAAACGTAGCGCAGATATACAGCTTAAACATTCTGACAACCAGATCGCTTTGGGCTATATCCCGATACCAGCAGGGGTAGTCGTCAACGGTGATGGGCCCACTATACTCCTGACCGGCGGGGTGCATGGAGATGAATTTGAAGGTCCAATTTCACTCATCAAATTTTTGAAAGAAGTCAATACAGAAGATATACAAGGTCGAATCATTGTGATTCCGACACTCAACTCTCCAGCGGTCAATGCGTCGGCCCGTGTCTCGCCGCTTGACGATGTCAATCTAAACCGGGCTTTTCCGGGCGATCCTGACGGAACGCCAACACAACAAATTGCAAATTTCATTGAAAATACTGTCATGCCTGTGTGTGACTACGCCATAGACCTGCACGCTGGTGGCAAAGCTTATTGGTTTTCGCCGTGCTCGATGGCAACCTATGATGAAGATCCCAAACGCCAAAACACGATCATGAAACTGGCAGAAGTCTTCGGCTGCCCACTCGTGTGGATGATGGGCATCTTCAATGATGACCGAAGCGTCAATGGCGCAGCCGTTCGCAACAAAATTCCCTCGATTGCCGCCGAACTTGGCGGCGGTGGACACGTAACACCTGAAACCCTCCAACTCGGTGAACAGGGCATTCGTAATTGTCTGCAACACTTGGGAATCTTGTCAGGACCGGTTCAAACTCAGCAGTCCACCCCAATATTCTTTGAGATCGTCGACGCAAACCAGCATGTTCACGCGACACATCGAGGATTGTTTGAGCCAGCATTTACCCCTGGCGGTCGAGTAAAGGCAGGTGATCCAGTTGGCTATATCCACAGTATTAGCCACCTCAACACTCCACCGATTCGTATAGATTTCCCGATCGATGGTATCGCTTATGTCAGATCCAACCGAGGATTGGTTGAACAGGGTGAAGCCCTTGCGGTTCTCGGTGTCGAAGCCGAGCCTCCAAATGGAGCATTCGAATCCGACGCGTATTAAATGCCAGGACTGACTGCGTGTTGTGAGTTCAACGCTACTTCAGCCCTAGACATTCATCGCGCTGGTAAACGCGCTGACCGAGGCTCCAAGTCTCTTTCACATTCGCTGAACTGCCGAGGATGATATAGGCGAACAGTTGCTCAGCAACCGATCGCGATCGATTCAATTTATGCCGCAACAGTGTCTGACCACCGTCATCCAAAACAACAAAATCCGCCTCCTTGCCTCTTTCGAAGTTCCCGACATAACGATCTATTTTCAATGCCCTCGCACTACCGAGTGTTGCAAGATAAAACAGGTTCGTTGCATCGATGCTTGATTCACCACTTAACTGTACAACCTTGTACATCTCGTGCATTGTCTGAAGCATTGAAAAACTTGTCCCACCACCGACATCGGTTCCAAGCGACAACTGTATGCCGTGATTTGCCAATTCATTTACCGGTACCAGACCGCTACCAAGAAACATGTTCGATGTAGGACATAGCGCAATAGCGCCACCAGCATCTGCTAATCGCTGTTTTTCAGAATTACTCAAATGAATACAGTGAGCAAAAACCGAATGGTCCGTGACAACGCCATATTGTTCGTAAACGGACAAATAGTCCGAACATTGTGGGTAAAGATTCAGTGTCCAGTCAATTTCTGCCAATGTTTCAGAAAGATGCGTGTGGAACAAAAGATCGGGATGTTGTCGCACCAAGTTCCCGCACATTTCCATCTGGGCTCTCGTCGATGTCCCTGCGAATCGTAGTGTAATGGAATAAGTTTGACGGCCAGTACCATGCCATTTTTGAATCAGTCGTAGCGTCCCATCTTCACCCAAATCCTCGCCGTCCAGCAATCCATCCGGCGCATTGCGATCCATCAACACCTTGCCTGCAACCATTCTCAAGCCACGCCGATCGGCTTCGCTGAAAAAGGCATCCGCGGAGATTTCATGAACCGTTGGGTAAACTTGGGCTGTCGTCGTTCCATTACTGAGCAGTTCATCAAAAAACTGATCAGCAACCAACGATGCATAATCTGAGTCATGAAAGCGCATCTCTTCTGGAAACGTGTATGTTTCAAGCCATTCCAAAAGACCTGGTGCAGGAGACCCGATGATGCGAGTCTGCGAGTAATGAACGTGGGAATCGATAAAACCTGGACAAATTAAGCAGTTTGGGTACTCAATGATTCGAATCTGATCTTTAAGTCCAGCAAGACAAGCATTCGCAGAATCGACAGATTCAACCCGACCGTTCGAAATGACCATTACGCCATCATCAAAATATCGCCATGGCGTAGTGCGTTCATCAGGAGCCGCAATTGAGTCGAAAATCGCACCTCGAATTCCAAACCTGTTCATCGATTCCACTTCTTAATACTTCGCCCTAATCCAAGACAATCTACTCAGAGTGTGTCACGCTTCAGTCGATTTTGCACAATATCGAAATTACCGACTTGAGCGTTGTACATACCCTTCACGAGTCTGCGGTGCCTTGATACCCAAGAGTCGACTGCCAACCTGAGTCTTCAATATTTGTGCAGTACCTCCCCCGATCGTGAACATACGGACATCCCGATACATGCGTTCAAGCGGTTCCTGGTCACCGTAGCCACGGGCACCGAACATTTGTAAGGCGTCACTGACCACTCCAATTGCAGTTTCCGACGCAAATAATTTGGCCCGGGCTGCATAAAGAGGATCAGGAAATAAGCTGGAGTCCTCACCTTTTGACTTCGCTGCTTCGTACAACAAAAGCCGCGAGGCATGGACTGACGTATCCATTTCGGCAATCATCCACTGCAAGCCCTGAAACTCTGCCAAAGGTCGCCCGAACTGTTGCCGGTCTACAAGATAACGTTTAGCATGATCCAAGGCACCGGCGGCAATGCCCATTGCGATCGTCCCTGCTCCAACTCGCTGGCTGTTGTACGCACTCATCAACTTGGCAAACCCTTTACGTAAACCCGAAGGAGTTTGCAGCATAAACGTTTCGTCCACTTCAAGATCATTGAAGTGCAACTCGGCTTCCGGCATACCGCAAAGGCCAAGTGTATGCTCGCGACGCCCGACTGAGAATCCCTTGGGTTCAACGCCGTTTGCCGGGTCGTAGAAAACGATAAAGCCACCAATACCCAACTCGCACTCGTTTTCGTCCAAAACCTTGGCGAATATTAAATGAATCTTCGATATGCCAGCGCCGGTAATCCAGTGTTTAACACCATTGATCACGTATTTTGAACCGATTTGGCGCGCTGTCGTTTTCATTTCGGTGGCAGCACTTCCCGCTTCGGGCTCGGTAATGCAAATTGCCGGTTTATCACCGGCAAGCACCATTGGCGCACATAAGCGCTTTTGTTCTTCACTACCATAGGACATGATCGCACTGATAGCGCCCATGTTCGATTCGACCACGATGCGAGCACTGAGAGCACACACCTTAGCGATTTCCTCGATGACCAAAACGGCCTCATGAAATGACGCTGATTGACCACCGTATTCTTCTGGAATGGTCATCCCCATGATCCGGGCATCGACAAGGTCTGCAACATTTTCCCAGCAGTATTGCCGGGTTCGGTCCCAATTTGCGGCTTTGGAGGCGATTTGATGAGCCAGTGCCTTGGCAGTCAACTTGAACTCGTCCGAACGATCAGACTTCATCATTGTGCCTTGAGTGATTTGAATTCGGAAAATGAATTGCTGATCTGAAGCTGCAACTAAAGTTCAACTTCGTCCATTCCAAAAAAACAGGGGTGCCTGAACTCAAACACCCCTGAGTGGTTCGATAATCGTGTTATGGAATTAGTAAAACTAATTCGGTAATGCGCCATCAACGCCCATTACATAGTAGCCCATACCCAACAGGTCGCCATCACTTAAAGTGGCGCCGGCTGCGACTACTTCATTACCCGCTTGATCCATGATCGGTCCCGCAAAGGGGTGAATGGTGCCTGAGCGGATCCCGTCAACAGTCGCTTGTGCATCTGCAATCACATCAGCAGGTAGTGAATCGGGGTTAAATTCTGCCATTCTGATCATGTCGTCGGAGATACCACCCCAAACATCCTGAGAGGCCCAGTTTCCATCCAATACCGCCTGTGTACGCGCAACATAGTAGGGACCCCAGTTATTGACAATTGCACTTAGATGTGCTTTCGGCCCGAATGCAACCATGTCAGATGCCTGACCGAATGCATACACACCGCGCTCTTCCGCGACTTGAAGCGGTGCTGGCGAATCCGTGTGCTGAACTAGAATGTCTGCACCTTGATCAATCAACGCTTTCGCTGCGTCACCTTCCTTGCCAGGATCAAACCAAGTGCTCACCCAAACAACCTTTACTTTCGCGTCGGGATTGACACTGCGCAGTCCCAGTGTGAATGAGTTGATACCTCGCACAACCTCAGGGATTGGAAACGATGCAATATATCCAATCGTGTTGGATTTCGTTACTGCGCCAGCGATTCGACCAATGACATAGCGCCCCTCGTAAAATCGCGCAAGATAAGTGGAAACGTTATCGGATCGTTTATACCCGGAACAATGTTCGAATTGTACATTGGGAAAATTCTTCGCCACCTTGATTGTGGGGTTCATATAACCGAATGAAGTCGTGAAAATCAGACCGTGACCATCGGCAGCCAGTTGACGAATCACTCGTTCGGCATCCTGACCTTCCGGAACAAATTCAACAAATGTTGTTTGCACCTTGTCACCAAATGCTTCCTCTATCGCAAGGCGCCCCTCATTGTGTTGATACGTCCAACCGTGGTCGCCAACGGGACCAATGTACACAAATCCAACTTTGAGCGGGTCTTCTGCAAACGCACCAGCAGTGCCAAATGCGTATAAAACTGCCGCAAAAACAGCCAAAATAACTCGTCGCATATTAACTACTCTCCAAAAAATATTTAATTTGACATTCCGTGATCACAATGTTGCAGGATCACTCCATAAAAATGCTCTCGATGGTGCTAACAAGCTTTTCACATCGAATCGCCCTAAGCGCAATTTTAGCACTAACCGCGATATTTCGGTTCATCGTGGGCCTTGCGCCCAAGGCGAATTTTTGGTCCAGTCAACTGTTTGCGCAGAAATTAATGACCGCCGTTGTTGGGCCGAAAATCCCCCCTGTCCCAATTGATGTTCTACAACGATGGTATCCGTGGCCTATATATCCGACCTAAAGGCAATACGATGGCAACTAATATTTGTTGATGTCTTCATTACTCTTGAGTTTTGAACGACCGTATAGTTTCAATAAACCAATCGAAACTAGCGACAGTCCGGCGAACCACAGTCCGACATGCTGCCAGTTATAGAAACTAATGAAATCAGGGACTAATCCATTATTTTTGAGAAAGACCAAAATAGCAATAAAAAAGCATGCTACACCGACTGGAAGCAACAAATAGTTCATTCCTAAAACCAAGTCTGCCACAATCAATACGATTGCTAGAATTATCCAAATCTCAGTAAGGAAAATTAGGTTGTTCATGTCCATACAACGTCATTCTATTTGTCATTCAGTCTATCGATAACCACTTCTAGACTACCGAGTGTTTTCGTAACGTCAGACGGCACAATCAGCGTTTTTGCGTTGGACGAAGACGCAATTTGGCTAATGGCTTGCACTTGTTGTTTGAGAATTTCAAAGTCAATTGCAGGCTGCCCATTGTCACTAATTGCGTCGGCAATCATTCTTGTTTGCTGAGCTTGGGCTTCGGCTTTTATTCGAATTGCATAAGCATCAGCATCAGCTTGAACTTTTACAGCATCCGCATCTTTTTGCGCTTCATACAGTTGTGCATCAGCATTCAGTTCAATTGCTCGCTTTTTTCCTTCCGCCTCTGCAACTGCGGCGCGTCTTTCTCTTTCTGCATTTAACTGTTTACGCTGTGCTTCCTTGGTCTGTTCATCAACGCGAATGTCGATAATTTCCGTTCGTGTAATTTCAATTCCCCAGACTTCAGCAGCTTCTTGAAGATTATTCGCAATTTCCAAATTCATCGATTCACGACTTGATTGCAGATGGTCTAAGTCAAGTTTTCCCGCAGCTGATCTAACAATTGAAGTCGCAGCGGTTTGTATAGCAAGTTCATCATTTCGAATTCGATAAACCGACCTTCCGGCATCTACAACTCTAAAAAACACAGTTGTATCAAGTATGACTTCTACATTGTCTTTAGTGATTACCGATATGCTAAATTCAGACAATTGGCGTTCCAACACACTCACTCTGTGACGAACTTTGTCTACGTAAGGAACAATTAAATTGATTCCTGCATTCAATGTACGACGATACTTACCGAATCGCTCCACTAAGAAAACTTCCGATTGAGGAACAACGCGTATTCCTTTAAACACCGTTAGCAAAGCAAAGAAAATTACGGCTACTGTAAGCACACTCGTTATGGGTATAGCAGTTAAAGACACTTTCCGACCATTAAATATTGACTGTTAAGAATTCATCCATTAAACGATAAGGCAAAGATATTGTCAAACCTGTCATGACAACTTGCACATCCTGCTGTTGCTGCCCTATCCATATATTATTCTCGTATAACATCAGAGCATTAGAACTCATTTTGACTGGAAGTAGTGAAAGAATGACAAAAGTCCGTTATAGCGAATTCTTTATCAATCGAACCCAATTTACCAGATCAGTTTAGCGGTGATACTCACGGGAGTTGGATTGTTAGGTGGCTGGACAAATTGGTTATCTTGAAAGTCCAAGGAACAAAAAAACAAACAAGCAATCCCGCTTCTTGGAACCGGTGGTGTCGATTATGAATTTGGATGAAAAATCTGACCCAGACAAGCAGGTGCACTCAATTTAACGCGAGCGGCGTTTCGGGAGATCAATACCAATACCAGTATCGTCACCAAATACGGCAACATGGATAGAATTTGTGCCGGCAATTGAACACCAAAACCCTGCAGGTGAAGCTGCAGTATCGTTACTGCACCAAATAGGTATGCACCAATCAGAACTCGACCAGGCTTCCAGGTCGCAAACACCACCAATGCCAGCGCAATCCAGCCGCGGCCAGCCGTCATTTGCTCAACCCACATGGGTGTGTAAGACAATGACAGAAAAGCACCGCCAAGGCCTGCCATTGCACCGCCAAACATCACCGCAAGAAACCTGATTTTGATGACCGAGTAGCCAATTGAATGTGCCGCGTCGTGAGATTCACCGACGGCTCGTAAAATCAGTCCTGACCTGGAATGAAAAAGAAACCAGTGCACCACCACAACCATGAGGACTGAAAAATAAATGAGAAAATCCTGCCCAAAAATCAACGGACCCAAAATTGGTATATCACCCGCAAATGGAACGCTCAGCGCCGGAAGTTTTTCAATGGGCAACCCGATAAATGGAATCCCAAGCAGCGAACTGACCCCAATGCCAAATAAAGTCAGCGCTAGACCCGAAGCAACCTGATTGGCCAGGAAAAACAAGGTCAACACTCCGAACAGCATGGACATCAATACACCTGCAACAGCGCCTGCGAAAATTCCAAGTGCCCAACTTCCCGTCGTCAGCATTGCGATAAATGCGCTCACTGCACCAACCAACATCATGCCTTCAACACCGAGATTCAACACACCAGACTTTTCCACCACCAATTCACCGGTTGCGGCAAGCAGCAGCGGTGTTGCTGCACTGACAACTGTCAGCAAAATCAATTCGATTGTTGTAATCGTCGCCACTACGCTGAACTCCTCGAATCTGTCGACCTCGTCCCTTTAAATTCAATTCGATAGTTGATCAAAACATCACAAGACAACAAGAAAAACAAGAGCATGCCCTGAAATACACCGGCAATGCCAAGCGGAAGTCCGAGCTTAATCTGTACCGACTCGCCGCCCAGGTAAGACAGCGCCAATACGAGGCTGGCAAACAAAATGCCAAGCGGATGCAATCTTCCGAGAAATGCAACAATAATTGCGGCAAATCCATATCCTGGGGAAATCACCGGCTGCACTTGCCCAATCAGTCCTGACACCTCCACGATGCCAGCGAGTCCCGCCAATCCACCAGCACCCAAAAGGACATACCAAATCATCCGATCGGAGTGAACTCCCGTATAGCGAGCCGCGTGTGGCGCAAGTCCGGACACCCTGACTTGAAAGCCTGCCAGCGTTCTGGAAAACAGTATCCAACCAGTCGCGATGACCAAAATCGCAAAAATTGCACCCAAGTGCAAGCGCGTACCTGAGACAATGACAGGCAAGATCGCTACATCCTGAAAAATTACGCTTTCTGGAAAATTGTACCCATCTGGGTCTCGCCAGGGACCGTGTACCAACGTGCTCAAAATCAAAATTGCGACGTAAACCAGCAACAGACTTGTCAATATTTCATTGGTGTTGTACCGAGTCTTCAAAAATGCTGGAATTGCAGCCCACGCCATGCCTCCTGCCACACCCAGAATCATCATGGCTGGCAGCATGAGTACGTTTTCCGATTCTGGAAAGTAAATGACAAGCGCACTACCAGTCAATGCACCAATGGTAAATTGACCTTCCGCGCCAATATTCCATACATTTGCCCTGAACCCCATCGCCAGACCTACTGCAATAATGGCGAGTGGAGTGGCCTTGATGAGCAACTCAGTTACCCCGTACAAATCGCTGATCGGGCTGATAAAGAAAGCATAGAGACTTTGTAAAGGGGGAAAGTCCAACAGGTAAAACATGATTGTACCGGCCAAAAGACTTAAGCCCAATGCAATCACTGGAGTCAACCAGGTCATTAACTTCGAATGAGTCTGGCGGGGAACGAGCTTGATGCGCACTATTACAATCTCAGGCAGCTTCTGGATGGGCACCGCCCATCAAAAGGCCGATTTTCTCGGCTGTCAGCGTTGAAACAGAATGCGGTTCAGACAACTGTCCGGCAAACATCACCGCGATTCTGTTGCACAATTCCAGCAATTCATCCAAATCTTGTGAAATCACTAACACCGCGGTACCATTGGCAGCCAAATCCAAAAGTGCCTTGTGAATGGCCAATTGCGACCCTGCGTCGACTCCCCACGTCGGTTGCGAAGCCAGCATCACCAAAGGTTCCTGTAGGATTTCACGACCAATTAAAAACTTTTGCAGGTTACCGCCCGAAAGACTGCTGGCATCAACCTGTATCCCAGCATGTCTGACATCAAAATCATCACAGGTTTTTTTCGCAAAATTACGGGCGTTCGAATAGTTCATCCAAATTCCCTTGGCGAGATTAAAGCGCTGATGACCGCCTAAAAAGGCATTCTCGATTAGCGACATACTACCAACAGCTCCATGTCCCAACCGTTCTTCAGGCACAATTGCTGCGCCAAGTTTTCGCCGTTCCCGAATCCCAAGACGCCCGCAATCGACTCCATCAATTCGAATTACAGCATTGTCCTTTGCCAACACTTCTCCTGAGAGCATTTCCATCAACTCAGTCTGCCCATTGCCTGCCACTCCGGCGATTCCAAATATTTCGCCTTCACAAACATCGAAACTGATGTCTTTGAGTGAAATGCTCCGCTCGTTAACAGCGCTTCGAGAAAGATTTCGAACGGCGAATTTTGATTCACCTGCGTCTTTCAAATTGTAGGACGGTGGTTTTAAGGCTTTACCAATCATCATTTCGGCCAAGCTTCGGGTATCTTCCTTGGTTGGATCGCATTGTGCAACAACTTTTCCATGTCGAAGAATTGTTGCATGGTGGCAAAGCTTTTGGATTTCCTCGAGTTTGTGGCTGATGTACAGTACTGCACAACCTTCTTTAGCCAGTTTGTTCAATATTTCAAACAGGTTATCGGCTTCCTGTGGTGTAAGCACCGATGTCGGCTCATCCATAATGAGTAATTTCGGTGATGCCAGCAGGCAACGCACGATCTCAACGCGTTGGCGTTCGCCAACCGACAAAGAAAAAATATCTCGATTCGGGTCCAGTCCAAGACCGTATGCAGCCGAAACTTCTGTAATATCCTCGGATAATTCATCACCAGTCTTTCCCGATGAAATCGCAAGCTCGATGTTTTCACGCACCGACAGTGCATCAAACAGCGAGAAATGCTGAAATACCATTCCGATACCGATTTGGCGGGCGTGCGCTGGACTGGTGACCCGAATAGAATTGCCCTGCCACGCCATATCGCCTACATCAGCCGAGTAATAGCCATATATGATTTTCACTAGGGTACTCTTCCCCGCCCCGTTTTCACCGAGTAGCGCATGAATCTGACCTTCTTCGACAGAAATATCGACTGAATCGTTCGCCACCACGCCGGGGAAGGCTTTTGTTATCCCCTTAAGTTCCAGCAAGGGTACGCTCATGATTGCGCCTCCACTTGCAGCAAGGTATTATCAGAAAAAGCGCTCACCGCGTGATTACGAACCTCGAGCAATTGTGCGGCAGTCGATAAAGCAATGACCGCTGGAAACTTGCCGCGAATGCCGGGGATGCCGATCGGACAAACCAAACGTTGTAACGTAAAAGAATCAATACTGTCTTTTTCCAGGCGCTGTTCGAATCTCATACGCTTGGTCTTCGACCCGATCAAGCCTAACCAGGCAAATTTCCGTCGCCTTAGAATGTGTAAACACAGTTCATAATCTAAACCGTGATCATGAGTCATCACGACAAAAAATACATCCTCCGGCTGGTTATCGATCAATTTCATCGGGTCTTTTGAATTGACCACCCGAGTATTGTCAGGCACTGTCGTGGGGAAGATATCAACTCTGGAGTCAACCCAGTCAATTTGAAAAGGCAAGTCTTGCAGCAATTTGACCAGCGATTTGCCGACGTGCCCGGCACCGAACAACACAATTTTTGTTGGCTGCTCATCCAGGTAAGTGATGAACCACTGCGCTTTACCGTCCGTTACCAGTTGACTGGTCTTAGAGTTCGCTGTAATCAGTGAGCGCGCCGAATCCCAAATTGCATCAGGCATTTGGCTCAGATCATCCCTGCGAGAGACGACTCTTGCCGGATGGTCACCGAAGACACATGAAACCAGAAACCTTGGTCGATCGCTGTGTTCAAGAGCTAAGGCATCAATCAGTCGCTTTGCGCTTTTTTTTGAAAACAATTCAAACATCAATTGGACTGCACCACCGCAACACTGCTTTAACGTCACCCCAAGTCCGGTAAATTCGGTTCGGCGCGTAAATTCTCCAGAGTGCGAAAGCAGCTCTTTGGCCGACTGGATCGCCTTGTACTCCAGATTACCGCCACCGATACTTCCGCTGATGGATTTTTCGGAAACGACCATCCGCGCACCGACTTCCCTGGGTGCTGAACCGCTCACCTCAATGACCGTGATCAGCACAAATCGATTGAGTCCATCGACCTTGTCAAACAGATCTTTACGCCAACTCATTTGATCAATTACTCTTTGAACGCATTGCCTCAATGGCCATCAGTACGCGCTCTGGTGTCGCTGGCGCATCAATGGCTGGCCAGTGGTTGTAGGAAGACAGACTTGAAATTGCATCGGAAATAGCACTGAATACCGAGATCGCCAACATGAGTGGCGGTTCACCAATCGCTTTGGAACGATAAATTGTATGCTCCGTGTTGCTGCCACGCTGCCAGATTTTAACGTTGAATGCATCAGGCACATCGCCGCTGGCTGGAATTTTATAGGTTGACGGTGCATGAGTCCTTAGCGATCCATGCTCATCCCACCACAATTCCTCGCTAGTCAGCCAGCCAGCACCTTGCACAAAACCACCCTCAATCTGACCTAGATCAACGGCTGGATTCAATGAGCGGCCAGCATCATGCAGGATGTCCACACGGGTCATCCGATATTCTCCGGTGAGACGATCAACGGCTACTTCGCTGACGGCCGCACCATAGCCAAAGTAATAAAACGGGTGGCCAACCATATTTTTTCGATCCCAATTGATTTTTGGCGTCTTGTAATGGCCGGTGGCCGATAGTGGTACGCGTGCCTTATGCGCCATGTCAACAAGCTCTCGAAATGACATGGATGTACGACCGGCAATCACCGTGTCATTGACAAATAAAATTTCACTTCGTTGTACTGCGAATGCACGTACTGCCACATCAATCAGCCGTTTCTTGATCGTGCGTGCTGCTGCCTGTGCGGCCTTGCCATTGATATCCGAACCGGACGATGCCGCGGTGGCAGAGGTATTGGGAACTCTAGACGTATTGGTTTCAGCAATTTTGATCCGACTCAAGGGGACCGAAAACTCATCTGCGACGACTTGGGCAACCTTGATGAACAGTCCCTGCCCCATCTCGGTACCACCATGATTCAGGTGAATGCTGCCATCTGTGTATACATGTACCAACGCACTGCCCTGGTTAAAGTGCGTCATGGTAAACGAGATGCCAAATTTGACTGGGGTTAGAGCCAGGCCGCGCAAGATGACCGGCTCTTTTTGGTTAATTTTGCGAATGTTTCTGCGACGGGTTTGGTACTGTGCTGTCTCAATCAGTTCGGCTGTCAATTCGTGCAAAATGAAATCAGACACCTTCATGCCATAAGGTGCAATATTGCGCTTGCGCTTGCCATAATAATTGCGCCGGCGCACCTGCAGTGGATCCTTTTTCAGATGACAAGCAATCTCGTCAATGATTCGCTCAATGCAAAACATTCCCTGGGGGCCTCCGAATCCGCGAAAAGCGGTATTCGAAACAGTATTGGTGCGGCAAAGACGTGTCGTCGCCTCAACATGTTCAAGATAGTAAGCATTGTCCAGATGCAAAAGCGCCCGATCATTGATGGGCAAAGACAGATCAGCCGAATACCCGCACCTTGATGCCATGTCCACTAACAGTGCGACAATTCGACCATCATCAGAAAATCCGACCCGGTATTTGTAAAGGAAATCGTGTCGCTTGCCTGTTGCCAACATATCGACATCCCGGTCAAGACGAACCTTTGCCGCTCGACCTGTTTGCGCTGCGGCAATGGCGGCGATGCAAGCCCACTGTGCAGCCTGTGATTCTTTGCCACCAAAAGCACCGCCCATTCGCCTCACCTCGACCGTAATCGAGTGGCGCGGTTTGTTCAAGACTTCTGCGACCAGCAATTGCACTTCCGACGGGTGCTGTGTCGATGAGTAGATGACCAAATCTCCACCTTCTTTTGGCACCGCCATCGCAGCTTGACCCTCAAGGTAAAAGTGATCCTGACCACCACAATGAAACTTTCCTTCCAATTGGTGTGCGGCTGCCTGAATCGCTCGTTCGGGATCGCCGCGGCGAATCGTCGAAGACGGTAACACGAAAGACTCCCGCGCAAGGGCCTGTTCAATGGTGAGAATCGGCTCTTCGATCTGATATTTCACCTTCGCCTGACGGCAAGCCAGCCGCGCTTCGATTTCCGACTCAGCCGCTACGGCAAACAGGACCTGGCCTGCAAAATCGACTCGATCTTCAGCAAAAATCGGATCGTCACCCACAGTCGGGCTGCAGTCATTTGCGCCAGGTATCGAATTGACATCGAGTACTGTGACAACACCTGGACACCGCGCTACCGCACTGGTATCCACCGAATTTATTCGGGCAGCAGCATGTGGACTCAGTGCTGCCCAGATATGGAGCAAATCCCTTGGTTCAGGCATGTCATCGATATAGATCGCCTCACCGCAAACGTGACGCGCTGCACTGTCGTGAGCAACGGCCTGATGGACAGTCGGCTGGCGCAGTTGATTGACAGGGCGATCAAGCATGGGCAGTTTCCCAAACATTACTTTCGCTGTGATGATTCAGTTCGTACACCAGTCGTTCAAGTAGATTGCCAGCCACCAGTTTGCGATAATCGGCGCTACCACGAAAATCCGTGATTGGTTCAAAGTCAACGCGCAAAGTTTGTTTGGCAAGATCAATCGTGTCTGTGGTCAAGCGTTTACCAGCCAAGACACGCTCACAGTTTTTCGCCCGCCTCGGTGTTGCCGCCATGCCACCGAAACAGATGCGTGCACTTTGCACAACGTCATCCACCAAAACAAGCGAAAACGCGCCACAGACTGTTGAGATGTCCTGGTGAAATCGCTTCGATATCTTGTAAACCCGAAATTCCTGTCCATCCAAAGGCAATGGCACATCAATTCGCTCTAAAAACTCACTTGGCTGCAAATCCTGTTTGCCATAATCAATGAAGAAATCCTCTGCCGCCAGAGTACGGGAACCCGTTGCGCTGCTGATGACCAGTTTGGAATCCAAGGCTACCAAGACTGGCAGGCTGTCGCCGATGGGCGAGCCATTGGCAACGTTTCCGCCGATCGTTGCAAGATTGCGTACCTGAACTGAACCGTAGCGTCTGAACAATTCATCCATTGTCGGATAGTATTCAGTCAAGGTTTCGGCTGCAGCAGCCAGGGTTGCCGCCGCACCGATTTGAATATTGTTGCCTTCAATACTGACGCTTTGCATCTCCTGAACATTGCCAAGTCCAATGACGCTCGACAATTGTCGACGCTCCTTGGTGACCCATAATCCAACGTCGGTCCCTCCAGCTACGATGCGACTTTGGGGGTTGTCCTGGAGAATAGCGTTAAGCTCCTGGACCGTCGCAGGCGCGTAATAGTGTTCCCGATCTTGAAAATTCAGGTGTATTGAGTCGGTGGCCTCAAGCCTGGCCAAGGCATCCAGGGTATTTTGTTCACCATCTGAGAACTGGTCGGATACAGGTTTACTCAAGCACTGCCGAGCAGCCCTTACAATCGGAGCATATCCGGTGCAACGACACAGGTTTCCAGCCAATCCGTCATCCAGTGACTTGCGAGAGGTATCGCAGCCATTGTGGTACATGGCAAACATGGACATGATGAATCCAGGCGTACAAAAGCCACACTGCGATCCGTGCTGGTCCACCATAGCCTGCTGCACGGGATGAAGATTTCCATTTTCATCTTTGAGGTGTTCGACTGTGAGCAACTGCTTACCGTGCAAGAACGGCAAAAACATGATGCAGCCATTACAAGCCTTGTATTGAAGTAAACCGTCAACCTCCTGTGTGACGACCACGGTACAGGCTCCACAGTCACCCTCTGCGCATCCTTCCTTACTTCCTGTCATTCGTTCGACAGTACGCAAGTACTCCAGCACGGTCATGGTTGGAGAAAAATCGCTTAATTCCCGAACCTCATTGCCGAGCAGAAAACGGATTGACTGTTGAACCGACATCAACTACCCCGATAAGTCGAATACCCGTAGCGAGCCAAAAGCAAGGGTACATGGTAGTGCTGCTGTGGGTCAGCGATCCCAAAACGTATAACGATTTGGTCAAAGAACTTGGGCTCTGATTGCGAATCGCCCATGGAGTCGAAATACGCACCTGCGTGAAAGATGATTTCATACTGTGCTTTGATCAAATTTTCGCCTTCCAGCAAAGGCTGGTCACAGCGCCCATCGTCGTTGGTTGTATTGCTTGCAACGAGTTTGCGCGAGCCGTCTGCATCGCTTGGGAGCCGATACAATTGAATTTTGATTCCTCGCCCGGGACAGCCGTTCACCAGATCAAGTACGTGAGTTGTTAGTTTGCTCATTTGGATTCCCTGTTTTGCTGAGTGTACCACGCGGCGATGGTCATTCGTTCGTTCTCGGTCATTTTGGATAAATTTCCAATGGGCATCGATCGCGTCGCGACTGATGCGGTAAATATGCGCGAGGCCAAATCATTGATTTGTACGTCCGTATCCATCACGATGCCACCTGGAGCAACTCCAAAATCAGGGTGTACGGGTGCTTTGGAATGACAGACTGTACAACGTTCATGCACAATTTCGCGAACCACATCGAATTTCGCTGATTTTACTGAATTCGACTTCAAGCTTGACTGTGGCAAAGTGAAAACTGCGATTAAGACAAAGATGCCTGCTCCGACCACAAGCAGCCACCAGTGAGTACCCGGTAAGTGTCGAATATTGAAATAATGCCGTACAACGATTCCAGCCACTGCGATGCCAATCAGAACCAGCCAATTCCACTCGGAACCGAAGGTGGAGGGATAGTGACTGCTGATCATGATGAAAAGCACGGGCAATGTCAAATAATTGTTGTGACGCGAACGAGTCAGCGCCGCCTGACCGAGTTCAGCATTTCGCTCGCCACCGCTTTTCACTGCGTTAACCAATGATTTTTGTGACGGAATGATGACTGCCATCACATTCAAAACCATGATCGTTCCAATTGCAGCACCAACATGAATGAACGCACCGCGACCGCCAAATGTGTTGCACAGAAATATTGTCAGTAGACAAAAATAAACAAAAATGATTAATGCAAGAAGTTGCGTTCGAGTCGCAAATGCCGAACGGCACATAAAATCGTAAAAGATCCACGAGATGACCAAAGAAGAGACCCCAATGGTTACCCCTTGCCAAGGTTTCAGTATCGCAACCGATTGATCAAGCAGAAATACATTGGCATTGAAATAGAAAATCAGGACCAGTAAGGCCAGACCGGTTAGCCAGGTGAAATAGGCTTCCCATTTGAACCAGTGAAGCTGCGAAGGAAGTTTGGCGGGAGCGACTTTAAATTTTTGTACTTGGTAGAACCCGCCGCCGTGGATTGCCCACAAATCACCTTCAATCGGGTTGTCGCTTGCAGATTGCCGTTCGAGACGATTTTCCAGCCAGTTAAAATAAAACGAAGCGCCAATCCAGGCGATTCCGACTGTCAAATGCCCCCAACGCAAAGACAGTTCAAGCCATTCACGAAAGTGGGATTCAAGCATCGATATGTATGTCCTATATTTGTGATTCTGGAGCAACTTCCTGTTCACTCTCTGTCGGCTTATCCGAGGTTGGATGTATATGCGAATCGACAGGCAATTATAGTGAAAGTACAGATTGATACAAATCTGATGAAGACGTGGACATCCGTATGCCTGCCCTCAAACGCTTCGTCCCTGGAGCTTGCGAGATTTTTCGCGCATTTGAATCATTTGTTGCGCATGTGACTGTTCAGTGCCATCATGAAACGAACCTAAGAATTTGTCCCAGGGAAACTCCAGCCCTCCGTAATTGCAGTGTACAAATCGATGGTGCATCTGGTGATGGAAAGTACCTAGCGATAAAATCTTACGTTCCTTTTTGGCAATTGAATGATAGCCGCAATGGGTGGTTGCAGCCGACAGGCAAAAATACTGCAAGTGGTATAGTACATGCACCGGGTGAGACAGTATGATCCAGTGAACAAGTACCGAGCCTAAAAATATCAAGTGTTCAAGCGGATGCATGGACAATCCCGACCACGGTCCCACGTTCGAATTTCGGTGATGTACGTGATGGGCAAATTTATACAGCGGCTTCCAGTGCAACCACCGGTGAATGAGGTAAAAATAAAAAGTTTCCCATATCGGTACAATAAAAAATATTGCTGCAAACCAAACTGGATTTTGTGACCACTGTAATATTTCAAGGTGGCCGTTGGCGAATCCCCAAATCAATAATGCCTCATAGGCTGTCCAAACGGTTACGCCACTGACGATTGTCCAGAACATATTGTCGAGCACCTGGTCTCGAAACGTAAATGGCCGCCCCTTGCCAAAGGCTTTGCTGTCATATCTACGTTCTTCTTTTTGCACGCGCAATACATAGAAATAAAGATGCAGCCCACCCGCGACAATCATCATCAACACAAAGTTTCGAAGCCACATCAGGGCAATCCAGCCAAAACCAAATTCCCGCGCTAATTCGAGCGGGGGTTGGAAATATGACCAGGAAATATACGCGGTGCAAACGATAATCAACTTTTCAGAAATCGGAAACCAACTTCGCCAAAACCAATTCATAATTTTCGTCAGACTGAAGGGCCACTCGAATATGGGTGAAACCGGCAATGGAACATCGGGCTGATAGTTCCACTTCGGCATGCCGTTGCGACGGGTTCGAGAGCGAGTTACAGTTGATTCGTCAAGCATGATCAAGAAATTATTTCATTCACAGTCGGATTAGATTATCCATCATTCAAAGTCATGGACAATAATCAAAATTTATTTACGACGATTGGCCAGCAGATGCTTCGATTTGCTGATAACACCTTCCTTGAACTGGAAGGCGGTGACTTGATCAGTTACGCACAGGCCAATATCCTCACAGCTCAACTTGCCAATCAACTGCGTACGTTCGGCCTGCAGCCTGGCGACCGGGTTACCGCACAGGTTGACAAATCTCCACAAGCCATCATCCTTTACTTGGCTTGCCTTAGATCTGGATTAATTTTTCACCCGCTTAATACAGCCTACACACTCAACGAACTTGATCACTTTTTGTCTGACGCAAGACCTGCACTTTTCGTTTGTAATTGCGCACGCGCCAAAGAAGCAGGCAGTCTGACCGATAAGTACGCTATCAAGCAAGTCAAAACCCTTGAGGCGGACGGCCAAGGAACGCTATGGGATGGGGTGTCCGTCAACAGCCATCACTTCCCCATAGTCCATGCGAAAAGCGATGATACGGCCTTGCTGATTTATACCTCTGGCACTACAGGTAAGCCAAAAGGCGCGATGATCACCCATGGAAACTTAGCCTCAAACGCAGCGGCACTCCAATCCGTTTGGGACTGGCGAACGGATGACGTGTTGTTGCATGTCCTGCCAATCTTTCACGTCCACGGCCTTTGTGTTGGCTTGCACCTACCGCTGCTTTGCGGGTCAAGAATATTATTCGAATCCAGATTTTCAGTCGAACGAACCATCAGACGACTCCCACAAGCATCGGTGATGATGGCCGTTCCTACGATTTACACTCGATTGTTGTCACATTCGAGTTTTGATCGGACACTGTGTCGCTCAATGCGGCTTTTCATTTCAGGTTCCGCACCACTTTTACCCGAAACATTTGAACAATTCGAAGCGCGTACTGGGCATCGGATCCTTGAACGCTACGGTATGACCGAAGCACAGATGATCACTTCGAATCCTCTTAAGGGAAATCGACGCGCTGCAACAGTCGGACATGCGCTACCTGGCGTCGAATTAAGAATCTGCGACAGCAACGGAGCTGATATTGGACGAGGTGAAATTGGTTCGCTTGAAATTCGCGGACCAAATGTGTTCAAGGGTTATTGGCGCAATCTGCCGGCAACGAAGGCATCATTTCGGGAAGACGGCTACTTCATTACGGGGGACATCGCGCTGATCGACAAAAGTGGTGTGGTCGCTATTGTTGGCAGGGAAAAGGACCTGATCATTTCTGCTGGATTCAATGTTTATCCAAGCGAAGTCGAATTACAAATCAATCAGCACTCTGCCGTCATTGACTCGGCAGTGTTTGGTGTCCCACATCCGGATCTCGGCGAAGCTGTGGTTGCAACCATCATTCAACGCTCAGACAACCTCAGTGAAACTGATATTCGCCAATCACTTGAGAAAAACCTGTCTGCATTCAAAGTGCCTCAGCATATCAAGTTTGTGAAAGAATTCCCAAGAAATGCCATGGGGAAAATCGAAAAGAACCGGTTGCGCGAACAATACAGTTTAGTGTTTTGCAAGCAATCAAACTGAGCGCTCAGCGCTGTTCAAGTTCACCAGCCAATTCGTCCATCAACCCGGACACGCCTCCGAGCGACCATCCTCCATCAACAGGAATGACTGCACCGGTCACATAGTCGGCCCAGGGAGAAGCGAGAAACATCGCAGTGCGTCCGATGTCAGAAGTTGTACCAAGGCGCTTTAGCGGTACTGAATCGACAACCTTATCCAGCAATGCTGGCGTCGGCGCCAATCGTTTCATACCTTCAGTGTCTTCAATGGGGCCTGGAACAATTGAGTTAACGCGTATACCATCACGACCCCATTCCATTGAAAAGGTCCGGGTAATCATATCCACTCCTGCTTTTGCAGCACAGACGTGCGACTGCAAAATCATTGGTACAAACGCCTGTGGCGCTGATATGTTGATGATTGAACTACCTGGTTTTCTAAGGTGTGGGTAAGCGGCTCTTAATACGTGATAAGTGCCAAGAAGATCGATATTGACGACCGCAGCAAAGCCGTTTGGTGACATTTCGGTGGCTCGAGCGGGAAAATTACCGGCCGCTCCCGACACCAATACGTCAAATTCACCGAAAGCATCGTTAAAGTTCTCTAAAGCATCGACAACTTGACTGTGGTTTCTGACATCGGCACTAAAACCGAGGGCCTGACCACCAGACTTTTTTAATAGCTCAACTGCTACGGCTACCTTTTCAGGAGAGCGACTGACGACGCCAATATTCGCACCAGACTCGGCAAAATTTTGAGCCACGCCAAGATTGATGCCACTAGTACCACCAACGACGATGACAGTCTTGGAGGAAAAATCAAATTCACGACGAACTTCCATGCCGCGCCATCAAGCTGAACGACGATTGAAAGAAATTAAATTTCGTAGGTTTTCAGGGAGGAGTTACGTCGTATCGGAGCTCATCCCATCCATGGCCGAAAGAACCATGTAAATTATTGACATTCCGACTCCCCACCAGGCCACATTCGTGAGCACTGAACCTGTAAACGTGTCGAATGATGCCAGAATAATGCAGCAGATTATCGCTGCGATTCCCAATAGGTATTTCATTACCACACTCCAATAATCTTGAAAAAGTTTTTCTAAATACGCAATCTGACTGTGATTGTATCAAATGGCAGGTTTTAGGTCATCGCTGAAAATTTTACACAGCATCAATCAATTTGAATGATCGTCAATCTTCGCTTGCGAACCGGTCACCATCGGTTCAATCAAATTCATTATTGCAGCGCGGTATTTAGCACATTTTTGTCACACAGCAGAATCTTGAATTCAACTGACAAGTGCCTTAGTTCTGTACCGATTGAACGTTCCAAAAAGTAAAACTCGTCAAAATTGTTGAATGTATACTATTTTCTTCAATCAGCAAGACCTTAGGAGGGAGTATTGTGAATTTGAAAAAATCGATTGCCGGCATGCTACTCGCAGTGAGCATGGGAATATCCGGTATTGTTTCTGCTGCTGATGTCGTTATCGGGGTCCCAAACTGGCCATCAGTCAGGGTTACCGCCGATATCCTCAAAGTCATCATCGAAGAAAATTATGGGTTGGAAGTTGAACTTCAAAACGCCACTAATCCAATTGTTTTCGAAGCGATGGATCAAAATCAAATGCACATTCATCCAGAGGTATGGCTGCCGAATCAGCAAAATCTGCACGATACCTACGTGATGGACAAGAAGTCAGTCAAGATGAACCCCCATGGTGTTCCTTCATTTACAGGGATGTGCGTTTCGAAAGCGACGGCCGAAAGAACAGGTATCAAGGAACTGATCGAACTGGCTGATCCTGATATGGCCAAGAATTTTGACACCGATGGCGATGGGATGGGTAATATCTGGATTGGTGCAGCCGGCTGGGCTTCTACCAATATTGAAATGATCCGCGCAAAGAGTTATGGATTTGATGAAACAATGAACCTGGACATCATGGACGAAACTCTTGCCGTAGCAAATGTGGGTGCGGCTGTCAACAAGGACGAAAACATCGTGTTCATGTGCTACACACCCAATGTCATGTTTGGTTTGTTTGATTTAGTTGTTCTGGAAGAACCCGCATATGAAGCGGAAAAATGGAATGTCACTCAACCGACAGATGATCCTGATTGGCTGGAAATATCAAGTGCACCGGTCGCGTGGAGTTCGCCGACTTTGCACGTCATGTGGGCCACAGGACTGGAAGATGCTCAACCGGAAGTATCAAGCATGCTGGCCAACATTACTTTTTCAGAAAAAGATTTGACTGAAATGGTATTCGCCCTCACCGTTGACAAACGAGACGCGGCAGAATTCGCCGCAGAGTGGGTCGCTGCAAACTCAGACCGCATCGATTCCTGGATTCAGTAAAGCACATCATTCAATCTGAAAAAGGGTGGTGCCTAAAGGATTTGGCACCACCCTTTTTCTTTTGAAACGACCGCGGACCCGTCGTTTTGGTGACCACTCAGTTGGTTTGATATTTCTGTGTTTTTTGCTTGTAGTGACCCTGGATTATTCGATCGATAACCATGGCGCAGAAAAGAATAGCAAGGCCCGCTAAAACGCCTTGGCCTTTTGCGGCATACTGCAGTGCATCCAGCACATCCTGACCCAACCCTTTTGCACCAATCAAAGAGGCAATAACAACCATTGACAGGCACATCAGAATTGTTTGGTTAATTCCGGTCATGATTGAAGGCATGGCAAGGGGAATTTCAATGTCTTTAAGCAGCGTCCAGCGAGTGCAGCCAAATGCTCGTGCCGCTTCTTTTGTGGTTTCGGGTACGCCGCGAATACCAAGGGCAGTCAATCGAATGACAGGCGGCATTCCAAAAATTAAAGTTGCGAGAACCCCGGGAGGCTTGCCAGTGCCAAAGAAGGCAATGATTGGAATCAGATATACAAAAGCGGGCATCGTTTGCATAAAGTCAAGTACCGGTAGTGCTGCGTTATACGCTCTTTGATTCTTTCCAAACCAAATGCCTATCGGGATTCCCATAATCAGGCATAAAAATGCGGCTGCTCCCAACAAAGACACAGTGATCATACTGGTCTCCCACATCCCCAGGAATCCGAGATAGCCAAGAGAAGCGAGTGTAAATACCGCAACCCGGGGCCCGGCCAATCGCCAAGCCAATACGACGATGACGATGGTGACAACCGGCCAGGGTGTTTCGACGAATATCGTTTCGAGGCCATCCAACACAGCGCGAATGGCGAAAACAATCGTATCAAATGCGCCTGATCCCTTATCGGACAACCAATCAAATCCATTTTCTAGAACTTTCGCAATTGGCGAGAAATACTCTTTCTTTCCAATGGGAAATCCACCCGTGTAGATTTCAAGTTCAGGACTGATCTTGGCGACTGTAAATCGATAAAGCGTCAGAGGTACGATTGCAAGCCACATGATTGTGCCAAATCCAACCCGACTCCAGTTGCGCCCCTTTACCACTTTCTCTGGTTCAGCCCGCCAGGTAATGTATTGCTTCTCATACTTCATATTGCCATAGAAGCCCTGCACAATTCGCAGTGCAACGAAGAATATTAGTCCGGCTGCAAGATACAGACTCGCGTCCTGTGCGGCGGCAGCGGCTTCAATATGCAGTTTATCCACGACTTTCTGCAAGTTTTCAGCACGCTTGAGGAATCCTGCCGCATCTTCACTATTCGCGGCAATCGCCGCTTCATACTTGACCATAAATGAATTGATCTTGACCGAAACCGTATCAATTCGTGCCAGCTTATCGGCGCCGAGTTCACCCCAAAGTCCCTTGCCAAGCTGCACCAGCGCGAGCAACTCCAGCACGGTGAATGTCCAAAAGTACCCCCACATCCCGCGTGCAGCACCCCAGAAAGGCCCAAAAACAGCGGCCATCGTGTTCCACGAAAACGGAAATTTAGTCGTGGACTGTATTTTTTCGAACTCTTTGGTGTAATACTCAACATTTTCTTGAGCGAAATTGCCAATCGAACCTCCGAGTTTATCGGGTTGGGCTACAAAACCAGATTCTTGCATTACGCATCTCCCCCTTTGATCCCCTTTAGCAGGGTGGATTTGTTAACGACTCCAACGTCCTTGCCATCATCCGTAATGACGATGGGTTGATCTGATGCCGCAGAAATATCAATCAAGCCGCTCAAGTCTGTATCGTGTGTGACCCGCGGTGCATTTCCCAGATTTTCACCCGGTTGTATTTGATATTCGTCGATCTTGACCATGATGGTGTGTGCGAAGATCAGTTTAAGAGTAGATATTCCTTCTACGAAATCCGTTACGTACTGATCAATCGGGTTTGTCACAATGTCTTCTGGGGTCCCAATTTGAACAATCACGCCATCTTTCATTATCGCTATCCGGGTCCCGATTCGAATTGCTTCATCAAGATCGTGGGTAATGAAGACAGTTGTTTTCTCCAGCTCTGCAGACAATTTCATGAACTGCGCCTGCAACTGTCTTCGAATGAGCGGGTCAAGCGCCGAGAATGGTTCATCCATCAAAAGCACTTCCGGATCAGATGCCAAAGCGCGAGCTAGTCCCACCCGCTGCTGCATCCCTCCAGACAGCTCTCGAGGAAAACGGTCTTCATATCCGTCTAAATTGACCATACTCAGACATTGCTGCGATACTTCCCATCTCTTTGACCTGTCTACTCCTTGCACCTGCAGCGGAAATGCAACGTTATCTCTCACCGTACGATGCGGGAACAAGGCCATGTGTTGAAACACCATACCAATGTGCCGGGCGCGCAATTTTCGCAATTCTTCATCGTTGAGGCTCAGCACATCATGCCCCAGCACATTGATCGAACCACTAGTGGGTTCAATCAGGCGATTGAGGTGACGAACCATCGTAGATTTGCCGGAACCCGAAAGGCCCATTACGCAGAAAATTTCGCCTCGCGGTACAGTGAATGAACAATCGGCAATACCAACTACGCAATCAAACTTCTCCAACACTTCCGGCTTGCTCAACCCTTCCTGCCTGATCGACTGTATCGCTTCCTGCGCTCGTTCACCAAATACTTTCCAGACATTGTCCAATTCAATTACGACTTCAGGCACCCGGTCACCTCCTCTATACCAGCGGTTTACGCACTCCAACTGATCACTGAACAACCAGAGTCAGTCTCACTGATCCAAAATTGCGTAAGTACTGGCATAAGTTTTGACAATTTGATCAATCGACTGATTTGCTGTGAGTGATTGTGAAAATCTTGATGGGTAAACTGGAGATAGATCGTACTCGGGAGAACCGTTTATCATCCAGTTCGCTAAAAAATCACCGGAACCACCACCGGTTCCAATTCCAATACAGTAACCTGTTGCCAGCCACAAGCCGGGTAGACCCTCGACCGGCCCCAACAGCGGCAAACCGTCTGGTGTATAGCAAATGGGTCCATTAAATATTGTCTTGATACCCAGCCGCTCGAAAACAGGAATACGCTCTACAAGTTTTTCCATATGCGGTTCCAGTCTCTTGGTGTCGACAGCTAACAAATCTTCAGCGAACTCATCCGGTATTCCATCGACCGCCCACGGAACCGGATCGAATTCATAAATTCCGCACAACAGCCCATCACCTTCCTGTCGAATATTGCAGGGAACAAATCGATCACGAACTGCTGGAAGCTCGTGGGCGACATCTTGTAGCTCCTCAACCTGATCAGTAATAATTTCGTGATGTTCAAGTGCATAGATTGGCAAATTCAATCCAATTTTTTTGAGCATTTCACGTGCCCAAAAGCTTGTTGCGATGACAACGTGTTCGCAAACAACATCACCGTGTTCGGTTTCAACATGCCAATTGCCATCTTTTGTTCTATCCAAACCTAAAACACAACAATGGGTTCTGATACTAGCGCCTCGCTGTTTGGCCGCCTTGGCGAGTGCATAGGTTGTACCTGATGAGTCTACATGTCCGTCTGTGGGTGTGTGAGCCGCACCAATGATATTGTCGGTTGACAAAAGTGGAAACAGTTCGCTGACTCTTCTTGGAGAAACAACCTGGTATTCCACCTGTAATTGCTCATAAAGCGGTTTCAGACTTTCGTAATACTCAAGTTCTTGAGATGTTGTTGCTATTCTCAAGCTTCCTGCGGGATGAAATCCAATGTCCTGGCCCGATTCAGATTCAGCCTGAAGATAGGCATTGACCGTACTGACGTAAAGTCGTGTCAGACTGGGATAGATACCAAAATAGGTGACATTTCCCGCAGCATGCCAGGTAGAGCCGGAGGTCAGATTTCTTCTTTCAATCAGCACGGTATCAGTCCAGCCCAATCTAGCTAGAGCATAAAGAACACTGCAACCAACGATGCCACCACCGACGACAACTGCCTGAACATGCTCAGTCATGCTGGACACTTCCCGCTCGAGTGAGACAGTTTGATGGGGAACTTGTCCCGAATCAGCGCATTTGTTGGCGCATCGATATACCAGGGACAATGAGAAGACAGAATGTCTTTTGCCCGCTCGGAGGCTCTTTCCCAGCAGTCTTTACTGCCGCCTTCCATCCAATCATCCGGACTTTTCCGATCCGCCAGGTTTGGGTAATCGTACTCGGATTCCATAAGCTGCATGGTTTGGTCGTGTCCAAGAAAATGTCCAGACCCGAGCACCGCGTCTTCAATAACCGAAACTGAGACCGTCTCGTCGGTCACTTCAATGCCTCGTGCAATTCTACGAATGCTCGAAAGAAATTCATCGTCAATGATCATCGATTCGAATGAACATCCTAAAAGGCTTGCCAACATTCCAGCGGACTCGTATACCATGCTTGCGCCCGAAAGAGCTGTTGTAAGGAGCGTAGCGGCCTTTTCGAATCCTGCCTGATTGTCGGGCAACTTCGAATCTGTCATACCTGCTCCACAGCCACCGGGAATACCATAATAGTTCGCCATCTGCCCGGCCCCGGCACTTAGCAGAGCCTGTTCACCACCACCTCCGCTGAATGCACCTGTTCGAAGATCCGATACAAATACCCAGTTACCGATGATGACGGGATGTCCGGGCTTGAGTAAGTTGATGATGGTTAAAGATGCGAGGCTTTCTGCACTGCCCTGCACCAGTGTTCCAGCAAGCGCTGCAGGTGCAGTTGCACCTGACTGCGGCCCTGTTTGGGCATGGATGGGCATGCCAATGTCTACAGCAGCACACGTGACATCAAGACTGTCTGCAGCAAAGGTAAGCGGTGACACCACATTCGTAGCATGAACCGTCATAAAGGGTCGCTTTGCAAATGCACCCTGTCCTCCTCCTAGCAGGTCAAGCATGGGGAGCATCTTGTATACATGCGCTCCTTCAGTGATACTGCTGGCGATGTGTTTGCGCGTTCCCACAGCACAGGCAAATACCGTGTTGATATCCAGTTCGTACAAATTTTCCAGATCCGTGGCAACGATTGGCCGAGTAAACCACTGAATATTGTCCAGTGTGTCGCAAATTCGAGCCAGATCGTAAAGATCCCGGAGCGTGCTTGGGCGATATTCTCGAGTGTCGATGTCCAACATCTGGACGGCTGCACCACCTGTGCAGAAATTTACTGTGCCGCATTTCGCTTCAAAATCGAATGTTGAATCTCTGCCGTGAACAACAAACTCCTTTGCAGCGCAGTCCAAAACATCCTCAACCAATCCGCGAGGGAACAGTAAGCGACCACTGTCGCTTAGCAGGCATCCTCGAGAAAGAGCAATGTCTCGAACTCTGGGTGTCGGTTCTGCCATCCCGACTTTTTCCAGCAGATCCAATGAAGCCTGATGAATTTTCTCAACCTCAAGATCGGACAAAGGTCTGAAAGTGGATCCGACCTTGGTGCCCGGGGTCATTGAAGCTTGAAAATGGTCCGGTTTCCTCTGCTTTCGCATCGCATCGCGAGGTCGAACGCCTTTAGAGCGCCGTCTTGCTATGGCTGATGTGCCGGTTCTACTCATTGGATAGATGTGTTATACGGTTCAATATTTAACATCATCAGATTGTTACTTCGAATTTCTATACACAGATTAATCAGTGCAATAACTGTAGAGCGCATCCGGGTCACCAGCAACATCAATCACCGCTGGCTTGTCTGAATCGAACGCGGTCCTAACCGCGTCACCGAAATCTGCTGATAATTGACTCTAATTTCGCGACGGTCGCATCGATGTGCAATCTTGTCGAATGTTGGGCTACTCAGGTCTGCACCCATGTCGCATTCATCAAAGAATTCCCGTTGACAAGCCATTTCTGCTCCCCAACATTGATTGTTCAAATCTATTTTGATTGTATTGATTTCGCAGTCAGCAGCAGTACTCAATTCAGAGCGAGTCATTGCGAATCGTTCGCACAAGCCAGGAGGTTTGGAAGATATTCGCACCTGGCCTGCTATGATTTGGCGAGGAGGATTTGCGAAAGAAATGACTTAATCGGGTCAAGAAAGAGTTCGCAGGATTCCATCAATCCGAGATGCTGCAACTTCGGAACAACAATTACGGAAGCACCTTTGATTTCCCTGGCGATCCCATGAGACATTTCAGGTGTACTTCCTGAGTCGTTTTCACAAGTCATGACGAGAGTAGGGAGTACTATGGGTGGTTGCGGTCGAATGAGTTCCAAAACACCAAAAGCGAGAACTTCGCGGCATTGCGTATACCAAAGTGGATCGTTGTTTAGAATCCACGATCGAACTTTCTCGACCGTGGTAACCTGAACTAATCTGAACTCAGGCGTAAACCAGCGTGCCAGGGAGGTTTCAATCGTTGCTTCGGGGCCGCCCTGAGATGTGTCTTGGACTCGTTCTTCCATTATGCGCTGCTGTTCTGGGCTTCGTTCATGCGGTGAATTGAGAATGACCAGCGATTGAACAAGGTCAGGATAATCCATTACGAATTTTCGATTGATCATTCCACCGAGTGAAAACCCGATAAGCGATGATGCTTTCAACTCAAGTTCACCAAGCAAGCCGGCAAGCTGATCCGAGAAAAGCTTAAGTGACGGTCTATTCGAGGGAAACTGACTTTCTCCATGTCCATATAGATCGTAGCTGAGTACTCGGTAATTTTGTGACAAAGCAGTTGAAAATTCCTGCCACATCTTTCGATTAACGCCAAGGCCATGGATCAGTACGACTACCGGATTTCCGGGGCTACCGACCAGATCGTAGCTCGTTCCATTTGAAGATTCAGGCATATTTTTGACACATGGCAAAAAGCGGTTTGGTGCTCACAAGCCCAGGCGACGTTGAATCCACACCGGTCTTCAACTGCACCATCTTGATGGAATGATGCAGTACATCCTGCATGTCGTCGTGATCGTCATTTCGCTTCAGGTTATTTGCGAACTGAAATTTATTCTGGCTTACCGCAACGAAGATTGAGATCCTGTGGTGCTATCGAGATACAAACTGCGTCGGAAGCGGTTCACTGGATGTGTTCATCCAGACAGTCTTGGTGCAAGTGTAGTCGTAAATCGCCTGAAATCCACTTTCCCGACCATAACCGGAATTCTTAAAACCGCCCACCTCAACGATCGGCGAAATTGCCCGGTAGGTATTGATCCAGACGATGCCTGCTCGTATTTTGTTGGAAACCCGAATTGATCTGGCACTGTCTCGGGTAAACACGCCTGCTGCCAAGCCGTGCTTGGTGTCATTGGCTAGACGAATTGCTTCATCTTCATCCTTGAATCGAAACACACTTAGAACAGGGCCAAAAAGCTCGGTATCGGCAATTTTCAGATCCTGCCGCTCACAATCTAATATTGTGGGCTCATAGTAGAAACCATCAAATCCTTCAGGCTGTTTGCCGCCGCACAGCAGTGTTGCGCCTTCGTCAATGGCGTTGGCAACTTCGCGCTTGATTCTTTCCAGCTGACCTACGGTGCACAGAGGGCCCATCTGTGTTGGTTCAGCCATCGGATCGCCGATCAGAATGTCTTTAGTTTGTTCAACCATTGTCGAGAGAAACTCATCAGCAATTGTGTCTTGCAGATACAGTCGAGACCCGGCTACACAGCTTTGTCCGGATGCACCGAAAATTGCTCCGAGTGCACCGTTTACTGAACTTACGATATCTGCATCGTCAAATACGATAAAAGGGGATTTGCCACCGAGTTCGAGAGATATTTCAGCAAAATTGTTGGCTGTGTTTCGGATGACATGGCGCGCCGATTCCGGTCCACCTGTAAAAGCGACACGAGAGACAAGCGGATGCGAGGTCAGCACTTTTCCACAAGGGTCACCATGCCCTGTTACGATATTGATTACACCAGGTGGAATACCTGCCTTATCAAATAGCTGACCAAATTCGAGTACGGGTGCGCAAGCATGTTCCGAGGGTTTTAGCACAACGGTGTTGCCTGCTGCCAATGCAGGTCCCAGTTTGATGGCACTCAAGAACAATTGGGAATTCCACGGGACAACGGCCGCAATCACACCCAACGGCTCGCGTTTTGTGTACACAAATGAATCTGGCTTATCGATCGGTAGTGTGTCACCATTGACCTTGTCCGCACAGCCTGCGAAGAAATAATAGTATTCGGCGACATAGTTGGCCTGCCACCGGGTTTCCTTGAACATTTTTCCGGTATCCAGACATTCGATACGCCCAAGTGATTCTGAGTGTTCGATAAGCAAGTCTGCAAGGCGTCGCAAACAGTGGCCGCGTTGAGTCGGGGTCATTATTGCCCAATCACCCTGACTGAACGCTTGCTCAGCAGCACATACGGCGCGGTCAACGTCGTCGGCAGTCGCCTCAGGGATGCGAGCCCAGGTTTTACCTGTTGCTGGATTTACGCTTTCAAATGTTGCACCATTCTCGGCGTCTATCCAAGACCCATTGATGAGCATTTTGTAGTTTTTTATTTCCTTCATCAGGATGGCACCCTTTCATATTGTGTCGCAGAAGATTGAATTTTAAACAGTTATCACTCTAATTTGCGTCACCAATTTTCGTTATCTTTGAGTTAGCATTAATGACAGTATTGGTCTTCGTACAGCTATCTCACCATTGATCAATTGAAGCGTCCTCATTCATTAAATGATTCAGAGAAAAATTGTGACAGATTTCGACAAGATTATTGACCGTAGGGAGTTCTTGCAAGGAGCTTTCGCAATGGGAACAAGCGCCTTGATTTACAGCGCATTTCCTGTTGCTAATATACTGGCAGACACTGCGATTCGGTTCAATCCCATATCCGCTAATACACTCGACACCATTACCTTGCCGGAAGGCTTCAAGTGGCATATCGTAGCGTCTTGGGGAGACCCGCTTTGGAGTGATATTTCGCCTTTCGATCAAAGAACGCGGGGCAATGCCGCCACTCAAGCCAAATCTTTTGGCGATAACTGTGATGGCATGGCTTTCTTTGAAGTGAATGACCGATATTTGCTTCTCGTCAATCATGAATATTGTAATCGAAGCATCATTTATGGAAACAGGACGAGTGGACTACCTGAAAACGACGACGACGTGCAAAAGGGTATTGCCGCTCACGGAGTCAGCATTGTTGAATTGACCGTGCGTGATGGGAAGTGGCAAATTATTCTTGACTCTACCCACAATCGCAGAATTACCGCAGCAAGTCCAATGGACATAACCGGCCCAGCCCGGGGGCATGACTTACTAAAAACAACAGCTGATCCAGATGGTACGCGCTCGCTTGGTACTTGGAATAACTGTGGCAACGGCGTAAGCCCTTGGGGTACTTATCTTACCTGCGAGGAGAATTTCAATGGCTACTTTTCAACTCCAAGCCAACCCGACATGGAACTGACTGGCAATTACAAACGCTATGGCATCAAAAACAAGGACTGGGGATATGACTGGTCCCGTGTTGATGATCGCTTTGATGTTGCTAGAAACCCTAATGAACCTCATCGCTCAGGCTATATCGTCGAAATTGATCCAACCGACCCGAACTCTGTGCCTAAAAAACGCACCGCAATGGGACGATTCAAACATGAAAACTGCGAAGTCGTCGTTTCAGACAGCGGTTACGTTGTCGCCTACATGGGTGATGACGAAAGAGGCGAGTTCATCTACCGATTTGTTTCGAACGGGAAGTTTGTCGAAGATTCGAAGGATAACGCGAACCTGCTGGAAGACGGTGTGCTGTCTGTGGCAAAATTCGAAGAAGATGGCAGCGGGCGTTGGCTGGATTTGACGCCGGAAACCACGGGCATGTCAAAGGAGGAAATCTGCATCTTCTCGAGAGTGGCTGGCAGCAAAGTTGGCGCTACGACGATGGACCGGCCTGAATGGGTCGCTGCGAATCCTCACAAAGCACAAGTGTACTGTTGTCTAACCAACAACAAGAACCGCGGAATTAAACCCAATGCTGGCGGAGATGAAACTCCAGTTGGTGGACCAAACCCTCGCGAAGCAAATGTCTATGGACAAATCGTTCGCTGGGTGCCTGAAAATGGCAACCACGCAGCATCGTCGTTCACATGGGATCTGTTTGTTGTTGCGGGCAATCCACGAGTACATATTGATGACTACGCCGGGTCAGACAACATCAACTCGGACAATATGTTTAATTCCCCTGATGGCTTGGCTTTCGATTCTATCGGTAATCTTTGGATTCAAACCGATGGCAATTATTCCAACGAAGACGACTTCGCGGGTATGGGTAACAACCAGATGCTGATGGCGAATGTTGAAACCGGTAAGATTGATCGCTTTATGGTGGGGCCCAGGGAGTGCGAGGTTACTGGCGTCACCTGGAGTTCTGATAAGCGCACGATGTTTGTCGGCATTCAACATCCAGGCGAATCAAACCCTGAACAATGCCATTTTCCAGATGGAGGCGACACTGTACCTCGATCAAGCGTGATAGCGATCACCAGAAAAGGCGGCGGCATAATCGGCTAAGCTACACTTTCAAGCTCTGCGGTCAGCTTTTGGCCTCCAGATTTTCTCAAACTCCAGACTTAGCCATGCCTGCACAGCATTGGAGTTGAAAAGTGGTAATCGGCAAACTTTGCTACCAGCGTAAAAGATACCAGCCCAAGGACACAAATCAAGAAAATAATCCACTCAGTGAACATACTCGACGATTACGATTAAAATAAATTGTTCGAGACAACTTTGACGAACAAATTCTGTAAGCTCTTTAGGTCAACAAATTTACTGTTGATTTCGTTAGTCCATTGCTAATCGATTGTCTGGTTTCACTGTGTTCCATTATTGATTTACCATGAAAATTCTCGACCTTTCCCACGAATGTAGTGCCACGCGGCTCGAACACCAGGTTAGCAACTCGTTTGCCTGGACTCGAGACGATATTAATCCGACTGATTGCCTGATTAAGGTCAGCGACCTCGTGCGCGACGAAATCTTGCAAATGGCTAACACCCTGAGGTCTAACCCCCTACCCACAGTACTTCGAAATCTTGATCAGTTTGATATTCCACACACCTTGGAATTGATGACTCAAGTCAAACGCCATCTGAATGAACCGCCCGGTGTTGTAGTGATTGACAGTCTCCCGCTAAATGAGATGACCGAAGAAGAAGCCATAGGAATCTTTTGGACCATCGGCCACAAAATTGGTCGAAACGTCGCACAGAGATGGAAAGGCACAATGGTCTATCACGTGCGCGATACTGGTGCGAAATACGAATACGGCGTGCGCGGTTCATACACCCGTGTCGAACTGCTTTTTCACAACGATAACGCATTCGGTATTGCACTACCCCACTACGTGGGCCTGATGTGTTTCAGACCATCACTCAAAGGTGGTATGAGTCGATTTTGCAGTCTATATACGGTACACAACAAATTACTGGAAAAGTATCCGGTCGAACTGAAACGGCTCTATGAGCCCGTATACTGGGACCGACAAGCAGAACACGCAGAAGGACAACCGATCGTAGCGAAAGCACCCGTATTTCGTTATGAAAATGAACGACTGTGGACCCGAGCTAATCCAAGTCTCATCATGAAAGGCTACGAGGTTGCCGACACACCCATGGATGATGCAACCAAAGACGCTGTGATGGCGCTCAAAGAAGTTTCCGAGGATCCATCATTGTGGTTTGAACTGCCAATCGAAAGAGGGCATTTGCAGTATTTGAACAACATCGATATCGCTCACTACCGCAGTGAAATTGTCGACCATCCTGAACCCGAAAAAAAACGGCACTTGGTGCGTTCCTGGCATCGGGACTACGGTCAAGTAACTTACGATGGATGATTTACCGCAATATTGGACAATCGCAACCTCTGCAACCGATTCGACCAATCTTTCCATCGCCCTTTGAGTGAAAATCATTTCTGGTGGGATAGATTTTCACCAACTTCTGCAAGTCTGTCATTGTTGCGGTGCATACCATTTTGTTAAGTTTTTCTGAAGTCGGGCGGCGATTTGTTCGGCACTTGACGTCCCTGTAATGGCATCGACTGACGCATCCCACAGTTCCAGTTGCAAAGCGGGAGTACCGCGTGAGAGTTTCTGAGCAGCCACTCTAATTGTTGAGCGGCACTCGTTGCGCCAGGTAAGAAACGTCCGGGCGAGTGGATTGTCAATTGACACCTGATGGATTGACAATGGGAAAAAGCCCGGAAGAGAATTCGCGTAAATTGAAGCAAATTCAGTCGAGGAGATCCAGTTCAGGAAAATGCGCGCGGCTTCCTGGTTTGGACTGGCGGCATTGAGGCCGATGGCGATATCAGCATGGTCCGATACGAAACACTCATCTCCCATATTTTGTATCGGTGATCGAAAAGCACCCATAGGGAAGTCAGCCCTGCTGCTAAAGCCGGCAATTTCCCAACTACCAGCGCGGTAAAGGGCAGCTTGGCCTTTTTCGAACATCTCCTGGCTATCGTTGTAGCTTCGTTCCTTGTAACCATCACCCAAATATTCGCGCCATCGTGCCAGCCTGCGAAATGGCGCCACCCACGGCTCGTCAGTGAGCTTTTGCTGACCGTTGATCAGTGCTTGACGTCCCACTTCACCTTTCCAAAAGTTTGGACCGATGTTGTTGTAACCCATCGTTGCTGCTTCCCATCGATCGCGTACTCCCATGGCGAGCGGAACCCATTTGTTTTGGGCTTGAATTTGTTCCAGAACAGCAAAAAATTCCTTTTCTGTTACAGGTACATCAAGGTCAATCTCCTCAAACACCTCACGGTTATAGATGAAACCGTGAATGACGGATGCCACCGGAACACAGTATGTTGTGGATGCATCATCTGTCTGCTGCCAAGCCGATTTGGCGGTCAAGGTGAAGTTGTCCATGCCGACGAGGTCGCTCAGGTCTGCAAGGTAGCCGGATTGATAAAGTGCCAGTGAGGTATCGAATGGTCGACAGGCGATCAGATCTCCGGCTGAGCCGTCCTGGAATCTGGACTTCAGTGTACTGTCATATTCGGTTGGTGCCGTTGGTCTGTACTCTAGCGTAATTTCAGGATGAGCAATTTCAAACAGTGGTAGTATTTCTTCCTGCCAGGTAGCGTGGTCATCAACTCTCTAACTATCCAAAACCAACTTCGTTTGTGCAAGAGCTCCAAAACTCAGATACAAGCACAGCAACACACTCATGATTCCTAATTTTTTCAGCTTGTTCATACCCTGTGATGCGAATTTTTCTTTGGGAAACTTTGAAATCGTTAAAACCGATCCAAGGCTTTTCATCGAGGGTAAATATAGGTTCATTCAGGACCAAAGTAATGAAGAAATCCACACAGGCCAAAATGTCACCTAATTACCATTTATCGTAAGCTATGTTTCACGAGTTTTTCAGACACAGGCGACATTTTCAAAACGACGTAAGCGAGTCTTGGAATCAAGTCCGGCAAGCGGTAACGGCGATTGAAGCTATACTCGAATTCGGCCAGGTCGCGCGGGGCATATTTCGGGGTAATCGCTGCTGCGCAAGGCTGTCTTGAGATTGCCCAGCACCGGATTGACCCAATCAAACTGCGGTTTTTCCACTGCCGCACGCCCACCACCGGTGACAACAACCTAATGGGCGCACCCGGCCTCAGTGACCGCATCGAAACACTTCAAGCCATCGGAAAAACCACAGGAGTGGCAGTGTCCAGATGCTGCTTGGCCCAACTGGCAATCTGCGCCTTACGAAAGCCCTTGACCACGCTGAGCTTGATATTCCGGCGGCGTGGTCGCGATCGTTATGCAGTATGAAGGTTCTGTCCGTGATCTCGTTCCGTTGATTGCATTACATCGATTGAATGAGAGGTTGGAGCTTATCCAGGGACCGCTGGAAGTCCTGCAGTTGATGAGGAATAATTGCGGTAGTGTATGTTTTAACACCAGTGGCGAGACTTTCGCAGTTTCGTCTCCACGCGGCAGCGTGATAACCTTTTGGGACACTAATTCAGGTCGGTACCTGTCGTCAGTCATTGTGAGCGATAGCTGTGGCGCAGCACCTGGAACACGGTCGAATGAATTTTTGGCAAGTGGCGGCTTGGGAGATATTGTGGCAGTCGATGTGTCTCTTGGAACGCAGAATTCTCTCGCATTGAGCGCGTTTGAAACTGCTCGTTGGGACAATCATATGGGCGTTGCTCGAATAATGAGCGATGGTGAGAGTATCGACCGTCAAATAGAAACTACGAATCCTGTATCGGTGAGCAGACAACTCAATTGTTTCCCGGCGTGAAAGGTGAATTGTCGAAGGAGTTGCGGGGACAATAAATCTGTGAAATTGAATATTCGATTGCAACTCTTTATCGATTCAGGTTAGCAGTATGCAGCACATCGACTGGAGACACTGTCTGTTAGCTGTTTGACGTCTTAAGCAGTTCAAAGTCTGAATCGGCTGACTCTAAACTTGCGTCGTGATATTTGGCGCACGCTGCGATCAAAACATCTGCAGCCGGAATCGTCACACCTTTCGAACGTAAATGTCGAGCCATTTCATAGGCCAGCTGCCAAACGGCAGCGTTAATAGCGAGTTCCGGAATGGCGTATGAGAATTGCTTTAGAATTTGAACTTCGCGGTTGCCTCTTGCACCATTCAATAGTTCAAGTTGTACGATAGGGCACAGACGCGCTCGGCCATTGCTCAATGCATCACGAACGCGATCTCGCACAACTGGGTTACCGTCTGTTCTAAGGAAGTGAATCCAACTTGACGTGTCGACAAGTATCATGATTCACGGCGTTGTGCTTGAAGCTCACTCGGAGTTATAAGGTTATCGCAGGTGCCAGCGTAGCGTGTCAGGTTTGCCATACGCATGCGACGATTAAAATCGACAATTGCCAGGTTGACAGCTTCACGCTTGGTTCTCGCTTGTGTAAATTTCATTACATCTTCAAGCTCTTGACTGGGAATATCAACTGTAGTTTTCATGCTTATCTTTAATTTAAAAATGGAATATTAATTTGTATATTATAGAATCTTTTATTTTGATATTTGGAAGCATAACTGACAGAATTCAAGCAAGTGTAATACCATCGTCAGAATCAATGATCGAATGTAGACGACTGAAGACTCTAGGATTGATAAACAACATGCGTGTTCCAAACTATTGCATAAATGGAGAGTCAAACGGTCTGTGTCTACAAATGCAGTGGATCTTGAAACATGGCTTACGATAAATGGTAATTAGGAAATGTCATGACTAATTCGTTATTCCACATCGGAAATTTGATATCGAAACCAAATGCATCGTAAATCAAGCGCTGACTTTGGCACGGGTGGCGATACCAATAAGATTTTCATCAAACCTGTCGGTTTGCGGGCAAAGCCGCTGAATTCAAATCATTCAAACGCATATTCATTCACCAAGAGGCTGATACCGATAACGTTATGATTTCGATTCGAAAAAATTTTAGCTTCACGAGCGTCAAAATGGTTGGTAGCAGTGTATTTTTTACGCTACTTTGATTTCCAAATCATTTATAATCAAATGCTTAGACTCCCACTCGTTGAATGTGGAGTGAAGGAAGCCAGTATGAGTCTACAAGGAATTCAATTGGAAATCTCGTTGAAGAGTCTGCACACATCAATGAAGTTCATTCCTCTTGTGGGGTGCTGAATAAAGTGTGCAAAGTGACGGATAATTTTCGATTTTCACACAGTACCAATAACACCCGAAATTTGTTACCCGAACCCAGCGATTACCATGACAAAACTTAGCGTCAATCTGAACAAAATTGCTCTACTCAGAAACGCCAGGGGAATGAACTATCCCCAGGTCGTGGATTTCGCCAATCTTTGTGTCGAGTGCGGCGCCGACGGTGTTACCGTACACCCTCGCCCGGATCAACGTCATGCAACCTATCAAGATGTATTTGAACTGGCAGAATTTTGTCGAGGCTATCCAGAAATCGAGTTTAACGTTGAAGGCTACCCAACGGCAGATTTCCTCGATGTAGTCAAGTCCGCCAAACCCGATCAGTGTACCCTGGTTCCAGACGCGCCAGACCAGATCACCTCCGATCACGGTTGGAACACACGATCGGAAAATCACTTTCTACGCCCCATACTCGCCGAACTGAAACAGCATGGGGTGCGTAGCAGCATATTTTTAGATCCTGATCCCGCACTGATCGCATCCGCAGCTGAAACCGGAGCCGACCGCATTGAACTTTATACGGAAGAGTACGCCCGCACGTACGAAACCAAGGATCAGGAATTGGTCTTTGAAGGGTATAGAAAATCAGCAGCCTTAGCCCAGAAATACGGACTCGGCGTGAATGCAGGACACGATCTGAATCAAATAAACCTTGCAAAGTTTCTTACGATTCCCGGCATCCTCGAAGTGTCCATCGGACATGCACTCACGGTCGAAGCACTGTACAACGGCTACCAACAAACGCTGGCCGCCTATGTGTCAATCGTTCAAAATACCGTAGTCGATCGTTAACAGCGAACTATTCCTGAAACGCAATTACATTCTGCACCTGCTCGCCCAGTCCTTCAATTCCGAGCCTGACTTGATTGCCGGCTTGCAGAAAAACCGGAGGCTTTAAGCCAAAGCCGACTCCAGACGGAGTTCCTGTCAATATCAGATCGCCTGGCATCAAAGTCATGTAGCGACTCACATAACTGATCAAATGTGCGACACCAAAAATCATATCATCAGTTGAACCATCCTGGTAGCGAGTGCCATCGACTTCCAGCCAAAGGCGTAAATTCTGAGGATCTGGAACTTCATCGCTTGTTGCCAGATACGGTCCTAATGGACAAAACGTATCGGCACTCTTGCCTTTTACCCACTGTCCAGTTCCCTCAATCTGAAATGCCCGTTCTGAGACATCATTGGCAATGCAGTAGCCTGCCGCATATTCAAGGGCATCGGTTTCATCGACATACCGAGCAACACGTCCAATAGCAACCGCAAGCTCAACCTCCCAGTCAGTTTTAACACTGTCTTTCGGTATCATGATGGCATCATTGGCGCCAATAATTGAAGTCGTCGCTTTCATAAAAATAATCGGTTCACTCGGAATTTTTGCACCGGCTTCTTTCGCGTGCAAGCGATAATTCAGACCAATACAAACCAGTTTACTGATTCCTGCAACCGGCGCACCGAGTCTGGGTGAACCTTCAACAACTTTCAACGTTTCGATGTCCAGATTCGCCAACATGGCCAGGCAGTCCGGCGCGAGTGCAGCACCATCAATATCGCTAATGTGTTCACTTAGGTCACGAATCTTGTTGTTCTGGTCGAGAACGCCAGGTTTTTCATCACCCGCATTGCCATAACGCACCAATTTCATCTCTGTCTCCTTGAGTCAATTTGTCGAAGCAAGCCGTGAGTACGGCTCCAAGTCAATGGTTTTCAATTATTTCCGGCTCGAATTGAACGCCAGATGTTCTCAGAGGTGGCCGGCATTTGAATTTTTTCCACCCCCAAAGGGCGCAATGCATCGGTAATAGCATTCATTACCGCAGCCGGTGCCCCGGTGATACCCAATTCACCAACGCCCTTTACACCGAGCGGATTTTCGTCGGTTTCCATGGGATTCCAGTGGCTTTCAAACATTGGCAAATCATCGGCGCGCGGTAAAGTGTAATCCATAAATGTGCCACTGATGAGTTGTCCTGTTGAATATTCATAGTGAGCTTTTTCCATGACCGCATGACCGATACCTTGCGCAGCACCGCCATGAATCTGCCCTTGCGCCAACAGCGGATTGTAAAGTCTCCCAGGATCGCAAACCGTAATGAATCGATCAACACGCACGCAACCGGTTTCAGCATCTATCTCGACCTCGCAGGCCTGGCACCCGCTGGCGTAAATTGAACCTTGGGTAAAGTGTTCATGCGCTGCCTCAAGGCGTTCTCCACTGGCCTGTAGCATTAACCTTGCAATCTCGAACAATTCAATTCGCCGATCGGTACCTGAAACGTAAAACGATCCGTCAATATACTCCAGGTCGTGTTCCGCGACCTCAAGATGTATCGCAGCACTCACACGGGCTTTTTGCAACATCATTTCAGTACTGAAATGAATCGCCGAACCACCGATTCGAAGGGATCTTGAGGCATGAGTGCCAGTACCTGTGCGTACCCGATCGGTATCACCATCAACAATTCGAATCTTATTCATTGGAATTTGCAGCCTGCTTGCCAACAGTTGCGCAAACACGGTTTCGTGACCGACACCGACAGATTTTGTGCCAACTCTCGCTTCAACGACATTTTCCATCACCGAAACTTCCGCAAACTCGTTCAGCGAACCGCCAACACTATCGACGTAACTCGAAAATCCCAAGCCGCGATATGCGCCGTTTCTTAGGGAAGCCTGGCACCTTTTTTCATATTCGTCCCAGTCTATTTTCTTAAGCAGCATGTCAAAATTTGCCGGGTAATCACCTGAGGTGTAACGAGCGCCACTCGGTGCTGTCCACGGCATTTCATCGGCCTTTATCATGTTCAGTTGCCTAAATCGCACCGGGTCAATTCCAAATTCCTGGGCAGCTTGATCGATGATGCGCTCCAATGCAAATGAAGCCTCAGCGCGGGCAACGCCGCGAAATGCACCGATATTTGCCGTATTGGTGAAGATGCCCTTAATTTGGAAATGACTTGCAGGAATTCGATAAACCCCACAATTGACCAGGTTCATATAGGATGCATGAAGCCAAAGGCTGCGGGGGTTAAGGTAGGCGCCTAACCTCCAGATGCTTGATAGTTTCAGCGCAGTAATCTGGCCAGCATCATCGACCGCGAGTTGAATCGTCAGGCGGTGATCTCGAGATTGAGAATCAGTCAGAAAACTCTCTGAACGATTCAGGGTGCATCTAACGGCCGAACCGGTTTGTTGTGCTAGCCACGCCAACACCGCGAACTCCGGGTAAGGTGAGGTGCGTGCACCAAACCCTCCACCGGTATCCGGTGAAATGACTCGCACCTGCTGCAGGGGGACATCGAGAATCTCTGCGATACCCTTTTGGTGCCAGTGAACCGACTGACTACCGCAAGTCACTTCATAGCGACCTGACGTATCGTCAAAACGAGCAACGATAGCACGCGGTTCTAAGAATGCGATAACGTGTCTGGGATATTCATACGTCGACGAGATGGTCTTGAAAGCTTGCGAAAACGCCAAATCAACCTTTTCGCCATCGCCGTATTCACTGTGGAAACAGACATTATTTTCCAGTTCATCCCAAACTCGCGCCGCCGCTGGTTGTTGAGCCTGATCAACATCAATCACTGCTTCAAGTGGTTCATATTCAACGAAGACCGCTTCAGCCGCTTCAACTGCGGATTGGGGACTTTCAGCAACAACTACAGCAACGGCTTCCCCAACCAACCGAACTTTCTCGCGCGCCAAGGGCCAACGCCAAACTTCAGGCACCTCGCTACCGTCCCGGTTGATAATGGGAAAATCCGGACTGCGAGTCAGTGGATCGATAGGCTGCAGACCAGCTTCAGCCAATGTTTCACCGTTTGCAAACATCCGTACTCCCGGCATTCGTGTAGCCGTACTGGAATCAATGGAAACGATGCGCGCGTGTGCATGCGGACTGCGAACAAAGCAGGCGAACAACTGACCTTCAATGTGAACGTCATCGGTAAAACAACCGGTGCCTGTCAACAGCCGCTCATCTTCAACTCGCAGGACAGATTTCCCAATCAAATTGCTCATGTCGCGTTTTCCAGAATTTTCAGTACTGAACAGCATTGATTGCTGAGTACAGGTGTAAGGCTTTTATACCAAACAACCCAAGATTAAACTTGGCGTATGGTCAGGTTGACTATTAAACTTTGTTCACCGTAAAGTTCGATTGAAATCTCCCTGCACCCGAACGTAATTTTATTTTTCGTAGCGTAGCACTCTGAACTAGCCAGAGTGATTTTTCCCTTGAAATTTTTCGATTGCACACTAACTATATTTGCCAAGTCAAACAACAAATTTCTTGATTACTCAGGGTAACCAGATGTCAGAAGAACACAACACCACCAAAATAGAATTTCAGGCAGAAGTACAACAGCTGCTAAACCTTGTGATTCATTCGCTTTACTCAGAACGGGAAGTTTTTTTACGAGAATTGATATCCAATGCGTCGGACGCTTGTGGACGGCTGAGGTTCGAATCACTCACCAATCCCGACATGTTGGAATCTGAGCACACTCCCTCAGTTGAGGTCGAAGTTGTGAAAAGGGGACGCAAAATTACCATTCGAGATAATGGAATTGGCATGACCCGCGAAGAAGTCGCAGAGAATATTGGCACGATCGCCCGCTCAGGTACGAAGCGATTTGTTGAAGCACTCACTGGCGAACAGTCTGAAGATACGAACTTGATCGGGCAGTTTGGCGTCGGATTCTACTCAGTTTTTATGGTGGCTGAAAGCGTTACGCTGAAAACTCGCAAAGCTGGCACATCGAAAGATGAAGGTGTGGTCTGGGAATCTGATGGTGTCAGCGGTTACACGATTGAACCCAACTCGATTGAGATACCTGGCACGGAAATCATGATCACCTTACGAAAAGACGCCAAGGAATTTCTCGACGCTTCGAAAGTCTCAGGCATCATCAAGAAATACGCCGACCACATATCAGTACCGATTCGACTGAAAGCAGTTCCGACCAAGAAAGACGACAAAAAAGAGGAACAAGAGTGGGAGTTGGTGAATGACGGATCGGCGCTTTGGACGCGCACACGCAAAGACATTTCCGACGAAGAGTACAACAACTTTTACAAGTCACTGTCCTTTGACTTTGAAGACCCGTTGATCCGGTTACACAACAGGGTTGAAGGTCGACTGGAGTATTCCGCTTTGCTGTTCATTCCCTCAAGAGCACCGTTTGACCTGTGGGATGCAGAGCGGCAACGCGGTATCAAACTTTATGTACGCCGCGTTTTTATTGCCGACGACACCAAGAATTTGATGCCAGGCTACCTTCGGTTCATCAAAGGCGTCATCGATTCAGACGACCTGCCGCTCAACGTGTCGCGAGAATTTCTTCAGAAAAACAAGCAAGTTGAGCGAATCCGCTCCGGAATGGTGAAAAAAGTTCTCGGCGAACTCAAGCGCGTCGCCAATAAAGACACCGAGAAATACCAGACTTTCTGGAAAGAATTCGGCCGCGCATTTAAAGAAGGCATTACCGAAGATGCAGACAATCGTCAAGCCATCGCCGAACTGATACGCTTCGCCACAACCAAGAGTGAAGGTTCAGACCAGACCGAGTCCTTGCAACAATATGTCGAGCGCATGCATGAAAAGCAAGACGCCATTTACTACATTAGTGCTGATAGTCACCTTTCGGCGCAAGGTTCACCCCACCTTGAAGTGTTCAAAAAGCACGACATTGAGGTCTTGCTTATGAGCGATCCGATCGATGAATGGGTGGTGATGCATTTGACTGAGTTCGCGGAAAAGCCATTACAATCAATCACCAAAGGCGATTTGTCGCTGGATTGGCTGGATTCTGAGGAGTCAAAGCCAGATGACGAAATTGACGAAAAGGTCAATGCGCTGGTTGACAAGCTCAAAGCAGCCCTCGGCAACCGAATTACCGACGTAAAGCTGACTACCCGCTTGACTGATTCGCCAGCTTGCCTGGTTGTCAATGACTTTGGAATCAGTCGCAATATGAACAGAATTCTAAAGGCGAGCGGGCAGACATCCTACGATGTGCCTCCAATAATGGAAATTAATCCGAATCATCGAATTATTCAAAATCTGGTCGATTCTGATGACCATTTCGATGACTGGGCGCATGTACTTTTCGATCAGGCAACATTGAGTGAGGGCTCGACACTGGATGATCCGGCCGATTATGTTCGACGTATCAACACTTTGCTTTCAGATTCAATCGACGATGAAAGTCCAATCATCATTGCTCCATAGAAATTGCGGCAGTCATTGTTGCCTCACATTCAAACTGGCATCGTCGCAAAATTGAAGGATTTCGATCTGTCATTCCGGATCAAAGTCCAAAATACTGTATTGACGCAGGAAGCACGGAACTGAATATAATCTGCGTCATTGTTAAGTCTGGCTGACAGAAAATTTTTATGTTCAGCACTCGACAAACCTAGCGGGGTATGGCGCAGTCTGGTAGCGCACCTGCTTTGGGAGCAGGGAGTCGGGGGTTCAAATCCCTCTACCCCGACCAGTGCGATATGCGCCTGTAGCTCAACTGGATAGAGCAACGGCCTTCGACAAGGAGCCTTTTCAGGGAATTAAACCTGCAAAGTGGAGGGCACTGTATCGGTGAAACCTTAACACGTAGTGGTGATGGCAATACCGAGGAAACCGCTGAACGCGGGATCCGTAGAGACTATACGTGCCCCACCTGAGATGGTGAAGATATAGTCCAGACTACAAACCGGTTAACCTAATACCGGGCAATGAAAATTGTAGTGGTATGCTAAGCCGTAGGTTACAGGTTCGAGTCCTGTCAGGCGTGCAGCTTTTGGCTTCGAACTCGTGTACCGCAAGGTGCACAGATTCGCAGCCACACCAGAAAAGCGATGTGGTGGGCGTAGCTCAGTTGGTAGAGCCCTGGATTGTGGTTCCAGACGTCGTGGGTTCGAGTCCCATCGTCCACCCCAACTTTGCCTGACAGGGAAAAGCCCAATGCAACTACCATCACTGAACGAAATCGAAAGTGCGGCCGAATTGATCGCACCGCATGTTTCGCCTACACCGCAATATTCCTGGCCACTTTTGAACCAAAGGTGCAACGCGCAAGTTTGGGTCAAGCACGAAAATACCACGCCAATCGGTTCGTTTAAAATTCGCGGTGGCATTACCTACTTGGCAGACTTGAAAGTCGATGAAGTAATCTGTGCGACGCGCGGCAACCATGGACAGTCCGTCGCCTATGCCGCTCGACTTTTCGACATCCAGGCGACCGTGGTCGCACCACACGGCAATAGTCAAGCAAAAAACGCTTCAATGCGCGCATTTGGCGCCAAATTGATTGAACATGGACGCGATTTCAATGAAGCACATCAATATGCGCGAACGCTCGCGGCAGAACAGAATCATCATTTTGTTCCGTCTTTTCACCGCCAGTTGATTGTGGGGGTTGCAAGCTGTGGGCTTGAGCTGTTCCAGAAAGTTTCCGATCTCGACATTGTCTATGTTCCCGTTGGATTGGGCTCAGAAATTTGCGCCATGATTGCAGTGCGAGAAGCACTTGGACTGAGTACGGAAATCGTCGGTGTCGTCGCAGACAACGCACCAAGCTATGCGTTATCGTTTGAACAGGGAAAAATGATTTCAACTTCGACCGCCAACACGATTGCAGACGGGGTTGCAGTTCGAGAGCCTAATCAGGAAGCTCTCGATATTGTTCAAAGTCATGTGTCTCGATTCGTCCGGGTAAGCGAGTCTGCAATCGCCGATGCCATGCGAATCTATTTCACCGACACCCACCATGTGATCGAAGGTGCGGGGGCCATCAGCCTCGCCGCTTTGATAAAAGATTCTTCCGAACAAGCAAGCAAACGCGTGGGTGTGATCGCATCAGGAGGTAATGTCAACCTGGATCTATACTGCGCTATCCTGAACGGTACTTTCCAAACTGGCTAAACCGTTTAATAAGCACGGAGATGACTATCCTTCTGGAATCTTTTAGCTGAAACTTAACATACGGCGACTTAAGTCATTGTTTTATCAGATATACAAATGCTAAGTGGCGCTACATTACGCAACCCTGAATGAATCGCCTTCAAAAGGCGCAAAAAGGGTCGAGATCCGGATGATCTGCGATAGAATGAGGCGAAATTCAATGACTCGCCGCTTCGGAATGCGGGAAGAATGTTAAACGGAACTTCACCGGTCATTTCTGATATGTGCGACAAGTAAACTATTCATTTTTTTAGAATATTCTGCTCGCTTCGCTGATTTCAACCTGTACGTGCACTGGGTACATACTTTTGTGGGTCAACACCCAACAATTCCATCGCCCGCATCTGCAGCGGCGTCTGATCCGCCAACACCGGCATTGTCATCTCCACCTTGCCCGTCAACACCACCGAATTGAGCGATAACCTCGATAAATCATCTAACAGCGCCGCAAAACTGTGCATCGTATAACCATCCACGGTCCGTTTCAACGCCGACTTTCAGCCGCCACTTGTAGACCAGAAACTCGTGCTTCGGGTCGCTCTGCGCGCAGGTGAACGTCGAACCGATCGTGTGCTGCCCGCCCCGAATGTGCTTCTCGAACTGGAATTCGGTGTCCTCGGAATGCTTTGAGGACCCGACGGGGTTAGCTCGATTGGGTATCGCGGCGTGAATGGCGTTTGGGTGGGTTTGACTCCAAGAATACTGTCAACCAAATAGCTGCGCGGCTGGCCGCTGGCCGCGCGTACGGCCATGAGCAGGACGTCCCCGGCCTGCGAGCGACGGAGCAAATAGGCTTCGATCGCGCGTGTCGAACGATTGCCCTGCTTGTCGCGGTAGTCGATCTCTACAAGAAGGCGGTTTGCGGCAGTGAAGCGGATCATTTCGATAAGACTCTGTCTACGGCTGCCTGCGGGCAGATCGACTACGCGCTCGCGGATGAGCGTGTCACCGGCGCTGAAAGGCATCGCCGCAAGGGGCTGCTCAACGGCGCCCCGGAGCCAACTGAAGATTTCCGGGAGAGCATCCCAAAACGTCGTGACCGGGAGTAGAGCGGGTAATTGGTGCTCCAGCATTTGGATCCAACCAGCCTCAAGTTCGGCACGGTGCGGCTCAAGTTCGGCCATGCCCGGAACACTGATGCCCTTGAATTCACACTTGGCGCGCAGGACTTCCATGAAGCGCTCGGGATCCGGACGTGCTTCGGTATTCCGGTAGAGATGTACGACATCATAGAGATCGCGTGGACGCGTCCGTTCCGCGAGCGCTCTGAACTTTTCCGCGAATGCTTCGATGTAATCGTAGACCAGAACTTCGATACCATCTTTTGGAGCATCGCTGTATGGATGGAAAATCTGCGCGCGGACCGGCGGCAGAACGACCCGCTCGTCGGCGGTCAAGTCAAGCTTGATGCGCGGGAGGGCGTGGGTCGATGAGACGGGACCTTTGTAGCTGATCTTGCCCTGACCCGAGATTTGGCCGCGGGGGTTCTCGTAGATGTCGAATTCCTGTTTGTCAGCCGGATTCTCAATGCCGGTTTGATCGTAAATCCATTCACCAATTTCAGAAAATGCACTCTTCAAGAAGTTGGCATCGAGATGCTCTGATTTGCGGAGCGTGAAATCGAGATCCTCGGAGAACCGATAGGTCTCGAAGAAGCATTTCTTCAGGCACGTGCCGCCTTTGAAAATCCAATTCTCAGCGAGATCTTCGTGCTTATAGATGCCGGTAAGCATCCAGCCGAGAACATAGTCCTTCTCCACGATGTGCGGCGTGAGCGACGTCTGCTGGGCTTTCGCGAGGATTTCGCGTTTATCGATCATGGCGCTTTCAGGCGAGCCCAGCGCTCCGGGACGCGCAGCCGCCATTTTGTCACGACGAGCGACCCATCCTGGACAGGATCGAGCTTCGCATGACCGCCACTCAGATGCTGCTCGCAAAGACGGCCTAGTTCAGCACCGCAAGGAAAGCGTTCGGCCAGAAACCCGAGGCGCTTGAAAACAGCGCCGTTGCCGAGAGTCGTCGCGTAGTCGACGAGCTTCTCGTCCTCTCGATCATCGCGTCGCAGATAGACTGCGAAACAGTCGGATACATGCTGGATGCCGCCACCGATCGCCGGGTCGTCGAGCATGTCGATGATCGTTCGGTGCACGTTTGAGACGGGTACTCGGGTCTGATGACGCCAGACATTCTTCGTGCCAAAAATCTTTCGCTCTTGGATGTGTTTCAGCGAAAAGAGCGTACCGTGCCGCTCTTGGCGCTTCTGACGCACAGGCTGTGCGGTCATCACGACGATATCCTTGAAAATCTGTTCGGTCAGGTCCCAGTGCTCGGCTGCCGTGCGGCCTCCGATGTAGGCTGGCGCGAAAAGTGCGGGAACGAGCACCCATGGGTCATCGAGAACGCGATCTAACCCCATGGTGTCGATGGAAGCGGCGACATAGGCACCACGTCCCACCCGTCTTAGCCATCCCTGTTCAGCCCAGCGGGACAGACGCTGAGCGGCGCTGGTACGGTCGAGTTGGAGGGCAATCACCACGTCATCGACGTGAATCACGTCGCCGGCGGTGGACAGTACCCGGACAAGCTGTGCGCGTCCTCGGGGAAGGTTGATTGTGTTTTCGTTCATATCGTCATTTTAGCAAATAATGTGAATTTCAGTAATCATCATAAAAGAACATCGATCATTCATAGGAGATCAAAATTCGCAATATTCGTGAATTGTGACAATTAAAGTAATCAAGAACCAACCTGTCGTACCTGACGTCAGCGCCTGCCATCTTTCAAAGCTGGCAGTACGGAACCCCTCAAATTCATGTACTGAGACTGGGTACACAAATGCAGGTGATAATGACACTATAATGGTTGATTCGCAATTCTGATCAAACCTCTATGGAAAATATCGTAGAAATTGGTCTAAGTAGAGTTCAGGTTAACGACCGGTCCAGTCAATGATCGAATATCTCATTGCTTAAGCGTAGTTTAGACCTTCAAATGAAATGTGACACCCATGTCAACGTCGCGAAGACGCAAGCCCACTAGGCAAAGAAAAAAACGCGATGCACATTCGATCCAGCGACTCAAATGGCAAAGAGTCGTTAATCCTTATTCTCCGCTGGAAATCCTTTCAGCCGACCAAATCGAAGCCATTCACGAGGCATCACTGGAAGTTTTGCGTGATGTGGGAATCAAATTCTTAAGTAAAAGAGCGCGTGAAATTTTTCGCGCGATCGGTGCTGAAATCGATGATGCGTTTGATCTAGTAAAACTTGATCCGGCGTTGGTTGAAGAATTGATTGCATATGCACCGCAAGAGTTTACCCTTAAAGCACGCAACTCAAACCGTTCTGTCGTAATGGGCGGTAACAACATTAATTTCGCCACTGTCGGTGGACCCTCGTTCATATCCGACCTCGACAACGGCCGACGCAGTGGGACTCTGTCGGATTTGAAAAATTTTCTCAAGCTAGGTCATCAACTGGAAATATTTCACCTATGCGGTGCCAGTCCATTTGAACCCCAAGATTTACCCGCCGAAGACCGTCATCTCGATAAATACCTGGCAGCAATTACCTGTCACGACAAAATTTGGTTGTCAAGCATGTTAGGCGCTTATCGTGCCTGCGATGGATTGCGAATGCAAGCAATCGTTCATGGCATTAGTCTCGACGAAGCGCCGCAAGACGTGCTGACGATGGGAAATATCAACATCAATTCACCTCGCCAGGTCGATGATTCGATGTCAGACGCTTTGATTGAGTTCGCTACGATGAACCAGGCTTCTCTGATAACGCCGTTTACGTTGTTGGGTGCCATGGCGCCAACCACCATGGCAGGTGCATTGGTCCAGCAAAACGCAGAAGCATTGGTGTGTATCGCCCTTTCGCAGGCAGTCCGTCAAGGGGCTCCTGTGGTGTATGGCAGTTTTTCAAGTAATGTCGATATGAGAACCGGTGCTCCAGCGTTCGGAACACCCGAATATGTCCGCACGACGCTGGCTGGTGCACAAATGGCTCGGCGCTATCGACTGCCATTTCGAGCCAGCGGTTCCAACGCTTCAAATGCCCCGGATGAACAAGCCGCGTATGAAACCTGCATGTCGGTTTGGGCTTCGGTCTTGGCGCATACGAATTTGCTGCTGCACGGTGGCGGCTGGCTTGAAGGTGGGCTGGTGGCCTCGTTCGAAAAGCTCATCATCGATGCAGAAATTCTGCAAATGATGGCCGAATCGTTAAAGCCTATACAAGTCAATCGCGACACCCTTGCAGTTGATGCTATTGCAGATATTTCTCCGGGTGGCCATTTTTTCGGTTCCGCTCACACCATGCAGCGCTATGAAAATATTTTCTATACACCATTGCTGTCCGACTGGAGAAACTTTGAAACCTGGCGCGAGGATGGTGGGTTGCACGCCTACCAGCGAGCCAACAAAATCTGGAAGACACTATTGGATGAGTATCAAGCCCCGCCTCTTGATGAGTCGGTTGCTGAAGAGCTCGAGGCCTTTGTTGATCACCGCAAAACTCAAATATCTAAAGGTAATGCGGACGCGGCGCTGTTTAGCCTGCGAACATGACGCACAAGTGAATTGGATCAGCCAGTCGTAGCGACTGCACGATGTGTTAAATCGATTTCTCCTGGTTCTTGGTGCAGGCAACCTGGTACAGCCAGTTTCGAAATAGAATTTGGGCGTGTGCGTTCCAGGAGTTCTTGATGGCAGGGAGAATCTCGGCCTCCGGGAATAAAGGTAACGCGAGATCGCGCTGTAGCGCATCCAGAAACCGATCACGGTAGATCTCAAGCTCACGACAGACCGATTCGGACAGGTAATTGAGCGGAAAACCTGGATAGTCTGTCCGTTCCTTCATCTGGTAGCGATGGATCTCGCGCTTGTACTCTTTGAGCAAACTGACCGTATCGTATTCGGGATGACCTTGCAGAAACACCCACTTGATGCCATCTTCGCTCGTTGCAATACCAAAATCTGCATCGGGACTGCTTGCAAGAATTTCAATTCCATATGGTTCCAACTGATTTGAAGTCATCTCAAAGACATGAGAACGTGGCTCATCATATTCACTTGGCATGTCAATCATTAATGGATGTTGCTGTCGAATGACCTGGTGTTTAAACACACCCCATCGCTTGTCCGGCTTGCAGCGCGTTCGCTCGATACCGTGAACCATTTTCAATATGGCATGTGAAGCCAGGCATGAACAAAATACACTGGGAACGTGAGCATCCGCCCAGTGCGTCACTTTTTCAAAGTAAGGCCAATATTCTTCCGCGGTGATTTCCGAGTTGCCAGGGTTCGCTCCAGTCAGAATCAGGCCATCCAGCTGGCGCTGTTTCATTTGATCGAAAGTTTCATAGGCTTGGGACACATAACGCGAAGCCTCTGCTTGCCTGTTCAAGCCGTCAATGGTAAACGGATGAATACAGACGGAATTTCGTTGCGCACCGCACGCCACCAGCTTCAGGAATTGCCGTTCAGTCGCCTTAAGTGCCCGGTCGGGCATCATGTTCAAAAAGCCAATGTGCAACACCTCGCCGTTGGGACCGGTGCCAGGCCAATCTACGACATCAATTCCATCGCGCTCGAGACGTTCCCAAGAGGCTAGATCACCATGTTTGATCAGCGACATATTGTTCAGTCAAAGATGATGTCAATCATCCAATACACTGCAGACAAGATCAATAAAATCTTTTTCGTCCCTTACTTGCTCAACATCAGCGGCCTGGACGGTGTAACCGTATTTCTTGGCGATGCGTTCATACTTGGGTCGTCGAAAATTTACCAGCTTGGGGAAAATCCAGCGGACAAAATTATTCGGATCGATCTGGTCGCTACTGCGTAACTGCTCTTGACGTAAATACTCGTGCAGCTTCGCCGCAAGAAATTCGGCTTCGTAATATAGCGGTTTCGGGTATTTGATTTGCCTTTGGATTATTTCCGATTCCTGCTCCGGACTGACTTCGATGAACAGAATTAAAGTCTGCTCAGCGAGTCGTTCCAATACGTCCTCACGATTCAGCTCGCACAAACTGCCACTCGAATCATTGATGAAGTGCTCGTAGCCGTATATTGATTGCGCTTTGCTTACAAACACCTTGACATCAAGCATCGTCTGGATTTCCGCTTCGAGATGCAAATCCTGTCTTCGCTTGAACTCTTCCAATCGAAGTCCTCCTTGATTTTCATCGCCGAGCATGCCTACAAATTTTGACAGCAAATCAAGATTATCAAATGTCATCGCACTTTCGATGTGAATTGAATCGCTACGCAGCAAGTCTCTTAGAAATTTGACCTGCATGGCTTTTTCCTTAATGTTGTCAATGATCGGCTCATCCAGATAGCGGGTGCCAATGCGGTAGTCAGCGGAGTAATGAAACCAGGAAGTCGCTGGTAGCTTACGCGCCAGTGTTGTCTTGCCACAACCTGACATACCCATCAAACTTACGAGTTTTCGTTCTGCATTACGGAACTGTTGTTTAGACAATTTCATCTTTAGATTGGGAATGATTCATTGAAAACTGATGCAGGCATCCAGCCTTGTCGCGAGCGCCTGGTGAATGATCAACCTGTGCTTGTATTAACTGGTGGCCAATAATGCATCCAGTTCATTTTGCTGCTCCAGGCGGGTGAGATCGTCGTATCCACCGACATGCACATCGTTGATAAAGATCTGTGGAACTGTATGTCTCCCGGCGCTTCTTGAGAGCATCTCCTGTCGTCGTTCCGTATCATAAATGACACTGTATTCCTGAAACTGAACTTTCTTTTTTGCCAGCAACTGTTTGGCAGCATGACAGTAACCGCAAAGTGGACTGGTATAAATCTCGATTTTGTTTGTCGTCATGCTATCGAACACCCGTGTGACCGAAACCGCCTGAGCCACGCATACTCGGCTCAAACTCTTTGACTTCAATCAATCGTGGCTGAATAATCGGGACAAAAATCATCTGCACGATGCGGTCGCCCGGTTCGATACTAAACTCACTTGAACTTCGATTCCAGCACGAAACGAATACCTGGCCCTGATAATCTGAATCGATCAGTCCCACCAGGTTGCCCAGCACAATACCGTGTTTGTGCCCTAATCCGGAGCGTGGCAACAACACCGCTGCCATATCCGAGGCGCGAATATCCAACGCAATTCCGGTCCCAATCAGTTCACAGTCACCCGGGCTCAGCACCAGTGTTTCATCAATGCAGGCACGTAAGTCCAGTCCCGCTGAACCTTGAGTGGAATACTCAGGCAGCGGAATCGAATTTCCGATTCTACTATCGAGTATTTTGTAGCGCACCTCGCGCATGAAACCTCGCCGAAATCTCTTCAATCAACTTGACCGCAACTTGAGTTTTCAGTGCCGGACCCAGTGTCACCACACCAGCGCGGTCGATCAACTCGAGCGTATTGTAATCTGACCCGAGCGCATTGGATTCACCACTGACGCAATTCGCAGCAATCAGGTCCACTCGCTTGGCGAGGAGTTTTTTGCGTGCTTGCGAAACCAGGCTTTCGGTTTCTGCTGCAAATCCGACCGTGAATATTTCAGGTTCGGTTTGCTTTACTTGAGCCAGGATATCCGGATTTCGAATCAATTGCAGATGAAGGACCTCATCGTCCTGTTTTTTTAGTTTCTGCTTCGTTGTAGTTGCCGGCCGATAGTCGGCAACTGCCGCGACCGAGATAAAAATATCCTGTTCGGCAATTTGATCGAACACGACTTCGAGCATTTCCCTCGCACTGGTAACTTGCTCCACATGAGCCACTGATTCAGGCAAAGGTTCAGTCGCGGGGCCTGACACCAGCGTCACATTCGCTCCAGCGTTTACTGCAGCGTCGGCAACGGCATAACCCATTTTTCCAGAGCTTTGATTAGTAATGCCGCGTACTGGATCAATGGCTTCCCAAGTAGACCCGGCGGTGATCAGCACATTCAAACCTGCTAGATGATCGGTGCCAAAAATATCGCTGAGACGGCTGGCAATCTCCTCGGGTTGAAGCATGCGCCCCGGACCCACTTCTCCACAAGCCTGGTCGCCACTATCCGGTCCCAACACAACAACGCCGCGCTCTTGCAGTCGATGAACATTGTGTTGGGTGCTTGCATTCGACCACATCACTGTGTTCATAGCCGGTGCAATCGCAATGCTTGCTCTTGTTGCAATACATAATGTTGTTAGCAAGTCATCGGCGAAGCCGTTTGCCAACCTGGCGATAAACCCGGCAGTTGCAGGTGCGATCACAATCGCATCCGCCCAGCGAGCCAGTTCAATGTGACTCATTCCAGCTTCTGCACTTTCATCAAACATTTTATTGCGGACAGGATGACCACTGACCGCTTGAAGTGTCAGACTTGAAATGAACTGCTCGGCATTTTCAGTCATCACCACGCGCACTTGAGCACCGTTTTCACGCAGCCGGCGCACAAGTTCTGCTGATCGATACGCAGCGATGCCTCCACTAACGCCCACCAATATGCGTTTGCCTTTCATCAAATTGCGCCTCATATGTTTTTCTTGGCGAGAAATCTCACTTTGATTTATATTGGTCAATAGTATAGAATGTGCGCCTTTGCAAACTAATTTCAATCTTCAGGTTCTGGGAACGATGCCAAGAGTTTGTCAAGTAACAGGAAAAAAGACCATTAGCGGAAATAACGTTTCGCACGCCCACAACAAAACCAAGCGCCGTTTTGAGCCCAACCTGCATTATCGACGGTTTTGGGTTGAAAGCGAAAATCGCTGGGTAAAACTCCGAGTCGGTCGAAAAGCCATTCGCACAATCGACAAAAATGGAATTGAAAGCGTGCTTGCGCAACTGCGTGCCGATGGCGTCAAAGTCTGATCAAACCAATTGTAGAAACTGAATCATGCGCGAGAAAATCAAGCTGGAATCATCCGCTGGAACCGGACATTTCTATACGACCTGGAAAAACAAGCGCAACACTGAAAAAAAAATCGAGTTGCGAAAGTATGATCCCGTCGCAGGAAAGCACGTCATTTACAAAGAAACGAAACTGAAGTAAACCAGTTCAACTTCAAGTCACCTGACCGGAAGCTCGCGGTCAGTTCACTGCGCTGCCTCTTAAGCGGATTGAAAACTCCATTAGGGCATCAATGCCTGACTCTTCGGCGCGCTGACACCACTCATCAAGGGATTGTCGAATATGCTCGTAGGAACTTGACGAGCGCATGCCAATGTGATGTAAAGATTCTTTCATGGCGTAAACTGTCGCCAGCCGGTTGTTCGTCTCCAGGAATGTACTTAAACGCTGCTTGTTTCGTTCACTGAGGCGCGAGCGGTCTGAAACCAGCAATCGTTTGGTCTGTTTAATCAATCGCCGGGTTTCGCCTCTGGCAGAACGAAGTTCTTCACGGCACACTCCGTTCAAGACTTCCCTGGCATAATTTGACATGACCTGAAACCGATTGGAAACAAAAACCTTGGCCGTTTCGAAATCGCAATTTTGCTTATCAACGTCGTAGGTGATCACCGGAATGGTACGTTGAATCTTTAGCAATTTGAACCGATTCAGCAAGCGAACGTAGCACCACCCCAAATCAATCTCCCACCGACGGGCGGAAAACTGCGCTGAACCGGCGTAGGCGTGGTGATTGTTATGTAACTCTTCGCCCCCGATGATGATTCCCCAAGGAACGATGTTGCGACTTGCATCAGGCAAGTCAAAATTTCGATATCCCAGGTAGTGACCAACTCCATTGATCACACCGGCCGCCCAAAATGGAATCCAAAGCATTTGTATGATCCAAATGAGAAGGCCAGCCAATGCTCCGAACACCAGCACATTAATCGCGAGCAACAATACTAAGCCGGCATTGGGATATTTCGCATAAATATGGTTTTCTAGCCAGTCGTCTGGCGTGCCTTTACCGTATTGTTCCAGAATGCCGGGCAAGCGCGCCGCCCGGCGGTACAAAATCAACCCACCCCACAAGACCTTGTTGATACCAACTTGCTGCGGACTATGTGGGTCTTCTACGCCTTCCACCCGGGCGTGGTGCTTTCGGTGCACAGCAACCCACTGTTTGGTTACGATTCCTGTCGTCAACCAAAGCCAAAAGCGAAACAAGTGACTGAGCGCCGGATGGAGTTCTACGGCCCCGTGCGCCTGGTGACGATGAAGAAATATGGTGACAGATACAATAGTTACATGGGTGAGCGCTAATGTGGCGAGCACAAAACCCCACCAAGGTAATTCAAGCAGGGAAAAATTCAGCATTGTTCGGTGTAGCTGCCTACCGTTCTCGGTAGACGATCCGACCTTTGGTCAGATCATATGGAGTCAACTGAACAATGACGCGATCACCTCGTAAAATGCGAATGTAATTTTTCCTCATTTTGCCGGAAATATGGGCGGTTACAATGTGATCATTGTCCAATTTAACTCTAAAATTAGTGTTGGGTAGTGTTTCAAGTACAGTACCGTTCATTTCGATTTGATCTTCTTTAGCCACAATATCTGAGTTCACCTCCGAGGATAGATTTGACAACAAAACTAAGTATACGCCAATTGAACACGCATTCTCTATCGCATGATGCCAGGTAATTGGGTACTGCAATGCTCTGGGTAAAGACCTTTCATATTGTTTTTGTTGTCACCTGGTTTGCCGGCCTGTTTTATTTACCACGGCTTTTTGTTTATCACGCGCAGACTGAAGACGAGATCAGCAACGCGCGATTCAAAGTGATGGAGAGAAAACTCTACTTTGGAATTGCAACACCCAGTGCACTGCTGACCCTTGTCACGGGCCTTTGGTTATGGCTGGGGTACGGTTTTGGTGGAGTGTGGCTATCGTATAAGGTGATGCTGGTTCTGATTCTCATCATTTACCACCTGTGGTGCTGGCGGTATCTGGCAAGCTTCAAATCTGACACTAATGTGCGTTCACACGTATTTTATCGGCTGTTCAACGAACTACCAGTTGTATTGCTTATTGCGATTGTCGCTCTGGTTGTACTTAAGCCTGCTTAATGCATGGCTCTCACGGGATTAGGCCCAGGCATATTCGTTGGACCTTAACTTCGAAGGTCTGCGTAGCACATTGTCTCACTGGACAAGGTGGTGGGAAATTGACTTTGGCAGATTTGTATTCGATTGGAGTGCGAGAACCGCGTTAGTAAATCCAGTTGCTAGAAGATGCATTCGAGTCGCTGCAATTCGCAATGGTCAAAATAGCATTTCCAGAATTGATCATTAATGGGGGGGGGGGCTGTCTTAGTTCATTTTCCTTTAGTGAATGGTCGTTTCAATGGTATCAGACTATACTCCAACGGCGCTGGACGGGTTTTACGTGATTCGCACCAGTGTTGATGAACAGCGCCTCAGTACTGAACAAGTGCTGGACAGCTACAAACGATTGTCGAAAGTCGAGCATGCGTTTCGTTCCATGAAGACCGTAGATTTGAAAGTCAGACCCATTTATCACCGGATGGAAAGACGGGTGCGGGCGCACTTGTTTTTGTTCATGTTGGCCTATTATGTGGAATTTGAGATGCGCAAAAGACTGACGCCTTTGTTGTTTGATGATGGACACGAACAGCGCCTGGTGGTCAAAGCTGCCAAGAAGTCGCCGTCTGCGTATCACAAGTCCAAGACCAAGCTGACCGTCGATGGTGAGCGGGTGGTGAGTTTTCAAGGCTTGATGAAGGTGATGGCCACGGTGGCGCGTAATGTGGTGGAACCGTTGAAGATGAAAAAGGCGCGCTATTGGATGGTGACCAAACCGAGTGCTTATCAGCAGAAAGTATTGGATCTTTTGGATGTTAACTTGAACATCTTTTGAACCTGTCCAGTAGCGGGACAACGGAATCTCTGATACCCTGCTGGAACTTGGGTTTAACCCATACGACACATGATCAGGGTGTTGTAAACCTTTTGGCAGGACTTCGATTCTATACCGAAAATCTACAGCACCACCACCACAATATTTTATAAATGCACCCTTTAGTGGGTGTTGTGTCAAACGCACAACGTGATTTTTCTTGAACTTTCCATCTATCTCAGATAATGAATCGATCGAGTTTGCTGCATGGAGAAACCACCAACAAATTGCCCACAAGAGCTGAACACAGAATTGAGCGCCCCAATCAAAAGGAGCTTAAACTAAATGTCTCATACATGTTCGCGGCGGCAGTTTATTGCCAGCAGTACCGCTTTCATCGGTGCAACTTACCTTCCTTATAGCTGGGGTAAAACGACTCCATCTCGGCTGCCGATCCCACCTCTAGTTGATGGCCGCCAAGGAATGCCGATTGAACTTAAAATTCAAAATGGCACCTGGTCTTTCAACCCCTCTGTCAAAACCCCAACCTTGGGGTTTAGCCAAGATTACTTGGGGCCAACCATAGGAACCCGACAATTTAGCGAACTCAATTTGCATTACCAAAACACGCTGAACGAAAGTGTGGCGGTACATGGCCACGGCTTACATATACCGGGCGAACTCGACGGTGGTCCGCAACTGGCCATTGCGCCTGATTCCGATTGGCAACCCAGTCTGTCCATCGTCCAGTCGGCAGCGACCTGTTGGTATCATGCCCATACCCACGGTAAAACTGGCGAGCAAGTTTATCGCGGATTGGCCGGTCTAATCATCATTGATGACGAGCAGGCCGACTCGGTGCCGTTACCCAAGCAGTATGGTGTTGATGACTTGCCTGTGATTATCCAGGATCGAACCTTCGATGAACAAGGCCGATTCGTCTATTCACTGCAAAACGCACACGAAGACGGCTGGCTAGGTGACACCGTGATTATCAACGGCGCCATCGCACCGGTTGCCAATGTGCCTGCCGGAAAGGTACGGTTGCGTCTGCTAAACGGTGCCAATGCACGTTTTTATATCGTCAGCTTTACCGATAATCGTACGTTTTATAAAATAGCCAGTGATGGCGGCTTACTGGAATCACCAGTACCATTAACAACGATGGAAATGGCGCCGGGTGAGCGTTGTGAAATAGTCGTTGATATGGCCGATGGCAAGCCCACAGGTCTGCTGACCCTGTTTGAAGATGAATTTGACGACGAGGGCAATATTGTCAACAGCCTGTTAAACCTGTTCGCCGGGTCCGAGAAAAATCTTCCACCACCGTCGTTAACATTAACCGTTGACAAAGCACTGCCAGCACATACCGCGTCGCTACCTGAGCATCTCAATACCATTGTCCGCCCACAATCTAAAGACATCGTGCGGTCCCGGGACTTTATGCTCACTATGGAGGACAATGGGAACACAGAAAATCGCGATAGTCAAGATCATCAGGGCGGGCATGTTGCCATGGATATGACCATCAATGGCGCGGTGATGGATATGAATGTGATTAACGAACGGGTTCAACGCGGTGTCTGGGAGCGTTGGCGAATTCGTTCCAACGTAGGTGCACATCCGTTTCACGTGCACGGCTGCTCGTTCCTGATTGAACAGATGGAAGGTTCAGCGCCAACACCGGATCAGCAGGGCTGGAAAGATATGGTGGTGGCAGATGACGATGACTGGTCACAGCTTCTCGTGCGTTTCGATTATCCGGCAACCGAACGGTATCCTTACATGTACCACTGCCACATTCTGGAACATGAAGACCGTGGCATGATGGGGCACACCGTGGCTTAATTCCGACTTAGCCATCAAATGGCACCTCGCCACCGACGCGCAGTTGATCATCCAAATAAGTTCGACCTCGGGTGAGACTGGAGCCTTGATTTTGAATTGTCTGATTCCATATCATTGACGGTGACAGGCACTGACAAAACGGCCCAGCCACAAAACGCACTTAACTGAAATTTGGCGTTGGGCGGTAGAAAATAATACCGCTTCAATAAATACTAGGTCATTAGTTCAGTTGGAGCAGTCAACCATGAAGTTAACACTAAACCAATTGTTCCTCATGCGGCAGCAATTGACTATATTCCAAGTCAATACATTTGCGAACTGATTAAGAACTACGGCAATCACGGAGTAATGTACGACAGTTCGGTTGGAAAGGGAGTAAATCTGGCACTATTCAACCCCAGCAATGCGACTGGAAATAATACCAAATCCTATCGCGTGACTCGAGTTTCTGTCGAGATTGATGGTGATTAATGAGTAAACTAATCACCTTTATTTTTGCCTCATGCTGGCTTACATTTTGCCGCTCCCACAATAGGACCCAATATTCGATCTCTGACTTCACTGTATGTCTGGATGATCACAGCGCAGTTCTGGTTTTCTTTTAGCGGCTCGATGTTCGTTTCGATGACCAACGATTCGCCTTGCCACTTGCCTAGCGATTGAAGGTCGCGAACAATATTTTGGCTCTTGAGGGTCTTGCCCATGTTCTCGCCTGATTCAACTTTGGTGATGTGTTTCTCGTCGTAACTCACTAGCCAGACATCGGCTGCTTCGCCGTACTTGCCATCGACGCGTATGGTTAAACTGCCGTCATTGGCGACCGCGGCAAACGTATCGAGAACAAAATTTGAATCTTTATTCATCTGCTTTTGCGCTTGCCTGGACCTGCTTCCTACGAATGAGTACGAACCGTCCACGATCATTTGCGGGGTGTATACCCCGGTGCGCCCGTCTAGCGGTAACAGGTTGTAGTCTCGTTGTCGCTTGCTGTATAGCGGTGATGAAAAGGGGTCTTTCCACTGTCCCGCAGAACCGTAAACCAACGTGTCCCAATAATCCACGTGAAACTCCAGCGCCAGAATCTCATCGTTTTGATCGACGATTCGTCCCAACAATTCTTCCGCGGGTGGGCAAGAGTAGCAACCTTGCGAGGTAAACAACTCAAATACATGCTTGGTTGTGCCTTCCGCATGAGGTGAAGATATGGGCAATGCCAGTAAAACCAGCGCTGTGAATGCTGCAAAATACGAAGTTCGGCAAGACATAATGACTGCTCCTTGTGTTTGATGTTTATCTCATTTAGACTGATCGAATCTTATTTTGTTTAACGTCGTTCTGGTCGCACCTGAAATTCCGCCCAACACCGGAAATATTATTCGCCTTTGTGCCAACACAGGCTGCACACTGCACTTGGTCGAACCGCTTGGGTTCGAATTAAACGATGCCCGGTTGCGCAGAGCTGGGCTGGATTACCGTGAAGGCGTCAACATTCAAATTCATCAAACATTCGATCACTGTGTTCAACTTCATCCGAAACAGCGCATCATGATATTTTCGAAACGATACCGAAAGCCTTATACACGCGTCCGTTATCGATCCGGTGACTTGCTGGTATTCGGTTCAGAAACCTCGGGGCTGCCGGAACAAATTCATCAAGACGTTGAGGGCAAACACCGCTTAACGCTTCCAATGCTGCCAGACAACCGAAGCCTTAACCTGTCCAATGCTGTCGCCATCGTGGTTTACGAGGCATGGCGTCAAAACGGCTTTGAACAAAGCATCTGCACTGACTATGACTGACGCAACCAAAGATTGGATTTAATGATTCCCAAGCAACGCGAATCAATAAAATTGTGCCAAGGAACCCGCTTCCATCCTAACGACTCCACGCTAGCAGGCCACCGCTCATGACGAATCGACCCACCCCTGAAAACTGGTACCGCACCCAATGTTTTTCAGACAATATCACCTTGATCCTTGAGCAATTCATCAAAGAGTATTACCGTTGCAATATCTGGCATGTTCGCGGCCGCAACCAGGACATGCTCGTCGACAGTGGCATGGGTGTGGTCAGTTTGCGAGAGCATATCCCATTGCTCAGCGAGCGACCATGTCTAGCAATCGCCACACATACCCATTTCGATCACATTGGCTCTCACTTTGAATTCGAACAGCGTCTCGTGCACCGCTTGGAGGCAGACATCATAGCCAATCCCACCCGGGAGTCGACTTTGACCGATATTTACGTTCACGATGAGATGTTTACTTCACTGCCGCCTGCACCTTATGAATCAGCGCGATACGCGGTTAACCAAGCGCCAGCGACGCAATTGCTTGAGGACGGAGATACCATAGATCTCGGGGACCGGCAGTTCTTGGTCATTCATACACCGGGACACTCGCCTGGCGGTATCGCCTTATTTGAGAAAAATACCGGTATTTTGTTTTCCGGTGACATCATTTACGACGGCCCTCTCATTGAGGACAACTACCACTCCGATGCCAAGGATTACTATCGCAGCATGGTCAAGCTCTTGGAACTACCGGTCAGTGTTGTCCACGGCGGCCACTTTGCCAGTTACAACAAGGATCGCCACCAAGCGATCATCAGAGCTTGGCTGGACGAAAAGGACGCTGGCTGAGCGAACGTTGATTCATGACCTGAATTTACTTTCGTCGCGCTTGATGCGCGGATATGTACGCTTGATTTTTCAGAGCTTTCCAATTTCAACGACCGTCGCTTGCACACCACTTAGCAATGCAATCGACTTAAAGAGTGTACAAAATCCGATTCGCTGATCTTATTCACGATGCAACAATTCAGTCACTTCAGTCGAAATACCCAGGCCATTCTGTGCTTGACGAGTGCCCTATTTTTTTTGACAATCAGCGATTCGATAATCAAGTGGCTCAGTCCAATTTACCCCCTTCACGAGATCATGTTGCTAAGGGCGTTGATTGGGCTAGCACTGGTTTTGATTTTAATTCGATATTTTGGTGGCTGGTCTCAACTGCGAACCACTCGACCCGGTTTGCATCTGCTTCGTGGCTTTTTACTCGTAGTGGCCAACGCATTTTTCTTTCTGGGTCTTTCAACTATGCCACTTGCGACGGCAGTAACGCTGTTTTTTAGTGCACCATTTTTTATCTGCATGTTCGCCAGGCCCTTTCTGGGAGAATCGGTCGGAGCGCAGCGTTGGCTGGCCATCGCGGTGGGTATGACGGGTGTTGTTATTCTAGCCAATCCGAGAGGCGCTGATTTTTCCTGGACAATCATTCTGCCGGTTCTGGCTGCATTAACCTATTCGATGATGGTGATGATGACTCGCAAACTCGGTATTCGTGACTCTGCCGGCACAATGAATTTTTATATTCAGATCAGCTTTTTATGGTTTAGTACCGTCAGTGGAATTTTGATCGGTCACGGGCAATTCAACGTGTTTGATGAACCGGCACTGGACTTTCTTTTGCGATCCTGGTTATGGCCAAGTTTTGCAGATTTTCAGCTGATCGCGATCTGCGCCAGCGCAGCTGCAGCAGGAGCTTATCTGTTATCTCAATCGTACCGGATTGGCGAGGCTTCAGCCGTTGCGCCATTCGAATACAGTTCACTACCGTTCGCTGTCGTTGTAGGTTTTGTACTTTGGGGCGACTTACCAGGTTTGCGAGAATACATCGGCAGCGCCCTGATAATCTGCAGCGGACTTGTGGTGGTCTATTCTGAGTCGCGCATACGACGCAAAGCACGATTGTGAGAATGATTGACCCGCAAACCCAAAAGCTTCGAGGGCTGAATTTGAAAGGATGCGACCAACTAAATCGCCATCGACTCCTGTGAATTCAGTGCGAAAGCCAGGCTTACCAGGTTCCCGTATTAGGCATTGACAGCCAAGGCTCTTGAGGTGACAAAGCCTGTCCTTTTTGCAAAAGCTCAATGGAGATATTGTCTGGAGACTTGACAAATGCCCTCCTGCCATCACGCGGAGGTCGGTTGATCGTGACACCGTTTGTCATCAAACGCTCACACACAACAAAAATGTCATCGACTTCGTAAGCGAGGTGACCGAAATTTCGCCCGCTAGCATATTCTTGTGAATCCCAGTTGTAAGTCAACTCGATCTGAGCATCTTCATTGCCTTCGGCTGCAAGAAAAATCAGCGTAAATCGGCCCTGCTCGTAGTCGATGCGCCGAATCTCCTTAAGCCCGAGCTGGTCTACGTAGAACTTGAGCGATTCTTCGATATTGGACACTCGGACCATGGTATGCAAATACTTGATCATTGGTCAATGCAGCATTTGAAAAGTGAATGAAAACGGGTTGATTACTGTGTCTACAGACGGTCAGCTCGATGACCGCACCGGTCAAGCGCTCGTCTATAATTTGATTCGCAAGATTTCTTGTGCAAAGAGTTGTTTGAATTATGTCTCAACGGGCAAGTTTTCTTTCGTCCAAGCAGCGATTCCACCCTGTAGGGTGCGAATGTCTGTAAACCCGTTCTTTTTGAGAATGTTGGCACCCTTGGCACTGCGGTTGCCTACCCTGCAGCATACAACGACAGGACGAGCCTTGAATTTGGAGATTGTTTGTATGTCGGTTTCAAGCCGACTTAGCGGGATACTGCGAGCCTTTGGAATGTGACTGCCAGCATATTCTTTGGCATCTGATACATCAAGAATCATGACATTTTCATCACGCATGACCCTGGGCAATTCGTCCGCGCTCACCGAGCGAATGCCACCATGCCGTTTGCGAAGAGGTTCAAAGGCCAATAGTGCAATAATCGCAACCAGGGCGACAAACAAATGCCAATTGAGTTTTACAAATTCAAAGTCCATTGCCAAGAGCCAGGCTTTTATTAGATATTACTTCAACGCTGAAAGCCCGTTGATAGTCGCATGAGACGATGCCCTTGACAATGAATTCATTATCCCGACTAAACACGACGCTAGCAGCTTCGTTGCTGTGTGCAGTGATGTTGCCTGATCCAGCGATCGGGCAAACCGATTATAGTCAAGACGCTGACCAGATTCGTTCTCAAATTGAGGCGCTAGAATCTGAATCGTCCAGCATTCGGGAAAAACGAGATCGATTTTTAAAAGAACTGGCTTCAATCGATCAGAAGGCCTCTGAAATTGAAAGAAAAAGACGAACCGCTATCGCGGATCTGCAAAAAGAAGATCTGTCGAAACAGGATTCAAGACGCGCAAAGTATCTGCAAGTACTGGAATTGGAACAGCGTACGGTCGCACTGAATTCGACAATGCCAACTTACCTTGGAGTTTCAAGTCAAGACAATCTCACCTTTGCGGTTCGGGACAACGATATCAACCGCCTGTCGCGTTCGCGCGCTTACCTTAACTACCTCACTCGCAGTCAAGTCAATCATATGGAAGCCATCTACAATTTGCTGGGAAATACCACTGTAAGTGATGACAACTCTGACATTGCGAAATTGGTTCTGTACACCGACGATCTCAAGCAGCAACTGGCCGATGGAAAAAAATCCAAATTATCGATTGAAAGGCAGGTCGAATCGCTGAACCGACAGCTTGTTTCCAACCAAACAACCATCCGTCAATTGCATGAGCAATTCAACAAGGTGCGTAGCCTGAGCGCTGCCGCGGACGATGTCTCTGAAACAACAGATGGCACGCAGGTTCAGAGCACTCAATTCAAAGCGCCCATCGATGCGACGGTCAGACGAAAATTTGGTGATCCAAAAAAAGCCTATGGCAGAAGGTGGAGCGGACTGCTCTATCAGACTGACTCCGGTCAGACGGTTCGGGCTGCCGCTTCCGGTGTCGTGATATTTGCCAAGGAGCACAAAACACTGGGGCATTTGATCATCATTGATCACGGCAATGAACTTGTCACCTTGTACGCACACAACGATCAATTGCTAGTTGGGCTCGGAGACCTGGTTGTCGCTCAACAGTCAATTGCCCACGCCGGCACCACTGGCGACGTAACAAGTCCCTCACTTTACTTTGAAATCAGAGATAGTGGAGAACCCGTTGACCCGCTGCTTTATCTTGGCGGATAGCGTCAAAGCCGCTCTTCCATTACAGCCCGACCAAAGTCTCCTTCACAATAAACTTAACCACATCCAGTAGTGCCAGTTCCTGCGGTCGCCCGGCGTTGAGTGCATCGTTGTAGGCTGTCAACTGTCTGTGAGCACTGGTACCGCGATCAAGAATGGTACGAATATGCTCCACCTCGTCGACACAATTGAGCCGCTTGGCATCCTTGGCAGTAATTTCGATCAGCTCTTCCATCAAATCCTTGCAACTAACCATCTCTCGACGCCCGAAATCAATCAAACCGGTATCGGTGCCATAACGTTGTGCACGCCAACGATTTTCCTTGATCAAAAAATCCGAATAGGACCGCCAACGCTGGTTTTGTAACTTCAAGCGATTGAGCATGCTCAACCAACATCGATAGACTGCAGCCACTGCGATCGTATCGTCAATATTGGTACACATGTCACAGATCCGAAGTTCCAGCGTCGGAAACCGCCAACTTGGGCGCACATCCCACCAGATCTTTGTCGCGTCTTCGATCACATCGCAACGCACGAGCACATCGACATGTTTCATGTAGTCCGTATAACTGTTAAAAACCGGTGGCAAGCGAGTTCGAGGCAACTGGTCAAAGACCGAAACCCGGTAGGATTTAAGTCCTGTATTCTCCCCTCGCCAAAAAGGCGATGAAGTGGTCAGCGACAGAAGGTGTGGAATGATGTAAGTGACCTGGTTCATCAAGTCGATTCGCAACTCGTCATTAGAAACTCCCACGTGGACATGCATTCCACTGATGTAGAGACGTTCGACAACATGTCGCAGCTCCTGAGCCAAGTGAAGATATCGCTCGTCGTCTGTCAATTGGGTCGAACCATACGAAAAAGGATGTGTAGACGCTGCCATAACCAGACAGTCGTGATTACGTGCGATTCTGGCCACAGTTGAACGCAAGCGGCTCAGATCATCGCGCACCTCTTGTATGGATGAACAGACTTTGGTTCCAACTTCGATCTGGCATTGCAAAAATTCCTTGGTTACCTGGCTGCCCAGTTCCTGGGTACATTCTTTCATCAAGTCGGGCGGCATCTGGGATACCAGGTTCATCGTGCCCATATCGATGATCAGGTACTCTTCTTCGATTCCGATAGTGAACTTTTCAGTGTTGTCCACCAGACAAACTCCGTGGCTATTGTAAAATTATGGCGCTTGGAAGCAGGCTACAGGCTAAACCAACTCGCTTTTGTCTAAACAGCAGCGACAAAATCTGGTTAAATACCTTAACCTAAACAAGTAGTTTGATTGTATGCCAAAAGAGAACAGCAAGATGAATTTTGATTTTCGCAGCGACACTGTCACCCGACCAACCGACTCAATGCGCCGGGCCATGTACCAGGCCGAAGTGGGTGATGATGTGTATGGAGATGACAAAACCGTAAACCGGCTGCAAGACATCATGGCTGAGCGATTCAACATGGAAGCGGGTTTGTTCGCCGCCAGCGGCACCCAGGCCAATCTGATCGCCTTAATGGCGCATTGTGCAAGAGGCGATGAGTACATCGTCGGTCAGCAGGCGCATACCTACAAGTACGAAGGCGGTGGAGCCGCAGTACTTGGCAGCATTCAGCCACAGCCGCTTGATTTTTGTGCAGATGGAACGATTGATCTTGATGACGCCAAGTCAGCAATCAAACCGGTCAACGAACACTTTGCCAACACCCGACTGTTTTGCCTGGAAAACACCCAGGCCGGCAAAGCATTGCCCATGGACTATCTCGATAAAGCGGCACAATTTGCCAAAACCGAAAATCTCGCTTATCACCTCGACGGCGCGCGGGTTTACAATGCCGCGATTTTCCATGGTGTCGATGTCGCAGAGATTACCGCTCCATTTGACAGTTCGACGTGCTGTTTTTCAAAAGGACTGGGTGCACCACTTGGATCAGTACTTTGCGGGACACGCGAGGTGATTCGGGATGCACATCGTTGGAGAAAACTACTCGGTGGCGGAATGCGACAGGCAGGCGTCGTTGCAGCAGCAGCGATTTATGCCATAGAACATCATGTCGAAAGGCTGGCAGACGATCACGATAATGCGAAGTGGATTAGCGAACAATTGTCACAACTTGAAGAGCTACAGGTTCAATACGATTCGACGCAAACGAACATGGTTTTCGTTTCCATGCCAGACGACGACCCGCATCAACTCGCCGCGTTTTTGAAAGAACAGGGCATAATTGTCACTCCCGGTTCACCGATACGCATCGTCACTCATCTGGATGTCGACCGCGACGCTGCGACACGCCTGGTCGAACAAGTCAAGGCGTATTTCGTCGCGGCAAAATCAGGACTTGCGCTGGCCGACCGAATCAGCGACAACACACAGAATTTCGAACATCATGGTCGCTCCTACCAGGGCAGTGTTGCCTGATGGGTCGAAAGGCGGTGCAACCTCCACCACATCGCCACCAATCAAGTTAAGCCCCTGTAAAGCCCGAATCATCAGTTGGGCTTCAAGGCTGGTAAAACCGCCAACTTCCGGTGTACCGGTTCCCGGTGCATAGACAGGGTCCAGCCCATCTACATCAAAGCTGATATAGGTTGGGCCATTACCAACGATTTGCTTGGCTTCCTCAATGACAGCGCTCCAGCCGCGCTCATAAAACTCTTCCATGTAGACAACTCGCATTCCGGTGTCGTGACTGAATTTCCAAATGTCGAGGTCATTCAAGGAACCGCGAATGCCAATCTGTACCGTACGGGTTGGGTCGAGCAAACCTTCTTCAACCGCTCGTCTGAACGGTGCGCCGTGATGAAACTTTGAACCCAGATAATCATCGCCCGTATCACAATGTGCATCGAAGTGTACCATACCAACCGGACGGTCGCCGGCAATCGCCCGAAATATCGGCAGTGTGACCGAATGGTCGCCTCCCGCGGAAACCGGTACAATCCCGCGCTGGTGAACCTGCTGGTAAAAACTGGTAATTTCATCCAGGCTTTCTTCAAGATGAAAAGGCTTTTGCACCCAAGCATCACCGAGGTCAGCAACCCGGCACAGATCATAGGGACAAATCCCGGATGACTGGTGCTTGCGTCGCATCAGGCTCGACTGGTTTCTGATTTCTCGCGGACCATGTCTCGCGCCTGGGCGATTGGTTACCCCGCCATCGAATGGCACGCCGATCAATCCAATGTCTACGCCATCCCAGTCGTCCGAATGTGGAGCACGCATAAATGTCGGGATTCCTGTGTAGCGTGGGCGTTGGATGGGGTCTTTGAATTCTTCATACTGGTACATGATCTGACCTTCAGTTAAGTCGTTGTCAATCTCGACAGCCGTTTAATCGTGTCGGGTAGAAACATTGTATTTGGGAGTGATGGTTCTGTTGATATTGATCGAGTCATTTCAGACTCAGACTGTTTTGCTGAATTTGTTTCCAAGCCGTCATCACTCACAGGTCTGCAGCGGGACGAACCATTCCAGCAACACGTTTGGCGACTGTTCTGACTTCAGGTTGCAGCCACGGGTCAAGTCTGTCAATTTGAGCAGCATCCAGACCGCAAAAGCGTTTGATCAGCCAAGTCATCGCAACTTCTGCTGCACGTCGTGAACCATCATCGATTTTGAGTGCGATACCGAGTGGTTTTTCACCCAGAACGAGTCCAGCGTAGACCCCCTCCGCACCCACTTTAATCAGAACCTGACGTTGTGTCGCGAAGGGAATCAAAGTACACAGACGATCGGTTCCACCGACCAGGTTCGGATGCTCAGCCATCGCCTGGCAGATTTGATGGGCGGCCGCCTGGCGTCTGCTAGAAGCAAAATTAGCACCTGCCAGCTTGGCAAATGCCTCCGCAATGCCCTGAAGCGACATACCATAGACTGGGATACCGCAACCGTCGAATCCGGCCGGTGCCGTTTCCAATCGTTCTTGTGTTAATTCGTACAGAATTTTTTCAACTCGCCGCTGCACCGGATGATCGCGATCAATATAAGCGGCAACGGGTTCACCAAAATGACAGGCAACGCTGATAAACCCTGCGTGTTTTCCTGAGCAGTTGTTGTGAATCGCACTTGCCTTGATGCCTTCTTGGGTCATCGATATTCGAGTTTGACGGTCTGCGGGATAGTGTGCACCGCACTCAAGCGCTGTTTCATTCAATCCCAATCGTTCCAGCCACTGGCGAACGCCATCGGTGTGGCACTTTTCACCAGAATGAGAGGCACAGGCCAAAGCAATTTGTGTTCCCGTAAACTGATAGTCATCCAAGGCACCCGATTCGACAAATACGAATGCCTGCAGTGGTTTGATCGCAGAACGCGGATAAATCGGGCGACCGATATCGCCAAATTCAGCGATTTTGCACCCGCTCTGGTCGACGATCACTGCCGCACCGCGGTGAAAACTTTCGACCATATCGCCGCGCGTAACTTCGACGAGGACTGGATTGACTAGTTGACTCAAATGCAGTTTCCCGAATTTTTCAGCTTGTTCATATTTGACGCGTCACCGAATCCAGACACCAACATTTCACTTGCTTTTTTTATATGTGTTCGAGTCTGATACCACATAGTGCCGAATCATCCATCACAATACTGTATCTGGTGAACGTAAAACCCGTATCTCAAATCGAATCAGTTGTGCTTTCGCCATCAAGCTCACAAAGAATTTTTCGAGGTACCTTCTATCTGTTTAATCGAGCAAATAAAAAATACTGTACTCCACGTACCGTTCACCGTCAGGGCAATTCTGGCTTCGAAATGGGTACAGCAAAATTTCTCAAAATCGCACGTTGTCTTTACCTTTGAGTGCTAATCTGGCTCGCGCTTGGTCCGCTGTCGCAACGGTGTGTCCAAGTGATTCAATAATCGTACGAATTTTTGTGACCTGTTCAGCGTTGGATCTGGCCAGTTCGCCCTTACCAATCCAAAGGCTATCTTCCAAACCCACGCGTAAATTACCTCCCATACTTGCCGCTTGGGTGGCAAAAGGCATCTGAAATCGACCCGCAGCCAAAACAGACCATTCAAAGTCATCGCCAAACAATTTGTGCGCAATCGAATGCATATGGGTCAAATTGTCAGGGTCCGGTCCCGCACCACCCAGGATTCCGAATATGAGTTGGACAAAAAATGGTGGCTTGATTAAGCCTTTGTCAACGAAATACGCCAAGTTATAAAGGTGTCCGAGATCATAGCATTCAAATTCAAATCGTGTACCATGTGCCTCGCCGAGTTCTCTTAGAGCATACTCAATCGTTTTGAAAGTATTGGGGAATATGAAATCCCTAGTCATTTCGAGGAAAGGTTTTTCCCAGTCAAACTTCCAATCGGTATACTTTTCTGCCATCGGGAAAATCCCGAAGTTCAACGATCCCATATTGAGCGACGCCATCTCTGGACTGGCATGCAATGCCGCAGCAAGGCGCTCATCAATCGTCATGCCAAGACCTCCACCCGTCGATACATTGACGACCACATCACTGCGTTCGGCGATCACAGGCAGAAACTGCATAAATGTCGCAGGCCGATAGTCTGGCCGCCCCACTTGAGGGTCTCGAGCATGAAGGTGAACGATTGCGGCCCCGGCCTCAGCCGCACCGATGGCACCATCAGCAATCTGCGCCGGGGTAATTGGTAGATGTGGTGACATCGTTGGGGTGTGAATGCCACCCGTCACAGCACAGGTAATAATTACATTTTTGCTTGTCAAGGTTAGTATCTGCTCAAATGTGTTGGACTGTGTGAATTTTGCGTTCCGCTAGGTGCTACAGATGCATCTGCTGAACCTGTGCACTCAAACCACCATCGATCACCCACAACTGTCCAGAAGCATAGCGGGCTTCATCGGATGCCAGCCAGTTAACAAGATTGGCAATATCTTCGGGCTGACCATACGTTCGCATGGGGTGGGCGTCCCTGGCGGCTTGTTTCATCTTCTCTTCTTGCGCGCGATCGCCGAAGAAACTGGCCAACATCGGGGTATCGACGTAACCCGGACAAATGGCGTTTACTCGAATGCCTTGCGGACCGTGATCGCACGCCATCGCTCGAGTCAAGGCATGGACGGCCCCCTTGGTCGCGCAATAGGCAGCCAATTTAGGGTCAGCAATGAATCCATCATATGAACCGAAGTTTATAACACTGGCACCATTGGATTGTCGTAGCAGGTCAAGAGCGTACTTGGATGTCAAAAAGGTTCCGGTAACATTAATGGCAAAAATCCGGTTCCATTCCTCCAGCGAAGTATCCTCGATCGTTTTTTCAATTTCGATTCCTGCTGCATTGACCAGGATGTCAAGCCGATCCCAATCTTTACTCAATGTCTCGAAAAGTGATACTGCATTTTCTTCACAAGTAACATCGTATTCAATGAAACGAACATTTTCCCGCGGTGAAATTCGTTGACATAAATCTGCAGACACGACCAATGCGCCTTCCCTCGCGAATCGGCTGCAAACCGCTTGACCAATGCCTCCTTCGCCGCCGGTGACAAGCGCAGTTTTTCCTTCAAGCATTTGACTCATTGTCAATTTCTCCAGTTGTTCGATGATCCAAGTCGTCTGTCGGCTGCGTTCTGGCTTACTGACGGCTGGACAGGTGTTTACGACCTTTCAGGAATTCCAAAATTAACGCATCTCGCTGAGCGCAAAGAGACTGAGTACTCAGACCCGCCGCTTCACCGTCAATGCCGCTGACCAATTCTTCAATCGTGTCGTGGTCAATTTGTACATCGCCCAAGGTATCCCACCAGCAATGGAAACTGTCTGCATAACGCGAACAGAATTCTCGCATGCCTCCTGCACCTGCGCCTAAATGAAACAACATATGTGGTCCCATGGCAGCCCAGCGAAGTCCGGGACCCGCCCACATCGCTTTGTCGACATCCTCCACGGACGCGACATTGCTTTGCACCAAATGAATGGCTTCTTTCCAAAGTGCAGCCTGCAAACGGTTGGCCACGTGGGCAGGTACCTCCTTGTTGACTCGAATCGTAACTTTTCCAACACGTTTGTAAAACGTTTCAGCCAAATCGAGCACACCTGGTTCGGTTTGATCGTTTCCCAGCAGTTCCACAAGCGGGATCAAATGGGGTGGATTAAAAGGATGCCCCAAAATAAATCGACCGGGGTTTTTCCAGCCGCTTTGCAAGTCTTTGACCATCAATCCAGAAGCCGAAGATGCTACGATCGCCTCTGTAGCCAGATCAGGTTCAATTTCACGATAAAGGGCGTGCTTGATCTCGATGCGCTCAGGTACATTCTCCTGAATGAATTTGGCACCCTGTACAGCATCGGACGCGCAATCGTGATAGCTGACACGGCTGCGGTCTCCCTTTTCGGTCAACCCCAGTTGCTCAAGTGCCGGCCAGGCATTTCCCACATACGAATTGACTTTCGCCTCGACGTCAGCTGCAATGTCGAATACTTTGACCCGAAGTCCAGCCGCGAGGTACAAGGCAACCCAACTCGCGCCAATGACACCTGCACCCAATACGGCAACCGTATTGAACTGCTCGGTCGTTTCGCTACTCATGGTGTTTTCGCCTGTTCGTAAGCCTGTAGCAAAAGGCTATGGAAATGATGGACGGCATGCTCGCTCATGCCGCTGCCTTCAGGATCAACCAGGTATCGACCCTGTTCAAATGCAGGTGTACGCATCCCCCGTTGTACGCTTTCGACAAGTGCAATGTCTTCAGGCTGCAACACATCATCAATGAACTTGATGGCTTCTTTTTCATCGTCATTGGGTTGATCGGTTTCCAGGAAAAAGTCGAACACTTCATAGGTTTCGGTTTCACTGACTGGATAAAAACGCCATACCATGAAATTGCCGCGCCCTGGATATCGCATCAACGTCATGTTGGGCCACAGATACCATACCGCGTGATCGGTCACACTGGCATTTTCGATATTGTAGGCATCATTATCAACACGTTTGGCTTTGGCCATATGACTGGAGTAAATACCATGCGTCTCGACCTGGTAAGTATTCATGTCAATGAGTGAGCAAAAATCCTGATGCGCCACGGGACAGTGATAGCACTCCAGAAAGTTATCGACTACCGCTTTCCAGTTGGCTTGAATTTGATAAGTCAGGCGATGAGCAAACGTCAACTCGGCAATATCCGGTGCATAACTTTTGATTTCATTTTCGAGATTGCCGGTTTGCATCGCCAATGAAGGTGCAGCATGATTGAGGTTGACGAATACAAAATGACAGAAAGTTTCGATACGCACGGACGTCAGGCAAATTTTGTCAATATCAAAGTTTTCCAAATGCTCGCTCCTTCGAGCTCGGTATAAGGAACCGTCCAGCTTGTACATCCATGCATGATAGGGGCAGGTGATGAACCGCGTCGAACCTTCACCTTGCAATAGTTCATGAGCCCGATGCTTGCAAACATTGTAGAACGCTTTAAGCTCACCGCTATCGGTGCAAACAACAAGAATACTAAGGCCCTGAATATCAACGGTCACATAGTTGCCCACGCTATTTAATTTTTCCTCGTGACAGACAAACTGCCAGGAGTTTTTGAAAATGTGTTCTCTTTCTACATCGAGAAACTGTGGGTCGATGTAGCAGACCTTGTTGATTGAACTGGACCTTTGAGGTACAGGATCAAAGCCTCTTCGGACAAAGTCAATTTGCTGTTGGCTTAGTGTTGAATCCATCAATACGAACTACGATTCAATTCTCGTGAGTGAAAAAATCAAACCAACACAATGATATTTGGTTCAGTGCTTCGCTCTATAGTCAAAAAGAATTGATGAGAGATTTTTCTACTGTCAGAATATCCAACCGGAACTATCGCTGGGAGCCGGGTCAGAACAACCACTTTTCTCCCATAGAATGGATTGATTTTACTCAGTTTTAACCAATACAGGATCGATTTTTTCAAACTCTCGCGCGCGAAAGCCCGCATCCAAGATGCAGGCTTTCGATAAACGTCGGTAGAATATTATTCGTCCAGCCAGACAAATTCCGGAAACTCAGAGGCGCCCAAATTGCCAAGCGGGTGATCCGGCAAACCATGAACAGAATCACGAATCGCGTCGAGCACGTTCAAGTGCATTGGAATGACCACTCCGCTATCGTTGTGAATCATCGTTTGCATGTCACAATAGATCTGGTGGCGTTTGTCCAAATCCAGCTCAGATAACGACAGCTTGAGAAGTTCACCCATGCGAGGATCATCCCAGTACGAGTCATTCCACGGCGCACCTGGCGCGAACGCAATCGCAAGCATGGAATTTGAAGTGGGACGCATGTTCCAAGTTGTTACATTAAGTGGCTCCACTCGCCATACCGACCCCCAGTAACCATCATTCGGAACCTTCTTGATGTTCAGTTTAAAACCGATTTTGGCCAGGTTGGATTGCATCAACAGGCACGTCTCTTCAATCCCTGCAGATACAGGCGCTACATGAATATCGGCAGTGGTATATCCGGACTTGTCCAAATGAAACTTCGCTTGATCCGGATCGAATTCCCGAATGGGCAGTTCATGACAGTAGTCGGCACCATAGGCCGCATTGATCGGCTGATCATTTCCGATTGATCCATGTCCTTTGAGAATTCGTTTCACGATTCGTTCCCTGTCCTGGATATACTGCAATCCCTTGACAAAATCCCAATTGCTTCCAGGTTCTGTATTTTTAATGGCACAAATTCCATTCCACGCACCCGTGGGAATCGAAATCATTCTGACTCCGTCTGCGGATTCAACCTGCCGAATTGACCTCGGTTCAACATCCGCAACCATGTGAGCGTCACCGGCGATCACCGCATTGACGCGTGCGACCGAATCGGTAATCCCGAAAATCTCAACTGCATCCAGGGGAGCCGGTTCACGCCAATAATTTTCATTTCGTTTACTGAGCGATCGCACACCCGGGTCAAAATGTTCCATGATGAACGGGCCTGTTCCATTTCCATCGCCAGTCGTACCGTCCTTAATCACCTTTAACTGATACAAACCGCCCAGCAAAATGGGTAAATCAGCATTGGGTGTGTTCAATACAGCCTTGACCTGATGAGGACCGACCTTCTCCCAACGGTCAACGAACGCCAACGTGTCTTTCACAACCGATGTAGAGTCGTCAGCAATGTGTCGATTCAAGCTCCAGGCTGCATCATCCGCGGTAAAGGAAGATCCATCGTGAAAATGAACATCCTTTCGCAGATTGAATGTCCATTCTTTTGCGTCACTACTCGGACTCCATGACTCGGCCAATTCCGGTTGTGGTGCGAGATTGACATCCAGTTGGCACAACGCGTTGTAATGTGCCCGTGCGCGAGAATAGTCGATCGCTGAAGTCATTAAATTGGGGTCCAGCGTGTCTCCTGGCCCGTGCAGACTGACTGCTGCACGCAAGGTTCCTCCTTTCTTTGGTGTTGCTGCTAGCGCATCTTTTCCGCTGAGCAGCAGGTTATACGCTGCGGTCATCGAAACTCCGGTCGCCATCATAATTTTCAACGCATCACGTCGGCTGATGCTTCCCCGGGCAGTACGCTCCACCAATGCTTTGTCATTGCCATCAAGGTCTTGAAATTTCAATTCATGCGGCAAAATTCGTCGATTCTTGTCTTTCATAGTAATTGTTTCCTTAAAGTAGCCTACAACATGTCCTGAAACTCAATCAAAGGAAAAATTCCGGAACATTCTCCTAAATCCCATTGTAATATCATAATTTGAACCGGTAGATGCTGATTTTCGATTTGAAGCATTGAACTTCCATTCGCCTGATTCCATCTACGATCAACAGCCCGAATACTGTTTTGTTTGTCTACATTATTTGTTGATATTATTGACTTTTTATTACCTAATCCTGTCAGAGTATGAAAATCGTCACATACAACATTCGTTTCGGACTGGGACTGGACCAAAGAGTAGATTTGCCGCGCATCGCTGATTGTGTTCGAGATGCTGACATTGTCGGCCTGCAGGAGGTTGAACGGTTCTGGCGTCGAAGTGGGATGATTGATCAACCCGAAAAACTTGGTCAATTGCTGGACAATTTTTACTGGAATTACGCTCCAACCTTCGACATCGACGCCAGCGTTCGCAACTCAGAGCACCGCGTTTTGAATCGAAGGCGACAATTCGGCACGATGTTGCTTTCCAGGTGGCCGCTTCTTTCTGCACGCACTTTGGTTTTTCCGCAATTGCCGACCTTCAATGTATTGGGGATGGCGACCGGTGCACTGGAGTGCGTGGTACAAAGCGCCTGTGGAGTGCTGCGAATTTACTGCATTCACCTATCAGCCGCTTCATCCATAGAGCGTAGCAAACAAATTGATGCGCTACTCACGATGCACGGGATGATCGAACGCTGTGGACGAGTGCTAACCCTGGAAGATTGCCCGACCGATCTGGCCGAAGCGGCTAATCACAGTCAGATGGATTGGGATAACGGTGAGCCGCAATTGCCCGTGCCAGACCATACCATTTTTCTTGGAGATTTCAATTTTACCGAGGACAGCGACGAATACAGCCATTTGCTCGGAAAATGTGACCCGGTGTATGGCCGTGGAGTCCACAGCGGAAGCCTTGTCGACAGTTGGACTGTTGCACAACAGACCATTGGAGAACCCCTGACCTGGTGGCCGGACCCTGCTGACCGACCCCCTGCCAAACCTCTCAGACTGGATTACTGCTTCGTGAATACGGAATTTTCTGGCAAAATTGCCCGGGCATGGGTGGACACCGAAGCGATGGGTTCAGACCATAAGCCCTACTGGATTGAAGTCAGCGATCAGTAGCCAACGCGATGCAGCGCCGGGCTGGATGATCGACAGTTTCAACGCTCGTGTGGCAAAAAAAGCATTCAAGCGATGACATCATCAAGCACACTGACCCGCTATTTGGCCGGGATCCCGACTGCGGCGAGTATGACACCAAAGGGGATCAGCAAATAATGGCAATGCTTGAATCGAGACCCAATGGCGAATCTGGCATTAGATTCTAAGATTCATAACTTAATTCGGATATGATACGCGGCGACTATATTGAACCGATCCACCGTAATTTGATGAGCGTACTGATTGTTGAACAACAGGATACATTAAAGACCCTGTACCTTAACCGCCCCCAAAGAGCCAATGCTCTAAATGCTGAGCTCGTGCAATCGCTTGGCAAGGAAATCGAAAAATCAGCCAACGACGGGACGAGAACATTAGTCCTGCGAGGTCATGGAAATTCATTTTCTTCCGGGTTTGATCTCCAGGAAATAGAATCTCTGTCGGATGCCGAAGTCGCTTCGCGTGTCCTTGACATAGAACGTATGCTGCAATCGCTTTTTCATGCACCAATGCTCACCGTCGCATTGGTTCATTCAAAAGCATTTGGCGCAGGGGCTGACCTTGTTTGCTGTTGTCATCGCCGGATTGCAACCCAAGACAGCCGATTTTGCATGCCCGGTCTTAACTTTGGAATCCTGTTGGGCACACGTCGCCTGACGCAACGTGTCGGCAGTGACAATGCACTGAGCGTATTGACGAGCACGCGCGTGTTCGAAGCGTCGGAGGCACTTGCAATGGGGTATCTCACCCAAATTGCTTCAAGTGAGACCTGGCCTGAACAAATAGAGTCGGCTAAACTGGACGGGGAAGCCATTGCCGCTGAACATGTCAGACGCATGTTCAAGGTCGTGATTCCTGACACCCGCAACGCAGATATTGCCGATTTGGAATCGTCAGTTAAGGCACCTGGGCTCGTAGAACGAATTCTTGAGTATCGCGATCGCATGCGAGCGAGTTCCGGCAAGAAACCGGTTGATAACCAGTGAGAGCGTTATTACAGTTTTGGCAGTACGTCGGGCCCTTGCGTGGCATGCTGTACCTTCTGGTCCTGATATTGTCTGTAACTGCGCTGTTTTCGATGGGTGGCACGCAAAAGGCGGGATTGATGATGTTCCCAACACTCATTGCACCGGCTGTGGTTCCGATGATTTTTTTCGTTATTCCCCTGGATATGACGATGTGTTCAATTATGATGTCAGGTCGAAAGGCGCCAGATCGTAAGCGCTATCGACATATGATCATGTTTGATGCGATTGCTTTTTTCGTGCTGATCGGTGCTTGGTATCCATTTTATTATCGTCTTCTGAATCTCTGATTCGTTCACTGCGCACGGGGTAAGATCGGGCTGGCAAGATCTTGTACGACATCAGTATTCGAGGTCAGTTCGAAAATTTTGGGTGATATGCTGATCTTCCACGAACGACTGGCACCGCCGAGGATGATTTTCGGGCGTTCCATGACCGCACTGTCAATCCAAAGCGGCAAATCATTGGGCAATCCAATCGGCGTAACTCCGCCAACTGTCATACCTGTAAGGCTCATGGTTTCTTCCGGCGTTGCGAAAGAGGCCTTTCTTGCACCCAATTTTTTCCGCACAGTGTGATTGACATTCAAACGACAGGTCGCCAGCACGACGCAGGCGGCGAATTTTCTTTCTCCCGTTTTTGATTTAACCACAATCGTGTTGGCACAGTCTTCCAGTGAAAAATCATAGTGCTTGACAAAAACTTGGGTATCTGCCAATTCAGGGTCACACGGAAAAATCTCATAGGGTAGCCCCATCAAATCAAGCTGCTGTTTAAGGTAGTCTTTTTGCGAATCAGTCATCTTTGGTTTTTTGATTTGCTGCGATAAACAGGGAAATGCCGCCTAGAACAACTGGAACTGAAAGGACCTGACCCATTGTTCCCCAGTCAGAGATTACAAAACCAGGCACTGCATCCGGTTGTCTGAAGAATTCTACAAATATTCGAAACGTACCGTAGCCAATTAAAAACAATCCGGATACGGTCCCGGTCGCCCTCGGTTTCGCCGAATACAGCCAAAGAATGACAAACAGCACTAGTCCCTCAAGCGCCGCTTCATATAACTGGGACGGGTGCCTGGCGAGTTGTAGCGGGTCAGCAGGAAAAACTACCGCCCAGGCGACCTCAGATGGACGTCCCCAGAGTTCCTGGTTGACAAAATTTGTGATCCGACCAAAAAAGAAACCGATAGCGCAAAACGGACTTAAAAAATCCGTCAGTTTCAAAAGTGGAATGGTGAATTTTCTGCCAAACGCCCAAACGCCCAGTATTGCTCCGATCAAACCACCGTGGAATGACATACCCCCTTCCCAGACTTTCAAAATTGCCAGCGGGTTTGCAGCATACTCGGCAAAATGGTAAAAAAGTGCGTAACCCATCCGCCCGCCCAAGATCGCGCCAAGTGCGCAATAGAGCACCAGGTCCAGGACCACCGGACGCGGGATTGGCGAGTGTGGCATACGAGCCCGAACTCTACCAAGCCATATGGCACTGAGTATCCCAACCAGATAAGCGAGCCCATACCAGTGAACACTGAGTGGACCTAGTTGAATTGCAACGGGATCAAAATCAGGCAGAACAATCATTTCACTGATTTGTGGCTATTGCCTTAACATCTATTGGCGGGTTTTATCGTTCAAGACACGGGAGAAATGGCCGCGTGATTCTGAGGCATTGTTTGCCACGAACGCCAACGAATCTGCATACAACAATCACCATTCGGAGAGCTTTGTGGACACGATGACTGACACTCGACAGTTCATATGCTGGCCTGACCGTAATGCTGACGCAAGGCTGTAATGCAAATCACGAGATAAGCCCGTGAAAAACAGACCGACTGTAATCGGTAAATGACGCATATTTGTCCATCAAGCAAGCCTTACAACCCCCCGGCCGCAGCACCAACAACCATACATATTCATCCGGTATCGTAAAATGTTAGTCAATGTTATATGACAGGGACCGGTCCAAGAATTTCAGAATTTTTTTGTTCGGTCATCGATCAAACAGGCCGCTATCAATTTTCCAATCGTCTTTGCAAGCCCGGATTCGAGATCCGTTGCCTGTTTGAGACTTCACAAATTTAACCCTATTGAGATATCTTTTTGTCCGAGCACCCTAAGCACAAAGCCAATCGACTGATTGACGAAACCAGTCCCTATCTACTTCAGCATGCCTACAACCCCGTTGACTGGTATGCCTGGGGAACCGAATCATTGGAGCGAGCGAAGCAGGAAGATCTGCCAATCCTGCTGTCCATTGGGTATTCCGCTTGTCACTGGTGTCATGTCATGGAGCGCGAATCTTTTGAAAACAATGAGATCGCCGAAATAATGAATCGCAACTACATCTGCATCAAGGTTGACCGGGAAGAACGTCCCGACCTTGACAAGGTCTACCAAAGTGCGCACCAGATGTTCAACAAGCGAAGCGGTGGATGGCCATTGACCGTTGTGCTGACACCCGATGAATTGATACCCATTCATGTCGGTACTTACTACCCGGACAAAGCAAGACAGGGGATGCCGGGATTTGGTGATCTGTTGAAAAGAATTGCTGAAATTTACCAGGAAAAAAACAAGTTCCTCCCGGACCACAGTACGGCAGTTAAAAACGCGTTTTCACAGCTTAAGACCGCCCGCAGTGAATCAGATATACCCATTGACATCCCATTGATGCAGGGGGCCGTAGAGCACCTCATCCAGGAATACGATCCGGTTTTTGGCGGCTTTGGCGAAGCACCAAAGTTCCCGCATCCAACCCAAATCGAACTGCTGTTAAGTTATTGGCTGCGGCTTGAACATCCCGATCGAACGATCGAGTCGCGATCGATTGATATGGCTGTTCATACGCTTGAAGCCATGGCAAGGCGAGGGATGTATGATCACCTGGGCGGAGGATTCTACCGGTATTCAGTTGATGCACAGTGGGAAATTCCGCACTTTGAGAAAATGCTATACGACACCGCCCAATTGATGCCGGCGTATGTTGATGCCGGGTTTTACACCGCACGCGACGAACTTCATCAAGTGGCCATTCAGTCGGGTGAGTGGGTGTTGCGAGAAATGCAATCACCAGATGGCGGCTATTACAGTGCCGTTGACGCTGATTCTGAAGGCGTCGAAGGAAAGTTTTACGTTTGGACTGCACAGGAACTCAGCGAACTTTTGAATCAACAAGAGTACGCAGTCGTAATGATTCGCTATGGATTGCGCGGCACACCCAATTTTGAAGGCAACTGGCATTTGAGAATTGCCCATTCGCTCGATGATGTTGCCCACCGGACTGGGCAGGACAAAGACCAAGTCGATCTCTTACTGAAGCAAGCGCATCAAAAGATGTTCAAGGTACGCAGTCAACGTGTCCCGCCGCTTTGCGATGACAAGATTCTGGCATCCTGGAATGGATTGATGATCAAGGCAATGGCCAAAACCGGCCGTTTGCTGAAACGTCCTGAATTCATTGAATCGGCACAACGTGCACTTGAGTTCATCCAACAGCGAATGTGGCAAAGCAATCGTCTGGTGGCTACAGCAAGAGGCGATAAAGCGCACCTGAATGCGTACCTGGACGATTACGCGTTTATCGCAGACGCTGTCACCGAACTTTTGCAGGCAAACTGGAATGATTCTCATCTGGAATTTGCTAAAAAGTTGATGGATGTACTGTTAACACATTTCGCAGACTCAGAAACCGGTGCTTTGTTTTTCACCTCGGACGATCACGAACACCTACTTTACCGCGCACTACCCACGCATGATGAAGCGACGCCCTCGGGCAACGGCATCGCGGCACAGGCGTTACTGAAACTGAGTTATCTTACCGGGCAAATGCACTACCGAGATGCAGCGATCCGCATCATTAAAGCGCTTCAGAGCGCGGCTTCACAATATCCCTCCGCATTCGGCTCTGATCTTTTGGCGATCGAGGAAATCATCAACCCGAAACCGACCTTGGTCATCAGGGGTGTGAAGGAAGAGATCGATCAATGGGCTGATGCCTGTCATGTTGCCGGACCACAAAATCTCGCAATTTATCCAGTTCCACTTCATGCTGAGCACGTCCCTGGGATGATCGTTGGCCAAAAGCAAGAAATGACTTCACCCGTCGCATACTTGTGCGAGGGGTCAAGCTGCTCTGCGCCTTGTTACTCGCTCGATGAACTGATTAATATTCTGCCCAATCGAAAACAACGATAACCAAAGACTTCAATTATCCATTTCCCTTGCAGCGATTTCGCACAAAGTCGACATGCTTGGATCGGAAGCGACATTGGCGCATACCGCAATACGATTTTTACCTTGAACTGGATCAAGAATATCCCGACGCAATACGAGAAGGTATGGCTGAATCTGTAATTCAACATTTTGAGACGAGTTATGACACATTATGGAAAGTATTGCGTCGTTATCTAAATGAAGCTCTAGGAATCCCAGAAGTACCAAACAGTCCCAAACCCATTTTCAGAATAGCAAATGAAAATGACTTACTGGAATCGTCAGTCGATCAATGGTTCAAATATTCTAAAGCTAGAATCAATACTTCACATGATTATGATGGTGAGAAAGCGAAAGCTTGTTTGATGCTAGTCCCCAGTTATATCGATGATGCAATAGCTCTTTTCACTTCCATGAGTGGCGAAAAATGGCGGTAAATCATAGTATAGATCTGACTCCTAGTGAACGAATGCTTATCCTTGAATTACTCGGTCGATATCTTCCAGATACGACGGTTTGGACATTTGGTTCCCGGGCAAAATTAACTTCGAATGCGAAGTCAGATTTGGATTTGGTCGCTTTTGCGAGTGAAAATCAGAAACATCAGGTTTTTCTTTTGCAGGAGGAATTTGAAGAAAGTGACTTGCCATTCAGAATTGATTTGTTGATTTGGGATGAATTGTCTACAGATTTTCAGGATGAAATTCGTAGTTCTTATGTGATACTGAAAGACTGTCTAGCAAAGGTGCAAATCTAGAAACAGGAGGATGACACGTCTAATCAATGATATTCGCCATTGCTATGTCGACACCAGTCGTCGGACAACAACCAGCACCAGGAACGCCAAAACCGAAGCGGTGATCACAATTACAAACCCATTGGGTCCCCAAACCGTCATGGCCATTCCAGTAGCACCTGGCGCAAGTGTGCCAGATACGCCCCACATCAGCCCAAATGCAGCATTACCAGCAGCCAACTGTACACCGCGAAACCGCGCCCCCATGATGACCAGCGCCACGGTGTAAATGCCTGCAATCGCACCGCCCCAAATAACCATCACCACCCAAATCATGATTTTTGTATTGATAATCAGCGGCAAAGCGATCGCACCACCCAAGGTCAAAAACACGCAGATATACAAAAGCAGGTAGCGATTCACTCCATCTGCAAGCCGACCAATGAACGGCTGCGCCGCCATTCCACCGAGTGACATCACAGTCAGAATCAATGCTGCGCTTGATTCGGAAAGACCGCTTCGCACCGCGTATACTGGCAACAGGGTCACCACCGCAGATTCTTCGAATGACATCAACGCTGCCGCCCCGACCAGTACTGGAGCCAGCAGGCAAAACTGCAGCACGTAAGATGCTTTGCCACCGGAAAAATCCGGTGATGAATCGCGCGTCCATCGCAATGGAATCATTCCAAGCGCGATGACAACGCCTGCAACAATAAACGGCAGCTTTCCTTCGACGCCGAAAAACACAATAAATAGTGGAGAAATTCCCAAAGTTGCGCTAAACACGAACGTGTAAAGTCCCATTACACGTCCGCGATAGTGATCTTCGGCAACCTCGTTGATCCAGGTTTCACTGACTACAAATAGTACAGTTCCAGCAATGCCCATCATAAAACGGCAAAAAAACCACACTGGAATACTGTCGGATACGACCATGACTGCAATGAAAAAGACATCCGACGATATCGACAAAATAATCAGGCGCCTGACATCGACAAAGCGCATGATGAGCGGCAATAGCGGAGAAAATATGATTGACGCAAGAAAGGGTAGTGCACCCATGATACCGATCAGAGAAGGTGAGTACCCTCGAAGTTCCATGTTCAGGCTGATCAGCGGATAGAAAAAACCGATCGAAAGCCCATAGGTCGACACTGCGCAAATCACGGCAAGCAAAACACGTCTGCGATTCGGATCGGGAATCAACCCGCGAATAAATCGACTCATCAAACCTTGATCCAGACACCGCCGCGGCGAGTGTCGCCAAATCCTTCAACCGCCTGACTGCTTTGGCTGGCTGTGTGCGCACCACCAAAAAAAATGTCACAATTCTTGAACACGGTGGCATCACCGGCAGTTTTCAGGATGTCAGACAAAGCGGGATTACCGAACTGGTCTTCACCATAGGCAGCTTTCTTGTGATAGTGAATTCTCGGTGCCTGTACGGCCTCTTGAGCTGACATACCAAAGTCCAACAGGTTAATCAGGACCTGCTGGACCACGGCGGGGATACGGTTTGAACCACCGGTGCCCAATGCAATCAAGGTGTTCTGATCATCCATTGCCACCGTCGGAGACATCATCGAGCTTAGGCGACGAGACCGTGGCCACTGAGTCAAGCCATAGGGATTGACATCGTGTTCTCCCATCATGTTGTTCATCATCACTGACGTTCCGGGAATCATGGTCCCGCAGCCTTCACCATTGCTGACTGAAACCGAAACCGCATTGCGATAACGATCGATGATCGAAATATGGGTGGTGCCGTTGGGTGCCAACCACTGTTGATTGGCCCGGTATATTTGCGCCAGTCGAGCATCAAATCCCAAGGGCAATTCAGATGGTTCGGATTCATCCAATCGACTGCAGGCGACAAGAGTCTGCAATACTGCCGACAGGTGTTCTGTCGAACCAAAACGGTATTGAGACAGGTTCATTTCAGCCAAACGGCTCATTGCCAGTCCAATCATAATCCCACCGCTTGAAGGTGGTGGATTGAGCAGCAAGCGATGATTCCTGTAACGAACTTGCAATGGTTCTCGCAATTCAACCTGATAGTCAACCATATCGTCATAACTCAGCTGACCGCCCTGCCGATTGATTTCATCGATGGATTTTGCTATCTCTCCCCGGTAAAATAGCGCTTCGCCTTCGATTGCCAGTGATTCCAGCAAGTCGTCATATTTTGGAAAAAACGTCGTTTCACCACACTGAACGGTGTGCCCGGGATTGCGTTGGCTTTCGAAAATATTCCGGGCGGCGCCAGATAAATAAATTGGTGTAAGAATGCGTAAAACGTGGGCCTGCATTTCGTTAATCTCAATGCCTTCTTTGAGAATTTGAACCGTGGGTTCAACCAACTCTCGCATCGGCATGGTTGAAAATCGAGAAGCCAACTCGAATATGCCTTTCACCATTCCGGGTACGGCGCTGGTGCCGGCACCAATAATGAACTCTTGTTGGGTATCGCCAAAATCGCAGATAAATCGCTCAGTGCTGATATCAGTCGCTGCCTTGTGCTTTTTCGGAGTCTGGACGAAAAAATCAATTAATACCGGACGCCCTGCACTTGGACTCGCCATCAAGAATCCGCCGCCACCAAGCGATGCCAGTGCCGGTTCTGCAACACAAACGGCAAACAGCGAGGCAATCGCAGCGTCGAATGCGTTGCCGCCTTCGGATAAAATTTGAGCCGCAACGGTTGCCGTTTTTTTGTGCCCTGCGGTTACAATGCCACTATTCATCATCGCTCAGCGCGAAATTTAACGTCAGTTCTGATCAATTGATAACGGACAAGGTCGTCGAATTGAATTATCAACACGAATGGAAAGCTACAAGTTATGTATGACCACATAAGAATACCGGAAAGCGGTGAAAAAATAACGATTAAAGATGGTGCGCTTAACGTACCGAACAATCCTGTCGTCGGATTTGTTGAAGGAGATGGAATCGGTCCAGATATTACCCGCGCTTCGATGCGAGTTTGGGACTCAGCAGTAGAACTGGCCTATCCGGGTCAAAGAAAAATTCACTGGTGTGAACTTTATATGGGTGAAAAGGCCGGCAGTCTGTATGACGGGAATTACTTTCCCGATGAATCGTTGCAAGCCATCAAGGACATTATCGTGGCAATCAAGGGGCCGTTGTCAACACCCGTTGGAGGTGGATTTCGTTCACTCAACGTCTCTTTGCGCCAAGCACTTGATCTTTATGCCTGCGTACGTCCCGTCAAGTACTATGAAGGCGTTCCCTCTCCATTGAAACGTCCTCAGGAAGTTGACGTGGTTATATTTCGGGAAAATACTGAAGATGTGTACTCTGGTATCGAATTTGCCGCCGGTTCACCAGAAAACATAAAACTTGCCAAGTTTTTGCGCGAACAGATGAATGTGGATTTTGAAATCGATGCCGGGCTGGGGATTAAGCCGGTCAGCGAGTACAGAACCAAACGTCTGGTCAGAAAAGCCATCGAATACGCACTGGACGCTGGCAGAAAAAGCGTCACATTAGTGCACAAGGGCAACATCATGAAATTTACTGAAGGTGCATTTCGCGCCTGGGGTTATGAATTGGCCAAAGAAGAATTCGCAGACTCGACAATTTCGGAAGCAGAACTTTGGGACGAGTACGATGGCATTCAGCCAGAAGGTCGAGTCGTGATCAAGGACCGGATCGCAGACATCATGTTTCAGTTGCTACAGTTGCGACCTGCGGAATTTGATGTCATCGCCACGACAAACTTAAACGGCGATTACCTGTCGGATGCCGCCGCGGCCGAGGTGGGTGGCATCGGGATCGCTCCTGGCGCCAACGTTGCCGACCATATTGCCGTTTTTGAAGCAACCCATGGCACTGCTCCCAAGTATGCCAATCAAGACAAGGTGAACCCCTCTTCGCTGCTGCTGTCAGGCGTGATGATGCTTGAATACATGGGCTGGCAGGAAGCGGCTGATCTGATCAATCGCGCTTATCCCGAAGTGATCGGAAAAGGAGTGGTGACCTATGATTTTGCACGCCTGACACAAGGTGCGACTGAAGTGTCGACCAGTGGTTTTGCCGATGCCCTGATCGAGCAGATGAGTGCAACTTGACGAAGATTAAACCGAACTTCGCGGCAATATTATTCTGCTAGTTTGTGTCGCTGCGAAAGTCGGGGCTTGCGGCTTGCCAAAGGTACCAACTCGCTACGCTGCGGTACGGTTTCCAAATTTCGCCATACTCTCGAAGCTGTTTGAAAGTTGGCAGTTCATCGGATTGATACGCGACGGAATATCCGCGCCTGACTCCAAGGTCTGTCACAGGAAGTACATCGGGACGACCCAAGTTGAAAATCAGCATCATTTCAACCGTCCAAGGGCCAATCCCCCGGACTTTGGAAAACGCGTTGACGATTTCATCGTCTTGCATGGTTTCAATGTCGTCCGGTGTCGGCAGCAGATTCTGAGCAACTTTCGATGCGAGGTCTTTGACCGCACGAATTTTCGAACGAGAAAGTCCACAGGATCGTAATTCCCCGTCAGGGGTTTCGAGCAACGCACCTGGAGCGGGAAAGTCGTTTCCGTAAAGTCCAAGTACCCGGTTCAAGATACTAGTCGCCGCGTGACCAGACAATTGCTGAAAAACAATCGACCGCATCAAGGCTTCAAACGGAGTCTGATCTTCTCTGAATTCGAGTCCGAAATCACCGATTTCTACAGTCAGTTGGGCAAGTACCGGATCGTTTGATCTTAAGTGCGCAAGAGCCAAACCCGGATCGTAAGGCAAAGGTCTCACAATCGTCGGCCAGATTCAGTTCTCAACTATTTCAAGTTCCGGCACCAGGTTGACTTCGATGCGGCGATTGGCGCTGCGTCCTTCGTCCGTATCGTTGCTGGTCAACGGTCGTGATGAGCCGTATCCGACAGCGCGAACACGTTCTGCAGCGACACCCTGATCAACCACAAAACGGACCGCACTCGCGGCCCGGGCAAGAGACAACTCCCAGTTTGTTGGGTATTGGCTTGCCAAGGCACCGATGATGGGCACATTATCGGTGTGTCCTTCGAAACTTATGGTACGTCCTTTGAAGGCATCCTGCTCAAGCACAGAACTGAACTCCTTGAGCACTTGTTTACCGGTGCTACTCAGTACAGCAGAACCGGATTCAAATAGTATGTCGGTTGGGTACTCAATGATCCTGTACTGCGTCTGCAGATCCAATATTTGTGTGTTCTTTTCAGCAATGGTCAGGCCCAGGCTGTCTTGCAATTGATTGATCAGTTCTCCATAGCGCTGATTTTCCTCAGTGACGGCCTGTGTCATGGACTCCATGTTTTCGGTACGTTGATTGGCACTGGCCAATTCAAGTGCCAAACCATCGACTTGATTACCCAGTTCGAGTAATTCTTGCTGCAGCTTGTGATTTTCCTCAATTTCCTGTCGCAGTTGTTGATGCAATTCAACGATCTCAGTCTGGGCTTCCTGCAGGTTCTGCGCACTGGATTGCGATTGTTCAAGCATCATTTGCAGTTCACTGACCTGGCGCTGGAGAAGTAAGGCTCTTTCGCTTGAATCCTGGTCAGTAGCAGACTCCTGATTTTCCACCTTACCGGACGAATCGACTTCAATTAACATCGCCTGAAGTCTACTGAGCTGGCGCTGGAGACTGAGTACTCTTTCGCGATCACCTTTTTCCAAGACGCCCGATTCTGCAACATCGTCCGGTTCACTTGAGGTGCCTTGTCCAGTTGAGTCTTGACTATCGCTATCTGCTTGATTGAGCGCAACGGTTGAGGTGGTTTCTACCTCAGCACGCTCAAGTCTAGTCGTTAGTGCTTCAATTTCTTGCTCGTATCGTTCGCGATGCTCTTCAAACTGTGCACTTTGTTCAACCATCTGTGTATTCAAGTGCTCTTTTTCGGCCTTAACCTGTTGATTGGTTAATTTCGCAGTTTGTAGTTGTGTTTCGAGTTGTTCTATCTCGGTTCTAGCATCAGCCAACGCGACCGCCCGCTCTTCTGCCTCGTGAATGGTCTTGTTCAATGCGTTGAGTTGATTTTCCAATTCAACGACCCTGGCGCCGTCAGCTAGTTCGGGTACCGTAACGGAAACCTGCGCTTGTGATTCAGCAGTCTGTTCGTTTTCAGGATCGACGGTTTTGGCAGCGACAAGCTCATCCGCTGTAGTTTGAACTTCGCTATCAGCAGCTTGCTGTGGTTCACTGACTGTCGAATTTGGGATCACAGTCTGTTGAAGTTGCGCCGACAAGGCTGCGATGGCCTGCTCGTAGAAATCTCGTTCGGCAACAAACTGGCTTTCCAGTTCGCGAGGCTGCGATTCTAGCTGCTGTGCCAAATGGGAATTGTCTTGCCTGGCCTCATTTAAAGCAGCCACCATGCGTTCTTTTTGCGCCCGGTGGCGACGTAAATGCTTATTTGCATACCTCAATCGCGTTTCGAGATAGTGCTCCCGACCGTAAGGATACAGTGATATGCCACCGATTGGTGTACCGGCTTGGTCACCATCGTCTGTTGGTGGGTCCTGCTCAGCCCTTATTTGCAGGTCTTCATACAAAGTGAGCAAGGCAGTCCTTTCTTCAATAAGGCTGTTATAGTCCGCCTGCTGATCGGCATACTCGTCGCTCAGCTCACTTAGTTGCCGTTCCAGTTCAATCACCTGCTGACTGGACTCATTTGCTCCGTCGCTAAAGAAGTAAGCTCCCCAACCCAATATCGCAGCAATCAAAAAAACGACGAGTAGTGTTCGACTGGTTGTATCCGTCAGCACGATAGTACCTCACACCATTTCAAGTTCAAGTACAGCTCTATCTGCTGTGCCCGGTTCGGTGGAGAAAGTGCATGAGATTACAGTATGAAACTTCGAATTGAAGCAATGGAATTTAGAACCGAAATTGATATCGACTTGGGCAAGCATCAGCGCGTTATTCATCATTGGATTATAGCAGTATCACATTGTTGGCCTGAAAATACACTATTTCACGTCAATGGCTTTCCAAATCACAAATTTACGCACATTCACTAAGCTGTCGATATTTCGATGTGCTGGATCATTGCTCCACTTTCAATGTTCCAGATTTCAATTTCATCATTTTTTTGCCGATAACGGGTGAGAGCGGATTGTGAAATATCATCCGAGATTTGTGCTTTGAGTGCCATCAGCATTCCCTGGTGAGAAACCACTGCGAGATTTTGTTGAATTGGTAAAGTGGTGAGCCGGTGCAAAAATGCCTTTGCTCTTAGCATGGCTTCGGCCAGCGATTCTCCACCCGGCGCAGGTTGTATAAAATTACTGTGCCGCCAGCTCGCGTAAGACTTTTCACCGACCTCATTTTCTATATCTGACTCAAGGCGACCGTCAAATTCACCCAGGCTGATTTCAGTCAGTCTTGTGTCGACATGAATTAACGAATTGTCCGATGTGATCAGACGCGCTGTTTCGGTAGCCCTGGCCAATGGCGAGGTGTAGACCAGATCAATTTTGTGGGATTTAACGCACAGCGCTTCACGCAATTTGAAAGCCTGCAGTCTTCCAGTTTCGTTAAGCGGTACATCGATCTGCCCTTGAAAACGTTTTTCAACGTTGTAATCAGTCTGTCCATGACGGATAAGATATAGGTCCACGTCCAAGAATCCAATAATGTAGGTTGGCGTTTCAAGTATAAGAACGGCACGAACGAATAATTACCAGCAATCCAGGCAATTGTTTCTGGGTTTTCATCGCCTCAACATAAAAGCAAAAACCATGAAAAAAGTTCTGATTCTCGTCATCATCGCAGGTCTGATTTTAGTTTACTTCCTTTTTGACCTCGGACAGTATCTTGACCTGAACTACTTTAAGGAACAGCAAGAGCGAATCAGCACATTCCGGGATGCATCCCCACTGCGCGCAGCGGCTATCTTTTTTGTCGTTTATGTATTGGTAACCGGATTGTCACTACCCGGTGCGGCGATTGCTACACTGATCGGTGGGGCAATATTCGGACTGTTATGGGGCACTGTGATGGTCTCGTTTGCTTCGGTAATCGGCGCTTCCTGTGCTTTTTTGGTCTCTCGACACATCCTGCGCGATGCGATCCAAAACCGGTACGGTGACCGCCTGCGAACCATCAACGAAGGTATTCGTAAAGACGGCGCGGTTTATCTTTTCACACTGAGAATGGTGCCGCTATTTCCGTTTTTTGTGATTAACCTGGTGATGGGACTGACACCGATGCGGCTTGGCACCTACTTTATTGTCAGTCAAATCGGTATGCTTCCTGGAACGATTGTTTACGTCAATGCTGGAACCCAACTCGCCAAAATTGATTCGGTCGGCTCAATCTTGTCACCGGCACTGCTGGCTTCGTTTGTTCTGCTCGGTATATTTCCCCTGATCTCAAAGAAGATCATCGATATTGTGAAAGGCCGCAAATTACTCAGTAAATTCGACAAGCCCAAGAATTTTGATTTCAACACGGTGGTCATTGGAGCGGGCTCGGCCGGACTGGTTGCGGCATACATTTCAGCTGCCGTCAAGGCCAAAGTCGCACTGATTGAAAAACACAAAATGGGCGGTGATTGTCTTAACACCGGCTGCGTGCCTTCCAAGGCCATCATTCGTACAGCAAAGTTCATGTCGCACATCCAACGAAGCAAGGAATTCGGTGTACACACGGCAAGCGCCGAGTTCGATTTTAAAGAAGTCATGACTCGTGTGCACGACATCATCGGAGTCATTGAACACCATGACTCGGTTGAACGGTACACTAGCCTGGGTGTCGATTGCTTTGCTGGGCATGCAACGATCGAGTCGCCATTTTGCGTTGATGTGGATGGCCAAAAACTGACCACCCGCAACATTATCATTGCCACAGGCGCAGAACCCGCCGTTCCGAAACTTCCAGGCATTGAAGATGTTGGATACTTCACATCAGATACGCTTTGGGAAATTAAGGAACTGCCAAAAAGACTGCTAGTATTGGGCGGCGGTCCGATCGGGTGCGAACTCTCACAAGCATTTGCCCGGCTGGGCTCGAACGTCGTCCAGGTGCAAAAACCACCGCGGCTCATGCCCAAGGAAGATCCCGAGTACTCTGAAATGGTGCTCAAGCAGTTCGTAGAAGACGGCGTTGATGTGCGTCTGGAACACCAGGCAACCGAGTTCTTTATGCGAGATGGACAAAGGTACCTTATTTGCGACACGAGAGGCGAAAAAGTTTCGATCGAATTTGACGTTTTGCTCGTAGCCGTGGGCCGCAAGGCAAGACTCGAAGGCTTCGGTCTTGAAAACTTGGGTGTTGAGGTATCTGAGCGCGGAACCATTGAAGTGAATGACTATCTTGAAACCAACTACCCGAACGTATATGCAATTGGCGATGTTGCCGGTCCCTACCAGTTCACACACTTTGGTGCACACCAAGCGACCTCAGCTGCAAGCAATGCATTATTGCGGCCGTTTTTTCGCCGGCGTGTGGATTATTCGGTCATTCCATGGGCCACTTTCACCGACCCTGAAGTTGCTCGAGTCGGCTTGAACGAACTGGAGGCCAAAGAACAAGGAATTGACTACGAAGTAACCCGCTATGATTTCAAGGACCTGTCGCGAGCGATCGCAGACAACGAAACGCGCGGCGAGATCAAGGTGCTGACACCGCCTGGCAAAGATAAGATTCTCGGTGTTACGGTCGCCGGAGAGCATGCCGGTGATTTGATCACAGAGTTTATTCTCGCGATGCAGAACGGACTTGGGCTTAATAAGATTCTAGGTACGATTCACATCTACCCAACGATGGCCGAATCGGTGAGATTCGTTGCTGGAAACTGGCGACGCAAGCAGGTGTCGGAGCGGGTTACGAAGATTCTGACTGGGTTTAACAGGTGGCGAAGAAAGTAAACTGGCACTTCTCACATAGGAGTATCGCTATAGACCGTATAGAGCTTGTAGTAGTGGCCTTGAAGTTCCATCAACTGAGCGTGCGTGCCATCTTCGACAATCTTGCCTTCGCTAAGCACGATGATCCGGTCAACATACTCAATGGATGACAGCCGATGCGCGACGATAATCACCGTACGCCCTTTGCCGAGCGCATCAAGTGCCTTGCGCACCTGAAATTCCGACTGGGTATCCAGTGAAGAGGTCGCTTCATCAAAAATCAGGATCGGTGCATCCTTGATAAAAGCCCTGGCGATCGAGATTCTTTGTTTTTGTCCGCCGGACAGGCGTACACCTCTTTCTCCAATCTGAGTTTCAAACCCATTGGGCAGTTTTTCAATGAACTCAAGGGCATAAGCGGATTCAGCAGCCGCGCGAATTTTCTCCTCGGTTGCATTTTCGATGTCGCCATAAGCGATATTGGCAGCCACGGTATCGTTAAACAGGAAAATGTCCTGTGTAACAAGGGCCACCTGTCGACGCATGTTAGCCAAGGTATAGTCGCGAATGTCTGTACCATCGACCTTCAATGTCCCTTCCTGAAGTTCATACAGACGAGGTACCAGCGATGTCAGCGTACTCTTGCCACTGCCTGAAGCACCAACGAGCGCAATTGTCTGGCGGGGTTCAATTTCAAGGGAAACATGGTCTAAGGAGCTTCTGCCTGACTTTGGGTACATGAAAGATACGTTTTCAAATGTGAGTCGGCCTTCGACTCTTTTATCTCCTACGGTGTGGCCGCCATCATCAACTTCAATTTCCTGATCGATCAGAAAAAAGACACGCTCTGAGGCAACCAGACCGGCTTGCAGCATTTCGTTGATACGCAACAACTTTTTCAAAGAACTCGAAATCAGGGCCAATGCAGCCATAAACGAAACAAAGCCACCGACTGTCAGAGGGTCACTCAAGTCCCGTGTCAAACTGAAGTAAACCGTTGCTGCAATCACACAGGTTGATATAAACTCCGCGGCCGGAACTGTAATGTGGTTTGCGACTGCCTGTTTGAGTTTCAGCTGTCGAACCCGGTTTGCGTAGCGGCTAAGGCGTTCGCGTTCATAGTTTTGCGTCTGGAACAATTTGACCAGCCGGTGGTAGGCGGTCACTTCCTGCAAGTGCGCGAGAAACTGTCCGCCCATCTGCATAAAGTCTCGATAGAGTTTTCGAAGCCTTCTGGCTACGATAGCAACAAGAAGTGCGATCATCGGTGCCGCCACCAGTAGTGTCAGACTCAGAACCCAGTCGAGAATAAATATCCAAACCAGCAAGCCGATGATCGTCAAGGACTCGCGAATGACGGTGATGACAACAGTCGACGCCGTATCAGTCAATTCATTAACGTCTGACGAAATTCTGACCATGATTTGGGCAGCGGGCAGTTCATCGTAGAACCGGGTTGGGAATTCGATCATGCGGGCAATCATTTCGGTTTGAATATCGTAAACCACGTAGCCCAGTACCCAACTCATGCAAACCCCGTGCAAATAATTCGCAACCCCCCGAATGGCGAACAATACCACCAGCAAGATCGGGGTCCAGAGAATATAGACCGGATTTCGTTCAACGAAACTGCCGTCAAGCAACGGCTTCATCAGCACAGCGACTGCGGGTGTCGTCAACGCGAACAGTGCTACCAGAAACAGGCCCAGAAAAAAATACCCCTTGTAGACCATGACATAGCTTAACAGGCGCCCGTAAAGCTTAAGGTCCTTGAACAGGGAGGAGTTCTTAGTATTGTCAGTCACGTCAACAGTGATGAAAAATCACGAGCAGTGGTACGTTAGAGTTTTGAAAATCCATTCAGTCGCTTGGATTTTGTGCGCGCATCAAAACCCCTATCCGAATTCCATTGAATTGATTGCATCGAAACAAGATTGTATGCCTGAATATGGCGCTTGTCCTACCATTGTCGAAAATTCAACAATGAAGTTGAAACTTGCGAGATAGAAATCGATTCGATTGAAAACTATTTCGATCTGATCAACTATCGATTTTGTAATTGATTCATATTGAAACAGCGAGTGAACATCTTAAATTTCAATCAATCTGAACCGTTTTCAAACATTGAAGCAAAACCGGTTCAGGGTCTGAGTGAAGTTGAAACCAGGCCATCATTCAATGTGCTAACTTTACCGACTGAGCTTAGTTGTTCAACTGGATCGTAGATTCAGACTACGTGTCGCTACCCACTAAAACGGTATGTTCAAGGTGAGAAAATAAGTACGCCCCCAAACCGCCTCTGTCGGTCCATCAAGGCTACTGCTATTATTGGCTGCTGAGAGTTTGGTGTCTGTTAGGTTGAACACACCTGTTGTGAATCTAGCACCTTCATAACCAAAAGGCGCAGCCCAGTCTAGGACAAGGTCGTGGCCGGTCCAGGATTGAAACACGCTGAAGTCAGAACGATAGTTTGCATTCCAAGTGACATTCACATCTCCGCGCTTTGCTAAAATTCCAAGTCGAAAGACGTCTTTTGGAATATGGAGGGGGTAGCTTTCGTTGTCACCCGTAATCGTTGTTTCACCACTTGAAATGTGCCGCCATACAGCTTGAAGACCAAAAATCCCCCAATCGGTTCTCGTTCCCCATCTCAATCGGGCATTGCTGCCTTTCAATTCGGTATTCGCAATATTGCTAATGCTGTTGTAGATAATCTCGCGCCCTAAACTAGAAAAATCAACACAGTTCGTCGGATCCGGATCGCCTTCCTCGCATTCATCCAAAGTTCGCATCGCTTCCTCAGCAGTGTAGTAGCCGGGTATTTTGCGAAGTGTCATCTGATACAACTCCAGGTCAATCGCAAGAGGCCATTGGTCATATTTGGCACCGATAGCGACTCTCTTATTTTCCAAAGGATCGAGATTCGAGTTGCTTTTAAGATATTGCTCCACTTGACGGGGATAAGGAAAACAACGTGTACGAGGAGGGGACTCAGCAGGAGGCAAATAGATGCAACGAACATAGGGGTGTGTTTGAGTCTCCTTGGCATATAGAGCGAACAGCGAGGGTGGAATATCTCCTGAACCCCACGTCGTACGAAGTTCAAGATGATCAGTTGCCTGATGAAATGCCCCTAGACGCAAGGTTTTCAACGCGCCAACTTTTTCATACTCATCCCCGCGGCCTGCGAATCTGATCGTCGATTTCTCAGTCACAGGCAGTGCCGTCTCGACGAAAGCAGCATGGGATTGGTATTTTCCGCTATAACTTGTGCCACCGCTGCCGAGCACTTCTGTTATGTTATAGGTCGTTCCGTCTTTGCCCCGAAAGGACAGGAGATCCTGTTGCTTTAGGTTTTCAATAGCAAATCCCGCGGTCCACGACGATTTACGATCACCGAAAGCGATACCATCGCCTTCCAGTGCGAACCGGACAACTGATTTTTTTCGATTGATGTCTCGTACCTCTTCCACGCTAGTGTTCTCTATCGCCTGAAGATGTAGAGGATTCTGCGAAAATGGATCTTCGAGGTCGTAATTACCCGATTTAATTTCATCTTGTATTTTTTTAGTGTGCACGAAAGTGTTGCCCACTTCACTGCCATCCGAATCGTAAAGATTAATCGACACATCGTAGCCAAGCGTTTCAGTAATCTGTCCCTCAATGCTGGCCGAGATATCATAGTCGTCGGATTGCCAGTGCCAGTCCCGGTTGCCGTGACCGACGAACCGGTGATACGCTTCGTAGTAATCATTCTGGTCTGCTGGTACTGTATCCAAATCTATGGCTTCGTTAATTGTCGCTACTAGACTAGCACTTGGTTCAAATGAGAATATGCCGACAGACGGTGCATATCGAAACAACGACTCAGCGTCTGTAAAATTCATATCCAAATGAAATTCAGCATCGTCACCAAGTGGTTGGTCCAAGTTAATTAGCATGTTCTGTTGATCATATTTGGTAGTGTTCCACAAGATGTTACCGTATGCAAAACCGCACCCCTTGTCACCAGTATGAGAACTAGGTGGATTCAGGAGTGGACCCGTGTAGCCCTTTTCAATGTCGCATTCACCCAGCGAAATCGATCTCCATGCTACTGGGTCGCCAGTAAGGTCATATTTTTGGTCTTCGGGATTAGAGGCAATCGGCGGCCTCGGTTCCCTTTGCAAGAGATAGATAGTATTACCGCCTATAGATACATTTGTCGTATCGTTGAACGAACCACCTTCCTCCCAAACGGATCGACTGTATTCTCGACTTTTCGCTGGTATCTCCTCTCGAGTCAAGACATCCAAACCAACCGATATGTGGCCCTCATCATCGTCACCGACAGCACCGCCCCAGAAAAGACTTGACTGACGACCGTCACCGCCATCCTTGCTCGGTAATCGCAAGACGGTACGAGCCTCGAAACCCTCCAGATCTTGTCTGAGCACAATATTGATTGCACCGCGTACGGCATCCCCGGAAAGAGTGCCCAAAGAGACACCTCTTAATATCTCAATTCGCTCGATGGCTGAAATCGGTATCGGATCAAGGTTATTGCCTTCTGTTGAAGCAAAAGGTCTGCCATTGATCAAAATCGCCATTTCCAGTCCGCCGGTAAAAAAATACCGGATGATCCCGTTGTTCAACAATTCTTCAAATGTTTGAGAACCGGTACGTTCAAGAAAGTTGCGCTCGTACGAGGCGACTACTTGTGGAGCGGGTGCAAGGGGGCCGGCAAAGACAAGTTTCGGAAAAAAAATTAAAAATACGGCAAATAAAGCGAGGAGTTGTTTCATTCTTATCGTCCCTTCCTATCATACGTCATTGTTATGTCTTGAGTTTCAGCAGCCAAGTCCATTTAACTGTCACACGAAAATTTTGGTTTGAAATTCAGTATACGAACCTGTAGTTCGATTCATCGCGAAAACTCAAGGTGAAGTCCTTTTCTTTGAGGACAAACAACAATACTGTCCGTCCGGAAATAATAGCATAGCCCGTGTTTTGTGTGTGTTGCATTGGCACCTGTTCAAACTTGTCGCAAACCACATCGGGAAAGATAATGGCCCTGTAAGCTCTGGTCAGGAACATTGACGGAATCTCATCAGTTACAGTCAACATTAAAAACTCTTGCACGTGATTCAAAATGACTTGCAAAAAATTTCTGGGGGCTGTTTGAAAAATAAAACGATATAATCTTCGCTCTTTGAATATGTGCGCTAGAATACAGGACTGGACTGAGTCAGGGGAATGATGAAAACAATTTCAGCGAAAGCCAAAGACGTGCAACGCGAATGGTATCTGATTGACGCGTCCGACAAGGTATTGGGACGGATGGCAACTGAAATTTCTGTCCGCCTTCGCGGTAAGCATAAACCAATCTACACCCCTCATGTAGATACCGGTGATTATGTCGTGGTCATCAATGCAGAGAAAGTTATTTTGACTGGCAATAAGGATAATGCCAAGGTTTATCATCGTCATTCCGGAAGGCCAGGCGGACTAACAACTGTTCCGATTAGCAAAATGCGCGCAGAAAACCCAACCCGAATTATCGAGCATGCAGTCAAGGGTATGATGCCAAAAGGTCCGCTCGGACGTGCCATGCTCTCGAAACTGAAAGTCTATGCCGGCCCGAATCAGCCGCACGACGCACAATCTCCCAAACCGCTCAACTTCTAGAGACAATCATCATGGCAACTTCCAGCGAAGTGTATTACGGAACCGGTCGCAGAAAGTCTTCCACGGCAAGAGTTTATCTGACTCGGGGTAATGGAAAGATTTCGGCGAATAATCGACCCATTGAAGAATATTTCGGACGAGAGACCGCTCGCATGGTCATTCGTCAACCGCTCGAACATCTTGGTATGCTCAATTCAATCGACATCAAAGCCAATGTAGCGGGTGGCGGACAAAGTGGACAGGCTGGCGCAATTCAACTGGGCATCGCACGGGCATTATTGAACTATGATGAAACCAATCGAGCAGCACTGCGCAAGGCAGGCTTTCTTACCCGTGATGCGCGCGAAGTCGAACGCAAAAAAGTTGGTCTGCATAAAGCGAGAAAGCGACCGCAATACTCCAAGCGATAAATTCGCGCATCAGATACTCCCCGGTTGAATCGTTAGGGGCTCCAAAAACTGGGGAATCGTCTAACGGCAGGACAACGGACTCTGACTCCGTCAATCCAGGTTCGAATCCTGGTTCCCCAGCCATCTACCTGTGTTTATATTCGCACGAGGCTGAAATATCAGTCGCGAATACCGTAGCCGCGCTCAAGTAGCACCACACATAAGGTGAACAAAATAGCGATGGCAACCAGTATGACAGCAAACGAGACACCAATGGCCACATCGCTTGATCCCAAAAAGCCGTAGCGTGCGATATTGATGACATACAGAATCGGATTGGCCAGTGATACCAACTGCCAAAAATCAGGCAGCATTCGAACCGAATAAAATACGCCTCCCAGATAGATTAAAGGAGTCAGCACGAAATTCGGAATGATGCTGACGTCATCAAATTTTTTGGCAAACATGCCGTTTAGCATTCCACCCAAAGAGAAAACCAGCGCAGCCAACAAAATAACCGCCGCGGTCGTCGGTATAGAGACAATTTTTACCGTGGCAAACAGCATCGCAACAAACAAAACGATAATTCCGACCAGCACGCCCCGGCAAATCCCACCGAGAAGATAACCAATCAAAATGACGTAACTCTGCACCGGAGAAACCATAATTTCTTCGATAAATCGCTGGAACTTAGCTGAGAAAAACGACGAAGCCACATTGGTGTAGCTTCCCGTGATCACTGACATGAGTACCAGGCCCGGCACGATAAAGTCGATATAACTGTGGCCCTGCATTGGACCGATGCGAGGACCGATGAGATTCCCAAAGATCAGAAAATAAAGACAAGTAGTAATAACAGGTGGAATCAGCGTCTGCGACCAAATTCGCATGAACCGAAGAATCTCCTTGCGGCTCAGTGTATACAGTGCAACGCTTGTACGTTCAAATAGCCTCATGTTGTCTCTTTCTCCTGCATCGCTTCAGCTTCTGACTTAAGCAGTTCCATAAAGAGTGTTTCCAGTCGGTTCGATTTGGTTTGGACACTGACGACTTCAATATTGAATTTGGACAACGTCTCAAACACTGAATTGATACTGCTGTTTCGAATCACATCGACTTCGATGGTTGTTGAATCAAGCAACCGATAAGTCGCTTCAGACTCCTTGGGCAGTGCACTCGACTCAATAGGACCAGCGAGGTCCAGCAGATAAGTTTCTTGGCTCAATTGACGAAAAAGCGACTTCATGTCAACGTCCAAAATCATTTCCCCAAGTTCAATAACGCCAACGTTGCGACACAACTTTTCCGCTTCCTGCAGGTAATGCGTGGTCAGAATAATCGTAATACCCTGCCGGTTCAAGTCCTGCATGAACTCCCACATGGAAAGCCGGGTTTCAAAGTCAATACCGGCTGTCGGTTCGTCCAATATCAATAGGCGCGGTTCGTGCATCAGCGCTCGTGCGATCATCAGCCTTCTTTTCATACCACCGGATAATCTGCGCGAGTTGTTGTTCCTGTGATCCCAAAGTCCGAGTGTTGTCAAATATTTTTCGGCCTGTGCCTCAGCGATGGAACGTCGAACACCGTAGTAACCCGCATGATTAATGACAATATTCCAGGGAGTTTCGAACTGATTGAAGTTGATTTCTTGCGGAACAAGCCCGATATATGACTTAGCGAGTCCAAAATCCTCATCAATATCTGTTCCGAAAACCTGAACTTTCCCAAATGTCTTGGTTACCAGAGAGCAGATAATGCCGATGGTTGTAGATTTGCCAGCACCATTGCGTCCAAGCAGGGCATAAAAATCTCCCTCCTGGACGGCAAAAGAAATCCCTTTCAGAGCGACTCTGCCGTTCGAATAGGTCTTTTCAAGTTGTGTTACAGAAAGTGCCGGGGTTTCGGTACCAGATTGGATCACAGAGAGGTCGAGACTTGGAGACTTGTTGAACAGATGTCGATTGAATGAATTGTCATTATAATTTGGGGCACGCAGGTGAATGCTTTTGTGACGTTCGCCGTGTCTATTAAAGAGAATAATTCTGTGGAAAGTTACACTCCGGTTGAAATATCAACCAGCGCAGCAATGCGCGTCTCGCAACTGATGTCAGATACAGACATTGGTTTGCGAGTGTATGTCGAAGGTGGTGGCTGCTCTGGTTTCCAATACGGATTTCAATTGGAAACGGAAAAGCAAGACGATGACTTTGTGATTGAAGAAAATGGCATCACCTTACTGGTCGATTCCCTAAGCATTCAGTACCTCATGGGAGCCAAGGTAGACTACCTGGACGATCTAATGGGTGCGCGATTTTTCGTGCAAAACCCAAATGCATCCACAACCTGTGGATGTGGATCGTCATTTGCTATCTAAGGATCGTACTGACTGCTCCCGCTGACGGGAGCAACGTTCAAGGCTGAAGTTCAATTGGATTTGATCAGTACTCCTTTTTTGTTTTACACCATCATGACCGGCTTTTGCTTTCTGGTCGGCATCTTAATTGGAACTTGTGGTATCGGTGGCATACTGATCATACCTTTTTTGGTCTATGTCGCAAGCATTGACATCCACACGGTTATACCGGCATGCATGGCAGGATTCATCGTCACCGCAGCCTTTGCCAATTATGCCTATGCCAAACGCGGCTCAATTCGATGGGACAAGGCACTCTATCTGGCTATTGGTGCAGCCCCTGGCGCCTATCTTGGTTCGGTCACCGTGTTGGCGTTGTCGTCACTTGTTCTGGAGCTCTTCATTGCAATTCTGGTCATCGGTTCCGGCATTCGTGCACTTGCAACATCTTCAGGCGAACCGCGTGGTGCCGGCGTTGACCAGGTTCCCAACCTTTTACTGATCTTGGTTGGACTCGCAGTCGGATATGGCTCGTCATTAAGCGGCACAGGTGGTCCATTGTTATTGATCCCGACGCTATTGCTGCTTGATTTCCCGGTGATGGTTGCTGTCGGATTGAGCATGGCCATTCAGATTCCAATTTCACCTTTCGCCACACTCGGTCATCTACTGCACGGTTCAATTGACTGGCAACTTGCGGCACCAATCGCAGTCGGTTTGTCCATAGGGGTTTTGATCGGTGCGAGAATCGCTCACAAGATATCCACACTCGCGATGCAACGCACCGTCGCAGTTGCACTGTTGGGTTGCGGGACAATGATCGTCGCGCAATTTTTCGCCTGACTTGGCAATTGAATGTCCTCAATCACCTTTTACCGGAAAACAAATGTTCATTTGAATTTTGTGGATTCTGGGTGTCATAATTAATTGCATTCATTGTCTTTGAATTGGAAAAAAATGAGTTCCAAGCACAAACACGCTGTTCCTGCCTCTGAGATCGAAATCAAGGTCAAGGCACTGGAATCACTGCTCATTGAAAAGGGTCTGGTCGATGCGCAGGCGCTTGACGAATTGATCGACATTTACGAACATCGGGTAGGGCCACAAAACGGCGCCAAAGTCGTTGCCCGCGCATGGTGTGACCCTGATTTTCGAGAGCGTTTACTTGACAATGCCACTGCCGCCATTGGTGAATTGGGATTTGAAGGTCGACAAGGTGAGGACATGGTCGCTTTAGAGAACACACCCGAGATTCATAACATGGTGGTTTGCACCTTATGTTCCTGTTACCCTTGGCCAGTGCTTGGATTACCGCCGGTGTGGTACAAGTCCGCACCTTACCGGGCGAGAGCTGTATCCGAACCACGAAGTGTTCTGGAAGAATTCGGTGTAAAAGTTGCAGACGACGTGGAAATCAGAGTTTGGGACAGCACCGCCGAAGTGCGCTACCTCGTTATCCCCATGCGACCTGAGGGGACTGATAATATGAATGAATCTGAACTGGCAAATCTGGTCACTCGCGACTCAATGATTGGAACGGGCCTTGCACTGGCCCCGGGCGAAACCCAATGAAAGGTGCGCATGATCTAGGCGGCAAAAGTGGTCTGGGGCCTATATCTCCTGAGCACGATGAACCGGTCTTCCACCACGAGTGGGAAAAACGGGCGTTTGCTATTACTGTAGCCTGCGGATTTTTGGGCCAGTGGAATCTTGATATCGCGCGATTTGCCCGCGAGCGTATGCCGGACCCAGAGTATCTTGCTTCAAGCTACTACGAAAAGTGGATCTACGGCCTGGGGTTGCTGCTGGTCGAAAATGGTGTGCTGACCGAAGACGAGATCAATCAGCGTATGGACGAGATGACTGCGCACGAAAACCAATGAGCATTTTGCGTGCAGACAAAGTCTGGCCAACTTTAAGAAAGGGTGGCAGTGCCAGAATGGTGGACAAAGGGAAGGCGAGATTCAAGGTTGGAGATTCCATTGTGGCAAAACAGTTTAACCATTCAGGGCATATTCGTCTGCCAGAATACGTTCAAGGATGTCAAGGAATCATTGCTGCAGACCACGGTATGTTTATATTTCCGGACCGGCACGCTGAAAGAGTCAAAGAAGCACAGCGATTGTACAGCGTTCGGTTTGAAGCCGCTGAAGTCTGGAATGATTTGTCGCGCCGTGACGCGGTCTATGTTGATCTTTTTGAATCTTACATGAATGCGAGATGATGTTGGACGAACACTCAGTCGCCCGATTTTTCCCTGACGGTCAAGAGCCGGTGTTCGTATCGCCATGGGAGGCTCATGCCTTCGCAATGACTGTTAAGCTTTACGAAAAAGGACTTTTTAGCTGGTTAGATTGGAGCGATGAATTGGCTCATTCGATTAGTTTGAACCCAACTGCTCCATACTATGTGAGTTGGTTCAATGCCTTGGAATCTTTGGCCCTAAAGAAAGGAATCGTCGAAACTAATGAGCTGCTAAACGGTGTTGACAGACTGAAAACCGACCACTGAACTTGCGACGTAATTTCAAACATCCAAGTCTGAAACTAGGGCACCAACTTAATTTTGAAGTTCACGTTTTTCGTACACCTTAGCGATTTTGTTACCATCCCAAACGTAACATAGATGACGTTCTTGCCTGGCGTTGGAAAGCAAAGATGGGCGAAAGACTGCTGCGCACTCACCACAGCTGTGGCGAACACTACGATAAACGATACCATTGGACCTGGAATTTCGTAGTGTATTTCCCAGTTGTTGCGCCTCAGTGTTGTTGACTTGATCGAAAATGAGCGGTAATTCATCTTGTTTTTCCCGCAAGTCATGCAATTTACCGCTCAGGTCGATGCAATAAACCCGCATATCCAATTCCGTAGCCGGCTGTCGTGTATTGTCCATAAAGCGCTCGCGGTGATAACAAGTCTCAGCGATTGCAGTTTCGAGTTTCTTGGCACCATATAGCACACCAAAATGACCATCAGAGAATTGACTACCACTTGGGTTTGGGTGTGTGAATGCAGCCATGATTACACTGCTGCCTGATCCGCTAATGCGATCTTGAGGCGGTACAAGATCAAATTGACCAACTTCCCCGTGGACCCTAGAATTTGTTAGAGTCTCCAATTCTAAAACAGCTTCGAGATCTTGTGGATCTGTTGTCCGCTCGAAGAGCTGAATGGGCACAAATCGACTAGGGATGACGCGCCAGCACGGATACCATGAAATATCCGCGACGCCAGGTGTCAAGTCCAACCCTCACGTTCGGCATTCAAATATTGCCGCACGATAAACAAATCTGCGACTCGACCCGACCTCATAAAGTCAAGCGCTGATTGCCCTCCAAATATTGATGCCGAGTTTGGTTGTTTTACCCATCTATCAGCAAGTCTATTGTCAGGCAGCAAAATCTGTAACGACTTGTAAATTCCGACAACATAGGAAATACGCTCCAGTGTATCTTTTGATAAGACCACGTTCGTATTTTTCTTCCACTTGAAATAAGTGGACCGAGCACTGAGCCCGAGAAGCGTCATTTGCTCCTCAACCGAAAGGCCCCAAAGTTGCGCTATTCGAAAAAAAGTTCGCAAAGCTGGTCCAGATAAACCCTTGCGATCAACATTGACTGGCGTAAGACGTTTTACATTCAATAATGGATCCATAAATGGTCTATATCATAAACATGTCCATTTATAGAATTTTTCAACTCGTTTTTGAAACAATTCAGTGATTTAATTCGATCAAGTTCAACTGTTGCGCACATCAAAATACCGCAAGTCAACGATCCTTGCCAATTGAGGGGTCTGTTCGCCGTGAATTGCGCAGCCGCCGCACTGCACCAATGACATTGACCGCGAGCACCAGCAAGGCAAAACCGTAGGCACTCCAGACATACTCGCCATAACCGCTCATTGAAATAAATTCTGCAAGACTCACGACGACTCCTCAAGCTGTCGCAGCCATTTTGTCTTTTTCTCGGTTTCGAGAATCATAGCTCTCATTCGTATTGCCAGCAAAGTCAAGAACAATAGTGTAAATCCAATTGTCATCACCAACAGCGGAATCAGCATACTGGTATGAATTGATGGTGCTCCGAACTTCGAAACCGAAGGATTTTGATGCAGTGTGTGCCACCAAAGAACCGAGTAGTGAATGATCGGTATGTTCACCACACCCGCCAATAGCAGTATGGCACCGGCCTTTTGAGCCTTGTTGCGGTCCGGGATGGCCGATTGCAACGCAATGAATCCAAGATAAAGAAACAGCAGTATCAACTCCGACGTGAGTCGGGCATCCCAGGCCCACCAAGCACCCCACATGGGTTTTCCCCAGATCGATCCGGAAACCAATGTAATCAACGTAAATGAAGCACCGACCGTTGCCGCAGCCGTACAGGCGACATGAGCCAGTTTAATTCGCCAGATCAAGCCAATTGCACCACTCACTGCCATCATGGTGTAAATCATCATCGACATCCACGCAGAAGGCACATGCACGAACATGATTCGATAGGCATCCTTTTGCTGGTAGTCAATCGGCGCGACGACTAATCCAAGATAAAGTCCAATGACGATCGTGATGCCGGCAAGCCAGGCAAGCCATGGCGTTAGTTTCGTCGCAAAGGCATAGAAATTTCTGGCGGTGCTCAGTTTATGAAACCACAACCACATCTTAGTTACCCAACATTACTCGAAGTGCACTAGCCGTCGCAAACGGTGAAAGCGTCAAGGCAAACATAAAAAATGCACCAAGCAACATCAGGTGGCCAGCAACCGGTGCCTGATCTGCCGCTGCCAAAACCGCTGAAACAGAAAAAATCAGGATTGGAACACAAAGCGGCAATGTCAAAAGCGACAGCAACATCCCCGCTTTTTTCTGAGCGATAACCAACGATGCGCCAAACGCGCCAATGAGACTGAAAACCGGAGTACTGATTGCGATGGTCACGACGAGTATGATCGTACTGAATAAATCAAGATTCATAAGTATACCCAGAATCGGGCTGATCAGCAGCAAAGGCAGTCCGGCGCTGATCCAGTGCGCGATGATCTTGGCCAATACCAAAAGTGGCAATGGAGCAGGTGTCGTCAGGATTTGATCAAGTGTGCCATCTTCGTAGTCACTACGAAAAAATCCCTCAAGTGACAACATGGAAGCAAGTAGCGCCGAAACCCAAATGACACCCGGACCAATTGTTTTGAGCAACGATACATCCGTCCCTGCGACAAAGGCAAAAAGAGTCGTGCAAACAACAAAAAAAATCACCGGCGAGGTGTAATCGCCAGGCGTTCTAGCGACCAGAGTCAGGTCACGCTTTAGCAATGAGGCAAACGGCCCTGTCATGTGGAGTTTCCCAGCAAAATTTCGCTGACTTTAGTGTCACCCCAATCAATTGCCTGGTGAGAGGTTGCAAGACACATTCCACCTCGGTCCAGGCTGTCGCTGACAAATCCAACAACAGCATTGAGTGCCTGTTCATCAAGCGAATTAAAGGGTTCGTCGAGCAACCACAATTTGGCATCTGATATCATCAGTCTCGCGAGCGCAACGCGCCGTTTTTGTCCCGCGGATAGAAAACGACAAGGTACATCCAAATACCGCGCAATCCCCAACTGCTCCAGAATTTCTGGAATTTGATTCTTTGATGGACAGGCCTTAAGCGAGCGGTGGAACTCCAGATTTTCCCGAATCGTAAGATCCAGGTTCACTCCATTATCGTGTCCGATGTATATCAACGCCCGAAAATACTCAGGTCGAATTTTTGTGATTGATTCGTTGTTCCAGAAAATATCCCCAGTTTCAGGGGCTGCAAGACCACAGATCAAACGCAGCAGGCTGGTTTTGCCTGCACCATTTCGACCCTTGATCAACAGCAACTCACCTTCGTTGACGGCGAACGAAAGATTCTTGAATAACAGCCGATCACCTCGGACGCCAGTAATATTGTTAATTTGAAGCATTGGGAGAATTTGCTTAATTTCGAAGCGACGCAATAGCCAATTATTGTATTTCACCCTATCCACGGACAGATACTGGCGAAATTGAAACGCATCTGATTCTGTCAGGTAAAATTTAAAAAAATGACCAAACGATCCAAAACTGGTGATACGCAAAATGCTGCATTTGAACACACCACTGCCATTTCCTGAACGCTTGCCCGCCGGTTACCAATACAAGCACGAGACTGTCAAATTTGATCCGCAACGTCATCTTCAACTAGAAGCGCCCGAAACGATTCTGAATCTCGACAACTTAGGGTACTCAGCTGAAGAAATAGCGCAATGTCCGACTCAATTCGCAGTTTCAAGTGCTGTCCGATTGCTGTCTGACGAAGGGGTTGAGGTCATGCTTGACATCGCTCGTGGTCTGAAGCAATATGCTGTCAATTGCGAACGAATCGAAAACATGGTTCGCGGGGGAACCTATCAGTCCAAATTTCTCAGAGATTTTTGCTTAAGCCCCGAAGTTTGCGAATTCTTGAGCGACATTTATGCGACGCCAGTCGCACCACACACCATGCCGCTTCATTTGGGACACCTGAATTTTGCACCAGATAATCTGGAACGTGCTGTTGACAAGTGGCATCACGACACGCTCGGTCTTGACTATGTTCTGTTTTTATCTGATCCGGCTCAATTACAAGGTGGTGACTTTCAATATTTTATGGGTACGCGAGAAGAAGCAAAAGAGTTTGCCGACCAGGGGCTGCCTATCCCTGACGACCGAGCGGTGACTCCTTTTTTTCCTGGTGCTGGCTACGCAATCGTGCTCCACGGCAATATGGTGGTGCATCGGGCAACCCGACTTACGCAAAGAGCTGAAAGAATTACCCTGGTTAACGGATATGTTCCACTGGACCCGGCAATAAAAGATGCCTGTCGTTTTTCCGATCTCACCCTGGTTGACCCGCACCACGTTTTGTTCGCTGAGTGGGCGCGACATAAAGCATGGATCTCAATCGGAAAACTGCAAAATATGATTGACAACATTCCGTTTACAGAGGACCGGCAAGCCATCACAAATCAGCTGAAAAATGCAGTCGCTGATATCGAAGCGGCAATTGAAGACATCAGCGATGATCAAGCTGCATCAATGATCCACTATGGCGATTGAAGGCCAGCGAACACGATCCGAACCTGCGCAGTCAGCGAAAACCGTACTGAATTGAATGAGCGGCGCCAATTCATTTGCATTTCGTTGAATCATACAGGCCCGGCCTGATCTTTCCAGCAGGTGATTTTTACATCGAGTGCACCAATCGTGATCAAACTTTGATAGAACGACCATACCCCAGTTGTTTCACAATAAGACTCATTGGTCTGGGTATTATTGCGATTTGTTCATTTTCGAGCAACGTTGAGGTACGAACGCTGTGAACCGCAAAAAGAGTGCAAGCTATGACTACATCGTCATTGGTGCTGGCTCTGCGGGTGGCTTACTTGGGTACCGACTGTCTGCAGACCCATCGATAAGCGTTCTACTATTGGAAGCGGGATCAGCAAAAATGCACTGGTCAATCCGAATGCCAGCTGCCGCTCGACAAAATTTTTTAGGTGGACCACGCAATTGGTGTTTTGAAACCGAGCCGGAACCTTTCATGAACAAGCGGAAGCTGTTCCAACCACGTGGCAAAGTCATTGGAGGGTCGTCATCGCTCAATGGCATGGTATTCGTCCGGGGCAACCGTCTGGACTACGACAATTGGGCAAAGAACGGTGCCCCTGGGTGGTCTTATCAGGACGTACTCCCCCATTTCAAAAGCATGGAAACCTATCGCCCGGGCGATTGTCAATTCCGCGGTGGAGACGGTCCGATCGGTGTCGATCACATTGAGGATCTTCACCCAATCGAACGAGCATTTCTTGTGGCTGCGGAGCAGGCAGGTTTTACTTATTTAAGCGACTATAACGGTGAAGAACAAGAAGGAGTCAGTGAGTTTGATGCCAATATTGATTCAGGCTACCGCAGTGGAACAGCAAAATTACTCAGTAGTGTAAAAACCAGGCCCAATTTGTCGCTGCAAGCCAACGCACACGCAACTAAACTGCTGTTTGACGCCAATCAAGCCACCGGAGTTGAATACCTTCTAAACGGCAATCGATGCGTCGCCTACGCCGAACGGGAAATCATCGTCGCTGCCGGCGCATTTCAATCTCCACAACTTTTGATGTTATCGGGAATCGGTCCCGCAGACGAACTTGAAAAACACCACATTCGTCCGCGACTTGACTTGCCGGGTGTTGGACGAAATCTGCAAGATCATCTCGAAGTTCATGTCAAGCATCGGTGCCCCAAAGGTATGTCCCGAAACCGCTTGTTGCGCAAAGATAAGATTCTGATGGCGGGGCTTCAGTGGTTCTTGTTCAAATCAGGGCCAGCAGCTATACCTGCCAGTCGAGTCGGTGGATTCTTAAAGACCACCGACACCGTTGATTACCCAAATCTGCAGTTTCATTTTTGGCCCTATTTCCTGGAAGGCTGGTCGCCACCGCCAGAAAAAGACGGCTACTGTTTCGATGTGGGGCCAGTCAGACCCCAAAGTCGCGGTTGGGTAAAACTGCGCTCTGCCAATCCACTCGATCCACCGCGTATCCTATTAAATAGCCTTTCCAGTTCCCAAGATGTCGAGGATTTTCGACAGTGCATTCACATTACTCGCGAGATCGCTGCCATGCCGGCGTTTGACTTTTGCCGCGGGCCAGAAGTTTCACCTGGACCGAATGTCACCTCAAATTCTGACATTGATGCCTATATTCGGGAAAATTCGAATAGTGCATATCACCCCTGCGGCACATGCAAAATAGGTTCAGACGAAATGGCTGTGGTTGACAGTCAACTGCGAGTCCATGGCGTGCAAAGACTTAGAATAGCCGACGCTTCGGTCATGCCATCCATTACCAATGGTAATATCAATGCACCGAGTCTAATGATTGGCGAGCGAGCCGCGGTAATGCTGACTACCGGTTGATAACAGTCCATAGACTATCTGTCTGTTCAACTGTTTCGAATCACAACAAGGAAAAGTACCGAAACACTTTCCAGGCTTTCACTTGATATCAGAGTGTCGGTTGCATTGAACGCGCGTGAAGCCGATTCGGAAATCGCTCTCGAATCGCACGTTCAGTTGTCAAATCAAGGATTTCGCTGGTTTTGTCGAGCAAATGCCAAGGTGTCTTCAATCATATTTTCGCCAAAAAGCAATCGACCATTGCCGTTTAGACTTCCCTGTGATTGACAAACTGTATTGATGCAGCGCTCTGAAGCATTTTGCAATCCGACCGTCTCAAAGATCTGAATAAGCGCTTCATGGATTCGGTGAACAATAATCGCAGAGCACGGCAGTTTCTTGCATTGGATTGATGTCAAAACGGCTGTCGTGTTGAACGAACTTCCCATAAGCAATGCTTATAAAATTGACTACGCTTACGATATTGCAATTTGACCTCAAAAATTCAAGAACGAATTGCAAGCAAAACCTCAACACTACGAAATGACAGACAGTCAAAGGTTTCGTGTCAAGACCTATGCGCGCAGAGAAAGTCGAATGACGCCTGCCCAGAAAAAAGCGCTTTGCGAACTGCTTCCGCTTTATGAACTGCCTTTTACTGAATCAAGAATCGATATTTCAGCACTCTTTCCCCAGTCGAGCCGATTTGTTGTAGAAATTGGTTTTGGAGATGGTGAAGAGCTGACTCGACTGGCGCTGCAAAATGAATTGAACGCATACTTGGGCATCGAAGTGTTTCGGCCTGGCGTTGGAAAATGCCTTTTGAAACTGCACAAGAACAAAATTCAAAACGTTCGAATTTCGACGTCAGATGCCCGTGATGTCCTATCTTACCAGCTGCCATCAAACTCGGTGAATGAATTCATCATTCTGTTCCCTGATCCCTGGCCAAAGTCTCGTCATCGAAAACGTCGATTGATCGATTCACAGTTCGTAGAACGATGCATCGACCGTCTCGCTTACGGTGGCACCATCACGATGGTAACAGATTGCGAAGACTATGCTGAGCAAGCCCAACAAGTTCTCACAGAATTTAAAACGTTAAAGAATCTTTCACCCAGTGATGGAGCGCTTAGGGCGAGCACCATCGAACCGCAAACCCGCTATGCCAGAAAGGCAGTTCAATCCGGTAACCCAGCGTTCGAATTGCGCTACGCCCGGTCTGCGAGATAAATGGCACAACAGCCTCAATTGGTTTATATTGGAGCATAATCTAGTCATTTGCTTGTGCAATCTTGATATTATTAATTAACAATAACAACAATATAAATAATGTCTTGAGTGCTTGCGAATCAATTGGGTATGATGTCATTAGCAACCGAAAAGACGAGTACAGTGTGTATGGATAGGGCAATTGGAGGATTAAAGACAGTTCACTACGTTGCGCTTCGAAGAATATACTCGTTCTCGGAATTGGAGAAAATCTAGGCGGGTGTTATGGAAAGCAGAGTTTGTCGGTACATCATCAAAATGGACCGATTCATACACCAGCATCGGCGGAGTGCAGTTATTTTGAAATGCTTTTTTGTCATTCAAATCATTCACAATAATCAGGAAAACAGCAGTGCCCAATCAGTCGACTTTCGTAGATAGCAAATTGGTTGAGCGCGATGTAACGGATCGCACCGATTGGCTGAATCAGAAAAATTTTGCTGCATTCAAACGTGACGGCTACTTGGTCGTACGGGGTCTTTGTGAACTCAAGACCCGTAAGCAGATGTTGAAGGTGATTGAAGACTCGATTGACCCTGCCCTGGCCCCGGTTGAATATGAAGCCGATGTTCATTACCCGGGATCACCGGCCTCGCGTGAGGCGCCAGGTGGCAATACGCCGCGCCGTTTACTGAACGCGTTTGCCAGAGACGAAGTGTTTCGGCGGTGGGCGACAAGTGAATCGGTTACGAGTAATGTGCGAAATCTACTGCAGGTCGATCGAATTCAGGCAAGTCAAAATCATCACAATTGCGTGATGACAAAATTTCCAGGTTACGGAAGTGAGACCGGATGGCATCAGGACATCCGCTACTGGAGCTTCGATCGCCCGGAACTGGTGACCGCTTGGCTCGCACTCGGTCACGAAGACCTCGACAACGGGAGTCTGACTGTGATTCCCGGATCACATTGCAGCAATTTTGACCGCGGCCAGTTCGATGCGGCTTTGTTTTTTCGCACTGACTTTAACGAGAATCGAACACTCACCAAAAGTGCGAAAGTGATCGAACTCAATGCCGGCGACGTGTTGTTCTTTCACTGTCGGCTATTGCACAGCGCCGGACGTAACCAGACCGATCGCGTCAAACTTGCTGTCGTTTTTACCTATCGCGCGAAGAATAATCTACCTATTGAAGGTACGCGATCAGCCGAACATCCTGACATTGAATTGAGTCATAACTAAATGGAACTAAGTGCTTACCTACTGTATCCAATGATGGCCGTCATTTTGCTGTGGATGTACAAACGCGTACGCGGCATGAGCCTGGAGGAAATTGTCCAGCGTTCCGCAAACGAACACCATGAGTTGACTGCGCTTTTTGAAATTCACCCTGGCGGTGGCGACTGGTCTGAATTTTGCGGTTGGCTTGAGCACGGACCCATGCCCAGCACGCAAGAAGACAATACATGAAAATAAGTATTACCACGTTCGCCCAGCTCAAAGAGCGTGCTGAAAAATTTGCCTGCCTGACCGCCTACGGCTATTGCGATGCCGTTGCTGCAAGCGAAGCCGGTGTGGAACTTTTGCTGGTTGGCGATTCCCTTGGCATGGTTATACAAGGTCATGACAGCAGTTTGCCGGTTACCATCGATGATGTCGCTTATCACGTACGCTGCGTACGACAAGGCAATCGCGGTGCATTCTTGATGGCTGACCTGCCGTTTATGAGTTACTACAGCGAAAGTGCGACTTTGGAAAATGCTGCACTCCTGATGCGAGAAGGCGCGCAGGTTGTCAAACTCGAAGGCGGTGCATGGCTTGCCGAATCAACTCGCTTGCTTGTCGAACGTGGTGTTCCAGTCTGTGCCCACATGGGACTGACGCCGCAATCCGTCAACCACCTGGGTGGCTACCGTGTTCAGGGACGCGATCCGGACCACGCGAAAATGATGATTGACGAAGCATTGGTGCTGCAGGATGCAGGCGCGAGTTTCATTTTGCTTGAATGTGTGCCGTCAGAACTTGGACATCAAATTACTGAACAGCTACGGATTCCTGTCATTGGCATTGGTGCTGGCCCACACACCGACGGCCAGATTATGGTACTGCATGATCTGTTGGGACTGTACCCGGGACGACCGGCAAAATTTGTCAAGAATTTTCTGGTGGAAAACACTGATATTCAAGCGGCAATCAAAGCCTATGTAAGCGCCGTTAAATCCTTGGAGTTTCCTGCTGCAGAACACTGTTATGACTGAAACGCCACCTGCCATTTGGCTCGCCGGTTATCTGAACCGTTCGAGCGCCGATATTGTTGAAATGGCACACCTGTTTCAAGCCGAAGTGATCGTTGACATTTGCAATCTTTCAGATGAATCACAAAACAATCTCGATCGGTGTCAAAATTTACGCGACATGTTGAATGCCCAAGGCATCGAATTTCACTTAGCAGGGCGCCAACTCGGTGTTCATCCGACTGTGCCCGATCATTCCATCCACATCGGTCTCGATAGTTTGATGCGAGGATTTGCCGATTACATGCGCACTGATCGATTCAAACAAGGCATCAGGCAGCTCGTCTCGATGGCAAAAACAAAACGAACCATCGTGATCAGCGCAAATGATGACAACAACGTCAATAGTCGAACGCTCTTGGCAGATTATCTGTTTCTGGTTGAAAATTTCAGCGTTTTTCACATCGTATCGGGCGAAGGCATTCACCAGCACAGACCAACTCAGTCTGCTCGTGTTGACCTTGACGGCATCGTATACGACCGAACGGAAACGAACCGTCTCTATTATCATTAGCAGAATCAAACCAAGTTCAAATCACCGAAACAACGAGTTAAACCCATGTTCTTTAAACGCAAAACTTCCATGCCTTCACCGCAGGACGCTCTCAAGGGGCGCGCTAGTCCAATCGAGACCGCTCAAATTCATTATGTGTCCAACCGCAGCATGTTTGAGCCCTACCCTGAAGATTCCGAAATCGCCATGTTCGGGGCAGGATGCTTCTGGGGCGTGGAAAAGCAATTCTGGTCACTGAATGGCGTTTATGTAACCGCGGTTGGCTACTCAGGGGGCCATACGCCAAATCCAACCTACCGTGAAGTCTGTAGTGGTCTGACGGGACACAACGAAGTTGTCCGAGTCGTTTTTCAGCCTAAGAGAATTTCTTTTCAGGAACTTTTGAAAATTTTTTGGGAATGCCACGACCCAACCCAGGGCATGCGACAAGGCAATGATGTCGGCACCCAATATCGCTCTGGTATTTATGTTTACGGAAAAAATCAGTCAGCCCAAGCACACGAATCTCACTCGGCTTACGAAAAAGCGCTTCGACAGAAACGCTATGGTTCAATTACGACGGAGATCGTCGACGCGTCAGAGTTTTACTTTGCAGAAGCTGAGCACCAGCAATATTTGGCTAAGAACCCATTCGGCTATTGTGGGTTGGGCGGAACCGGAATCTGCTATTCGCCAGAATACGCGGACTCTGCAATACAAATGCATTCTCGGTAAAGGCATCGTAATGGACTGGAATTTGACAAGACTTTAGTCGTTTTGTCTGCCATTACAGCTAGATTGTGCACTTGCATGGTGCAAATCGCCGCGGGGTTGACGAGTTTTACCGCGAACGCGACAACTTTCGATAGGAGTTGGTCAAGAGGCTGAAGCTGCCCAAGAAAACTACGGTGACTTCGAATGCTCTTCTTACACCTGGTAGGCGAGTCCGGCTCTTTGTACGTCGTTTCCTGGCACAAATATCAAGCAGCAACATAAGGTTTACGGCGAATTCATCTGCCTTGCGGTTGGCTCTTGAAATATTCTCGAAACAGATAACGATACAAGTTCAAAGCAAGGTCTGTATCACTTTGCTCTAGCCAGGTGCGGTTTTCAGGGGATAGAATCTTGGTTTGGCAAGCTTCATCGGCCAGCACGATATTGAGTTTTCGCGAATCACCAGCATCGGTCCACAGCGAATCACCCGGGCTGAATTGCGATACCCGTATACCACTTTCATCGTAGGCTGATGATCGACCCGAAACTAGAAACTGTAATCCGACTGTATCTGCATTCGGACCGATAAGCGTTTCACCTGCTTCATATTCTGCACGACTTAGCCACGGCTCGAGTTGATCCATCAGCGTTTCAAACTGAATCTGGCGATTTAAGTACAGTTCAAGCTCATCCGCACTTTGTTCCAATACTGTCGTCAATCGAGCCTGGGTCGCTGCTGAAGTGTCGGTATTCCACTCCTTTATCGCAGTGTCTTCACAGCGCTCCAGTGCGCTGTCAAAACTCTCCTCAAATTTCAGACTTTCGAAAACCGGTCGCGGCAGGCTGTCTCTCAAGCCGGTTTTCATGCTTGCTGAAATCTGACTCAATACCAGAACCAGGCTACTCGCGTACGCCCTTTGCAGGAATCGGGAAAGAGCACTGACTGCAGAATAATCGAAACCGGTAACGGATCCAAAATCAAGCAGTAAACATACAGGACGAGTCGATCTTTGCAAATTCGCTTTCAATTCGTCGACCAGTGACACCACGCTGCCAAAAAAGATGTAACCATTCAATTTGAATATACACACCCGGTCGCCTTCCGAATGCAAAATCGCCCGCTCCGGCGCAGTTCGCACTTTGCTGCTGGCATGTTGCTTAGCTGTGGAGCAAACTTCGAGCGATCCAACCCGACTCAAGCGTATCGCAAAAAGTACCAAAGTTGTCAGCATCCCGATGGCAACACCTTCGATTAAGCCAAGAAATATGATGCCGAAAAAAATCAATAACACAACACCAAACTCTGTCCAGGGAAGACGTTTGTAACTCCTGACAAATCCCTCATCAAGCATGCCCAGTCCTGCAAAGACTAAAATTCCGCTGATCAATGTTTTTGGTACAAATTCCAATGTGCGGTCACCGAATAACAATGCAACTGCGATGACTAACGCCGCAATCACGCCAGTCAGCCTTGTTGTAGCACCCAACAGCATGCTGCGATACGAAGAAGGCACGATCAAAGTTGCAACCGTACCGCCTCCGACACCTGCGGCCATACTGGCAAAACCGACGGATTTAAACTCCCTATCCCAATCCAGTTCCCGGTTAACCGACAACTCCAATCCTGCAATGTTCAAGATGACACAGATCTGCGCAATCAATACAAGCGTCAACAGGCCGGGAATCTGTTCCATGATCGCTGCCCAGTTCACAACAAACAGATCCGAAAATTGCAACACTGGCCAAAGATTCCCTTCCAGTGTACTCAGCAGCAATAAATCTGCCGCCTGAGCTTCCTCACGGCTTATACCAAGTACTGACAGCACGAGGTGGTAAGCACCGATGACGAGAAAAAATCCTACCGGCAAAATTGTGGCAGTCCTAAAGCGCTTGATTAAAATATAAAGGGCTGCACCAAACAAGACGCCTGGCAGCCACTTGACAAGGACCAGCAACTTAAAATTTTCGTGAATCGATCCCAAATTCAATTGGGCGCCGACCAGGGAAAGTGCCGCAAGGCACACCATTCCCCCAATTCCAGCAATAAAACCACAAGATACCGGAAACGGAATAAAGCGCACCAGACTGGTCAATCGATACCTTCCAACAACAAAGCAGCAGATACCGGTAAGGACTGCACTGATCATCAACGCAAAAGAAGCCGTGACGAATAATTCATGACCCTGTGAATTGATAGAAGTAACGACAGTGGCCATAATGATGACCAGTGCAGGAGAAAGACCTGCAATCGCGCCACGGTAACCACTCAACAGGGCAACCAGCAAACAGCCGGCAAAATTACCGAACAATATCAGACCAACACCTTGAGAAGAATAAGCCGCGAGCGGGCCGGAGAAAATGAAACTGGCGAAAGCCACCTGCGCAACCAGCAATCCTAATCCTGAAGTCAAACCGGCCGACAGGGCTGGAACTACTTTTTTTCGAAAAGACTGAGTGTGAGAATCGTCGAAAATTCGCTTGAGTTGAGCAACTGAATTCACAAGTTCGAATGGTGCTAATTTCAGTAGGCGTCGGGCAGACTGGCCCCCGAGTTCATGCAGTCATTGTAATGTCTGGTCTCGATTCGGTGCCACATGTTTAAAATCGGATGATTGAGTTCATCAAGTCCTGAACATTTTCGTCTTTTTTCACTGCACTAAGCAAGGCGAAAAAGTCAACCGGCAACGATAGCGTGATGATGCGTGCCGGCGATGGATTCCAAAAGTTGGCAGAAATTTTTTTCTGCGCAAGAATTTGCTATACAATCACTTTAGTTTGTATATTGTTGATATATTATTTTGTGCAAACTCCCTAGTCACTTCGATGTCCATGCGTTCGCTTTCCAATCAACACGACTATCGCGAAAACGTCGCAATTGTGCTGTGCAACGATCGTGCACAAGTGCTATGGGCTCGGCGTATTGGTCACGATGGTTGGCAGTTTCCTCAAGGAGGTGTCGATGAAGATGAATCCACATTGGACGCAGTTTACCGCGAGATGGAAGAGGAATTGGGCCTTAAACCATCCCATGTTCGGCTGATCGGTTCGACCAAGGACTGGCTCAAATACGACATTCCACAAAGCTACGTACGGGTTCGTAGTAACCGCAAACTAAAAGGTCAAAAGCAAAAGTGGTTCATGTTCAAATTTATCGGCGACGAATCTGATTTTTGTTTGGACTGCTCTGATCATCCCGAATTTGACGACTGGAAATGGGTCAGTTATTGGACACCTGCCGATCGCGTGATCAGCTTCAAACGGGAAGTTTATCGACAAGCGCTTGCGGAACTTGAACCTTTAATCGATCAGATTCATAATAGTCCTCGTTGTTCACGGCAATCAGCGAACTGAGGATTTCAGAGTAAACCGCTTCGCTGAAAAGACCAGCGGGCGTAGTTCAATGGTAGAACTTCAGCTTCCCAAGCTGACTACGTGGGTTCGATTCCCATCGTCCGCTCCAATTCTTTCGGATCAAAACGAGTGTTTCGGTTGATCGGCGTTGAATAATTTGCTGGGGATGTTTCCCAAGCAGCTTGAGTTCAAACAGGCGATGAATAATCAAGGATTATTCGGAGTGAATGACAGGCGTTTCGCAAGGCCTGAGTATCTGACACGAATTTCCCAGATACCCATTCAGAAGTGATGCAAGGATACTCGGCAGTAGATTTTGACAGGTAAAAGTTAGACTTGCTCAGTTCCCTGCGCAGTTTATTCTTCCTTGAATTGAAAAATTGTAATGACGCGATCAATTCTCTTGACTTGACGCGCAACCTTTGTTGCTCGTTCTGCAACATCCCGACTGACCACACCCATCAGATATACCACCTTGTCATAAATGACGACATGCACCGTGGGATTTTCCTCGTCCAACTCCCCAACCAGTCGTATCTTGACAGCAATTTGTAATGCTTTGTCTCTTGCCAAAGCAAATGCACTTCGAACCTTGCGAACCTTCAGCTCATTGATGACTTTTTGTACTTTCGGGTGACTCTTGGCGACTTCTTCGCACCAGCTCTTGCCCTGTGCCGTTGCGACACTGCCCGAGAGCAGTACAATGCCATTGACAGTTGTAACGTTAATTTCAGCGGACTTGCTTACATCCTCGTTGAAGTCGATCTGGTTGCTGACTCTGAAAGTAATCGCTGAATCTTCCATTTTTTGCAATACACCGCGTCGCTCAACGGTTGGATTCTTCGATTCAACCTGCGCACCTTGTGCCCACAAAGCCGTCGGTTGCATCAGCAAAAACAAGGACAATAAGACGGTCTTACTGAACATCAGCATTGAACCGGTGAAATTTTCAGCCAGGTAATTTGAGATTTTCATACAGATCCTGTAAGTGGCGTAGTGAAATCAATGGAGACGAATCTCCTGCACGTATTTGACAACCAGGCCTGGATCTTGTGACGACGGTGAATCATATACCCAACAATACTATTGGGGTCTTTCACCCAAGGGCACTACCAAAACATCGGGATTCAAAATGGGTATCGACCCCAGTTCCGGATCAGGAAGGCCTGGAACCAGTTCCGGGACACCTTCTTTGAATACCGCCCAGCGAGAATCTCTCAGTAATCGGCCGTTGTCAGTTAAGCGAATCATTGAAGTGACACCATGAAATCGAGATGCGGCATCTGACGCCAGCGCATCCATACGAAATACAAGGTTGTATATGTCAATGCCCATCGCAAACAAACGATCATACTTTTCCAAATTGGCTTGATCACCTCGCAATGACGCCTTCAATTCCTGCATGCGATCACTGCGGTCAAGTACCCACTCCATATCAGCAAACTGTACCCCGTTGAGATCCTGGTCCCGGACCTTGTTGATACGGCCAGTATAGATATGCGACGTCGAATAGATCGGCAGGTCATGCGCCTTGAGGAAATCGAGGTAGGGTTTCAGCAGTCGTCCGTGCTCAGAGTCCGCACTTAGAAAAATGAAATCTGCATCCTGGCGACGTCGGGGAACAAATTTCACCGCTTGCCCCATCAGTTCCCGAATCACCTGATACCGACTTGCGCTTGAATCGATCAGAAGTATTTTTTTTGCCGCTTCTGAATAATCGCTGCGGCCCAACTCATAGTCGTAAACTTCAAGAAGGTGCCCGCCAAGATTGCTCCACTTTTCACTGAAAGCGTTCACCGTTCGCTCCGACCAGCTTTGCGGTGATTTAATCACCAACGCGGTTACATGTCCGTCCTGTCTCGCTCGTCTAGCGACCGCATCGCCTTCATGCTCCGGTGCCAGGGCAAACTGGTAGACATAATCTGGAAGATGTATCTTGTCGACTTCACCAAGCAGCAATGTAGGGACAATGAAATCCGCAAATTTTGCCATTTCGCTGACAAATCCAACGCCTAATGGCCCAATGACCAGATCTGCACCGCCTCCAATAGCCTGGTAATAGAATTGCGTCACATTTTCGGGTTGATCACCAACATCAATCACTGTAATTTCGGGCTTTTGTGGATCTGAATTGACATTATGCTGAGCAAGAAATCCGTCCAGTAAAGCCTTAACGGACGTATGGTTGACAGAAGACAGGGGCAGTAGCAACGCAAGTTTCGAGTAGCTGGCCGAATGGGGTGCCAAACCCGCCTCAATCAAGCCGTTGGCGGGATGTTCGGGATTTTCTCTTTGCCAGTTCTGTATGGCCTGCATGTATTTGTGGGGGTCGACTCTGACGGAATTGAGTCCAAGTCCAAGCGCAAGAACAAACCACTGACGGGTCACTGGATCATTGGCTTGGTTCAAAGCAGAGCGAAGTTCCTCGACTGTCATGGTTGACAGTGCGCGCCACAATTGATGACCCACCTTTAATTGCTCCTCGCGATCGTCCGACAACAGCATAAACAACTCAGCTAAATCAATGGCTACTTCCACAGTTTGACCAACAACGGAATGAGAGTAAGCTTTAAGGCGAGCGATTCGAATGCGCTGTTCGAAAGTGACCGGACCCGCTCTTGACAAGCGGTTCAATGTGCGAAGTGCCCTTGGATGCTCAGCGAATGCCTGGTCTAGTCGCACTTCGATGATCTGGGCATCGACCCGTTCAACATCACTGAGTTGGTCAGTATCGATCTGGTGAAAAATTTCTGCTGCTTCATGTAGGCGACCGGTCACGATCAAATGAGCAACTGCCTGCAGCAGCTGTGAATTTCGACCTGCTACATCATCCTGTGCCGACCGGATCAGTTCCCAGGCACTTGGCAATGGCTCGACGAATTCTTCAACGACAACCACGTCATCGACAGGGTCTGGCTCTTGAACTGGAGGTGAGAGAATTTCGATGTCAGATGAAGACACTGGGGGCACCGACACTTCTGGTTGCGTCGTTACCTCTGGACCAGGTTCTGTAGTGGAGACTTCAGCCGCACAAGCAGCCAACAACAGGCAAAAAGCCACAATCGAACAATATCGAATGTTCTCCAAATTCAAACCTTTTGGTGATTCATCCTGACGAACGCCCCATAATAGGGTCGTAGCATGCGTAGCTTGGACAGACATATTTGTGCCGCGAATTAAACTTAAATTATATAACCTGCCACGAACTGAGAATGAAACACACCGGAACCCTGTATGTCGTTGCAACGCCCATCGGAAACTTGGAGGATATCACTGCGCGTGCACTTAGAATTCTGGGCGAAGTCGATTTAATCGCTGCTGAAGACAGCCGGCAGAGCCGAAAATTGCTTGACCGGTACGGCATCTCAAAGCCCTTGCTTGCCCACCACCAACACAACCAGTCAAAAAGCAGCGCCAAATTGATTGAAAAGCTGATTGGTGGAAAGAGCATCGCTCTGATTTGTGATGCCGGCACCCCTTTGATCTCAGACCCCGGGACGATTCTGGTTAGAAACGCTCACCAAAACGGCATTCGAGTCGTTCCAGTTCCAGGCGCCAGCGCATTGAGCAGTGCTCTGTCGGTTTGCGGACTGGAATTCAACACGGTTCATTTTGAAGGCTTTCTTCCTTCTCGACACCGTGCACGCATTGAGCGCCTTGAGGAACTGGTCAACCTGGAAAGTGCGCTGATCTTCTTTGAGGCGCCGCATCGCATCGTACAATCGCTCGAAGACATGGTCGAGGTGCTCGGCGCCGGCCGAAAAGCTTGCTTGGCCCGTGAAATGACCAAACTCCATGAGCAGGTACGAGTCAATAAACTGGAACAATTGTGCGCCCTGGTTCGAGAAAATCCACAACAGCTCAAAGGAGAATTTGTAGTCATCACTGAACCCATGGCCCGGTCAACGCACGAAATCGATGCCAACGTCGAACGTACCCTATCCATTCTAATCGAGGAGCTGACACCTCGTAAAGCCGTTGAGGTAACCGCCAAAGTCTTCGGACTCAGTCGTAATGCTCTTTACAAGCGCTCCTTGGAACTGCAAGCGCAGAACGTTTCTGATTCAAACGACGACACTTCTGAAAACTAATTTTTCGGTCCTTACCCGATCACGAATGCAGCAAGAGGTGCACGAACAGTCCACTGAGGCGAAGTTGCAGTAAAATTTGCCGGCAAGAAAAGAGTTGGTTGGACAGTCGCCTGGAAGTCTTTCCAGGAGGAAAGTCCGGGCTCCCGGGGCATGGTGCCAGGTAACGCCTGGGCGGCGCGAGCCGACGGAAAGTGCAACAGAAAATATACCGCCGACCTGTTCGCGCCATTCGCGCGGGTAAGCCGGTAAGGGTGAAATGGTGTGGTAAGAGCGCACCGCGACATCGGCAACGATTTCGGCATGGTAAACCCCACCTGGAGCAAGACCAAATAGAAATCCGATAACGCAGCCCCCGTTGGATTTGGGTAGGTCGCTTGAGACTCGCAGCGATGCGTGCCCTAGATTAATGACTGTCTACGATCATATGATCGTACAGAACCCGGCTTACAGACCAGCTCTTTTCTTCATGAAGAACAGTACTTGTGGTATTATTTTCACCTTTACTCCACCGCTGGCTATATCTCGCCTATTTGTCGTTCAGATTGACGCAGCCATGTGCCGAACTGACACAAATGTCTGGAGATCCATTCCACAGGACAAGGCGACGCGTTAGTGTAGCTTTTTGGGAATATCAAAGTACGCGCTTGACGCGTATTGTTTTATGTGTTGGGGAATAAACCGCTGAATTTTCAAACCATCAATCTATTGGGAGCATAAACCGGTGTTACAGGTCAAAAGCGACATAGAAATTGCCCGCGAAGCAACAATGAAGCCGATCGGTGAGATTGGAAACAGACTGAATATCCCACAAGAATCGTTAATTCCGTACGGTCATACCAAAGCGAAAGTTGACCTTGATTTCATCGATTCACTGCAAGGTCAAAAGGACGGTAAGCTGATATTGGTGACCGCCATTACGCCGACACCGGCCGGTGAGGGCAAAACCACCACGACAGTGGCACTGGGTGACGCGCTTAACAGAATCAACAAAAATGCCATGGTCTGCCTGCGCGAACCGAGTCTTGGACCCTGTTTTGGCATGAAAGGTGGCGCTGCTGGCGGCGGATATGCCCAAGTTGTTCCCATGGAAGATATCAATTTGCACTTTACCGGTGATTTTCATGCCATTGGCACCGCCCATAACCTGCTGTCTGCACTGATCGACAACTCCATTTATTGGGGAGCCAAAACCGATCTCGACAGCCGTCGAGTCACCTGGCGTCGAGTGGTGGATATGAATGACCGGGCACTTAGACAAATTGTCTGTTCACTTGGCGGTGTCGCGAATGGATTCCCCCGAGAGAGCGGATTCGACATCACAGTCGCCAGTGAAATCATGGCGATTTTCTGTCTTGCCAGCAGTCTGTCGGACCTTGAAAAAAGACTCGGTAGAATCAACGTCGGTTATCGTCGCGACCGCTCGGCAGTCACAGCCAGCGACCTGACTGCACACGGGCCGATGACCGTTCTGTTGAAAGATGCGTTTGCACCCAACCTCGTTCAAACCCTGGAAAATAACCCAGCGTTCATTCATGGCGGCCCTTTTGCCAACATCGCTCACGGCTGCAATTCAGTCGTTGCCACCCGTGCCGCACTCAAACTGACTGACTATGTCATCACTGAGGCCGGATTTGGTGCCGATCTGGGCGCGCAGAAATTCCTTGATATCAAGTGCCGCTCGGCAGGACTGAAGCCGGCGGCTGTCGTGCTGGTGGCAACCATTCGTGCACTCAAGATGCATGGCGCAGTGGCAAAAACCGATCTTCAGACCGAAAACGTCGCGGCTGTCGAAACCGGCTGTGTGAATTTGGAGCGTCATCTTGAAAACCTGGCGAAATATGGTCTACCGGCGGTTGTTGCAATCAATCGCTTTGTCTCCGACACCGATGCTGAAGTCGAAGTCGTTCGTCAGCGATGCGCCAAATTCGGTGTTGAGGCTTATGAGTGCACGCACTGGTCCGACGGTGGCGCAGGGGCTGAACAGTTGGCGCATGGGGTGACCAATCTTGTCGATTCTGGGCAATCAAATTTTCAAATGCTCTATGGCGACGAAATGCCGCTTGAGGAAAAGATACGCACAACGGCACGGGAGATTTATCGCGCCGACGACATCGCAATAGAAAGCAAAGCCGCCAGTTTTCTTGCTCAACTGCAAGACAGCGGTTTCGGTCACCTGCCGGTGTGCATGGCCAAAACGCAATACAGTTTTTCGGTTGATCCGACCAAAATTGGAGCGCCTGAAGGACACATCGTACCCATTCGCGAAGTTCGTTTACTGGCTGGCGCTGGGTTCGTCGTCGCCATTTGTGGCGATATCATGACGATGCCAGGCTTGCCTCGAATTCCTGCAGCCAATGCGATTCGGCTCGGAAACAACGGGCAGATCGAGGGGCTGTTCTAAACACCCCAGAGACCATCTAAAGACTGACGACAATGACTGTTCGGTTTCGCGACGAAGCACAGATCCGATCAGCGCCATTTCATGCGCGGTTATTTGGTACCAACGGCGCGGTAACCAGTGAGCACTACCTCGCTGCAATTGCTGGCGCGGACATACTCAAAGCCGGGGGTAACGCAGTCGATGCAACCGTCGCCGCCGCGTTGGTCGAAGGCGTTGTCAATCCACACCAGCACACCATCTGCGGAGAATGCCCAATGCTCATCCAGATGGCGGGACAACAGTTTCCGGTCGTAGTCAACGGCAATACGATGGCACCGGGTGCAGCAAACGTTGAAGCCTACCGTCAACGAGGCCTGAGCGATGTACCCGACACCGGAATTCTTGCAGCAGGCGTACCAGCCGCACCAGGTGCACTGACACTTGCGCTTGAAAAGTACGGCAGTTTATCGCTGGCAGAAGTCGCCGACACCGCAATTACGCTGGCAAAAAACGGATTCCCGGCGCATCGTGGATTACTTTACATGGCAGATTTTGGTGTCATGGAAAATCAACAGCGGTTTTCAGAAAACTGGACTAACACCGGTGAAGTTTACCTGCCTGGTAGTACTTTGCCCGAACCTGGACAACTCCTTCGAAATCCAGCACTGGCTGACCTCTTGGAAACGCTTGTCGCAGCAGAACGAGTTTCCACCGGCAACCGTGAAGACGGGATCGCCGCCGCTCGCAACGAATTTTATTGCGGTGACATTGCCACGGAAATTGCCCAACACTCCAAGGCTGATGATGGATTGCTTGCGCGCCAGGACCTTGAGGTATTTCGAACTGAGATCGAAACTGCAGTTTCGGTTAAATTCGGCGACATCGAAGTATTTAAGTGTGGACCTTGGAATCAGGGCCCCGCGCTGCTGCAGACTCTTTCAATTCTGAAAAATTTCCCGATTCGAACGATGGCACATAACCAGGTGGAGTATTTGCATCGGGTGATCGAAGCGATTAAGTTGGCATTTGCCGACCGGGAACAATGGTACGGTGACCCAAGCCACATCGATGTACCCATTGATTCATTGCTGGATGACCACTACGGCAAGATTCGCGCACAGTTGATCGATTTGCAACAGGCGAACAGGGAAGTACGACCCGGGTCTCCTTTGCAAATGCAGGCCCTGCTTCCAGAATCGGAAAGACTCGGCGGAAAATCATGGGGACATGGAACCGTACATGTCGATGCAATTGACCGAGCAGGAAATATGGTTTCAGCCACACCCAGCGGCGCCTGGCTAAAGTCCTCTGAGCTTGTCAAGGCACTTGGCGTACCGCTAGGCAATCGTTTGATGACCTTTTATCTTGAGCCTTCGAATCATCCCAATATTGTGGCTCCTTACAAACGCCCCCGCACCACGATCAGTCCAACACTGGTCCACCGCGGTGGTGCGCCATGGATGGTTTACGGCAGCATGGGCGGTGATCAACAAGACCAGTGGATGTTGCAGTTTATCTTGAACCGGGCGGTCTTTGGTATGACCATCGCCGAAGCCATTGACGCGCCTAAGTTTTCCAGTCAGCATGTGCCTGGATTTTTCGCACCACACGAACGATTTGCCAACCGCGTTCAATTGGAGGCGCGTATCGGGAGCGACACGATCCAAAAACTTGCACAGCGCGGACACCAAATCGAGCAGGTGCCTGATTGGACAGAGGGCTTTTTGCTGGCTATTGAGCGTGACCCGAAAAGCGGGCTGTTGGAAGCGGGCTGTGACCCGCGCGGCGCCAAGGGTGACGTATTCCCAGCGAGTGCGATTTGCTGGTAATCCAGGTCACCTGGTCGGGCTTGTTTCTTGAATTGACCCGCTCGTCAGCAAGAGTTTTGCACAGGCACAGCAGATGGGACCACCCGCCGCAATTTCAAACGAAAATCGCTTGCGACTTGAACTTAAGCGCTCAAACCTTTGGAACGCTGATCCCGTGCTGCAAGCAAGTTGCGCTGACGGTGTTTCTCAGCAGGCAGGCAATGGTCATTGGACCAACACCGCCAGGCACCGGAGTAATCGCACCGGCTACCTCTTTGGCTTGAGCATAATCAACATCGCCAATGAGTCGCGTTTTCCCGCTCTCGTCTTCGATTCGGTTGATACCAACGTCAATTACGGTTGCGCCGGGTTTGATCCAGTCCCCCTTGATCATGTTGGGTTGACCCACGGCAGCAACTAGAATATCCGCGTTGCGACACACCTGATCGAGATTGCGAGTTCGCGAGTGTGCGACCGTTACTGTGCAGTTTTCCCTAAGTAGCAAGGTCGCTAACGGCTTTCCGACGATATTGGAACGACCGACAATAACCGCATTGAGTCCGCTAAGATCGTCCAATTGCGATTTCAAAAGCAACACGCAGCCCAGTGGTGTGCAGGGAACAAGTCCGTCCAGGCCAATCGTCAACCGACCGGTATTGATGACATGAAATCCATCGACATCTTTGTCTGGATCGATCGAGCCGATGACTTTGTCAGCATCAATATGTGCCGGCAATGGCAGTTGTACCAGTATCCCGTTGACGGTTGGATCTTGATTTAACTGCTCAACCAGTTGCAGTGCATCCTGCTCGGTAATCTTTGCAACCAGGCGATGCCGATATGAGTTCATGCCGGCTTTCGTGGTCTGTATAATTTTGTTCTTAACATACACTTGGCTGGCGGCATTCTCACCCACCAGCACCACTGCCAGCCCTGGGATTATTTCATGTCGAGACCTAAGCAGACTAACTTGGTCAGTCACTTTCTGGTGTAATTGCGCCGCAATACTTTTCCCGTCGATTTTGTTTGCCATTTTTACCCTGAAAAGAATTTGTTCCGGTACTGGAAATCTGGTGTCGGAATTGTATTTATTTTTGCACAGAATCTGTAAGCAATTTATGCCATTCCACTAAGGCGAAAACCAATCCGTACGATAGTGCCAAACAAAATGCCACTTAAAAATAGGAGAGCCTTTCGCACATCATGATTCTTCAAATGATTCGTAATCGTTCCGCACCGGCGGATGAAACACGCGAAGCGACACAATACCTGGAACCTTTGCCCATCGTCGCAGTATTTGGATCGGGTACCAATCCATATCTGGAACAATCCAACGAAGTCGGCAACTGGTTGGCTTCACTGAATGTTCATTTGCTCACCGGCGGCGGTGGCGGTGTAATGTTGGCAGTCAGCCGCGCTTTTGCAAGCAATGCTGACCGAAAAGGGCTCGTCATTGGAGTCATCCCTGGAAGGGTTAATGAATCAGGCGGCGAATACGCTTTGCGTAGCGGTTACCCAAATCCCTGGATTGATATCCCGATTTTCACACACTTGCCAGATTCTGGCAAACAGGGAATGTCAAAAACATCCAGGAACCATATCAATGTACTGACGAGCGACATCATCATTGTATTACCGGGTCAACTCGGTACCGCTTCAGAAACGGAACTCGCAGTTCACTACAATAAGCCCGTAGTTGCCTGGTTGGAAGATAAGGCCCAGCTGATGGGACTGCACCCGAAAGTTCCGATGGTCAAGCGGTTCAACCAAGTCAAAAAGTTCGTTATAGCCAACCTGCCCAATTAAATGGATGAACTGCAACGTTCATTACTGAACGTCTTTACCTACAGTGACCTGGACCGAAAGGTCCAACAACGCAAGGAAAATCATCAGATTCTTGCCTTGCAAAAGATGCCTTGCGCCCGATATCTGATGATTCACGATAACAGGTTCCTGGTCCGTACCGGGGCAAAATACTCGCCCTGTTTTTTGAATATGACAGAAACCAGTCAACTGGATTGTTCACTTGGAACCACTGTCTATTTGGGGACGCGTAAAACGAAGCACTATTTCGCTGTCGAACTCAAGAACTCACAGATTGCAGACAACTTAAGTGATGACAATCAGCAATTTGTCGGTCTAAGGGAGTGCGGCCGCTACCTTAAGGCACGTAATGCATCATTGCTGTCTTACGCTAAAGCACTGATCAACTGGCATGAGATGCATCGGTTCTGCGGTGTTTGCGGCTGCAGTACCGAGTCAGGTCAGGGAGGGCATGTGCGCAAATGTACCAATGACACGTGCCAAAAAACGCATTTTCCGCGCACAGACCCAGCCATTATCGTCTCAGTCACTCGCGACGGCAAATGCCTATTCGGGCGGCAAAGATCCTGGCCGCCAAAGCGTTTTTCTGTGATTGCAGGTTTTGTCGAGCCCGGCGAGAGTGTCGAGCAGGCGGTAGCCCGGGAGGTGCTCGAAGAAACCGACATTGAAATTGACCAGATTCATTACCACTCTTCACAGCCTTGGCCCTTCCCGGGGTCCATTATGCTCGGATATTCAGCTACTGCGAAATCCGAGACAATCAACCTGGTGGATGGTGAATTGCAAGAGGCACACTGGCGTAGCATTGATGAAATCATCGCGGGGCTGATCACAGATGAATTTCGACTGCCAACGCCGCTATCGATTGCCTACCGGCTCATTGAAGACTGGTTCAATGCCCATTCAAAAGAAACGCTCGCCAGCGTCATCACCCGACTTGATGCCGACCGATCGTGGTAAATCGCGCCATGCAGCGATCCGTTTATAATTGCACACTCACGACGCAACCACCCTTTCGAAGAGCAGGAGACTTTGATTTGGCTGCCCATTGTGAAACTACAAGATCGCAGGTGCTGGGAGACATACGCAGCGCATTGAAGCAGTTCTCCAATGCTGAGTGCGCAGCACGCGAGCGCCGTTACCAGGAATTGACTTTATCGGATACGCCTCGACCGGTTGTCGACGGCACACTGATTGAACGCTTCATCGACAAACATACAGCGGTCAACGGTACCGTTCAGATTGTCGCGAGTCTCGCACAGCTGCCAGGAACAGTCAAGGAGTTTTTAGACCAATATCATTTACCCTGCGAAATGGTCATGGGAAACACCGATTTTTTGCGTTCCATTGATTGGCCGTCAGATTGGGCAATCGAACGACGCAGCGCACGCAAATCCGATGCAGTTTCCGTAACAGATGCCCTATGCGCCATCGCCGAAACCGGAACCATCGTCGTCGCAAATTCGCCCCACGTGTCTTCCACACACCTTTATTTGCCGGAAAATCACGTCGTCATCCTGGATATCGGCCAACTGGTTAGACACCTGGAAGATGCATTGCAAGTGACTGCCCGGTCAGTTTCAAGGCACGCACGCGGCATTCACCTGATTACCGGGCCTTCAAAAACCGCGGATGTCGAACAGACGATTCAGTACGGGGCTCATGGCCCGCGACGACTGCACGTTATCATTGTCGACACCCGCACAGTCAACTAGCTTGAATCCGATAGTGACCGATCAGGAAATATGAACAGCGAATTTCTCCCAAAATCGAGTTATGACCGCGAGGATTTACTCGCCTGTGGTCGCGGAGAACTATTTGGCGACGGCAACGCGCAACTGCCGTTACCGCCGATGCTGATGTTTGACCGAATTTCGCACATCAGCCGGGATGGCGGTGAATTCAACAAAGGCTTACTCGAAGCAGAACTGGACATTCACCCGGATCTTTGGTTTTTTGACTGCCATTTTCGCGGCGACCCGGTGATGCCCGGCTGTTTGGGACTGGATGCATGCTGGCAACTTGTCGGCTTTTATTTGGGTTGGCTGGGCAAACCCGGCCGAGGAAGAGCGCTCGGCGCCGGTGCGGTCAAGTTCGCTGGCCAGGTAACCCAAGATCACACTATGCTGACTTATCGAATCCACATCAAGCGGGTGATCTCAACAAAACTAATCATGGGACTGGCGGACGGCGTGGTCGAAGCTGACGGTAAACAAATATATTCCAGCTCCGATTTAAGAGTCGGGCTGTTCAAAATGTAGCGATGAGACGAGTCGTCATTACCGGACTTGGTATCGTGTCGAGCATCGGCAGTAACTGTGCCGAGGTCGCAGAATCGTTACGCGCAGCACGCTCGGGTGTCGTTTTTGTGCCCGAGTACCAGGAACTAGGATTTCGAAGCCAGGTACACGGTGGCATTGATATCAATATCGATGACATCGTCAATCGTAAATCAAGGCGATTTATGGGAGACGGTGCCGCGTTCAACTACGTCGCGATGGACGAAGCCATCAATGATGCCAGACTGGCCAAAGACCAAATTTCCAACCCCCGAACCGGGTGCATCATGGGATCAGGCGGCGCTTCGACAGAAAATCTCGAACGCGCGTCGAACTTGCTCAAATCAAAAGGCGCTAAATTCATCGGGCCTTACATGGTTTCACGCACCATGTCAAGCACCAATTCCGCCGCCATCAGCACTTTGTTTGGAATTCGCGGAGTTAACTTCTCAGTCAGTTCGGCCTGCGCAACCAGCGCTCATTGCATCGGCATTGGCATGGAACAGATACAGCTGGGCAAGCAGGACATCGTTTTCGCCGGTGGTGGTGATGAAGTGCACTGGACCATGACCATGCTGTTTGATGCGATGCGAGCCTTATCCAGTGGCTATAACGATCGTCCCGAACTTGCATCCAGACCTTTCGATGCCAAGCGGGATGGATTTGTTATATCGGGCGGTGGCGGCGTGGTCGTATTGGAGGAACTGACATCCGCCCGCAGGCGCGGCGCCAAAATTTATGCTGAACTTGTGGGCTACGGCGCGACATCTGACGGTTTCGATATGGTGCAGCCTTCGGGCGAAGGTGCTCAGCGCTGTATGAAACTCGCACTCAATGGTTTGGATCGTCCGGTCAAATATATCAATGCACACGGTACCAGTACGCCCGTCGGTGATACAAAAGAACTTGAAGCGATCAGCCAGGTTTTTGACCAGGCCCCCCAAATTGGTTCGACCAAGTCACTGACCGGTCACGCACTCGGCGCAGCCGGGGTCAATGAAGCCATCTACACCTTGCTGATGATGGATGGCGACTTCATCAGCCCCTCAGTCAATATCGAAGATATCGACCCCGCTGCGGCGAACTATCCGATTGTTCAGCAATTGGTCGAAAACGCAAACGTGGATGTCGCCATGTCCAACAGCTTTGGGTTTGGCGGTACCAACGCCTCATTGGTGTTTCAGCGATTTGACTCCTGATTTGCACCGTCGTGTGCACGTTTAACCACAATGCTGGTTCTGCCTGACAAGAATCCAATCCATGTTGCAGCATGGCTGTTTATCGTTTGTGCGATGATTTACCTGGTGATCGCAATCGGTGGCTATACCCGTCTAACTGAATCGGGATTGTCAATTGTCACCTGGAAACCGATTACCGGCGTAGTTCCACCACTGTCTCAAGAGTCATGGCTTGACGAATTTGAGCAATATCAGCAATTTCCGGAGTTCAAAATTGTCAACCAGGAAATGCAGCTTGAAGATTTCAAGCGAATTTACTGGATTGAGTATTCCCACCGACTGGCAGCACGGCTGGTGGGGCTGGCGTTTTTACTGCCATTTGTCTACTTTGCGCTACGAGGTTACTTGTCAAAAGCGCTCGCCGCGAGACTCGCAGCGGTATTTGTGTTGGGTGGAATTCAGGGACTTTTGGGATGGTATATGGTTGCCAGTGGATTGATCGATAACCCCGCTGTCAGCCAATACCGACTGACAGCGCACCTCGCACTGGCTGTGTTGTTATACAGTTATGTTTTGTGGTTGGCCGTGGGACTGATTCGAACTCGATCACGTCCGCACCGGTATTCTGATGTCAGTTACTTTCGCAAAATGGCGGTCGTGTGCCTAGTTTTTGTCGCGCTGATGCAAGTCAGCGGTGCAATGATGGCAGGAACCCACGCCGGATTCGTGTTCAATACGTTTCCCGATATGAACGGTGAAATCATCCCTCCAATGATGGGCTCACTCGATCCATTTTGGAGAAACTTTTTTGAAAACGTCGTAACGATCCAGTTCACACATCGCTGGATCGCGATGGCTACGCTAATTGCTGTCGCACTACTTTGGATTGGCCGCTTGCGTAGCACGCATCTTCGGCTCAGACAACTGGCTGACCTGGTCGCGGTGCTGACTCTGGCACAGTTTACTTTTGGCGTGTCGACTTTATTGAGCCAAGTCCACCTGCCGGTTGCACTGGCGCATCAAAGTGGCTTTGTGCTGGTTTTAACCGCACTGGTCGTCATGTTGAGAATGACATGGAAAACCGTTGATGATGAGCCCCAAATTGCGCCCTAACCCCATCGGATAATCAAATTTGTCATGCGAACCTGGATCAAAAATCCACTGGCCATTTTTGCTGAACGCTCGGGCGGCGGAATCGTGATTGAAACTGATCGAATTGTCGAATGTATTGACGCGGGCGAAACACCGCGTATTCCTTGTGATCAGACGTTCGATGCATCTGAGCACGTGATTATTCCAGGACTGATCAATACGCACCACCATTTTTACCAGACGTTGACGCGGGCGTGTCCATCCGCGCTGAACAAGGAACTGTTCGACTGGCTGAAGGCTTTATACCCGATTTGGTCGAATCTCACACCAAAGCACCTGTACGACGCCACTCGCCTGGCATTGGCTGAACTGCTGTTATCCGGTTGCACCACTGCATCGGATCACCATTACGTATTTCCCCGAGGCCTGGAAGAAGCGACGGATATCCAGATTCAATCCGCCCGGGAGTTGGGCATGCGAGTCGCACTGTCACGTGGCAGCATGAATCTGTCGGTCAAAGATGGGGGCTTGCCACCCGAATCGACGGTGCAGGACGAAGAGACGATTCTGGCAGACTGCGAACGAGTCATTAACGCCTATCACGACCCAAGCAACGGGTCTTACCAGAACATTGTTCTTGCACCGTGCTCACCTTTTTCGGTAACGGAATCGATCATGACACAGACCGCGCGCCTGGCAGCCGAGAAGAACGTTCGGCTTCACACCCATCTTGCAGAAACAGCCGACGAAAATCACTTTTGCGAGCAACAGTACGGTTGTCGTCCACTCGATTACCTGGAAAAAACCGGTTGGCTGTCTGACCAGGTGTGGCTCGCACACGGAATTCATTTTTCGGGGGATGAAATCAAGCGACTTGGCCGCGCTGGCACGTCAGTCTCACACTGTCCAGGTTCCAATATGCTGCTGGCCTCGGGAATCTGCCCCGCGTTAGAGCTCGAAAGCGCAGGAGTCAGTGTGGGGATCGGCGTTGATGGATCGGCTTCGCAGGACGCATCAAACCTGATCCAGGAAGTACGCCAAGCACTACTGGTTCAGAAACTGCGATATGGTGCGGCAAGCGTCAATCATCTTGATGTCATTCGTTGGGCGACCGAAGGATCTTCTGCTTGCCTGGGTCGTCTCGATCTTGGAAAAATCGCACCCGGTTACCAGGCCGATCTTGCAATGTACAAATTGGATGAACCGCGATTTTCAGGCTCGGGTGATCCCCTGGCGGCCATCGTACTTTGCGGCGCGCATCAAGCTGACCGCGTCATGATCGGTGGTCAGTGGCGGGTTGTTGATGGTGAAATTCTGGACTTGGACCTGCAAAAACTGATGACTGAGCATAGTCAGTCGGCAAAAGAACTCATCTCGAACTTGTAAGGCGCAAATTCCGGCCTTAAGCAAGATTCTCCAGATAATTGTCAGCGATTTTTCGCGCTTCTTCCAGCGTTTCGACATAATCGGAGTCATTGATACCGGGCAAAGCATCAAGCGATTGCAATAGCGCGGTCATCTTTTTATTCAATCCCATCACGATACAGGGCTTGTTCTGCTCGTTGGAACTGATGACTAACTGACGGATGACCATCACGGCACTGTCATCCATGTATTCGGTCGCAGAAAAGTCAAAAATCACAACTTCATGTGCCCTGATGTCCTCTGCAATGACATGCTGTAAAGTACTGGCAGAGGCGACTGTAAAGCGACCTGTCATTCGGACCAGCCCAGTTCTTGCAGAGAAAGGATCGTCCGATTCGAGATCCAGTAACGGCACAGAAACAACACTGTCCAGCTCCAGGGCTTCGGCTTTCATCGAGTTAATCATTCCCGATGCGATCAAACCGATCGCGACTGCAGTGATCAAATCGACAAACACGGTCAACGATGCCGTCAATAGCATGACCGTCAGGTGAGTTTTCTCGATTTTGTGTAATCTGGCGATGAATCTCCAGTCAATAATGTGGTAGCCAATCTTGAGCAACAGTGCAGCCAGGACTGGAAGTGGTATTTGTTCGACCAGTCTACCAAGATCAAACAAAAATGTACCGAGAATGACAGCAACCAAAATGCTGGCAACCCGAGTTCTGCCACCCGCCCGAATATTGACAACTGTGGGAACCGTTGAACCAGAACCAGGCAACCCACCAAATAGACCGGAAAGCAGATTGGCTAATCCTTGGCCAATGATTTCTCGATTGGGATTATGTCGCGAACGGGTCATCGCATCCGCAATCAATGAAACCAGTAATGAGTTGATGGAACCGATGATCGCCAGCACTAATGCTGGTTCAAGCACATGAATCAAAAATTCAAAGTTCAATACCGGTAACTGAATCGAAGGTATACCCGATGGAATGGTGCCAACGACCGGTGCGTCTGTAAACAAGAACACACCCAATAATGTTCCAAGTGCCAATGCACCGAGCGTATCGGGTATGATCCGGTGGAGCTTCAACGGCCAAAAAATCATCAGCACAAGCGTACATGCGGCCAGTAAGACTGCTTGTATATTGGCATTGGGCAAAGCACTGGGCAAATTCAAGATTGAACCGACCGCACCGCCGCCAGGTGAGGGCAAACCCAGAACTGGGCTGAACTGAATCGAAATGATGATGATCCCGATTCCAGTCATAAACCCGGAAATGACCGAATAAGGGGTATAGGCGATAAACCTGCCAAGTCGAAACAGGCCAAAGCAAATCTGAATCACACCGGTCAGCATCACGATCGTAAATGCTTCAGCCAACGAATCTGCCGAATGGGTAACAATCACGGCCATGGCAACGACCATTGGTGCAGTTGGTCCTGACACCATCGCTGGCGTTCCACCGAAAACCGCCGCAAACAAAGCAATTGCAATGGCGGCATAGAGCCCGGCGACAGCACCGACCCCCGACGCTACGCCAAAAGCGATCGCAACCGGCAATGCGATGACAGCCGTCGTAACACCACCAAACAAGTCTCCTTTGAGTAATTTGAAACTGTAGTTCACATCTTTGCCTAGTTCAGCACTTCTCGTTTTTTTTATTTTAGCCCGCATTTCTCACCAACTTAATTGCTTGCCTCAAATTCGCGTCAATCATCAGCTGAAAAGAGCGAATCTGACACAGCGATGATCGCCACCAGCCGCCTCGTCGCTTCACCGGTGTCATTGGAGATGTTTTTCGCACAATAAAAGGGTCTATTGCGCCGTGCGCGCGTGCGAGATTGCTCGACTTGATATTGTCGAGCCTGAACCGATTGACTTGATCCACTTCGACTATGCTGTTCCCGGTGGCGCTCTCACTTGTTGTATCGACAGGTTGTTCAGTGCCGTTTCAAACACCTTTTGCCACGGATAGTTGTCCGGCATCGACAGCCACACCCGGCGGGCCGTGACCTGCAAGGTGGCTGCAATCTTAAAAAACTTCACCCGGATGGTCGAACACTGGGCTTTTTCATGCACCGTGCCTTTCAATGCCATTCGCCTGAGGCTTTGCATCAGCAAGTAAGCGAACGAGGAAAAATACAAGCGCAACTGATTGGCACTCATCTGATGACTGCTGGTGCGATCGGCAAACAAACAAAGCTGCTGTTCTTTGATGCGGTTTTCGCACTCTGCGCGAGCACAATACTGGTCCTCATAGATCGACTGAATCGATCCGGTCATCGAACGCGCCAGATTCGTCACCACAAAACGAGGATTGTCCTTCACTGCACCGATTTTGTGCGAACGCGGATCAGCCAGACACTCTGCCTTGGCAATCACCTGGCGGGACCTGGACCATGAGTTCACCGTGCGATACTGAAACTGCACATACCGTCGGCTGGCCTCAGCCGATTGATGGCACCGATTCCGGGACTTCGACAGCGCCTTGCTGATTCGTTTGTGTAAACGAGCGTTTTTCGACACCCCCACCAGATAGTACACCTCATTTTGCTCACACCAATCCAACAGCCAATCGCGGCAAAAGCCACTGTCGGCTCGAATCACAATACGCGTGTCGGGCCACTTTTCACGAATCTGAGCCACAATTCGACAAAGCTCCTCGTCCGCCCCGGCTGGTGCATCAATCTTCGCCGGGTGAAGCCGCGCACACAGCAAGTGCTCACCACAAAATATGTACAGCGGTAAATAACAGTACGCATCGTAATAACCATGGTAGAAACGAAACTCCTGTTGCCCGTGGACCGGATCATCGGTGGCATCAAGATCCAACCAGATCTCTTCCGGTGCACTGTCATACGATTCCATGAATAGATCCACCAGCAGCCGGTCCATCTTCGCCGGGTCAGCAACGATTTTTCGATACCGGTCTGAGGGGGCCTGCTCTGCCTTTCCCAACTCCATACGATTCAAAGTGCTAGCACCGGCAAGCGGTACCCCTTGATCGCGGCTTCGTTTTCGTTTCTCACCGCTGAGATCTGACTTACCGCACAAAAGGGCAAGCAGACTGTCCAGTCGCAAGCGATCGTGATCATTTAGGTCTTCATAGCCCAGGGCAATTCCAACGATGCGTTGACGCAACAGTTGCTCGACGGTGTGTTCAATCTTGGCTTCATTGCGCTAATCGGTGAAACACTCAGCCAGTCGTTCAAAAACGTTGATTTTATGTTCGACCTCACGTAGCAGCAGTGCGCCGGCATCAGAAGTGAGTCGGCCGCCGTCGAAACGGGCGGTGACTTTGCGGCTGAAAAACGCCTGGAACTCGACTGAATTTGAGGTACAATGTGTAGACATGGGCTTCTTGGCTTGTGGTGTTCTAAGTGGTTGTAACTGATTACATTTTACCACATGTCGAAGCCCATTTTCTATGTTTGGTGCAATATTCGGGTTAGAACCAAAATTATTAAAATTTGATTTCATCTTTTTTAGCTGAATGAAGACTATTGCATGAAGATAAATCTGTTGCTTAAAAATATGACCCGATGATATTTCGTTAACAAACACCTGGGGAACTGCAAATCTCCTGCGCTAATAGGTTTTTCGACATTTGAAATCACTTAACACAATAAACTCGTATATTATGTAAATTAGTTTGCTCGCACACCACTATTTGACAAATGGTTGTATATCAATGAAATCAATTCATATACCGAAAAAAAGCGGGACAAGATTTCAACTCGGATTAACGAGTTTATCTGCAATTGCATTACTTGGCATTTCACCGATTGCGAACGCCGCACCAGGTGATGAAACCGGGTTCATCTTCAATACCTTTTCATTCCTTCTCTGGGGTGCTCTGGTCATGTGGATGTGCGCAGGGTTTACCATGCTCGAATCAGGTACGGTGCGTACCAAGAATGCTTCCGTCATCTGTCTGAAAAATATCGGCCTTTATGCCATCGCAGGACTGGCTTACTATACTTTTGGCTACAACATGATGTACGTCGACGTTAGCGGCTTTATGGGAACTTTTACACCGTTCTATCAATCAACCGCTGAAGAGATCGCATTGCTTGGAGGCAACACTGATTCGCTTGCACAAGTCCTTGAATCAGACTATTCGACAATGTCAGACTGGTTTTTTCAAATGGTCTTTGTGGCAACCACTGCATCAATCGTATCCGGCACCTTGGCTGAACGAGTCAAACTTTGGACATTCTTTGTCTTTACCCTGATTCTTACTGCGTTCATCTATCCGATCGTTGGTGCCTGGACTTGGGGCGGCGGATGGCTTGCTGAGTTGGGGTTTCAGGATTTTGCCGGTTCTACTATTGTTCACTCAACAGGCGGTTGGGCAGCGTTGGCGGGCGCGATCGTAGTGGGTGCTCGGGCGCGAAAATTCCGCAAAGATGGTTCAGTTAAAAATACACCACCTTCAAACATACCGGTCGTAACGCTTGGAGTATTCATTCTTTGGCTGGGTTGGTTTGGATTCAATGGCGGTTCAAGGTTGGCGATGGATTCGGCCGACGACGTTATTGCAATGTCAATCATACTTGTGAACACCAATCTCGCAGCAGCAGCAGGTGTCTTGGTCGCAATGATCGCATCGCGTCCGATTTTGGGCCGCGTGGATTTGCTGGCCTGCCTGAATGGTGCCATCGCCGGGTTGGTTGCAATCACTGCAGGTCCAGAGATGGTTGCACATCAGTGGGCGATTTTCATCGGCGGAATCGGTGGTTTAATCAGCACTGCTGGAGTAAAATTACTTGAAAATCTAAAGATTGATGACGTCGTGGGGGCCGTTCCGGCTCACCTGTTTGCAGGCATCTGGGGCACGCTTGCTGTATGTTTTGTATCGGGTGGGAAATTATCTGTTCAGTTGATCGGAATCGTCTCAATTGGTGTCTTTGTATTCGTGGTATCTTGGTTTGTCTGGAGAGTTTTAGACATAACGCTTAAAGCCCGTGTTTCTTCAGATGTTGAAGAGTTGGGACAGGATGTCGCGGAACTGGGTATTGAGGCCTATCCTGAATTTATGATTATGCCAGACCATGATGAAACTGATTAAATGGTATATTATGGGAACCTATGCCAATCCATTTGACCGTTTATCATTGCGACTGAGGAGGTTGTTTAATGGAAATTCCAACTGAACAAAGTAATGGTGCTTTGATTCTTTTGCCAAGTGGCCGTATCGATGGTCAAAACGCGCTTGACTTTCAATCATCGATTAACAATGCAATCGGTGAATCCAACCAACCTGTTATTTTGGAGTTGAGCGACCTTAACTACATCAGTAGTGCCGGATTGCGCGTTATTTTGCTACTCGCCAAGACACTTTCAAGTCGGAAAGTTCACTTTTCAATTTGCTCAATTGCACCTGCTGTAAAGGAAGTATTTGACATCAGTGGTTTTGGCAACATTATTCAGATCAAAGATACTCGCCAGGAAGCGCTAGAGGCAATTTAGCGAACGATTTTGGAATTGGGTACCATATATTTCGGGTGCGACTCACACGCAGTTAACGACACTTAAGTCCATCAGGTAGAAGCAGTGTTGCGAGTGTTCGACCGACTCTAAGCACGCCGCAGATTTTGGAAGGTTGTTGACGGATTACACGTTCGATTTATAGTCGGTCAATTCGTGTAACTTCAAACATGCTGGATTGAGCAAGGTTGACTTTCAGCATTTTTCCATTCGACAAGTTCGCCGCATCTGGGTCTTTGACCATTTCGAGCAATAGACGAGCGTTTCCGCGGCTGCCGATAATCAGGGGCCAGTGTGCAAATTGGTGAATCTGCCTGTTAAAAAAACGCATCACTCGCGAACGAAATTCCGCACGACTCTCGCCATTTTCAGGTGTTTTTCCAGCAGCCAAAAGCGGATTGATAATTCGGTGACTTTGCCCATTCCACTGACCGAGTGACCGTTCATTGATATCAGAGTCGATCAGAATTTCTGCATTGGGATTCAATTCAGCCTGAATGATTTCAGCACTCTCCCGTGTTCGCTTAAGGCCCGCTGTAAAGATCAGTTGAGGAACAAATCCAAACTCGCTCATCATCAGTGCAGCTTCCCTGATTTGCTGCCTGCCGGTATCAACCAACGGCATGACACAGTCGCCGCCACAGGCGACGCCGAGATAATTGGATCTCGTTTCCCCATGTCGAAGAAACAAGAAGCCCGATCCTTGCTGATCAATTTTGTTGAACATCGGGATAGAACAATCGCTTTGGTTCGTAGCTAAAGTGAAAATCAAGGTCATTACTGAAGGGTTTGTCGGTGACCATCCAGTCTACAATAATCTGAGTCAAACCAGAAGCGGCAAGCGAAGGCGTGTGTCCAGCTCCATGAACATGTATCACAGAAAACTGTTCATGTCTACGCATCTGATCGATCGTTTCCGACGAGGTGGCATCGCTCTTGGTGCCATGTATCAACAGCACTGGACAGCTGAGCTGATTCCACTCCTCCCATAAATTCAAACTATGAGCTGATTCAATTCGATAGGCAAGCGTGGCACGGGGGTCATGCCGGTATATTCGCCCGCCCTCTCGTTGTGACCAACGTGTCTTGTGGTGAAAGTTGTGAAGCAATACCGCGTCCGGCACCGGCCCGACAGGACGGGTCGCAGCACCCGTACGGCGCAACAGATCTTGCAAAGAACGAAACACGTAGTAACGTCCAACTGCGATGGCCCTGCGCGCACGACGCTCTTGCGGAATGCACGGACCACTGTCGTTCAAGACGATCCGTTCGACCAGCTTTGGATATTTTGCAGCGAATCGCAACGCGACCGAACCTCCCAAGGAAGACCCGAGCAGCGAACATCGATCCAGTTCGAGAAAACCGAGGAGTTGACGCAACAGCTCGACATAGGTATCGAGTGCGTAGTCGGATTGTTCCATCATCCAGCCGCTGCGACCGCGGCCAGCGAGATCAACACTAATCAGGCGCAACTTCGTCAGTGAATCGATGGCCATGAAATCAAAACGCTGAACGACGTTGATTAGCCCGCCCACTGCGATTAAGGGTGCTCCATTGCCCCCCGAGTCAGAATAGTTAATCGGAACCGGGTAACTTTTTGCGCTGCTGTGGTGATTGTCTTGTAATTCGATCGGATGTATGTATTGGAAACGGTGTTGGCGAGGCCAGTTTTGGCTGCTTTGCTTAACCGCTGCAACCATATTGTCATAATCAACCCAGGTCATTTCGCCCGGGTTCGGACAGCCGACTGCAGCATACCAATTTCGTAAAGCGAGATCGGCTCGAATCGCCGAAGATTGTTCGTACTCTTTGGATGAAGCGATAGAGCCAGACACGAAGCCGTGCCCTACACTGGTGGGTACAGAATTAATGTGATGTGGTTCTTTCCGTCCTTTCTCTGGTACGCAGTCTCGTTAACCAGAGACTTGACAAAGAAGATGCCTAGACCGCCAATTTCCCGCTCGTCGATGGGCGCATCGATCTGTGGTGTTGGCGCATCGTTGAATGGGTCAAACTCTTCACCATCATCAACGAGAAGGACATGCAGGTTCTTGTCATTAATCACTCGCAAGGTCAGTTCTATCTCATGCTTGTCTGATTCGCTATCAGTACTGTAGCTGATCACGTTGGTAATGAGTTCATCCAACGACAAATTGACGTTGAATACCCATTCACCAGGCCAGTCATGGGCCTTACCGTGCACTTCAATTGCATCCGCAATTCTGGCCAGTTCGGCCAAATCGTGTTTGACCTGCAAAGTCAATTTCGCGGATTCTTCACAGTCACTGTCGGTATTGGCGTCAGCCCCTTCGTCCATGTCTTGGCTCCCTGTCTCAACATCAGGTCCTTTAAACTTCAGCACAACGCAGGCAATGTCGTCAAATTGCGGTGCTTCCTGCACAAACTCATTGACCGATTGTACAATCATTCTCACATCATCTTCCGGATGCTGTTCTGGTAATTCATTGATTGTATGGAGCAAACGTTCGTCTCCGAAAGCTTCACTATGGGAGTTGAATGCCTCCGGAATTCCATCGGTCAGCATGACCAGGCGCGAACCTGCTTCCAGATCAATGACACCGTCTTTGAAATGGATATTGCGAAACATGGCAAGCACCATTCCTTCAGTTGGTGGCACCGTCCGTACACCCTGGCTATCCAACACAATTGGCGGATTGTGCCCACCATTTGCATATCTGAGTCTGCCGGTCTTTAAATCCAGGATGCCGTAAAAGACAGTTACGAATAGACCTTCATCATTATTTTGTTCCAGGAAATTATTGATGACTGACAAAGCTTTTCCTGGGGAATTCAAAAACGCGGCTGTGGCATGCAACATCGTGCGCGACATCACCGTAAACAAAGCGGCCGGGACACCCTTACCCGACACATCTGCAATCGCAATGGCCAAGCGATCATCTCCCAGCGGAAAGAAGTCATAAAAGTCGCCGCCAACTTCTTTCGCCGGCCACATGCCTCCCCAGATATCATAGCTGCCAGAAATTTCAACGTTACCGGGCAGCAACGACTGCTGCACGCGCGTGGCAATGTTCAGTTCATTTCGAAGAGCAATCAGTGCTTCCTTGGTGGCCAAGGCATCTCGTAATCGCTGATGCTGGTCACGAACTCGGCTCGACATACCCTGAAATGCAACTGCCAGCATGGCAAGGCTGTCCGAATCCCGCCGTCGACTCTCTGCGGTCGCATCGGAATTCAAATCACTGAATTCAGTTTGTACATGAACGGTATCTTTTTCGACGAGGGAGCCAAGTTCCTGTAGTTCCTGTAACAGTTCATCGCGGTCTTCGCCGTCAAGTGTGTCAGCTAGGCCTTGCATTTCGCGAAAAATATATCGCTGCTGGCGACCTTGTTGGCGTTCTCGCGAGCGTCGAAAACGATGCAGTGTGAGCAGATTTGCACGAAAGACATTGACGGCATTCGCAATCAAACCCACTTCATCCCGGCCGGTGGTGCGTTCAATCTGAGCCTGCAAGTCTCCTTTACTGAGCGCACTCAGTACGCTGACCCCTTCGGTGAGTGGCGTAAATGAGTGAGCGAGATAAAAATAGATGCCAACGACCGCGACGCACAAAAATATTACGATTGCGATGACAGTGATTCGACTGATCTCCTGCTGTTGTCGAACAATTTCAGTCACTTCGCGAATATTGAGCAAACGACCGACCAAACCGCCAAGCTCAGCCGTCTGGGGTAAAACGATCACCGAAAAGAAACGGCCATCATCTTCAATCGTTTGCAATTCGTTGGCTTCACTGATATCAATCAAACTGCTGTAGCGCTCCCACAGGTTTTCTCCCGTCGAGGCAAGCAACCGTCCACGTCGATTGACAATCACCACAGAAGCATAATTGACCTCTTCCATCTCTGTCAATGCGTTGACAATATTTGAACCTAAAACGCCCAACGCCAGAATGTTACCGTCATCAGCAAAAATTGGACGACCGAAAACCAGTGCAGTATTGCGCTGTTTGTCGTTGCCGACTCCCCGGATTGGTTCTTCAATTTCAAGTACTAGTTCAACCGCCGCATTAGAGACCAGCGCACTTTGAAATACTGCACTGTGTGACGAATACACCAGTGTACCGTCCGGCAGGATCAAGTCGATTCGATCAACGCCAGGAACGTTTTCAATCTGTTGTTTCAACTGCGTGCCAATACGCTGAATCTCGACTAAATCGTTATTTTGCAATGCATTGATCAAGGGGCGATTTTCGGCAAGAATCCAGGCTGAATTTTCCATATCGTCGATCAACCCGTCCTTGATCTTGTTCCACAGAATCAACTGGTCAGCGATAATTTGATTGGAATAGCGCTTGCCGATCAAGTCTTCGCGCTGATTAGCGGCAAAGACGATCACCGCGCTAACGACGATCGTGACCAAAACACTAAGAATGCTGATTCGTGTTCGAATTTGCATTGCGGGTATCTATGAATCAGTTATTTGGCTTGCACTAGTTTGATGCCGTCGTCTTAAAGTCTGCAATGGCAATCATATTCATGGGTGGGTACATCTTGATTTCCCTGACGACATCAATATTGATCCACAACTTAAATCGTGACAGGCTCGCCACCGGGAGATTTTCGGGTTTTTCTTTGTCGATGAGAATTTTTTCTGCCTGGACGGCGGCCAATTTACCCAAAGTGTGGTAATCAGACACCAATCCGAACATTGCACGGGAACCAATCAGTGGTGCTTGCGTTGACGCAAATGTCGGCAAGCCTGCGGCGATTGCCGCAGTTGTATAAATCTTGGCATGCCGAGTAAGAAACGAGTCAGGGCCCATATACAAAATGTCAGCGCCTTGCGATTTGGCTTGCGTGATCAAATCTGGAAGCGTGTCCGGGTCGGGCTTGTCATTGTCCCCGAGCGGTACAGGCAATACAACAAGATCGATGCCAAACTGCGGCGCTGCATTTTCCAATGACTCGACATTGATTCTAGAGTTGCGGGATGTGGCGTCATAAATTACTGCGATTTTCTTGAACTCGCCATAATCGAGAATGGTCCTTAGTTGTGAATCTATGGATGCCAAAAAAGAAACTCCAGTGATCGCACGTCCAGTGCTTTCGAAACTATCTACAATCTTGGCGCTAATTGGATACGCGACTAAAACGAAAATACCTGGAATACCCTGCACGAACCGGTCCGGTTCTTCGGCCGCTAAAGGTCCGACAATACTCAGTGTGGTGCCCGTTCCCCAGGTGTACACAAGATCAGGCTTTGCCTGACGAATCTCCTCCACGATGGGTGGGGCATTGCTGCGATCAAGATCCAGGCTGCGAATCGTCATGTTGTAAGGTATGCCGCGTTGGTTCAGGTAATCGCGAAATCCATCTTCGACTTCCGTTTCGCCGCGCCAAACCACTGCAAATATTTCGAACGGTCTGCTTGTTCCTGCAACACTGTCCTGCGCCAATACATTGGCTCGAACGGTCAATAATCCGATCAATAAGAGCAGTGCGATGACAACTCTACTTAATGTAACCTGTTTATTCATTCGTCAGTCCCATCTCAGATTCTTCACCCTGGCGCATCGCAGACAGATTTGTCAGCACAAAAAGGGAAATCAAGCCAACCAGTATCACACCGAATCCAACAATTGCGCCTTGATATCCGAATCCAGAGATCAGGGCGACTGCAATCAGCGGACCGAATACCATACCCAAGCGCTCACATAGACGATAGGCGCCGACAACAGAAGCCCGTCCAAGCGTGTGTTCGTATCGTTGAGCAACCTGCTGAATGATAGAATTTTGTGAAGTCAACGTCAATGCGTGACCCACGCCAAGCGAACAGATTGCCAAGGCAACCGCGTACGACGCATCGCCAAACAAGTTTGAAAAATATGCACCGATGCAACCGAATCCTGCTATGGCAGTACCTAAGGCCACCATTGTTCCGTACTTCTCGGTACGGTCAGCATAACGTGCAGCAAAGGTCAGACAAATCAGTGTCAAAATTCCATAGAGCATCAAAATCCGGCCGATGGAGGACTGGTTGTGGCCAAGTTCATTCAGATACAGCGGAACCAGGTACGCAATAAAACCGGCAACCATCATTTTCCCTGGTATTGCGGCAAACAAGAGGACCGATACAAAGCGGATATCTTTCAGTAATGTGAGCCAGCCCTTGGCACCCAGAATCAATGCGGGTCGCGTACTGTTTGATTTTGGTTTTTCCGGCTGCAAATTGCTGACGCGAAACACCTGATAAATGATCAATCCGGAAACTGTTGCCAGTGCTGCAGAAAGCAAAAATGTTGCTTCAAAGCCAAAACGATCTGCAAAAATTCCACCGATTGGTGGACCGCAGATAATTCCTGCAAATACAGCCGCGACAAACACACCCGTCGCAGACGCCCGACTGAATCGTTTGGCATTTTGTGTAACCCAGCCTTCTGAAGCAATGAATACGAGCCCGTATCCGATTCCGGTCAAGATTCGATAAGCCACCAGATCATAGTAACTCTGCGTGTAAAAGTTGCCAATAAAGCCGACCACTGCAGCGGCGATTCCGACCATGAAGACGCGCCGTACACCAACCCGATCAACAAATCCACCACCCAGTGGCGTGGCAATCATCGCCGCCACCATGAACAGCGTGATCGGCAAACCGATCAGAAATTCGCTGGAAACCATCAGGTCCGTTGGAGCGTAGCGCTGAACGAATAGCGGCAAAAATGAGCGTGACAGTTCTTCGGAGAATATGAACAGAAAAAGTGGTACTCTGATGCGATCCGGTGCCTTCACCTGCAATGCCTCACCTCTTTCGAAGCGATAGCGGCTGTCGATATTCTTGTGTACGTCGGAGATTTTGTTTGCGATCTCACCTTGGATTTGCGCATTTTGGGTTTCACGCACATCGAAAACAAAGTCGTTATACCGGTGGCGCAAATTTTGCAGTGTCCGATTGAAACTTGAAGTCAGTTGGCCAATTTCATCGCTGCTGCGAACCAGCAGCCAAGAGGAAAATTTTCCTCGCGCACCTTCAGACATCGCACGCAATATCGTCTCCATCGGCTTTTCTACTCGAGCGACCGAAAAGAACAGCAAGAATTCAAAGGTTACAAGCCAGCAAATGATGACGATGGTGATGATTTCCCAGAAGACTTCACGCAGGTGGCTGCGTATACGATTACTGCTGACACCAACATGCAACACACTATCGTCTTGTTGCGCACCTTGTACAGTAAAGACACCAACGATGTACTCGTCCATCGCGTGCCCGAACTGTTCTTGCTCAATTTCCCTCATCGCCAGGTTCTGCAAGATGGTATCCAATTCGTCCCGTGAAACCCCACTGACAAAAAGAACTTCACCGTCGGTATCGATCAGAGTCAGGTACTTGATATCATCGTTGTTCGCTAAAACACTTTGAAAATATTCGTTCATACCGACCAATTCATTGGCAGGAATCGCAAGTTCCCCGGTGGCATAAGACAACTGATCAGATAGTGCATGTCCGACTGCACTTGCTTTTTGGTGCAATTGTGGCTCGAGTTCTCGCTCAAAACCATCAAGAGAAAACCACGAGACTGCAGACTGACCTAGAACCAAAACAAAAACCGCCAGCAAAACCAGACTCACCAGCAATTTTCGCTGGTCTTGTCGAAACACCTGCTGTGCCGCTTTACTGTGGCTTTTCTTGCTGGTATTAGTGTTCACGCGGTTTCCTCGTCCAATCGACGAAGCTCGCCGACCGCTGAATCGAGCGAGTCCATCGCACCGAATACCGCGCCGGAGAACTCTTCAAACTCAGGATGTCTCGCGTTGGCTTCGAGCAGGCTTTCGCTGTCGCGGCGCCGTTCACTGATATCTGCCAAAGCTTCGCTCATAATCTTCCAGTCCTGAAAATGTCCCCGGAGCAGCGTCGTGCAACCCAGCACACTGAGCAAAGTGACCACAATTGCGACAATTCCAACAATCAGCGTCAATCGTTCCAACTGCTGAGCAACGCTTTGGTCAAGAAAATAACGTGAATAACGAAGTGCGATCGCACCAACATTCTGGTTCAAGTTGTTTTGCAGGCCAACACCGACGACACCTGCGTCATTTTCCAGCATCGACCAGGAAGCGGATTTGTTGCGATTGACTTGCCAGGCAAAAATCCAGTTTTCAGCGATCAGATCGCCGATAAAACTGGGGTCGGTACTGAAAATTACGGTCCCGGATTCATCAAAAATTTCGATAGAGAGAATCTGCTCGTCATTGAGCAAGAGCGAGTCCAACTCGTCGTTGATATTTTCAAGGTTGACCAGTGCCAAGCCCAAATCCATTTGAGTTTCAATTCGGGCACGCAGATCATTTGCAACGAACTCAAACCGGGAAGTCAAAAGATCAGCGAGTGTGCGTTCGTATTTGTGCAAACTCAATACACTGGTTAAGACCGTGCCTGCAACAAGTGTCAGCGCGAGCACCAGCGCAATCCGGTAAGCGAAACCAAGTTTCACTTAATGACGCCTCCTAGCCGTAATATCTGTTCTTTGGTTTAGTTGATGCAACACAAATGGGAGCAAGCGAGAAACCGTTCCTTTTTTATTTCTTGCGATTATAAGTTTTTCTCAAGCCACTCACATTCAATCTGAAACCAGTTTTACCAGAGTGTGCTAACTGCGCGGGCTGAATGATTGCCATGTTCCTTTAAGACCTGTTTGACCCACGCCGGGCTTGTTCCAGTCACATACCCCTGCGGAAAAGATTTGGCGGAGGCGGTTCCTTTCCCCCGGAAGAAAGGCTACAGCGTAATCAGTTAAGTCTACCGGTTTGAGCTGACACTTTACGATGTCACCTGCTAGGGGCGCCCCGGCAACCTCGCGCGGTGATGGCGGTGACGGGTACAATAAATTACATTTACCCGAATCACGTTGCTGCGTTTCAACGATTTTCACCGGTTTTTCATTACGAGACCAACACGCATCGGTCAACTCTTCGGGCTTAGCCTGCGCCAATTTGTCTGGCAATGTTTTCACAGAATCGTCTACGGCCAAGGCTTGCAGCCATTGGTCCATATAACGCAGAGCACTGCGAAGCAACGGACTTTCCATGTTATAGAGACCGTAGCGATAGTCCTCCACGAGCATGATGTGGTTGTCAATTCGCCCGTTTGCCTTGCGCAAACGCTCACGCATGGAAAACGAGTGGTATCGTGTATGCACGTCTCCGGTTTCAAGATCGTCGCTGTAGGCTCGGTAGTCGATGATGGGCGTATGCGCAAGTCCTCCTCCCCCACTGGTCAATCGGCCGGTCTCATACGCGATCCGCACTGCTTCCAGATCCGCCACAGTACGGTTCGGTTGAAATTGCCCATCGCTGTCGTATCCACCAATTTTCTCGTTCAGGTCCAGAAACTGGGCAGGGCTGATCACGCCATCGTTGAGAGCCAGAAGACCATACTGTACTCCGACATTATCAAGCGGGCGGCGGACAAACCCGGTCATTGAATTTCGCCCATACACATTCACATAATGCTCAAACACCTCGCATCTCGCACCGGTCGGGTTGTCCTTCGGGTGATACCGCAACGATTGCGGCAAAACATCGGGGCAAAATTCGCCGATGGTAATTCTTCCGGCTTTGTGGGATACATTGGGCATCGTTTCCCAAACCAGAAAACCGGCAACTGCCTTTTGCTGTTCTTTGGTGAAAAGACCGACGCCCTCGTTCTTAAAGTAGCGGTTCAACAGCCTGGCATCGGTAATCATCGAAACTGTGCTAAAGCCGACTTCAGGAAAGCTACACCCGGGAATAATCCCGTCGAGCAAGCCCGGATAATTGTCTGCGGTCTGGTGTGCCTGGTATGAGCCGCCAGAACAGCCCATGCCAATGGTATAAAGCGGCACGCCATATCCCTCAATAAAACGCTCTTTGACCATCATTGTGGTCTCGGCAGCCAACACATCATTGCAATTGTTGCCGAACACGTTGAGAGTTGAAGAAGCAATTGCGTAGCCCAGACCGAGCATCCACGGGTCTGTGACGCCGCCGGTGCGGGCACCCTGGCGAAACCAGCCGTTCACGCAACCGCCGCCGAAGGTGTATATCAAGCGGCCATTCCAGCCTTTGGTAGAAGTCCATGGATCCGGCTCATCGTCGGTACTCGGATCCTGCAGCATCGCAATCTGGTAGATGGCACGGTTAAGGGTGCCAGTCTCAATCCGAACGATGAACGGTACCGTTGCACCGGTCACTGTGGTTGTGGTCGCGATATCCTCGGGTCTGACATTCGGGTCAACCAGCGCTTTCATTTTTCCATCCAAGATGGAGCGATAGGCGTAATCTATACGGTGCCTGATGGAGCAGGCCTCGTCGAGCGACTGACCCAAGGTCTCACCCGACACCAGCAAAAATGCATCCGTTTCGCAGATGAACGGCTGTTGCTGTGGTCCGGAAAAGACAGGACCCGTGGCGGGATAGTTCCTGAATGGTAGGGAATCCAACGTTCTGCCGTCGGAGTCTGTAAGCCTGAAAGTTCCAATCTCCGGGAGATTGTTCACCAATCCCGATCGAATACCTGAAGATGTCATAGGAAACGACGAGGTCACCTCCATTGCATCAAGGAACACCCGAATGGCGGACAGATCATGCTCAGCTGCAGCTGATATTCCGACCAAAGCATCTGCGCCGGTGACCATGTCAGGCCGACTCGACAGTAGCTGGATCTCATACGCACTGTCGAATAAATCTTCACCTCGCGCAATACCAGCTACGAAGGCAGATAGAATACCCAGGATTAGAATGATCTTCGCAATATTGCGACTAATTTTTCCTGATTCGCAATCTTCCATTGTGCCATTTCCAAGCATTTGAATTCGATAGAATGCTCATATAAACGCTATTGTATGTAGATGCTACGTACATACCTGCGATTGCGAAAAACTGATGAATCCATAAACCGTATCAAAGTGGTAGCTTGACTACGGGTCAACAGCGAGTGTGGATTATTCGGCAATATCAGTTCTATTACTGATACAGTTCTTAACTCACGAACCAATCACTTTGATCCTCGGCAGAAAATGAATGATGACCTTTACAGGGAAAATGAAACAATTTGTGGTTTTGACTGATCAATTGATTTTACGGTACAGGCACGTCGTAGGCCCACCAGCCAGCGCACCGTATAGAGGCTCATGTTGCGAGTCTCTCCACTGACGCATTTTTTCCGATACAGGATGGTCCGGGAATTGACTGATAAATAATTCAGACCAGGCGAGGTGCCGCGTTCCTGAACTTCTAGTTCTGATCAGTTTGGTCTGCTTCTTTTCAAAAAGCTGATCCCATAACCATTCCACGCCATCGACAATGGTACCTTTCTTGGGTGCATATTCGAATACATCGTCGTAGCCTGACCGATGAAGAATAAATGCCGATGCGAGCGCTGTCTGGTAAGTCATATTCGGATAGTAGACATGGTCTTTCTTTTTTGCCCAAAACCGCCAGATGCGATCTTTACCACGTTTGCCGACACTGAGCATTGATTTTTTGTAGTACTTCAGTGCAGTTTCCAGAATTTCATGGTTTCCAGTCGCATTGCCCCAATGGGCATACCCTGTTGCCTGCAAACCACGTCGATCAACGCCTTTGGTTTTCCCTCCAAAAGAATTTTTCTTATTGACTGTCGTTTCGTAAATTGAATCGCCCCAATTTTTAACAGCTTCAATCAGATTTGTATCGTCAGGATATTCTGTTTTCAATATCAAATATGCGTGTGCCACTGGCCCTAGAAATGCACCAAGCTGAAAATACGGCTCGTTATAGGCATTGTAGGAAGACGGCAGTTCTTTTGGTTTATAGGGTTGGACGTCTGAGAAAGCGTTAATGCGCACCGCTTCAGCAAGTACTTCCCGAATTTCTTCCGCGGCGAAAGTGGACCCGCGGTAGTAGTTTTCCACCAACAAATAAATGGCGTGTCCCGCCATCTGGACATTCGATTCTTGCCACTGTAGATGCCCGGTAATGACAGCCTGTTTGCTTAACTTGATGAGCGTAATCCTAGACCCACAATATTTCGACCGCTCGTAGCTAGACAATGATGCGATTTCATTCTTCCTTGCTTGAACATCGATAAATGGCTCAATAGACGTTTGCTCAGCACTGGTTGCAGCATGCAGGTTTGCAGTGTTGAATGAAACGGCTACCAAGACTGCTGTCAAAAGAAAGGTTGAAAATTTGTGCGAAAAGATCTTCATGGAAACTCCTAGCCAAGTCGTGATTTCGAAATAGGAATTGTGTCAAGACTCAATACATTGTAATTGAAAAGAATTCAGCCTTTTTTTTCAACTTTTGGAGTGGTATTCCTATTAGCACTGGTGCTTGCCTAGTCAATCGTTGAGGCGGTGGTGCGATCATGCAGCCCAAGTCAGTGCATCTTATCTGAACGGAACTTGGCTGACTGAAATTCAACATTTTGATCAGCCACATCGCGAGGCATAATGGATGGGGTGTGAACTTGCAGGCCCATTCAGCGACCTGTTGCACTGGAACAAGGTCTGGCGAACAAATACATTCGTTAGAATCGTAGCCTGCAATTTTAATACTTTTCGAACATATGGATGATTGACTGACAATCACAGATGGTTGTCATCGACCGTCGTACAGTTTTGTCGCGCAGAAATGATCGGGATCATTAAACTCAATACTAACTTTCCCCGCTTGCCGGGAGATATTGGCAATGAAAATTCGTTTGCCCTACCCGTCGAGTATGAAACTGTCGAGTCAGCAACAGTCGATTGTGTCGTCAGTGATCAACCGCCATCTGATTTACTGATCCAGAAATTCATCGAAGCTGCAAAGCGACTTGAACAAGAAGGCGCTGTCGTGATTGGTACAAGTTGCGGTTTCTTGTCTTCGACACAGACATTGCTGCAAAATGCCGTGGCGGTTCCTGTGTTGACATCCTCTTTAATCCTGATTCCGACGTTACGATCATTTTTTGGGGAAAACGTCAAAATCGCGGTGTTGACCTTTGATGAACTGACGCTTTCTTCAAAGCATTTGCTGGTCGATTCTGACCAGAATATTGTCATTCACGGTTTGCCGAAAAAAGGACACCTGTACAAATGCATCAAGGACGATCAGGCGACGCTCGATCCACATGCTGCCTTACGCGAAGTGTTGGAATGCGCGAACTCGGCTATTGCAAAACACAGTGATCTTGATCTTTTTTTGTTAGAGTGCACCAACCTTTCCCCATACAAGATGGAAATTAGACAGCACTTGGAAAAACCTGTTTTTGACCTTGTCGATGCGCTGCTTTGGGTCGCAGGTGCAAGTGGCGTTACTCGCTAGCGGCTCAACCTTGCATCATTACGCTGGGCAGATAGGTGGCCAATTCCGGGAATACCAGTAAAACGCAAACTGCGACGATCATCAAAAGAAACATTGGCGCTGCCGCACGGGCAATGAACGCCATATCTTTGCCTGTCATGTCCTGAAGAACAAACAGGTTAAATCCAACGGGCGGTGTAATCTGGGCCATCTCAACGGCAACCATCAAGAATATGCCAAACCAAATCATGTCAAATCCAGCGTTTCTAGCCATTGGCTCGATCACCGCCATAGTCAAAACTACGGATGAAATTCCGTCGAGAAAGCAACCCAGAACGATATAAAACGCCAGAAGTGCGAAAATCAGCATCCACGGCGAGAGGGACAGTTCACCGATCCATTCTGCCAATGTGCGAGGCAAGCCGGTAAATCCCATGGTCAAAGAAAGAAATGTTGAACCGGCGAGAATAAATGCAATCATGGCTGAGGTGCGGGTCGCCCCCATCAAAGCGGTCATAAACGTTTCGCGAGTCAAAGACCCCTGCAATCCAGAGATCACCAAGGCACCAATAACACCGAGAACAGCCGCTTCTGTCGCAGTTGCAAGTCCCAAATATATCGAACCCATCACCCCAACTATCAAAAGTACAACCGGTATCAGTTGCACGACATCTTTCATATCACCGGTTTGATCGGCAATGTTCTCGATTTTGCGTTTTTTTGTAACCACACCCCAAATGGTTACATACCCCATAAACAACAGTGCAAGCATTATGCCGGGCAAGATTCCGGCAATGAACAACTGCGCAATCGACTCATTGACGGTGATTCCATAGATGATCAACGTAATTGACGGTGGTATCAGTAAGCCTAGCGTCCCCGCTCCAGCCAAGGTGCCGATGATCATGTTTTCAGGATATTTCCTGGCGCGCAGTTCCGGAATCGACATTTTGCCAACAGTGGCAACTGTCGCAGCGGAAGAACCCGATATCGCAGCAAAGACGGTACAACCTGCAATATTGACGTGTAACAGCCCTCCAGGCAATCGCCATAAGATCGGAGATAAGCCTTTGAACAGATTCTCAGAAAGCTTGGTGCGAAACAAAATCTCGCCCATCCAAATAAACAGCGGCAATGCCGTTAGAGTCCAACTGGATGCCCCACCCCAAATTGTGGTTGCCATTGCGTCCCCAACCGGGCGATCGGTAAATAAGAGCATGCCGATCCACGCAACACCGATCAAACTCATTCCAATCCATACGCCTGATCCTAGCAGCAGGAATAGTACAAACAAGAAGATGAGAATCAGGCTAAGCTCTTCCATCGATTGATTCGATCTCCTGAGGGCGACTGAGCAGACATTTCACCAAGTGATGGACGCAGCAAATAGCCAACAGTACCGAGCCGACGACTGCCAGTACTTGCGGTTTCCAAAGCAATATTGCGTCAGATCCTTCACTGTGTTCTTCAAATTTCCACGACCAGTAGGCCAATTTAGCCAAATAGGCTGCCAGCAGAACTGAAACGATGGACGCAACTGATAAACACCAGACTTCAACGTACCATCGTTTCATCGTCCCAAGTCGTGAAACCAAAACTTCGACTCGTATATGACCCTTGCTTTGAAATGTGTAGGCCAGCGCAAAGAAACTGGCGGCTGCCATGGCATAACCAGAGTATTCGGTCAGCCCTGGAACGTAAATCGACAACAAGCGCGATACGATGCTGACAGTGACCAGAATCGCGATGGTTACCAGGCACGCCGCAGCCAAGTAGCCGCCGATAAGATAAAGACGAATCAGGTACTGATCAAGTCTAACAAAAAAGGGCTTCACGCGACGTCGCCCAAAACAATTGGTTTAAAGATTTACTTGGCGCTCGCGCTTACATCGCATGGAATGCAGCGACGGCCGCTTTTCCGACTTCACCGGCGCGCTCTAACCACTCTTCAGTCATCACCTGACCGATTTGTTCGAAGTCTGCTTTCAACTGATCGCCCGGAGGGGAAATTTCCATTCCGTTCGCGGCCAATTGTTCCTTGTACCAATCCGCCAACTCCTCAGCTTTCGCCCATCCGGCAGCTTGCGCATCTGCAGCAGCTTTCATGACGATGGCCTGCGTATCTGCATCAAGACTGTCCCAGGCCTCCTGATTGACGACGACCATGTTTTTGGGAAGCCAGGCTTGTACATCGTACCAGTGGCTGGTGTGTTCCCAAAGTTTACGATCATATCCAGTCGATCCCGAAGAGATCATACTCTCTGCAATACCAGTCGCAAAGGCTTGTGATACTTCTGCCGCTTCAATTTTTGTCGGCACAGCACCCATCAACTCGGCGAGTCTGGAAGTCGCTGCATTGTAGGCTCGAAATTTCACACCTTTCATATCGGCAGCGCTTTGCACGGGTTTGACTGTGTAAAGTCCCTGTGGTGGCCACGGTACTGCATACAGAAAAACCAAGCCAGATTCACTTAGGATTTCTGCGAGAAAAGGCGCAACAGCATCTTGTAATTTCTTGGCACCTTCAAAACTAGTTGCCAGAAATGGCAAAGCGTCGATTTCGAAAATCGGATGCTCGTTTCCCAAAGCAGAAATCAAGCGTTCACCGATGGGTGCCTGGCCAGTTCTTACAGCTCTGAATATTTCACCACCCTTGTACAGCGATCCGCTGGGATGGGTTACGATTTCTAAATTTCCGCCAGTCGCTTCTGTAACTGCCGCGGCAAAATTAGCAGCATTTTCAGAGTGATAGTTTGTCGCGGAATAAGCGAGCGGCATATCCCATTTTTCCGCTGAAGCCAAATTGGCAAACAGCATCAAGAATAAAGCGATCAGTCCGGATACAATTTTTAACTTCATTTCATTGATTCCTATCTATTTGAATATTAAATCATTTTCAATACAACATAAATTCAAGGCAGTTAACCGGATGGATCATCAAAATTTCACGACAGAAAATCCGTTTCTTTGCCTTACATTAGTGAATTAAAACACTTCTGACTGCATATGATAAGGGAAAGCCTGATGCCCAACTACGTTAAAGATTGCGAGAATTTTTGCAATTTCCGGCCTTGGGTGAGGCAAAGACACCGAAAATATTGTTTGCAGACGGCTGCGTCCCTACCGGGACTGGCGGCGAGCAAATTTCTTTCCGGTAAACGCTAGCGTCTAGGCAAAATCGTAATGTCCCAAATGTCGCACCTCGTTGCTAAGCAACTTCGACCACTGTGATCATTCCGGCGCTTTGATGTTCAAGAACGTGACAATGAAACATCCATTTACCTGGGTTATCAGCAACAAATGCAATTTCAACACGCTCTTCAGGCTGCATCAGCACCGTATCTCGAACTGGAGGGTTCTGCAACCGCACCCCATTTCTGCTGATGATCTGGAAAACATGTCCGTGCAGGTGAATCGGATGTTCCCAAGCCGTACGGTTTTCAATATCAAATACGTATGACTGATTCAACTTAAGCTGGAACATCGGTGGGTCAAAATGAACGTCATCTGGAACCATCCCGTTCAGTGCCCAGACTTTGCCCATATTGACCAGATCACGGATCGACTGTTCTTCGCCATTCATATTTGCACTGGTCATAGAGCCCATCGCGCCACCTTCGAAAACGAGTGATCTTCGCTCGGCACTGGCAAGGTTTGGCAACGAAACAGGATTGTCTGTCAAACGACCGGGATGAAACTCGCGCAAGTTGTGGACCTGATCAGTACGCACCAGTCGTTTAAGTTCGTAGTCAAAGTTCGGTCGAAAGGCCTGGTCCATTACAACACTCGTATCGCCCGGCGAACCAGAAATATCTAAAATCAAATCCGCGCGTTGTCCAGCCCCTAGTACCACGAGATCATTTTCGGGATGTATCGGATCAAGCGGATGTCCATCGAGCGCAATGATCCAAGGCTTCAAACCCTGAAACTGCAGGGCAAATGTTCTCGCGTTCGCAACGTTGACAAGACGCAAACGCAAACGTTCACCTGGTGCAACATCAAAATTTTCACTGATGTCACCGTTGACTGTCACCACATTACCGATTCGACCGTTGTGACTTGCATCTCGCATATTCGATTCAAAAGGAACAATCTGCGCTTGGCTATCAAGGCGCCAATCATCCAACACCCAAACGATGTCGCGATCAACCGCTATGGGTTCGATTTCATCGACAATCAGCACTCCGCGCAATCCGCGCCCAACCTGTTCAGAACTTGCTACATGTGGGTGGTACCAGAACGTACCTGCGTCTTTAAGTTCAAATTCGTAATGGAAAGTTTCCCCAGGTGCGATGGGAATTTGGCTAAGGAATGGCACACCATCCATACCAATTGGAATTCTAAGCCCGTGCCAGTGGACTGTGGTTTGTTGGGGCAACTGGTTTTCGACAATGAGGCTCAGTTTTTCGCCTTGTCGATAGCGCAACAGCGGCCCAGGTACTTGTTGATTGAATGCCCAAACTTGAGTGGCAGGCCCCAGATCAGTAACCAAAGGAGTTGTTGCCGGTGATGCAATCAGGTGATAAGGTTTAGTTTGATTTGAGTGGCTTAAACTCGGGAGAGAAAATGTTGCAATTGCGCCAGCCGATGCCTGAAGAAACCGCCTGCGACGTTTATCGAAGTATGGATTGCCTGGTTCAAATGGTAGCAAAACGAATTATCAAAAAAGATTGATCGGTCAATATTGTTGATATCTGACACTGAAGCGATACCAACTCATTTTAGGAAATTTTTGCGCAAGCGAGGTTCGCGTTTTTCGGGCGAGCTGGATCGTCTGGTGAGTGTATAACGACCCATATTTCAAGGTCAATGTGATGGGTATTCCACTCGTTCAGTTTCAATGATTCAGTTAGAATAGGACGACCAGCACACAGTTCAAGGAACTCGATACAATGGTGAAATCTCAGACCGTTAAAGATTTGACATCATCGCCCCGAGCGACCTATCAGGACGTACTGGATGCGCCACAATACATGGTCGCAGAAGTTGTCGATGGAAAACTTTACACCCACCCAAGACCTGCATTTCCACACGCCATGGCTTGTTCAGCACTCGGAGGAATGATCAATCAATTTTTTCAGTTCGGTCGAGGTGGCCCTGGAGGCTGGTGGATACTTGACGAGCCTGAAATCCATTTGGATGAAGACATTGTGGTTCCCGATATCGGTGGCTGGCGACGCGAACGCATGCCTGAGCCTCCCAATGCGGCATTCACTACACTGGCTCCAGACTGGGTCTGTGAAGTGCTGTCCCCGCCCACCCGAAAGCTTGATCTTGGCGGTAAACAGGCAGTCTATGCGCGCGAAAGTGTTGGCTACCTCTGGTTCGTTGACCCCGATGCCCGTTTTCTGCAAGCATTTGAACTCAGCGGTACGAAGTGGACATTGATCGACACCTTGTTCGATGATGCGCCGGTGTCGCTGCCGCCGTTTGACACGATCAGTTTCAGTCTTGGTGATTTGTGGCCAACGCATACCGTTCACAAAGGTACGCCGAATGAAATGTAGGCAAAAAATATTGCTTAGAGATTGACTCGAACTGTTCTCCACTCATTGAAAGCACGACAACATAATACCAAGCTGATGGACAGAAATATTTACGAACAACATCTGGATAAAAATCCAGCCAATTACCATTCCTTAACCCCAATCAGTTTTTTGGAGCGCGCCTCTCGGGTATTTCCTAACAAAACTGCTGTTGTTCACGGGAATTCAAGCTACTGTTACGCCGAACTGTATTCACGTTGTCGTCGACTTGCGAGTGCTCTTGAGAAAAGAGGTATCAACATTGGCGACACGGTTGCCATAATGGCCCCAAATACGCCAGCCATGTTGGAAGCCCACTATGGCGTGCCAATGTGTGGTGCCGTGCTGAATGCATTGAATTATCGATTGGACGCAGCAGCGATTGCTTTCATTCTTGAACACGGCGAAGCCAAAGTCTTGCTGACCGACCGTGAATTTTCCCCAGTTATCAAAGATGCACTCGAACGGTATGACGGGTCAATCGTAGTCATTGATATCGACGACCCCTACGCAGATGGTGGAGAACTGATCGGAGAAACGGATTATGAATCCCTATTGAAAGAGGGCGAGCCCGATTATGAATGGCGAGTTCCGGATGACGAGTGGCAGGCAATTTGCCTCAACTACACCTCTGGAACCACGGGTAACCCCAAGGGAGTCGTGTTTCATCACCGTGGTGCCTATCTTAACGCACTTGGAAATGCGCTGGTTTTTCAGTTGGACAATCGCAGTGTTTATCTTTGGACTTTGCCGATGTTTCATTGCAATGGATGGACGTTCACGTGGGCGGTAACTGCCGTCTGTGCGACACACGTCTGTCTTCGCAAGGTTGATCCTGCTTATATTTTTCCGTCCATCCGGAATAATCACGTAACCCACATGTGTGGTGCGCCGATTGTATTGAATTTGCTGGTTCATGCGCCAACAGAACAAAAAATTGAATTCGACCAGGTCGTTGAAGTTGCAACGGGCGGTGCCGCACCGCCTAGCCAAGTCATTGCTGAAATGGAGAAACTCGGCTTTCGAGTAACCCATCTATATGGTTTGACGGAGACCTATGGCCCAACCACAGTCTGCGCATGGCAGGAAAATTGGGAGGGCATGTCCTTGGAGGAACGAGCAGCAAAAATGGCCAGACAAGGAGTGGGATATCCGACGATTGAAGAGGTTCGGGTGATCGACCCTGAAACCATGAAAGCAGTACCGCACGACGGAACAACGATGGGCGAATTGATGGTGCGAGGCAACACCGTCATGCGAGGCTATCTAAAAAACGCTGATGCAAGTGAACAAGCATTCGCTGGCGGCTGGTATCACACCGGGGACCTGGGAGTAACTCATGAAGACGGCTACATCGAAGTGCGCGATCGCTCCAAAGACATCATCATTTCCGGCGGGGAGAACGTCTCAAGTCTCGAAGTGGAGGATGTACTGTATCGGCATCCTCGCATCATGGAAGCGGCGGTCGTCGCCAAACCGGACGAAAAATGGGGAGAGACGCCGTGTGCGTTTGTCACAATTGCTCCGGGTCAGGAAAACTTATTGACACAAGAAGAGGTCATTGATTGGTGTCGACAAAATCTTGCGCGGTACAAAGTACCTAAAACTGTCGTGTTTGGATCGTTACCGAAAACCTCAACGGGCAAAATTCAAAAATTTGTTTTGCGTGATCAAGCCAAGGCACTATGAGAATCGTACCCTAAATTTACCGGAATCGACTTTTGCGCGACCGTTAAATGCGTGACAAAATTCCGAATCAGAATCCTAAAACGGCTGTACGAATTATTTCGAATTCAAAAGACACAGCTGAAATGGCCTGCGAAATCAACTTGACAATGTTTCGCAAAATGTCTTGAAACGAGTTGTGACATTCAAGCGTTGATGATCGAGATTATTCTATAACTGAGATTTAACCGCTTCGATTACCGGTGCAGTATTTGGCATGACTCCATGCCAAATGTTGAATGACTCCGCAGCCTGCTCAACCAGCATTCCGAGGCCGTCCGATACATGTTCGACACCCTGTTGACTCGCCCACTGCATAAATTTTGATGGAAACTTACCGTACATCATGTCATACACCAGGCCAACATTCGCAAATACCTGTGCAGATATTTCAGGAAGTTCCCCATGAATTCCGGTGGACGTTCCATTGATCACAATGTCATAGGAATTTGAGTGAGCCTCATCTAGCGCCAGCGCTCGAATATTTCCATAGTTAGCGAACTCTTCGACCAACGCATCGGCATTCGCTTTGGTCCGGTTCGCGATGGTGATTGCACCGGGGTTTCGTTCCAGTACCGGCAAAAGAATGCCGCGCACCGCCCCACCGGCACCTACGATCAGGATTTTCTGATCGCGCAAATGCACACCCAAGTTGCTCTCAATATCCTTGACTAAGCCTGCACCATCGGTATTGTCCCCATTGACCGCACTATCAAATGTCAGGGTATTGACTGCGCCTGCCACTCGTGCGCGATCTGTCAAATTGTCAGCCAATTTCCAGGCGTTCAGTTTAAATGGGACCGTAATATTGAGTCCGTTTCCACCGTTAGCCTGAAAGCCGCTAACCGCCTGTTCAAAACCACCAATGTCGACATGGACTGCGCGGTAGTCAAGATTGATGCCGAATTCATCTGCAAACAGTCGATGCACCAAGGGAGATTTGCTGTGCGCAATGGGGCTTCCAAACACAGCGTAAAGCTGCCGCTTCGGAGTAAAATCGAAAAGGTCGGTCACGAAACTCTAGCCATGATGGCAGGGTGATATTCACGAGAGTACGAACATCTTTTAGCGCCCCACTCAGTGTGAACTGTCTTTTGCATTATCAAAAATTAGTCATTGACACCCACAATCGATGTGTGGGTGTTTCAGTTGTCATTTAGGCCACATATTCTAACGAATTGTAGCCAACGATCGGCGAAAGTGCGTATGATGCGACCGTTTTCCAAGTTTCAATATGGTGCACTTTTATCACTTTATGCATCAGATATAGGCCTGGTCGTAAAAATTTCCAATACCACTGGATAGAATTCAACGGGCTATATTCTCGATTCAAATTAGATTCGTGGCAACGATAAAGTCGGATCATATGGTGCCTGATCCAAAATTCTTGCCGGGTATCTGCAAGCGATGATTTCAACTTCAAATTCACCTGCTTCAAGCTCGGCATTCTCTGTCAGGTAAGCAAGTGCCAGCGTTTTGTGGGTTCGATGACCAAAAGCGCCCGAAGTGACAATTCCAACGACCTGATCGCCTTGATAGACGCAGTGCAAGTAAAATGGATCCGAACCATCGGACTGAATCTCCAGCAGCTTCATACACCAACGCTCAGTTACTTCCTTTCGCTGCAAGAGTGCCTCCTTGCCGATAAATTCACGCCCTTGGGTCTTCACCAGATGACCCAATCCCGCTTCAAGCGGTGTCCGTTCGGTTGTCAAGTCGATCCCCCAGGCGCGAAATCCTTTTTCGAGTCGCATGGCATCAACTGCATAAGCACCGAAATTTCCAAGCCCATAGTGATCTCCTGCTTCGATCAATGCGCAATAGACGGTTTTCGCATTCGATCGCGGAATATGCAATTCCCATCCGGCTTCCCCGGTATAGGAAACTCGAAGTGCCAAACAATCAACACCTGCGATGGGCAGTACAGTACCAGACAACCATGGAACGCTGCACTGTGAAAGGTCATAGTCGGTTAACTCGCTCAATAGTGTCGTCGCTACCGGCCCAGCGATATTCAAAACCGCTCGTTCGGTCGTCACAGGCTTTATTTCGACTCGATCAGCCGATGCCCGGCTGCGTAGCAAATCAAGGTCGGCACGCGCCGCTCCGGCAGCTGAAGTCAGGTAATAATCAGCATCTGATAAGCGACAGACCACGAATTCGGACAACACACCACCCGATGCAGAAAGCGCATGAATCAGGGAAATCCGTCCATTATTCCTCGGTGGTGCATTAGAACCCAGACTTTCCATAAAGCGTTCTGCATCCACACCGGTCACTTCATATTTCGCGATCGGCGACATGTCAAAAATCCCGACACGTTCGGCTACCGTTTGACACTCGTATCGTACCGCCTCGAACCAGTTTGTTCGCCGAAAACTGTCAATGGCTAGCGAACCACTCTTGGATGTTTGGAACCAGTTCGGACGTTCCCACCCGTAAACTTCACCGAATACTGCACCGGATTGCTTCAATGACCGGTGAAACGGCGACAACAGGGCAGGTCTGCCTGCAGGGCGCTCCTCTTTCGGGTAGTGAATCCCGAACTGGTGCGAAAAGCTTTCCACTGCTTTTGCCACCCGATATTCACGGTCGGCATATTCACCGAACCTTCGTGAATCAATTGCCAACGGATCCATCGGTGGCTCACCGCCCACGATCCACTCGGCAAGAAATTTTCCTGCACCGCCACCTTCCATGATCCCCATGGATGAACCGGTAATCAGCCAGGCATTTTGAAGTCCAAACGCCGGTCCGATCAGCGGATTCGCGTCTGGCGTAAAGGTAATTGGACCATTGACATTGGTCTTGATCCCAACTTTTCCGAGTGCTGGTATTCGTTCAGTCGCAGCTTCGATGATATCGGCCAGTCTTTCAAGCGAGGGTGGCAGTAATTCTGCGCCAAACTGTGGTGGTATGCCATCGATCGACCAAGCTTGTGGATCTTTTTCGTAAGGACCAAAAATCAGCCCATCGCGTTCCTGTCTCGTGTACCAACTTTCTTCCGGATCGCGAAAAATTGGCAGCGGTTTTGTTCTCGCGCGAACTTCATCAACGGATTCGGTGACAAAATACTGATGCAGCACGGGAACAACAGGCAAATCGACACCCATCATCTCGCCGATCTCCCGGCACCAGGTACCTGCCGCGTTGACAAGGTGCTCACAAAGCAGTTCGCGTTCGGCGGTCATGACTCGCCACTCTCCACCAGAAGTTCGCTCGATGGCGATGACGGGACTTTGACGATAAATCCTTGCACCTCGAGCACGAGCTATCGCTGCAAACGCTAAAGTTGCCTGACTTGGGTCAACATTTCCATCATATGGTTCATAAATTCCACCCAGCAAGTCATTTGTCTTGGCCAATGGATACAGTTGTTTAATTTCAGGTGGATCAATCATGTGAAACTCATGGCCAACAAATCTGCCAAGACCCTGGACATGACGAAATTCGTCCATTCTGTCGCTTAAGCGGGTAACACGCATTGCGCCGGTTTGACGAAACTCAACTTCCAGGCCAGATTCTTGAGCCAGGACAGATTTGTAAAGACGAATACTTTCGGCGCGCATCTGCATGATCGTTGCATTGTGGGCAAAGTGTGTGCAAAGCCCTGCCGCATGCCAAGTTGATCCGTGCGTCAAATCGTTTTTTTCGAACAAAACCGCGTCCGTCCATCCCAACTGTGTCACGTGGTAGAGCGTAGAAGCGCCCATCGCGCCACCGCCGATAATCGCAATTCGCGCTGTTTCAGTCATTGCATCATCCTCTCATTCGCATCCCGTCGGGATCATAAGGAACTTGTGTCAATACACGAGTTCTGTACAAATCGCCCGCGACTTCGATCTCGTAATCCTTGTCAGCGACCGCGAAGAGTGATTCGTTTGGATGACAGTTCACCAGCGCAAATGACAGCAGTTTGCCCGTTCTTGGGCCAACGCAACCCGAAGTCGTCAAACCCACAATTTCATCATTGCACATCACCAATTCATCGCGCAGCAACAACGGTCGCTCGGTGGTTTCCAAAACCACTTCTAAAAGTACAAGCCTTTGCGACACACCGTGCGTTCGTTGATATTCAATCGCGTCACATCCGATATAACCGGATTTTTTTCTGCCTATAACAAATTCAATTCCAGCTTCAATCGGTGTCACGTCAGGCCCCCATTCGTGACTCCAGTGGCCGAATCCCTTTTCTATTCGACACCCGTCTAGAGCTAGCATCCCAAGATGTGCTATGTCAAATGTAGTACCAGCGGCCAAAATTGCGTCGTAAATTTGTGGTGCATCACTTGCATTCATGTAAATCTCATATCCCAATTCACCCGCGTAACTGCGGCGCATTAGCACGACTGGCATTCCACCCATTGTTGCCTGTCGAATGTCCCCGAACGGAAACGACTCGGATTGGACATCTTGCAGCAAGACCTTCGACAGCACGTCGCGAGAACGAGGTCCCATCACACCCAGCACGGCCTCATCCTGCGTCCGATCCTCAACGGAAACCTCATCAAATGATTCCAGTAATCGGCGAATACGGGCAAAATCTCGATAACGGGTTGCGGCACCACTCACGAGCCGGAATCGCTCATTAGACATTCTGCTGACGGTCACGTCTGCCTCGATTCCTCCAGATTCGTTCAGCATGACCGTGTATTTCGACCGGCCAGGCATCATGTCCATGTTTCCTGCGCACAAATACTGTAAACCGTCAAGCGCTCTTTTGCCAGAAATGTCAAATTTCGAAAACTGCGAAAGATCAACCAAGGCGACCCGGTCAGCCATATGTACGGCTTCTCGGTTGGCTATTGGCCACCAGGGCTGTTCACCATAGGTGTGAACGATCTTCCTTTCCGATTCGCACTTCGCGTACCACAACGGTACTTCCCAGTGCGGCAGACAACCGAACACAGCACCCGCTCTTTTCAGTCGATCAAACAGAGGCGATCGATAAAGCCCGACTCGAGGTTCAGGCTGCTTGTATGGCCAATGCATCGAAAACTGGGTGTACACGGCTTCTTGCATTCGCTTTTTAAGTCCCGACGAATCGTTCCATGCGCCACTCGCCCGGCACAAGTCCACCTCCCACATATCAAAACGTGGACGGCCTTTCAATATCCACTCAGCAAGCTCTCGCCCCACACCTGCCGAGGACATCACCCCAACTGAATTAAACCCGGCTGCGACAAAAAGTCCAGCCACCTCAGACGACTCACCAATCAGGGGTTTGGTATCAGGCGTGAAACTCTCTGGCCCGTTCATGAAACTTTGGATACCCGTTGTTTCAAGCATCGGCATTCGGTGAATCCCGGCATGCATAAACGGCTCAAATTGATCCCAATCCTCGTCAAACATCAAAAAGCCACCCTCGTCCGGCAATGCACTGGCGGGGTCCCATGATTTGGCATTTTTTTCAAATCCGCCAATGATCAATTTTCCAGTATCACCTTTAAGATAAATTCCTGCATCCAGGTCACGAACAACAGGGAAAGAATCTGGCAAATGATCAATTGGCTCGGTAACCACATACATGTGTTCTACGCCTTGGAGCGGAACATTCACGCCGACACCGGCCGCCAGTTTGCGTGACCAAAGCCCTGCACATAGAACAACGCTGGCACAATCAACTTGTTCACCATTGTCAAGTAACACTCCACTGACCCGACCGTTTTTCGCCAAGATGCTGCGTACCGGTTGATTTTCTTCCACTAGCACGTCAAATTTTTTTGCGCCTACAGCATATGCAGCACATAAATCCACCGGATTGACCTGTGCATCCTCATCCACCCATAGTCCGCCAACCAGGTCATTGACTTTCAAATGCGGCGCAACCTGCTGAATTTCCCGCGCACTGATCATTTCAACACCCAGTCCAACCCGACAACCCATGGCATGGATTCGTCGAAGCTCAACCAGTCTTTCGTGATTTTGTGCCAGCCACAAGCCACCGGTTTGCCGATATCCTGTTGCCTGTCCAGTCAATTTTTCGAGCTTTGGAAAAATCTCCATTGCACCCATCGCAATCCTAGTCATGTTCAGCGACGAGCGAAGAGGTCCTACGATACCCGCAGCGTGCCAGGATGTACCGCTGCCAAGTCGATTCGCTTCAAACAATCGCACCGCACAACCGCCGGACAAGCCAAGGTGATAAGCAAGCGACAGTCCAACTGCGCCTCCCCCGATAATGACGATGTCAAAATTGCTATTCACCCAAGAGAACTCAATCATCAAGCATGTAAAGATGTGTCATTTTAACGAGATTACAGTACTCGTGGGCAACGGTGCTGGGCAATAATCAATCAAGCAAATGCAACGAAGTTCGTTCAAATTGAACCAGATTGACCTGGATTTCTTTGGGGTATCTGAATTGCAGTGCCTTTCTAATCAATAGGTTGACCGACTGCCTGTGGAAATTCAAGAACGAAGTCAGCACAGTCCATCGCGCGGGTGTGGATGTTCGAAACCGGTATCGGTCGGTCGGTGCAAGAATCTTCACATTAGCACCGTTGATCAACACTCAAACTCTAGAGCAGCGATTTCATTTCGAATATTACTGACTGCTATTGGAGAGTTTAGGTATTTCATACCGATAAAATGACCTGTATGGACTCTATGGCTGCCAAGAAATCACGCCGAAGGACTGGCGGGCGTCAATCGAAGCGCGATCGCAGACGTCAGGCAACGACCCCAGGACGGGGTGCACCTTACATCAAGCGTCATGTTGGCAGAATTTCCCTGCTTGATGAAAATGGTTTGATTCTGATCGAAAAAAATGCTGACCGTATTCTGGAAAAGGTCGGCATGGACTTTCGTGATGACCCTGAAACCTTAGATATCTTTCGGATGTCAGGGTGCAAGATCACCGGGGAACGCGTTCGATTCGAGCCAGGTTTTTGTCGTGATGTGATTCAAAAATCAGCACCTCGACAATTTATCCAACACGCCAGAAACCCTGAACGATCCGTGGTTGTCGGTGGCAATAATTCCCTGTTCTGCCCCAGTTTTGGCTCACCATTCGTACACGACATTGATCGCGGGCGGCGGTACTCAACCACTGAGGATTTTGAAAACTTAACCCGCCTTCACTACATGCTGGACAGTGTTCACCATTCCGGTGGCGTGGTTTGCGAGCCGGTTGATCTGCCCGTTTCGGAACGTCACCTGTTTATGGGTAAAACCCACTTAAAGCTAAACGACAAACCGTTCATGGGCGCCGTCACCGCCAAGGAAAGGGCTATTGACACGGTCGAAATGGTGAAAATTGTTTTTGGCGAAAAATTTGTCGATGAAAACTGCTGCCTTTACAGTGTAGTCAATACCAACGCACCTTTGGTGCTTGACGCGACCATGCTGGATGCGCTGAAGGTTTATGCCCATGCCAACCAGGCGGTGGTCGTTTCGCCATTCGTGCTCGGCGGTGCCATGAGTCCTGTTTCCGTTGCTGCAACTTTGGCACAGGTGCTGGCGGAAGTGTTAGCGGGACTTTGCTTGATTCAGTTGATTCGACCTGGCGCACCTGCTGTGTTTGGCACCTTTTTCAGCCCTATCTCCCTACAGTCTGGCGCGACAACATTTGGTACACCCGAAGGCATGCAGTTCCAGATGTGCGCCCGTTCCCTCGCAGACCGTCTGGGAGTTCCGCTTCACTCCGTCGGTGCCTTGACTGCTTCTAAAGTTCCCGATGCCCAAGCCGCCTATGAAAGCGCAACACAATTGATCGGCTCATTCATGGCCGGTACACATTTCATCATTCATGCAACCGGGTGCCTGGAAAGCCTGCTGACCGTAGGATACGAAAAAGTGATTATGGATGCGGACCGGTGCGCAATGCTCACTGCCTTTGCTGAAAAACTGGATCTTTCCGAAGAGGCTCAGGCTTGGGACGCATTCGAAGAGGTTGAACCCGGTGAGCATTTTCTGGCCGCAAGTCACACGCAGCGCAATTTTGAGACTGCATTTTTTCAGTCTTTGGCTGCAGACAACAAATCCTATGAACAGTGGCAGGCTGAAGGGTCAAGCTGGCAGCACCAGCGCGCAAATCAGATTTGGAAAGAACTTTTGAACGAATATCAACCCCCACCGATGGACGCTGATATTGTCAAGGCACTCGACGAATTTGTCGAATGCCGGCTCGGTGAAATTCGCAAATGATGGAAAACACGCAATGAAAATTAAAACAGACTGGTCTAGCTCGGGTGTGATTGCACGGCGCGAAAAATACTACGCTGCTTCGCAGCGAAAATTTCAACCCTATCAAACACCCCTTATTCTTAAATACGGAAAGGGGCAATACCTGTGGGACGAAAATGACAATCGTCTGATTGATCTTCTGGCGATGAATGTGTGCATATCTGTCGGTCACGCACATCCGGACGTCGTTCAGGCCGCAAGCGAGCAGGCCGTTTCGCTGCCACACTGCACCACGATGTTTTACCACCCGGTTCCCGCGCATTTCGCCGAAGAACTGGCAGCCACCATGCCGCAAGGATACGACTGGGTCGTCCATTTCACCAACAGTGGTGCCGAAGCCATCGATCTGGCATTGATGATGGCGCGCGCCTACACCGGTCGTAGTGACATTGTTTCACTTCAAGGTGGCTATCATGGACCGACTTATGGAGCACAGTCAATCACTGGAATCTATGGATTTCGACATGACGTCAACTTACCAGGGAACGTTCAGTTCACAACATCGCCGAATCCATATCGAGGCCGATTCGGCGATGCCACTGAACCGTATCTCGCTGCTCTTGAAGACACCATTCAGTTCGGCACTTGCGGACATCTTGCCGCAATGGTCATCGAGCCGGTCCAAGGCTACGTCGGCATCGTGCCGATGCCAAAAGGGTATATTTCCGGAGCAGCAGAAAGAATACGCGCCGCCGGCGGGGTGATGATTCTTGATGAAGTTCAGGCCGGTTTCGGTAGAACGGGTGAATCTTTCTGGAGTTTTCAACAACATGATGTCATCCCGGAAATTGTGGTTGCTGCCAAAGGGATCGGAAACGGTTATCCACTTGGCGCAGTCATTGCACAAAAGGACGTTGCCGAGCCCATGGCCGATAAATTCCTGTTTCACACCTACGGTGCAAACCCGATGAGCTGTGCTGCCGGGCGCGCTGTTTTGAAAGTCATCGAAGAAGAAAAACTCCAGCAAAACTCAAAGACCGTTGGAAAGCTGCTGCTCGATGGACTTTCCGGTTTGATGAGCGATCATCCCGTTATTGGCGATGTACGCGGCCGAGGTCTCATGATCGCAGTGGAACTCGTTAAAGATCGCCACACCAAGGAACCGGCAAGCGAAGAAACGGCGCTCGTTTTCGAAAAGACTCGAGACTACGGTCTCGTTACCAGCAAGGCTGGACCTGAGCGAAGCGTGTTAAGGCTTGTGCCGCCGATGTGCCTTTCCAGTGAAGATGTTCCATACATTGTGGAGGCGATGGACCGATCGTTTGTTGCCTTAAAGGACCGGTGATCAATAACGCCAAGCGGTCAACGCGATACAGCCAGCGAAGCAAAAGCTGCAGCAGCACATTCAAGGACCGAAAAAAAAGCCGCCAATGATCCGGTTCGGAAGCAGGGTGAAGATGCCGGCGACAACCAATCCAATGAAACTGCCGATCATTGAACTGAAGTGTGCGCGGCGGTGGCCCTTACGAATCATGATAATGGCAAAAGCCATCGACATCAGCGTAAACGCAGAAAGTACGTGAATCCAACTCAGGCCGCCAGGGTTGAGATCGTGAATTGCGAATGACCCGATTGCAACCAAAGCCATCATCGATACCCATATCCGCCCGATCAATTTGTGCCTTGGTGTACCTTTGGGCATCAACAGCAAGACCGCGCCAAGAATGACCGAAGCCAAAGCGAACACGATATGAGATCCGATCAAGTAGGGATACATCGAAAATTGCCTCTCTTAATACGTCAAGTAACCGCAGTTGCTTTCGTGTGTTTGACCGAGTCGACTTTTTGATCAAACGATGCAGCAAGCAGAACATATTCGAATCGTGAAACGTCAATCGTCGGCGAGTAGAACTGACAAAACCAAACTGACACAAACAAAACACGCATTTGCAACAAAAATCAAGAAATTTCAGTAAAAACGCAACAGAATATTTTATTTTGCAAGAAAAAATAGGCGAAAAGTATATTTCCTGCGCCTATTTGAGCGATTTTTTCGTACAATGGACTCTTGATAATGGAACACGCAATGTTGATAGAACAACTTCAACTTCCAGAAATCTGGTGGTTAAATTTATGGTTACAGTTTCTACAATAGAAGCGCAAATTAAGGAAGTGGAAAAGTTTGATGTTCACCTCATTCATCCACAAAGCGAAAGGCGTCTGCACTCCAAGCTCGAAGGACTGCCGGAGTACCCATACACAACGCCCGCTGCTTCAAACATGTCAGCGAATCGTTGGCGTCGACTTCGCTTTAATCCGCTTTACTCACAATACGCGGCAAGAGTATTGATGGGAAATGGTAAGGTAGCAAGAGGTCCGGATCGGTTGTACGCAATACGACGCAGTTACAACTAGTCACTCGTTCAAATGAAAACGCTACTCAAATTGAGTGGCCTTCCTGTCAAAAAAAGCGCATATCCGCAAGACGGCCGTGCGAATGGTGGTCGCAATTTTGTTCGCGCGAGAGCGTACAAACCAATCCCAACGCTGACTAAAGGTAAGACAGAGCGAGTCCGCCGAATACGAGCGCCCCAAACCAACTGTTGCCTAAAAAAGCAGCATAGAATTTTTCCCGACTGTCTTCACGGCACGCAATCTGGTGCCAAACCCCAACCAATGCTGCACAAACCACGCCAAAAAAGTAATATTCGTTCAAATTCTCCAGATATCCAATGACACTCAATATTGCGAGCGTTAACACCTGACAGATTCCGATCACCAGTCGGTCGCGTGTGCCACTCAGTGTCGCCAGCGATTTGACTCCGATTCGAACATCGTCATCGCGATCCACCATCGCATAAAACGTGTCATATGCGCCTGCCCACGCAATATTGGCCAAGAGCAATAGCCACCCGACCAGTGGGACTGAATTCAAGTGTGCTGCAAATGCAATCGGGATTCCCCAACCAAATGCGATGCCCAGATAAAACTGTGGCAGGCCCGAAACTCTTTTGAGAAACGGGTACGAAGCCGCAAGAAATAGTCCAACGAATGCCAGCATGATCGACAGCCAATTGAGAAATAAAACCAGAACAAATCCAAGCACACTCAAACATAAAAATAAAAGCAAAGCTTCTCGTCCCGAAACTTCTCCGGTTGCCAAAGGACGCTTACGCGTTCTTTCGACGTGCGGGTCGAAATCCCGATCTGCAAAGTCATTGATGACACAACCGGCTGATCGCATGACAAATACACCGATCACCATGATCAGTACAATGTCCGGACGCGGCTCTCCTTGACCTGCAATCCAAAGCGCCCATAAGGTCGGCCACAATAACAGCAAGCTTCCGATGGGTTTATCCAGGCGCATCAAACGGGCATAGGCACTTAGACGGTTAAACAGCACTGTATTGACCCTCTCGCTTTGTCCATCTTCGAATCAAAGGCTGCACCAGGTCCGGAAACTGATCCAGGATCATTTCAGCCACCTCAATCACATCATGCAGGTACTCGCGGTCGCGTGAAAGCTCGGCAACTCGAAACATTTGCGCACCAGTTTGGCGCGTACCAAGCAGTTCCCCGGCACCTCGCAGTACCAGGTCCTGTTCAGCGATGCGGAATCCATTGCTCGTTTGTCGCATGACCTGTAATCGCTTGTGTGCCATATCCGACAGCGCCCCCTTGTACATCAGCACACAGGTCGCCTGCGTCGTACCTCGACCGACGCGTCCTCGTAACTGGTGAAGTTGAGCCAGTCCCAGTCGCTCGGCGCTTTCGATGACCATCAGGCTCGCATTGGGTACGTCTACTCCAACTTCGATTACTGTGGTTGCAACCAAGACATCAATTTCACCATTCCTGAATCGTTTCATGACTAAATCGCGATGATCACTCTTGATACGTCCATGAATCAGTGCGATTCGACGCTTAGGCAGTGACTGTCTGACGTACTTTTCTGCTTCGACTGCAGATTCAACATCCAGCACTTCGGACTTGTCGATGATCGGGCACACCCAGTAAGCTTGCTGACCCGATTCGCATAGCGCGTCGATTTTCCGGATGGCTTGGTCCCGATGCTGTGACGAAATGACTTCAGTTTTCACTGGAATGCGGCCTGGCGGTAATTCCGTGATGCTGGATACATCCAGGTCGGCATAAAACGCCATTGCCAAGGTTCGGGGAATGGGAGTTGCTGTCATGACCAGTTGATGAGGCACCTGTTGGTCAACTCGCCCTTTCTCGCGCAGCGCGAATCGCTGGCCGACACCAAATCGATGCTGTTCATCGACGATCACCAAGCCCAGTCGAGCAAATTCAACGCCTTCTTGAAACAGTGCGTGAGTACCAATAACGATCTTGGCCTGACCGCTTTTCATTGCGCGGCCAACTTGCCTTCGAGTTTGCGCAGGCAGGCGTCCGGTCAGCATCAAGGATTCGATTCCCAATGGTGCAAACCAGTCATAGAAGGATTTCATATGCTGTTCTGCCAATAATTCGGTCGGTGCCATGATGGCGACCTGGTGGCCTGAATCAACAACCCAGGCTGCAGCAGCGGCGGCAACCAAAGTCTTGCCGGAACCGACGTCACCTTGCACCAGTCTGAGCATTGGCGTCGTGGTTCTCAAATCAGCCAGTATTTCCCGAATGACCAGGCGCTGAGAATCGGTTGGGGTAAAGCGAAGTGAATCCCGCAATCGCTTGGAAAGATCCCCCTCGGGGTGCATTCGCAGCGCATCTGCGGATTGTCGCAGTCGTTTTTGCTGTCGGCGCGCAATTTGAAACGATACCAACTCTTCAAATATCAAGCGTTGCATTGCAGACTGAATATCATTCATATCGACCCGTTCAACCGCTCCTGTTTTTGGTGTATGAATGTCTTGCAGCGCACGATCAATCACATCCAAATCAAATCGGTCAACCACGGCACGAGGTAATAGTTCTGGAATCTTGTGTCGGTGACAATATTCGAACGCCAAATTCACAAGTTCGCGCATTTTTGCCTGACTGATTCCCTCGGTCAATCCATAAACCGGCGTTAATCGATCGTCCTTTGGAGCAGAGGGTGGATATTGAAACACGGAATATTCCGGGTGAATCATTTCATAGCCTTGCTTGGAATATCTCACCTCGCCAAAACATCGAATCCAACTGGCTTTTTCCAGCATTGTTTTTTGTTTGTACGAATAGTGAAAGAGCCTCATGCTCATTCGCCCACTTTCATCCTGGATTTGTACCGTGAGCGAACGACGATAGCGATAATGTTCATTGACTGTGGCAATTTGGCCAACGATCAATGCGCTTTGCCCATTGACGAGAGATTCAATTGGTGAGGTTCGGGTTTTATCCTGGAATCGGTAAGGCAAATGCAACAGCAGATCCTTAACCTGAAAGATGCCTAATCGTTCCAGAGTCGATGCAAGTTTCGGCCCGATACGCGGAAGTTCCGTTACGGAATTCTCTTCGGGGTGGTCAATTCGGACGGGTTCCACCTAAGCCTGTAGAGTCAAGATCGCTTCGACTTCAACACCGACACCTTTTGGCAGCGAAGCAACACCAATGGCCGCTCGGGCTGGATAAGGCTGTTCAAAAATTTCACCCATGACCTCGTTGACAATGGGAAAATCGTTCAGGTCAACCAGGTATACCGTCAATTTGACAACGTGAGCGAGGCTGACCCCGGCGGCTTGCGCAATCGCAGACAGGTTTGCAAAGACCTGTTTGATATGAGTACGAATATCGCCGTCCACAACCTCCTGGGTTTCCGGATCCAGTGGAATCTGGCCGGAAACATAGAGTGTACCCGCGTGCTTTACCGCCTGGGAATAGGCACCGATCGCAGCCGGCGCTTTATCTGTCGATATGATTTGTCGGATCGTCATTGCCTCACTACCTTGATGTTGCAGGAGCAGTCTTCACTTTCGCCGTTTCCTGACCGTCGATTGAAAGATGAGTGTGAACGCCAGGTCGACACTCCATCCTGGTTGTGTCGATTATATCGTTGCGCGCATTTTCCCCTGGCAAGGCCAGTGTATTCAGTTCAACTTCACGCGATCGACGCTGTTAACCAGATTGTGTCTCAATATGTTTTGTGTGATTGCTTCTAAGTGTTCAGCATCGCGAACCTCAATGTCGTACTCGAGTACCGCATCGCTTTTGGAGGTATGTGTCATACAACGGGTGATATCGGCATCATGGCGCGATATTCTGCTACTCACATTGGCTAGCAGGCCGGTTTCGTTTTGGCAATTGACCAACAGCGTCACGCGGTACTGACCTTTAGGTTGTTTTGCCCAGTTGAGTTTTTGCCAAAATTCAGGGGCCAGTTTCGACTGGCGAACATTCAAACAATCCTGAGTATGAACGACGATCCCCCGACCGCGGTTGAAAACACCGACGATCGGTTCTTTGGGTATTGGATTGCAGCACTTGGCGTACTGAACCCCAAGTCCCTCAGTTCCCTGGATTGAAATAACTTCTGATGACTTGGAATTGGAACTTAAGAAAGTTGCAGGAAAAATTTGCCCGATGACTGCGGAAGCAAACCGTTCACCGGTACCAATTTCTCGCAAAATATCGGACCACGAATCAACGCCCAGTCGACTGGCCAGTTCTTCTTTCATCTCATCGGTGACCGCAGCCTGCTTGATCTTGTATTTTTTCAGCATTGCCTTGAAAATTCGATCACCCATTTTGACCAGTTCCTTGCTGGACATACCTTTGAGGGCACGGCGAATTGCGGTGCGCGCATCGCCCGTCACTGCAAAATTCAGCCACGCCGGGTCCGGGCGGCTGAACCGACTCTTGTTGATCTTCACTCGGTCGCCATTTTTCAGTACCGTATGGAATGCGACTGGATGATCGTCAATTTTCGCGGACTTGGCACCGTTGCCAACGGCCGAATGAATCGAATAAGCATAATCGATTACAGTCGCCCCTTTCTTTAGGCGTTTGATTTCACCTTTTGGCGTGAACACGTAGACATAATCAGGAAACAGTTTTAACTTGAGATTTTCCAGATATTCAGCTGGCGATTCATGTTCTTCCAGAGATTTGATGACCTCATTGAGCCACTGAACACCGGGCAGGCGCGTGTCATCAGCCGTTGCGCTGCCGGCCTTGTAAGAAAGGTGCGAGGCAATACCGGATTCAGCGATTTTGTGCATCTCTTCGGTGCGAATCTGCACCTCAATCGCCCGTCCGAAATTACCGTGAACCGTTGTGTGCAATGACTGGTAACCGTTCATTTTTGGAATGGCAATATAGTCGTTGAACTCACTGGAAATCGGTTTGTATAGGTTGTGAACCAAACCCAAGGCTCGGTAACAATCATCAACCGTTTTGACAACGATTCGAAAGGCGAATAAATCGGGCACCATTCGAAGTGCGTTGCCTTTTTTACGCATTTTTTCATGGATCGCCGAGGTCTCCTTAAAACGCCCGGTCACTTCCCCTTCAATATTTTTCTCATCGAGCAGTTTTCGAATGGTTGCGGTGTGTTTTTTGACAGTCTGCTCGACCGTTTGCTTCAGATCTGCCCTGACCGCCTTATGAATCACCTTGTAGCGTTGCGGGTGAAGGGCCTTAAAGCACAACTCTTCCATCTTGCGCCGCCAGTTTCCCATACCAAGCAAGTGTGCAATAGGGATGTAGATATCGCGCGTCTCATTGACAATACGCTGACGTTTTTTAACGTGATGTACGTGCAAAGAGTCCAGGTTGTGCAGCCGGTCGGCCATTTTGATCAGGATCACTCTCAGATCGCTTGCGCTCGCGAGAAACATTCGACGCAAGTTTTCAGCTTCCGCATGCTGAGGGGAATCAAATTTCAGTTTGTCAATTTTGCTGACCGCATCGACCAATTCCGCGACTTCGCCGCCGAATTCATCAATCATTTCGACCTTTGTCAGATGTGTATCTTCGAGGGTGTCATGCAAGATTGCAGCAATGATAGTACTGCTGTCCAGTTTCAGTTCTGCGAGCAGTGCGGCAACCGCCAGGGGATGATTGATGTATTTTTCGCCTTCCAGTCGACACTGTCCGTCGTGCGCCGCTGCACCAATGGCGTAAGCCTTCTCGACTTCTTCAATTTGGGATTCGCTAAGATACGCACTCAGCGTCTTTACAAGCGATATGAACTGAGCGTCTTCACGCTCAGGAATGCCAATACGACGTCGAAATCCTGCTAAGCTATTTCTGGACGCTTTGCTGAGGGGGTTCGCTATCGGCATCCGACTCGCTTGGCGCTTCAGCACTCATTTGTGGTTCATCCTCGGCATCCGACTGCGCGAGCTGTTCTGCTTGCGCACCTGGCTCACCATCCGCAGCCTGTGCCTGCCCAATTTCCGGTGCGTCTTCTTGAATGTCTCCATCTTCAAGATCTTCTGACTGCTCCAAATCGACATCATCCGGGTACGGGTTCACACCAGCAAATGGGTCGCTCACAATGGGCGTATCGTCCTCGTCAAGTATTTCTGCGGTAACCAATCCTTCAGCAATTTCGCGTAACGCGATGACGGTATTTTTGTCATTGTCACGGGCCACCAGCGGTTCTGCTCCACTGGCAAGCTGTCGAGCCCGCTTGGTTGCAATGAGCACCAGTTGAAAACGATTTTCGACTTTTTCAAGACAATCTTCTACTGTTATTCTCGCCATATTTACCTCAGAGAAAGAAACAGTTTGCGCAAATTCGATGAGAGCGAGGCGCAAATTTGAGTGAAAAACAAATTATATCTTTACTCAACTGTGAGAAAATAAATTTTTACTTCATTCGTCGCAGGAACCATCCAGAGGAATCTGCCCTTGAACAGCGCTGTCGAGATTAACATCAAAGTATGGGACTTGGTCATTCGGGTGTTTCACTGGCTGCTGGCCATCAATATCCTGGTCATGCTCGTCAGTGCGAAACTGGAAAATTTCGACGTTCACATTACCGCAGGAAAAATTGTTGTCATTTTGATGCTCATCCGGATTGTGTGGGGATTCATTGGAAGTTCAAACGCTCGATTTTCGGCGCTCGTTTTCAAACCGAAAGCCTATTTTGACTATATTCGGACACTGCTCGAGCGAAAACCCGGCTACAGTGTCGCTCACAGCCCGATTGGTTCACTCGCTGTCATCGCACTTTTGCTTGCCGTCGCTGTTCAGGCGACCACTGGACTATTCGCAGCCGACGTAGACGGGCTTATCGAAGGCCCGTTCGCGTATTACGTCTCCTACGAATTGAGTCGATACGCCAGCGAAATTCACGTGACTCACATCGACTGGCTCATCACGGTGATCGTGGTCCACATTGGCGCCAACCTGTTCTATTATTTTTACAAGCGCGACAATCTGATTAAACCGATGATTACCGGCCAACGACTGATTCCAAAAGAAAATCTGAATCACCCGCCGCGACTTGCCTCACCTTGGAAAGGCTTTTTGGTGGCAATTGCGGTCGCGGCGATTATGGTTGGGATATATGTACAGTATGGTTGATTTAAATCAGTTTTTCTTCTCGCGAAACTGACTGTGGCAACCGCGACATCCATCGAAGCCCAGAGCTTTGACTGCGGCACCAGTCGCTTTATTGTCACCGCCATCAAAAGCCGCTTCCACAGCCATGGCGGGTTCAACCAGCGCTTCAGATGCGGCAACAAAATCAGACCAGTTTTCCCAAATTTCAGGCTTGGCTTCACTTTCTTCATTTTGCGCCATGCCAGTATCCTGCGGAAACAGGCTGGGAATCTCAGATGCCGTCGCTGCAATTTCAGCGGCCATGGAAGCCAACTCCAATGGTTCGCCTTCGCCTCGTTTCAAAAAATTGCCGAACGCTTTCATGCTAGCGCCAAGACCTTTCATAAAATCTGAGCGACTGGCATAAACCGCTTCAGCCTCTTGTTCAGAAGCGACTTTCGCCGGCATCGTATCAGCATGCAAAACGGGAATTGAAAATGCCACTGACGCCAAGAAACCAAATGCAAGAAACTTAATGGTGCGCATGATTAGATCACCTTTTGTAGTAGTCTATAGGGTGATATACATTCTACACGGAATCTTTGACCCATATACAGTTCGAGCCCAACGAACCTTTTGCTTTATTAGAATTGAATTTCTTGATCAAAGGGCCGCATACCTTTGCTTGTCCAGCCTGGATTCGTCAACGCCTGCCTAAAACCTGTGAAAAAATGTATGAGCAATCGATTCGATAGATTTCAAAGTGAGCTTGACTCGCTGCTCGAAAACCACCGCCAAAGACAACTCATGCCAAGTCGGGGAATGGATTTCAGCTCGAATGATTTTTTAGCGCTGAGTGATTCACCAGTCATTCGCAAAACTTTGATTGATGCGCTCAATGAAGGTATCCCGCTTGGTTCTGGTGGATCGCGTCTTTTGCGCGGTAATCACCCGGCCCATACAGAACTTGAGCGCAAGGCAGCCCAAGTGTTTCATTGCGAAAAAACACTATTTTTTGCCAATGGGTACTCGGCAAATTTTGCGGTGCTGACTACGCTGGTCAATCGCCACGATCTGATCGTTTTCGATGCGCTGTCACACGCAAGCATTCGAGAGGGAATTTCGGCTTCCTGGGCCAAATCGAGCAAGTTTCCGCACAATGACGTGGATGCAGCTGAAAGAGTTCTGGAAAAATGGCACAGAAATCGGCAAAAGCATTCCAAGGCCTGGATTGTGGTGGAGAGTCTTTACAGTATGGATGGCGACTTTGCGCCGCTATCTGATTTTCTGGACCTCGCACAGCGTTTTGATGCACTGGTGCTGGTTGATGAGGCACATGCAACCGGGGTTTGGGGCAAACGCGGACACGGATTAACAGAACCCTTTGAGGGCCATCCACTTCTGATTGCTGTGCACACCTGCGGTAAGGCTCTGGGTGTCGCAGGCGCCCTGGTCTGTGCACCGGCGATACTGATTGATTATCTGGTCAACCGGTCTCGACCTTTCATATACTCGACTGCGCCACCACCGATTAACGCGATTGCAGTCAGTGCAGCACTGGATCTTTTGGAAAGCGAACCTTTCAGACGCGAGCAGCTTCGCGAGTTGATTGACTTTGCCAATCATGCGCTAGAACAAAAAATTGGAATACAGGGCAGCGGCAGTCAGATTATTCCATTTGTTGTCGGTGAAGACAAAATGGCGCTTGAAGCCGCGCGCGCGATGCTTCAAGCCGGATTTGACGTTCGTGCGATCAGACCACCTACGGTCGCGAATGGCACAGCACGACTTAGAATTTCGATTACGCTGAATGTGGATCAACGCGCGGTTTCAGAATTCTTTGATGCCCTCGTCGACGTGGTACATGAGGGATTTGCGCTGTCAAAAAATCTAGACGAGGCAATGGTTTAGAGAAGGGTCGAAAAAACTTTCCCCCAACAAACGGCTGATTAGAGGGCTTTGAGTCGATTCAGCATTGATTTTGGCGAATTTCACCCCAACGTCAATTACCCGCCTGCTGGTGCAACGAGGTTTCCCCAAAACCTCTACTATACAGTAATAATGTCTTTATTAACATATACATAGAGTTGACATTGGCGCCACCATGGTGTATCATTCATGAGCATAAACAACCACATCCATGACCCAATGGAAATCAAACACCATGGCGACAAAAATAGAAACCAGCCTTTTTTCCTGGAATAATCCGCAACAACTGCCAAGACTGCAAACACTGGCCCGTGTGCTGGAGATTTTACCGTATCAAGCGTTGGTTGAGGCCCTGTGTGAAAAACGCGGCCGCGGCCGAAACGATTTCCCGGTCGAAGCGATGTTTCGTCTGGTGATTGCCGGTGTGGTGCTGCAATATCCTTCTGCGGCAGCCTTGCTGCGCAACCTGGAAACCAACCTGAGTCTGGCCCAGATCTGTGGCTTCAACCCGTTGCCAAGACAGCAACAGTCCAAAACGGTGGTGCATGAGTCGTCGCAAGGACCGGTGACGTTCGAGACCATTGACTACCCACAGCGCATCACGTTGCCGGATGACTGGGCCTTCAGTCGTTTCCTGACCAGTATGCTGGAGCTGTTGGCCCAGCGAGATTATCTCAAAGAGATGTTTGAGCAACTGCGCGAACAATTGCGGGTGGTGGTGCCCGATTTTGGATGCTACCTGGCCTACGACGGAAAAGCAATCCAGAGTCATTCCACCGGTCGGGTGAAGCACAAAAGCGGTTACAGTTCAGACCCGGATGCCACCTGGGGCAAACATGAGAGCAAAGGGGTTGACAAAAAGGGTCGTGCCTGGAGCAAAGTCAAAGAATGGTTTGGATTTCGCTTGCACGCCATTGTGGATTCAGTGAACGAGTTGCCGGTGGATTATCGTGTGACGACGGCGAGCGATGGTGAGGCGGTGGTGCTGTCACAGATGCTCAAAGAGATGGACGAAACCCATCCGCAGATTCTCGAACGCACAGAGCAGTTAAGTGCCGATCGCGGGTTGGATGTCAAGGAGTTGTACCGGGCGCTGTTCGACGATTACCAGATCGAGCCGGTAATTGATAACCGTGATCTTTGGCGTCAGGAAAAAGACGAGGGCAACTATGATCCACAAAAGCCGATCTTGAGAATGCTCAACGGTGGCAAGCGCATTGATAACATTGTCTATGCGGAAGATGGGACGCTCATGTGCCGGTGTCCGCACACTGACACGGAGCGCGAGATGTATTTTATGGGCTATGAGAAAGATCGGGGGACCTTAAAGTATCGCTGTCCTGCCAAAGCCGGTGGTTATCAGTGTGCTGGTACGCAACAGTGTCTGCGATACGGCCGCTCGAAGGCGCACCGGTATGGTCGCACGGTGCGAATCAAACTGGATCAGGCCAATCGCAGGATATTTACGCCGACACCGCGCAACACGTACAAATGGAAGCGCAGTTATGCGCGGCGCACGGCGGCTGAGCGGTTTTTCTCTCGCATCGCTCAGGGCTACAATTTTGATCACCACTATGTACGTGGACTGGTCAAGATGCAGGCCAAAGCGTCGCTGGCCATGGTGGTTGGACTGGCGATGGCGATTTTGCACATTCAAGCCGGTCAGGCGAACAACATGCGCTCACTGATCCGACCGATTGCGTTGCTTGATACTGGCTAAGGGTCGCGTTGTATTGTGAATTGACTTATCGTAGCGTGGCTGCGAGGGCTGGGCGCGTCTTGATACCAGTAAAATTGACACAAATATGAACAAACCGCATTTCAGACAAAATATTCGACGCGATTGGCTTGGTCGACGGTCTGTGGAAGATGATTATTGCCCCGTCAGTGCCCTGGCGGGCCAACGAGTCGGCGTGGCCGGACGCGAAAATGGCTACAACGCAAATCCCTCTACATTCACTTCATATCAATCTGTCATAATCTGGCACTATGGAATCATCGAATGGTCCAACAAGCCGCGGCTATTTAATCACTGGCACTGACACGGGAATTGGCAAGACCGTCGTGTCCGCAATGTTGGTGCGTGCTTTGAACGCATCTTACTATAAGCCGGTGCAGGCCGGCTTGGACGAAGCGACGGATACGCAGATCGTACAAAAGCTTTCTGGAGTGTCACCGGAATGGTTGTTTCCGGAAAGTTATCGGCTGATGGAGCCAGCCTCACCTCATCTTTCAGCTGCCATGGAAGGCATTGAAATAGAACTTGCGCGACTTCAATTGCCACAGTCCACCCGTCCGTTGATCGTTGAAGGTGCTGGCGGTGTATTGGTACCGTTGACCCGATCGACTCTGTTTGTCGAAATGTTCGCCCGGTGGCAATTGCCTGCGATTGTCTGTGCGCGCACCTCACTTGGCACAATCAACCATACCTTACTGACCCTGGCGGCACTACGAGATTGGAAAGTGCCCATTCATGGGGTGATTTTTGTCGGTGAGGCTCACCCGGAAAATGAGTCGATTATTCCGCAATTTGGGCACGTCAAACACCTTGGACGCTTACCCTTGCTTGACCCTCTTAACCAAATGACTATTGCAAGAATTTTTCAGGAAAATTTCAAATTAGCAGATTTTGTGACCGGTCAACCGGAAACAAATTAGTTGAGGCTTACTTTTGGGAATAAAGTGTTGACTTTAATCAAATGCGTTGGCGAAATGATGAGTGGTCAATGATCGAATTCTTGAATGAAATTTGATTCTCCTGTTATATCTTTGGGTCTTCCCCAATACTAGAGAACGTTCCGTTCGATAAATTTTCAAGCCGAGTCAATTCTCCAACACCCTTTGGCATTGTCCAAATGGATGCAGCAATGTTGTATTTCACGGTCAATCTATCTCAGTCTACAAAGTGTTCTTTTCAATTCGATTGACTCACACTGAGAGTCGAGTGTCATTTGCCAGCCATCCATTGTTGTGCCATTGAATGGTGAAAAATTGAGCTATAGCACCCTTTTGACACCCACTGCGAATCGACAGTTTCGAATATCATTGACTTTCAGCACGTTTCTTCATGTTTATCGCCACTTCGGAAATTTGACCGTTGTGGTTTGATTTCGCCGTGCAGATTCTCGTCCAAACTGAACGACGCCAGGATAAGCAATCAGAATAATGAAATCGAATTCACCTATTTGGCATCCATTTACCCAGCACGCGATTTTTCCTGACTTTTTAGAAATTGACCGGGCCAAGGGGGTTTATCTGTATTGCACTGATGGTCAACGGATCATTGACGCGATTTCATCCTGGTGGGTGATCACACACGGGCACTGCCACCCGCGTATTCAACAAGCAGCCAAGGACCAGATCGAACGTCTGGACCAGGTTATTTTTGCAGGCTATACTCATGATCCGGCAGAAAGAGCAGCAAGTGCACTGGTCAAGCTCACGCCTGATGGGCTCGATTATGTTTTCTTCTCCGACAGTGGCTCAACTGCAGTCGAAGTTGGGCTCAAAATGGCGCTTGGCTTCTGGCATCATCTCGGTATTGCACGCAATCGCTTCATCGTTCTGGAGCACAGTTATCACGGCGATACCATCGGTACCATGTCGGTCGGTGAACCCGGGGTATTCAACAATCCCTACAAGTCCCTGCTATTTTCGGTCGATTCAATTCCGTTTCCATCTCAAGGCAAAGAACAGGTAACCCTTGATGCGCTTGAACTCCAATGCAAAGATCGTTCCGATGTCGCCGCACTGATCGTTGAGCCGCTGGTATTGGGCGCAGGTGGCATGTTGATGTACTCACCCCAGACGCTCAGGGAAATGAAACGCATCTGCGAAAAGTATGACGTGCTGTTTATTGCAGACGAGGTGATGACTGCCTGGGGTCGTACCGGCACTGTATTTGCATGCGATCAAGCAGAGATCGTACCTGATATTGCTTGTTATTCAAAAGGCATCACTGGCGGATTCTTGCCATTGGCGGCTACGATGTGTCACTCTCGAATATTCGATGCACATTATTCAACGGACCGAAGCAAAACATTCTTTCATTCAAGTTCCTACACGGCAAATCCGATCGCTTGCGCGGTCGCTGCCGAAAATTTGGAAATGTGGCAAGAAAGGGAGGTTTTTGAGCAGGTTCAGGCCACTGTGGACATGCAATCACAAAGGTTGGCGAGGATGGCCAGTGTTGATACGTTTATCAATTTGCGACAAACTGGCACGATTGCGGCGATGGACATCCGTGTTTCTGACAGTGGGTATTTGTCTGAAATCGGAACTCAACTTTACCTTAAGTTTCAAAAAAGCGGGATCTTGCTTCGACCACTGGGCAACACCATCTACGTACTACCACCCTACTGTATGTCAGAGGATGATTTTGATACGGTATATGGCGTTATCGCTGATACAGTCAGCGAATTTACGAAATTTTGATTGGATTTTTCCAGAAACCTGCGCCAGCTGAACCAATGTGGGACACACAGAAGCAACACGACAAATGACAAAAATCTTTAAGGTATCAGTTTGACTGCCCGTTTCAAAAAAATTGCCATTGTTTGTGCTGGTCTCATCTTGGCATTCAGCGCTGCTTTACTGATTCCAATTGCTGGTACAGACACTTCAGTCGAGGAAAATTGGAAGCAAACACTCAATTGGGTGAGGGATGATTTTCCACGAGTTCGTCATATCTCAACCGATGAACTAGCCGAGTTGCTCCAGGAGCAAACTGATATTGCACTATTGGATACAAGAGAGCCCGAAGAATATGAAATAAGTCATCTCAAGGGAGCTGTTTTGGCACAGGATGTCGGCGATGCGCTGGATGCGCTGGAAGACCGTACGCGAGATGAACTTGTCGTTGTATATTGTTCTGTTGGCTACCGATCGTCAAATCTTGCGGCGAAACTTGCCCGACAAGGCTACTCCAACGTCGTCAATGTTGAAGGTTCGATTTTTAAATGGGCGAATGAAAATCGTCCGATTTACCGCGGCAACAAGGAAGTTTCAAAGGTCCATCCTTATGACGACGAGTGGGGGCAACTGCTGGAGCGAAAGTTTTGGCCTTGACTGTTGACTTGAGGAACTGAAGCTGGGTATTTCACCGCAGGGGATTAATGAAAGAATTTCCGACAATTGAGCGCAGTATTTGGCGCAGCCCGCCTCCAGTTCAGTTCGAATCCATCATTGCCGCAACTGAGCTGTCGCAAACACGTACATTGGCATTGATCGACGCACCGACATACTTCAATCTAGTCCGCGTTCCCATGCCTGTCAAGGAAGCAGATGTTCTAGACGCACTGGCAGCCAATCAATTGCTTGTGCGTACCGGTAGCGATCAATGGAGTGTCACCAACCTTGGCGCCATACTTCTCGCCCATCGCCTTGCTAAGTTTCCAAACCTTCAGTCCAAGGCGATACGAATCGTTCAATACCAGGGTAATGGTCGAATAAAGCAAATCTTGCAGCAAAGTGCGGACAAAGGCTATGCCAATGGTTTCGAGGACTTGTTCGATACTGTCATTCGAATGCTCCCCATCATTGAAGAGGGAAAATGCACTCGTGATGCAACGATGCCAGCCTGGCCTGAGACGGCACTGCGAGAACTGATTTTGAATGCCATGATTCATCAGGATTTCTCGACAAAAGGTACAGGAACGCTCATCGAAATTTTTTCTGACCGTGTCGAAATATCCAATCCTGGTCCACCGCTAGTTGACGTCCAGCGCCTTGTCAACACGCCGCCGATTTCAAGAAATCATGGCTTGACCGCAATGATGCAAAAAATGAATCTCATCAACCTGACTGGCAGCGGATGGGACAAGATTGTCACCGAAACAGAACAATATAAGATGCCGGTACCTTTGGCTGAAGTTGAAAGCAATGTGACTCGGGTTGTACTCTTTTCACCACGAGACTTGTCCGACATGGACCGTGAGACTCGAATCTGGTCGATCTACCAACACGCCTGTCTGCAATTGGCTAATCGTGATTACCTGACCAATGCCTCGCTTCGAAATCGATTTGGCATTGAACTGAAAAACAGTGCCATTGCATCACGTCTGATCAAAGAGGCCGTCGAGGCCAATGTAATCATTCCCTGTGAAGCAAACATCGGTCGAAAGCACATGCGCTATGCACCCGCATGGGCTGATTTGACGAGCGATATATTTATTTGATGCTTATTTGACAATAACTACATTCTTGTTTTATTGAAACAACAAGTCTTTCAGTTATTATTGTCTTTATAACGGTATTACAAATCTAGTATCCCAATTATCGGCCAGTACGGTTAACGTGAATACAGGACTTCTTAATATTAATATCATAAATAGTGTTTGACAGAAAACCAAAATAGAGTATAATATGTCAATATAAACAATGATGTAGAGGCAGACTTCTGGCACCGAAGATTTCCCGAATCAAGCCAAATATTCGCCTAAAACCCCCAAATTTCTCCTTTTTGATACAATCTTCAGGCCCTGACCATGCGAAAAGTCAAATCCACACAATCTGAACTGGGCGGCACCTTTATCGCCGATATCGTCATTAGCTCGAAATCGCGCGATGACATTCCGGCCTTGCTCAGGGGTCTGCAATATCTGTATACCAACCCGCAGTTGCGAAGCGAAGTCTTTACACTGCTTGATGCACAAGTGAATCCCAAAGCCCGTAAGGACACCGGTCGTCCGGGCATGGAGCTTTGGCGCATTCTGGTCCTGGCGATCCTCAAGCAGGGTCTGAATTGCGATTACGACCGCCTCACTGAGCTGGCCAACGAGCATGGCACCTTGCGACAAATGCTGGGCCACGGGGTGATGGCGCACGAATACGAGCGACAAACCGTGATGGATAACGTCACCTTGCTGAGCCCGCAACTGTTGGCCAAGATCAACCAACTGCTGGTCCAGGCCGGCCACGAGGTGGTTAGAAAAAAGCCTGGCGAAACATTGCGCGGGCGTTGTGATTCGTTCTGCGTTCAAACGGATGTTCATTTTCCAACCGATGTCAATTTGTTGTTTGATGCCATGCGTTGCAGCATCACAACAGCGGTCTGGCTCGCCGAGCAGTTGGATCTTGAGGGCTGGCGCCAGCATCGTCATATTCAAAAAAAGATCAAACAAGCATTCAACCGCGTGCGAACGTCCAAGAAGAATAAGAATTCGCCCGTGCAGGTGAACGAGTACCTGGCCCAGTGTCAACAATACCTGAATCGTGCACAGGGTACGCTCAAGCAGGTCGAGGCGTTTGAGCTGACGCTTTTTCAGCAAGCTAAAGTCGTGCAACTTCAAAACTATATCCGCCACGCACACCGTCAGATCGATCAGGTCACGCGGCGCTTGGTGCGCGAGGAGAAGATTCCTCACCGGGACAAAGTGTTTTCGGTCTTTGAGCCACACACCCGTTGGGTGGTCAAAGGCAAAGCCGGTGTCCCGCAAGAGCTCGGCGTGCCGGTCTGTGTGGTGGAGGACCACTACCGATTTATCCTGCATCACCGTATCCTGTGGGACGGCAGTGATGTTGACCATGCTGTACCGGTCATCGAGCAAGCCCGGCAAAGCTTTCCTGACTTGAACAGCTGCAGTTTCGATCGTGGCTTTCATTCGCCGGCCAATCAGGTGGCGCTCGGTGAGTTGCTCGATGAATGCGCACTGCCGAAAAAAGGCTATCGCAATATCAACGACAAGATGCATGAGTCGCAGCCGTGGTTCAAAGCCGCGCGTGGCAAGCACCCTGGCATTGAGTCGGCGATCAATCATCTGGAGCACTGCGGGCTGGACCGGGTTCGGGACCACGGCAAAACAGGTTTTGCCCGTGCGGTGGCGCTGTCGGTACTGGCTGCCAATCTGAAGCGGCTGGGTAGGATCTTGCGCGACAAAGAGCGTCAGAAACTCGCCCGTCAGCAGCGTTTGCGCGCCGCTTAGCATTTCAATTCACCCATCGGAAACGAAAATCCGGGTGCCGGAGGCACGGCTGTGGGCTAAATTCGTGATTTTGCCCTGTTTTGGCACTGGATTGTCACAATTCGCCCTGACAGTCCGGCGTTAGTCTTGCTCGGGCTCATTGTCGGTCAAATGTATTCTGAATTCTCGCCTAAAATCGGGGGTTTTCTGACTGACACTAAATAACAATAGTTTATGTTATTTGATGTTTAATTGATCAGTAGGAAACGACGTTTTTCGTTTGATTTGTTTTAGATCCCCGTTCCTGATCCCATTTCACAATGACAGATGGAGAAATCGGAGCCGTTGCAACACAAGTCGCTTCGACTGAATGCACAATCGTATCTGCGAAACAACGATTACGACGATACTTGAGTAACAGCAGCCGTAGTTGTTGGCTTCATTACGGAATGGTTAATGGTGTCTTCGTCAAGCCTGAGTTGGATGGCTTTCATCAACCTGCAAAATAATCTTCGCTCGACTTTCCAAAAGTAGTCGATGTGCGATTTGGCGTAAAGTTCGTCATCGTCCAGCCGGCGAACCATACTGTTCAAGTGACCTTGTTCTTCCGCCAGCAATTTTGCCAGTGAAAAATCCAGATTACAGCGCTTGATGCAATCTTCGAGAATCTGATAGCCCCATACTGCCCGGAATTCTACAATCAACGACATGTAAAGATAAATCGTACGGTAATTTGCATCCCGCCCGAAATATCCAACCATCGCAGCCTCGAGCCTGGCAAAGTAAGCCCGGGCAAAGGCCGGCGCGATCAGCAGTGAGTCTGCATAATCCAATCCTGTACCTTTGAACCGTTCCGCCTGTCTTTTGAACAACACGGCGTGACCGGTCTCCTCATTCAAATGCTTTAGTGTCGAATAATCAATGACGTCACCTCTTTGAGTCGCCATGATTTTGTAACTTCCGATATGCTCCATGTACGATAGCGTGTTGAAAAACAGCCAGCGCAATCGAGCGTCGACACAAAGGTCCATAAAGACCTTTTCAGTCCATGCGCCAAGATCGTCGTTATCGCGGACGAATTCGTGAACGAGGCTCGGGATTTCAGTCATTACGCAAGCGATTGTTTGAGTGGGTTCAATTCAACTTCAGGTTCATCGAAACAGACAGGTGGCATGTCTGTGATGCCTAATTTGTCAAAAAGTGCAGAATCATGATCATATTCGACATTGTCTGTCGTCAGCAAGCGATCACCGACAAAAATGGAATTGGCGCCAGCGAAAAAACACAAAGCCTGGAGTTCTTCCGACATGGTGCGTCGCCCGGCTGACAACCTCAACACTGATTTGGGCAACATGATTCTTGCCACTGCAATAGTACGAACAAAGTCAAGTGGCTCAACTTGCCGCGCATTCTGCAACGGCGTTCCCGGAATGGGAACCAGCATATTGATCGGCACACTTTCTGGCGGTTCATCCATATTGGCAAGCACTCTGAGCATACTGGCGCGGTCTCGTTGCGATTCACCCATACCAAGAATACCACCACAGCAGACTTTCATGCCTGCTTCGCGGACGTAGTCGATGGTCTGTAGCCGATCCTCAAATGTTCGCGTGCTTATGATTTCGCCGTAAAATTCGGGAGAGGTGTCCACATTGTGATTGTAATAATCCAGGCCGGCTGCTTTCAATTGCGAAGCCTGCTCAAGATTTAGTAATCCCAATGTCATACAGGTTTCAAGCCCCAGGGCTTTTACTTCGCTGATCATAGTGCAAAGTTTCTCCATATGACTGGCTTTGGGGCCGCGCCAAGCGGCACCCATGCAATATCGACTAGCACCATCAGCCTTTGCTGATTTAGCATCGGCGATCACCGCTTCGATTGACATCAGTTTGCTTGGCTCCACTTCAGTCGAGTATCGAATCGACTGACTGCAATACTTGCAGTCCTCAGGACAGCCTCCTGTTTTAATGTTGACGAGGCGACTTTTTTGCACCTGGTTGGGAACGAAGTTTTGACGATGCACTGTTTGCGCCTGGTAGAGCAACTCGCTGAATGGTAAATCAAATAGCGCTAGCGTGTCAGATTTTGACCAGGTTTGTTTGTCGATTGCTTGGCCCATTGGGAAAATTAGATCTCCAGGAAATTGAAATCTGGCTGATTGACTCGGTTTAATATACAACACTCAGCGATTTAACAGCGATAGCATAAATCGATAAGTGAATTCGTATCTTGCGATAGTTGCAAATATCCCACAAAAATGCCCGAGTCCTGGATTCTGATTACCATAGCCGCTGCTTTTTTTCAAAATATTCGCTCGGCATTACAAAAACATCTCAAGCGCAAACTGTCGGTCGGTGGCGCGAGCTATGCTCGATTTCTATACGCACTGCCGATCGCGGCGATTTATCTTTGGTTGGTCCTTAATGTTGGTGATCACACGCTGCCTGTCAGCAATTCCCGATTTGTGTGGTTCTGTCTTTTCGGCGCTATCAGTCAGATTTTATTCACTGCCTGTTTGTTGTGGATGTTTTCATTTAAGAGTTTCGCTGTCGGCACGACATTTTCGAAGCTTGAAGTGATTGTCGTTGCACTGTTTGGCGCAGTACTGCTGGGTGATAAATTAGGCATCTGGGCAGGTGTTGCCATTGTTATTTCATCCATGGGAGTCATTCTATTATCACTTGGGCAGAACAAACTGACATTCGCAAGTTTGCGTAGCGGCCTGTTTCGTCGCCCCACCTTGATCGGGCTAATTTCAGCGGTTTTGCTTGGGGCTTCATCGGTGTTCTATCGAGGTGCATCCTTGGCGCTGCAGTATGACAACTTTGTGATCAGTGCTGCCTGGACCTTGTTTATTGCCCTGATCATCCAAACCACCCTCATGGGCACTTACCTGGTTTTGCGAGAGCCCGGGCAACTGGCTCGAGTCTTACGCGAATGGCGCTGGGCAGCGCCGGCCGGTGCTGCTGGCGCACTTGCGTCGATCGGCTGGTTTAGTGCATTCACGATTCAAAATGCCAGCTATGTTCGTGCACTGGGGCAGATCGAACTGGTGTTTACCTTTGTTGCTACGACAATGTTCTTTCGAGAAAAAGTTACGCCAGCTGAATTTTTTGGCATTGTTTTGGTCTGCGGCGGTATCCTGTTATTGCTCCTGGGTGGATAACGCAGTATCCCTAGAGTGACGAGAGTGATCAAGAAGCCACAGCTTGAATACTAATCGTCAATTGCCTGGTTCAATGCAAGGCCTTTATGAATGAGGTGCTGACATCTTGATTCCCTAGCGCATCATTCTTGTATATTGTTCGCTTTCAAAGACTAAACTCTGATTCGAGTTCCCCTACCCCAAACTACATGAAGCCACTCAGTACAGCACCAAGAAAGGAAGACCATCGACTGCTGACCGGCCGCGGTCATTTCGTCGACGATTTGCCTTCGGACCAACACCTGTGCGGATATGTAATTCGCTCGCCTTACCCGCATGCGACTATCGAGTCCATAGATGTCGAAGCTGCCAGGCAGTCACCGGGTGTACATCTCGTATTAACCGCCGACGATTTACTGGCTGATGGAATCGGCACGCTGCCTTGCGTTTCAAGTTTTCCCGGGCCGAACGACTTACCAATCGTCAAGCCGCCTCGAACTGTTCTGGCCACCGAACGCGTCCGGCATGTTGGCGAACCTGTCGTATTCGTCGTTGCAGACACCTTGACCAATGCAATCGATGCAGCTGAATGTGTCGATATCAACTATGAAGAACTGGCATCAAACAGCGACGTTGAAAAAGCGATGAGCGATGCTGCCTTGATCTGGGAACAAGCACAACACAATCTCTCCTACGACTTTAGTCGCGGAGAACCGAACAATGTTGATCGAGCGTTTGCCCAATCCGCTCACGTTACTTCGATCAAGGTCCATCATCCGAGGATGGCAATCACACCGATCGAACCCAGGTCCGCTGTGGCGCACTACGATGAGGATGCGAAACAGCTGGTGCTCAACGTGCAAACACAGGGTGTTCACATGATTCACCGGGTTTTGACCGAGAACATACTGCATATTTCAACTGAAAGCCTGCGAGTCATCACCAAGGATGTTGGTGGCAGCTTTGGTATGAAAATATTCCCGTATCCGGAGTACGCTCTGGTCTTAATGGCAGTACAGAAAACCGGCCGAGCTGTCAAATGGACCGCTACACGATCGGAATCATTTTTAGCGGATTGCCATGGTCGGGCGAGGGTGGATTACGCACAAATGGGCTTTGATGAAAACGGTAAGATTACAGCCTATCGATGCGACACGATTTCAGATTTAGGCGCCTACTTAAGTTATGTCGGCCCCTCCATTGCCTCGGTCTATGCCTATACCGTCGTTGGACACACGTACAAGATTCCACAACTGCATTTTCGCAACCGCGGTGTATTTACCAACGCACCGCCTACCGATGCCTTTCGCGGCGCTGGCAAACCAGAAACTGTTTGTACGCTGGAGCAGTTGATCGACAAAGCTGCCTTCGAAATTGGAATTGACCGTCTCGAACTTCGTCGAAGAAATTTCGTGCTGCCCGAAGATCTGCCATATTCGATGCTGAACGGACAAACCATCGACAGCGGCAACTTTGAATCACTGCTGGAGCGCGCAGTAGAGCGCTCTAACTGGAACGAATTTCCCAAGCGGCGAATATTGGCTGAAACACAGGGCTTGTTGCGCGGAATTGGTCTTGGAATGTATATGCATTCGACAGGTGGTTCGGTCAGCGAAGCTTGCGAGGTGAGACTTGATTCAAGCGGTATGATCCACGTATTGACAGGCACACAAGCCGGCGGTCAGGGACACGAATCCACCCTGGGTACTCTGGTAGCCGATGTATTGGAGATTGACCCGTCAAGAGTCCTTGTAACTCAGGGCGATACCCACAAATACCCGGTTGGAAGCGGAACCGGTGGCTCCTCCTTAGTTGCAATTGCTGGAACCACCGTAGTCAGGGCAGCAAACGACATGCTGGAAAAATGTCGGCAAGTCGCTTCAGAACTGCTGGAAACTCACACGGATGACATCGCCTATGGTGCGGGTGCTTTCTTGATACCGGGAACAGACCGACACATCACTCTCGCTAATATCGGCGCACAACTCGAAGCCAAGTCGCCTCATCAGCCCGCATGCATCGGTCAAGCCAACTTCGCGGGTACCAACACGACCCATCCTTGTGGTGCCTATGTCGTTGAACTTGAGTGTGACCCGTCTACCGGTACCATTCAAATCGTCCAACTTGTCGGCGTAGATGACATTGGGCGTGTTTTATTTCCACATATAGTCGACGGACAACTGCACGGCTCATGGGCACAGTCCGTAGGAACCTCCCTTATGGAGTGCGTGAGATTTGACGACGAAGCGAGCGGACAGGTGCTAAGTGGCTCACTGATGGATTACCAACTTGCGCGGGCGCAAGACCTGCCGTTTATTACACTGGACAAGATGCCGACACCTTGCGCGACGAACAATCTGGGTGTCAAAGGTGTTGGCGAAGTCGCTAATCTGGGTGCACCGGGCGCACTCGCCAATGCACTGTCCGATCTGCTAAGTCACCCTGGTGAATTCGTGGTGGTCAAACCGCCGGCCACAGCCTACGCAGTCTGGAAACTGCTTCGAAACCAGCTCGTGGACTGATTGGAACAAGTTCAGCCTGCCTGACTTATTCGTTGTCAATACGGGCAATACGCCCAAGATACCCGCCGTGGTGACGCAAACCGTACTGTTTTTTTGTGATGCCTTTTTGCTCCATGAGTGCGAGCGTTACTGCATCTGCGATTGCATTCATAACGGCGATGCTCGCCGATGGAGTCAAACCCAAAGGACACGGTTCCTCGATTTCACCCATTTCCAGAATAATGTCGCAAAAACTGCGCAATTCTGATTCAGCATGCGAGGTTACACCGACAACTTTCCCCAAGCCGAGATGCTGGCCTAGATTTAACATTTCGATGACTTCACGCGTTTTGCCGCTTGTTGAAAAAGCTACCATGCAATCAGCGTTTGAAATGACCCCCAAGTCGCCGTGGGCGGCTTCGCCAGGATGAATGTATACCGCTGGAGTCCCAGTCGAACAAAGCGTTACCGCGAATTTTTTTGCAATCAATCCGGCCTTACCCATCCCGGTCGTCAAAATTTTGCTACTGCAAGATAAAAGCAATTTGACAGTTTGCTCAAATGCGGGAGTAATTTTGATCGAATCGATCGCACGCGCCTCCGCCTCAAGCACATATTGAATTCTTTGAGAAATATTCATACGTTAGAAAAATTATTGACTGAATCATTCACCAGCAACAGAAAAAGGGCTTTGTTTTGTGGCAAAATACTAACAATTACAAATAGTTATACCACCAAAAGCCCATGCCTACACATTGTATCTCAAAACCGGTCTAATTCCAGTTCTTTTTCAAGCGCATGACCGATGCATCTATTTGACAATCCTGTAACTTAGACTGCTTCGCTACGGTCATATAGAGTGAAGGTTGCGATTGATTCAACGGGCTTAATCTTCTTGCCTGAAGTTGCGGTTGAAATGTCGCGTTTTCGCAACTTTTGTGTTGTTTCTAACTCAAATAATCAGTGTTTTCGTAGTGTTTGCTAAATAATTAGTTTTGCTGAATTTTTTTTGGTAAAATTCTTGACATGATTCGGTAAATTACTTCGGATTTCTTTCGGGAGAGAAGTCGGACACGAATCAAGGATTGATACGCCGTTCCAAGGATGAGAATAATAAAACTAAGTGTCTGCAAAATGAAGAATTTTGCTGAATTTTTTTCGTTAAACGAAAACTCAAATCTAAGCCTATCCGCTTGTTCATTGAAAACTGAACAGGCGGTTTTTTCATATATTTTTTGAAATTAATTTGGGAGCTGTCAGATGCATCCCGTGTTCCAGGCGTAGAAGAAGTAGAAAAACCAAAGAAGTAGAAGAAAAATGCTAGGGAGGGCAACTCCCGTGTTCACAGGTATGCGTGAGACCAATAGAGACTCCAGCTCGTTAACAGAAATTACAAATTCAACGACGAATTCTTTCGTCTTAGCGTATCAAGTTCGAAAGTTAATCATTCGCGCTGATCTGCGCCTCGAGCGGTAATTTAGCATGATTCGTGCTTACGAAGTGCGCGACCGTTCATCTGTTTACCAGACTTCGCTCAGTCGTTCAAACAATCCCCATTCCCCTTTATTGTTCAGACCAGTGGGCACACTCTGCTCTGGCGAAATCGTCGTGAAACACTCGTATCCGACTACAACGTTCAACCGTCGTACGCGGCTCGACGTCAAGATGGGTGTGCATACCCATCACAACTGCCAACGGACGGATTGCATCGGTGATGCAGAAGTTGTTGAAGGATTCGACATCGGACCGAATGATGTCAACAGGACACTATCGTTGAAGACGCCTGGCGAAAATGCAATTGTCGCACCCGAAATGAAGGAGTTTCACATCCCGTTCCAATTTTGCTTATTCAGCAGCTTGGATCAGCCGTGTAACGAAAGCGAATACCCAGGGGTCGTCAAACACTGTTTTAGCGAATCAAAGATTGGGCGCCGCCTGTATAGTCGCAATTCAACTCATCAAAAAACAGTGTTTTTGTGTTGGCATGGTGAGCGCAACGCCAAGCAATCCGATCGTTTTCAATCGCGAAATGCGAAGGCAAGTCGCGACAGCGTAACGCTCTCGCATTGAGACGGTCAATTTTACGGAAGTGAAGTAACAGGGAAGTACGGCGTAAGAATGACGAACGTGAAGAGTCAAATTTCTGCAATACAGTCGGTAGGGAAATTCCCCCCCCCCCTATCCTGCAATTCGAACCGAGGTCGAAGGATTCCGTGTCAGAGCACAGAATCGGCTACGACCACACTAATAGAAACAAGAATACCAAGGAAGGTGTTCCCATGTCCGCAACCGCAAATTCAAGAACTAGGCGTTCGATTGCTGCAGACATAATTGTTGGCGCGGTAAGTAGAACGGTACGTTGTCTCCTTAGATCACAAACTGTCAGAAAATCTCTGGCAATCCTCCTGTTTGTACCGGCTTTCTTCTCGCTTGCACTTCCAAATTTGGCTCTTGCGGCAGACCCACCTGTTCAGTTCGATAGAGGACCTCAAGCGCCGTTTGAAGGAAACCCTCTAGTCGTTAGAATTTCTCGAGTAGGCTCTACCTCAGAGAGGCTTGTTGTAAATTGGGAGACATTAGAGCCCCTGACGACAGGGGCAGTCGATTTCGCAACGCCAGTAGATGATTTTGTCGCAAATAACGGTACATTAACTTTTGAACCGGGAGATCGCAGCAGTAAGGAGATTTCCATCGCTACAATAACAGACACCGCATATGAACCACTGGAATTTATCAGAATACGCTTGCACGGTACACATCAGAGCGAAACGTTTGATTTCACCAATGTCAAGGGAACCGGTAGTCGCTTAAGTGATTATGGAGACGCTTTTATACAGGAAAAAGATCCGCGCACCGTTGAAATCACGCCTAAGACATCCAGCGACAAACTTGAATTCAACGAAGGCAATCCCGGGTCGCTGACCGTTACATTAAATAATGAACTGCCCTATGATTTAAAAATCTCCTACTTTGCTGATGACGCACGTCACCGTTCGGCTACGCAAATGACAGGTGACGGTAATTCAAAAATGGCTGATTTCAATGTCGGCATAACCACAGATAAGAATAGCATTTTGATCGCAAAAGGTTTTACTACTGGATCGATCAATTTCTCCGGTCACATCATTAATGATTCTGTCGCCGAGCCTGCGGAAAAGTTTGCAATGACATTCCAAACGGACCCGGTACTGCCTGCTGGCAGCCATTCCAGGTACAAAGCAGTTCAATTTCGTAGCGATGGAAATTACTCAGGTTCTCGTGCCTATAAAGGGTTTGAAGTAACAATCGTTGATGATGATACTTCCACTAAACCAGTTATATATCTGCACGGGAGTGACAGACTTCAAACATCTTTTTCACTCAATCTCAATCGCCGTGATGACACAAGTATTCCGAGCACCCAAGTTGAACTCAATGAAGGGCAAACTCACACGATAACAGCTACGCTGGCGGGTGGCACAGTTGGAAGCGCTGTCGACATCCCACTCAAATTTACTGGATATCCTTCCAGTGAAGCAACGGCATCCGACTATACGATGTCAAAAACGATCACAATTCCAGCAAATCAGACATCCGGTAGCGCCGTATTGACCATTAATGATGATGACAAAGATGAGAGGCAAAAGGAATTATTAGCTATCGAGGTTAATGGTTCACATTCAAATTTTCCCAGTAGCGTCACCAAGGGAGACCGCAGCAGGTTTGAGGTCATCATGATCGACAATGACCCTACCGATTTGGTGTTCAAGCCATTCAATAGATCGCCTGCAGAGATCTTCGAAAAACAAGACAGCCAGAATCGACAGTTAAATTTCAGTGTCGAAGTGTCGCGAGCGCCCTTCAGTGAGCCGGGAGGGACTAAACCGTTTACCTACGGTCAGCTTCGTGAAGGTAATATCCGCTTCGATTTGAATTTTGGCAACGCGGGGAAAGAAAGCAGACAAGCACGATCTGATGTCGATTTCGAAGCATCGCCAAAATTCAGAAACATCAGTTCGGGTGGTTTTCAAAATTTTTGCAGACCCGTCAGCGGTAAACCAACCTGCGCATTTACTCTTACCGCCAAAGACGACAACATATATGAGACAGACGAAAAAGTAAAAATTTCTTTGAGCCACAGCGGCGGCACTAATTTGAGGGTAAAGGGATCAAATGAACTGATTTTCACAGTCAAAGACGACGAATTACAGCCAAAATTTTCAATTAATGATGTAGCGGAAACAGAAGGAGGAAAACTGACGTTCGCGGTCACTCGGGCAGGTGCAGCGGGGAACAGGATTTCAGTCAAGGCAAGTACTGCGAACAGCACTGGGGACAACCTCGCAACGGTTGGAGATGACTATTCGAGTGCTTCGAGGGAGTTGACCTTTGCGCCGAACGTTACATCACAAAATTTCGAAGTTCAAACGAACCAAGACATCATTGATGAACCAAATGAAACGTTTCTAGTTAATCTAACTGAACCGAAGAGCAAAGACGGAAATCCTGCTCCAGCAGTTGATGACGGTAAAGCGACCGGCACGATCAATGATGATGATGATGCGCCTGATGCTTTGACTATTTCAGTTGACACCGATACTGAAACTGATCCTGCAGAATCAGATATTAGCGAAGATGCAGGCGAAACAACAGTAAAGGTGACAGCAACGATCACAAGTGCAACCCGGTTTGCGACTGAAAAAAAAGTTAACGTCAAAATTGGAAATAGTGATGACTCGGCGGTTGAAGGTACCGATTACGGAACAGTAGCGGATATCGAAATTACGATTCCGGCGGGAGAAGCAAGTGGCTCCATGGATGTGATGCTGACTCCAACGAACGACGATATTGATGAGCCAGACAAAACGATCTCTGTAGAAGGTACGCTGGCAGACGTAACAGTTACGCACGCTAAACTCAATCTGATTGATGATGAAGTCAAACCGACAGTGACATTGGAACTAGCTGCTGACAGCATTAGCGAGGCTGGCGGGACGACGACAGTGAAAGGGACGTTGAGCGGTAAATCAAGTGAGGCGGTGACGCTGACGCTTGCTGCCGTGGAAGAGGCGTATACGCTGTCTGGCACAGCGTTAACAATTCCAGCAGGAGAGAAGGAGAGTAGCCCAGTAACAATCACGGCGACAAACAACCATGTAGATGCAGACAACAATGAGGTGTCTGTGTCGGCGATGGCGAGTGGCGGCAACGATGTGGAAGACCCAGACGACCAGACGCTGACAATCACCGATGATGACGTGCGCGGGGTGACGGTATCGAAGGCTACAGTCTCGATAAAAGAAATTGATGATGCAGAGACGAACGACAAGGAGCATCAAGACACCTACACGGTGAAGCTGAACAGTGAACCGTCTAAAGGTACGGTGACAGTGAAGGTGGGCAGTAAACACCCCTTGGTAGCGACGGTGGACAAAGCAAGTCTGGAGTTTACGAAAGAAAATTGGAGCACAGCTCAAATGGTGACGATTACCGCCGTGGATGATGATGTTTACCATGCAGATGATCAGCGAACGACGAGTATTACCCATACGATCATTGCCTCGGGCAATGACTATGCAGACAAGAATTTAGAAGTTGCTCCAGTGGCTGTGACGGTCACTGGCAATGAAACCAAGCCTGTGGCCACTTTAGTGTTGAATCCTACGAGCATTGGTGAGAAAGGTGGTTCAACAACAGTGACTGCGACGCTGAGCGGCAAGTCGAGTGAGGCGGTGGTATTGAAGGTGTCTGCGGCAGCGGGAACCGGTGCGGTGGCTAGAGATTTTAGTTTGTCTGACGACACCGAGTTAAAGATCGCCGCGGGTGCGACAGCAAGCACTGGGACGGTCACGATCACGGCAGTGGACAATTCGATCGATACAGATAACAAACCGGTGACGGTCTCGGCAACGGCAACAGGCGGCAACGGTGTCGCTGCCCCTGCCGACCAAACGCTGACACTCACCGATGATGATGTGCGCGGGGTGACGGTATCGAAGGCTACAGTCTCGATGAAAGAAATTGATGATGCAGAGACTGACGACAAGGAGCATCAGGACACCTACACGGTGAAGCTGAACAGTGAACCGACAGGCACGGTGACAGTCAATGTGGCCAGTGGTACCGCATCCGTGGCAACGGTGGACAAGACAAGTCTTTCTTTTACCACTTCGAACTGGAGCACGCCACAGGTGGTGACGGTCACCGCTAAAGACGACATCATTGACAATACAGGCGATGAGCGCACGACGAATATCACCCATACAGTTGTTGCCGGCACCAGTGACTATGGGGGTGTGACAGCGAGTCCTGTGGCAGTGACGGTCGAAGATGAAGATGTAGCGCCAAGTGCATTGGAGATCACGGTGGACGCGGATTCGAAGACCGGTGGCAATCAGACCGAGATCAGCGAAGGCAGTGATGCAACGACAGTGACGGTGACGGCGACGATCACCAGTGCGACGCGCTTTGCGATGGCGAAGATGGTGACGGTGACGGTGGGCAAGTCAGGCGATTCAGCGACAGAGGGGACCGATTACGGCAATGTCGCAAATGTCAGCATCACGATCCTGAAAGGTGCGGTGAGTGGGTCGAAGGATATCACGTTGACGCCGACGAACGACACAATCGATGAGCCGGATGAGACCATCAGTGTTGAGGGTACGTTGGCCGGGGTGACGGTTACGCATGCGCAGTTGACGTTGAAAGACGATGATGCGACGCCGACGGTGACGCTGGAGTTGGGCAGTGCCAGCATTGGTGAAAACGCCCAGACGACGACGGTGAAAGGGAAGTTGTCGGGTGCGTCGAGTCAGGCTGTGACCTTGGAGTTTTCAGCGCTGGCGAATGTATATACCTTGAGCGGGACCACGCTGACGATCGCTGCCGGCAGTGTTGAGAGCACCGGGACGTTGACCATCACGGCGGTGGACAATCAGGTGGATGCCGCTAATCGGGTTGTGTCGATATCGGCGACAGTGACCGGTGGCAATGGAGTGGAAGCACCGGCTTCGAAGACCTTGACGATCACCGATGATGATGTGCGCGGGGTGACGGTGACGGGGTCTCCCCTGACGGTTAACGAGGTGGACAATACAGGTACGACCGACGAGAACGAGCACCAAGCGACGTACACGGTAAAACTGAACACTGAGCCAACAGGTACGGTAACGGTCAATGTAGCAAGTGACGCTACATCGGTGGCAACGGTGAACAAGGCAAGTCTGGAGTTTACAACAGCGAACTGGAAAACGACTCAAACGGTGACCGTTACCGCTAAAGATGACGATCGCGACAATACAGGCAATAAGCGCACGACAAGCATTACACATACGATAAGTGCTACGGGTACGGACTATGCTGATTCGAATTTAACAGTCGATTCTGTGGCTGTGACGGTCAACGACGACGAAGTCTTACCGGTGGTGAGTTTGAGTTTAGGTTCTTCGAGCATTGGTGAAAAGGGTGGTTCAACAACGGTGACAGCCACCATGGTCGGGAAATCAGACAAAAATGTGGTTTTAACGGTCTCAGCGGCGGCGGGCACCGGTGCGGTGGCTGGCGACTTTACGTTGACAGGCACGACGTTGACGATTGCCGCGGGCTCTCAAGTCAGTACCGGCACGGTGACAATCGCTGCGGTGGACAATGATGTGGACACGGCTAACAAGACGGTGACGGTTTCAGCAACGGCAAGTGGCGGCAATGGGGTAGCGGCTCCAGAAGACCAAACGCTAACGATCACCGATGATGATGTGCGCGGGGTGAACATTTCAGAAGATACCGTCACAGTTGACGAGGCGGACAATACAGGTACGACTGAAAAGAATGAGCACAAGGCCACTTACTCGGTGGTGCTGGATAGTCAGCCAACAGGGACAGTGACAATCAATGTAGCAAGTAGCGCCACATCCGTGGCTACGGTGGACAAGGCAAATCTTTCTTTTACGACTTCGACCTGGAGCAAGCCACAAACAGTAACGATTACCGCCAAGGATGACGCAATCGATAATACAGGCGATAAGCGAACAACAAGCATTACCCATACAGTAAGTGCTTCCAGTACCGATTACAAAGACGAGACTGCCGCATCTGTATCAGTAACTGTTACAGACAATGATGGTTTGCCGGTGGTCAGTTTAGTGCTGACTTCTGCGAGCATTGGTGAGAAAGGCGGTTCAACAACCGTGACAGCCACCATGAACGGCACGTCAAGTCAGAATGTGGCTTTAACGGTCTCAGCGGCGGCGGGCACCGGTGCGGTAGCTGGCGACTTTACGTTGACTGGGTCCACATTGACGATTGCGGCGGGTACTCAAGTCAGCACCGGTACGGTGACGATCGCTGCGGTGGACAATGATGTGGACACGGCTAACAAGACGGTGACGGTTTCAGCAACAGCGAGTGGCGGCAATGGGGTAGCGGATCCAGGAGACCAGACGCTGACGATCACCGATGATGATGAGCGTGGAGTGACGGTGACCGGGTCTCCACTGACAATTGTGGAAGTCGATGATTCGACATCGGATGACGATGAGGAGCACAAGGACACCTACACAGTGGTGTTGGACACTAAGCCAACCACTGGCACGGTTACTGTGAGCGTGGCCAGCAAACACCCGTTGGTAGCAACGGTGGACAAGTCAAGTCTTTCTTTTACGACTTCGAATTGGAACGAGGCACAAACAGTAACGATTACCGCCAAGGATGACGCAATCGACAATACAGGTAATAAGCGAACGACAAGCATCACCCATACGATCAGTGCCTCGGGCAATGACTATGCAGTTGAAGGACTAGAGGTTGATCCGGTGGCTGTGACGGTCAATGACAACGAAGGCACACCGGTGGTCAGTTTGGTGTTGACGCCTTCAAGCATTGATGAGGATGGCGGGTCAACGACGGTGACGGCCACCATGAGCGGTCAGTCGAGTGAGGAAGTGGTTCTGACAGTCTCAGCAGCGGCCAGCACCGGTGCGGTGGCCAATGATTTCGATTTATCCGACGATGTCACGTTAACGATCGCTGCGGGTGAGACAGCAAGCACCGGGGCGGTCACCATCACGGCAAAGGAAAACTCGATCGATACGGCGAACAAATCGGTGACCGTCTCGGCAACGGCGACAGGCGGCAATGGAGTAGTGGCTCCAGGAGACCAGACGCTGACGCTCACCGATGATGATGTGCGCGGGGTGACGGTATCGAAGGCTACAGTCTCGATGAAGGAAATTGATGATGCAGAGACGACGAACGACAAGGAGCATCAGGACACCTACACGGTGAAGCTGAACAGTGAACCGACAGGCACGGTGACGGTCAATGTGGTCAGTGGTGCCGCATCCGTGGCAACGGTGGACAAGCCAAGCCTTTCTTTTACAACTTCGAACTGGAGCACGCCACAGGTGGTGACGGTCACTGCGAAAGATGACATCATTGACAATACAGGCAACAAGCGCACGACGAATATCACCCATACAGTTGTTGCCGGCACCAGTGACTATGGGGGTGTGACAGCGAGTGCTGTGGCGGTGACGGTCGACGATGAAGATGTAGCGCCAAGTGCATTGGAGATCACGGTGGATACGGACTCGACGACCGATGGCAATCAGACCGAGATCAGCGAAGGCGGTAGTGCGGCGACAGTGACGGTGACGGCGACGATCACCAGTGCGACGCGCTTTGCGACGAATAAGACGGTGACGGTGACGGTGGGCAAGGCAGGCGATTCAGCGACAGAGGGGACCGATTACGGCAATGTCGCAAATGTCAGTATTACGATCCTGAAAGGTGCGGTGAGTGGGTCGAAGGATATCACGTTGACGCCGACGAACGACACAATCGATGAGCCGGATGAGACCATCAGTGTTGAGGGTACGTTAACCGGGGTGACGGTTACGCATGCGCAGTTGACGTTGAAAGACGATGATGCGACGCCGACGGTGACGCTGGAGTTGGGCAGTGCCAGCATTGGTGAAAACGCCCAGACGACGACGGTGAAAGGGAAGTTGTCGGGTGCGTCGAGTCAGGCTGTGACCTTGGAGTTTTCAGCGCTGGCGAATGTATATACCTTGAGCGGCACCACGCTGACGATCGCTGCCGGCAGTGTTGAGAGCACCGGGACGTTGACCATCACGGCGGTGGACAATCAGGTGGATGCCGCTAATCGGGTTGTGTCGATATCGGCGACAGTGACCGGTGGCAATGGAGTGGAAGCACCGGCTTCGAAGACCTTGACGATCACCGATGATGATGTGCGCGGGGTGACAGTTACTGGATCTCCGGTGACGATCGAAGAGGTGGACAAAGCAGGTACAGATCAAAAAGAGAACCAGGCCACCTACACAGTGAAACTGAACAGTCAGCCGTCTACAGGTACGGTGACGGTCAATGTGGCAAGTCGCGCCACATCCGTGGCAACGGTGAACAAGGAAAGTCTGGAGTTTACGAAAACGAATTGGAGAACGGCTCAAACGGTGACCGTTACCGCCATAGATGACAATATCGACAATACAGGTAATAAGCGTACGACAAATATTACCCATACGGTGAGTGCTTCGGGTACGGACTATGTAGACGAGACGGCTGGTTCTGTGGCAATCACGGTCAACGATGACGATGACGCGCCAAATTCAATGCGCATCACAGTTGACACTGACAGCAACTCATCAGGCAACCAAAATTCCATCCGTGAAAATGCATCAGCAACATCTGTCGAAGTCACTGTAACAATCACGGATTCGACCCGATTTGCGATAGCGAAAACAGTCGATATATCAGTAGGAAAACCGGGTGATAGCGCGGTTGAAGGTACTGACTATTTTGCGGTATCGGATTTTTCCATGGAAGTTCCGGCTGAAAAAGTAAGTGCGAGCAAGAATTTTAATCTCAGGCCCAAGAATGATGTAGTTGATGAACCGCGTGAAGAAATTAGCGTTGAGGGGGAACTAACGGGTGTAACGGTAGCCCCGGCGAAAATCAGGTTGACTGACAACGACAGAAGACCAAAGGTTACATTGGAGTTGAGCAAAGCGAGAATCAACGAAAAAAACGGATCGGCAACGGTCAAGGCGACATTAAGTGGTGCATCGAGTGAGGATGTGACCTTGACGTTTGCTCCATTGGCGAATGTATATACCTTGAGCGGCACCACGTTGACGATACCTGCGGGCAGTGTTGAGAGCACCGGGACGTTGGCTGTCACAGCAGTGGACAATAATGTGGATGCTCCGAACAACAAAGTTTCTCTATCGGCGACGGTAGCAGGTGGCAACGGAGTGGCGCCTCCGCTTCCAAAATCGCTGACGATTGTAGATGATGATAGGCGCGGTGTGACTATATCGGAGTCTGCGGTCACGATAGAGGAGGTGGACGATTCAGAAACACCCAACTTGATCGAGCACAAGGCCACATACACAGTAGTACTGGATAGTGAACCTACAGGCACGGTGACGGTGAACGTGGCAAGTGGCGCCTCTAAAGTGGCAACGGTGGACGAGACAAGTTTGGAGTTTACGACAGAGAACTGGAACGTTGCACGGACGGTGACAATCACCGCTGGCGATGATGATGTCGACAATACAAGCGGTAGGCGCACGACCAGCATCACTCATTCAGTTAGTGCAACGGGTACGGACTACGCAAAAGTGACGGCCAGTTCTGTGGCAGTAAGAGTCAACGACAACGAAACCTTACCGGTGGTAAGTTTGGTATTGGCTCCTGCGAGCATTGGTGAGAACGGTGGCTCGACTACGGTCACAGCGACTTTGAGTGGGAAGTCGAGCAAGGATGTGAATTTAACTTTAGCAGCAGTGGCAGGCACCGGTACGGTGGCGGGAGATTTTAATTTACAGGGCAACAAATTAACAATTGCGAAAGGTACGACAGGAAGCACTGGCGAGGTAACGATAGTCGCAGAGAATAACGATGTCGATACACCGAACAAGACGGTGACAGTTTCAGCGACAGCATCAGGTGGCAACGGGGTGGCGAATCCAGTTAACCAGACGCTGACGATCACCGATGATGATGATCGCGGGGTGACCATATCGGAGTCTGAGGTCACGATAGAGGAAGTCGATGATACGCGTACGGATAGTGACCAGGAGCACAAGGCTACCTACACAGTAGTGTTGGACAGTGAACCAACGACTGGTACGGTGACTGTGAATGTGGCAAGTGGCGCCACAGCCGTGGCAACAGTGGACAAGGCAAGTCTGATTTTTACAAAGGCAACATGGGATACAGCTCAAACGGTGACGATTACCGCCAAGGATGACGCAATCGACAATACAGGCAATAAGCGATCGACGAGCATTACTCATGCGGTAGATGCTACTACGGGTAGTGACTATGAAAATCAAGGGAATTATATAGATGAGTGCCGAAGAGCTTTGGTATACTATTCCGCTTTAATTTATTGACATGGATAACTAATTATGTTTCAAAATGCTTGCAAGTCAATGATTCACTCAATTTTTCCAATAATTGTTTCATCTAGAACAAATCAAGGAAAAATAAATTGTAGTATCGGTGCTGGCGTGATGGTCAACAAAGATGGTTGGTTTGTAACCGCGGGCCATATATTGAAAGGAATAATTGAATTAAGTGAAAGTGTAAAAAATTATGATCCAAATCTTGGTAAAAGAAATCGTAAGAGAATTACTAATTTTTCGCCAGTTTTTGGAGACGTAAAATTCAATCATCTGTCATTAGCAAGTGTTCATGAAGAATTGGATCTAGGAATTGGGAAAATTGAGGGTTACCATGCCCCTGTTAAAATGAATCCCGCATTTTTCCGAAACGATGAAATTGAACAGGGTGAACTTTTATGTAGGATGGGATACCCATTTGTTGACGGTATATCAAGTCCAACTTGGTCAAAAGACACAGGGTTTTATTTTGCCAATTTATTTCCTGTCCCTATGTTTGTAAATGATGCATTAGTGAGTAGATTTTTCAAATTGGATTCTGGGTTATGGATCGAAACCAGTTCACCTGGTCTCCAAGGACAAAGCGGAGGGCCCTTAGTAGACGAAGGTGGTAAAGTGTGTGGAATTCAGGTGAACACTTGCCACTATCCCTTGAATTTCAAAGAAAAAAATGAATTTCTGAATGTTGGTAGAGCAGTTCATGTAAAATCTATATTAGATTTTCTTGACAGAAATGACATAACCTACGAGGCGGGGAGCAGATAATTATGAACGGCATGACTTTGACATATTTCGATATTAAGGGACAAACACCATCTATATTTTTGGATGACAATTCAAAACCGAGTTGGGATGATCTTTTGTTTTCTATAACACAAAATGACATAGAAGAACAAAATGACGACAAAGAAATTGAAGAGTAATGATGTATGTATGCAACAATTTTGCAATTCTAATTGGATTCTCGCTTTACCTTAACTGGTGTAACAAGTGACTCAATAGCTTGGTCGAATGAAGATTTGACTCGCAAATCTTCATTTAGTTCAGCCTTGTTAGGCTGATAGGTATTTGGTTTAAGTCTAACCTCTGGTTGTTTTTGTTTGTCGGGTTTCATGATCTTCTCCTCTCATAGTCAGTTTACTTAAGAAATTCTGTTATTACATAGTTTCTATCTTTGCATTTTTCCAACAAATTCCAATTGTTTTTTGCATTTGGTATTTTGTTAATTGATAGTGATCCTTGTTGAATTTCCTCAATATACCATGTCGGTATGAACCAAAAATCTATATTTGTGTCTCCGTTGGTCTGTGTAGATTGAACACCAACTACAACATCTGATGTAGCTGTATTCTGCACATATTCCTTTACGCCGGATAAATACATTCGGTCAGTGCCACCTCTTGTACCACCTTTGAAGGATACTGAATTTTTTGTACCTACTGTCTTAACTTGAATCCGAATAATCTTATTTTGCTCCAACTCAACGACAATGTCGTAAGTTGAATGAGGTAAATCAACACGAGAGGCGTTATAACCTCTTTCCAACAAAGCAGCCAATAATCTATTCTCATTGGCGAATCCTTTCGCAGATGCCAATTTCCCTTTGTCAGTTATCCGCATTTTCTCAGCACTAATACATGGTCGTCATTGATTCGTTCTGCTCTTGGCACTTTTATGAAGTGATTGATTATGCCAGATACAAAGTGCTTTTCAACTTCGTATCCTAAACGAGGGGCAATTTCTTTCAGATACTTCCAAGATTCAAATTGAACACCTCTAACTAAATTGTTTCCGATTACAACTACGTATTTCCGACCTGGCTTTAGCACTCGATTGACTTCTTTCAAATTTAGTGCCATATCATCAACATACTTTGAAGCAATGCAAGCTCTCCTGGGATCGGATTGAAATATCTTTTCTATTTCTTCATTAGCCAATAGTGATTTTGTTTTATTGATAGTCTTATATTCAGCAGCAGTTACGACTTCTGTACCAACATGTTTACTCTTCAATGGCTGCAACGAACCATTGGCAAGTCCAAGCCAATAGAGTTCTAATTGATGAGTTCTAGGGTAATCCACAGCGTTCATATACGGCGGTGATGTCACAGCAAGATCAATTGAATTTGATGAAATTCCTTTAAGGTTTCTGGCGTCAGCAATTTTAGGTATCTTAACTTTACCAGTAGGGTCAGCGTCAATTAAACCAATCATCCCGTCTACATTCGCTTGCATTCGCTTAATGAATAGCGATATCGCGTTGCCTTCATTGACTTGTTTGTTCAATTTTTTTCTGATCACTGTTCTGGTACAGTTGTTATCAGCCTCAGAAACCGACCTGATAATTGAAGAAAAACATACTAAGAAAAAATCTTTGATTCGCTGTGTGTGATTAAGCGAATGAATTGACGAGTTTATATAAGCCAACTCTTTGAGAATGTATGGCTTAAACCAATTGTCTCGGTAGGGGAATAAAGGAATGCCATTAACCACATTATGTGGGCAATATTCATCCATCTTCGAAATTAGAAATTCATGAGCTTGCACTAATTTCGGCTTACTCAATGGAGTAGTTTTGACCGATGAAATAAACCTTGAGAATGGGTCAACATCAACACCTATGCTATTTCTTCCAAGCAGCGATGCTTCAAGATTAGTTGTACCGCTTCCCATGAAAGGGTCAAGTATTAATTCTCCTTTGTCAGAATACTTTTCTATTATCCATCTTGGCAATTCGGGAAAAAACTTGGCTGGGTATTTGTGTAAGCCATGAGTAAATAACCTCTGGTCTTTACTGATAAACATAAATTTTTGATTATCAGCAATTTTCAAATCAACAGGGATACTGCCAACAATACGAGTTTCTTGGATGTTTTCGCTCATCATCGTGCCCCTGAATCCAATCCGTTGTCTGCAATCAGATTCTTGTATGTCAGTCGTTTCCCCTCCATCGAACGACTAATGGATTCCATTTGTCGAATGGTATCTTTAGAACGGATATTGTGTCTCCCTGAAAACTCGTGTACATATCGTTGCAAGTGCTTTGGACTAAGTTTATGAAAAGTCCCCTTATGCGCTCGCTTCAAGGTGGCCCAATACGATTCAATACCATTTGTGTGGGCTTGTTTTCGGACGTATTCCCCAGCAGAGTGATTTACTGCTTCATGGTGAAATTCGCTGGATAGATCGTTATAGGCACTGGCGGTATCAGTATAGACAACAGAACCCGGTTCCGCGTTATCATGGACAAAATTCTGCAAAGTTTTCTTGTCTGTGCTTTCCACTACCTTCGCAATAACTTCGTTGGTTTTTCTGTCCCTTGCTCCAACAACGGCGGTCTTGCCCACTGTGCCACGACCGGCATTCAATTTCTTTGACTTGTGCTTATTGCGTTCTTTGCCACCAAAATATGCTTCGTCAATTTCGACTGGTCCCATAAATTGATTTTCACTTACTTCTAATGCTTTGCGAAGTCGGTGCGCAAGAAACCAAGCGGACTTTTGTGTGATTTCTAATTCCCTATGAAGTTTCATCGAAGACACGCTTTTTAGGCTGGTGGTAAGCATGTATGTTGCGATAAGCCAGTCTTGATAACCGATTTTAGCACATTCCATAACTGTACCTGTTTTAACGCTGAATCGCTTACCGCAGTTCTTATAGTCCTTACAACGGAATGGCATTGACTTGTGGCTATTGGATATCAGCACCTTGTCATGCCCACATTTTGGGCACTTTATTCCGTCTGGCCATCGCTGTTCAACAAACCACGCTTCAGCAGAAGCATTGTCTGGGAACAACTTAAACAGTTTCTTGATTGAGATTCCTTTGCGGAAATTCTTACCTGGACCTTTTGACATCTGTAAAACCTCATTAACATTTTGTTATGAGTATATTTTACAGGAAAGTGCCGAGATTGTCAAGTCGAATTTCGGCACTTATCTATATAATTCCCAAAATCAAAGCGCTAGTCGGGTGTCTGTGACAGTCAATGACAACGAAGGCACACCGACCGTCAGTTTGGTGTTGACGCCTTCGAGCATTGATGAGGATGGCGGGTCAACGACGGTGACGGCCACCATGAACGGCCAGTCGAGTGAGGAAGTGGTATTAACGGTGTCAGCAGCAGCGGGCACCGGTGCGGTGGCAGCTGATTTCGATTTATCCGACGATGTCACGTTAAAGATCGCTGCAGGTGCGACAGCAAGCACCGGCACGGTCACCATCACGGCAAAGGAAAACTCGATCGATACGGCTAACAAATCAGTGACCGTCTCGGCAACGGCGACAGGCGGCAATGGTGTTGCGGCCCCTGCCGACCAGACGCTGACACTCACCGATGATGATGTGCGCGGGGTGACGGTATCGAAGGCTACAGTCTCGATGAAAGAAATTGATGATGCAGAGACTGACGACAAGGAGCATCAGGACACCTACACGGTGAAGCTGAACAGTGAACCGACAGGCACGGTGACAGTCAATGTGGCCAGTGGTACCGCATCCGTGGCAACAGTGGACAAGACAAGTCTTTCTTTTACCACTTCGAACTGGAGCACGCCACAGGTGGTGACGGTCACCGCTAAAGACGACATCATTGACAATACAGGCGATGAGCGCACGACGAATATCACCCATACAGTTGTTGCCGGCACCAGTGACTATGGGGGTGTGACAGCGAGTCCTGTGGCAGTGACGGTCGAAGATGAAGATGTAGCGCCAAGTGCATTGGAGATCACGGTGGATACGGACTCGACGACCGGTGGCAATCAGACCGAGATCAGCGAAGGCGGTGGTGCAACGACAGTGACGGTGACGGCGACGATCACCAGTGCGACGCGCTTTGCGACGGCGAAGATGGTGACGGTGACGGTGGGTAAGTCGGGCGATTCAGCGACAGAGGGGACCGATTACGGCAATGTCGCAAATGTCAGCATCACGATCCTGAAAGGTGCGGTGAGTGGGTCGAAGGATATCACGTTGACGCCGACGAACGACACAATCGATGAGCCGGATGAGACCATCAGTGTTGAGGGTACGTTGGCCGGGGTGACGGTTACGCATGCGCAGTTGACGTTGAAAGACGATGATGCGACGCCGACGGTGACGCTGGAGTTGGGCAGTGCCAGCATTGGTGAAAACGCCCAGACGACGACGGTGAAAGGGAAGTTGTCGGGTGCGTCGAGTCAGGCTGTGACCTTGGAGTTTTCAGCGCTGGCGAATGTATATACCTTGAGCGGGACCACGCTGACGATCGCTGCCGGCAGTGTTGAGAGCACCGGGACGTTGACCATCACGGCGGTGGACAATCAGGTGGATGCCGCTAATCGGGTTGTGTCGATATCGGCGACAGTGACCGGTGGCAATGGAGTGGAAGCACCGGCTTCGAAGACCTTGACGATCACCGATGATGATGTGCGCGGGGTGACCATATCAGAAGATGCCGTCACGGTTGAAGAGGTGGATACAGATGGCACGCCAGAAAAAGAACACCAGGCCACCTACACAGTGAAGTTGGACAGTGAGCCGTCTACAGGTACGGTGACGATTAATGTAGCAAGTGACGCCACATCCGTGGCAACGGTGAACAAGGCAAGTCTGGAGTTTACGAAAACGAACTGGAGCACAGCTCAAACGGTGACCGTTTCCGCTAAAGATGACAATATCGACAATGCAGACGATGAGCGTACGACAAGTATCACTCATACCGTGAATGCCAAAGGTACGGACTACGCGAGCGAGATGGTCGATTCTGTGGCAGTAACAGTCGATGACAACGAAGTCTTACCGGTGGTGAGTTTGGTGTTAACTTCTTCGAGTATCGGTGAGAAGGGTGGTTCAACGACGGTGAGCGCCAGCATGAATGGAATTTCCGACAAGGATGTGGTTTTGACGGTATCCGCGGCAGCAGGTGCAGGTGCAGCGGCTGGCGACTTTACGTTGACTGGGACCGAGTTGACGATTGAATCTGGTGAAACTAAGAGCACTGAGACAGTGACGGTCTCGGCAAATGACAATTCTGTGGATACGGCCAACAAATCGGTGACGATCTCGGCGACAGCGACGGGCGGCAACGGAGTGGCGAACCCGACTAGCCAAACACTGACGATCACCGATGATGATGAGCGCGGGGTGACCATATCGGAGTCTGCGGTCACGATTGACGAGTTGGACAATTCAGGTACGATCGACGAGAACGAGCATCAGGCCACGTACACCGTGGTGCTGGACAGTCAGCCTACAGGAACAGTGACAATCAATGTAGCAAGTAGCGCCACATCCGTGGCGACAGTGGACAAGGCAAGTCTTTCTTTTACGACTTCGACCTGGAACGTGGAGCAGGTCGTCACAATTACCGCCAAGGATGACGCAATTGACAACACAGGTAACAAGCGCACGACGAATATAACTCACACGATCAGCGCTTCCGGTACCGATTACGTAGATGAGACCGCAACACCGGTTGCAGTCACGGTCGACGACAACGAAGGCACACCGGTGGTCAGCTTGGTGTTGACTCCTTCGAGCATTGGTGAAAATGGTGGTTCAACGACGGTGACGGCGAGCATGAACGGCACCTCCAGTTCGAATGTGGTTTTGACCGTATCAGCGGCGGCGGGCACAGGAGCAGTTTCCGGTGATTTTACGCTGACCGGTACCACGTTGACGATTGTGGCAGGCTCTCAGATTAGTACCGGTTCAGTGACGATCGCTGCAGTGGGCAATTCTGTGGATACGGCTAACAAGATGGTGACGGTATCGGCGACAGCAACGGGTGGCAACGGGGTGGCTAATCCAGCCAACCAGACGCTGACAATCACCGACAACGATGAGCGCGGGGTGACTGTATCGGAGTCTTCAGTCACGATTGAGGAAATCGATGATACGGATACGGAGGACGATCAGGAGCACAAAACAACCTATACGGTTGTCTTGGATAGCCAGCCAACAGGTACAGTCGAAGTGTTAGTAACCAGCGATGATCAATCAGTTGCAACTGTGAGTCCGATTCGCCTTACATTTCTACCGGCAAAGTGGAACGAAGCGCAAACGGTAACGGTTACCGCTGTCGACGACAACGTTGATAATAAAAAAGATAAGCGAACTACGACTATTCGACATACGACGCTTGCCACGAGTACCGACTATGAAAGTGAAACAGCCGCTGCTGTGCCGGTAACAGTCAACGATGAAGATGCAGCGCCGAGTTCGATGAGCATCACTGTTGATACTAACAGGAACTCATCAGGCAATCAAAATATCGTCCGTGAAATTGCGTCAGTAACCACTGTCAAAGTCACTGTAAAGATCACGGATCCGACCCGATTTGCGATAGCGAAAACAGTCAAGATATCAGTAGGAAAATTGGGTGATAGCGCGGTTGAAGGTACTGACTATTCTGAGGTGTCGGATTTTTCCGTAAGAATTCCGGCCAAGAAAGTAAGCGCGAACAAGACTTTTAGTCTCACGCCCATCAATGATGCTGTTGATGAACCGCGTGAAGAAATTAGCGTTGAGGGGGAACTAACGGGTGTAACGGTAGCCCCGGCGAAAATCAGGTTGACTGACAACGAAAGTAAGCCAACGGTGACACTGGCTCTAAGCAATTCAAGCATCAACGAAAATAATGGATCGGCAACGGTGACGGCGACATTAAGTGGTGCGTCAAGTGAGGATGTAGTTCTGACGGTATCGGCAGCGGCGGGTACCGATACGGCGGCCAGTGATTTTACATTGACTGGCACCACGTTGACCATTGCGGCAGGCGCTCGGGTCAGTACCGGTTCGGTGACGATCGCTGCGGTGGACAATTCTGTAGATACAGCCAACAAATCGGTAACAGTCTCGGCAACGGCAACGGGTGGCAATGATGTGGCGAACCCGGCCAATCAAACACTGACGATCACCGATGATGATGAGCGCGGGGTGACCATATCGGAGTCTGAAGTCACGATTGAGGAAGTGGACGATTCAGGTACGACCGAAATGAACGAGCATCAGGCCACGTACACCGTGGTGCTGGACAGTCAGCCAACAGGGACAGTGACAATCAATGTGGCGAGTAGCGCCGCATCCGTGGCAATGGTAGACGAGGCAAGTCTTACATTTACGACTTCGAACTGGGGCGAAGCGCAGACAGTAACAATTACTGCCAAGGATGACGATCTCCACAATACAGGCAATAAGCGCACGACGAATATTACTCACACGATCAGCGCTTCCGGTACGGATTACGCAGGCGAAACCGCATCATCTGTTGCAGTCACGGTCAACGACAACGATGATTTACCGGTAGTCAGCTTGGTGTTGACGCCTGCGAGCATTGGCGAGAAAGGCGGTTCAACAACCGTGACAGCCACCACGAACGGGAAATCAAACAAGAATGTGATATTGACGGTGTCAGCGGCGGCTGGCACAGGTGCGGCGGCCGGTGACTTTACCTTGACTGGCACCACGTTGACGATTGTAGCAGGCACTGAGGTCAGCACCGGTACGGTGACGATCACTGCGGTGGACGATGCTGTAGATACAGCTAACAAGACGGTAACAGTCTCGGCAATGGCAAGTGGCGGCAATGGGGTAGCGGCTCCAGGAGACCAAACGCTGACGATCACCGATGATGATGAGCGCGGGGTGACCATATCGGAGTCTGCGGTCACGATTGAGGAGGTGGACAATACAGGTACGACCGACGAGAACGAGCATCAGGCCACGTACACCGTGGTGCTGGACAGTCAGCCTACAGGGACAGTGACAATCAATGTAGCAAGTCGCGCCACATCCGTGGCGACAGTGGACAAGGCAAGTCTTTCTTTTACGACTTCGACCTGGAACGTGGAACAGGTCGTGACCATTACCGCCAAGGATGACGCAATTGACAATGCAGGCAACAAGCGTACGACGAATATTACTCACACGATCAGCGCTTCCGGTACCGATTACGTAGATGAGACCGCAACACCGGTTGCAGTCACGGTCAACGACAACGACCTTACACCGTTGGTCAGCTTGGCGTTGACGCCTGCGAGCATTGGCGAGAAAGGCGGTTCAACAACCGTGACAGCCACCATGAATGGAATATCAGACAAAAATGTGGTTTTGACGGTCTCAGCCGCAGCTGGCACAGGAGCGGTAGCCAATGATTTTACGTTGACTGGCACCACGTTGACAATTACGGCAGGCGCTCGGGTCAGCACCGGTACGGTGGCGATCACTGCGGTGGACAATGCTGTGGATACGGCTAACAAGACGGTAACAGTCTCGGCAACGGCAACGGGCGGTAATGGGGTAGTAGCTCCAGGAGACCAGACACTGACGATCACCGATGACGATGGTCGCGGAGTCACCATATCGGAGTCTGAAGTCACGATTGAGGAAGTCGATGATGGGACAACGGATGACAATCAGGAGCACAAGACCACGTACACCGTGGTGCTGGACAGTCAGCCTACAGGGACAGTGACGATCAATGTGGCAAGTCGCGCCACATCCGTGGCGACCGTGGACAAGGCAAGTCTTTCTTTTACGACATCGACCTGGAACGTGGAACAGGTCGTGACCATTACCGCCAAGGATGACGCAATTGACAATTCAGGTGACAAGCGCACGACGAATATAACTCACACGATCAGCGCTTCCGGTACCGATTACGTAGATGAGACCGCAACACCGGTTGCAGTCACGGTCAACGATGACGAAGGTTTACCGGTGGTCAGCTTGGTGTTGACTTCTTCGAGCATTGGTGAGAAAGGTGGTTCAACGACGGTGACAGCCACCATGAATCGAATATCAGATAAAAATGTGGTTTTGACGGTCTCAGCGGCCGCGAGCACAGGTGCGGTGGCCAGTGATTTTACCTTGACTGGCACCACGTTGACGATTGCGGCAGGCGCTCGGGTCAGCACCGGTACGGTGACGATCACTGCGGTGGACAACTCTGTAGATACGGCTAACAAATCGGTAACAGTCTCGGCAACGGCAACGGGCGGTAATGGGGTAGCAGCTCCAGGAGATCGGACGTTAACGATCACCGATGATGATGAGCGCGGAGTCACCATATCGGAGTCTGCGGTCACGATTGAGGAAGTGGACAATTCAAAATCCGACAAAAACGAGCATCAGGCCACGTACACGGTAGTGCTGGGCAGTCAACCGAGTACCGGCACGGTGACAGTCAATGTGACGAGTGGAGCCTCGTCGGTGGCGACGGTGAACAAGGCGAGTGTTCAGTTCGATGCAACGAATTGGAGTACGCCACAGGTCGTGACCATTACCGCCAAGGATGACGCAATTGACAATGCAGGCAACAAGCGTACGACGAATATTACTCATACAGTCAGTGCAACGGGTAATGATTACGCAGGCGAGACCGCAGCATCTGTTGCAGTTACGGTCGACGACAACGAAGGAATACCGGTGGTCAATTTGGTGTTGACTTCTTCGAGCATTGGTGAGAAAGGTGGCTCTACGACTGTGACGGCCAAAATGAACGGTACGTCAAGTCAAAATGTGGTTTTGACGGTTGGGGCAGCAGCAAATACACCTGCCGTGGCCCGTGACTTTACATTGACCGGCACCACGTTGACGATTACGGCAGGCACTCAGGTCAGTACCGGTACGGTGACGATCACTGCGGTGGACAATGCTGTAGATACAGCCAACAAGACGGTAACAGTCTCGGCAACGGCAAGTGGTGGCAACGGGGTGGCAAACCCGGCCAACCAGACTCTGACAATCACCGATGACGATGATCGCGGGGTCACCATATCGAAGTCTGAAGTCACGATTGAGGAAGTCGATGATGGGACAACGGATGACAATCAGGAGCACAAGACCACGTACACCGTGGTGCTGGACAGTCAGCCTACAGGGACAGTGACAATCAATGTGGCGAGTAACGCCACATCCGTGGCGACAGTGGACAAGGCAAGTCTTTCCTTTACGACTTCGAACTGGAACGTGGAACAGGTCGTGACCATTACCGCCAAGGATGACGCAATTGACAACACAGGCAACAAGCGCACGACGAATATTACTCACACGATCAGTGCTTCCGGTACCGATTACGTAGATGAGACCGCAACACCGGTTGCGGTCACGGTCAACGACAACGACCTTACACCGGTGGTCAGCTTGGTGTTGACTTCTTCGAGCATTGGTGAGAAAGGTGGTTCAACGACGGTGACAGCCACCATGAGCGGCACGTCAAGTCAGAATGTGGTTTTGACGGTGTCAGCCGCAGCTGGCACAGGTGCGGTGGCCAATGATTTTACGTTGACTGGCACCACGTTGACGATTACGGCAGGCGCTCGGGTCAGCACCGGTACGGTGACGATCACTGCGGTGGACAATGCTGTAGATACAGCAAATAAGGCGGTGACGGTCTCTGCAACGGCAACAGGCGGTAATGGGGTAGCAGCTCCAGGAGATCGGACGTTAACGATCACCGATGATGATGAGCGCGGGGTGACCATATCGGAGTCTGCGGTGACCATTGAAGAGGTGGACAATACAGGTACAACCGAAAAGAACGAGCATCAGGCCACGTACACGGTGAAGCTGAACAGTCAGCCAAGTACAGGCACAGTGACAATCAATGTAGCGAGTGGAGCCTCATCGGTGGCAACGGTGGATAAGACCAGTCTTCAATTTGATGCAACGAATTGGAGTACGCCACAGGTCGTGACCATTACCGCCAAGGATGACGCAATTGACAATTCAGGCAACAAGCGCACGACGAATATTACTCATACAGTCAGTGCAACGGGTAATGATTACGCAGGCGAGACCGCGGCATCTGTTGCAGTTACGGTCAACGACAACGATGGTACACCGCAGATCAGCTTGGTGTTGACGCCTGCGGGCATTGGTGAGAAAGGCGGTTCAACGACGGTGACAGCCACCATGAACGGCACATCAAGTCAGAATGTGGTTTTGACGGTCTCAGCGGCGGCTGGCACAGGTGCGGCGGCCGGTGACTTTACCTTGACTGGCACCACGTTGACGATTGTAGCAGGCACTCAGGTCAGCACCGGTACGGTGACGATCACTGCGGTGGACAATGCTGTAGATACAGCTAACAAGACGGTAACAGTCTCGGCAACGGCAACGGGCGGTAATGGGGTAGCAGCTCCAGAAGACCAAACACTGACGATCACCGATGATGATGGTCGCGGGGTCACCATATCGGAGTCTGAATTCACGATTGAGGAAGTCGATGATGGGACAACGGATGACAATCAGGAGCACAAGACCACGTACACCGTGGTGCTGGACAGTCAGCCTACAGGGACAGTGACAATCAATGTGGCGAGTGGAGCCACATCCGTGGCGACAGTGGACAAGGCAAGTCTTTCTTTTACGACTTCAACCTGGAACGTGGAACAAGTCGTGACCATTACCGCCAAGGATGACACAATTAACAACACAGGTAACAAGCGCACGACGAATATAACTCACACGATCAGCGCTTCCGGTACCGATTACGCAGGCGAGACCGCAGCACCGGTCGCAGTCACGGTCAACGACAACGATGGTTTGCCGGTGGTCAGCTTGGTGTTGACTTCTTCGAGCATTGGTGAGAAAGGCGGTTCAACAACCGTGACAGCCACCATGAACGGCACGTCAAGTCAGAATGTGGTTTTGACGGTCTCAGCCGCAGCTGGTACAGGTGCGGTGGCCAATGACTTTACGGTTACTGGCACCACGTTGACGATTACGGCAGGCGCTCGGGTCAGCACCGGTACGGTGACGATCACTGCGGTGGACAATTCTGTAGATACAGCTAACAAGACAGTAACAGTCTCGGCAACGGCAAGTGGTGGCAACGGGGTAGCGGCTCCAGGAGACCAAACGCTGACGATCACTGATGATGATGAACGTGGAGTGACTATATCGGAAGATGCCGTTACGATTGATGAAGCAGATGTCGCTTCAACGTCCACTGCATTAGAGAACCAGGCCGCGTATACGGTGGTACTGGACAGTCAGCCTACAGGTACGGTGACAGTCAATGTAGCGAGCAGCAATACATCAGTGGCGACGGTGAATAAGACAAGTCTGACGTTCACAACGTCAAACTGGAACGTAGTACAGACGGTGACCATCACTGCTAAAGACGACAGTATCGACAATGCAGGAAACAAGCGCGCGACGAGTATTACTCACACAGTTAACGCTTCTGGTACCGATTACGTAGACGAGACCGCAACATCTGTCGCAGTTACGGTCAACGATGATGATGGCACACCTGTGGTCAGTTTGGCGTTGACTTCTTCGAGCATTGGTGAGAAAGGCGGTTCAACGACCGTGATAGCCACCATGACCGGCACGGCAAGTACGGATGTAGTTTTGACCGTATCAGCCGCGGCAGGCACAGGAGCGGTGGCCGGTGACTTTAACTTGACTGGCACCACGTTGACGATTACGGCAGGCGCTCAGGTCAGCACTGGTTCAGTGACGATCACGGCAGTGGACAATGCTGTGGATTCAGCTAACAAATCGGTTACAGTCTCGGCAACGGCAACAGGCGGCAACGGTGTGGCGAATCCGACCGACAGGACGCTGACGATCACCGATGATGATGAGCGCGGTGTGACCGTATCAGAATCTTCGGTCACGATCGAGGAAGTCGATGATGCGACGACCAATAGTGAGCAGGAGCACAAGGCCATCTACACCGTGGTGCTGAACAGTCAGCCTACAGGTACGGTAACGGTGAATGTAGCAAGTGGAGCCACATCCGTGGCGACAGTGGACAAGGCTAGTCTTTCTTTTACGACTTCGAATTGGAACGTGGAACAGACGGTAACGATTACTGCCAAGGATGACGCAATCGACAATACAGGTAATAAGCGAACGACAAGCATTACAAACACAATTAGTGCTTCCGGTACCGATTACGCAGACGAGACCGCAACATCTGTCGCAGTTACGGTCAACGATGACGATGGTACCCTCTCAATATCTATAGATAACCCAAAAGTGGTCGAAGGTAATGGTTCAAGTACATCGTTGCTGTTCACGATTAGACTGTCGTCAAGCAGTGGTCAGCAAGTAGCGGTCAATTACAAGGATACAAAATCAGGAACAGCGGCCGTCGGTAAAGATTATGAAAGTATCAAATCTGGTACTGTTAATTTTTTCGCCGGGAGAATTAACCAAGACTGTTTCAGTGGTCGTTGTGGGAGATCGTGTAGATGAATCAGATGAGAGTGTAGTCCTTCGGTTGGAAAATCCTGTGAATGGTGTCTTTGCTGGAAATCTTTTGACTCTCGATGGTTCGGGAACTATTGTCGACAACGACGTTACGATCACTCCGCCACTTGAGGAAATATACGAAGGTGAAATCCAAACATTTGTTGTTTCAGGAATCGATGGTGGGTACACGAAACTGAATCTTAGTGATGGGTCCGGCACAGTCGCAACTGAGGGAGTAGATTTTCGTCTTCTCGGACCAGATGACCAAGTATTGGGCACAAACCAGAATTTGAATGTTACGAATGGATCTGTTACGTTTAAAGTCGATGCACTTGCTGACAACGTCGCGACAGAAGGCGACGAATCCATTGTTCTTGTTCTTGACGATTCAACCAATTCCCTAGCTGCGGGGTTGGGCACATTGATCATAAAAAACGGTTCGCGTCCTAGAGCAGGTGTCGATATTTCACCATTGGAATTGTCGCTCACTGAAGGTGGGTCTACTGGCAGTTATCAAGTCATGTTGACTAAAGCGCCCGATGCTGATGAGACTGTAACTCTAATCGCAACAAGTGGAACATCAGCGCTTGTTGGTCTGAGTTCTGGGGACGGTACACCAGGCGCAAAACTTGAACTGGAATTTGATGACAAAAACTGGGATAGTCCACAGACCGTACAACTCACCCCCTATCGAGACAGTGATGCTGTTGACGCTGTGGTTACGATCACCAACACAATCCAAAGTACCGGTTCTTATGCAAATGTGACTGCAGCCTCTGTAGTCGTTTCAATCAGTGACCTGGGTGTCGGTCTTAGTGTCTTTGATTCAGAAGCGACAGAAGGCGGTTATCTCTCTTTCGTCATTGCTTTGTCTGAACCGGCTCCAAGTGCAGTTACAGTAGATTACGAAACTGTACCGCGTACGGCTGAACCTAACGTAGACTACGAAGATTCCTCTGGATCAATTCAATTCAGCGAGGGTGAACAAGAAAAGATAGTTCAAATTCTCTCCATTGCAGACAATGTCAAAGAACCCGATGAAGACTTCGAAATTACACTGTCTAATTCACAAAATGCAGATCTTGTTAATCAAGCTGCAATCGGGACAATTATCGATGCGACCTTGGCAACGAGAGCGTGGAAACCACGTATTGGACGAACAGTTACCGAACATGTAATGAGTGCAATAGAAACTCGTCTCAAGGCTGATCGATCCGCTGGGGTGGATGCAACAGTAGCGGGCGTCCAGTTACCTAACTCGACACAAGTACTGAAGTTCGAAGATGCAACATCCTCTTGCCAGAACAATATCAAAATCAGAGTTCAAGGTGGATTATCGACACCATATGACAGGGATTGTAGTGGATCGAATAACGAAGAAAGTTCCATGAACTGGGATGAGGAATTGGCGAAAACTTACATATCGATGACGGACAACTACAACCAAGGAGAACATTCTTCCTTTTGGGCGGGAGGCGCACAATCTTCCATCGAAGGTCAGGATGAATCACTTTCACTAAGCGGTGAGGTCACGACTGGAATGATTGGTGCCGATTGGTCTTCCGGTGATTGGCTTTTGGGTTTTCTGATCTCCAATTCGAAAAGTGAAGGAAATTATTCATTGGAGGAAGGCGGTTCAGGTGTAATATCGTCCTCTCTTTCAGCAGTCGTTCCATGGGTATCGAATGAAATTGCGGAAGATCTAAGTTATTGGGGCGCGACTGGTCTTGGCTCAGGTAAATTTACCGTGTCTCCCGAGAATGGACCCGCAGCTTCAACGGATATCAAATGGTCAATGGTCGCTGCCGGATTAAGAGGAACACTACTCAAAAAACAATCAGCGCATGAATTTCAACTTGATATTACTTCTGATGTATTTTGGACCCGAACGAGTTCAGATCAGTCGGAATTTCTTCAAGTTGAACCAACGACAGTGTCTCAGTTGCGAGTTGGATTCGAAGGTGGCTGGAAAATAGACCTGGATGGCGAAACGACATTGAAACCAGATTTGGAATTGGGCGTTCGCTATGACCATGGCGATGCAGAAACTGGACTCGGTATCGATGCTGGAGGAAGCATTGTCTGGTCAAATCCCAAAAGTGGCTTCGATCTTTCACTAAAAGGTCGTACTTTGATTTCACATAAAGACAAGAACTATCGCGACACAGGTTTTTCTGTCAGCCTGGATTATGATTCATCCCCATCGAGACGACGTGGATTCCAGATGACAATTGCACAAGAGTGGGGAGGAGAGTCTGCTGGAAGTATAGACTCGCTATTTGCTGACCCTGTATCAAATACTGGCGGAGAAAATCAATCAGACGTGAGCAGTTGGCGAATTGACCTTGCATATGAACACGAACTCCCGGGGTCTTTCATTGGTAAACCTTACACAAGCTTTCTCAAGAGTGAGACTCAACGCGAAATCAGCGTTGGATGGCAGTTACTGTCGCCGTCGAAAAGCGACACAAAAATATCGCACAATATCAAGGCAACACGTACCAACAGCATTGGAGGGGACATTTCACACCAGATTGGATTGGAAATTGGAGTTCGATGGTAGACTCAAAGTAGATATTCTTTCAACACGAGAACGAGTCTGCTTGTGATAGCACAAAAAGCTGTGCACATCGCAACGGATACGCAACTCATTGACTGTCTGTTTTAGTTCGCAACCCTATTCATCTAACAGATCATGCATTCAATTGCTAAGTTTTGATAAATGGTGGACAAATCCCAAACATGTCGCTTAATGGTGCGTACGCGCACAATTATCAATCGATCCATTGATAATTCGCCATTTTTTGTCAACAAAACGAAAAAAAATTATTTTTCGTTTTGTTGATTGAGTAAAATCATTATTCACTTCTTCCCTTTGTGTTTCGTATGAACGAAACAAATTTTTTAATCTACGAAACATTGATTCGTTTTGGGGAAGTCTGTGAATTACCATTGCAATCGTCGAAACAGACGTTTAATCGGCTTAGGATACGCTAAAATCGTGCCACTCGGACGATGTAAAAATTCTGAAGACTTGCAATTCAATAGGGACCAGATTAACCAATAGCATCGATACCGGGTGAGTAATATTTCGATTGCACCGAAATTAACTTAAATTATTTCGTGCAATTTTTCTTGATTCTTACTAAAATATCCGTCCCTGCCAAGCAAATTTGACCCGAACTTAAATTTGAAACCCACCAACGAGAAAACATGACCGAATCGATCACACATGTCACGGACGGTAATTTTCAGGATGAAGTACTCAATTCTGACACGCCAGTCATTGTTGACTACTGGGCCGAATGGTGTGGCCCGTGCAAGATGATTGCACCGATTCTGGAAGAAGTCGCGATTGAATATGTGGGCAAAATTAAAGTTGCAAAATTAAATATTGATGAAAACCCGCAGACACCGACCAATTACGGCATCCGCGGAATTCCGACACTGATGATTTTCAAAGGCGGTGTCGTTGAAGCAACCAAGGTTGGCGCCGTTTCAAAATCACAATTGACCGCTTTTATTGATGAGTCCGTATAGTTTGTTGTTTCGGAGGCACTAGCTTTATTTCAAACACCCGCTTGGTGTGTTTATCACTTCCTACCATACCTTAATCAATCTTTCTTTTCTTGAACCGTGCCTGACAGGGCTCCGGTCATTTTACAGCCGCAATCGAGGCATTATTTATGGGAATCAGCTTAACTGAGTTAAAAGCCAAATCACCGACAGAACTGGTCGAAATTGCTCGCAGGTCGAATATCAACGGGATCGCGAGAATGAGAAAGCAAGATCAGATCTTTGCCATTCTCAAAACCGAAGCACGAAATGGCGGTAGCATTACCGGTGAAGGTGTGATGGAAACCCTGCAAGACGGTTTTGGATTTTTACGTTCGCCGATGGGGTCCTATTTGGCCGGACCCGATGACATCTACGTTTCACCGAGCCAAATTCGACGATTCAACCTACGCACCGGTGATACCGTGTCAGGTCTGGTCCGTCCGCCAAAGGACTCAGAGCGCTACTTTGCGCTGCTCAAAGTCGAACAAATCAACAATGAATCCCTTGATCATTTACGCGACAAGGTATTATTCGAAAATCTCACACCCCTGCATCCAGATGAGCGAATTCGCCTTGAACGCGGTAACGGCAGTTCAGAAGATCTGACCTCCCGAATTATCGACCTTGTCGCACCAATCGGCAAGGGGCAACGGGGTTTAATCGTCTCGTCACCAAAAACTGGCAAAACCGTTATGCTGCAGCAGGTTGCCCACTCCATCGCTGCCAATAATCCGGAGTGTGAACTCATCGTACTGCTGATCGACGAACGACCGGAAGAGGTTACTGAAATGCAGCGATCGGTACGCGGCGAAGTTGTTTCCTCTACCTTTGACGAACCAGCCTCGCGACATATTCAGGTCGCCGAAATGGTCATCGAAAAAGCCAAACGACTTGTCGAACACAAACGCGATGTGGTGATTCTTCTCGACTCGATTACCCGACTCGCCCGCGCCTACAACGCCGTGGCACCTGCCTCCGGTAAGGTACTGACCGGTGGCGTGGACTCCAATGCTCTTCAGCGGCCCAAACGATTTTTTGGTGCAGCCCGCAATATTGAAGAAGGCGGAAGTATCACGATTTTAGCCACCGCTTTGATCGAAACAGGCTCGAAGATGGACGATGTCATCTACGAGGAATTTAAAGGAACGGGCAATATGGAAATTCACCTGGACCGTAGGATCGCAGAAAAACGCGTCTATCCATCCATTATCATCTCACGGTCTGGAACCCGCCGCGAAGACCTTTTAACCGAACCAGCAGAGTTGAAAATGATCTGGGCCTTGCGAAAACTCTTACACTCATCTGACGATCTGGAATCGATCGAACTTTTATCCGAAAGACTGAAGGAAACCAAAACCAACGCCGATTTTTTCGAATCGATGAAGAGAATTTCCTGATCGGCAAAATCATTGGACTGTCATATACAACCGCCAGACAAACAAGCCGAGTTGATAACGCAAACCGACTTGGCTTATCATTTGCGCCCTTGGCAACATTCAATCAACCGAATCACTGAGCTATAGGATTTATACAGACATGAAAAAAGATATTCATCCACAATACTCAACAATCAAAGTCACCTGTGGTTGTGGAAACAGTTTCGAGACGCGCTCTACGCTGAAAGAAGATCTCAGTATCGAAATCTGCTCAGTGTGCCATCCCTTTTTTACCGGCAAGCAGAAAATAGTTGACACCGCGGGACGCGTTGGAAAGTTCAAACAAAAGTACGGTATCTAGGTACCACCTCGGATGCCTGATGCAATTCTCGGGCACTTGAACCTTCCAATTTGCGACCATGGCTTCGGCCAGGTATTTCAGTGCCGTCTGTTCGACCCAACACAATTGACGACTGTGTAAAGTGGGCAACTGCAAAGCTTGCACAGTCTGATGTGTTTTTCGGACATGGCTGCGACAACCCGCGCGATGAAGCGATCTGGGCAACGCTGCACGTTACCGGCCTGGTTCACTTGGAATACGAAGCGGTAGCGACCAAGACTGTTTCAAAGAGCCAGTTCCTGGCGATACGCAGCTTGGTTGAGCGGCGAATCGAAACACATGAACCACTCGCCTATCTTGTAAGAGAAGCCTGGTTTGCCGGGTACGCTTTCTACATTGACCAGCGTGCAATCGTACCCAGGTCTCACTTTGGTGACCTGATTCAGGATGGCTTTGGACCGTGGTTTGATTTACAGCAGATGCAATGTGTACTTGATCTTTGTTGCGGCAGTGGGTGTATTGCCATCGCCCTGGCCCTGACCTGCCCACACCTGCAAATTGACGCGTCTGAAATTGATAGTAATGCCCTGGAAGTGGCCACAATCAATATTGATCGCCACCGGGTCAATCAACGCGTACATACCATTCAAAGCAACCTGTTTGAGAAGCTCTCCGGGAATCGCTATGACCTGATTCTATGCAACCCACCCTACATCGCTCAGACAGAGATGGACGAACTGCCGAAAGAATACTCGTATGAACCGCGCCAAGCATTCGTAGCGGGTAACGACGGGCTTTTGTTTGTAAGCCAAATCCTTAGACAAGCTCGCAACCATCTAACCGATGAAGGCTATTTGTTAATCGAGCTTGGACATTACTCAGCCGGACTGGAAAAGTCCTATCCGGATATCCCATTCCTGTGGCTCACCAGTCGTAGCGGCGAATCGGTTGTATTGCTTTTCAGCAAACAGGAACTTGACCAGTACTCGTTTTAATCATCAGATCAAACGCCAATGACCGTTGAGGTCGTCAAAGTTCGAACATGTCAAAATCTTCCTTGGTTGCGGCACAGTCTGGGCACTGCCAAGTTTCGGGGATATCTTCCCAACGGGTGCCGGGCGCGATTCCTTCTTCAGGCAAACCAAATTCCTCCTCGTAGATAAAGCCACAAACGACGCACATGTAGGCCTTGTAATCCATCACGCTTGAAGCGAAATTAGGTGAAGCCGAGGGGCGACTTCGGAATCATTCCTTGTTGTTTGGTTGCTGAAACCCGTAAAGCTTCAGCATTTCCTGTTGCATTTCGTTCCAGCGTTTTAGGTTCTGCTGGGTCAATTCGCCCACAGAGGACCCTGATCCGGCATTGAGCATATCATTCCACTGTTGGTGGTAAGCTTGTTGCTGAGTGTTTAGCATTTCGACTGTCTTCGCCATATAGTCCGTAAACACGCTCTGAAAGGCGCCACCGTAAAATCGGATCATTTGTGTCAGTAGTTCCTTGGTAAACATTGGCTGCCCGCCCGCTTCTTGCTCGGAAATGATTTGAATCAGTATCTGCCGTGAAATGTCTTCACCGGTAACGACATCCAGAACCTGCAGCTCAATACCACCAATCACGAGTTCGCGAACTTCAGACAAAGTAACGTATCGGCTCTCTTCGGTGTCGTAAAGACGCCGATTTGAATATTTTTTTATGATACGTACGTTCGCCATTTGAATCAGTACATGTGCTGTCCGCCATTGATATCGATAGTCGAACCGGTAACGAACGAGGCTTCTTCGGAAACCAGGAACATCACACCGCGGGCGATGTCCTCCGCTTTGCCCAGTCGGCCAACAGGTATCGTTGCGATAATCTTTTCAAGCACCTTCTCGGGAACTGCACGCACCATATCGGTATCAACATAGCCAGGTGCAATCGCATTGACTGTAATTCCTTTGCGAGCGCCTTCTTTCGCCAACGCTTTCGTGAATCCATGGATACCCGATTTCGCGGCAGAGTAATTGACTTGGCCGTACTGCCCCGCCTGTCCGTTTACCGAACCGATGTTGACAATTCGCCCGAATCCGCGTTCTCGCATGCCTTCGATCACGCAGCGACACATGTTAAAACATGAAGAAAGATTGGTCTGCAGGACTGCATTCCAACTCTCAAAGTCCATTGAGTGAATGGTACGATCCCTGGTTATTCCTGCATTATTGACGAGAATGTCGACGACACCAAGATCTTCAGTGATCTGATTGACGCCTGCTACACATTGATCATAATCACTGACATCAAAGGCATAAATCGGAATCCCGGTTCTCTCACTAAACGCCTGTGCGCGCTCGTGATTGCCAGCGTAGTTCGCTGCAACTTTATACCCGGCATCAGCTAATGCAATTGAAATTGCTTCGCCAATTCCTCGCGTTCCACCGGTTACGATTGCAACATGTGAGTTCATATTTGCTTTCTCCATGCTAAATTGACAGGGTTTAACATTTTACACGCGCTCAAATGATTTCAACGCTTACTTTCATGCATCGAAATCATTTATTTTATCTCATTTATTGTGGCTTATAGTTAATTATAACAGATAGTTATGGATTGTTTATTCAATTCGTAAAGCATTGAACCATTTGCTCGATCAGCCCGTTTTCAAATGGATAAGTTCACCTTATGTTGCCAAGATATTAGAAGAGTTTATCGCTTGGTCGACTTTACGCGACATTGTCGCCAATCGAAACAAGTCAATGCGCGCTTGTACGCCAGATGGACACCCGGACAATATATGCAATGGGTCGAAACATTTTTCATCAGGGTTTTCAGTTTGACTTGATGACATTCAGCATCGATAATGAATACAATTGATTCGATAACAACGACATTGATGGAGGTCAAAATGAACAATTTATTCAAAATTGCACTATGCGCAGCAGTGACATCGCTACTGTGGACGGGCTCAGCGTTCAGCGACGATAGTGGGTACGAAAAGCAGAAAGTTGTTTATCACATCAACTATGACAATCCCAAGGCACAGGCTGGTGCACTTCGAAACATTCAAAATCACATCAATGCTGTCGGTGCGGAAAATCTTGACATCAAAGTTGTACTGCACGGTAATGGTCTGGCCTTATTACTGGAACCCGATTCTCTCGAAAATGTGAGTAAATTCAAGCACGCCAATGCTACTGAAGAAATCACCGCCAAAATTTCGGCACTGAAAGACCAAGGCATTGCTTTCAACGTCTGTGCAAATACGGTCAGAGGCCGAAAAGTCGACTACTCTACCGATCTTTATGACGTTTCAGATGCAGACATTGTACCGAGTGGCGTCGCAGAGGTTGCTAAACTACAGGCGATGGGGTACTCGTACATCAAACCATAAACTGCACAACAAAATCATTCTGACGAGGTACCGCCTGCAAATCAGGCGGTACCTTTTTGTGTTTGCTCGACATGGCAACTGAGAATCACAAACTCTAATTCATCATTCGCATTAGTCGATTCGCCATCACTAAGCAATCAAACGGCGAACTTTAAGAAAAGGTCCTTCCCACCGAAATACGATCGTTTTCGGTGATTTCGCTTAATGGACCGTAGAGATCGTATGAAATTCAATTGGTGAAATAAAATTAAACCGTGGCGTCGCATACGGTTCGACGCGACACAGTTCATCTGAAATATCTTGTAAGCTTGCATGTCTAATCCCTGGTTGAACTTCAACCCCAGTCAGCAGTTCCCATTCTGGGGACAGGCACCCATTGCGCCACCCAATTTTTCCCCACCGGCTTTTTCGCAACTTTTTGAGTTGGGGAAAATCATGCAATCCATGCAGGAAACCTTGCAAAATCCGCAAGCAGGATCGAATTACGTTCGACAAATGGAAGATTTGGCCCGTACATTATCGGCCACCTCACTGCTTGGCGGATTACCAGGCGCATCCCTCCCTCATTCATTTCCGTGGGCACACTTTCAAAATATGGGTGGATCAATACCTGCATTTAATCCACAGCCGGCCAATCCACCAGCATTAGGAATCGCGCGCGAGTTTCAGGAAGACTGGAATAAGCTGACAGTGTTGCAGCAAGAATACAGCACTGCACTTAGAGCCTTTGGTGAGCTATTTGATGATTTTGCCCGCCGAGCAAACGAAAAGTTCATCAATTCCATATCAAGCGACAAAGAAGCAACTGATTTCATCAGTCTGTGTCGTCAATGGATTGACTGCTGTGAAATTGAATTTCAGTCAATTGCACAAACGGCAGACTTTTCCTCCCGCTTGGGTGCGATGATCAATACCAGTCTTAGGTTGACACGGCATACCCATCGAATTCACGAAAACCTGGCTAAGCTACAAGGACAACCGACACGCAGTGAGCTTGATGAACTGCATCTTCGAAACGCCCAGGCACAAACGAAAATTGACAGACTTGAGGAGCGAATTCAACAGTTGGAATCAGCAAAGCCAAGCAAACGAAAAAGTCCATCTCGCTCTAGAAAGACAACTGGCAGACCCTCCAAGTGAAACATCGGTTGGAGTAAGAGTCATGACGCTTAATGAAAACTTTGTCAACGATGCAATTGAGTTTCAGTCCCGTTTGACTGAAGGGACTAAAGTATTGTCCAATCTCGGTGAAATCGAAGTCGGAACAACGCCAAAAGACCCAGTGTTTGAAACCAATGGCATGGTTCTTTACCGATATCGGCCCCTGACAAAAAAACGCCTAAAAACAAAGCCCATCCTGATCGTTTACGCACTCGTCAATCGTCCCTATATTGTTGACCTTCATCAAAAACGATCTTTGGTGCGTGGTCTTTTGAACGAAGGACAAGATGTCTATCTCATCGACTGGGGCTACCCCGGTCCCAGCGATCGCCACCGGGACCTATCGCACTATGTTGTGGACGCGATCGGTCAATGCGTGAAAGCAACACTGCAGCAAGCAAAAACATCCAAGGTCAATCTGCTTGGAATTTGCCAAGGTGGAACGATGAGTCTTTGCTACGGCGCACTTAACCCACACCAAATTGACAATCTGATTACCATGGTTACACCGGTTGATTTTCATACACCGGATAACACCCTTGCGAATTGGATGCGCGACATCGATGTTGACCTGCTGGTCGACACCCTGGGTAACGTGCCCGGAATTATGCTAAACAGCATCTTTCTTTCGCTTAAGCCATTCAAACTGGGTGTTGAAAAATACCTTGACTTTGTGAATATTGTCGACGAGAAGGATAAAGTCGAAAACTTTATGCGCATGGAAAAATGGATCTTCGACAGCCCGGATCAGGCCGGCGCAATGTTTCGCACTTTCATTCACGAATTTTTTCACGCAAACCGTCTCGTGACTGGCGGACTGACGATCAATAATGAGATGATTGACCTAAAAGCCATCACTTGTCCGGTTCTCAACCTGATGGCAAAGCACGACCATCTCGTACCTCCTTTAGCATCCCAAGCACTCAAATACCTGGTTGGCAGTCGCGATTACACCGAAAAAATCTACGAAACCGGACACATTGGAATCTATGTGAGTGGTAAAGCTGGCGGCGACATCCCGACTCGAATTTCAAACTGGCTGAACGAGCGTCAACCGGCTTGACTGTTTAGCCGCTCGTTTTTACGCGAAATACCAAAGGCTGAAGTTTAAGCGTCGTCAGGCTGGCAGTCGTGTCCTGAGCGACGGCGTAGTCCTTGAATGGACCTAGCCTCACCCTGAAAAAATCACCCCGCCCTTCGATTGAAACTTTCTGGATATAAGCCTCGTACCCGTTAATCGCAAGCGAAGCCTTAACCCGGTCAGCATCTTCAAACTTACGAAATGAGCCAACCTGAATGACATAAGCGGCTGTCGTGCTGGTTACAGTTGTCTGTTGTATCGGAACAGCAACGGATTGAGAACCGGTTGTTTCACTTTCAGGTGGCAGTTGTACCGCGGTAACTGCTTTAGTCTCGGTTTCAGATGGCTGCTCCACTTTGGGTGGAGGTAGGACGTACTCCTCTTCCAGTAAGAGTTCTGGGTAATCAAATTTGAACGCAGGCAGGTCCTTGACGGAGGCCGATGTTGATGATTGGTCCTTGGATGACGATGCAGTACTGTCGGTATCATTCAGCAAACTTCCGAGTCCTGATCCGACATCGTTGAGTGGGTTTTCTTCAAATATTCCAATCGCAAGTACAGTTCCAATTGAACCGACGATCAAACCCATCACAAAGATGCCGAAACCCGAAGATGACTTTCGACTTTTGGTTTTGCGTCTCGACTTGGCAGCCATGTTCTACATCGACTCGGGCGCCGAAACACCGAGAATTCGAAGCCCATTGACCAATACGTGGCGCACCGCAGCAATTAAATTCAAACGCGCGTTTCGCATCAGCGGTTCACAGTCAAGCACTCGAACCTGATTGTAAAATGAGTGAAAATCAGTCGATAAATCGCGCAGATAGTACGCGATTTGGTGGGGTTCAAAACTTTGTGCTGCACTTTCGATGACTTCCGGGAATCTGGAAATTTGCCTGGTCAGATTCAATTCCACTTCTTCAACAAGCGAGGCCTCGGTGCGATCAGTACTTCGCTCGATACCACGTTCGTCCATCTGACGAAATACACTACAGATCCGAGCGTGTGCGTACTGAACATAATATACAGGATTTTCATTTGACTGGGACTTCGCCAATTCGAGATCGAAGTCAAGATGCTGTTCTGGCTTTCTCAACACATAAAAGAAACGGGTCGCGTCTTTGCCGATTTCATCCACCATCTCCTCCAGGGAAACAAATTCCCCAGCTCTGGTTGACATGGGAATTTTCTGTTTGCCGCGCCACAAGGCAGCCAATTGGACGATGTAGATCTGCAGGCGCTCTGGGTCCTCGCCGGCCGCCTGCACCGCTGCTTTCATTCTTGCAATGTAGCCATGGTGGTCTGCACCCCAGATATTGATCGCAAGATCATGCCCTCGCCGTAATTTGTTCAGGTGATAGGCGACATCAGAGGCAAAATAAGTCAACTCACCGTTCGAGCGTCGCAACACCCGGTCTTTCTCATCACCAAACTTGCTCGAGCGAAACCAGGTTGCTCCGTCTGCCTGGTAAAGACTTCCAAAATTTTCCATGGCATTGATCGCAGCATCGAGTTCACCGCTTTCAGTAACCTGGCTTTCAAAAAACCAACGATCATGGACGACACCAATTTTTTCAAGATCCGCTCGAATCACTTCAACCATTTGTACCAGAACGAATTTTCTCAGACGGTTGAATGGGTCATTTCCCAGCCAAGTGCGAACCTGCCTGATCAGTGAGTCCAGAATTTCATCAACACTATCGCCCTTAAATTCAAGACGCGGGAAGTCACGACAGTCAAATCCAGCATCACTTTGCCTGTCAATGTTTGCAGCGATGTCAGAAATGTACTCGCCTTGGTAAGCTCCTGGCGGCAGACACGCGTCAATTCCCTTAATCTGCAAATACCGAATACAAACACTAAGACTTAAAATGTCCATTTGACGACCGATATCGTTCACGTAATATTCCGTATCGACCTGATGGCCAGCAGTCTTTAGTAATCGCGCCAGCGCGTCGCCAAATGCTGCTCCGCGTCCATGTCCCACATGCAATGGTCCGGTCGGATTGGCAGACACGTACTCAAGTAATATCTTTTTTCTCGACTCGACTATGTCACAACCATACCTGTCACCTTGTTCCAGAACTTCCAAGATCACGTCGATCAAAGCCTGTTCAGACAGGAAAAAATTGATGAATCCAGGACCGGCAATTTCGGTCAACGCCACCGATGACACTTCTGGTAGATTGGCCTTGATTAACATTGCAAGTTCACGGGGCTTAAGACCCGTTGCGCGCGCCATCGAAAGTGCTATACCGGATGCATAGTCACCTTGCCCGGCTCGTCGAGGCCGCTCAACCGGAATAACCGGCGAAAGCGCCCCAACGTCAATTTCGCCGGCTTCCACCAGCGCATCCAATGACTGTTTGAGCAGTTGTCGAATCTTGTACTTCATTGAAACCAATCTACGAAAAATCAACCGGATCCACGTCGAGATTCCAGCGCAGTTTGCCTTTTTTGGGAACTTTCTCCAACTGGTGTATCCAGACATTCAAAAACCGTCTCAAAGAAACAGCTTTTGCACTGCTAATCAGCAATTGTGCGCGATACCTATTGGAGATTTTCTGAATAGGAGACTGTACTATATCAAAGACCCGCACCTCGCTTGTGTCTTGATTTTGCTTGAGCGAAAGCGCAATATTTCGAGCGCTTTGCAAAAACTCAATTTCCTCACCAGCTTGCATTGAATTAGCTCTAAGCAAAGCGTAACTCGAAAATGGGGGTTGTCGAGCCTGTTTTCGCTCGATCAGTTCCAACTGTGCAAAACTCAGGTAGTCGTGATTCTCGATGCAGTTAAAGTATTCACTGTCCGGGTGCAGCGTCTGGATATACACTTCACCTGGCTTTTCGGACCGGCCAGAGCGACCAGCAACCTGTAAAACCTGTTGAACCAGGTGTTCCATCGCCCGAAAGTCCATACTGTAAAATCCCTGATCCACATTCAAGATTCCGACCAGGGTAACGTTTGGAAAATGATGCCCTTTGGATAGCATTTGCGTGCCAATCAGAATGTCAACCTCACCAGCCAGTATCCGGTTTAATTTTTGCTCGAATTCCCGATACGAGCGCGTGGTATCGCGATCAATCCTGATGACCCTGGACCCTGGAAGTGCGCGTTGAATCAGTTGCTCCACCCGCTGAGTACCGACACCGAGCAAATTCACTTGTCCCGACAAACATTGTGGGCACTGTGTCATCAATGGCACAGTTTGCATACACAGATGACAATGCAAGCGGTGGTCTGAGCGGTGAAATATTAAGCGTGAATCACAGTTTTCGCAATTTGCGGTCCATTGGCAGGTCAGGCAAACCACAACCGGGGCAAAACCGCGCCGATTGACAAATATAAGACTTTGCTCACCCGCAGTGATGCGATAGCGAATCTGTTCGATCAGCTTTGCAGACAGGCCATCTTGCGCATATTCTTTCCCAAGATCGATCAGCTTTACTTTCGGCATCTCAATTCGGGTTGCACGTTCGGAAAGGAGCAGCGATACCGCCCGTCCTGTACGGGCAGCATAAACACTTTCAAGAGACGGCGTTGCGGTGCCCAGCAAAATTGGGATTCGTTCAACCGCTGCCCTGTGAAGCGAAACCGAACGAGCATGATATCGAACCCGTTCCTGTTGCTTGAATGAGGTGTCGTGCTCCTCATCGATCACGATCAGTTTGAGGTTCTGGAAAGGCAAAAATACTGCCGAACGGGTACCGATCACCACTTTTGCCGAGCCGCTGTAAGTTAACCACCAGGTTTTGTGGCGCTGAAAATCTGTCAGTCCGGAGTGGTAGGCGGTAACTGCGACCCCCAAGGCCGTCTGTACGCGTTGTTCAAGCTGTGGTGTCAATCCTATCTCAGGTACCAACATCAACGCTTGGCCACCAGATTCGAGTATTCTTGCGATGACATGCAGATAGACTTCGGTTTTGCCACTGCCAGTAACGCCTTGGATCAGAAAACATTGAAACCGGTCCAGACTCTGAAGAATTTGATCGCGGGCATTTATCTGCTGAGTGGTCAATTTATCGATCAAATTCTGTTTCCCTGAAGAAAATTCAATTTCCTCGACCTGCGTTGTGACGAGTTTCTTTGATTCGAGCGCTTTTAATGCAGCCCGCCAACTTTTCCCAACGTGTTTGAACGCCTCTGAACTCATAGGCTGTGATGAACTTTTCAAAAGTTCGAAGGCCTGCATCTGTACCGGTGCACGGGAAAGAGTTTCAGCAGCGGTACTACGCCCGATATCGGTCAACAGGTAGACGTGGGGGAATTTTGGCTGCATCGCCTTGCCTCGTCGAATTGCTTTCGGCAATGCAGTCGACAACACTTCGCCAATCGGCTGCTGATAATACAGCGATGTCCATTGAAGCGTCGACATCAACGGCTTCGAAATTGCAGACGTTGAGTCGACAACTTGATCGACGGCACGAAGTTTGTCCGCTGGAAAAGTGGATTCTTCGACACATTCGGCAACAACACCAACCATTCGGGTACGTCCAAAGGGCACAATCACGCGACAACCAATTTCAACACTGGCTTCACAAGTGTAATCAAAAAGGCTCCAATGGCGAATTGGAACGGCGACTCGAACGATCGTGCTCAATTCCTTACCTGTGGCTTGCTATACAATTGGCGACTCACGCGAATGACCGAATCTAGCATCAAGTCCTGAATGTCACCATAGTGGCTCTCAGATCAAACATCCCCTTGTGGCACGAGGTTTCAAGCCGTCTGGATGAACAATTTGTCGGCATTACACAGCTGACTTACTCGTCTTTCGGACCGACATTCAAGCTTGTTTGCGCAGCGAATCAATATTTCGTCAAACTGAGTCCAGAGCGCGATGTGTTAGCCGCTGAACACGATGGCCTGTCGTCACTTGGTGCAAAAGATGCGATCAGGGTGCCAAAACCCGTCGCACTCGAAACTTTCGATTCTAATTCGGTTCTGGTCTCAGAATACATCAATCTGACCGGTCAGAAGACAGACTTCCCACGACTGGCTGCTGCTCTTTTTGCGCTGCATTCGCAAACTTGTAGCAACTATGGCTGGCATCGCGACAACTATATCGGTCAATCGCGACAAATTAACACTCGATGTGACAACTGGGCGGAATTTTTTCTAAACCACCGACTCTCTTACCAATTGGACCTGGCTTTAAAGAATGGCTATTTCGAGGAAAATCACTCATTCGTCAAGCGACTGCCCAAAGCAGTCAAAGACATTCTTTTTGATCATCATCCTCAAGCCAGTCTGCTTCACGGAGATTTGTGGGGCGGCAATTTTGGATTCGATGAATTCGCAACTCCGGTTATTTTTGATCCGGCAGTTTATTGTGGCGACCTGGAAACCGATTTGGCCATGACGCAGCTTTTTGGTGCCTTGCCCAAAGTATTCTATTCCAGCTATCAAAAACTCAATCCACTGCCGCAAGGTTGGGAACTTCGAATATCGGTTTACAACCTGTATCATGCGCTCAACCATTTGAACATCTTCGGTGCAAGTTACCTCAGCCTGGTCGAAAACCTTGCACACAATATTCTTCGCGAAGGGAGTTGACCGTGATTTTACGGCCAAGACTGCCAAAGATGTCACCTGATAATGTGATCGACGTAGGGTATTTGCAGCGTGTCATTGCGAGTTTCAAAAAAACGTTTCAGCGCTGCGCGTACGACTTGGAAGGCCAATTCATCCCAGGGAATTTCGTCTTCTGAAAAAAGTTCTGTTTCCAAGCTCTCGGTGCCAGGACTAAACTCCGGAGCATCCAGATGAGCTTTGAAAATGATGTAGACCTGGCTAACGTGAGGAATGTTGTAAACCGCGAACAAATTGTCAATTTCAGCGACTGCACAAGCTTCTTCCAAAGTTTCACGGGCTGCCGCTGCATTTGAAGTTTCGCCAAGTTCCATAAACCCCGCAGGAATGGTCCAAAGCCCATATCTCGGTTCTATCGCCCGTCTGCAAAGCAGTACTTTATCCTGCCAAGTTACAATACAACCGGCCACAATTTTGGGATTTTGATAGTGAACTGTCCCACATTCGTTGCAGACATATCGGGCCAAAGTGTCACCGTGCGGAACCCGCTTAGAAACGGTTGCGCCGCAAAGACTGCAATACTTCATTCTGATCGCTCTGCTAGCCACTGGAAATTTGTCCCTTCTATCTTCAATGTGTTCAAATTCTTTCGTTCATCAAGTCATTGCGACTGCCAAATCAACACTGCGTCGATCAATCTTTCGATTATCGCAGTCATTGCCTGCGTCCTCTTTGCCATCCAGAAAAAGATACAGAACTCCAGCAACCGTTTGAACTTGTCCACTTTGTATACTATTTTGCCTTACTCGTGCTGAGTTTTTACTGATGGCTTCAGTGGATTATTAAATTCGATGTGGATGAATATTGGTCGTGCCTAATCTGCATTCACGTCGTCAAATTGGTCATTCGCCTACTTGTGGTCCGGACTGCGAGATTTTACTGATTGATAATTGAGAGCATCTACACGCCAAGAACAGTCACTACCGCGTCCACCGGAGTTAATAATCACACCATTGTTCTCACATATCAATTCCGTCAGTGGTGTAATGACTGCTAAATAAATAGTTCACGCATCAACAAAATAATAGGGTTTGTTCACATCAGTGTAGATGGTTTGATCTGTAATAGAACCAAGCAATTTGAGAAGAGCAATCAGAAATAGTCCTGTTTGATTTCCCAGCAATTTATAGTGATCCGAAAACTGCTTTCTGATTCCCTAAATTTGGATAAGATAGTAATATTTTGCAATTTGACCATCGCAACGTAAATGTGAAAGTTTCGAGCTTCTACCTCCAGATCAATGAACGTTAGCTTTATCAGGTAGCATTGCTGTGTTGTTCTGCCAAAAGTATGAATTACCGCGATCCGTCTATTGAAAGGCTGTCGAGGTCTAGCACGTCACTTTCAACATAATCAAACGCTGTTATGTCGTATAGATTACACGCTACAGCGGAGTCTATCCGAAAGCGTCCAGATTTATCGAACTGACGCGTCCATTGTTCAATTTGCAAAGGCCAATTAAAATTTTTCTCAGTTGAAGTGCTATTTTTAATGAACCAGATCATCAACGCTACATTGTCTTCATTCCACGATGGAACGGCCTGCACACGGATTTCTCGTAGTGCTCTCAGATGTTCCCCCTCTACGCTATTGCGGTTGTGTTTTTTGATTATGCGGCGCATGAAACGATTAGCATAACGAACGAAATCATCCGGAAATGCAAATCTTGAATGCTTACGTGCAATTGCGCGCGCGAATTCTCGATTCTCTGCATCCGTACTCCAGCCAGGCGTTCGTGTCCAATTAGCTACTACAGCCTTTTCGACAGTCATCACGCGGTCGAGATCAGCAACGTAATTGAATTTTGCAATCGTGGGAATGTAAGCGAAAGCGGGCCGTTTCAGACGATTAACCTCTTCAACGAAATTCTTTTTCTCCTTTACTAGCGGTGCAACTTCGACAAACGGCCGATCCCGACATGGTCGAACGATGTCACAAGTCTGAGTCAACAAAACGAATCCGACAACTTCTTCAAAAACTGGAACTATCGTTCTAGTCTGTAGTTTGTCGTTATCGGTTAAACTCGCATCAAGGGAAGCCGGGCTATGAGGTAGTGAGAGGTCAGCAATGTGCATAAATTCAAGACCTGTATCAAGTGATACGTCACCTTGACGCCAGAACTTAAGTTGCGTATCGACCGCTTCCGTATGGTCCTCCGGCCCCATCATTCGGTTTGTATCTTTTTCTTTCGCTCTGGACGGAAGATACGCGTCTTACCCACCGGCAACTCCGGTCGCTCTTGAATTGCACCAAGGAGCAGTGCAGGTGGTGCTAATTGTCGTTGCTCACTCTCACTGCCTAAAAACGCAACACTGTGCTGCCTGCTATTAGCTACTGCTGCAGTTCCTGCTGGCAGTTGCAGAACTTCTGCATAACGATGTTCGACAAGGTTATCGAAAAGTGTTGAACCGTCCACAACCGTCAGAAGACGCTCAAGTGTCGCAAGTTGGTCTCCTTCATTGAGATGTCGCATCGTTTCCAGAACTCGCCTAATTTCACTTTCGAAGTGTTCGGTTGGCAACCTACCGTTGGCCCATTGAATAACTGTACGACGGGATACATTGAAAAGTTCACTCAACAATTCCCATGTCAGACCTGAAAGGCGCCTGATTTCAAATATGGCTTCTACTGAATTTAGTTTAGCCAAGTCGCATGATTCGTTTATCGAGTTGGCTGACGTTCCATCTGCGTGCAAATTTTGCTGGTAACCTACTGACGTACTTGGTTCTGTAAACGTACGCGTCAGTCGAATTACATTTGTATTCTCACCATCATTTGGATAGTCTTTTTGAGCATTCGGAGATGACGAAGTTGCCAGGTCTTGCATTCGTAGAGGTATTGCCGCAGTCATGGTGAACCTCCATAAAACTTAAGGAATTCGTTGGTTACCATTAAACGAAACACGGAATAAATGTGCTCGGCAAAAATCTCCGCTTTGTTGACAAGATTTTCTGACTCAAACGGCATTGGATTTGGTGAATACATGTCGAGGTCTAGTACCCAACTCGGCTCACTTACCGGTTGCAGTGCATCAAAATCATATGATGCATTCGCTGGCAGGTTTCCCCATCGCCCTTGGATCACGCCTTCGGTCGCAAAGAATTGTACCTGAGTCATTGATTGAGCAGTTGCATGGCGAAGTGCGGCTGACGGTCCCTCGCTAGGCTGCAGGATACCGAGAACGGGACCATCAATAAGTTCGCCGATTCTATCAATTGCTTTGCCTTGTAATCTATCAATGTACCGCAATCCAATGCGTTGGGCTGCTGCCGGTTGAAAGTATTTTTCAACACTGACGAGGACCGCTCGAAGTCGATTAAGAAAGTTTCCGCGACTACTGTAATTCGAAGTTTCGACTGCAACAAAATCTATACCTAGAGACACCCGCCATGTAGATGGTTCCGACTGATTAGCAAGTCGCCAGATAATTGCTCTCGATAAAACTGGGTCCTGTCCAGTCCTAAAATCGACATCATTAACTTCATCCCTTTGCAGATGTGGGTAATCAGATCGCAGTGAATCTTGAAAATCCGCAACTTTGTCTTCTTTACGAATTGAGAGAATAGGTGGAAATCGAACCTGTGCGATAACTCGCACAAGAGGTGCTTCAGATAATGGCACTTCTATCGGGTTCGGGGTTGCGAGTGGTTTTGGCTCAGTGAGCATATTTATTCAATCTATTCCTCCTGTTCGGATATGAAAGCCAATGGGATTATATTTACTATACATGACTCTGGACATTCAAAACTTTGAGGAGGATAGACAAGAGGCATTTCCGTTAGAGTCCTAATTTCGAAGATTTGCACAATAAAAAATTTTACTGTACAGGGTAATGATCGTGGAATTCCGCAGATTTGTATTTGGTGTGCATTCGTTCTCCAATGCTGGTAAACCCACCGCCATACCAGTTTTGAGACGAATTGTACCCGCGCCTAAACCGCCATCAATAAATTTTTGAAGGGGATTGAAAGCCACAGCACAAGTCCAGAAGCCGGGACAGGCGTCCAGCGACAACACCAGCGAACGGGTCTTGCCACGCCTTTTAACTAGACAGCGAAAATGACCAACGCCAGTACGGCCAGCTCTTAGACCGTTACCTTCAGTCCTAATGACTTTTTACCGCGCAGATAATGTCTGTGCGGTATGAAACCGACAACCACTCTCGAGTTGATGCGTTCTATAACGCTTCTTTGGTTGTAAATGCGTTTCCACTTCAAAGTCGTAAGCGGCGGTGATTGGAAAACTTTAGTCTGCTAATCCTCGACATACAATTGCGTAGTTTTCGATATTCACCCAAAAGGAATCCACGACTCGCCCAATTTGGTGATTCGTATTCGACCATGGGATTCACAAATGTGCCTGCTGTTGAAATTAAATTTACAGAGTCTTTCATGCAACTCTTGGTCATATCCCAATCGTAATCGAAGAAGAGTTCGAAACTGGTTAAAAATTTTTGCGATCGCAAGCAATGCTTCTAATTTTTCCGAAATTTCTATCGTACTATTGAGATTGTTGTGAGCTAACAATACAGACAACATCGCATTTATTTCAGCGATTACTCGATGCAATTTTTTCGACAAATTGCACTTGTTGAGTACGCCAGTTAAAACTTTTTACCCTATCGGCAAGGATCACACCTTTAATGGAATGTGAATCTGGAAGTTGAACTTCGAACGGGTACCGCTTGATTCTTGAGATAATGGGATAAAACATGTTCAACTTTGATTTTTTTCAAATCGCATTAGATGCATTCATAATCGTATAATGCATGCAACGATAGCATAATTGGATAATGATGATGGCTATACTTACGATTCGCAATGTACCTGAAGAAGTGCATCGTGCACTTCGTGTGCGGGCAGCCATGCGTGGCCGGAGCACTGAGGCTGAAGTGCGCACCATCCTCGAGGAAATGGTCTTGTCTAAAGGCCGCATTAGGTTAGGGTCGCGATTGTCTGATATAGCGCGCAGAGTCAGGTTGACGGATGAAGAATTCGAAATCTTTATTCATCGCGATAAAACACCAATGAACCCGGTTGATTTCGATTGATTCTGATCGATACAAATGTAATTTCAGAACCATTACGTCGCGTTCCAGATACAAGGGTTGTAGAATGGCTTGACGCACAGGCGTTGGAGACACTGTACATTTGCGCTATTACGGTTGCGGAACTGCGCTTTAGGGTCAAATCACTGCCTGAAGGTCGACGTCGTAAGGTGTTAAATGACGGCTTGGAGCAGGAAGTATTACCGATGTTTGCCGGTCGTATACTGGCGTTCGGTCTGGCAGAGTCTCAAGCTTTTGCGGAGTTGATGGCGAGTGTGCAATCCATCGGGCGATCAATTTCAATTCCGGACGGGTATATCGCTGCTACAGCAGTTGCAAATTCGATGATGGTAGCGTCGCGAGATATGCTGCCACTCGAAACGGTCGGATTGAAAACCATCAACCCATGGAAAAATTAAAGCGTGGTGCGAGAAAATGGTACGAAATTATTTTCTTGCAGAATATTGATGGTACAAACCTGCACCTAAGAGATACGTTACTGTTAAGGAAAGATTTAACCAAGTTGTGTCACAAAAGATTGGCTTGTAGATTTGTTTTTCGAACCGATTCATTCTTGTTGAAATCCCAGACCAATGTCCGACGCATACTTTAATATGAATATGGGTCTTGCGATAATTTTATTATCACCATCATTCGGATAGATTTTTGAGTCGTTGAACCCGGTGTGTTGTGCATTCGTAGATGATGAAGTTGCCGGGGTTTGCATTCGAAGAGGTATTGCCGCAGTCATGTTGAACCTCAAAAAACTTAAGGGATTCGTCAATCGCCATTAAATGAAACACTGAATAGATGTGCTCGGCAAAGATCTCCGCCTTGTTGACTATATTCCATCTATATCGCTGTCAAATCACAATAATTTGTAGAATTTCAGCACAATCAATCGTCTAGACCGCTGACCATCTTGTCATTCAGTGAAATTTTTCGAATAACGACTCAAAACCTACACATTTGAAATTGAAGTTTGCTGAAACTGGTAGGACTTATAAGTTCCGCGTCAATTCTCTTATAGCAACCTTCAGCACATTGTCTCGCCAAGTTTGAAACCGGTTTAAGAGTTCAGTCTCTTTCTCTGTATAGAAGAAGACAAATCCATCTTCAGCTATCGGAACAAATGTTGTTTGAATTTCTTCATCATCTTTATCTCTAAACTCTAAAAATGGAGAGCAAATCAAACTTCCATTGAATGGTTTACCAAGCCCATGTAACGTAAAAACTAGCCGCGCATGGCGCGATGACCACTTCATATTCATTGATACCCATGAGCGATACTCAGACGTGTCTGCAAAATAATTTAAATATTCGTTTGCGTTTTTTATGATTTCGAATCTAAAGTAATAGTCGTTCGATTTATCAGAGCGGTTCACATATACCACCGCGCTTCCAGCGATTTGTTCCAGAGGATTGTGAATACCGGGTTCGATTTCTTTTAAACGTTCTTCTAAATTTTTTTCCAGTGCATGTGCAAGCTGAAATACCTTTTTGTATTCTTCTGATCGTTTTTCTAGAATTTGATCGGCTTTTTTACTGAGACCCTCCATTACCTTCGTAAAGTCGTCCTCAGCTAGAAGCGACTCAGAAATATAGGTGGCTTTCCTGAATTGAACAGTCTGTAAACTTATGAACAGTTCAATTAACGGTTTCAAGTTATTGTCATCGGCCTTCTCCAGAGCTTCGATATATCTTTTCCTATAGTCTCTGTGCACGACGAGTGGAAAAAGTTTGTCTCGAATCAAAACCAGTGAGGCCAATGCCCTCGCTACGCGCCCATTACCATCCTGAAACGGATGAATCTGCGTAAATCTGTGATGAAGCCATGCTGCCGTTACTACACTTTCAACACTATTCGAAATATGAAACAAGTAGATTTCAATTAACCTGTCCATTTCCCCTGAAACATGTTCAGGAGGACAATACTCATATGTGATTCCATCTCGCGTTGGATGGTTGGCTTGCTGCTTCCAATCTCCCTTGATTAATTCGACGTTAACGTTCTGCCCCAGTGAATCCAATGCTTCAGTCGTATCCTGACTATTCAGGAGGATGGCGTGCAGCTCTTTAATGTACGAAGTTGAAAGATTGCGATTTCGTGTGACAAAATCGAAAACACCATCCAAGGCATTTTTTTGGTCTCGGAGCAATCGCAAAACATATTCTTTAGGCATACCATTCGAATCAAATCGGGGGATCTCTGCCTGAAACCCATGTTCTATCAATGTTTGAGTGAGTCCACGCTCAATGTCGTACAAATTCTCAATAATTCCTGTTTCAATCGCCCACTCTCGGGACACTCTTTCGATGAACTCTTCTAACTGTGTCGTATCTTTAAGTCGCTCCTGCTGGTCCTCCCAAATAGCGCGAATTCCCTGAATTTCAGGCGACTTGAACTGATAAAGACTTTCGTCTAGATCAGTAATCCCAGTAGTTGAATTCCAGATGCTGTGTGTATTTGCCCTATTCATTTCGTTGCGAACATTGGAAGAGTAACCGAAGAAGGAAGTGGTTTCGCTATAACTAGAACGAATTTAGTATAAGCGAATTCGCTCTCAGGCAAATTTAGAAATGTGTTTGAGGCATTTTCTTCCGACATCATTGAATCGGTTGGAAATAAAACCGTGGCTCAGATTACCGAAATATGGCTCCAACGAAAATGCTTCAATTGGACTTGAAATTATTTAGTCTGGCCCAATCTAGTATGTGTTAATTTAACTGATTTATGGAGATACGTATGGGTTGCAGAGTTGGGATGTCTAAGTATCCGTATAAACGGATTGAAGAGTGGAAAGAGGAGGAAGGACATACTGGTGGCGAAGTTTTGGCCACAGGCCTCACTTACGACGAAGCCACTCAACTGGAAAGGGATGAAGCACTAAAGCGCGGATGCTGTCAAAGTGAGGGTGGTCCTCGCGACAGCAACAGTAATTGGGCTGTGTATCACGTTTGGGGAGGAAATTGCTGAATCCAAAAATCGTGCAAGTAACGGGAGCGGATTGGGAGCAGAATTACAAACATTGGAGAAACTAATCGCAGATGTTAGAGGTCAGCCCGTCGGGTAATCGCCTTGTCCGAAGCGTTCTCAGATTCGTTAACACGTCTGAATCGGCAATTGTAATCCCAAAGCGGAACTTAAGTCAGAGAGGCCCCACCAAAGCCTCGAACTTAAGCGGTGTTCAGGGAACCTGAACACGATATCATAAAATTGATTTGATGACAGACTCTCGCGGGATAGGTATTTCAAGAACAAGGCGGTCGCGCACTTCGTGAGTCACGGAGGACTGGGGACTCCGCATTGCTTGAGGCGAACCTTAATCTGTCCGATGTGAGCATTACACCGAAGAAAACCATATACGTGTTCGAAAAGCATTTTTGATACCGGCATGCGCAATATTGCCGAGGAAATTTGACCGATGATGCTTAAGGAAAACGCAAACCATGCGGTATTCTCCCGTAACTTCAATATAGTTACCAGACTTGCGAGCTAGTGGGAGCGCGGTGAGAAGCGACTGCGGGAAGCTTTGTTGATGCTATGGACACAGAAATCAAAAACGGTTTAGACACAATAGAGTGATAGATCTACCAACGTGAACACGTCATCAATCATTCATCCGGGAAAAATTCTGCAAACGCTAATGGCGCAATTCAATCTGTCGACCCAAGACATGGCGAGGACGCTTAATCTTCCTGTGAATCACATTCTCGATATTCTGGAAGGGCAACGAACTTTCTCGCCCGACTCTGCCAGTCGTTTAGCGAGGTGCTTTTGTACGACGCCCGAGTACTGGCTGCAACCGCAGAAGCCAACTCGGCGGGAGAACGGGCCGCACGTTAAGTTGGTACCTAGCCAGAGGAGTCCTGTTAGCGGCCGCAATAAAGCAAAGCATGAACGTATCTCAGAGGCGATTGGTGAATTGCAGCTTGCAATAGCAGGTATACACGTGCAGGAGGGGAGACAAGACTCAGGGAATCGTTCACAAACACTAAGCGCATTTGCTCGAATGTGCTCTGTTTTCCTAAGGAAATTGGTGCTTGGAGATTACGGCAAGCGCGACACCCGTCTTTTGGACGACTCCGTGATGATTTCCCTCAATATGAAACTTCCTCGTCTGCGAAAGATCGCAAATGATCGACGCAGAACGATCCGTACAGGCTGGAGCATTGGCAAAGGATCTATGCAGTTTACCAAGATTGACGAGCCGGGGCCTGAACTGCCGACCTACGTATTTCCTATTGCGCCCCAAGACATGTATTTCTCGATTGTGTGGCCGTTGCCAGGAACTGCCGATTGGGTCGGCACACCAACGGATGCGAAGCCTTGGCGTATTAGTGCAGATCAGTTGTTTAAAAATTCATTCGGACGATCAATGACTTGCGATAATTGGCTCGGTCAGCAGTTACTGATATTTGACAAATCACCTGTGTCGTTGAAGGAAATCATCCGTAAAATTGCAAACTTTGAAGGTGCGCACGCTATCGACATGTCTGAATCAAGCAGAATTAAAGATCGTAAGTCTCAAAAGAAGGGAAATGAGGCACCATTACACCTTCTGAACAGTGTCTTACTGTTTGGAATTCCGCTACCGCACATTATTGTCATCGAAACTGCTCTTTTCCTTTACGAACAACTAGTTCAAGAGCCATCCATCAAGCTTCGCGTGGGTGATATTTACTCAATTCAACCGGGATTTATTTGCACGCCGGAACAAGCATGCTCTTCGGAACCAGATTGGTTGCAGTTCGACGGCGAAATGAATCTGTTGTTTTCCTCTAAGCCACAGTCAACTCGTTATAACATTAAACCTGTGAGAAGGTAGAACACTCTCAACAGTGAAGTCGATAGGCTTGAGAAATATGAATAAAGAAAGTTGACTTGCAGGGAAGACATCAAAGCTCTCGAACACGAATTTCGGAGAATTAACTGGAACTGACAGCAGATAAGGATGGACACGAAGTCGACGCGTCGATCGCCTGTGAGGAGTTTGCGGCACGGTTGCCCAACCCGGCAGTGGAAAACGACTGCGAGCCGTCGCATGTGGAGCGGTCATTGATCAGCGGAGCCGTGCTCTGGTCAGGCTAGGCGAAGGATCAGGTGGTGCGTGGCGCAAGGTGTTTGGTCGTCAAGCCTTAGAACCGGCAACCTGATGGTTGGAGCCAGCGTAAGAGATCCATCTGGATGAAGAACGAAGCAATCACCGGATGTGTGCCAAATCACGATGAGGCCTGAAGTCCATGAAAGAATGATTCACACACAAAAGCCGTACTTCCCGGGGGGGGCGATCCCCAAAAGTTTGAGACATGAGGTTTACCAACGAGACGAAAACATCTGTGCCTACTGCGGCTGTAGACACAGAAGTAGTGACAAGTGCCTATGTTCGTCTGGAACTGACACTCGACGCCGAACGTTGTTACATGACCGTTTAGAGCAGGAGCTATTACCGATGTTTGCCGGACATGCACTAGCGTTCGATCTGGCAGAATCTCAAGCTTATGCGCGGTTGATGGCGAATGTGCAATCCATCGGGCGATCAATTTCAAACAGATTTATCGCGGCAACTGCAGTTGCCAATTCGATGATGGTAACGTCGCGAGACATACCACCATTTGAATAGGTCGGATTCAAAACTATCAACTCTCGGAAACTTAGAGCATGGTTTGAGAAAGTTGTACGAAATTATTTTCTTGAGGAAAACGAATATCTTATATCGCAGAATATTGATTGCACTAACCCGCGCCCAAGAATTGTTTGTGTAAGGAAAATTGATCAAGTGGTGCCAACAAACAGCTTGGCTCGGAGTTTTGTCTTTCGAACCAATTCATTTTGTATTGAAATCCCAAGCCAATATCTGAACCGTATTCTAATGGGAAATTTTGTCATGCAATAATTTGGATAATTCAGGTATGAATGCTGCATTGAACATGCCACAATATCGACATAGAATATCACCAGTCATTTTCTCAAAATAATTCAACCATTTCCCTAATCGTTTTGACTATCCTACTCAAGTAAGTCGACTGAAATTTAATTGTGTATCTGCTAATTGACATTGGAAACGAAAACACCAAATGGCGATTTGGCACCAAATCAGATGTGTTTTCATCTTCACAGCCAGAGTATTCTCGCAACTTATGGCTGTTAATCAGTGAATTGTCAGACATCACAGGCGTGATATTTGTCAACGTCGCAGACCATAACCGCACTGTGGAACTTGAGCGTTTTGTTAGGGAAAAATTACACGTTCCAGTAACCCAGGTCGTATCTGCTGCGAATCAATGTGGCGTTCGAAACTCGTATCGCAAAATCAAGGAACTTGGTGCTGACAGGTGGGCAACATTAATCGGCGTACGGTCCATTTACCCGGGTGCATCGATTATCGTTGACAGCGGAACGGCCATTACAGTCGATGCACTGTCGGCGGATGGTGAGTTTCTCGGCGGGTCAATTTTGCCGGGGTTCAGCCTTGCTCAAACTTCGCTTTGGCAGCGTGCTTCAGGCATCGATATGTTTCATGCTCTGATGCCTGAATTACCAGCACGAAGTACCATCGAATCCGTATCAAGTGGTGTAGTTTATGCGATTGCCGGAGGTGTTGACCGGCTGGTGCGCCAATACTGCGAATTGCTGGACGATTCTCCGAATCTGCTGTTGACCGGCGGCGGTGCCTCACTGATTGCACAACACTCGACGCACCATTTTGAAGAAAGACCAAATTTGACACTGACTGGACTCGATATCATTTCAAAAACACTGTAAGTGTTCAATCCAAATACGACAGGCGAATCCATGAAACCACTCGATTCCAATGAACGCCAGGTAGTCAATATTGCCAAAGGTGATTTTTTGACACTGATTGATGAAGACGGCCGAGAGGATGGTCAAGTCTTACAGATCAATCCAAATTCAGCCCTGGGCTTTGGATTTCATGTATACCGGATGCCAGCTGGGCACACCACCACACCGCATGTCCATGAAGGCGACGAAGAGTTTTTTGTTCTTGAAGGCGAGATTATCGATCATGACGGTTATCGATACACGCAAGGTGACCTGGTTTGGCTTAAAGCGAAAACCAAGCACAATTCATACTCACCTGAAGGTGCATTGCTCGTCGTTTTTTACCGTTGAAGATTTCTACTCTCGAACGATCCATCCAAAAGCACAAACCGATCATCAGAAATTTATCTACACTGTTTCGCTGTTGAATAAACCAGTGCTGGTTTTGATGCTCGTGCTTGCTGTCGTCAGTCTGGTTCTTGCATTGCACCGCATTCGCGCTGGATGAAAACACGCCTTGTCAGGTTCAAGGCGATCGACATCGCCGTTCAATAGCAACTGTTCTCAAAATTGAGTTGGTCCACAACAAAATCGCACAAAACCTACGCACAATTCTTGCATCTACGCTAGCATACATTTCATGATTTGGCATTTCACAGCGAAAGCTGTGACCAATCTCGTAAATATTCAGCGACTTTCTTTTTTGCAATCCCGGAAAACCCATCATATTCAGACTTGATTACAACACTGGCGTGCCATCTTCCAATTTCGAGACAGTAGGTCAACTTTTAGCAGGATAATATCAATCTTCACTGAATTGGAATTCAAAGACTGAATAATTTGCCGTGAAAATCACCAATAAACCAAACTTCCGGTGATAAATGGATGGATACGCTTCGGTTCAATCACGTTCTTCACTCCATAGCCGACGCGGGTATGGACTTGTTACGCACTCGTTTGCGGACCTCGAAAGATCGTTCAAAGTCATTGCCAAGTTTGTGCGTGGAGCTGCTGTCGACGAAAGGTGAAGCCTCTGGTATTGCGATTGCACGCGATATTGTTAATCAGTATCGAGAACTGGATGAAGTCGGCCAAATCGAATTCTTTAATTCGATTAACGATTGGTTTGGTGTCGACCAGGACGCGGTCGTGGCTGCAGCTGCAGCATACTGCGATGCACAAGATTTCGATTCATTGCGTCATTTGACAAAAATTGTCGAATCCAAACGTCAGGAGCTATTTCGCCGCATTAATATGGCACCTGGCGGTACCGGTACGATTGTTCAAATGCGCACTGACCTCTTGCGTGTTTTGAAACGACATCCACACCTCAGCGTCGTTGACTTCGACTTACACCACCTGTTGGCTTCCTGGTTTAACCGCGGCTTTCTTGAACTGAAACAAATTGACTGGGAGTCAGCTGCCATCACGCTCGAGAAGTTGATTCAGTACGATTCAGTCCATGAAATCGAGGGATGGGACGATTTGCGCAGCAGACTTGCCGATGATCGATGCTGCTTCGCATTTTTTCATCCAACGCTGCCAAACGAACCGCTGATATTTGTGGAAGTCGCTCTGGTCAAGGGCTTGTCTGAATCCATTAACCCGATCATTGATGCCAATCGTGCGATCACAAACCCTCAAACGGCCGACACAGCCATTTTTTATTCCATCAACAACTGCCTGCAGGGTCTCAATGGCATTTCATTCGGAAACTTGCTCATCAAACAGGTCGTACAGCAACTGTCACAGGAATTCCCCAACATTAGTCACTTTTCGACGCTCTCGCCGGTCCCGGGTTTTCAAGAGTGGTTTAAATCAACACTTGATGAGGACAATCACGCCTTGGTCTCACGGAAAGAGCGAGACATACTAGCGCAGCTTGAGTCGAAAAACTGGTTCGAAGACAAAATGCTTGCAGCGGCATTAGAGCCAATATTGCTGAAACTATGCGCATATTACCTAATTTGCGCCAAAAAGTGCGACGAGCCGCTTGATCCGGTGGCCCGCTTCCATTTGAGAAACGGTGCGCGTTTAGAGCGAATTAACTGGCTCGGGGACTGTTCGCCAAACGGAGTCCGACAATCGGCTGGAATGCTGGTCAACTACGTTTATGACCCGGACAGTATCGTCCAGAATCACGAGCGTTATGTCAAGGATCGAAAATTCGCGGTATCCAAGAGCATTGTTGAACGGATACCACAGGAATTTCGTACCGACAAAAAGAAAAAATCTCGAAAGCGCTAAGAAACATTCGTTTTTTGCTGTTTGCTATCGGTCGAATAATGACCGCCTGACTCGCTTTCGATTCGGGTCGAAAAACGCCTGGAACGACGCACTAGCAGGGTATCGTTCACAGGCAACTTCAATTTCCCAGCTGCCATTTTCTACAAGTTCTTGCGTAACTCCGCTTTCCTCAAAGACATATCCCATTCCAACCGAGCACCCCAATGTAAAACTAAACGCTCCCGAACAAAGATAACCAACCGCCTTTCCGGCGAGATAAATGACCTCTTCGCCCCAAACCACAGGCTCGGGGTCTTTCAGTTTGAATAAAACGAGGCGTTTTTTCAACGCTCCGACGCTAAATTGATGCAACAACGCTTTCTGACCGATAAATTCAATGGGTTTATCCAAGGAAACTGCTTGGTGAAGTCCCGCCTCAATCGGCGTGTCTTCTCTTGTCAAATCCAGGTCAAACTCCCGGTACCCGGCTTCCAGACGTAAATGCTCCAATGCGTGATATCCCGCGGGTTTCAGATCGAATTCGCTGCCCGCCGCCATGATTCGGTCAAATATGTCCTGGGCAAATTCGCTTGAAATGAATAGCTCGAAACCCACTTCGCCTACAAAAGTCAGTCGGTTCGCAATCGCCATTCCGTAACCGAGCTCTATTTCTCTGGCTGTGGCAAACGCAAACGACTCACAGCTAAAGTCTGCATTCGACGCCTTGGATAAAATTTCCCCAGACTTTGGTCCCTGGATCGACAATACCGCGTAATTGGACGTGACGTCGGTGAGCACTACACCGTCAAACTTCTCAAGCTGATGCCGAATCCAGGCTTGGTCGCGCATGCTGGAAATCGCTGAAGTGACCAGTAAAAAACTGTCCTTGCGTAAACGATTGATCGTCAAATCGACTTCAATTCCACCGCGACCGTTCAACATCATCGTATAGACGATTTTGCCGCATGGGACATCAACGTCTTTGGCACAAACGTATTGCAAAAAATCCAAAGCCCGCTTGCCCTGCAGCAGATATTTACCAAAAGAACTTTGATCAAAAATGACTGCACTTTGGCGCGCTGCACGGCATTCTTGAGCAAGCGGTTCAAACCAGTTCGGCTGATGGTAGGAGTAAATGTTGTTCGAACGAGTACCAACAGGTGCGAACCACATCGGACGTTCCCAAAAAGCCGCTTCACCCCAACTCGCGTTCAACTGATCCCATCGGTCATGCAAAATACTTTTACGAATGGAGCGGCCGGATACCTTTTGTCGGTGAGGCCAGCTCATTTTGTAGTGCAAACCTAAAACTTCCCTGCTACGCTCTTTCAAATAACGCGTATTGTTTTGACCGGGATGAAACCGATTGACATCAACAAAACCAAGATCGATGCTCGGTTCGCCTTCTACAATCCACTGTGCCAACGCCCGACCAGCGGCGGGATTAAGTTCAATACCTTCGGAATTGTAGCCAGCTGAAACAAATAGATTGGGATGCCCGGACACCTCTCCCAGTAAAAACAACAGATCTGGTGTGAAACTTTCCGGCCCTGCCAAGAATCGGGCAATTCCAGCATTTTGCAGGTCTGGCAGCAATTGTGCAGCGTTCATATAAGGCAACTCGAACTGCTCCCAATCTTCTGGCAATTCAATAAAGGGAGTGTCGGCACGAATATGTGCAAAATCCATCGGCTTGCCTGTCGGTTCAAACGAGCCGACCAGCCATTTGCCTGCGTCTTCCTTGATGTAGCAGTGGCCGTCAGTATCTCTCAATACCGGTAAGTTTGGTGTCGCCGCGGCCATCGGTTCAGTCAGAACGTAATAGTGCTCACATGGATAAAGTGGCACTCGCACTCCAAGCTGAGCGGCCAGCGCGCGCGTCCACAATCCACAAGCCAGTACCAGGACCTCGCAATCGATCTTGCCCAGTGAAGTCTCTAATTGATACTCGTGTCGCGAGCTTTGTTGTAGATGCAGAACCTCGCAGTTCTCAATCACAGTTGCACCACCACGCCGTGCGCCAGCAATCAGCGCCATGGTCGTATCGACCGGATTGGTTTGCCCGTCGTTTGGAATATAGATGGCACCTTCGATCTGGCGCCTGTCTATCGCAGGATAAATGTCTTGGGCTTGCGCAGGTGTAATGATGTGGGCTTCAATGTCGAAACTGCGCGCGATTGCAGCAGTTTTTCGGGTTTCATAAAGTCTGGCGGCATTTCTGCATACGCCCAAGGTGCCGGTTTGCCTGAATCCTGGTGAAAACCCGGTTTCGTCCTCCAGGCGAGAATAGAGCTCCACGTTGTACTTGGCCAATTCTGTCATCGCGTGAGTCGAACGCAACTGCATAATCAGGCCCGCTGCGTGCCAAGTGGTACCTGAAGTGAGTTGATGTCGCTCAAGCAGGACTATCTCATTGACGCCGAGTTTTGTCAGATGATAGGCGACGCTGGCCCCAGCAATGCCACCGCCGCAAATGACAACCCGACAATGGCGCGGTAGTTTCAAGGTGTGGTGGACTGCGCTTAGCGGATTCTTTTAACTGGCGACGACCGGATTGGTCTGAACGCAATCGTACCAGTGCCTTTGAGATAGTCACTGATCCGTGTCAGTGTACAGTGAAGATAAAATCGCCGCACCTGAACAACACCGCGAATGTCATTGCGTTTCATTGCCGCAATCATTTCAGAAGTCTCAAGCTCTTGCTCGGAAATAATGTCATTCCAGTCGAGGCTGGGTAAAAATGTAATCCAGATGCGTGCTGAACGATAGTACAAGTTATCGGTAATTTCGCGCAATGGTACGCTGCCAATCAGGGAAATCAATACTTCGTGCAAATCGTTGCAAAGTCGGCCATAGGCTTCGCTGCTACGCGCATCGTAAATTGAACGGGTACGTTCAAGCAACGCTTCCATTGCACTGATATGTTCGCCAGTTATTTCGCACGGTGAAAGTTCGGAAATCAGTTCAGTCAGATACATCCGCAGATCATAGACTTCTTTCATGGTCTTGATGTCGATATCAGTAACCACCGTACCGACACCATTGCGAATATCGACCAAACCTTCAAAATGCAATCGCTGAAGCACGCGCCGAATGGGCGTACGGCTGATTTTGAACTCACCGGCCAATTCAGTTTCCGCCATCACGGTATGCGGTGGATACTGAAGCAGTGAGATTCGCTCCCTGATTGTTTGGTAAATTCTTTGGTGCCGATCGTTCGATGACTCTCGCGCGAGAGGATCACCGCATGGTTTCAATTGATGTGAATCAATCAGGGTCTGTTCTTTCATCACGCAACGCTGATCAGATCAGCTCTCATCCATCAGGAAGCTCATGTGTTGCAAGGCTACAATTAAATTGCTAAAACTTCCTCGGCCATGTCCGAGCCGACACGATCGAGAATATTTTGGTTGACTGAATGTATGTTAATGATATAACATTTGTATACAGCTCGGATATAGCATTGGGGCTGAAATGGGGCAGTTGGAATGATCGAGGTTTTTTGCCTGTATTATCAATTGCATAAGAAAGAACTGAATACAATAGGAGAGGAATTAATCATGTCTTTGAAACTAACGCGCCGCGAACTTCTCAAAACCGCCGCGGCCGGTGGCGTAGTTGCCGCATCGACGTCTGTTCCTTTTATGAATCAGGCGTATGGTGCAAGCCCGCTTTCGGTTGTCGATTGGGGTCCTCCATGGATCGACAATACCAAGAAGATTGCTGCAGCCTGGGGTAAAAGTGAAATTAACTGGACACTGCACTCTGGAGGTGCTGCATCTATTTTGCCCAAAATCAAGGCCGCATGGCCCAATCCGCCCTACGATGTTGTTGATAACTGGAGTCCGGTCTTTTTGTCAATGATGCGCGAGGGCTGGGCTGAAACTGTTACACTCGACGATTGCCCGAATCTGGCTGACGTACCTGAAGGCCTGATTACCAAGGATGCCGACGGCAACTGGAAAAATATTCCCAGGGGTACCAGCGGTGTATTTTTCACCTATGCACCGGATAACTGTCCAATCGAAATCAACACAGTCGATGACTTGTTGGACCCCAAGCTCAAAGGCCAGATTCTTTGGCCCAACCCGACGCTTAACACCAATTTACAAGTGGTTGCACTGGCCAAGGCCGGGGCGGCGATGAATACAATATGGAACCTGGTTGGGAGTTTTTGAAAGAACTCGCTGCAGCCGGAAATATTGGACGCGTTTCTGCAAACACATCCGATGTCATTACCTCTCTTGAAACGGGTGAAACATCGGTAACCTTTGTTGATCAGGGGACTCTTTCCGGTATTAAAGGTACTGCATTGAGACATTTGACAAAAGCCGATGCGTCGTTAAAGACCTTCCTGTTCGTGAGTGGTTGGGTCGTGCTGTCAAGTTCGCAAAACAAGGAACTGGCATTCGACTTTGCAAACTACACAATCAATAAGGAAAACAGCGAGTTATACTACCAGGAAGTTGGGGAAGTACCAGTCAATGGCAAGGCTGAACACGGTATCGAGCACCTGAGATTTACCTCGGCCGAAGCCGAAGATTTCGTGGTTATCCCCGATTGGGACCACTTGGGCAAAGAGCTGGACAGCTGGAACAAACGATTCGAAAAAGACATCGTTCCACAGCTTTAGTATTCCAGTAAGGATCACACCTTGAGAAGATCGGTCAGCATTGCCCCGGCAATGACATCCAACGACCGATCTTCTGGGTGTTTTCTTTTTTTCATCCAGCACGCGGTCATTTGCAAATGCCCTTTTTGGTATTCCCGCGTAAATCATTTCTCGTTTCAATTTGTTTGGCTTTGGCAAGTTCCCGATTGAGTGGAGTGTAATTCGCACCCATGAAGATTAACCGAGGCGCTATTTTGCTGCTGGTGCCCGGCATCGCAATTTTGCTGGTTTTTTTGGTGGCACCGCTTGCGAATGTCGTCGAAGAGAGTTTTCGCCTGTTCGAACCTGGACGAATTGGCGCCGCGAAAGATGCTCCCTATACCTTTTTCAACTACGCGGAACTGATCGATGCCACCTATCTTTATTACTTTTTTGAAACCGCGCGAATTGGTTTTATCGCATCAATCGTTGGATTGGTTCTAGGGTTTCCAATTGCTTATGTGATTGCCCGTCGGTTCACGCCACTTTGGCGCAAAGTCGGCGTCGGGTTCTTGATTGGCATCATGTTTCTAAGTACCCTGGTGCGCGTCTATGCTTTGCAGTTGACATTCGGTCCAACTGGAATCGCAAAATTTTTGACCGGCTTGCTCGGCATTTCGATGAATGGACGTCTATACACCGAAATTGTCGTCATCCTCGGTTTGCTTCACTACATGGTGCCCATTGCTGCAATCACTTTACTGGGTACGATTCAAAACGTCAATCCCAGACTCACCGAAGCGGGACAGGCACTCGGAGCGCCGCGCTGGGTGGCGCACCTGACGATAACCGTACCCCTATGTGTGCCGGGACTGCTGTCTGCATTTTTGATTTCGTTCACGCTTTGCCTTTCCGCCTTTGTCGTTCCCATGATTCTGGGCAAAGGAAAGATTCTGTTTGTATCCAATCTCATCTATTCACGATTCAGTGAAATCGCAAATTATCCAAGCGGTTCTGCAATTTCCATCGTCATGCTTTTGTTATCGTTGCTGATCATTTATGGCATTACTTATCTCGTGACGACTCGCTGGATCAAGCACTAGCGATTCGATATGCTGCAACGATACATTGACAATTTTGGGGCATGGGCGGTGATCGGCACCATTTTGATCACCATTGTTTTTTTGATTGCGCCAATTTTGGTCTCGATTCTGATGTCTTTTGATGCTCGAAGTTATCTCGGTCGTTTTCCGCCCACTGAGTTTTCTTTGCAGTGGTACGCAAGATTTTTTTCTGACACTTACTATCTCACGGGGCTTCGAACGAGTTTGATCATTGCAGTGATCGCTGCCTCTGTATCCACAGTTGCTGGCGTGTGTGCTGCAATAGTATTGGATCGCTATGAATTTCCAGGCAAACAGGCGTTGGAAACGGTTTTCCTCTCACCATTGGTGATCCCCGCGGTGGTGATCGGTTTTTCCCTGCTACTTTTTTTCGCACTGCTCGGCGTCTTTCAGGGCTATCCGAGATTACTGGCAGGTCATATCATTATCACGTTTCCATATACGGTGAGAACCACGCTCGCGGGGCTGACGGGGATCCGAAAGAACTTGACCGAGGCGGCGATGACGCTGGGAGCGAATGAACGTCAGGCCTTTTGGGATGTAACGTTTCCACTGGCTCGTACCGGTATGGTGGCAGGTGCGGTCTTTGCTTTCGCATTTTCCATGGATGATGTCGCGGTCAGCCTGTTTCTGACTTCGCCTGATACCTACACACTGCCGGTTGCCATGGTCAGTATGATGCGCACCAATTTTGACCTCACCATCGCTGCAGCTTCTGTCATTCTGATGCTTTTTACAATTGGACTGATCATCGTTCTTGATGTCGTGGTTGGCCTTGAACGAGTGATCGGTGGCGGGGTATATCGATCATAACCTGAATTTTCATGTTTGTTGTAGAACTCGAAAAGGTCAGCAAGCACTTTGGTGATTTCACCGCGGTGCATGAAGCCACATTCAGTCTTGAAAAGGGTGGAATCTTGTCCTTGCTCGGACCTTCTGGATGCGGTAAAACGACAACGTTGCGAATGATTGCAGGCTTTGAAGAGCCCAGCGCCGGCGAAATACGCATCGGTGGTGCCGCCATGAGCGGCAAGCGTCCCTACGAACGCAATGTTGGACTGCTTTTTCAGGACTATGCCCTGTTCCCGCACATGAGTGTCGAGCAGAACATCGCTTATGGCCTCAAAAGACGAAATTTCGATCGCGCCAGGATCAGTCAAAGAGTCAACGAAATGCTCGATCTTGTGAAACTCCATGGCTTTGAAACACGACGCCCAGCGCAGCTTTCCGGTGGCCAGCAGCAAAGAGTCGCACTCGCCCGAGCGCTCGCAACCAACCCCGAGGTTGTACTTCTAGATGAGCCCTTGTCCGCCCTGGATGCCAAGCTACGCCAGGAACTTCGCATCGAACTCAAACAGATTCTGTCTGCCGTTGAAGCCACGACAATTATCGTGACTCACGACCAGGAAGAAGCGATGAGTCTGGGGGATCGATTGGTGGTGATGAGCGATGGCCGCATCGTTCAGGAAGGCTCGCCTACCGAGGTTTACAAAAATCCACGCAGCAAGTTTGTTGCTGAGTTTATCGGCCGCTCCAACTGGCTGCAAGGTAAGCTCGGTCAGGCTGACAGTGCTGGTTTGTGTCTCTTCGAAGCCGATTCAGGTTTGTCAATTCAGGTTCTTAATCCTGATTTTGTCGCGTCAAAATATGAGGTCTGCATCCGTCCTGAAAGAATTCGTGTCAATGCAGATCATCATTCGGCGGATGCCTCGGTATTCGTCAATCGGTTGCGCGGCACAGCGCGCCATATTGCCCATTTGGGTGCAGATATTCATATCGTTGTTGAACTCGAAAGCGGCGAACTGTGTACTGTGAGTGAACAGTTCACCGGTCAGTCGCTGGATCAATACGACGGAACAATCGAATGCACTTTCTTTCCGTCAGATTGTATCGTCGTCGCAGCGGGCACTTAATTGCAGTGATTTAAGGAGGCTGTTTCAATATGTTAACTCCCACAACCAGACCATTTGACTCAGACCCAGTTCCTATAGACTATGTGCTGGACGATGGACCGGGGCGATATCGAATCGGACTGTTGGCTTTGTCGAATGACTTGGCGACAGAACGGGATTTCATCAACATGCGTCCCAGTGATGAAGTGACAATTTTTGTTTCGAGAATTCCAAATGCTGAAATTTGTTCTGTTGAGCACTTGCGAAAAATGGAACCGGAACTGACTCGATCAACCGAGTTGCTGATACCTGGCTCGCGACTCGATTCAATCGCCTACAGTTGCACATCAGGTACCGTTGTACTGGGTTACGAAACAGTGGTTCGACGAATTCGTGAAGCTCGCCCCGACATTCCGGTTGCAGCACCCATAACTGCGGCGCTTGCAGCATTGGATGAATTGGGCGTTTTGAAAATTGCAGTACTCACCCCCTATACCGACGATGTCAACCAGCAGATTCATCGGTACCTCGTTGATCGCGGTGTTTCAATCACCGCATTTACCAGCTTTCATTGTGCTGACAACGACAAAATGGCTAAAATTCCACCGCAGGCGATTTTCGAAGCTGCAATTGCAAGCGACCGACCGGAAGCTGAAGCCTTGTTTATATCCTGCACCGCAATCAGGGCGGTAGAAGTAATTGAGTCCATTGAAAATGCCATTGGAAAACCCGTGATAACTGCCAACCAGGTACTGTTTTGGCAAGCGCTACGGGCAACAGGCTACATCGGTAAAATAGACGGTTTCGGAAGCCTGTTCAGGATTGATCCATCGAAAAACTGCTTGGCCTGACATTCGTATACGGGTACTGTTCATGAAACTTAAAGAAATTAATTCCTATCCACCCAATGTCATTACACAAGACCAACGCGCACGCTATTTTGAACAAGGCTATCTCCTGTTCCCCGGTCTGATCGACGAGGATTGGTTAAAGCCCCTGCGAAAGGCCTTAAATGCGATCATCGAATCCACTCGAAACTCAAAACAATCCACTCGTCGCGTCGACCTTGAACCGGATCACAGCGCTGAGAACCCGCGCATTCGACGAGTCGCCTACCTGGATGAATTCGACTCGATCTTCTGGCGCTTGTGTACCGAATCAGTGATTCCCGACATCGCTGTAGACCTGTTAGGACCGAATGTCAGGTTTCGTGAACTGATGATGAATTTCAAGTGGGCGGATGGCGGTGCCGAGGTCAAATGGCATCAGGACCTGGTGTTTTATCCCCACACCCATTCCGGTACACTGCAATTTTTACTGCTGCTTGAGGGTGCTTCGCCAGAACAAGGTCCGCTCAATGTTATCCCCGGCAGTCACAAAGGGAAAATCTTTCCCCACTACGATGAACAAGGCAACTGGACCGGAGCTATTTCAGCATGCGATCTCGAAACTGCCAGGATCAGTGAAGCGGTCGCACTTGCCGGCCCGCCAGGCACGTTGTCGGTGCATCACAGCCGTACCATTCACGGTTCTTCAACCAATCACAGTCGCAGCAACCGCCCGGCATTTGTGTTGACTTACAGTGCCGCGGATGCAATGCCATATACAGCACCGGCATATCCCAGTGTCAACTATAACGTCATCGTTCGCGGACAAATGCCACGCTATGCGCATCACGAAGAACTGACCGTTCCGCTACCACCTGACTGGTCTGATGGATACACCTCCATCTTTGAGCATCAGCAGGAAAACAATTGATTGGTCTATTTTTGATAGGCAGTTTTAATGAATTCAAGCCGCATTGATATTTCTGATATCCGCAAAGCCGACTCGCGTATCGCCAACTTGGTCCATCGAACCCCAACTGTTTCATCAGCCGCACTGAGTGAACATACCGGAGCCAGCGTGTTTCTAAAACTTGAACACCAGCAAACGACTGGGAGCTTCAAGCTACGCGGTGCAAGCAACGCTGTTTTGAATTTGAATGAATCTGAGCGAAAAAATGGTGTAGTGGGCGTTTCGACTGGCAACCATGGGCGTGGACTGGCCTATGCGGCATCCCAGGCAGGCATTCGCTGTATCATCTGCATGTCCAAACTCGTACCTCAAAACAAGATTGACGGTATCCGTTCGCATGGTGCCCAGGTGCGAATCATTGGTCAGTCCCAAGACGATGCGCAAATTGAAGTGGATCGATTGGTCGGCGAAGAAAAAATGACGATGCTGCCACCTTTCGATCACTTTGACATCATCGCGGGGCAGGGGACTTTGGGATTGGAGATTCTCGAACAGCTGCCTCACATCAACGCGATTGTAGTTCCTGTATCTGGCGGAGGGTTGATTTGCGGGGTTGCTAGCGCAATTAAGGCCCATAAGCCCGATGTTCGAGTCATTGGCGTATCAATGGAACGAGGTGCTGCAATGTACGCGAGTCTCAAGGCTGGTCACCCAGTATTGGTTGAAGAGTTGGCTACGCTGGCGGACTCACTGGGCGGAGGAATCGGACTTGATAACCAATTCACGTTTGAGATGGCCCGCGAGTTAATCGACGATTTTGTGCTGGTAACGGAAGCCGAAATTGCTCAAGCTATCCGCCACGCTTACTGGAAAGAACATCTCATTCTGGAAGGGTCCGGCTCAGTTGGCATCGCGGCGCTATTGTCCGGAAAAATTAAAACCTTCAAATCAATCGCTGTCATAACAAGCGGCGGTAATATTGATATGGACCTGCATTACCGGATCATTTCCGGTGAATGTATTGACGTTGAAAAGGAATAATTCGAGGTATGCCCACACTTAAATTATTGACTGAAAAAGAGCTTCGGGACATTGTTCACCTTGATTTGGATGCAGTCAGCTGCATCGAATCTGCCTTTGCCGCGCTTTCGAGCGGCCAGGTGATCATGCCCCCGATTCTGTCGATGGCCATCGAAGCATCAAATGGCGAAGTCGATGTAAAAACAGCCTATGTGCCTGGAATCGAAAGTTTCGCCATAAAAATGTCTCCAGGATTTTTTGATAATCCAAAACTCGGTCTGCCCAGCACTTCGGGACTCATGGTGCTTTTTTCCGTGAAGACTGGTATGCTTGAAGCCGTGCTGCTGGATAACGGCTATCTGACAGACGTTCGTACCGCAGCAGCAGGCGCTGTGGCGGCGCGCTGCCTGGCCAGAGAGGATTCTGAGCACGTTTGTGTGATTGGTGCGGGACAACAGTCAAAATTGCAACTAGAAGCGCTGTGCCTGGTTCGTCCGATCCGATCAGCGCTCATTTGGGCGAGAGACACAAAGAAAGCGCAAATAGCAGCGGCTGAGCTTAGCGATCGACTTGCCATATCAGTTCAAACCAGCGATGACCGGGAGGCTGCCGTTCGCTCGGCGGATATTGTGCTGACGACAACGCCCTCTGCAACACCTCTGGTCGATTCAAGTTGGCTGCGTCCTGGTCAACATATCACCGCCATGGGTTCTGATCAAAGTCACAAAAACGAACTCGATCCAGGTTGCCTCGCTGTTGCAACGCGTTATATCGCTGACCGGCGCTCTCAGACTGAAATTCTCGGTGAACTTCACCACGCAATCGTGGCAGGAGTCATGAAACCAGACGACGATATCTTCGAACTGGGTGATGTCGTTACCGACAAAGTGCCCAGGCGACAATCGAATGATGAAATTACAATTTGTGATCTTACAGGAACCGGTGTACAGGACACGGCTATTGCAACATTTGCCAAGCAGCGCTCTGATATCGCTGGTGCCGGACTTTCGGTGGAGGCTTGACCAATGAATGATTACTCCGCGATATTTGAGAAACTGTTTTCTGTAGACGAGTACAGTGATCGCGTCAATGATGTAAAACAGCGTATGGCGAGCGCGAATTTCGACCTGATCATTTGCCAGGATCCCAGTAATATGTACTGGCTGACCGGGTACGACGGGTGGTCATTTTACGTACCGCAGTGTGTATTGGTTCATCTGGAAGAACAGTGTCCAATCTGGTTTGGCCGCGCCCAGGATGCCAAGGCAGCGCACGTGACGACGGACCTTCCAGCTGAAAACATCATCCCATATAGCGAACACCTAGTGCAGCATCCGCTCAATCATCCCTATGATGAACTGGTCGACTTGATTGAGGCCAAGGGATGGGCGAAAGCTCGAATTGGTGTCGAAATGGATGCACACTATTACACCGCCAGATGCCATGAAACACTGCTTGGAGGGCTGCCCAACGCTAAAATTCAATCGAATGGAGACCTTGTCAACTGGGCACGGTTAGTGAAGTCCGAAAAGGAAGTCAGCGTGATGAAACAGGCTGGCAGAATTTGCACCGAAACAATGAATGGAGCGCTCTCGAAAATGGCAGTCGGAGTGCCGCAAAACGAAGTGATTGCCGAAGTCTATCGCGCCCAGATCGCGGGGACCGAGGGTTGCGGCGGCGACTACACTGCACTTTGTCCCTTGATCCAGGTCGGTGAGGGCACCAGCACGCCACACCTGACTTGGTCAGATTCACCATTGCCGTCTGATGTGCTTGTTATGGTGGAACTTGCTGGCGTCAGGCGACATTATCAATCCCCGCTGACCCGCACGGTCCACCTCGGCCAACCACCAGCAAAAATCAAGGATCTGGCAAAGGTTATCGTCGAAGGTGTTGATGTTGGCTTGGAACTGGCGAGACCTGGAAATACCTGCGAACAAGTTGAAGCCGGTTGGCAAGCCGTGCTCAATCGAAACGGAATTGTCAAGGAAAGCCGCGTCGCATACTCGATCGGAATCGGATATCCACCCGACTGGGGTGAGCGAACCTGCAGCATGCGGCCAGGTGACCAGACTGTATTACAGGAAGGAATGTGCTTTCACTTTCAATCCGGGGTGTGGCTGGAAAACTTAGGTTGTGCCGTATCGGAATCTTTCGTTGTTACCGAATCAGGTGGCGAACGGCTGTGTGACGTGGAACGAGACTTGATTGTGATTGACTGAATTTTGGTTTGTTAAGCTGCACGCGAGGTTGATATGCACAAAAACCCGATATCCCCAACGATCGCACTGGATCAGGATGGTTCTCATCATGGCTTTTTGAATCTGCCATACAGTAGTAATGACTCTGCCTGGGGTTCAATCATGATTCCATTCAGTGTCATACAGAACGGTTCCGGGTCGACTGTAATATTGACCGGTGCAAATCATGGAGACGAATACGAAGGCCCCGTGGCCTTGCAGAATCTGGCTTTGAATCTTCAACCGCGCGACATCAGCGGACGAGTCATTATCGTACCTGCGTTCAACTACCCTGCATTCAGAGCTGGTACTCGAAACTCTCCCATTGACAATGGCAATATGAATCGGGTCTTTCCAGGCGATGCGAGAGGAACGGTGACTGAGAAAATCGCCGATTACTTCATGCGTACTTTGTTACCGCAAGCGGACGTTGTCGTTGACATTCATTCGGGCGGAAAAACGCTGGAATTTGTACCACTTGCTGCCGCTCATGTTTTGGAAGACAAAGTGCAGCAAGTTGCCTGTGTCGCAGCAATGGAAGCATTCAACGCACCGTATTCGACAATACTGCTCGAGATCGATAATACCGGCATGTATGACACCGCAGCAGAAGATCAGGGCAAGGTATTTGTATCAACCGAGTTGGGCGGTGGCGGTACAACTCGTGCAGCAACAATTAGGCTGGCAAAAAAGGGACTGAACAACGTCCTGATTCACGCTGGAATCCTCAAAGGTGACCCGGTGGTGGAACCAACAGTCAAGCTGGATATGCCAGATGGAGATTGTTTCGTCATTAGCGAACACGATGGTCTCTTGGAACCGGTGGCTGATCTTGGTGATGACGTTTCCAAGGGAGATCATGTTGCAAAAGTATGGCCGCTTGATCGCACAGGTCGCGAGCCCGTGACTTACACTGCCCGACGAAGCGGAATGTTAGCAGGTCGACATTTTCCAGGCCTGGTCAAGGCCGGGGACTGTATGGCTGTCATTGCTGAACGAGTCTGACTCTCCCAATTGCTAATCTCTTCGGATTGAATGCCAAATTGTGCGAACATCGCACGATACCTCGTCCGAAAGCTGATTGAACAACGCCCTGCCGTGGCGTTGACTGGTGCACGCCAGGTCGGTAAAACCACGCTTGCTAAAATCATCGCGGAAAACGAATTTTCTGTCTATGTTGATTTACAAAATCCGAAAGACGTACAACGATTGGAAGATCCACTGACTTTTTTTGCTGCGCACTGTGAAAAACTCATCATACTTGACGAGATTCATCAGTTTCCCGAATTGTTTCCAATACTGCGCGGTGTAATCGACACCAATCGATATGAAGGGCGAAAAGGAAAACAGTTTTTTACTACTCGGTTCTGCATCGTTACATTTATTACGTCAGACATCAGAAAGTCTCGCCGGACGAATCGGCTATCTTGAACTAAACGGGTTGAACATACTGGAAATTGAGCAACACCGATTTGCATTGACTACTCGTTGGCTGCGGGGTAGATTTCCTGAAAGTTGCCTGGCCGATAGTGATGAATCGAGTATGGCTTGGCTGACCGATTTGATCACCACCTACGTTGAACGAGATATTCCGCGACTGGGGCTTCCGATTCCTGCAACCAGACTGCGCAGGTTGTGGACGATGCTGGCTCATCTGCAAGGAGAAACGATCAATTTTTCAAAATTGGGTGGTAACCTGGAAGTTGACGGAAAAACGGTGAGTCGTTATGTCGATATCCTGGTCGCTCTGTTATTGGTTCGACGTCTGATTCCATGGCACGAAAATACCAAAAAGAGATTGGTCAAGTCAGCGCGCTTTTATGTAAGGGACAGTGGCATCTTGCATCAGTTGTTAGGAATTTTCAGTTATGACTCACTGTTGTCGCATCCGATTGTGGGCAAAAGTTGGGAAGGTTTTGTCATTGAGAACCTTCATTCCGTCCTCCCTCACCATGCACTGACTAATTTTTTACCGAGCATCCACAGGCGCGGAAATTGACTTGATTATTCGCTTGGCACACAACGAGATTTGGGCCGTTGAGATCAAATTTGGACTCGCTCCCAAAATCAATAAAATTTTGGGGATTATATACCTGACTAAACCAGCGAAATATTTTCCCAAATTCGTGCCAAAATTGAAATTATTTTCCATCACGCGGTTCTGATGTCTTCCGCTTTGTTTTCCTCTCACTCTTTGCCATTCTCAGCGGCGCAGCTGTCAGTATCTGGCGAGCAATCCGCTCAGCCCTGGCATGGATATCATCGCACTCTTGTCGCGCCTTTGTTTCCAACTGTTTCTCTTTCATGACCTGATCCTGTTTCAGTGCAACCGACCGTCAACACCGGATACCAAATCCTTGTTCATGAGCCGCTGACCAACAAACCCTGCCACGATCGATGCCATCTGATCCGCCGTGTCAAGCTCGCAAATATTGTGCCGACCGGCAAATTCACCGACATATCGGCCAAGGTGTTTACCGCTCATCTTGTGATACGTACCCTTGTGTGCCCGCTTGAGCATCGACCAAAATGACTCAATCCCGTTGATATGCACGTCATCTGTTACATACTCACCCGCCGAATGGCGCACGAACTGATGCTTGTACCCATCGAGTTGCTGGTAACTGATAAAGTCATCGCTCATCACATTCGCACCCGCCTGCACGTGTTCTTTGATCAATCCATGCAAAGTGTCTCGGCGAGTGTGATCAATCACTTGCGCGCTCAGTTGCTTCGATTCGCGTTCCTTGATGCCAACCACCGCAGTTTTGCCGACGCTGCCGCGTCCGGCCTTCAGTTTGTCGGATTCATGTTTGTTGCGCTCCAAACCCCCAATGTAGGTCTCGTCAACTTCCACCGTGCCGGACATCGAAACGCGACTTCCACTCAGTGCAAAACGAATCTTATGCAGCATGTGCCAGGCGGTCTTTTGAGTAATATCCAAGTCTCGATGCAGTTTCATTGACGAAACCCCCTTCAGACTCGTCGCCAAAAGATAGATCGCAATGGCCCACTTTTGCAGCGCCACATGCGAGCCCTCCAGCAACGTGCCGTGGCGGAATGAAAAATGCTTGCGGCAATCGCGGCACCGGTGTGGCAGGGGTTTACCGCTTGGAACTTCGTAAGTGTTGGTCCCGCCGCAGCGGTGACAGACCGCAACACCGTCTGGCCAGATAATCGACTCAAACCACTGGCGTGCCGAGGTCTCGTTCGGAAACATTTCCATCAACTCAATCAGTGAAACACCGCTGCGATGCGACTTGCCAGGGGCTCGTTTATTCGAATTCATTCGGGCTGCTCAATTGTTTAAACTAATGCTCAAATGATAAATCATTTCGCTGGTTTAGTCAAGTATATAATCCCCAAAATTTTCGCTCGCACGTGCGACGAAATTGGTGCAACTCGTAAGTTCGTGGTTTACGGTGGAAAGGAAGAATTTTCAATTGGAGACGAAGTTGTGATGATTTCACTGCGAGGTCTGATGAAAAAATTGCGCGATGCTTGAAACCGACAAACGATCAATCATTTCAATTCCAGCAATTCATCCGAATCAGTTCGATGCAAGTACAAAAACTGGCCTTGATTGATCATTGGATTAATTCGGTTTCGCAAACGCGACCAGCGCAGCATTTTCCCCTCTACCGGTTGCGATGACCACGAATTGCCAGCCCGATTGGATGCGGTAAGTCATGGGAATCGCGTTGGTTTTATAAGGTGTCGCACCGCGCCAAAGTTCATCACCTGTCAACTTGTCAAACGCGTACAGATAAGGTTCACCGCCACCGAGAAAAACAATGCCTCCCCTGCTCACGATTGGACCCGAATTGCCACGTGTTCCCAATCGCTTGGGCAAATCGACACCTTTAAGCAACGGGTGCTCGCGCAACGTGTGAAAATCGCATCAAAGAACAACAGCTTTGTTTGTTTGCCGATCGCACCAGCAGCCATCAGATGAGTGCCAATCCGTTACGTTTGTATTTTTCCTCGTTCGCTAATTTGCTGATGCAAAGCCTCAGGTGAATGGCATTGAAAGGCACGGTGCATGAAAAAGCCCAGTGTTCAACCAGACGGGTGAAGTTTTTCAAAATTGCAGCCACCTTGCGGATCACGGCCCGCCGGGTGTGGCTGTCGATGCCAGACAACTATCCCTGGGTAAAAGGTGTTTGAAACGGCACTGAACAACCTGTCGATACACGAAGTGAGAGCGCCAACCGGGGAACAGCATAGTCGAAGTGGATCAAGTCAAGTCGAGCAATCTCGCACGCGCGCAGGGCGCAATAGACCCTTTTATTGTGCGAAAAACATCTCCAATGACACCGGTGAAGCGACGAGGCAGCTGGTGGCGATCATCGCTGTGTCAGATTCGCTCTTTTCAGCTGATGATTGACACAATTTTGAGGCAAGCGATTAAGTTGGTGAAAATTGCGAGCGAGCTAATTCAACTGCGATTGCCAATTAGCGGGGAAGCAGTTGAGCAACACCCACCAGACGTGAGGGGTATTATCTATTTTTCACGTTATTGCGTGAAAGAAGTCGTCAAGTCTATTAAAGCGCAACAAAAACTCAAATCATTTCATTTATTATGGCGTAAATAGTTGTTTGTTGCGCGTAAAGCCTATATACTGCGCAATAATAGTATTCACGCAATAAAAAAATATACTTGCCAAAGAAAATTCCAGAAGAATCTCTAAGCCTGATCGAAGATCTATTACGACAATACCCTGATGGATTGAGTGCACGAGATATTTTCGGTGCGTTAACTTACCCACCGTCTTACCGCACTTTGCAATATCACTTAAAGTTTCTGGTTAATCGTTATCGAATAGAAATGGAAGGTGGAGGTCGTTCGACCAAGTACGTTAAAAAATCTGCCACGCCTGCGGCTGATATTCCGGATGCTGGAGCCCAGTCAATTGGTGAAGTTCGAGTTCACGAAATTCGTATCTCAAAATCAGGGAGGGATATACAAAAGTACATTGCTCAACCCCAGCATTTGCGTAAACAGGTTGGCTACAACCGGCAATTTCTCGATTCGTACCGACCCAACGATTCGTTTTATTTGTCCCAAGAGGAACGAGATCACCTTCTGATGATCGGGTCTACATCGAATGTGATTGGACAACCGGCTGGCACCTTCGCAAAAAAGATTCTCGATAGATTGTTGATTGATCTATCTTGGAATTCAAGTCGGTTGGAAGGGAATACATATTCGATACTTGATACAAAGCGCTTAATTGAAGAGGGAATTGAAGCGAAAGGCAAGTCGAGCATTGAGACTCTAATGATCTTGAACCACAAAGCTGTGATAGAGTTTCTTGTCGAAGCAGTGGAAGAAATTGGATTCAATCGCTATACCGTTTTGAATCTTCATGGACTTCTCGCAGAAAACTTGCTTGGGGATAAGATTTCTGAGGGTCGATTGAGGCAAATCGAAGTAGGAATTGCGGGATCTGTGTACACACCGCTTGAAATTCCGCAACAGATTGAGGAGTGTTTTGACCAAATTCTTGAATCGGCTTCGCAAATTAACAACCCATTTGAGCAGAGTATGTTTGTTTTTACACAACTTCCTTATTTGCAACCATTCATTGATGTTAACAAACGGGTCTCCCGACTGTGTGCAAACATACCCTTAATCAAGGCAAATTTGGTGCCGATCTGTTTTCAAGATGTCCCGCGTAAGGTCTATATTGAGGCTTTACTTGGCCTATATGAATTAAACGAGACGAATCTGCTTCGAGATGTTTTTATGTTTGCTTATGAGCGATCAGTTGCTCGTTATTCTGAGATTCGGCAGACGATCGGAGAACCTGACCCTTTTCGAATGAAGTATCGAACCGAGTTACGTGAAGTCGTTGCCGCAGTTGTCAGAAATAAATTTAACAAATCGCAAGCTGCCGAACACATTAACACATGGACGCAACGAAACATTCCACGAGAATATCGAGATAAATTTCGCAATGTCGCGGAAAGAGACCTATTGAGTCTCCACCCAGGCAATTTTGTGTCGTATCGCGTAACCCAATCAGAATTTTCAAGGTGGAAAGAAGCTTGGGGTACTTAAGTGCAATCCTCGTTTAATATCGAGCGACATCAGACCCCAAACGTTGGTATGACTGGTATACCGCCATGATTCATTCTCCCAAGTGGCAGCACCGAACTCATCGCTTGACTGCGGGACAGTAAAAAAAGACTCAGCGACGTTTGCCTGAACAGGCATCGAATACCTAAATTGTTCCAGGCGGCGGATCGAATTTACGCTGAACCCGGTCTGGAATACGGCTCCCAACGATAACGAGGTCTTCAAAAACCACGGGTGGTGAGGTCTGATCAAATTCATGACGGGTGACAGGACGGCCATGACCACCGGTCAGTAAAATGCTTCCATTTTCACCGAAAGTAGCGTCCAGCTTTTCCGTTTTTGCATCGATTGCATACAGCGTGTCGCGACTGTTGAGAAATATTCGCTCATCTTCACCATCTTTCCAATAGGCAACTCCCTGATGCTTGAAACCGCTAGGCCCAGCGCCTTCTCGTTTGGTTCCCATTGCCAGGTGCGGCGAAGCTCACTAACGTTTGAGACATTGATATCGTCAGCACTTGAATACTGGGTCTGTCCCTGTTCAGAACCAACATAGAGCCACTCGATAATGGTTTCCTTGGCTTGGGCATTTGCAAAGACAACGCGAATGAAGCAACAACAAATATCTGTTTCATGGCTTGATCCTATCGCAATACACCACTAATGTTAATTTTTCGACAAACTTGAATCACTGCTTAACATTGACTGTCAATTGAACTTCAGTGATTTGGCGTCATGCAGAAAATTTTTGATTTTACTAGCAGACGATATTTTGAGGTTTGCTGGCACTAAAGTATTAATTCCAATATATCGACTACTATTGAGCGATTGATGCCGAACAAGTTGAAACCTGTCATTCACTTCAGATTTGACTGAAGTGTGAAAGTTCGTAGGACGCTAACAAACTGACTAGGCGAATTACTGAATGCAGAAATTTAGCGTTATGTACGATGGATTAGAGCAGTCTTGGATTAGTTGATCGGTATTGATACGGCGGAGGCATTCAAACAAAAGAGCGAAGAACCTATCGAGACGCGATAATCAGAATCCGCTTTGCAACCGGCGGGCAGAACGATTTGCTCAGCGGTTGATAAGCACACCGCGCATCAACAACCGCGACATTAAGGCAAATAAGAACAATCTTCGAGATTAGTGGAATTAGAAAATAATTCCAATGGTTAAGCCATGTTTATTAGCCCTTAAATTTTATCAGGGAATGTATTTTGAACCTGTTCCCATGCATTATCCAGGTGTCCGCGTAATGCTGCCTCTGCTTCATCAGGATCACGATTCAAGATTGCATTGAAAATATCCTCGTGTGATTGATAGTTATTTGCGTTTCTGTCTTGCAGACGCGGCATCTGTCGCCAATGCCAATCAAGCCATTCAGTGAATGAATTGTGAATGGCGAGGAGCAAAGGGTTTTTCGGTATTGTATACAGCACCTCATGAAACGCCATGTCCGTATCATAGAATGCATTTGAATCTGAAATGCAGTTCTTATTCGCGGCTAATGCTGCACGCAGGTTATGAATATCATCTTTCGTTGCGTACAAAGCTGCACTGCGTACAAGGCTGGCTTCCACTAGTATCCGCAAATCAAATATCTGTCTTACTCCACCCGATTGCCCGATCAGGTGTTTGACTACACTGCCCAGCATACTCAGCACGGTTTCACAGTCGGGCCGTTTTACGACGGGTCTGTGCCTTGGGAGTGCTTCAATCAAACCTTTGCTGTCGAGAATTTTGACTGCCTCGCGCACTACAGTTCGGCTTGTGCCGAATTCTTCAATCAATTCGCGCTCAGCCGGCAGCGTTTGACCTTCGCGGAAGGCACCTGAGAAAATTCGGTTTTCGAGCTCCGAAACGATGGAATCGGCGGCACGTGTTATGTGGTGCTTGCCGCTTTCGACAGACTGGTTCATGTCAGGACTTCGTTGCATGTTATGCATTATACGAACATTAGAATAGTCATACATTCCCATTTTATTGTCATACTAAATAGTGTTATATTTGTTATTAAAAATATTATTCTTGACATTTTATTAAATTTTGTTATACTAAAACTATTGAAAAAGAGGATTTCTATTGTGAACCGAATCATTGCTGTCAATTCAGAGTTGCTCAGACTCCCGTTGAAGGAAGTGTTGAGCGATGCTATGCATGGCGATCACACCCATATTGAACTAATCATTGTCACCATCCGTGCAGACAGCGGGTTGATAGGTACTGGCTACACGTATACGGGTGGTTGTGGCGGCCATGCGATCAAGGCAATGATTGACTATGATCTGCGTCCCTATTTGCTAGGTAAAGATGCCAAGAATGTAGAAGCCTTAAATGAAGGCATGTCATGGCATGTGCACTATGTCGGTTGCGGCGGCATCGCAAGTTTTGCCATTTCTGCGATTGATATCGCACTATGGGATATTCGCTGCCGTGCACTGAATCAGCCGCTTTGGCAGGTGGTAGGCGGCAAATCCAATCTTTGCAAGGCCTACCATGGCGGGATCGATCTGAACTATCCTCTGCCGAAACTGCTCGATAGCGTTCGCGGCCATCTTGACCAGGGTTTTGACGGGGTGAAAATCAAAGTCGGCAAACCGGACTTGAATGAAGATATCGAGCGTACCAGTGCGGTGCGCGACTTGATCGGTTCAGATGTCAATCTTATGGTCGATGCTAATTCTGCTTTTGATATTGACCGCGCGAAAGATGCGGCCAGTGCGTTCAAAGATCTGGATATCGTCTGGTTTGAAGAACCCATAAACCCAAAAGATTACAAGGGTGTCAGCGAAATCGCACGCGAAACCGGTTGTCCGATCGCAATGGGTGAAAACCAGCGTACATTCCATGAATTTAAAAAAGCCGTTGCTTATGCAGGGCTTTCATACATTCAACCCGACGCCTCAAATTGCGGCGGCATCACCGTATGGCTGAAAGTAGCCGAATACGCGCGCAAACATAACATTTCCGTCTGCAGTCATGGCATACAGGAGCTGCACGTAAGTCTGGTTTCTGCTCAACCCAATGCAGGCTATATCGAGGTGCATAGTTTCCCAATCGACGAATTTACAACGTGCCCGCTGGTTCTTGAAAATCATTTGGCGATGGCGCCATCAGTTCCAGGTACAGGTGTCGAATTCGACTGGGAAAAACTCATTTCGGCCCATAACGGTGCTAATTGAGATGTACATAAACTTTAAATCAACTAAACAATCGCTAAATGGAGAAAAGCAAATGAAAATTGCAAGGTTATGGAGTGTTGCGGCACTTTTGGTTGCAGCCGTTATTGGTGCAGCCAACGCAGATGAGCTGAAATTCGCGCATGTCTACGAAACGAGTCATCCGCTGCACGAAGCAGCACTGAACGCCGCTGAGCTTTTTGCAGAACGTACGGATGGTCGCCATTCAATTGCGGTGTTTCCCACATCATCTCTCGGTAAAGAAGCAGATATTAACGAAGGTTTGTCACTGGGTACGATTGACATTATTTATACCGGTGCAGGTTTTGCAGGCTCAATTTATGGACCGGCATCAATGACCGATTTCCCTTTCACCCTTCGCAACCTGAAGCACTGGAAAGCATATTTTGACAGTGACATCTTTGCTGAAGTTGCCAAGGGTTATGCTGATGCAACCGCTGGAAACGAAATCGTTTCGGTTAGCTATTATGGCTCGCGGCATGTGACTGCAAACAAACCGATTCTGACACCTGCGGATATGAAAAACTTGAAAATCAGGGTGCCGAATGCACCAGCCTATGTGTTGTTCCCAAAAGCAATTGGAGCGAACCCGACACCAATGGCATTTTCTGAAGTCTATTTGGCGTTGCAGCAGGGTGTGGTTGATGCACAGGAAAATCCGCTGCCGACCATTCAAGCCAAGAGGTTCCACGAAGTTCAAAGCAATATCAATCTGACAGGCCATATCACCAACTCTACATTCACGGTGGTATCTGGTATCAGGCTGGCACAGTTGAGCGATGAAGACAGATCTATTCTCAATGATGTGCTGGATGAAACTGCTGATTGGGTGACGGAGCAAATTGTTTCTTCTGAGGCCGAACTGGTAGGCTGGTTCCGCGAACAAGGTACGAACGTCAATGAGGTTGATCGTGCGCCTTTCATCGAGGCGGTGGCACCGGCTTTGACTACTGGCGATCTGCCGTTTTCGGTTGAGCTTTACGAGAATCTTCAGGCTATTCCAGACGCCGGGTAATAAATTTGTCAGTAAACGGCAAGTGAACCTGGTCTTTCAAACGAGATACCAGGTTCACCACAACGAGAAGAAGAATCATGATGACTAATTCACCAGAACAAGATCGAATTTCGGCAATGATCGACGAAGTCGAAGAGATAACGGATGATATTTCAGATGTGAAGATCTTTGATATTCCCGTACTGATTATTTTTGCCATACTGTTTTTAATCGTCGCCACACAGTTTTTCACTCGTTACGTCCTCAACGACAGTCTTGGCTGGACTGAAGAAATTGCACGCTATTTTCTAATTCTGCTGGGCTTTGTGGGCGGCATAACCTGTGTGCGCAAAGGCTCACACATCTTTTTGGAGTTCGCCTACGGCTTCCTGCCATTGAAAACGATCAAACCAACGATTTTGTTGGTTGAGATCGTCGTGGTCGGGTTTTGGAGTTATGCAGGTTGGCTGGCAATCGAATTGGCCCAAAAAACCAATTCGAACATGGTTTCAATCGCACTGCCCAAGGCTTATCTGTATTACGTTGTTGTAGTCGGCTGTTTTCTGATGGCTCTATTTGCGGTTCACAAATTGATCTGTGAAGCGAGAAAGTCTGCCGATCAAGTTGCGCGCGAAAAGCGTCGGAACACAAACGAGGGAGGTTAACGTGGCACTAACAGTTTTATTCATACTTTTGTTCATTTGCCTGTTCTTGGGGGTTCCTGTCGCTGTTTCGCTTGGATTGTCCTCGCTGGCTTATATCATGATCGCGGGCCTGCCCGACGTGTTGCTGATTCACCGGATGATTAGCGGGATAGACAGTTTTCCGCTGCTGGCCATCCCTTTCTTCATCCTCGCGGGTCATCTAATGAATACTGGTGGAATCACCACGAAGATCTTTGCCTTTGCGAGAGCACTGGTGGGTTGGCTGCCCGGCGGATTAGGGCATGTCAACGTAGGCGCAAGTGTTGTCTTTGCAGGCATGTCTGGGGCGGCAGTAGCCGATGCCGGCGGGCTTGGCAATATTGAAATCAAGGCCATGCGCGATTCGGGGTATGACACCGATTTTGCTGTTGGCGTTACAGCTGCATCATCGACCATCGGGCCTATCATTCCCCCTTCATTGCCATTGGTTATCTATGGGGTTATGGCTTCAGCATCCATCGGCGAACTGTTTATTGCAGGACTGGTTCCTGGTTTGCTAATGGCTGTGTCGCTGATGTTGATGGTCGCCTGGTATGCCAAGAAGCGGAATTATCCGCGCGACCGCCACATCGATTACGGATATATCTGGAAAACACTGAAAGAAGCAATTCTACCGCTTTTAACCCCTATTATCATCGTAGGCGGGATTGCCGGCGGCATATTCACCCCGACCGAAGCAGCAGTCGCGGCAGTGTGCTATGCGTTATTTCTGGGACTTGTTGTTTATCGCTCTCTTACCTGGAAACATCTCATTCGGGTTTCAATTGACACGATAGAAACTTCGGCATCAATATTGATGATTGTGGCCAGTGCAGCCGTATTTGCCTGGATTTTGGCTGCCAATCAGGTGGCGGGATTGCTTGGTGATGCTCTTTTGGGGATTGCCGACAATAAGTACATATTGCTTCTCATCATGATGGCAATTACATTGCTGATCGGGCTTTTCATGGAAACAATCGCTGCCATCACGATACTCGTTCCTGTGCTGCTGCCTATCGCAATCAGTGCTGGGATCGACCCGGTTCATTTGGGAATATTGCTGATTCTCAATCTTATGCTGGGTCTTCTAACCCCGCCGGTAGGGATGGTACTGTTTGTGCTTTCAGAGGTATCAGGGGTGCAGTTTGAGCGCTGTGTGAAAGCCACCATACCTTTTCTGATTCCGTTGCTGATTGTGCTTTTGTTGATCACCTTCGTACCGGAAGTGGCACTTTGGCTGCCCACTGCGTTCTATCGTTGATTCTTTAAACCTGTTTTGAGAGTGAATTGACAAAGCTGGCGAATAAGATCTGCGTTGTGACTGGTGCTGGACAGGGCATCGGCCGTGCCACAGCTGAAATGATGGTTCATGATGGTGGTCGTGTCATTGCAACCGATATCAACAAGGAAACCTTGGCACAGATCGCCGAAGCAGAAACACGGGTTCTCGATGTTACGAACGCAAATGCTGTTAAAGCATTTGCCGCTGAAATTGGCGCCATCGACGTTCTTTTCAATTGTGCCGGATTCGTCCATAGCGGAACAATTCTAGAATGCCGTGAAAGCGACTGGGACTTTGCCTTCACACTCAATGCGAAAGCAATGTTCATGACGATCTCAGCATTCCTGCCAAGCATGCTTGACAACGGTGGAGGGTCGATTATCAATATGTCCTCGGTTGCCTCCAGTATTAAGGGTGTACCTAATCGATTTGCCTACTGCGCGTCAAAAGCTGCAGTGATTGGCATAACAAAATCGGTTGCTGCCGATTACGTAACCAAAGGCGTTCGCTGCAATGCGATCTGCCCTGGAACTGTGGACTCGCCTTCGCTGCACGATCGCCTGCAAGCGACTGGCAATTATGAAAAAGCCATGGCTGACTTTATCGCCCGCCAACCAATGGGGCGGATCGCTACAGTCAACGAAATAGCGGCTTTGGTGACGTACCTCGCCAGTGATGCAGCTAACTTCATTACCGGACAGACTCATGTGGTTGACGGGGGTTGGACAACATAAATCAGAATGGATATCAGAAAATGAAACTTACACGTTATGGTGAATTTGGATATGAAAAACCGGGGCTCTTTGATGAGCATGGCATATTGCGCGACCTTTCTGCTCATGTTGCTGACATTAATCCAGATCTGCTTTCCAATCTTTCCGAGATTGAACGAATAGACCCAAATCATCTTCCCATTGTTGAGGGTAATCCACGACTTGGTTCATGCGTAACCGGTACGGGAAAATTCATTTGCATTGGCTTGAACTATTCCGACCATGCAGCAGAAACTGGATTCCCTGTGCCATCTGAACCTGTGATTTTCATGAAAGCGACTTCCGCTGTTTGCGGACCAAATGATCCTGCAATCCTGCCAAAAGGATCGAAGAAGATGGACTGGGAAGTTGAGTTGGGTGTGGTCATCGGCAAACCAGCCAAGTATGTACCAGAAGCACAAGCGCTGGACCATGTTGCGGGCTACTGTTTAATCAACGACTATTCGGAACGCTACTTTCAGGATGAATGCGAAGGTCAGTGGACTAAAGGTAAATCCTGCGACAACTTCGGACCCATTGGACCGTATCTTGCCACATGTGATGAAATTGCTCATCCACAGAATCTGTCAATGTGGCTTGACGTAAACGGTGAGCGGCGCCAGACTGGAAACACCAACACGATGGTCTATGGTGTGGCCAATTTGGTTTCCTATATCAGCCGTTTCATGTCGCTGCAGCCGGGCGATATCATCTCAACCGGCACGCCGCCAGGTGTCGGTAAAGGTATGAATCCACCAACTTATTTGAAAGTCGGGGATGTTGTCACACTTGGAATTGAGCATCTCGGAGAGCAGCGGCAAGTCGTCGTTGCCGACAGTTAAATTCACAAAGATCTTCAAGGGAAAAACGATGGCAGAGAACTACGTTCTTCAACTCAATCAAAATGACAATGTCGCAATTGCAATGGCAAATATTGATGATGGAACAGTTTTATCACCATTTGAAATCAACGCGATCGAGCCGGTCCCGCGCGGTCACAAAGTAGCGTTGAGAGCGATACCAACGGGCGAAGCCATTGTCAAATACGGCCAGATCATTGGTGTCGCCAGCAAGGATATTTCGCAGGGTGCGCATGTGCACACTCAAAATGTCTCAATGTCCAAGTTTGATCGAAACTATGCCTTTGGACAGCACGCGAAAGAAACGGAAATGGTTTCTGAGAATGAACGCGCCACATTTGCGGGTTATCGCCGAGTAAATGGCAAAGTTGGCACTCGCAATTATGTGGGCATTGTCACTTCAGTGAATTGTTCCGCCACTGCCGCACGGCTGATCGCAAAAGAAGCAGAGCAGCGGGGAATGATAGATCGCTATCCGAACGTTGATGGTATCGTACCTATCGTACATGGTGCTGGATGCTGTATCGGTACAGACAACGAAGCATTTTATAAGCTTCAGCGTACCATTTGGGGGTTTGCCACACACCCCAATTTCGCCAGTGTGCTGATGCTGGGTCTAGGATGTGAGGCTAATCAAATTCCGCTGATGCTGGAGGCTTACGGCAATCCTCCCGCGGAGAGTTTTAAATACTATGTGCTGCAACAAGAAGGCGGAACACGCAACACCGTGGAACAGGGGTTGAAATGGCTGGAAGAAGCAATTGAGTACGCCAACCGAGCGCAGCGCATAACCGTTCCAGCTTCAGAATTGACGGTTGCACTTCAATGCGGAGGATCAGACGGCTATTCCGGCATTACCGCTAATCCTGCCCTCGGACATGCAGTTGATCTTCTGGTTCGAAACGGCGGTACCGCCGCCTTGGCAGAGACACCGGAAATCTACGGTGCTGAGCATCTATTGACTGGCCGGGCAAAGTCACAAGAGACAGGCCAGAAACTGATCGACTTAGTCCATTGGTGGGAAGATTACGCTGCCAAAAACGATTCTGGAATGAACAACAACCCGACCCCCGGAAATAAGGCAGGCGGCTTGACCACAATATTGGAGAAATCTCTTGGTGCAGTAGCGAAAGCCGGAACTACAAATCTGAACAGTGTTTACAAATACAGCGAACCGATTACCGAAAATGGACTCGTTTTCGTCGATAGTCCTGGTTACGACCCGGTTTCAATCACGGGGCAGGTTGCCTCAGGCTGCAACATCGTCTGTTTTACGACCGGGCGCGGATCTTGTTATGGAAATAAACCTGTACCTTCGATCAAGATTGCCTCCAACACACCGATGTATAACCGTATGATGGGAGACATGGACATAAATTGCGGGTCAATTGCGGATGGCATAGAAACTATCGAAGAATCCGGAATCAGAATATTTCAAAAGATTCTGGAGACCGCATCCGGTAAAGAAACCTTATCAGAAGAGCTTGGTGTAGGGGATGCGGAATTTGTGCCTTGGCAGACATACGCTCAGATGTGATGATGATGCTTGTCAAGCCGATGATTTCATTGTTTTGATTGTCAGCATCAAGAGAATTGGATAATTGCCACAGTAGGCGTACACCCGACCGCAGCCGAGTAAACAACTCCGAGGTCAGGCGACAGGAATTGAACCCGGCATTTTCGATGAGGATAAATTTTTCGACAATTGGTTCAAGTTTTGCTCGAAAATGTACGACGCTTTTGATCGCGAGTATTGCCTTTTGAGAAGGCTCAATTCCAATGTGACTGAACAACACCTGATTGAGACTTTGAATTCCGGCACTGGTCACGACGATTGAAATTTCAGCGTGCTCGTGCAGCAACTCCAACGCGGTAGTCGCCCCGATATTCGCAGCAGCCCCGCGCATCATCTCCCCGTGGTGTTCGAATCGGCTATCACTTAGCGCCGCAACCTTGAAGCGTTCCATATACTCGCTCTACCGTGCTTCAACAGCAGTGGCAATGAAATTCTGCGCACCCTTGCGAAGACCTTCACTCAGCGCATTGTGATAATTTCCAAGTTCTGAATTTGAGATTACGCTAAGATTTTCATTGTGACGTACCTCACAGGCTGGTTTGTAAATGCTGTCAATTGCAGTTAAAAGAGCTACGATGCTGTTTTCGCCCCTATCATGCACCTCCTTTGATGAAAACTCCTCTTTGGTAGTTTGACAACTTTCTGAACATAAAGGATAACTGTCAACCCGTATGCTGAATTATTACTAGCCCCAACGGTGCAGGTAAAACCACTTTCGCATTGGACTATCTTCCGAGAGTTACAAACTGCCATAATTTTGCAAACGCGGATTTAATTCCTACTGGATTCGCGCCTCTCGCACCTGACAACAAGAATTTAGCTGCGGGGTGCGCATTTTTACGTGAAGTAAAGCAACACATCGTGCAACGACATGATTTTGGGTTTGAAACCACGCTGTCGGGTCTGTCTTACCGTAATTTTATTTAGGACTTACGACTGAAGGGTTGGACAGCAAGAATAGGGAATTAAATTCCAATAATTCGACTACTGTTGAGCGATTGATGCCGAACAAGTTGAAACCTGTCATTCACTTCAGATTTGACTGAAGTGTGAAAGTTCGTACGACGCAAACAAACTGACCAGGCGAATACTGACTAAAATACCTTGACAATTGCAAACTGAATGGTAAATACCATGATTCCAATCACGGGATACGCAGATCGATGGTCTGTCGGTCACAATCAGACCATTGAATTTAAAATCAGCAGTGATTTTGATGAGCCCTACTCCGTCAGACTTGTTCGCATCACGTGCGCTGACTCCAACCCCAATGGCCCCGGAATCCTCGAAGAGGATTTAAGCTCCATTTTCTGCGGTAAGTTTCCGTCAAGAAAGCAGCAGGCAAAACTGGGCTCGTATGGCCAGATTCAAACTGCAGGAAAACTACCACACCACGACCAGTACACCATCGCTGCGAATGTCTGGCCAACACTTGCAGGTGAAGGCCGGCAAACCATCATGTGTATACGCAATAAAGATCATTCAATCACGGTAGATCTATATCTTGATGAATCTGCTTGTCTTTGCGCGAACATCAATGAAACCACCGTGATTTCGACAAATACCGCTTTGCAAAATCGGACCTGGTATTCGGTATGGTGTTCACTCAACCTGGAAACCGGTACAGTCAGTATCGGGCAAACAGCGCACCTTGAAAATTGTGCAGGGATTGAAAATGGCTTCGAGACGACTCAATGCGAATCACTACCTTCACTGAGTGCAGTCGATGACATACTGATCGCAGCTTCAGCGACCGATATCGAAGCACGTCACTTCAATGGCAAAATCGAAAGACCAGGCATATTTCACAATGTTTTTGCTCAAAACAGCCTAATCGATCTGTCGAATCGAACAGAAAATTCAACGCCAATTGCAGCCTGGGACTTTTCCCAAGGCATCAGCACCCAATCGATTACCGATATTGGCCCCCTTGAACTTCACGGCAGTTTGACGAATTGCCCGACTCGGGCCATGCGAGGATCCAACTGGAGTGGGCAGGAAATGGCGTGGAAACACGCACCGCAAGAATATGGCGCCATCCACTTTCACGACGATGACATTTACGACTGTCAATGGCAGACGGATTTTAAGTTTACGATTCCAGACGATTTCCCAAGCGCAATGTATTCGATGCGAATTGAGTGTCAGGATGCTTTTGAAGATATCCCGTTTTACGTGCGTCCCAAGACCGGTAAACCGCAATCGAAAATCTGTGTCATCATCCCCACTTTCACATATACCGTTTACAACAACCAGGCCCGTTCAATTGCCGGTCCCGGCTACAGCGCATTGGTTAAAGAAAGAGGAACTCGCCCATGGACTCCGGATGAAATCCGAAATTTCGGCTTATCCACCTATAACGACCACACCGATGGAAGCGGAATCAGTCTTTCCTCGCGCCTTCGCCCATCGTTAACGATGCGACCCAAATACATCACCATCTTTCAGCCGTATGCGGAATCGGGAATGCGCCACCTGCCCGCCGACACCCATTTACTTGCTTGGCTTGAACACCTCGGACACAACTACGATGTAATCACTGATGATGATATCCATGCTGAAGGCGCAACACTCCTTAAGCCCTATCGAGTTGTGTTGACCATGAGCCATCCTGAATATCACACTACCAACACGCTGGATGCTATTTTTGACTATTCTCGAACAGGCGGTCGGCTGATGTACATGGGCGGTAATGGATTTTACTGGAAGGTTGGAATTCGGGACGATCTACCCGGAATGGTGGAAATTCGAAGGGCCGAAGGCGGTATTCGCACCTGGGCAGCAGAACCTGGTGAATACTACAACGCGCTGGATGGAGAATACGGTGGCATGTGGCTGCGAAATGGTCGTCCGCCTCAACGATTGGCGGGGGTTGGATTCACAGGCCAGGGTGACTTTCAGGGAACCTATTATCGAAAGAATCCTGCCGTGCCGAACAACTACCAATGGGTGTTTGACGGCATCGAAGACGAGATCCTGGGTGATTTCGGATTAAGTGGCGGCGGAGCGGCGGGCTTTGAACTCGACCGAGTCGATTATGCCCTCGGATCGCCACTCAATACAGTTGTGCTGGCAAGTTCAGAAACCTACCCGGATCACTTCGTCCTGGTTCCGGAAGAAATTCTGTCACACCAGAAAACTCGCTCGGGCGAGCCTGTCGAAAAACTGATCCGATCGGACATGGTAATTTTCGAGACATCACAAAATGGGTTTGTCTTCTCTGTAGGTTCCATCACCTACTGTGGCAGTTTACCCTGGAATGGATTCGACAATAACATATCAAGACTGACACAAAACGTGCTTGAACGATTTCTGGTAGATTAGTCCAGAGCAACGACAATCGGATTTTCGAAGAATTTCATGGCTAAGTACTCATTTCCGATTGTTGTCTTTGTGGCATTAGGGGTATTGGCCTATTTTCTGAACTGGGAACTGATACTATCGCTTGATTTTTCCGTTGTCTGGGAATATCGGGAAGTTTTACTGCGCGGCCTGCTGGTCACGTTAGGCTTGACCGCCTGCGCTGCGTTTGCCGGACTGACTTTCGGCACTATGCTCGCAATCGCAAGTCAGTCCAACATTGCTCCGCTTCGCTGGCTGGTTATCGCATTCGTAGAAATCTGGCGCAACACTCCACTCCTGGTGCAGTTAATCTGGATACACTTCGCATTGCCACTGGTGACGGGAATTAACACAACGGCTCTTGAAAGCGGGGTCATTGGCATCACCCTTCAGGCCAGTGCGTACTTTACCGAAATTGTACGCGCTGGAATCGAATCGGTGCCCAAGGGACAGTGGGAAGCAGCTCATTCACTGGCGCTACCTGCCAGGATACGTTGGACCCGGGTCATACTGCCACCAGCAATTCGAACGATGATTCCGCCACTGGTCAATCTCACGATCAGTTTTTTCAAGGGCACTGCCATTCTTTCCATCCTGCACGTCAGCGAACTGATGACTGTAACGAATCGAATCAGCAACGTAACATTCAAACCCGTAGAACTATTCAGTGCGATCGCAGTGATTTATTTTGTGGTTGGCATCGTCTTGAGTAAGACGACATTGAAACTTGAATACTTTTTGCAAAAAAGAGAACACTGATGAGATTCGACTGGGATCAACTGATTCGTTACGGACCCGACCTCCTGCAGGCGTTCGGTGTAACCATCTGGATTTCTGTGGTGTCGCTGGTCATCGGCATCGTCGTCGGAATGATCGCCTGCCTTGGCAAATTGCAACAACGCGGGCTGGCATACACATTGTCCAATTGGTTCATTGACTTTTTCAGAACCATTCCTGAAGTGGTACTGATCTTTTGGGTCTACTCCTGCTTACCGCTACTGCTGTCGGTTCGAATTTCAAGTGAGGCTTGCGGCATCATTGCACTTTCTCTTTTCAGTGCAGCCTATCTTGCTGAAATTTTCCGCGCCGGCATCCTAGCGGTACCCAAAGGCCAGGTTGATGCAGCAAAAGCGTTGGCGATCCCCAGATACCACACTTGGAAAAAAATTATCCTGCCACCTGCGATTCGACGAATGATGCCGGCTTTTGTTAATTTTTTGACCGAACTTTTGAAAGCAACCAGTCTGCTATCGGCAATCGCAGTCGGTGAGATGGCCTACACTGCCAGCATTCTCGGCGCCCAGACTTTGAGTTATTTCGAATTCTTAAGTGCGATTGCGGTCCTATATTTCATCTTGATTTTCCCATTCAGCTTGCTGGCTCGACGCTCTGAGCGCAAACTCTTACAAAAAACCGGACACTGAAACAATCGCGATGTCGAAATTGGATCAACACAAGTCGGGGGCCTTTATTTCCTGTCGGAATGTCTCGAAATTCTTCGGTTCATTCAAAGCGCTGGATCAAATCTCGATCGACATCCAGTCCGGTGAAATTGTCTGTGTCGTCGGTCCGTCAGGGAGCGGGAAGTCGACTTTTTTGCGCGTGCTCAATGCTTTGGAATCAGTCGACGAAGGCAATATCCTGATCAACAATGTGCATCTGCCTGGCACTCGACAGGATGTCGAAAATGTTCGTCGCGAAGTCGGTATGGTGTTTCAGCAATTCAACCTGTTCGAGCATATGTCAATTCGGGAAAACGTTACTTTTGCTCCACGGGTTTCGCGCGGACTGACACGCGATGAAGCCGACCACCTGGCTGAAAACCTTCTTTCGCGCGTCGGTATCGTCGAACAGATCGAAAAATTTCCTAACCATCTGTCTGGCGGTCAGCAACAAAGAGTGGCCATCGCCAGGGCACTCGCGATGAAACCGCAGGCCATGCTTTTTGATGAGCCCACTTCGGCACTGGACCCGGAAATGGTGATCGAAGTGCTCGATGTCATGAGAGAATTGGCACATACGGGTATGACGATGATCATCGTCACTCATGAAATGGGATTTGCAAAGGAAGTTGCAAATCGCATGTTGTTCATGGCCGATGGGAAAGTTCTCGTCGATGTGGCAACGGAACAATTCTTCGACGGTGGAAAAAACCAGGAACTAGAACAATTTCTCGCGAACATTTTGTGATGACCTTATTGGGAATCAGACCGATAGTCGATGATATGGAGCAACGATCGTGAAGTTAAGTACCAGGGACATTGATGCATATATGAAAGACGGGCAAATTACTGCGCCTTTCAAGCTCAGCAAACAAACGCTCAATGCGATGGAAAGCCAGATGCAGGCGTTATTTGATTCATATCCTGATCTTGACACCAACTATTTACCAGCATTGATCGAGAAAGACCGTGCCTGGCTTGATTTTGCAATTTTGCCCGAAATTCTTGATATCGTCGAGCAAGTCATCGGACCAGACATCATTGTTTGGAGTTCAGCACTTTTTTGCAAAAGCCCAGCGCACGGGAAGGCTACTCCTTGGCATCAGGACGCACAGTATTGGCCAATCAAACCGCTTGAAACAACCACCGTGTGGATCGCCATAGACCCGGCGACTCAGGACAATGGTTGTCTTCGAATTGTTCCGGGCAGCCATAAGACGCGCGAAATTTTCCCTCACACATTGAATAACAGTGATCAACTGGTACTGAATCAGGAACTGGATACCACGTTAAAGAACGGACTCGTCCCCAAAAATCTAATTCTTGAACGCGGCATGTTTTCCCTACACGATGCTTACATGGTGCATGGTGCAGAACCGAATCGATCCACAAAGCGTCGTGCCGGCCTGACATATCGCTATATGCCAGCCTCCTCACATTTTGATCGAACCTTGGCGCGCAAAATGCTTGAGGATTTGAACGTCAATGATGTCACGGAACGCCAGTTGTTTCTCGTTCGTGGCACAAGATCTCATCCGAGCAACAATCTCACGCCGTTTTGACTGAGCAAACGCAAAAGTGGCAAACCGGTATCGACAAAACGATACGCTGTTTTGAGTGAATCAGAAAGTGATCGGATTGGTAGATTCGACAAAGAATCGTTGATAAATGACGAAGCTCGCATTATATTAATGGGTATTGACCCCGCCAGCGCTAGTACCGCTGGCCCGACGCCCCGCAAGGGGCGTTTCTTTTGGATTCCAGACAAGATTGACAACAAAGTACTCTAACCTTTTATAGAGTCGAAAACGGAAAGATGTAATGAACGAGTTTGATTGTGCAATTTAATTCCAAAATAACAATCTTGAATATGATCGAAAACATTCCGGTCAAACCCAACGTTTCAAATTGTGAGATGTGAGTAGGGAACTGGTTACAATGGCACTATAGTGAAGGATTCTTAAAGTTCTGGTCAATTGCCCAGCGCGTCAACTCGATGGCGAAGTTCGGAAATGTTCCAGGTACAACCCAAAAGTGCTTGGAACTCCAAATTATCCCCGTGGGTACGCTTTTGCCTTGTAGTGTCAAATCATACTTGAGATTTTTCACAGTCTTTTCGTTCCACCGCAGGGCTTCTTCAAGGTTTGCCATGTCGACTTCCATGGCCTCAGCGCCGTGCTGTTGTTGGCCTATGTCAATTGCACTCTTGTACTCCCGGCAACACTGGTCATAGAGAGATTTTACGTCGCGTTGGATTTCGGAATTTAACTGTACAAACAGGCTATGCACGTTGTGATTGTGCATGGCAGTATCTCCTTGATCCTGCTCCCATAAATGTTTCAGGACTAACTCGACCACTATTGGATAGAGAACCGCGCACGTGAGTGCCATCCCGCACCTTTGCCGGTCTAAAGCGTCGTTTTGTGAGCTCGCTGCCTCAAGAGCCGCTCTCGACAATGGGATTAATTTACCAGGTTTGAGGCCTTCCATTCCTAGGATGAGCAGACTGGCAGAGTCCAACTTTGACATGTGTAGTGTTTTCGCCTCGATGTTTTTCGTGACACTCCTTCCCCCAACTCAGCCGCGCTGACGAATCGGTTCTGGAAATTTTTAGTTCACGGTTTATCTAGTCGTCCCTGAATAATCTATTATTTGGGCACGCATTCAATAATCTGGCAATTCCCGCCATAAATTCTGGATTACCTTTTGAATTCGTTAATCGATTATTTTCAGATTACAATGCTAACTCTGTTTCCCATTGAGTAGTGCGAAACAGAATCACAATAAAACACAAGTGGAGGAAACAATCATGAATATCCAAAAGTTAATGATTTTACTCAGTGCAGTATGCAGTTTGCTCGTCCTGGGAGCAAGTTCAGTCTTTGCTGCTGACGACAGAATTTCAGTCATCAAAGACAGGGGAGAATTGATGGTATGCCACGCAGAAGCCTTGCCTTGGGGTGCAAAGGATCCCAAAACGGGTGATTGGGTTGGTACCGACATTGAAGCCGCCAAACATCTCGCCGGCATCATGGGTGTTGAATACAAACCGGTCGACTCCCAGTGGGGAACATTGATTCCCAGCCTGGAGACCGGAAAGTGCGACATCGTTATGTCACCGATGTTTCGTACAGCTGAACGTGCCATGCGTGTGCTGTTTTCGAATCCCTCTGGATACGAAACACAAGGTACCGCAGTCCATATGGACTCCGATGCACAAAGTCATGCAGACCTCGATAAGGATGGTATGATCATTGCTGTCGGGTCCGGGACCGCAGATGAAGCATTTGCCATGCGATTTTTCAAAATGGCAACAGTGAAACCACTCGTAAGCGACAAACTGTCAACCTATTTTCTTGAAGTTGCCAGCAAGCGAGCAGATGCTATTTTGACTGACAGCTCTTCACTTCGAAACTTCATCAAACAAAACCCGGCAATGAACCTGCGCATCGTCGATGATGCACCGCTTAATCCTCAAGGCTACGCCTATGCAGTTCTGCCCGGTGAATATCACTTTGTGAATTTCATCAATGTCTGGCTTGAAACAATCGAGCAGCAGGGTTTGAAAGACCAATGGTATGAGATGGTTACCGCTGAGTAAAGCGAATCATTTTCAGACCATAAAGGGATAAAAATCAGGCATAAAGGCATGAGCAATCCGTCGAATTGGAGTTCATTGAATTCTGAATCCATTGCGGGTGGCGTCATGTCACTAAATCGGAAGATTGACCCGATGCGCGTTTTCGTGCGCGCATCAGGTGCCTACATGTGGGACGATGCGGGCAATCGATTCATTGATTACCACGCAGCTTTCGCGCCGTATCTTTTGGGGCACTCTGACCCTGATGTCAATCAGGCGGTCATTGATTCAATACACCGTGATGAATCATTGATGGGCGCAGGTACAACGCCCTGGGAACACGAAATCGCCGATTTACTTGTCGAATCCGTTCCCTATCTTGAACAGGTGCAATTAACCAACAGCGGTACCGAAGCTGTTGCATTCGCAGTGCGGCTCGCCCGCGCTGCAACTGAGCGAAACGACATTGTGTTCATGCAGGGCGGTTACAACGGTTGGATGGATTCGGTCGCATTCAACCTGATGGACCCTGCTTCGACGTTTGAAAATCACCGAAGTGGACAAGAACACGCACTAAGACCAATTTCCGCTGGCATGCACGCGGCAATTCCGCAAGGCGCGCACGTTGTTGAATACAACGACTCGGAGGCATTGCAGACACTGTTAGAGACTGGCAAAATTGCCGCAGTGATTGTCGAACCCGTGCTGCAGAATATTGGCATCGTCAAACCAATGCCTGGCTATCTGGAATTGATGCGAAAACTGTGTACCGAACACGGAACATTGCTTATTTTTGATGAAGTCAAAACGGGCTTTAGACATGCGCTCGGCGGTTATCAGTCAATCTGCAAAATTTCACCAGATCTCAGTGTTTTCGGCAAAGCAGCGGCAAATGGATATCCACTCGGCGTCGTGGGCGGTAAAGCGCAATATATGGCCTATTGCTGTCATCCCGACCCAGCACGTCGGGTTTTGATTGCCGGCACATATAACGCACACCCGTTTGTTGTAGCCGCCGCCATCGCTACAGTTCGAAAACTTAAAACCCGCGGCGATGAAATTTACGCCCATCTTGAGCAGCTAGGCGAGCAGATGGAATCCGGGCTTCAAGTGCTGTTTTCCAAACGGGACTATCCGACAACAATCGTTCGTGTCGGGTCCGCGTTCGTCGTTTATTTCATGGACCATGAACCAACCTGCTGGGCCGACATCGCCCGACACAATGACGCACAGCGCGATGTGCGCTACCGCAAAGCGCTAATCGAAAATGGAGTTTTTCACTTTCCGGTCACAAGCAAACAGGGCAGCATTTCATTCGCCCATACCCACAATGACATCGATGAAACTCTGTCAATCACAGAACGTGTACTGAATCAAATCGATTGACTTTACCGCAGCGTATACGATCTCGCCGCGCTTTGTGTCCAACTCGGTTCAATTTTACGTTTGAGCAACAGGCGAATCGCTGACATGCCTTTCGCAGACCAATCGTTATTCAGCGGCCTCGACATACATTCGTTCACCCCAAAATCCCGATTTCCACACTTCGATGCATTGCGCTGCAAAACTTTCCAACTCATCAATATCCGCTGCCGTCGCAAAAATATTCCCAGTATTGCCACCGCTAGGACCATACAGGCTGTTACCTCGATCGTAAAACAGCGCAATATCCACGATATGAAAGTCACTCTCAGATGTCCATGACTCCGGTGGCAAAAGACCGTCCGGATGAAAGATGTACATCAGGTCTCCAGGCGCAGGATACATGCACAGCCATTCCTTGGGCGGGTCTTCGCCAAACACGGTTTCGACCGGTAACAGGGTATATATTTCGTGATTGGCATACTTGGCATGCCATAAATCACCTTCAAAAGGAAGCGCCTTGGAGACAATCTCGCACGTTGCAGGAGAGTGGTCCCAACGCAGTTTCAATTTGACGCTTGCACCATTGTTGCGAAGCCCTACGCGTACGTATTTCAGTTTGTTACTCATTGGCTGCCTCCAAAGAAAATGCTTGATCCAATAAAGGAAATTCTGTGTTCGGGAACTTGGGAATTATAGTTACCGATGTCTCAAAATCGATTCAACGCTTTTGTCTCGGGTCGAAATATTTGTTGATCTAATTTAGACACTCATTATTGTTTAACTCATGGATACGAATTGAGTCGTTAGCCCAAAAATTCCTCGACAGATGTTACATACAGCGTTTTAACGTGCCACTGCCAAATCATAGTTTTCTTGATGATCAACTTGCAGAGTGTTTCTTGCATTACACGCAGACACGACTCAATTGAGGAAAATCCCATTTTTCGAATTTCCAAGTGATGATGCCGCGCAACATCACATGAAAAATCGCATAATTTGAACTTCTACTAACACGAAGTTCATTTCCAATTCCTCGTCGCATGCCAAACTCTGGATTAACAGTCAAACCTGTACCAAGAATTGCAGTTGGGGGCATTTGGCACGAAACTAATACCTTCTCAGCAAAGCTCACGCGCTACGAAGACTTCGAAGCTTACCAATTTGCGCGCGGGTGTTCAATGATCAGGCGTTTTTCCCAAACTAACACTGAAATTGGCGGCATGCTTCGCTCCATAGACAGCCTTGGCTTCGAATCTGTTCCAACACTGTTTGCCGCGGCAGTACCTTCGGGGACCATTGAAAGAGCATCATTTGCCCGTCTCGTTGATGAGTTGACTGGGCTGATGCGCGATGCTTTGCCTTTGGATGGTATAGTCTTGGCCTTGCATGGCGCCGCTACAGCCGAAGATATCGACGACGCTGATGCCTATATCCTTGAAAGAATTCAGCAAGTTGCTGGTGAGATTCTACCCATTGCCGCAACTTTCGATTATCACGCAAATCTGAGCGACAGAATGGTTAAACAGGCATCCGTTCTGATCGGCTACGACACCTATCCACACACAGACATGGCAAATCGGGGAGAAGAAGCCGTTAATGTGCTCGCCAGTTTGATCCTGGAAGAATCCACGCTGCATTGTGCCCATCGCAAGCTTCCCCTTTTGACCTCTCCACTGAAACAGGCAACGACCGAATCACCGATGCGCGAGGTGATGGAAGTCTTGCACAAGCACGAATCAAGCCCTGGAGTGACCTGCGCTTCGGTGGCCATGGGATTTCCTTACAGCGATGTTGCACACCTTGGTGCATCAGTTGTCATGTATGGTAAAGACCCTGTTCAGATCAAAACTGCGGCTGATTCTGTGGCAATGAAATTGTGGAATTCAAGACACCAGTTTCAAAGCGACATACTCCCGGTAGCAGACTGCGTCAGACAGGCGGCAGACAGTCCTGAGCATCCAGTCATCATTGTTGAACCGGCAGATAACATTGGTGGCGGAAGCGCCGGCGATGGTACGGGTGTCCTGGCTGAATTACTGAAAGCCAATGCCGACCAATCTGTCATCGTCGTTTATGATCCTGAAGCTGTCACAGCAGCCGAGCAATCCGGCGCCGGACAAACGTGCCGTCTTCGTATCGGAGGAAAAACGGATGACCAACACGGTATGACGGTTGAAACAACGGTCTTTGTCAAAAAAATTCTGAACGCTGAGTATGAGCACAAAGGCTCCTACATGACAGGGTATATTACGTCAATGGGACGAACCGCGCTGGTCGAAGCACACGGTGTCCAAATCGTATTGACTTCCAGACGCAGTATGCCATTTGATGCACAGCAGTTGCGCTGCCTGGGAATCGAACCACAAGAACAAAAGATTATTGTCGTGAAAGCTGCTATCGCATGGAAAGCCGCCTATGGTGATATAGCCAGGCGAACACTGATCGTTGATACACCAGGTGTCTGTGCGGCTAATCTCACCCGCCTGGACTACCGTAAACGTCCGATGCCGCTTTATCCACTGGAGCACGACGCAAGTTACTCGGTTTAGGATTTACATGATGACCATTCCCCGAGAATACGTATTTCCCAAAGCAGAGTTCGAGATGCGCTTGCACAACACAAAAAGCGCAATGCAGGCACGAGGCATCGACGTATTGATCGTGCACTCAGCACCCAATATTTATTACTTGTGCGGACACCATTCGCTGAATTTATGGGACTATCAGTGCCTGATTGTTCCGCTATCAAAACAACCGGTCATGGTGCTTTGGCAGTTTGAACGCGGGCGATTCGAAGCCACAGGAAACATCGCCGAGTTGGAACTGTATGCAACACATGCCAATCCAGTGCATGCGACACGCGATGCCTTAAATTCACGAAACTTGTTGAAAGGTACAATCGCAATTGAAGCGCAAAGCAGGTACCTTGTGCCAAAGCTGCACGATGAATTGAAACATTCAATGTCAGGCGCGACCGTCGTGAATGGCTCGGGAGTGGTTGATAACATCAGAAATATCAAGTCACAACAGGAACTTGAACTCATCGAGCAAGCGGCCGCCATCACCGATGACGCCATCAAAAGTGGGTTTGAAGTTGCCGGAGTCGACGTTACTGATTCCCAAATTGCCGCCCGTGTCGCGTCGGAATTGATCGAGCGTGGCAGCCTGGGGTTTTCGGTCTATCCAATCGTATCGGCCGGTTACAGGTCGGGAATGCCACACAATAGCAACTGCGGCTACAAAATCCAGGACAGCGACCCGGTTTTCATCGAGTGCTCTCCAAGTATTCACTGGTATCACTCACCATTGATGCGAACGGCAGTGGTCGGAAAGCCTGATCCCAAAGTGCAAAATTTCGCTGACCTCGAACGAGAAATCGTATCCGCCATGCTGGATACCGCCAAGGCTGGAGCACTGGCCTCGGATGTGGCCCGGGTGGCAGAATCACTGATTGCCCCGATTCGCGATGAAATTCTGTTTCATGAAGTCTACGGGTATCCAGTTGGTATTGGTTTTCCACCAACCTGGGGCGAGGAGTCGGGCTTTGCCATTGTCACCAACAATCACCGCCCCCTAGAAGCTGGAATGGTCTTCCATATTCCAATGACGCTTCGAGTCAATGGGCAATTTGGTGTCGGGTTGAGCGAAACGTTTATCGTTAAGGACGCCGAAGCACCGCAAACTCTCAGCAACATTCCGCTTCAGCTGCACCGGATTGAAAGATGAGCCTGAAGTTTGATCAATCTGAAAATCTCTATGCAGTCGCCAGCGAATACCTTGCCGGTGGTGTCAGCAGCAACTTTCGTTATATCGGTTATGGTGAAAGTCCGGTCCCTTTGTTTTATTCAGGGGGATATGGTTCTAGAATTACCGATGTAGACGGCAACGTCTATATCGATTACGCATTGGCCAATGGCCCGATCATCCTGGGGCATGCGCCTTCAACCGTCCTTGAGAAAGTCGCATCCACACTTTCAACCGGACAGCTTTTTGCCGGGCAGACCGAGATCGAAGTTGAACTCGCTCGCAAGTTGGTTGAAATCATTCCTTGCGCGCAGCGGGTACGATTTGCCTCAAGTGGCACAGAAGCGATGCAGGCAGCAGTACGACTGGCGCGCGCCGCGACCGGTCGATCCAAAATCGTGAAATTTGAAGGCCACTATCACGGCTGGACCGATAATGTTTTTGTCAGCGTGCATCCAAGCCTCGAAGATGCCGGACCTGAATCCAGTCCCGCAAGTGTCGCACAAACCCCAGGTCAATCTATTGGATCGTTAAGCGACATCATTACACTACCCTGGAACAATCTGGACGTTTTCGCCAAGCTGATCAAGGAGCGCTCATCGGAAATCGCAGGCGTTGTCATGGAACCTGTCAATTGTAATACCGGGGCAATCCTGCCCAGGCCAGGGTATCTTGAAAGCGTTCGGGAATTGACCCACCAACACGGTGTCGTCCTGATATTTGATGAGGTGATTACAGGTTTTCGGGTTGCGCTGGACGGCGCACAGGGACTGTTGGGCATCACCCCTGATCTTGCCATATTTGCAAAGGCGCTGGCAGGTGGTTTTCCGCTTGCAGCACTGGTCGGGAAAAAGCATATTATGGAACTGCTGCAGACCCGTTCAGTCATGCATGGTGGAACTTACAATGCCAACGTTATGTCGATCGCAGCGGGATTGGCTACAATCGAATATCTTCAGAAGAACAATGGCGAAGCCTACCGGCACATGGCAAAATTGGGCGAGGTTTTGATGCGAGGTTTGAGTTCAATCTCAAATCGCTACGGACGGGAAATTTCCGTCCAGGGAGTCGGTTCTGTGTTTCACCCGATTTTTGGCGACTCCAATCCGGTTTACAGCTATCGGGATTACCTTAAAGGTGACAATGCATTGAAAAGTAAGTTTTATGCCAAGCTGCAGTCTGCAGGGACCCGGGTTACCGCGCGTGGCACTTGGTTTCTTTCAACAGCACACAGCGCAAATGACATTGATGAAACACTCGAGCAAGTAGAACGAACATGGGCAGGACTTTCCAGTGACGGATAAACAACAGGCCCGGCTTGGCTTCGTCTGGCCAGGTGGCGGCGCAGAACACGACTTTTACCAGTTCTTAGAGCAGTCCGGCGACCAGGCACGACTTTTCCTCACCTGCACGCGAGTGGGTGGCGACGGTGATAACGATCATGACATCACTGCCCTTGAGCAGACTTCGCGACTGGACTGGCTGATTGAAGCGGCGCTAAGACTGGTGCCATTGAACGTCGATTGTGTTTACTGGCCCTGCACCAGCGGTAGTTTTGTACGCGGCCGCAAACACGCCGAAGAGCAGTTACGCGTTCTAACAGACACCGTCAATGTCCCGGCAGGCAGCACTTCATTAGCGTTTATCAAATCATTACGCCATTGTGGATATCAACGAGTCAGCATCCTGTCGACCTATCCGGAACCGGCATCAAGAGCGCTGGAAACCTTTTTGAATGAATTCGATATTGAAGTTCTCAGTATGAACTGGCTGAACGCAGCTTCAGGCTGGGATGCAGCACTTTTTGAACCAGACTTCATCATCCAGCACATTCCAGATGCCATCCATTCGAATGCGCAGGTGCTGCTGATTCCTGATACGGCTATGCCAACATTATTTGCAATCAATGATTTTGAAAAGACCGCCGGCATTCCAGTGTTCACCGCCAATGGTGTCACGATGTGGGATGCAATGAAGCTGGCTGGAAAGACTGTGTCTGACGCACGATTTGGATCTCTGATGGCCTGATGGCAGAACCATGACCGATTCTTGTGAGTAAAGTCTCATTTGCCCCACTGTTTTGGCTGATGTCGCAAAATGACTTCGGTCAATGCATTGAGAAAACCGGTTCAATCAATCAAAAACAACGACTGAGCGGGCAACCTCCCCTCGTTTCATATCTTCAAACCCCTCGTTGATGCGTTCGAGCTCAATACGCTTGGAAATCAGCTGATCCAAATGCAACTGTCCGCGCAGGTAAAAGTCAACGTAGCGCGGAATATCCACACGGAATCGATTGGATCCCATGTTTGAACCCTGAATTGTTTTGTCATTGATCAATTCAGCGGCCTCAATTTCAATCATTTCACCTTCAGGCACCATTCCAATAATGGTTGCGACGCCAGATTGACGCAGCATCTCGAATGCCTGTTCACTTGTTCTTTTCTTGCCAAGTGCTTCAAATGAATACTCAACCCCGCCTGATGTCAGATCCTTCACCCTCTCCACCGGGTCTTCGTCCTGACTGTTGACGGTGACAGTTGCACCGAACTGCTTGGCCAATTCAAGTTTTGAATCCAAAATGTCAATTGCAATGATCTGGCCGGCCCCTGCAATTGCAGCGCCATTGATGGCACTGAGCCCGACTCCTCCACAGCCAATCACCGCAACGCTCGCTCCGACCTCGATATCTGCAGTATTGACGACGGCACCGACACCTGTCGTGACCGCACAACCAATCAGCGCCGCCCGGTCAAGCGGCATATCTTCGCGTATCTTCACCAGGGCATGTTCGTGTACCAGCATTTGTTCCGCGAACGAGGACAAATCGTAAAACTGATGAATGGATTGATGATTTTGAGAAAGACGCGGTGGTTCGTGATCAGGTCGACTCGTTTCAGGGCTGACACAGCTGAACGGGCGCCCGCTCACACAAAATTCACAGTGGCCACAAAAAACGGAAAGACAGGTAATGACGTGATCACCCGGTTTGACGTACTGCACCTCGAAACCGACTTTTTCAACAATACCAGAAGACTCATGTCCTAAGATGGTCGGTACCGCAGTTGCGTAATATCCATCAATGTAGTGTAAATCTGAATGACAAATCCCCACCGCTGCGGTTCGAATCAGAACTTCTCGGGACTTTGGATTGGCGATGTCAACCTGCTCGATTGTGAGTGGCTGATGCGGAGCACGAAATACCGCTGCTTTCATGTAATGCACCCAATTGTGTCGAAGAAAATCGTTTCCATATAGTTTACTCCTGTGGGTATGGCAAATCTGACTTGACTGTCAACGCCGACATGGCGGGCGAAGGCGCTTTGCTCCATAAAATCACATCGTTTACATAACGCCTTGCTGTAAAATTTTTCTGGAATCTCACACAGCCTCAAAGTTAAATTTGTGTTCATTAATATTCACCGATCAGGATGCTTAGTGTTTGGAATTCAACTTGCAAGAATCGATCAAAATTCAAACAAACCTGCAAGCGGTTGACTGTTCCACCCATCGCTGTGAAAACCACCGTCTGATGTCACCACCTGTGTTTTATGCTCCGTAGCCCACTCCACGATTTGCATATCGAACTCGGGGCAAAAATGGGGCCTTTCGCAGGCTTTGAAATGCCCCTGTGGTATCCAGATAAAATCGTTGCCGAACACAAGCACACCCGTGCTGAGGCAAGTCTGTTTGACATTTCCCATATGGGACAGGCCAGCATCGTCGGTGAGGATTCGGCATCCGAACTTGAGCGCTTGATTCCCACGGACCTAAAAGCACTGCCCGTTCAAAAGATGCACTATTGCTGCTTTACCGGGGACAATGGCGGCATTCTTGATGACCTTGTCATCACCTGTCTTGGCCAGGACTACTTTGTTGTCATCAACGCGGCACGCAAGGAACACGACCTCAATCACCTGCGAACCCACATTACAAAATCTGCCGTTCTGGAACACACCGAAAACGCGCTGATTGCTTTGCAAGGACCCAAAGCCGCAGAAGTACTGCTGCGCCTGACACCACAAATCTGTGATTTGAACTTCATGACCATGGGCGATTTCGCCATCAAGGGCGTCCCCTGCATTGTCAGCCGATCCGGTTACACCGGTGAAGACGGCTTTGAAATTTCCATGCCAGCAGAAACAGCGATGAAGCTTGCCAAGGAATTATTGAATGAACCCGAGGTCAGACCAGCGGGTTTGGGTGCACGGGATTCTCTACGACTCGAAGCGGGATTGCGGCTTTATGGCCAGGACATGAGTACCGATACGACACCGGTTGAAGCGGGAATCCAGTGGACCATCTCCAAGTCCAGACGAAGCGGCGGCGCTCGTAGCGGAGGTTTTCCAGGTGCCGACATCATATTGGATCAATTGTCAAGTGGCGCCAGTCGACGCTTTGTCGGAATGTTGCCCAATGGCCGCGCGCCGGTGCGCCACGGCACCGAGATTTGCATCAAAGACGGAACGAGCATCGGTCAGGTTACCAGCGGTCTTTTCGCACCATCGGTTCAAGCACCGATCGCTATGGGATACATTGATCGAAATTACGCCAGCCCAGGCACCCAAGTCAAGTTGCTGCTTCGAGGCAAACTGCTGTCCGCAGAAATCGTCCGGCTGCCTTTTGTCAAACATCGATATCAAAATACCGTAAAAATTCAATCTTCATCCACTGGAGGAAAGTCCAATGTCTAATACCCGCTACAGTAGCGATCACGAGTGGGCCCGTTGTGACGACGGGGAGTCAGCCACCATCGGAATTACGGATTACGCTCAAGAACAGCTCGGCGACATCGTTTTTGTCGAGTTACCCAGCATCGGTGACAATTTTGAAGCCGGTGATGAAGTGGCGGTCATCGAATCAGTCAAAGCCGCCGCAGAACTCAAAACGCCAGTGTCCGGTACTGTCGTCGAGATTAATGAAGACCTCGAAGATGCGCCAGAAACGGTAAACGAGAGCCCAGTCGAAGACGGCTGGTTTTGTCGATTGGAACTTTCCGATGCTTCGGAACTCGATACCCTGATGGACGAAGATGAATACCAAGAGTACACCTCAAATCTCGAGTAGTTTTCAAAGCAACGCCAATAATCATGCCTGAAAAGAATTTTCCCCAAAGCCTCAATGAGTTAGAGTCGATCAACGACTTTGTCAGACGACACATCGGGCCCGGGCCCGAGCAAGTGACGCAAATGTTGCATGAACTCGACATTGATTCACTGGACACGCTGATTGAGCAAACTGTTCCCAAAAAACTCTTAAGCGACAAACCACTGGATTTAAATGTACCCGTTGGTGAAAATGAAACCATCAGTTACATTCGCCGGATGCGGGAACGAAACCAAGTCTTTACCTCAATGATTGGCATGGGCTATCACGCCACAATACTGCCAGGCGTTATTCGGCGCAACATTTTTGAAGACCCGGGCTGGTACACCGCCTACACACCTTACCAGGCTGAGGTCAGTCAGGGTCGCCTGGAAGCGTTGTTGGTTTTTCAGGAGATGCTGATCGACCTGACCGGTATGGAACTGGCCAACGCGTCATTGCTGGACGAAGCAACCGCTGCCGCCGAAGCAATGGCCATGGCCAAACGAGTCACTAAATCCAAATCACGCTGCTTTCTTGTCTCGAATGACTGTCATCCGCAAACTGTTGCAGTCGTCGAAACAAGAGCGCGGTCACTCGACTTTGAAATTCGCGTTGGTGATATCCAACAAATGGTTGATGAAGAAGCCGAATACTTCGGCATTTTGCTTCAATACCCAGGCTCCAGCGGCCGAATCACGGACATCGGACCGATCATTGAAATGGCTCATGCAAAAAAGGCCATCGTCACTGTTGCAACCGACCCCCTTTCCCTTTGTCTGATTAAGCCACCGGGTGAATTCGGCGCCGACATTGTCGTCGGCAACACACAGCGCTTCGGTGTGCCCATGGCCTATGGCGGACCGCATGCAGCCTTTCTGTCGACCCGGCTGGAATACCGTCGTACCATTCCTGGCAGATTGATCGGTGTGTCGATCGACGCACGCGGCAAACCGGCGCTTCGTATGGCGCTTCAAACCCGTGAACAGCACATTCGAAGGGACAAGGCAACCAGCAATATTTGTACCGCACAGGTTCTGTTGGCTATCGTAGCCGCCTTTTACGCCATGTATCACGGCCCACAGGGCTTGCGCGATATTGCAACACGCGTGAATCGATATGCCCAAATTGCCGCCAAAGGGATAGGCAAACTGGGTTACAACGTCGTCCATGACAATTACTTTGACACCCTGACCGTTAATGCTCATGGCCAGGCTCGTCGCATCGCAGCCAGGGCGCGGGAAATCCGCATCAATCTACGTGTTGTTGATGCCGATCACCTGGGAATTTCCCTCGATGAAACAACCAAACGGGTTCATCTTGAACGGCTCTGGTCTATCTTCGATACCCACGCTAATTCGAAAATTTCAATTGATGAAATTGATGCGCAGGTCAGCGGCTGCATTCCAGATTCACTGGTACGAAAATCCGAGTACTTGACACACCCGACGTTCAGCCTCTATCAATCCGAAACACTCATGCTGCGCTATATCCGACAACTCGGACAAAAGGACATCGCATTGAATCGATCCATGATCCCTTTGGGCTCGTGCACCATGAAGCTCAATTCAACGACGGAAATGACGCCGGTTACCTTTCATAAGTTCAGTGCAATTCATCCGTTCGCACCACTGGACCAAACCCAGGGCTACCATCAACTGGTTGAAGAACTCGAAACCATGTTGTGTGAAATCACCGGCTTTGACGCTGTTTCTTTTCAGCCCAACGCAGGCTCACAAGGTGAATACGCAGGACTGCTTTGTATCAAACGCTACCTGACTGCAGCAGGTCAGGGCCACCGCAACATCTGCTTGATTCCACAATCTGCCCACGGTACCAATCCCGCGAGCGCGGCACTGGCTGGAATGAGAGTTGTCGTCGTCAAGTGCGACGACACCGGTAATGTTGATGTCGATGACCTGAAAGTCAAATTGGAAAAATTCGCGGATGAAGTCGCCGCGCTGATGATTACCTATCCATCAACGCATGGCGTGTTTGAAGAACAAATTACTGAAATCTGTGAGTTGATGCACCAATATGGCGCTCAGGTCTATCTCGACGGGGCAAATATGAATGCCATGGTAGGCCTTTGCAAACCCGCCGAAATTGGTGCAGATGTCTGTCACCTGAATCTGCACAAGACTTTCTGCATTCCACATGGTGGCGGAGGGCCTGGCATGGGTCCAATTGGTGTCAAGCTGCACCTTGCACCCTATTTACCTGACCATGCGGTTGTCGATGGTGTGAACCCCTACGCCGGCAAAGCACCAACCATTGGTACAATCGCGGCTGCACCTTGGGGTTCGGCCGGCATTTTGCCAATTTCGTGGGCCTATATTTCGCTGATGGGTGCACAGGGGTTGCGCTACGCCACAGAAATCGCCATTTTGAACGCCAATTACATGGCAAAGAAACTTGAACCGTATTTTCCTGTGCTATACAAGGGTCGAAATGGTCGAGTCGCACACGAATGCATCATCGATATGAGACACATAAAAAAAAGCTGCGGAGTCACCGTCGAAGACGTCGCCAAACGACTCATGGACTTTGGCTTCCATGCACCAACCGTGTCCTTTCCAGTCGCCGACACCATGATGATCGAGCCGACCGAAAGCGAGGCGAAACGCGAGATCGACCGTTTTTGCGATGCCATGGCAGCAATCAGCCAGGAAATTGCCGACATCGAGTCAGGCAAATCAGACCCGGAAAACAATCCGCTCAAGAACGCACCCCATACCTTCGATAAGCTGATCAATGAACAATGGGACCTTCCTTATTCCAAACAGCAGGCATTCTTTCCACGTGATTGGGTGTGGCAGGATAAATATTGGCCCCCTGTTGCCCGAGTCGACAACGTATACGGCGACCGGCATATTGTCTGCAGTTGTCCGCCAATGTCTGAATGGGAGGACGATCAGGAATCCTAAAACCTGGAATCAGACAATTTGACCTAGCGGTCTATCTGGCCTTGTGGAAAGGGAATTTGAATCAAACCCGCGCTTTTATATCGACATTCAAAAGTTCAAGTACAGCCGCTTCGCTTAAGTTGGAAGGATCAATGCTGATGCCGGATTTGAGATTCGCGAACATGCATTGATCGCGCAGGTCGATATCGGCAAATTTAAAGCGTGTCATCAGTGCGCGTCGCAACTGATCCACCTCAGTTGATTCGCGAATTGACCTTTGCTCATGTCGTTTTAACCGAATTAACACACCACGACCCAACAGCAGTAAATTGGGTCGCGTCTCGCGCACACCGTTAACACTGTTATGCATTCTAAAACTTGAAATGGTGTTTCCCGATCGAAAGCCGATGCGCGCCAAATCAAAATTGATGCAGCAAACACCGGGTGTTGCGAGCAGTACATCCGAATTGGCGAAATAGCGGCCTGCGCAATACAAAGCGTGTTCAATGCTACTGTCAGGTTCGAGCAACAGATAGGATAGGTCGACGCCAACGCATGTTCCACTTCCAAAGCGCGCATGTAACGCGGCGACGCATTTGGGACTTGCGCCAATCATAACCTGCTTGATTCCAGCCTTAGACATCACCGCAAGCGAAAAACGGATCCTGGGGACTTCGAGCAGCGCTGGACCGAAGCCGGCAACCTGATTGAACGGCAGGTCAGCATTTGACTGTTTCCCTGCGGCGAAAATGAATCCCTTTAAGGACACGCGAGCTTGGTTTGAATGATGACTCGAATCTGCCGGTTACTGGAAGCCCATGTAGACAAAAACCTGCTGTTCATCCACTAATCCGTCAAATTCAACTCGCAGTCGAGTCAACTCGGAAATTTCATGTCCATCGGTCAACGTACCAATGGCGAGAATATCACCTTCAACGACTTGAATGCCGCGCTGTAGCAGCGAGTCGCGTGTCGCCAGAACCGCATCGAGCGGGTGTACCGACATCGAGGGATTTCTGGACCCGATCTTTTGTTTGTCCTGGTCAAGCATGGTTACCGAAAAACTACCAAGCCGCTCAATCCACGCCGTATCGCCATCAAGCGGTAAGAATCCACCCAGCACACACATACGCACTTCCAGATTGGCAGCCGACACAAACGGTTTGTCACGGGCCAGCGGACCGTCGATCAGCGCATCGGACAAACGCACACCAGGTATGACTGAATGAAGCGCTAAAAGTGCTTCTTCCCGGGTTTGAGCACTATTGAGCTTCGCAGACTTCACCCGGAAATACAACTCGGCTGCGGCCTGCATATTGACTCCGAATGAACGGCTAATCATCGCCCGGGTGCCGGTAAACATATTTTCCAGCAAAATACCGGTCGGCGCACCGGCATCGCCTTCGGCTGTTGTCGCATGCGCAGCATAACCGACATCCATGCCCCAGGTCGGGCGCAACAGTGCAATGTAAAAATCCTGAACTGCGATGGCAGAATCAGAATCGATGTCGAGTTGAGACTCTAATGTATGGGTGCGCGTAAATGACTTAAACAGTGTGCTCGCAGTCTGCTCGACGTCAAAGCCATCAGCAACGGCCAGATTGCCAGAAAGTGTAAAGGCCATTCCTAAAACTAGCAAAGTCAGGGAGTGTGTTAATCGATAAAGCTTGAATTCGAACAATTTATAATTTAGCGGTGTTGGAATTTTCTGGGTTCGGGTATGAATGAAGCCACTGGGACTGAAACATTATTGTAACTCAGGGAGCTACGCACCCCGATATTCTTAGCAATGGTCGTTGTCTTGGAGTTTTATCGCTGCGAAAACTTTTCTTTATATTTTGACTTATTTGACTCACCGCAAAAACATCCTGAAGTTCTGTTTCGCATTACTTTTTCTATCGTCACTGCTACTGTCTGCCGGTTGTGCGAAAAATATTCCGGCGGCCTGTGATGCACTTGACCCTGAATTTTATGTTGAAACTGAAGATCCATTTGAATCCTATAACCGTGCGATGTTTGATTTCAACCTGGAATTTGACCGTACGTTTGTCTCTCCAACCGCGCGGGCATATCGCGAAAACGTCAACGAAAATGTTCAGCACAGTGTCTCCAATTTTTTCAATAATCTGAAAGAACCGCGTAATTTCTTTGCTGCTGCCATGATGGGAAACGTCGAAAGTGCAGCGAATGCAGCGGTGAGATTTACCTTTAACTCAACACTCGGACTTGCGGGGTTCATCGACATCGGGGAAGCAGCTGGCATGCCCTATGCCGACTACGAATTTGGCCATGCCCTGGGATATTGGGGAATCGGCAGTGGACCTTACATCGTACTTCCTGTAGTGGGGCCCGCAACACCTCGATCATTGGTCGGTTCAGCGGTACACAGCCAGCACACATACGTTGTACGGTACATCAAAAAGTCCGAGGAACAGCTTTTCGTGCAAAATATGCAGTGGCTTGATGCCAGGGTTAGACTTTTCCCGTTTACCGATCTTTTGGAAAAGCAGCCTGACCCGTACATTTTTGCGCGCGAAAGCTATCAACAAACTCGTTTGAACAAAATCTGTTCGTCCTAACTGCGCGCGCGCTCAGTTCATTATTCGTTTTGGCTGTCAAATCGTGACAACATATGCAATCGGTGACATTCAGGGCTGCTACGGGCAATTCCTGAAGCTATTGAAAAAAATTGATTTTAACCCCGGTCACGATCGCCTGATCCTGGTAGGCGATCTCGTTAACCGCGGTCCTGACTCACTGTCTGTCGTTCGCTACGCCATGGAGCATGAATCTTCAGTCGACATGGTGCTTGGTAATCACGAACTGCACCTACTCGCAATACTGGACGAAGTCAAAAAACCGCGCCCGTTTGATAATTTTCACGACATCATTAACGCACCGGATCGCAATAGCATTCGTGAGTGGCTTTGCAAGCAACCCATGGCTATCCACGACACGGCACTTAATATTGTCGTCACCCACGCCGGAGTACATCCCGACTGGACATTGGTCCAGTGCATGGAGCGAGCAAGAGAAGTTGAGCAGGTGTTGCAAAGCACCTCGCGTCGGGAAATGTTCAACAATATGTTTGGCAACAAACCTGGGCGATGGTCGCAGTCACACGAAGGATGGAAACGTACCCGATTTATCATTAACGCACTCACGCGCATGCGCTATCTCACCAAACGCGGTAAACTGGATTTGAGTGAAGTTCATCCACCTGGCATGCAAAAACCTGGACGAATTCCATGGTTCGAATTTCCAACTCGCAAATCCATTGAAGAAACGGTCGTTTTCGGACACTGGTCTTCGCTGGGGGTCTTTCAAAAACCCGGTATCCTTGCGCTCGATTCCGGCTGCTGCTGGGGACAGCGGTTAAGTGCTGCTCGACTCGACCGCCAGCCTTTCGAAATCATTTCAGTGCGCTGCAAAAAACGTAAAGTCAGGCAGCAAAACACACCGGATGAATCAAACTCTGTTCAATCGATACCCGCTGAATAGTTGTTAAAATGTTTCTCACCAGTTCGCTCTTGAATCTATTGCTTTCAACCACCACATGATTACGTACCTTTCGCCAGTCGGACTGTTGTCTATCACCCATTCTTCCCTATCACTTCGTCCATCATCCAGTCCATCCAATCAACGGCAATCACGCGAATGAAGTACGACAATATTCTCCAGACAATTGGCTCGACGCCAGTCGTTCGATTGAACCGATCGGACCTGGCTCAAAGCACCAATCTCTGGGTCAAAATTGAAAGTTTCAATCCAGCCGGATCTGTTAAGGACCGACCGGCACTAAACATGATCGTCGACGCAGAAAAACGCGGCATGATCCAGCCCGGTGATACGATTGTTGAGCCCACCTCGGGTAATACCGGGATCGGACTTGCCATGGTCGCCGCCAATAAGGGCTACCGAGCGGTTTTTACAATGGCCGAGGACATGAGCGAGGAACGAAAGAAAATCCTCGTCTCATTCGGCGCCGAAATCGTGTTGACGCCTGCAGCACTGGGAACCAAAGGTGCCATCGAAAAGGCACGGGAACTCGAGCAACAAGAGGGCTATTTTTTTGTTGGTCAGCATTTCAACCCGGCCAATCCACAATCACATAAAGCAACCGCAGATGAAATCTGGGAAGACTTCGGGACCGAACTGGACATTTTGGTGTGTACAACCGGTACAGGCGGAACAATCTCCGGTTTGCGACAACACCTGAAAGACCGTCATCCCGATCTGAAAATTATCGCGACAGAACCCGCAGACTCGCCGATTCTGTCCCAGGGAATCGCCTGCAAACACAAAATCATGGGGACCGCGCCAGGTTTTATCCCAGAAATACTGGACACCGATGCTTACGATGAAATCATCCCGATCACGACTGAAGAGGCTTATCAAACAACACGCTATCTTGCACGCGAAGAAGGGATTTTTGCGGGCATTTCTTCAGGTGCGGCGACCAGCGGGATGTTCAAAGTCGCAGCAAGACCAGGTTCTGAGGGAAAGACACTGCTGGCGATTTTACCAGATACCGGCGAACGCTATCTTAGCACCGATGTCTGGCTCTGACGCGTTGGCGTCACCTGAATTTCGAAGGACTCCACTGTTGGTACAATAACCGAATGTGCACAACTGACTTACGCATTCAAGTCAAAATATAGTCGCACTTACATTTACAACTGGAATGGAAAAGAAACTTTACATCAAAACATTCGGCTGTCAGATGAATGAGTACGACTCAACACGGCTTGCCGATTCGCTGATGGATTCTCATGGTTACCGAGCTATCGATGATCCTGAAGACGCCGATGTTTTGCTGCTCAACACATGCTCGGTGCGCGAAAAGGCTCAGGAGAAGCTCTTTTCACAGTTGGGGCGCTGGCGGCCATGGAAAGATGCGAACCCCGACCTTCTCATCGGTGTTGGCGGCTGCGTCGCCAGTCAGGAAGGCGAAGCCATTTTGAAAAAAGCTCCTTTTGTTGATTTTATATTTGGACCACAAACCTATCACCGCGTCAGTGAATTGATCGATCAAACAGTGTCGACCCGTCGACCGCATGTTGATGTTTCGTTTCCTGAAATCGAAAAATTCGACTGTCTTCCTCCAAGAAAAGTTGATGGCCCGCGTGCTTTTGTCTCCATTATGGAAGGCTGCAGCAAGTACTGCAGTTTTTGCGTGGTCCCTTACACCCGCGGTGAAGAATTCAGCCGACCCTTTGACAGCGTCATTACCGAAATCTACGAACTTGCAGAACTTGGCGTGCGGGAAATAACCCTGCTCGGACAAAACGTCAACGCCTATCGAACGGTGAACTACCGAGGCGAGGCGATCGATTTTGCCAGCTTGCTGTACTATGTCAGTGAGATTCCAGGCATCGGTCGAATTCGCTACACCACCTCTCATCCATTGGAATTTAACGATGAGTTGGCGCGCGCCCATGGTGAGATTCCTGCGCTCGCGAAGCACCTGCACTTGCCTGTCCAAAGCGGATCGGATAGGGTACTCGCACGCATGAAACGGCGCTATACTCGAAATGATTATTTACAAATCATCGAAAACGTGCGATCATATTGTCCAGAGATTTCCATTTCGTCCGACTTTATCGTTGGTTTTCCAGGAGAAACTGCACACGACTTTCGCCAGACCATGGAACTGATCGACGAAGTCGGATTTGATCATTCTTTTAGTTTTCTATACAGTAAACGACCGGGAACGCCTGCAGCACAGTTACAGGACGATACCAGTGAAACCGAAAAAAAACAAAGACTGCACGAACTTCAGGCTCGAATCAACGCCCTTGCAGCCGCCGTCAGCGACTCAATGATCCATTCCGTTCAGTCGGTATTGGTCGATGGTGTATCACGACGTCGCGCCAGGCAGGTCTGTGGTCGTACTGAAAATAACCGCGTGGTAAATTTCGATGGACCGGAGAACTGGCAAGGTCAATTTGTCGACGTTCTGATCACGGATGCCATGCCCAATTCTTTACGCGGCGTCAGTCAAACCCTCGATAACCAGGAACCTGCACTTAACTGAATTGTCCGATCAAACGAATTCGGCTCAGATCGCCAATGTCTTTGCGTTGACGCCGGCAAACAGCAAACGGCTCGCGCAGCTATGCGGTCAGTTCAATGCCAATATTAAATCAATCGAGCGCCACTTTGACGTGTGCGTATCCAACCGCGGCAACCTGTTTCAAATTGACGGTGATTCCACCACTGCACAGGAAGTCGAAACATTGTTGCGCGATCTTTATGCATTGAGTGAGCACAGTGAAATGATTCGGGCAAATGACATTCAAAACGCGATCACCCGCTTGAGTACTGGTGAGGAATTAGAAGAATCGATCTCCCTAAAAATTCGCAAGACCACGATACGGCCGCGTTCCAAAACCCAACAAGCCTACCTTGCCAGCATTATCAATAATTCCGTCACTATCGGGATTGGACCGGCGGGCACTGGTAAAACCTACCTCGCCGTCGCTAGCGCAGCGCACGCGTTGGCCAATGATCGGGTGAGTCGAATCGTGCTGGTCAGACCCGTGGTTGAAGCGGGCGAACGCATCGGATTTTTACCTGGCGACATCGAGAAAAAAGTCAATCCTTACCTTCGCCCCCTCTACGACGCGCTTTACGAGATGTTTGGTGTCGAACGCGTTGGGCGTTTACTTGATCGCGGTACGATCGAACTGGCACCGCTTGCATTCATGCGCGGTCGCACCCTGAACGACGCGTTCATCATTCTTGACGAAGCCCAAAACACAACAGTTGAACAAATGAAAATGTTCTTAACGCGTGTCGGCTATAACTCCCGTACCGTTATTTCCGGTGATGTTACCCAAATTGATTTGCCTCGTTCGATCCATTCTGGTCTCAAACACGCAGTGCGAATTCTGGACGGTGTCAGCGATATCGGTATCGTACGATTCAAAAATCGTGATATCGTGCGACACCCACTGGTGCAGGCCATTGTTGAAGCGTACGAAAACGAAGTACACACCCGTTCAGACGAGCCATCATGAAGCTATGTGCTGAAATTCAGGTGGCAAGTTCCTCTCCTGATGTGCCCAGCGAATCAGACATTGAGGAGTGGATACGCGAAACACTCAATCAAAGTGGACAAGAGCACGCTGAACTGACCGTTCGCGTCGTTGATGAAGCGGAAATAACGGCATTGAACAGCCGCTACCGACATCGCAACACTCCCACCGATGTGCTTGCTTTCCCCCACCAGTTACCGCCTGAACTCGACACCGCACTGATTGGCGACGTAGTCGTGTGCGCCGATGTCATCAACCAGCAAGCCGACCGGCACCGCACCGATCGCCAGGCGCACTGGGCACGCATCATCGCACATGGTATTTTGCATCTAGTCGGCTACGATCACGACCAACCACAGTCTGCCCATGAAATGGAGTCAGTCGAAGGTGTCATTCTTAAGCGGCTCGGACTGCATCATCCAGAACTTCACGGCCGCACGGTATGAAAATAGCCGAATCCTGGTCCAAGACTTTTTTGCGGCGATTGCGAAAATCTGCCGCGACGACGATATTGCCGCCTTTAGAGTCTGTTGATGACTTGATTGACGAATTGCGTGTGGCAATGAAAAATGGCGTGATTCAACGAGAAGAATTCGAAATCATTGAACGCGTGTTACAGGTCGCAGAACAAAAAGTCAGAGATGCGATGGTTCCACGCGCCAGAATGGTCACCATTGACCATGAATCCACCCTGGACGATATCCTCAAATGCGTCATTGAATCCGGTCACTCAAGATTTCCAGTCATCAACGAAAATGCGGAAAACGAAGTGCGGGGTATTTTGCTTGCCAAGGATATTTTGCACCATCACAACGAAAACGGTGGCCAGGAGTTCAGCCTGTTTGATTCCATGCGAGATCCCATGTACGTCGCAGAAAGCATGCGCCTTCACTCACTGCTCAAAAGATTCCAGGAAAGGCGCAGCCACATGGCAATTGTCGTCAACGAATACAAGGGCATCGCGGGTTTGATTACGATTGAAGACGTACTCGAGCAGATTGTTGGGGAAATTGAGGACGAATCAGATATCGAGACCGACGATATGATTACCGAACCGACCAGCAACCTGTTCAGTGTCAATGGTCAAACCGAAATCGAAGAGTTCAACGAACGCTTTAGCGCCCAATTTCCCGATGACGTTGACACCATCGGAGGAGTAATTCTGAAACTGGCAGGCCGGGTACCTGATGTCGGCGATCGATTCGACTACCTTGGCTATAAATTTGAAGTCGCCGAGGCTGATCGAAGACGCATTCTACAGCTTCACGTAACACCCATCGTACAGATTCCTTCTGATTCGGCTCAGTAAAGAAACCTTGTTTTCCGGGCGAATATGGGCAGCAGGCTATCTTCCTGCCTTGTTCACATTAGCGCTTGGCGCACTGACCAATCTGGCTTTCGAGCCTTTTGGCTATTTTCCTGTTGTTTTCGTGAGCCTGGCCTTGCTCATTCGACTGTGGTGTGCGGCACCACCGGGCCGGGCCGCTTGGTTGGGTCTGACTTTTGGTTTTGGGTTTTACAGCATTGGAATCAGCTGGATCTACGTGAGTGTTCACGACTTTGGAGCAGCACTGCCAATATTGGCCGGTGTTGCAGTCGTCGCACTCGCCTTGATTCTGTCGCTGGTTTTAGCGCTTTGTGGATATTTACAGGCAAAGGTTTGCGTCCCAATGACCTGGCGTTGCCTGGCACTGATTCCAGCGCTGTGGGTTGTGGCAGAATGGACCCGCAGCTGGCTGGCAAGTGGATTTCCCTGGCTTTATGTCGGCTATAGTCAAACCGACAGTTGGCTGATCGGCTGGGCGCCTCTGACCGGCGTACTGGGCGTTAGCTTGGCGTCCTGTGTTGTGGCCGGCGCCATTGCCTTGTCAAGTCAGTGCAACTGGCGCAGACAATGGATACCTTTGTGTGCTGTCGCGCTGGTTTTCGCTGCAGGATACACAGGCAAGCAAACCGATTGGTCGGTCGAGCAGTTCGCACCCATCGATATCGCCGTGATACAAGGCGATGTAACGGTCCTTGAAAAATGGGACCGCCAAAACGCGCTGAGTCTGCTTAAGTACTTTGTCTCTCAAAGTCAGTTGCAAACTGATGCGGACCTGGTCGTATGGCCAGAGATCACACTGCCTTATTTAGACACCCGGTTGGAAAAAATTCAACTGTGGGATACACTCAGGCAACATCCAGCCGATTTTCTGGTTGGTACGCTTGAAGAGCAATCCGAAGGCGAGGCAACTCATTTTTTCAACAGTGCTTATGGCATCTCGAAAGAGAGTCTGCAAAAATATCGCAAAAGCCGTCTGGTACCTTTTGGTGAATTTACGCCGTTTGAAAACTGGTTGAATTGGCTGAACAAATTTGTTGCTCTACCCGCTTCTGATATGAGTGCCTACCGCTTGGCGCAGCGTCCGCTGCAAATCGCTGGACATCCGGCTGGAGTATCCATCTGTTATGAAGATGCCTTTCCAGGCGAAGTTCGCAAAATGCTACCCTCGGCACGATATCTTGTCAACATCAGCGAAGATGCCTGGTTTGGTGACCGACTGGCACCGCACCAGCGCTTGCAAATGTCGAGAATGCGAGCGATTGAAACCTCGCGCCCGGTGATACGTGCCGCCAACAAGGGCATTTCAGCCGCTATTGACCACCGTGGTGAGGTGATCAACAAGCTGACACAGGCCGAAGGCACGTTGTTTCGAGCTGCCATTGTTCCAACCACTGGAACGACTCCATTCGTGCGATTCGGATTTGCGCCCGTGCTGATTTTGTGTGCCGTGCTGATTGCACTTTCGGTGTATCGCCGGCGCTTCGCGAACTAAACCAGTACCAGTGCAGCAATCCCAAGGATAGCAAGAAATCCGACCACGTCGGTAATGGTGGTCAACGATACGCCACCTGCCAGTGCCGGATCGATCCCGATTTTCTGCAAAGCGACCGGCAGTAAAACACCAGAGACGGCGGACACGATGATGTTGACCAACATGGCGGCTGCAACGATGGCTGCCAGCGCATAATTGTGATACCAAACGATTGACACAATGGCAACAACGCTCGCCCAAATCAGGCCATTCAAACCCCCAACGAGCAGTTCCTTGATGAGCACATCTTTCGCATTTGCAATTGAAATGGTGCCGACACCGAGACCTCGAATAACCGTGGTCAATGTCTGTGTTCCGGCGTTGCCGCCCATGCTCGCAATGATTGGCATCAGCACAGCCAGCGCAACCAGTTTTTCAATCGTTGCTTCAAAAAGTCCGATCACCATTGACGCTATCACTGCTGTTACCAGGTTCACCCCCAACCACAGTGCCCTGCGCCTGGCGGTATACAGAACCGGGGCGAAGATGTCATCTTCGTCATCCAGCCCCGCAGGTGCGAGAAGGTTTTTACCGGCAGTATCCTTCATCAGGTCGACAACATCGTCGATTGTAATTCTACCGAGCAGACGACCGTTGTTGTCAACCACTGGCGCAGATGTCAGATCATAGCGCTCAAACACCTGGGCGACCTGTTCTTCAGAATCATTGGGCGAAAATTGGAAAAGATCCTCACCGATGCATTCGTCAATTTGAGCATCCAGGCTGGTCGTAATGAGGTTTCGAAGCAGCACTGCACCGCGCAAACGACCGTGTCGATCGATGACATAAATTTTGTCGGTATACTCAGGCAGTTCACCGATCACTCTCAGGTAGCGCATGATCACTGCAACACTCACGCCTTCTCGAACCACGGCGGCGTCGACGTTCATCAGGCGTCCCGCGGTGTCCTCAGCGTAAGACAGGACGGTATCCAATCCCTGCCTGCGTTCTTCATCCAGTGCAACCAGCACATCCGCGGCAACGCGCGCGGGTAAGCGCGGCATCATTTCTGCGATTTCGTCGACATCAAGCATTTGCAAGACCCGCACCAAAGTACGCGGGTCCATTGCGCTCATCAAGCTCTCCTGGACTTGGTCTGACAACTCGGTCAGCATCTCTCCCATATCGATTTCGGAGACTTCATACCAAACGAGCAAGCGCGGCTCAGGCGGCAAGCTTTCAAGAACTGCAGCGAGGTCGGCACCATGAATCTGGTGTATGAATTCGCGCAACTCACTGGTCGCTCCGTGATCAAGGAGCCCCAATATGGATTGACGGATATTGATTTGGTCAGCGACTGCCATCGTTCAAAATATGGTACGGTGATGAGGACAGCAAAGGAATACGCTGTCTGCCCAAGCCTAACATTATCTTATTGCTATTGAAATTTGCCTAATTTCTAATGTTGAAGATCTGGGCGAGCCTGTTTTTTTACTTTCCCTGAAATTAAATTCGGGGATGCAATTTTGATGCGAGGCTCTAGCGACGGCCTCGTACGCCCAGTCGAAATTAGAGCTGTAGTTGTACAGGCTGTCCGTGTTCGTTCAGTCGGGCTAACTGTCCAGTACGCGTGGCAGAATCGGAACTTGCCATGATTGTCTCGACAAAAGGCACTGTGCAGGCAACATCACTTTGCCGGATAATCTGTTTGACTTCGGGAATTGCACCAGGGTCCATGCTGAAAATTCGAAGTCCCATACCAAGCAGCAAGCGCGTGTATCTTCCATCACTTGCCATCTCACCACATAATGAGACAGGTTTGTCATAGTTTGCACCGGCATCCAGAACATTTTTCACCAACCGCAATATTGAACAATGCAGCGGGTCGTAAAGATAATTGACTTCGTCATCCACCCGATCAATCGCCAAGGTGTATTGGATCAAATCGTTGGTCCCGACTGACAAAAAGTCCAGTGCCTGTGCAAATTGATCCGCTGTGATGGCCGCCGCGGGCACCTCAATCATTCCACCAACCTTGACTTCGGGGTCATAAACGATATTTTCGCTGCTCAGTTCCTGCTTGACTTCTTCGATGATCGTCAGCACCTGCCTGAGCTCCTCGAGGTTCGACAGCATCGGAATCATGCACTGGACTTCGCCGAATGCAGAAGCCCGATAAATCGCACGCAACTGGGAGCGAAAAGTACCCACCGCGCGCAGACACAACCTCACCGCACGTAATCCTAACGCCGGATTGATGGCCACCTTACCTTGCTTGCGCCCTCCATCAACCTGCTTGTCAGCGCCTAAATCGAGTGTCCGTATGGTTACTCGTTTCAATGCCTTGACGACATGTACGTAGGCTTGGAACTGCTCTTCTTCGCTAGGTTGATGCATGCGATTCATAAAAAGGTATTCGGTCCGGTACAATCCAACTCCCATTGCACCACAATTCAGTGCATGGTCGACGTCTTCAGGCAACTCCACATTAGCGAGCAACGTTGTTTTCTTCCCGTCCAGGGTAACCGGCTCCAGGTCCTTGAGTGCCAACAGGCGATTTTGGTGGCGCTCGTATTTTTCCCGGCGGGCGTTGAGTCTTTCGAGTGTCTTTTCATCAGGGTCGACGATCACGCTGCCCGAACGAGCATCCACTGCAATGACTGTCCCGTGCGCGATGCGCGAGACTGCACCATGCAATCCGACCACTGCCGGAATTTGCAAGCTCCCGGCCAAAATTGCGACATGAGAAATAGGACTGCCCAAATTGGTCACAAACGCATTCATTTTCATTCTCATGAATTGAACCGTATCCGCCGGGGTTAAATCGTGAGCAACCAAAATGCAGCCATCGAGGCTTTTTTCCGATACATCCGGATCGCTGTAATCCTTGAGCAACTGTTGATGAATCTGCTGAATGACCTGGTCCACATCGGCTTTCTTGCTACGAAGATACTCATCTTCCATGTTTACAAATACTTCAACCAGTTCACCACGATGCGCGGCCAACGCCGATTCAGCTGAATAATGGCTTTCCCGGATGAATTTAACGGTCTCTTCACGCAAAGTTGGGTCATTGACCATCATGATATGAGCGTCAAGAAAAGCCGCGATTTCTTTCGGTGCGTTGTCGGGCACCTCAAGGCGAGTCTGCTCAAGATGTTGCGATGTGTTTTGGAGTGCGCGCTCCAGGCGGGCGACTTCAGTATCCAACTGGTCCGATTCTACCTGTTGTACGGCTGCGCCAAAGACTGACTGCTGAATGACGTAGGCCGGGCCAACGGCTATCCCGCTACCTACGCCCGCACCTTGAAGGTAAAACACTTATTCGTCCTCGCCAAAGCGTTGATTGAAAATTTCATTCATAGCGGTATAGGCCTCTCGTTCATCCGCACCTTCGACTCGAAGAGCCAAGGTCATCCCTTGTGTTGCTGCGAGCATCATGACCCCCATAATGCTCTTTGCACTGACTTCTCGTTCTCCATTACCGAGATAAACTTTGCTCTGAAAGGCTGATGCGGTACGCACCACCTGAGCGGCCGCGCGCGCGTGCAGCCCGAGGGTATTCAACACCTTGAGATTGCCCTTCAGCAAGGCTCAGGAGATTTCGCTGTGTCGTTTTTGCACGACAATGTTGCGTGAAGCAAACCGCGCTTCGAGTCTTTCGACCACGTACACGGACCGATGCCGCCCGCCCGTGCAGCCAACCGCCACGATCACATAGGGGCGACCGATTGCATGAAACTTTGGCAACCACCGGCTGACAAATTGATCAATCTGATCAATCATGCTTTCCACTTCGGGCTTGGTTTCAAAATAATCGCGGATGGGTTGTTCGAGACCATTGAATTTTTTTAGCCCCGCAACCCAATACGGGTTAGGCAGACAGCGCACGTCAAACACGTAGTCCGCGTCAAGCGGCGCACCGTACTTGTAGGCAAACGACTTGAGTAACAAGGTTTCTCGACCAACATGGTACTCCGCTGCCTCCTCCTGGATCAAAAATCGCAAATCATGCGGGGTCAGATAGGTGGTATCCAGATGTTTGGTCGCACGTTCCGATAAGGCGGCAAGCAGATTCCGTTCCAGTTTGACGCTGTCGGAAGTTGATAGGGAACCGGTCATCAGTGGGTGCATTCGCCGCGTTTCACTGTAGCGTTTGATCAGTACCGCTTCTTCTGCTTCCAAAAACATAAAATCAACGTCAATACCCAGTCGATCAACCTGTTCCAAAGCATTGTCGAGCATATCAAGAAAGCACTGGTTGCGCGAGTCGATGCTGACGGCCGCAAACCGAACCGGGTTTTTGTCCTGTATAAGCACCGCCTCGGCAAATTCGGCGAGTAGCGGTACCGGTAAATTGTCGACACAAAAAAAGCCGAAATCCTCCAATGCACTTAAGGCAATGGATTTTCCCGAACCCGAAAGACCGCTGATGATCTTCAGGTGTCTTAATTTTTTTGCATTGCTGGTATTAATTTGAAGACTCCGGCACTCGTTTGCGAACAATAAACCTCAATACGGAACACATCATTGCTTAGTCCAGCGTGGCAGCTATCGCCGCGAGGTTTCATTGTCGAATATCACCAATTGGTCAAAAAGTTCTCTTTCATCTTGCGCCGCCATCAAGCGCTGGTGCAGATTATGTTCGGCAAATCCTTCTGCAAGCCGTCCCAGTATCCGGATATGAAGATCCGAACATTCCGCCGGCACCAGCAGGCCGCAGGCCAATGACACCGGCGTATTGTCGTCTGCATCGGCTTCCAGCGGTGTTGCCATCCTTACAACCACGCCAAGCGGGGCAGGCAGACTATGCAGCCGACTGTGCGGAATCATCACTCCATTGCCCACGCAGGTGCTGCCAAGTCGTTCGCGCTCTAACAGTGAACGAAAAACGGTGTTCTTGTTCATCACGTGCTCACTGCCATTGGCAAAGAGTTTCGAGACAACCTCAAGCAGACGCCTTTTGCTGCTCACCTCAACATCCAGTTGGATGCGGTCGCAAGAGAATACCTGGTTTAACCGAACGTCTGCACCTGGACGTTCGGTTACCAGAGAATGGTCTGATGAATCACTCATCTCAATAGCGAAACCCCGGCTGACGATGTCCGTTTCGTCCATGATCGGTCAGTCGCTCTTTGTGCTTGATCACCTGGCGGTCGAGTTTGCTCGACATCGCATCAATCGCACTAAACATATCCGTTGATTCCGAATGAGCGTGAATTGACATTTTTTTGCCGTGAAGTGTCGCCTCAAGTTGAAACGCATCATGCTCCTTGTGCAAAATAACATCCACGCTGGTTGGCTGTCGAAAGTGATTTTCAATTTTTTTCAACCGCTTGTTCACATACTCCCGAATTGAATCCGTAACGTGGACATGATGACCGGTTATTGATATATCCATCACACTACCTCTTGTTTGACCTGTTTACTTGGGATGATCTTGCGCAAATTGCGAGCAGGTATACGCAATTGTGCGCGATACTTGGCTACAGTTCGTCTGGAAATCTGCGAACCGTTGCTGCGTAATCGTTCACTGATCTGCTGATCACTTAGGGGGGCTGCAACTTCTTCGTGCTCGACTATCTGGATGAGCTTGTGCTTGATTGCTTCTGCTGACTCGTCGCTACCGTTGCGATTGGGGATTCGCACGGAAAAAAAGCGTTTTAATTCGTACGTACCTCTTGGCGTCATTATATATTTTCGGGCACATGCCCTGCTAACCGTCGATTCGTGCAAGTTCAGAGCTTGCGCAATTTCCTTGATCTGCAATGGTCGCATGCCAGATTCGCCAACATCCAAAAAGGCATGCTGATGTTCGATTATTTGCCTGACCACCCTAAGTACTGTTTCGTGCCTTCGGTTCACATTATCCAAAAATACGTTTGCGCTGGCCAGATTCTTTTTCAGGTAGGCTTGTCCCTCCTCACTGCCAGGGCCACTCATCATGGTACGATAGTCGTTCGCAATCCTCACCTCGGGTAAAGCCTCGGGATTCAGCCGCACCTGCCATTGACCTTTCACCTTGCGAGCGATAAGATCAGGCACGACGATTTGAGCTGCGCGTCCGAACTGGTAGCCAGGATAAGGCGTCAGCGAGCGGATCAAGGATACGGCTGTGTCAACGAGATCATCTTCCACACCCAGCTGCGCGCCGATTTCACCGAATCGATATTCTGTAAACAGCGTAAAACATTCCAGCACGACCCGCCTGGCACAGTTGATCACCGCGCCGCTGGCATCGGCAACTTCTAGCTGCAGCAGCAAGGATTCGACCAGGTTGCGTGCACCAACACCCGGCGGTCCCAATTGCTGCACTGTCTTTAAAACCTGCTCGATCTCATCCACCGGCACGTCAAGGCGCAAGTCAAGCAGAATGCAACGAATTTCCTCGAGAGATTCACCGAGGAATCCTCGCTCATCAATCGATTCAACAATCACCCGGGCAACCGTTCGACGAGATGTGCTTAAGGCGATCATCCCCAACTGCCCAAGAAGATAGTCTCGAACCGACTCACTATGCTCTGTATGGGCGACATAGTCAAGCAACGCGCTGGAATCGGTTGCAGGCGCCGAGGAAGCGGGTAAATGGTCGAAAGTATCTGCGGGCTGCGACTCATGCGAATCAAACTCTTCCAGCAGGGGGTTGGAATCGAGCGCATCCCTGATTTGCTCGGCAAGCTCGGCCGCCGGCATCTGTAAAATATGAACTGCTACGCTAAATCGCGCGTTGAACTCCTGTTTTTGACGCTGTCGTAGTTCGGTACGCTGTCTCATGCGGGCATCGTCTCAAATTGACCGATCAATTCCAAATCTCCCTATCTACAGATTGATCAACTGAATTCAATTCTACAACAAGCGGCTGGCAAACAGCAAAAGATTGCAGCGGACGTGTCGAAGCTAAATACGAAAGTTCTCCCCAAAGTAAATTCGCTTGGCCTCGGTATTGTTCATGATTTCTTCAACCGTACCCGACACCAAGACGGTACCCTGGTTCATGATATGGGCACGGTCACAGATTCTAAGTGTCTCTCTTACATTGTGATCAGTAATCAAAACGCCAACATCCCAGCGCGACAGCATGCGTACGAGCGATATCACATCATCAATGGCAATCGGGTCTACACCGGCAAATGGTTCATCCAGCAGCATGAATCGAGGCTGCAAAGCGACGGCGCGTGCAATCTCTACACGGCGACGCTGCCCACCTGAAAGTGTCGTGCCTGACTGTTTGCGTATGTCCTTGATGTTGAAGATATCAAGGATTTTCTCCAAAAACACGCGCTGTCTAACGGAATTCAAATCCCTGCGGGTTTGCATGACCGCCATGATGTTGTCTTCAACGCTGAGGCGGCGAAAAATTGACGATTCCTGGGGTAGGTAACCCAGTCCAAGCTTGGCTCGGGAATAAATGGGCAGCACCGTGATGTCGCGCCCGTCAATCTTCACCGAACCGCTATCGCAGGTTACCAGACCGACTATCATGTTAAAACAGGTTGTCTTTCCTGCCCCGTTTGGGCCAAGCAAACCAACTATTTCACCACTATCGACGTGAAAACTGACCTTGTTGACGATACGTCTGGACGAGATAGACCTCGTGACCTCGATAACGTCCAAGCGGGATTTAGGCCGTCTGGGCGTGTTGGCTTTCGAGTCAGTTGTCATCTATAACAATTGTCGACTGAAGCCTTCCTCCATCTTCTCCCGCTGCCGTGCGGGAAATCGCGCGCATTTCACCGGTTTCGGTGTTGTAAACTGCTTCGTGTGCGCGCAACGTCGTTCGTTCGTCCTTAATCAGCACATCACCGGTCATCCGCATTGTTTTGGTCTTGAACCAGTAAATCGCCTCAACTGAAAACCCTTGGGTTTTCAGTTCTCTTTCAGCCGACTCATACGTGAATTCAACGGGTTCACCGTATGCCACAATGTAGTCGCCCTCTTCAGTCGATTTGAAATGTTCTACTTTGTCTGCATCAATTTTCAGACCACCGCGGGCAATCATAACATTACCTTCAAAGACGCTGGTTCCACTGTCAGAATCGTACTCAATCGAGTCAGATTCAACTGTCAATCGCTCGTTTTGCGCATTCGCAAACGAACAGAAAAAAATCAACGCCAAAGTAAAGGGAATAAAAATTTTAGTTTGATTAGTCATTCTCTACTCTAGTCCTGTATATGAATCACTTTAGTTATTCGAGATTGATCGTCAGCTTACTTGCATTTACAATTGACGTTTCCGTGTCATCAGTCGTACTTTTTTCGACAATCTCAACACCACCTTCCAATTCAAAAGTATTTTCACCTTGCACCATAGTGCCAATCGGCGCACTGATGATGCGCTCACTGCCGTCCGGCCGCCTTTCTGTCACTACTGGAGAAACAAACTTACTGAGTCCTCGCTCCGGATACTGTGTCAGCTTAATCGATTCAATCGTATAATTTACCTGCAAATCCGCTACAGTTGTGGTAATTTTGACATCTTCCATAATCTGTTCACGTTCTTCAAGTTGTGAGCCTTCGAACGCCATTCTTTCTAACTCGCTGCGGGTACCTCCGAACATCGCAACAACACAAATCGCAATCAGCGCCCCGGAAAGGCCAAAGGCTATGAGCTCCAACGGCCCTGCGGATAATATACGCTTAATTCGTTGAATGACGTTCATTGTCGTCTAATTTACCCAATGTCTGGGCAATATCAGTCAATAGTAGAGATTGAGGCGGTCGATTTCTTCTATGGCGAGAAGAAAATCTACACCAATGTTAGCATACAAATTCCTTCGCATGGCGTCAGCGTCATCATGGGGCCCAGTGGCTGTGGGAAATCGACTCTACTGAACTTGATTTCAGGTCGACTCCAACCCGACAAAGGTCAGGTCAAGGTGCTCGGACAGCAGGTCAGCACATTGCGAGAACCTGCATTGTTTGAATTGCGCAAGCGAATGGGGATGATGTTTCAATCCAGCGCCTTGCTCAGCGACCTTAACGTTTTCGAAAATGTTGCATTTCCGATCAGGGAAAACAGTGACTTACCTGAATCGCTCGTGCATAAACTGGTGCTGATGAAGCTCGAACAGGTCGGACTGCGTGGAGCCGCACAACTGATGCCCTCTGAGTTGTCGGGCGGCATGGCCAGACGGGTGGCGATGGCCAGGGCAACTGTAATGGACCCGAAATTGCTGCTTTTTGACGAGCCGTTTACCGGTCTTGATCCGATCGCGCTTGGCGTCATTACTAAACTGGTGCGTGAATTTACCGATGCACTGCGTACTGCGTCCATCGTGGTGACCCATGATGTTGAAGAAGGAATGAGTATCGCCGACCAGGTCTTTCTGCTCGGCGATGGTAAAGTGCTGGCACAGGGAACGCCCCAGGAACTTCTCGAAAGCTCCAGACCCGAAGTGCGTCAATTTTTGCATGGGATGCCCGACGGCCCGGTTCCATTTCACTACCCAGCCAGCGATTATCGTGGAGCGATTCTTGAGCGCAATTAGACCAGTCAACTGGGTCGAGCGTATCGGCGCCGAAACCATCCAAGTCGTTGGACGCCTTGGTCAGGCGGCGTTATTTCTGTGGAATGCGCTCGCGCACTTCAAAAGTCTTATCACACGGCCTTCACTCGTTATCCGGCAGCTTTATTCGGTCGGTGTCCTGACTGTTTCAATCACCGTGGTTGCTGGTGCATTTGTCGGCATGGTTTTAGGGTTTCAGGGCTATTACACTTTGGTTGACTTTAGCGCAGAAAGTTCACTGGGCCTGCTGGTTGCGCTCAGTCTTACCCGGGAGTTGGGGCCAGTCTTGTCTGCATTGCTCTACACGGGTCGAGCAGGGTCTGCACTGACCGCGGAAATTGGCCTGATGAAAACCACCGAACAACTTGCTGCACTTGAGATGATGGCAGTCAATCCTATCCAAAGAGTGATATCGCCGCGTCTTTTGGCTGGGATTATCGCCGTACCGTTGCTCAGCGCGATGTTTACATTTGTCGGTATTTGGGGCGGCTACTTTGCTTCAGTCATCCAACTGGGTGTGGATTCGGGCGTCTACTGGGCCTCAATCACCAACGGCGTCGATTTGCGACTGGACGTGATGAATGGCCTGATCAAAAGTTTCGTTTTCGGAATCATCGTAACCTGGATCGCTGTGTTTGAGGGCTATAACACGTACCCCTCTGCGGAAGGTATCAGTCGCGCAACGACCCGAACAGTGGTGCTCGCATCACTTTCGATATTGGGTTTCGATTACATCTTGACCGCCTTGATGTTTCGCGGCTGATTGACAGAACCTGCCCCCTGGTGTTTAAATTTAGGGGCTTATAAACATAGCTTACCCATTGGAATTTTCTAATTCCACTAATCTGGAAGATTGTTCTTTTTTGCCTTAATGTCGCGGTTGTTGATGCACAGTGTGCTCATCAACCGCTGAGCAATTCGTTCTGCCCGCCGGTAAACTTCTTGGGATATCGCCCGCGCGTGTGGTTTAAATTTTGTTTCGACTGCCTACTTCATCTGTTCAGCAGCGCGTCGGCTGTCACAGTGTAGATTCTTCAAGCAGCCTGGCGTTGGCAGCTTCAACATAATCGCGACAGACTTCATAGCCGATGTAATGCCGTCCGGCTCTACTAGCCGCAATAGCAGTCGTACCGGAACCCATGAAAGGGTCCAGCACAATGTCACTTGAGTAGGTATAAAGCTGAATCAGGCGAGCTGGCAATTCAATCGGAAACGGTGCCGGATGCCTGGCAGCTTTTGCTGACGTTGCCGGAAAGGACCATACACTCTTGGTGTTCTCCAGAAATTCGTCGCGACTGATGGTCGCTCGCTTAGCTGTATCTCGAGGTTTAGTGCGTTTAAACTGGTCTTTGCAAAACACCAGAATATATTCGTGCGTATCCCTCAGCACCGGGTTGGCAGGACTCATCCAGCTTCCCCAGGCACAGGAAGTGCCGGCACTGGCAGCTTTGTGCCAGATAATCTCACCTCTCATCAGGAATCCTGCCGCCTTCATCTGCGTTGTAATTAGCGCATTGAGTGGGATATAGGGTTTGCGCCCAAGATTTGCGACATTAATACAAGCTCTACCACCCGGCGCCAGCACACGCCAGGTCTCGCGCCACACCCGGTCCAGCAAGTCCAGATACTCCTGCTCGGTCAAGTCTTCATCATAGTCTTTACCGACGTTATAGGGTGGTGAGGTTACCATCAGGTGAATACTGGCGTCCGGCAACTCCGACATCACCTCGCTGGAGCACTGGTAAATTCTGTCGAATTGCGCTTGAGGAATTTCATTTTCCGTTCCAGCCTCGTTGCCGGAGTTTGCACGCTTGGTGTGAATTTTGCGCTGATAAAATTCGTCCGACCGATGCGCAACGCGTGAACTAGTGCCAAAAGACTGCATTTTTGTGGGAACCATCAGCTGTATCCTCGCAATATCCTGCCCTGCCACTCGAGGTTGGCTGCCAGTACCGACAACACCACCACGCCGGCTAACTCTACCGAGTCATGGTAAATATACATGCCTAATTTTTACTGGAAATGTTGCGTGCAACAATTCCAGTGAAAACCAAAATCCACCATGATTCGAATTCTTCCCTTCTGGGAGCCCGCGCGGGCTAATCCTCTTTTTCCGTATTCCCGAATCCGGTCTGCAGCACTCTCAAAAATGCAATCCCAACGACCGTTTAGTCTGAAATTTGATCAATCGAGAACCCAGTAACGTCCGTTTTCGCAAAGTCGCTCCCTTTGTATAGCAATGATTCTCCAAGAGAGAGGGCCAGGGCATAGGAAAAACAATCTCCAAGATTCAATTGAGCCGGGTGTCGACCCTTACCGAATTTACGAAACGCGTTGCGAGCAATGACTCCCTGTTCTGCACTAACTGGATGGACATTAATCTGTGCTTTTGCAAGAAACAAGTCAAAAGCCCTGATTCCCTCATTTCCTCGCCGTGCAAATGTCACCATCGACGATTCGACAAAGGAAACAACTGACATTATTCTCGTGTTTGTTGATTCAATCGCCCTGATAAAGGTTTCCTGTTCTGGCTCACTCTGCAAAATCGCTATTATCGCAGAGGTATCAATGATCATTAGCTCGGGACTCCAGAGTCGTCATACCCCAAAATTTCATCATCACTTCTTTCGTCCAGAACTGTTAGCGACCCGCTGTGCTTTGCTATTTCCATCAACTCTTCAAACAAGATGCCTTTTGCGTTTGAACGCTTTTGTTTCTCTTTGTCGAAACGCTCCTGCAACGCAATTGTAACGGCTCGTGTTTTGGTCTCGCCAGTTAGTTTGGCAAGATTGGATGCAAGCTTTTCAGTCTTTGAATTTCGGATATTCAGTGCCATATATTTCAACAATACTACATATTTTCCATTATTGTATCATTTTGTTTGTTTTTATTGCAAGGACTAAATTGAGAGGCGCATGCGCCTCTGTAACTTGGGTTTAATCGCGTCGTAGGTCTTGTGGAAGGATTCGAATCTCCATTCGGCCTTGAATTGCTCTCAACTGTTCATTGGGTCATGACACACAACAATGCCACTTCAAATGATGACCTGGTTGATCGTGTTTATGCCCACAATGAGAGGAAACGTGAATTCTCGCCACGACAGATTGAATTGGCAGCAAGTGTACTGGGGGAGAAGGGCTGGACTGATTGAGTTTGGCTCGGATAAAGTAGAAGGATTCCTCGCCATGGAATCAAGCGGTTTCGACCATTGCTTTTAGCACTTCACACCAGCCCAACGCAATATTTCGGCGGTTGTAGCCACCACCGCCGGTGGCGATGAATTTACCATCGCAAAACTCTTCCGCCAAGCGACAAAGCTGGCGTGTCGCATGACCATGCGCCTTGGGTGAAAAACGCATGTGAGTGATTGGGTCGCCATCAATACTGTCAGCACCCGCCTGTAAGATGATCATTTCAGGTGCAAAAGAGCGCACAAATTCCTCGACCTGACTCCAGGCGCGGAAAAAAACGTCGTCATCGCTGTCGGGCATGACTGGAATATTCAGTTTCGTACCCTTTACCTCGTTGCGTCCAGTTTCGTTGGCGAAACCCGTTCCTGGATAAAGGAAACGGCCGTCTTCGTGAATATCTGCAACAATGACATCCGGGTCGGACTCGAAAGCATAAAACACACCATCGCCATGATGCGCGTCAATGTCGATGTAAGCAACCCGCTTGACACCAAAATTTTCGCGCAAGGTTTCGACCAGCACGCCAAGGTCACTGACTGCACAAAATCCAGCGGCGTACTCGCGCGCCGCGTGATGGAGCCCGGCAATCGGAATGAAAATCCAAAGTTAACTTCCAATGGAAATTAACAATGCATTAATCTAATCGGCTGAGGAAGGGTTCCACCGTCGATTAATAAATATTACATGATTCGCTTCTGTGAGGGTGATACCTTCCGATGCTACCCGAGTCGATGCTAGTAAGGCGGCACATTGCGGATCAGTTTTAAACAAATCTATTACTTCGTTTCGTTTCTCGAGCGACATTTCTCCTGTGAGCATTACGAAACGTAGTTCCTTACCTGAATCTAGGAGATGTCCTAATCGATACAATGGACCTAATGTGTACGAAAATACAACTGCTTTTTCAGAATTTGATCCAATATTTTGGAGTATTTCATAAACCCTATCCAATTTGCTACTTGCGCCGGCTGCCGGATGGAGATCGCAAATAGATCTCAATTTATTAAAAAGAGGTAAAATGCAATATTCGGGCTAACGATCAAAAAAGCGCGCGAATGCGCGCTTTGTTTCGATCATTCGTTACCTTCAAACAACGTAGTGAGATGTCTGAGTTAGAGACGCTCTACATCTACACTACGTAAATTCAATTCACCTTGGACCGGTGTGCTCTGCTCATCAACGCCAGAATTTATCTTCAATTTCTTGTAGATAGTACGAGCATCAGATTGATTGGTCCTCTGAATTAATGCTGCTAATTCGTCGGAATTTGTTACATCTATGAATTGTTGCTCTAATGACAAATAGACAACAATACTCTTCCCATTCTTTAGCAACTCGTGCACATTGCTGATTGAACCAATGCTTTTTCCGTCCCAAAGAACAAAGCCAGAGTCAGCTAAAGATGCCATTTCTTTGTCTTTTTGGGTGTAGAATGCCCTGCCTTTGAGATTTGGATCAACAAAAACTTCTTGAACGTCCCAATCACCAGCGTTGTTCCGACAGTCTGACCCGGAACAATAGACTTTCACATTTTGATAGTTTTGATCAGCGAGATACCTCTGCATTGCCTTATCAGCACCATTCGCATCGCCTACTATGATGTTAGTTCTCTGTTCAATCAGTTTCTTAATCCAGAACCTAATCGGTTCATTCAACTTACTTGTCTTTCGTGATCCAGACAGGAAAACAGTCGTCATCTGTTGCTTCTCGTTTTTGTCATCGTTAGAACTGAAACTGATTTGACTCCCGTGTTTTCTTGTAAAACCGAGCAGCACGTATTAAGAGTCGCACCAGATCTAAAAATATCATCTACCAATAATACAGATTTTCCCTGTAAGTTTCTATTCCCCGCAACCATAATCCCATCTTTCAGTATTTCTTCTCGTCGTTTGGGGTCAGTGACATTTTTAAGCTCTTCTTCACTAGTTTTCTTTTCAAGAAAACCTATTAGCACACGAACACCACGCTGTTTACCTAGTGCTATTGTGATTGCATCAACCGGTTGAAATTTCCGTGCTTTTGACGACGGCACCGGAATAATGTAATCGAACTTCTCAATTCCTTTGATTGCTTTCAAGATTTCAATTATTTTCGGAATTGTAGATTTATCGGAATGGAATTTCAATTGATAAACTAATTCCCCTATTTCACTCCGCGTATTTTCAAATTGGTCATGGCCAAACTGATCTGGACCAAGGTAAATGCTACCAAGCGTGTGCAAATCGAAAGCAAGACCTTTCTTCCAATTTCCTGTAAGTTCACACAGCATTCGAATAGACTCCTTTCTGCATCACCTAATCCGAGAATAGAAGTTTTAATTATCGATATATCCTCATATATTCATACACTTCAATAAATTGGTAATCACCCGATGAGTGTCGATTCAACTACATGAGGTCATCCTCGCCATGGAATCAAGCGGTTTCGACCATTGCTTTTAGCACTTCACACCAGCCCAACGCAATATTTCGGCGGTTGTAGCCACCACCGCCGGTGGCGATGAATTTACCATCGCAAAACTCTTCCGCCAAGCGACAAAGCTGGCGTGTCGCATGACCATGCGCCTTGGGTGAAAAACGCATGTGAGTGATTGGGTCGCCATCAATACTGTCAGCACCCGCCTGTAAGATGATCATTTCAGGTGCAAAAGAGCGCACAAATTCCTCGACCTGACTCCAGGCGCGGAAGAAAACATCGTCATCGCTGTCGGGCATGACTGGAATATTCAGTTTCGTACCCTTTGCCTCGTTGCGTCCAGTTTCGTTGGCGAAACCCGTTCCTGGATAAAGGAAACGGCCGTCTTCGTGAATATCTGCAACAATGACATCCGGGTCGGACTCGAAAGCATAAAACACACCATCGCCATGATGCGCGTCAATGTCGATGTAAGCAACCCGCTTGACACCAAAATTTTCGCGCAAGGTTTCGACCAGCACGCCAAGGTCACTGACTGCACAAAATCCAGCGGCTCGCTCGCGCGCCGCGTGATGGAGTCCTGCAATCGGAATGAATATTCTGCTCAGTTCTCCACGGTAAATTCGTGCCAGTGCATCAAGGTCTGAACCGACCACAAATGAAGAAGCTTCGTAAATGCCCTGCATTGCGGGCGTGTCCCCGGCATCCAGGTATCCTGTACCGGTTCGCGATTTTTCCTTAAGAAATTCAACGTACTGTGGGTCATGAAATCGAGTCAGATCGCTATCAGCGCAGGAAACGGGCTCGAGTACTGCAACGTCCTCGTTCAACCCGGTTCGAAGCGCCTCGGTCCAAAACGCATCAAGACGGTCCATACCAAAAGGGTGACCATCACCAAATCCGTAATTTCTAAGGCCGTCACCGATGTAGACGCCTACATTTGAATTCTTACTACTCATCGGATCACCAGGTCGAAACGATGATTCCGCTACGCGACTTACGAGATTCAGGTTCGCGCGCATGGCTGCTGTCCCAAACATACGTTGAACCAGTCTCACTGATTGCTTCTAAGTACATCAAATGGCTGTCGTCGCGGTACTCTTTGATCGTCGTGGTGCCGAGTTGATATTCCTTGACGCCATAGTTGAAATGAGACTGTGATTGTTCGGCATTGTCCGTATTGATTGCCCGCCGGGCTGCATCTTCCAAATCGGGTATGGGTACACCGGATTGCAATAATACCGGTTCCGGTAACTCAACTTCTTCAATCAGCGTCTGTGCACTCACCTTGCTGAGGCTTAGCGTGACCAGCACGATACTGAGCACCATGCACCGTGTGAGCGTCATTCGGTTCCTACATCTATTCGGCCGCGCGAGTAAGTTCGCGAAACACGTCTTCCAGTCGGCCTCGCCTTTCTGAAATTGTCTTGATTTCCCAGCCATTTTTTGTCACCGTTTGGAGTACGGATTGCACGATGGACTGACCATCCACCGGAGTGATCTCAAACGACGAATCGTTCTTTATATATTGTACGCTTCGTATACTATCGATCTCGCTCAGTTGCACTTCGACTGTCTCCGGACAGCCTTGGTGTAGTTGAAGATAGACATTGTTGTGCTTTCGAGAACGGGTCAGAAGCGATTCCGGGTCACTGTCAATGACTATTTCACCCCGATTGATCACAATCACTCGTGAGCACACGGCATCGACTTCATCCAGTATGTGTGTGGACAAAATGATCGCTTTGTCTCGGGCGATTTTTCCAATTAGCAATCGTATCTGGTCTTTTTGGTTGGGGTCAAGGCCATCGGTTGGTTCATCGAGCGCCAGCACCGGAGGGTCATGCAGTAAGGCTTGTGCAATACCGACTCGGCGCTTGTATCCTTTTGATAGGTTCGCAATGGGTGCAGTCAGTACATCACCCAAATTGACATCAGACACCACTGCAGCAATCCTTTCGGTCAGTTCAGATCCACGCAAGCCTCGAATCTTGCCGATAAATGCCAAAAAACTATGCACCGGCATGTCAGCATAAAGCGGAATTCCTTCCGGTAGGTATCCGAGCCTCGATTTGGCCTTGACCGGCTGGCGTTCAATGTCGATTCCATCAATGCGAGCAGAACCGCTGTCGGGTGAAATGAACCCGGCGATCATCTTCATCGTGGTGGACTTTCCGGCACCATTGGGACCAAGGAACCCCAAAACTTCGCCGCGTTGAACGCAAAACGAAATATTGTTGACAGCGACGGTGTCACCAAAGCGCTTGGTGAGTCCTGAAACCTCGATCATCGATGTGTCAATTTGCCTCTACATTGAGGTCGAACGTATTGGATTGCCCCATTTTATCCGCAATTACGAGTGACGTTGACAGCTGAGAAGACAGCGACAGGTCTCATAATTCTGGATAACTCTTTTTCCAATTGAACTGTTGCACAAACCGACCCCCATTGGAACATTCCGAATGACCCATTTAAACTGAGGGCGATTCAGACCAACTATTCGCTTCGACAATAAGCCTTGAGTTTTTGATAAAGGTCGTTTTCAAGCGACACGCCATCAGTTGAAGTGGTGGCGCGGCTGTGGTGGCGACGGTCACCGGGGAGTCGAACACCGTCGTGCTCAATCATGGCTTCTAGCATTGCTTCACTTCGTTCGATGAAATCGCTTCGAAAACCTGCTGGATCGATCGCAATGAATAACTGTCCAACTGCGGGCGGGCCGCCGGAGTTATTACCAAAAGGAGCAGCATCATACGACATGCTGGGTCCAGCAAGTCCACCGGCCAGCAGATCGACAATCATTGCCAGTGCAACGCCTTTGTACCCACCTGCAGGCGCCATTGAACCTTGGAGCGCGGCCTTCGCATCGGTAGTTGGATGACCGTCGCGATCAAGTGCCCAGGTATCCGGTATTGCTTGCCCCGCTTGCGCGGCCTCGACAACATTGACTTTTGCAGTGGTACTTGACGATTGATCGATAATGAGCGGCGGATGATCACGCCGCGGAATTGCAAAGGCCAAGGGATTGGTGCCAAAAAACGCACGCTTTCCACCCCATGGCGCGATCGCTGCGGGCGAATTCGCAAATGCCAGTCCCACCAAACCCAATTCGGCCAATTTTTCGACGTACCAGCCAATCACCCCCGCAGCATAAGAATTTCGAATCGCCAGCGAGCCAATGCCAATTTGACGGGTAACTTTGACAAATGGGTCAAATGCCCGCACAAAAGCACTGTGTGCAAACCCATGCTTGGCGTTACACAGCACCACACCTGGCGTGCCATGACGCCATTTCGCTTTGACCTTTCCATTGACTTTTCCACAACGCAGGTGTTCGCAGTAATGCGACAAATAATTGAGCCCTACATTTCGGATGCCATCTGCTTCAGCATCTCGGATTGATTCGGCAACCGGGACTGCATTTTTTGTTGACGCTCCGCATCCGGTCAAGGCATCATGAGCCAGCTCCAACACGTCTTCAAGAGTTAGATTAATCGACATAATATGAAATTACAAGTGGATTCAACACGCAGCCTGGCTGGCCCGACATGCTCACGCGTTCGGTAGATCCGAATCGTCTTGAGGTCATCGTTCTCACCGAGCAAAAAGAACATTATGAGGTATTTTCGTAGCGTTGAATTTATTAATGCCGCCCACCAAATTTAACAATTTCAATCCTACATCGATATCGACTCTTGAGAATTGTAACGAATTGAAAATAATATCGAGCAGATGGTTTCTTGCGCCAAGGTGAACTTGACAGATTCAGCTGAGTTCAGCTCTCATCGCGAAGCCTGGCCGATGAAGCAATCTGACCGAGGTGATGCACTGTTTTTCTTGCCAAGTCGTCCGATCGATGACAAACGCTGCCTCACCCGTTTCGGCATCAAGCAGTTCGGCTTCACTTGGTGTAATTTTGGCTGCAGTAAACGATATGTCACCCCGGGTAAACATCACATTTCGAACCAGCCATTCGTTGGTGCTGATCGAACTGAAATCAAAATCATATATCTCTGGCAATACCTGTGGGTTCAGCCACCGTTCCTCATAAATAAACGGAGTCTCGTCTGCCAGGTGAAGCGTACAAACAAACAGTAACTCGGTGTCATCTGCAAGATGCATTCGGTGTCGAACCCGTTGTGGTGCAAGAACACTGCGCTGTTCGATCAGTACGTGTCGGTAGTGCGCACCACGCCTTTCGACCTCAAGTCGGATGATGTCGATTTTCAATGTCGTGTATCTGGACGGTTCTGTCGCTACGCGCGAGCCGGCTCGGCGGCGGCGATCTAACAGTCCGGTGTCTGCCAGCCCGCGTAAGGCTCGGTTAACGGTCGCACGGGCACACTGAAACTCCTCGGCCAGGCGTTCTTCGGTTGGAATCAATTCACCCGGCTGCCACGTTCCATCCACAATCCGACGTCGCAGTTCGTCTTGAATGCTTTGCCATGAACTACTTGTCGTCATATCGTTAGCCGCCTTAAGATATTTTTTTTGACTGCAAGATAGTTGTTTTGTATTTCATCCCGCTTGATGTGGCGTCCATCCCTGACGACATGACGACCGGCCGACCACAACTGTGAAACCAGGCTGTTATCTCCTGTAAATACAAATGCATCCAATATTTCATCACCTCGGCAATAGGCAAGCCGCTCGGAATTGGAATCGAGTGCCAGAATATCAGCCAAATTTCCAGCTTCAATTGCGCCGCCTGGTCGCGCCAGCGCCAGGCGACCACCGACTAACGAGCCGTCGTACAAGGCTCGACCGGTAGACTGATCAGAGCGTGACATCACTGCCCGCTTGCGTTGTTTCAACCTTTGGGTGTACTCAAGCGTACGAAGCTCCTCACACAAAGATATCCGGATATTCGAATCAGTGCCAAATCCGTAGTGGCCGTTTGCTTCTCGGTATTGCGCGCCATTGAAAATTCCATCTCCCAGGTTCGACTCGGTAATGGGGCAAAGCCCGGCAACCGCTCCAGTTTGGGCCAATTCTCGCGTTTCAGCTTCCGTCATGTGTGTTGCATGCACCAGACACCAGTTTTCGTTGATATTGGCGTGCCGCAACAGCCACTCGACGGGTCGCACCCCATAACAGCTTTCAAATTCGTTGACTTCCACGACTTGCTCGGCAACATGGACATGGAAGGGCAGATCCTGACAGGTGTTGTTGAGTGACACGAGATCCGGTGGGTCGACCGCGCGCAAAGAATGAGCCGCCATCCCAATTTTGCAATCAGGTGGTAGCGATCCCAATTTGCGAGTAGCACCCTCAAAAAGCTTAAGATATCTGTCCATCGTGTTGACAAATCGACGCTGGCTCACCAACGGATTCACCTTTGCGAAACCACCATACTGGTAAAACACCGGCAACAGCGTCAGTCCGATGCCACTCAGTTCGGCAGCGGCGATAATGCGCGCGCAAAGCTCTGCAATATCGTCATAGGGCTGACCGCCGGCTTGATGATGGACATAGTGAAACTCCGCAACGGCTGCAAACCCGCTTTCGAGCATTTCCATTTGTGCAAACGCGGTAATCGTTTCAATTTCCTCGGGTGTCAAAAGATGAATGAATTCATACATGTGTTTGCGCCAGGTCCAAAACGAGTCAGCCCCAGCCTGACTGTGCGTTTCCGTTAAGCCAGCTAACGCACGCTGAAACCCGTGACTGTGTAAATTACCCGGTGCCGGCAACGCAATATCCACTCTAAAACCTTGTGACGGCGAACCTGCATCGACCGTTTCAATCCGCCCAGACTCGTTCACAACGATCAAAACATCATCTTGCCATCCATGGCTGGTCAGCGCCTGTTTTGCCCAAATACTTTTCATCGAATCTTGGAATACCAATAAAACTTAATGCATAATATTAATGCCATTATGTATATACATAATGGCTCCTTACCCAATATACTATGCTTATGGCCCGACAAATACTCGAAAACTTGAATTTGGCAACGATGTGTGCAAATGGTGCAGCATATGGGGCGATCACGAACGGTGCCATTGCAATAGAAGGTAAAGCCATAGCCTGGTGTGGAAAGCGGCGGCAAATACCGGACGAATATTCAAACTGGCCGCGCCGCGACCTTGCAAAACGACTGGTCACACCAGGGCTGATTGATTGTCACACCCACGTAGTCTATGGTGGCAATCGTGCCAGGGAGTTTGAAATGCGCCTCAATGGTGCCTCCTATGAGCAAATTACCGCGAACGGCGGTGGCATTTATGCCACCTTAAAAGAAACGCGCAGACTCAGTGTTGAAGAACTCGTCGAACAATCACTACCGCGGGTCAATGCGATGGTGGCCGAAGGAGTTTGCGTGCTTGAAATCAAGTCAGGCTACGGGCTTGATCTGCAGACCGAATTGAAGATGTTGCGGGCGGCTCGTCAACTCGGTAAACGATGCAATCTTGCTGTGAAAACAAGTTTCCTGGGCGCCCACTTGACTCCGCAGCCCTATCGCAATCAACCTGAACGATATCTTGAAGAAATTTGTATTCCAGCGCTGGAAACAGCTGCACAAGAAGGTCTGATTGATGCCGTCGACGGGTTTTGCGAAAATATTGCATTTTCCGACGCACAGCTGGAAAAACTGTTCAGGCGCGCAGAATCTTTAGATCTACCGGTCAAAGTTCACGCAGAACAGCTTTCCAATTGCGGTGGCGCTCAACTGGCTGCACGATTCAATGCGCTTTCTGCAGATCACCTCGAATTTGCGGATGAAGCCGATGTTGTCGCACTCAAAGCGAGTGACACCGTTGCGGTACTGCTACCCGGCGCCTACTATGCCTTGCGACAAACTCAAAAACCACCGGTCCAAATGATGCGGCACCACGCGGTACCGATGGCCGTTGCGACCGACTGTAATCCTGGCTCCTCGCCACTGAACTCGATACTGCTGGCGATGAACCTGTCGTGCACCTTATTCGAACTGACTCCACAGGAAGCCTTAGCCGGCACAACGACTGTCGCCGCCAAAGCGCTGGGTTTGACTGACGTTGGGCAGATCAAACGTGGAATGACTGCCAATTTAGCCGTTTGGAACGTTTCCTCACCCGCTGAGCTGACATATTACATGGGATATAACCCACTCGCAGAAAGAATTTTTGAAGGTCAGTGTCAGTCGATCAGCGAGACATCTTTCGAACCACAGCAGGTGACACTTCAGTGATAACACCGCCTGCATTCGAAGTTCAATCCGGCATCTCACCGATTGTCCTTTCAATCCCTCATACCGGCGACTACATTCCCGCAGATATTCTCGATTGTTTCAACGATGCAGGGCGCCAGCGAATCGACACGGATTGGCACATTCACCGACTCTACGATGCCCTATTGCCGGATGCGACCGTTGTCCGGGCTTTATTTCATCGCTATGTAATCGATGCAAACCGTGACCCGGCAGGTGGCACGTTGTATACAGACCGCAATGTCTCAGCCCTGTGCCCTCTTTTCACATTTGACGGTGAACCCATCTACAAAAGTGAACGCCACCACCCTGATGAAGAGCAGATTCGCACGCGTATCGCTCGCTACCATCGTCCCTATCATGCGGCGATCGAAAAAGCCCTCCAAAGTGCTCTGCGCACCCATGGCATCGCGATCTTGTATGACTGTCATTCGATTCGGTCGGTCGTTCCTTCGCTTTTTTCCGGTCGATTACCAGACCTGAACATTGGCACATACGACGGGGCAAGCTGCGATAAATTCGTTGAAACAACCGCTTATCAGACCTGTGCTGAAAGTCACGACTACAGCGTTGTCCTTAACAATGTATTTCGCGGGGGCTGGACGACGCGTCACCACGGCAAGCCTCACACCCAAGTCCATGCGATTCAAATGGAGATTTCACAGTCAACGTACATGCTGGAACAACCTCCGTGGACGATGGACTCAGTCAAAACACAGAAACTGCGCCGCCTGCTGGTAAAAGTCTTGCGCAATCTTGCGCAGGCGGCTCTTTCTATTTCAACTTCAACCGCACACCCTCACTGATATGAATTTCGTACCTAAAACAAAAAGAATCATCACGCCACACACGGGCACGCAACTTCAAGCCAAGTCCTGGTTAACCGAGGCACCGCTTAGAATGCTCATGAATAACCTGCACCCCGATGTCGCAGAAAATCCCGACGAACTGGTAGTCTATGGTGGTATGGGCAAGGCCGCCCGCACCTGGAATGACTACGATAAGATCGTCGAGTCCTTGAAACGTCTCGAAAACGATCAGTCACTGCTGATACAGTCGGGTAAACCGGTCGGTATCTTTCGCACCCACCGAAATGCGCCGCGCGTATTGATTGCCAACTCCAATCTTGTACCAAAATGGGCGACTTGGGAGCACTTTAATGAACTTGATCAGCAAGGGCTGATGATGTTCGGTCAAATGACCGCCGGTTCGTGGATCTATATTGCGAGCCAGGGCATTATCCAAGGCACCTATGAAACATTTGTTGAAGCCGGTCGCAAGCACTACGACGGCAATTTGAAAGGACGCTGGATTTTGACTGCTGGATTGGGTGGCATGGGCGGTGCTCAACCACTGGCCGCGGTGATGGCAGGTGCCAGCTGCCTCGTCGTTGAGTGTGATTCTGAGCGTATCGATTTCCGACTGCGCACCGCTTATCTCGATCACCGCACCGATTCGATTGACGAAGCTCTCAATATGATTGACACGTGGACCAAAACGGGGCAGGCAAAATCCGTTGGCCTACTCGGTAATGCCGCCGAAGTTGTACCCGAGCTTTTCCAACGGGGCATTCGTCCTGACATCGTTACCGACCAGACCTCGGCACACGATTTGCTTTATGGATACCTGCCACTGGGCTGGAGTATGGAAAAATGGATCGAGAAAAGAAAATCCGATCCCAAAGCCGTCGTGGATGCGGCCCGTGAATCCGCTCGGGTCCACGTTGAGTCCTTGGTAAAATTCTGGGAGGCCGGCATCCCTACCGTGGATTATGGCAACAACATCAGACAAGTGGCAAAAGACGCAGGTTACGAAAACGCATTCGCATACCCAGGCTTCGTGCCGGCTTACATTCGACCGCTTTTTTGTCGCGGCATGGGACCGTTTCGTTGGGTCGCATTAAGTGGCAATCCCGAAGATATTTATAAAACGGATGACAAGGTCAAGGAATTGATTCCAGATGATCCGCACCTTCACAACTGGCTGGACATGGCACGCGAGCGCATCAAATTTCAAGGTCTGCCAGCGAGAATCTGCTGGCTGGGACTGGGTCAGCGAGACCGGATTGGTTTGGCTTTCAATGAAATGTATCGACGCGGCGAAATCGACGCGCCTGTGGTCATTGGCCGTGACCACCTTGATTCAGGCTCCGTAGCCTCTCCAAATCGTGAAACCGAAGGGATGCGAGATGGCTCGGATGCGGTTTCTGACTGGGCGTTTCTCAACGCATTATTGAACTGTGCATCCGGGGCAACATGGGTATCAATTCACCATGGCGGCGGTGTCGGAATCGGCTACGCACAGCACGCCGGAATGGTCATCTGCTGCGATGGAAGCGATGAAGCTGCAACACGAATTCAAAACGTACTGTGGAATGATCCGGCAAGCGGCGTGATGCGACATGCGGATGCAGGCTACCCGGATGCAATCGAATGCGCCCGTGCAAATCATCTTGATCTGCCGGCTATATTAACTGCTTCACAGCCAGCGTGAGATTTGGTTTGCTTTAGATTAAACTGCGCGCAAAAGTGCTTGAACAATCACCTTTTTGAACTTGCTTTAATTATTTGGAGAATAATGAAATGACAAAAAAACTTAATTTCCTATCACTGGCAGTCATACTGACGCTCGCAATCCCATTTCTAGCGCACGCGGATTCGATCAAAATCGGATTCAACGCACCGTTAACTGGCTTCGCTGCAGCAGACGGTAATTCTGCCCGCGTCGGTGCAGAACTCGCCGTCGAACAGGTCAACGCAGCTGGCGGAATCGATGGTAAACAAATTGAACTCGTCGTTTACGATGACCAGGCCAGTCCTAAAGAATCAGCGCCACTGGCTGTGAAACTGACCACCCAGGATAATGTTGCTGCAGGTATTTCAGGCAGCTACTCCGGTGCGACACGTGCGGCCGCCACGATCTACCAAGAAAATGGTGTGCCTTATATTTCCGCGTACGCGGTACATCCTGACATTACTCGAGCCGGTAATTTCGTATTTCGAACCTCATTTGTTGGAGAAGTTCAAGGCCGCGCAGGTGCCAAGCTGATCGGTGAAATGATGGGGCACAAGCGAGTGGTCATGATTACCTTGAACAACGATTTTGGAAAATCGCTCGCCAACGGATTCAAGGAAAAAGCCTCTGACTTTGGCATAGAGATCGTCAATGAGTACGAATACTCGATCAAGGACCGTGAATTTGGCGCGATTGTTTCAAAGGTGAAAAGCGATCAGCCTGATGCGATCTACGCTTCCGGGTACTTTTTTACCGCAGGTCCCCTGGTGCGGCAACTTCGGGCAGCCGGCATCGAAGCGTCGGTTATTGGTCAGGAAGGCTACGACAGTCAAAAGTTCATTGAAATCGCCGGTCCTGATGCAGAGGGGGTCATTATTACAACTTCACTGGACCGGGATTCTGCGGACGCAGTTACCCAGGATTTCATTAGCGGTTTTGAAGCCAAAGCCGGGTACCCATCTGATATGGTCGCTGCATCGGCTCACACCGCGGTTTTGGTGATGGCTGATGCCCTGTCACGCGCCGCGGATGATTCGATGGCAGCTTTGCGCGATGCACTCGCCAGTGCCAGCGTCTCCGCGTCGACAGGCATGATTTCCTTCAACGCACTGGGTGAAGTTGAAAAAGACGTTCAAGTCCAGGTCGTCAAGGATGGAAATTGGCGTCACTACGCAATAATTTCAGACCGTGATTTACTCGCCCCTCCAACTGAATAGCTTTCATACTGCAAATTAACTGCGCTTGGCTCACCTGAAAATTATCAGGTGAGCCAAGATGATATAGATGTTGGCGATCGAATTATTGATTCAGGGCATCGTGCAAGGTGCGATTTATGCGCTCATTGCACTGGGCCTGGTACTGGTCTATGGGCTACTTCGAATTTTGCACGTCGCACACGCTGCGCTGTACACACTTGGCGCCTATCTCGGTGTCATCGTGGTCAATCACGGTGGACACATCATCGTCGCCACGGCTGTATCCATGGTTGTCGTGGGCTTTATTGGAATTGGTGTTTATCGCTTCGCTTATAAACCGTTGCTTGGAAAAACACCGCTCATTGCGCTGATTGCATCCATTGGCCTTTTCATTGCAGCAGAGGAAATCTACAGGATCATCTTCGGTGCCTATGGCATGTCTTTCATCGCGCCACCACTGCAGCAGCAAATTGAACTGTTTGAAGGGTTTCGCCTGTCGGAAGCTCGTATTTGGGTTGTTATTCTCGCCGTTTTGTTTATTGGAATTTTAGGATGGCTCGCAGCATCAACGCGAACGGGCATCGCCTGGCGCGCGACGGTTTCAGACCCCGAAATGGCTGCAAGTTTCGGTGTCAATATCGAAAAAGTACGCTACATTAATTTTTTCGTCGGCTCGGCTCTTGCAGCTCTGGCAGGAGTCATGGTGGCTCTTTTGAATAACCTCGTCGAACCAACGATGGGGGCAGTGCCAGCATACAAGGCGCTGGCTATCATCGTTCTCGGTGGTCTGGGCTCGGTGCGCGGCACGCTGTTTGCGTCCATCGCACTTGGCATCATCGAGAGCTTTGGAACCATTTATCTGGGCCACGTACTGGACCGCGACGCAATTGCATTCACATTTTTGATCATCGTGTTGATGATCCGTCCACAAGGGCTGCTGACTCGCAGATAAGTCGATGAGCTACGAAATTGCCGTATTGACCAGTATGTCCATTGCGATACTGTTCGCACTGTCGCTTAATCTCATCACCGGATTTTGTGGGCAGGTCAGTCTGGGGCACGCAGCATTTTACGGAATTGGCGCGTATGTCGCCGCTATGCTGACGAAGGCCGGCTTGGCGCTACCGCTTGCATTGGTTCCGGCAGCCATTGTAGCTGGCGTGGTGGGAGCGCTGGTCGGGATGGCATCCTTGCGTGTGCGACATGATTTTTTGGCGATCACAACCATGGGTGTGGGTTTTTTGTTCGTGGGTATCGTACGCAAACAGGATGCACTCGGAGGGGAAATCGGCATTTCCGGAATCCCTTCTGTTGCGTTTGGACGTCCTGGGCTGCTTGTGCTTGCTGTCATTTGTATGGTGCTCTTTATCCTGCTTTCGGTCTATATCCAGCGTTCGTGGATGGGATTTGCGTTTGAATCGATATCTGATGATGAAGATACCGCCCGCACCTTCGGAATCGATGTATCTAAATTCAAGCTCCTCGCATTTGTTATTGGCACAGCTGGTGCAGGCATTGCCGGTGGTCTTTACGCCCACCACATTCGATTTATAGGTCCAGACAGCTTTGGGTTTGTCGAATCGGTAACTGTTCTTGCGATGGTCATTGTTGGCGGAATCGGTTCGATTGCAGGAGTAGCAGTTGCCGCAGCCTTACTGTCGACCATGCCACTTTGGCTGCAGTTTGTCGATGATTACAAACTTTTGATTTACGGCGCTTTGATTTTTGTCACCATGCGATTTGCGCCAACCGGGATTGCTGGGCTTGTACGCATGCTTTGGCTGAAACGACAAGTTCGATGAAATTACTGAATGTCAATAATGTGAGCGTTCGCTTTGGTGGTGTCGACGCGGTTCGAAACGTATCTTTCAGTGTAGAAGGCGAGCAGCTGCTCGGGTTTATTGGTCCCAATGGCGCCGGCAAGACAACGATGATGCGTGTCATTATGGGCCTGGTACGACCGCAACAGGGATCGGTCGAATTTCAGGGAAAAGACATTACCCAGTGGAGCATTCATCGCAGGGTGCAGCTAGGACTGGCACTGGCACAGCAAATTGTCAAACCACTGAATACGTTGACGCTGATCGACAACGTTGCGCTAGCGGCTGGCACTTCAAATATGCGAAGTGCCTTGAAGGCTTTTTTGAGTATTGATCGAAAGAAAGCACACACGAAAGCTCGCGAACTGCTTGAATTTGTCGGAATTGGCAGCGTGGCAGATGCCTTTCCTGGCGAGGTTCCACTGGGTTTCATCAAACGGATGGAAGTCGCAAGAGCGCTGGCGCTTGAGCCAAGTCTGCTTTTGCTTGACGAGCCGCTTGCCGGTCTTAACCAAACCGAAGCGCACGAACTAGCGAACTTGATTGCCTCTTTGGTAACAGCGAACCGCAGTGTCTTGCTCATCGAACACAATATCGGGGAAGTCTCGCGTATTTGCCCGCAAATATACGTTCAGGTCAATGGGGAACGCTCAATGCTGGATACAGCTGACCGGGTGATGGCAAGTGCAGCACTTCGCAATGCCTATCTTGGCGAGAACCAAACCTGATGTTAAGTGTCAAGAATCTACGTTGTGGCTACGGCAATATGATTGCCGTTGACAGCATTTCGTTTAGGGTCGACGTCGGTCATATTTTTGGATTGATTGGTGCTAATGGTGCCGGTAAATCAGCAACCATTCTGGCACTGGCGGGTCTGATTCGTGTGGCTGATGGCCAAGTTGAACTGAACGGGCGTGATGTTACGCACATGCCGACGCATCTGCGAGTGGACGCGGGAATCGCGCTGGTACCGGAGGGGAGACGGGTATTTTCTGAACTGACAGTCGTAGAAAACCTGATTGTCGGCGCAACGCGCATGAACCAATCGCGTCTTGACTCAGGTATGGAACGCGCATTTGAGATATTTCCCCGCCTTGCCGAACGACGCACTCAACTTGCGGGGTCGCTTTCGGGCGGCGAACAGCAAATGCTGGCGATTGCCCGGGCATTGATGGCCGAGCCGACAGTGTTGCTGATCGATGAACTGTCCCTGGGCTTGATGCCGATTGTTATTGACGAATGTTACCAAGCACTGGAGTCACTTAGAAAAAATCAACTGGCAATTGTGTTGGTTGAGCAAAGTACCGAACGAGTTCAGCGGGTCGCAGACCGGGTTAGTGTACTTGAAAGTGGGCGAGTGGTTTGGAATGGAAGCGGAGAGCAAGCAGCCAAGGACAGTTCGATTGTGGAGGCATACCTTGGCTTGAAATGAATCCCGAACTCACTGTTTGATCTGCTTTCTTGACGCTCAGGCAAATTCTGTTGAGCAGTTGTCGAACAGCGCAACAGAACTTGGAACAAATTATGCCTATTCTTTGCGCTTGTAAAGTCCAGCTGTCACCATAATTTCGCAATTATTTATCTCAGTCAGCGACAAATATTGGAGTGCGAGAATCAGTAAATCGCCGCCCAACAGACCCCACCACTACGCGGATGTTCCGCGTAATTTTGCTCCAACCTACCGCCTGCGGTCCGCCCTGATCGTAATTTGAAAATTTGAAGTACAAAAAGGACAGATTTCTCATTGTCCGCTTCAGACACTTGTATAAGTATCACGCAGATATATGCCGACTTCGTCTCCCGGTGTTATCGAATCTATTCACTGCACGTAGATTCCACAACCAAAAATATACTTATCATGCAGGACAACCCAAGAGGATTTCGGTAAGAAATTACCGGAAACGGGGTCTCTAGATTGGTAATCTACCCAGGTGCCATCTGGATTAGCCGCATCCATAATCGCCTGTCCGATATTAATTCCGTCCGGGTCGATTAACTCGCGGGTATCCAGCCCGATGCGCGAGCGAGACAGTGCGTGTGCGACGAGCTTGCTGTCGGTGACATTGATAACAAAAAGGTATAGGTCCAGTCGCTTGAAATCCGGCGCTGGATTCTCATTGAAACGTTCAAATGCAGCATTAACACCTTTTTCGTCGTAAAGTACGATGGCTTGTGCAACCATCGCCTGGGCATCGGCTGCTGAGCCGCGTTCGACCGCAGTGTCATCAGCGAGCGCTGGAGAAACATACAGCAAAAAGCATGCACATAGAGTAACGGCTGGTAAATTGATAAGTAATTTTGTGAGCCTGGAATTTGGCAGCATTTCACTTACTCTTTAGTCTTAATTCTGTTTCGGGTTGTCATGATACCTAATGACCATTGACCACTTTGGAATAGTGACGTTTTTGGCACGACATGTTCCTGTGCAGTGCTTTTTAAAATTGAAAATTATCAGATCCAGAAGACTTCTCGCCCAGGTAATAATTTCACCTTTCTAAACCGAACGTGAAATGGCTCGAAAAATACTGCGCGGCATCATGTTTGTTGAGACAAAGATTGATGCGTATCTTAAGAACATTGTATAAATCGACACATCTAGAATTATGCGCCAAATTCCATATCACATTTTTCCATTGCCCATGTGGGCGGGAATCGCGCCATGCTTGGCGCACCCCCTTGCATATTGTTCTTTTATTTCGAATCGACTACCACACACCATGTTGAGCCAGATCAAGTGAATGAGCCCGACCTCGTCGTCAATGTGCATGTAGAATTGACACTATGAAGGATGTTTGGTCGATCATCGCACTGCAATGACAAATAACGGCAAGTCACTTTATCTTATCGACGGTACCGCGTATGTGTACCGCGCCTTTCACTCAACGGATCTCGCAACAACAAGCGGTGAACCCACCGGCGCAATCTACGGTGTCGGCAACATGCTTAATCGCATCATCCGACAGCACGAGCCCGATTTCCTAGTGGTGGTTTTTGATGCCAAGGGCAAAACATTCCGTCACCACCGTTATGCCGAATACAAAGCAAACCGTCCGCCGATGCCGGACGAACTGAGAAGCCAGTATGAACTGATCAAACAAATGGTCGAAGCGATGGGAATCAAATCAATCTCCATTACTGGTGTTGAAGCGGACGATGTCATCGGAACATTGGCGGTTGCTGCTTGCGAAGCGGGTCTTGAGACCTACATTTCAAGCAGCGACAAAGATCTGGCGCAACTTGTCAACAACCAAGTTACCATGATCGATGATATGCGCGCGACCCAAATGGGACCTGTACAGGTCGAAGAGAAATTTGGTGTCAGACCGGACCAGATTGTAGATTTTCTGTCGTTGGTCGGTGATAGCTCAGACAATATTCCAGGAGTTCCGCTAGTCGGTCAGAAAACTGCGGCAAAATGGCTGGCCGAATACGATTCACTTGAAAACATTATTGAAATATCGCCCAACTTGCGCGGCAAGACCGGTGAAAACTTCCGCAACGCGATCGACCAGTTGCACCTGGCAAAAGAGCTGGTCTCCCTAAAATTGGATGTGGATGTTGAATTTGATTTGGACGCATTCAAGATCGCTCCACCGGATATTGGAAAACTTCGCGAACTGTATACCCGCCTGGAGTTTTCCAGTTGGCTAAAGGCACTCGATAGCAGCAAAAATGACAGCTCTCCTGAACCCATTCGATACTCCACCATCATGGACGAGGCTTCACTTGAGCGGTTAATTGATCGCATTGTTGCCTGCGGCTTCGTTGCATTCGACACCGAAACCACAGGACTTGATGTGCGAAAAGCACGTCTGGTTGGCGTTTCACTAAGTATCAAGGAACGTGAGGCGTTTTACATTCCGCTGTCACATCGGTACTTCGGTGTACCAGAGCAGCTTGATTCGGACAAGGTTCTATCCCGACTTCAAACCATCATGGAAGACCCTGGAATCATCAAGATCGCGCACAATCTCAAGTTTGACGCCGGTATCTTCGCCAATGTCGGAATTGGGATAGAAGGACCTTTGTACGATACGATGATTGAGTCCTATGTTTTAAACAGTTCTGCAGTTCCCCAACACAGTCTCGATAAGCTCGCCCTCAAATACCTCGATGCGAGCACAACCTCCTACGAACAAATCTGTGGCAAGGGCAAGAATCAAATCACATTCGACCAGGTCGAGATTGAAAGCGCCACAGACTATGCTGCAGAAGATGCGGACATCGCACTTCGCTTGCACAATTTTTTGTGGCCGAAAATTGAACCGGCACAACAGCTTAGAAACGTTTTCAAGGAAATTGACATGCCATTGGTACCGGTTTTGATGCGAGTCGAAAACAATGGAGTGCGTCTTGACGAAACAGTGCTTCGACAGCAAAGTGCCGAATTACAAAACAGAATTGCGGTGATTGAACAGTCAATTTATCAACGGGCTGGGTGTACGTTCAATCTGTCTTCACCGAAACAGATTCGTGAAGTACTATTTGACAGACTTGGGCTCAAATCAGGTCGTAAAACGACTTCGGGACAACTGTCAACTTCCGAGTCGGTATTGAGTGAACTTGCAGAGCATCACGAAGTCCCTCGCCTGCTTTTGGAACATCGAAGCCTGTTTAAGCTCAAATCGACCTATACGGATAAACTGCCGGATTTGATCAACAGTAAAACAGGCCGAGTGCACACGTCCTATAACCAGGCCATCGCGTCGACCGGACGACTGTCATCTGCCGATCCCAATTTGCAAAACATTCCAATTCGAACGGTAGACGGCAAACGGATTCGCGAAGCTTTTGTTCCAGAGCCAGGATCAACGCTGATTTCAATCGATTATTCGCAAATCGAACTTCGCCTTATGGCACATCTGTCAAGTGATCCAAGACTATTGGAAGCTTTTTCGAAAAGCGAAGATGTGCATCGGTTCACCGCGTCCGAGGTGTTTAACTGCACACCGGAAGAGGTCACGTCGGATCAGCGCCGCCACGCAAAAGCCATTAACTTTGGGCTGATGTATGGTATGTCTGCTTTTGGGCTGGCTCGAAATTTACAGATTGATGTGCCGCAGGCTCAAGCGTATGTTGAACAGTATTTTACCCGTTATCCCGGTGTACGCGAGTTTATGGATAACACGCGAAATAAGGCACGCGAGTTCAAGTTTGTCGATACGATTTTTGGGCGGCGCGTTCACCTGCCCGACATCGCCTCCAATCACTATGGACGACGACAACACAACGAACGTGCAGCGATCAATGCACCCCTTCAAGGCTCGGCGGCTGACATTATGAAATTGGCGATGATTGAGGTCGACCGATGGCTGGGCACGTCGGAGACCGGGGCTCGCATGCTCTTACAAGTTCACGACGAACTGGTTCTGGAGGCACCCGTTGCTGAAACACAGCGTGTGTTAATGAACGTCAAGGAGATTATGGAAAGCGCCGCAAGTCTTCAGGTGCCGCTGGTTGCTGATGCGGCAACAGGTGAAAATTGGGCAGTCGCTCACGACTGATCGAATAATTCGTCAATCCGCTGGCGCGCCTGGCTAACTCCCAATTGCGAATGCGCGGAGAATGCCTGGATCGAAATGTTCTCCTGAGCGGCCAATTCTTTGCGCACGGCACTCATCGTCATGGCAGTTTTTGACTTCGACAACTTGTCTGCCTTGGTTAGCAGAACATGCGCTTTTATCGAGGATTGCTGACACCAACCGAGCAATTGTCTATCGAGTGGTTTAAGGGGGTGGCGAATATCCATCATCAAAATCAGTGCGCGCAGGCTTTGCCGTGTTTCAAGATATTGTTCAATGACCTTGGACCAGTGTGTCCGCATTTGCTTGGGAACTTTTGAATAGCCGTATCCGGGTAGGTCGACCAATCTGATTGTTTCACTGACTTCAAAAAAAACAATTTGCTGCGTTCGACCTGGCGTTTTACTGGTAATTGCCAAACCCTTGCGGGCTGTAATGGCGTTAATTGCACTCGATTTCCCGCTGTTTGAACGCCCTGCAAACGCAATTTCGCGGCCATCGTCCGGCAGCCATTGCGTTGGTTTGTGGGCAGCCACAATAAATCTTGCTTGGTTAAGAGAAATAGGCATTCGCGTGTAAATTGAAGAATTAAGTGCTTGCGCTAGTTGCGTTACACTGCAGCATCACGGCGCTTTTTTTCCACATTGTATTTGACTTAACTGAGGATATTCGGTAGCAGAATCCGCAATTTTCGCAATTTTCGTGACCCGAACTGCGGAAAGAATAAGGCTCCATTTAAACTCGACCAAACAAAACCGCTAGAAGTTCTCCCAATTTTTTTGCCTAGAGAGTCATTCGAATCTCAACTAAGTAATTGCAATTATACTTTTACTAAATGCTATATTCTTTATTTTTTGTATAATTGCATTTATGATTAAGCGAACTCTATCAGAACGGCTCGCCAGTCTCTTTGAGCAATACCCATTTGTAACAGTTACCGGGCCGCGCCAATCCGGAAAAACCACGCTGTGTCGAGCGCTATTTCCTCATCTCGACTATATCAATTTCGAACAACTCCACCAGCGCGAATTCGCGATTGCTGATCCAATTGGTTTCTTGGCGAAGTACGAGAAAGGTGCAATACTTGATGAAGTTCAACGTGTTCCTGGACTTCTTTCAGAGTTGATGGTTTTCGCGGATGAGAAACGTCGCAACGGCTTATTCGTGTTGACTGGAAGCGAACATTTCGCACTCTCTAAATCAATCAGTCAGTCTCTCGCAGGAAGGTCCGGGATGGTTCGATTACTACCATTGTCCTTGGAAGAATTGCAGCAAACCGGTGCCAGCGAAGCGATGCAGGATTTACTTTACTCGGGATTTTATCCGCGTATTTACGATCAGAGCATCGAACCACGGCAGTTACTGTCAGACTATATCGATACGTTTGTCGAACGCGATGTGCACAGACTAGGTGAAATTCGACGGCTTGAGAACTTTCGACAATTCGTACGCCTTTGTGCGGGCCGAATTGGCACTTTGATCAACCTTTCCCAGTTGGGGGCAGATGCTGGAGTATCTCGTACAGCCGCCGAACACTGGCTCAATCTGTTGGAATCTGGATTCATCGTATTTAGACTACCTCCGTATTTCACCAATATTCGGAAAAGACTAGTCAAATCTCACAAGCTATATTTTTATGACGTTGGTTTGGCTTCTTACCTTTTGGGCATCAATCATCCTGACCAGGTTTTTACCCATCCGATGCGTGGTTTTCTGTTTGAAAACATGGTCGTGGTCGAAGCATTCAAACACAGCTTCAATATGAGTCGGAATCCCAGAGTTTACTTTTATCGAGATTCCCAGGGACTAGAGTGCGATCTACTCTACGAATCGGGAACTGAGTTGATTGCAATTGAAGTCAAGGCAGGTACCAACATCGCTTCAGATTGGTTTAAACCCCTGCACATGATTGAGCAAGCAATTCCGAATGTTTCTAAAAAGATTGTCGTTTATGGAGGCAACATCGCTCATCGAAGGCGAAGCCAAGGTGAATATATTCCGGTTGGTGAGTTGAGCGGTGTACTGGAACAATTTGAAGCGGAACAAGCGCTTGCATCATTCGGACAAAACTACAAAGCGCCACCGCCCAAATTGTCGGATGTGGAGACCTTAGATAAGGTCTACCGGATATATATTCGACAAACATTAGACGAAGTTGAAAGCTCGTTAATACGGCGGGTTGAGCAACATTTTCGACAGTTTTCTGATGGTTCAATTCTTCGATTAGGCCCGATAACGACTCGATCAACCGATCTGCTTAAACTCAACCAGTGGGAAATCACAAAGGCCGATCGCATTGTGAAAAAGGGATTCAATTTTTCAGATCGACGTGAACTGGAACTGAAACATGAATTTCGTTTTTCAGACTACATACATGGCGAAGGTGTTGCATTTACCATTACTCTTGCATGGTCTTTTAACGGAACAGGTGTTAGCCAATTCGTTAGTATCAATAATTCGAGAATAGAAGAACTTGACCGGCGCATACTCTACAAAAATCTTGACAGTCAAAGCACCAGGATACACGCAACCTGTGCTCGAATCCTTGAATCAATCATTCAATCTTTGCGAAGTATTGCTGAGAATTTCAATTTTGATGAAACCACACGGTAGATTTCTCAAAACCCCTTATTTACTACCTGAAGAAACTATGTGTCTGGGGTGTGAGGGGTTCACGTCACCCGCGCAGTGTTGCCTAATAGCAAGACTGGACCGCTCACGATATATCTCGCCGGCGCGGTCTCGCCAAACCATCTGCCCATGGGCATTCGCGTCGCCCTGCGGCGCTACTGGGGACGCTCCGTATTCACGACCTTCGGTAGGCGCATGACTCGCATCCTGTTCCGACTGCAAGAGGCAACACATCCGGGAAACACCGATGCACCAGGCTTCCGGCTTCATCCTCTCAAGGGGGACAGCGCGGGCCAGTGGAGTGTTCGAGTCTCAGGTAACTGGCGCGTGGTATTTTGCTTCGATGACGGCGAGGTGATGGGCGTGGACTTGATCGATTATTATTGACGGGAGGGAGTAATGACTATGAACAACATTGCGAACGATCGCGTCGGCCCGATGCTGAATCCGCCGCATCTGGGCGAATTGATCCGCGAGAATATGAACGATGTGGGCTGGAACGTGACCGAGACGGCGGCGCGTCTCGGCTGCGAGTGTGGAACGCTGTCTCGGCTGCTGAACGGCAAGGCAGGCGTGTCCGCGAATATGGCGTTGGCGATGGAAGATATCGGTTGGGGAACCGCCGATCACTGGATGCGAATGCAGGCAAGCTACGAGCTTGCCCAGGCGCGCCGGGGTCGCGGACTGCCGAAGAACGGCGTACAGCGACGTTGCGACCGTGATCCATCCTCGCACTACCCCTGAGAGACAGTGGGTTGTATCAATTGGTGTTAACCTACACACACGGGCGGTAATAATTTGACAGGTTGTTCGCTGGAGACAAGGGAATACTTGAGCATATTGACGTTCTTTGATTCCATTGATCAGTAATTCATTGCGCAATCAATGGTGTCTGCGCTAATAGTATCCACCGCAAATCCCACTGCCGTAATACGTAAGATTTTGCGGATAATTTGAAACGGGGGTATCCGTGTACATTATTTCAATGTGATTGAGGTCTTAAGAACCAAAACGTCGATAGCAATTCCCCATTAAAATAATAACCTAACGCTTCCAGAACAAGAGGATATTCGATTTGGGAAATTCAGACCAAATTCGCTGGTTACAGAGATTGAACAGCTTCAGTAAAGCTCTTAAGCAGCTAGAAGAAGCCTGTCAACTCACCGAATATACAAATCTAGAACGGTCAGGTCTTGTGCATACATTTATCTTCACCTACGAACTTGCCTGGAAAACACTCAAAGATATGCTGTTTTATGAAGGACACGATTTCACGAGCCCGCGTACGGTAATTCGTCAAAGTTTTGAATCCGGGTATATCGATGAGCTCAGTTGCGAAGTGTTCCTTGATGCAATTTCGCGACGCAATACTCTTAGTCATGTTTATGAAGAGCAGGTTGCACGAGAATCTGAAACTTTGATCAAATCAAAATACTACCCCATGCTTTGCGACATTCATTTGATTCTAAAGCAAAAGGCAAGTGAATGATTGATGGAGATATAAAAAAGGCGCACCGTGAAGCGGTTATTGAAATTCTTTCTAGTAATGAAAGAGTTGAGAAAGCAGTACTATTTGGATCTCGTGCAATGCAGACCAACAATGTCAGGTCCGATGTTGATATCGCTCTGTTCGGTGATAACTTGTCGATCAGTGATCATGCAAGACTTACAGAATCAATAGAATTAATCCCCATGGCACAATCAGTGGACTTGGTGCTTTATCGCACCATAAGTAACCCGCAACTTCTCAAACATATTGAGAAAAATGGTGTTGTTTGGTACCGACGCAAGGTAAAGGATTTTGTCGCCCCATAGTGGAATGCTTGCCCAGTCGAGCTACCGAAGTACAACGCAAAGCGGCGTTGCGCTCGCGACCCAACCTAGCACTAGCCCTGCGATACAGAAATCCAGTTTATTTCGCAAAGACAATCCATGACGACGCATCGGAACAAGCTAGTGAATTCCGATTGGTCGCTGGAGGGAATCATATTTTCTTGGTGCTGACTTTGTCGTTCAATTTGACTATCAACAATACATAAGGACTCAATACACAGAACCAGGGTAAAACTGATATTTGTCTGTTTCAAACTGACTCAGATTGACAGTACAAATCTGATATATTAGCGCTTTGTTGGTTACCTCGGACCGACTTGTTTCTGTTACTTTTTTCTGTTTTTCTTCATTCGGAAATTTGACAATGCGAATTTTGACCGTTCGGAAAATTCTCAACCTTAGCTCCATACTGGGATTTTGTATGACTTTCATTGCCAGTCCGGCGTTCGGTGCTGGTGACGCGGCGGCAGGTGAATCAAAGGCAGCACTTTGCGCGGCCTGTCATGGACCTGACGGTAATAGCCCATCGTCCGATTTTCCTAAAATTGCTGGACAGATTCCAGGTTACGTTGCATCACAGTTGGCCGCCTACAAGTCCGGGGAACGCGACAACGCAATCATGAAAGGGCTCGTTTTGTCGTTGACCGAACAGGACATGCAAGACATTGACGCTTTTTACGCCCAGTTTGAAACACGTAAAGCCAGTATTTCTGAAGATGACTTAATCGCTGCCAACCGCGGGCGAGAGATTTATCGTCGCGGTCTTAGCCAGTATTCAATACCGGCATGCATGGCCTGTCACGGACCCGCCGGTGACGGGATACCATCACGCTACCCGAAAGTCTCCGGGCAGTTCAAGGAATATCTGGCAACCACTTTGTGGGAGTTCAAATCCGGCAAACGAGTCAACGAAGAAATGAACACCATTTCTTTTCGGCTGTCTGCTCAGCAGATCGAAGACTTAGCACTCTATATGCAAGGACTGGACTAGTCAGAATTTTTCGCCTCTCGCATTTTTTTCAGTGCGACTAGAACCTTCGCAAGGCTCAAAACAACATCTGCGCTGCACCGGATCAAACCCGGTACCACATTCCCGCTTTGCGCGATACTTGACAAGTATGCGGCATCAAGATACGCCTGGTGTTTAATCAGCCAGGAAAAACTGTACGAGCGTCCGGACACGGGGAAATCGTGTACAGTTTCTGATTCGATGAAAAGATAGTGTCCCGCGCGTTGCGCATTTGCACGATTCGACGCCACCGGTAGTGTGCTCTTTTCGGATTGTTCTGCGACAGTTGGGTCTGTCGACCGGCCAATGGCTATTGATTTATGAAATTGTCCGGTTGAGTGAAGATATTGCGGTCCAAAATTGTAAACGACCCTTATCTTTCGATGGCTAAAGTGGATTTCCAACTCTTTCGCGAACGCTTCCAGTACTGTTTCGTTGTATGAAATTGGATTGACATAGGCGAAGATTGCAATATAGTCCCCTGAATTGAGCGATTCTTCAAAGTGGTTGACGAGACCGGCAGTGGATTCGTAAACATAATCTGAGTCAGTCTCAACGACATGTTGAAAAAAAGCATCTTCATCGTCGATGGGCTTTTTTTCCAAACTCTTTGAAAAAAGATCCGTGCGCTTTGCTCTTTCGACTTCCGGCTGACTGTAGGGGTCGATGCCAATCAGATAAGCTGCCATTGAAACTGCACTTTGCCAAAACAAAAACATTTCTGCCAGTGTTGTTTCATCTTCAAGTTGTGTAAGATAGCAATCCTGTGTTTTCTGTCCGCGTATTGCGACCTGCGTTCGAATTTCCCCATCTTGTCGGCTGGATTGTCCGTACAAAATCACGGGCAATACGCCCATGCCCGACTTACCGAGACTTTCTGCAACTAGCTGTTCGATCCACCGGGCAACCGGCAACAGCTTTAAAGGTGCGTCGATAATCAGTTCGCTTCCAGTGATCAGGCAAGCATCCGCGAGCTTGGCCGCCAGAGTCTGAACTTTGATGGCACGTTCGTCGTCATCTGCCATCGATCGGGCAAAATCATGTCTTACATTCTGCAGTGAGGCGACATCAACACCCAGGCGCGCCCCGGGTATCAACGCCAGGCGCGCCAAACCCGAAAATCTCCCCGGCACATAGGCATCCGAATACTCGATGTCGATTCCTTGGAGCACCGCCCACTTGCCAAGTGTGCTTGACCTTGAGTCAGTAATGACGGTAAACAGATCCGGTCGTTTGACGTGCGTAAACAGGGTTTCAGCAATGCTCAATGTCTCAAGCGTTTCACCCGATTTGCTCGCGATCAGATAGTGGCAGTCAGTCCTTGGTGGTCCAAGTAACAATCCCGCAATTGAATCCGGTGATGTACTGTCCAAAAGCACGAGAGCACGTTCAAGATGCTCTCGACAGACACACTCGTAGGCGCTCGCAGATAATGTCGCACCGCCCATTCCGACAAGGATGAGTATGCTGTTTTCCCCGGGTTGTAGTTCTGGTGAGTCGGCGCGCGTCTCTGCAATCGAGCGAGTCCAGTCAAAACAGTGTTCACCAAGCACGGTCTGCGAACCAGCCTGTGCCCATAATTGAAAATCATTAGCGAATATCCTTGAGCCTACCCGGCGGGTACGCAAGGATTGCTCAAATTGTCTCGCTCGATTCAATCAGCCTGATCAGAATCTGACAGGACGAATTGTGTCCCGCAGTAGGGACACATCGCCTCCCCATTTTCATCGAGGGGTAAATACACGCGCGGATGAGAATCCCAAAGTCGCATGCGCTCAAGAGGACAATGCAGTGGAATATCTTCCTGACTTATAGAGACACTGGGCGTGTCGTTGGGTGTATCACCGTGCTTTGGCTGATAAGATTGTGTACCCATCCTGCTAGTCCTATACGTATGTCAGCCAATCCTCGTGGTTTTCACTGCGTCCTTCAACCGCATCAAAATACCGCGATTGCAGCGCTTTGGTAATTGGTCCCGGAGTTCCGTCGCCAATCTTACGTCCATCCAGTTCCCGAATCGGTGTAACCTCCGCAGCCGTACCCGTAAAAAAAGCTTCTTCAGCAATATAGATCTCATCACGAGTGATCATTCGTTCGTGAACTTCGTAGCCCATCTCAGCGAGCAAATCGAACACGGTGCGCCGGGTGATCCCGTCAAGCGCAGATGTGAGATTTGGGGTGATCACCTTTCCGCGCTGGACAACAAAAATATTTTCACCTGAGCCTTCCATCACGTAACCGTTGGTATCCAGCAGCAGCGCTTCGTCTGCACCGTTTTCCAGTGCTTCTTGTAACGCGAGAATCGAGTTGGTATAGTGACCACAAGCCTTGGCGCGGCACATGGCAACATTCACATGGAGCCTGGAAAATGACGAAGTCTTGACCACAATGCCATTTTTCATACCCTCTGCACCGAGGTAAGCACCCCAGTCCCATGCAGCGATCATCACGTGAGTCGACAAATTATCCGCACGCAATCCCATTCCCTCCGAGCCATAAAAAACGATCGGCCGAAGATAGCCGCTCTTAAGACCATTGGCTCGCAAGACTTCACATTGCGCATCGTTAATCGTGGAACGATCAAATGGCATTTTCATACGCAAAATATGGGCAGACTCGAATAATCGGTCGGTGTGGTCCTCAAGTCTGAATATCGCGGTGCCCTTTGCAGTTTGATATGCACGAACTCCTTCAAAAGCCGCTAGTCCGTAGTGCAGCGAATGTGTGAGGATGTGCACCGTTGCGTCTCGCCACGGCACCAATTCCCCGTCGTTCCAGATAAAACCGTCTCTATCGCTAAATGATGTGGTCATAATTTTCCTTGTTGACTCGTCAGACAAAAAGTCGCAGGCAGATGAAGGGCACGTTCGACTCAGCTCGTGTGTGGCCCAAATGGCTCGCGCGCGAAAATCTCGCGAACCATGGGTTCAAAAAATTCCAAGGACAGCGATTCATATTCCGGATCAAACGCTGACTGATCCCATTTTTCACAAAAATCAGCACAATCCTGAAAATACGGTGAATCCCGGTATTGGTCACGGGCATTTCGATCGCCACCCAAGTGATGAAAGAAATAATATCCCTGAAAAACGCCATGATGCTTGAGTATCCAATAAGTCCTTTCTGATACATAAGGTCGCAAAATTGCCGCAGCCATCTCGCCATGGTTTTCAGGTGCCAAATGATCACCGATGTCGTGCAAAAGTGCGGCGACGGTCATCTCTTTGCCAGCACCATCGCGCCAGGCGCGCGTCGCACATTGCAATGCGTGCTCAAGACGAGTAATTTGATAACCGCCCAAACTGTCTTCGAGACCACGAAAGTGCGTCAAAACGCGATCGGCCGTGCCGGCAATATACTCATTTTCATATTGCTGCAATAACTGATAGTCTTCACGGGTTCCGTCCTTCATCTGGACGAATTGAACCGATGTGTTTGACATGTCCATTCTGTTTGCCCTATGCAAATTGATGTATTTGGATAGTGAAACCCTATATGTTAAATCACAAAAGTATGGTCTTGACCTTGAAATTGCGCAAATGCCTGTCAAGGTTGCATTAACCCGTCGAACTTAGCACTCACTCATGTAAGATTCATCAACTTTGCATGAAATCGTGGTCCACTGCGACAAATTCCGAAAGGATTAACTTGCTCCCCGCGCCAGCGAACTCGATTTGAAGATAAGAATCGGTTCCGATCATTTCAACATGGGTCACGACGCCTGAACCAAATTTCGAGTGTCGAACAGATTTACCCAACCAATCGAGATTTTCTGATGTCATTTCAGGTTCTTGTAGCGCGCTTTCTAAATCTACGTATTCAAGCAAGCGTTTTGGAATCTCGTTGAAAAATCTTGACCGCCTGAATTGCTCCCAACTACCTCGGACCATACGACTGCTGGCTCGCGTAAGATACAGGATCTCTTCGGCCCGTGTCATCCCGACATAGCATAGGCGTCGTTCCTCTTCAATTGCATCTTGTCTAATTTCACCACCACCAAATGCGCTATTTGTTGAGAAAAAGTGCGGCAAAATGCTCTCATCCAAACCAGTCAAGAATACAACCGGGAATTCCAGACCCTTGGCAGAATGCAAGGTCATCAATTGAACTTTATCCTCGATTTCATCATGGTGCGTATCGCCCGGGTCTAGCGCAACACTGTCAAGGTATTCGCCCAAAATTTCGCAACTGATGGGCGATTCTTTTAATGACTGGAACGCTGACCCTGCGTTAATCAATTCATCCAGATTGACAATTCGGTCCCGTTCGCTTGGGTTGACATGCTTTTCGTAATAACTGCGCAAACCGCTCAAGTCAATCGTCAACCCAATCATCTCGCTCAAAGAATAAGTTTCATTCAAGCCACGAAGTTCCAGGATGACATCGACAAATGACTGCATTTTTTCCCATTTCGAGCCTTGTTCAGCCAGTTCGACAGTTGCATCCCAATACGAAATATTGTGCTCGCTAGCACGATTTGCGATATCACGCACGGTCGCGTCACCAATCCCGCGTTTTGGTACGTTGATTGCACCCAATAGCGCGCTATTGGCATTCAAGTTGGCAACCAGTTGCAGATACCGCAACACCTCCTTGACTTCTCGGCGGTGGTAAAATCTCACGCCCCCATAAACGCGAAAGGGAATGCCTTGCGCACCGAATATCTCTTCAAAATTTCGCGACTGTGCATTGGTTCGATACAGCACTGCAAATTGTGACAAAGGACGTCCCGAATTTTCGAGCTGACGAATCTGCTCGGCAACAAAGTATGCTTCGGAATTACTCTCGCTCGCATTAAAGTATCGAATTCGACTGCCGCCTTTTTTTCCGGTCCAAAGCTTTTTCTCAAATCGATTGGAGTTGTTTTTGATCAGCGAATTCGCCGCATCCAGAATGTTCTTGGTCGAACGGTAATTTTGCTCCAGGCGGATAACCAGTGAATCATCATAACTATTTTCAAAGCGTTTTAAGTTACCGGCAAGTGCCCCACGCCAACTGTAAATCGACTGATCTTCATCACCGACCGCAGTGATGTTGTTGTATTTGCCTCCGAACAGTTCCATCCACTGATACTGAAGTTCATTCGTATCTTGGAACTCATCAATTAGAACATGCAAATATCGCTCTTGAATATGGTTTCGCACTGTGACATTGCGTTCCATGACCTCTACAGTTCTCAATATCAGTTCGGTAAAATCGACGCGCCCCTGTTCTTCGCACTCCTTTTCGTAGTGCGCATAAATGCTGTCCATTAGCGCATATTTTTCGCTGAATATTTCATTTTCGCCCGCTCGAAGTTTCGACTCCTTACACCGGTTGATGTATGCCTGTATTGCCTGGGGTTTTAGTTCATTGATTCTAAGGTTGAGCTTTTTGATTAACGTTGTTATGAATGCTTTTTGGTCGTCCTGATCCATAATGTTAAAGTTCGCGTCCAGTCCCGCTTCCATGTGTCGGGTGCGAAGAAACCGATTGCATAGTCCGTGAAACGTACCGACGACGGGCGTCATTGGCTCATCCTGCAACATGGCACGGACGCGTTGTTTCATCTCTCTGGCCGCTTTGTTGGTAAAAGTCACCGCGACAATGCGATTGGCCGGCACCTTCTTGACTCCGATCAGCCATGCAATTCGATTGACGAGGACTGCGGTCTTCCCGCTACCCGCACCAGCTGTAACCAGTACCGGTCCGTCGGGTGCGGTAACGGCCTCCCTTTGTCGCGGATTCAAGCCAGCCAGGTGTTTAGAAATGTCATTCAAGTTTCAACTCTCCAGTGCCTATAATCAGTTAAAGGCAGGTGCGCGGGTAAGCATTGAGTGAACGCCGCGCAGCACGTAAAAATGACTTGAAAAAGTTCAGAAAAGGTCTATTTATTGAGTCAAGTATTATCCAGCAAATTCGAATTTCAATGTCGATAATAGCAAAGTACAAGATTGGCCAAATCGTTCGCCATCGCTACTATTCGTTCAGAGGAGTGGTATTTGATGTGGACCCTCAATTCAGTAATACAGACGAGTGGTATGAATCGATTCCCCAGGACATTCGACCTCGAAAAGACCAACCCTTTTATCACCTGCTGGCAGAAAATGATCGCAGCAGTTACGTCGCATACGTATCCGAACAGAATCTTCTGCCAGACGCGACCGGCGGTCCGATCGAGCATCCAGCGGTAAACGAATTTTTTGGTGATTTGCGCGATGGCGAATACGCCATTCGATCCCATCGCATTCACTGACAACTGCATAATAAACTGCTGTAGTTTCTGATTTTATTGGCCCGCGTATGGATACCGAACTCGCTAAATTCAATATGGTCGAACAGCAGATTCGACCCTGGAATGTACTCGACCCGCAAATTCTTGATACGGTAAACGCAGTGGCGCGGGACAATTTTGTTCCCCCACAATATTGCCACCAGGCTTTTGCAGATATGCAAGTTCCAATTGGAGACGGCCAGGTGATGATGCAACCGAAAGTGGAAGCCAGGCTATTACAGGCATTGGCACCGGGTGAAAACGAACTTGCACTGGAAATCGGTGCCGGAACCGGATACGTTGCTGCGCTGATGGCACACACAGCTCTGGAAGTGCATACAGTCGAGTGTCGAGAATATTTCGTTGAACTCGCCAAGCGTAACCTTGCCGATAATCATTTCAATAATGTCGAGGTCATTCACGCAGACGCTGGCAAACACTGGCAATCAGACATCGACTACCACATGATTTTTGTCTCGGGTTCAGTGATTGAACTTCCGGATAGTTATCGCGAAATTTTATGTGTCGGAGGTCGTTTGGTCGCAGTTATAGGGGAAGAACCAGTGATGAATGCGGTGTTGATCAAACGGGTCGATATCAATCGATGGGAAACCGAGTATTTGTTTGAAACGCTGTTGCCTCCTCTTGACAATATTGTCCAACCGGATCGGTTTCAGTTCTGACATCTGACAATCAGTGTTGCTCAGGTTTACAAAATTCGTTCAATGTTCTGCACTTTTGCTGAGCGGTCTTTTTGCCTCGTCCGCTTACCCGATCGATCTTGTTGAAAGCTATCGCCTCGCTGTAGCAAACAGTGCTGATCTGGCTGCGGCCCGAATTGCGTCGCAAGCCGAAGGTATGGCCCGGGATATCGCACTCGCAGAGCTTTACCCGACCATTACATTCGACGCCTCTTCCCGTAAAGTCAACAAGTTCTTCGGACCTGATCAAAGCCTCGCAAGCGGCAGTGCCACGATTTCTCAGCCAATCTGGAGTGAATCATTGAGTTCATGGCTGGACTCGACACAAGAACAGGGAGTACTGGCGAAACTTCAGTACCAGAGGGCACAAATGGCATTGTTTCGACAGGTCGTCGATGCGTACTTCGGTGTGCTGGCCGCACAAGATGCGCTAGAGACTGCACAAAGTGAAATCGCATCCATCAGCACCTTGCGAGATCATGCAATTGGGCGACGAAATGCCGGGGTCGGTACCGAAACTGACGTGCGTATCGCTCAAGCCCGTCTGGCGCTGGCTGATGCTGCTGTCATTTTGGCAGAAAACGCGCTAGACAGTGCGCAGCTGGCACTGTCAGAACTGCTCGGGCATCGGCCCGATGAACTGAAAACTTTGAACGAAAATGCAACGCTCCCGGCGCTTAAACCCCGTCTCCTGCAAGATTGGATCGATCTTGCCTTGAACAACAACCTGGAAATTCTCATTCAACAAACGATGGTTTCGCTGGCCAGTCACTCAATCCGCTTGGCCAGTTCAGGTTCAGATTTTCGAGTCAATCTCAGTGCTCGCATCAACGACAAGTTCAGCGGATCAGACAGTTTGAATGACCACACCTCGGCCATGCTGTCAATTACGAAATCATTTTCCGCAGGCGGGTTGGCCTCCAAGCAGAAGAAACAGGCCGCTTTAGAATACGAAGCAGAATTGCAAAAGCTTCAGGGGATAAAGTCTCGTACGGTTACACTGGCCTCCAGCGCCTATCGAAGTGTCGTTAGCCTGGTCGACCAAGCACAAGCACTCGAACTGGCTGTCGCCGCAAATGAAAGTGCCTTGGAGAGCACTCGAAGCAACTACGATGTCGGCTTGATTACCTCGCTGGCTGTACTCGATGCTCAACAGGAGGTTTTTGAAATCCACCGTGATTTGCTCAAGGCTCGCTACGATTATTTCCAGAATCTGATTGCGCTGGAACAGATTGCCGGTACATTGGACATCAGCGACCTCGAGGCACTTAACCGACTGCTCTTTTGAGAATCTATCGAGGTGTTAGCACCGCTTGTAAACGTTCAACCGTTCTTTCAAGTGCGTCGCATTGAGATTCCAGGAGTTGGAATCCATTTTTGACACGCATACTTCGATACATTGGGTCTGACAGTAATTTCACCAGCGTTTGGCCCAGTTTAGCAAAATCATCAACCTGTTCACCAGCATCGTGGTCTATAAGCAATTGGCTAATTTCTCGAAAATTGGACATGCCCGGCCCGAATACCACACAGGTTCCCACTCGCAAGGGCTCCAAAACGTTGTGTCCGCCAGCGGCGACAAAGCTGCCGCCGACGACAGCGACATCTGCTGCGGCATACATCTGAAGCAGTTCACCCATCGAATCAACCAGGACAACCTCGGCGTCAATCGTTCCTTCATTCGACCATTGGCTGCGGCGCACGACTTTCAATTCAAATTGTGATATTTGCTGATAGACCTCCTCGAAACGTTCTGGATGACGTGGCACAATTAGGGAGACCAAACTGGGTAAGGTTTCACGAAGTTGAGTCAGCAACTGCAAAAAGCCATGTTCCTCACCCTCGTGTGAACTTGCCAGCACAATAACTGGGCGAGTGGCACCCCAACGTTCGCGTAGTGAAGTTGCAATGTGCACTGTGTCTTCAGGAACGCTGGCCGAAAATTTCAGATTGCCCGTGGTGTATACCTTGTCGCGTTGCGCTCCAAGTGCAGTAATTCGGTCTGCATCGATATCAGTTTGCGCACAAAAAACTGCAACACCTTCGAATGCATGTCGGCATAACGGTAAAAATGACTGCGCTTTAGTGAAAGTTTGATCCGAAATTCTCAGGTTTGCGAATGCAACCGGCACCTTCCTGGCGCGTGCTTCGCACAGTAAAGATGGCCAAAGTTCAGTTTCAACAATGATTAGTGCCGACGGTCGCAGTGCTCGAAACGTCCTTGCGACAGCAAACCCGGCATCAATCGGCGCATAAATATGTGCAACCCGATCACCGAACAGCCTTTCTGCCTGAGCCGAACCCGTCGGTGTCACACAACTCAATAGCAAAGGTGTATCAACGGACTCAAGCAGTCGGTCTACCAAGGGTTTCGCTGCGTTGACTTCGCCGACTGAGACTGCATGAATCCAGATCGAACCGCTGGGCACTTGCGGTGGTACGAACCCCGTTCGCTCAAAAAGTCGATGCCGATACTCCGGTTGGTGAATGCTTCGAATCAAAAAACGAATCAATACCGCCGGAACCAACAGACTAATTGCAACCTGGTAGATGTAGTAGTACAAACGACCCATGATCAGACAGATTCGACAGAAAGCCAATCTCTTGGAGTTAAAAAATCTTCTGTCAAACGAGATTCCGCGCTACCTGGCGTAGGGGTCCAGTTGTATACCCAGGTCACCTTGGGCGGCAGCGACATCAGGATGGATTCCGTTCTACCGCCAGACTGTAGTCCAAACAGGGTGCCGCGATCGTAAACCAGATTAAATTCAACATAGCGGCCGCGTCGCATAGACTGAAAACTTCGCTCCCTTTCGCCGTAAGGAATTTCACAGCGTCGTTCAACGATCGGTAAATAAGCCTCAAGAAAATGATCGCCGACACTTTGCATAAAACGAAAACTTGACTCGAAACCATGGTCGGTGAAATCATCGAAGAATATACCGCCGATGCCGCGTGCTTCTTGGCGGTGTTTAAGATAAAAATATTCGTCACACCAATGTTTTAACCGCGGATAAAGTCCCTTCGAAAACCCTTCGCAAGCTTTTGCTGCTGTACGATGCCAATGTCGTGCGTCTTCGACAAAACCATAGTATGGCGTCAGATCAAAACCGCCACCAAACCACCACTTTTGATCGTCAACTCGAATAAATCGAACATTCATATGTGTTGTCGGTACGTAAGGGTTTAGAGGATGAACAACCAGCGAGACTCCCATTGCGGAAAACGGCCGATCCGCAAGATCGCTACGCTTCTCGGTTGCAGCCGCCGGCAACTGGATACCATGAATGGAAGAATAATTGACACCGGCCTTTTCGAAGGTTCGACCGCCTTCAAGCACTCGGCTGATGCCACCGCCACCGCCGGAGTAGTTCCAAGGATCTTCGGCAAAGTTCTTGGATCGATCAAGCGATTCCAGCGACTGGCAAATATTGCGTTGTAAGTTTTTCAGGTAAGCTTCAACGCGAAGTGCGCCTGTCTTATCGCATTTTTCTGCCTCAGTCATAGTCGACCTACGATTCACTCAGCTCGCGCGTAGCACTTGACCACTTAAGGCATCGGTAATGCGGGTTGGCTTTTGCTGCGTTCCCAAAGGACCGCGCACCACGTAATCGAGTGCCTTACCCAGGCACTGTTGAACGATTTGGTATTGTCGAATTGGAATTTGACCATGCCGATTTGCACTGGTTGAGACGATTGCACTGTCAGCCATTTTACAAAGTTGTGCTGCGCCAGCATGTGCTGTGACTCGTACTGCAACTGTATTGCGCACCGTTCGCAAACCATGCGGCATTCGGTTCGTGGCTGGAAAAATCCACGTATAGGGACCTGGCCAACTGGCCAGTGCGTCATCTAAAATCCCTTCATGGCGAAGCGCGATGTAAGGTAATAATTTTTCGACGCAGTCAGCAATCAAAATCATGCCCATGGCGCGGGGACGATTCTTGATTTTAACGACGCGCCTGACCGCCTCTTCATTGGCTGGGTCACAGCCAATTCCAAAACAAGCCTCAGTCGGATAAGCGATAACAGCACCTTGGCTAATCAGCCTGGCGCCGACCGCAACGTCGTACAGGTTCAATGGGTATTGCTCAGTTCCTACTGGATTTTGGCAAGTTCTCGTTTTTTGCAAGTACAGACGCCCGATTGGAGACTCGGTACTCAATGAGCGCGTTGGCAACACTGTCATCGATCAAAGCTAAAATTCGTGCGGCCAAAAAAGCGGCGTTTTTCGCTCCCGGACTACCGACTGCGACACACGCGACGGGAACACCGCCAGGCATCTGTACGGTCGACAGTAGCGCATCCATTCCCCCCAGGGTTCCCGCATCAAGCGGTACGCCGATCACAGGTTTTAAAGTGTGCGCCGCGACCGCTCCCGCGAGGTGGGCAGCGAGTCCAGCTGCGGCAATATAAATTGCACAGCCTCGCGCATCCGAATCACCAAGGTATTCACGCACTTCATCGGGGGTGCGGTGCGCAGACAATATTCGTAGCTCCCAAGGTACGTCTAAACTGTCCAGCGTATCAAGCGTAGCCTGCATGACTTTCAGATCAGAATCTGACCCAAGCATAACTGCAACAAATTTCCGGTTCAATTTTACCTCCCTACTGTGGATGTGCTGGCAACATGGGCCAGTGCTCTTTCACCAATATCGGTGCGATAATGCATGTTATCAAATGAAATTCCATTCATTGCATCATAGGCTGCGGTGCGTGCATCGCCAATTCCGTCAGCCAGTGCGCTAACGCACAAGACTCGACCACCGCTAACCAGGGTTTCACTTTGGTCACCGATGGCGGTGCCAGCATGAAACACCTTGATGCGTTCTTGATCAGTGCAATCAAGACCACTAATCAGTGAACCGGTTGTGTACTTTCCAGGATAGCCCTCAGCTGCTGCGACTACAGCGACTGCTGCGCGCTTGTCCCAGTGGGCATTCACTGAGCCCAGTTCACCGTTCAATGCAGCGAACAGCAGGTCAACCAGGTCAGTTTGCAGTCTCATCATGATGGGCTGAGTTTCCGGGTCTCCCATACGACAGTTAAATTCGAGCACCTTTGGATCATTGTGTCGGTCGATCATCAACCCGGCATACAAAAAGCCGGTATAGTGAATACCTTCGTCCAGTAGGCCGCGTACGGTCGGCTCAAAAATACGCGTCAGAATGGTTTTTTCAAGTTCACCATCAACGACCGGTGCCGGTGAATAAGCACCCATGCCACCGGTGTTCAGACCCCGGTCCCCGTCGAGTGCGCGTTTGTGATCCTGCGAAGTCGCCATTGACAAGATATCTTCGCCGTCAACGATGCAGATGTAACTGGCTTCCTCACCGGTCAGACACTCCTCAATCACCACTCGACGTCCGGCAGCGCCAAAGCAATCGTTTTTCAACATGTCTTCCACGGCCTGCTTGGCTTGTGCTGAGGAAGTTGCGACCACCACGCCTTTACCTGCTGCCAGTCCATCGGCTTTGACAACAATTGGGGCCCCCACCGTGTCGATATATCGATTTGCCTCACGCACCGTGTCAAAGGTTTGGTACCGGGCGGTCGGAATCGAGTGTCGCATCAGAAATTGCTTGGTGAAATCTTTAGATCCTTCAAGCCTGGCTGCACTTTGATTTGGACCAAAACAAGCCAGTCCTTCCGCTAAAAAACGATCGACAATGCCCATTGTCAATGGTGCCTCGGGGCCGACAACGGTCAGTACAAACTGATTTTCCTGAGCAAATTCTAATAGCGCATCAATATCTTCGGCACCGATTGCAATATTGCTGACTTTTGGCTCACGTGCAGTTCCTGCATTGCCGGGTGCAACGACCACTTCATAAACCTGGTCAGATTGTGCAATTTTCCAGGCGAGCGCATGTTCGCGTCCGCCACCACCGATGATCAAAACGTTCATTCGACAGTAAACCGAACTAGTGACGGAAGTGGCGCATCGATGTGAACAGCATCGCTATGCCATGTTCATTTGCAGCTGCGATGACCTCGTCATCACGCAAAGACCCGCCAGGCTGGATAACAGCGACAATACCTGCTTTCGCGGCGGTATCAATGCCGTCCCGAAAGGGGAAAAATGCATCCGATGCCATAACAGCACCGCAGATGTTTAACTTGGCATCCTCAGCCTTGAGCGCCGCGATCTTGGCTGAATCAACCCGGCTCATCTGCCCGGCACCAATCCCAATTGTCGCCTGGTTCGCAGCATAGACAATCGCGTTTGATTTGACGTGTTTGGCGATAGTCCAGGCGAACAGAAGGTCGCGAATCTCATCGTTTCCAGGTTTTCTTTGGGTAACGACTTGTGGTTCATCATTGGCCAGCAACTCATCATCTGCAGACTGTACGAGAAGTCCTCCACAGGCACTGCTCAGGCGCGCTTTGGATGAAGCCGTTTGCCTGGAATGTTCCAGTATTCTGATATTTTGTTTATCGCGCAGAACTTCCAGTGCCTCTTTTGACACACCAGGTGCCAGTATCACTTCAACAAATTGATTTTTCAAAATCAGCATCGCGGTGGCTGCATCCAGCGTTCGATTAAACGCAATGACTCCACCGAAAGCCGACGTCGGATCAGTTCGGTAGGCAAGCTCATAGGCGAGCAAGATATCAGAGCCAACTGCTGCACCGCAAGGCGTTGCATGTTTAATGATGACGCACGCTGGCACGTCAAAATCCGAAACGCAGTTGTAGGCTGCATCAACGTCAGCGACATTGTTATACGACAACGGCTTCCCCTGGTGCATCACAGCTTGTCCGAACCAGCTGTCACTTGTGCTGCTATCAAGATAAAACGCCGCAGACTGATGCGGGTTTTCCCCGTAGCGCATTTCAAGATGTTTTTGAAACGAAAGGTTTAACGTTTGCGGCCACTGTTCGTCGTCAAAGTCTTTTTTTGCCAGATAATTCGAAATGGCTGCATCGTATTCAGCGCTTCTTCGAAAAGCCTTGAGCGCCAAGCGCTTTCGAACATCGGAGCGGATGCCACCATGGTTTTCAAGCTCCTGCGAAACGACACTGTAGTCATCAGGGTCTACGATCACTGCTGCATGCGCCATGTTCTTGGCGGCTGCACGAATCATCGTTGGGCCACCAATATCAATATTTTCGATTGCGTCCTCAATCGACGTTGATGGATCGGCCGAAACGCGTTCGAATGGATAAAGATTCACCACAACGAGATTAATTGAACTAATCTGATTGGCTTGCATTTCATCACGATCGACATCCGGACGACCCAATATGCCGCCGTGAATCTTTGGATGCAGCGTCTTAAGCCGCCCGCCCATTAGTTCTGGAAATCCCGTGTAATCAGACACGGAAGTGACAACAATCCCATGTGAAGCAAGCAGTTTGGCAGTTCCGCCAGTCGACAATATCTTGACGCCGTGCGCAACAAGCGATTTGGCAAATTCAACGATGCCATGCTTGTCGGAAACACTGATTAGCGCACAAAGTGGCTGAACTTGGTCCATGCAATTAAATTTGGTTCAGTGCTCGTGAATACAACGCAGCGACCCCATCACTTGTTCGGTACGATGTCGTACTGGTCGAGTTTCTTGCGCAATGTTGATCGGGAGATGCCGAGAATTCTCGCGGCATGTGAAATGTTGCCCTTTGCATGCGACATAACATATTCAAAAAGATGACGCTCCAACTCCTCGGTCATTTGTTGATAGAGTTCCGTCGGATCAGTGCCTTTCAGATCTGAAAAATAGCCCTCTAATGAGCGCTTGATGTATCGACCGAACGGCTTGTTTTTCTTCTTGCCCATCCGGCAATATAGGTCCCTGGAATCTTGGTGGTTTGATCACGTTACAGCCAAGTAAAAAACTGACTTTTCTGGCAAAATCAACACCCGGCAGCGAGCGAATTACCGGTTTCTATGCGCAATATGTGAAGTACTATAATTAACGACACGATGGAACGGGTAATGCGGCATACCCGATTGACTGCGCTATACGAAAAATTCAGGCCGGATACTGTTTCATTTTACTTTTCTTTTGTTGGGCTGGAGTACATTTTCTTATGACGTTATCCGTCGACCGGCTTAAAGACCCGGAAGTTCTCAAGAATATGGCATACCGGTCGTTGAGGGATGCAATTTCCTCGATGGATGTTTACGAACCCAACATTGACCTGCGTTTGGACGAACGCTCTCTTGCTCAACAGCTCGGTGTCAGTCGTACGCCAATCCGAGAAAGCCTGATTCGACTGGAGAACGAAGGGTTCGTGAAAACCGTTCCGCACAAAGGTGCCTATGTTGTCCGAAAGTCACTTGCACAGATCATTGACATGGTCCATGTTTGGGCTGCGCTGGAGTCGATGGCCGCCCGATTGCTGACTTCTCGTGCCAGTGATGAAGAAATTGGTAAGCTGCGAGCGCTGTTTTCGACTTATGACGGTTCCAAATCAGCCGCTCAAATTAACGAGTATTCGGAAACCAACATTGAATTTCATCGGACAATCATCGAAATGAGCGGTTGCCAGGCACTGATTGATATTTCAGAAAACCTGTTCTTGCATCTTAAGGCCATTCGACTGCGAAGCATCGCCGACACCGACCGTGCCAAGCATTCAATTATTGATCACATTCATATTATTGAAGCGCTCGAAGCGCGCGATGCTGACAGTGCGGAAACTCTGGTTCGAAGCCACACGTTACGCCTGGCAGAACATTTCGAGCAGCATTGGGACGTGATAATTGCACGCTGAGTACTCGCCTGTCCGAAGTTCCTGGTAAATCGGTAGAAAGCTGATTGGCGATGCAAGCGAATATTGACTTGCATCAAGTACGACAGACACTGGACACGAGTGTATTGAAGCGAATTGAATCTGGCCGGTTTTATCAGTTTTCAGCGGTACCGGCGGCCTCGAACACTAGTTTGTGCGTCATTCGACCGGCGAGTATGTGGTAGATGATGTCCACGTTAATGGCACTGAATCGTTTTGGCCGACGCTCAAGCGTGCACATAAGGGAACCCATCACGAGATGGGCCATAAACATCTTGACCGATATCTCAGTGAATATCCGGTCGACATAGCGTTCGTGAGCTCAACACAACCGCTCAGATGGCGTCGATTGTGACCGGCTTTGTAAGTAGTGGTTGGTGAACAGGGATCTGGAATATGGCGTAGATAGACGGTCACATTGACTGGGGAGAGACGGGTTGAAGAAACAAGTTCTATTGGAAATACTGCGATGAGAAGGAAGTGACGATGTGAATACAAGTGCACCACGAAATCGCCTTGGCACCAGTACCCTCTTTTCTCGCAGACAGCCCACAAGATCTGATAAGTATTAGTCTGTTTTAAGCTGAATTTTTTTCAAAACAACAACAATTACAATAACGGGTGGTTCAGTTCATGTTTAGGTCAGAACAATGGCATTCATTCGAAGGAATGGCGGAAAAATTCACGTTAATCAAGATAAGATGCATCGGTGTATCAGGGTGAAAACATGGCCGCGCATAAGTTGGGGTGACTCTGGATGTCCATCTTGAAAAAAAACGAATGAGTCAATTCTACCAAGGCGGAGAGATCGGAAAAACAAGGCAAGTACACGGCTATGGAACTGAAACTTGAGGAGCAATCATATCAGCGCGAAGCTGTCGATACCGTGGTGCGTCTGATTGAGGGACAGACGCGCAACACATTCGATATGGCTTGCAGCGAAGGTGTGCGAAGCAATATTTTCACCCTTCCCAGCGAGTACATCCACGAGAACGTCCTTGCGGTCATCGAAGGCGACGGCGTTGACAAAGAAATGGCTTCTCTCGACCAAACCCTGGACTTTTGCATCGAGATGGAAACAGGTACCGGCAAGACCCTCGTCTATCTCAAGACGATTTACGAACTCTACCGCCAATATACCTTTACGAAGTTCATCATCCTCGTTCCCTCCGTTGCAATCAAGGAGCGTGTCCTATCCACTTTTGAGGTGTTCAAACGACAGCAAGCGCTTGAATCGCGTGATGACTTTCGTCGAGGAGCAGCATCCCCAAATCATGGTGATGACGCTCCAATCCTTCAATGCGGAGGATCGTATTCTCAACCAGACCCAGCGTGAAGATCTCTTCTTCAATATGTCCTTCATCGACACCATTGCGCGCACTCGCCCGATCATCATGGACGAGCCACAGGAGGGTATGGACACAGAAAACGCCGTCGCTCGCATCGATGCCCTCAATCCGCTGTACAGGCTCCGCTATTCAGCAACACACAAGGTTGTGCGAAATCTCATATATAGACTGACGCCATTTGACAGCTACCAGCAGGGTATTGTGAAGAAGATTGAAGTTCTGACCGTCGCAGAGCAAAAACAAGAAGCGATGTTGCGCGTCGAGCTCATAGAAGTTAAGAAATACCAAGATGGCCGGTTGCCGCGAGCGAGGTTGCGCCTATGGTACGCGAAGCAAGACAGTTCTTTCGCTTCGCGCGCGTCTCGGTTGCTCACAGTCGGTGATGATCTGGAAAAATTAACCGGCAACGTCAACTATCGGGGTTATGTTATTTATCGCATCTGGAAGCCCCTTCGCGAGCACACGTATCGTTGTGAATTTGAAAATGGTGCCGTTGTAATCGAAAAGGAGAAGGCTGCAGACTTGGAAGGCATCTTCGGGGAGCAACTCTATTGGCTGATCGACAGCCATCTTGCGAAGCATAATCGACTTGCGCCTCAGAGGATCAAATGCTTGTCCCTCATCTTCATTGATCGCGTGGACAACTACGTCCAGCCGGATGGCATCATTCGCCGCATCTTCGCCGAGAAATATCGGCAGGTCTGTCGGGAGAAGCTGAATTATGAGCCTGCCGAGGAAGAAACAGCAGGCGTTCAAGGCTACTACATCGCGCGGACAGGAAAGGGCGAATACACTGACAACGAGCGCTCCATACGCACGAACACGGAGCTTTTCGACCTCATCTTGAAACAGAAGGAAACATTGCTGAGCATTGGAAACCCGGTTGAGTTCATCTTCTCGCATTCTGCCCTTGGCGTGGGCTGGGACAATCCCAACATCTTCAACATCGCGACGCTCAACCAGAGTTACAGTGAGATCAAGAAACGGCAAGAGATCGGTCGTGGACTTCGCATCTCCGTCACCCAAAAGGGCCAGCGCGTTTATGACGCTAACGACTGCCCTGAGGGGGACGAGATCAACCTTCTGACAATTGTTCCGAACGAGACTTATGAAACGTTCGTGAGTCAATACCAGAGCGAAATTAAGGAGGTCTGCGGAACAGCCGATTCCGGAGCGAAGACACGGCACAAGAAGAAGGGCGCACACCCACGCAAGCGCCGCTTAAATTGGAACGATGCGATTTACAAAAGTGATACCTTTCGAGAGTTTTGGCGGCGTTTGAGTCAGCGCACCGACTACACAGTGGTGATGGATGAAGATGCGGTGGTTACCCGTGCAACCGAGGCCCTGAACGCCCTGAAGATTCAGCACTATTCTGCTGAAATTGCCCTTAACCGTGTTGAGCAACTTGAAGCGCATGGTGTGACGACACAGCACTTGGGCAGCGAACGTCGCCGCCTTCGCGCTTACTTTGGCGCAGTGGATTTAGTCAAGGAACTCAACGAGGGAACATCGCTCTCCTATCCAACTGCGATCCGTGTGCTGCGCGAATTAGCCAACCGTGCTGCCATCGCGAACCCCGCCCGTTTCATTCACGAAGCATCATCGCGAATCCGGGAAATTGAACTGGATGAACTGCTTCGTGGCCTGACTTATGAACCACGCGGCGAGAAGTTCGATGTCTCGCGGCTTGGGCCGAATTTTGTGTCTTACGCGGACACCATCGAAACCCCAAACCGGGGCATATATGATCGTGTTGTGTTCGACAGCAAATTCGAGCGGAAATTCGCAGGTTTTGCTGACAACGATGACGAAGTTGTGTGCTTTCTCAAGCATCCTGCCTTTTACCAGATTCCAACCCCGATAGGCCCCTACAATCTTGATTTCGGCGTTGTTCTTCGACGGAAGCACCTGCGGAACAGCGAAGAAACCGAGTTCTACTTCGTTATTGAAACAAAGGGCACAAACGAACTTGCGGACAAGAAGACGCTACGTGAGAGCGAAGTCTACAAGATCAAGTGCGCCATGAAGCACTTCGATGCGTTGGGGGTCGATGCCCATGTCAACTACGACGCACCTGTGAAGGAGTACTCTGTCTTCAAGACTCGTGCTAAGGGAGTTTTGCATGCCTGACAAAGTTCGAGAGAAGTCCCCGAATACGCCGACCCCGGTCAATGCTGGAGTATTCGGTCGGATTGTCGACATTCTCGAAGAAGCACGCAGTCATGTTGCTCGGACGGTCAACAGCGCTATGGTGGTCGCATATTGGCTGATTGGACGTGAAATCGTTGAGGAAGAGCAGAAGGGGCAGAAACGGGCTGACTACGGCAAGGCATTGCTGCAGGACCTTTCGCAACGGCTCAACAAACGGTACAACGGAGGATTCTCCTTGACTACGCTTCAAGATTGTAGGAAATTCTATCTGACCTATGTGCACAGATTGACAATTCAACACCCATTGGGTGTTAAATTCACTATGCCTGCAATTGACTATCCAGTGGGTAGAGAATTAGATAAAAGCGAAAAATTCCACCCACCGAGTGGAGAATTGAAACCAAAACAACGCCCAATGGGCGTTAAATACACAACTGGCTTTCACCCTGATCTAAGCTGGTCGCACTATCGCACCCTGATGCGCGTCGAGAACGAGGAGGCGCGGCACTTCTATGAACAGGAATCCGCTCGGAACCATTGGACCAAGCGGCAGCTTGAACGACAAATCAACACTCTGCTCTTTGAACGCCTGCTCAGAAGCCACGACAAGGACGGCATGCTGCAGCTCGCCAATGAAGGACAGGTGACCGAACACCCCATCGACATCATTAAAGATCCTTATGCCTTGGAGTTCCTAGGGCTTCCTGAGTCGCATCGATTACTCGAAAGCGATCTGGAATCGGCTCTCACGACCCACATGCAGGAGTTTCTGCTGGAACTAGGAGCTGGATTTGCTTTCGTGGCCCGTCAGAAACGACTCACGCTGGATGGGGATCATTTTTACGCGGACCTGGTTTTCTATCACGTGCGCCTCAAGTGCTATGTGATCATCGACTTAAAAACAGAAAAGCTTACTCACGGAGACATCGGCCAGATGCAGATGTACGTCCACTATTTTGATCGCGAAGTATGCACTCAGGAGGATAATCCTACGATTGGCTTGATCCTTTGCACTGAAAAGAACGACGCCGTCGTCGAATACGTGCTTGACAAGGGTAACGAACGTATTTTCGCCAGTCGTTACAAGCTAGAACTTCCGTCCAAGGAAGAACTGCGCAAACTGCTTCTGGAATGGCGCTGCGAGAATGAGGAAGAAAAGTTATGAACAAGGCCATTATGGATCGAATGCCGAGCACTCCGGATGTGAACCAGGAACGTCTGGAACGACTCCGAGAGCTCATGCCGGACTCATTTACCAACGATGGGGCTCTCAACCGGGACGAGCTGCAACGCCTGATCGACCCCAACTTAGTGCCGGAGTCCGAGCGCTTTGAATTCCATTGGTTTGGAAAGGCCGACGCGAAGCGCAACGCTTTCACCCCGACGCTTACGTCTTTGGAGTACGATCACCAACGCTCTGTGAATCCAGAGCTTGCCGAAGGGAACGCGATTATTGAGGGAGAGAATCTTGAAGTCATAAAATGCCTGCTCGCCTCCTACCGAATTCGGGTCAAGTGCATCTAATTCGATCCGCATTACAACAAGGACAAGGACTCTGTCTATTCCGATGTGTGGAAGGTAGACAAAAAACCTTGGGAACACATCGGTGTGACCTTAGAGGGGGTATAGGTCAACACGAACACCAAAGCAGACGGACGCTTTCACTCCAATTGACTCAACATGCTCTATCCGCGCCTTTTGCTTTCTCGTCAATTGCTACGAACTGATGGTGCAATTTTCATTTCAAAATTTAATTTTTAGGTTAGTGATGACCGCTGCCTAAGGCCGTCTGAGTTTTCGACAACTTGACATTCATTAGTTCGAAAATCGGTAGAGTCGACTACTGGCGCGGTAAAACGTAGGACGACGGGGGAAGCTGTTTGCTGGCAGTTTTCACTATGTGCCAGTGCCTCACTCCTCGCCATATCCACCGGTTCCAGCACTCGCTCATCAAACCGGACGTGCGGTTTTCCCGCATCCGGCTTTCATTCAAAATAATACCTTCGCCCACGGCAGGCTCTTAGTCTTCGGCGCAAGATGGGCCAAACCATACTTCTCATACAGTTTGGCATGAGAAAATCGCACATATTTCCCACTACCCACCTTGTGTTTCCGACACAGCCACTGACGAAACCGCTTTGTCGCATGAGCATCAACTGCAACATAGGCCGCAGATACTTGACCCAGATGAAAGTAATTCGCCCAACCAGACAACATCCAGTTCAAACGTCTTACCATCTCGTCATGATCTAATCACCCATATTGCTTAGCCGTCTGCTCACTGATTCGGCGGCATATACTCTCAACGCTCGACTGGCTCGGCCGGGTGCCAATATATGACCCTTTGCCGTTTAGACGATCATTCGTCCCAATACGATCACCCAAAAACTCCAAAGCCTCATCCGGACATCGCAGACACCGGGTCTTTTGCATATTCACTGGCCATTTCAACCGATCCATGATCTGGGTAAACGCCGACAACATTACTGGGGCCGGTGCTTTACCCAAAATACAAATATCATCGGCATAATTGACAATGTGTGATTGAAACCTTTGGGCAAGACCCCAGTGTTTCCAACCCACGATGAAGCGGCGCGTGTAGATTGAGCTAAGAAGCGCTGATATTGGCGAACCCTGTGGGCTGCCTTTGCGCTGCTTCTTTGCTCGGTTCGTGCGGCGAGTGCCGCCCTTACCGTCATCTTCTTGAACCGGCATTTCCAACCCTGACTTGATCAGTCCAAGCATTGCACCATCGCTAATACGTCGCGCTAAACTTTTCATCAACTCCGCATGGGGAATCTCACCGAAATAATCCGATCAATCTGCATCCACCACCTCTTGGTGTCCGGTGTTCAAAAGTGCATGAATACGTTTGACCGCATCATTGGCACTCCTGCCCTCCCGATAGGCGTATTGCTCCTCGCCCAGATCGGCTTCAAATATCGGTGTTAAAACTAACATCGCCGATGTCTGCACCACCCGGTCGCATACACAAGGGATACCCAAGGGACGAAACTTGTCTTTTTGTTTCTTTGGAATCAAAACCTGTCGCACCGCATTGGGTGTGTAGGTCTTGTCTTTGAGTTCGCGCGCCAGTTCCCCAAGCCATCTTTCCAACCCGTATGCCTCGATGTCTTCGAATGTCTGACCATCCACGCCCGCACCACCGCGATTGCGGCGCACCTGTCGGTACGCTTCACTAAGAAAATCCATTCGCCACACCTTGTCATATAACGCATGAAATCTTAACTCAGGTTCTGCCTTCGCTTTAGCATGTAGTATGCGCTGTAATTTCTGAACCTTATCTGACCCTGTTAGATTTTCATCACTAGTCATGTCCTTGCCTCCTTTACATACTGCTTTTGAATCAAGGCTCCTTTCCTCCTCAGGCATTACCCCGTATCTTCACTACTACGAGCCTATCCGCCACCCTGACACCCCAGTCCAGTCCTCACGGATTACCAGTTTGATGGGTGCGACACCAATGCCAAAGCTTCCCGTGTTGCTACTTTTCTCCTCTTCCATACGTGCCAGCGTCACTACCCCGGCGCAAACTTATCGGTGCACTTGTCGCTCGCATCCCAATATGCCATCGGCCTTCCCCAAATCTAGGGTGGATCGGCTTCCGCATTAAACGTTTCGAGGCCTGCTCAACGTTCACTCACGTTCCGGCCCGCATGCTCGCTGAGTCGTCTAAAACGACCCTTCTACTCAAGTGCTTCAAACCATGTTGTTACCTCCATGATCCGCCTTAGCCGCTGCCAACTGGAGCGACAGTTGTTGGGTGGGATTCGCACCCACTAGAGAAAAACGCCTTTCCACGGCGCACATAGAATATCGTTTTATTCAAGGACGACTAATCTACCCGTAAAGATCAAGATCAATGGCATCCGCAAACCCTCAAATTGGGTGGTTCTGCAAAATGATGGCTGACGAGCAGGCAAAATCACCTCAGGGACAAGCCTGCATTATTGATTCGAACAAGAATAAAACCGGTTATGAATATGCTTCTATTGTCAAAGCGTGCGTTTTTCTTTTTCCGGTTTGGGCCTGGTACTGTTGCTTTTGGCCACGATATTCATTATCGCAAATGGTCTAAGCCAGTGGCATTGAAGTCTGAATGTCTGAAAACTTCGCCTAATTTGGATCAAACGACGGCAGCAATGCCCGAGTTTTCGAAATCATGTTCCTGAAAATTCTTTCGGAACAAATCTCGCAGTTCAGTTGCCGCTTGCGCATAAGCAGACCTGTCATTCCAGCAATTTTCCGGACTCAAAATTGCAGAATCAACCCCTGGACAGGAGTCTGGAAACCGCAATCCCAAAATACTATGTCTGGTCAAAGAGATTCCTGAACCCGTGTCGTGAAATTTCCCCTCCATAGCCGCATTGAGCAATGCGCGCGTCGCAGCCAGTGAAATGCGCGGTGCGCAATCAGCTCGCCCGCCAATCCAGCCAGTATTGAGCAATACACAACGCGACGCATTCGCGCGCATTTTTTCTTTCAGCAAATTCGCGTAAACAAGTGGTTTATGCGACATAAATGGTGCTCCAAAACATGAACTGAAAGTCGCTTCAGGAGATATCAGGCCCACTTCGGTTCCAGCAACACGCGCGGTAAATCCCTGCACAAAGTGGTACATCACTTCATCTTCATCGAGAACTGATACAGGCGGTAGCACGCCGAAAGCGTCAGCGGTCAACAGCACTATGGTCGCAGGGTGTCCACCGTGCGCACCTTTGGCAACGTTGGGATTGCAATCAAGCGGATAGGAGGATCGGGTATTTTCCGTAATCGAGCGGTCTGTCAAATCGAGTTCTCGCGGGTCAAGTGACTCGTAATTCATCCCGTCGGGCGCTGGAACGTTTTCGATGAGTGTACCTTCCATTGACAGAGCATCGGCGATAACGGGTTCTGCGTGTCGATCAAGATCGATCAGTTTGGCGTAACAGCCATTTTCCAGATTAGCGACACCAGAATCCGACCAGCCATTTTCATCATCACCAATCAACTCTCGCGAGGCATCGGCAGAGAGCGTTGTTTTGCCGGTTCCTGACAGTCCGAACAAAATACTGGTATCGCCGCCAGCGCCGACATTGGCCGAACAGTGCATCGACAATATTCCCTGATTCGGTAACAGGTAGTTCATCACGGTGAAAATAGATTTTTTAACCAAGCCACAATAATCAGCAGGCCCGGCTACCAAACAGATTCGGTGGCGAAAGTCCAGCAATGCGATACGCTCGGAGCGACAGCCATCGCGCTGCGGCTCGCACCGAAAAGTCTGAACGTTGAGCATTGTCCAACACCGATTTCGTTCAAACCCTTCAGGTGGTCCACTGGCTGGCAAAAACATATTCTGTGCGAAATATGCATGTGTTGCATACTGGGCAATGATGCGATAGCGAATTGAATAATCAGCATCGTGTCCAACGGTTACATCCTGTACAAACAGGTCGCCCTTTAGTTGGTTCAAATGCTCAATGACCCTTGCCAGTAAGGGCTCATATTTGTCAGGATCAAATTTCTTAAGGCTGCTTTTCCACCAGATTTCGGATTCGATCTCTGGCCAGGCTACAGCGTAGGTGTCCTCTACCGGCCGACCAGTACAGTCGGGGTCGGTCAGAAAGACCAGCGGACCGGCTTCTTTCAGTTTTGTTGCGTAGGCCTTGTGCTCCTGGTAGCCACCTCCTTTTCGGATGCGGCCAACGTCGAACTTGATTGCAGCGCGAAAGAGTTCTTTTTTGCTAAGATTGTGATGAATACGGGATTCTTTTAACCCCCAGTCTTTTTCCAAAGACTTGCCTACATCCAACATTTAATATTAATTTGGCCTTAAATCTGTAAATTCAATGAGATATCGACCAGGGCGTCCGGAATCGATGCTTGAATAGTGCACTTTGAATCAATGACGACTAAAAACGATGCCACAATTCCAATTCAATTAAAACGCGCCTTGTCCTCACTCGCATAGGCAGCCACCATCCGATCTGCATCACAAACTTTCTGCAACTCGCTGACTATTCCTGACAGTTGCTCAAATGGAATCGTACAAGTCATCTCGCTGTTCCCCATGCCAGTACGGACGCGGCTTAACATGCAGCCCACACTGACGGCGGCTTGTTTTTGTTCGTGCGCGATTGGAATAATATGGCACTGCGGCTTTCCTTCAAATCGCAGAGTCGGCGTGGCTGAATGCAGTTGCATTGCCTGCTTTGCCACCAGTCGCAACAGCACGATATCCGGGTCGTCAGTCGCATCAGCGAGCGGTCCATAAACAATAGATTCAGGGCGTTTTTTTACAGTTGGGATATGGGGGAAGATTTCTGGGCTGACCCAATTCGCTTCGCAAATTGCCTGGACATCAGCGCGTGTGGCGGCCTCGCTCAATTCAATTAAGCCATGTGTTAAACTACCTACGCTGCAGTTTCCGTGATCTTCCGGCTTTGTCATGAATGTTTTTTCACCGGCTCGAGTCCAAAATACACAGCTTGCGGGCACCGCACCGGTGCGACCATCGGCTGTTGGGTCTGGGTAATCGCTCTCCAAAGCGGGAATATCCGAAGGCACTGAGTCATGGAAAGTAATAGCGATTGGAACGTGGCTAAGGCCGAGAAGCGATTGAAGCTGCTCTGATAAAGACTGGTAGTTGCTCATTTTGACTCCTTCGGATTTTGATAAAAAAACTATATACTAAATCCGCAACACAATATTGCGCAAACTGGCGCGTAAAGTCAGTCAGTATGGCAGCCCCAAAAACGCCCCGCGATTTCGTTCAACGACGTTTCTCATCAATGTCGAAAAGCGCGTGAATTCGATTTCAGATAACAGTCCGATACCATGAACTCTCACCTTGGGCTGACCTGTTGATTTATCCACGTTTAATTCTTCCAAAGTGTCGATGACAGTATCGTAGGAAGGGCCGGTAAATTCATCTCCGACAACATAAATTGAAATTTTTTCGCGCGTTTTGCCATACGTGCGAAGTGCTGCAACCAATCCTTCGACTGGACTGCTGTTTGAGAAACTGTTCCACAAGTTCAATGAATTCTTGACGTTTTGCCGAGACTTTGGTGTATCAGGCAGCCACTTCCCCCGAGTTGTTTCCATCAGGTAATTTCCATTGTCGTTCATGATTTGAAATCCCCTCACCTTCGGATGAACATCGATAATCCGATTGATCATCTCGACGACCTTGTCCCAAATCGAAAGCATGCTCCCGGAAGTATCGATGATGAAGATGACGTATTCTCCGTCAACCGGAATCCCCCCAACTTCAGGATCGCGCAGTTGCGGCGCTGTAGTCTGGGTGATATTCGCCTCCAGCATTGTCGTCCTGACGCGTGCCAGTGCCAGGTTGCTACTCTTAAGTTCCTCAAGCGTCTTCCTTGCCGCTTGAATAGAACTCGTCAATTGCTCGTCAACCGATTGATTCGCTGGCTCCGGTGTCGCAGACAGCTCGGATTGAAGTCCTTGCAGTTCAAATTGCAGTGCAGCAACGTTCTGTGAAGCTTGTTCTATACTTGCGCTCAAATCGGGCTGCTGCACAGAAAAATCGATGTCATCGGGAACCGGTTTGGTGATTAGCAGCAGTAAAATCATTGCACCAAATCCGCAGGTGATGATATCTAGAAATGCAAGGCTGTCACCGGCCTCGCCACGACGACGCCTGATCATGGCCAACCCACTGCCGGAACCAGCAACATTCCTCCCGTATGAGCGGCCCAACTCCAAAAATAAGGCGCTGCTGTCGGATCGCCTTCGATTGGCAAAAGAATAACATTGACCTTCTTGTGTACGGGTGGAGCAGCGCCACGCAGACTGGTTTCAAATAGCACTTCGCGGCAGTGACCACTGACTGTCTTGGCCGCTTTCTTGCAGCTTAACTGCAATCCGGGCGAAGAAACACTTTGTGTAGGAAGCCCATCGGTGATGACATAGATGTCTGTAGCATCGGGACTGAGCTGTTTGAGTTTTTGCAAGCCAGCTTCCAGGTTTGTCCCACCGCTCGGTACTAGTTTATCGAGTTCGGTAAAAATTGAGTTAATTCGACCTTGATTGCGACTGTTTGCCCAGTTTCCTTGAATGAGTGTTTGTGCTTTTTCATTGAATGCAATGACGGCAACCTCGCTGGAACTTGGTAATCTCGCCAACAGCCAGCGCACCACTCGTATTGCACGATTCCATTTTGGACCCTGTTTCTTACGCGCATCTGATCCCAATTTACGGGTGATGACATCAACCAGCCTGGCATCGGTCATTGAGGCACTGCGATCCAGTAAAATTGCGATTCTTTCGCCTTCAACTTTAAGCCCGATGAGGTAGTCTTCCTCTGCGACCCTTGGGTCGGAAATGATATCTTCGCTCTGCTGCGGACGAATCTGGTTTAATTCTTTTTCCAGCGCAGTGTTTTTCCCCTGCTCCTGGGCAATCTCAAGTTCCAGAACAATCAACTCAGCTTGCTTCGACTTGTATTCATCGATCAGCTTTTCATTTGCCTCGATTTGGCCTTCCCTGGAAGATTTTTGTTGAACAGCCACCTTAATCTGTGCGGCCAAAGCAGCCTCGGCGTCTTGCAGTTTGGATAGAATTTCACCTTCGTACGAGACGGCGTCCTGGATGACCGGCGGTGCGCCGGTGTGATGCTTTACGATGAGAAACAGCAGAATTGCCGCGCCCAATCCACAGGCCATCACATCCAAAAAGGCCAGGTTGCTACCCATGGATCGCCGATTGCGTTTTATGACCATGGCAATTTTGCTCTCTTTACTGACTGATTCGTTTTAGCAAAAACTCTTCGCAGTAACTTTGAATGTCAACCAGTCGACGGTCTTGCGCTTTTTGCAGTGAGTGCAATAACAGCATCAGGACGATACTTAGTACCAGGGCGACAAATGTCGAATTAAAGGCAATGCCCAGACTGGCAGTCATCTGGGAAATGTCGCCGGACAGGGCTTGATCTGCCTGTGACAGGGCTTGGCCAATTCCTCGCACCGTACCGATAAATCCGATCGAAGGAATCGCCCAGATCATATAGCGCAGCATGGTGTTGTCGGCTTCCAGGCGCATCGCAAGCGCTTCAACGCTGGTTTGAATGGCATCCGAGGTGTTCTGCACGTCTGCCGTAATCCGGTACCTGCGAAGCGAAGCTTTTAGTGTTTCAATGAGCTGAGACCTGTCAATCGCAATTGGCAGCGATTCAAGTTCGTTCAATGCATCCGCGAACGCATCCTCACTTTGATCGAGTTGGCCAACCAAATCAACTTCAAACAAGTACTGGTCTTTGGACAGTTCGTACAGTCTGATCAATATCTGCACAACGCAATAGATCGCCAGAACCAGGCAAATTTCCTGCTCCCAATCCTTAAGAATCACAACCCAGTCACGCGGCGCATACTGGCCGGCTGCTCTAGCCGTCTCGATCAGAATTTCAGCTTTGGGTCGAATGTACTGAATGTAAAGTGTGTGTACACCTACAGTAATGGCAGCGAGGATCAGCAGGTTTCGCAGCGTTTCTTTCAACTAGATGTCTCCCGGAAAACTGACCGGTGAATTGAGGCTGATTTTTGGGGTTTGATTTTGCGCAGTTCCTGCCGGGTGATAGCCAAATAACATGACCGTCAGCGAAATAGCAGCGGCAAGCAATAGTACCAGTCTCCAATACTTATTGACGAATTTTCTCGAAGTCACCTTTCACCAACCTGCAGATGTCCTTGATTTATGGCAATACACCTGCCATGCCTTTATCGTAATTGTTCTTGCACATTTTACCGCCCATTGTCTCTTGTTCCGTCAATACAGGTAGCGAGCAACCCGAAAGCCGACCGTAGGGTCGCTTGACTCACCGCCTTTTCTGAACGCAGCCTTCAACTCGTGCAACATGGCGGTTTGATAATTTGAGCCCTTGATTGTGCGCCGCGCTGCGGCGGATTGGTCAAACGGATCCACTTCGACAATATTGTCGAGCGGCGGGGCGAGGCTGTAGGAATCATGTGTCCACTCACTCGCGTTACCGGCGAGGTCATATATGCCAACTGGATTTGGATCGTATAGACCAGTGGTACTTAGCGCAACCTGTCCATCGTTGTATTGAGGAATATAGGAGCTTACGGCTGCTTTGGCCGACTCGTCAGCCAGGTTGCCGGAATTTACCGGAATGGTTGTTTTGTTGCCCCAAGGGAACAGAGTCTGCTGGAATCTTCCAGCCTTTCTTGCCAGCCACTCCCACTCTGCCTCAGTCAGCAGACGGTATCCATCGGCATTCACATCGCTACCAACAAATGTCGTACCTGAAAATTGGTACACGGGATTGAAGCCTTCTTTATTGCTGAGCCAGTTACAGAAAAGCGCCGCCTCGAGCCAACTGATACCCGTGATTGGTTCACGGCTGCCGACTGCCGATTGACCCGGGGCACTAAACTGTTGGTACTGATCGACACTGACCTCGTGTACACCGGCATAAAACGGGCGACTCAGTTGGATCTGGCGAACAAATTCGTTTGCCCAGGCACCGGGCTCGTGCCGCTCAGAACCCATACGGAAGGTGTCAGGCTGTTTGAACAGCTTAAAACTCATGCCGACACTATTGACATAATCTTTGGGTGACGTACTCAGTCGATGATCGCGCTCTGACACCAAATTAACGAACATCATTTCGGGCATATTCTCGTCGGGTGTGATGGTCCGTGACTGCGAGCGATAGCCTGCTCGGCTGACAGTAACGGTTTGCGGGAAGGTTTGCAACATCAGTTCCAATGGTGTTTGTCCCATGGCAACACCATCAATGGATACCTGGGCAACTGGCTCGGATTGTATGTTGACAGCTCCGTAAAGCGCAGGTAAAGACAACTGAATATGGTTTGAAGCATTTGGTTTTACTGTAAATTCCAACGTCTGCGTTGCATAACCGGGCTTAGAATACTGAACGACATGCCGGGAGTTAACGGGCAGCAAAATACTCGTGCTTTGCCCGGCTGAAAGCGCGACGTGGTCTACAGTCAACAGGCCGTCTTGCGGTGACAAGGAAAACTTAATCGTTTGATCCACAAGCTTTAATTTATAGTGCCGCTTGACGACGCGATTATCCAGACCTACTTCGACCTGGTCTTTTCGTTCAGCATAATTTGAGTGAGCGACTACGATTTCATGGCGACCACCTTGAACATCGAATTGCAGCGGTGTTTTGCCAACTGTAACAGCGTTGAGCATCACTCTCGAGCCTGTGGGATCAGAGGTAATTTGAATATTGCCCTGTACAGGGGTCAGGTCCAAAGACAGTGCAAAGGACTGATCACGTGACAAAGACACTTCATGTTCAACAACCTCATAATTTGGATGTTCTGCACGAACGGTGTGTTCACCTTCGCTCAGATCGATCTTCAAATTCGGTGCTTGCGTAATGAAAATGTCGTCAAGATACCAGCGAATATCTGCAAGCGGCGGGGCAGCTTTTACGTCCAGTTTCGCGGGCAGCGGTTTGAGTACAACATCGATCTTGCCTCTGCGCCAGGTCGGATTGCTCACAGAAAGTTCCTGCGACTTGAAGCCTGACGCTGACACCCGAAGCCCAATATCTTCTTTGACCGCAATAATATTGGTTCCCAGCACCAGCCCTAGACCACCCAAGATTTCAATTTGAGCAGTTTTCAAACCATCATCAGGTGCTATGTCAACCTTCAGTCGGTCCAGGTAGGTTGTCCCTAAAAAAACAAGAACCGCAGAAGCAATGATGAGTGCTGATGCAGACAGAACCACTCGCCGTCTTCGGCGGCGTTGAAACTGTGCTTCGCTTAACAGTTCATCAAGTCGGTTCATCACAGATCACCTTAACTTCGGTCATATCAGTGACATCTTTGGAAACGCGCACTTCGATGAGTTTATTTCGGTATCCTTTTCTTTTGCCTTCGAACTGGTAGGTGCCCGGTTTCAGCATGACGAGTCTATCGACAGTCACACCGATAATGCCGACACCGCGTACTTCAATGTGCGTATTTCCATCAGACAACACGCGCACGGGTACCGTTTGCTGCCATTGTTCCAATTCGATTTCAAGTGCCTGGACTGTTGAACGCATGTGAGGACTAAATTGCAGTAAGGGTTGAACCCGCTCAATTTCCTTACGCGCCGCGGCGGCGATATTTGCTGAATTCAGTCTTTGCGGGCGCGCGACAAAATCATCGAGATTGCGCTGCGCGAGAATGATTTTTCTGGCAAAGTCTCGCCCTTCAATCGCATCGTTCAACTGTGGCTGAATCACCAAAATTTCCTCGAACGTCCGTTGCACAGCATCCCAGTCGTCCTCTGATGCGCCTTTTTTTGCTGCTTCAATCAAAATCGATATTTTCATCTCACGCTCAGCTTGACTGATTTTTTGGCTCAAGCGATTATTTTCAACATGGCCTGGTTTAAGTTCTTGAGCCTTGACCAGTGCTTTTTTAGCCTTCGTCAAATTCCTATTTTGCAGTGCCTGGTGTCCTTGTGAAATTGTGATTGCAAACCTACGTTCCTGCAGTTGATGTTTGGCCGCTTCAATCCGGCTGAGTGTTTGCGTATCCTTCGGTTTAATGTTCAATACCCGGTAAAGCGCGTTGATCTCGTCTTGCAATCGACCCTCGCTGAATGCATCGAGCACATCTTTTCTGGCCGCAATGAGGTCCGGCAGCTGTTCGATACGTTCGTGCCAAAATATTGCCTCTTCGTGCTCGGGTCGCATGGCAAGGGCAAGGGCGATGGCCTCTTTCGCCTGGGTCATTTTTTCAGATTCATATGCGCTTATTGCGATGTCTAGATTCAGTACAAAGCTGTCTTCTTCTTTCTGGTGGATCAATTCAACTTCTTCGAGCGCCTGACCAGCAAGCCGGACTGCCTCATCGTAATCGGCGTCGAAATAGGCTTGAACAGCTTTTTTGCGAAGACTTAGGATCAAGTCCTGGCTTTGATCAAATCCTGGTACGATGGGGCGTTTGACATACCACGCTTCAAGTGCTTCGTCAATGCGTGCAATTGTTCGGTCATAACGTTCTTGCACAGTTGATACCTGTGCAACCATCCTCATTGGAATCGCTTGCCAATCACTTGACTGAACGATTACCTGATTAGGCGAAGACTCAAAGGGCAAGTATGGCGGGGGAGTTTTGACCGCGTGCTCATCGGAAATGGTCGCGGCTAGGGAAATGTCAATACCAGTCGCACTACAAACAAAAGCCAACAGGTAGAACACACGGATAATGCTCGCTCTTTGCCGAGTTGAACCTGTTGATTTATTGCCAAATCGCATGGCGGACACCTGGATGATAACCACGGTCTGGTTCGCTAGATACGGCGCACCTCAATTTGCGACATTTTCTTGCATTTCGACAGATTTAAAGCTGTACCGCGGGTGTGGCTTCAAGCTCATACAAGCGCTTTAGATGCGCCCTCCACTGCCGAAACTGTGATTTAAGATCACCTCGCAGCTCGATCGTTGTCTCCTCGACCTGGATCACATGAGGTGCAACCTCGAGGTTCAGAGAACTACCATGTTCCATAAGATTGTCGCGATGAAACTTGCCCTCGGCATTCGATGCAAAACTCTTCTGCAAAAGCATTACACCACCGACTGCGGCACCCGTGATCGCTAAATTGGTGGCTGTATCATTGCTGCTGTTATCCGCTGCAGCGGCGGCACCGAACAACAGCAAAGCAGCACCAATCGCCTGTATCGCGGCATTGGATTTTGCCTTGCGTGAAGCTTTTGCGGACATCATGCTGTGTTCTTGCCAAGACACGTAACTTGGACTAGTTTGGGTGACGAAATTTTCGTAATGGATTTGTGCCCTATCCATGTATTGTCCATCTACCACACGTGCTGAACGAGTTCGTAACAGCATTGGGTCGTTGACGGCCGGCAAGGAAACAAGGTTTATCCTCCGGTCTTTAATCTCGAGGTGATGGGCAAAATTTTCGTAGGCCAAAACACTCGCGAATTGAATTTCAGAAATTGCGCGAATTGTGGCCAGATCTTCCGCTGACTTTTTCTTCAGCAGTGCTGCGATGTCTTTCGCGACCCGCTCGAATAAAGGCTGATAGGGATCTTTACCAGATTGTCGAATGTCCTGCCAGTGATACTCTTTGACGCGATGTTCGTAGGTTTTTTTCATCCAGCGCTTGGCGCTGATATCGTGAACTTCCACTGCGACTTTTACGTCTTCGCCGTTTGATTTAATTATTTTGCCGGTAACGTAGAGGTCTCCGCTGACTGCGACGTCGGGTGTCGTTCTGACACTTCCAAATACATTGGTATTTCTGATTTCGTCTCTCAAGCCGACTGCGAAACGGATGGCTTCGGTACGTCTTAGTTCAGGCCAAATACCCAGTTTTTCGTACTGGTCTGAATCTTCAGGAATATTCGGATCAAACAATGGCACGATAACATCGAGTCGAACGCCACTGTACTGATCGCTCCAGCCCTGCCCTTGCGAAGAATCTTCAAGGCTAAAACCGAAAGGCACCGTGGCAACACTCGACGAAGTGCTGACGGGAGCGCCACTACAAGCAGCCAGGTAAACGCAAACTAGCGAAATGAAAGCGAGGGCGATACTTTGTTTGAATTTTTCAGTCGTTGCATTCGATCGTCTCATGTTCCACCACCTTGGCCTGACTTTCTCTTGTTGTATTCCTGCCACAATTTCGCTTTGAGCTCCGGGTCTTGTTCTGAAATAGCCGCCTGGCGAATTTGTTCGAGTAAAGCAGCTTCATTGTCCAGATCCTCAAGTTCCTCTGGCGACTTGCCATTTGAATCGACTTGATTTTCGTCGATTAAAGATGGCGATTCGTTGTCCAGTTCGGATATTTCCGTGCCCTGAATACCCGAAGCTTGTATCGGCTCAGCTGCGGCGAAGGTTTGGCTTGTAGAATTTTCACCTTGGACACCGGAGCCGGTTACAGAGCTACCGCCTGAAGTGCCTGCACTGCCACCTCCACTACTCATGGCGAGACAATCTTCGAATCGAGCCAATTCATCGAAGAATCTCTGACTTAGAATCTCGACTTTTTCGGCTCGAGTCAGTAATTTGTTGCCAAACGTGGCATCAATTGGACGCGCGCACTCGCTTTGTTCATCTGCTGTTGCTGGTGTTACGGTACCAAGCAGCAAAACAACTGCAATCGCAAGAATAAAATTTCTGCACTTCGTTGGCATTCTTGTTGCGCCTTTGCGCTTATTCTTGTTCTGGAGTGTTTTACCTTGAATCTACCTGCGGTCAATATACCACAAGCACCTTAGAGGACTTATGTCGACTCCGTCTGCGCAGATGTGAAACGACCAATTTTTTGCACTGATGCATGATTTGCAATTACCCTGCAACGACTGAACCAGCGGAAAAAGTAACAGTCAACTACGTTTTATGTATGCAGATGAGAATTGCAATAGGTTTCGAACTGATCAATCGGAATCGTCCACATTGCAATCAGTGCATATTCCATCTAACGAGACACATGGATTGGTCTCAACTGACACAATCTGCTGTCAACGGAGCAATTCTTCAAGATTGATGAACAATAACTATTAATATGACGGATTCTTTTTATAAAATTAGTCGTTTTGTAATTGCACAATTTGAGATATAGTGATTATTACTTATATTACTGATAATATATTAATATTTATGTTAATGATTACAGATTTGGTTATTTGCTATAGAAACAATATGTATTTTTTATAAATATAGACGGCATTATATATATCAATTGGACGATGGTTTCAGCGGCAACATTTACACGACAATTGTTTTGTGTTTAACATTATTCGACTGAGTGAGGTCAATATTTGATTTGGTAACGTTAATCGAAAACGAGTATTACCCCCGCTTTATGGAGCAAGCGATTCGCGAGGCGCTAACCGATACACCGGTTGTTTGCCTCGTTGGACCGAGGCAATGTGGTAAAACGACACTTGTAAAGCAAATGTTTTCGAAACGTCAGTATTTGAGTTTCGATGTACAAAGTACGTTTTTGTCGGCATCAGAAGACGCTGATGGATTTATTCAATGGCTACCGGATACTGTTACCATCGATGAGGTCCAGCGAGTTCCAGAAGTCATCAATGCAATCAAATTTGCTGTCGATCAAGATCGTCGTCCAGGTCGGTTTCTATTAACTGGCTCTGTCAATCTACTACAGATTCCACAGCTCACTGAAACATTGGCGGGAAGGGTAGAGATTCTTGAACTGCAACCCCTTAGTGAATCGGAAAAAGCACGCTCGGAAGGTAAGTTCTTACTTGATTTGATTGAAGGAAAGCTAAAACGTTGGTTTAGACCTAATGGTGCCACTGTTCCTTCCGCTGATTTAGAAGAACGAATTAAATCTGGCGGGTATGTTGAACCACTCTTGCGCGATGCACATCGCGCCAGGCGGTGGAGGGCAAACTATATTCGAACAATGGTTGAACGAGAAGTCGCGGAGATTTTTCGTATCCGAAATCCAAGTCTGCTTTCTCGATTAATTGAGTTGCTTGCCTGGCGGACGGGTCAATTATTGAATGTCAGCGATTTGGCGAAAAGTCTGCAAGCGAACCGACTTACAGTTGAGCAATATTTGAGTTTTCTCGAACGCGTATACCTGGTTCGTCGGTTACCCGCATGGCATACCAACCAGACCAAACGCCTAATCCGTACTCCCAAGATTTATTTTGTCGACAGCGGTCTTGCGGCAATGGTAACGGATATGCCAACAGAAGATTGGAATGAGACCCGCAGGTATATGGGACATTTGTTGGAATCTTTTGTTATTCAGCAGATTATTGCTCAGGCGGGTTGGACCAACCCTGGCCTTGGCGTTTGGCATTACCGAGACAAAGACCAGATTGAAGTTGATGCCGTCTTGACACTGGGCAAGTACACTTGGGGAATCGAAGTAAAACTCACCTCGACGCCAAAACCACAACACTTGAAGGGTTTGAAGAGACTGGCCGAGCGCTGTGGTCAGCACTTCAAGCAAGGAATCTTATTCTATAACGGTAGTCACAGATTGTCGTTTGGCTCGGATAAATTTGTGGCGGTGCCGATTCGCGAACTATGGGAGCGATGAGTACGTTTACAAAATCCAATTTACGTGATCAGCGTAAATTTCAACGCGACTGTGCCTTGACGCAGACACCTTCTGTCTGTACCGTATGGTCAAGCAGCCTGATCAGCGCATAGACAGCTTCCGTGTAGCTCACATCAATATTGGTCAATTGCGCCATCTCGATCACCGCACCGATTAGCCCCTCAAGCTCAAGTGCTTTCCCGACTTCGATGTCCTGCAACATCGAAGTTTTGTGTTTACCCACCTTTTCGGCACCGGCAATCCGTCGCTCATTTGTCAGGCGTATTTCAACGCCCAGTGAGCGTGCGACTTCGCGACACTCTGTCATCATCTTGTCGATCAAGTCACGTGCGGGCTCATACCGGCAAATGTCCTCCAGAGTCGAGTGCGTCAACGCACTGACCGGGTTAAAACTAAGATTGCCGAGCACCTTGAGCCATGTTTCAGCACGGATGCTCTCCAGTATCGGTGACTTGAATCCAGCTCGTGTCAAAAGTTCGGAAAGCTCCCGGGTGCGCGGTTTCTCAACGCCATCGATTTCACCGATCGGCATACGAATACCTTCAATGTGTGTGATCTCGCCAGGCGCGCTGATTTCAGCGGCGGGATAGGAGATCGAACCGATAATTTTGCCAGGATCTAGCGTCGCGGCGATTTTTCCACCAGGGTCTATGGTCTGTAATACGTGATTATCAAAGGGACCACCGTGCAATTGGAAATACCACCACAAGATACCATTTTGAATGGTCAAAAGCATGGAGTCATCTGTCAGCAGCGAATTGACGTCATCAACGATTGGCGCGATCTGGTGAGCCTTCACCGCCAATACGACCAGGTCTTGATGTCCAACCGAACGAATGTCATCTGTGGCCGCGATACCTTCAGCAAATTCCTCGGTACCGTCATTCATAATGAGTTTAATGCCATTATTCGCCCGGATAGCAGCCAGATGTGGACCGCGGGCGATAAGCGTCACTTCCTCGCCAACATTATGAAACTTCACGCCCATCATGCCGCCCATTGAACCGGCGCCAACAATACAGATTTTCATTAATTTCCCCCGTTAACTAAAGATATCAAGAGTGTGTCGACCGACTGTGAGAAACTTCTGAAATACAGCCGTGACAATCAACAGGAACCGGTTCGCTGCGAACCGAAATTTGAGAGGATTTGTCTCTTTATAATGAGTAATAATACTATTTTCCATCAAACCAATCACCAAAAATCCGTGTCAAAAATACAACAATTACAATCTGTGGAATCTGAATGCGTATCGGTCAACGATTGGGTAAACCTCGCGATTCGCGCACTTGAAGATCCACCAGAGCAGGACTACGCCCAGGAACTTGCGGGTAAAGCCGAGATGGAGTGTCAGGACCCTGCCGACTATGTCACACTGGCGACCTTTGTTGCTCAGAATCTCAACGATACTGACAGCGCCGAAGAACTACTCGAACAGGCAGAAGAAGCGTGTTTTGAGCCTATGGAATTTGCACAGGTGGGACAGGCCTATGCAACACTAATGGGTCATTCGGAAAAAGGCATCGCGCTGGTCCGCGAGGCGGTCGATTCAGCGTCTGGTAGCGATCTCGTTACACTTAGCGGATATGCGCACAAGGCTGGAGACGAACAACTTGCATCCTCCCTGCTCAGCAAAGCGACGGCCAACTTCACGCAGCTGGAACAATTTCTTGAAATGGCGACAGATCTCGTCAACTCTGATCAACACGAAGCAGCAAGAGGCATATTCAAATCTGCTGAACGTCACTTACAGTCCGTCGCTGATTCGGTTTCACTGGCTGCAACTTACTCCCGCTTGCTCGATGATCAGACCCAAGCGCGCACACTTTTGGAAAGCGCTGAAATGGACTGCCAGTTCCCGGCCGACTACACCGCACTCGCCAAGGGGTTTATGGAAGTTCTTAATGAACCGGACCGTATTGACGATCTTTTGGAAGAAGCGACTGACATTGCGATGGAAGGAGAGGAATTTCTGGACGTCGCTTTTGGATACCTGGACCTGAAAGAAGACACCAACGCGGCGCTTGAAAATTTCAGGCAAGCCGTTGCAGACATCAGTGACCGCGATAAGCTGCAAACCATTGCTAAAACCGCGGCCACGCGCTTGGATGACTCGAAATTTGCACTCGAATGTTATGAGAAAACCGCTGAGAAAATCACGACTCCAGGTGACTTGGTTAAACTTGCCGTAGAAAGCTGGGAAACACTTGGCAACTCAGCCTACACCACCGGGCTTTTTGAACGAGCAAGAGAGAAAATGGCCAATGCGAACGATCTCGTATCCTTGGCTGAATCCGTCACTGAAACGCTCAATGATGTCAATCTAGTCAGCAGCATTTACCGCAATGCCGGTGCCCAAGTTGACAGCTTTACCGGACTCGAACGTATTCTTGCCAGTCAACGCAACACAATTGAAGATGCCTCGCTGACATCGGAGTTGGTTGAACGCATGAAAGCGCTTGCCACGAGTTCTACCGAATTGATCAACACTTTTGAGGCTGCACAACCCGGCTCGCAAGACCATGATTTTTTGCGTAGCATTCTCACTGAAGCTGAAGACAGTGCTGCGAATCCTGCTGATCTTGAGGCCGTCATTCGCGCGGTTGAAAAATTTGCCAGCGATGACCGCGACTGGTTAACGAGCCTGGCAGACAAACTCGCGCGTCGACAGGCGAACCAGGCCAAGTATGCAGAAATTCAAGCGCAGCAAAAAAAGGCAACAAGCGCGCTGGAGTTTCTGCGATTGGCACGACGTGTGATTGGTGAACTTGATGACGCGGCTTACGCACGTAAATTGATTGATGAAGGACTCGCCGGCTCAGGTGAACAGAATTTAGACGTTTCTGTTTGGCTTTTTGCAATCGAAATAGCCTCGCTTGACTTGAAAGACATCGAGTTGGTGCGAGACATTGCAAAGGCTGCTTCAGTATCCTGTACGCATTTTTCCAGCGTCTATATCCTGGTACGCAAGCTGAACGAATCGCTTGAAGAACCACACCGTACTGAATTGACTCAACAGATACTCTCAGACTGGGAGTCACAGCTGTCCTTGGCCACAGATTCAATCAAGTTGGCTAAAGCGGTGGTTTCCTTAAGCGGCGATGCGCAATGGGCGAACGAAATTCTCGACTCTATTTGCGCCCAGGACCTCGAACTGCTGCAATGGGCGGAACTAGGTGAACTTGCCAGACAGATTGGCGACATAGAAAAATCAAATAAGTTTTATCTATCCGCCATCACCAAGTGTGAAAACGTTTCAAACCTGACACAGCTAATGCAGCGCATGCGAGTCGGTGGTGCCGAGGAGCAGCAACGCAAAGATGTCTATCGGGAAGGTCGAGGCAGACTTTCAGATATTCTTGAAAGGCTTCGATGGACCGAAGGCATTTTGCTGAATTTTTCCGACGCCGATTGGGCTACAGCCGAATATAACCAGTTGGAATCAGAGGTGTCGGACGACTTGATGCGAACCGCTTTTCGGGCTTCGCGTCGCCAGCATTTGGACAAGCGATTTTACTGATCGGCGTAAACTTACCGAGATTAGATTTTCCGCGCAACCATCAAGCCGTCTCGAATCGGCAGCAAAATATTGTCCACTCTTGAATCTGACTGAACGTGCCGATTGAATTGGTTAAGCGCTACCGCGTTCTCACCTTCGGGATATAGCACTTCGCCACTCCAAAGGACGTTGTCTGCGACGACCAAACCACCGTTCGAAACCAAGGGCAACACAGCTTCATAGTAGCGCAAATAGTTCGCCTTGTCTGCATCGATATAAACAAAATCAAATGGTCCATCCAACCCAGGGATCACATCGAGTGCATGTCCGATGCGAATGGTAATTTTGCTTCCGTGGGGGCTTCGATCAAAAAAACTGCGGGCGATTGATTCTCGATCGTTGTCAATATCCAATGTCGTTAAATGGCCATCTTGCGGCATTACTTCAGCAATTGCCAAAGCTGAATAACCGGTAAACATCCCTATTTCAAGCACACGCCTAGCTCCTATCGAGCGAATCAGCATTCTGAGAACGGCAACCTGGAGCTCGCCCGACAGCATTCTCGATTCTTTTGAATTTTCAACTGTCCAGTCAGAAATTTCTTTCACAAGATCGGAACACTGCTCAGAATGCATCTGGGCGTATTGTTCGATTTTTTCGTCGATGAATTTCATGATCGTACCAAAACCTAATAAATTCGAGCTAGATAACATACTCAGAGAATTTCCACTCGGTAAAAATCTAGTGAGACCCGATATTGTTATAGAAATGATTTTGTAAGCCTATTGTCTTGTCCCGAATTAATGAAACAATTGCACCCGTAAAAATATAAGGTTTTTTTCTTGAAACGCGTAAATAATCTGACTCTTGATCTCAAATCAATAGCAAAACTAATACTAAACCTACGATGAAGAGTTATAAATATCCAAAATAATTTTTCGATAGTATGAGATCTGTTGATAAAACGAACTTCCAATTCAAATTTGATGAGCTGTCAACACACAGAAATTCTCGACTTATTTCGCGAGCGATTCCCACTTTTCGAGAACATCGGAGGATATTTTGGTGAAGAGTTGCAGTGGGAAAAAATTCCTTGGCATTTTGCGTTTTTACTGTCCGCTGCTGCAAATAAAACTCCAGGAGCTTGTTGCTTCGTGATGGACAAGTCCCCTGGTACAACAGCAATTGCTGCCGTAATTCATGCACTAATCACCTTACGGAAAGACTTGCCAAATCTTCTAAAAAACTTTGCGGAATCAACTCTAAGTCCTGGGCAGCGTGTACGAGTTAAACCGAATAATTTCGTATACGAGTTTGCCGGCATATGGAATGAGTTTCCGCATTTATTCAGGCTGCGGCGTCTAGATGATCCGTCGCAAAGCACTTCTTATCCACTGTCAAAAATAGTTTGTCTTGAACCTACCAAACAAAAGATCAAGAAAGGCACCCAGACATCTGATCTTGGTACATGTGTAACTAACGAATTAGACACCCTGCTAGGCTTTCAGACTTGCGGTAATAACAGTATCTTCTGCAACTTGGTGCTTCTTTCTATGGCTCAAGCTCGTTTTGCGACACTTCTGAAATCGATCACTCTTTCACCAGAAGGTACAACCAGTTCTAAACCACTTTCGGAATATTTTTCGTGGGGTGGGATTGGGCCGGAGGGTGACCTAATCCGGAAAGACCAAAATCTGGCTTCTGGAGAACCGGTCATCGCAGTATCGAGATTGCTTGAAAGTTTGGAGTTTACTCCTTCAATACCCCAGAAAACCGTATTTGTGGATGGGGCCAGTGGGTTAGCTAGAAATCCTTTGGCGTTTGACTATATTACAGAATGTCATAGAGTAGTAATTGTTGCATCGTTTGACGAAACGGAAGCACTAGAAGAGTTACGGAAACGAGATACTCCTACTTGGTATATGTCTCCTGAATCAATTCTTATCGGCGAGTCTGCTACTGGATATCGAAATAGATCAAGCCTTATCGGCGTAACAACCTTATCAGCATACACACGACAGCGATTCAAAATGGATGTGATCATTTGTCATGATACAAACCTAGAGGACGCGGAGGAATTTCTCGATAGTGTTTCACGGAAGATTAAAGCTACTGAAGATGCGCAAGAAATTGCAAAACATTTACTCCAGCTATACGGCATTTTTCTAGAATTAAGCGAATGCTGTTTCGGCGTTGACGAAAAACTCGCACTTGATCTTTTTGAAGTAGAAGAAAATATACGTCAGTTTGAGAAATGGATCGACCCCGCAATTTTTGGAGAGTTGAAATCTGCGATCGATAAACTTAAATCAATTATCGATTGTGGCGAGTTTGGACAGGAGAAAGTTAAACAATTCCTCGAATTTGCTGACAACAATTGTGCAAATTGGGCAGTTGTTGCTAAATCAGCCCGCACTGCGGAAATTCTCGAAAAGCATTTGAATAATCGACATATCAATTTACCCGTATTCACACACTCAAACATTCCTTCGGGCAGTGCCTTAACTGGAATCATATTGCCAAGTTGGCCGAATTCTCGAAAGTTTTCTCAGTTGAAAAGTAAATCCGTTACAACAAATGTTCGAGTTTTAGCGTATCCTTTCGAAACTAAATGGATTTCAAGTCACAAAAACCGAGAGAATGCTCGTGAAAGTTTAAATGGATGCGATACAGATAAACTCTCTCAAATTTTGGGAATTGGACGACACCTTCTAGAATCACTATTCCCACCTGCTTCACCATCTACACCACTTTCGCCACCGCCAATATTCGATATTGATGGTCCTATCAAGCGACCAGATACTAGGCGTCCAAATCCAGCAACTGAAGGAGAGGAGAGTCGGCAGGCGCGATTCGTCCAGTTTTCTGGAAACTGTTATGCACTACTTACCGAATGGGCTGAACTACCCAATTTGAATCCATTAATTTATGAAACCAATTTGAGCAACGTTAAACTGGAGTTTGTAACTGTCAGTAAGCTAAGTTCTGGAGACTTTGTGCTGTTCAGGGACTCTGGAGACAAAGAGATTGTGCGAATTCTTGCCGAAGAAAATTTCGGTGAAGAACAATATGAACAAACCCGAATGATTGCAGAAAAATGGAAAGAATCGCAATTTCGAATCGATACAAATCCAGAGGTAATTAGACAACGTCTAGCGAAATTCGGTCTAAAACGTACTGTTCAAACTATTACTGGTTGGCTTTCAAATCCGTACCGAATTGGTCCAGGTGATTTTCACGACATCGAATTGATTGCGAAAGCCGCTGGTGATCATGAACTCCTTTCAATTAAAAACGAAATTGAGGAAGCTATAACCTGCATCCGTGGAGCACATATTTCTGCAGGAGGGAAGCTTACGCAACTACTTCTGGGTGAGCTCGGAGAGCGAATAATACAAGTAGATGAACAACCTACACAAATTGAATTGGATTTTGGGGCTGCTTGGGTAGTTCATATCGAAAAGATTGATACCAAATCGAGAAATTATCCAGCCAATCTGGTAAATCAACTGCTATGGGATGATACCAATGATTTTTGAAGTGTCTTGATACTATGGCGTGGATGATCCCCTCTAAGATCGATCGGAAATGTTTAAGTCAGGCTGAAAAACGAATATTCGGTTTGCTGGAGAAAGACCCATCGACAAAAAATTGGACGGCATTGCACTCACTTGGTTTAGCGCGGCGACATTCTGGACCTTATGGTGAAATTGATTTTGTTGTAATTATTCCCAATGAGGGAATTGTTTGCCTCGAAGTTAAAGGCGGTCGTGTTTCCTGTAAAGCAGGTACTTGGCAAACTATGGACCGATATGGAAAAAGCATTACTCTAAAGAAAAGCCCCTTTCAGCAAGCAAGGGATGGTATGTTCGCCATACGGAAATCATTAATCCAGCATTTTGGCGAAGCTTCAGCTGAATCACGATGTCCAATCGCGTGCGCAGTGATTTTTCCAGATGTTGTCTCGCCTCCACTCACTCCTGAAATCGACCGTGCTGACGTCATCGATCTTGACGATTTAAGGAATCCAATTTCCAAATCAATATTGCGAGTTGTGCGACGGCGATTACGAGAACTCCAGCGAAACAAAAGTTACCGACATCCAACGAGCATAGAAGCCAAATCAATCAGACAGTTTTTACGTCCGGATTTTGAATTGATTGTTGCGAAAGGCGTTACTGTTGGCTATGCCGAATCTACGTTGTTGCGTTTAACCGAAGAGCAATATTCAAGACTTGATGAACTCGAAGCAAATTCCCGGTGTTTATTCGACGGAGCCGCCGGAACTGGCAAAACACTGCTGTCTTTGGAGTACGCTCGTCGGGCTGGCTACTCTGGCAGGAAAGTTCTCTTCGTATGTTTTAATCGACTGTTAGGTGAATGGTTAAAGAAACAGACAACTGAAATGAACATTGTCACCGGTACATGGCACACTATCGCAAGAAGAATAATATTAACCAGTAGTGTCGCGGATGAGTTCAAGGTGCTGGAGCGTGAGACATTAAAAACTGGCGATACGAATAAGTTGTTCAAAGAAACGTATCCGCTATTTGGAATGGTAGCACTTACGGAGACAAGCAATAATTTGTTTGACGTTCTAGTAATTGATGAGGCACAGGATCTTTGTACCGAAGAAACCCTAGATTTCCTTAATTTGGCAATTCATGGTGGATTGGCTGGCGGCCGCTGGGCAATATTTGGTGACTTTACCCGTCAAGCACTCTATGGTATACCCAAGAATTCCGTTGAAATTTTATCTAAGTATTGTGAGCATTTTGTGAGAGCTAGACTTACATTGAATTGCAGGAATACTCGTAGAATTGCGGAAGAGACTTCAATTCTTTCAGGCTTCGAAAAACCACCATACAGGATGAATGTTGAGTTGGGACTTCCTGTCGAACATAGATATTGGCGAACACCTTCCGATCTTGTGGAGTCTCTCGAAACTACCCTAATGGGCTTGATTAAAGAGAAAGTCTCCATTGAGCATATCATGCTAATTTGCTCACGTCGACTAGAGCATTCAAGTTTGGCAGGAGTCAATCGAATACTGAATTATTCAATTATTGACTGTTCAAGCGGCATGCCGAACGAAAATTCGAACGGCATCAAGTTTTCGACCATTCATTCATTTAAAGGGTTGGAAAGCCAAGTAGTTATTGTTTTGGACATCGAAGCAGTCGCCGGTGAGTTGGCACAGTCTCTGCTATACGTGGCAATGTCAAGAGCAAGAAGTCTTCTAATTCTTATGATTAACCAACGCATTAAGAAGGCTGTTGAATCCTGTATTCAGAAGGTAATTCAACAGGAGTTTAAATATGAGTGAAACCCTTTCTGCCCGGAAGTTTATCGTTGATTTCTTACGAAAGGAAATTGTAGGCCCCTCTCCAGGATTCCCTGCCATCCAACTTGACGGGCAAGAAATTCTTCGGCCGCAGGACCCACCGAGACAAAGATACAGTGCAGGAATTTTGTTCCCAATGAGAGCGCAAGTTACCGGCCAAGAGGAAACAGGTGCCGAAGAAATTGCCAATCTAGAAGCCGAATCGCCAGAACCTGATCGAATCATGGAAGATACGAATGATACAGATACTTTCGATATGGCTGAGTCTGCCAGTACTGAAAACCCACCTGAAACTGACCGAGAAGTATCACTCGCTAACGAATACCTCCCTAGTGCAATGGGTCTTTCAGCGCTTTTGGAAATAACAGAATCTATTCAAGTGGATATACAAGTTGGAATTTATCAACATCAAGAACTTCAATCGATTCGAAAAAAGCAAACCGGAAGTCATTATTGGAACTCTTACACGAAAGGCTGGTGGCGTGTTCCTGTTACGCACACAATAAAATTATCCGCCGCAGAACTATTGGGAAATAGGCTGATATCTTTTGAAAGACCAGTTCATAAAGAGGATGAAAAGACAGTCTTGTCACTACACATTGTTAGTCGACCCTATCAACAATCTCCTGAGTTTAAACAAACAAGATTGATTACTTTCACCCTAATTAATCGAAGGCGTAGCGAAGGTCATACACCACATAATTCAGAGTGTTTTTTTCAATGTAGTTTTTCGGTAGTTGCAACTGATGGGAATGCCTGTTTCCGAAGTTACCCCGAAAAGGCAACCCAAAAAACTAACCCGGAGGAGTTGTCTCTACATCTGTTGTATTTGCACCGCCGAACTTTTGCGGTGGGGCATGGTTGTGCCGCTGACTGGAGGGAATCAGACACCGACCGTACAACACTCATTCGAACGGAGGTCATGCCGACGTACGAGATCAAGCCAGTCTTACCAACGCAAATTTCAAATCTAGATTTGTGTATGAAGGACTTGTCGTCCGATGACATTGAATCTTCGACGGTATCTTGTAGACAACTCTGTAAAGAATATGAGGCATGGATTACTGAAAGGGAAATCGAAATTGCACAAAGAATCGACTTGGCGGGCGAACTCAAGAATACTGCAAAAAAGCACATGGAAAACTGTAAAGAATGCCTTCGACGCATGTATGAAGGTATTGATCTTCTTGAGCAAGACGAAAACGTTACCCAAGCATTTCAGATGATGAACGAAGCTATGTACATGCAACAGATCCATTATGAAATATCCTCTCGGAAAACGAGGAAATGGGTTCGCGATTCTGGCAATAAGTTAATACTAGAATGTCCGTTCGAACGACCCAACTATGAGGACATTGATCGAAAGTGGAGACCGTTTCAACTAGCTTTTATCCTGATGAACCTGAAAGCAGTCTCTGACCCTTATTGTTCAGAGAGGAATATTGTTGATGTCATTTGGTTTCCGACGGGAGGTGGGAAAACAGAAGCTTATCTTGGACTTTCAGCATTTTGTATGTTTTTGAGACGCCTCCGTAACCCTCGACATGCTGGAACAAGCATTCTTATGCGATACACGCTACGTCTATTGACGACACAACAATACCAGAGAGCAGCATCTTTAGTTTGTGCATGTGAAATAATTCGGCGTCGGGAGCAGAAACTATTGGGTAGCGATAGATTTTCGATCGGACTGTGGGTCGGTTCACAGGTAACTCCGAATTCCGAAGCTGATGCGGTAAATTCACTACGCGCAATGGCATCCAATCAAGGTGTTAACAAATTCATTCTACTCAGTTGCCCATGGTGTGGTGCGGCGATGGGACCGCAACAATTTGGAAAATTCACTAGGTGTAAGGGGTATAGACAACTGGCAAATCCGCGACGAGTCAGACATATTTGTGAAGACCCCGATTGTGACTTCAATTCCATTGGTAAAGGACTTCCGGTCGCAGTAATCGACGAACATATTTATGACTCCCCCCCTACACTACTTATCGGAACGGTCGACAAATTTGCCATGTTGACGTTCAGGCCAGAGGCACGCAGGTTATTTGGAATCGATACTCCCTACCCTCCACCTGAGTTAATCATTCAAGACGAATTGCACCTAATTTCTGGTCCGCTCGGCTCGATGGTTGGACACTATGAGACTGTTGTAAATGCATTGTGCGCGCGCGAATCCGGAGAAAATAAAATTCATGCAAAAATCATTGCTTCTACCGCAACTGTATCTCGAGCGGACAGCCAGATAAAATGCCTATATGGTCGAGAAGCGTTTCTATTTCCGCCACAGGCACTCAAGGCTGGAGACTCATTCTTTGCGGAGGAAAGGGAAGATGAGGAAGGAAGACTCTATGTAGGAATTTTTGCGACGGCACTTCCGTCCCACGTAACAGCGCAAGTAAGAACGATGGGCGCATTATTACAAGCACCGAAATGTTTTAGAACCAAGAATCCTGACACGATTGATCCCTATTGGACGATGATGGGTTATTTCAATAGTCTTCGAGAATTGGGGCACGCTGCTACATTAATCCGAGCAGATATTCGAGAATTCTTGAATGCTATGTGGGGCCGTCTCGGACTAAGATTCATCAAAGGAACAACAAGCGATGGCGACCTTCGCAGATTTTTGAAACCGAGTATAGAACTCACTAGTCGCGTGCAGAGCAATGACATTCCAGCAATTCTCCAGAGGTTATTTGCAACCTATGACAGTTCAAAGAATACGGACGTTGTGGATGTCTGTTTTGCAACGAATATGATTCAGGTAGGGCTTGATGTTCCGAGATTAAGTTTGATGACAATAATTGGTCAACCAAAAAGTACATCCGAGTACATACAAGCGTCGAGCCGAGTTGGACGTGACCTCTCTCGTCCTGGCATTGTGGTTACAATTTACAACCCATTCAAGGCTAGGGACAGATCGCACTATGAGCATTTTCGATCCTACCACCAAAGCATTTATCGACACGTAGAGCCAACTAGTGTCACCGCATTTGCCACACCAGTAAGGGAACGAGCACTTCATGCACTCATCGTTATTTTGTGTCGATTTTGGGGCGGTGATCAACTCCTGAGGAATCCTAGTCCACCACCAAGCCCCAAATTAGTGGAGAGAATAAAGAAAATTATCCGAGAGAGAATTATGATTGTCGACCCAGAGGAATGGCTCAGTACAGAAGCATCAATTGATGAAATTATCCAACGATGGTCGACTACTCAACCGTTTCGATACGGTGACTTCGGGCAACCTCTACCAGAATTACCTCTGTTGTATCCGGCAGGAGGACAAAAACATCCAAATTGGCAAAATTGGCCGTATGCAACACCTAGTTCAATGCGGAATGTGGATGCTGACTGCTCAGCACATCTTCTGTTCAACGGCTATAGTTCATCTTCACTTAACGAAGAAGAGTGGAATTAGCGACATGCCGAATTATCGACCAATTCGAAGAGGTCAATTGATCATACCGTTCGGAGTTGGAGCTTTGGTGGACTTCAGAAACGACGAATCACTCATGACTGCTGGACTAGATGAATGGCCGTTTGCTAATGAAGAATGTCCAAAAGATTGGCACGTGAGCGAAGAACGGCTTCAATCACGACTGGATGTTTCCCATTTCAGGCTTCCTCCAGATTATCGAAATCCTGGACCAAACATAAACTATCCAAATCAACGCATCCCATTTGTTCGTTTCCCGAGATGGCACTACTGTCCAATGAGAGGGGCGATGGAAAAACTGTCGCTGTTCGGTGACCAACCAAAATGTCCCTGCCGTCCCGGTCTCGATTGTGAAAAATTACCCCAATCGAAGCGTCCAAAATTGATTCCCAGTAGATTCGTTTCAATCTGCCCAAAAGGGCACATTGAAGACTTTCCATTTATGGAATGGGTTCACAAGAATGACAATTGGGATTCGACACACAAGTTGCGCCTTCTGCCAGGCCGTTCTTCTGCCAGTCTGTCGGGAATCGAGATTCGATGCAACTGTGGTAAAGTCGAAAATTTGGCCGGTATATTCAATTTTGATGCAACAGGTGGCTCACTTCACAGGATCGGATATGACTGTTCTGGAGGAAAACCTTGGGTTGGAGACGAAGGTAACAAAGGCTCTTGTGGAGAACATCTTCGAGTAGTGCAAAGGGGATCATCCAACGTTTACTTCCCCCTTACGGTGTCATCGATTTATCTTCCTCTCTGGGGTGAAGATATATCTCGTACGATAAATCAGATTCTCGATGACAAGCAGGTTTGGGAGGTTTTGACCTCTGGTTTGGACGATGGTAAATACATACAAATGTTCCGTTGTGAAATGATTGCGCAACTATATGGAGTTGATGCAGACGAACTAAGTAAAGCTGCTCAGAAAAAACTAGATGGGAGTTCAAATCTCAGGCACTCGAAGTATCGAACTGAAGAAGAGTTTCGACGACAGGAGTTTGAAGCACTCAGATTGGGTAGGGGTAGCGAATCAACAGACTTAATGGTTGAAGTGAGAAATGCAGACAAATATGGACCGGAATTGGGAAAATTTTTAAACAAAATTTGTCTAGTAAAGAAACTTCGTGAAACACGGGTATTGGTTGGATTCTCGAGACTACTACCGGTAGAAGATTCAGAATCTCAGCACCTGCTTCCCATCTCAGACAACATCAATTTAAATTGGTTGCCAGCATCCGTTGTTTATGGTGAAGGAATATTTTTTGAGTTCAACGGTGCAATGATTTGTGATTGGTTGGAAAACGAAGAGGTAAGGGAACGAGTAATTAGTATGAAACGGAGTTATAACCAGAGTCGAATAGAACGAGGAATGGGTGAAGTCGAATTTGCCACAAAGTACATTCTTCTACATTCTTTCGCACATGCTTTGATCGGACAATTGAGTGTAGATTGTGGTTATGGCAGCGCAGCATTAAGAGAACGAATTTACTGCGAACCGAACGACTCGGCTGAACCTATGCAAGGTGTGTTGATTTATACCGCATCAGGCGACTCCGAAGGCACTTTAGGCGGATTGGTCCGACAAGGAGAACCTGAAAACATGATCTCCGCGTTCGAAAGAGCGCTTCATCGCGCACAATGGTGTTCCAGCGACCCTGTATGTATCGAAAGCGTGGGGCAGGGTAGCGACAATGCTAACTTGGCAGCTTGCCATGGTTGTTTACTGTTGCCAGAAACATCTTGTGAAACCGGGAATAGACTCTTGGACCGAGGTATGCTATTAGGAACGCCACAAGATCCTAGCATAGGTTTCTTTTCGTATCTAGAAAAAACAAATGATTAACTCTGCCTCGATTTAGCCTTAACTGCATTCGTTGTGTCCGAAGCCTGCTAACAGTACCTGAATTGAACATTTGATAGTGAGAATCATAAAATATTTTTGAATCGAGATTGATCTCCTAAAGATCATTTTGCCTACCAACAAAAGGTAAGCTAACTTTCGTTCAAGTTCAAAATTTCCATTGAAAGCTAAGGGAAGTTACGCCACTTGATGAATTTGTTCAAAATATAATTAGGTGTGTTAAAAAATCTTGCGAATACTCGTTTCAGACACATCGAAATTGAAGTAAAAGGGACATAACTTTGAAATCATTTCGTTTTATTGATCTTTTTGCAGGGATCGGTGGTTTCAGAAAGGGATTTGAGACTGTTGGTGGACAGTGTGTATTCACTTCCGAATGGGACAAATTCTCGATAGATACTTATAGATCGAACAATGATTGCGACGACCATGTCGTCGTGGGTGATATTCAGTCTGTACATGCGGATGAAATCCCCGAACACGATGTGTTACTCGCAGGATTTCCTTGCCAGCCATTTTCACTTGCTGGTGTATCGAAAAAAAACGCATTGAACCAGTATCACGGATTCAATTGCGCCACCCAAGGCACATTATTTTTCGATATTGCGCGTATTCTTGATGTTCAAAGGCCGAAAGCTTTTCTGTTAGAAAACGTCAAGAATCTAGTCAGTCACAATCAGGGCAAAACATTTGACGTGATTCGTCGTACGTTGGAAATCGAGTTGGACTACAAGATAAATTTCCGCATAATTGATGCAAAAGGATTCGTACCTCAACACCGGGAGCGTATCTTTATTGTCGGTTTCAGAGATTCAAATGGCTTCACATTTGATGACTTTGAAATACCTCACGACTCCCCGCAACTAAAATCAATTTTACACCCGGAAAACGGTACTGAGGAAGCGGAAGAACCATTTACATATGGGTGGTCGGCAAGAGTTGCAGACAAATACACGCTTTCTGACCGCCTCTGGCAATATTTACGAGACTATGCGAAAAAACATCGAGCAAAAGGTAATGGCTTTGGATATGGCCTAGTTGGAAAATACGATGTTTCACGCACGCTATCAGCCCGTTATTTCAAGGACGGTTCGGAAATACTGATAAAACAGAAAGGTAAAAAAAATCCCAGAAGATTGACTCCTCGCGAATGCGCTCGATTGATGGGGTTTGACAGTTCAGTAGAGCGCAAATTCACAATCCCTGTTTCAGATGCACAAGCATACAAACAATTCGGGAACGCGGTAGTTGTACCAGTTGTCGAAGCTGTGGCTCGGCACATGCGCCCTTGGATAATTGATGAAAATACCGATTATCGGCCGAGCAGTATCACTAATCACCGTGTCTGACATAGTCGATGCTCAAACTCGTAGCCGGATGATGTCCGGCATTCGAAGCAAAAATACCAAGCCTGAATTGATAATTCGGCAAGGGCTACACAGACTGGGATTTCGCTTCAGATTGCATTCAACCCAATTGCCGGGGAAACCTGATTTGATTCTTCCGCGTTATCGGGTCGCAATTTTTGTCAACGGTTGCTTTTGGCATGGCCATGGTTGCCACCTATTCAGATACCCTTCAACGCGCAAAGACTTTTGGCAAACTAAGATTCAACAGAACGCGAAACGCGATCAGGAAGTTTCAACTAATTTGCTTAAAGCAGGCTGGAGGCAACTTGTAGTCTGGGAATGTGCCCTCAGGGGAAGAAAAAAACTTAACTTGGATGAATTATTGAAACATGCTGAAATATGGATCAAGGGAAGCGACAAATTTTTGGAGATCGCAGGTTCGGAATGAAGAGTTGGGTTGTTAGCAATGATGTTCGGTGACATATGAGTGGTACAGTTCTCGATGACATTACAAGCGAATTCGTAGACGCGCAACATATTCAACGACGCGTTGATGACTGGGAGGAACGAGTAAAAAACCTCTATGTAAAGATCAGCGATTGGTTGCTAGATGGATGGGAAGCGCGCCAAGGGACACCTGTTATTATGCATGAGCCGTTAATGCGCAACTTCGAAATTGAAGCCAGGCAAATTCCAACGCTTAATCTCTTTAACCAGTCGGGTGATTCGGTTAAATTTGTACCTCGTGGACTGTGGATCATCGGTAACAATGGACGTATCGATTTGAAACACAATGGCCAACACTACCTCATTGTTGATTTCGCTGAAAACTTTGAGCAACCGAACTGGCAGGCAATCAATGCTGAGAATAGATCTGAGCGTGAAGAAGTAACGCAAGAATGGCTGACACGCATTATTCAGTAAGTCAACAATTTCTAACTTGTACCCAGAATATATGACCCAATAACACTCGTAGGATTCTCCTTTAGCCGCAAAGTTGGTATGGCGATGGATTGACCGGCACTGGAGACTGAAGGCATTCAACATTCAAATCTGTCAATTTCCATGATCATTACCCTGTCCAGTGAGACAATCTGCAACGCAGATCTACGACATTAAGGCTCAAACGAAAATGCTTCATTGTTGCACCCAAACGTATCTGGCAAGTTAAAATGATACCCTCTGAAATCTGATGATCCTGCGCCTGTCCACCGCAGCGCAGCGATTCACCGCAATGACACCATTTTGATTATGTGTGGAATAGTAGGCCTTTATCTCAAAAACCCAAACCTGGAACCCAGGCTGGGAGAGTTTGTCTCCAACATGCTTGAAGAGATGGGGGACCGAGGTCCGGACAGCGCGGGTGTTGCAATCTATCGCAATCCCGCTCCGCAAGATGGATCCAAGGTCTCTTTGTTTAGTGAAAACAAGTTTGAAAATTGGCAGGCGCACACAGACCAAATCAGTCAATCTTTTGAACTTGACTTCCAACTGGAGATTCACGCCAGTCACGCCGTCCTGAGCAGCAAAGCACCGGTTGAAGCGATCGGCCAGTGGATCAACAGCCAATGGCCAGACCTTAGGGTCATGAGCATCGGCACCTCCATTGAAATTTACAAGGAAAAAGGCCACCCCAAAGACGTAGTAGAGCGTTTTGGCTTTAATGAATTCGCTGGAACCCACGCGGTGGCACATACCCGTATGGCAACAGAAAGTGCAGTGACTACCGAACACTCACACCCCTTTTCCACCGGACGCGACCTGTGCCTGGTGCACAATGGTTCGCTGTCCAATCACAATCGCCTCAGGAATTTCCTCACTCGGCAGGGCGGTGAATTTCAGACCGATAACGATAGTGAAGTGGCGGCAGGATACCTGACTTGGCGGCTGTCTTTAGGCGAATCAGTCGTCGAGGCACTTGAGTCCGCAATTCGGGACCTGGACGGGTTTTATACATTCGCAATCGGAACGCAAGATGGCTTTTCTGTTTTGCGCGACCCCATTGCCTGTAAACCTGCGGTGCTCGCGGAAAACGATGACTGGGTCGCGATGTCCTCTGAATATCGCGCCATCGCGCGTTTGCCAGACGCAAAGAATTCCAATATTTGGGAGCCAGCCCCCGCCCAGATTTATAGCTGGAGCCGCAGTTCTTCAAACGGCGAGTCACGTAATGCAATTTGATCTTGCAACACAACCACTTCGGGAAGTCAACCAGGCTCTTCACAACGTGGGTCCAAACCACGACGAAACGTACTCGATTGCCCATCCAAAAGGGACACACTCTGTCGCTGTTGGACTGACCGAATCCATTGAAGTTACCATCGAAGGCCACGTCGGATACTATGGCGCCGGAATGAACAAGAACGCCAGTATTCACATTGAGGGCAACGCCGGTCCGGGGCTGGCAGAAAACATGATGTCCGGGCGCGTTTTTGTAGATGGCAATGCCTCTCAATACGCAGGCGCCTCCGGTCACGGCGGGCTCTTGGTCATCAAGGGAAACACCAGCTCGCGCTGTGGCATCTCCATGAAAGGCATCGACATTGTTGTTGGCGGATCAATTGGTCATTTTGGTGCATTCATGGCACAATCCGGTCGACTCGTTGTCTGTGGAGACTGCGGTGGCAACCTGGGAGATTCGATTTACGAAGCGCAAATTTTTGTGCGCGGCAAAGTCGAAGGACTCGGGTCTGACTGTGTCGAAAAGAAAATGCGCCGTAAGCACAAAAGAGCGCTGCAAAGCCTGCTTGAACGTGCGTGTCTTAACTTTTCGGCTGATGAGTTTCGACGATATGGGTCGGCACGAAAACTTTACAATTTCAACATTGATAACGCCGATGCCATCTGACAAAAAACATCCCGGATTTGATCCTCGAAAGCTTCGCTCATCAGCGACGTTTCCGGATCATGTTTTGGCTGAAATTCATCGAGCAGCAGATCAGGGTGTATATGAAATCAGGGGATTCGGTGCCAAACGTGCAGTACCGACATTCGATGATCTGCTTTTTCTGGGCGCTTCCATGTCGCGTTATCCACTCGAAGGATATCGGGAACTTTGTGAGACCGATGTTGTCATCGGCAACCGATTTGCCAAACGCCCGCTTCACCTTAAGATTCCAATTACCATCGCAGGTATGAGTTTCGGAGCACTCGGTGCCAATGCAAAAGAGTCGATTGGACTGGCAGCATCACAAATGGGCACCAGTACAACGACAGGTGACGGCGGGATGACCGACGAAGAACGCCTATCGTCAAAATCTCTGATTTACCAGGTTCTGCCCTCCCGATATGGCTTAAATCCCGACGACGTGCGACGCGCCGATGCCCTTGAAGTCGTCGTTGGACAAGGAGCAAAACCAGGTGGTGGCGGCATGCTTCTGGGTCAAAAAATTACCGAACGGGTGGCCGGGATGCGAAATCTGCCAGTCGGCATTGATCAGCGAAGCGCCTGCCGACATCCCGACTGGACCGGTCCAGACGACCTTGAAATCAAAATCCAGGAATTACGGGAAATTACCGACTGGGAAATTCCTATTCTGATCAAGATTGGCGCAACGCGCGTTCAGTATGATGTTGCACTGGCGATTAAGGCGGGCGCCGATGCTATTGTGCTGGATGGCATGCAAGGCGGGACGGCCGCCACCCAAGATGTTTTTATCGAACATGTCGGTATCCCGACACTGCCCGCCGTACGTCAGGCTGTCGAAACACTTGTTGAACTTGACATGCATCGCAAGGTCCAGCTCATTGTTTCAGGTGGCATTCGAAGCGGCGCCGATACAGCAAAAGCACTCGCACTTGGAGCAGACGCAGTCTCAGTTGGCAGTGCTGCGATGGTGGCGCTTGGATGCAATCGCCCCGTTTATCTTGAAGATTATGAATCTTTGGGGACCGCGCCAGGTTTTTGCCACCACTGTCACACAGGACGCTGTCCGGTTGGCATCACCACGCAGGACCCAAAACTTGAGGAACGCCTCAGACCTGAACAAGGGTCCAGATGGCTAAAAAACTATCTCGCCACGATGGTGCTTGAAATGCAAACCCTGGCAAGAGCATGCGGAAAAAGCCATGTCCTTAACCTGGAACCGGAAGACATGGTCGCACTAACAGTAGAAGCAGCCGCCATGGCAAAGGTACCGCTTGCCGGCACAAGCTGGGTCCCTGGATGAGCAGGTTCTGTTTTCGGGTTACAACCACTGTACAAGAACGTCAATACAAATCGAAGAGAACGGGATTCAATTTGACCCGTTTGGCAGGCCGAAAATTACAATTTGTTCCAGTTAATATTTGGAAGGAGGTTGAAAAATGTCGATTGATCTCGCAACAGTCGCAAAAGAACAATCAATCAAATACTTTTTGATCAGTTTCGTGGACCTTTTCGGAGTGCTTCGCGCAAAACTCGTCCCTGCCGGAGCGATCGCAGGTATGCAGGAAGATGGCGCGGGCTTTGCAGGGTTCGCAACCTGGCTGGATATGACTCCAGCTGACCCTGATATGCTCGCCATCCCCGATCCGGAAAGCCTGATCATCTTGCCGTGGAATCGGGAAATTGGCTGGCTGGCAGCTGATTTGTGGATGAGTGGCGTTGAGGTTGAACAGTGCCCACGCGTCATGCTCAAACGCCAGATTGCCCGCCTCGGCGACGTTGGATATGTCATGAAAACTGGCGTGGAGTGTGAGTACATGCTGCTGGATAGTAGCGGTGAAAATATCAATGACACGCTCGATTCCCAGGAAAAACCGTGTTATGACCAGTCATCGCTGCTTCGTAAGTACCACATTGTCAGCGAAATCTGCGATGCAATGGTTGAACTTGGCTGGAATCCCTATCAGAACGACCACGAAGATGCCAACGGTCAGTTTGAAATGAACTGGGATTATAGCGATGCCCTAACGACAGCTGACCGGCATACATTTTTCAAATTTATGGTAAAGACAATTGCCGAGCGCAATGGTGAACGCGCAACGTTTATGCCAAAACCCTTCACCGATCTCACCGGTAACGGTTGTCATGCTCACGTATCCTTGTGGAATCCTGACAGCAGCAAAAATCTGTTTCTCGATGAATCCGAGGAAATGGGCTTGTCGTCGCTTGCCTACAGCTTTCTAGGCGGCATCATTAACAGTGCCGAAGCCCTGTGTTCAATCTTCAATCCAACCGTAAACAGCTACAAACGAATCAACGCGTCACGCACCCGTTCCGGTGCATCCTGGTCCCCAAATTCGGTAACCTACACCGGTAACAATCGAACGCACATGATTCGCATTCCAGATGCTGGACGCTTCGAGCTTCGGCTGATGGATGGCTCCGCGAATCCTTACCTGCTTCAGGCAGGCATTGCAGCCACTGGTCTGGACGGAATTGAAAACCAACGCGATCCAGGTAAACGGCTGGACATTGATATGTATGCCAATCCTGAACTGGCTGGCGATGTCAAAAAACTGCCTCTGAATCTGCTCGATGCGATTCGAACGACCGAATCCAACGAGGTACTGCGAAACGCACTGGGAGGCGAAAATATCGACAGTTACTGCAAATTAAAAATGCAGAACTGGAACCAATACTGTGCGGACGTTTCAAATTGGGAGCGAAACAATACTCTCGACTGCTAAGCCGTCAAGCCCTGCGCGGTAATGTGAATCATTGTCAAGCTTTGGCTGACGCTGTCGCGCAGTCAAAGCTGATCATTGCGGGTAAGTTATCGAACCGAGCAGAACTCGTTTTCTTGCCCCGGTAACGGATGGCAAGTTGGCGGGGATACGATTCATACGACGCTGGGCCAGCCACGCAAAAGTACACGCTTCAACATCATCTGGCGAAATGCCAATTTCCTCGGTGGTTGATACGGGCAAAGCCGAAATTTGTGCCAGTCTGCTGACAATAGCCTGGTTGTGTGCGCCGCCACCGCAAAGGACAATCCGATGCACCGGTGCCATCCACATTTCAATGGCCTGCCAGATTGATTGTGCAGTGAATGCCGCAACAGTACTTTGTACGACGGCGTCTTCATAGTTCGTTTTGACGGCACTGAGCTTCTTGTGAAGCCATTCGATATTGAAATACCGCGTATCAAGGCTTTTTGGCGGAGGCAGATGGAAGTAATCATCTTGCATCAATCTCGCCAGTAAATTTTCGTCCACTGGTGCAGATTGCGCCCAGGCACCATTTTTGTCATAACGCATTCCTCGTGATGCCTGGATCCAGCGGTCTGAAAGTGTATTACCAGGCCCGGTATCGAACCCAATGATCTTTTCATCATCACTCACAGGCAGGTAGGTTGCATTGGCAATGCCACCGATGTTAACCACTGCAATGGCTTGAGATTGATGACTGAAAGCAAATTGGTGAAACGCGGGGGCAAGCGGCGCACCCTGTCCACCGTGTTGCATATCCGCGTAGCGAAAGTCATCGACAACAGGAATCCCGGTTTGGTTTGCAAGCGTTTTGGCATCACCGGCTTGCCAGCTGAATGGAGACTTCGTTGATGGCTGGTGCAAAATCGTCTGGCCATGACACCCGATCGCTTTGACCTTACCGTTTGAATACCCGTCAAGCAGCTTCAAGACTGCTTGGGTATACAGCTTGCCCAATTGAACATCAACCTCATGCGCAAGCGTCCTTTCTCGGCGCGGGTCATTCATAAGATCGTCCAGTAAAGCACGTACCTCATCCGGGTACGGTGTATAGCCCGTGCGATGAATCTTGATACTCGCGCTTTTATCGAACGAAGCCAAGATTGCATCGATGCCATCGAGACTGGTACCAGACATCAGTCCAGCGTAAAGATCTCTCATTTCTGGGATTTTGAAGCCGTGGGCGCGTTCAGCACCATTGACTGCTAATTGCTGGCCGTTTGAACAGAGCTCGCTTGGTACTTGACCTGTGGTGCTTCAATGCTGGCCAAGCGATGTGAGAAATCATCAACATAGGCTTGAAATTTATGCTGATATTCGTCGGCAATAGGCGCTCCTTTTGGCATGTCATACTCTAACGGATCGCGGTGCTTGCCATCGACGTGAAATTCATAGTGCAGATGTGGACCCGTTGACAGGCCAGTTGAACCGACGTAGCCAATCACTTGTCCCTGTTTTACGAAATTCCCAATTCCCGTGCCTTCAGCAAAGCGAGACATGTGTGCATAGATGGTACGGTATCGACTGCCATGTTGAAGTGCAACCATTTTGCCATAGCCTTTGTAATGTGCGCGCTTGATTACCCGGCCTGTTGCAGTCGCACGAATCGGTGTGCCTGTTTTCGCTCCGTAGTCGACACCAAGATGTGGACGTCTCTTTTTGAGAACCGGGTGGTAGCGGCTTTTGCTGTAAATCGAGGTTACTCTGGCGTATTTGATCGGTGATCTCAAAAAATGCCCCTGCATGCTCAGACCATTGTTGTCATAGTAGGCAATTTGCCCATCGTCATCAATGTGCCGAAAAGCGCTGAGTTTGAAATTTTTCTGCTCCAGTGAGGCAGCCTTGATGCTGATATCAAGCAGCGGTTTTCCGCGCACGTAGTTTTGATCGTAAATAATGCAAAAACGATCGCCGCTCCTTAACTGTCGACTAAAATCGATGCGCGAATCGAACAAGGCTACAAAGCCATTAATCGCCGCCCTGGGAATGTCGAGATTTTTACCTGCCTGGTACAGGTTGTTTTCGATGGTGGCGCAGGCGTAGTGTTCCTGTAGCTCGGTCTTAAGCTTCTTAAATCCCACGAAGTATCCGTCATCAACAGGAAATACAAGACGAACTTTCGCGGTTTTGTAATCAGGAGCTTCTAGAATCGCAAATTTGCCATCGTCTGAAATCGCGATACGAATTTCCTGGCCCGGCTGCAGTCCTGATGACAGCCACTCATTTCCTGGATACTGTGCAATCTCTACGGCATGAGTTGAATTAAGGCCTAAACGTCGGAAAATTTTGCCTAAGTTGTCCCCCCTTGAAATGACGACTTTATCCCAGGTCAGACCGGAACGTTTGAGTTCAGCATACGTTTTCTCATAGTCAGACAAATCACCCGGCTTGACTGCTTCGACCTCTTTTTTTAGCAACTTGACGAGTGAACCCGCTTGCCTGGCTTTGTTTTTACTGATAACACTGAACTGAGAGCCGTCGAACGTCGCCATCAGAACAACTTTTTTCTTGCGACGAAGTTCAATACCTAGCAGTTTGTTGTCGCTCCAGACGAATTTGAACTGGTCTCTCGGGTACAGCACCGATGCTGCCTTGGTCCCGGAGGTATTCAATAAAGCAATGGCATGCTTGTCTTTCAAATTATTGCGTCTGAAAACTCGAATCAGAGAATCGCCAACGTTGACCTCTGATTTGGTCAGAACGATGGGCGAGTTTGCCAATGATTCCAAATCACTGGACAGCAATACAATGGGGTCTGCGTCGCCGGTAGGAACAAGCTTCTCTTCGCTGGCGACAGGGTCTAGAACTGTAATCTTCGGTTGTGCCTCTGATTCAGGCTCCTTGTCAACCTGAAGAGCCTGTTCGTAATCATTCAGGGGGCCACCGAAACCTGTATCTTCAATTGGGCCCTCCGAATCATCGGAAGACGTCAATCCTTCAGCGATCGTATCGGATATTGCTAATCCAACCGTTGATGCCAGCTGAGATTCGTGGGAATCGGTGTCAGATGAAAGCACCGACTGTAAAATGACGGCATACAAAATTGCAACCGAAAATATCAGTGCATTGCTCTTGCGGGGGGTGTAGGTGAAAAAACTGCGGTTAAGTGCGCGACCCGTGCTGCGCGGTTGCGAATCGGTTTCAGCGAATGTATGTTCGCCGGAACGATTTGATCTTTCGATTTCGCTATTCATGAAAATTCGGAACCAGGAAAAATTTCACGATGTATGTTTATGCAAAAAAATTTGATTTCAGGCGCACTACCCGTCGATTCGAATTGCACGATTATTTTTTTCAATTCGAGAAAAATCGGATGAATTGGTTCACCTCCCGTTAACTCCAACCATTGTCTACATGTAATTCATTCGGCGCAAACTTTTTTCTGATTTTATTATATATCACTTATATATGCGTTCAAATTCAGGTTGAATCGAAAAACGTATACCAAAGAAATTAACGCCAAAGTCTAAACACAATCGAATTGTCAATGAGATCAACGCTCCCTTCACAGTCAATCAATTGACAGCCATTCACTCTTTCATTTGGAAAATCTGGCGATTTTGCAAACACCTTTTGCACCAACATTAGGATCAAAATTCCAGATATTATTTTTTCAAACAGACAACTTGGCAAAATGTACAAAGTGCATTCGAAATAAAATCTCTCGCGTCCTGACTGACTGCAACCCCTGACTCAATCCAAACCAAAAAGATTCGGTGACCCATTGTCCGATCCCGTGCAAGAACAATTTGACCTGATCCAACGCGGAACCGACGAAATCCTGCTTGCATCGGAACTCAAAGACCGGCTCGCGACTTCCCAGGCGCTTAAAGTCAAGGCCGGCTTTGATCCAACCGCGCCTGACTTGCACCTCGGTCACGTCGTTCTGTTAGAGAAAATGCGTCAATTTCAACAGCTAGGACACGAGGTTACTTTCCTGATTGGAGACTTTACCGGAAAGATCGGCGATCCTTCCGGCAAATCGGCAACTCGCCCACCCATGACCGAAGCAGAGATTCATTCCAATGCCGTCACCTACAAGGAACAGGTGTTCAAAGTCCTCGATGCTGATAAAACGATTGTCCGTTTTAATTCCGAGTGGTTTGAAAACCAGAATGCCAGCATGATGATCCGCCTAGCCGCACAGCACACTGTGGCCAGGATGCTTGAGCGAGATGATTTTAAAACCCGGTTCAATGCGCACCAGTCCATTGCCATTCACGAATTTCTTTATCCACTCGTGCAAGGTTATGACTCTGTTGCCCTACGCTCAGACGTTGAATTAGGTGGGACCGACCAAAAGTTCAATTTGCTCGTTGGCCGGGAACTTCAAAAAAACGCCGGGCAAGATCCTCAAATTGTCATCACCATGCCTATTTTAGAAGGACTCGACGGGGTCAAGAAAATGTCCAAGTCGCTCAACAATTACATTGGAATCAACGAGCCACCTGACGAAATCTTCGGTAAAGTGATGTCAATATCTGATCAGTTAATGTGGCGTTTTTATGAATTGATCAGCTCGCGCTCAATGGAACAGATTCGCGCTCTTAAAGACCAAGTCGCCGATGGGCACAACCCTCGTGATGTCAAGTTTCTACTCGCCGAAGAAATTGTCGAACGCTTTCATTCCAAGACAGCCGCAAAAAACGCGCGCCAGGCGTTCGTCGCAAGATTTCAAAAGGGTAACGTTCCCGAAGACCTTGAAGAAAAGGTCATTGAGATTGGTGAAAACGCCATCGCACTGGCCAACCTACTCAAGGATGCCGGACTGGTTGCAACCACCTCCGACGCCCATCGACTGGTCAAGCAAGGCGCTGTACGAATTGACGGGGAACGCATCAGCGACTCAAGACAGTCGATTCCAACCGGAGCAAAGCACGTCTTTCAGGTCGGTAAGCGCAGGATCGCCAAAATTGCGCTTCGACAATTAACGGACTGATGCTCTTGAAGCCGACTCGTTATTGACTATTTATCTGCATTTAGAAGCATATTAGCCCAATTTCGATAAATTAAGGCTGCTGTTGCAGACAATTCCGATTCAAGTTCTGTCGCTTTTTGCTTCAGTTCTACAGCACCATTGTCACCAAATGCAGACCGAAGTGCAACTTCATATTCTGGAACGGCGTTCCACTCATCAACAGTCTTTGGGTTGGTTTCGACATGAAACTGAATACCCAGTGCGTCCTGAGCCACCGAAAATGACTGAACCTCGCAAAGCGGTGAGGACATCAGCACTGAGGTATCCTCAGGCAATGACTTGACTTCAGCGCCGTGCCATTGCAGTGTTTTAAATCGATGAGGCAGTCCTCGCATCAATGGGCTGTCCGTCGCTGCCTCAGTCAAATGCACATCCAGCATACCCACTTCCGGTGTGTCGGCTGGGGCGACTGAGCCTCCCACTGCTTCAGCAAGCAGTTGATGGCCCAGACAGACTCCAAGAAACGGCATGTTGCGTATGCGTACCGCCTCGTGAATTGCTTCTTTTTCCTGGGCCAGCCAGGGAAACTCCGCTTCTTGCCATACATCCATCGGGCCGCCCATCGATATCATCGCATCATAGGGCGCAAGATCCGGTATCGTCTCCCCTTCATCCAGTTCGACCGGATCCCACCTGATACCGTCAGTCTCCATAAACTGTCGAAATATGCCTGGATGTTCACAGGCAATGTGTTGAAAAACGATGACTCTAAATTGAACTGCCATTTGTAAAGCCTCGAGAGTTGTCGATTCTGAATTGAGGTCTTAAAGCCTATCCGAAGCGCTCTGTCGCCTCTGAAATTCAAAATACTGGTAATGCTGATTATCGTACACCAGCAGCTACGGTAATCTGGTAACATTTTGTGCAGTTTTTATCGTATTGAGGAAATTCGCGTGAAGTCGTTTAATTTTCACTCAGAACCCTTGCAGGATGAATGGCTTGATGCCTATGGTCATTTGAACGAAGCCTACTACTTGGTGCCGTTTACCAATGCCAATTGGTCCATGCAGGAATACTTTGAAATTGGCGTGCCCTATTTTGAACAGACCGGCTGTGCGTTATACACCTTGGAGACCCACGTCCGCTACGTGAATGAGGTCAGAAAACCAGCCCAGCTTAAAGTTGATACCATCATTGTCGGATCTGATCCAAAAAAAATCTGGTGCGCGCACATGCTCGTTGTGAACGATCAGATCTGTGCAACAGCAGAGATGGTCATGTTGCACTACAGTACGCGAGACGAACGGGCTGCGCCGATGCCTGACGCTACACTGACAATGCTGCAGCAGGCGCAAATTACCACCCGCCCCGACTGGATCGGCCGGCATATATCGCTGACAAAAAAACAGTAAGGCCAAACCATCAATATCGGTAATGGAATTGGCTTGAACCAGTAAAATTGCAGGACAATTTTACTGGTATCACCTGTTTATTGATTTAATGCAAGTCTTTTGCGACTTGAGAAACGACGTTTATTGGAGAAAAATATGAAAATAAAAAAACTGCTGAGCCTCATTGTGGCTGGCACTGCGATGCTTTTTACAAATTCTGCCGTCATGGCGGATTGTAAGGACCTGGTACTGGGTTCTGCAATCTCATTGACCGGCAAGTACGCAACCAATGGTGTACATGCCAAGAACGGCTATGAATTCGCCATACAAAAAATTAAAGAAGCAGGCGGTGTCAATATTGGCGACGATTGCTACAACTTTAGCGTTATTTATTACGACGATGAATCCAAGGGTGATCGGGGCGCCACACTCGCGGAGCGGTTGATCAACCAGGACCAGGTCCAGTACATGCTTGGACCGTATTCTTCTGGTCTAACCAAAGCCATTGCACCAGTCACCGAAAAATACCAGATTCCGATGGTTGAAGCGGAAGGTGCCAGTCGGTCGCTGTTTAACCAAGGCTATAAGTATCTTTTCGCAGTGCTTTCGACATCTGAGCAGTATCTTGCCTCGGCCATCGCACTGGCTGCTGAAAAGGCCGAAAAGTCAGGCATGTCTTCAGCTGACGTGAAAGTCGCTGTCGCTGTCGAAAACGATCCATTTTCGCTTGATATTCGGGCTGGAGTGCTTGAAGATGCGAGCAAGTTCGACATGAAAATCGTGGTTGATGAACAGTTGCCACGCGATCTGTCAGACATGAGCGCGATCTTGACCAAGGTGAAACTGCTCAAGCCGGACGTACTGGTTGTCAGCGGACACTCAAAGGGTGCCGCAACAGCAGTTCGACAGATTGAAGAACAAAATGTCAACGTCCCGATGATTGCAATCACGCACTGTGAAGCAGCAGATGTAGTCGGTAACTTTGGTGAAGCAGCTAACGATATTCTTTGTTCGACACAATGGGCTGAAACGCTGACCTACAGCGATGATATTTTCGGTACTGCCGCAAATTACGAACAAGAATTTAAGGCCGCATTCCCAGAATATGCCGAAAAAACAGTTCCCTACCAGACTGCCCAGGCTTCCGCGGCCGTTTATGTATTCAAGGATGCATTCGAACGTGCAGGCTCATTGGACAAAGAAGCCGTCCGCGATGCGCTTGCCGAAACTGACCTTCCGACTTTCTACGGGCAAATCAAGTTCTCAGAAGCTGGCAACAACATTGCCAAGCCCATGGTACTGCGCCAGATTCAAGACGGCAAGTACAACGTGGTAGCCCCGTCAGCATTCGCTTCACACGAGCTGAACTGGCCGAGAAACTGAATCTGATCAATCTCACTACAGGCAGACCGGCTGTTCTACCCAGCGGGTCTGCCTGTCAGCCAGTTTGTCCCAATCTCAGTCAAGCCTTCAGGCAATAAAACTTAAACACTTTGTCGCTACGCAATGGAACAGTTTTTATCCAATATCTCATTGCTGTTTGAGTTTCCAGTTGTCAATCTGAAGATCGTCATTGATGGAATCATGATTGGCGCACTGTTTGCACTGTCAGCATACGGTTTGGCTTTAGTTTGGGGGGTGATGAATGTTAAGAATCTGGCACAAGGTGATTTCGTCATTGCGGGCGGTTATGTCGCCTGGTGGCTGTCCAAGCAAGGCGTACACCCCCTGCTGGGCGTACCGGCAGCGTTTATCGTGCTTTGGGTGGTGGGCTGGCTGATTTACAAAGCTGTGATCACCCGCGTGATTGAGCGAGATCTATTCACGTCGCTGCTGGCAACCTTCGGCATAGCGATCATTATCGCCCAGGTTCTCAATTTGCTGTTTGGCTCAGATACTCAGAGCATCTCTCTCAAATACGAAACGCTCTATTTTATGGATGGTTTTATTGACGTACCGATTGCAAAACTGCTTGGAGTGCTGATGGCCTCTGCGTTGGCTGCAGGTGTTATCCTGTTTATGAAATTCAGCCGAATGGGGCAAGCGATCCGCGCGACGGCACAAGATGCCAGGGCGGCCCGGGTACTGGGCATCAACACTGAAAAAGTCTATGCCTTCACCTTCTCCCTGAATGCTGCCATATGCGGGGCGGCTGGCGCAATTGTTGTCATGGTCTGGGTTATCCAGCCCTTTTATGGCATCACCCATTCCATACGCTCGTTCGTCATCGTCACTGCTGCGGGACTAGGCAACCTGCCTGGAGTGATTGCCGCAGGCTTGGGCATTGGCGCGCTGGAGCAATACGGCGCCCATATTTTTGGAATTGGATACCAACAGGCTGTCGCCGTACTTTTATTGCTGCTGGTATTGCTGATTCGATTGCTGCAGCAAAAACGAGTTCGAAAGAGCTTGCAATAAGGAACCGTGGTGCATACAGTGAATACAAAACGATTTGCATTGTATGGCGGACTGATTGCCTTCACCTTGCTGGCGCCTTATATTCTGCCGGATTTCAAAACTCAGCTTGCAACGTTGTGGCTGATGATTATTGTCGCAATTACCTGGGACATGACCGGCGGCCAAATGGGATACAACTCGCTTGGAAACATATTCTTCTACGGGACCGGCATGTACGTTGCGGCAGTCATCGCGATTGCTCTTGCGTTTAATGTTGGAGACTACACCAATGCATTTGGTACTACGGTCTACAAATTCACCGATCGCCAATATTTCTGGGGCGCATTTTTTGGCATACTTGGCGCAGGCTTTTTTTGTTCATTTTGCGCGCTGATCATCGGCTACATCACCTTTGGTCTGCGCGGCCCTTATTTCGCCATTGGCACGCTGGGAGTGGCGATCGCAGCAGGAGAGCTTGTTTCCAACTGGGACTGGGTTGGCGGGGGCCAGGGCATTTCCTTGCCTGTCTTTCCATATGATCTCGAACTTGGCAAAGTCTATTTCTATTACATGTTTGCGGCAACAGGTGTCGCTGCATTCGTTTTTGCCAAGTGGCTGTACACAACGCGATTTGGCGCCGCTATCAATGCCATTCGCGATGATGAAGAAAAGGCGGAAGCCATGGGGATTCATACGATGCGGTACAAACTCACCGCATGGTCTCTTTCGGCATTTTTCGTTGGAATAGCAGGCGGAATCTCTGCGTTTCAACTGATTCACTTTGAACCACTGGAAACCGCCTACCAGACGATTAATTTGGGCATTTTTATGGTGGTATGCGTGTTGCTGGGTGGTAAGGGCACCCTGTGGGGGCCCGTGGTTGGTGCGGTTGTATTTCACCTGTTCAAAGAAGTCACCTGGAACTACCTGCTTGGCTGGCAGTGGGTTGCGCTTGGAACGCTGATCGTGGTGACCGTGGTGTACTTCAAAGACGGCATCATGGGCTGGCTTATGCATGTCAGACCCGAGTGGTTCGGCATCCGCGTCGAATCCAGGGAGGAGAGTGCATAGTTGTGAGCCGAATTATTGAACTTGAAGGTGTATCGAAGCACTACGGCGGAGTCGTTGCTAACAACAACATTTCGATGGGCGTCGAAAAAGGCGACATCACAGGTCTGATCGGGCCCAATGGTTCCGGTAAGACGACGTTGTTTAACTCGATCGTCGGATATCACCCGATCGATGCAGGTTCTATTCATTTCGAAGGTCGCGAAATATCCAAAAAACCGGTACAGGATATTGCCCGTATGGGTCTGATCCGGACATTTCAGCAAACACGGGTCTACGGCAAGATGAACTGTGTGCAAAACATGCTGATATCACTGCCGCATCGAAAGATGAAATTCTTAGAGTCGTTTCACCGCAATACCGAGAGCGATTACGAAAAAGCCGATCGTCTGCTGGATTTTGTCGGACTTTACGAAAAGCGCTACCTGACAGCGGGGTCGCTTTCGTTTGGACAGCAAAAGCTCTTGGAATTTGCCATGGCTTTGATGAACGAACCCACCGCTTTACTACTGGATGAACCCACTGCCGGCATAAACCCAACGTTGATTAACGGGCTGATTGATCGTTTAAAGCGTGCGAACAGTGAGTTTGGAATTACACTTTTTGTTATTGAGCACAACATGCGGGTCATCATGAATCTGGCAAATCGAATTTACTGTCTCGCACACGGCGAATTGCTTGCCGAGGGGCGCCCCGAGGAAATCCAGAACAACCAGAAAGTCATTGATGCCTATCTTGGAACTCACTGATCGAACCGCCATCATCCATCGAAAATGAATAATTCCGAATCTGAATCAGTCAAAGGCTACGGCAGCGGAAACGTTGATGCGGTCATTTCCGTTGATGAAGTCACCCGCCAGGCGGCCCAAATTGCAGAAAATATCTCGCTGGAACAACTCGACGACTTGGTCGATGGCGAGCCCTTTGTCACCATCAATCATCTTAATGCAGGATACGGAAAAATGGAAATCCTGCATGACTTCAACCTGCGCGTTGGCCGTAAGCAGTCGCTTTGCCTGATTGGCCCGAACGGTGCAGGTAAATCGACCATTTTGCATTCAATCTTCGGTTTTACTAATATTTACTCGGGTCAAATTACGATCGGTAGCACAGACAATCCAATGGATGTAACCACGCTGACTCCCAACCAAAAACTCTCTGGCGCAGGTATTGCTTACATATTGCAGGACAAATCCATTTTCCCCGGTATGACGGTGGAGGAAAACCTTTGGATGGGTGGATTTTTGAAAGACCAGCCCAGCAAGGCCAAACAGAGTGCAGAAATGATATTTGAGCGTTATCCCAGGCTCGCAGCAAGACGCAAGCATCAGGCCAAAGTGCTTTCGGGCGGTGAACGCCGGCTTTTGGAGATATCACGCGCACTGGTTATGGAACCATCGGTTCTGCTTGTCGATGAACCATCTATTGGACTGGAACCGCGATTCATTGACATGGTATTTGAAATCCTTGACGACTTGCAACACCGCGATGGCAAGACAATCATCATGGTTGAGCAAAACGCCAAAAAAGGGCTTGAATTTGCCGACATCGGTTATGTACTGGTATCTGGGCAGTTGGCGATTGCAGGCAAGGGCAACGACCTTCTTTCGAACCCCAAAGTTGGTGAGTTATTCTTGGGCGGTTAGCCGTATCAGCTGTAGCTAAGGCGAATCGTTTCGCCAAAGTGATCCGCCTTGACTGAAACAAGGGATGTTTTCCAGGTCACTGACGCACCCGTTCGAATCTTCCAAACATATGGCACTGATCTGATTCGATCGATTGTGTAATGAACAAAAAAATCCCTGGCGACACGCCATTGCGCAACCGCCAGGGATCGTAGTTAGAAATTAACTAAGCTTCAAAATGTCATTAACGCATTCTGCTTAGGGGTGTGCCCTCTTTTTCAAAGTATTCGCGTGTCACCTTGAATACCATCGGTGCCAACAACAGCAGGCCAATCAGGTTGGGCACTGCCATCAGGCCGTTTAGCGTGTCTGACAGGTTCCATACAAGATCAACCTTAACGTTGGCGAATGACAATGCTGCCAGCACCCAAAATGCCCGATAGATCAGCACACTCTTTTCGCTGAACAAGTACTGCCAACAGCGCTCGCCGTAATATGACCACCCTAAAATCGTGGTAAATGCAAATACAACCAGTGCAATTGTCACGATGTATTGCCCGCCACCAATACTGGCATCAAATGCCTGTGAGGTGAGAACTGCGCCAGTGTAGCCACCGCCTTCTGGAGCAATCAAAGTCCACGCGCCAGAGGTCAGAATCACCAATGCGGTCATGGTGCACACGACCAATGTATCGATAAAAGTTCCCAACATTGCAATGATTCCTTGCCTGACAGGATTATTTGTCTGTGCTGCAGCATGTGCAATCGCTGCTGAACCGAGTCCAGATTCATTCGAAAACACACCGCGCGCCACACCAAATCGAATCGCTGCTGCGACAGCTGCCCCGGCAAATCCACCCGTTGCTGCTGCTGGATTGAATGCATAGGTAAAAATCATGCCGATTGCTTCTGGAACTTTTGAAATATTGAGCATAATGATAATGAACGAGGCGCCAATATAGAGCACGATCATTGCGGGAACCAGCTTACCAGCGACATCACCGATACGACGGATTCCGCCAAGAATCACGAATCCAACCAACCCTGCCACGACAACGCCAGTAATCCAGGTCGGTACGCTGAAACTCGAATCCAGTGCTTGGGCCATCGAATTGACTTGTACCGCGTTGCCGATACCAAAAGCTGCCACGGCGCCGAAAATTGCGAACGCCAAGCCCAGGTATTTACCCAATTCGGGAGCAAACTCACCAACACCATTTCTAAGGTAGTACATGGGTCCGCCAACAAACTTACCGTTTTTATCCACTTCTCTGTAGCGTACTGCACAAACCGCCTCGGCATACTTGGTTGCCATACCAAACAGCGCGATCAGCCACATATAAAATATTGCGCCAGGCCCACCCAGTGCAATCGCCGTTGCTACGCCGGCGATATTTCCTGTACCAACAGTGGCTGAAAGTGCAGTCATCAGCGCGTTAAACGGCTTGACTTCTCCTTCTCCTTCTGCTGCTCCTTTGGCGAAAAGCAGTTTGAACCCATAGATTACTTTGCGCCACGGCATGAATACCAGTCCCAACGTCAGCAATACGCCGGTAACTCCCAGCATACCGAGCATTGGCGGTCCCCACGCAAAGGCATTAATCGAATTGATAATTGAGTTTAATTGATCCATTATTTTCCTCCGACTCGGTCGAGTCTGCGATGATATTGTTTATTTCTACGCGCTGTGCAATTCAAATCATTTGAACTTCGCACACAGTAATTTTCAATATTAGCATAAATGGATACCAATCGCACAATTCGATTTTGCACAATTCGCGCGAGGTTATACGAATAGTGAATAAATTTAGGAATTTGTGCGCCGAACGGATTTGAAGTGAGTGACAGCAGCGATAAATTTTGGTTACACACAGTGATGACTGCTGGACATGTTGAAATTGTAACGGAACTCGAATTCAGACGTTTGTATAAACGTATCGGACTGGTATATCTTGTTGAAACTTGGTTTGGTCAGCAAAAACTCTCAGAGAATTTTGCATTTTGTGTGGGCTGGGACGAGAATTCTTGCTTTGGAGTCCATGACGTGTGCGGTATTTGCGAGTCGCTATAGTTTGAAGTGGATGTAGTTTTCAATTCAACGCTAAATGTTGTACTTTGACAGCTTTCGTCATTCCAAAAGTTCAATGCGATAAAATTTTGAACTCGGTCGATCAAAGCCCAAGCCTGATCAAGTCACGGGTTCATCACTTGGCTGTATTTTCGATCCTCGCCTGAAATCTGGAACCAAGTTCAACAACAATGAAATACATCAGCACGCGAGGCACTTCGCCTGAACTGGATTTTGAGCAGGCTGCAACCTGCGGCTTAGCATCTGATGGCGGCCTTTTTGTGCCAAAACAATGGCCGACGTTCAGTACGGACGAGATGCGCTCGCTCAGTGGCCACTCGTACGGCGAAGTCGCACACGCAGTGCTTCGCAAGTTTACGGGAAATCATGTGCCCGGCGAAGTGCTTCACAACATTGTCACCACCGCTTATGACGGTTTTGATCATCCACAAGTCGCACCGATTCGCGAAATTCGCTCTGGCCTGCACATTTTGGAGCTGTTTCACGGTCCAACACTTTCATTTAAAGACTATGCGCTGCAGTTTCTCGGTCGATTTATGAACTGGAGTCTCAGTCAACGCAAAAACCATCTCACTGTTGTCGGCGCCACCTCTGGAGATACTGGCTCTGCAGCAATCAGTGCAGTCGCAGGTCTGGAAACTATTGATCTTTACATGCTCCACCCTTTTCAGCGCGTTTCCGAGATGCAGCGTCGTCAAATGACAACTTGCCAGGACCTAAACATCTTTAACTACGCAATAGACGGTACATTCGATGACTGCCAGTCCATCGTTAAAACCATTTTTTCCGACCGCGAGGTCCAACAGCAATACAACCTTGGTGCAGTCAACTCGATTAACTGGGGCCGCATTTCTGCCCAGGTCGCGTATTATTTTTATGCGGCTTTGCAATTGGGAGCACCGGGGACCAAGGTCAGTTTTGCTGTCCCAACTGGAAACTTCGGCAACGTCTTTGCTGCCTGGACCGCATCCAAGATGGGACTGCCAATCGATCAAATCATCGTATGCTCCAATGCCAATGACATTCTCACCCGGTTTTTTGAAACCGGTGTCATGAAAAAATATGGAGTCAAACAAACTGTTACGCCCAGCATGGATATCGAAGTTTCAAGCAATTTCGAGCGTTTTTTGTTTGAGATATATCAGCGCGATGGTGAGTCGGTCGCTAATCTGATGCAAAGCCTCAAGCAAACGGGAAGCTTTGAAGTCGGATACGACAAGCTTCGCCAGGCCCAAAGCCACTTCAGCGCCATACGGGTCAATGATGCTCAAACCTGCGAGACCATCGCCAGCCACTACACCGCAACCGGGGAAATCATCGATCCTCATTCCGCCGTTGCCTTGACTGCGGTTAATCGCCTCGATGAGCCATTGAGCACACCGATGATTGTCGTTGCCACCGCCCACCCAGCGAAATTTTCTGAGACTATCGAACGCACAATCGGTATTCCTGTACCACTGCCCAATAAACTACGCGACATCGTAGACCTCCCTGAACGCTATCGACGTATATCAAGCGATTCAAATGAACTCAAGACCTTGATGCTGGATGCATGAGATATCGATTTTTCAAGACGCTTAGTGCTCTTTTTTTTGTTACAGGACTCATAAGCGGCGCATTCGCTGATGATTCCATCGACACTTCCAAACGAGGTGCGGCGCTTCAAGGCAATTTCACCCAGGGTGGCTTGCTGTTTGGTACGACTGCCCCTGGAGCACGGGTGTTTGTCGATCAACGCGAAATTCGCGTGTCCCAGCAAGGCAATTTTCTGATTGGTTTTGGCCGCGATGCCAAACTTGACTGGCAACTGCTTGTGCGATATCTAGATGGACGAACTTTTGATAGCGAGATTGGAATCACTGCTCGCCAATACAACATTCAGCGCATTGACGGCTTACCTGAGAGTAAGGTTTCGCCTTCCGCCAAAGACCTAAAGCGCATCCGCGAAGATATCGCAGTCGTACGCGAAGCTCGTACAAGAGACGATGGCAGGGTTGATTTTCTCGGCTCCATCGACTGGCCGGTCCATGGAATTATTACGGGTGTTTACGGCAGTCAGCGAATCTTGAACGGAGAACCACGCCGGCCGCATTTTGGCATCGACATCCATGCACCAACAGGAACCGCAGTGCGTTCGCCTGCACCCGGGATTGTCACCGTTGCCCATCCAGATATGTTTTTTTCAGGCGCCACAATGATCATTGACCACGGACACGGGCTTTCATCAACTTTTCTTCACTTGGAAAAAATTCTTGTCGAAGTTGGCGATTACGTCGAAAAAAACGAGGCTGTTGCTACGGTTGGTTCATCCGGACGCAGTACAGGTCCTCACCTTGACTGGAGGCTGAATCTGTTTTCCACTCGTCTGGACCCGCAACTGATCGCCGGCGAGATGCCGAAAGTCGACTGAACCCACAGCTACCTTAGTCTATGCAAGCGTCAAATCTGCCACGCGGTCTCATTTTGGGCATTGTCTCAATGGCCACAGTGATTACTGCATCAAACATTCTGGTTGGATATCCGATCAACGACTGGCTAACCTGGGGACATTTCAGTTTCCCGATCAGCTTCTTCATTACTGACCTTGTCAACCGTCGACTTGGTGCATCGCGCGCTCGAACTGTCGCCTACTTTGGTTTCACCGTTGCCGTTTTACTGTCATTCTGGCTCGCATCGCCTCGTATCGCATTGGCTTCAGGAAGCGCTTTTATCGTTGGGCAACTGACCAATATCGGAATATTTGACCGCCTGCGACGCCGCAACTGGTGGCATGCACCACTGATCTCTTCTTCTATCGCGTCAACAGTTGATACGATTTTGTTTTACTGCATCGCCTTTGCCGGGACGGGCTTGCCCTGGTTGACCTGGTCGATTGGCGACTATGCGGTAAAACTGGTTTGCGCCCTGTTTTTGATACTGCCTTATTTCGTGGTCACAAAGCGATTGTGGTCACAGCGGCCGGCGAGTTCATCTACAACGGGCTGAAAAAGTCTCCGCTACAAGTTACTTGTTTCGCCCGACACAAATACGCCCGGTCCAAGCGGCTGGTAGTTCAGCCAAGATGTCTTCACCGGCTTTTCGAGAATCAATGGGCAAAAACGAACTACTACCAGAGCCTGACATTCTTGGCTCACCCCAATTCTTAAGCCACTCAAGCAAAATACCGACTTCGGGATAAAGCTGACAGGCGATCGCTTCGAGATCGTTGTTTAGTTTCCTGTTACCAAACTCCCCGATCGATAATTTTGGTCGGTACCGAGGTGTTTGGCTAAACGTTCGAAAAACCCTTGCAGTCGAAACAGAACAGGCCGGATACACCAGCAGGTAAAGTTGCTGTGGAATTGAAATGTCAGTCAACTGTTCTCCCCGACCTTCTGCCCATGCGTTTTTTCCATAGATGAAAACCGGAACATCGGCGCCGATTTCAAGGCCGATCGTGGCCAAATCTTTCTGCTTCAGACCCAGTTGCCATAGTTCGTTCAAGGCACATAGCGTCGCAGCTGCACAGGAACTGCCGCCTCCTAGCCCCGCACCGACCGGAAGTTGTTTATTGCATTTGATCCTGACTCCTTGTGGGCCAGGAAAACGCATGCGTAAAAGCCGTGCAGCGCGAATCGTAACATCGTTCGCTTCAGAAATATTTTTGATTTTGGTGCTGCGACTGATGGAACCGTCGCAGGTGCATTCAAATTCAAGCTCATCACACCAGTCCAGCAATTGGTAGACCGTTTGCAATTCATGATAGCCATCATCAAACTGCCCGACGACATGCAAAAACAGATTAATCTTTGCTGGGGCTGACCAAGACAGCATTAATGCACCTCTTTGGGTTTCAATCCAGTGTCCAACTCGTCACAATTAACCTGATTTGGTGAGGCTGCGCCTGTTCATTATTATTATTCGTAGGGCTTTGTTCGATCGTTTCCGTCGACACCAGCCGAAAGCGCGTGGGCAGCTGGTAGTGATCAACATCAGCATATTTCGAAAGTGAAACTTGCCAACCGGATTGCTCGATCCACACAACGTGCCCTAAGGTGTCCCATTTCTGCGCACCGAACGACCCCGGAAAAGCGGTGCCGATCACCCAATAACCCAATTCCTCGACTGGAAATTGCCAACCGAGATATTGATCAAGAACTTCTCGTGCAGTCGAACCGGTCAGCATCTCTCCTTCCGAATCAGCCAGTACAACTTCGCCAGGCTCCACCGAAATACGTACATGGCCTGATCCCAGGCTGCCATAAAGATCAAATTGGTGGACTTCACCTCGCCGCTTCCACACCAGTCGACCAATTTGGCCTCCATCAGCGGTGCGAATGCTAAGGCGTCCGCGAATATTCCAGCTATCGATTGATGCAAGTTTGCTGATGTGTGATTCAAGCAGTGCGCGATCTGAGGAATAGTTGATTGTTTGTTGCGCCGAGCATCCGCTCAGAATGACCACAAGCGCCAGAACAATCAGCCTGGGGAAGGTCATTGGGTCGTCAGGCGTTCTATCGTCTCGATTAGAATTTCATTGCCAGGCGATTTTTTGATTGCCTGATCCCAGACTTGTTTGGCTTTCTGGGTGCGGCCTAGCGTCCAGTACACTTCGCCCAGGTGTGCAGCCATCACTGGATCATCCCGCCGAGACAGCGCTATTTTCAGCAGTTTGAGCGCGTTTTTGTAATCTCCCATTTTAAAATGCGCCCAGCCCATACTGTCCAAAATGTAGGGATCATTGGGTTTGAGTTCGAGTGCTTTTTCGATATAACGAGTGCCTTCTTCCAGCCGATCAGTCTGATCAATCAGCGTATAACCCAAGGCATTGAGCGCCAGCGCATTGTCCGGTTGAGTCGCAAGCACCGCATTGACGGAACTTTCCACTTGGTCGATGAGGTTGAGCTCCGAAGCAGTGTAGCTCTTTGCAATCAGCAAGGTGGTGTTGTCAGGAAATTCCTCCAGGCCTGCATCGAGCACTGATAATGCCTGTTGCGTTCGTCCGGAGTCACGATACAGGCTCTCAGCGACCAATATGATCCTGATACGCTGCTGGTTGTCATCAGTCCCATATTCTTCGAGCAACGCGACCGCTTCATCAACACTACGGACTCCGGCAATGTACTTGGCTGTCAGCAGGTAGCGACTGAATGCCAGATTGCGTTGTGTGATCCGACTGATCCAGACACTGGCTTCTTCATAGTTTTTTTGATCAAGGGCCAATTCAGCCAAATTGATCAACACTCTTTGGTTGTCCGGCTGAATTTCATGAAAAGCCAGGTACTTTTCCTTAGAGCGCTGCGGAAAATTTGCCTGTTCATACAAATTGCCCTGCATGAGCAGCGATTCTGCATCAGAAAGTACCTCGTAGTGCTCAATAGCCTCTTGGTAAAGTCCGTCTTCGGACAGATACCGAGCGTAATTGTGGCGCAATCGGTTAGAATCAGGATACCGGTTCAGAAAGTCTTGCGCGAATTCCAACGCTTCGGAGATTTGTCCGCGATCCAGGTGCAACGTAAATGTAACGGTGGCGAAGTTATCCGAATCCGGCTGCGCGGCCAAGCCATCGGTAATTAAGCCGTCAATCAGCGAGTCATCCAACTCAGCGTTTATCGCCAGTTGAATCAACTGCAATTGGCCATACAGGCTCTGCGGCACATCAGCAATGACCCTTTCGAACAATTCAAACGCGAGTTCGGGATTCAAATTACTGCTGAGCGTTCGGCCAATATTCTGAATTGTCGACTCCTCGGAGTCTGGTGATAGGGACAGCGTCTTTTGAAACCCTTCGACTGCTCTGTCAAAATTCTGTGTTGCGACCATAGATACGGCATTGGCATACCATGCCGATGCTGAATTCGGGCGCAATTCCACCCACAGGTCGGAGGTGTTTGAAGCCACATCGAAATGACGCTGACTGATCGCTCGAATTGAAACGGTTTCAGCAATTCGGGGGTCGCGGGTTTCGAACGCTATTTTTTCAAGAATTTCAAGCGAGGTGAGAGCATCGTTTCGAAAGTAAGCCAATTCCGCGGTCACGAGCTGATGCAAAATCTCGGCAGAAAGATCAATTGAAGGAACACTTGCGACTTGTGACTGTTCTGCCGCATCGCTCTGAGTGCTGTCAACGGCCGTGTCTACGGGAGTTGGAACACAAGCAGACAAAAGCAGCGTACCCAGAATCAAGGGTACTAAACCCAATTTCATTTTTAGGTCAATCTGTTGAGTTGGAATCGTTAATTTCATTGAATGAGGCAGTTAAAGGACAATTTCATACCTAATCACCGCGGAAAGTGAAATCAAAGCCCTTCAATTGTTCGTTTTTTATGGCCTCGGCTCCAGATCTGCACTGGCGCAAAATACAAGGAGCAGCGTTCAGATCCTATGTCCCGGCAGTCATTTGCCGTGCTCAATTATAATGAAAGGGTTTCCAGTCATTTCATTTTCGAAATTCCTCAGTTCGTTATTTTCGGTCACCCAGACAAGTCATATCGCGCCCCACAGCGCAACAGTTCAATCTTCTCATGAAAGAATCTCTAAGGGAAAAACTCAAGGTGCTTGTCGAGCGAAATAATGCACTAAACCAGAAACTTTCAGATCCTGAAATTTTTCAACAGCCGAACCAGTTTCGCGAGCTTTCAATTGAGTTATCCGAAATCTCGCAAGTCGTCCAGAATTACGAAAAATACTGTGCCCTGGAAGCTGAACTTGAGGAAGTAAAGTCTCTCTTGGACGATCAGGACCCTCAAATTCAGTCCATTGCTAGCGAAGAGGTTGCACAAATCGAGTCGCAATTGCTCTGTACGTTGGAAGACATTCAAAAGCTGCTTTTGCCACGCGACCCCAACGACAACCGCAATATTTTTATTGAAATCCGTGCCGGCACCGGTGGCGATGAAGCGGCAATATTCGCCGGTGACCTGTTGCGAATGTACAAGTTGTATGTTCAAAACCAGGGCTGGGACAGCGAGACTGTCAGTCAGCATGAAGGCGAATATGGTGGTTACAAGGAAACCATTTTGCGGGTTATCGGCAAAGGTGCTTACTCAAAACTCAAGTTTGAATCCGGCACCCACCGAGTCCAACGCGTCCCGAAAACCGAAACCCAAGGACGCATTCACACGTCTGCGTGCACCGTTGCGATTTTACCGGAAGCAGACAAAATTGACGATGTCGAAATCGATTCACAGGATCTCAGGGTAGATACCTATCGCGCATCGGGAGCCGGTGGTCAGCATGTCAATCGAACAGATTCGGCGGTGCGCATCACCCATTTGCCCTCCGGTATTGTTGTGGAATGCCAGGATGAACGCTCACAGCATCAAAACCGGGCGCGGGCGATGGCGATGCTTCGAGCACGTATGCTGCAAGCCGAAATTCAAAAACAGAATGAACAACAAACCCAAGCGCGCCGCCTGATGGTTGGAAGCGGTGACCGCTCTGAGCGGATTCGAACGTATAACTTTCCGCAAAACCGGGTGACGGACCATCGAATTAACCTCACCTTGTACAAACTGGAAGAGTTGGTTGCCGGCAACCTTGAACCGATCATTGAGCAACTGACAACCGAATACCAGGCCGGGCTGATGGCAGACATGAGTGCATTTGAGTGATCGTGCACCCAGTTGTTACCATTGGCAAAGCTCGTCGAGCCGCACGCGGCGTATTGGGAACAGTATCTGATACCGCAGCGCTGGATGCTGATTTACTGTTGAGTCAGGCACTTTTACTCGAGCGCAACATGCTTGATATGCTCAATGAAACCGAACTGGACCTGGTAGAACAACAGCGCTTTGAGAAACTGCTCACGCGACGAATGGCAGGAGAGCCCATCGCGTATATCACGCAGAGCAAGGCATTTTGGTCAATCGAAGTCAAAGTCGGTCCTTCGACCTTGGTCCCTCGACCTGAAACAGAACTGGTGGTCGAGCGAGCAATTTTCCACTGTCGCCATCTCGTCGGGCCGATGATCGCAGATCTTGGCACCGGCACTGGTTGTATTGCTCTGGCTCTCGCAACCGAGCTTAAAGACGCGGGCGTTGTCGCGACGGACCGTTCAGCCGACGCACTGAAGATCGCACAACAAAACCAACAGTCTCTGGGTCTTAAGAGCGTTGATTTCCGTTTGGGCGACTGGCTTGATGCGCTGCCGCCGAGTGAATTTGACATCATTGTGGCCAATCCACCTTACATTGCCGACAAAGATCCCTGTCTTGAAGACCCGGCGATGCGTTTTGAACCTAGACTCGCACTTTGTGGTGGGCTTGATGGGCTTGATTGCATTCGTAGTATTGTCTCTCGTGCCCGCAGTTATCTAAAACCTGGAGGGTGGCTGATTATTGAACATGGCTACAGCCAGGGACACGAGGTGCGACAGCTATTCGATGTCAATCAATTTGGCAAATTCAGTACGTTCAACGACCTTGCCGGGCTTGAACGGGTTACCGAGGGGCAGCGTCGCTAGGGCACAACAGATTTTGTTTCATTAGACGGCAAATTCAGCGAATACGGGAGCGTGGTCGGATGGTCGTTCCCACTTGCGAGGTTCTTTATCGATGCTGCAGCGCTGACAATGCGCCTGTAAATCTTCGCTAACCAGGATGTGGTCAATACGAAGACCGAGGTCACGGCGAAACCCGGCGGCCCGATAGTCCCACCAGGAAAAGCTTCGTTCCAGCTGATCAAACAGGCGAAAGGCGTCGCCCAGTCCCAACGCAGCGAGTCTTTGAAACATCTCGCGCTCAGGCTCGCTGCAAAGTATTTTATCCCGCCAGACTTCAGGGTCGTGTACATCAGCATCTGCCGGTGCGATATTGAAATCGCCGACAATTGCAAGTTTGCTGTAGCGGGACAATTCCTGTTCAACGTAACCGATCAAGTGCTCCAACCATTCCAACTTGTAGGTGTACTTTTCCGAACCGACCGCCTGGCCATTTGGCACGTAGACATTGATGATTCGAACTCCGTTGACTGTGGCCGACAACACACGACGCTGTGGATCATCATAGTCCGGGATGCCACACACAACGTCGGACAACTCACCCAGCGCGAGTACAGCGACGCCATTGTAGGTTTTCTGTCCAAAATAGCAGGTGTTGAATCCCAATTCGGTGAGTTTTTCAGCCGGAAAATTTTCATCAATCGTTTTGGTTTCCTGCAGGCACAACACATCCGGCGCTTGATTCTGAATCCAGTTTGCGACATGTTCCAGACGCACCTTTAAGGAATTAACGTTCCAAGTAGAGATTATCAAAGTCTTCCTCGCTATGTAGATCGAAAAATCGAGTGCATCAAACTGATATTTCGCGATCGTTTAAGCAAAATATTCAATTTATTCAATGCAGTATTATGCTGGATTGTATGTCGACGATATCAATGTTGCAACATGAGTCCAAGAGTTGCAGGGGGAATTTCTGATTTATTCTGAACTTAATCAGTGATTTTTCAACGCCCGAAAATCAAGCCTAAGGTCGGCTCCAACTCAGATTCAGCCATTGGCTCAACTTACATCTCATTTGGCGTGCCTTTGTGAACAGTGTGTACTGGCCACAATTTACCGAGACTGAAACTGATCGCGTCAAACGGCGGCAGCGACACCAGCGCATCATCGAACAGGATGTCGATCAATTGCCACTTATTACCGCTTAGTTCAAATGCTTCCAAAGAACGGGCATCGGGGTCAACAAACCAGAGGTAGGCAACACCTTCACGAGCATAGACTGCCTGTTTGCCGCCAAGGTCAAGTTTTCGGGTGGATGGGGATAGCACTTCACAGACCCAATCGGGCGCCAGTGTAAAGTAAGCTTCACGTGGAAGCTCAGGCATGCGATCGCGTCGCCAGCCAGCAATATCAGGCACGACAATGTCTTCACCCAAATGAAGCTCAGGCTCGTCAAGTATCCACCATCCGTCAGGCCCGTCTCGATCGAACTGAAAAAATTGATTGATCTTTCCCCCGAGTGCTGAACTGGCCACGGCGTGTCGTGGAGCAGGTCTTGGGTGAGTGTACAGTTTTCCATCGACAACTTCTGCGACCATGTGTGGCGGTGCGTCCAACACGTCCTGATAGGTCGCACGGGGTAATGATGTCAATTCCTTGGCACTTTGCGTTTTCTCCACGGTGTCATGTACCTAAAAAGGTGAATCAGTCGTCCAATTCTAACCCAAGCGTTCACACTAAATCAAGCGTTGAAATTGTTGGTACGTTAATGAGCAGAAAATGGATTGATTTGCCGTGTTATTTGTGACATCTGATCGTATGACCTTTCCAGCATTTCGCAAAGTTGCGCAAATGCATGCAACCAATCGATATTTAATCGTATTGATCTTATTTTTCGCTGAAATTCTATTACGCCAGATACGAAGCAATCGATTGACCGTCACAAGCATCTGTTAAACTTCAACAAAAATAAGTACACTTGCGAGAAAACACCCGGAACAGACGTATTCAGGGTATAAAATTATCTGGCTGATTCACTTAACCAGACGGGAAAATACTGTCATCTGGTCGTACGTGCAGCAAATTTCGTGATGTGGCTATGTAGCTCAGCCGGTTAGAGCGCGGCACTCATAATGCCGAAGTCGGTGGTTCGAGTCCACCCATAGCCACCAGATTCTGAGTCAAATACCTCCAACCCGACTCTAATTTTCGATTGGAATTTTTCAATCAATCCTGATTTTGTGCCAAATGCTTGCGAAAATCAGCCCGCTCAATGAGAACAGCGACGCCTAATCCAAGCATCAGCCCCCAAAATGGCGCACCAATGTTCCAGACCGTAATATCCGACATCGTAACCAGTAAGGTAATCAGCGCACTCATCTGAAAGCTTCCAGAAAAGGAGGCAACAAACGCTCTTAACAAAACCGGCAATAAAGCCAGCCCACTCAATACCGCAATAAATTCCGCTGGCAGTTTCAATATCAGCCAGGTCGCTGCAAAAGCCAGTATTCCAAACACGATATTCATCAAGCCAAACATGACACCTGCCGTGTATTGTCGGTGCGCTTCGCCACCGCTCACCAGTACCGCATTTGATGGGCCGGTGACACAGGTCGACACGGCACCGAATATTGCATTGCATGCCGAGCCCAATCCACAGGCAATGGTCATGTTGTTGACTGGCGGCTGGTGGCCACCAGTCATCAGCACGGCAAAGCCTTGCGCATTTTGTGCGACCAGGACTGTCACCGCCAAGGGCACTACGAGCTCAAACAAGGATTGTTGGCTAAACTGCGGCAATTGCATAATCGGCCAGGCCACCCACTGAACAATTTCGGTTTCTGAACTCGGGGCAAAATTTCCAGTAATCAAGACCACCGCAATACCGGCGATCAACGTCATCACCACGGGCGGTACAAATGCACTGAGGCCAGGCATCAACAACACGAAAACGTACGCCAGCACCATCGCCGAAGACAATATCAGCTCACTTTCGAAAGCCAGCACCAAGTCCAGACCAAACTGAAGAAATATTCCAGCAACCATGGCCAAAACAATGGGCAGCGGGATCATCCGAAGTGCTCGTCGTACACCACCTGATACCCCAATCACCACCAGTAGCAGTGCCGTGACCCAATAAGCGCCAATAATTTCGTGAAAGCTCAAGTGTTCGAAAGCTGAGGCAAGCAGTACGGTTCCAGGAATCGTCCAGGCGAAACTCAGCGGCTGGCGGTAGGCTAGCGAAAACCCGATCGTTATGAAGCCGCTAAATACACAGCCAGCGAATATCCACGATCCGATTTCAGCTTGCGTCAAGCCGCCTGTCAAGCCAACTGAAATGATGATCGCGACAGGCCCGGTACAAGAAAAAAGAAACGCAACGACCGCTGTACCGATATAAATTCCTCCGATATCCCGCCTTAGGTCCCTAAGGCCCGCGATCGGTCGTTCAAGTCGCTCGAATATCATTCCTGGTGCCGATTACCAATTTTTACAATGCAGTGTATTCTATGTAATTTGTTCGATTCGGCGCGTGAGTGTTTTTACGCGCTTGAATCGAATCCCGAATCGCCACTGGAGAACAAGGGTTAATGAAATTCAGCAGCCTGACCAACCGCGTCGGCGGTGACGGAGCAGACGCATGGGATATCCACTACGCCGCCGTGGAACGTCAACGCAAAGGCGATGACATCATTATCCTGTCAATCGGACAGGAAATGGGTGAAGCCACGCCAAAGTTGATCATTGATGCAGCAGTGCGCAGCCTTGATAACAACCGTCACCACTACAGCGAAATTGGCGGTGAGCCAGATCTTAAACAGCTCATTGCCGACCGCTATACCAAGCTGCTCAATCGCCCCATATCCACGGCCAATGTCGCAGTGATGTCGGGTGCCCAAAATGCGCTGTTTGCGACATCCCTGTGTACCCTTGAAGCCGGTGACGAGGTGGTCATAGTCGAGCCCTACTACGCCACCTATCCAGCAACGTTCTCTGTTGGTGGCGCCAAGGTCGTAACCGTGTCAACTCTACCTGAACACGATTTTCTGCCATCGATTGACGATATTGCGCAAAAACTGACTGGCAAGACGCGCGCAATTGTGATCAACTCACCCCACAACCCCTCGGGGATGGTTTATCCGACAGAATTGTTGATTCAGCTTGTCGAAATTTGCAAATCAGAAAAGATTTGGCTGATCAGTGATGAAGTGTATGCTTTTTTTGTCGAGCCTGGAGCATTCTGCTCACCCGCTGCCTTACCTGGAGCGTTCGAGCATTGCATCACCGTTTCCAGTATTTCAAAATCGCACCGCATGACCGGTTGGCGAGTCGGGTGGGTCGTCGCAAGCGAGCCGGTGATTGAACGTATTTTTAATCTTTCAGTCTGTATGAGTTATGGACTGCCGATGTTTACTCAAGATGCCACTTGTGCCGCACTCACCGTCGCAGCACAATTCGAGACTTCCGTTCGACTTCAAATCAATCGCAAAAGACAAAGGGTGATTTCAAACCTCAGTCAAATTGAGCGCGTCGTCATTCGCGGTTCGCAGGTCGGGATGTTTGTTACAGTCGATATCAGGCAATTGCCCATCAGCGCCAGTGATTTTGCCTGGAGACTGCTGGACGAGTACGATGTTGCAGTACTGCCGTGTTCGGCTTTTGGACCGAGTGGCAACGGAATTTTCAGGCTCAATATCGGTGAATCCGATGAGTCTTTGCAAGCCGCGTGCGAACGAATTCGACAATTGGCAGCGAAACTCTGAGCAAGCATCCAATTCTTTAAACTCACTGTAATAAAATAAAAATCTCGTATACGAATGCACACTTTGTACCGTCTCTAACAGCACTTATTTCGGCAAAATCCATGCTAAGCGCGCCTATTTTTGACTCTGAACTTGAAGCATTCAGACAAACTGTTCGAAATTTTATCGTCGACAATTTGCCGGATGATATTCGCGAGATGGTCGCTTGTGAAAGAATGGATTTACCGCGCGAAGCACAGGTGCGATGGCACCGTATACTTAGAGATCGCGGCGGGTGGTGCTGCCCTTCTTGGCCAAAACAGTACGGTGGCCCTGGTTGGAGTGATGAACAACAGTACATCTTTGAACAGGAGCTATCTCTAAACGATGCGCCGCGTCTGATGGTTTACGGTGTCGGCATGCTGGGGCCTACACTTTTCGAATATGGCACTAATCAGCAAAAAGAGCGCTTTCTTGGGGAGATTCTCAACGCCGAAACCTTTTGGTGCCAGGGGTTCTCGGAACCAAATTCAGGTTCAGACCTGGCCTCCCTGCAGTGTCGAATGACGCCAGACGGAGATGAATACGTTGTCAATGGATCAAAAATCTGGACCAGCGAAGCCCATTTGGCCGACTGGATTTTTGGCTTGTTTCGTTCCAGTGTTGGTGAACGCAAACAGCAGGGAATCTCGTTTTTGATGATTGATCTGGCCTCTCCAGGTGTTTCTATTCAACCGCTTAAGATTTTTGAAGGCACTCACGAAGTCAATCAGGTGTTTTTCGAACAAGTGCGCGTGCCAAAGGAAAATGTCGTCGGTGAACCGGGTCAGGGTTGGGAGATCGGCAAATACCTGCTCAGTCTTGAACGATTTGGCACTGCCGAAGTGTCTCGCACCAAGGCCAGCATGAAACGACTGACGCACTTGGCTTTCGCAACTCAGCCAGATGGTGACCGCTTAATCGATCACGTCGACTTCGCCGAGCGTTACTGTAGAATTGAGCGCTCCCTGCATGCGTTGGAGATGACCGAAAGGCGCTTGCTTTTGGGTCATCAGCGTTCCGAATCCATCGACACTGGCGCATCAATGCTGAAAATTCGAGGCACTGAAATTCAGTCAGACGTCTTTCGTCTGACAGCACAGGCGCATGCTCACTTTGCGACGATAGACATGGCGCAAAGCGAGACATGTTTCCAGGCAGACCACCCGTACCTTGCCAGTGACGCCGCCAGAAACTATTTCAACTATCGTAAAACTCCCATTTACTCGGGCTCCAATGAAATTCAGCGCAACATCATTGCCAAAGCAGAACTTGGACTCGTGTAATGGTGGATTCTTCAATTTTTGAACAGCAATCGCTTATCGAAGATGCCGCGCGGCGATTCTTACAAGACAATTATGTCTTTGCAGACCATCGCAAAATGGTCGCTGAACAGCCTGGATATTCTCGCAGCCAATGGCGAGAAATGGCCAAACTCGGATGGATGCTGTTACCGATTAGAGCCGAGTTTGATGGCTTGGGCGGTGACATGGCATTGATTGCGGCTCTTGCGAAAGAATTTGGCCGCTCACTTTATATCAGTCCATTTCTACCTTCTGCTGTAGTCTCATCGCAGTTGATCCAAGACTCCAGCAACGAGTCGATTCGCGACTCAATGCTAAACGGTATTGGAAGCGGTGAATTCATTATCTCACCAGCACTGTATGAACCCCAATCGCGCTATAGCTTGGAAAATATCAAGTGCACCGCGCACAGGTACTCGGACAAAATCGTTTTAAACGGTAAAAAATCAGCTGTTCTTTATGCCAATGCTGCCGATTCCTTTGTGGTGCTCGCCCGATTAAATGGCTCCAACGATTCGCATGACGATTTGCTGTGCCTGGTTCCATCAAACCACGATGGCGTTAAGTTAACCCATTACCGCACCCACGATGGCGCCAGTATGTCCGCACTGACGCTGAGCAATGTATCGCTGCAAGAAAACAGGGTTCTGCTTTGCACAAGCGCAGTGTATCAGTCAGTTGAACGAGCCATAGGCTTCGCCAATGCATCAATTTGCGCAGAATTGGTCGGCGCAATGGAGGCTATCATGGAAATAACCCTGGAGTACGTCAAAACGCGTGCTCAGTTCGGGAAAAAATTAAGTTCATTTCAGTCCTTGCAGCATCGTTTAGTCGATATGTTCATCCGCTGCCAGCTGGCAGAATCCATGAGCCGCGAAGCTCTTCGTGCAACACAGTTGCGCGACCGAACAGAACGTGAAATGATAATTTGTGCAGCGAAGTGTGAAATTGCGCGCGCCGCACTGTTAAATGCCGAAGAAGCCGTGCAACTGCATGGCGCCATGGGCATGATGGAAGAAATGCCGGTCGGACACTACCTTAAAAGAATTTTCACACTCAGTTTATTATTTGGTGATGCCGATTATCATCAAGCCCGTTACCGTGATCTTAGATTACAGGCATCCAGATTGAACTGAAACATCAATTTGAGCGAAACCAATAAGAATTCTGATCAATGACTATGGACAATGTTTACGATATCCAGGTTGACGTAAAAACCCATTATCTCGCTGATCGTTCGGACCCGTCCGATCATCGATTTGTTTTTGCTTACACCATCACCATCGCCAACCGAGGATCAGTCGGTGCACAATTGCTGAAACGAACCTGGGTGGTTACCGACAGCGATGAACAAGTACAAAATGTTCACGGTGATGGCGTGGTCGGCGAACAGCCGCACCTGATGCCAGGAGAAGCCTTTCAGTACACCAGTGGAACCGTACTGGAGACGCCGGTCGGTACTATGGAGGGCAGTTACACCATGCTTGCCGATGATGGCACTCGTTTTGAAGCAATAATTCCGTTATTTGTTCTATCTGCCAAGCGCACCTTACACTGAATCAGGCTTGCTAGACATCGATGTTCTTTGCTGACAGGGCTTTGGATTCAATAAATTCACGTCGAGGCGGGACCTTATCTCCCATCAGAATTTCAAACGTATCGTCGGTGATAAACGCATCTTCGATCTTCACGCGTCTTAACAGGCGTTCATTCATGTCCATGGTTGTCTCGCGCAACTGATCTGCATTCATTTCACCCAGTCCTTTGTAGCGCTGAATCGTCATTCCCTTACGGGCATCCTGCATCAGCCAATCCACCGCTTCAGTCAGATCAACGAGTTCGGCCGATTTTGAGCCCCGCTGAACAATGACGGCCGTAACCTTGTACTTATGCATTTCATCAGCCAAGGCCGTAACGGATCGGTAACTGGACGATTTGACAATGGCTTTGTCCAGAACGGATTCGCTGGTACTGCCCAGATGCTCTTTCAAAATTCGAATCACGAGACTGTCAGGATTGTCGATTTGAGAATCAACGCAAACTGTAAACTCGCCAGTTTCTTTCTTGAGCTTGCCAGAAAGTTTTTCAGCGAATGATTCAAGGTATTGTTGATCATCAAAGCGATCGGCCTCCAGGGGCCGCAATTTACTCAATTCAGCGAGCACCACCGGATCAATTCGATCCGCCAGGGTTTCTGTTGCATGTCTCGCTTTGATACGGCTCTGACACAATGTGGCGAGCCTTTCTTTTTCAATCAGGATCGCATTGTGCTCTTTGCCATTCATCAATTCAACTTTGGCATCTGAAACAGCATTCTCAAGCACATAATTGTCCAACTCGCTGTCATCATTGAGATATCTTTCCGACTTTTTATACTTGGCCTTATACAGCGGTGGTTGAGCGATGTACAGATGTCCGTTTTCGATCAGCCGGCGCATTTTGTTGTAAAAGAACGTTAGCAACAATGTACGGATATGAGAGCCGTCAATGTCCGCATCCGTCATGATGATGATGCGGTGGTATCGCAGTTTTTCGATATCAAATTCCTGGTCGACGCCTGTGCCCAGTGCGGCGATCAGGGTTTGAATCTCATCGGAAGCGACAATCTTGTCAACTGAGGCTTTCTGGACATTGAGAATTTTGCCTTTAAGTGGCAAGATGGCCTGGTACTTTCGGTCCCGCGCCTGTTTGGCAGAACCGCCAGCCGACTCACCTTCGACGAGAAACAATTCACTGAGAGAGGGGTCCCGTTCCTGACAGTCAGCCAGTTTGCCCGGCAAAGTTGTTGACTCGAACGCACTTTTTCGGGCCATTTGCCTTTCTTTATGTGCGCGTTCGCGCACTGCTGCAGCATTGTTGACCTTTTCACAGATTTCTTTGGCAACTTTTGGGTTTTCCATCAAAAATGCGTTCAGGCCTTCTGATATCACCGACCGAACCGCACCTTCAACATTCGAGGAAACCAGCTTGTCTTTCGTTTGGGAGGAAAATTTAGGGTCATGTACCCTGACCGTCAATATTGCTGTTAAGCCCTCTCGAACATCATCACCGAGGAGCTGAATTTTTTTACCGAATCCCAGTTGAGTTGCGTAATTTGTGACCGTATGGGTCAATCCCTTACGAAAACCTGTGGTATGAGTCCCCCCATCGCGCTGATAAATATTGTTCGTGTAACTGCGGGAGTTCTCCCGGTAGTAGTGGTTGCACCATTGCAGAGCAGCACTGACAGTGATTCCATCTCGATCATCGGATATTGAAATGACTTCTTCGTTGATGGGATCGCGCGAGCGATTGAGATCGGCGACAAATTGAACGATTCCGCCATCGTTTTTCATCCTGTCACGACGACCATCGCGCTCGTCATAAAGTTCAATCAAGGTGCCGGAATTCAGATAGGCCATTTCCCGAAGGCGCGCATGCAGAATATCAAAATGAAACTCGGTGTCGCTGAAATACTCGGTCGAGGGTTTAAACCGGATGATTGTTCCAGTTTTATTGGTCGTACCAATTGTTTTCAGCGGTGCAATCGGTTCACCGTGGGCAAAGGCCTGGTAGTGAATGTGCTCATCTCTATGAATGGTCATATGAACGTATTCAGAAAGCGCATTGACGACCGAAACACCAACGCCGTGCAGTCCGCCCGACGCATCATAGGATTGTCCGTCAAATTTACCGCCTGCATGCAGCACCGTCATGATCACCGTTGCGCTAGGCAGGTCCTCACCATTTGGTCCAACCTCGGGCATGATCCCGGTTGGAATGCCTCGTCCATCATCTTCGACCGTCACTGCGCCATCCGCATGAATCGTCACAATGATTGATTTGCAATAACCTTGAGAGACTTCATCAATGGCATTGTCGACAACCTCGGTTACCATGTGATGCAAACCGGTACCGTCATCGGTATCGCCAATGTACATGCCTGGGCGTTTTCGAACCGGATCCAGACCGCGCAGCACCTTGATGTTCGTGTGGTCGTAAGCGTTTCCGTTTTTGGTGTTCTTCGTCATACTTTTCGAGGAGTTGTGTGAATTGGCTTAATCAAATCTTTCCCGCATCATCTGACGGTGCGAATTTGAGTGTTCGGAGTGGAAGTTTTTGGCCGGTGTGTTTGGCCGATGTCAAAAGGAATCAAGCGATGTTAACCGTCCTTTAACAACATCACCAGAAAACTTGTTGACGTGTCTTCGGGGAACTTGACCTGGCAAGCTGCTTGTGAGTCGCGCAGATACAAATCGACACTTTCGCACTCCGGCATCGCCTCTAGCGCATCCAGGAGATAGCGGTAATTGACCTGGAACTTGTGCTTTCCGGCATTTTCTAACACGTTCATTGAGTGTTCGACTTTCTTTTGGACAATATCTGCGCGCATAACCAACTGTGTGTCATCAACATCGACGCTTGCGGCGATGCGGTTTTTGTTGACATCCTTTTGCGACATGCTCAAAATACCAACGAGCTTCAAGCCGTCGGACAACTCGCTGCGGTCTGCTCGAAAGGCAAGTTCCAAGTTACCGGGCACCGCTGCTCGCCAATCAGGAAATGCACCTTCCAATAATTTCGAAGTAAACGAATAACTCGGCGTAGACACCTGGATATGCGTGCCTTTGAAACGCAGCGTCACTCTGGAAGCCAGCGTTCCAAGTACTTTACTCAGTTCCAGTGCGGTTTTGCGGGGCAGTACCGCACGGTGTCGAAGATCGCTGTCGCCAATTTCCGAGTCCAGCATGGATTCACTGATCGCCATGCGATGTCCATCGGTCGTTACCGCACGCACGACATTATTGGTGATCTCGAACAAGGTGGCGTTCAGATACATGCGAGGCTCATTTTGCCCCATGGCGTGTTCGGTGCGCTTGAGAATATTGCGCAGCGCAAATCGATCCATATCAAACTGCAAGTCCCAGTCCCCTTCACCGACACGCAGATAAGGAAAATCTTCGGCATCAAGCAGTGTTTCAGTCAATGCATTCCTGTGTTGTTCGATGGATGTACCGGGATGCGTTGCATCACCATTGGCAACTGGAACATGTTCAGCTGCCTTCGTATCCACATTTTCGACAACCAACTCCGTGTCGTTCTGACTAAAGTCAAGGCGACTGCCATTGGGTTGACGTCTGCAGTATTCCAGCAGCATCTGTGCGGAACAGACGAACTTACCGCTGTCTGAGACCTCAACGTCATCAATCTGCTCACTGGCTTCAATGTCGATATTCGATCCCCACAGGCGAATACCACCAGGCGTCGATTCAATCAATATCTGCGCCAAAATCGGAATAGTCGGCCCCGTATCAATGACAGAAGTAACACGACTCAATGGGTCGATCAGTGCATCTTTTTCAATCAGGAATCGCATTGCAATCTAACAAGATATATACATATTTATTCTATTTTTATTGTTTGGTCTGTGAAGAACGTAAACAACCCCAAAAATAGAAAGTGGATCAATGGGATAAATCGCCAATTTCTGTGAACTATTCAGTGAGGCGAAAGTGGAAGAGTGTAAATGAATTTCAACTTGAAATGAACTCAACAGTAGTTGTTCACACTGACTTACAAATTATACACTCACTGCCTGTAATTTATGCATATTCCAGTGTTGTTTCGGCAACTTGGCACTGATGATGTCAGTTGTGTCTGCCTCGATGCTTATTGAGTGAACTGATCTTGCAGGTTCTGGTATTCATCCCGAAAGCGTTTGTCTTTCTTTATTCGTTCTGCTACTCTTTTTTTTGCATAAAGCACCGTGACGTGATCTTTCCCGCCAAACGCTTTCCCGATATCAGGCAGGCTCTTGCTGGTAAATTCGCGTGCTAAACTCATGGCAACCTGGCGGGGCAATACAATGTCGGCACGTCTGTTTTTCGACAGCATATCCTTGAGACGGATCCCGTAAAAGTGCGATACGGTCTGTTGAATGAATTCGATCGTAATCGGCCGTTTGTTAAATTCCAAAAGATCAGACAATTGCTCTTTGACAAATCCGATTGAAATGTCCCTGCCCGTCAGGCGATGGCCGGCCGACAGCGTGTTCAGTGCCCCTTCAAGTTCCCTGACGCTCGCCGTGATATTCTCGGCCAGGTAGCGCGACACTTCCGGTTTGAGGTGTATTGCGCGTAATTTTGCCTTGGTTTCCAAAATGGCAACACGCGTTTCGAGCTCTGGTGGCCAGATTCTCACCGTCAGCCCCTGACTGAGTCGGGATTTGATACGATCTTCGACCTGTTCGATTTCCTTGGGAAACTTATCGCTGGTGATAATGATCTGTTTGCCACCTTCGAGCAGCAAATTGAAAGTCTGCAAGAATTCTGCCTGTGATGCCTCTTTGCCTGAAAAAAGATGAATATCGTCGATCAGCAGGGCATCAAGCTGCCGGTAAGCATTCTTCATTCGCTCGGCAACTTCGTTGTTCCGATTCAACATGGCATTGATGATGTGCTGCACGAAATTTTGTGCATTCACATAACCGATTTTAGAATCCGGGTCTTTTGCTTTGAGCGCGTGTGCGGCCGCCTGCATCAGATGAGTTTTACCAATGCCGACATCACCATAGATAAATAACGGGTTATACTCTCGTTTCCCAGGCTCTGTGCTGGCTGCTTCGGCTGTAAATCTCGCAAGTTTGTTCGATTCGCCGACGATGTGCTGTTCAAAAGTAAATATGGGGTTCAGCGGGCTGAAACCAAACTGGAGCTTACCATCGCGTTTAGCGGAATGATTCTTCTGGATTTGGGATTTGGTTTGCTTGCCTGAACCTTTCTTCTGATTTGCGCCACCGATGGATTCCATCTCGATTTTGACTGCGACACGGTCGCCCTGGTAAGCGCAGGCCAGTTCCGTAATTCGATCCAGCCATTTTGATTCAACGCCGGTTTTCACATAGGAATTGGGAGCCCGAAGTACCAATGTACCGTCTTCGGAGGCAACACTCAGTGTCCGCAACCAGGCATAGTGGTCTTTTTCACTGACCTCCAGTTCCAGTTGTCTTAAGACAGTTTCCCACAAAATCGATGGCACCATCGCAATACGGCTCGACTACTCCCACTGCATGACGTCGGGTTCAATGACTGAACACCGAGTAAAGGAAAAAATTCAACGTTTGCGCTTTTGAGCAAGTTTGCGTATTGACAGGCTTGCTTAACGGCAAATTTGCACACACTTCGTTACTATGCTATCTTACAACAACGGGCAGTGGTCAAGAGCAAAGATTTAACTGAATTTTCACTCCAATTGTCATTTTTGCGTTTGCTATAATTTTCCATTCTGTTTTGCGCATGACTGATGCCGGCGATGCCGGCTTCCCGTTTTTGGTCGGTCGTCAGGCATTTCACAAATTCACTTTTTCTGGTTTATTTATCTTATGAAACGCACCTTTCAGCCAAGTAATTTGAAACGCAAACGTAAGCACGGGTTCCGGGCCCGCATGCGTACTCGAGGCGGGCGAGCAGTGATCAACTCACGCAGAGCCAAGGGCCGTTCGCGTTTAAGTGCATGACGCTCACAAGGCAACCACAGATTTTCAACTGCCAAAACGCGCGCGACTGAAGGACTTATCCGAGTTTCGGGCAGTTTTCAGTCAACACAAAAGAGTTTCAAACCGTTATTTCCGCATACTGGTCCGATACAGGCAAGATCAGCCAGATTCGCGGATCGGAATCATTGTTTCACGTCGTGTATCGCGCAAGGCCGTTAATCGCAACCGGATCAAACGTCAAGTGCGTGAAGCGTACCGGCTGAATCGACCAGCCTTGAAAAAGAAAGATTTGGTTGTCATTGCGCATCGCAGCTGCGAAACAGCAAACAATAGCGAACTTTATGCCAACATGGTCAAACTGCTCCGTCAACTGAAAACATGAAACGCCTGTTGATCATTGCTGTCAAGATTTATCGTTATGCGATCAGCCCGTTCATGGCACCGTGTTGTCGATTTCACCCGAGCTGTTCCACTTATGCGCTCGAGGCGATTGAGCACTATGGAGCGATCAAAGGCAGTTGGTACTCGATCCGCCGAATCGGACGTTGTCACCCATGGAATCCAGGCGGATACGATCCCGTTCCAGGTACGACGGAGCGTAACTGATGGATATTCGGCGCGCAATTTTGTCCATATCGCTTGGCTTGATTTTGCTGCTCATCTGGCAGGCATGGCTGGATTACGAAAACACCAAGGACGCTGTACAGCTTTTGAGCGATTCGTCGACCGAATCCGATTTACCGCAAACGCCTGTTGCCCAGCCTCAACCTGAAGCATCATCTGTACCTCAAGCCCCCGATACCCCGGCACCACCGGCAGCGCCGAGCGAAGCTGACGCACCTTTGCCCACGACAGCACAATCAGGACAGTCAGGCTCTTTCATTAGCGTCGAAACCGATTTGCTGAAACTGAGGATTGATACAGTCGGTGGTCAGATCAGGGATACGCGCCTGATCCAGTATCCAGTTGAGGTCGAAATGCCCGACGTTCCGTTCCGGTTGCTGAAAGATATGCCGCCGGATGTCCTGGTTGCGCAGTCCGGTCTGGTTGGCAACGATTTTGAGTTTCCAAATCATAAAACCCAGTTCAGCGCCGATTCAGACTCCTACACCTTGAGTGCCACAGACCAGTCGCTGTCGATACCAATTTACTGGACTTCCCCGGAAGGTATTGAATATACGAAGATATTTACCTTCCAAAGGGACAGCTACCTGATTGACGTTGAACACCGGGTCAACAATCAAAGCGGTCGGATGTGGCAAGGATACCAGTACGGTCAATTCCTGGCAACGGAACAGCAGGTTGAAGGTGAAGGGTTTTTGTTTTTGCGCGCCTTGCCAAGTTACCAGGGTGCTGCGGTATACACACCGCAGAACAAGTACGACAAGATTGACTTTAAGGAAATTCGCAACGAAAAGCCTGCTTTTGAAACCGAATCCGGATGGGTGGCGATGCTGCAGCATTATTTTGTGACTGCCTGGCTGCCGGAGGACAATTCACCGTACCGATTCTATACCCGACCGCTGGACAGCGCCGGGGGCCAGACACGCTATCAGATCGGCTATGTCACCTTAAGTCCGAAATCGGTCGCCAATGGTTCTTTGGATTCGTTGCATACCCGCCTGTATGTCGGACCAAAGGAACAGGTGAGAATCAAAGAACCTGCCGAAGGCTTGATTTTGACCGTGGACTATGGTTGGCTGACCCCGGTTTCTTCACCGCTTTTTTGGGTTCTCGAAAAGATTTACAGCGTCATACAGAACTGGGGCTGGTCCATCATCATTTTGACCTTGATGGTAAAGATTGTGTTTTACCCCTTGTCCGCCGCCAGTTACAAGTCGATGGGCAAGATGAAAAAACTGCAGCCACGCCTAAAAACGCTGAAAGAGCGCTACGGTGATGACAAGCAGAAGCTCAATCAGGAAATGATGCAGATTTACAAAAAAGAGAAAATCAATCCCCTGGGCGGCTGTTTGCCGATTCTGATCCAGATACCGGTATTCATTGCGCTTTACTGGGTATTGCTGGAAAGCGTTGAGTTGCGTCAGGCACCGTTTATTTTCTGGCTGACCGATCTTTCACGCTCAGATCCATATTTCGTGTTGCCGATTCTCATGGGCGCTTCCATGTTTGCACAGCAGTTTCTGAATCCGACTCCTTTGGATGCGATGCAAAAAAACATCATGATGAGTTTGCCGATTGTTTTCACCATATTCTTTTTGTGGTTCCCCTCCGGACTGGTGCTTTACTGGCTGGTTAATAACATCCTTTCAATTGCACAGCAGTGGTATATCACCCGCAAACTGCTGACCGAATAAATGGCGGTAACGTCGATACGATCGCTGCCATAGCGACACCCGCCGGAATGGGCGGAATTGGCATTGTTCGCCTTTCCGGTCCCGAATCAACACCAATCATTCAACAGGTGGCAGGTACACTGCCCAAGGCGCGAAGCGCTCAGTACCTGGAGTTTACAGCTACAGATGGCAGTGTCATCGATCGAGGAATTGCCCTTTACTTTCCGGCACCTCATTCATACACCGGGGAAGATGTTGTCGAATTTCAATGTCATGGTGGCCCGGTTGTACTCAATATGCTGTTGGCTCGTATCCTTGATCTCGGTGCCCGCACTGCCGAGCCGGGTGAATTCACCCGACGTGCGTTCCTTAACGGCAAAATGGACCTGATGCAGGCTGAAGCGGTTTGCGATTTGATCAACAGCAAGACCGAAGCTGCGGCTCGCGGTGCTGTTCGTTCATTAAGCGGAGACTTTTCCATCCAGGTGAATGAAATTCGCGAGCAGCTTGTACGCTTGCGGATGTACGTTGAAGCAGCCATCGATTTTCCCGAAGAAGAAATCGATTTCCTTGACAATACGCAAATTGATGAATCTGTTGACAAAATTCACGCTCGAATCACCAAACTTTTGGACGATGCAGCGCGCGGACAAATATTGCGAGAAGGCCTGGAAGTTGCGATCACCGGTCTGCCCAATGCCGGTAAATCCAGTCTGCTCAACCAGCTTGCGGGTCATCAACGCTCGATCGTTACTCCCCAGGCTGGTACCACACGAGATACCATTGACCTGCTTGTCGACTTTGACGGTCTTGCAGTTTGTCTGACTGATACAGCGGGTCTTCGTAGCAGTGATGACCTGGTTGAAAAGCAAGGAATCGATCGTGCCTGGAAAATTGCCCGCGACGCTGACCTGGTGCTTTATCTGATCGACGTTACCCGCGCAGCTGTTGATATGGACCGGTACAATCTATCGCAGCTCGATCATTCTAAAGTACTGATCGTGTGGAACAAGATAGATCTTGGCGATTTGCCCAGCGACACCTCCCTACCCGATGAAGTCAAGCAGATATCTGTATCGGCCAAAACGGCGATCGGTGTGGATTCCCTGCGCCAGTATATTCGCCAGTTTGTCGGCTTCACAGTCAGCGATGAAGGCCAGTTTTTAGCCCGTCGCCGACACCTCGAAGCGCTTGAAAATGCACTGAAATTTGTAGAGCAGGCACAAACGGTATTAAAACGGCATCGTTCGGGTGAATTGATGGCCCAGGATTTGCGCGATGCAATGGATGAACTTGGCAAACTGGTTGGCACACTGTCTGCAGATGAACTGCTGGGTGAAATATTTGCAAATTTTTGCATTGGTAAATAGCGACACCGGCTTGAATCCGAAGTAAACTATTCGTAATTCACACTAAAAGCCGAATTAACTCACCATGCGAAAAAATCAATCCGAACGGGTACTGATTCAGATAAGCATCGTCTTGACAGTCATTGCTGCAGTTGTTATATGGCAGCACGACTATTTGATCAATCTGTACATTCACAATCAGTTAACCAATGTCGGCTTGATTGTCAATGGCGCCATTTTGGCACTGTTTGGGCTAGGTATGCTGCGTATGGTGCGTCTTTTCTGGTTTTATCGGGAACAGGAAAATGCGCTGGATGTTTTTTCTGCGGTCATTGAGTCAGGGGATATGGACCGTTTGGAAGACGCAGTACCGCCACAGTCCATCATTGGCCAGCGCTATCGCACGATTGTCAGTTTTTTTAGCTCACGTACGGAAATTAACCACAATGCGCTCGCTGCAACGCTGCTCGCCCGCGAGTCGAGCAAGATAAGTTTTGTTAAATTTATCAACAATATCCTGATATTGGCCGGTGTGTTTGGAACGATAGTTTCTTTGACGGTGGCATTGCTGGGGGCTTCAACCGCGATTTCCGAGACAGGAAGTCTGCGTGGCATTGATATCGTGATTCACGGTATGTCGACCGCGCTTTCAACCACCATGACTGCGATCGTGGCCTATTTTCTGTTTGGCTATTTTTACTTAAAGTTGATGGACACCCAGTCTTATGTTCTAGGACGCGTTGAACACGCAACTGCAACTGAACTGATGCCTCGATACCAGGCTGCTACCCGGTCGCCGGAGCAGGCTTTAAGCGAACTTTTAACCGGTACGGTTGAAACCATTGAGAAGTTTAATGATTTTATTCAGCAAATCCAGACCATTGGTGTTTCCCAAAGCACGATGATGGAAAATTTTGAGCGACTGACCGAACAGAATATGCACATGCTGAGCGACATTCGCAGTATTTTGCGAGCGGGCTTCAGGCTGCGGGAAGACTCTGAGCACAATTAACACTGTTGGGTAAATCACGGTGACAATGAGCACAGGCGGTTTTATTGACCTGCGCGTTCACCGCGCCACGGAGAGCAGTCACTCCGACGACAGCATCTGGCCATCTTTTACTGACATCATGATGGTTGTCGTCATGATTTTCCTCATGTCATCCGTCATTTTCATGCTACGCAATGTGCAGCTCGACGAAGATATTGAACGAGCCACGGTTGCCGAGAGCATGGCTGTTCAGGAAACAGAGTCCCTACGCGAACGCACGGCATATCTTGCTGAAATTATTGCCCAAACAAAAAAACAACTGTCACTGACCGAGCTGCAACGACAGGAACTGAAGACATTGTCGGAAGTGCGAGGCGTACGCATTTCGGAACTTGAAGTCGAAACCGCGCAGCTTTTTCAAACCCAACAGCAACTGAATGTTGAAGTGACAGGATTGAATCAGCGCCTTGAGCAAATCAGGGGCGAGCGAAATTCATTGACTGAGCGCATCAGTTCGATGAACACGACCATCGAGCAGTTGAACGAATTAATCGACACCAAGTCCGCTGAGTATGACACTTTGCATGCAAACTTCCAGCAAAAGCAAAACACGTTACGCCTGGTCGAGGAACGTTTGGACAGCCGTAACCGCGACCTTGAAAACTTAAGCGCAAGCCTGGCCCAGCTTGAAGACCTTGAAGCAAGCCAACGTGGGCAAATTGCTACACTTGAACAAATTAAGGCTGAACGCGAACTTCAGATTCAAAACCTTGTCGCAGAATCTGGCCTTAAGGATGAACAAATTGCAAGGCTGACTGAGACTCGTCGCCACTTGAGTGCGAGTTTGACTGCTCGTTTGGGTGAACTTGAGGTCCTGCAGCAAACCTATCGAGAAAGTCTCGCTTCGATTGAAAGTTTGCAGGCTCAATTGCAAGAACGAAGTGCCCAATTGCAAGATCAGACGCTGGCCAGCGCGCAGCTGCAAGGCGTTGTGGAACAGCTTGAATCGGTAAAGACTGAGCAGGGTGAGACCATCGAGTTTCAGGTGGAGACCCAGGCCCAGTTGAGAGAGGAACTTTCCCGACGAGTCGCACAGGTGTCGGAACTGGAGCGACAATTGCTTGCCAAATCAGACCAGTTCACACAATTAACGGCGCGTGAAGCGAGCTTAATGGCTGATTTTGAAACGTTATCCGCAAGCCATTTCGAAAATACACAAGTCATTGAGAATCAAGAACGTCAAATACAAACACTGCGCGATCAAATTGCACAGCAATTGGCAAATCTTGATGATGCTCAGCGCGCGATTGAATCACAAGCGACACAACTGACTGAAGTTAGAGAACAACAGGTCGCCACCCTCAATGAGCTTGAGCAAGAACGACGGCTCAACGAGCAGCTTAAGCAGCAACAAAGCGATCAAATTGCTTCAATGACTGAGCAACTGTCAGTCAATGAACAAACCGCTGAGCAGCAAACCCAGCAGATCGAATCATTAAAGGTCCGATATGCTGAGCGCCTGGCCGAGTTGAATCGAGTCGAGGCAGACTTCAAGGAACGCAAACTTGAAGTTACTCGTTTACAGGAACAACTGACATCAATGATTGAGCAACTCGATTCGCTTCAGACCGCCTTGAGCGTGCGCGATACACAGATTAGCACTCTCAATGTGCAAATTGGCGCACTTGATGATGAAGTCGATTGGCTCAGTGCTTCAGAAAAAGAACTAAAAGAACAAATAATTCAATTGCTTAATGAAAAAAGCGAACATCAGGACGAAATTGCGCAGCAGCGCCAGGAACTGCAGGGGCTTGAAGACGAGATCCGTCGTGTCACCATTGAGAACGATGATTTTAGGCGCGAACTGGAATACAGCAGACAATTGCAAGCAGACCGCCAGCAACAGCTTGTAACCCTTCAGACCGTCATGCAGCAGTTAAGTCAAGACCTCAAGGCTCGTGACGAACGACTCGAGTCCCTGCGATCTGAAAACGACAGACTGCTCAAAACAGAAATTCGCGGTGATCGCCAAATCACCCAATTGCGCCAGGCCTATCAGGAAAGACTGAAAGAACTCAATAACTTACAGCAAGCCCTCGCTTCAAGAAGCGGCGAAGTTGAACAGCTTCAAAGCGAACTTGTTGAATTTGAGCATGAGCGTGAATTAATGTTGCGGCCAGCCCGAAGCCCCGCCAATCGATTTGTTGTCGAGGTCTTTTTCAGTAAATCTGATTCTGGCGATGCAATCTACCAGTATCGACTGCCAGGACAATCAGCGACAAATCGGGTTTCACGAGATGAACTTGAGAATTTGTTGGAACGACTGAAAAACGAACGCTCCGAAGGACTTTATACCAAGATCATATTTCCTGACGAAGATCGGTTGTCGTTTTCGGAAGCCTGGGATTTTACGCAGCACATTCACTCGAATTACGACTACTACAGCCGATAACGAAACCGTGTTCATCAGCGGCGGATAAATCCATGCGCAGTGCCGGGTCTGTGTGACCAACGTCGGATAACAGACTCAACAAAGCTTTTGGATGGGTCATATCCATGTTCGCTCGTAGCCTGGCCTGGGCTTCGATACTCTACCCCAAGGTTTTTGCCCGTCACGGATGTTGATTTCGCATCGAATAGACATTCAGAAGAATAAACAATATTCATATAATGGCGAGCGTCTTCACTTTTTGTTAACACCGTGTTCCAAAACACTTTTTTCGATTTCACATTTCAGCTTTTGAACGATTACAAGCCATGCGCTCAGAAATGAATTACGATGTTATTGTCATCGGCGGTGGACATGCCGGTTCAGAGGCTGCGATGGCTGCCGCGCGAACAGGCAGTCGCACGTTACTGCTCACCCAAAACATCGAAACGATCGGACAAATGTCCTGTAACCCTGCCATCGGTGGGATCGGTAAAGGCCACATTGTCCGTGAAATCGATGCACTGGGCGGTTTAATGGCACATGCGACTGATCGAAGTGGAATTCAGTTTCGACGCTTGAATATTCGTAAGGGACCTGCCGTGCGTGCGACGCGGGCACAAACTGACCGTTCCTTTTATCGATCCGCTGTTCGACAAATGCTGGAACAGCAGGAAAACCTGACTTTTTTTCAGCAGGAAGTCGAAGACCTGTGGGTCGAGGGAGACCAGGTGCTTGGCGTCGTTACACGATTTGGCGTACGCATCATGGCGCCTTGCGTTGTATTGGCAACAGGTACTTTCTTGGGCGGTGTGCTGCACATTGGCTTAAAGAATCGAAGCGGTGGACGCGCGGGTGATGCACCGTCCAATCGGCTTGCAAGCCGTCTTCGGGAAATGATGTTCCACGTGGAACGTTTGAAAACCGGTACACCGCCACGTATTGATGGCCGAACCCTAGACTATTCCAAGCTGATCGAGCAACCCGGCGACATTCCGACGCTTGTGTTTTCATTTCTAGGCTCGGTAAAGGATCATCCTCGACAAGTTTCCTGTCACATTGCCCGGACCAATGAAAAAACGCACGAAATTATCCTTAAACACCTTGATCAGTCGGCGATGTACGGCGGTACAATCGACTCGGTCGGCCCGCGTTACTGCCCATCGGTTGAAGACAAGGTGGTGCGATTCTCCGACCGTTCTTCTCACCAGATTTTCGTTGAACCGGAAGGCTTGAACACTTCGGAGATTTATCCGAACGGTATCTCTACCAGTTTGCCATTTGAGGCGCAGTGCGATTTTGTACGCTCAATCGAGGGCTTTGAAAACGCGCAGATTACCCGCCCCGGCTATGCCATCGAGTATGATTTTTTCGATCCCCGTGATTTGCATCCGAGCCTGGAAACCAAATCGTTGAACGGTTTGTTTTTTGCAGGCCAAATCAATGGAACCACCGGTTATGAGGAAGCTGCGTGCCAAGGCTTGATCGCTGGCTTCAATGCTTCTCGACGCGTACAGCAGTTAGACTCGTGGTGGCCTCGACGAGATGAAGCCTACATTGGCGTACTGATTGATGATTTGGTGAGCAAAGGGGCCGATGAACCCTACCGGATGTTCAGTTCGCGTGCTGAACACCGGCTACTGTTGCGCGAGGATAACGCGGATTTACGCTTGACAGAAAAAGGGCGTGAGCTTGGTTTGGTTTGCGAGCGACGCTGGAAGTCTTTTTGTGCCCGACGCGACGCCCTTCAGAAAGAACGTGCCCGACTTGAGGCAATCAAGATTACTCCGAACGCCGAAGTACGGGAAGTGTCAAGAAAAATAACAGGCCGACCAATCAGTCACGAAGCGACCCTGTTTGAGCTTTTGCGCGACCCGAATATTGATTACGATGCCGTCATGCAATTTACTCAAAGCGGCAACCCCGTGACCGACTGCGGTGTAAAAGAGCAGTTGGAAATCGAAGCGCATTATGCGGGCTATATCCAGCGGCAACAGTCTGCGGTCCAAAAGTCCTTGAAACTCGAAAATGTTTCGTTCCCAGACGCGATTGATTTTTCAGATATTCATGGTCTGTCGAACGAGGTCCGACAGAAATTGCAACGCCATCGCCCCAAGACTTTGGGCTTGGCATCCAGAATTCCTGGTGTAACCCCTGCCGCAATCTCAGTGCTTGCAGTGCACCTGAAAAAACAATACCAAAAACAGGCCAAGCGAGTGGGGTAGTGCGCCACTTGATGTTCCGTCCAGCATTTCTTGTAGAACCCGGCGATCGATGACGCCACGGTCAAGGCAGCAGATATACGGCGATGAATTACGCGCCAGGATGGCGAGTCGGATTCAAACTGCATCAAAAAGGATGATGGTCGATCTGCCAGACAAGCAGATCGAACGTGCGATCGCTTATTCGGAGCTTTTGTTGAAGTGGAATCAAACGAGCAATCTTACAGCCATTCGTAACTTGGAAGATATTGTTGATAAACACATTTTGGATTGTTTGGCGATTGTGAACCATGTTCAGGGATCGAAAATCATTGACCTTGGCAGCGGTGCAGGGTTTCCGGGAATCGCATTGGCATTGGCCAGACCAGATTGGAAGGTCATGCTCGTCGATTCGAAGGCCAAGAAGATACAGTTTTTACGTCACGCGGTGGCCTGTCTGGGTTTCGTCAACGTTCAAGTTCTTCATCAGCGCATTCAGGACATCGCGACCGGGGAGTTATTTGATACTGCAGTGGCTCGAAGTCTGGGCTCGCTCAAAGCAATTGCTGATCTTGCATGGCCACTGATCGCATCGGATGGCCGCATTATTGCGATGAAAGGTCAACTGCCTGTTGCCGAGATTGCAGCGCTTGAATCACCATGCCGTCTGACGGTTCGAAAATTAAACGTGCCTTTTCTCGACAGTGAGCGGCACTGCATCATTTTAAGATCTGTTTCCTAAGCGGAGGAATATTGAAAAACTCTCGCATCGTTGCGGTTGCCAGTCAAAAGGGCGGCGTTGGTAAAACGACTTCGGTGATCAACATCGCAGCTGCACTGGCGCGGGCAAAGCGCAGGGTATTGTTGATTGACCTTGATTCTCAGGCCAATTTGACTTCCGGCGTCGGCATTGAACCGCTTCCCGGTCAGCGCGGCATTTACGAAGTACTGCTGGGGAATGCAACTTTGGATGAGGTGAGCGTTCACCTTGATGCGGGCTTTGATGTTGTATCGGCCAACCGTAACCTGTCCGGTGTTCAGGTTGAGCTTTTGGATTTTGCGCGCCGGGAGTTTAAACTCAAGGACGCATTGAATAAGGTACGTAAGGAATATAATTGGATTTTGCTGGACTGTCCGCCTTCATTGAATATCGTCGTCATCAATGCACTGGTCGCCGCCGACAGCGTCATTGTACCGACACAGTGTGAGTATTTCGCATTGCAAGGACTCGTCGAACTGCTCGCGACCATCAAAAAAGTGCAGCGCAACTTCAATACTGAACTCAAATTGGGCGGTATACTTAGAACGATGCACGACCGAAGAAATAAACTGAACAGGGAAGTTTCCGATCAACTGAAGGAGCATTTAGGCGCACAGGTGTATCACACGATCATTCCCAGAAACATCCGCCTCGCGGAGGCACCAAGTCACGGGAAAAGTGCGCTCGAATACGATAAAAGATGTGCTGGAACAATGGCTTATATGGCTTTTACAGGTGAATTGCTAAACCAGGAATCTACGTTTTGAGTCGCACAGAAAAATTAGGGCGTGGGCTGGATGCGTTATTGGGTTCCCTTGAACCGGACCCGGAGCAGTCCGGTCAAGATCGCATTGAGATGATTGCGATCGAAAAACTCCGTCCTGGTCCATTTCAACCGCGCACTCAGTTCAGCGAAGAATCATTGCAAGAACTGGCCGATTCGATCACCGCACATGGCATAATTCAGCCAATCGTGGCTCGTGAGGTCGATGGCGATACCTATGACATCATTACGGGCGAACGACGCTGGCGAGCGGCACAAATAGCGGCGCACCATGAGGTGCCTGTCATCGTACGGCTGCTGCCTGATCAGGAGGCCATGGCACTGGCGCTGATCGAAAATATCCAGCGTGAAGACTTAAACGTAACTGAAGTTGCCGGTCTGCTGAAGCGTTTGATTGACGAATTTGGGCTCACTCATGCTGAAATTGCCCAAAACGTGGGTCTGTCGCGTGCATCAGTGACCAATATTCTCAGACTGCTCAATCTTGCTGAACCGGTGTTCAAGATGCTTGCACAAGGGGAAATAGAAAATGGGCACGCCAAAGCCTTGTTGGCATTGAGCGGGCAAGATCAAGTTGAAGCGGCTCGGCATGTGGTGACACACTCGCTTTCGGTTCGGCGGACCGAAGCACTGGTCAAAAACTGGTCAAAACGTGCCCAGGCAAATGATTCCCAGACACAGTCGACTCCCGACGCTGATATCGCTAATCTCGAGCGCCGACTGTGTGAAAAGCTAACAGCTAAGGTGACCATTCACGACCGAAACGGTAGTGGACATATTAGAATCAAATATCAGAATCTGGATGAACTCGAAGGCGTACTGCAACGCATCGGATAAATGACACGCCTTTGTTTATAACTGAACGAAAGATGAATGGCTGAAATGCCAGGAAGACTGGAATGACAAAATCAATTGACAATATTAACACACAATATCAGGTACTTATTCCTATTATCGCAGCGGTATTTTTGATCACGGGCTGTGCTGGTTTCGGTGATACAGAAGTGTCATTGCTGCCGCGTTCCAAACTGGCAGATCCACTGGAAGTACCACCGGGATTGTCACCGCTGCCAGAACCGGAGCAGTTCGTTGTTCCAGGTCAGTTGGAAACTGATCCTGACGCTGCGCCGGACTTGGGTCCCGAACAGTTGCGAGCATATAAGTTGTGGCTTGAGTTTGAACAATTCAAACAGTATCAACACCAGTTGGAAGGCGCCGGCTTAACGCAAGCAGAATATCAACAAGCCAAGCTTAGCGGTGAAGGGATTTTTAGAATCGCAACAGTCGAAGAATTCGAAGAACAGACGATTCGACTGGAGGTGTTTGACAACATCGACTCTGTATGGAACATGCTGCCGTCGGTACTTGCCGATATGTCTGCCTATGTCGCCGAAGTCAATGACTCAACCCGCACCATATTAGTTGGCAATACGGGTGGGAAAGAAACGCGCAGTCTGTTGGCGCGCTTCCGGTTGAAGGAGTATTCCGGTAGCGTTGATAAGCTTCAAGTGCGAGAGCTTGGAAACAACAAAGTCGAAATTATCGCGCTGACAGACCAGGATGTACTGGTGAACCCGAAAGCTGGACGGGAATTTTTTGAACGATTGCGTTTTTACCTGTTGGCACGCTACGAAGTGGAAGAGACCGCATTGCCCGAAGCCAGAGAAGTGCTGCTGAGTAAACAACTGATCCAGGGTGATGATGGGCGACAAGCGATTTTGCTATCAGAAAGCTTTGAATCGACTTGGGTTCGAGTAGGACGTACCTTGCAAGGCGCCGGTGCCGGTATTCAGGACATGAACCGCAGTGAAGGCATTTACTACGTGAGTTTTGCCGAAAGTGCTAAACAGCGAAAAAAGAAGAAAAAGCGGCGGTGGCAGTTCTGGAGACGCAAGGAAGTGGCGTTGCCTGAACAGCTGCAGTACCAGGTGTTTGTCAACAGCCGCGGTGAGCAGACTGAAGTGGCGGTTGAATTTGTTGGCGACACGGCAGCCGAGGACTACGATCCCGATGCTGCGCAAAAGCTCCTGCTCATTATCTATGAGCGCCTAACTGCATGAATGGAAAGGTAATAATCCTGCTTTCGATCAGAAGTGCACTGTTGCGAATGCAGGATTGCTGAAAATCTCTGCTGTTGTGCTGGCAGGGTCGACGGACCTTGCTTGATGACAGCAGGCCTTACTCAGATGTTTTGATTGCGTCAGAAAAAGTTATTCCTGATTTTCTGATTGTTCGGTGTTGGAAATGTCCCGACCTTGTGATTTGAGAAACTCCCTGTAACGTTGATATTCTTTCCACTCTTTCCACAACAGGTATTCCTGGTATTCCGGGTCGTCAGCACCTGGGCGTAAACGCGGTCCGCCACCAAAAAGCCGTATGGGTGTCCCTGTACCTTGGTATGCGCGCGGTGAGTCTGGTATTGGAGGGCCTTTCGGGGCATCAGGGTCTTGCGCGCCACAGCCCGATAATGCAATGAGCATGCCGCACAACAAACCAATGGTCAACTTGGTGGACACTCGAAAACGATGAGAAAAATTATGCATGGATTAACTGATTTGGCGAAGTACAACTCGAATGGCAAATTGCGTGAATGCACATTATACGATTCAAAAAACAGATTCAGTCGTTTGTTGGGTGATTGAAAAATCGAACCTGAAACTGTCGTAAATCGTACTTCTGCGATGAAAAATGTGAAAGGGCAGACCAAACATCAACGGATTTTGACTGACAACTGAAATGATCACTGTTGAATTCACCGGTGCGTCCCTGTTTACTGTGCAGACTGTTCGATCAGTTGTTCCACGTAAGGAAGGATTCGCTCCACGATCTGCGCAACTCCTAATTTATTAGGATGAATGCCGTCTTCCTGATTCAGGTCAAATTCAGTGGCAACGCCATCGAGAAAAAACGGATAGAACAAAATGTCGTGTTTTTCGGCCAAATCCGGATAAATCGCGTCAAACGCTTCGTAATAGTCAGGCCCGAGGTTTCTTGGTGCCATCGCACCTGCGAGCAATATGGGTAAACCGTGCGATTTTATTTTTGCAATCAATTCATCCAGATTCTGGCGAACCAAATCAACGGGAATCGCTCGAAACGCATCGTTGTACCCCAGGTGTAATAAAACCGCTGAGAACGGCTCCGATAAGATCCAGTCGATTCGTGCGAGCCCGCCACCGGTCGTGTCTCCAGTCACACCGGCATTGACGACTCGGACATCGTATGAATGGTTTGCTAAAGCGGCTTCTAACTGCGGTACAAATCCATCTGCTACAGGTAAACCGTGACCGGCGGTCAGACTGTCGCCAATTGCAATTAAGCGAATCCTCTCGTCGGCATTCGCGACCGTAAGGGGAACCAATAGCAGCAGGCTGATCAGAAACTTGCTGAAAATCATGCGATAACAAAAACTTGCAGCTTAGATATGCAGTCAGACCCAGACTGAATAAAGCCTTTTGTTGTCAGATTCGATGGGGATTCAATCGTCGCTACAGCGAGGAAACTTGGCAGTCACGATGAGTCGTATGATCGACTGCCAAGTCTTCGCCGCAACCCATTTCAGATTAACGGGTCAATAGTTTGATTGACTTGCTGCTCGTAGCAAGCACTATGATTTTGCGTCAGATTCACCCACGACAATCGTCGAGTCGTGTTCTGCTTCATCACCATAGTCTTCTTCCAGCCACTTCTTGAATGACAGGACCATCACAATCAATACCCCCATCAGTGGTAAAGCAACCACAATGGATGCGGTCTGCAATGGCTTTAAGCCACCAAGATACATCAAGCTCAACGACACGCCTGCCAGAACAAATGCCCAGAACAGTCGGTGCCAGCGTGCGGGTTCCTGGATTTCACCCGTCTGCTCTTCGGTCGCGACCGCAGCGAGGGTAAATGCTGACGAGTCAAGTGTCGTTGCCCCGAAAATGAACGCCAATACCACGAACACGATGAGCACCAGGATGCCAAGTGGCAACGCTGTGATCGTCGCAATAATCGCTTCCGGTGCACCGGTGTTGGCCAGAATATCGGAAATCGGAACGATACCATTGAGGTCAAAATACATGCTCGTATTGCCCAGAATCGCAAAGAAAATCCAACAGCCCATGGTTCCGCCGACGACCTCTGCCACGATCAGCTGGCGAATTGTTCGGCCCCTTGAAATTCTGGCGACAAACAATCCCATAAACGGTGCATAGGCGATCCACCAGGCCCAGTAAAAGATCGTCCAGCCCTCTGGAAATCCTCCCTTTTCGATTGGGTCCATCCAAAAACTCATGTAAATGAAGTTTTGCACCAACAGTCCGACGCTATTGGTAAATGAACTGATCATGAACACAGTGGGGCCAAACAGAAATGTGAATCCGAGCACAACCAAAATCAGGATCAGGTTCAGGTCACTGAGCCGCTTAATGCCTTTTTCGAGGCCTGAATATACGCTCGCACCGAAAATGGCTGCCCAGATGATGACGACAACCACATCAAGCATAAACGAGCGCTCAACGCTGAAAAGTTCAGCGATGCCAGCTGAAAGCATGGGCGTTCCAAGTCCCATGGAAGTGCCGACGCCACCGATCAAACCGAACATAAACAAAATGTCAATGAGCTTGCCGATCAGGCCGTTCGCCGCTTTCTTGCCAATTAGCCCTTCACAGGCTGCAGACAGTCTGAGAACCGAGCGCTTGCGGTTCCACAGCATATAGGCCAATGGCAGTGTCGGGATACAGTACACCGCCCATGCGGTGAATCCCCAGTGAAACATGCCGTACATGGCAGCGAACTCTGCAGCTTTGGCTGTCTTGGGCTCAATTCCCAGCGGTGGGCCAGTATAGTAATATGCCCACTCGATGGTGCCCCAGTAAAGAACCGCTGCGCCAATCCCGGCACAAAACAGCATTGCGATCCAACTCGGCAGCGCAAATTCAGGCTCCGCATCCGGACCTCCGAACCTCACATGTGCATACTTGCCCATCGCAAAGTACACCAGAATGCCAAAACTACCGATGGTAAACCAAAGGTATGTCCAGCCCAACTTGCCGGTAGTGATCGCCAGCAAGCCACCCAGGAACTCCTGGCCGGCTTCGGGTGCGATAATCAGTGGAAGAACGAGTCCCGCAATAACAATTAGCGAAACCCAGAAAATAGTTTTATCAATTTGTGGTCCATTCATTAGTGTTACCTCGGAATTTTTTAGAAGCGAACTTGGCGCTCAAGTTCGTCTGATTTCGGTTTGAGCCATTCTTCGAAACTGGCGTTGATGTGTTCCATGTTCTGCGCCCACCATTCTGAGTCCACCTGAAATGCATTGTCGAGATTCGAAGTGGGTAAATGCGGCTTGACGGCATCGTCAATTAGCGCTTGTGCCGATTTTCGCACTGGACCATAGGAAATGTGCTTGGTTTGGTTGACCATGTTTTCGGTTTGCATCGCGAAGCGGATGAAATCCTTGGCATTGGCCAGGCGAGGCGAGCCTTTTGGAATTGCCCAAAATTCCACCTCCAGCATTTGTCCGTCCCAGATGATTTCAATGGGCTGTCCGCCATCAACGATGGGGCCATACAGGCGACCGTTCCAAGCGGTGCTCATGGTTGCCCGACCCGTCGAAAGTAATTCTACTGGTTCTCCACCACCACTCCACCAAATGATGTGTGGTTTAATTATCGAAGCAATATCAAATGCATATTGAACACCTTGTGGTGTAGAAAGTACAGAATACACATCGCTAGCAGCCACTCCGTCAGACATCAGTGCCCACTCCAGCAATCCGGTTGGCGAGCGCCTTAGCGCGCGTTTTCCTGGAAAAGTTTCGATGTCAAAAAAGTCTTTCACAGTACTGGGGTTATTGCCTTCGAATGCCTCTGTGTTGTAAGCAATAACGGTAGACCAAATGACGCTTGGATAGCCGCAATCGCGCATGAACTCCTGCGGTATATCTTCGCTTACAGGCGTACCGTCAGCACCGTCGTCCAAAAGCGTTAGATCGGCAGGTTCGAGCAGTCCCGATTCACACGCGTGAATCAAATTTGACAATTCAAGGTCAACAACATCCCATTTGACGTTGGCCGACCCAACCTGACTTCGGATACCGTCCAGGCTCCCGGAATAATCAATCATATTGACTACTTTGCCAGTGTCCGCTTCCCACGGTCGTACGTAGGCAAGCATTTGACTCTTGGTGTAGTCGCCGCCCCAGCTGGCTATGTTTAGAGTAGATTCATAAAGATTGGATTGTGCCGCAGCCGAACCCGCAAATCCTGTCAACAATAGATAAACTGCTGCGCGAGCCAGGAAACGGCACTGGGAAATCGAAGGTGGATGAAACCACATATTTACCCCCTCAGATATTGGTTGATCTGTTTGTGTATTGAGGCGAAATGAATCATGTGTCCCCTAGCCGACCTCGATCGGCAATTCGACGAAACGACTAGAGAATTTCACGCAATTGCGTCATGTCTTCAGTCTCGCAATAATTACTGACTTTATAGCAGAATTTTGGTTGTAGTTTCCGTTTCAAGCCGTATATTGTCAATAATTGGCGCACCGTCACCGAAATAATTTCATCACTCTTTGATCGCTCCTGCCATTAGCGCAAGATTATTCTTATTTTGGTATTCGCTGGAGGCTGACTAAGAAATGCATATCGATCAACAAAATGCCATTGTTTCGCTTAAAGAAACCTGGCTTGTGCTCGACAGCCAGGCTGGGCCGGTCGAAATTCTCCGTGGCGTCAATTTACAGGTCAAAGCCGGACAAACCGTTTGCATTTCGGGGCCATCCGGGGCCGGAAAAACAAGCCTGATGATGATTATTGGTGGAATGGAAAAGCCTACCGGTGGTCATGTTCATGTTGCTGGCCACGACTTGGGGAATCTTGATGAGGATGCGCTGGCAAAATACAGACGTGAACGAATTGGGATTGTCTTTCAGTCGTTTCACCTGATTCCAACCATGACTGCACTTGAAAATGCGGCATTGCCCCTGGAACTAGCCGGTGTCGCTGCGGTGGAAAAAGCCACTCACGATTTGGCAAATGTTGGCCTCGCCAAACGACTGCACCATTATCCGAGTCAATTGTCTGGTGGCGAACAGCAACGCGTGGCAATTGTGCGCGCGCTGATATCTCGACCCGACCTTATTCTCGCAGATGAACCAACAGGTAACCTGGATGCTACGAACAGCATCAAACTGATGGACCTATTGTTTCAGCTTTGCGACGACAGCGGCGCAACCTTGTTGCTGATTACCCATCAACGCGAGTTGGCCGCTCGCTGCCAACGCCAAGTCAGAATGTCGGATGGTAAACTTTTGAACCAACAACACTCGAGGCAAACTGTAGCGTGAGTGCCTCTGTTGTCACAATAGCACTGCGTGATTTGCGCCGCGGATACCGGGGATTTTGGATTATTTTCGGTTGCCTGGCGCTGGGTGTGGCTGCGATCACAATCGTATCGGTATTGTCGGCCAGCCTGCTCAGTGGCATTGAAAGAGATGGTCAGCGAATCTTGGGTGGCGACCTGGCGGCTGAGCAGCAATTTCGTCCCCTGAGTGATGAGAAATTCGGTGCGTTGGTCAACTACGCCAGTGTATGGACTGAGTTTGTAGAACTTACGACCTTGTTGCGTACCAAGGACAAAGCTAATAGTATTTTAATTTCGCTTAAAGCCGTCGAAGACGAATATCCTTTGTACGGCGAGTTGAAAATTAAGGGCAAACAAAGTCTATCGGAGTCAATTGCCTGGCGCGATGGCGTATGGGGCGCACTGGTGGACCCCTCAATTACAGACGCAGGGCGGGCCAAGATCGGTGACCTGGTGAATTTTGGTGCCAACAGTTTCAAGATCACAGGAGTGATTGAAGACGAACCGGATCGGGTGGCCAGTACCGGGCGATTTACCTTTTGGCCACGCGTGATGGTTCATCGCGATGCGCTGGAAAATTCAGGGCTGCTGGATTTCGGCAGTCGCAGTAATTTTGAGTATCGCTTTTTACTGGAAGAGGGCCATGATCCGGGGGCCGTCATTGAAGTCATTAAAGAAGAGTTCGAGGACCTTACTTTACGAGAATACTCCAATGCATCACCTGATCTTTCCGAAATCGTTCAACGGATTGGTGTTTTGCTATCGCTGGCTGGACTGACAACTTTACTGATTGGCGGTGTTGGAGTTTCTAACGCGGTACGCGCGTACATGGATACCCGGCTTGGAACGATCGCGATCTTAAAATGCATCGGCGCACCGCATCACTTTGTGTTTCGTACCTATTTGTTCCAGATCACATTGCTTTCTGCAATCGGTGTCATTCTCGGTATTGTTGTCGGTTCGCTGATTGCAGTTTCGGCGTCGAGCGCCGTAGAACAATTACTGTCGGTGCCGCTGAGCATCACATTCAGCGTGCCGGTATTCGCACTTGTGGTCGCATATGGAATGCTGACTGCATTTTTGTTTACGTTGTGGCCACTCGCCTGCGCACTCAATACGACACCAGCGACTTTGTTTCGAGATGCTGTAACGACAGAACACAAGCGGGCTTCCTGGCGAGTTGCCGCGCTGAGTGTCGTTATTGCTATCGCACTGGCATTAATCATTATTACGACCGCTTATGAGAGGTCGTTTGCCATCTGGTTTGTATTGGGGGTAACAGTCGCATGGTGCATATTTCGATTGATTAGCCTGTTGATTGTGCAAGTATCGAAACTCGCGCCGAGTCGATTTTCTCCTGTCGTTCGATTAGCGCTTGCCAATATCCATAGGCCTGGTGCAGCCACCGCAGATACGGTCCTGGCGATTGGCTTGGGACTGTCTGTATTGATTGCTACCGCAATGGTATCTGCCAATATCGACAAGCAAATTACCGCAATGATTCCTGATCAGGCACCCGCGTTCTTTTTTGTCGGAGTTCAGTCCGAACAGTTCGAAGATTTTAGCGATCTGGTGAACGCAAGTGGCGCTGTTACGGAACTCAATGTCATGCCTTACATTCCCGGTCGAATTACCAAGATTAAGGGGCTTGATCCATATGATGCGCTGGTGCTTGAGGACGGCGAGTGGTTGATTGATGACGGTGGTGAGCGGGTGTTTTCGTACACTGCCGAAGCACTGGATAATGTCGAAATGGTTGCAGGAGACTGGTGGCCCGCTGACTATCAAGGTGAGCCCTTGCTGTCGATTCACAAGGATGTGGCAGACAGTTTCGCCGTCGACATTGGTGATGAAATTACGATGAACATTCTCGGGCGGGAGATATCCGGGCGCGTTTACAACATTCGCGACCTGGAGTGGCGCTCGATGCAGTTGAATTTCGCGATCGTGCTGTCGCCGGAGCCGCTGCGTTCGGTACCACATTCAATTGTGGCGACTGCGCATGTCGAAGAAGACTCGGAATTTGCGTTGCAGGACCGGGTTGCAGCCGCAATGCCGAACGTGACAGTCGTTCGGGTAAAAGAAGCATTAAGCCGGGTTGGTGCGCTAATCAGCAAAGCGAGAAATGCCGCCCGCGTCATCGCTGCTGTGACGATCGTTGCGGGAATCCTCGTGCTGGCGGGAATTGTGATTTCAGAAAACCGCCGCCGGGCTTACGAAAGCGTGCTGCTAAAAACAATCGGCGCGTCTCGCCGATATATTCTTGCCATCTTTTCACTTGAATACCTGTTACAGGGTAGTGTCTGTGCCTTGGCTGCAACATTGATCGGTTCACTCACTTCGTGGGCCGTCGTTACGGTGCTGATGGGGTGGGATTGGTATTTTTTACCTTCAGCGGCACTGAACACGGCCGTGTTTGGGCTGCTCATATCTTTGGCCCTGGGTGTGTTTGGCATCTGGCGTGCGCTCAAACATCGTCCCCTACTGTATCTTCGAAACGAATAGTTGCCGATGTGTGATGAGCGATTTGCACAAAGGGCAGCTGATGTGGGAATTTGATATAATTTTCGACGGTTAAGGTGAGTCAAATTAACGAATACATACGGTTGACTGAACTTGTGCGGTGACTCACAAACCACCAGCACTGACACGGAAACAGTGCAACAACTACCAGAAGAATCGCTTGCAAAATGAAAAGATCGCTCGTCGAGTTCTGGGTTGGGCTTTTTGTACTAGGAGGCCTGCTCGCCATTGCGCTTTTAGCGTTTCGTGTTGATGGGACTGGCGTTTTTGCTGTTGAGCGCAACTACAGGGTTTACGCTCACTTTGAGAACATCGGCGGTTTGAGCGTTCAGGCACCCGTAACGATTGCTGGTGTTGCGGTTGGGCGTGTTTCTGGCATATCGGTGAACATGGAAGATTTCAGCGCCCGAGTGGAACTTTCGATTTCGGAACAATTCAACAGCATCCCGACGGACACCAGTGCAAGGATACTGACCGCTGGATTACTTGGCGCTCAGTACATTGGTCTTGAACAGGGAGGTGAAGACATCTATCTGCAAGCCGGTGATGTCATTGAGTTCACTCAATCGGCATTCGGATTTGAGGACTTGGTGGGTGGTTTTTTGCTGCAACAGGGAGTCGAAGATTAACAAAAGCACGGGCAGCGTACAGATTGAGCAGCAACCGGGTGGAAAGGTCGTTGTGAGCGGTGCGTTGCAATTAGACACAGTCGCCTCGCTGCACCGAAGCATTGATTTCAGTCAACTGTCGGCACGCCAGGTGGTTGTTGATTTGAGCGACATCACTCTGGTTGACAGCGCCGGATTGGCGCTTTGCCTTGAATGGATCAGCCAGGCACACGCGAATTCAGTTGAAATTAATTTCGAAAACATACCTGAACAGTTGCAACGACTGGTCAAAATGAATCGGCTGGATGACCTGTTTACAGTACCAGAATCAGCCCAGATGAGTTAGCTTTTACTTTCCGCTTCTTTGGAAGATCGTTCAGGATGGAAGCTTCGCGTTAGCAGTGATGGTTTATTTGACAAAAGGGACGATACCAGAGAATCCAAACCTTGAGTTTCGGGGTTCAAATTCAGCGATTTCATGACGCCGGTACCCCGACAAGCTCTTGATTCTGTCGGATTGGCATTGGGGATGGCGATTTTATCATCCCCTAAGACTTAGTTCGGGTCGGCAATTGGCGTAACCAATTTTGATATTCCAACTCCTGTGTTTTGGCCAATAGTGTGCGTAAGGCTTGCAGTGGGGCTTCGTGATAATCAATTCTCAACGTCAAGGGAGGGAAAGCCGGATTCACCAGCAAAATAGAAGCAGACATGATTCCGCGACGGTCTCCGCCGACTTCAAACCCGGCCTCCAGTGTGTCGATGAGTCGATTCGTGATTTCTCCAGTTGAATTCATAAATCTGTTTTTCATCGTCGGAAGTACGCGGTCACTCCTAAGAATATTACCCGCCAAAACCAAATTCGTCTCAACAATGTGATCAACGACCGGTAAATTTTCGGTACCACTGAAAATGCCTGATACTCCCTTGGTGTCTAGAGCGGCCAGTTGTCGGTAATTTCTGCCTTCATCGGCCGCGACGACATTCTCAACTGCATCGGCGGCATTAACGCCATTGGCCATTTGACCAATGACATCTTCTCCCCACAAAGTGCTTGGTCTGGCTCCTTGAGATGCGGAAATTCCTGCGCACGAATCAGCTAGCAAAACCCAGCCACCCACACATAAGCTGCCTGTCGCAGACGCCCCCGCCAAGGTTTTCGTCGTTGGATCAAAAGTGAGAATAGAAAATGTCATTGTCCAATTTTTTGTCGTTGCGAACGTAAAGTGATTAAAGTTTGATATTTGTAATTTATTATGATAAATATTTATCATAATAAATAGACTTTTCAATTTTACCTAATCAATGGAAAAAACTATGTTTAAGATGACGCAGGTTTTTCGTACCTTAACAGCGAAGACTGTGTTGGTACTGTCACTGGGATTGTTTAGCATGGGTGGATTTGCACAAACTCCTGACAACGTGCTGGTTGTCGGACAGATTGCAGAACCTAAATCTTTAGACCCCGCAACAGTTACTGCAGTCAATGATTTTCGAATTTTGATGAATCTCTATGACGGTCTGGTTCGTTATAAAGATGGCACTTTGGAAGTTGAACCGGCATTGGCCAATGGTTGGACGATTAGTGAAGACGGTATGACTTATACGTTTGAACTTCGTTCGGAAGTTGCGTTTCATGACGGCACAATGTTTGACGCCGAAGCTGTAAAGTTCAACTTCGATCGAATGCTGGACGAGAATCATCCGTATCACGAGACCGGGCCCTTTCCGCTATCGTTTTTCTTTTCAGCTATAGAAAAAGTTGAAGCCGTAGCCGCTGATACCGTTCAGTTTACGCTTAACGCACCCTATGCCCCATTTTTGTCGAACCTAGCCTATCCGACGGGTCTGATTGCTTCGCCCGCTGCCATTAAGAAAAATAATAAGGATTTTGGCCGCAATCCTGTCGGTACAGGTGCATTCAAGTTTGAGTCTTGGAAAGCTAACGAAAGCGTTATCCTGACGCGCAACGATCACTATTGGGACGGTCGCGCGGGTACCGATGCGGTGGTTTTTCGACCGATTACCGATGGAAATACGCGAGTTGCGGAAATGCTTTCAGGCGGAATCGACATGATGGTAGAAGTGCCACCAGTTTCCCTGTCGCAGTTTTCAGGGAGTGATTTTTCTATCGTTGAACAAGCAGGTCCTCATGTCTGGTTCTTGATTCTGAATGCAAAAGAAGGTCCATTCTCCAACAAATTGGTCAGACAGGCTGCAAATTATGCGATCAACAAGCAGGCGATCGTTGAGGATGTTCTGGAAGGGACTGCTGCCATCGCCGCGGGACCGACACCACCGGCATTTGCTTGGGCATATAACGAAGCATTGGAGCCCTATCCATATGATCCGGAAAAAGCGAAATCTCTGTTGAATGAAGCAGGCATTTCTGATGCAAAACTGACTTTCTATGTCACTCAAGGTGGTTCAGGAATGCTCGATCCGGTTGCGATGGGAACAGCCATTCAAGCGGACCTTGCAGCGGTCGGATTCGATGTTGAGATTCAGACATTTGAATGGAATACATTTCTGGGTGAAGTGAATCCCGGTTTGGAAGGCAAGGCAGATATGGCTGAGATGGCATGGATGACAAATGACCCGGATACTCTTCCCTATCTTGCTTTGCGAACCGAAGCGTGGCCGGAAAAGGGTGGATTTAATTCAGGTTATTACTCAAACCCCGAGGTAGATGAACTGCTTGAAGCGGCTCGATCTTCGGTTGACCAGTCCGAGCGTGCGCGGCTTTACAGAAAAATGCAGGAAATTGTCCAAGATGACGCGCCGTGGGTATTCGTGGCGAATTGGAAACAAAATGCAGTGACTAGCAGTCGAGTCAAAAATTTCTCGTTACAGCCGTCTTTTCTACTGCTTTTGAAAGACGTTACCAAACAATAGAGCACAAGAACTCTAGATAAATCCATATAAACTACAGGACGATGTTTTATTCGTCCTGTAGTACTTTTCAGTTCTTAGGCGTTCATCTATGTTGCGCTATATAGTAAGACGTCTTATCTCGATGATTCCAGTTTTTATTGGTATCACCGCCATCGTCTTTCTCATCATGTCACTGATCCCAGGTGACCCGGCTACGGCGATATTGGGATCTTATGCGACGCCTGAAAATGTTGCCAACCTGAATGCCAAACTCGGACTGGATAAACCGGTCATACAGCGATATCTAATCTGGCTTGGCAATCTTGCACAAGGCGATTTTGGTCGTTCTTTTTCGTTGAACAGGCCGGTATTGGATGAAATTCTCGAACGTTTCAACGCGACTCTCATACTGTCCGGCACAGCGTATCTACTGTGTTGCGTTTTGGGAATACTGGCAGGAATGATCTCAGCTGCCAGACAGTACGAAATTAGCGACAAACTGATTACGTTTACCGTACTGCTCGGCATTTCCGTGCCATCCTTTTTTCTTGGTATGATGCTGATCGTTTTCTTTACTGTGCAATTGCGGTGGCTGCCTGCTTCGGGTATGTTTGCAATATATGGAGGTGGAGATTTTATCGACCTGATGCGTCATCTCATCATGCCGGCATTAGCGCTTTCATTTGTGGCTACCGGAGTAATTGCCCGTCTTGCTCGTTCCACCATGTTGGAAGTACTGCGGCTCGAATACATCAGGACGGCTCGGGCCAAAGGCGTTAAAGAGTTCCGAGTCATCACACGTCATGCCTTTCGCTCCGCTATCGTCACAATTCTTCCCGTGTTGGGATTACAGGCTGGATTCGTACTATCTGGGTCGGTTTATATCGAAATCGTATTTCAGTGGCCAGGTATTGGAAGAATGTTGGTTGACGCAATTCTCACCAGAGATATTTTACTGGTGCAAGGTGGTGTTGTATTCGTGGCGTTCTGTTATGTTTTTTTCAATTTGGCGGTTGATGTTCTGCAGCTTTGGCTCGATCCGAGAATTTCCAGAAGATGATTGAATTTGTTAGAAAAGTAGTCAGAAATCGTCTCGCGGGTTTGGGTTTGATTGTCCTGTTCGGTATTATTGGGCTGGCAGTCGTGACTCCACTGCTGCCACTTGCTCCCCCGAATGCAATAGATACCCCAAATCGTTTTATATTGCCGTTTAGCGATCATGCTATTTTGGGAACGGATCATCTGGGCCGGGACATTCTTTCAAGACTTCTGTGGGGAACTCAGTTGAGTCTTGCAGTTGGGCTTGCGGCTGCGTTTATCGCTGGATTTTTCGGTTCTTTGCTAGGTATTGTAGCCGGCTATCTGGGAGGTCGGACTGACGCCTTGATTATGCGCTCAGTTGACATCCTAATGGCATTTCCGTACATTCTTCTCGCACTTGCAATTGTCGCCGCTTTGGGTCCGGGACTGATGAACGCGCTCATTGCGGTGGCCGTTGTTAACATTCCTTTCTTTGCACGAAATGTCCGTGGTGTGGCAGTTACACTGGCTCAAGCGGATTTTATTCAGTCGGCCCGATTGTCAGGTCGAAGCAATATCTCCATTCTGGTATTTGAACTGCTGCCAAACGTTGCTTCGGTGATCATCATTGCGTTTTCGACCACGGTCGGTTGGATGATTCTCGAAACCGCCGGACTTTCATTTCTGGGACTGGGATCTCAACCTCCTCAAGCAGACCTGGGGTCGATGCTAGGAGAAGGCAGAGCCGCACTGATCACCAATCCGCATACATCAATTATTCCAGGAATCATGATATTCCTCATTGTGATGGGGATAAATCTACTGGGAGATGGCATTCGCGATGCATTGGACCCGCGATTGGCCAAAGGTCAACTTGAGAAACCGACCCCGATGACTCGTGTAAGCGACAGCCTGAGACAGAGTCCACCGATTGTCAGTCGTGCCAATAAAGCTGTCATGGATGTCAATCACCTGTCGACAAACTTCGAAGTTGGTGAGATGGTCAACAAAGCAGTTCGTGATGTCAGTTTTTCGATCAATTCTGGTGAGTGCCTCGGACTGGTCGGAGAAAGTGGGTCTGGCAAATCGGTGACCGCTCTTTCATTGACTCGACTAGTGGCATCTCCGCCGGGTGTCGTGGAATCCGGGTCCGTTCGGATTTCAGATCAGGAACTGATCAGTTTGCCGTATGAAAGTTTACGAGCCATTCGCGGTCGGAGAGTTGCGTACATTTTTCAGGACCCGTTAACCAGTCTGCATCCATTACATCGAATCGGCGATCAATTGACAGAAGCCATGGCGACACACAGTCGAGATGGCAATTCGGTATTTGTTGAGCGAGCAAAATATCTGCTTGGTGAAGTTCGAATTCCAAATCCTGAACGGGTAATGGAATCCTATCCACATCAACTCTCTGGCGGGATGAGACAGCGCATCGGAATTGCAATGGCATTGGCCAATGATCCTGACCTAATCATTGCAGATGAGCCGACCACAGCACTCGATGTGACTGTACAGGCACAAATTCTAGCCATTCTGAATGATCTGAGACAACAGCGGGGTTTATCCGTACTGTTCATTTCACATGATTTGAATGTAATGGCACAGATTTGTGATCGGGTTGCGGTGATGTATGCCGGTGAGATTGTTGAGATGGGCGCGACATTGGAAATTCTCGAACATCCGAAGCATCCGTATACTGTGGCATTGCTGGCATGCAGTCCTCAAATTGGACAAGGTCGACAAAACCTGCAGCCAATTGCAGGTATGCCGCCGGTTGGTCATGAATTGCTGAATGCTTGTGCGTTTGCCAATCGGTGCAGCCGTGTTCAAACAGTTTGTCAACAGCGGTCGGTGGAAATGGTCGATATGGGTTCTCACTCGGTTCGTTGTTTGTTTCCTGCAGTGGAATCATGACTGAACAAATTTTAGAAGTTAGAAATCTTTCCAAAGCATTCCCTGTAAACCACGGATGGTTCGGATTCAACAAACAACAACTGCGTGCTGTTCGCGCCATTTCCTTATCAGTTCATAAAGGCCAGACACTTGGCGTTATCGGCGAATCAGGTTGTGGAAAAACAACACTTGCACGAATGCTGGTTGGTCTGCAATTGCCTGATGCAGGTGAGATCCTCATTAACAATCAGCATCTTCATCAGCTCGACTCGGTTCAAAGAGGGCGAGCAGTTCAATATGTCTTCCAAGACCCCATTAGTTCACTGAATCCAAGAATGACCATTGGGAATTCGCTTGAAACACCTCTACGCTGTCTTCACAGCCTCACGTCTGCGCAAAGAAAAGCAGCAATTGACGACGTCATTCATGCTGTCAAGTTGCCAGTCGATTCCCTCGCACGCTATCCGCATGAGTTTTCTGGTGGACAGGCGCAACGCATTAGCATTGCGCGTGCGTTGTTGGCCCAGTCACCTCTGATTGTTCTTGACGAGCCGGTATCCGCGCTTGATGTATCTGTGCAAGCACAAATCATTGAGTTGCTGGCGGAAATCAAACAAAAATTTGACTTAACCTATATATTCATTAGTCATGATCTTGCCGTAATTGAAGCCGTCTGTGACCAAATTGCAGTGATGTACTTTGGTGAAATTGTTGAGTACGGTGATTGCAGCCAAGTATTAATGGAGCCCAGGCACCCCTATACAAGGTTACTGGCATCCAGTGCTCCGCAAATTGGCAAATCGCTCACGGTAGAATCAGGCATTGGACAATTACCTGACCCATTAGATCCACCTGGTGGTTGTAGTTTCGCAGCCAGATGTCGTTATGCAACCAACGAATGTATTCAACTACAAACTCCAAAACAAAAAACAGGAAACTCAAACTATGTTATCTGCCACCACCCGATCGCAAACCAAGAGTAAATTGAAACGGCGTCAAAGCCGTCCAGTTCATGTTGCCGAGGCGATCAAAGGTTTTGTTGTTGAAAATCGTATGAACCCCGGAGATAGATTGCCGGTTGAATCCGAATTGATGAAACAGTTCAATAATTCAAGGGGTACAATCCGTGAAGCGATGCGGATTCTTGAAGCACAAGGGCTCGTCAAGACACGGACTGGTCCTGGTGGTGGCTGTTTTGTTCATGAAGTTTCCGAGGCGCGCACTTCGGCTCTCCTGTCAAATTATTTTTACTTCAGAAATTTAACGATTTCAGATATTTATCAGTTACGTAAGCAGCTTGAACCCGAACTCGTCGCTAATTTGGCAGGAACATTAACTCAGCAGCAGATTCAAGAGCTTGAAGACATTACCAGAGAGTATGAAACGCCACCGGAAACCACCGAAGAAGATAGGGATCATCATCAGTCGTCACTTAAATTTCATGCCCGACTGGCTGAGCACTCCTCCAACAAGTTGTTGAGTTTTTTTGTACGCTTCATGGCAAATTTGCTCGCTGAGGTGACAATTACAAGGCGATTGTATGAACCATCGAACTTTGAACTCTGGAGACAAGGACGGGAACATCAGTTGAATCTCATCCAAGCGTTGAAAGTTGGTGACCGGAATCAGTCCAGACAAATCATGCTGGACCATATGATTCTTGCTGAAAAACTGATGCAGTCACAGGAAGAACAGCCGGTTAAAAGGTTCAGCCAGTTCTAAGCCCAAGAAGAATGCCCGCTTCAGAACCAGTTCATACTTCGCCCCTGGTTCGGGCGCGGTAACGTGTCATGCGACTCGGGTCACTGGTTTTTGCACAAAAAATGTACGTCAAATCAGACGGTTTTTTTATGTTGCGCCTGTTTTGAGCGCATGATTGATGGACAGTTAGATTTTGAGGTTCAGAGTATTTTCACCTCCGCAATGCACGAGCACTCGATTGGATCGAACCAAGTTGCCCATTAGCAATCTACACGATGGGTTCGATATGATAAAATTCTGAATGCAAATTTGACTTTTAGCGAAATACAGATTAATGCCCACTCCTGAAGACGTTAAGCGCTGGATAGAAGCCGGTCTGCACGATTCGTCAGCCGAAGTAATCGGCGACGGCAGACATTTCGAAGCCATTGTAATCAGTTCCGAATTTAGCGGAAAGATAATGCTGGAACAGCATCGTCTGGTCTATGCAGGTCTGGGTGAAAAAATGGAAGTTATCCACGCATTGTCGCTGAAGACTTACACGCCTGAGCAGTGGGCAAGCGGCAGTTGATCGCAAAAAAGTAATTAAGGTTTTGCAAATTAGAGAGGCAACACAAATGATGGTTGAACAACGAATTAAAAGCACGGTTGAAAACAGCCGAGTCGTCCTGTTTATGAAAGGGACACCACAATTTCCACAGTGCGGGTTCTCAAGTCGCGCAGTTCAGATCCTGGAGGCCTGTGGTACCGAATTCGATACGGTTAATGTACTCAGCGACATGGAAATTCGCGAGGGGATCAAGAAGTATTCCAATTGGCCCACTATCCCGCAAGTCTATATCAATGGAGAGTTTGTAGGGGGTAGCGATATCTTGCTTTCCATGTATCAAAACGGTGATCTTCAAAATATGCTTCAGGTGCCAAATTGACACGTGAGTAACGTCGGCAAATATCTAGCGCATTAACCTGACGAATAAGACATGGATCAGTTGATCGTCAAGGGCGGCTTTCCACTTCACGGAAAAGTTCGAATTTCCGGAGCTAAAAATTCCGGCTTACCCATTCTAATTTCCTCTTTGCTATCTGAATATCCGTTACGTGTCAGTAACATTCCACATCTGCAGGATGTAACAACCGCTCTGGACCTGCTTGGCAGGCTCGGTGCGACAGTAGAGCTGGACGAGAGCATGGCTGTTGAGGTGAACGCCCGTCAGGTCAGCAATTTCCGAGCGACTTACGAGATCGTCGAAACCATGCGCGCCTCCATATTAGTGTTGGGTCCTTTGCTGGCACGGTTCGGCCAGGCACAGGTGTCTATGCCGGGCGGTTGTGCCATCGGTTCACGTCCGATCGGGCTTCATATTGAAGGACTCAAGGCTCTGGGAGCAAAGTTTGACATGGAGGATGGATATATTCAGGCGACTGCCAACAAGCTTCATGGTGCACACATATTTATGGACACCATTTCAGTGACGGGCACAGAAAACCTGATGATGGCGGCGACGCTCGCCAAGGGCACAACAGTGATTGAAAATGCTGCCCAGGAACCCGAGGTGGTCGATCTTGCCAACTGTCTCAATGGTATGGGCGCGCAGATCGACGGTGCGGGCACAAGCAAAATTATCATCGACGGTGTGAATGCGCTCAGCGGACACAGTCATACGATCATCGCCGATCGTATTGAGGCGGGAACCTATCTGGTTGCTGGTGCAGTAACCGGTGGTGATGTTGAAGTGCGCGACGTGCAACCGGAAAATCTCGTCGCTGTGCTGGAGAAACTGAACGATTCTGGTGGTGAAATCAGTTTGGGGTCAAATTGGGTCCATCTCAACATGAAAGGCCGCCGTCCCAAAGCCGTCAATGTACGCACTGCGCCATTTCCAGGCTTTCCGACAGATATGCAAGCACAGGTCCTGATGCTCGACTGCATCGCGAATGGCAGTGGGTCGATTACTGAGACAATTTTTGAGAACCGCTTTCAGCATGTGCAAGAATTGCAACGCATGGGGGCAACGATCGCCATGAACGGTAGTACTGCATTCGTTACCGGGGTCCAGTCGCTCAAAGGCGCCCGTGTGACTGCGACAGATTTGCGCGCGTCGGCGTGCCTGGCGCTGGCTGGTTTGGTTGCAAGCTCTCAAACGGTTATACAAAAGATCCATCACATCGATCGAGGCTATAACTGCATTGAAGAAAAGCTCGCGCAGCTGGGTGCTCACATTACCCGTGTTCATGACAACGGGAGACAGACCTTTTCTGCGAGCGTAGTGGAAGTCAGCTAACGCGCACAAAGACCAAGTCTGGCGGTTTCAAGCACCGATCACCTGGCAAGGAAGGCCGGCGACAGAGCAAGGCACTGTGTAGCAGCGAGGTCATTCTCAGTCCAAGCAGCCAATATAATTCGAGATTGATTTTCTCTCATTGATCTGACGCTTCCCCGCCACAATTCGACAAACCTGTTGTAATGGAGTCTCAAAACGACCGGATCGCGATCGCAATCTCAAAGGGTCGCATCACCAAGGCCGTCCAACCCCTGCTTGAGGTGGCTGGGATCGGACCGCGCTCAGACCTGTACAAGTCGCGCAAACTGGTGTTTGAAACGCAAACGCCCAATGTGGAGATCATCGTCGTGCGAAGTACAGATGTCCCCACTTATGTTCGTCTCGGTGGCGCCGATTTGGGAATCGTCGGCAAGGATGTTCTGCTTGAAACGGACGGCGAAGGGTACTATGAACTGGTAGACCTTCGTGTTTCGCGCTGTGAACTTGTGCTGGCCGAGAAACAGGATATCGGTGATCACGTCCAAAATTCAGAACGCAAGGCGCGTATTGCAACCAAATACGTGAATTCAACTCGCCGGCACTTCGCAGCCAAGGGGGTCTATGTTGATGTCATGGAACTGAGTGGCTCAATTGAGCTCGCCCCGCTTTGTGACCTCGCCGACCGTATTGTTGATTTGTCTCAGACTGGCGAGACTTTGCGCAGCAATGGATTAAGGCAGGTCGAAACAATCGCCGATATCAGTGCGCGCCTGATTGCAAATAAAGCGTCGATGCGATTCAAGGGCAATTCGCTCAAATCAATTGCGAATAAATTAGAGGACGCCGCTAGAGAGTATGCCAATGAAACTTGAAATTCGGGAGTTTTCCACGACAGATTCTGACTTTGAGCAGAAAATGAACGAATTGCTGGCACGCGGCTGCGAATTTGATCCGGAAATCGATGCAGTCGTTACCCAGATTATCCGCTCGGTGCGAAGCGAAGGCGATCGGGCATTGCTGGAACTGACGCGAAAATATGATCGAGCGGTGGTGGAAACTGCACAGGACCTGGAAATCAGCGATGAACAAATGGAGCAGGCGTATGCGCGGGTTCCGCGTGCCGTGGTTGAGGCATTGGAACATGCTTACGAAAGAATATACGCATTTCATGAAAAGCAAATCGGTGAGAATGAATCGTGGTATTTTGAGGACGAAAACAATTCAGTCTATGGTCAGTTAGTATCACCGATCGATCGCTTGGGCATCTATGTCCCGGGCGGACTGGCTGCTTACCCCTCTTCTGTATTGATGACCGTTGTTCCATCGATACTTGCCGGTGTTGCCGAGGTTATCATGGTGGTGCCCGCTCCGGGCGGGCAGGTTAAGGATTCGGTCTTGGCCGCCGCGTTCATGACCGGTGTTGACCGGGTTTTTTCCATTGGTGGCGCTCAGGCGATTGCGGCACTCGCGTACGGAACCGAAACGATACCCAAGGTCGATAAGATTGTTGGCCCAGGCAACGCTTGGGTTTCAGCTGCCAAACGACAGGTTTTCGGACAGGTTGGCATTGATATGATTGCCGGGCCATCGGAAGTGGTTGTTGCCTGCGATGAAAGTACGAATGCCGAGTGGGCGGCCATGGACATGTTCGCCCAGGCGGAACATGACGAAAATGCGCAGTCGGTGCTCGTGTCGGTCGACAAAAGTAAGATTGACGAGGTTCGTGCTGCCATGGCGACAATGCTGTCGCAGATGGAGCGAAAGAACATCATCTCTCGCTCATTGGCCAGCCAAGGTGCCATGATTTGCGTACGTGACCGCGACGAGCTTGCCGAGGTCATCAATCGAATCGCACCAGAACACCTTGGCCTGATGGTTGAAAATCCGACTGAAATGATGGAAAACGTTTGGCATGCAGGCTCTATTTTTGTCGGACCATACAGCACCGAAGTTTTTGGTGACTACTGCGCTGGACCAAACCACGTGCTGCCAACGTCGGGAGCCGCCCGGTTCAGTTCTCCGCTTGGTGTCCATGATTTTTTAAAGCGCACATCATTTATCAATTGCACACCAGCTACCGCTCATGAGTTAGCGCAAACTGCGTGCGAATTGGCGCGTGAGGAGCAATTGACCGCACACGCTCATGCTGCAGAATACCGAAAATTCTAAGCTGCTGGACTATCAAAATCGATGACAAATTTAATCCACCGGCAGATTCTAGAGCTCAGCGCATATCAGACGGTTCCTTTTTCCGGCCCAGTCAAGCTGGATGCAATGGAAAGCCCCTATGGCATTTCGTCCACACTTCAGTCGGAGTGGCAGGCGGTGCTGGGCCAAGTCGATGTCAACCGTTACCCAGACCCCGGCGCAGTGGAACTCAAAGAGCGACTGAGTCAAGTATTTTCAATTCCCACAGGCTACCGTTTGACACTCGGTAATGGTTCGGACGAATTGCTGCAACTGATACAGCTCACGGTTGGCGGACATGGTAGAACCATTATGGCGCCGCAGCCGTCTTTTTCCATGTATGAAATTATTGCCCAATATACCCGTGCCAAATTTGTTGGTGTCGACCTGAACGACAGCTTTCAGCTCTCGAAGGACAAATGGCTGGACTCGGTACAAACACACACGCCATCATGTGTGTTCTTTGCCTATCCCAATAATCCGACAGGAAATTTTTTTGATCCGGAATTAATCGAACAAACCGCCCAAATGATTGAAGGCATCGTTGTGGCCGATGAAGCGTACTTTGCCTATTCTGGCCGCAGCCTGTTACCGCTGCTGGAACAGCACGACAATATCGTTGTTGTTCGAACATTGTCCAAAAGCGGTTTGGCCGGACTGAGGCTTGGCTATATGATCAGCCACCCCCGATGGGCCGAGAATTTTGAAAAATTAAGAATGCCATATAACGTCGGCGTGCTGAATCAGGCAGGCGCAGTATTTGCATTGGACCACTGGGGTGAGGTTTGCCGCACAATTCAATTTGTTCTGGATGAACGCCAAAGAGTCCGAGAAGAGCTTGAATGTTTGACTGGCCTGGAAATTTATGATTCAGAAACAAACTTTATCGTATTGAAAACGCTAAATAAAAGTGCTGACGAGGTTTTTGATGACATGAAGCAGCGCGGCATTTTGATTCGAAAACTAAATAGCATGCATCCAATGCTCGATAATTTTTTGAGAATTTCAGTCGGCCTACCGCACGAAAATGATGCAATGATCAATGCGCTGAGGGAATCGTTGGAAGGCGTTTGAAAGTTAAAAGGAAATATTGAAACAGCGAGCAAAACAACCGCGCGATAATTTTTAGAAAAATTAACTGGCTTGAAAGAAAACGCTCATGACTGAAAATAACAGAAAAGCAACGGTAAAAAGAACAACCAAGGAAACTGACATCCGTGTCACGATCGATCTTGACGGTGACGGCGTTGTCAAACTGGATACGGGATTACCGTTTTTCGAGCACATGCTTGAACAGGTGGCGCGCCACGGAATGATAGATCTCGATATTATGGCTAAAGGAGACTTGCACATTGATGCGCATCACACCGTTGAAGATGTCGGCATTACCTTCGGGCAGGCGATCGCCCGTGCAATTGGTGACAAAGCCGGTATTGTCCGCTATGGCCATGCCTATGTTCCGCTCGACGAAGCGCTCTCGCGTACAGTGATCGATTATTCTGGTCGGCCAACCCTGGAGTACGACGTCAGCTACCCCAGGGCACGGGTGGGAGACTTTGATGTCGATCTTTTTCGCGAGTTTTTCCAGGCACTTTGCAATCATGCTGGAATGACGTTGCACATTGCAAATTTGAGCGGCAGAAATGCACATCACATCGCCGAGACGATTTTTAAGTCATTTGGCCGAGCTTTGCGAATGGCTTCCGCTTACGATGCCCGCTTGGGCGGCGCAGTGCCTTCAACCAAGGGAAGCCTGTAGTTGGGTCGAGCGCCCGACTTTCAGTAACTTTATTCATTAGTCATGTCGAGCGTAGTGGTCGCAGACTTTGGTACTGGAAACCTGCATTCAGTTTTGACGGCCATTGAAGTGGTGGGCAGCGACTTTAAGGTTGGCGCTTCGCGCTCGGCTGATAAAATTCGCGCTGCAGATCGGCTCGTTTTGCCAGGCCAGGGTGCGATTGGAACCTGGATGTCAGAGTTTCAGGATACCGACATTAGAGACGCTGTTGAACACGCACTGCGTACGAAACCGGTGCTTGGTATCTGCCTTGGCTTGCAAGCGCTTTATGAGCACAGTGATGAAGACGGCGGAGTGGACGGTTTAAATGTGTTTGCAGGGCGAGTCGAACGTTTCGATGCTCGCTTGTTGGACGCCGACCGGCGCATCAAGATTCCGCACATGGGTTGGAGTGTCGTACACCAGACATGTGATCACCCGTTGTGGGACGGAATTGCACAAAATTCAAGGTTTTATTTCGTACACAGCTATCATGCCAGCGCAGCGAATGCATCTGAAGTTGCAGCGGTTTCCGAGTACGGTTTGGAATTTACCTGTGCAGCAGCACGTGAAAATGTGTTTGCGGTGCAGTTTCATCCGGAAAAGAGTCGTCAGCAGGGATTGAGACTGCTGTCAAACTTTCTTGCTTGGAACGGCGAAGCCTGACGCCCAATCGCGCCTCGGGCTATCGCTCGGCGGTGCGCCATGCTTATAATCGTTCGTTCTTTGTACTTGACGCTTAAAGTTTATGCTTCTCATTCCCGCGATTGATATCAAAGATGGTCGCTGTGTCCGATTGGTTCAGGGCAGATTTGAGGATGTCACTGTCTATTCCGATGACCCTGCCAGCCAGGCAGCGCGATGGATCGAGGCCGGCGCGAAGCGCATTCACATGGTGGACCTTGATGGAGCCGTGGCAGGATCACCCGTCAACGCCGATATTGTCAGACGGATCGCTCTGCGCTACCCGGATGTGGAGATTCAAATTGGCGGTGGTATTCGCAGTGTTCAGACGGTTGAGCGATATTTGGATGCTGGTGTCAGTTATGTCATTATTGGTACTCGGGCTGTACGGGAACCAGAATTTGTAGAAGAGTTGTCCAGTCATTTTCCGGGGACTGTCATTGCCGGCATCGACGTGCGAGGTGATGCTGTGGCAACCGATGGCTGGGCTGATTCACGACGTACGGATGTGGCGCGTCTTGCCAATGAATTAGCCAAAAATGGCGCGATAGCCATTGTTTATACCGATATAGAGCGCGATGGCATGCTCAGTGGTGTTAATGTTGAAGCTACGGCCGAATTGGCAAGACGGATTGATATTCCAGTGATTGCTTCAGGCGGAATCAGTGATATTGAAGATATACGCAGACTGGTGGAAGTTAGTGACGCGGGCATTATTGGGGCGATTGCGGGCAAATCGCTTTACGAGAAGACGCTGGATTTTGCACAGGCAATCCGCTTGATTGAGCAAAGTAGTCTTAGACCGGTCTTGGGAGAAAATTGACGTGCCTTTGGCGAAGCGAATCATTCCATGTCTTGATGTCGACAACGGCCGTGTCGTCAAGGGGGTGAAGTTTGTCGATATCCGTGATGCAGGTGATCCGGTGGAAGTTGCCAGAATGTATGATCGACAAGGTGCCGATGAGTTGGCGTTTCTCGATATTACCGCAAGTTCCAGCGGGCGCGAGACGATATTGCATATCGTTGAAGCCGTCGCCAACGAAGTTTTTATTCCCTTGACCGTTGGCGGAGGCGTGCGTAGTGTCGATAATATCCGCAGCTTGTTGAACGCCGGTGCCGACAAAATTTCGATTAACACTTCGGCCGTTGAAAATCCGGCTTTTGTTGAACAGGCGGCTGGCCGCTTCGGCTCTCAGTGTATTGTGGTCGCGGTCGATGCGCGCCGCGTACCGGGTTCTGATCCGTTGGTATGGGAGGTTTACACCCACGGTGGCCGTAAAGCGCGCGCATTGGATGCAATTGAATGGGCGGTGCGAATGTGCAGCGCCGGTGCCGGCGAATTATTGCTCACCAGCATGGACCGGGATGGGACAAAAATTGGCTTTGACCTTGAACTGACCAAGGCTGTATCGTCAGCGGTTCCGGTGCCCGTGATTGCGTCCGGAGGTGTCGGGGAATTGTCACATCTGGCTGATGGTATTGAGTTTGGTCAAGCCGATGCAGTGTTGGCCGCGAGCATTTTTCACTTCGGTGAGTATACAATCGCCCAAGCTAAAGAACACATGAAAGGTCGCGGAATCGAGGTTTGCGAGATAATTGGAGATGGCGAATAAAGAACAAATCGACTGGTTGAGTGAACTCAATTGGCCGACGGACGGTCTGTTGCCGGCTGTTGCACAAGATGTCGAAACAAAAAAAGTATTGATGCTCGCCTGGATGACACGTGAAGCGCTGTGCGCGACAGTCGATGAGGGCCGGGCGGTATACTGGTCGAGATCGCGTCAAAAGCTATGGCGCAAGGGAGAACAGTCCGGGCATGAGCAATTGGTTCACGGCGTTTTGATCGACTGCGATTCCGATACAATCGTGTTGCAGGTTGAACAGGTGGGCGAAATCGCCTGCCATACTGGCCGTCACTCGTGTTTTTTTAAGAAATTGATCGATGGCAAGTGGCAGGAAATTGAACCGGTCATCAAGTCGCCAGATGAAATATACAAGCACTAGGGGTCTAGGGCATTGCAGCAGTTATCCGATATTCTTTCGATGCTCGATGAAGTGATTGAATCGCGCAAGCAGGCAAGCAGTGCCGATTCTTATGTCGCACTGCTGCACGAAAAAGGCGTCAGTGCAATGACCGCTAAAGTGACGGAAGAAGCACAGGAAACTGTCGAGGCGGCCTGTTCTCGTGATGTTAATCAAGTAATATATGAGACTGCCGACCTGTGGTTTCACAGTCTGGTACTGTTGTCCTATTTCAACTGCAGTCATCAGGATGTACTGCAAGAATTGAATCGACGGTTCGGAGTGTCCGGTATCGCGGAGAAAAATTCGCGCTAGAAAGTTTTAAGTGCCTATTGTTAGGCAATTTTTTTCAATCCAGAATTTACAGTGTAAACAAATTACGAGGAGGGAGAATGTTCGGTCCTGGAGGAATCAGCATTTGGCAATTGTTGATCATACTCGTGATCGTGGTGCTGCTGTTTGGCACCAAGAAAATACGAGGCATGGGTGGTGATCTCGGAGCCGCAATCAAGAGCTTTCGCAAGTCTGTAAAAGAAGAACCTACAGATGAGGAAGCCGAAAACACCGAGTCGCTGGAAGATGCCAGCGGTGAAGTCGCGAATCAAAGCCAGTCCGAAATGGACAAGGAAAAGGCATAGCGACTGATTCGGTTCGAATTGGAGACTCAGTCGGATGTTTGATGTCGGCTTTTGGGAAATCGCGATAATCAGTTTGATCGCATTGATCATACTGGGCCCGGAGCGTTTGCCGCGTGCGGCGCGTTCGGTCGGATTGTGGGTCGGTAAAGCGCGACGTATGCTGGCTGAGGTGAAACGTGACATTGACCGGGAGCTTGATGCATCAGATTTGAAGCAAATTCAGCAAATTAAAGATGAGGTCAAAGAGACGGTGCAGGATTCAAAGAAAATGTTTGACGAGGCATCGATCAAGCAGGATTTGGAGGAAGCCAAGTCAGCACTTGAAGAAACCGCAACGACCTTGAATGAAAAGGTTTCCGAACAGCCGGATAAAGAGGCTGAAGTGGCTGAGCCAGTTAAGCCCAAAAAACCCAAGAAACCGCAGCCTGTCGTGCAGGACAGTGTGGATACCACTGACCAAAGCAAGACCGTCGCGTAGTAAATCATGGCAAAAGACGATCACGACACCAACACGACGGGCACGACGTTCATATCACATCTGGTTGAGTTGCGTCAGCGGCTCATGCGCTGTGTTTTTGCAATTTTAGGGGTGTTCATTATCTGCGCACCATTCGCCAATACGCTTTATGAATATCTCGCTTCACCACTGATGTTGGCATTGCCAGAAGGCAATACCATGATTTCAACGGAGCCGCATGGTCCATTTTTTGTGCCATTTAAGTTTGCGTTTGCATTTGCTTTTGGCGTTACGATCCCTTATCTGCTTTACCAGATGTGGGCTTTTGTTGCACCGGGCCTTTACAAGCACGAAAAAAAGGCGGTTTTCCCATTGCTTGTGTCGAGCAGCCTGCTCTTTTATCTCGGCGTTGTTTTTGCCTATTTCGTGGTGTTTCCAATCATCTTTGCTTTTTTTACCGGAACTGCGCCAGAAGGCGTTGCGGTGATGACAGACATCAACGCATACCTGAGCTTTGTGTTGAAACTGTTTTTTGCTTTCGGTATTGCGTTTGAAGTTCCTATTGCAACGGTGCTATTGGTCAAGGCTGGTGCCACGACACCGGATAGTCTTTCCAGAAAACGCCCCTACATCATTGTTGCTGCGTTTATCGTTGGCATGTTTCTTACTCCGCCAGATGTTTTTTCACAAACCATGCTGGCGATTCCGGTTTGGATCCTGTTTGAGATTGGATTGTACTTTTCCAGGCTGACTTACAAGAAAAAGCAGGAAAAGGAAGAAGACGATGACGAGGCCGAACTGGACCCGACCGGATAGATTTCTAAATCTGTTACCAGAAAGTTTACATAAATTTGTATCGAAGACCGAAAGAATGGATGGCTTTCGCGATACGGTGTTTACGAATTGAGCAGATCAAAAGCTTCTCCCCAACAGTCTGAAACGAAAAATCCGTCAGGATAAGGGTCCGATGGGTCGACGCCGATCTGGCGCATTCCGTGAATCCACCCCCTGCCCTTGATGGCTGGAATGACCGCTGTTTGGCCGTAAATTTTGGTCGTTCGAAGCAATTTGACATCAAAGCAACTGTCAATAATTGATCGCGCCCGAAATGAGTCCCCGACTTGAATGTCTCCTTTGGCATACATGAGTGCCAAGCGTGCTGAGCTGCCGGTCCCGCAAGGTGAGCGGTCCACTCTTCCAGGGGGCATGATGGTGGCATTTTTCAGATCGCCATCGTGGGTTTTTGAAATAAACATGACATAAGACAAGCCATTGAGCTGTCGATGCTCGGGATGTTCAATTGAAAGCTGTTCATTGGCTGCGCGCTGAATCGCACTACCTGCTTCAACCAGTGCCCGTGCCGATTTGGCTTCGATAGAAAGCCCAAGCTTTGCAGGATCGACCAACGCGTAGAAGATCCCCCCAAAAGCAATGCTCAGTTTGACGTTGCCGAATCTTTCGACATTCACTTGTGTATCCAGTGCACTAATGTAACTGGGTGGCATTTCAATTTCCACATTGACGCACTTGCCATTCGCGCATTGGGCAACAGCCGAGACAAGGCCTGCAGGCGTATCCAGCACAATTGTTGTTTCGGGTTCTTGCATTTCAATGATGCCACTTTCAAGCAGCACAGTCACAGTGCAGATTGCGTTGGAGCCTGACATCGCATGGGCCTTGTCGCCTTGCAGCACAATCATGCCAACGTGGGCTGGTGCAGTCGTGGACGGTAAAAGCAGTACAGTACTCATTTGTGCGCTGCCGCGCGGTTCAAAGACTAAGAATCTGCGTAGCTGATCGCCATCGTTATTCATGTAATGCAGTTTTTCAATCATGGTGGCGCCAGGCACATCCACAATCCCGCCCGTAACCACGCGACCGACTTCGCCTTCGGCGTGGGCTTCGATCATCGTAACGGTTTTTGACCAGCGCATCTATGCGATTACAGTTTGTTTGTGTGTTGGTAAACGGGGCTCGTCTAGAAAACTTCCCGCAAGGAACTCATTTCAATTTTAAACGGTGTCAATGGAAGCTGCAGGCGGCATCGTCGCATTATCCTTACGTCATCGTAATTGAGCAGTGTGCAATGAAACACGAGAAATTTGATTTCGCTAAAATACTTGTTTTGGCGTAATTTTGGATCTCGAACTTTAGATTAACTCAAACTGAGAAAAAGTAATGGCTCGTTTGGCTAAGAAAATCGTATTCATGACCGCAGCAGGAATGGGGATTGGACGCGCGTGTGCACTGGCGATGGCAAACGAAGGTGCAAAGGTTTACGCGTCGGATATCGATCGACCGTCTTTGGACAGTTTGTGCGAACAGAACAGTAATATTGTTACCCTCGAATTGGACGTTATTGATTCAAAATCAATTGAAGCATTGCCCGGACAGGTTCCAACCCCTGATGTCATTTTCAACTGTGCGGGTTATGTACACGATGGCACACTACTGGATGCCACCGACGAGATTTGGGAGCGTTCATTTGCGATCAATGTGCGAAGCCATGCGCGTGTGATTGAAGCCTTTTTACCGCAGATGATAGAAAATGGTGGCGGTTCAATCATTAATATGGCAAGTGTCGCTTCTGCCATTACTGGTGCCGCCAGCCGTTGTGTCTACAGTGCGACCAAAGGTGCGGTGCTTGGCATGACCAAGGCCATCGCCCGGGACTATGTTTCACTTGGCATTCGTTGCAACGCGGTATGCCCGGGTACTGTATTGACGCCGTCGCTCAAATCACGTTTGCGTGCCAGAGGCGACTACGAGAAAGCTTACCAGGATATTTTGCAACGTCAGCCCTCCGGTGAGATTGCGCATCCAGAAGACATCGCCCCGATCGTGGTGTACCTTGCGTCGGATGAATCGAAGGTGGCAACAGGGCAGTTTTTTGTTGTCGATGGCGGCTGGACGATTTGACGCAGAAGGGATATGGAACCAATCGCATTTTTCGGCCTTGGGACAATGGGAGAAGGCATTGCGGCGAACCTGGTTCGAGCCGGATACCCGGTCCACATCACGCTGAATCGAAACAATGAATCCGTAGAAAGACTGGTCAAGTTGGGAGCAATGCTCTGCGATTCGAAGCAAGCGGCAACAAAGCGCAGCACCATTATTGTGTTGTGTCTGCCAAATTCTGACTCTGTCAGTGTCGTTATCGATGAGATATCGCCTGTTCTTGAACCTCGGCATCTGGTGATCGATACGGGTACTTCGTCATTGTCACAGACTGCGCAATTGGTCGAACGGCTCGCGGCGCACAAAATCGAGTTGGTTGAATCGCCGGTTGCCGGTGGCAAGGCCCAAGCCGCTGCGGCCGAGCTTGGTGCTTTTGTAGGCTGCAGTGTCGCTGCCTTCGAAAGAGTCAAGCCACTGCTTGATTGCTTTTGTGCCGCAGTACAGCACTTCGGGCCGATTGGATCTGGCGGTCGCGCCAAGCTAGTGAGTAACTAGTGTCAGTCAGAAAACCCCCGATTTTAAGCGAGAATTCAGAATCATTTGACCGGCAATGAGCCCGAGCACGACTAACACCGGACTGTCAGGACGAATTGTGACAATCCAGTGCCAAAACAGGGCAAAATCACGAATTTAGCCCACAGCCGTGCCTCCGGCACCCGGATTTTCGTTTCCGATGGGTGAATTGAAATGCTAAGCGGCGCGCAAACGCTGCTGACGGGCGAGTTTCTGACGCTCTTTGTCGCGCAAGATCCTACCCAGCCGCTTGAGGTTTGCGGCCAGTACCGACAGAGCCACGGCACGGGCAAAACCTGTTTTGCCGTGGTCCCGAACCCGGTCCAGCCCGCAGTGCTCCAGATGATTGATCGCCGACTCAATGCCAGGGTGCTTGCCACGCGCGGCTTTGAACCACGGCTGCGACTCATGCATCTTGTCGTTGATATTGCGATAGCCTTTTTTCGGCAGTGCGCATTCATCGAGCAACTCACCGAGCGCCAGCTGATTGGCCGGCGAATGAAAGCCACGATCGAAACTGCAGCTGTTCAAGTCAGGAAAGCTTTGCCGGGCTTGCTCGATGACCGCGACGCCATGGTCAACATCACTGCCGTCCCACAGGATACGGTGATGCAGGATAAATCGGTAGTGGTCCTCCACCACACAGACCGGCACGCCGAGCTCTTGCGGGACACCGGCTTTGCCTTTGACCACCCAACGGGTGTGTGGCTCAAAGATCGAAAACACTTTGTCCCGGTGAGGAATCTTCTCCTCGCGCACCAAGCGCCGCGTGACCTGATCGATCTGACGGTGTGCGTGGCGGATATAGTTTTGAAGTTGCACGACTTTGGCTTGCTGAAAAAGCGTCAGCTCAAACGCCTCGACTTGCTTGAGCGTACCCTGTGCACGATTCAGGTATTGTTGACACTGGGCCAGGTACTCGTTCACCTGCACGGGCGAATTCTTATTCTTCTTGGATGTTCGCACGCGGTTGAATGCTTGTTTGATCTTTTTTTGAATATGACGATGCTGGCGCCAGCCCTCAAGATCCAACTGCTCGGCGAGCCAGACCGCTGTTGTGATGCTGCAACGCATGGCATCAAACAACAAATTGACATCGGTTGGAAAATGAACATCCGTTTGAACGCAGAACGAATCACAACGCCCGCGCAATGTTTCGCCAGGCTTTTTTCTAACCACCTCGTGGCCGGCCTGGACCAGCAGTTGGTTGATCTTGGCCAACAGTTGCGGTTTCAGCAAAGTGACGTTATCCACCACGGTTTGTCGCTCGTATTCGTGCGCCATCACCCCGTGGCCCAGCATTTGTCGCAAGGTGCCATGCTCGTTGGCCAGCTCAGTGAGGCGGTCGTAATCGCAATTCAGACCCTGCTTGAGGATCGCCAGGACCAGAATGCGCCAAAGCTCCATGCCCGGACGACCGGTGTCCTTACGGGCTTTGGGATTCACTTGTGCATCAAGCAGTGCAAAGACTTCGCTTCGCAACTGCGGGTTGGTATACAGATATTGCAGACCCCTGAGCAAGGCCGGAATGTCATCGCGCGATTTCGAGCTAATGACGATATCGGCGATAAAGGTGCCGCCCAGTTCAGATTGTGTGGATTTGACTTTTCGCATGGTCAGGGCCTGAAGATTGGATCAAAAAGGAGCATTTTGGGGGTTTTAGGCGAATACTTGGCTTGATTCGGGAAATCTTCGGTGCCAGAAGTCTGCCTCTACATCATTGTTTATATTGACATATTATACTCTATTTTGGTTTTCTGTCAAACACTAACTATCTCGTTCTGGGTATGGTCCGCCTCATAATCGAAACATTCCATGCGGCCGACAGTCTGGACATTGACTGGGCAAAGTTTTTTGAGATCATCCGTCGCGGTTCATCGAACTCGGCTGCGCTGCAGCGAATGATTGGATGTATTTTGGACGGTGACAACTACGCAGGTTACGCTTTCAGTGTGGATAATGCGAGCAAAGACTCGCGCTACATTGCCGAAATGGCGGGGGATTGCAATCTGCCCGCATTGAGCGATGCTGCGCTGAGGCTTTTTGCCGAGGCAGGTGAACTCGGATTCGGGAAACTGCCCGTTTCAGAACTCTTGCGAGATGAAGTTCGCCACCAACTCACTGAACTCAATGAAGGTCGCTTCCCATCCGACTAGTGTTGCGTCAACAATCAAATGTCGGAAAGAGCCGCTTCAATTTGACGCAGCCATCGTCAGTTGCACATTGCCAATCCACATTCGCATCAATCCGGCACCGGTCCGCTTGCTACGAAGCGACCTGTTGCGCCATTTTCCGTATGCAATCAATTCTAAAATCAAACACTGGCGTACCATTACCCAAATCTCAACTTCTGTAACGTTGAGCCAGCTGCGAAGTTTCGGAGTGTGCGCGAAACCAAACCGGTTAAACGGCGCCTTGGCCTTTGCCGAATTTATTGGCTTAACAAAATATTCGTCCTGACACCTGACACCTTTGTATACTCTTAGAAGTGAAAAAACCAATATTTTTGGATTTTTAGCAGTTTAGACTGGCATACGATGAATAACGATCCGCGATTTTCGATCTACCCCCCCCCCTCCAATTTGGGTATCGGCAACGCATCGGTCTAGCTTCCCCGCAGCCTGAAGCTTCTGCTTCAGCCTCACGCAGATTACCTTCGATCAAAGCCCTAGCGGGCGCGTTCTTGCTGTTGGCGCTGTGTACGCCGGCCCTGGCTGATACCGATGCCGAAGTCAAATATGAGATTGTGTATCCCGAAGGGGCGCTCGTCCGTGTTCTGAGCCTGGCAGCAGGCGCGTGGCGCCTGTCCGGTCCGGATGCCGATCAGTTTCGGATTGCGGCAGGAGCGCTTCGGTTCGCCTTCCGACCCAATTTCGAGGCGCCGTCGGATGCGGATGGCGACAGCCTTTATGAAGTGACAGTCCGTCGCACCGATTCGCAAGGTTCTGCCATTGCTGCGCTTGTACGGGTGGACGACCGCGATGAGCCGGGACGGGTGACGTCGCGCCCGTCGCGCCCCGTTGTCGGGGAGACACTGACATTGCATCTCACGGACCCGGACCGGGACGATACGGCCCCGATTTCGACTGTGCGCTGGGAACGCTGGCAGGCTCCTGGCATCTGGAGGACAATCCCGGACGCGGCCGGGATTCACTACACGCCGACGGCTGCGGATGCGGGACATCCGCTTCGCGCTGCGGTGTCCTATTCCGACCGCCATGGTCCGGACCGACAGGCCGAGGTTGTGATACCCCACCCGGTAGCGGGACCGATGCTGTCGGCGCTTGAGGTCAGGGCCGACAGTGCCGGCTCGGCGTGGCAGTCCGAGGATTTTGCTATGCGTCCGGCTTTTGATCCACGGATTCTGAATTACGGGCTGCGCTGTGCGGAACGCGATGTGGTTACAGTCTCGTTCTCGGCCCCGTCAGGGACAATGGTGTCGGTGAACGGGATTCAGCCAGCACCAGGCGCCGAAGGGTCAGCGGCGGTTTCGGCGGCGCAGGACAGCGCTGCCGTAATAACAGTTGTGACAAATGACGGCGCCTACACCGATTACACGATTCACTGCATGCCGTCGGAGCTTTGGGCAATTCGTACCGAACCGGACCCGGCCGTGCCGCTCAATTCGTTGCTTGCAGTGGTGCAAGGCCCGTGGGCGGGGGTGATTGATGAGCACGGCGTATCGCGTGCCCATCGGCGCTCCGAAGGCGTGTCGGCGGGGTTCCTTCTTCGCCCCTTTGGTTCAGGTCCGGCAATGCGCTGGGCGCATGCCGAGCATCTGTCTGCGATCGAAGCCGAGGCGCTGAATGAAAGGCTGCAGTACTGGCAGATATCTGACAGAAACTTGAATCCGCTGCGCACCGTTTCTACGGCCGCGCCGCTGACCACTACGGGGCGGCACGACTTTCGGCTTCTGGATGACGGCTCGGCGCTGCTGATGACCTATGAGCCGTCGGTCAGAGACCTCAGTCTGCTGGAATTTCCCAACAAGGACGGCAAGCCGTTCGGCGCAGCGGAACAGATGCGCGATTCGGCAATCCAGCTGCAGGGCCCTGAAGGTGAAGTGCGCTGGACCTGGAGTGCCTGGGGCCGGATTCCGCCGGAGGACTGCACTCAGCACAGGTTTCCGGACGACTGGGCCCATGTCAATTCGATTCAGTGGACAGAGCAAGGGGTGCTCGCATCGTTCCGGGGCTGCTCGACGGTGGTCATGCTTGACCCGGAAGCCCGAAGCGGCGAGGAAATTATCTGGCGGCTTGGCGCGAGCAATCTTGCTCCCGAGGAGTGGGTAAACCGCGGTCTTGGTCCCCCGCCGCTTCGCATTGTCGGTGATTCTGAAGACGCATTTTGCGGCCAGCATGCCGCACAGCTGCTGCTGCCGCCCGAAGGGCTGGAACTGCCGCGTCTTTTGCTGTTTGACAATGGCGTTGCCTGCGTGACAGATCCCCGCACCGGAGATCCAATTGGCCGGCACCCGAATATCTACAGTCGCGCGGTGGAATATGCGCTTGACCTCAACCATGGCGAGGCGATCTTCGTTCGAGATCACGCGCTCGGGGGCAGCCGGGACATGCTCGGCTACGCCGGCGGGCATGTTGAGCTGCTGCCGGGCGGTTTCTGGCTGGTGAGCTGGGGCGGCCGGGGACAGGCGGCTGCAGCGCAGAACGCCGCAAAGCCGCATTCGGACGCAGTGACGCAGGTTGATCCCGAAACTGGCGCAGAAAGCTTTCGGATCCCGGCGGCGGAAAGCATCGGTGTGCGCGCCTTGCCGGTTAGTTCGCTTTCGATGATGAAACCTGCCGGCGCTCTTGATGTCGTCGTAACAGACGTTTTGCCGGCGGAACATGCCGGGCCCGGTGACTCGGTGGCGGTCGCAGTGGCTTTTTCACGCCCGGTAGCGGCATTCGGGCCGAAGACGCGTTCTATCGCAGTATTGGGCGGAAAACTGACCGAGGTTGCGCCACTCATAGGTTTCGGACTTCCGGCGCATGCTTGGGAGCTGACACTGGCGCCGGCGGGTAATTTTCCGCTGCAGCTGCTTCTTCGGAGCGGCATCGCCTGCGCCGGATCGGACGCAGGCATCTGCACGGCGGACGGGGAACGATTGAAGGGAGTTCCGGCATTGCTGACAATTCCCCGGCTTACCGGCACGCAGGACAAAGGATGACAGCGCGCGGACCGGCCATGATCAGTCCAGATCGGATTTTGGAAACGTCCGGCTCGAAACCGTTTGCAAAACAACTGCCGCGACCGAGGGCGCACCGTGCGATTCCGTTTCCTGATCGACTGGCTGAATCCGTTCACTGCGCGCTGCGAACCGTTTCCCCAGCATTAGCGGTGCTGTTGGCTGTGATTATGTTTTCTCCAGCCACTGAGGCACAAGTTACCGCCACCGCCACCCCTGACTTTGTGTGCATGGGCACGACGAAGGATATTGTCGTTACCGGTCACGGCATTACAGTAGGTGCTCAAAATTTAGTCTTTTCCCCATCTGGCACAGTTCCAGGTACCAGGGGAACCGACTTCGAGTTATTCAATTCCGATGGCACGAAAAGTTCAGGAAGCACAGTTAACTTGACAGTAGCTCAAAATGGCACTATCACTCTTCGCATCCAGAATATTACGCGAACCAGTGGAACTCTTAGAATGGAGGATTCCACTGGCACAAATTACGTTACTTTCTTCGTTTACCTGATAGGCACCTCGGACAGCAGATGCGGTAGCGTGACCATCGACCCCACCTCGCTGGCGTTAACCGAGCTTGGTGCGGCAAACGAAGTGGAAAAAACCTACACGGCAGTGCTGGGCACTGATCCGGCATCGACCGTGACAGTGACTGCGACCGTCCCGACAGCCAATAAATCCGACATTCAGATCAAGGCGACCGGCGGCACCTTCGCCTCCAGCGCGACGCTCACCTTCACCGGCGGGACCTCCGGCAACTGGAACAGAGCACAAGCTTTCACAGTCAGGGCCAGCCATGACAACGACGGAGCCAGCCCGGATCCATTCAACATCACCCATGCGGCGGTGAGCACAGATACCGGCAGTCCCTATCATGAGGCCGTTATCGACCCGGTCGCGGTGACGGTCACCGATGCCGGTCACGGGGTGGTGGTGTCTGAATCATCCCTGCAAGTCACAGAGAACAGCCAGACGGCCACCTACAGGGTCTCGCTCAAGAGTCGCCCGGGCGGCTCGTTAACAATCACGCCGATGTCGAGTGCGCCGGCCATGGCTTCAGTTTCAGGCGCACTGACATTCAACAACAACAACTGGCGCACCCCGCAAATAGTGACCGTGACCGGCGCGAGTGTGGGTACACTCTCAATCAGTCTCCGCGTTACAGATGCTACGTCTGACTACCCGACCACAACACCCATCGCTTCGGTGTCAGTGACAGTGATAGAGAAACCCCCGCCGCCATTGAACATATCAAAAACCTCACTGAATATCGGTGAAGGTGAAGATGGAAGTTTCACCGTGGCCCCTGGCATTGCGCCTTCGGGCGGTACGGTGATGGTGACAGTGGAATCTGACAATCCTATCGTCCAGGTGAGTCCGGGAACCCTGACATTCACGTCGGCAACCTGGAATAGCGCACAGACGGTGACAGTGAGCGGACTGCAGGATAATGATTCTGCTGACGAACAAGCGTCAGTGACCCTGAGTTGGGAGCACACCGGCGGTGATATGGAATTCGACGGTTTAAGCAGCGAAGTCGAAGTGACGGTCGATGACGATGAACAGCTTCACCTTGTGCCAGGGGTGACTGTGACCGGGCCTGCGTCCGCAGCAACCGAGGGCGGCAAGGTGGTCTTTACGGTGACACGCGGCGGCGTGGTGACCGAGGCGCTTGAGGTTGAGATTCGGGTGTCTGAGAATGAGGCCGACGGCCGGGACTTCGTCGCCATGGGCGATGAAGGCGTCAGGACGGTGACGATTCCAGTCGGCGCCAGCTTTGCCTCCTATGAGGTGGCGACGGTCGACGATGATGTCGATGAGCCGAACGGGGAACTGACGGTGTATCTGGTGCACACCAACGATTACTATATAGAAGATCCCGGCTCTCATTCGGTTGCGGTCAATGACGATGACGGCCCGGTGACTCCGGGCAAGCCGGTGGTGAGCATCTCCGGCGGCAGCGACGTGACCGAAGGCACTGCTGCGTCGTTTACGATAAGCCGCACCGGTGCGACAAGCGCATCGCTGACAGTGCTTATTGCAGTAGGCGAGAACGCTGCGGACAGCCGAAACTTCGTGGCTGCGGGCGATGAGGGCAATAAGTCGGTGACGATTCCAGTCGGTTCCGCTTCTGCCACCTACACGGTGCTGACTGCGAACGACGATGTTGATGAGCCGGACGGCTCGGTAACCGTATCGCTGCGTAGCTCCAGCGGCTATACGCGGGGCACCTCAGCCTCGGCCTCGGTTGCAGTCAACGACAATGATGAGCCGCCGACGGACAAGCCGGTGGTGAGCATCTCCGGCGGCAGCGGCGTGACCGAAGGCACTGCTGTGTCGTTTACGATAAGCCGAACCGGTGCGACAAGCGCATCGCTGACGGTGCTTATTGAAGTCAGCGAAAACACCGCAGGCGGCCAGGACTTCGTGGCTGCGGGCGATGAAGGCGACAAGTCGGTGATGATTCCAGTCGGCTCCGCCTCTATCGGCTACACAGTGACGACAGAAAATGACAATGCCGATGAACCGGACGGCTCGGTGAGCGTATCGCTGCGAAGCTCCAGCGACTACACGAGAGGCACCTCGGCTTCGGCTTCGGTTGCAGTCAGCGACGATGACGTACCGCCGCCGGGCACGCCGGAGGTAAGCATCACTGGCGGTAGCGGCGTGACCGAAGGCACTGCTGCGTCGTTTACAATAAGCCGCACCGGTGCGACAAGCGCATCGCTGACGGTGCTTATTGAAGTCAGCGAAAACACCGCAGGCGGCCGGGACTTCGTCGCTGCGGGCGATGAAGGCGACAAGTCGGTGATGATTCCAGTCGGCTCCGCCTCTATCGCCTACCCAGTGCCGACAGAAAATGACAATACCGATGAGCCGGACGGCTCGGTGACCGTATCGCTGCGAAGCTCCATCGACTACACGAGCGGTACCTCGGCTTCGGCTTCGGTTGCAGTCAGCGACGATGACCAACCGCCGCCGGGCACACCGGAGGCGAGTTTCGCAACCTCCTCCTCAAGTGCGCCAGAGGATACAGGCACAAGGGAAGTGACAGTAAGCTTCCACCCTGCGCCTTCCCAGGCGATCACGCTTGCGTACGAGGTGTCCGGCTCAGCGACAGCCGCCGATTTCAGCATTGCCGGTAGCGGCTCGGCTGCGGTTTCGGCCAATGCGTCAAGCATCGCCATCCCGGTTGCAATCATCGATGATCGCGAGGACGAAGGCGCCGAGACGGTCATTTTGACACTCGCGGACAGCGCAGATTACGATTTGGGTTCAAGGAAAACGCACACGCTCAGGATTATCGACAATGACGAGCCGCCGGGGCTGGGCATTTCTGTATCCGGCCTCACAGTCGGCGAAGGCGGCGCCGCCGCGTTCACGGTCAGGCTGGATACCGAGCCTACGGACACGGTGACGGTCACCGTGTCTTCCAGCCATGAGGACATTGCAGTCAACGGCGGCGCTGTTGCGGAGCTTGTATTTACCACGTCTGACTGGTCCGAGCCACAGATGGTGACAGTGACTGCATCCGAGGACGAGGACAGCCTTGACGAGAGGGCGAGGGTGACTGTTTCCTCGGCTCAGGCAGGCGGCGGCAGCGAGTACGCGGGACTGTCTGAAGCCGTACCGGTGACAGTATTCGACGATGAAGGGCTGTCAGCCTCGTCGCCTCATGGTCTGGCGGCGAAAGCCGGGCTGGTACGCTTTGCCCGGGCGGTGGGATCGCAGACGCTGGCTGCGGTGCAGGATCGGCTGAAGGCAGCGCGAGCCCCGGGCATTGACATCCGTCTGGCAGGCGGGTCGCTGTCAACGTCGCATGCCGATGAAGCGCAGATTCAAGCGCTGGAAATGGCTTTGAGCGACAGTCGCCACGACCGGGAGACGTCGCCTCGGAGGCGGACGATGAGCGAGACGGAGCTGCTCGCAGGAACAAGCCTGTCAGCCGCCGTCCGGACAGATTCGGATGCGATTTTGAACCTGTGGATCAAGGGCGAGCGGTCGGGCTTTAAAGGCCGCCGGGACGACCTGTCGCTTGACGGCGAAGTCTCGGGCGTAAGGCTTGGCGCCGATTTGGATCAAAACGGACAGGTGTTCGGGCTGATGCTGTCGCGAAGCTCCGGCGATACCGACTACCGCACCGACAGCGTGTCAGGGCGGATGAAGATGGAATTGAGTGCGGTGACCGCATTCGCCGGTTCGAACCCGGTGGAGGATATCCATGTCTGGGGAGCGCTTGGAGTCGGAGACGGGTCCTTTACTGTCAGCCCCGGCGGCGTGGCCCGCAAGACCGGCATTGACAAGTGGCATCTGGCGGCTGTCGGCGCCGAAGGCGATCTTCCCGGGAGCGCGCTGCTGCCGAAGGCGCAGGTCGGCTGGCGCGCCGATGCGATGTGGACGCGCATCGCGTCGGAATCAAGTGCTAGAGTGGCTTCGCTGGGAGGAAGAGTCTCGCGCATGCGCATTGCAGCCGATGCCGCCTGGGAGCGGATGCTGGCGAACGAAACCGTGTTCAGGCTGGATCTGTCGATCGCGCTTCGCCATGACGCGGGCGATGCCGAGACCGGCATGGGGCTTGAGGTCGGAGGCGGGTTTGATCTGCGGATGCGCAACAGTGTGCTGTCGCTCGATGCAACAGCATTGGCGGCGCACGATGACTCGCAATACCGGAACTGGGGCGCCCGGCTGAGCTATGCACTGGACCGAAGTCCAACTACAAAGCGAGGACTTTCAGTGAGCGTGTCGCAAAGCCTTGGCGGCCTGTCATCCGGCGCAGCATCGCTTTTGGAGCCCGAGGCGTTTCCCGAGGCGAAGGCATCGGGCCGCGAGCGCCGCTGGAAGGCCGAAGCAGCCTTCGGAATCAGTCGAGGTTTTGGTATGGTCGGCTCACCCTATCTAGCGCTTGACGGCGCAGCCGCTGCGGACAGCGCCCGCATGGGCTATCGGATCGAGCCTGATGCCAGCTATGCGCCGAATTTGACAATGGATGTGTGGGTCAGGACCGAAGTGCAAACCGACAGCAGTGTCGGTGCAACGCTTGCCTGGCACTGGTGAGCACACAGCTCAACATGTCCCGGTCATCGGTCATCCGGCTGGAACCCTATTGTCAGGCTTGAAAACGAGTGCATGTATGAAGTCGATACACGCCTCTAGCGCAGCAAGATGGGCTGGTCGACCAACAGGCAGCAACTGATCACCTCAATTTACTTCCATCTCGGCAACCTTGACCGATGCCTCGACGGGGCTGATGTTTGAACTTACCCAATATGTTTGGGAAAGACCCTCCATCATAAGTGTGATCTTCTACGCGTTAGAAAAATGCCCGATGATCAGCTTGAGAAAATACCGCCAATCGGTTTTCGCCCGGAATTTACATCTCCTATTCCCGTTTGGTTCTTGTAAAACAGTATTGGAAAGTAACAAGTATTCAAACAGTCTGTTTAATATTACCGATTTAACCCAGATAATATTCGCATCAGCAATCAGAACCCTCTAGTGTCATGTCAATGATGTAATGTCGCAGTGAATATCAGGTGTTTCCCACGCTCTTTTTTAATGTGAAAATACGGTTACAGGGAATGAGTTGATTTTATTCCCACCATAGAGGGTGTTGTGATCATTTGCACACAATTGGTCAATTCCGCACCCATTGACCTTCATACGGAACCAACGATAGGAGTTTGAGCATCAGAAATGTACACATCGACAAGCGCATTGCGATGTGCGCCAGTGGCAGTTGTGTGCGTCACTGCGGGCGTTGCGCTACGTCGGTGACAGCAGTGCGGTGAACGCCTCTTTACGATGCAAATTGAAATGCCGTAGTGCCTGCGGTACTGAGTCAAAACGACTTTGGTGGAAAATCAGCGCCAGCGCAATGTTGTTACACATGGCACGTTTGCTCGGACCGTTGCCGGTGCGAGCCAAACAGGCATCCTCTTGGAAGGTGCGGTCGCGAATATAGTGGTGGTTGTTTTCGACTGCCCAATGGCCTCGACTCCAGCGCAAAAGCTGTTCAGCATCGGCCCGTTTTGCCCCACCGAAGTGATGCCATAGGCAATTTCGGTGCTCGCCCCGTCCGTTGCTTTGAGCACCTCGCGGTCCCAGGTAATACGAAATGCCTGACGCACCTGCTTGAAATCAAAGCGCTGCGGGTCGCCAACCTCCAACACTTCAATATGACGTTGCTCAAGGCGACCATGCGCTTTAGTTAACGCCTCTGAATGACGCTGCACCCGTATACTTCGCCACGGCAACGACTTGACCTTGTCCAACTGCAAGGCCGTTTTATCATTCAACGTCAAAAGATAGTCAGCCTTCGCTTTTAATATCAATTCAACACTCTCAAAAGTACTGTGCAACGCATCCAGTGTAATCACCCGGTCGGTGATGTCCACCTCGGTGAGCAACTGGCGGGTCACATCCAACTCCTCAACTTCATTGTAAAAACTACAACTACTAAAAGACCGTGGTCTGTTGATAGACGACGATGAACTAGTTCATTTTCACCTCAGAACCACCAATGACTACCGACTAAGCGCTTATTGGTACCCGTTCCGTAAGATAGAGCACAATGGCTCGACAGTGTCTGAATCGCCGAATCGACTCAATACAGCTCATAGCCGATGAGGTGGAGTCATGTCAGATCAGCAAAGATCGTATGAATGCCAAAGTCAACTGGCAGTTTACGGTCCAGGATGCGCGCATCAAATTGATACGCCTTTATCCGACATTAGATGATTGACTTTGCACTAGCTTGAACGACTCTTGACCGTCGATTACTGGTTTTTTGGCGTTTAGGTACGCTGACCTGCTTCGGTGGCTCACAACCTGTATCGCAACACTGGCCCGGCTGTTTGGCATGGCCGCCAGATTCACTGTGCACGCCTCGCTCGATTAATCGTTGCACCAGTTCAGCTTTGTCAGCCACTGGATAATTTCGAAAAATCTCTCGTTTCAGCGCTTCAGGTGAACCGCCACCGTGCACACTGATGACCGAGTACCAGGCACCGGTGTGAGATGCCGTCAAGTCTTCAATGAGTCGGGCGACCGAAGCCCGTCGATGTGGCGGAATATCAGGACTCGCCGACATCAGGGTATCAAGTTTGTCAGCAGTGTCTGGATTATGATCATCATCGGGAAGTGGCAGTGTAACGATCAGCCCGCCTGAGACCAAATTGGCAATTCTATGCATGTCGTAAATTGAATGGGCCAAAAGAAGTTTACCAAGGTTTGAGTACACAGGTTCAGGCTCAAAATTGCCAGCATCGGAAGTTTTACCGTACACGGACGCTGACACTCCGCAGGCATAGAAACTTTCGACGGTCTTAATCAACTCAACCATCGATTCACGCAGGTGGGGCTCTGAATCCATATCAAGTCCGTTGGTTTCAATCATCATCGCGGATGCCCCGATCAGTAAATCACCGAAACCGGCCCGCGCCCCGATGCAGGTGTGACGGTGATGGTTGGCGTAGGTTTTAGTGAGGTGCTCGGAATGCTCCCACTCTCCACACATGAACACCCGGTCGTAGGGAACGAACACATTTTCGAAGATACAAACGCCTGTGGATTGTCCAAATCGACTTGAAAATTCAGCCGAACTTTCGCCCGGTCGTCCAGCAGGTCTCGCAATAATGGTTAGACCTTGGGCGTCAATCGGTACCAGGCAGGCAACGGCGAAGTCCTTGTCCTCGCGCTGCATTTTTCGTCCCGGCAGCACAAACAGTTCATGAACATACGGTGCAGCGGTCACGATGGCTTTGACACCTGAGATTTCGATGCCGTCGGGGCGGCGCGCGACCACTCGAAGGTGACTGTCGAGTTTGGGCTGCTGTGCCGGTCGTAGCGAACGGTCGCCTTTGGCATCTGTCATGGCAATGCCGACAGTAAGGTCATGATTTTGAATGCGGTGCATTTGCTCAATCAATCGCGACCCGTATTCCGTACTGTGCGTGGAATCGATTTGATTGGTCGACTGGTAAAGTGCGTTGAGGCCATCCATGGTCAGGTAGCGCATCGCACATCCCGTAATCTGACACAAAGCTCGGACATATTCGAGCTTGGACAGCAAGTCTTCGGTGTCACGGTTAATGTGAACAAAGCGATTGACCGTACGACCCGATGTGTGTTGCGTGGCAAGTGCATACTCACGGTGCTCAGAAAGTCGTGCAAAATCATAGGTCATACCAATGGCATTGACTCCTGGTGCGAGTACCTCAGAGTCAACGACGCTATCAATCTTGGTGCCGCGGACATAGACATTGGGCTTGTATTCTCGAAGCGACTCGCAATAATCTTGCGAATTCATCAGGTTCATTGTTTCGCCTTTCGTGATGTAGCAGATTTGGTATGGTCGTCATCCATCAGCACGCGATGCGCCTCGCCGTCAAGGTCTTCATACTGTCCGCTTTTGACCGACCAGAGAAAGAACGCTGCAATGACTAGTGAAACCACAACAGCAATCGGTAACAGTAGATAGAGAACTTCCATAATTAAATTATGTTCGATTCTGACGATAGGACAGGATTCGCAGTGAATTTCCAACAACCAGCACTGAACTTGCCGACATGCCGATGGCAGCCGCGAGCGGTGGCACAAACCCGGCTGCGGCAAGTGAAATACCTACCAAATTGTAGGCGATTGCCCAGACCGTGTTGCGGCGCATGATTTTCACCGCAAATTGCGCCAAACCATGCGCTGTGGACAGCAAATCCAGTTGGTCATCCAGCAGTAGCACATCTGCATGTGCCTTTGCGATTTGTTGCGAACTGGCCGGTGCAATTGAAACATTGGCGCCCGCCAATGTTGGTGCATCGTTAATCCCGTCGCCGATCATTGCGACGCGTGCCTTGCGCGCTTGGTGTTCGCGTATGATTTCAAGCTTGTTGCTAGGTGAACAATTCCAATGAAATTCGTCAATGTTCAACGCAGTGGCGATTCGTTCAGCTTCCTGGTGGCGGTCACCGGTGATCAGTGCGAGCCGGACGGGTAGATTTTGCAAATAGGTGATGACGGATTTTGCATCTTGCCTTAACGGGTTGTCAAAATGAAAGGCCGCCACGGTGGTATCTTCGTTGCTCAAGTAGGCAACCAGGCCAGGACTTTCGGATTCGCTGTTATCAGTGGGTGTCGTGCTATTCGGGCTGGCGAATTCAAATGAACCGAAAAAGTATTGACGCCCATCAACCCTCCCTTCGATACCGCCACCGTGAGTAATCTTTACTTTTTCTGCAAAATAGTCTGTGTTCGCTTGCGCACGGACCACAGCGCGGCAGATGGGGTGTTGTGAAAATTGTGAAAGTGCTGCTGCCACTTGACACGCTTCGGATTGTTCAAAGTCTGGGTATGTTTCGACTTTTTTCAATTGGGCCTGACTTTGAGTCAAGGTTCCAGTTTTGTCAAACAGATAGAAATTCGCTCCAGCCAATTCATGAACCGCATCCGGATGTGCAATCAGAATGTTGCGTTTAGCCGCTGAATTAATCGCCGCAGTTAGCGCAGTGGGTACGGCCAGCGCTAGCGCGCATGGGCATGCGACCACCAGTACGGCAATGGTGTGCGAGAGCCATTGCGCACTGCCCGACCAATACCAAAAGGCTGCGGTGATTGTGGCAAGCATCACCACGGATATGGAAAAGCGCCCGGCAATGAGGTCAGTGAGCCGTCTGCCTGATGGCTTGCCAGAAATCGAATCTTCCAGTAAATTTACGATTGAGGCGAGTGCAGACTCTGTGCTGGGGCGAGTGACCTTGATGACAACAGGGTGGCTAAGGTTCAAAGACCCGCCAAACACCGCGTCGCCGATTTTGCGTTCAATGACATTGGACTCACCAGTTAGAATCGCTTCATCAACGCCAGTTGTGCCCGAAGTGATGATGCCGTCTGCCGGTATTGCTTCGCCTGGTTTGACGAGTACGTGATCGCCGATTTTAAGACGTAGTGATGGGACGATTTCGGTGCCGTCATGTTGATCCGACGTCTTCAGCCGGTTGGCATGATTTGGCGCTGCGGCGCTCAGTGCGGTAATTCGATCGGTCATGCGTTGATAAGCACTTTTTTCCAAAAATCGTGCAATCAGTTGGAAAAACACAAACATCGCGATGCTGTCGTAGTAAATTTCACCGCGACCAGAAAATGTCGCAGTAATGCTCGCGACAAAAGCGATCAGCAAGCCCAGTGCAATAGGAACATCCATGGTCGCTGTTTTGGCTTTGAGGTCACGCACGGCTCCGAAGAAAATTGGTGCTGCGCAATAAAGCATGATCGGCAGCACGAACAGCAGGCTGAGGCGGCGAAACAGCTCTTCGAATCTGCTATCGATCCCTGTCCAGGCACTTGAATACAGCGCGACTGCGATCACCATGATTTGCATGCCGAATATTCCAGCAACTCCCAATCGTTTGAGCAGACTTTTGTGTTCGGTGCGGATGGTCTGCGAAAAAGTGCTCGGGCTGTAGGGTACTACACCATAACCAAGTTCCTGTATACACCTGACGAGATCCGATAAAGAGACTTGTTTGGACCGCCAGGTGACGATGAGCTGCTGTGTCCGATAATTGATTTTCGCACGACTGACGCCGGCCAGTGCGTTCAATCGGGATTCGATCAGCCAAACACAGCTTGGGCAATGCATGTGTTGAACAATGAAGCGTGCGCTGGATGAACCATTGTCTTGCGAAACAAATTCTTGGTGAATGATCTCATCATCAAAAATTTCAGCGAGTGCCTGTGCAGGCGTTTTGCGATATTCATCGACCGGGCGCGGGCGAGCGGTACGTTTTTTGTAGTAGTCAGCCAACCCGCTCTCGTGGATCACTTGAGCGACGGTCGCACAGCCGTGACAGCACATGACTTGGCGTACACCGTCGATTTGGCAGACCACTTTCCGTTTGGGCGCAATTGGACTGGCGCAATGATAGCAGTCGGTCATCAAAAACAGGCTTCAGTCAAAGCGTCGAGTGTAGGAAAAGCAGGCAAATTCATCCGTTCAAAGTCCCTCTTGTACGTATTTGTGGGAAGAAATCCGGTACACCATTTGTTATCATATCAGTCAGCCTAACCCATCACCATCAATTGCTGCTACAGCGCAATGTCAGTGACCCGAAGCATAGGATTGTTGATAAGTCCACAAAAGACGTGGCAAAAGATCAGGGACGATGATCTCGGTTCTGCCAGGATTTTGCTCGGGCATACTGCGATCCTTGGCCTCATTCCACCGGTATGTGCTTATTTTGGCACAACTCAGGTCGGCTGGACCATCGGTTATTCGGATCCCGTCCGGCTGACAGCCACCAGTGCCTTGCCCATCTCAATCATCTATTACCTGGTCATCGTCGCCAGCATAATCACGCTGGGGCGTTTGATTCACTGGATGAACGTGACCTATGGCACGGAGCGATCACTAAGTCAATGCATCGGTTTGGCTGCCTATCCAGCGACACCGTTGCTGTTGGTTGGCGTGGTTCAGCTTTACCCGGTTTTGTGGTTGAACTATCTGATCGGCTTGCCAGCGCTTGCCTATTCAATTTTTCTGCTTTATTCTGGTACGGAAGTCATGATGGAATTGCCGCGAGAACGAGCGTTCCTGATGGCCAGTGCAATTCTTGCAGTATGCCTGATTGCCCTGGTGGGAGTGTTAGCGGCCACGGTTACGCTTTGGGGCTTTGGACTGGGACCGGGCTTTGCAATTTAATCGGAAAGAACTGGAATTGAATTAATGGCCACCGAACAATCGACCTACAACTATAAAGTCGTTCGACAGTTCGCGATCATGACAGTCGTCTGGGGTATTGTCGGAATGCTGGTGGGCGTCATCATCGCCGCACAACTGGTCTGGCCCGCGTTGAATTTCGACATTCCATGGCTGACTTATGGGCGATTGCGTCCATTGCACACCAATGCGGTCATTTTCGCGTTTGGCGGCTGCGCGCTTTTTGCAACGTCTTATTACGTCGTGCAAAGAACCTGCCACGTACGATTATTCAGCGACGCTCTGGCAGCATTTACATTTTGGGGTTGGCAGGCGGTCATCGTCCTGGCTGCAATCACGCTGCCGCTTGGCATTACAACGACCAAGGAATATGCTGAACTTGAGTGGCCCATTGACATTTTGATCACGGTTGTCTGGGTGGTCTACGCCGTTGTATTTTTCGGCACAATTATGCGACGCAAGATCCAGCATATTTATGTCGCAAACTGGTTTTTCGCTGCTTTTATTTTGGCGGTGGCGATGTTGCACGTCGTCAACAGCGCTGCGTTACCGGCTTCGCTTTTCAAATCCTATTCGGTTTATGCCGGTGTACAAGATGCCATGATACAGTGGTGGTACGGTCACAATGCCGTTGGATTTTTTCTGACAGCCGGCTTTTTGGGCATCATGTATTACTTCGTTCCAAAGCAGGCAAATCGGCCGATATTCTCGTATCGTTTATCTGTGGTTCACTTTTGGGCCTTGACATTCACTTACATTTGGGCCGGGCCTCATCACCTCCACTATACTGCGCTTCCAGATTGGGCACAATCGCTCGGCATGGTATTTTCGCTGATATTGCTGGCACCTTCCTGGGGCGGTATGATCAATGGCATCATGACTTTATCCGGAGCATGGGAAAAACTTCGGACCGACCCGATTCTGAAGTTTTTGATCGTGTCCATTTCCTTTTACGGAATGGCGACGTTCGAAGGCCCGATGATGTCAATCAAAACAGTGAACTCACTGTCACATTACACGGACTGGACGATCGGGCACGTCCACGCGGGTGCCTTGGGCTGGGTTGCGCTGATCTCGATTGGTGCCATGTATTACCTGATTCCGAGGCTATATGGTCAAACACTGTACAGCGTGAAATTGGCGGAAACGCATTTTTGGGTTGCCTGCCTTGGCATACTGTTGTACGCCACTTCCATGTGGGTGTCAGGAATTACTCAAGGCTTGATGTGGCGCGCGGTCAATCAGGACGGTACGCTAACTTACAGTTTTGTCGAAAGCGTACAAGCGATGGCGCCTTTTTACGTCATCAGATTTGTCGGTGGGGCACTGTTTTTGTTCGGTATGCTGCTGATGGCGTACAACCTGCTAAAGACAATTCAAACCGGCGCTGCTGTTGAAGCGCCGATTCCCAAACCCGCTTAACTTAGCGTTTTAGCGAAGGCATGTTTTCAAGTAGCGAAAAGAACATCGGTCTGATGATCATATTCATACTCGTGTTGGCGAGTATTGGTGGAATCATTCAGATCGTTCCGTTATTTTTCCAAGTGTCTACCACGCAGCCGATCGAAGGCCTCAAGCCGCACTCTCCTTTGGTGCTGGCAGGCCGGGACGTGTACTTGCGCGAGCAGTGTGTTTCTTGCCACTCGCAGATGATCCGCCCTTTGAGAGCGGAAACGGAACGCTATGGACACTATTCAGTTGCGGGAGAATCGGTTTACGAACGGCCTTTTCAGTGGGGGTCCAAGCGCACTGGACCCGATCTTGCCCGGGTAGGCGGACGCTATAGCGACGAATGGCACCGACTCCACCTGCTTGACCCGCGCGCGGTTGTCCCTGAGTCAATCATGCCCGCTTATCCCTGGCTTGAAGGCCGGATTGTTGACGCCGATGCGATTGTTACCAATATGCGGGTATTAAGAAAATTAGGGCATCCGTACAGTGATGCAGACATTGAAAGCTCACCCGCAGCACTGGAGGGTAAATCTGAAATGGATGCGATGATCGCGTACCTTCAGAGCCTTGGCATTATTTTGAGCGTCCGTCAGTAAGCATGGCTTGGATACACATCATTTGGACGATTATGTTGCTGATGACATTTGTTGTCATCGTCGTCTGGGCATGGAGCGGCCGCCAGAAAGTCCGTTTTCGGGATGCCGCAAGAATTCCGCTGGAAGATGACCTGGAAAAAGCGAAACACGAAGTGAAATAGTGATGGATTTTACGAGTCAATTCTGGGTTTATCTGATTTTTCTGGTTACGGTGCTCAGTTTGGTATTCGTCGTTGTACTTGCGTACAAAAATCGGCATACTTCGTCGGCAGCGAACGAGACGACCGGCCACGTTTGGGATGAAGACCTGACTGAATATGACAATCCTTTGCCGTTATGGTGGCTTTACCTGCTGTATCTGACAGTTATTTTCAGTGCTGTTTACCTTGTTTTGTACCCCGGGATACTGCCGAATGGTGGTTTGCTGAAGTGGACACAGATCGGACAATACGACGCGGAAATTGCAACAGCCAACGAAACTTACGCCGCAACGTTGGCGGCCTACGGACAATCATCTCCGACAGAACTTGCCAAGAACGCCCAAGCCATGAAAACCGCGGCGCGTCTTTTCTCGCAAAATTGTGCATTGTGTCACGGCGCCGATGCCCGCGGTGCACCTGGCATTCCTAACTTACGGGATGATGACTGGATTTACGGCAACACGGAAGAATCAATACTGACAACTATTCTGGATGGCCGAACGGGTGTTATGCCAGGTTGGGGGCAAGTTTTGGGTGGCCGCGAGGCAAGCGAAGACGTCGCAAATTATGTTTTGCACTTAAGTGGCGAAGTTGTGAATACCGAAAGTGTGAATCGCGGCAAAGAAAAATATAAAACGGTTTGCATCGCGTGTCACGGCGTTGATGGTAAAGGCAATCAATTATTAGGTGGCATGAATTTGACCGACCGGGTGTGGGTACATGGCGGTGAATTTGAGCAAATTGTCGATGTCATTGAAAATGGAGTGACCAACCAAATGCCAGCTCACCGGGATATCGTTGGCGAAACCAAGGCAAAACTCCTTGCCGGGTACGTGATAAGCTTCTCCAATTGACCTGCCACCTGAGCATGGTCCCAACTAAGAGCGGGATATCAGGCGATTTCCGGTCAATTGAATCACCAAACTGATACGGGTTGGCACAATTGACTGACACACAACACCAGCTATACCTGCAGCACGAAAAGATTTATCCGCGCGAGGTTCATGGTAAGTTTGCATTATTCCGTTTGCTGGGTGTGGTCGGGCTATTGGGCCTTTATTTTCTGATTCCCTGGCTTGACTGGAATGGCAGACAGGCAGTTCTGTTTGATTTGCCAGGTCGAAAATTTTTTGTATTCGAGTTGGTTATTTGGCCACAGGATCTTTATTTTCTGGCGGCCTTGCTGGTCATTTTGGGAGTCTCCCTGTTTTTGTTTACTGCTCTGGCAGGACGTCTGTGGTGCGGATTTTCCTGTCCACAGACGGTTTGGACCGAGGTTTTTTTATGGATTGAACGTCGGGTAGAAGGCGACCGGCACAAGCAGATGAGATTGGACCGGGGCGGAATATCGGTCGACAAATTCTGGCGAAAATCAGTCAAGCATGTCGCCTGGCTTGCCGTTTCTTTAGCAACCGCCGTGACATTCGTGGGTTATTTCAAACCGATTGACGAACTGTTGCTTGAACTGCTTGGTTTGAGCCTACACCCCTGGCCGCTTTTTTGGGTCTTCTTTTTTACGGTTGCCACATATGTCAATGCGGGGTGGCTGCGAGAGCAAATCTGTCTTTACATGTGCCCTTATGCCCGCTTCCAAAGTGCGATGTTTGATGCGGACACACTGATCATTTCATACGACCCAAGACGCGGAGAGCCGCGCGGGGGTCGCAAACGGGGTATTGATCATCGCGCCGAGGGGCTTGGAGATTGCATCAATTGCAAAATGTGCGTTCAGGCCTGTCCAACCGGTATCGATATTCGAGATGGGCTGCAATACGAATGCATCGGCTGTGCAGCCTGTGTTGATGCCTGTGACGGCATTATGGAAAAGATGAACTACCCAAAAGGGTTGATCCGCTACACGACCGAGAACCGGTTGAACAACAAGCAATCGAAGCTTGTTCGTCCTCGCAGTGTTGCTTACAGCCTGGTTCTTGTTGCCTTGATCGCCGGCGTTTCTTATGGCATCTTGAACCGCAGCCTGGTTGAAGTTGACATATTGCGAGACCGCAATGTGCTTTATCGCGAAGTCGCAGACGGTATAGAGAATGTTTTTACCGCGCGGATATTAAACAAGGACCAACAAGCACACGAATATCGAATTGAAATCGATGGACTTGATTCAACCGCAATATTGATTGATGAAGCACAGTTGATCGTACCTGCTGGAAATGTTGCCGATGCAACATTGACCGTTCGCGCCAATGTCGAAACTCAGGGCAGCCAGGACATCGTTATTCGGATTACAGCGCAAGATAATACCGAGATCAGCGCTGAAACAGTGGCCAAATTCATTGCGCCATAGCGTACATCCTACAAGAATCTGATGTTTAACCGTGTAGAGCCTGAAAATGCAAGACATTGATACACCTGTTCGCTGGCACCAAATACCCATCGTCTGGATGGTTATCGGCATTCCGTTGTTTTCGATTGTCTTTACACTTTCAATCGTTTGGATTTCAGTGAAGACCTACGATGGCGTCGTCGTCGACGATTATTATCGCAAGGGGCTTGAAATTAACCAGGATTTGGCCCGTGATCGCTACGCGAGCGAAATCGGGCTCGAAGCCAATTTATTGATTGAAGACGGTCAATTGCATGTTGAGTTCAAAAGCGTACCCGAAGAGCAGTGGCCGGAAGATTTAACTTTAGGTTTTTTTCACCCAACGGTTTCTGACCGCGACATCGTCGTAAACCTGCGATACGAAGGTGAGGGTCGATATTCAGCACCGGTTACTGGGCCCGGATTTGGCAAGTGGAATGTTGTTACGGGCACGGAAGACTGGCGACTCAAGGGTGTGTTGTTCCATCCCACCGAAGGAGGTCTTGTCCTAAAACCGGTTCGGTCTGGCAATGTATCCGGCTGATTTGACGATTATTGCTGGATTCGTGGCCGGATTTGCAGGCTCAATCCATTGTGTCGCAATGTGTGGGGGTCTGGTTGGAGTCGTGTCCGCCACCATGAAAGCTTCGCCCGGACGGGCGTTGATTTACTGGAGCTGTTATCATTTTGGCCGTATCAGCAGTTACATCATTGCAGGTATGGTTGCAGGTGGCGTTGCAGGTATGGTTGCAGATATTTTTGCCATTGATCGCACTCATGATGTTGGCTCAATCATTGCCGGCATATTTTTGATCATACTCGCAGGTCATGTCGCCCAGTGGTGGAATTTGCTCAGTATCGTTGAACAGGCTGGGGGGCGATTGTGGCAAAAAGTAGTGCCTCTTTTTTCCAGGTATTTGACTCCCAAATTACACCGCCATGCAATCATTGGAGGATTATTATGGGGCTGGATTCCTTGCGGTCTGGTTTATTCGACATTGGTTGTCGCAGCCGCATCAACTGATGCCATTGGTGGTGGCTTGACCATGGCAGCTTTTGGCATTGGTACCTTGCCGATGCTGATCGTCATGGGTGTTGTTGCAGGTCAGTTGGAGCGATTTAGAAAAATTTCCTGGTTAAGGAATGTATTTGCCATCTTATTGTGCGCCTTGGGCGCGGCGATTTTAGTTGGCATTTTACCGCTACATGCATAACATCATCTGATGTGAGGTGAACAAGTAATGATTGCGATGACAGGTCAAATTACATGAGAATTGCAGCAGGTGGATTTCAGCACGAAACCAACCGGTTTTCACCGATTCCAACGACTTGGGCTGATTTTGAAAGAGAAGACGGCTGGCCAGGATTGACGCTAGGCGATGCACTATTCGAAGTCTTTCCCAATATGAATATTCCACTCGGTGGATTCTTACAATTTGGACGGAACCGCTATGATGTCGTACCCATATTGTGGGCCAGTGCCGAACCCGGTGGCCTTGTTGAAAATGATGCCTTTGATGAATTATGCGAGCAGTTGATTAATGCGCTAGAATCAGCGCTGCCGCTCGACGGGATCTATCTTGATCTTCATGGTGCCATGGTTACGGAATCGTTCGAAGATGGTGAGGGGGAGTTTTTAACTCGTTTGCGTGCGCGATTGGGTTTCGAGATTCCAGTGGCAGTCAGTCTTGACCTGCATGCAAACCTGACAGAAAAAATGGTCGAGATGTCCGATGTGATGACCATTTTTCGAACCTATCCGCATCTTGATATGGCTCAGACTGGCTATCGGGCAGGGAAGCTGTTAGACGAAATTCTGTCAAGCAATCGTAAACCCTATCGCGCGTTTCGTAAGCCGCCTTTGTTGGTTCCGCTGCATGCACAGTGTACAGACCTTGAGCCTTGTCATTCCATTTACCAGTCAGTGGTACAAGACGATTCCTTGCATAAAGTTCATTCCGACATCGCCATGGGATTTCCTGCTTCTGATATTGCTGACTGTGGTCCAGGGGTCGTGGCCTATAGTTATTCTGAACTCGGTGCGATCGATAAGGCTAATCAACTGGAAGATTTGTTTTGCCAAAATGAATCTCGCTTTTCCTTTCCACTTTATTGTGAAGATGAAGGGGTAAAGTTGGCGCTGGATAGTCTTTCAGGTGAAAAACCAATCGTATTTGCAGATATACAGGACAATTCTGGTGCTGGCGCCACTTCGGACACGACCGGGTTGCTTCGCGCACTGGTTAATCACCGAGTGCGAAATTGTGCGCTCGCAGCACTGCATGATGTGGACGCAGCCAAACAGGCGCATGATTTAGGCGTCGGTGCTGAATTTGAATGCGTATTGGGTGGAAAATTTGCTGGTGAAGGCATCTCGCCTTATCGCGGGGTTTTCAAAGTTGCGGCCTTAAGTGATGGTCATTTTCAGTATCACGGCGAGATGATGCAAGGTGGCATGGCAAACATCGGGCCAACAGCAGTGCTTGAACTGGCAAACGAAGCTGCGGAAATTAGTATCGTGGTTACCAGCGAAAGAATTCAGTGTCTTGATCAGGCGTTGCTCAAACATATCGGAATCGAGCCTGCGCAAAAGTCAATTCTCGCAATCAAAAGTACTGTGCACTTTCGTGCGGACTTTGCACCCATTGCGGGAAAAATAATTCTGATCAAATCCGCCGGGTTCAATCCTTGTCAGTTAACATCGACTCTGTTGCCAAGATTACGGCCAGGTGTACGAATTCTTTGAACGCGTGCTCAGTTCCAAATTCCGTTGATGTGCTCCATGCGTTAAGCGTGCTCTGACAAACCATGCTCTTACTGATGAGAGACGCTTGGGCACCCGCTTTATTGTGCAATCGACTCAATCTGCATGAAATTGCACGAAGGTAGTATTCGAATTTGAGGGTGTTTTCCAGGCGACTGCGAAAAAGACTTCGACATTCACTAAAAATTCTTCCGGGGTGTTTTGATGCTGCGCAAAATGATCGCTCAGTTTGCTTCGGACTAATTCGTCGTCAAGAGCGTGTGGATTACCTAGCATCTTTTTTGCCAAGTCAGAATCTCGATAGGTTTGTAAGAAAGCTGTACTGTTATCGTAGCGCAGTTGTTGCCTGTCGGTGTCAACCACCGGATTCGTAAATCCGGTCGCGAGTAGCAAGTCTGCAAAGTTGTGCATGTCGATGATGGCAGCGTTGAATTCTAACTCCTGCAGTTCTTTACAGGCTTTTTCGAATTGGTCAAGAAAGTCAGGTCCAAATGCTGAAACCATTAAAACGCCTCCGTCACGGAGAAGGCGAAAACACTCTGAAGCGAAGTTCCCAGGCGGATAGAACGTAACTGCCAGATTCGAGATGACAAGATCGAATGAGCCTGAATCAAATGGCAATGTGAATTTGGCCTGATCGGTATTCGTCGAGGCGTCTTCGGAATCAGACCAGCGTTCGGTGAATGAATTATTCTGTCGATTCTGTTGGATGACAGAATTTGGCCATTTTTCCGCAAGCAAACCGGGCACCGTGTCATTTTGCATTCCAATCACTAAAATACTGGAAAAATCAACCTCAAAATACTCAAGCCTCTCGGTTAATTCATGACCTGTTGCGATCACAAAATTTTGAATTGAACCTGCTTGACACATGATGAAATCAGGATACTTTGGTGTACGAGTCTATCCGTTTGAACGTTGGGCGAGATCTAAGTACTTTTGATGTAGTGCGTCGATTTTTACGCACAACTGTTCACGGGTACCCGAGTTTTCAACGATGTCATCGGCCAGGTTCAGGCGCTGCTCTCGACTGGCTTGAGATTGCATGATCTGGTTAATCTTGTGCGGCAGTTGACGGTCGCGTGCAATAGTTCGTTCCAGTTGCAGTGTTTCTGGAATGTCAATCACCAGGATTCTGTCGAGTGGATAGCTGCGTTTGCTCTCGGTGAGAAGTGGAATGACAGCGATACAGTATGGCGTTGAATGTTGTTCGATTTGCCGCAATATTTCTGCATGGATTCGGGGGTGCAAAATGTCTTCTAGTTGAATTCTGTATTCCGAATTGGCGAAGACAATGTCTCGAAGAGCGGCCCGGTCCAGACTGCCATCATCACCGAGCACTTGCTTACCGAGAGTGCCGACAATTTGTGCAAGTGCCGGTTTGCCGGGTTCGACAACTTCACGAGCTACGATGTCGGCATCGACGATTGGTACGCCTAATTTAGCAAAGTGCTGTGCGGCAGTACTCTTACCGCTGCCAATTCCGCCCGTTAGACCGATCTTTAGCATCAAGAGGAAATTACACTTCAGGGTAAAGCTGCTTCAATGACTGCGCCACCCAGACACACATCACCTTGGTAAAAAACGATGGACTGCCCGGGTGTTACGGCCCGTACCGGTTCAGCAAAGTCAATCTGGAATTGGTTGCTCTTGAGGCATTTGACAATGCACATCTGGTCTGCGCCTTGGTAGCGGATCTTCGCCTGTGTTCTAAGCGGCAGTTTTGGAATTTCCGATATCCAGTTGATGTCGGTGACAAGCGCAGATTGACTGAAAAGTAAAGGGTGGTCATGTCCTTGTACAGCAACGACAGTGTTGGAGGGAATGTCTTTTCTAGCCACGTACCAAGCGTCTCCCGCGCCACCGATGCCCAGACCCGTGCGCTGACCGATGGTATAGAGAAATGCACCTTGATGATTGCCGATCACTGTACCACTCTCGTTGGTAATCGGCCCCTCGGTGGATGGCAGGTAGCGTCGAATAAACGCACTAAAATTACGTCTTCCGATAAAGCAGATTCCAGTGCTGCCTTTCTTATCGTGATTTTCAAAGCCAAATTGCCGAGCTTTGTGTCGAACACTGTGCTTGGTCATCCCACCGAGAGGAAAAATGACATTTTCAAGAGCATCGCTTTTGACACCGTGAAGAAAGTAGGACTGATCTTTGCTGAGGTCTTTACCTTTGAGGAGTTTGGGTGTTGGGCCATTTCGGTCGATTTGGGCATAATGTCCGGTTGCTGCGTAGTTCGCGCCGAGTTTTTTTGCCCAGTTTGGAAACTCTCGAAACTTGATCTCAACATTGCAGATGATGTCCGGATTGGGCGTGCGTCCTGATTTGAGATCTTCCAGGAATTCGACGAAGACTCTCTCCCAGTACTCGAATGAAAAGTTGACGGTTTTTAGTGGAATCCCAAGAATCTTGCAAACCGCTTCAGCATCAGCCAGATCTTGGGTAGCATTGCATTCATCATCGTCATCTTCTTCCCAATTTTTCATAAACAGGCCAACCACCTGGTAACCCTGTTCCAGCAGTATCGCTGCAGTCACCGAGGAGTCTACCCCGCCGGACATTCCGACAATCACTGATTTGTTGCAATTCAAGTGGCTGATTTTTTGGTTTCTACGACAGTTTAAGCGCAATGCGCGCGAGCCTTTCGCCCAGCGCCAGGCATAGTTTTTCTTCGTCTTTACTTAATTTAGGATCGCTGCCGATTCCTGCGACGTGGGATGCGCCGTAAGGAGTTCCACCCGTTGTGGTACTGGTGAGCGTTGTCTCGGTGTATGGGATTCCGGTAATGAGCATGCCGTGATGCAATAGCGGTACCATCATTGACAGCAATGTCGATTCCTGACCGCCATGCATACTTGCTGTAGAAGTAAAAACGCACGCAGGCTTGCCCGCGAGTTTACCCGAAAGCCAAATGGAACTGCTTGAGTCCAGAAAGTATTTGAGGGGGGCTGCTATATTCCCGAAACGTGTTGGACTTCCAAGTGCCAGTCCATCGCACTTTTCAAGATCTTCCAGCGTCGCATATGGATGGCCGTGCGCTGGAATTTCATCCTCGACAGCTTCCGTGGTGGCAGAAACCGGTGGGACGCGTCGGGTTTGGGACTCGCAACCGTCTACCTTGTTGATGCCGCGTGCGATCATTTTAGCGAGTTGCATCACGCTTCCATCGCGGCTGTAGTATAGGACGAGTATTTTTTTAGGGCCAATATTCATTGCTTGATAAATCAGATCAGTGCAAATTTTCTCGACAGCCCAACGGCTGTGCAAACCGAGTGCTCTTTTTACCAATCGTCTTAAGCCCTAAGACTGAACGTTTCGATGCGCCATTCACACTATTTATTTTCCATGCGACCACAAGCAGGGCACATAACAATTAGACTGCATCTTGCGGGACTTTCTTTGTGCGATTGACTGCATTGAGATAATTTGCGCTGTAGCCATTACCGAAGCAAATTTTATCCGACACAGACCATCGCGCAGACTTGACAGATTGCGCAGGGCGTGAAAATGACTACTCACAATCACTGCTGTCCGGTTAACGAGATATTGAAACGTTGCAACCTATTGATATTATGAATCTATAATGCTATTTTGAGGTGTTGGCGATTCCAAGTTAACAAAATCGTTATCACCAACGCTCGGAAACAGCTATTGACTCCGTGACATTGCAAACCTTCTCCACAAGTTCTCGTTTGCGACTGTCAAATGTTGTTGCTTTGAATGTCTGAATATTGAGGTGTTTTCTGCCTGTGAGAGAACGGTTCAATGCTGCAGTGCTCTATCAAAAAGCCTTCGCCTCATCATTCCTTAAGTTCATGGACGATTGACGTACAGTCAGAACAGCGGCCTTTCAGCTCGACAGCAAACTCTCTCGATTCGAACGAATGCTCCAGACCGATTGCTTTGACCTGGTCAGCAAACTCCGGTGAAGGAAACTCCTCCACTGAACCGCAACTGTCACAGACTGCGAGTATCGATACACAGGATTGATGACTTTGGTCGCAGGCTACAAAGACATTCAATGACTCGACTTTGTGAATAAGGCCAAGTTCCAGCAGACGATTCAATGCGCGGTACATTTGACTCGGCGCTCTAAATCCCTCAGGGCGTAACTTATCCAGGAGGTTGTACGCCCCCTGCGGTGTTGGAGAGTTTTTGATGCAGTCGTAAACCTGCTGAACTCTTGGATTAAGTTGTTTCACAGATTGTTTTGCCCTCATTCCGTACCCACTGTTATGTTATATTATAACAGTTATATGCATTGTCAACACATTTTGAATCTCGGGGATTGACTTCAATGACAAAAAGAATTGTACTCTCGGCATTAATTGCCTTTTCGCTTGCGATTTGGGTGCCTCTCACCGCTCAGGCGGAGGATCGAGTCGTTGTAAGTATAAAGCCTATCCATAGCCTGGCTGCGTTCCTTATGGAGGGTATCGGTCAACCGGCACTTCTCATTCAGGGTAATGCATCGGTGCACGGATATCAATTGAAACCATCCGATGCCAAGCTACTTGATCAAGCCGATCTGGTCATTTGGGTAGGTCCGAATCTTGAGACGTCAGTGGGACGGGCGATTGAGAGTTTGTCTCAAAATGCTCGGACTCTTGAGCTAGGTGAAGTCGCTGGATTGACACTTCATACAAATCGGCATTCGCCAGACGAATTCGGCGATCACAATGATGAGCATGGCGAGTCAGAAGAAGGTCACGACGACGAAGATGAACATGAAGAAGACCATCATGACGATGGTCATGAGCGAGAGCATGACGAATCAGATGAAGAAGATCATGATGATGACGAACACCATCATGACCACGAACCCGGTGAACTTGACATGCATATTTGGCTCGATCTGCAAAATGCCAAAGTGATTTCGCAAGCCATTGCAGATGTCTTGTATGAAACATATCCACAGCACGAACACGCAGTGCAGGCCAATTTGAAACAACTATTGGCTGAACTTGATTCTTTGGACCACGAATTGAAAGGTCAAGTAAAGCAGATTGCCGGTCGTCCATACATCGTTTTTCATGATGCCTACCAGTACTTGGAAAAAAACCTGGGGCTAAACAATGTGGGCGCAGTCACATTAAATCCAGAACGATCACCTAGTGTAAAAAAGGTCGGTGAACTTAAAGAAACAGTACACAGAACCGACGCTGTGTGTGCGTTCGCGGAACCTCAATTCAATCCTAGTATTTTGCACGTCGTTACCGAGGATGCAAACGTGAAAATAGGAACTTTAGATCCACTCGGTTGGGACATTGAACCCGGCTCCGAGGCTTACTTTCAAATTATGCGTAATTTGGTTAATTCCTTCACAGAATGCCTGGAATAATCAAATTGCTGTTTTGCTGCATACCATTCGAAAAGTTCATTGGATTCGTCATTAATTTTTTTAAATTGTGCGTTGGGGAAAGGCGATTTATTCTGATGGGTGAAAATTTCACCCAACAACTGTTGCGATGCGGATAAAGCGAATCGCGAAGGTGAGACGACATGGTTTGAACCACTTTAGATCGTATTAGACGACTTAGCGGACATGAGGGTTGGGTCTCGTCACCGAATAAATACCCCAGTTATTGGAAGAAAGCCGCTAACACATTGATAAGTGAGCGATACGGGCACCGATGTGTTTCCGCTGGCACGCATCGAAGATGAGTAAAGTGACAATACGAGACACCCTGAATTTGGTGTAGCACACACCAAAATGACTGTCACTTCCGATTCAAAATTTCCGAAGTATTGTTTTTATGCCAAAGTTCAAATGAATTCCAACCAGTCCCATCAAGTCCATTGGAATAATGATCTGCTACAGACTCGTGGCTCACACGGACTAAATCGCAACTAGTTTCTGCACTGTCGGGCATATAGCCCAGCCATTCTGGAATATCAATATGCAGTTAAGACTTTCGGTACGACCTTCGAATTATTTTGCACTTGTTTAAACAAAGGATGGTAAATCGGAGACACTTAATTTCAGGTCGGACAAAGTGCGGATACGTTGCGACCGAGCCCACCGAAGCTAATGAAATCTAGTTTCATCATCATTGGAAGCAGCGCCTCAATGTCGAATACCGTAGATTGGGATTGTCCTGACGCACACAAGGTGGTGCATCCAAACCAAACTCTATAATCTATCGACGATAGAATACAGAATATTGGACTGGCTTGATATGAGAGCATCAAAATGAAGACTTTTGTCAAATCTGAGCCTGACGAGTTGATGACACTTGATCAGGCGGTTTGGGTGGATCCTGCACGGATGAGTGGCACCCCTTGCTTCCGTGGCAGTCGTCTCCCTGTCCAGCAGTTGTTTGATTGGCTTGCAGACGGGGTATCACTTGATGAGTTCGTTCGCGAATTTCAGATTGATCGGGATGCCGCTATTGCAGTGCTACGCTATGCTGGCAGTACTATTTACGCCAGTCCAGCTTCTTTGCTAGACGATCAGCGACCTGACGTTAGTGCCTGACTGCGAATGAAGGTGCTTCTTGATCAGGGAGTATCTCATCGTCTGAGGCACCTTCTACAAGAAGTACTCGATGGTGTGCCAGTGGAGAGTGTTTTGTTCCACAAATGGGAAGCGTTGTGTGACGAAGAACAGTTAATTCGTGCGCGTAACGATGGATTTACGGTTTTACTAACGACTGACAAGAATCTCGCCCATGAACAGGCACCCCTTTCGATCGCGGTTATAAACATTGGATGACAACCGGCGGCAAGTCTTGCTTTCGGTCGTCGATACGATTGCGTCGGCAATCAAGGAAGTTCGATTAGGCGAAGACCGAGTTCTTGCCATCAGTATGTAGAACTACGCAGTTCACTCCTTTGTGATTCTGCTGTCTTTTTCATTCTCGCACCGAACACTCATTTGCAGACATTGCATCCACTCGTCCCCAAAGTCGTTTGAGTTTGTTCAACAAGTCTAGCGAGTGAGTGCCTGAGACGAAGTCCAATTTCTTCAGTTTGAGAGTGTAGCCCAATGAGATGTGGGTTTAAGAGGTGGTGCAGATACCAATGATGTTGAGTCAGAAATGACGGCGTATTACCTCACTGCAGGAGGGTACCATCAACTATACCTTGGTCAGTCTCATTTGAAGGTCGTTGCTGAGTTCCGCAAAGGTTGGAATCCTGCTGGGCCAACCAGTGAAATGAATTCTATCCATTGTCCAGATGATTTTCATTGGCTATTGGTTCGGTTAATGCAAGCGCATTGGTTTTAGCCCGAATATTGCGTGCGCCGTGGAAAGGCGCTTTTCTCTGGTGGGTGCAATTCAATTGTTCAACGACTTGGATCAGTCTATCTGTCCGAGATTAAACTGCCAAAATTTATCGCTAATTGCAAATGTACAATTCCGTGACAGCAAACCGAATTTTCAAACGGGTATCTGATAGAATTTTCAAAAATGCGCGAACCAGTATGCGTAAATCAAGAATAATATTGATGTGATACGCAACTTTTGGTTGGCTGATTCCTTTGATTTGATCATCAATAAATTTCGGAGAAGATATATGGCTAAAGCGATACATTCGATGCTTCGGGTTCTCGATGAGGACCGTTCAATTGCATTTTACGACAAGGCATTTGGTCTGAAAGTTGCCGAAAGAATGGACTTCCCTGAGTTCACCTTGGTGTATTTGCGCAATTCTGAAGCAGATTTCGAACTTGAACTAACGATAAACAAAGATCGAACTGAGCCCTACGAACACGGTGATGGTTACGGTCATCTTGCGGTAACCGTGCCCGATCTGAAGTCGGAACACGCTCGATTTGAAGCGGAGGGTTTAAGTCCACGCAATCTTGTCGAATTTGCTCCGGGAGGTGATGTCGTAGCACGCTTTTTTTTCGTGCAAGACCCGGACGGTTACCAGATTGAGGTCATCGAATCTGGCGGCCGCTATATTTAAATTTAACAACCATATGAGGAGAACACTATGAATGAAAATCAGAATCTAAAGCATCTGACCCGGCGAGAGCTGTTAAAGCGCGCCAGTATTGTCGGAGCATCCTTTGCCATGGGTTCGGGCTTCCTTGCTGCAACAAATGCAGCGTGGGCTTACGAAACCACGTCAGTTGATTCGTCGACCTTTGCAACCTTGCTGCAAATGGCGCGGGACATCTACCCTCACGACAAAGTAGGCGATGAGCATTATTTGGCCGCGATCAAGGGGTATGACACGGCTGAAGCGGCAGCTGGAGTTGAAGAAGGAATCAGTATGCTCAATGATGCCGCCCGCAAAATGGGTCATTCGAGTTATCTCGATGCTGGATGGGAGCGCGACCGAGTCGACATCTTGCGTTCTATAGAAGACACTCCTTTTTTCCAGCAGGTTAGAGGTGGACTGGTGACCGGACTCTACAACCAGAAAAATGTTTGGCCAATTTTCGGTTACGAAGGCGAGAGTTTCTCGAAAGGTGGTTACATCAACCACGGATTCAACGATATTAACTGGCTATAAGGCCAAACAGAGGAGTAAAAATTATGGTAGCACCATTTGATATGAACGATGACAGTGTTGTCGTTGTCATAGGAACAGGCGCCGGCGGCGGCGTTTTAGCCAACGAACTGTCGCAAAAAGGCGTGAAAGTCGTTGCACTGGAAGCCGGCGGTCGATATCTACCTCAAGACTACGTGAATGACGAGTGGGAGAGCTTTGTTCAATTGGCATGGCTTGATTCACGTTCAACTTCCGGCGATTGGAGAGTAGCCAAAGATTTCAGCGGATTACCGGCATGGATTGTCAAGGCCGTAGGCGGTACGACTGTGCACTGGGCTGGCGCCTCGTTGCGCTTTCAGTCGCATGAATGGAAGGCTGCGACCACATATGGTGCGGTCGAAGGAGCGAATCTCCTTGACTGGCCGCTTGATGCTGAGGAAATGGATCCCTGGTATACGAAAGCTGAAGACAAGCTAGGCGTAACTCGGACCGGTGGACGTGAGGGTTTGCCTGGAAATAATAACTACAAGGTTTTCGAAAAAGGTGCAAAAGCACTTGGCTACACGGGAGTGCATACCGGCCGCATGGCAATCAATTCGGCGTCGTATGACGGACGGCCGTCATGTCAGCAGGTTGGTTTCTGCTTTCAGGGCTGTAAATTTGGAGCCAAGTGGTCGGCCGCATACACTGATATTCCTCGCGGTGAAGCGACCGGAAATCTAGAAGTACGCGAACGGTCTCACGTCGCGCGAGTCGTTCACAACGATCAAGGTAAGGTAACAGGTGTTGAATATTTTGATCAGGACGGTCAGTTGCAGATGCAAAAGGCTCGCATTGTGTGTGTAGCAGGTAACTCCTATGAAAGTCCGAGGTTACTTTTGAACTCGGCATCGTCCATGTTTCCCGACGGGTTGGCGAACAGTTCTGGCCAGGTCGGAAAAAATTACATGAGACATATGACCGGTTCAGTCTATGCTGTTTTTGAACAGCCGGTACGCATGTGGAGAGGCACGACCATGGCCGGGATCATTACGGATGAGTCAGGCCACGATCCCTCGCGCGGTTTTGTTGGCGGATACGAAATGGAAACGCTTGGTTTGGGACTGCCGTTTATGGCTGCGTTCCTTGATCCGGGTGCTTGGGGACGAGAGTTCACGACTGCTCTTGATGGCTACGAAAACATGGCGGGCATGTGGCTGGTAGGCGAGGACATGCCTCAGGAGAGCAACGGCGTAACGCTCAATTCTGACGTCAAGGATCAATACGGCTTGCCGACACCCAATGTCCATTTTTCCGACCACCCGAACGATATTGCAATGCGTAATCACGCTTACAAGCAGGGTCAGGCTGTCTACGATGCTGTTGGCGCAACCAGGGCTTTCCCAACACCACCGTATCCTTCTACGCACAATCTCGGAACGAATCGCATGTCTGAGAATCCGCGTGACGGTGTAGTGAACCGATGGGGACAAACCCACGATATTGCGAACTTGTTCATATCGGACGGCTCGCAATTTACGACAGGTGCGGCCGAAAATCCAACACTGACCATTGTCGCTTTGGCGATCCGGCAGGCGGATCACATTGCCAATGAGCTGGGTGCAGGAAACCTTTGATTCATTAAAAACGTTTCATTGGATGGTCTGTTCTGGGTATGAAGATACGCTAGTCTAGATTCGTTTGTTCTGCAAAAACAGGTCAACCAAATTTCACCAGAGCACGCTGCGATAGCTTGCTCTGGTGAAATCGCTTCGGCCAGACGTTTGTAAGACAGAATCTGTCATTTTCGACTCTGAGTCAGTCTGAACTTTCGCAAATCTGCCATTTATTGATGAAAAATCATTTTGATCGGTCTTAAATCCGCTGCCCTGACTGTATTTCCCGACATGACAAATCCAGCAAAAATATTCCCACTAAATTGAATATCCAACGCATCGTAATAACCATAATAAAAACGAAACTCCTGTTGCCCGTGGACCAGATCATCAGTGGCATCAAGGTCCAACCAGATCTCTTCCGGTGCACTGTCATACGATTCCGTAAACAGATCCACAAATAGTCGATCCATCCTGGTCGGATCCGCGACGATTTTTCGATACCGGTCTGAAGGCGCTTGGTCTGGCTTTCCCAACTCCATGCGATTCAAAGTGCTGGCACCGGCAAGTGGTACCCCTTTATCGCGGCTTCGGTTTCGTTTCTCACCGCTGAGATCTGACTTGCCGCACAGCAGGGCAAGCAGACTGTCCAGGCGCAAGGGTTCGTGATCATTTAGGTCTTCATAGCCCAGGGCGATGCCAACGATGCGTTGACGCAACAACTGCTCGGTCGTGTGTTCAATCTTAGCTTCATTGCGGTCATCGGTGAAACACTCAGCCCATCGTTCACAAACGTTGATTTTGTGTTCGACTTCACGTAGCAGCAGTGCGCCGGCATCACAGGTGAGTCGGCCGCCATCGAATTGGGCGGTGACTTTACGGTTGAAAAACGGCTGGAACTCGACTGAATTTCAGGTACAATGTGTAGACATGGGCTTCTCGGCTTGTGGTGTTATAAGTATTTGTTTCTGAATACAATTTACCACATGTTGAAGCCCATTTTCTATGTTTGGTGCAATATTCGGGCTAGCTTCTAAAATGCTGATCCTAGGGGCTCTAAGGCTCTAAGCAATCAGATCACACAGACAAGTCAGGGCGAGACGGTTTCTTCATCGACATTGCATATTTTTCCTAATGGTAAAATTGCCTTGCTCCGCAAGAAATGATTATGAGTGATAGGTTTGATCACATTAAATTATTTCTATTCGAATTTTTCTTTCCAGTGATTGAGAGGTGTCGCATATCTCAATTTACCTTCATGTTGGAGCCGTCCAACTACGATGCCGGGATGGACATTTATGCTACGCGCGAAGCGCACAAGATCATCTGATGTTTGAATTTTGACTAGGTCGACAGTTCGCTTTTGCGGAATCAACTTGTTTGCCGCCCATTGATTGGCCTCGTGTTCCTGTGAACTATTACTCAAATCATTGTTTAAGTTGTCCAGGAATATGTTCTGTTTATTGTCGGCGTGAAGCAGAATGTGGGCGGCTTCGTGGAAAAATGCAAACCAGAACTTATCGTTGGTCTTCCCATAGAGTGAAAGTTGAATCAGTGGGCAATGCAGGTTTAGCCAGCGTGCCACACCACTCACGTGAGCTTTCGGAACTGCTGGTACAAAAACCAGTTTTACTCCAGCTTCGCTGCATAACGCACGAAGTTTCGGTGCGAATTCACTAGGAGGGAGTACGGTCAGTTCGCGAATTTCAATTAACGCAGTTTTAAACTTTGCTTTACTGTATTTTGGGGCGACCATTTTCTCAGCTTCTATTTCTCCCATTCGAAGCCATGAAGTGACCGCACCAATATCGGATTCCACTTTACGAGCGCGCCGAAACGACCCTTGCAAATTTTCATAGCGCTCTATCCACTCATTGGGTGAGGCAACACTGAAAAATTGTAACAAGGTTTCGACAAGTTCCGGTTTTCTGGATTCAGTAATTCGTCTATCCGGAATTACACCAATTTTTTTCAACCATGGAAGCGGTAGAATTACTAACCAATCGGTCCATTTCTCATAGCGATGTTGCGCTTTTAGTCTTGCCAATCGTTCACGATATATAGCTTCCCGATTCAACCAGAACCTAGCCGTAGAACCTAGCACGCGCTCAAGTCTCAAAGCAGCGTCTTCGCTCAATGATGCTTTGCCTTTGATTAACTGATTTAGGTGCTTGGTGGTGAATCCAAGGCGTTGCGCGAGTTCTATCTGATTCCAGTCGCGTTCTTCCATCAAATCAGAAATCGTATCACCCGGCGGTGATACCCAGTCAGGTTGAAAATTTCGTTTCTGATCAATCATGATAGTCTCCTATAAAACAAACAGTTACTGCAGTAACTGCTTTCCAATCAACACTGCCATCGCATTTACTAGGTACCGGGTCGTGATTGGGTTTGATTATTAAGCGTGTACCACCTGCTAGCGAAATTGACAATTTTCCCTCACGGTCTCTTCGCAGAGGATGCGGCTTGCCTGCAATAAGGTCGGTTACATTTTCTGCGGCAAGAATGTCATCTAGACGGCGCTGGAGTTTAGTAGCGTTATCTGGGCCGAGATGGCGGGTAGCAATTTTCGGGTTTTCACATATTTTCTGAAGTGTTGACGTCTGGAATGTTATTTCCATGTAAATCATTATAAAATATTTACCAAATAGGTAAATAAAATAATATTTTCGATCAATGTTTGCCTTGAAGCAGTATTATCACACTTGGTGGTCTTGCACCTTGTCCAGTAATAAGGTTGAAGAATTGCGTGATGTTCGAATTGGTCAATTCAGTATCGGAATCAACTGGAAATGGCGCATATGCGTTCCTTAGACTGAGATTATCGTAATTCGGAAATCAAGGAAGCCAAAGGTTCGAATCATTCCGAGTTCACCGCGCGACGATTGATCAGCAATTTCTTAGGTATCTAGAAAACACCACTCAAGTAAGTCAAGTAAAGCTGGAAATAGGCTAATCTACAATGAGAGAAAAGCGTTCTACGGAAAGTAATCGCGTTATCAGTCCATTTCACATGATTGATCACGCAATATGGCCGCAGCAGGTTGCGAATCATTTGGATGAGGGTATGGATACAAAACCCGATAGCACACTCTTCCAGGGTATGTTTCTTGCAGCTCCGGTTCTTATGACCTTGGCTGTTGAGATTGCATTGAAGGCACTGCAATGCCAAGAAGGTAAAAAGACTTTGTCCAAGAACACAATCTAGCCATCGTGCAATTTTTTTGCCTTTTTAGTTGAAATTCCAGCAATTGCCCCTATAATTTGTTAGCACTCGCCTTAGACGAGTGCTAACAACTCGATAAACATGACTCGGATATTACGTAAGTATCTGTTCTAACATAACTTAATACGTTATATCTGAATTTTGTTGCCGAGTGTAGTTTAGAAGTGTGCACAGATTTAGTCTGTGCGCTTTACATTTGATTTGAATTATTTTATTTGGAGGTTTACGTGAAAATTCGTCCACTTCATGATCGAGTAGTCGTTCGCAGGGTCGAAGACGAACGTACGAGTCCTGGCGGTATCGTCATTCCTGATACCGCGGCTGAAAAGCCGATGCAGGGTGAGGTGCTTGCTGTGGGTAAGGGCAAGATTGAAGATGGCGGCAGTCGTCGCCCCTTGGAAGTCAAGGTCGGAGACAAGGTGATTTTTGGCAAATACGCCGGCACCGAGTTTCGCCAAGACGGTGAAGAAGTTCTCATGATGCGTGAAGACGACATCATGGCGATCATTGAATAATTTTGGTTTAACAGCGAGCAAGAGGTTACTGGAGAATATCTATGGCTGCTAAAGAAGTAAATTTCGGCGAAGGCGCACGTAGCAAAATGCTTAAAGGCGTTAACGTGCTCGCCGATTCTGTAAAAGTAACCCTGGGTCCGAAAGGACGCAATGTGGTTCTGGAAAAGTCTTTTGGTGCACCAACTGTTACCAAAGACGGTGTATCGGTCGCCAAGGAAATCGAACTGAAAGACAGGTTTGAAAATATCGGCGCCCAGATGGTGAAAGAAGTCGCCTCAAAAACGTCCGATGTGGCCGGCGACGGCACAACGACTGCGACGGTTCTCGCACAAGCCATGCTTCGCGAGGGTCTGAAAGCGGTTGCCGCAGGCATGAATCCAATGGATCTCAAGCGCGGTATTGACAAGGCTGTGTCAGCAGCGGTCGACAGTTTGCAACAGGTGTCAAAACCTTGTGCAGACCATACCGAGATTGCACAGGTTGGCACGGTTTCAGCCAATGCGGACGAAGCCGTCGGCAACATTATTGCCGAAGCAATGCAAACCGTGGGTAAGGAAGGTGTCATCACCGTTGAAGAGGGTTCCACCCTGGACAACGAACTCGACATTGTTGAAGGCATGCAGTTTGACCGTGGTTATCTGTCTCCCTACTTCATCAACAATCAGGACAGTATGTCAGTTGAACTTGAAAATCCGTTGATCCTCGTTCACGACAAAAAAATCTCGAATATCCGCGATCTACTTCCCTTGCTTGAGGCAGTGGCTAAAGCTGGGCGTCCGTTGTTTGTCATCGCCGAAGATATTGAAGGTGAAGCACTGGCCACTTTGGTGGTTAACAACATTCGCGGTATCGTTAAGGTTTGTGGAGTGAAGGCACCGGGATTTGGAGATCGTCGTAAAGCAATGCTGCAGGATATCGCTATCCTGACCGCTGGCCAGGTGATTTCCGAAGAAGTCGGCATGACTCTTGAAAACGCAAAAATTGATGACCTTGGTTCTGCCAAGCGTATTCAGGTCACCAAAGAAAATACGACGGTAATCGATGGTGCAGGCAAAAAAGACGACATTACCGCACGCGTCAACCAGATCCGCGCCCAAATTGAAGAGGCGACTTCGGACTATGATCGTGAGAAAATGCAAGAACGCGTTGCGAAGCTTGCAGGCGGTGTTGCTGTCATCAAGGTTGGCGCAGCGACTGAAGTCGAAATGCGCGAAAAGAAAGCCCGGGTCGAAGACGCACTGCACGCAACCCGCGCCGCGGTTGAAGAAGGCGTGGTTCCTGGTGGTGGCGTTGCAATGGTCCGAGCAATTGGTGCCGTAGACGCAACGGAAGGTGACAACGCTGATCAAGACGTTGGAATCCGTATCGTTCGTCGTGCCCTGGAAGAACCGCTGCGACAAATCGTTGCGAACTCAGGTGGAGATGCCTCTGTGGTGCTCAATAGAGTCGCTGAAAGCGAAGGCAACCAGGGGTATAACGCGGCAGCCGGCGAGTATGGTGACATGATAAAGATGGGTATTCTTGACCCAACCAAAGTGTCCCGTGCTGCTTTGCAGAATGCAGCGTCCATTGCTGGACTGATGATTACCACCGAAGCTATGGTTACGGAAATTCCGGAAGATAAACCAGCCATGCCAGCACCACCTGACATGGGCGGCATGATGTAATCATTGACCGTTATTCGGTTTAAAAAAAGCCCCGCTTCGGCGGGGCTTTTTTTGGGAATTATAAAGAAAGGTTGACAAAACATCCAAAATCGTTTATACTTTCCTTAATTGAGAAATACGAAACGAGATTAAGTTATGCAACAAGCTCCAGGAAAATCCCACCGAATCGGCATATCTCTTATTGATCTGTTTGAGATGTTTCCGGACGATAATACTGCTACAAGCTGGTTTGAAAGCGTTGTATGGGAAAATGGTCGTTATTGCCCACATTGCGGGTCGTCTCGCACTTGTGAGGCAAGCCATAAGAAAATGCCTTACTGGTGTTCTGATTGTCGCAGTTATTTCAGCGTTAAAACAAATACGCCAATTGCTAATTCCAAAGTGCCTATGCAAAAATGGTGTATTGCTATTTACTTGTGCCTTACGAATCTGAAAAGCGTTTCCAGCATGAAACTTCACAGGGATATCAAAGTATCCCAACCAACTGCTTGGTTTATGTTGCACAGAATTCGTGAAGCTTGGATGCATAATTCAGATGATGACTTTTCTGGTCCGGTTGAAGTCGATGAAGCATATTTTGGTGGTCTTGAAAAGAACAAGCACGCTGATAAGAAATTGAATGCTGGACGCGGAGCAACTGGTAAAACAGCGGTGGCAGGGATTAAAGATCGAGACACCAACGAAATTAGAGCCAAGACTGTTGTGAATACCACTGCTAAAACATTGCAAGGTTTTATCACTGACAATGTTGCGACAGACGCAACTGTCTACACAGACGATTCCACTGCTTATTCTAATCTTCCGTTTGATCATGATTCAGTCAAGCACTCGGTTGGTGAATATGTCAAGAAGCAAGCGCATATCAATGGCATCGAATCGTTTTGGGCAATGTTGAAACGAGCGCATAAAGGCACATTTCATAAGATTAGCCCGAAACACCTTAACCGATACGTACATGAGTTTGCTGGTAAGCACAATATACGCAATTTAGACACTCTTGCCCAAATGCGTGATACTGTCGCCAGACTTGTCGGTCGCAACCTTCTTCACAGAAGACTGACCGCGAACAACGGGCTTTCCTCCACGGTGCGGTCTTAATAACGCTCTTGCTAGTGTTTCTGGTGTTGCACCCTTCAGGTCTTTTTCTGGGTCTAATTTCGGTTTGTATTTCATTGTATAGTTCTCCATTCAGCCATTGTTTTTCCGCCTTTGCTCCGATTACAGCCAGAACAAAGTAGTTGAAGATTATCTAAGTGGTCTGTGCCTCCTCGTGATTTAGGCAGTATGTGGTCTACATCCATCACTCGAAAAGGGAAGTGAGTATCACAGCCAATACAAATGCCTTCTTGTTCTCCATATAGTCTATGCCGATGAGTTCGATAATTCGGCAGTTTACCTAAATCTGTACGTAATGGAGGCGCGTCTAATGCCGTTACACCACCGAATAAACTGCCACGATCTTCAGTGATACGTTCATTTACAAGTTTTATCGCCAATGGTGAAAGGTCAATGCCTATCCATTGTCTTTGTAAACGATCAGCAGCTACCAATGTCGTTGCGCAACCACAAAATGGGTCAAATACCATGTCGTCAGGATTGCTTGATGCTTTGATAATTCGGTCAAGTAATGCAAGAGGTTTTTGAGTTGGGTAGCCTGTGCGTTCATTACGTGACGCTGGTTTAATATCTGCAATTACATCACGTGCCGCTACACCTTTTGATTCTAAAAGATAACGTTTATATCGAGGCCAACTGTTCATTTTCTGAGATAGCCATATCTTCCCATTTTGTTCAAGTTCTCGCATACTGTGTTCAGGGAAACGCCAAGGCCCTGGCTTACCATGAAAATCATAATAGTAACCACCGCCACTTAATCCCTGTGTTGTTAATGACGTTGGTTGAAACTTACCAAATTCATCTTCATAACGATAATCTCTTTGTATTTGTTCTCTTGTTAATGGTATCCAGCACCCGTTCCATTTGGTATTATCTCCATTAGCATAGTAAAGTATCACATCATGCACTCTGGCAAAACGCTTGGCATCACTTCTTCCAAGTGTGCGTTCCCAAATAATTTCATTTTTATGACAATTAGCACTGAAAATCCCATCCATTAGTAATTTCAAATAATGGCTGGCAGTTGGGTCACAGTGAAGATAGATTGATCCAGTTTGTTTCAGAATACGATGCATTTCTATCAGTCTAACAGCCATGAATATCAAATATGATTGCATTGATTTTCCATGTGCTTGCCGTGCAGCTTCTATCACAGAGTAAGCCGCTGGATTACGGTCAGCCAGTTCGCCATGTTCATGTACATCAACATCAGAAAGCGTCCAGGTATCTTTAAACGCTGCGCCAGCAGCTTCTGAGCCAATTGGTGCCGAATAGTCTTTGTTGCTATTGAATGGCGGGTCAAGATAAATCAGGTCAACTGATTCCGAATTCATACCCCGCATAATTTCAAGATTGTCACCAGTCCAAATTGTGTCACTGACAAAATTCGCTTGGGATTGTTTACGGGTTGGGATGTCTCGTTTTGGATTAGTCATTTTTTACGGTTTTTAGGTCATCGTTTGCTTGTGCGTAAATGTGAGACGTATACATTTCATTCTCATTGAAATTACAGAACACTGCTTGGTTAATTCTCAATCTATATTTTAGATTTCCCGGTTTGCCGTAGATAATGCTGCAATCAATACTTCCCTGGCAAGTTTCTTGTTTTAAGTCAGTAAGAAATAATATGTTTTCGTCATATTGAAATCCGATTGTATTAGCAGGAAGTTCAATTTCCTGAAAATTAGGTTTGGTTTTTGGAGGGTTCCATCCGTTAAATTCAGAATAAACTTTTTCGGCTTTAAAACTGATTGGAAACATCGCATCATTTTTTACTTGGATTCCAATGCGCAACCCATTTGTAGACAGTATTCCATTTTGATTCTTTTTTGTGAAGTGATGAATAAGGACATTGTTAAAAATTAATCGATCTTCAACTTGATTAAAATACCTCCATTCACTGAATCTCAATAAACCTGCTGAAATACCACCAAATGCAAGCGATGCGCCAATAAGAATATAAAACAAAGGGAAATTTTGTAAATAACCTATCATAGCAATTATGACTGGCGGTACTGTTGGCAGCAGCCATGTAGTAATGACTTGACCCATAGTTGACGTAAAAATGGATTGATAAAGTTTTTTGAACATCTTCGCATTTTAATACGTTCAACCAAGTTTTGTCAACCTTTCTTTATAATTCCCCTTTTTTTGGTGTGCCAGGCATGGCGCGCAGCGCCTTGACTGGCGCTATTCCGACACACGTGGTGGTCGGATGATGATGAAATCATCGTGTTTTGGACATTATCTGAACTTTGGACGTTTTCAAGACTACAGGCGAAATAGAATGAGAATATCAAATAATTGATATGATTAACGAATAACACTCTGCAATTTAGCTGCGAGAAGAAATGATCCACACAATTTCGCTTCCCTGATTGTAATTCCAACCCGCCCGAATTTCAAAATTAGGGTGAATATCATCAATACAGGAAAAAATGAAGGCGAATATAATTTTCTCGATTTAATTTTCCTCATTGGATGAATTGAGTACGAACTTGAGAGGTTTATAGCGGTCTAAGTTGAAAAGGAGAAAATCGATTCTATCGACAGAATCGATTAAATTAAAAAACTGATTTAACGGAGAAAATCAGGTGCCAATCAAAAATGGAACAAGCTGCTCGTGGAGCAGTACTGGGCACGCAATTGGAACGAAAATATCGTTTCATTTTGCGACAAAGGGAATTGACTTGGTTGATTTCGAAATTTTCGTAAAGGAAATCAGAAAACAATATAAATATCGCCGAGTCTACGTCTTTACTCAGACGTGACCTTTTTCGGCGTGTGGCGGCGCTGTCTTCGTCGTCTCTCATACCCGCCTGAGAACTCGTCCACTTTCACCCGTAGCATTGTCGCGGGTGCAGCATTTGTCGTGCGTCGACTGCTGATTTGGACCATGATGCTTCTCCGGCGCACTTGGTTGAATTCCGGAAGTTCTCGGCCACCAGTGCTCCGAACACCGGCAATCAATCCTCGCTCAGGAATGGGAAAAGCCACAATCCCCGAAAATCTCCTTGTGGCTCGCGGCCTTGTGAACAGCGCAGGTCCGTCTGACGCCTTCGGGTTTGGTTCCGTCGCTCGCTTGGCCTTTGTGCTTCTCATTGTGTTGGTCATTGCCGGCCCGGTGGGCTTGGCTGCTGCGCAGGGAAATACAGCCTCTTTGGTTATGATCGATGCGATATCGGCTCCGGAGGGTAATGCCGGGGAAAAGGATTACAGATTCCGGGTGCGAATGACGGCTACGCGCTCATTGCAGACCCATTTTTCCCTCTGTATTGACCCATCGAGCACCGCTAGTTACGACTGGGGAAACTACCTTTCCCCTCCCATTGATTTTTTGTTGCTGGATGCTCGCGGATCTTCCTTGGAAATTGTTGGCATAGACGTGGAACGTTTGAATGGTCTGACCACAAAGGGTTGTACCATCGTAACATTGGATGCGGGTCAGCTCCAAAGCCAAGACTATAAAATTCGAGTGTATGGGGAACCAATCGGAGAGTACGAGGACAAAGAATACCGGGACGGTGAATATGATGAGACGGTGGTACTGAAGCTAGGCAGGCTGGTCAATAGTGGTGTGAACAACACCCCTGGGGATATCCGAATCTCAAGTAGCAGTGATACTGTCACGCACACCATTAAGGACGACGACAAGATCGAAACCTCTTTGGTTCTTCTCGGAGCTTCATCCGCCGTAGAGGGTGATACCGGATCGACGGACTACCGGTTTCGCATCATGATGAATGCCAAGCGCACGAAAAGCACCTACTTTACCCTTTGCATCGATTCGTCGAGTAGCGCAAATTACAACGATGCTGACGGGGTGGTGGATTTTTCGCTGCGCCAACACGATGGTCGCCAAATGGATGTAGTCGGTCTCAATCATCGGACGTCAATTGGTGGTTTGAATAAGAATGGCTGCGCATTGCTGAGTGTGGCATCCAACTCAAATTATGGTCGGGCAGGTCGGGATCACTACAGAATTCGAGTGAAAGGGGACACGGATTCGGAAGCCGACGAGACGGTGGTCCTTAAACTTGAGCAAATGAAGACCTCCTTCAATCAAACATATAACACCCCGGATTATGTTCTGATCTCAAGTACCGCGAATACTATCACTCACACGGTAAGGAATGATGATGGGACAAACGAGACAGAGCCGAAGATTACGATTTCTGCAGGCAGTGACATCACAGAGGGTAGCGATGCCACATTCACACTGACTGCGAGCCCTGTGCCGGCGAGTCCGATCACGGTCAACATCGAAGTAGAGGAGAGTGGCAATTTCGGGGCGACAGGCCCTGCCACGGTCACAATCAGTGGATCGAGTACAAGTTACACGGTTTCAACGAGCGACGACTTTGTCGATGAATCCAATGGCTCGGTGACCGCAACGGTGAAAGCCGGCAGTGGCTACACGGTCGGCACGCCTTCGTCTGGAACCGTTGTCATTGCGGATGATGAGCAATTACCAGTGGCCCATCCACTGGTAAAGTATGCGTCGCTGGTGTCGGACATCCGCGATGTCTACATCCGCGACCACACTGATGACAGCAAGCATGCGGAGTGGAAGCGAGTGCTAAGGGCGCTCGGTGACCCAGCCTATGCGAACTATCCTAAAGAGGCGATGACCTCGACGGAGGCAAAGAATCTCTATGATGATTACGGCTGGAGCCGCTGGGAACCGGTGGGCAATGCGATTGCCTATGCCGAGAGCTACATCGCCCAGATCATACAAAAGCTGACCTCCGACAAGGAGGTTAGAATTGCAGCCGGGGCCGATATCACAGAGGGTGGAAGTGCGAGTTTTACACTGACAGTTAATCCGGCGCCAACGGCTCCGCTTTCGGTGACCGCGACCATTACCACAGTGGGCGAATTTGGAGTCAGAGAAGAGCAAAAGACGGTGATAATTCCGACGACCGGTAACGAAACGCTGACGCTCAAAACGGATGATGACAACATGGAAGAGTCCAATGGCTCGGTGACCGTGACGGTAAATCCAGGCAGTGGCTACACAGTTGGAACGCCTTCGTCTGGTACTATCGCCATTGCGGACGATGATGATCCGGTGCCAGTGCTTACGATTACAGCGGGAGCTGGCATCACCGAGGGTAGTACTGCCACATTTACGATTATTGCGAATCCGGTTCCTTCGAGTCCGATCACGGTCAACATCGGTTTGGTGGAGACGGGCGATTTTGGGGCTTCAGGCCCTGCCACGGTCGCGGTCAGCAGCGCAAACTCAAGCTATACGGTTTCGACGAGCGGTGACTTGGTCGATGAGGCGAACGGTTCGGTGACTGTGACAGTGAAGCCTGGTAGTGGCTACACAGTTGGAACGCCATCTTCTGGAACCGTCACTATCGCGGACGACGATAATCCGAGTACGCAACATCCGTTGGTGAAATATGCTTCTTTGGTCAAGAGTTTCTACGACAGGATTACAGCCAATCACGAGCACGGCAATAGTGCCAGCGGTGGATGGAACAAGCGGTTTTTGAAAGCGCTCAAGCACCCGGAGTACATCAATTACCCGCAGGCCGCGGTTACAGTGCAGGACGCAACGAGATTGTGGAACCACGGCGGCCCTGGAGCCAATACGGCTTGGAACGGGACAGTTGAGGCTGTGACTTACTCAGAGCAATATTTTGCCGGACAGGTGACCACACCGGAGCTTACGATCACGGCGGGAGCCGGCATCACCGAGGGCAGTACTGCCACATTTACGATTGCTGCGAATCCAGTTCCTTCGAGTCCGATCACGGTCAACATCGGTTTGGTGGAGACGGGTGACTTCGGGGTTTCGGGCCCTGACACGGTCACAGTGAGTGGTGCGAGCACAAGCTATCTGGTTTCAACGAGCGCCGATTCAGTCGATGAACCCAACGGTTCGGTGAATGCGACAGTGAAAGTCGGTAATGGATATACGGTTGGGACGCCATCTTCTGCAACCATCGCCATTGCGGACGATGATGATCCGGTTGCGGACGGGCCGGTGGTGACCGTTACAGCCGGCAGCAGTGTTATTGAGGGTGTCGCTGCGAGCTTCACAATCAAAGCTAGACCTGCACCTTCGACATCGCTGTCGGTCGGGGTGACTATTGCTTCAGAAGGTGATTTCGGTATTGCGGTTGTTACACAGAATGTCACCATCCCGACAAGCGGTGATTACACGCTGACGCTGACGACGACTGACGACTCGGTCGATGAGGTGGACGGTTCGGTGACTGTGACGGTGAATCCTGGCGACGGCTATACGGTCGGTTCGCCCTCCTCTGAGTCCATTGCAATTGCGGACAATGAAGTTGCACCACCGGTCGTTTCGATTAAAGCTGACGTAGCGTCGGTCAGCGAAGGTTCGAATGCGAGCTTTACTGTGACGGCCGACCGGGCTGCGGATACGCCGATCACTGTGTCTTTGACTGTCTTGGAAACTGCAGGTAGTGATTATGTGCCATCGGGCAATGAGGGTTCGCAGACGGTAACGATTCTTGCCACAGAAACCAAGGCGACTTTGACAGTGGCGACAGATAACGATAATGTCGACGAGCCAAATGGCTCGGTAACAGCAACCTTGGCGGGCGGCGATGGATATACGGTGGCTTCGTCTCCAAACAATGCAGCCACGGTTCAGGTGGCTGACAATGATGAAGCAGTCAGACCTATGGTTTCGGTCAAAGATGCAACAGGGCGCGAAGGCGAGACGATGAATTTTGAGGTGAGCTTGTCGCGGCCATTTCACCGCGACGTGTGGGTACGTCTGTATACACAGGAGTCGACGCCGGTGTCGGCGCGAAGAGGTATTGACTTTTGGTTGCGGTCGCAGGCGATACGATTTCGTCCTGGTCAGACGGTGCAGCAGTTCGGGGTTCCTATCGTCGACGACCATCATGACGATGGAGGCGAGACTTTCGAGGTGACGGTGGTGTTTGCTTTAGTGAACCTGAAACCTGGAGTGGTCGGAATTGCGGACGGAGTCGCGGTGGGCACCATCGAGAACGATGACCCGTTACCCGCGGCTTACCTGTCGCGATTTGGCCGAACGGTTGCCGAACAGGTACTTGACGGCATTACCGGGCGTCTAAATGCGTCGCGCACCGAAGGCATGCAGGGCACACTCGCCGGGCAGGTGTTGCGTTTTGATACCGTCGATTCTACTTCGGCACATCAGGGTGCGGCGCTGGCAATGTTCGACGTCCCACACCACTTGGGCTCCGGTGTATCCGCTTCAAGCGATCTTGGGCCTTTGGCCGGTGCAAGTTTCGTCAACTCGGCCGACCGGGTTGCCTCCAGTTCCACCACAGCAGCACCGCACTCGCGTACGATCACAAAGCAAGAAGCACTCCTCGGTTCGAGTTTCTCTATGACTGGAGAGAAAGACAGTTCCGGTGCAAGCCTTGCCTTTTGGGCTCAGGTCTCGCAAAACAGCTTCGATGGCGCCGAGCGCAGCGATGGTACTGACATCCACCTTGATGGAACCGTCACGACCGGTATCTTAGGTACAGACTATGCCAGCGACAATGGGCTGGTTGGTCTGGCACTGACACACAGTTCATCCAAAGGCGAGTATGGTGCAATCGACGACGACAATTCCTGTGCCGAAGTAAACGGTATGAAACCAGTGCTGTGCAATGGTGCGATCCGGGCGGGCGACGGTGAGGTGGAAGCCTCGCTGACGGCAGCGATACCTTATGGTTCGCTTAAGGTATCGGAACGTTTGAATTTGTGGGGTGCGGCTGGCTACGGCAACGGCGAGGTAACTGTGAAGACCGAGCAGGATCGTTACAGTACGGACTCGACTTGGACTATGGCAGCGGCGGGACTCAGGGGCGAGTTGCTTGAAGCGCCGACAAACGGTGGTGGTGCCCTGGCAGTGACCTCCGATGCACTTTGGACGCGCACTTCCTCCGGCAAGACTTCGGAACTGGCGGCATCGCGCTCGGGTGTGACACGCTTCAGGCTGGGTCTGGAGGCCAGCTACCGGGCGGTGCTGACCGACGCCGAAAGCCTGACATCGAAGCTTGAAGTCGGCGTGCGACATGACGGTGGCGATGCGGAAACCGGTTTGGGGTTCGAACTAGGCGGTGGAATCGTCTGGGACGCGCCAGTGCGCGGTTTGTTGATCGACATCTCAGGCCGCACGTTAATCTCGCACGAAAACGACGACTTGAAAGACCGTGGTATCTCAGCACAGATGACCTACGATCCCGCTCCAGCAACCCAACGCGGACCTTCATTGAGCCTGCGCCAGGAGTTTGGTTCACGTTCCAGCGGTGGACTTGACGCATTGTTTACCTCTACTTCACTGCAAAAGGGCACGACAAGTGAAGCCAGATCACGCTGGGTCATGGATGCAGCCTGGGGCTTTTCAGCTTTTGACGGTCGCTTTACCGCCAGTCCGCAGATCAGCCTAGGTCTGGCTGCTGGCACACGCGATTACAGCGTTGGCTGGCAGTTGACGCCGGAGGGAGCGAGTGCAACTGACCTGTCGCTTGGTCTGAAGGCGACACGCCGGGAAAGCACTACAGATGCACCAAAACATGCGGTGGGCTTTGAATTCACGGTTCGGTGGTAAGTCATCAATTACTACATTGGGTTAGAAAGCACATGGCAAAATACATCAGACATCAAGAATTCCAACACTTAAGTTTCCAGCGTTATTGAAATTCCTGTTTATTAAATTTTTGATTTTCATCTTTCCTTTAGATCGTGATTGGGTGTGACATCACGTGAATCAATACGTCTTCAACGTCCGATATCGTTGCTGGTTGGTCCCTTGATTTGGTGAATTGAGATCTGTTGGTCTTGTGTTTGATCTGCGAAGTCCGCTACCCTGACCCACAAATTAAATTAGTACAAAAGGAAAAGCCTTGTAAAATAAGAGAATTAGAGAACAAGTCAGCCAATATTCGCTGATCACCCACCGGGTGAAAACGAAAGGGAATTATGGACTTTATTGGACTGTGGCATTCCCTGGAGCGACTGCCGCTACTTTTCAGCATTACTGTGTTTTTCCTGATCGTGCTGACAGTGGTGGCCTTTTTTCTTTTTCCCGCACTCCTTGCGCTCCTTTGTGAACCGCGTCAACTGTTTCGATTGCTAAGATCCAATTCGGGTGAATTGGCACAGCTGTCCGGCTGGCGGCGTAGTTTGTCCGTCTTCGCACATTGGCTGAGCGCATTCAATACGGTAATCGGTCGCCTCACAGCATGGCTCGTGCTGTACATGACGCTAATGCAGTTCGTCGTCGTAATCATGCGTTATGTGTTTTCTTATGGGTCGATCCAAATGCAGGAATCAATCTGGTATATGCACGGATTGCTGTTTATGCTCGGTGCGGCGTACACGCTGGTAAATGATGGCCATGTGAGGCTTGATGTTTTTTACCGTTCAGCATCTGATCGGACCAGAGCTTGGATTAACCTGCTTGGTGCGCTGTTGTTTTTGCTGCCGTTTTGTATTGTCAATTTTGAATTCGCCTGGTCACTGGTGCTCAACTCATGGGCAGTTCGAGAGGGATCTTCAGAGGCCACTGGATTGCCATACATTTATCTTTTCAAGACAGTGATATTGATTTTTTCCGTACTACTTGCGATGGAAGGGATCGCACTCGGTATTCGCAGTCTGCTGGTGTTGACCAGGAATGTTGAATCGTCAGACATGGCATCTGACAGGCAGTGATGGACGCTTTCGCTTCACCTGAATTGCTTTGCGCGGCGCTTTTCCTGTCGATCGTAGCGCTTTTGATGTTTGGCTTTCCGGTGGCGTTCACGCTAGCGGGAGGTTCGCTAATCTTCGCGTTCATTGCCAGCGCATTTGGACTCTTCGACCTAAGCTATCTTTGGGCACTGCCACAAAGAATATTTTCGATTATGCGAAACGAAGTGCTCGTTGCGATTCCACTTTTTATTTTTATGGGTGTGACGCTTGAGCGCTCCAAGATCGCCGAAGAACTTCTCGACAACATGGGCAAACTGTTCGGACACTTGCGTGGTGGCTTGGGCTATTCGGTTTGCATTGTAGGCGCCTTACTAGCGGCTTCGACCGGAATAGTGGGAGCAACAGTCGTCACGATGGGAGTGCTTTCTTTACCGACGATGCTTCGGCGCGGCTATAGTCCATCACTGGCTTGTGGTTCCATTTGTGCATCAGGAACGTTGGGACAGATCATTCCGCCATCGATTGTATTGATCTTGCTGGGAGATCAATTGTCAGTTGCATTTCAACAGGCGCAGTTTGCGACAGGTAATTTTTCGCCCGATGCGGTGTCTGTGAATGATTTATTTGCCGGTGCGTTAATTCCTGGATTAATGCTGGTGAGTATGTACATTGTTTACCAAATTATCGTTGCAATTTTTCGCCCGAAAGCAAGTCCTGCGATTCCTAGGGATGAAATAGAGCGAGACGGCCGCTTGACGTCATTGGTATCGACTATGACTTCCACAATGCTTGCTCCCTTAGCGTTGATTGTGGCAGTATTGGGTTCAATTCTGGCAGGTTTGGCCTCACCAACAGAGGCCGCTGCAATGGGGGGCATTGGTGCGTTAATGATGGCGGGGTACCGCGCTGATCCTAAGTGCGGACGGCCAATCATGATCGGAATCCTTTGTCTAGCGATGATGTTATTGATGAAATTGCTGTTTGATCTTCGACTGCAACGGGACTCGATCGCGATACCTGAATGGGCTGCAATTTTTGTAGCTTTGATTAGTGCAATGGGCTTGGTTTATGGAATTGCGATCGCAATATTCAGGGTCTACATTACCCGCGACGAGCGTGGCGATTCGATTCTCCCTCAAATCATGCGCCAAACCCTGCGTGTTTCATCCATGATCTTCATTATTCTGATTGGTGCTTCGATGTTCGCGCTGGTTTTTCGCGGCCTAAATGGGGATTCAGTTGTTGAAAACGTGTTGTACAACCTGCCAGGTGGCACCTTGACGGCGCTTTTCTTGATCATGTTGATCATGTTTTTGCTTGGGTTTATTCTTGATTTTATTGAAATCATATTCATCGTCGTTCCAATTGTCGGGCCGGTTCTGCTACAGATGGAAATTGCGCCAGGTGTGCCGATAAGCCCGGTTTGGTTAGGGGTGATGATGGCGATTAATCTGCAAACGTCATTTCTGACGCCACCGTTTGGATTTTCACTGTTTTATTTGCGTGGCGTTGCACCACCGTCGATTCGAACCATTGACATTTACAAAGGGGTAATGCCTTTTGTGGGCATTCAGCTCGTGATGCTAGTGTTGCTTTGGCTTTTCCCGTTCTTGGTGCTCTGGCTTCCGAATGCGATGTATGGAACGTAGATCAATACCGTTCACATCAGGCGGGTTTGAACAACAATGACAACACGCAATTAAAGATTACGGTCAGTGCTTTTTCACTTCAACAAATCGGTCCGTGTTCAACTCTTCGAATAGGTCCTTATAAAATGAAGTGCCAGGCTCTTTCCCCTGGCAACACTTCGATATCTGTAGACTTGGGCAAGAATTCACCTGCCTTCGCAAAAACAATACCTTCAATTACTATAATGTTCAATAACCTAATGTGATTTTCGTATCGTACTTCGAAGTTGGATAGGTTTTGATGCACAAGCTAAATTGAGTGATTGATCAGATCTATCAACGATTGCTTTGATTTGAGTGTTCACATTAAAACTAGTTAATATAAAAATTTATTTAAAGGAGCTACGCAAAATGGAACGTCGCGATTTATTGAAAGGTGGTGCGATTGCAGCTGCCACCGCTGGTTTATCGACACTGGCAGCACCTGCCATTGCACAAGAGCGTATTGAAATTATCATGGTCTCAACCTGGCCCAGAGATTTTCCTGGACTTGGGACTGGTGCCCAAAGATTCGCTCAGCGCCTGATTGACATCAGTGATGGTCGCATGCAGGTGGAATATTTTGCCGCTGGTGAGCGTGTCGGAGCATTTGATTCTTTCGACGAAGTCGCCTCTGGAAATGCCCAGATTTATCATGGGGCAGATTATTACTGGAAAGGCAAACATCCGGCTTGGGCTTACTTTACTGCTGTCCCGTTTGGACTGACCTACACCGAAATGAACGCGTGGATTCGCTTCGGCGGTGGTCAACAATTGTGGGATGAAGTTGATGGACAATACGGTCTGAAAAACTTGATGTGCGGAAACACAGGCTCGCAAATGGGAGGCTGGTTTCGAAAAGAAATGAATTCCGCAGATGACTTTAAGGGTCTCAAGATGAGAATTCCAGGCCTGGGCGGCGATGTGCTCGCCAAATTGGGAGCATCCCCAGTTTCTGTACCGGGCGGACAAATCTATGAAAACCTGATTTCTGGTGCGATCGATGCGACCGAGTGGGTTGGCCCGTGGAATGATGCAGCAATGAAGTTCTATGAAGCAGCCAAATATTACTATTACCCGGGTATGCACGAACCGGGGTCCATGTTGGCCGCTGGCATCAATAAGGACTTCTGGGAAGGCCTCTCACATACCGATCAAGTCATGATTGAATCGGCGGCTTCTATGGAAAACGATGTGATGATGGCAGAGTTTAATGCCAATAATGGAGCCTCTTTGGCGAAACTTCTCAACGAGCAAGGTGTTCAACTGCGCGAGTTCAATGACGATATCTATGATTCGTTTGGTGAAGCTGCTGACGAGGTCTTTGCGGAGACTGCAGCGCACAGCGATCTTGCACGCCGAGTACATGAGAGCTTCGTCAGTGCTCGTGCTGACCTCGGTGGCTGGCAAAAGATTGCCGACCAAGCCTACCTGACCCAGAGAAATCGGGTTACAGGAGTGTAGTTGTACTGGTTTCGATTGCGCGTCATGTGATCGAAAACCAGATCATTCATACCTGGAAAACGGAGTCAACTGGCTCCGTTTTCCGTTTTCGGCTGCCGTACAATAATTTGCTTCAATACATTTTTTTGAGCAAATCCAATTTCCGCGTAAATCTGTCTTGATCCGTGCGCTTGAATATATTGCTGGCTTCCCTCGTTTGCTGCGAGGGTTCTGTGCGCTCATGGCAGTGGCGGTTTTGCTATTTCTTCTTAATCTGCTCCTTATTTACGGAGCAGATTGGCCAGGCATCGGTGCCTTCCTTACCCATCTTGAGATCCTGACGCCTAACAAGAAATTCAAAGAACTGGATGGCTTTACCTTAACCGCTGGATGGATTCAATTTACACTTTTTGCCATCATCTTATTGTTGGTTGTAGCTTGGGTGTTGCGGACACCGGAACGGAACTTGGGACACGATGCTCATTTTTATGACGCGCTGGCTTCTTATTTCGCTCGCTTTGCTTTTTGGGCCGTGCTACTTGTCGGTTTAGCTGATTCGTTTATTTCTTTTCTCAGAGTGGAAGATATTCTTCCCTATCTAGTCGGTGAACACCTGACGACGCAGTTGGGGCGTTCTATTTTTCGCGGGACTTGGGTTCACTATCCACTGATCGGAACCGCTGGAATTATTGCTCTTGTGACCCGGTCAATCGGGTTTGTTTGGCTTGCGCTGTTGATCGTTGCTGCGGAGTTTACTATTGTAGTTTCCAGGTTTGTATTTTCCTACGAACAGGCGTTTCAGGGTGATCTTGTACGGTTTTGGTACGCCGGACTATTTCTATTCGCGAGTGCATATACTCTGATGCATGACGGGCATGTGCGCGTTGATGTGTTGTATGCTAATTTCACCGAACGCGGCAAAGCAGTTACCAACGCTGTGGGTGCACTCTTGCTGGGCCTGCCAATTTGTTGGGTCATTTTGATTTTTGGCACCAGCAGTCGAGGCAGCATCATTGTGAGCCCATTGCTTAGTTTCGAGATTTCACAGAGCGGGTTCGGCATGTACACGAAATATTTGATGGCCGCCTACCTTTTGGTATTTGCGCTCACGATGGCCATACAATTCATCAGTTTCTTCTTGGCGAACATGAACAAGTTCACCGTGAACGAAAAAGACACTCAGCCAGACTTGGCTGAATTACCGGAGCAAGCAAACGCCTAAGCTATGGAACTGGTTTTTCTCAGTTTATTGATTCTGATAATGGTCCTGGCTCTAAGCTCGGGATTCCCAGTCGCTTTTGCATTACCCGGGTCCGCTATTATCACCATTTCCCTTGCGGCTGCTACCGGCTACCTGTTTGCAGATGATCCGTCGGCCTATTTCGCCCAAGACGGTCCAAGCCAGTGGCTTACCGCGGGAATTACCAATTTTCGAAGCCTTTACTGGGAAGTGGAACGCGACACACTGATCGCGATTCCCTTGTTTGTATTCATGGGCATCATGCTGGAACGATCGCGTATCGCTGAAGACCTACTGGTTTCAATGGCCAGGCTGTTTGGTCCCATACCCGGCGGATTGGGTATTTCAGTGGTATTTGTCGGTGCATTGCTTGCTGCGACAACGGGAATTCTCGGAGCGACTGTTATCGCGATGGGTTTGATTTCGCTGCCTGCGATGTTACGAAACAAATACTCAAAATCCCTTGCAACGGGGACCATTTGCGCATCTGGCACGCTCGGTCAAATCATCCCTCCGTCAATTGTCTTGATCATTCTAGCGGATCAATTGGCCAACGCTGCTGATCAGGCCAGTACGACGCGCAAAGCAGAATACAAGGAATTGACTGGAGAATTTTCATTGCCTACGGAACTCGATGTCGTCTCTGCAAGTGCTGGAGATATGTTCATGGGGGCATTGATACCAGGTTTAATTCTGGTCAGTCTTTATATGATCTACATCCTGGTTGTTGCGCTCTTGAAGCCAAATACTGCACCACCTGTTCCCTATGACGGAAAGTACAACCAAAAATTCTTCATAGAAGTCGCTCTGTCCCTGGTACCTCCATTGACATTGATTTTTGTCGTCTTGGGTTCCATTATTCTTGGCGTCGCAACGGTCAACCAGGCTGGCGCAATCGGGGCTGTAGGGGCAATAATAATGGCCGGTTATCGGTTGACGCAGGGTCATCGACGTCAGTTCTTACCGACGATATTGGCGGGCGGAGCGATTATAGCCATCGTCGTGTTATTACAAATCTTTGATCTCAATATCAAAAACATCGGTAATTTGTGGGAGTTAACTGGAATCGTACTGGCGGCAATTGCAGTACTGGTTTTTCTAGTTGCACTGATCTGGAGCATTTGGCGCTCTTTTAAGATCAACAACACGTTGATCAGCGTAATGATTGACACCGCCAAAACCACCTCCATGGTTTTTATTATTCTGATCGGAGCAGCGATGCTCACATCGGCTTTCCGTGCGTTCGGAGGCGAAGAACTGGTCCGGCATTTTCTCACCAGTTTGCCCGGTGGATTCTGGACCCAGTTTCTGGTTGTGATGCTGGTGATTTTTCTTTTGGGATTTTTCCTTGATTTCATTGAAATTGCCGTTGTCGTCGTTCCAATCGTCGCTCCCATTTTGCTTTCCGATCCATCGGCCAATATCACCGCGGTCTGGTTTGGAGTCATGGTTGGCCTCAATATTCAGACTTCATTTCTCACACCGCCTTTTGGATTCGCGCTCTTTTATCTGCGTGGTGTCGCACCTCCTTCGGTCAAAACGACACAAATTTACAAAGGAGCGGTCGCTTTCATTGGACTTCAGCTATTGGGATTGGCGATAGCAGGCTATTTCCCGACCCTGGTCAATTACATGCCCAACAGAACCCACCTCACCGCAGACACTGCACCTCCGCCAATTAATCCGAAGCTGCAGTACTGTATCGAGGAAAATCGATTTGCATATTATGCGAACAACGGGCAGTCGATTTCAGAGGCTATTGATCGAATGAGCGGGCTTGATTTGTCCATGCTTCCAGAAGACATCCGAGTGGGAATTTTGCGCGCGCTCGATGAAGCAGACACCGTCTTTGACAAAATTGATGCGGTCCAACAAACTTCCTCAGAATTGGCTGAGTTCTCCGATGGCTTTCGCGAAACCCATCAACTGTACCGGCGAGAGGAGCGTGCACTGCAAAAGGTGCAAAGTCAGTTGAAAGATGACCTTAGGCTGCTTGGTCGACTTGAACGAGCCGAGTCGCCTTCAGAGGAACGAATACAGAATATTACAGAAGAAATACGCACTTTGGAAAGTCAAATTGCTGAATTGGAAATGTCGATGCCCGACACCTGGCACTCTCAACGCGAACAATATCTGGAGTTGGCCAAGTTAGAAAAAATTGCCCGCGGGCAGTATCGTCGCACTTCGGACGCGGCGTACGAACCGATTGCAAATTTACGATCGTTATTGGTGGATTTGGATAATCTCGAAAATGCAGTCACCATCCTGGACGGTGTAGAGCGTATCATCGTTGATAAAGCGCCCGACGAGGCGATGGACCTGATCAAGGAAAGGGAGAACCAATTGTCTGAATTGAAGGGAGTCAGTCACATCAAATCACTCTTGTCCAAGGCTCGACGTGCGCTGAAAGGTGACAATCCTGATCAAAAAAAATCACTAGCGCTGTTTGCTGATGCCAAAACTCAATATCAGCAGGAACTTTCATGGCGTCGGGAAGCAGTCTTAAATATAGCGGAACCGCTCAACGCTTATCATGAAGTGATTCGCGACAACATCGGCTTGCGGCTGCAGCCTCGATTGCCATCCGATATTGCCAAAGCGGTTGCCGTGTGTCTGTCTCATCATCGGGATATATCCTTACAATTTTAAATTCCTGAATGACCGCGCGATGAGTCTCGCGCCACGGCAATTTACGCTTAAAAAAATGCGGGACTTCGACAAGCCGTGGCATTACCTTCAACGTCGCTCGATGATCACGACGTGAAGTGGAACTGTTTGCGCCCCTGCCTGGTCGGAGTTGATCGACTCACGAACGCTTCGATATCACTTTGGCGCAAGAAACCGGACAGTTGCCAATACCTGTCTTTGCAGACAAGGCCGACTCGGATAATTTCATCGCACGACGATCGCGCACATCGGATAACGCTTCACCTGTGGGCAATTCTGAACTGAAATCTGGGAATTGATCCTTGTCAGTGAAGGATTCCAGAAGATGACCATAGTAATGACTATGGTCAAATTAAAATTCTTCGAAATGATTACCAAGCAATGGAGAATAACAAATGGAATTTGGCCATCCCTCCCACGAAAGGACGATCAAGGCATCCGAATTCAAGGCGAAGTGTCTCAAGTTAATGGATGAGGTAGCGAATACTGGAGAGGAACTGGTCATCTCCAAGAATGGCCGATCGATTGTCCGTCTCGTGCCTTTTCGAAGCAGGCCAGCTAGCCTGTTCGGGATCGACAAAGGCAAAATCGAGATCATCGGCGATATTATCGAACCCCTGGATACGAAATGGGAAGCGAATATCAATCGAAATCAAGAAGCTGGCAAATGATTTTGCTTGATACACACGTGCTTTTATGGCTTCGCACGGGTGAGGAGAGTTTAGGTTCTGTTGCACGTACTGAGATCAATCAAGCGTGGCAATCAGGGGATATTGCTGTCAGTTCGATTTCATTTTGGGAAATTGCGATACTCAAAATTAAAAGCAGAATTAAGTTGCAGGAAAATATTGAAAATTGGCGTCGCGTACAGTTGGAACAGGGTATCGTGGAAATACCTGTGGATGGAAACATCGGCTTGCGAGCTTCCAGTTTGATCGACTTTCATGCTAATTCTGCCGACCGTTTCATCGTCGCTACCGCACTTATGGGCCATCGACTGGTAACTGCAGACAAAGGTATCCTCGACTGGTCCGGTGAACTTGACCGACTGGCTGTGTTTGAATAAACGTCACGGACCTTGTGTTGCTTTAATCTGAACTTCACCGGTCATTTCTCAGATCTGCGACATGTAAACTATTCATTTTTTTAGAATATCCTGCTTGCCTCGCTGATTTAAACCTGTGCGTGCACTGGGTACATACTTTTGCGGGTCAACACCCAACAATTCCATCGCCCGCATCTGCAGCGGTGTCTGACCCGCCAACACCGGCATCGTCGCCTCCACCTTGCCCGGCAATACCACCGAATTGAGCAATAACGTCGATAAATCATCTAACAGCGTCGCAAAACTGTGCACCGTATAACCATCCACGGTCCGTTTCAACGCCGACTTGGCCTTCGCCGATACCGACACCTGGGCTTTCGACCGACCCGCAGCAGCCGATCCCGGGAACGAAGATATTATGGAGAGCAAACGTCAAACTGATGACATCGATACAAGCATTCAACGCCTTTATGTCATTCTACCAGAAACGCGAAAATGACGATCAATCCGCCGTGTCAAGTGTGGGGAGTTGATAGATTTATAATCCTTAAATAACAATGTATTTGTGGACAAATTTTGTGGATTGGTACTCGGAACTTTGGCGACTGGGTCGTTGAGAACAAATGCGCGGCATAAATTCCAATTCCCGAAAAAATCATTACTTCATAAGACCTTGTGCAGCCGGTCTAACGGTCGTTAACTCATAGCGCGTGCTTCTACCACCACCAGATAATGGGATGATAATCCCTTTCGCAAGCAGGTCAGAAAGATCACGGCTAGCTGTTCGATTGGGGCACTTAGTGATGACCCCATATTTCCTGGTCGTCATTCCGCCTTCGAAACCCTTTCGACCTTCAGCGAACACTCGCGCAACCATCCTTGCCTGCCGATCATTCAGTTGGTCACCATAGGTTTCATAAAATCGTGTCTTGGCCAGTACGAAGTCCACTTGTTCCCTGGCAACTTCCTGTGCCTTGATGACTCTATCGGCAAAGTAATCAAGCCAAGCATCAACGTTCAGGCTTCCAATACTCGCTGCCTCTAATTGCAAATAATAAGACTTCTTGTCTGCCTCTATCGCCGTGGCAAGACAAGCCGTGGTTGGATAACCAAGAGACTGTGAAAGCGCATGATCAGCAATCGCCCTACCGACTCGCCCGTTCCCATCATCGAAAGGATGAATGACTTCGAACCAGAGGTGTGCAATTCCTGCTCGGGTAATCCCTGAAATTTTCTTATCACCTTTTGAAAGACTGATCTTGTTGTACCAGTCGATAAATCTCACCATCTCTTCAGGCACACGAGTTGCTGGCGGGGCTTCAAAGTGAACCTTTTTCCGACCGTAGGCTCCACTCACTATTTGCATTGGAGAAGGATCGTTGCGGTACACACCTCGCAGGATAGATGTGTAGCGCTGCTCCGGGACAGCCATGGATTGCCACTTGCCCAACAAACCATGTGTCAGCGATGTATGCCAGTTTTTACGAACATCCACCAGTAGCGAAGCAGCGCCCACCGCTTTCTGGTCTGATATATCTGGCAGTGTATCCGTTGAAATCAAAGAAAGCAGGGAAGATTTGACCGATTCTCTATCCAGATGTTCGCCCTCTATAGCACTGGTTTTGATGGCTTCTGAAAGCATCAATTCCATTGTGGCGTCCTCTTGGGACGCCATCGACAATGCCTCAAAGCGGCCGGCTAGACGCTCGGAACTAATGCGAAATTCAAACTCTCGGTCATCTAGCGCATGATTATCATAAAGAAAATATGGCCAGTCGGGCTGTTGCCATATCCATTTCATGTAGCACATCCATATGCCGCACCCTGAAGGGCGGCCGTCGTCCGTCTCAACTGTCTATCCTTCCACTTTGTCATGGCGCGATTGCAACACTTAATCACGCCATTATATAATTCATTATGGCGTGAATACAGCCATTAATCACGCCATACCCTACCGAGTAGAGACAATCACGATGCAATTGAAGAGGACGACAGAATAATCACCCTGACCGTGGGCGACAATACCACGATTGATGCCACTGAAAATGCTTGTTTGGCAGTGCCTACCAGCACTAGACGTGGAATCATTCCCACTCTATTGTAAATGAGCCATTATTATCTTATGTTATCAATGACTTATATTCCAGTTAATTGATAATGCCATGAAAAATACCATGCTCAGAAATTCCTTCAAAAAATTTCCATCTTGACGCAACGAATATCTATTCCCTTATCGTTAAGCCATAACACCGCACTCGTCAGTTCATTTGAAAACTCTGCCGACGCCAGAACAATCCGGACATCTTGAGCAAATGAATCCTCATATGGTTCGTCCCATTCGAGGAAGTCCAGAATTCTTTGCTGAGCATCATCGTCGGAGCCTATGCTGGCTAATAAGGACTTATGCGCCTCGACAACCTGGTCAAAGGTCATCGTTGAAATCATAGCGCTGTACCGAATAGCCTGAAGCTCCATGTGGCCACCGTCTTCAGTGCGCTTCAATTCAATGACAACTCAGTTAGCTTCCTTATCAATGCAAAGCAGATCGATCCGCCTACGGCTTGCATCCCAATCTCCAAATTCCTCAGCGACAACCATTGTGCGGTCGGAAATAGTTTCAATCTGGTCTCGAAGTAGCCTCTGGATATCACGTTTTTCATGAATTCCTCTATCTGCGAAAGAGGTTTTCTGAAGACGCCGGATGCCTCATCAGAAAATACATAAATTGCCCTATCGTAGCGCTGCTCCCCTCAGAGGTATCAAGCTAACCGTTGTTTCTGATTGCAGTTTTTGATCTGCCACCATGTTGCGTAATGCGAGGACGGCATTTGACCTTCACCGCACCTTGGGTGAAGGTGTCGTCCGAGGTCTTGCTCGGCCACTAGTCTTTGGACCCGAACCGAAATCGAGTTAGCACAAATAATGCCAAGGCGATTACCACGATTGAGGGTCCGGATGGGATATCAAGCTCCGACGACGCAAATAGTCCTCCCACAACGGCAACAACACCAGCCCCCGCAGCGCCCAGTGCCATTTGTTCAGGGTTTGAAGAGAAGCGACTGACGGTGGCTGCCGGGATGATCAGAAGGGCTACAATCAGCAAGATTCCGACAATTTTTATCGCCGCAGCGATGACGGCGGCCAGGAGAATGCCGAAAATTAATCGTGTCTGTTCCGGTCGCAAACCATGCACCTGTGCCAGTTCAACGCTAACTGTGGCAACGAGCAAAGCCCGCCAGAACTTCCACAATACGAAAAGGGCAATGAGGCCACCTATCCAGATAACCTTCAGGTCATGAACCGATACAGCTAGAATATCCCCGAACAGCAATCCATGCAGGTTAATTTGAATATTCGAAAATATTGATAATACGACTAATCCGAGTGCTAGCCCACCATAAGACAAAAGCCCGAGAATCGTATCGGCTGGTAGCGTGTCAATTTTCTCGAGAAAGAACATCGCCAGAACGATGAGTGAAGCACTAACAAAAATTCCAGCGGGGAAATTAATGTCAACCAGGATGGCAATGGCAACACCCAACAGTGAGGAGTGTGCAATCGTTTCACCGAAATAGGCCAGCCTTCGCCAGACGATAAAACATCCCGTTGGACCTGCAATCAGTGCTATTCCAATTCCAGCCACAACCGCGCGTGTAAAGAAATCATCGAACACTGTGTTCTATCCTGCGGTTGGTAACACTTTCCATAACTCCATTCACTCATGCACCATGATTTGGATTGCGTGAACGGTCGTCATACTCGTGGGGGACAAGTACGATGATATCGTCGCCGTAATCCATGACCCTTTCTATACTGTGCGAGACAAGCAAAATTCCGCAATTGGAGTTTTTCCGCAATTGTTCGATCAAACTGTAAAGCACAGTTGCGCCTGCAGTGTCAATTCCTTGGTCCGGTTCGTCAAGAACCAAAAATTCAGGGCGGTGGAGCATTGCCCGAGCCAGCAGCAATCGTTGAAATTCGCCACCCGACAGCGTATGGACTGGAGGATTGCCGAGACGGTCCAAGCCGACTTGTGCCAGAGCCGCATCGACATCTTGAGCAGAGAATTTTCCAGTTAGCGTCATCATGCGATGCAGTGTAAGTGGTAAGGTCGGAGCAATGGCAAGACGTTGAGGCACGTATCCCATTTGTTTCGATAGCGTGCGCTCAATCGATCCCTCAGTCGGTTGAATTAAACCGAGAGCAACCTTGGTGCATGTTGACTTTCCGGCACCGTTGGCGCCGATCAAAAAGACAACTTCCCCACGCTTGATTTGAAAGTCGACGTTTCTGAAAATCCAGCGCTTGCCGCGTTTCACTCCAATGTTGGTCGCTTTGACAAGAACTTTCTTGTTGGAACTTGACGTTTCGATAGCTGTCATGAACTACGCTGGCATCAATCCAATGATTCGACGGGATGTAAGGTTAAATGGCAAGGACAATGTTCTAGATTCGTTAAGTCCAAGTTCTTAACTGACTTGAAAAAAGTTGTACAGGTCTGCGAAAGCGAACTGGCGCAGTTACCCAATTGCAAATGACTGAAGATGCCCATTTGTTCATCCTTTGCATCTGAACCTGCAGGCTTTATCGCAGGAATAATCGAGGACCTGTGTTTTTTTAAGTGTTCGAAAGCATGGCAGAATCGGTGAAGATATCGCCACTTGGTTTATCAACTTCAACCACATCGACGTAAATAGTTTGTCCGCAATGGCTAAACTTCGAACAATCGCTGCCTTGATCCGGTGCTGCTTTGTTTAGGATTTAAGCCTGGTGGGTGAAGTCTGCTCTTGGCTCAAAATAGTGGTGCGTGCGTTGCAACCAGTGCAACCTGAATTTCCCGTATCAGTTTGGTCGTTGCCTGTCCGATTAGATCAAGTTTGGATACGTCCGAAATTCTAGGGCGCATTCGACTGAGTTCAACCGGTCCCAGCAAAGTTCGAAACATGTCGCAGGCATCCATCAAACAGAAAATGACCACGTCTCGTTGATCGGGAATTTCTTCGCTGTACAGAATGTTCATGATTCGAAGTTTGACTTCCCGTTCGACCGTACCGTCAATCATCGGGTAAGAGCGCGTTTTCATCACCCAAAGAAAGCGTTTTTCAGACTCACCCAGTACGCCTCGTTCTACCAGGCGCTGAAAGCCAAGATCGACAATTGCTGCACCGTCGTCGGCAATTGCGTTGATCCAAAACTTGACGTCCTTATGTTCGGGTTCGTTGCAAATCCTTTGGAGATACGGGTCAAGAATGGGATTGTTCAATGGTTTACTGTCGATAATTTCAAGTGTATCGATGTGACAATCAATACGATTGTTGATGGCAAGTTCCATCAAAACACCGCCCGCCAAGACAAAATGCAAGGTCAGTTGGGGTACTGGCGGCAAGGTTCCTTTCTCATCGTCGAGCAGGAGCAATAAAATTTCTTCAACTAGTGTTAAGTTCATCTGTCTATTCTTTCATCTTTCTCGTCACTACTAGCATTGTAAAAAAAAATCGCTCGGATTTGCGTACAGTTCCCATGAATCGCTCAAGCGACTCTCACACTGACCTGTATTTGTTCGGTTCAAATTAGTCCACTTGCGTTGAATTTGGTTAAAATGAAAGTACTCCGATCTCATTCTATTCGTGTGCAGGAAAATAAAACGTGGCCGAAGCCGAGTCCAATTGTGATGGCGTAGCCAATGGCACCGTATCCGAAATGGATGGCGAAAAGCGTATCTATTATCACGGATATTGGATAAGATACTACCAACCTCCGGCAGAAACGCTAACCGCGAAAAAGAACCTGATCGCTGGATTGACGCGCAGAACCTTCCATCATACCGAGTCCGGAATCAACACTCCAGGAGAAAACCTGGATTTGGCTCGTCAATGTTACGTCCAGGCAGAAAATGAGCAGGAAAAACGAGTGAGCGGAGCAATGCTGGCTGGTGCGCTGTTCAACCGGGCGACTGATATATTTACAACAATCGTGGAACTCGAGGCGAAGGGTGTCCAGATTAGTTTCGAAAATGAACTGATGAAACAATGCAGCGATTGTCTCGAGGAAGCGATGGAACTCGGTAAACTGGTGCGACACAGCAGTGGTGTTGAAGGTATCGACGAACTATGGGGTGAACCACTCAAGGCCTTTTCGATGCCACTGCTGCAGTTTTACGAGACTCGGTACGTAAAAATCAGCCTGACGATGCGCGATATTGACAAAATTGCTGCAACCTTGCATGAATGCCTGTCGCATTATCCTGAATTCGATGCCTTGTGGCCCATTTTGAACAATTTATCCTACTATGCCAAACTCAATTGCGAAACCATCAAACGCGATTCACGCTGGTATGGGATCTGGCCCAGGTTTGTTACCAATTCTGAACAAATTGATGAATTGACTGAGCGGGTGAGGGATTCCGCTGAACCAATTCAAGATACTGCAATTTGTAAAGGCTGTGATCTGGTCGAGGCCGGGAAAGGCCTGATCACACATATCTCGAACGCCAGGGTACCGATGCCGGAAACCACAAAGCGATTTTTCAGTCAATGCGACAAATTCCAAATCATTTTCAACACTCAAAACGGAACGAACGATGAGTCAAAACGAAGCACGAAGTAAAGCAGTACGAAATACTGTGGAAGCCATTCGAAACATCGAAGCAACACATGGAGTAAGTAAAAAAGGGCTAGATGAAATTAAATCTCAATTGATAAAGCTGGCGGCCCATGCTGAGTGGTTCACCGAGGCTGAATTTCCTGCGCCCGAAGAAAAATCTGACGACACCTCACATGTCTATCGTCTGTCTCAGGATGCCAGTGATAATCGATTTGCACTTTACGTGCAGTCAGCGCGTGCGCCGACTGATACGCCGCCTCACAATCACGACACCTGGGCGGTCATTACCGGTATTCGAGGTGAAGAACTGAATCGATTTTATCGGCGTTGCGACAGCGGGGTTGAACAGTTCGGTTCACATACAGTAAAACTCGGTAGTGGCGTAACCTTGCTGCCTGATGATCTGCATTCCATCCACATAACAGACGACAACGCGGTCATCAATTTTCACATGTACGGTCTTGCGCTGGAATGCCTGACAGAGCGGGTGTACTATGACCGAAATAAAAACGATTGGAAGGTGTTTCGCTCAGATTCGAACATCATTGATGCAAGTTACGTAATTCAATGAGTCGGGAAATTAGTGCACATGACTTAAAGTCGCTGATTCAATCGCGACGCGAACATGCCATTGTCGATATTCGGGAACAGGAGATCTACTTCGATAGTCATCTTCTGTGGGCATCTAATTTGCCATTGAGTCAGCTTGAAATTCTCACCAGTGCGCTATTGCCTCGCAGGACTGTACCGATCATCGTTTATGACAGTGGCCCGCATGGCAGCGAATTTGCCGCCCGCAAGGCGCAAGATCGACTCCAAGATCTCGGTTATACGGATGTTTCCGTTCTAAGTGGTGGTACTGCCGCCTGGAAAGACGCAGGATTCGAATTGTTTTCTGGCCTCAATGTCCCCAGTAAAACCTTTGGCGAATTTTTGCTGCAACAGCGAAAACCACCGGAAATTCTGGCCGAGGATTTAAACGCGCGACTTCAGTGCAAGGAAAACCTGCTGGTGCTCGATAGTCGGCCGATGGACGAGTATCACGCGATGAGCATTCCCACAGCCATCGATGTTCCAGGCGCAGAATTAGTATATCGAGTGTTTGAAATCGCACCTGACCCGCAAACCGATATTGTTGTCAACTGCGCAGGTCGGACGCGCAGTATTGTTGGCGCAATGTCGTTGATCAATGCTCGAATTCCCAATCGCGTAATGCTGCTCAAGGATGGGACGATGGGCTGGCATCTGGCAGGGCTGGAACTGGACCATGGAAAGTCGCGAGTGGCGCCCGAACCTGCACCTGACAGCTTCCAAAGAGCCAGTTTTTCTGCCGGTCGCGTTGCCGAAAGGTTTGATGTACCCTTTATCGACCGGACAACCGTGATGCAATGGCAACAGGATGATTCGCGTACCTTGTACCTATTTGATGTGCGCACACCGCAGGAGTTTGAGCAAGGTCATTTGCCTGGCTCCAGACACGCTCCTGGAGGCCAGTTGGTCCAGACGACCGATGAATTCGTCGCGGTTCACAATGCCCGAATTGTTCTGATCGATGACCGCAATGTACGGGCGGTGATGACGGCGTCTTGGTTATTGCAGATGGGGCATCGAAATGTTTATGTTTTGGACAATCCGTTTCATGGCGCCGAACTCGATACCGGTGTCGAACAGCAAGTTGTGCTGGGATACGAAGAGTGTGAAACGGTCGAACCGGGGGAACTTCGAGCCGCATTGCAGTCGGGTGAACCAATGTTATTGATTGACGTATCGTCGAGTCGTGATTTTCGCGCTGGCCACATACCACAAGCAAATTGGTGCATTCGCCAACGACTTGAAGCCGCGCTGGCGTTGCGACAGCCGATTGGTCTGGCGGTGCTGACGTCCGACGATGGAGTACTGGCTCACCTCGCCGCAGTCGACATGAAAAAGATATTTCAAGGTCAAATTGTTCGGGTACTCAATGGTGGCAACGAGGCATGGCGAGACGCGGGCTATCCATTGACCGATGGCATTGATCAAAGACTGACTGAAGTGGATGACATTTGGGAAAGGCCTTATGACAATGCATTGGGGCAGGAACAGAGGATGAAAAATTACCTGCAGTGGGAGGTTCAATTGATGGACCAGGCGAATCGAGATGGCACAGTCGATTTTCGTTGCTAATCTAACAGTCAACCGGATGTTCAAACTCGGGTGTTGTGGATTGCAAAGACTCAAAGGTGGCTGATTGTATTTGAGAAACCAACGATGCCAATTGGAATGTACATATAATCAGACTTACGTTTGCCGTTCCAGTTAGCAGAACGATTCACGAGAAAATCAGGGCTTGTCGAAATTCTTGCAAGTCGATCTTTTCTATTCCATAGGCAAATTCAAATGAAATTTCTACCCAAATTACGCATCTCGGTGATGGCAATCGTTTTGACATTTGTCGCTCCTTTGGTGACACAGGAGTCAGTGGCCCTCGCCAAAGACCCGCTCCCCTTGAATCAGATCTCAACTTTTGCCAAGGTCTTTGAAACGATCAAGAACAACTACATTGAAGAGATCACGGATGAAGAACTTCTACAGGCTGCAGTACGCGGGATGGTTTCTGGTCTCGACCCGCATTCAGCTTTACTCGACAGCAGCGGATTAAATGAGGTAAGAATTGACACCTCCGGAAGATACGGCGGTTTGGGCATTGAAATTACCAAGGATAATCTTGGTATTCGAGTCGTATCTCCCATTGACAACACCCCGGCGCATGACGCAGGCATACAGCCAGGCGATCTGATCGTGCGAATTGATAATCGCCCCGTCAGTCGCATGACACTGACCGATGCGGTCAACAATATGCGAGGCGAGCCAGGCACCGAAATAACGCTGACCATTATTCGTCAAGGATCTGATTCACCTATCGTCGTGAAATTAATCCGCGCGGTCATTAAAATTCGCAGTGTTCGTAGCTACTTTCTTGACTCAAACTTTGGATATTTGAGAATCACTCAGTTTCAAACACCAACGCCGGAACTGGCGCGGGAACAACTTCAGAAAATGTTTGATGATTCAGAGTCATTGGATGGCATGGTCTTGGACCTTCGCAATAATCCGGGTGGCGAACTGCAAAGCGCGATTGGCGTTTCTGACCTGTTCATTGACCAGGGAGTCATCGTGAAGACGCGGGCACGAAACAACTCCAACGAACAGGTTTTTCGCGCAACCCCGGGTGATATTGCGAACGGAATCCCAATCGTTGTGTTGGTCAATGAGGGTTCGGCATCAGCCTCGGAAATCGTTGCCGGTGCACTACAGGACCACCGTCGTGCCATAATCATGGGAACCCAGACCTTCGGGAAGGGTTCTGTACAGACGATTCTGTCAGTCGATAAAGACACCACGCTCAAATTGACAACCCATCGATACTACACTCCATCTGATCGTTCCATACAGGCTCAGGGTATTGTTCCGGATATTTCTGTAGACAGAAAGGAGATCAGTGAAGTTGACGAAGCCGAGGTTGAAAGACTTCGGGAGGCGGATCTCGAAGGCTCACTGGGCAACCAGAATGATATCGAAAACGAAGTACAGGAATCCGACTCGCAAGTCAACCCTGCTGTGCAACAGGATTATCAACTGCAAGAAGCCTTGAACCTGCTAAAAGGACTGCGTATCGCGAACCAATATAGCGGTTGATGCGATGCGCCTGGTCGTTTGGCTTGGTTCAATGCTGTGGTGTTCTGGTACGATTGATCGACTTGTCTATCTGAGTCAATGCCACAGTTTTTCCTGACTAAAACTGTACGTTTTCAAAAACGCCTTGACGTTCATGGAACGTTGCGCTATTCATCAAACCTTGGATCGTGAACAAGGATTGGCGCTGAATACCGATAATCTGTCAGAAAGCACATTCAAAATGCACAGCAACATGACAAATCACGCGATGGTACTTCAGGAACAAGGCCCGCCGGAAAATATGAAATGGCAGCCTTGGCCAGTGTTTGATCCAAGCCCCGATGAAGTTCAAATTCGTCACACTGCGATTGGTCTTAATTTTGCAGATACCTATCACCGTGGTGGCGTGCCGCATCCGTGGCCAGTTCCACCGTGTCCTGTTGTTATCGGATTTGAGGCAGTGGGTGTGGTCGAAGCGATTGGCAGCAATGTTTCAGATTTCAGTGAAGGAGATCGCGTCGCCTACGCTGTTCCACCACTTGGGAGTTATTCTGAGTACCGAAATTATCCTGCAAGCAGCCTGGTCCGCGTCCCCGATGGTATCGATGATCGGGAACTGGCCGGCGTATTCTTAAAGGGGATGACTGCACAGTACCTGTTATTTCTCACCTACGCAGTCAAGCCTAATGACACGATCGTAGTGCACGCGGCATCCGGCGGGATGGGTCTTTTGCTATGCCAATGGGCCAGTGCGATTGGCGCGGTCATTGTCGGTACTGTCAGTACGGAAGAAAAAGCGCAAATCGCCCGGGCTGCAGGTTGTCATTATCCGGTCGTTCGCTCGAAGGAAGATTTCGTCGCTAAGGTTCGAGAGGTTTCGGACGGTGAAGGTGCGGCAGTGGTCTATGAATCGATTGGTAAGGATACCTTGCAAAAGTCTCTTGATTGCCTTCGACCGATGGGTGTTTGTGCTGCCTTCGGGCATGTTTCCGGTGCCCCAGATCCTATCGATATCATTAAAGACTTGGGTCGACGCGGATCACTGTTTATCACTCGGCCTGCGATTATGCATTACATTGCAAAACGACAGGATCTTCTGCGAACGGCTGACGCGCTATTTTCGGCGATGAAAAACGGTACTGTCAGTGCGACAGTCAATTACGAATATGCACTTCGAGACGCGGTCAAGGCGCATCAAGCCATAGAAAGTGGCACTACGATCGGCGCGACCGTATTGATCCCTTAATTCAGAGGGTGAATCGCGCAAAGTGATCGGAACTCAATTCTCTACACTGTGGCGTGTGACAACGCTGTATCGATCTGTGATTTTTGCAGGGCAGACGGCTCGGCGCAGCAGTACCATGGTTCTGACATTTGGGGTGTGACCGGCTGCACGCCTGGATTCAACTCAGGACATGGCCCACACATTTCATGTGCCGTCGACCAGATTCCGGCAAATGTTGTCTCTCGGTCCAAGTCGTTCTCATCAGCATACATGACCCAATCTTGAACGCGCTGTTGCAGCTCGTCTACGCGAGGGTCGGGATGTGACCATTGATAGCCCAACATCGCCGAATCAAAAGCTCCCAACCATGTGTCGCAATCCGTTGATTCCAGTAATCTGGAGCCTTGCGGTAACAGTAATCGAATGCTCAGCTGTACGGGTGTGACACTGTTGATGAGTTTCAGTTGCACAATTTTCTTCAAAAGCTGCAAGTATCCGTCCATGGTGGTCCATGGTGTGAACGGCACAAATGTGGGTTGCATGGCGATACCCAGCGTCCTTAGCCTATTGAGCGCTTTGTAAAAATCCTCGCCAGTGTGTCCTTTTTCTAATTTATCCAGGACTAGGGATTCGATGGATTCAACTGCGCTGGTGATGAATAGACAATTGCGATCAGCGAAAGTCTCAATCACTTTGTCGTGTTTCAACAGGTGCTCAATTTTGATTGTAGCATCCCAGCTTACGCCTGGAAACTCAGATTGAAAGCGATCGATAATACGTCGTGCATGCGATGGTCCATTCAAGAAATCCGGGTCGCCAAAAGATAGATGTTCCGCTCCGGCAGCCATCTGCTGACGTATGTCATCCATCACAATATCAACTGGAACCACACGAAATACACCACCGTAAACCGGCACCACGGGGCAATGGCGACAAAGATGTTTACAGCCGCGACTGGACTCGACGAAGCCGACGGTTTTTTTGGTTCCATCGCTTAGTATCAGCGAAGAGTATTGATCGAGAGTTGGCATTCCGGAACGGTCCGGTTTTAAGAAGTTCAATTTATTGAGATTCGTACGCGTTTCGACAAAGCCCTTGGTATCCGTGCCATCACGAATTGCGCGGCAAAGCGCCAATAGATCGGCTTCAGATTCACCTCCAAAAACAAAATCGCACCCCAACGATCTAAAGTAGCGATCGTTAACTGGTGCATAGAGCCCGTAGATGCAAACAGCAGCCTGGGGTGCCAGCGCACCAATTTGCGGAATCACTTCGGTTGCCAAGCGTGCGCCAGCATGCATAATCAGATGTATGGCGACTAATTGAGCCCCATCGAGGCGAGATTGATCCAGATACTCGTTGGTAAGGTCGATGCATTCGACCTTGAATCCATCCTGTTTCAGCCATGCAGCCGGTTGGGCTAAGGCAAAGGGTTGGCGCCCGATTTCGTAAGGGCTGATCAGGACGACTTTCACAAGCAGAAGCGTCGCTAAAATAGGCCCAGACTTAACAGCGCATCTTCGCTCATACGGTCTTTCGTCCAGGGCGGATCCCACACCAGTTCAACGTGCACATCTTCGACACCTTCAACGCACTTGACCGCGCATTCGACGGTGCCGGGAAACGTTTGAGCTACAGGACATCCGGGTGTCGTAAGTGTCATTTCAATGTTCACTGAGCGCGAGTCTTTGATGTTAACTGAGTAAATCAGCCCCAGATCGTAGATATTGATCGGAATTTCAGGGTCGTAGACGTTGCGAAGCGCATCAATAATCTGCTGTTCCAGCACCAAGTCAGTAAGCGATGCACTTTTGCCAGGTTCCGGCGCATGCTCGAGTTCGGTATCGAGCGCGTTGGGCTCCAGAAAGTCGGCAAAAAAATCTTCAGCTGTCATTTCTTTCTCAAATGGTGAATTTTCGCGGCTCATTTTGCTGCTACTCCGTGGTGACTTTTTTCTCGTTGCCATTAATGGCAGCCAACGCCGTATGCCAGGCGAGTGTGGCGCATTTGACGCGCGATGGAAACTCCCGAACACCGCACAATACTTCCAGTTTACCGATATCGTCCACACTGGCGTCACCTTCGCCTGTTACCCGAAGACGAAAACTCTTGAACAGACTTTCCGCCTCAGTCTTTGACATGCCCTTGAGCATTTCGGTCATGATTGACGCTGAAGCCAGTGAAATTGCACAGCCATGCCCTGAGAATTTAACATCCTGGATGATGTCATTGCCATCAAGGTGGCACTCAAGCGTAATCTCATCTCCGCAAAGTGGATTCACACCTTCTGCCGAACGGTTGGCTGATTCCAAAGATCCAAAATTGCGCGGATTTCGACTGTGATCGATAATCACTTCCTGATAAAGTGCCTTAAGATCGTCCATTAGCAGCCAAACAACTCCTTTACTTCAAAAATAGCGTCAAACATACTGTCAATTTCTGCTTGTGTGTTATAGACCGCAAACGAAGCACGCGCGGTCGCTGCAACATTGAAGTGCTGCATTACAGGCATGGCGCAATGGTGCCCCACCCGGATTGCAACTCCCTTGCGGTCAAGTATTGTTCCGATGTCATGTGCATGAACGTTATCCAGTGTAAATGCAAACACCCCGGCCTTTTGTTTCGAGTTTCCGAAAATCCGAATATCGTTCATCGTTTGTGCTCTGTCATGAACATAACGCAGTAATTTCTGCTCGTGCGCGGCAATGGCATCAATCCCGATATTCCACATGAACTCGCAAGCGGCATTAAACCCGACTGCATCGGCAATATTTGGTGTGCCTGCTTCGAATTTGTGTGGAATTCCCGCGTACGTCGTGCCGGAAAATGACACGCGCTGGATCATTTCTCCGCCTCCCTGGTAAGGTGGCATTGCTTCAAGCAGTTCAGCTTTGCCGTACAAAATACCGATGCCAGTGGGCGCGTACATCTTATGGCCGGACAGTGCCAGAAAATCACAGTCCAGATCCGCGACATCGAGAATCAGATGAGGTGCTGCCTGCGCAGCGTCGACAACTACAACCGCACCGGCCTGGTGTGCCAACTTCGTCATCTCCTTGACTGGATTGATTGTCCCTAATGAATTGGCGACATAAGTGACTGCGACAATGCGGGTCTTCTCGCTCAGCATTTCCTGATAATTTTCAAGAATGATTTCACCATCGTCATTCATGGGGATCATTTTGACGATGCTGCCGGTTCGTTCAGCAATGAGTTGCCAGGGCACGATGTTGGAATGATGTTCCATTTCGCTGACCAGGATTTCATCGCCGGGCTTTAACGTATGGCGGCCATAGGATTCAGCGACCAGGTTGAGTCCTTCAGTCGTTCCTCGAACAAAGATGATCTCTTCACAGCGTTGTGCATTGACAAATTTCTGGGCAGTTTTTCGCGCAGTTTCGTAGGCTTCGGTCGCTCGATCGCTAAGCTCGTGCACACCGCGATGCACATTGGCGTGTTGAGACGCGTAATACCTTTCCAAAGTTTTCGTTACCGTCAACGGTTTTTGCGAACTTGCGCCATTGTCCAAGTAAACCAGTCGTTGGCCATGGACCTTTTCTTCAAGAATAGGGAATTGAGCACGGATGGCATCGACATCCAGGGCGTCGCTCGAGGCGACTTCAAATTCAGATTTGAGCGCTACATCATTCATGCGGCTTTCCTGTAATCATGAACCTCGGCCAGTTTTTCTCGTAGTAGTTCAAACAGATACTCGCGAACGGGAACAAGATCGACCAACTCAATAATTTCGGTAGCGAACGCTTCGGTTAAGATCGCACGGGCTTCTTTTTCGTCCAAGCCACGGCTGCGCAGGTAAAAAATGGCATCGGAGTCCAGGTGCCCCACTGTTGCACCGTGTGAGCATTTGACATTGTCTGCATATATCTCAAGCTGTGGTTTCGTAGCGGCTTCGGCATCCTGCGACAGCAAAAGATTTCGGTTTTGCTGTTGCGCATCGGTCAACTGCGCGTCTTTGTTAACAATGATCCTGCCATGAAACACAGAGCGTCCACGGTCCGCCAGAATTCCTTTGTAATACTCATCGCTGCTTGCTTCCGGTGAGGCGTGAGTCACCGTGGTGTAGTTGTCAATGTGCTGTTTTTCATTGCCAACATAAAGACCCTTCATTTCGCAACGGGCAAGTTCTCCTGCCAAGTTCTGTTTGACTTCGTGACGGTCTAATAGTGCACCGATCGAAATCGAAAATATTCGATATTGACTATTTTCACTCTGATTCGCAGTGGCGTAGCCGACGTGCAAGGCTGAGCGACTTTCATTTTGAATCCTGTAGTGATTGAGTTCGGCACTGTCAGCAATATTCAATTCAATTGATGCATTGGTCATATGGGAGGTCTGTGCAACAGATACATACCTTTCTACAAGGTCAAGTTTTGCGTTTTCAGCCAAAGATACAAAATGATTGACATTGCTGAGCCTGGCATCGGCGTCAGACTGGCTGACGTGAATAATTTCCAACGGTTTATCCAGCTTCAGACCAGCAGGTAAACGTAAAACGACACCATCGGCCGCAATCGTGCAATTTAGCGCTTCGAATCCATGTTCTGCGTGACTGACCCGGGAATCGAGCAGTTCGACGATGTCGGATTGAGTGCGTTGTTCCAGTGCATCCTTGAGGCGAAAACACTCGACCTCAGCTGGCAATTCATCAATTGTGCTGTGAGTATCACTGACCCAGCCATCAATAAGAACAATACGATATCGGTCAAAAGAAGGCAGTTCTAAAGCTTCGATTTCCAATTCACACCGTGATACAAGTGCTTCGGCGATCGGTTTGAACGCTGACTTATCAAAGGCTCGTAAATTTGTGTAGCGCCATGCTTCGTCAGTAATCTTGGGCAAGCCAAGCTCGGCCAGCCGTGTGAGTGCGCGTTGTCGCATATTTGCTACCGCGGTATTGGCGGCACCGGGCAGGTACGGACTCAGTGTTTCGGATAACTGCGTGAGGTGAGTTGTGAGTTGACTGTTTTTCATGCGACTGCCTCCGCAGCGCTGTTCACCTTTTCTGAGACCCAGGTATAGCCGTATTTTTCAAGATCATGGGCTGTGTTCTTGTCTCCGGAATGAACAATTTTTCCGTTTAACAGCACGTGAACATAGTCCGGGACGATGTATTCCAAGATGCGAGGAAAGTGAGTTACGATGATGATGGAGCGGCCATCATTAGCGAGCGAATTGACACCGCGCGATACGATCTTGAGTGCATCGATGTCAAGGCCTGAGTCAGTTTCGTCGAGCAGGGCGAGTTGGGGTTCAAGCATGATCATCTGTAGAATTTCGTTGCGCTTTTTTTCTCCGCCTGAAAACCCGTCGTTGACCGATCTGTAAAGGAACGATTCGTTGATTTCAAGAAGTTTCATTTTCTCCCGAATCAATTTCAGAAAATCGATAGCGTCCACTTCCGCTTGTCCGCGATGCTTGCGCATCGCATTGACGGCAGCCTTAATCAGATAAATATTGTTTACGCCTGGAATTTCTGTGGGGTGTTGAAACGCAAGAAAAACCCCTTTTCGTGCGCGTTCTTCCGGATCCAGTTCAAGCAGATTCTGCCCCTGGTATTGAACCGTACCGCTAATACCTTCGTCCAGTTTGCCCGCAATGACATTGGCCAGGGTGCTTTTGCCAGACCCATTGGGCCCCATAATGGCGTGAATTTCTCCTGGGTTGACGGAAAGATCAATTCCGTTGAGTATATGTTTGTCACCGATAGCAACTTTCAGATCATGAATTGACAGCATACTTGTCAGGCCTCTTGTTCAGATTAAATTTGTAGATTCGAAAAGTAAAGTGAGCAGTCGATTACCCGACCGCCCCTTCAAGGCTGATGCCCAACAGTTTTTGGGCTTCAACGGCAAATTCCATTGGCAGTTCTTTGAACACTTCCTTGCAAAATCCATTGACGATCATCGATACAGCGTCTTCTTCAGACAGACCACGCTGTCTGCAGTAAAACAGTTGGTCTTCACTGATTCGTGATGTCGTGGCTTCATGTTCAACTTTGGCGCTTGGATTTTTAACTTCAATATAAGGAAATGTGTGAGCACCACACTTATCACCCATCAGCAGCGAGTCACACTGTGAATAATTTCGGGCGTTTTGAGCGTTTTTCAATATCCGTACAAGCCCGCGATAAGCGTTTTGCCCTCTTCCAGCTGAGACCCCCTTGGAAATGATGGTGCTTGATGTGTCTTTGCCGATGTGCACCATTTTTGTTCCAGTGTCCGCCTGCTGGCAATTGTTCGTTAGTGCGACTGAATAAAACTCGCCGACCGAGCGGTCACCTTCGAGTAGGACACTGGGATACTTCCACGTGATCGCAGAGCCAGTCTCGACCTGTGTCCACGATATTTTTGCGTTCTCGCCTTTGCAAGCGCCTCGCTTGGTCACAAAATTGTAGATGCCACCGCGACCTTCTTCATCGCCCGGGTACCAATTTTGTACCGTCGAGTACTTGATTTCGGCATCTTTCATGGCCACCAGTTCTACGACTGCCGCATGCAGTTGATTTTCATCGCGCATCGGTGCAGTACAGCCTTCCAGGTAGCTGACATAGCTGCCCTCGTCAGCGACAATCAGGGTCCTTTCGAACTGACCGGTATTCATGGCGTTAATTCGAAAATAGGTCGACAGTTCCATCGGGCAACGCACGCCTTTGGGAACATAGACGAATGAGCCGTCACTGAAAACAGCTGAATTCAAAGCGGCAAAAAAATTATCGCCAGAGGGCACCACTGATCCCAGGTACTTTTTAACCAGCTCCGGGTGTTCCAGGACTGCTTCTGAAAAAGAGCAGAAAATGACCCCGGCTTCGGCCAGTGTCTTTTTGAATGTGGTTGCAACCGAAACACTGTCAAAAACGGCATCGACCGCAACGCCGGCCAGCATTTTTTGTTCCGAGAGCGGAATTCCAAGTTTTTCGTAGGTTTCGAGTAACTTGGGGTCGACTTCATCCAGACTCTTCGGGCGGTCAGCATCAGACTTGGGTGCCGAATAATAACTGATTGACTGATAGTCGATCGGAGTGTAGTTGACATGGGCCCAGACCGGTTCGCTCATTTTTTTCCAGCGCGCGTAGGCTTTCAGTCGCCACTGTCGCATGAACTCGGGTTCATTTTTCTTATGTGACAAAGCGATGACGACGTCCTCGTCGAGACCGGGCGCAAAGGTATCAGATTCAATGTCAGTGGTGAATCCTTCCTTGTATTCGCGTCCTACGAATTCACTGATATCCTGGTTTGTGTTTAAGTTCACGATTGATTTCCTGGTAATAATTCGATCAGGTTTATGAAAAAGAAACGCGTTGCGTATGCTTGGTTTCTGCGCAGCGCATTGACTGGCGCTCAGCGACTGCGCGCACGCGCGGTGTCTTTACGATATCCCCCAATTTGAGTTGGTCGAGAAACGATGAAATTTGATGACTCAAATCGGTCCAAAGTTCATGAGTGAGGCAGACTTCTCCATCTTGGCAATCCTTACGTCCATGACACCGGGTTACGTCAATTGGTTCATCAACAGCATCAATAATCTCGAAAATTGAGATGTTTCTGGCCGGTTTTGAAAGGCGGTACCCACCATTCGGTCCTCGGGTACCACGTACAAGTCCATTGGCCTTGAGTTTGGCAAAAATTTGTTCGAGATAGGCGACAGAAATTTCTTGGTGGTCCGCAATTGATTTGAGTGCAACGCGGCGTTTGTCGGTCTCGTGCAATGCCAGATCCATCATGGCGGTCACGGCGTAGCGTCCCTTGGTTGTCAATTTCATGGCAGGGTTCCTGAGTCGAATCAATTACCAAGTATTTTACTTGGTATTTATGAAATCAGGATGATATTTTCTCAAAAGAAAGCGAAAGCAGGACTCGACACGAATCCATATGTTTGCTATTCAGTGTGAGTGTTTTCTCAGTACTGGTTCTATACGGCCTGCCCCTGCGAGATCCGTCCGCATAATCGCATATGCCGCTCAATCGACAATTTGACATCACGGCCATATCGGTACATGCTTCCAAGAGCGGAAGTAAAATCGAAAGATTTACCGTTCAAATGGACTGAAGTCAAAATTCTCCTCAATTTCAAAACTAATGTGTGAAAAATAGTGTGAAGTATCCGTTGGATCGTACTTTGAGCGTTTCCAGTAGTGCTAAAATCCTGCATTTCTTTGCTTCTCTCACGGTGAAGGCATTGTTCCACAACATCGAGCTGAGGAGCAAATCAATCCGATTCACTCGCTGGACCGTTGCATGATGCTCTTTGATTTGACAATCGCAATCATCGCCTGGTGTGCACTCGCCATGATGTGCGGAGGATTCATCAAGGGGCTTTTGGGTATTGGCACGCCGCTTTTGACTGTGCCCATGATGGCACTTGTTCTACCGGTTCACGATGCGGTCGTGATCATGGCCTTCCCAGTGGTGGTCGCCAACCTGTGGCAGGTTTACGATGCCGACCGCCCGGTGGCAACGATCAAACGATTTTGGCCTGCTTTCGTCGCGCTGCTGATCGGTACTTTGGTCGGCGTAGAAATCTTTACTGGGATTGATGAGCAAACTCTGCTGATCTTGGTCGGTATATTAGTGATCTGTTTTACGATCTTGCAAGGTTCGCCGCGCAAAATTACCATTCCGACAAGACTGGAAAAGCCTGCTGGTTTTGCATTTTGCGGCAGTGCGGGAATCATCGGTGGCCTGTCATCCATGTTTGGTCCGATGATGATTTTGTACCTCGTCTCTTTACCAGCACTGGACAAAAATCGCTTCGTTAACACCATCAGTTTTCTTTATGTTGGTGCGGTTGTTCCATGGGTGGTGATCATGGTTGCCGTTGGTGTTCTTGATGCGCCACTCGCCATAATGTCCGCACTTGCGGTCATTCCGCTTTCGATCGGGCTTTTGATAGGACGCCTGGTGAGAAAGCATGTTCAGGAAGCCATCTTCTATCGAATGGTATTGGGTGTATTGATTCTTTCGGGAATCAGCATGATATGGCGCGCCTGGCACTATGGAGCGGTAAATTCAGTGGCAGGCTGATTTCAAACACCATTACGGCATTCTGCAAGACCAGCAATCTTCTCAATTCTCAATTGCGAGCTGACTTGTCTCTTTGCACCAGAATGGATAACAAGGCCAGCAGCCCTGACCCGGCCATGAGGAAAAACGACACGGCGTTTAGTACCGGTGTTGAGCCAACTTTGTGAACCCGGTCGAACATGGTAATGGTCAGTGGTGCCTCTGAACCTACCAGAAACAAGGTGGTGTTGAAGTTTTCAAAGGAAACCAAAAACGCCACAATCCCTGCTGCGATCATCGCTGAGCGCAGAAATGGCAAGGTGACGGTTCGCATGACACGCGCCGTGCTCGCGCCGAGGTTCAATGCGGCTTCTTCCATGGCGATATCAAATTTTTTCAGCTTCGCAGCGATCACCAGCGAGGTGATCGTTGTAGTAAATGAAATTTGGCCCACTACCACGAGAAAAATGCCGGGTCGTAAAAGTTCCAGCTCAAAATCATACTGATTCTCCAAACCGTTGGCGAGTGAACTGGCCAACACCAGGATTGAGATGCCTAGAATCACACCGGGTATGACCAGCGGTACAATCATCAAAATGTAAAAGATATTTTTGCCCGGAAAGTCCTTGCGTACGAACAAAAAAGCGTTACAGGTGCCAATAAATACGGTGAGTAACGATACCATCACTGCGATGATGAATGAATAATAAAGTCCACTGAGCAGGCGGCGGTCGTGAAACATGCCAAGTTTCGGCTCGGTCTCGCCAAAAAACCAACTCAGCGTAAACCCCTGCCACGGTAAAGCTGGAAATAGTGAATCATTGAACGCAAAGGTGCCTGCTGAAATCAAAGGTGCAGCAAGAAAGACAAAAAACGCCAGCACATAGGCGCGATATCCCAGCAGTGCTTTGTCGAACCCTTTCTTTTTGACCAGCATCGAACTACGTCTTGGTTACTGTGTTGGCCAGTGTCTGTCCCGTCAGACGCAGGCCTAGCCACACGACGATGGAAGTAAATGCAAGCAGCAACATGCCAAACGCGGCGCCTGATTCCCAGTTGTATCGGGTGATGAACTGATCGTAGATCTGTTCGGTAAACCAACTTGAGTTCTTACCGCCCAGCAAGATAGGCGTAAGGTAGCTTCCCGCAGTCAGCATAAAGACGATGATGCACCCGGAGGCAATTCCAGGCATGGCGTAGGGAATGATGATGCGACGAAATACGGTAACTGAGCGCCCGCCAAGGTTGTAGCCCGCTTCAATCATTGAATTATCCATTCCATCCAACGTTGAAGCCAAGGGCACAATCATGAACAAAATCACTGTATAGACCAATCCGATGATGACGGTTACGTCGTTGTACAGCATTTCAATCGGCCCGCTCGCAATCCCCGTCCATTGCAGTATGCCAGAGACTACACCGGTTTCTCGCAGCAGTAAAATCCAGCCGAAAGCCCGAATCAGGTCACTGACCCAAAGTGGTATCAGACACAGTAAGAACAAAGCGCCGCGCATTCGCGGACCGGCAATCTTCGCAATGTAGTAGGCGATGGGGAAGCCAATGATCAGCGCGAGCACTGTCACCAGTAAAGACATCGACCCTGTTCGAATCAATGTGTTCCAGTATATCGGCTCATTAAAAAACTCAATGTAGTTGCCAAAGCCGTATTCGTATATCCGCGGTGCGACTTTCTCCCTAAGCGAAAGGATGACCATGCCGACATGCGGCAGCAAAATCAACAAGGTAATCCATAAAGCAAACGGAGCAAATAGCAGGATCAGCGACAGTCGCTTGATGTCTTTTTGCATTGGCAATCCGATTCAGTTTGCAAAACACATGGTTTGATTACTGGACCAGATCAGTCTTACGTTTTCTCCGGGCTCGATGTCTTCATGACCGCCGGTGAGTACGATGTCAGCCTCGACCAACTGACCGGACGAGCTTCGAACCAGCGCTCTGCTGTTAGCGCCGTTGAACAAAAGACTGTCGACGACACCTTTTAAACTGTTTTCACCCGCTTCGATTGATGGCGAAGATTCAACGTAGCGTTCGACTCGAATAAATTCCGGTCGGATAAAGATATCGACATCCCGCTCTGAGCCCGATGGAATTTCGCCGTAGGGTTTAGCGAGCATTTCCAGACCGTCTTTCGTTTCAACGGTGACAGCCGCGCCGGACAATCCCATCGCCCGCCCCGACCACCGATTGCTGTCCCCCACAAATCCTGCGACAAAAGCCGAACTGGGATGGTGGTAAAGCTCTTGTGGTGTTCCAAGCTGTTCAAACCGTCCCTGGTTCATAACGGCGACCCGATCAGACATGACCAGGGCCTCGGATTGATCGTGGGTGATATAGATGAAAGTTGTGTCGAACTGATGTTGCAGCAACTTTAGCTCAATCTTCATCGCTTCGCGCAATTTCAAATCGAGAGCGCCAAGCGGTTCATCCAGAAGTAGTACATCGGGGTCGAGAACCATGCATCTTGCGACAGCGATTCGCTGTTTTTGCCCGCCAGAGAGTTGGTGAATTTCGCGATCACCAACATCAGGCAGTGCGATGCGCTTGAGTACATTGTTGACGCGTTCTTCAATTTCATGCTTTGCGACATTATTGCATCGAAGTCCGTAGGCGATATTCTCATAGACGTTCATCATCGGAAATAGCGCCAGGTGCTGAAAGACCATTTTGACATTTCGTTTGTTGGGTGATGTGTCCAGGACGGACACTCCCTTGATTAGAACATCGCCGGAATCGGGTTGTTCGAACCCGGCAATCATACGAATCAGCGTTGTTTTACCGCAGCCGGATGGTCCTAGAATAGAAAAGAAACTGCCGCTTGGAATCTCAAAGGAAACATCGTCAACAGCAAGCACATTCCCGAAAGTCTTGGTAATATTGGCACACTCCAGGTCAATGGCTGGACTGCGGGTCATGTGCGTGTCACCAAATGACAGGTTATCGGACTAAGACGCGTTGCACTCGTGCAATATTTAGCCTGTGCAACGCATCCAAGTTTTTCGATCGGTTTAATTAACCGCCAGTGGCAGCCTTGATTTTCTCCAAAGCCTTACCTTCCATGTCTTCGATGCCGGGAGGAATATTGGCGAAGAATTTCAGGTTTGCAATATCTTCATCGGAAAAAGCCGCAGTAACGGCAGCTTTTTTATCAGGTGGCAACAGATCGGCGCCACCCTTGACGGCTGCAATCGCACCTGTGCTGGCGGACATGATTGTCACATTTTCTGGCCGTAGAACAAAATTGATCCATTTGTAGGCAGCATCATCCGCTTTACCCTTTCGCGGCATCGTGAACGTGTCGATCCAGGTCAATGCGCCAGTAGACGGTGGCACAAAGACAATATTCTGATTTTGATTGTAGATTCTGTAGGCCGTAGAGTCCCAGGTCTCAGACGCAACGATCTCACCGGAAAGCATCAGTGCTGCAAGGTCATCCCCACCTTTCCAGTAGGCTTTCACGTTGTCTTTACAGGTGATCAGCACATCTACGACTTCGTCAAGAATTTTCTGGTACTCGTCCAGGTCGGCATATGCGGCAAATGGGTCATAGCCCAATGAGAAAGCTGTTCCAAGCAAAATGGTTCGCTTCAGTCGCATCGAGGTTTTACCTTTGTACATCGGATCGCAAAGGTCTGACCAATGCTTGAATTCCGGCGCCTTGGATTTGTCTGCCATTAAGCCGGAAGTTCCCCACTGGTGAGGTACAGAGTACACTTCACCGTCGATGGTGGTATTGGCCTTGACACCTTCAAGGTGGACTTCAGACATGACCGACGTGTCGATATTCGACAAGTCCATTGGCTTGTAAATGTCATATTCCAATTGCGCAGCGTAAATGCGATCGTGACTGGGTTGCGCCAGGTCAAACCCAGCACCACCGGTGGCACGCAATTTAGCGATCATTTCCTCATTATTTGAAAATGTAACCTCAACTTTGATGTCAGGATACTCGGCTTCAAATTTTTGAACCAGTTCGTCTGGGGCATAAGACCCCCACGTCAGTAAGCGAAGCGTTTCCGCCTGCGCGATTGAAGTGACACCAAAAATCAGCGCAGCAGCGAGATAGGTGATTGTTGTTTTGAGTTTCATTGAATACTCTCCGTAAGAATTTAAGATTTCTTGGTCAACAATCCGTGTCACCAAACGATAATTTACCAGATGATAAGGTTATCAGGCAGATGGCGTTTGGTCAGTAGCCTCCTTGGAAAATTGAATTTTATCACTATTGAATTTGGGTATATGCCCTTTCCCTTGCGACATCTGGTCAGTTTGGACAACATGAAATCACCATGAAACATTCACCGGCCCAAAACGTAGACGAATCTGAGGTACGTGACCCTGTTTGCGGGATGCGTGTGGATTCGCAAAGTGCTACACACCATTGCATTGTCCACGATCAGTCATTTTGGTTTTGTTGTCGTGCGTGCCTGGAAAAGTTCAAGATTGATCCTGAAAAATACCTCAGGGGCGAACTCGATGACATGGCGAGCAGTCAAGACCTGCCTCCCGGCACTGAATTTACCTGTCCAATGCACCCGGAAGTTGTTGAACCTCAGGCAGGTGAGTGTCCCAGTTGCGGGATGGCGCTGCAGCCAATGGAACCGACGCTTTTGGACGATGAAGCAAACCCCGAACTGCTAGACTTTAACCGGCGATTTCGAATTGCAGCGGTATTAAGCCTGCCGGTATTGGTTTTGGCAATGGCTCCACACCTTGGCATTGCTTTACACAACATTGTCAGCGCCACGGTTTCTAACTGGCTGCAGTTCGCTTTGTCCACGCCGGTGGTGCTGTGGTGTGGCTGGCCGTTTTTCAAGCGAGGCTGGGCTTCGCTGAAAAATCGGGCCTTGAATATGTTCACCTTGATTGCACTGGGAACAGGAACAGCGTATTTTTTCAGTGTTGCCGTCATTTTGCTGCCTGGGTGGTTTGGACGCGTATTTTCAAGCTCAAGTTCGAGTGTTGGAGTTTATTTCGAAGTGTCGTGCGCCATTATTGCACTGGTATTGCTCGGCCAGATTTTAGAACTCAAGGGTCGGGACCGAACAGGTCGAGCTGTCCGTTCTCTCATGAGGTTAATGCCACAGACAGCCATGCGGGTGACCGAATCAGGTCAACTTGAAGAAATCGCGATCGATCAGGCAGTTTCCGGCGATCGTTTGCGCGTCAGACCGGGGGAAAACATTCCGCTTGACGGCATCATTATCAGCGGTGAATCTTCAATTGATGAGTCCTTGCTGACCGGTGAATCGATTCCGGTTCAAAAATCAGTCTCAGATGCCGTGAGTGCGGGTACTTTAAATGGTAACGGATCATTTGTGATGACAGTCACCGAGACGCTTGGTGATACCCGGTTATCACAAATCGTTCGAATGGTTAGTAAGGCACAACTGAGCCGGGCACCAATACAACGAACTGCGGACATGGTCGCAGCCTGGTTTGTACCTGTGGTGATTACGGTTGCAGTGATTGCGTTTTTGAGTTGGATTTATTGGGGACCGCCAGCGGGGTTGAACTTCGCGTTGGTCGCGTTCGTGTCAGTTTTAATTATTGCCTGTCCTTGTGCCCTGGGCTTGGCGACACCGATGTCGCTTACTGTCGGCATCGGACAGGCAGTTCGATCGGGTGTGCTGGTGAAAGAAGCACAAGCGCTCGAATTACTGCCAAAAGCGAAGATCCTGGTCGTTGACAAGACGGGTACACTGACGATCGGAAAACCCGAGGTCATCCAAGTCGATTGTCAAGACTCATCAATCGACAGTTCACTGGCCTACGCTGGCGCGCTCGCACGTAGTAGCGAACACCCACTTTGCGCCGCGATCGTCGCACATGCACAACGAATCAACACACCCGTGTTGAGCGCGACAGAATTTGAAACGATCACTGGAAAAGGTGTCAAAGGTACAGTTGAAGGGCATCGTGTTGTCATCGGAAATTTGGAATTTTTAAAATCACTGTCGATCGAAAGCTTACCTGTCAACGAGCCTTGTGATTCAACGAGCCGCCCCGAACACACTGTCGTCTACCTTGCAATTGACCAAAAGTTCGAAGCAGCCATCGAAATATCTGACCCAGTTAAAACCTCAAGCCCGACCGCCGTTGAGTCTTTGCAAAAGCGTGGAATCGAAGTCGTTATGGCAACCGGTGATCGCTCGTCGACTGCACTGGCTGTTTCCGAAAAGTGTGGCATCAGCAAAGTTCACCCCGAATTGTCGCCCGCTGACAAACGCGAACTGATTCAGCAATTGCAATCAGGTGGTGTCGTTGTTGCCATGGCAGGTGATGGCATCAATGATGCGCCTGCACTAGCGCAGGCCGATGTGAGCATTGCCATGAGTAATGGTGCAGATATTGCAATGGAGTGTGCCGGGATAACGCTTTTGAACGGTGACCTTGAAGCCATTGTGCGAGCTCATTCCATTGCTTGTGCCACCATGAGCAATGTGCGACAGAACCTGTTTTTTGCTTTCTTTTACAATGCTGTCAGTGTGCCGATTGCCGCGGGGGCGCTTTTTCCAGCCTTTGGTGTGCTGTTGTCACCCATTATTGCCGCGGGGGCAATGAGCCTTTCTTCAGTGTCGGTCATTGGCAATGCGCTTCGGCTTCGCCGCTTCAAGCCTTAAGTCAGATTGATCAGTTGCGGCTGCGAGGCCAAGCTTTCTTGAGACAGCCTGCACCGACCAGTATGAGCAATAGGCTAAACAGGCTGAATCCGCTTAACAGCCATTCAACCAGCAGTGCCAATAGCGAAGCAACCCCCAATACCGAAAAAAACAATCCATGGTAAAGCCGGTCCAGTCCTTCGTGTGAGCCGTTGCGACTTTGACTGAGTTCACGCATTTGCTGGGTATGCGCATTCGCCAACACTGTGTGGATTAACCGCGGCAGTTGCGGACTGTCAGTGATCCAATGTGGAAACTCGGCCTTTAGGTTTTCACTTAAACCGCGTAGCGTATATTTTTCCCGTGCCCAGTTATCGAGAATCGGTCGAACGGTGTTGGGAATATTCAACTCCGGGTTGAGCATTCGGGTCAAGCCCTCCAGGCTCAAATAGGTTTTTTGAAAAAGCAGCAACTGGGGCTGAATGACAATATTGAACTCACGCGTCATCAAAAAAAGCCGGCCCATCAATGTGCCAAACGAAAGGTCCCCGACTGGCTGGTCATTAAAAGGTTCGCAAATCGTCCGAATCGCAATTTCGAAGCGTTCGGCCGAGATGTCATGTGGGGCCCAGCCCGAACGAATGTGGGCATTGACGACTTCGCGATAGTCGCGCTTTAAAATCGCAGTGATATTTTCAACGAGATAACTACGGTCGATGTCCGAAAGACTGCCGGTGATTCCAAAGTCGACGATATTAAGCACGCCAGATTCCGATACGAACATGTTTCCTGGGTGCAGATCGCCGTGAAAGAAACCGTCGTCGAATACCTGAATAAAAAACATTTTGATCAGGTTTTCTGACAGCTTGCCGAGGTCAACCCCAGCTTCCCTGAGCGCGTCAACTTCCCGAATTGGAATCCCATCAACACGTTCCATCACCATCACTTCGGGACGGCTGTAGTTCCAATAGACACGCGGCACATTTAAAAATTCATCATTACTGTAGCGAATGCGGAAACGATTGCAGCTCGCGGCTTCTACCATCAGATCAAGACTGCTGGTCATGGTCTGTGCATAGCTTTGTACGACTTCAATGGGATTGTAATTTTTTGCTTTGGGCCAGCACATTCTGAACAGCTTCGCAAACGTTAGCATGACCTGAATGTCTAGTCGAACCTGTTTTTCTATGCCCGGACGCAGCACTTTGACTACGACGTCTTCGCCTGACTTGAGGACGGCGTGGTGCACTTGGGCAACTGATGCGGATGCAACTGGAATGTCATCGAACTGGCTGAACACTTCGGAGATTGGCTTACCAATTGCCTTTTCAATTCTCTGTCTCGCAGCCTGGCTGGGAAACGGTTCGACCCGGTCTTGCAGTGGACGCAGTTCCTTGACAATGTGATCTGGAAAGACATCTGCCCGCATGGACATCATCTGCCCGAATTTGACAAATATCGGACCGAGCTCTACCAGTGTGTCGCGAAGGCGCGCACCATAAGGCTTATTCGGGTCATGGTGTGGAGCGCCGAATAGCAAGTTAAACAGGTATCGGACGATTGCGAACTTCAGGTAGGGTTCAAGATCCTCATCAAGTCCGTGCCGGCGCGCCGTTTTTGCAATTTGCCACAGTCGTTGAAAGTGCGAAAAAGGATTCATGGATTGGCTCGCCGCTCCAGTCGTTCGATCCGTTTTTCCAGCCGATCGAGGTCAGCCTGTAAATCATCGACGTCATCCAGATACTGTTCGACCTGCGTACGAGTCGGAACCAGATACTGATCGTCCACCAGTTTTTGTTGGACATTATCGCTTAGCGAAGTTCGAAGGGAAGATGTCTGACGTTGACCCCAACGAAACAGATTGCCAACTTGTCGGGCAAAAATATCACCAATCCGTTTGGAAAGTTCCTCTTCCCAGTCGAATTGAAGGTCTTGAAAAATTGCGTATAGTTGCTGAAGCAGTTTCACATCACCGTTGATTTCGACATCATCCAATTGGGCAGGGTCCAATGATTTCGCAGAGGCCAGTTTTACGAGTTTTGGAAGTGTTGTACGAACGACGAGGTCAGCCGAACTTTCGTCGTCGGTTTCAACAGCGACGATACGTTCGGTAACACTTAATACGAAAGCATAGCTTAAGTCTTTCAACTCAAAGCGGATGGCTTTTCCCTCCAGCTTATCAACAAGTTCCTGGATCGAAGGCGATGAGTCGGATGCTTGGTTCATTGCCACGGACAGGGCTTGAGCGAATTGCATCCCGATGTAGTTCATGTACGGATTCTTGTGCATCGGTCGACTTTCTTTAGAGTTTCCAGCCCAGGTGCAACGCGACAATTCCGCCTGTGAGATTAAAGTATTCAACTCGTTCGAATCCTGCCTGCGCCATCATGTCAGCAAGAGTGTCCTGGTCCGGGTGGTGCTGAATGGATTCAACCAGGTACTGGTAACTTGCCCGATCGCGAGCAACGAGCTCACCGATGGCAGGGATAATCTTGAACGAATACTCCCGGTAAATTCGATCGAGTAGCGGAATCGCCGGCTTGGAAAATTCAAGCACGACCAAACGCCCGCCCGGGCGGGCGACCTGATACATTGATTCGAGTGCCTTGCCGATTCGGGTCACGTTTCTTAGCCCAAACGAAATGATGACGCGGTCAAAACTCGACTGCATAAACGCGAGATTTTCAGCATCCGACTGAACATAGCTGATGTGTGCCAGGTGGCCATGATCAATCATTCGATTGCGCCCGAGTTTCAGCATCGATGGATTGATGTCGCTCAGTACCAGAGCGCCTTGCGGACCAATTTTTTTGGCGATAGCAAGGCTTAAATCAGCTGTCCCGCAAGCGACATCAAGTACCCGGCTGTTGTGCCGCACGCCCAGGTGAGCAATTGCCAGTCGTTTCCACAGCCGATGAATTCCAAACGACATCAGATCGTTCATCAGGTTGTAATTGTTTGCAACCGAATCGAAGACCTGTCCAACGAGCCGGTCTTTTTCGGACTCTTCGACCTGTTGAAAACCGAATTGGGTTTTTGCGTCGCGATGATCCTGCACTGGCACGATTCAAACTAGTCCGCGGCTTCCTTACGTTGATATCCAGCTTCGTTCAATCGGTCAAGGTATGCCTGCCAGTATTTTTCCTTGTTGATGCCAAGTTCGTAAAGCAGATCCCAGGAATAGATGCCAGTATCGTGATTGTCATCAAACTTAAAGACCACGGCATAATTGCCCACGGGTTCTATCGCCCAGATATTGACACGTTCTTTGCCGTATTGAAGGACCTGTTGGCCAGGCCCATGACCTTGAACTTCGGCTGAGGGTGAGTAAACGCGCAAGTACTCGCAGCCCAACTCAAAGGTGTTACCATCGTTAAAAGCAATTTCAACCAAGCGCGAGTGCTTGTGAAGTTTGATTTCAGTGGGTCGAGGGCGCGCAGTCACGGCAATCCTTAGCGCAATTCACATACAGGTGTTACAGCCATTCGGCGAAGCGTTCGGCAAAATAACTCAAAACGCCGTCTGCACCTGCTCGTTTGAAACTAGTGAGAGACTCGGTGATGACGGCTTTTTCTTCCAGCCACTCGTTATTGATCGCGGCCATCAGCATCGAATATTCACCGCTGACCTGGTATGCGAACGTTGGCATGGAAAATTGCGCTTTCACGCGCTGTATCACATCAAGATAAGGCATGCCGGGTTTTACCATCACCATGTCGGCGCCTTCGGAAATGTCGAGTGCGACTTCTCGCAGTGCTTCATCGCTGTTAGCCGGGTCCATCTGATAAGTGCGTTTATCCCGGCCAGCAAGTTCCGACGCTGAACCGACTGCGTCTCGAAAGGGACCGTAGAACGCAGACGCATACTTGGCGGCATAAGACATGATCAGGACATCGTGAAAGCCTTCTGCTTCAAGCGCTTGGCGAATCACGCCGACTCTTCCGTCCATCATTTCAGATGGTGCAACGATAGATACACCGCTTCGAGCTTGAGACAGTGCTTGTTTGACCACAACTTCCAAGGTGAGGTCATTGAGCACATAACCGCTGTCGTTTGAAATTCCGTCATGTCCGTCCAGTGTAAAAGGGTCAAGGGCGACATCTGCCATGACACCAAGTTCAGGTACCGCATCGCGCAACGTCGCGATCGCTCGCTGTGCGAGTCCATTTGGATTGAATGCTTCTTGCGCGTCTTTGGACTTTTTCTCGATGGGAACAACTGGAAAAACTGCAATGGCTGGAATGCCCAGATTTTTGAGGTGTTTGCCCTTGTCTACCAGAAGATCAATGCTGAGCCGTTCGATACCTGGCATTGAAGCAATCGATTCGCGGTATTGCGTGCCTTCACAGACAAAAACGGGCTGTATCAGGTCTGTTGGGCTGAGTCGGGACTCTTGCATCATTGCGCGGCTAAATTCGAACCGTCGCATGCGGCGCATACGAGTCGTTGGAAATTTTGGATTTGGCATATCGATTCCTTGGGGCCAAAGCACTGGCAAGGCTTCAGCCAACTCGATCATCAAGCCTTGTTCAATTGTGCCTGAATGACGCGATCAACCTGTTCGGCAATTTCAACAACATTGCCGGATGCATCGACTGTTTCGAGTAGATTTGCATCCTCGTAGAATCCCAGTAGGGGGGCAGTTTCAGATTCATAGACGTTCAGGCGGTGTCGGATCGATTGCTCATTGTCATCGGCTCGCTGGATTAACTGACCTGCTGTCCCACAATCGTCACATTGCCCTTCGATTTGCGGCGCGTCAAAATAGACATTATAAATTCGTCCGCAGTTTTCGCAGTTTCGGCGCCCAGACAGGCGTTTGACTACTGCTTCAGGTTCAATGTGAAGGTGCAAAACGAAATCGAGCGGAACCGTTCGGTCCTGGAGAATGGCTTGCAGATGTTCCGCCTGGTTGAGGCTTCTTGGAAACCCATCGAACAGGAAGCCTTTCGCCAAATCACTTTCATCAAGGTATTCACAAATCAGCTGCAGGACGATTTGATCAGGTACCAGACTACCCTGCTGCATGATATCTGTTACCTGCTTACCTAGACTGGTTTCATCGCGAACTGCACTCCTTAGCAGGTCGCCGGTCGAAATATGGTCAATGCCATAACGTTCAATGACAAACTTGGCCTGACTGCCTTTGCCTGATCCGGGTGGACCCAGAAAAACTACTCTAATCATGTCAATCTTCAACATTGGAAATTTTAATTACGATTCAATTTTAACCGTAATTTGCTCTTTATCGGCGATTCGCTTGATACCCGCATCTGCAATTGGAATTCTGATGAACGGTATTGAGGAAGAGACTTTACCAATGACTCGCAGTTCATTTGGCTTGGGTAGTGAATAAAGGTAAACATTGTCGCGAATTCATAGTCATTGGAGTTTTGCTTCTGTGTTGCCTCGACTTTTATTGTTTAGACATTGTTTTACTCATGTTTCCTTCATGAATTCTTGCTCCACCCAGGTTGTGTACACATCACCTGATTTGAATGAAGGGTTTTCCAAAAGGCGCTGGTGAAAGCCGATGGTCGAATCAATCCCCTGTATCTGAAAATCCCGAAGTGCAGATTCGGATATTTGCAAGGCGTGCGCACGGCTGTGTCCGTGAACAATCAGTTTTGCAATCATCGAATCGTAATACGGACTGATCCGAAAGTTTTCGTAACAATGAGTGTCGACTCGAATTCCTGACCCAGCCGGTAAGCTCCAACTCTCAATACGGCCAGGACAGGGCGCAAATCCACGCTGCCAGCTTTCTGCGTTAATGCGAAATTCGATCGCATGTCCGCTTTGAGGTCGTAAGGAGAGAAAATCCGACAATTTTTCTCCTCGTGCAATTCTCAGTTGTGCTTCGATCAATTCAAATCCAACCAGGCATTCGGTCACCGGGTGTTCGACCTGAATCCGGGTATTCATTTCGATGAAGAAAAACTGCTGAAGGTCTTCGGTGAGCACAAATTCAACAGTCCCCGCACCTCGATAAGCAATGGATTTTCCAAGTTGAACCGCACATTCATGCAGTTTTTTGCGGGTTGACTGAGAAATTGCCACACAAGGCGCTTCCTCCACGAGTTTTTGATGGCGTCGCTGGACCGTACAATCTCGCTCCCCGAGGGCGATGACTTCACCACTGAAGTCGGCCAAAATCTGCACTTCAATGTGACGAATCCTGGAAAGGAATCGCTCAAGATAAATTTCAGGGTCTCCGAAAGCGGATTCCGCCTCAGCGGTCGCTTGAATGAATTCCGAGAAAAATGAAGCCGGGTCCGTGACGACGCGCATGCCTCTTCCACCGCCGCCACCTCGAGCTTTGATCAGAACAGGGTAACCAATACTGTCTGCCTGTTTTTTTGCTAATTCTGGGTCTGTGTATGGGTCTGCAGATCCAGGTACAACGTCAATGTCATTTGTGTTCGCGACCATGCGAGCCTGAACTTTGTCTCCCATGTCTTGGATCGTTTCGGAGCGTGGGCCGACAAAATTTATATTTTCGGTTTCACATAGTCTGGCGAAGGCTGAATTTTCGGCAAGAAATCCATAGCCAGGATGAATTGCATCACACGCTGTAGTCTTGGCTGCGTGGACAATTGCCGATTGGTTCAGGTAGCTGAGTGTGGCAGACGGCGGACCGATTCGTAGCGCATGATCTGCCTGTAATACATGCAAGGATCTGGAATCCGCATCGGTGTATATTGCAACACTTTCAATCCCAAGGTTTCTCGCAGCTTGAATGACTCGCAAAGCGATTTCGCCGCGATTGGCAATGAGCAAACGTCTCATATATTTTCGTTGAGTGATGGTCGTAATGGCGTACTTGCAGCCGAGAACAGCTGGCACCTTGAACCGAAACTATATATTTGATATATCATTCCTGTATCTTCCAGTTGAGAATTTTACTAACTTGCAGTTCGACGAGTATGGTTGAACGAAAGCATATTGAAGTGGAGAAATACCTTGACGCTAAGTTTTCGTGAGATTGCCGAAATTCTAAAAGCGATTGATGAGTCCAGCGCTGACGAAATCAATCTTGAGGTTGACGGGCTGCGCCTTGCAGTGAGCAAGCGTGGCGCGGTGCAGGCAGATTCGACTCAAACACGTGTTACTGCCAAAGTTCCAGACGACAACCAGCCCGTTGAGCGTCCTGCCCCAACAGTAAACCCCGCTGATGTACCAAGCAGCGGCAATGTCGCTGCGCCGGGCCATGAAATTGTACGCTCGCCAATGGTGGGTACGTTTTACCGCCGTCCGAGTCCGGGCGAAGCATCGTTCGTTGAAATCGGTACCACGGTTGTCAAAGGCAGTCCTGTTTGTCTTATTGAAGTGATGAAACTTTATACGACGATTGAATCCACTGTTGATGGTGAGATCGTATCTATTTTTGCTGAAGACGGGAGCTTGGTGGAGTTTGATCAACAATTGTTTTTGATTAAGACGTCATCCTAGCCTCAAGGCGGTTGATCACGCATTCGTCCCGTAAAAACATCCGATCACCCAATGGGTGACAGAACTCTTGTGAATAAAAATCAATCACATGCACAGTAGTTTCAGTTATGATTAAACTGGACATCACGTCCATCTCGAACCGATTAACTACAACAATATGACGGAGATGATATGAAAGTTTTATTAAGAAGTGCTTTGGCACTAACACTGCTAACGTCCACTCTTTTAGCATCCCCAATTACGAAAGCGCAGGACTTTGTGTCGATACTTACCTGTCCCTTCGGCTGTGGGGTGATGGAGGGAAATACGATATTCGGTAACGTCGTTGCGCGAAGCGGGGGCAACCTGTTTATCGCTGCGCAGGAAACTCCAGGGTATATGTACAACGTCCGTGCCATGGCTGAACAAAGACGCTGGAAGCATACGGTATTTGGCACTGAAGATACCATTATTCAACTGGCGTTGCATGGTGGAACCGATGATGTTAAGGAATATCTGCCGGATCCCATACCCATCAAATTTCAAATCTTGCATGGCGAAGCTTACTGGTCACAGGGCAAGTTCTTCGTAACCACAGACCCCGAAATCAAAACGATTGCAGACATGAAAGGTAAACGTGTATCGGTCGGCCTGATAGGGCAAAGTGACTGGGGAGTTTATCCAAGGCTGTTTCTCAAGCATGCTTATGGAATCGACAAGTCGAATACCGATATTCGACTGCTCAATCCCGGTGGACTGACTCAACAGTTAATTGATGGGACGACGGACGTTTGTGTCACGGGATACGGAACTGATCCGTCCCAGTCCTTCCATCTAAAGAGTGGTCCACTCAGAAAACTGGAAGCGTCGGGCAAGAAACTTTATTACATCCCGATGGATCAGTGGGCAATCGACAAGATGAATGAGAAATTCGGGACGACCTGGTTGGGCTTGACGATCAAGGCTGGCACGCTTCCCCATCAGGAACAGGATTTTCTGGCTGGATTTAATCGCGGTTACAAGGCGGTGCATCCGGAATTTCCAGAACAGTTGGCCTATGACTATGTGATGGCGACTCATAAGCATTTGGATGAAATGCGTGAACTCAACGCACTATGGCAGGTGTTGACCGAAGACATGATGGTCGACGGCCTTTCTGAGGAAAATACACATCCTGGTGCGATACGAGCCTACAAGGATCTGGGAATTTGGGACAATCGTCTCAATTTTGTTCCGGTAACCTATCCGGGGTCCTAATTTAAGCAAGCCATTCGGTAAATTCTGCCGGCTGATCAATTTTTACGGTCAGCCGGCGTTTTCTTTCGTTTACAAGTGACACCGCTCAATTGAGTCAGTTGCGTGCATGATTTCAGCGACTAAACTTCGCTTTTCACTTCTTGTTGCTTTCATCACTTTCGGAAGCTTTCTTACCATCTACATTGGAATTTCGGTCTTCGGGCTGATCAGCAATTCGAAAGTCTACTATGCGACTTTCGTCTTTTTCATCATGTGCATGTCCTCAATGCATGCCTTTCGAGAGTTGTTGGATGAACATATTGACAATAATCGGAAAAAGTTCTGGAAAACACGACTTTACATAACCATTGCAGGCAGCATACTGGCTGTTGGCTGTTCGGGTTACGTCCAAATTCATGCTGAACGTCTCGATTCCATTCATCCTTTTTTCGAGGCGTTTGACATTACCATCGGTATCCTGTTCATCGTCGGTGTTATGTTGCTCAATTTTTTACATTGGGGATGGCTTCTGACTTCCCTGATCGTGATCGTCATCAGCTATTTTTTCTTTGGCCATTTGATCCCTTACCCCATATTGCGTCTACCCGAATACGATATTGGATTCGTCGTCCACTATCTCGGTTTGGGTGTTAGCGAAGGAATGTTCTGGCTGGCTCGTCTTGCCGCAGACAAACTCTATTTCCTGGTTATATTTGCTGCAATTTTGCTCGGTATTGGAATGCTGAAAATGGTCATAGAGGTTGGCAAGGTTACCGGGCGAAGGGTGAGGGGCGGTGCAGCATTTCCTGCAATTATCGGCAGTGGTATCGTCGCTTCAGTGATGGGGCAGGCTGTATCCAATGTTGTGTTGACCGGTCGCTTGACGATTCCCATGATGAAAAATCATGGGTACCGCAAGGACATGGCTGGGGCGATTGAAGCAGTAGCGTCCACGTCCGGACAGATCATGCCTCCCATTTTAGGGCTGGCGGGATTCATTATTGCTCTGTTTCTGAACGTGCCTTACATCGAAGTCGCGCTGGCTGCGTTAATACCCGCACTGTTGTTTCTGACGGGAGCGACTTGCGGGGTAGTGATCTGCGCCAAGCACGAAAAGCTCAAACGCATGCAGGAACAGGTCGATTATCAGGCCATATGGCGTATGGCACCGACATTCTTGATTTCGTTCGGCGCAGTCGTTGTGCTGCTCGTCGGATATTATTCGCCAGCGATCGCAGGCATTTGCGGCATTGCACTGGCATTGGGCCTGTGTCCTTTACAGGGTAAATATCGACCCAAACTCAAAGAACTGTACGACGCCTACATCGATGGCTTGGTCATCGTAACGCTGCTTTCCTTACTTTTGGTCGCAATTGGCCCCCTCGCTCAGACGTTTTTGACGACAAATCTGTCCAACCGTCTCGCGATCGTGCTCGTCCAGGTACTTCCAGACAGTCAGTTTCTTCTTTTGTTGGGAACGATGGTCGTCTCATTATTTCTGGGAATGGGATTGCCGACACCGGTAGCGTACGTCGTTGTATCGCTGACGTTGGTCCCGTTTTTACAACAGGCTGGGATTGAGGCAATACTTGCTCACTTTTTCGTGTTTTATTTTGCAGTTTTTTCTACGTTGACACCACCTGTTGCCGTCAGTGCGCTTGCGGCTGCAAAACTGTCCGGTGGCACTTTTATCGGTACTGCGATTGACGGCATGAAGCTGATGCTGACAACTTTCATTATTCCGTATGGTTTTATTTATCATCCGGAGTTGTTGTCGTTCCCCAATCTTACCTGGTCAGTTGTTCCCCCGGTTGTGTTAATCCTGCTTTTGCAGTGGACTTCATCGATCGTATGCTACAGCTATTTCCTAAGAGATTTGAACTGGCCCGAGCGATGGGGCTTTCTGTGTGTTACAGCGATTGGATTTTCCTACCTGATCAATGACAGAACGATCGAGTTGATCGGATTTGTCATATCGCTGGTGCTGATGGTTTACTGGGTATTTTGGACCCGAAATCGACGCGTCAGTAACTCTGACACCGCTTAAGTTCCAAGCGGTCGCAGTTGTTGCGTTAATTTTGCCAGTTTAATCTCTGACGCTGAATTTGAACTGTCGGCGAGTCCAGAAAGTTGGAGCAACGACAGTGGATGGCGATTGCCCCGTAATTTTTGTGGCCAACCGCCAGGCCTGATCAAAGTCTTTGGCAGGAGTGATCCCCAGTTTTCTAAAAGCGCCTGGATTGCGGGTTCCTGCCATGATTACTGCACTAGCCCGTTGCAGCGTATAGTGACCGATATACATCAGCCAGAACGGGTGCCTGGGGTGGTAGGAATTTCCATTTTTGTACCGTTCCAGGTAATCAGGGCGAGAACTGATCTCCTTTTCGTACCGTGCCAGTTCACTGATGTCGCAGTGTCGATCATAAAGGTCGATCACTTCCTGATAGGACGGATACATGACCGGATCAATCTCACCCCGGGAAGGACTCAGCCCGATCACGACACCGCCTTGTCTCAAAACTGGGCGATTTAGCCAGATTCGTGGCGGATTCAGGCAGCCAATTGCAGCGATCAACGTGTTGTCTGCCTCTCCATAAGCGAACCCGTCGCTTAGACCAATGATCATTACATCGGCTTGAGGTACCGGATAGATACTGAAAGTGTCAGCCAGGTTCCAGCACGGTAATTCGATCTCAGGAGAATATCCAGCGAAGACACCAGCAATCCTGCCACCAACTCCGATTACAGAATTGACGTAAAAAATACGTTTGCCCATAGCTTTTTCCATATAGTCATGGACTTCAGCTTTCATTCCCCGGTACATCATCGTGCGGTGGTCACCTGTCGTTGACTTGGGATTGTGCCAGAATCGATGTGCATGATGTGAGCCAAGGCTGTTTGCTGATGCAAGTCCGGTTACGGCTCCGGTTCCCGAGTATCCACCAACATATGTGGCTGACACCGTCCCCACGTAAATGGAAATATCAGCTTCTACAAATCTTCGGTTGTGTTCAACATAACCACCTCGTTCTGTAGTGCCGAGATACGTTAAGCCGCTTTCGTCCTGACAGTCGTGATTGATAATTTGACCCGTGGGCCCGAATCGGTTAAACAATTCATCGCCCAAATATCGTTTCAACTCATCAGGAGTCCACTTACGATGAGCACCGTTTGCGCAGATGAGTGAAATATTCTTATCTTGAATGCCATAGCGAGTCAATTCATCGATCACCACTGGCATGATGGTTTGCCATGGTAAGGGTGGGCGAGTTGGATCATCAAAGCCGATGGCAACGGTCATTTCGGGCCGGACCAGGTCAGCCAGAGGTGGGCTTGCCACAGGCTTTCGTAGCGCCTCGACGGTTTGTGCTATCGGATCATTCAGGAATGACGGATCTTGAAACTCAACAATTGTCGAATCGTCGGGAACTTGAATTGCGATTTTCTTGCTACCAAAATCTGCACTGACAGAAACCATGAATTGAATTTTCCCCAATCATTGATGTGGTCCTAAAACTATCGCCTGGTTCGATACCTTGGCGGTTGGTTATCAATGATATTCGCGCCGGACGACATTTTCGTAGTTTCGAAAATCGGAATCATTTTGACTGGGCTGATTGGTCAGTATGAGCAGTTCACTGCGGGGTGATGCACTAAAATTCTTTTGGCACTGTGGTTTCAACTCGGTTTTCTGTATTCGCTTGAACCGAATGAAGTACGGCTCGACGATTCAACGTTTGACTCATGCAATCCGACAAAACAAATTTAGCCGGCAAACCTGGTGTTTTCAAGCGAACACCTTCAAGAGAAGCGGCAACGGATCAGGATGCGCAAAACGCTACGCTGCTTGTTGACCTGTATGATCAAGTTCATTGTGAATTCCTGAAGCATTTGCCTGAGAAGCCCTGCCGGATTCTGCAAATTGGGTCTGGTTCAGGCCGAGACGGGGCGAAAATGGCTGAGTTGGGACATTCCGTGGTTGTCGTTGAGCCATCAGATGAATTGCGCCGTCGCGCTCAAAAAATACACTGCAACCCCAATATTCGCTGGTTCAAAGACACCTTGCCAAAGTTGAAGTGCGTCAGGCAGCTCGGTGTGCGTTATGACGTGATCGTTCTCAGTTCCGTATGGATACAGGTTGCGCAAACGGAACGCCGGTCTGTGTTCCGGCGAGTCACCAGTCTGCTAAACCCTGGCGGTGTCATCTATCTCACGATTCGTCACACAACTCATGACAGCAAGGTAGACCTTGATACCGAAGTGGGCTCTCTTGCCAGGGACCACGGATTGATCAAGACTGCGCAAGTCGAAACAGATGATGCATTGGGTCGCGACGCAGTTACGTGGACTCAATTTATACTGAAATCGCCAGGCGATGGTACAGGCGCATTGCCATTGCTACGCGGAATAATTTTGAATGAACGCAAAAGCTCGACTTACAAGCTGGGTTTACTCAAGGTGCTTCAGCACATCGCGCAGTCGGCCAGTGGCATGGCTGAAGTTGAGGATGAACAGAAGGTCGTGATTCCTCTCGGTCTGTTTGGACTTTACTGGCTCCGGGTTTATCGCCCGTTGCTTGATGAGAATTTACCTCAATTGCCGGGTAACAAGGCTGCCGTATTTGGCGTGGGGTTTGCCAGTAAAGCTTATGAGAAACTCGCGGCCGTTTCGCCTCACGATCTACGACCCGGAATGAGATTTTCTGCCGATGTATCCGGACATTTACATACGGCAATTAAGGACATCTGCCGTACGCTTGTCAAAATGCCGATGACGTACATCACTTACAGCGATGGAAAGGAGCGGGTATTCGTACCCACTGCAGATTTATCCAAGCGGGTTACCGGGTCGCTTGTACTGGACAAGCCGTATCTTTTCAGTTTTGGTCGAGTTGAAATATCAGCTGATCTATGGCAATCAATGTTGCAATACGGAAGTTGGATTGAACCTGCGATTGTAGCGGAATGGAAAGTTCTAATGAAAAAGTACCTGTCTAAGCAGAGTCGAGAGCAGGAGTTCAGCATCGAAAAGATGGAAGTAGCACTTTCGTGGAAGGAACCGGAACGGGGAACTCAATTGTCGAGACAGAGGGCGATTGAATTGATCGAGAGTGGAAGTTTTCGAAACTGCGTATGGAGTGGAAAGACGATCAACACCAAGAATTTTGACATTGATCACTGTTTTCCTTACGCTGCATGGCCTTGTGGTGACATGTGGAATTTATTGCCTGCTTCGAGGCAGGTGAATCAAAACCAGAAGCGAGACAAACTTCCCACAGCTGAGTTGCTGATGAAATCAGAAGACCTGATTTTGAATTGGTGGCAGAAAGCCTATGTTGATAAGTCAATCGAAAGTTGCAGTGAATTTTTCACACAGGCGTCCGCCAGCCTCCGAATCGCTATGTTTGACGATGTTGATTTGGAAAACGTATTTTCATCTTTGGTTTTTCAACAGCAAAACCTTCGATTCAACCAGCAAATTCCCGAATGGGAATTCTGAACTCATGTTCCATTGGGGTAGGGGACATATAAATTTGATCTGATGAAACAAATCAGAGCATCAATTGCTCTCTACTGGGCAAGATGAGATGACGTTCACTTTCACTCCCAAAAGATCCAAGACCTTTTGCTGATCATCGGTCGGTGTGGTGCTCATCCAGTACCCGGCCATGAATTTTTTCATCGACCAAATCCGGTTTTTACCATCGTCGCAAACTCTTTGAGCGAACTCGACAATAATTAGTGTTTGACAGAAAACCAAAATAGAGTATAATATGTCAATATAAACAATGATGTAGAGGCAGACTTCTGGCACCGAAGATTTCCCGAATCAAGCCAAGTATTCGCCTAAAACCCCCAAAATACTCCTTTTTGATCCAATCTTCAGGCCCTGACCATGCGAAAAGTCAAATCCACACAATGTGAACTGGGCGGCACCTTTATCGCCGATATCGTCATTAGCTCGAAATCGCGCGATGACATTCCGGCCTTGCTCAGGGGTCTGCAATATCTGTATACCAACCCGCAGTTGCGAAGCGAAGTCTTTGCACTGCTTGATGCACAAGTGAATCCCAAAGCCCGTAAGGACACCGGTCGTCCGGGCATGGAGCTTTGGCGCATTCTGGTCCTGGCGATCCTCAAGCAGGGTCTGAATTGCGATTACGACCGCCTCACTGAGCTGGCCAACGAGCATGGCACCTTGCGACAAATGCTGGGCCACGGGGTGATGGCGCACGAATACGAGCGACAAACCGTGGTGGATAACGTCACTTTGCTGAAACCGCAACTGTTGGCCAAGATCAACCAACTGCTGGTCCAGGCCGGCCACGAGGTGGTTAGAAAAAAGCCTGGCGAAACATTGCGCGGGCGTTGTGATTCGTTCTGCGTTCAAACGGATGTTCATTTTCCAACCGATGTCAATTTGTTGTTTGATGCCATGCGTTGCAGCATCACAACAGCGGTCTGGCTCGCCGAGCAGTTGGATCTTGAGGGCTGGCGCCAGCATCGTCATATTCAAAAAAAGATCAAACAAGCATTCAACCGCGTGCGAACATCCAAGAAGAATAAGAATTCGCCCGTGCAGGTGAACGAGTACCTGGCCCAGTGTCAACAATACCTGAATCGTGCACAGGGTACGCTCAAGCAAGTCGAGGCGTTTGAGCTGACGCTTTTTCAGCAAGCCAAAGTCGTGCAACTTCAAAACTATATCCGCCACGCACACCGTCAGATCGATCAGGTCACGCGGCGCTTGGTGCGCGAGGAGAAGATTCCTCACCGGGACAAAGTGTTTTCGATCTTTGAGCCACACACCCGTTGGGTGGTCAAAGGCAAAGCCGGTGTCCCGCAAGAGCTCGGCGTGCCGGTCTGTGTGGTGGAGGACCACTACCGATTTATCCTGCATCACCGTATCCTGTGGGACGGCAGTGATGTTGACCATGGCGTCGCGGTCATCGAGCAAGCCCGGCAAAGCTTTCCTGACTTGAACAGCTGCAGTTTCGATCGTGGCTTTCATTCGCCGGCCAATCAGCTGGCGCTCGGTGAGTTGCTCGATGAATGCGCACTGCCGAAAAAAGGCTATCGCAATATCAACGACAAGATGCATGAGTCGCAGCCGTGGTTCAAAGCCGCGCGTGGCAAGCACCCTGGCATTGAGTCGGCGATCAATCATCTGGAGCACTGCGGGCTGGACCGGGTTCGGGACCACGGCAAAACAGGTTTTGCCCGTGCCGTGGCTCTGTCGGTACTGGCCGCAAACCTCAAGCGGCTGGGTAGGATCTTGCGCGACAAAGAGCGTCAGAAACTCGCCCGTCAGCAGCGTTTGCGCGCCGCTTAGCATTTCAATTCACCCATCGGAAACGAAAATCCGGGTGCCGGAGGCACGGCTGTGGGCTAAATTCGTGATTTTGCCCTGTTTTGGCACTGGATTGTCACCATTCGCCCTGACAGTCCGGCGTTAGTCGTGCTCGGGCTCATTGTCGGTCAAATGATTCTGAATTCTCGCTTAAAATCGGGGGTTTTCTGACTGACACTAATTAACTTTGCTTTTTGGTTTAGAGTGATTTGCGAAGTGTGGGGCAACGTTAATCCCAAGGATTAACCACATCAATTGCCAAATGTTCAAAATCTCGAATATTTCTGGTTGCAACAGATAAGTTGTTTACTTTGGCAGTTCCTGCAATCAAGGCATCTCCAAGATCCAAAAAACGCCCGATGCGATGCATCTGAGCTCGAAAAAAAGCGGCCTGCACAGCCTCTGAATCTCCCACGGGCACAATACGATCACTATATTGTGCAATGAAATCTGATAATGCAGAATGAATCCTGTCGCGCTGGCTTCTGAGCGGGAGAAGTTCGACACCCAAATTCAATTCGTGTAGGACAATGCTCGAAATCCACAACTCCTCTTTTTCAACAAGAAATGACAGTACCTGTGGATTGGGTACTTGCCTAGTTAACTCGGACACAACATTGGTGTCGACAAGAAAACCATTCATTCAATCTCGCCGTCTCTAAATGGGATATCTCGAATGGATTTGCGATCAAACTTGAAACTCAGATCAACTCCTCGAGGTATGTTGTTTACCAGCCATCGTCCCATGGACTGACGAGACTGATTCCTTTCATGCCATTGTCTAGCCGGAACAACTACGAAGGGACGTCTTTTGCCAATATGCTGCGGCCCTTCTTCTTCAGCAAGGCGCAATATCTCAGAAAGATGAGTCTTCGCCTGAGATACCGTCCACACACGGCTGGCTTTGTTATGTGGAACATTCATATTCATCTAACCAATGTAGTCTATTATAGACTAGTATATTTGTAAATTCATCTGCAAAACTGACAGAATAAGTCAAGCAAGAACAAAATTTTTGGTAGGCCTGATCACAGTCGCGGTTGCGGGAGAAACGACTTTTCTGTCGAGGCTATGTTCCGCTGTGCTACTTGTCGCTTGATTTGAAAAATTGGTGCATTCCGTATTGCTCGCCTGAGTCTGAGGTAGTTCACATACATATAAGACTTTCAGTCTGTTTCCCGAAGAACGTAATTCGAAGGGAGACAAAGTGGCAATAACCCACTATAATGATCTACAAATAAACCATAAAGTATTAATATGCTTTACATATAGAACAATAAACGATGCCTAAATCTATAACACGCACCTATTCACGCTATAGCCAAACTGCGTCTGCCCTTCTTGGAGGACTAATTCGTGTTGCGCGAAAAAAACGCAAATTCACTGCGCAGGAAGTGGCAGAGCGCGCTGGAATTTCCAGAGGGCTGCTACAACGCATCGAGAATGGTAATCTAAAATGTGAAATTGGCGCGGTATTCGAAGTTGCGGCGATAGTCGGCGTAAAGTTATTTGACGCCGATCACAGCACACTAACAAAGCAGCTACACCGTACCGAAGAAGTGCTGGAATTGTTACCAAAGTCCGTTCGCAACAAATCCAAGGCTGTGCACGATGACTTCTAACAGCAGAAAGGAAGCTTTCGTCTGGATATGGTTGCAGAACACCACAGAGCCTGTTGTAGCCGGACGATTGGAAACTGAAAATGGCAATGTCCAGTTTAACTACGGCAAGAGTTATCTTGAACGAATTGGCGGTAGTAATCCCGCCATTTCGATTTATGATCCGGAGTTACCCCTACAACCCGGAATATTGCCCCTGCCAGAAGGTTTGACTATGCCTAGCTGTATCCGGGATGCTGCACCTGATGCATGGGGCCGACGTGTAATCATTAATTGGCTATTGGGACTCAAGGGTGCGAAAACGGATACTGATGAACTGGATGAATTAACTTATCTTCTGGAATCCGGTTCAGACCGAATCGGTGCACTTGATTTCCAACGCTCGCCAACCGAATACGTACCGCGTACTGCGAAAAACCCAAGTGTAGAGGAGTTGATTGAATCTTCCGAGCGGGTCGAAAAAGGGATTCTTCTCACGCCAGAATTGGATCAAGCGTTGTTTCATAGCAGTTCGATCGGCGGTGCGCGTCCAAAAGCCTTAATTCAAGATCAACACAGAAAATATATTGCCAAGTTGTCCTCTAGCACTGATCTTTTCAGTGTCGTCAAAGCTGAGTACATCGCAATGCGGCTAGCAGCGTTGGCTGAACTGAATGTTGCACCGGTCCAATTAACCAAGGTAGTCGGTAAAGACGTGCTCCTGATCGAGAGATTTGATCGCATTCCAAAACACAATACCTGGTTGCGTAAGGCCCAGGTCTCCGCATTGACACTGTTTGGCCTTGATGAAATGATGGCGCGCTACGCCAGTTATGAAACTTTTGCTGAAATCATTCGGCATCGCTTCACAAATCCTAGACAATCCCTCAAGGAAGTATTCTCTCGGCTCGTTTTCAACATTCTTTGCGGTAATACTGATGATCACGCACGCAACCATGCTGCTTTTTGGAATGGCAAGGAATTGACACTCACCCCTGCCTATGACATATGTCCGCAAAACCGCGCTGGCAATGAAGCCTCACAAGCAATGCTGATCTGCGGTAACAACAACCTAAGCCGGCTTAGATCCTGTCTTGAAACGGCGCATAACTTTTTGTTGTCCAAGGTGGCAGCTCGCAACATTTTTGAAAGACTCATTACTGTTATCGAACAGCATTGGGACTGTGTCTGCGAGGAAGCTGAACTAAGCGATGCGGACAAGAAACTTCTATGGGGAAGACAGTTTCTAAACACTTTTTCGACTGAGCAATAGGCAGCACTACGGAAATTGATTAATTTCGTCTGAATTGTCTTGGTGGGGCCCGGAAGGAGCGAATTCGAACCGTTCAATGCAATGTTGCTCCACATTCAAAAGCCTGGATTAACCCATGCAGCAACAGTACGAGATTGGCGCGAGCGTTTCGGACGTGCTCCGAAGAAGGACGCACGACCACTTCTGATACTGAGGGTGATGGGGCCGGTCGATTTCGTGTTCGATGTTTTGGATACATCAGGACGGAAAGTACCATCCAGCGCATTCGCGTTTCCGACACTGGGAAGCCTGACGAAAGATCGCTTTTACGAGTTGGTCAGTTCAATCGCAAAGGATAAGATCGAAATCTCTGTGTTCGATGCTGGCGATAATCGAGCGGGTTATATCGAGTTGCTGCAGGAATCGACCTCTCCTAAGGGAAAAAATTTGTATCGACTAGCGTACAACGGTAGCCATCGTGTTGCAACGCAGTTCGTGACCGTAGCACATGAATTGGCGCACCTTTATCTCGGACATTTAGGTTCCGATCGCGGACGACGCGTACCAGACAGAAAAACGACCAATCATAAACTGGGAGAGGTCGAGGCGGAAATGACGGCCTATCTTGTCGCGAAGCGCAATGGACTCGAGCCGAGTAGTGAAAGCTATCTCGCGGAATATCAAGGAGAGTTCGAACACCTCAACATCTACGCGGTGATGCGCGCAGCAAATGCAGTTGAAACAGCAATGGGAATTTCCGCCAAGAAACTCTGGGAAGAGAAGGCATAAGTGTAAACACTTGGGTTGTAGATCACGCGCAAGTGATCTCATTGATTACATTGTGCCAATATTATCTTGGCTGAACTCGATTTCCAAGAAAGACAACTGTATCCGGTAGCAGATTTGACTTGGTGTTGCTGGTGCGACAGCGGTAACGCAATTTCTTTACAGATCCATGACGACTCTTGCGGACATAGTGACCGCAATAAGTGAAAATTGCACCTGGTCTACAAATGATTCGAGCAAGCTGACAAACTTGCATTCAACACTCTTCTCGGGTAATATATCGTTACTCACTTAGACGGGTTGAAGTACGCGGTTTACAACTGTTCTTTCAGTGCCTGAAGTCAGTTTGGCTGGCGGTAGCGCGAAATTCCGCGAGGCCGTAATGAGTAAACATTACGGCAATGTCTACAGGTGTTCGGCAACGGTCGGCCACATTAACGGAGAAGTCCTCTTCGGTAAGCGTAGCGGTCGAACAGGTGAAGATACCCTGGGAAAGGAAAGTGGTCGGTCGATACGATCGAAAGCATACATGCCAACGAAGGTGCCGTTGACCGGTTGCGACTGCTTTAATTGCACTACTACCCCTAGAAGGATGCGTCATGGTCGCAAAAACTACTTACAAATATCGCTTCAAGGTGGACGGAAACGTTGTGCTTTGCGGCTTCACGACCGATCTGAAGCGCCGCGAACGCGAACACCGACGCCGGTGGCCGAATGGCAAAATTGAACAGGAGGGTGGACCGACCACGCACGAAGAAGCGTGGAAATGGGAAAAGCAGCAGGCCAAGGCAATTTAGATCCGCTTCCTGATGTCTACGGATGAACCCTCAGAGGCGTATACGGACACTGCTCAGACTGTCTGTCGTAAGCATGTCGTTGTCACTGGTGCTGGATTCACCCGTGCATTGGTACCTGGCGCGCCATTGCTCATCGATGATTTCAGCAATAATGCCCTCAAAGACAAGGTCAGCGGTTTGCCTTACGCGAGCCGTTTGCTGGAATGGGAAAGAAACCTTCATTCGAACGGTCACATCAACATCGAACGCTTGATGACGCGTCTCGATGCCTTGATGCCGTACGACTACGCCGAGAAAGCAGACAACGCGGCGAACGAGTACGGGTTTCTTCTTTCGGAACTGAAGAGAGCGTTTCTCGACCGGCTACATGAAGCGCGCGATGGGGAAATTTATCACGCGGAATTGGAGCAGTTCGCGAAGTACTGTAAAAACACAGGTTGCTGCTGCATTACCTTCAACTATGACGACTTCCTTGATGAGGCTCTGGCAGGAACCGGCAATTGGAACCCAAATCGGGGATACGGGTTCTTCTGCCAGTCGTCACAGGATGTAGTCGCCAATTTAAAGTCACAAATAACGGAATCAGAGCTCTGGCTTCTGAAGCTCCATGGATCAATTAACTGGCGGCCTAAACTGGGTTATGCGAACCCGGTTGCGATCGACAGCATCACGCATCATCATGACTGGTCCGACACCAGTTCGAACTATCCCCAGGTCAGCGATCATCTGGAACCAGAACCGGTGATGGTCCCGCCCGTTCTGTCAAAGTCCAGCCTCGTAGAACAACCGGTCCTTCGGCTTGTCTGGTCGCATGCGTTCGCCAACCTCGAGACGGCCCAAGAAGTGACATTCATCGGCTATTCATTCCCCACGACGGACATGGCTGCGCGGACATTGTTCTCCGAAGCGCTGAAAGATTTACCGCGAAATGACATCAATGTCGTTAATCTGAATCACGACCATTCAGAGATGGTAAATACACGGAATCGATATCGATCCGTGCTCGGCGATATTCCCAACGAACGGTTCCAATGGGGTGGCGCTCGGGAATGGATACGAAACCTGTCGTGTTAGCACAACTGCGGCCAAGCGTTAAGGAAAAACGGCGGACGGGTTGATGAAGGCATTGTTCGAGGATGCCCGGCGGATGGGATAACAACAAACATCCATAGCAACCGGAATTTAACTAATTTGTAATTCTTCTACGGAGATCTAACATAATCTTCCTTTCGTCTTCTTTTTTTGAATAAGGACCAGGCATCCGATTCACCTGAAACCCTTTACTCTGAAGTGTGGTAGCAGAAAAATCAAAAGCCTTCTTGAAGACGAACACGATTACTGGGCGAGGCGTTCCTAGATTAAGAAGTCTTTCGAGTAGATCAGAAGAGCCCTCGCGAAGTTCTTCGGTCGACAAGTCATCAGCACTGCTTGTTGGTTTTCGAACTAAATCTGCGAATCCATATCCCTCGGAAAAAGCTATTACATCTTCCTCTCCTTCTGGCAGGTATGATGTAAAGTCGTAAGTTTGGAGCTGTTTCCAAAATCGCTTACCAAGCTTTCCTTGGTAGTAATGACCACGGCTTACAGATTTTGGTGTTGGATTGATGCCTACGAAAACAACTCGCAGTCCAGGTCGAAGCAACTCTTTCAAGGTTGTGACTTTCTTATCTCGAATCCCAATTTCTTCTACAGCCATAAAATTAAGTTCCATTAAACAAGTTCATAAAAAGTAATCAAGATTGGAGATTTGGAAAGATTCGAATTTTTTGCGTTCCCTAATTTCTCAATTACGTTGAATCAGTCCAAGGAACGCATATCCGTAATTTTCTGTTGATTCGGATACCGTACTGACCAGTTTGAACACAACGCAATTCTTTAGACCAATTGCTCAAGGTTGTGAGATCACCAATTGTAATGATATGTGTCTCCTTTATCTCCCAGTCGAATTGCACCTTTCTTTATAGTTCCCAAAAATACCAAAGACGTTTGTAGCATATCGATACCGTACACTGAATTCTCCAGCTTTTATCGATGGAAATTCGCAATGATTCAGCCCCAGTAAGCCTGAATCGGTATTTTCAGATGTTGACAACCCAACTTTACACATTGTCTTTCCTAATTTGTGCTTTATGGCTATGAGAAAGATCGGGGTACCTTAGAGTATCGCTGTCGCGCCAAAGCCGGTGGTTATCAGTGTGCCGGTACGCAACAGCGTCTGCGATACGGCCACTCGAAGGCGCATCGGTATGGTCGCACGGTGCGAATCAAACTGGATCAGGCCAATCGCAGGATCTTTACGCCGACACCGCGCAACACGTACAAATGGAAGCGCAGTTATGCCCGGCGCACGGCGGCTGAGCGGTTTTTCTCGCGTATCGCTCAGGGCTACAATTTTGATCACCACTATGTACGTGGACTGGTCAAGATGCAAGCCAAAGCGTCGCTGGCCATGGTATTTGGACTGGCGATGGCGATTTTGCACATTGAAACCGGTCAGGCGAACAACATGCGCTCACTGATCCGACCGATTGCGTTGCTTGATACTGGCTAAGGGTCGCGTTGTATTGTGAATTGGCTTATCGTAGCGTGGCTGCGAGGGTTGAGTGCGTCTTGATACCAGTAAAATTGACACAAATATGGACAAGCCGCATTTCAGACAAAATATTCGACGCGATTGGCTTGGTCGACGGTCTGTGGAAGGTGATTATTGCCTCGTCAGTGCCCTGGCGGGCCAACGAGTCGGCGTGACCGGACGCGAAAATGGCTACAACGCAAATCCCTCTTATTTTGTAACAATCAAAATAACGACCAATTCGAGTTACAATTCCTAATTAGTATGACTAATTGGGAATATGAACTCAAATCAGTACAATCGGCAACTCAGTATTTCCCTGCCTCCTAGGCAGTCGGCATTTCTTTGGGGTCCACGTCAAACCGGTAAGTCAACGCTTCTCAGGGAGCAGTTTCCTGACAGTGTCAGTTATGACTTACTTGACAGTGATGTCATGCTACGATTCTTGTCAAGACCCAAATCGCTCGGCGAAGAATTGAGTGTATATGGTCTTGATGTGCTTGCCAACCCGGTTGTGATTGATGAAGTTCAGAAAGTTCCTTCACTGCTCGACGAAATCCACCGGCTGATTGAATCCAGGAACCTTAGCTTCGTGCTATGTGGTTCCAGTGCCAGGAAACTCAATCGGAGCGGGGTTAACCTGTTAGGTGGCAGAGCCTGGAGATTTCAGTTGCATCCCTTGTCGTGGAGCGAAATTCCGAATTTTGATCTACTAACTGCGATGTCTACAGGTTTGCTGCCGGGGCTGTATGCAACGAAACACTTCCGACGGTCATTAAGTGCTTATACACAGGACTATTTAACCCAGGAGGTTTTCAATGAAGCCCTTGTCAGGAGGAGTTCGGCATTCTCGAGATTTTTTGATTCATTAGCTTTTTGTCACGGGCAAATCTTGAACTATTCTGCGATTGCTCGGGATTGCGGCATTAATTCGAAAACAGTCCGCACGTATTTTGAGATTCTGGTGGATACCTCGGTTGGTTACCTGATTTACCCTTTTTCGAAGAAGAGCAAACGTCAGGTAATATCCAGCGCCCCGAAGTTTTATCTGTTTGATATTGGCATTGCTAACCACATTTGCGACAGCCCGATACAAGACTTACGTGGAGTAAATTTCGGCCGGAGTTTCGAACACTTCATTTTTCTTGAACTGATTGCAGCAAACAGCTATCAGGAATGGGGTACGAGTATTCAGTTCTGGCGCACAAAAACCGGTCTTGAAGTCGATTTTGTTCTACAAAATGGAGCGTTGGCAATTAAAGTCAAGAACCGTCTTCGGGCTGGAGACCTGCGCGCGATCAAAGCCTTTCGAGAGGAGTTCCAACCGCAACGATCGATCATTGTGACCGCTGAGTCAAACAACCGGGTAGTTGATGGAATTGAAGTTTTGAACTATGAACATTTTCTTCATCAACTCAATCAGAATCGTCTGCTGTTCTAGATTCGGCTGCTTGGCTTAACCCATATTACAATGCGTCAACCAATTTAGAACCTCAATCAAAATAATGGGTCTATGTTGCTTGCGACATAGCGGAGTTGCCTTGATTGTCGCAAATTTCTTACCTTGGTTGACGCTAGACAGGTATTACTTTTTCCTTTTGCAACAATTGGCTGATTTTTCAGTACAAATTGGACCTGAATATGGCAAAATCCGTGCAGTATTCGAAGAACCAGATCGCAAACCCTGTTCGTGCTCGCCTCCGTGAATTATTGGTTCTAGCTATAGTAATCCTTTGTGCAAACCAATCAGAGCTCCTACTCCACCAGGTCCATAGATATTGTGACTGCTTACTGAAATCAAATCACATCCAATTTTCTCCAAATCAAGTGATTTTCCGCCGACCATCTGAGTAGAATCACAATGGAATAAAACATTATGTGAATGAGCAATTTCTGCAATTTTGAAATTGGATTCAAAACTCCAGTTTCGCTATTCGCAGCCATTACTGAAGTCAAAATGATGTCTGGATCAACTAGATCCTCTAATACATCTATGTCGATGTATCCACCTAGTGTCACAGGTATCAAATCGATATTTGCTAAGCCCTTATTTGTGTAATCCACTGGGCTGTTTCGACAATTGCGCGCCGCTGATTCGCTAGTATTCTGATCAATAGATTCGCTGTATCCAAGTCTCCAACAATTAACGAAAAAATCGTCCTTAGATTACATCATTCCTGTAATTACTCCACAGGCGACTCGACCACCAGCACCTCCAATGGGTTGAGTTACATGATCATCACCCATTGCGTGAACAACTAGCGCAGATCCATCTTCGTCCATCAATGCCGCCATGCTGTCACCGGGTTGCCCCATCATGCCTGTAAAATACACGCTTGTTGTATACAACTCGGCTTGTACGCTGCCGTCTGCATTAGCGTAAATATTCGGCAGGTCTCCATTGTCGGGTCCATCTGGATTGAGCAGTCCGTGTTGGGCGCCAGATATATTTATATGTCCTTTTGATGCCTTAAAATCAGGTTCGCAAGTCCCAACGCTGTGGATGTGTATCGCGTGTTTGCCAGTGGACAACCCGGATAGTTCGACATAAATTAGAACTCCGTTGTTACCTTGCCAAAATTTAGCTTCACCAATCATGTCACCTGCAGGGTTAATGAAATGAGCCATACCTGCGGGTTTTGTTTCGTCGGCTGCTACTAGGCTTGAAAATGTTGCTAATAAGAAAGCTATTAGCAAAGTCAATGATCTCTGAATCATGGTTTATCCTCCTTTGGCAAATGTAGTGAATCCCTCTCTCATTTCATCTGTAACGGATTTCGTCATATTGTATTTAATGAAAATCAATCCGCTAAAGGATGCGAGGAATAGTCATCATACTACGATTGGATTGACAGAACGGGAGAATTGCCCGAACTATCTTAGTTCAATCAACGAAATGTTTTTCCTGTGGCTTCTGAACAATAGGCCAATATACTTGCTGACGCGAGACCCAATCTTCATGCCTTACAAAGACAGCCTTGTGCAGCAGCTATCACTGCTTTAATGCGAAATATGCCCCGCGCGACTTGGTCGAATTCGAATATCGCTTCAATCGCCGGTACCGCTTGCCGGACTTGATTCCAAGATTCGCTTACTTCGCTTTGAGAGCGCCCCTATGTCTGAAAAGCTCTTGAAACATGGCTTACGATAAATGGTAATTAAGCTGTCTTTAGTTTAATCATCCCTATTGCAATTGTGCATTTGTCAACTTGGTGAATTGATAATCAATTTTTTGCATGAATTGTCCTGGTGGGCCCAGAATGAGTTGAACCACTGGGTCTGCGTATTCAGCGCATGCCAGCGAAGACCGTAAAACATCACCTCAAAATGCCGATTTGGAAGTGATGTCGCTTCAGGCAGTCTCCAGCGAATTTATAATTCTGTGCTATGCTTGATTACACAGAACAAGAATTTCAGTCAGTCCAACAGGTTTTGAACGCACGATATAAGGTGCAAATTGAAATTCACATGGCTGACTGTGAAGTCCAACTGGATAAAGAAGATGAAAAGCTGGTTGAGCGACCAGCACTTTTCTGGAGTGCGCTGGATTGTAATTTTGTTGTCATCAAGATGGCTGCTGGCGAGTTCCAGGGCTTTTTTTTCTACCAGCCCGACGAACACTTTTCCAATGCGCAGCAAACTTATTCAGACCCGGTGAACTGCGTGACTGCCCTGTTGCAATACCAGGCTGATCAGGTAGGCAAATCACAAGGCTACGTGTCGGGGGTAACCGCGGCTGACGTTGACTGAAAATCGAATGGCTTAAGCGATAGACACTACCATGATAACAAAAGGAAACCTGCTCTATGCCCAGTCGGGAGGGGTGACTTCGGTGATCAATACCAGCGCTGCGGCGGTTATTGATACAAGTACGCACCATCCTGAAGCCATCGATAAGGTTTTTGCAGCAAAGAACGGCATACTTGGCGTTCTCAATGAAGAATTGATTGATGTGAGTTATGAAACATCTGATGCAATTCGTGAGCTTGAGCAAACGCCTTCGGGAGCCTTTGGTTCGTGTCGCTATAAACTGCAAGACCCTGATCGTCAATACCGGGAGTTCGAACGGATTTTTAATGTGTTTGAACAGCACAACATCCGTCATTTTCTCTATAACGGCGGTGGAGATTCGGCAGACACCTGCCTCAAGCTGGCATTGCAGGCCAAAGATCGCAGCCGCGAGATGACTGTGAACCACATTCCCAAAACAGTCGACAATGATCTTCCGATTACGGACTGCTGTCCGGGGTTCGGTTCAGTCGCCAAGTACATCGCAATTTCAACTCGAGAGGCGAGTTTCGATGTTTCATCAATGGCTTTGACTTCGACCAAAGTGTTCATCATTGAGGTCATGGGGCGCCACGCTGGCTGGATTGCGGCAGCGGGCGGATTGGCATCCGATTCTCACAGCGAAATTCCCATCGTGATATTGTTTCCAGAAATTCCGTTCGACCGGGAACGGTTTATGCAACGAGTAAAGCACTGTGTTGAGACATCCGGCTATGTTTCCGTCGTGGTTTCTGAAGGCGCGCGTTATTCAGATGGGTCTTTTTTGTCGGACCAAGGCACCCGTGATGCGTTCGGGCATGCCCAATTGGGCGGGGTTGCGCCAGTCGTGGCAAACATGATTCGAACTGATTTAGGCTTCAAATTCCACTACGCAATCGCCGATTATCTGCAACGTTCAGCCCGCCATATTGCCTCGAAAACAGATGTCGAGCAGGCGTATGCTCTAGGTAAAGCGGCAGTGGAATACGCGGCGGCGGGTCGCACCACGCTGATGCCTGCCATACGCAGGCTTTCGGATGAACCCTATCAGTGGGACATCGTAGCGGCTGATCTAGAAAAAGTCGCCAATATTGAAAAATCACTACCTCGTGATTACATCACTGAGGACGGTTACGGTATCACGGAAAAAGCGCGTCGCTATCTGGCACCGCTGATTGTGGGCGAAGACTATCCACCCTATGTCAATGGCTTACCGAAATATGTCAGACTCCGAAATGTGCTGGCACCAAGAAAGTTGCCACAAGACTGGTAACTGAGGAGTTCAATCACATGCCGATGACAGTTGACAAAGCGCGCGAACTGCTGAAAGTGCAGCTTAAGTTCGGCGGCTACTACAATCGTAATTCTGCACGCATGATTCTTGCTGACGTACAGCGGGAACACGGCATCGGCGCCGCCGATGCGTTAATTGCTGAGTTAGACCTTGAGAGTGTCTTTGGAATTGAACCTGGCAAGCCATTGAGCACACCAGGCAACGACTGATCGACGATAGTAGCTGGCGCCCGTTGGCGGACGCCAGCCAAATCTGTGTGGGTACTGAAAGTTCAGGCTAAAGCAGCGGTGCGATGACTAGGCTGACGATGGCCATCACGTTGATCAGGATATTCATCGAAGGACCGGAAGTGTCCTTAAATGGGTCGCCGACGGTATCTCCAACCACCGTCGCCTTATGAACATCGGAGCCTTTACCGCCCAAGTTGCCGCTTTCTACGTATTTTTTGGCGTTATCCCATGCTCCGCCGGCATTGGCCATGGTCAGTGCCAGCAGCACGCAACCGATCAATGCGCCGCCGAGCATGCCACCGAGTGCTTCTGCACCGAGTGGTGAAAAACCGACGACTACGGGAGCTGCGACAGCCAATACACCGGGTGGTACCATTCGCTTTAGCGCAGCCCGGGTTGCGATGTCAATGCAACGCTCGGTGTCTGGCTGTGCCTTGCCTTCGAGCAAACCGTCGATTTCACGAAACTGGCGTCGAATTTCCTTGATCATGTCAAATGCAGCATCGCCGACTGCAGTCATTGTCATACTGCTGACCAGAAACGGAAAAATTCCACCAAGAAACATTCCTGAGAGTACCACCGGATCATTGATCTGAAGCGAAAAATCAGGATTATTGTGCGTAACTGTTTCAATGAATGCCGTGATGATTGCCAATGCTGCCAGTGCTGCTGCCCCGATCGCGAAGCCCTTGCCGATGGCTGCGGTGGTATTGCCCAGTGCATCCAGTGAATCGGTGATCTCTCGCGTTTCTTCGCCAAGACCTGCCATCTCGGCGATTCCGCCGGCATTGTCAGCGACCGGTCCGTATGCGTCGATCGCCATTGTCATTCCGACGGTCGCCAGCATGCCGACGGCTGCGATACCAACACCGTAAAGACCGGCGAGAGCACTGGCCACATAAATGATGACGGAAAGCATCAATATAGGCACGGTGACTGATTGCATACCAACCGAAAGACCTGCAATCATGACAGTCGCAGGACCGGTTTCACCACCTTTTGCAATCTTGCGGACTGGTTTGCCCGCTGTATAGTATTCGGTAACCAGTCCAATGACGATGCCACCGACGGCACCAACCAGTACTGACCCCCATACAGCCATACTGACATCAACCCAGGATATGACGGCCGCAGCTGCAGCAATAAAAATGACCGAAGCGCTGACTGTGCCGATTCTGAGTGCGACTTCGGCTGATTTCTTCGTATAAATTCTGACCAGGATGATGCCGAGCAGTGAACAGATGATGCCCGCGGATGCCAAAGCCAACGGCAAAAACATCAGGATATGTTGGGTACCAATATCAGTATCGCCAAGTGTTGCCGCGATGGCAATGGTAGCGATCATTGAACCGCAGTAGGATTCAAATATGTCAGAACCCATCCCTGCGACATCACCTACGTTGTCACCCACGTTGTCTGCAATGACACCAGGATTTCGCGGGTCGTCTTCTGGAATCCCCGCTTCGATTTTGCCGACAAGATCCGCGCCGACATCGGCACTTTTGGTAAAAATACCACCACCGACTCGAGAAAACAATGCCACCGAAGAGGCACCCATACCAAAACCGTGAATGGCATGTGCATGTTCCGGGTCTGACCCAAAATAAAGATAAAGCAGACCGAGTCCAAAAAGCCCCATGGCTGCCACTGTGAGGCCCATGATGGAACCCCCATAAAACGCAACAGTCAATGCCTCAGAGGCGCCTTGTGTATTGGCAGCGGTTGTCGTTCTGACGTTTGCCTTAGTTGCCGTATACATGCCGATGTATCCAGCGCTGCCGGAGCAAATAGCACCGAGCAAAAATGCATACATGGTGTTGAGGCCGAGGTCAGAAATAGCAATGAAAATGGCAACAACAACGACAAAAACAGCGAGAATCGTGTATTCCCGACGCATGAACACCATTGCTCCTTTGTGAATTGCATCTGATATCTCGACAACTTTGCCTTCTCCAGTAGGATAGCGTTTGACGATGTTGAAGATAATGAACGCGGATACAAGACCTAAAATACCCAGCGTTACAGGAATCCAACTCCCTGCAATCATTTTTGTCTCCCTAAATTAGTGTGTGAATTGAACCGCCGTCCGGTATTGAAGTCGAAGAATTGACTCAACAGTTGCAAGAACCGAGTTAGTTGGCGGTTGGCAACGCCTGGCGTCACCGGTGAACACATGGATGCATGGACACACCATTCGTAAACGAATTGGCGAATCGGTGCACTAGCCATGCAAATCAATTTTCTGATGCGATATTTTACAATAGGTTACCTGTGATATTGCACTGCAACATAACCGTTCGAAATATTGAAGGGCGTTGGTTTATGCATCGAATTCGCTGATGTCGAGTATGATTGATTTTCAAGCCAAAAGATTGGACAACAAGTTTGCGCCCTTGCTTAAACTGAGTTCCAAGTTCACGAAAGTATACGTGTCAAATAGAATCATTTTGCTGGCCTCTAACATCTCGTAGCAATAACATATTGTGGGCGAGACACCCATTGTCTGATCGCATTAAGGTGTATGTGCAATGGATTGAATTGACCAGACATTCAAAAGTCAACGATCAGGATTTTATTTCCAGGTACGTCACCTTCGCGTCTACTTGCGTGCGCCCTGAACGAGGCGATCAAGAATCATGGCACAAAACAGGATGGAAAATCCTGCCAAGATTCCCTGTCCAACGTTAGCGTACTGCAGTGCTTCCAAAACGTCTTCCCCCAAACCCTTTGCGCCAATCAACGATGCGACAACAACCATTGCCAAAGACAGCATGATGGTCTGGTTGATTCCGGCACGGATTGATGGACTCGCGAGCGGCAAGTCGACTCTTGTGAACAGATACCATTTATTGGCACCGAACGAAATCGCAGCCTCGCGGACATGTTCTGGAACACCGCGCAATCCCAGCACGGTCAGCCGCACGACTGGCGTACCACCAAAGATCATCGTAGTTACGACGGCAGCGGGTTTGCCGGTTCCAAAAAATGCAATGACCGGGATCATGAAACAAAGGCGGGCATGGTCTGCATGAAATCCATAATCGGCTGAATAAACGAGTAAAAGCGAGGTCTTCGCGCACAGAACAATCCCAGAGGAATGCCAATTGCAATCGACAGGCATGCGGCAGTACCCAACAGTGCCAGAGTTGTCATTGCTTTAACCCAAAACCCCAACAGGCCCATGTAAGCCAAAAACGCACCCGACCAAATCGCGGTACGAACGCCAGCCGTAAGCCACGTTAAAAGGACGATAAAACTCGCGATGACAATCCACGGAGTGTTGACAAAAAGCAATTCAAGTGCATCCAGAATCAAACGAATGCCATAGGTAATAAAGTCGAACAAGGCTTCGCCTTGTGTCACACAAAAACTAAAAAACGCTTCGACCCAGACGATGCTGGTGAGTCGGATGGCAGGATCCGTAGGAAACTGGGCCAGTGTTTCGAATTGTCCGGGAAAACTGTAGTGATACATTGCCGCACCGACGATCACAGTCATGAAAACTGCGCTCAAAAACATCTGTCGGGCGGAAATGCCGGATCGAATGCTGCGATCGGACTGCCACTCAGAAAACTTTGATTCCAAAGCGGAATTGGCAATAATCGATTGGGCGGCTTTGACGGCCAGCAATATGATCACACCACTTAGCGCAATCCAGATGCCTTGGTCCGCGATGATTTGTGCTTCGAGCCTGATATCTCCGATTGAATTTTCCAGCGATTCAACGGTTCGTCGATAAACATCGACTTTATCCGATTGAGATTCAATTGCCGCCTGCAGTTGTTGGCGTCGCAAATCCAGTGTCCCTTCGATCGAGGCAATTCGATCTCGTGCGTCTGCCGCCAGGTCACCAAATAGTCCACGCACAATCTGAACATAGCCCATCGTTTCGACGATCAAAAACGGCAGGGCCCACATCCATAGACCGCGGGCTCCGAACCAAATGGGTCCGAGGATGCCGGCAATCACGTTTAATGTCGGCGTGAAGCGAGCACTGGCGCCGATTTTGTCAAATTTTGCGATGTAGTAGTCTGGATTTGTCTGCACGAATTCGCGAATGTTTTCTTGTCGTTCCTCGGCATACTTTTCCGCGATGTTGAAATCGATCGCATCATCAAGCCGGGTTGAGGTTGTTTCTGTCATGACACATCGGCTCCTTCTATAACGGTACGTAAAATATCTTTGCGAGTAATCACTCCGACGTCGGTGCCTTCGCTCTCTACCAGAATCGCCGACTCACGGTCAATCGATAGTTGGATGAGTTTACTGAGCATCTCATTCTCATTGACTTTCGGAGCATTGTCAGGCAGTGGGGGATTGTGAGCGAGAAACTCATCGATGGGTTGCATGACGACATGTGCACGAACGATTTTCAGCCGGGAGATGCCAGCGACGAAATCAGCGACATAGTCGTCTGCCGGGTGCATGACGATGTCTTCCGCGGTACCGACCTGTACCACCTTGCCATCATGCATGATCGCAATGCGATTGCCGACGCGCACCGCTTCGTCCAGATCGTGAGTGATAAATACGGTTGTTTTTTTCAGCATGTCTGACAGGCGAATGAACTCATCTTGTAGCTGTCGCCGGATCAGTGGGTCGAGTGCGCTGAAAGGTTCATCCATGAGCAGCACATCCGGATTGGCTGCCAGGGCACGCGCCAAACCGACGCGCTGTTGCATGCCGCCTGACAACTCGTGGGCGAACTTGCTGCCCCAAGCCCCTAATTCGACAATATCCAGAATCGCAGCGGCATGGCGCATTCGATCGTTCTTGCTGACTTGTCGGATTTCCAATGGCATTGCGACATTGTCCAAAACGGAACGGTGCGGTAAGAGCGCAAAATTCTGAAATACCATCCCGATCTTTTGATTTCGAAACCGTTGCAGTTGTGTGGGCTTTAAAGCCATGACATCTGTTCCGTCGATTTCAATCGTCCCCGCGGTGGGTTCCAGTAATCGATTGAAGTGGCGTACGAGAGTTGATTTCCCGCTGCCAGAAAGCCCCATGACACAAAAAATCTCACCACGGTTGACACTCAGGCTGACATCCGCGACACCGACAACGGCATTGAATTCAGAAAGCACTTGTGACTTGGTCAGTTGTCGCTCCTGGATCGCTTGCATGGCATCGGCCGAATTGGCTCCGAAAATTTTCCAGACATTCGATATCTTGATGACGACTTCTTGCGGTGTGTCCGAAGCGCTTTCGATCATTTTGTTATGCGGTGCTCAATCTAAAATTCTTGGCCGTATCAATCAAATGGCACCAAGAGATATTGATGCTCCTGGTGCCACTAAATTCACAGTCTAAGTTGATTAACTTAGAGTCCTAACCATGCGTCAACACGATCTGGATTGTTCTCTACCCATTCCCTGGCAACCTCTGCCGCATCGCGGCCTTTGCCAGAGATCTCGAAAGCAAAGCCGCTCACATCATTTGCGCTTAAGCCAAAGCGTTGGAAAAACTCTACGATTGCAGGCGATCGGTCTGCTAAGGAATTGGACCACGCAATTTGAACATTTTTCAGCGCGTCCTTGGAGGCAACCATTGATTCTTCATACCAGTCTGCCGAATCCGAGGGTTGCAGCATGACGTATTTTTCTGGATCGTAAGCAGGTTCAGACAGCATCACGACATCAAACATGTACCAGATCGCATGGGGTTCGTAGCAATAAAATGCATAGCCTTCACCTTTGGCGATTGAGTCTTTCACGCGTGCAGTTTTCACGCTTTCCTCTGCTCGAATTGGTTCGATAAAGTCCAAAAGACCGTAGTCACGGACCTTGACCTCGTTAACATTGGCTGAAGCCCAGCCTGGCGCACCAATCCACATCTCACCGCGTCCGTTACCGTCGCTATCCATCAGCGCAGCGACATCCGGCCGTCCTAAATCTGCAATGTCGGTGATTGTGTTTGCTTCACCAAATTGCTTGGAGACGCAAAAGCCCTGATTGCCCTCGTAGGGGTTGCTTGACAAGGTGACAGTTCCCGCCCCATCAACGTATTTTTTGGTAAAACTTTCCTGGTTCGGCAGCCAAACGTCAGGGTGTACATCAATGTCCCCCTTGCCCTGATCCATCGCCTGGAAGATCGTAGCGTTGTTGCCCGGTACGAGCTCGGCTTCGCCTCCAATACGCATTTCAACGACCGCTGCCAACAGATTGGCGACTGCCTGCGCACCGGTCCAAGACGGCACACCGATATTTACCTTTTCGGCGGCAAATGCAGGTGCGCCAAACAAAGCAAGTACGACTGCGAGTACCACAGGTTTATATTTTGATTTCATAACTATCTCCTATTTTTTTGCCAAATATCTCCGGCATGGTTTGTTTTTAGAAATTTAATTTTAATTTGCTTGGACCGACTAGCAGTCCAAAGTCAAGAATACATAAATATTGAATTGATATTGAATCTAATTTTCCACAGGTTTACCCCATGGACAGGGTTGTTCAGCGTTAGGATATCATGAAATTTTTCATTTCACGTTCCTGGCTGGATTAAGAAGTTGAGTGAATTGTCAACAGGAATACTTTGCCTAATTTCAACCGTGAAAATTGAAAAACAAACCACTCCGGTCCCAGACCCCGGCAACCCTTGAGCCGTCTATGGGTGAAGTTAAAATCCACGGATCGTCGACATTAAAACATATCCAATCCCAAGCAATTTGGATCGGGTAAATTCGGTGCACGCTGATTCTTGCTGCATATCTTTAAGTCTTTTTCTTTGCCCGCGGATGAGCCCGATCATACGCTCTTGACAAATGTCCGAAATCCAGATGCGTATAGATTTGTGTTGTTGAAATGTTGGCGTGACCTAAAAATTCCTGCACTGCGCGTATATCGCCACTTGATTCTAAAACGTGTGTTGCAAACGAATGCCGCAGCATATGTGGATGAACTCCAGTTGGCATACCCTGTTGGACTGCACGCACTTGAATGCGGTGCTGAATCGCTCGGGTCGTCGGACGCGAGCCTCTTCGAGTTACAAAATAAGCCTGTTCTTCAACATCGGCCCATTCACCGCGTCTTGTCAACCAGATATTTAGCGCTTCAACCGCGTGTGAACCAATTGGTACGATGCGAGTTTTTGAACCCTTGCCCAGTACCCGCATAATGCCTTCATTTAAGTTGACATCGGCGATGTCGAGGCCAACGAGTTCTTGCAAGCGAATTCCAGACGTGTAAAACAACTCCAGGATCGCCCGGTCGCGCACGGCGAGCGTATCGTCCCCGGGAATCTCAACCAGTTTGATCGCCTGCTCAGCCGTCAGAATTTTCGGTAGTTTACGAACCCCTTTTGGTGCTGAAACCCCGTCAAAAGGGTTGCTTTGGACCTGTTTTTCCCGAACAAGGTATCGATAAAATGTCCGCGCAGCACAGAGCATTCGGGCAATGCTGCTGCTTGAAAGCCCGTTTCGATAACTCTCACCGGCAAACCCTTTGGCCATCACGGGCTGCACCTTGCTCCAGTGAACAATTTCGCGCGCATCAAGGTATTGATTCAGTTTGTCCAGGTCGCGACAGTAATTGAGTACTGTATGAGGTGACACCCGGCGTTCCTTCTCCAGGTGATGTACGAAATTTTCGATCAGCTGTTTTTCTGGCATGACAGCGAATTTGCCCGGTCAAATTGAGTTTACGAGCTGAACCATCGGCCTTCGTAGACATAGGTCGCCGGCCCGGTTAGGATAACCTGAGAGCCTTCTCCATGCCATTGCACAAACAATGAGCCGGCCGTGAGTTGGACTTCAACCGAAGCATCCAGGAGCCCACGGCGTATTCCAGCGATGACAGCTGCACTGGCACCACTGCCACACGCAAAGGTTTCGCCAACGCCTCTTTCGAACACTCGAAGCCGTACCAACTGACGCGAAACAACTTGAAGATAGCCCACGTTGGTTTTTTCCGGGAACCGGGTGTGTGATTCAATGAGTGGCCCTGATTCGGCTACAGGTGCTTGGGCAATGTCATCAAGCAGCAAGACTGCGTGGGGATTGCCAATGGAAAGTGCACAAATTTGCATGGTCTCAGAACCGACCTGCAAATCGTAGATCAACTGCTCGGCTGATGCATCAAATGGAATTGCAGGTGGGTCAAAATTGGGGATGCCAAGTGCAACGGTGACTTCAGAATCATTGACGGTACAGACCAGGTCATCGACATCGGTACGCAGTATAAATTCTTGCTCGCTCGCGTAAGCCCGGTCTGCCAAGAGCCTGGCAACACAACGCGCACCGTTGCCACACTGTGATGACATGGAACCGTCGGCGTTGAAAATACGAAATTCAAAAATGTTCGCTTGCGCTGCATTCACAAGTAAAATTTGGTCACATCCGATTCCGATGTGCCTGTCAGCTATGGTTTTTGCCTGTGTCGGATCAAGTGACACCGATTGGCTAATGCCGTCGATCACCACGAAGTCATTGCCGAGTGCGTGCATTTTCGTGAATTCGAACATTTTCTTTGGCAAATTGATTACTGCCCGGTCATGTCAGATACCCGAACAAAGAAATTCATCGACAAGCTGCATTCATTCCCGCCGTGGCTGCGCAAATTTATCGGAATTACGTTGATTTGCCTCGGGTTTTTCGGCTTTTTGCCCATCATCGGGTTCTGGATGATTCCGCTTGGCCTTATTGTACTCTCGGCTGACTATCGGTTTGCCCGCTCAATTTATGTTAAATCGCGTCTCGTAGTTCACCGCTTCAAGAAAAAAAGAAAGCGTACCGCGAGTGCTCGGTAGCAGATAGGACGATATTGATTGGATGATCGGGCCAAATTAGACAATTCCAACTGCCATGTGACCGGTTTAGCTGCTAATCAATTCAATTAATCGGTAAAATTGCTCAATCAAATTAATACAGGTCAATTCAGGCAAAATTGACAAAGGAGGAGAACATGCCGGGTTCAATGATCACCATTACAGCCGCCGACGGTGGCGAATTTGAGGCCTATATGGCTAAACCTGCCCAAGGTTCAGGCCCAGGTCTGGTTTTGGTACAGGAAATTTTTGGAATCAACCCATATCTTCGCGAAATGGCGCAAAATTTCGCGCAAGAAGGCTACGTTGTGCTGGTTCCGGATCTTTTTTGGCGCATGCAGCCAGGAGTGGAGCTCGGCTACGATGATGAGAGTTTTGGCAAGGCCTTTGAATTTTACCAGCGTTTTGATGTCGATCAGGGAATCCAGGATATTGCAGACACCATCGCGGCTTTGCGAGCGATGCCGCAATGCAGTACTGGAAAGGTGGGAGCCTTGGGATACTGTCTGGGTGGAAACCTGGCCTATCTGACTGCTGCCCGAACCGACGTTGACTGCTCAGTGTCCTACTATGGTGTTGCGATCGAACAGTCGCTTGGCGAAGCTGACAATATCTCTTGCCCCATGGTGATGCATTTCGCGAACGAAGATGGCTTCGTACCACCCGAGGCCGTCGAACAGATCACTGCAGCTTTTGACAATCGCGACGACATTGAAATCTACAACTACCCGGGTGTAGATCACGCTTTTGCAACACCGGGGCGCGATAGTTATCACAAGCCCTCAACGCTGATGGCCTATACGCGCAGCATCGCATTGCTACGCAAGGTGCTGGGTCCCCAATACGATCTGGGTGCTTTGTGGGACAAACACTGTGAATACGAGTTTGCCGCACGCGATGTTCCTGCAACCATGAATACCATGGTTGCACAGCCTTATGTCAATCACATACCAACCATGACCGGAGGTGTTGGCAGCGAGGAACTCAGTCGTTTTTACAAACATCATTTCGTTGATTCCAACCCGGAAGATACCAAGTTGATTCCGATATCACGCACCATCGGGGCCGATCGCCTGGTTGATGAAATGCTGTTTTGTTTCACTCACGACCGTGAAATCGACTGGATGCTGCCCGGCATCGCCCCGACAGGAAAGTACGTTGAGATTCCCTTGGTGGCGATCGTCAATTTCCGAGGTGACAAGCTTTGTCACGAACACATTTATTGGGATCAGGCATCGGTATTGGCGCAAATCGGCGTCTTGGATACGCAAGGTCTGCCGGTTGCGGGCCAGGAGTGCGCAAGCAAGTTAGTCGATGAGTCCCAGCCGTCAAACACCTTAATGCAAAACTGGGCATCCAGCAAAGGCAAGCCCATTCACTGAACACTCGGAGAAAAATAAATGAGAGCTAAATTAGTTGCGATCGTTCTGGCTCTGTTTCTGGTATCAGCCGGACAGGCCCATGCGGCAGACGATGACGTATTGACCATTGCTTATAACGTCAACCTGCCATCGTGGGATCCGACTGTCGGCCTATCGGCGGTCAACCCGACTATCCAGTCCATATACAAATCGGTATTCGATCAGTACGTGGATCAGGATCCTGACCTGAGTTTCAAACCCGGCCTTTTGACCGGTTGGGGTTGGAATGAGGACCGCACCCAGATTTGGCTGGATGTGCGCGACGATGCCTATTGGCACGATGGCAGCAAGGTCACGGCCCAGGATGTCGTGTGGTCTTTGGAACGCGCGGGGCACCCGGATACCGGGAACCCAATCATGTTCGTGTGGAGCAAGGTTAACAATTTCAAAATCGACGGCAATCGTATCACAGGAGATGTCGTTGCATTCGAACCGACGCTGTTTAAGTGGATGGCATTTCTAACAGCCTATGTTCTGCCACAGAAATATTATGAATCCGTTGGCGCCGAAGGCTTCGAAACTGCGCCGGTCGGATCGGGCCCGTACATGGTGGAGCAATTTGAACGCAACAGTTTTGTGCGTTTGAAAAGATTTGACCAATACTGGGGTCCAAAACCTGAATTTGAAACCGTAATTTTCAAATTCGTCACAGATTCAAGCAGTCGGGTGGCTGAGATCGAAAGCGGCGGTTCGGACATTACGATTGAAATTCCGTACGAAGAATTTGACCGTCTGAGCGCCAAGGAGGGATTTAGTGGCAAGAGTACACCGGTATCCGACATTGGCATGATTTTTATCAATGATGTCGGTGTGATGGAAGATGCCAATGTTCGCATGGCTTTGGCCCATGCGATTGACAAACAGGCGATTGTTGATCACTTGCTGCGCGGATATGGCGTACCGATCGATACTTTACAGGCACCGCAATATTCGGCTTTTGATGACAGCATCAAGGTTGCGCACGATCCTGACAAGGCACGAGAACTCTTGGCCGCATCCGGGTATTCTGCCGATAATCCAGTCAGATTTACGATCCAGACGACTCGCGGTTTTAAACCAAAAGATTATGAAATGATCCAGGCAATTGTCGGGATGTGGCGCAAAGTCGGTGCCGAGGCAGAAATCGAAGTATATGAAATTGCCAAACACTACGAATTGCGAGCGACCGATACCTTGGCACCTGCTGCGTTTTACAACTGGGGTAATGCCATCGGTGATCCTTCCACCTCGACGGGCTTTGCAATGTTTGGGCCATCACCGCATTCAACTTGGGACACGGACGACTTGGATGGCATGATCGGGCCGCTTTGGGGTGAGTCTGATGAGGCTAGTCGGATTGCAGGCTACCAGGCAGTGGATCGCTATATTGCAGAAAACGCCTATGTTATTCCTTTGCTTCAGTACGTGCAGCCGATTGTGCATCGAAACGGAATTGAAGTCACACCGCATGTAGCAAACTTCATTTTGCCGCACCTGGTTACCAAGAGTAATTGAGTGCGACCCGGACGATCGAGTTAACCACTCGCCCGCTGCTCGAAAGAGCAGCGGGCTGACTTTCTTGCCGTGAACTACCTTTTATGGCGCCTGTTGCTGATATTACCGACGCTGTTCGGTGTTTCGGTGATTGTTTTCGTATTGTTGCGGGTCGTACCCGGCGACCCGATCGCGATGATGATTCCGCCCGGCGCGACCGAAGCTGATATAGAGCATCTGCGACAGCTATACGGACTCGACAAACCGATATTTGAACAGTATCTGACCTGGTTTGCTGAAGTGCTACGAGGCGACTTTGGTACGTCGATCAGTCTTAGACAGGATGTCGTAGTCCTTATATTTTCACGTTTGCCAGCGACGCTTGAATTGGGATTGGCAGCCATGCTGATTGCATCGGTGCTGGGTACAGTTCTCGCGTTGATCGGAATTTACTGGCCACATCGTTGGCCTGAAGCGATCGTGGACGGTCTCACCGGATTGAACCAGGCAATTCCCGACTTTCTTTGGGGGTTGATTTTCATACTGTTGCTGGGTGTTCTGTGGCCGATCATGCCGATATCTGGTCGTATCGACCCTCGCTTGAGCGTCGACTTTGTTACCAACTTCTTCGTGCTGGAAAGTATTGTGCGATTGCGGTTCGCCTTGCTCTTAGACCTGATATCTCACCTGCTCTTACCAGCGATTGCGCTTGCTTTGCCTCTAACCGCGGTCATTACCAGAACGCTCAAAGCGTCGCTGAAAGAAACGTTGACTCAAGATTACATCATGCTCGCGCAAGTTCACGGTTACAGTCGCTGGCGAATTCTCACCCGCGAAGCACTGCGCAACGCCCTCATACCAACCATCGCATTGTCCGGTGTGCAGTTTAACTTTCTTTTGGGTGGAACCGTACTGGTCGAGCGGATATTCAGCTACCCGGGAATCGGCAATATGGCGATCGGAGCGGTGATTGATCGGGACTTGCCGCTAATTCAGGGTTTGATTATTACTTTCGCAATCATTTTCGTCACAGTCAATTTGCTGGTCGATATGAGCTACAGAGTGCTCAACCCCAAGGTGTCGCATGAATAAGCGCGAGATGGACCCGATCTCAAAGCCGACTAAACATCTTAGGGTCTGGCTTGGCGGTGGAGTGATTGGCCTTTTGGTGATTGCGGCCATTTTTGCGCCTTTGATCGCACCCCATAATCCCTTGGAGCAGGATTTGATTAGTGGTTTGCTGCCGCCATTTTGGGCAGATGGACACAACGAGGTGTTTTTCCTTGGGACCGACAGCTTGGGAAGAGACCTGCTTTCCAGATTGATTTATGGCGCTAGAGTTGCCTTGCTCGTTGCGGTAGTCGCCGCGAGCCTGGCGGCTGTTTTGGGGACGGTGCTGGGGTTATTGGCAGGCTACTATGGCGGTTACCTGGATATGCTGATTTCAAGGATGGTGGATATCTGGATGGCATTTCCACCGGTGTTGCTGTCCATTGTGCTGGTCGCGGTACTAGGCACAGGTCTTCATTCAGTCATCATTGCCATCGTCGTCATTGATTGGACCCGCTTTTGTCGAGTCGTACGCGCCGAAACCCTTGTGCAAAAAGAACAGGAATATATTGCGGCAGCGGTAACGATCGGGCTGGGACGATGGAAAATTCTGTTCAAGGAAATCTTTCCAAATGTTTTTCCGCTATTGATTACCCTGCTTACCCTGGAGATGGGCATCGCGGTGATTGTCGAATCAATATTGAGTTTTGTTGGCCTAAGTGTTTCATCGGATCAGGCAACTTGGGGCGGTCTCATTCAGGAAGGGCGTCAGTACGTATACCAGGCGTGGTGGATTATGGCGCTGCCAATGGGGTGTGTGATTGCGGTTGTGCTTGCATTTAATGCCTTCGGAGACGGATTGCGTACATTGCTTGATCCGGTGCTGGATCGATGAACACCGTGCTCGATATTCGCGACCTGGATCTGGTGGTGCGCCACCACGGTCGTGTTGCATCGATTTTGTCGAACATGGTGCTAAAGGTACAGGCGGGACAGGTGCATGGCCTGGTCGGTGAATCGGGCGCTGGCAAGAGCATGCTCGCCAAGTCGATTCTTGGAATATTGCCGCAATCAATCGCCATTCAGTCTGGCAGTATACGATTTGGTGAGTCAGAGTTGATTGGCATGGATGCAAAGCACCGGCGCCGGCTGGCCAGTCGGCATATTGCAATGATTCCGCAAAGTCCGATGACATCCCTCAATCCGGTTCGTCAAGTGGGCAGGCAGATCACCGATGTGCTGCGCATGCACCTGAACTTGAGCCGTAGGCAAGCGCAACAAAGAGCCTTGGAACTATTGAATGATGTTCAGATACGCAGCCCGTCAAGAGTCATGTGTCAGTACCCTTTCGAATTGTCGGGCGGAATGCGCCAGAGAATTTTGATTGCAATGGCATTTTCCTGCGAGCCGGAACTGATCATCGCAGATGAACCTACAACTGCGCTGGACGTTACCGTGCAGCGACAAATTCTGCAGCTGATTAAGCATTTGCAGGCGGAATTTGATACTGCAGTACTATTCATTTCACATGACATCGGTGTCATCGCCAAGATCTGCGATGTAGTTAGTGTGATTCAAAATGGCTGCGTCGTTGAATGTGCATCAGCAAATGTACTTTTTGATCAACCGCGACACCCCTATACGAAAACCATGCTCGAAGGTTTGTAATTTGGATGTTAGAAGTGAACACTTGTAAGACTGCACGCAACATTCAGATCCGATGGCCGAACAGGTTTGGCGCATCCCGATGACGCAACCTTCGATACAACAAAAATGTTGTGAGTTTAACTCACGCTTACTGATCCGGTCTTGTCACACAATCAGCTGAATTTGTGACAGCAGTTGGAAGAAATCATCACCAGGCGATATTTATATTGACCAATGAAGGTTGAATCTGGAACACTGTAACCCATGACTGTCAATTCTCTCCTGGAAACCGAAGCATTGCGACTCGCGTTAGCGGACAGGTCGCGAAAGCCAATGCTTGGCCCAGCGCCTTTAATCGAAATACTAAAAAACATCAACCTTCAGCTCGCGCGCGGGGAATCCCTTGGAATTGTTGGTGAGTCCGGCAGTGGTAAAACATCACTGGGTCGGACGATCATGCGACTTTACCAGCCAACAGGCGGCAAGATTCGATTCAAGAATCAGGATATCACCCATTTGAGTGAGCGCGATTTGCGCCCGCTACGTGCCGGGATGCAGTTCATTTTTCAGGATCCGCAATCCGCACTGAATCCGCGCCACAAAATTTATGTGAGTCTGACTCAGCCACTATTGGCTTTCGGTAAAGTAGACAGCCGGCGCGAATCGGAAAGGATTGCACGAGTGGTGCTTGAGCGAGTTGGATTGCCGGGGAACTTTATACACCGCTACCCTCACGAACTGAGTGGCGGACAGCGCCAAAGAGTTGGAATTGCGCGTGCGATTGTGCTTCGACCGCAACTGATCGTTGCCGACGAAATCGTGTCTGGATTGGATGTATCCGCAACCCGACGTATTTTGGACCTGTTGCAGGGACTGAAAGAAGACCTGGATCTGGCACTCATTTTCATCAGCCACGACCTGGCTGTGGTAAAGCACATCTGTGACAAGGTGCTGGTATTGCATAATGGTGAAGTGGTGGAATCCGGTCCGAGTCAAGCGCTATTCGAAGCGCCTCGTGAGGCATATACCCGACACCTGCTCAGTGCGATTCCCCTGCCAATTGTTGACGATGGATGGCTTGATGAGCCCCAGACATCGGAAAGGTCATTACCTGGAACTGATAAGGAGCTTTTGCAGAAAATGGAAAAACATTTTGAAATATCTGGATGTACGGCCTTGGTAACCGGGGCGAACCGAGGGATTGGTCGTGAGTTTGTCAATGCACTGGCAAAACGTGGTGCCAAAAGAATCTATGCCAGCGCACGAAACATTGACGCTCTTGACGAATTGACTGCGGCCTGGCCCGATCAGGTCCAAAAGGTTAAATTGGACATCACCGATGAGCAGGCAATCTCACAAGCGGTGCTATCTTGCGGGGATATTGACCTTTTGATCAACAACGCGGGGATTAACCGATTGAGTGCATTTATTGCCAGTGATGACCTTTCAGGCGCTCGCGAAGAGATGGAGACCAACTACTTTGGAACGCTAGCGATGTGCCGCGCTTTCGCACCCATTCTCAAAAAAAGTGACTGCGGCGCGATCGTCAATCTGCTATCGATTCTTGCACGCGTTAGTTTGCCTCTCATGGGATCGCTTTGTGCGTCAAAAGCTGCAGGTCTAAGGCTGACACAAGGTGTACGCGCCGAATTGGCTGCACAGGGTACGCATGTTCTTGCAGTGATGCCAGGGGCAGTCGATACCGATATGAGCCGAGATTTTCCGCCACCCAAGATGCCACCCGCGGATGTTGTCGAACATGCTCTGGATGCTTTAGAAGCCGGTGAAGAGGATATATACCCGGGTGATATGGCAAGTGGAGTTGCGCAGGGCTTGCAGGCCAATGCGAAAGGTGTCGAGAAGGACTTTGCAGCCTATTTGCCGGGATAGTTTACCCGCGGCGTCGGGTTGATTCAAATCTCAAGTTGCGGCATCAGGCGCTGCCAATCAAGATTGCCCGCGCCGGCAGCAAAAAAGGGTGGGTTGCGCAGTTTTGAGTCAGCTTTGTTGTATTGGATTCGCTCGCCACTTAAATTTTTCACCGTTCCACCGGCGCATTCGACGACGCACTGTGCTGCAGCGGTATCCCATTCAGACGTCGGTCCGAAGCTGGGAAAGATATCGGCCGCACCTTCGGCGACTCGGCAAAATTTGATCGAACTTGAACTATGTGATATTTCATACGCAATTTGGTTTGAATCAAGAATATTTTTGAATATTTCAACCTCGTGTCGCGTGCGGGAATTAGGAGCGATGATTCGTACCCGGTCTCCGGGACATTGCCAAACGCTGATCGACCGGGCTGCGCTGGTGTCCTTGCCATCAACACGCCAGGCGCCGCTATTCGCCAGACCCCAGTAAGTGCGCTGCTCCACAGGGCTGTGAACCACGCCTAAAATCGGTGCAATACCGTCAATCAAAGCGATATTGACCGTGAACTGGTCATCTCCATTCACGAATGATTTGGTTCCATCAAGTGGGTCGATCAACCAATACTGTTGCCAGGTTGACCGGATGGAATATTCGGGGAAACTTGATTCTTCAGAAATAATGGGAATATGGGGTGACAATTTTGCCAAACCGGATAAGATGACTTCGTTCGCGGTAATGTCAGCTTCGGTAACTGGCGTGTTATTCGATTTGTTTCGAACGTCGTAATTGGATTTATAGAAGCGAAGAATTTCATCTCCGGCGACAATTGAAAGGTCAATTACCTGATTGATGACCGCATGCAGATCTGAAATTTGCGATGTAACAATCATTCTAATGCTCAACTCATACTTTCGGTAGACCAGCGTATTGAACGAACCTTGCAATCAATTCGCAGATGATCAGCCTGGTTCGAATGTTCAAGGTATAAACTATTTTCAAAGGAAAATTGGTCATTCAATCGACCAGAATCAATTTTATTATCTGGACGGTCGGGCGATGGTGATGTTGGTGATCCTTAAGAAATTAGAGCATGCAAAACAAAATAAACTTATTATTTCAATTACTTAAATTTATCAATATTCAATTGAAGATGATCCGGTTAAAGTTCAGGAAAATTTGCGTGAATTTGAAACAGGAATACGATGGCTTTGGATTGTAAGCGTGTCTACTCGTTCGCTGATTAAACATTATCAACAAATGTGTCGCGAGGCAGGTTTGCACGAGGATCCTGGCCAGCTTGTTGTAGTCAGCCATCTGCAACGATTGCATGATGAACTGACGGGGTCGAAATCTAATGGAAGACATCGGCTGGTGCGACGCCTGTTTCGACGGACTGAAGACTCCATCATGGGTGTTTACGTCTGGGGTGGTGTAGGACGAGGAAAGACTTTCCTGATGGACTTGTTTTTCAGTTCTGTTCCCGTCGAGTTTAAAGTTCGCACCCACTTTCATCGTTTTATGCAATCTGTCCATCTTGAGCTTAAGGGCTTGCGACATACATCAAACCCACTTTCAAGCGTCGCTCGCAATTTGTCAAAGCGGTGCACACTATTGTGTCTCGATGAGTTTTTCGTTCTCGATATTGGAGACGCTGTCATTCTTTCTGGTCTGCTTGAGGCACTGATAAAAAACGGTGTTGTGATTGTTTTGACTTCAAACACCAAGCCTGACAATCTATACCTGGGCGGTATCCAGCGAGACCGGTTTATGGCGGCGATCAGGCTGATCAATGCAAAGATGGAAGTGATTGAAATAGAAGCTGGCACCGATTATCGATTGCAGTTTCTATCTGGTACGGCACTTTATTACGATTCACGATCAGAAAATACGCAAGGTGCGCTTGAGCGATTGTTTGAATTGTGGGGCGCAGGTGATGTTCAATCTCAAGGTGCGATTCAGATACTGGACAGACCGATTGAGACGATTGGTCACACACAGAATCTGGCTTGGTTTAAGTTTGCTGATATCTGTGACGGGCCGCGCTCAAAGGCAGACTACATCGAAATTGCAAATCTTTATCGAACGGTGATTATTTCCGATATTCCGATATTGAATTGGGAGAAGGAAAACCAGGCGCGAAGGTTTATTGAACTGGTTGATGAATTTTATGATCGGAGCGTTCATTTGATTGCTTCTGCGCAAGCTCAAATCAATTCACTATACACGGGTAAGCGCCTGGTCAAGGAATTTGAGCGAACTGCCAGTAGGCTGCACGAAATGCAAACCGACCGATACCTTGCGCGGGCACGCTGTGAGTCAGGCGATCAGCCAAACTAAAGTCCCAATGATCAGCCAACAGTCCGATTCGATTCTAAATTGAAAGAATTGGTGCGATAATTTTCAAAACCTGTTTGACCTTACCTTCCCTGGAATGATCATGCGAAAAAGACTATTCGATTGCGTTACGGTGCTGAGCTTTTGCTCATTGATGTGGTTTGCGCCGTTTGCACATGCCAAAGATACTTTGGTCATTGGAGTTTCCCAGTTTCCTGCGTCGTTTCATCCGAGTTTCGAAGCACTTTTGGTCAAATACTATGCGTTGAACCTGGCGACTCGGCCGATAACAGCCTATGATCAGCACTGGGAAATTGTCTGCATGCTATGCACTGAGCTTCCAACGATTGAAAATGGTGGGGCAGTTGAAACTGATCTTGGTGATGGCAAAAAAGGAGTCGCTGTTACCTATTCATTGCATCCGGAAGCACGCTGGGGTGATGGAGAACCGGTGTCCACCAAAGATGTTGAGTATACCATCGAGCTTGGCAAGCATCCTCAAAGCGGAATCATTGGTGCAGAATTTTATCGACGAGTGCTATCAGTTGAGGTGATTGACGACAAAACTTTCACTTTACATATGGATCGCCTTGATTACAAATACAACGAGCTTGATCTGTACCTCGTACCAGAACATATTGACCGGCCGACGTTTGCCGAGCCAGAAAAGTATCGCCACCGCAACTCCTATGACACGGACCCTTATAATCCGGGGCTTTATTTTGGACCTTATCGTATTGTCAATATCGTGCCGGGCTCTCACATCGAGTATGCAAGAAATGACAAATGGTGGGGACCTGAGCCTTACTTCGATAAGGTTGTAATTCGCACCATCGAGAATACTGCCGCGCTCGAAGCCAACCTGCTTTCGGGTTCAATTGATTACATATCCGGCTTGCTTGGCGTAACCTTAAACCAGGCATTGGCGTTGGAAAAACGCTATGGAGACGATTTTGAATTCAATTACCGACCTGGTTTGATTTACGAACACATCGAGTTGAATCTTGACAACCCGATACTCGCTGATATTCGGGTAAGAAAGGCACTGCTTCATGCCATCGACCGTCAGGCGATCAACGAGCAGCTGTTTGAAGGCAAACAACCCGTCGCTGATGTGTTTGTCAACCCGCTGGACCCGGCTTACGACCCGACGGTTGCGCGTTATGCGTTTGACCCCAATTTGTCACAGCAGTTGCTGGATGATGCTGGATGGACTGCGATGATTGATGGGATTCGACACAATGAAAATGGTGAACCATTGCGTCTGGAATTTGGTACAACTGCCGGTGCGCGTGTCAGGGAAACCATTCAACAAGTGCTGCAGGGCCAGTGGAAAGAGGTTGGAATTGACGTCAATATTCGCAACGAGCCCGCTCGCGTATTTTTTGGAGAGACAGTTTCGAAACGAAAGTTTACCGGTTTGGCAATGTTTGCCTGGGTCAGCGACCCGGAAAGTCCGCCTCGAACGACTTTGTACTCAACTGAAATTCCAACAGCTGAAAACAACTGGCAGGGCTCCAATGTTTCAGCTTATCAAAATGACGAGATGGACCAGTTGATCGATGTTGTCGAAGTTACCCTGGACAAGAATGAACGTCAGACTCTGTGGTCAAGAATTCAGCATTTGTACGTCAAAGATTTGCCGGTTTTACCACTATATTTTCGTTCAAGCCCCTATATGATTCCCAAATGGCTGAAAGGAATTAATCCAACGGGCAACACGTCTACGACTACTCTTTGGATTGAGAACTGGTCAGTCGAAGAATAGACTTTCGAACTGACTATGAACTGCCCGCCAGTTGAGCTAATCTATACATTGTCATGCATGTACGGTTTCAACCGTAGGACCAGTGTTCAACTGAATGTCAAACGAATCAATTGATCCTCTAAGCGATCTTCTCCGCTTAAACTTCACTCGGCGTACCTTTGTGAACAGTATGCGTTGGCCACAAATCACTAAGACTGAAACTGATCGCTTCAAATGGCGGCAGCGACACAGACGCATCATCGAACAGAGTATCGATCAATACCCACTTCGAATCGCGAAGTTCAAATGCTTGCAGAGAACGGTCACTTGGATCAACGAACCAGAGGTAGCCAACACCATTGCGCGCATAGACTGCCTGTTTACCGCCAAGGTCAAGCTTTCGGGTGGACGGGGACAGCACTTCACACACCCAGTCTGGAACCAACGTAAAATAAGCCGCAATGGGATATTCAGGCATGCATTCGCGTCGCCAGCCAGCAATATCAGGCACGACAATGTCTTCACCTAAATGGATTTCAGGCTCGTCAAGTATCCACCAGCCTCCGGGACCACTTTCACCAAAATCAAAGGCATGTTTGATACGAGTCCCAAGTCCCGAACTGGCCAATGCATGAGGCGAAGCAGGTCTTGGATGGGTGTAGAGTTTCCCATCAACAACTTCTGCAACCACATTTGGCGGTGCATCCAGCACATCCTGATAAGTCGCTCGGGTCGGTGATGTCAAATTTTTAGCTGTTTGCGATTTGTCCATTGTGTCATGTAACTTCAACCGTGTTCTAGTCGTCCAAACCTATCTATGGATATTGACGAGAATGGCATCGATTTAAATGATCCTCTAAGCGATCTTCTCCGCCTGAGCTTCACTCGGCGTACCTTTGTGAACGGTATGCGTTAGCCACAAATCACAGAGACTGAAACTGATCGCGTCAAACGGCGGCAGCGACACAGACGCATCCTCGAACAGAGTATCGATCAATACCCAATTCGAATCGCGAAGTTCAAATGCTTGCAGAGAACGGTCGCTGGGATCAACGAACCAAATATATCCCACACCATCGCGCGCATAGACTGCCTGTTTACCGCCAAGGTCAAGCTTTCGGGTTGACGGGGACAGCACTTCACAGACCCAGTCCGGAGCCAGTGTAGTGTATGCTGCATTGGGAGGCTCAGGCATGCGTTCGCGTCGCCAGCCAGCAATATCAGGCACAACAATGTCTTCACCAAAATGAAGTTCAGGCTCGATCAGTATCCACCAGCCACCGGGGCCACCCTCGCCAAAATCAAAGGCATGTTTGATACGAGTCCCAAGTCCTGAACTGGCCACGGCGTGTGGAAATGCAGGTCTTGGGTGGGTGTAGAGTTTTCCATCAATAACTTCTGCGACCATGTGTTGTGGCGCATCCAGTACGTCCTGATAGGTTGCTCGAGGTGGAGATGGAAAATTTTTAGCTGTTTGAGATTTGTCCATTGTGTCGTATCCCTTCAACTGTGGTCCGGTCGTCCAATTCTAACTGAACCATAGGAATTTGACGAGTGTGAGATCGCTTTGATTGATCTTTTAAGCGATCCTCGCAGCCTGCGCTTCATTTGGCGTACCTTTGTGAACGGTATGCGTTGGCCACAAATCACCAAGACTGAAACTGATTGCGTCAAACGGCGGCAGCGACACCGGCGCATCATCGAACAAGGTGTCGATCAATTGCCACTTTTTACCGCTGAGTTCAAATGCTTCCAAAGAACGGGCATCGGGGTCAACAAACCAGAGGTAGGCAACGCCTTCACGAGCATAGACCGCCTGTTTGCCGCCAAGGTCAAGTTTTCGGGTTGACGGGGATAGCACTTCACAGACCCAATCGGGCGCCAGTGTAAAGTAAGCTTCACGTGGAAGCTCAGGCATGCGTTCGCGTCGCCAGCCAGCAATATCAGGCACGACAATGTCTTCACCCAAATGAAGTTCAGGCTCGATCAGTATCCACCAGCCTCCAGGGCCACCCTCGCCGAGGTCAAATAGGTGGTTGATACGAGTTCCAAGTCTCGAACTGGCCACAGCGTGTCTTGGAGCAGGTCTTGGGTGAGTGTAGAGTTTTCCATCGACAACTTCTGCGACCATGTGGAGTGGTGCATCCAGTACGTCCTGATAGGTCGCTCGAGGTGGAGATGGATAATTCTTGGCTGTCTGAGATTTATCCATTGTGTCGTATCCCTTCAACTGTGATCCGGTCGTCCAATTCTAACTGAATCATAGGAATTTCATGAGTGTGAGATCACTTTGATTGATCTTTTAAGCGATCCTCGCAGCCTGCACTTCATTTGGCGTACCTTTGTGAACGGTATGCATTGGCCACAAATCACCAAGACTGAAACTGATAGCGTCAAACGGCGGCAGCGACACCGACGCATCATCGAACAGGGTGTCGATCAATTGCCACTTTTTACCGCTGAATTCAAATGCTTCCAAAGAACAGGCATCGGGGTCAACAAACCAGAGGTAGGCAACGCCTTCACGAGCATAGACCGCCTGTTTGCCGCCAAGGTCAAGTTTTCGGGTTGACGGGGATAGCACTTCACAGACCCAATCGGGCGCCAGTGTAAAGTAAGCTTCACGTGGAAGCTCAGGCATGCGTTCGCGTCGCCAGCCAGCAATATCAGGCACGACAATGTCTTCACCCAAATGAAGTTCCGTCTCGATCAGTATCCACCAGCCACCGGGGCCACCCTCGCCGAAATCAAAGGCATGTTTGATACGAGTCCCAAGTCCTGAACTGGCCACGGCGTGTCTTGGAGCAGGTCTTGGGTGAGTGTAGAGTTTTCCATCGACAACTTCTGCGACCATGTGGAGTGGTGCATCCAGTACGTCCTGATAGGTCGCTCGAGGTGGAGATAGAAAATCTTTGGCTGTCTGAGATTTGTCCATCGTGATGTGTATCTTCAACTGTGGTCTGGTCGTCCTATTCTAACTGAATCATAGGAATTCGACAAGTATGAGATCGCTTTGATTGATCTATTAAGCGATCCTCGCAGCCTACATTTCATTTGGCGTACCTTTGTGAACGGTGTGCATTGGCCACAAATCACCAAGACTGAAACTGATCGCGTCAAACGGCGGCAGCGACACCGGCGCATCATCGAACAAGGTGTCGATCAATGTCCACTTCGTACCGCTGAGTTCAAATGCTTGCAGAGAACGGGCATCGGGGTCAACGAACCAGAGGTAGCCAACACCTTCGCGCGCATAGACTGCCTGTTTACCGCCAAGGTCAAGTTTTCGGGTGGACGGGGACAGCACTTCACAGACCCAGTCTGGAGCCAGTGTAGTGTATGCCGCATTGGGAGGCTCAGGCATGCGTTTGCGTCGCCAGCCACCGATATCGGGAACCACAATGTCTTCATTCAAATGGATTTCAGGCTCGTCAAGTATCCACCAGCCTCCAGGGCCACCCTCGCCGAGGTCAAATGGGTAGTTGATACGAGTCCCAAGTCTCGAACTGGCCAAAGCATGTGGAAATGCAGGTCTTGGGTGGGTGTAGAGTTTTCCATCAACAACTTCTGCAACCATGTGTGGCGGCGCATCCAGCACGTCCTGATAGGTCGCTCGCGGTGGTGATGGAAAATCTTTGGCTGTCTGAAATTTGCCCATTGTGTCGTATCCCTTCAACTGTGCGTTAGTTGTCCAATTCTAACTCATGAAAAGCGATGAATCAAACGATGCGATGGAATCGCCTTCTCGCCCTTGATTGACCCAAGTAAATTCGAATACATGCGACATAAAGTGGTTTTTAACGGCCTTACAATACCAGATTGAAAATCAATGTGGAATGCAACCATTTCGACAAGTTCATACATAGGGTACGAACCGTCAAATGTAATTTCTGACTCGAACACGAGCAACGAATGTGATAACAAATTTATGGCTGTATCTCACCGCAGAAATTGCTATAAGTTGACTTTGATAACTAATATTTAGTGTTCATAACACTTCTATAGGAGAAAAATCATGAAGAAAACTCTGATCGCTTTGGCATCGGCATGTTTGGTTACGCTGGTCGGCGGTGTAACACCTGCTCAAAGCCAGCAACAATTTATAAGCATTGGTACCGGAGGCGTGACAGGTGTTTATTACCCCACGGGTGGTGCAATTTGTCGCCTGGTGAACAAGGACCGTAAAGAACACGGTATCCGTTGTTCAGCTGAATCAACCGGTGGTTCAATCTATAACATCAACACGATTCGTGCCGGTGAACTTGAATTCGGTGTTGCACAGTCTGACTGGCAGTATCACGCATACAACGGCACGTCAAAATTTGAAGAACAAGGCGCATTTGAAAACTTGCGCGCAGTATTTTCAGTGCACCCAGAGCCTGTTACCATCATTGCTCATGATGATTCAGGTATTCAGAACATCACTGATTTCAAAGGCAAACGAGTCAATATTGGTAACCCGGGTTCTGGTACACGCGGTACTTGGGAAGTCATCGAAGAAGCACTGGGCTGGGAGCGCGGTGATCTGAAACTTGCAGCAGAAATGAAGTCTGCTGAAACTGGTCAGGCGGTATGTGACAAGAAAATTGATGCGTATTTCTGGTTGGTCGGACATCCGTCTGCGCTGACACAGGAGTCGTTGTCAACGTGCGACGCACACTTGGTTAATGCAACGGGAGATGCAATCGATCAATTGGTCGCCGATAATTCATTCTATCGAACCGCGACGATTCCGGCCGGAATGTACAACAACGAAAGTGACGTTCAGACGTTTGGTGTTGGTGCAACGTTCGTAACCAGTGCAGATGTACCTGAAGAGGTGGTCTACGTCGTTGTCAAGGCTGTGTTCGACAATTTTGATAACTTCAAGAAACTGCACCCGGCCTTCGGTAACCTGAAACCTGAAGAAATGATTGCTGATTCCTTGTCCGCTCCGCTACATGATGGAGCCGCTCGTTATTACAAAGAACGAGGTTGGATGTAAGCCAGCAACAATGCCACCAATTGAGGGAGTATCGCACTCCCTCAATTGATTTATATTTCCCATCCCCTCAGTGCAATTCAGGTGCATAAGCCGTGAAAAATGACCAGCAGAATACCGAGCAATCCGCAGCAGAACTATTAGCCAGCACCGATACCGGTTCGCGAGTCGCTGTCGGTTGGCAGGGAACCATGATTTTGGTGATCGCTTTCATCTGGGCGTTATTCCAAATCTATATTTCATCCAATATTCCTTATTTTGTCACGGAAGTCACCGGATTGCCGCTGGTGGTTACCAGTTCAAATGCACGTCTTATTCATCTTGCTTTTGCGTTTGTACTGGCGACAATGTCTTTTCCCCTGTTCAAATCGAGTTCCAAAAGTCAAATACCCTGGTATGACTGGATGCTGATTGCACTGGGATTGATCTCATGTCTTTACATTGTTGTATTGAGAAACGAAATTGCGGTTCGCGCCGGTCTACCGACTACAGGCGATCTGATCATCTCATCGATCGGAATGATCGTGTTGGCCATTACCGTTTTTCGTGCGCTGGGACTACCGCTATTGATCGTTGCAACAGTCTTTGTTATGTATGTCTTTTTTGGCCATGCAGACTTTCTTCCCGAAACCGTGCAGTGGAAAGGTGCGTCATTTGGCAAGGCAATGTGGCACTACTGGATGCAAAATGAAGGTGTTTTTGGTGTCGCCCTGGGCGTTTCTGCATCATTGATCTTTCTGTTTGTCTTGTTTGGATCAATTCTCGAAAAATCCGGTGCAGGTAACTACTTCATTAAAGTTGCCTTCGCCCTGTTGGGGCATCTAAAAGGCGGCCCCGCCAAGGCTGCGGTTATGGCTTCTGCATTAAGCGGCATGTATTCGGGTTCATCAATCGCCAATACCGTAACTACGGGAACCTTCACGATTCCTCTGATGAAGCGAACCGGGCTGACGGCTGAAAAAGCCGGTGCTGTTGAAGTCGCCTCATCGACCAATGGACAACTCACACCGCCGGTTATGGGAGCGGCGGCGTTTCTGATCGCAGAATTTACCGGGATTTCTTACACCGATATCATCAAGCACGCACTGGTACCCGCACTCGTGTCTTATATCGCGCTGGTGTACATCGTCCACCTCGAAGCACTGAAACTGAATCTGAAAGGGCTGCCCAAACCACCGTCGACGCTCACATTTGCCAGAAAGGTGATTGGATTTTTGGGTGGCTTTATTGGTATTGCGATACTTGGTTTGATTGTCTATTTCGGAATGGGATGGATCAAAGTCGTGTTTCCTTCCGCTGCATTTACGATTGTCGTAATCCTGTGCTCATGTGGATACCTTTATCTGCTTTGGTTGTCCTCAAAACGTCCCGACCTCGAAGTTGACCCACCAGACGCACCGATAACCGAGTTGCCTCGAGCCGGGGAAACCACGATTTGCGGACTTTACTACATTATTCCGATCGTCATATTGATTTGGTGCATTGTGCTTGAGCGATTGTCGCCTGCGTTTTCAGCATTTTGGGCAATGATTGCCATCACTATCGTAGCTCTGACGCAACACCCGCTCAAGGCATTTTTTCGAAAGACCGGTAATTTTGGGAACGAATTTCGCAAAGGCCTGATCGAGTGGAAAGATGGTATGATCGGCGGTTCATCCAACATGGTAGCCATTGCAGTCGCGACCGGTGCTGCGGGTATCATTGTTGGTACCATTTCACTGACCGGTGCGCACCAGATTGTCGGCGAGTTTGTCGAGTTTCTTTCCGGGGGCAATCTGATTGTGATGCTGCTGCTGGTTGCAGTCATGAGCCTTATTCTCGGAATGGGGTTGCCCACGACTGCCAACTATATCGTTGTGTCCTCATTGATGGCACCTGTAATTCTTTTGCTGGGGGCACAAAACGGCTTGGTCGTACCGGTAATTGCGGTGCATCTTTTCGTATTCTATTTTGGTATTCTGGCAGATGACACCCCACCGGTTGGCCTTGCTGCATTCGCGGCGGCGGCAATATCCAAGGGCGACCCGATCAAGACGGGAATTCAAGGGTTTGCATACGACATTCGTACTGCACTGTTACCGTTTTTGTTCATTTTCAATACAGATCTGCTATTAATTGATGTATCGATTGGCAAGGCTTTCTTTGTATTTTTCGTCGCCGTGATTGCGATGATGCTGTTTGCTTCCGCAACGCAGGGTTATCTATTGACACGCAACAAACTTTGGGAGTCGGCAGTACTGCTACTCGTCGCCTTTACCTTGTTTCGACCTGGATACTGGCTGGATCAATTTCAACCGCCATTTGAAAAAGTTGAGCCCAGCAAAGTCTACCAGATTGTTGACGACATACCCCAGGACGGTGTGATGACCATCGTCGTCAGCGGTCCTGATTTCGATACGGGTGAGATAACTAGTACCACAGTTTTGATACCACTAGGCAATTTACCCGAAGCAGAAAATCGGTTGTCGGCAGCTGGATTAACAGTGTTTACTGAAGACGGGCAGATGAAAATTGAAGAGCCTTTCGTTGGCACCGATCTTTTCATCAAGATTGGAGACCTGTTTGACTACTATGCGGATGAACCCGTCGTGATTGACCACATCAAGCAGCCAAGTGAGCGATTACCGAAGGAAATCTTCTACATTCCGGCATTAGTCGTATTGGCGGGAATCTTGCTAGTACAAAGGCGACGCAAAAGTTTGCAGGTATCAGCAGCCTGAGTGATTTAAAGTTGCAGGGTAGAGCGATTGCATTGGAGAATTCGATTTAATCGCCTTTCAATGCGTAACGTGCGTCGATTACAGCGGTCAAGATGCCACTGTTTGAATTTTATTTTGCCGCCTTGGTTTGGACAAATAGCATACTCGTACAGCATTATCTGAGCTTGAATTGAACTTCGAAAAAGACGCATTACAGCTTGGCAGATTTTCGTCATTTTCGCGTGTGTCGGTCTATGACGGTGTAACTGATCTTGAACACCTGGAGAGTCTGTCTGAAGTTTTCCAGCCCTCCCAACTATTCATCAAGCGCGATGACTGCAACAATCTCGCATTTGGTGGAAACAAGGTCAGGCAGGTTGAATACTATTTCGGCGATGCGATTAACCGCGGCGCTGACACAATATTGATCACCGGTGCAACGCAGTCAAATTTTGTTCGAACAACGGCTGCGCTGGCTGCCAAATTGGGATTTCAGTGTCACGTACAGCTTGAATCCAGGGTGGCCAATCATTCTTCGCACTACGCTACCTCGGGTAATGTTTTGCTTGATCGTTTGTTTGGTGCAACATTGCACTATTACGACAAAGGTGAAGACGAACACGGTGCCGATGCCGAACTACGCGAACTCGCCGCAAAGCTCAAATCTACCGGTCGAAACCCATACGTCATCCCGTTGGCACCAGGGCATAAACCTTTGGGTGCCTTGGGTTATGTGCGCGCTGCAATTGAGCTGAAGTTACAGATATCAAAGCGAAAATTGAATATTGATGAAATATTTGTCGCATCGGGTAGCGGGAACACACATGCAGGGCTGCTGTTTGGTCTGCGCGCACTGAATCTGCCAACTCCGATCACAGGTGTTTGCGTACGTCGGGAAAGTTCCTTACAACGCGAGCGAATCAGCAAACGCTGTCAGGAAATCGCAGATTTACTGGAAATCGAGTCTCCCGTGTCTGATGCTGATATCGTCGTTACTGATCAGCACCTGGCGCCGGGCTATGGACAGGCAAGCCCAGCAGTATGGGACGCTGTAATCTATGCTGCACAAAAAGAAGCGCTGGTTTTGGACCCCACTTACACCGGAAAATCAATGACCGCATTCATCGAACGTGCCAGATCTTCTGATTCACCGCTAAATCTGCTGTTCATTCATACCGGTGGAACACCTGGAATATTTGGCTATCAGGACCAATTCGAACAGGCTCTTTCAAATTCGACCCATTGAATCGCTTTGTGGTCAGGCAAGTGCCTGTATGCTGTATTTTGGCGCATTGTTGGCCGTTAACACAATTTACACCCAAGTTTCAGGGGAATGGTGAGTTCAGGGACATTCAACATCGGATGTTTTGACCAATAAGAGTAACGCGTATACTTGCATCAGGTATCCTGACATGAGTACCAGCCCTATTAGCTCCTCCAAAACATGAAGTGGTATCGTTCGAACTTACTCGGGAGGCCGAGTGCGATGAAGGTGGACTCATTTTCGCAGTAACGGGTGTGAAGAATCATCCATAAATTTAGTGTGCATCCCGACTACTTGTGATTCTATCGGGATCAATGCAAGTAAGGATAAACTACAGGAACTTGTCGCTGGTTTTCTCATTTGACTATGGTAGAATTTTGAAGTACATGGCAACAACACCGAAACAAATTGATATTTGGCGTCAGAGTTCTTCCGAGAATAGAATTCTGGAATTCAAGGAAGCAAAAACACAGTTTGATAATGAAAAACTGTTCAAATACTGTGTTGCGATCGCAAATGAAGGCGGCGGAAAACTTGTGTTGGGAATTGCTGATCAGTCTCCGAAGCAGGTAGTTGGTACGACTGCATTTCGAGATCCTGTGGCAATGGAAGAGAAAATTTTTCAGACAATTCGATTTCGAGTTGAAGTTGAAGAAGTTGAGCATCCAGATGGTCGTGTGTTAGTCTTTCATATACCACCTCGTCCTCCAGGAACGGCTTATCATTTGAAAGGTGTTTATCTTATGCGCGTCGGACAGACAACGAATCCGATGAGCGAAGACCGGTTGCGTGCAATATTTTCGGAAGGTGTGCCGAATTGGCTGGATGCTTTGTCTGTGACTGGACTGAGTAGCCAAGAGATCGTAGATCTTTTAGATACGCAGGAATACTTTGAGTTACTTGGACTACCTTATCCTACGCAACGGGCTGGTGTGATCGACAAGTTGATGAATGATCGACTGATTGAGCATCAACAGAACTCAAGTTACTCGATCCGTCGACTAGGCGCGTTGCTATTGGCTAAACGGCTAGAGGATTTTCCTGATTTGGCCCGTAAAGCCTCGAGAGTGGTGGTGTATACAGGAGCATCAAAACTGGAAACGCGACTTGATCAAACCGGAACCAAGGGCTATGCAGTTGGTTTTCGCGGTCTGGTTCATTTTGTAATGTCACAACTGCCTCAGAATGAGGTGGTTGAAGCAGCAATTCGGCGAGAAGTGAAATTAATCCCCGAAATCGCTATTCGTGAGTTGGTAGCGAATGCACTCATCCATCAGGATTTCACGATAAGCGGTACATCGATGATGATCGAGATTTATACAGACCGGGTGGAAATTTCAAATCCAGGAGAACCTGGTGTTCCAGTAGAACATTTTATTGATGGTTACAAATCCCGAAACGAGAACATGGCCAAAATCATGCGTAGAATGGGGATATGTGAGGAGAAAGGTAGCGGAATTGACAGGGTTATTCACGAGGCGGAAGCATTTGAACTGCCAGCCCCAGATTTTCGTACTAGGTACGAGCGTACCATCGTCACGATTTTTGGCCCCAAGGAGTTCAACCAAATGACTTCAGTTGAACGGGTTAGGGCATGCTATCAACACTGTGCAGTGAAGTGGCTCATGTCGGAGCCTATGACCAACCAGTCGTTGCGTAATCGATTTGGACTGTCGCAAAGCAAGAGCGCTATTGTCTCTCAGGTTATCGCGACGACTACAGAAGAGGGTTTGATTAAACTGGACGAGCGTATCGGTAATTCTCGCAAGTTTGCTCGTTATCTGCCATTTTGGGCTTAATCTTATTTAAGCGCTACCCCTAGAAAAGCAGGATAATAATAATTATGTCAATAAAAACAATTAGTTCTTATTTAAGCTTATCTTTGTATTATCGCTGTTGACCGTTCACACGATTTACCCCCAAGTTTCAGATCACCATTCCGTCCAAGCTGCGCAAGGGCATCAATCTTCAGGAGGGTGACATCATGAAAGCATTCCGCGTCGATGACGGGATTCTGTTCAAGGTCAAACAGGTGGTAGACCGGAACGTAATTGCTGACAGAATGGCTTCGACGCTCGCAGATATGCATGTGCCACCCGAGGATATAGGGCGCTCCGAGGACGAAGTTATAGAAGACACGATCGCAGAAATATCTGCATCACGCCGTGAGCGACTCGACAATGAAACATGAATGTAGTATTGCACTGCAATGTCTTAATTTCAACGGGACAAACGGATGGCACCTGCAGCGAAGTAATCGACACAGTTGTACGACACCTAAATCATACTGTCTGTCCCGATTCTGTCTGAATTTATAGCCGTGGCTGGACGGGCCCAAGCCGACACCTTACTTCAGCACCTTGAAATCATTAATTTCGAAGATCGGGCAATTGGCTGTTATTGTCGAGTCAGCGAATTTCAAGTTCGGTCTACGCAACTCAGACGATGAGGTTTATTTGGCGATGGCAACGGCTGGCAGTGCCATTCTGACTACTGAAAATATATGGGACTTTAAGGAACCGCGATACGAGTCGGTTGATGTCTGGTCGCCGCGATATTTTCTCAATCAGACAGCGCGATTGTCTGATGTCGGTTACGATTGTGCCGATTTCTTTCCGCGTTTCACAGTGACAGCGTCAATCAAAGTAAAACAATTTTCAGAATGCAGGTGTCGTCCATTAATCGATTTTCGAAGATTTATTCGCGGCAACTCACTCTCACTGAGGAAGAACAATCTTATTTTAGCGTTACCCCTCAAAAAGCAGTGAAATAAAAAATACATCAATAAAAACAATCAGTTCTTATTTAAGCTTATCTTTTTTTATTCGACTAGTTGCTCATTAAGTTCGTTTATGTCTTTGGAACTTAGGCCCAGTGCGACCCCCTCTCGTCTGTGGTCTGCTCCGCCGAGTAGTGCGCCGTCGACAAATTCGATTCCGTGAAGCCCACTGACAAGTTTCGTCAAGCGCAGTTGATGGCCGAGTTCAGACAATTTTGGCTGAAGAAACCATTGCGCTGCAGTTTCTTTTTCAAGTTCTGTTACACCATTTTGGTTAATGACATGGTGAAGTTCAATCGAGTCTTGAACCGACATGCCCCAATCAAGAACAGCAATCAGGGTCTTGACAACATAGCCAATGATGCGACTTCCGCCCGGAGACCCGATGATCAAGCGCAACGATCCATCCGCGTTGAATACCAGCGTCGGAGACATCGAACTTCTCGGTCGTTTACCCGGTTCTACCCGATTCGCGACCAATTGGCCATTTCGTTGAGCAACGAATGAAAAATCAGTCAGTTCATTGTTGAGCAAAAATCCGTTCACCATTAACTGCGAACCGAATGGACCTTCTATCGTGCTGGTCATCGAAACCGCGTTACCGTACCTGTCAATAATGGAAAAATGACTGGTTCCGGAACGCCCATTTGCTGAGTCTGGTGAATGGCGCACAGTTTGTTCACCTGACGGTTGACCCGCCTCAACCGGCGTGGGTAAAGCAAACTGAAGATCAATTAATTTCGCACGTTGTCGCAAATACTCAGGATTGAGTAAATCGTCAACTGGAACAGCGACAAACTTCGGGTCCGCGACATACTGATTGCGGTCCGAAAAGGCGAGTTTTGAAGCCTCGATTAGTAGGTGCCAACTCAGTGGGTTTTCTACGCCTAACGATGCCAGTTCAAAATGCTCCAGGATCCCCAGGATCTGTCCGATCGTGACTGCACCGGAACTCGGCGGTCCCATTCCACAGATACGATACTCTCGATAGGTATAACAGACAGGTGGGCGTTCTACAGCCTGGTAATTGGCAAAGTCATCCAACTCAAGATAGCCTGCGCGTTCAGGTACATTTTGAACAGTTTCGACAATGTCCTTCGCGATCTGTCCATGGTAAAAAGCACCTGGACCTTGCTCAGCGACAATTGACAGTGTGGCGGCAAAATTCTTGTTGCGAACAATTTGCCCCGCTTTAAGTGGGACGTTGTTCGGGAAAAAGTATTGTCTCGCTTCAGGGAAAGTTCGAAGTCGTGTCCCAACTTTACCTGATAGCATGGTGGCCAGACGCTGTCCGATTGGAAATCCAGTTTCAGCCAAATCAATGGCGTCTTGGAAAAGCTCTGCCCATGGCAGTCGACCGTGAGCTGCATGGGCGCGCCCGAGCATTGCAACGGCACCAGGTGTACCCACAGAAAGCCCACCAATGACAGCATCAAGGAAATTTATGGGATTGCCATCGCCATCGAGAAACAGTTCTGACGTGACGCGCATGGGTGCAGTTTCACGCCCATCGTACGTAAATACTTTGCTGTTTTCGTGATTGTAGTAGACCAAAAAGGCACCGCCACCGATACCAGAACTTTGTGGTTCAACCAGGGTAAGTACGGCCTATACAGCAACTGCAGCATCGACCGCACTCCCACCACGTTTGAGAATGTCGAGCCCTGCGCGCGTCGCCAATTCATGAGCTGAAGATACCATGGCGTGGTTCGAACTGATCGTACCGTCCGCCGCAAAAGAACTGCTAAACAACGATGCCGCGGCCATGCAGAGCAAGATCAATGCAGAGCGAAAATCATGAATTCGACGTTTTAGCATTACCGACATTTACGGGTGATTTCACAATTGGCCGCCACCTTTGCAAAATATCTCACTGAGGTGAACCCACCCGTCCTGAATTTGCGATTTAGAAAATGCCGACTTGATTTAAGATCAAGTGTTCAGCATTTGTGGTTCGATGCTTGGGATTTTTGCGAACCCTGATTGCGAAACAGCAGACGAATGCCCAAAATCTCCAAGGCGATCAGCAGCGCACCAATTGTAATGGCTGAGTCTGCAATATTGAATGTGCTGTAATGCCAGCCGGCATAGTGAAAGTCGAGAAAATCGACAACGTGTCCATGCACAACACGGTCAATAATATTCCCGACAGCGCCAGCCAAGACCAACCAGACGGCAGTCGCTGACTGGCTTCGCCCAGGGCGAAGTGACCATAAAACATAGACCAGGATGAGCACAATTGCAAGATTGGCCAAAAGGAAGAATCGATTGACATCAAAGTCGGAGTTGGCCAAGAATCCGAACGCCGCACCCTTGTTGTAAACTAAGACCAGGTTGAAAAAACCGGTGACTTCGATAGCGCTATGAGGCTCCAGAATAGACAGGATGATCCACTTGCTCAGCTGGTCTGAAACCAGAATGAGCAATGCAACGCTCAAGTGAATTTTCAAAATCCGGTCTTTCAGCATGAATTCGACTTTTCATTGAGTTGTTAACCCGGTCGAATCGATCAGTTCAGTTATGCGTACTGTCTGTCTTCGCCGTCTCCTTGAATGTTCTCGACACAACGAGAGCAAATTTCAGGGTGATCCGGGTTGCTGCCAACATCAGCGGTTCGGTGCCAGCAGCGGATGCATTTTTCATTTTTGGATTGACTGACCTCAACAATGAGATCGTCCTGTTCCGCTTGCTCCCCTTGGCGCATCATCGAACTGATAGGCTTGATCGCTGCAGTGGAAGTAATCGTGAGAAACCTGATTTCATCACCCAGCACTTGGAGATTCTTACACAGTGCGTCGGTACAGTAGATTGTCGCATCCGCAGCAAGAGACGATCCGATCTCACCTTCGTTTCTTTGGGTTTCGATGACCCGGTTGACCTGTTCTCGAATTGCAATGAGTTGAGACCAGAACGCGGTGTCAACTGCATCATCTGCAAAACTTTCGCTGGGCCAGGCGTCGTACCAGGTGGCTAGAAGAACCGACTCCTCGGTTACTCCTGGAACATATCGCCAGATTTCTTCTGCGGTGAAGCTCAAAACCGGCGCCAACCATCGCACCAGGGCATTGAGAATATGGCACATGGCGGTTTGTGCGGACAGCCGCCCTCGGCTTGAACGCGGCATCGTATAGAGCCGGTCCTTGATGACATCCAGGTAAAATCCACCCATTTCAACGATGCAAAAGCGGTGAATTTTCTGACAGATCAAGTGAAATCGGTAATTGTCGTAAGACTCGATGATCTCTTTTTGCAGTTTCATCGTCGTGTGTATTGCCCACTGATCGAGCGCAACCATCTCATCCCACGGCACACACTGCGTAATATCAAACCCCTCCAAATTCCCGACCAGAAATCGGGCAGTATTGCGGATACGACGATATGAATCCGTCGTGCGGGTGAGAATTTCCTTGGAAATCCCCATCTCAGCTTCATATTCGGTGGATGCTACCCAAAGTCTCAGAATATCAGCACCCAAAGTATCGATAATCTCTTGTGGACCAATCACATTGCCCACGGACTTTGACATTTTGCGGCCTTGACCGTCTACGGTAAATCCGTGAGTCAATACCGACTGATAAGGCGCACTGCCGGTAATCGCGGTACTCACCAGCAAGCTTGATTGAAACCAGCCTCGATGCTGGTCGGAGCCTTCCAGGTACATACCTGCCGGATTGCTTAGTTCTTCGCGGTGATTCAACACACTGTAGTGAGTGGCACCGGAGTCGAACCATACATCCAGAACATCGTTAATTTTGTTGTAGTGCTCGCTGTCATCGCCAATGAATTCGCCAGCATCGGAATTAAACCAGGCATCAATTCCACCTTGTTCAACTTTCTTCGCAACGCGTTCGAAAATCTCTCGCGTATCCGGATGAACATCGCCGCTTTCTTTATGGGTGAACATTGCAATCGGTGTGCCCCAAACCCGTTGTCGCGACAGGCACCAATCTGGTCGGTTGCGCACCATGCCGTCGATCCTGGCCTGCCCCCAGTCAGGTACCCACTGGACTGATTTGATCGCATCAAGAGCCTGGCTGCGCAACTTCTTTCGTTCCATACTGATGAACCACTGAGGTGTTGCACGATATATGATCGGAGATTTGTGTCGCCAGCAGTGTGCGTAACTGTGTTCGATATCATCACTCGCAATTAAGTCGCCGCGCGAGGCTAGAAGTTCAATCAGAATTTTGCCGCCTTCATCGACTGATTTTCCACCGACATTGGGAACATCCGCCAAAAAGCAGCCATTGGGTCCGACCGGGTTGTAGATTTCGAGAGCGTGTTCCTTGCCCAGAGCGAAATCTTCATGCCCATGTCCTGGCGCGGTGTGTACCAGGCCTGTACCGGCATCGAGCGTGACATGTTCACTTGGAATCATGGGGACGATCAATTGATGCTTGTCAATTGGGTGAGCAAAACGCAAGCCGACCAACTCGCGCCCTTCAAGCTGTGCAACCACCTGGTAATTGTCAATACCATAGCGAGCAAAACATGATTCCACCATGTCGCTGGCAATGATCAGGTATTCGAACTCGGAAGCTGGATGCGGGGACTTGACCAGGCTGTATTCAAAGGCCGAGTGAATGGCCACTGCCCGGTTGGCGGGCAACGTCCAAGGCGTCGTTGTCCAGACGACACAGTGAACCGGCGCACTGTCTGAAGTCGCTGTCACTCCAAATGTCTCCAGAACTGCATCCCGGTCAGCAGTTTCCATGCGTACATCAACAGTCGTTGACGATTTGTCAAAATATTCCACTTCTGCCTCGGCCAAGGCAGAAGCGCAGTCTGCGCACCAGTAAACGGTCATCAGGTCATGCATCATGTGGCCATTTTCGAAAATCCTGGCCAACGCTCGAATGGTGTTGGCTTCGGTTTTGAAATTCATCGTAAGGTAGGGGTTGAACCAATCGCCGATCACTCCCATACGGATGAATCCTTGCCGCTGAATATCAATTTGCTGCGTAGCAAATTCGCGGCAAGCTCTGCGAAAGCTTGCAGGGTCCTTACGATAAGCCTCGCGACCGAGCTTTTTTTCAACTTCGTGCTCGATTGGCAAGCCGTGGCAATCCCAACCCGGGACGTAGGGTGAGTCGAATCCGGCAAGAGTCTTAGACTTGACAATCACATCTTTGAGAATCTTGTTGACGGCGTGACCAATATGCAAAGCACCGTTCGCATAGGGCGGCCCGTCGTGGAGTGCCCACTTTTTCCTGCCTTGTCCAGCTTCTCGCAGCTTTTGGTAAATGTTGATTTCATCCCAGAATGCAAGCGTGTCCGGTTCGCGTTTGGCCAGATTGGCGCGCATGGGAAAACTGGTCTTAGGCAGATTAATGGTGTCTTTGTAACGGGTCATGAAAATCGATCGCGATTCAATCGTAAAAATCAATAGCCAGGTCGCATTCTGACGCGCACAACCTACACGGTTGGCAGCAGGTGGATCAACTAGGCGAATAAACTGCTTATTTTATTCTGATTTCAAATTGCCAACAGGCGTTGAATCAATGTTTGAATCAGGAACGGGTGTCGCTAAAGTATGCCCGCGTGGCAACAATGTCCTGACGGACCTGTTTGCACATGGATTCGATCGAGGAAAACTTGACTTCATCACGCAGTTTTTGTAAAAATCGAACCCGGATGCGTTGTCCGTAAATATCTGCATCAAAATCAAGCAGATGTACTTCAAGAACGTAGGTACTTCCGTCAACAGTTGGGCGTGTCCCAAGGCTGGCTACAGCGGGCCAGGATTTCGCTCGCGGCAAATCGGCTTCAACCACGAATATTCCGGCTACTGCCGGCTTTGTAACCTCGATCTGGATGTTTGCGGTCGCAAATCCCCAATTTTTGGCATTACCATCGCCGCGTACGATGCGCCCTGAGATTGAATAATCGCGCCCGAGCAATCGGTTTGCCAAACTGATGTCACCGGATTGCAAACATTCCCGAATTCGACTGCTGCTTACGCGTGCACCACCGAGTTCAAGGGTTTCGGTCTTGGCGACCAGAATGTCGTATCTGCGACAGATCGAGCGCAGCATTTCGAAATTGCCACGCCGGTTTCTACCGAATCGAAAATCGTCTCCGACAACGATGTACTTTGCGCCCAATTTGCCAATAAGAAGATCTTCAACGAATGCTTCAGGCTCTGTGTTCGCCAGTCGGTGATTGAACCGCAGACAACAAAATCGGTCAACATTCAACTGTTGCATGGTTTCGTATTTTTCCCTGACTGTCATCAGCCGCGGCGGGGCGACGTCGGGTACGAAAAACTCCAGTGGATGCGGTTCAAAACTGACAATCGTAACCGGTAATTCAAGTTCACGCCCGCGTTCAACCAAAGACTTGATGACGGATTGATGTCCTGGATGCAGACCATCATAGTTTCCGATCGACGCAACGCATCCATGATGCCTGGCTGCGATATTGTGCTCGCCGCGAATGAACTCCACTGAATTAGACCGCGCGATTACGGAATTTGATGCGGGAGTAGCGAATCAATTGCGACGTTCGTACCAGCAGGTTCAACATCAACGTCCGCCCAGTCCGGATGCTGTTGTGCAATGACTTGTGCAATGGGCTTTCGCTCAATAAAACCGCAACCGTAGGGATGATAGTGAGAAATGGTCAATTCAGGGTACTTCCAGCAAAAATATCCGTCGCCGGAATCAAAATCCAATAACCAAAGTCCCCGTACCAACACGCCCAGCCTGCTCATTTTGGAAATCCAGCTTCGAACAATCGTCTCATATTCTTGCTCAATCGATTGAAGTCGAGGATCACTGGGCAACAGTTGATGTAGTTTTGATTTGACGTCCTCAAGTTCATCGCAAGCCTTGGCAGTGATGGGTTTGACCGTCTGCAGTGTTTCCCGAGCCTCGCTCAAGGTGAAACAACGCGGCCTGTCGGGATGGCCGATTTGTATGATTTTGTTGGATAGTTGTATCATCGTGTCACGAGTCGCCGAGGTCTGATTCCGGACGCCAGCAAACAAACACTATAAATGATTGCACCCGCTATGATGTAGCCAAGCAATAGCATAATTTTCACCAAAATACTATTCTCAAGCCATAAATCGAGTGGTAAAACAAGATGTTCGCTTAGAACATACCACATTATAAGTGTCGCTACCGCAACTCTTAAAGTAAACAAAATCCAGTCGGCGCGAAGTGAAAATACCCCGTCCCGGATCAACCACCACAATAGCAGTCCGGCATTGACGAAGGCGGCCAACGATGTTGCTGCTGCGAGCCCGACATGTTGTAGTGGAAATACCAGCGCAATCGCCGCAATCGCATTGATGACCATAGCGTACACACCCGCCCGAACCGGTGTTTTCGTGTCATTGCGGGCGAAAAATCCCGGTGATAGTGTGCGTACTGCAACCAATGCGCTAAGTCCAATCGAGAATGCGACGAGTGCACGAGCAGTCATGCTAACGTCATCCCGGGTGAATTCGCCATGAAAAAAGAGCGTCGCAACCATCGTTTCGGACAAGACAATCAGTCCAGCTGTTGCGGGCAGGGAGATCAGCAAACACCAACGAAGTCCCCAATCTAAAACGCGGGTGAATTCCTCCTTGCTCTTTTGTGCATACTCTTTTGACAGACGTGGTAACAGCACCGAGCCGAGTGCGACACCGAACACACCGAGCGGGAACTCCATCAAGCGATCTGAATAGTAGAGCCACGAAACGCTACCGGTGACAAGAAACGAGGCAATGATGGTATTCACAACCAAATTCAGTTGGGCGACTGACGCACCAAATACCGCCGGCAACATGAGATGGTACACCTGTTTTGCGGCTTTTTCCGCTTCGCCGGACTGTTTACGCCGCAGTTTGGGACGAGGCATCACACCTGCCTTTTTCAAAAATGGTATTTGAAATGCGAGTTGAATCACACCTGCAACAAACACACCAATCGACACTGCAATCGCGACATTGTCGGTTACGCGCGTCAGCCAAAGCGCTGAGGCAATCAAGGCAACATTCAGCAAAATTGGTGTTGCGGCAGGCGCAGCAAAACGTCCATGGGTGTTAAGAATGGCTGCGCTTAGCGCCACCAGGCAGACAAAGATCACGTAAGGGAACGTGATCCTGAGACAGTCAACTGTCAATTGGAACTTGTCCGCGTCGGCACGAAAGCCAGGGGCCAGGATGGAAATGAAAAGCGGTGAAAGCACAACGCCGACTACAGTCAAACTGAGCAAAGCCAACGTTAAGCGCCCACTGACGAGATCGACAAAACTAATCACTTCGTCGGTGTCAGAAGAATGGCGCTGCTGGGTGTAGACTGGAACAAAAGCAGCAGAAAATGCGCCTTCACCAAATATTCGTCGAAAAAAGTTTGGAATTCGAAATGCGACAAAAAACGCATCGGCGACCAGTGTGCTACCCATCAGTTGTGCAAACAGGATGTCGCGAATCAGACCCGTGATACGCGACAGAATTGTCATCGAGCCAAACGCGGCAGTCGATTTGAGCAGCAACGCGGTACCGCTTGCGGCAATGGACTTGGTTTTTTCCGGCTGATCAGGCATGGGCAGTGCAGTTGTATCGTGCCATTTGCTCGAGAAACTCGCGTTGGCCACCATAACTGGGGTGACGGACCGCCAGCACCTCGCGCTCGCCGCTGATTAAATTCGCCACCCGCGCCGCGTCTTTACCAATTGGCAATAGTTTTTTTGGTTGTAGCAGGTCGATCAGTTCGACCAAAAGTTCGGTACCGCTCGCTCGCTCTTTTGCATTGTGTGAGCGGTTCGAATACGAGTTATCCTCCTGAAACGGATGCAGCGGAAACACGTTCCACAAAAACACCGGCTGTTTAATCTGACTAAGTGCGTTCCATAGCACGGTCGCGGTGCGTTCACCGACTATTTCCCCTCGTGTCGGTCTGCTCAACTCGATGTCCCAACGATCGGCGTGGGCGTGCAAGTGCAGATCATCGGTGAAAGCAAGTCCGGTTCTTCGCCCGCCGCGGTAGCCAAGATCGCGTCCGATCCACAATGCCTCAAGCTCACATGCCTGTGCCTGCCTGGCAATCTTCAGCAATTGTCGACAACGCAACTGAGGCGCATTTTGTAAATCAAATTCTTTACATGTTTCAGAATATGGATTGAACGTACAGTCAAATTTCAGACTGCGCAGCTGGTCAATAAATTGATCCAAAGTCACGTGATCAACGTTTCTAGGTTGGCAAAATTTAACGAATGACGCGATAATATGGGAAATTGATGGATGATTCTGCTAAAAATCCAGCAATCCCTATTGACATTGAGCGACAAAAGTAGCATATTTTGCGCTCTATTGTAATTTTCAACTTTCAAACAAGGAACTTATAACTTTGGCAAATTCTCCTCAAGCCCGAAAACGGGCCAGACAGAACGTAAAACGTCGGGCGCGCAATATGAGCGAACGTGCAGCGGTGCGCACCTACATCAAGAAATTTTACAAAGCACTGGAATCAAATGATCTTGAAGCATCTCAAGAGGCTTTTCGCATCGCCTGCGCGAAACTGGATCGAAGTGCGAGAAAAGGACTGCAACACAAAAACAAGGCTGCCAGGCTAAAAAGCCGAATGAACGCCAAACTCAAGGTATTGGCAACGGCTGACCAGGCCTAGTGCCTGCATCAGTACATTCCTTTGATTCAATTCGACTGAGGCCAAGCGCTCGAAAAGAGCCGACTGTCGTCGGTCAATTTCGTTCTTGAAATCACTCTAATCGCCAGCGTCGTGGCGAGTTGAGTGTGCTTTTCGTCTATGCAATTTGTGCTGTTTCAGATTCGTTGCACTGCACGCTGACTGATTAAATCTTGGCACCGCGTCGTATCCGCGACATCTGTTTGATCAATGGGCCAGGTTATCTGGGAACCGTGCCATAAATCACTTCTGGCAGCCAAAGGACAAGTTGTGGAAACGTGATAATCAAGGCCAGTCCGAGCAGTTGCAAAAGCATAAATTGCATCATGCCAAAATAGATGTCCTTAAGATCCCATTCCGGAACGACACCCTTGAGAAAATAGGCAGATAAGGCCACCGGTGGTGATAGCCAGGCAGTTTGTAGATTAACCGCCACCAAAATAGCAAACCAGGTCAGGTTGAATTCCAGTTGATCCATCAGCGGGATCAGAATGGGAACGATGATCAGTACGATTGGCACCCATTCAAGCGGCCAGCCGAGCAGGAAGATCATCGCCATCACTATCATCAAAACAACATAGCGATTGACTTCGAGGCCCAGCAATAATTCGGTCAGCATGTTGGGTGTGCCTAATCTTGAAAATACCGCTCCGAAGAAATTGGATGCTGCCACGAGAATCATGATGAGGGCAGTAATTTCGAGTGTCTTGACCAAGGCGTTGAAAAGTTTCCCCCAAGTCAGTTTGCGGTAGGCCAGCGACAATACCAACGCACCGACCGCACCACAAGCTGCACCTTCGGTGGGTGTAGCCAGCCCAAACATGATGCTGCCGAGTGCCGAAAACACAAGTGCGGAAGGTGGAATCAAGCCCAATAAAAATTCTCTCCAGACTTCGCGCATGCTGTTGGGACGTTCTGATTCCGGCAGTGCTGGACCTAAGGACGGGTTCAAATAGCAGCGAATCAGGGAATATCCAGTGTAAATCAATGCCAGCATAATGCCTGGGATCACAGCTGCAGCGAATAGATCGGTAACTGGGATTTCCATCACTGGGCCCATCACAATCAGCATAATGCTGGGTGGAATCAGGATGCCCAATGTGCCACCTGCCGTGATCGTTCCGGATGCCAGCCGAACATCGTAGTGCGATCGGTTCATGGTTTTGGCTGCCATGATGCCAAGAATGGTCACGGATGCGCCGACGATACCCGTTGCGGCGGCAAAAATGGTTGAGACGAACAGTACCGCGACAAAAAGAGAGCCGCGCACGCGCGAAAGCATCAACTGAACGGAGGAAAACAGCCGTTCCATCAATCCGGCCTGTTCCATCATAATGCCCATAAATATGAACAGCGGTACAGCCGCAAGGGTTTGTTCCATCATGACGGAATAAAACTGAAAGGTCATCAAATAAAAGACGACCTGACCGAAGCCGATGTAACCGAAAACAAAACCTAAAAATATCAGGGTAAAAGATATCGGAAAACCGACAAATATCGCGAGCAGCATGACGCCGATCAGAACGAGACCCAGAATTTCAGGTTCCATCAGACTGGCCAACGACCGCGGGTAGCGGCATAAATGCTCTTGAGCAACTCAGAAACCCCTTGAACCAAGAGGAAAAACACCCCGACTGGCAAAGCGGTTTTGATCGGTGCGACATACGGCATCCATGCAGTGTCCATGCCTTTTTCGCCCCGCCCCCAGGACAATCCGGCAAAGTCCATGGAGGTCCAAAGAAAGACCAGCATGCCAGGGAAGTAAAACAAAATATACAAAGTGGCATCGACCATGCCCTGGGTTTTGACCGGAAAATTTCGGTAAATGAAGTCGGCTCGAATGTGAATGCCTTTCGAAAGTGCATAACCTGCCCCGAGCATGAATAATGCGCCGTACATCATTCGACTTAAATCGTAGACCCATACCGTCGGTGCAACGAAAACATAGCGCATGACGACTTCATAGACCATGATTGTAAACAGCGGGACAGTCAGACAGCATACAACTCGTCCGATCCACAGACTGCATGTGTCAATCCAGCGAATCAAAAACGCCATCCACGGCGGCATATCATCCGGCAGATTCGACAGATCGTCAGAGCGGCGCTCTGCGATTAACTCATCTGTTATGTCTGTAATTTCCGGTGCTTCTTCGGGCATTGAGTTCACCTTGATGTTTGGCCGGATCGTTTTCAGTCAACTCGGACCGCAACACAAACGAGGAGCGATTCAAGCGCTTTGAGTTGAAAATATCCACCGACATTACTTCAATTCTAACAGATTAACGAAATCGTTTACCCGAAAATATCAAATTGTTTTTCAATTTGAAACCTTATTGTGTTGATTTTAATAACGCCAAATTCTTTGAATCACCACTTCCTGATGATCGTTGATTGTAAAAGAAAAAATTGAAAAATCTAGCGCATGGTGACGAATTCTTCCGATACAGTCGGATGAATGGCAACAGTATTATCAAAATCACGTTTGCTGGCACCCATCTTCACGGCCACCGAAAATCCCTGGATAATCTCATCGGCGTTGTCACCGATGATGTGACAGCCAACGACCCGCTCATCTGCCCCTTGAGTGATCAATTTCATGAGTGTCGGTGAGTTCCTGCGAGTGAGCTGGTAGTACATGTTTTTGAACTCGCTGGTATAAATTTTGATGTCGTCGCCAAATTTTTCCCGGGCAGATGCTTCGCTAAGCCCGACTGTGCCGATCGGTGGGTGGCTGAAAATTACAGAAGGAATATTTTCATAATCCTGGTGTGCATCCGATTGGCCGCCAAATAGGCGATCGGCGAGTTTGCGTCCTGCTGCGATGGCGACAGGCGTCAATGCGACCCGACCACTGACATCGCCAACGGCATAGACACCCTCGGTTGAGGTTCTCTGGTACTTGTCGGTATCGATAAATCCTCTCGAATTGGTTTTCAGTCCAGCGCCACTAATATTGACGCCGTCAGTGTTGGGTTTTCGCCCGATCGCAAAAATGAACTCGTCAATCTCCTCAATGGCTGGAGCGTTGTTCAGTTGGACGCGCAATTTTGAACCTGATTTGGTGATCTGTGTCGCAGAGTTGTTCAGCACAAATTTCACGCCGCTTTTTTTCATCTCAGCCATGACAATTGCAGTCAAGGATGAGTCAAATCCGCGGAGCAACTGGTCTTTTCTAAGCACCATAATGACTTCACTGCCGAGTCCGTTTAAGACTCCTGCGAATTCGGTTGCGATGTAGCCGGCTCCGGTGATGACAACTTTTTTCGGCAGTGCGTCCATTTCGAAAAAGCCGTCGCTGGTAATCGCGTGTTCGGCACCGGGAATCGCAGGCATGATGGGCTGACCACCGGTAGCAATCAAAATATGCGGCGCCTGATAAGTCTTGTTGCCTGATTCGATCGTATCCGGTGAGACGAATCGGGCTTGTTGATTGATATAGGTGACCTTGGCATTTTCCAGATTGGTTTGGTAAATTGCGTTCAACCGGGCAATGTATTCGTCGCGCGATCGTTTAATCTTGCTCCAGTCAAAGCTCCCGTTACTGATAGAAAAACCATAGTCCGGCGCATCATGCAGGATTTCTGCAATCCGCGAGGTAGTCCACATCACTTTTTTGGGCACACAGCCGACGTTGACACAAGTGCCACCGAGTTTATGGCTTTCAAATACCGCGCAGTTGGCGCCATATTCGCTGGCGCGCCGTGCGGCAGCGAGTCCTCCGCTGCCGCCACCGACGACAATCATGTCAAATTTCTGCATTGATTTTCTCCTGTGAGTGGGCTTTCTGTGAAGGCCTCAAAAAATTCAAATATATTCGCAAGCGTCCTTATGAACCCGATTCAATTAACAATTGAGCATTGCCGCCAGCGGCGGTGGTATCAATACAGAGCGTTTTTTCCGTGACATAGTGCCAGGGTGCCCAGTGGTCGGTAATCAATTGAACGATCGGGCCCTTGCAACCTGCAAGATCATTTCTCAGCGTCCGTGCAAGCTGAATTTCGCATTGCTCAAATGCAATACCTGCAATCGAATCGCAAGATGCCAGGCTCTTGGCGTCGGGAATCAAATCGCGACTGACGATTGGCGCTTGCGCCGCGATTAAAGACTCGATTGTTTGCACCTTCATGCCGACTGCCAACACTGCATTGCCACATGCCAGGGCTTGAATCACTTGGGCGCGTGAACCGATACAGATGAAAAGACCTCGTGATTGAATATACAGTCGATTGCTTTCCCCGGTTGGCCCGTCAAGGTCAATGGGAGACTTGAGAAACTTGATCGTATCTTCGAGAATTGGACAAAGATACTCGTCATCTTTGACTGCTTCTTTGAGAATTTCGGCCCGACTGTCGCACATTGCCCAATTCACTTGCAAATGGCTGAGTCTGTCGAGTTCATCACACAGATTGCCCCGGTGTAAGGTTTCATCGCTGATTATTGAGTCGGATTCTGGAAAAAAATGTCTAAGGTTGGGGACGTAGTGGGGCCCACCGGCTTTGGGGCCGGTTCCTGAAAGTCCAACGCCACCGAATGGCTGACACCCCACGACCGCGCCAATCTGGTTGCGGTTCACATAGATGTTTCCTGCACTGATCGCATCGGTTACTTGTTGAATTTTGCTGTCAATTCTTGAGTGAATGCCGAACGTTAGTCCATAGCCTGAACGATTGATTGAATCAATAATCGCCGATAGATCCTGCGATCGAAAACTAGCAATATGGAGTACGGGTCCGAATATTTCTCCTTCCAGATCCTCAATTCCGGAAACCTCGAACACGCAAGGTCCCACGAAGTGACCGTATAGATGTTCGGGGACAGGCGTTTGACAGCGCAATAATCCCTTGGCTTTCATTCGATTTACGTAAGCGTCAATGTTGGCTTTGGCTTGCGCATCGATGACCGGACCAATATCGGTTTCAATATCCCAGGGGTCGCCGACCACCAGCAGTTCCATTGCACCAAAAAGCATCTCACAGATACGCGGTTTCATTTCATTTTGCACGTACAGCATGCGCAGGGCTGAACAGCGTTGTCCTGCACTTTGGAATGCTGAAACGATGATGTCTCGAACCGTTTGTTCCGGCAGCGCGGTAGAGTCAACGATCATGGCATTCAAGCCACCCGTTTCAGCGACGAGTTTTGCCAACGGATTACCTTGCTTTGCCATGGAACGATGAATCAATCGGGCGGTTTCAGTGGAGCCGGTAAAGTTAACGCCACTGATGTGAGGATTGCTAACCAGCGCTGAGCCGACAGTTTCTCCTTCTCCGTAAACTATTGCACAGGCTGTTGCCGGAATTTCTGCACAGTGCATCAAATGCATTGCTTTGGAAGCAACGAGACAGGCCTGTTCTGCAGGCTTGGCGATCACCGGATTGCCTGCTGCCAGTGCGGCAACAATCTGGCCGGTGAAAATTGCCAGTGGAAAGTTCCACGGTGAAATGCACACCATGACTCCGCGTGCTGTATTTGGATAGGGCAATTGATCCAAGCGAGCCGCTTCATTGGCATAGTATCGACAAAAATCAACCGCTTCTCGAACTTCCGCCAGTGCATCCATGATGGTCTTTCCAGTTTCTCTGATCATCAAGACGGCGAGTTCTGTACGATGTTCTTCGTACAAATCTGCAAGCCGTTCCAACGCCGTGGCACGGAATGTTCCACTGGAATTTTGCCAGGTGTCAAAATGATTCTTCAAATCGGTAACAAGATTCGAAATACTGTTCGGATCGCTGTAGTGCACTTGGCCCACCAGGCGATTCAATTGTGCCGGACTGAATTGATGTCCGGTTTGCTCCTGTTCAGTTTCGACGCGTTTGCTCGGTTTTGCCACCCAGGTGTGATCAAAATATTTCTGCATTGATGACAAAAATTGCAAATATTCTGACTCGCTGGCCAAATCCGTGCCAACGGAATTTTCTCGCCTGCGCCCATAAATCCAGCGCGGCTGTGGCACGGCAAGGTTTGCAATGGCATCTTTGTGGCTTTGTGTCTGTTCAATGGGGTCGGACACAATTTGCTCAACAGCTACCCGGCGGTCCATGAGCTGATTGACAAAGGAACTGTTTGCACCATTTTCAAGAACCCGTCTGACCAAATAGGCAAGGAGGTCCCGATGTGCCCCGACAGGCGCGTAGATGCGGCATCGGTAATTGAATCGGTCGCGGGCGACTTCGTGAACTTCCTCACCCATACCATGAAGGCGTTGAAATTCGAAGTCGCTCAATTGATTTGCCAGTTCAAGCACTGAACGGATCGTGTGAATATTGTGAGTGGCAAACTGGGGATAGATTCGGTCGTTTAGCTCAAAAAGCCGCTGGGCACACGCGAGGTAGGAAAGGTCAGTTGAACTTTTACGAGTAAAGACCGGGTAGGTTGACAGGCCCAGCACCTGGGCTCGCTTGATTTCAGTATCCCAATAAGCGCCTTTTACCAGTCTGAGCATGACCTTTCTTTTGTAATGGCTTGCAAGAGAATAGACCCATTCGATGGTTGGCAATGCGCGCTGGCCATAGGCTTGAACCACAATACCGAATCCGTCCCATCCATCAAGACTGGGGCTTGGAAGGACCGATGCAATGACATCGAGCGACAATTCCAGCTTGTCAGCTTCTTCTGCGTCAATATTGAAACCCATGTTTGATTCTTTTGCGAGAATTGCCAGTTGCAGAATCGATGAAGCCAATTCATCGAGGATCAAACTTCGGTGCGTTGCTTCGTAGCGAGGATGAATCGCGGACAGTTTGACCGATATCCCAGGGTTGTCCCGGATGTCATCTGAGTAGCAAAATTGTGCGAGGTATTTGATCGCACTGGCGTAAGCATCGGTATAGCGCCTGGCGTCGGCCCAAGTCAGTGCGGACTCACCGAGCATATCGTAAGAGTATCGATAACCTTGTTCGACACGCTCTCGTCCCCGGGCTACGGCCGATGCGATGTCGGCCCCGCGAATGAACTGGTCAGCGATCAACTCGATGGCTTTTGCCACGGCGACTCTCACAACAGGTTCGCCAAGACGCTGCAGTACCCGTCGCATGGCGAATGCGACATCGTCGCTTTCCGATCGGCGCAGGATTTTCCCGGTGAGCAACAGTGCCCATGTGGAAGCATTGACCAGTGAAGAGGACGAGTGACCGAGGTGTCTTCCCCAGTCGGCCGCAGTCAGTTTATCGCTGATGAGTGCATCAACCGTATTTGCATCAGGAACTCGCAACAGCGCTTCGGCAAGACACATGAGCGCAATGCCTTCGTCGGTGGAAAGGCCATACTCCACCAAGAATGGCGACATCAGTCCAGCAGGCTGGACTTGGCGGACGCGTCGTGCCATCTCGATCGCTTCGGCATTGATCAGCGCACGCGACGTGGAATTGAGCCGCAGCGCTGAAATCAGTGCTACTACGGTCTCGGGTTCTGGTGCAAATTGGCTTCGAACCACTGCATCCCTGGCTTTTTTGACAAAATCCATCTTGCTTCAGTTTGTACAGTGGCTGTTTTCAGTGATTGAATCGAACGCGGAGAATTTCACCTTCTTGCGGTTGATAGTTCTTGCCTTCGATACGTAATTTCCCGGCCTGTCTTACTGAAATTTCGCTTCCCATTGATACAAGGTCTTCACAGGGCATTACCTCGACGCGTATGAATCCTTTTTCCATATCGGTATGGATGTAGCCAGCCGCTGCCTTGGCTGTCAAGCCTTTTGGCATCGCCCATGCTCGCACTTCGGTTTCGTTGAATGTAAAGAAAGTACTCAGATCGAGTGTGCGATAAGCCGCTTGAACAACGCTGTCAATTGCAGATCGGTCGTAGCCCATTTCAAGCCTGAATAAATTCTGATCCTTCATTGGCATTTTAGCGAGTTCTGATTCGATCTCAGCACATATTGGAACGGCAACATTACCTTCGAAGCGATTTTCGCTGATGCACGCTTCGTCTTCTGCAACATTCATTACAAAGAATTTTTGTTTGTTCGAAAGCAGGTGCAAGGGCTGGAGGACATCCTTTTCGCTCGGATTCAATTCGGTGGCACTGGCTGGCTGGCCGCTTTGTAGTGATAATTTCACTTTCGAGAGTGTTTCGGCCGCTGATATGGAGTTCTTGTCCCCAGTCCTGGCGAGACGAGTGGCCTTGTCTAATGCCTTGGACACAGTTGCCAGATCCGCGAGCATCAGTTCAAGATTGACGATGTCAATTTCACCCCGCCAGTCGGATTGGTCATCAAAGCGACCAACCACGTGTGCGATGACATCCATTTCACGAATGTGTGACAAAAACCGGTTTCCGAGACCTTCGCCTTGCGAGGCGCCTTGCACAAGCCCTGCGATATCAACGAATTCCAGTGCAATGGGGATGATTTTTTCTACACCAACGACCTTTGCAATTGCTTGCAGTCTCGGGTCTGGCACGGCAACACTGCCCGTGTTGGGCTCAATGGTGCAAAATGGAAAACTTTCCGCCGGCACATTCGCGCGTGTCAGCGCATTAAACAAGGTGGATTTGCCCGCATTGGGCGTGCCAACAATGCCGCACCGGACACTCATTGCTCAGACACGCGTTTCAATCCGGTGATTGTTGACTGTCGCCCTTGTTGGCTGCTCGGCTGTGTAGCATCGTCATTGCTTTTTCGAGGTTACCGGTGAGAATTTCGGGCAAGGCATCGAATGCATCGTCGATAGCCTCGTCTATCAGTACCTGGTCTGCAGCAGGCGGCACACTCAGAACATAGGAAACTGAATTGGCGCGATGCGGTGGTCGACCGATGCCCAATCGTATGCGTAGAAACGTTCGTGTTTTGGCGTGGGCAATGATGTCGCTGACTCCGTTGTGGCCTCCAGCGCCTCCGCTTCGTCGAATGCGAATGCTGCCAACTGGCAAATCCAGATCGTCATAGACAACGATTGAATTTTCAGGGTCAATATCGTAATACTGTGTCACCAGGTGAAATGCACCACCACTTCGATTCATAAAGCGCATTGGCTGAACCAGCAAGACGGGTGTACCTTCTATTGTCACCCGTACCAGGTCAGAATGAAGACGAGAAATTGACTTGAATTGGACCTGATGGTGTGCGGCGATTCGTTCCACGAAACGGAAACCGCAATTGTGACGGGTATTTCGATACTGGGAACCCGGGTTGCCGAGACCGAAAATTGCGCGAGTCACGGTCACGGCTTACCACGGCTTGAAATGAGTTGAATCGCTATGACGATTGAGGAGCAGAAAATGAACTGCGATTGAATTGAGCGCGGCGGTGTTATGCGTCCTCGGAAGTTTCGTCGTCAGCTGTCGCCTCCGGCATCTCGCCTAAGTCAAATTCATCTTCGTCTTCCTGGATATCATCGGCAGTAATTCTCGGTGGCGTGATCGAAGCCACTGCGTAGTCATCACTTTCATGCATTACTGCAGTCAGTTCTACACCTTCGGGTAATTTGATATTCGACAGGTGAACCGAGCTATTGATTTCCAGATCGCTGACATCGACGGTCAGAAATTCCGGCAAATCTTTTGGCAAGCATAGAATTTCGACATCATTAATCAGTCGGGTGAATATTCCACCGGACATTTTGACACCAGGCGCAGCATCATCACCTTCAAAGTGAAGCGGAACGCGCAAGGTTATTTGCTCACTTGCTTTAACCCGTTGTAAATCGACATGAAGAATTTGTGACTTGTAGGGGTGCATCTGAACTTCGCGAAGAATCGTGCCCTGAGTCTTGCCATTTTCCTTAACGTCGATAATCGCGGAGTGAAACGCTTCGACTTCCAGATTGTGGATCAGACTGTTGTGATTAGTCAAGTAGTGCGCATTTTCTTTGTCTGCGCCATAAACCACAACCGGTACATGGCCCTGACGCCTCAGTCGGCGACTGTTTGAAGAACCGAGCTGTTCGCGTGGCTGTAGTTCCATGGAATAATTGCTGCTCATTGGATTTATCCTCCTTGTTCGACTGTTCGCGGATCAGTCAGTCGACGAAGATTGAACTGACGGAGTCGCCGATTGAGATTCGGCGCATTGCTTCTCCGATTAACTGTGATACATCAAGTTGGCGAATTTTATTGCAATTTTGTGCGGATTCGGAAAGATTTATCGTGTTGCACACAACAAGCTCGTCCATTGTGGACTTTTCGATTCGTTCAATTGCCTCGCCAGACAGGACCGGGTGTGTACAGTAAGCTTTGACTGCCCGGGCTCCACGGTCCTTTAGGGCCTCGGCCGCCTGGCACATTGTATTCGCAGTGTCGACGATGTCATCAATAAACACACAAGTGCGTTTTTCTATGTCACCGATGACATTCATAACTTCTGCGACATTTGGGCGCGGTCGTCTTTTGTCGATGATTGCAAATTGTGCTTGAAGCTGCTCGGCGATTGATCGTGCACGCACAACAGCACCGACGTCCGGTGCACAGATGGTGAGTTTTTTTGGTCGTTTACGCCAAATATCGCCAATGATGACGGGTCGGGCATAAACATTGTCGGTTGGAATATCAAAAAAGCCCTGAATCTGGTCTGCGTGCAGGTCCATTGTCAGCACACGGTCGGCACCTGCTTTATCAATCAGGGAAGCGACGAGTTTCGCTGTAATGGGTACCCTTGAGTTACGTGGTCTGCGATCCTGACGAGCATAGCCTAAATAGGGAATGACCGAGGTTATTCGCCCCGCAGATGATCGCTTCGCGGCATCGATCATAACCAGCAACTCCATCAGGCTGTCATTGGTTGGCGCACAGGTCGGCTGAATGATGAAGACATCCATATTGCGAATGTTCTCACCGATTTCGACAGAAATTTCGCCGTCGCTAAAGCGACCGACGGTCGCATTGCCCAGCGGAACAGATAGATAGTCTGCAATTTTGACGGCAAGGTCCCGGTTGGCATTGCCAGCCAGGATCATCATGTTATCAATCATGTTTAGGTTGCTTCAATCGGCGTTTCAGACGATGTCGGACTGTAATGACTGTCGGTTGTGTAATTAAAACTTTAACTGACTGGGGTGCCAGGATTCGAACCTGGGTATGCCGGAATCAAAATCCGGTGCCTTACCGCTTGGCTACACCCCAACAAGAACGGTTCAGGTATTGGAAATTCGAGGTAACCGATTGTTCCAGCGCAATCCAAGTGCGCGATGATGGCAAAAAAGGTATTTTATTGTTTGTGGAGCAAGCATTTTACCAAAATTGCTTGTCCTACAACCAGTCCTGTTCGATTCATTTTTTTTGCCACGATGTTTGTCGCGGGTATGGTTCAGTGTTCATCGCGATCGAGCGTGACAGTCGGTACAATCAATCAGGATACAACTGAGTGGTATTTTTTAAGACAGGCACAAAGGTGTGCTGGACATCACGGCTAGAATATGGTACAAGATACCGAGCAGCGTAAGTGGACCGAAATTTTTCAGTTACTCAAACAGGGTCGTTTCAGTTGATTTCATTTGCGTTAGAAACTGGTACTTTCGCATTATGAAACGTCGCACCTTTCTCAAATTAAGTACTGCTGGCGCAATTTATGCATCAGCAGAACCTGCTACGTCACTTGTCGAGAGCAGTCAAGCGCGTGTCCAGCAATACGTACCTCTTGGCGCGACGGGCCTTCAGGTGTCCGATATATCATTTGGCAGCAGCCGTCTTTCCGACCCTTCTTTGGTGCGCTATGCCTTTGACCGCGGTGTCAGTTATTTTGATACCGCAGAAAGCTATCGCGGTGGTGCTTCGGAAACCGCTGTCGGGACTGCACTTTCTGGTGTGCGCGACAAGGTGATCATTGCCTCGAAGACCAAAGCTCGCGCTGGGCAGGACCGAAAGCAGATCATGGCCGCACTCGAAGGCTCCCTCAAACGCCTTCGTACCGATTACGTTGACCTTTACTACATTCATGCGGTGAACGATATTGCTCGTCTGGAAAACCCGGAATGGGCGGAATTTACCGAGCGTGCCATCGAACAGGGAAAAATCCGCTTTCGTGGCATGTCCGGACACGGATCAAACCTGGTTAAATGCCTTAACCATGCGATCGACAATAATCTCGTCGATGTCGTGCTTGTTGCTTTCAATTTTGCGCAAGATCCGGCATTTGCCGACAAACTAAAGTATGTCTTTCACTACGTAGCACTTCAGCCTGGATTGATTGAAGTGCTGGACAAGGCGCGTCGTAAGGGTGTCGGCGTAGCGGCCATGAAAACCTTGATGGGTGCCCGATTGCACGACATGCGAGAATTCGAACACGATGGCGCAACATTTGCCCAAGCTGCACTGAGATGGGTCCTTGCCAGCATGTATGTCGATGTCGCTTTAATTTCGATGACTGATGAATCGGAAATTGATGAATTTCTAATGGCGTCTGGCAATCCAACAGTCGCCGAAAGTGACTTGCGCCTTCTAAAGTACTACGTTGCGATGCAAGGGTCGAGTCACTGTCAACAAGGATGTGGAGTCTGTGCTGATTCGTGCCCAAAGAATGTTCCCATCTCAGAAGTGCTTAGAGCGCGCATGTACGACGTTGATTACCGCGACCGAAAGTTTGCACTCGATAGTTACGCGAATCTTGAAATTGATGCGAGTCAATGTCTTGAATGCAGCACGAAGGACTGTCTTGGAGCTTGCCCAAACAAATTGCCCATTGCCTCTTTGACTCGCGATGCGGCTCGAAGATTGGGCCAAGTGTGAGAAGATTTTTCGCGCACTCGCTGTTTGTACTGGCAGCCTGGACACTGGTCATCAAGTATGGATTGCCGATTGTCTGGGCATTGCATGAAAACGTTGCGCTGAGCACGTTTATCTGGTGGGACTTTTGGTGGATTGCGCACATTTGGCTCGGGTGGTCGCTGTTGTACGGTGGTCGCCATTTGCTGAGTTTGATCTATATCGTTTCTATTCTGGAAATCGGAATTGTGACGACCAAATTCTTCTTTTTTCTTTCCGAACCTGAATGGACGATCTGGACTATGAACTGGTTCGTAAACAAGATTTTTGTTCTTGTAATTTTCTTGATGCTGTTAACACACACGATATTCAGAAAAAAATCGTATTCGACTTGGATTCAAGACTAAGATTTGCTCGAATCGGACAAAAATGAGATGAGTGCGATTGAAAGCGGTCTTTGAATGTGAATGACACCCGATCAACGAAATTGGATTTTGATGATTCGCAGTCCTGCAGACCGGGACAACACCCGTTGCCAGGTTATCCGTTACCCAAATCAGAATTTACCGCTTTGTACCGAAGTTGATTTGATCGCGTCGAATGTCAATTTATCCACTTTGTGGTAATTATTGCTGCTTTTGTGGATTGATTTTATTTGGTAATGAAGTTATACTGAAATTACCCCAATAAAAAAATTGAGTCTTCTGGATGCCGCACCATAGGGCTGGCTTTTCAGGGGAAGAAAGACAAGACGTCAGAACTCATAATTAAAGGAAGAACAATGAGTATCGAGCCTCGATTCAATATTTTTACTGAGCCTTCATCTACTGACTCGGCTCAAATCAAATCATTCCATATTCTCAAAACCAATCGAACTCAGCGCAAAGCGTTGTCAATTTTTCGTTTGCGGTTTGCTGGGCTCTTTGCACTAAGTTTGAGCATTGCACAATTTCCTGCCACAGCGATCGAGTTAGAAAGCGGTGACGTCGACGCGAATCTGGATGTTACATTGACATACGGTGTGACATCGAGACTTAGTAAGAGGGACCTTAGTCTGAGCGGTACGAATACGAATGACGGCAACCTCAACTACGACCGCGGTGTCGTCAGTAATACTGGTAGTGTGACGACCGAGTTGGAAGTGTCCGGCGACGAATTCGGGCTCTTCATGCGAGCACACGGCTTTGTTGATTTTGAAAATGAGCAAGGAGAGCGTGCTCGAACGCCGTTATCGACGCAAGCAAAGAATATCGTTGGTAAGGATATGAAGCTATTGGATGCCTTTGTTCAAATGGGATTCGATGTCAATGGTCAGCCGTTTGATTTAAGAATTGGAAGTCAGGTATTGAACTGGGGTGAAAGCACATTCATTCAAAACGGCATTAATGTGATTAACCCGGTTGATGTTGGCCGCTTACGCACACCGGGTTCACAATTGCGTGATGCACTGCTGCCGGTGCCAATGGTATCGGCATCATTTGATGTTTCACCGAACATGACGGTTGAAGGTTTTTATCAGTTTGACTGGCAAGAAACCATTATTGATCCTGTTGGTTCTTATTTTTCAACCAATGACTATGCTCCGCCAGGTGGTGAACATGCTTTTCTCGCAGACCCGGCTTTCGGCGATGTGAGAGATACTGGCAGATCATTTGGTCCACTAGCCGGTGCGTTAAACGAAGAATTTTTTAACAATCTAAATGAGGCCACAAATATTTCCAAACAACTTCCCCACGACCCTTATTTTCTCGGGATCGAACGCGCACCGAACCGCACGCCGAAAGATGAAGGTCAGTGGGGTTTCGCACTGCGATTATTTACTGAACAACTCAACAATAGCGAAATTGGCTTGTTTTTTATCAATAACCACAGCCGTCTTCCTGTAGTGAGTGGTGTGACCAGTTCAAACACGAATTATCAGAAAGTGCTGGTGCTGTCAGGGCGATTGACGAATGAATTACTCGGGTCTCACGTTAATCCAATTGTCGATCCGGGTGGGCAATTTCAGAAATTGATGAGCGATGTGGGAGATAATGGAGCCAAGACCTTGCGGTTTCTTGCGACGCGGATTGGCCTAGGCTTGCGGCAGTTGACCCCGGCTACAGATTTTGCTGCGAATGGTGAGCTCAACAATATGGGCCGAGCCAAACTACAACAACTGATGCAAAATCCAGATTTTCAGAAGGCACTCGTACAACGGGCAGGTGGATTGGTGCAATTACTAACGGTTGACCGTTATGTCGATATGTCGAAATATGTCGTCGAATATCCTGAAGATCTCAAAACAGTTGGCTTGAGTTTCAATACTGCCTCGCCAAGAAGCGGCTGGGCGATTCAGGGTGAGTATTCTTACCATTTAGATGTTCCATTGCAAAGAGAAGAAGGCTCAATTTTTGGGCAAGCCTTGGCACCTTTGTTTTGCGTGTCTACGAAAACTGGTTGTCCATCACAAACTCTCGCGATTTTAGGTGACGACGATTCGCCCGGCTACCTGCAGGGTTACGTCAGGCGAGATGTGAGTCAGTTTCAGTTCACTTTGACAAAAGTATTTGGTTCTTCGCTGGGGTCTGACAGCACTGGGTTCATTTCCGAATTCGGAATCAGCCACGTCCACTCGATGCCGGATGAGTCGATGACGCCACTCGAATCGGGCAATGCCAGGGGTGAATTCGCTGACGCAACGTCCTATGGTTATCGCGGTACGGTCTGGTTGGACTACAACAATGCCATTGGCGCAGCCAGACTGAGGCCATATTTTCAATTTCAACACGATTTACAAGGCAACAGCCCTGGGCCTGGCGGAAGTTTCATAAAAGGCCGGAAGGTTCACACTCTCGGTCTGGGTATCGACTACCTGCAACGCTGGAACGCCAATATCAGCGCCACTTTTCATTCTGGCTCAGTCAACTATCTCAGTGATCGAGATTTTCTGCAAGCATCGTTGAGTTATTCATTTTAGTGCACAGGTATAGGTGATACGTTATGCTGCAAAGATTTGTCCGAACGAGTATCGCAATTTTCATTAGCAGTTTATTTTCACTGTCAGTTTATGCGGAACTTACGTCCGATGAAATCGCGAGGCTCAACGCCGACCTGACTCCGCTCGGTGGAGAACGTTCTGCCAATGCAGACGGTACCATTCCGGAATGGACCGGTGGCATCGTAAAGCCACCAGAAGGATATCAACTCGGTGAACATCACCGCGATCCTTTCGCAGATGATGAAGTTCTCTATACAATCGATTCAAGTAATGTGGACAGCTATCGCCAACTCCTGTCTGCGGGACATCAAAAACTTTTTGAGATTTATCCAAGTTTCAGGATGCCTGTTTATCCGACACGGAGAAGTTCGTCTGCACCGGAGCGAATCTACCAGGCAACTCGCGAAGTTGCCGCCACGGCGGTGCTGGCTGATGAAGGAAATGGTGTCGCCAACTCAGTGATCGGCATACCGTTTCCGATTCCAAAAAATGGTCTTGAAGTGATATGGAACCACTTGCTGCGCTATCGCGGCGAAACCCTCGAGTGTCTCATGGGGCAAGCCGCCGTGACCGCCAGTGGCGACTTTACGATCGTCAAGTTTCTTGTGCAGGTCGAATTACGATATTCGCTACCGGGTATGACCGAATCGGAACTGAACAATACCATGGCGCTGATGAAGCAGAAAGTACTTTCGCCCGCACGGTTGGCGGGTGATATTGTCCTGGTTCACGAAACCATGAACCAGGTGGCTGAGCCACGACGGGCCTGGACTTATAACCCAGGGCAACGGCGCGTCCGTCGTGCACCAAACATAGCTTATGACAATCCTGGTACAACTTCCGATGGCTTACGGACTTCCGACCAATTTGACATGTTCAATGGCGCTACTGACCGATATAACTGGGAGTTGGTTGGAAAACAGGAGATGTATGTCCCCTATAACTCTTACAAGTTGCATAGCGATCAACTCAAATTTTCAGACATCCTGACGCCGCTTCACCCCAATCCGGATCACTTAAGGTATGAACTTCACCGAGTATGGGTGGTCGAAGCGACGCTGAAAGATGGTGCCAGCCACATATACAAGCGAAGGACTTTCTACGTTGACGAGGATTCATGGCAAATTTTACTTGTCGACAATTATGATGTCCGGGACCAACTGTGGCGCGTGTCCGAAGGTCATATCATTAACTACTATGAGAAGCCATTGATTTGGCCAACCCTCGAAGTGCACATCGATTTGCAGGCCCGTCGCTATCTGGCACTGGGGCTCGACAACGAGTTTGACATGTGTATCTGGGACGAAAACTCCAACGCTCGTGATTTCACCGTAACGGCTTTGCGACGCGAAGGTCTACGCTAAATCTCGTTCAAGCAGCACCGAACGCGCCAGTCATTGCAGACCGCCACACTCTTTCGGCTCCTTAAGTCCTGTCGAATCCTTGCAGCACGGCTCGTGCTGCTTACCATATTCATTGCGCCATTGGCTCACCTGGACGCGCAAACCGAATCCTCTCAACTCGCAAAACTTGCGCCTCAATCTTTGCTGTTAGATGGAGACCTTGCTGGGTCGCGTTTGGTTGTCGTTGGAGAACGCGGTCATATCCTGGTTTCAGATGACCGTGGACTGAGTTGGACCCAAATTCGCACCCCTGTCAATGTAATGTTAACAGCGCTCGATATGCTCGATGCCAATCTGGGGATTGCAACCGGTCACGACGGAATCATATTGCGAACCGAAGACGGGGGCAATTCATGGGAAATCGAACACCAAGCACCGCAAGAAGAACGCCCCCTGCTAGACGTTTGGTTCAGTGATCCGAGTTGGGGAATCGCCATCGGCGCCTACGGTTATTTTGTCGAAACACATGATGGCGGTAAGACCTGGACGACAAGATCAATCAGTGAAGATGATTTTCACCTCAATGCGCTGACATCATCCGAACACGGTGAGTTGTTTATCGGAGCCGAATCCGGCATCGTTTATCGATCAGAAAACAATGGTATAGATTGGGAAGAGTTGAATTCTCCTTATGCTGGGTCGTGGTTCGACATCTCGGCGATCTCAGCGGAAAAAATATTAATTTGTGGACTTAGAGGGAGCTTGTATCGTTCGGACAATAACGGAGAAACGTGGACTCAACTTGAAACCCGTACAAGAGCGACGTTAACCAATATTGCTGTCGCCGATGACGGAACAATTTTTGTTTCAGGCCTTGATGGTGTATTGCTGGCGAGCCGCGACCATGGTAAAAGTTTTTCCCTTGTCAAGACTGCTGATCGTATGGGAATCAGTTCTACGATCCCTCTAGCCGATGGCGCGTTGGTACTGGTTGGTGAATTTGGTGTTCGGCGCGTTGAACATATCGAATGATGCCATCAATGTATCGAGATGACAGTACACCGGGTCAATAATTTCAATCGATCGAGAAAGCATCCAAGCGAGTGAATCGAATGGTTCTAAGACTTGAAAGGATTTTATTTGATCACCGCCGTACGGTCATATTCCTGTTTGTGACGATCACTTTATTGATGACATGGTTTGCATCCAGGCTCTACATCGACGCGGGATTTACCAAACTGGTGCCACTTGAGCATCCCTATATGGAAACGTTTCTCCAGCATGGCGATGAATTTGGTGGTGCAAATCGTGTACTTGTCGCGGTCGTTGCGCGCGATGAAGATATGTTCACTTTTGAATTTCTCGAAACTCTCCACCAGGTTACGGATGCGATGTTTTTCCTGCCAGGTGTTGACCGCACTCAGGTTTACTCGATTCTTACGCCGAATGTACGGTTTCTCGAAGTGGTGGAAGATGGACTTACAGGCGGGAACGTGTTTCCTGAAGACTTTGAACCCAGCGAAGCGGGGTTTCGAAAACTACGCGAGAACATACTTAAAGCAGACATTGTAGGCAAGCTTGTGGCTAATGATTTCAGCGGTGCCATCGTGTCTGCGCGGCTGCAGGAATTTCATCCCGGCACCGGTGACAAACTTGATTACATTGACGTTGCTTCTCAACTGGAGCAAATTCGTGAAGAAGCGCTCGCATTGCATGATTCAAAGGTCGATGTGCACATTATCGGATTTGTTAAGGTTGTTGGTGACATTGCCGAAGGCGCAAAACAAGTCGTCACCTTTTTTGGCATTGCTGTAGCAGTCGTATCAATTTTTGTCTTCGTGTTCATGCGCTCAGTGCGCCTGACACTGCTGCTGGTCACTTGTTCTTTGCTTGCCGTGGTGTGGCAACTCGGTGTCCTGAATGCGCTGGGGTTTGGCATCGATCCAATCTCGATCTTGATTCCATTTCTAGTTTTCGCGATTGCTGTTAGCCATGGCGTTCAAGTGATTAATTCAACTCAAGGTGAATCAGCCAGCGACGCCAGTAGCATTGATGCGGCACGGGCTGGCTTTCGACGTGTCGTGCGTCCGGGACTTGCTGCCCTGGCCTCCGATGCCATTGGTTTCGTAACAATCGCCTTGATTGATGTCAGGGTAATCCAGGAAATAGCAGCCGCAGCCAGTATTGGTGTGGCTGGAATCATTCTCACCAATCTTGGTTTGCTTCCTGTACTTTTGTCCTATACCAGCAAAACCAGGAAGCCGTCCAGTACGGTTTCGGGAAACGGAAAATCGCCTTTGTACCCGGTCTGGACAGCGCTTGCCAGCGTGACCGAGGCAAAAAAATCTGCGATCGTGATTGCAGTCTGTGCAGTTTTGGTATTCGTCGGTATGTGGTACGCAGCGAAGATTCGTATAGGCGACGAGCATAGCGGTGTTCCCGAGTTTCGAGCAGACTCTCGCTACAACACCGATGCTGCAATCATCAGCGATAAATTCAACATTGGCGTAGATGTACTGACTGTCATCGCACAGACTTTCCCTGACGCCTGTATTGACTACGACATTCTGCGAACAGTGGATGCCTTTGAATGGTACATGCGCAACGTCGAGGGCGTCCAATCAGTGTCGGGATTGGCTGGAACTGCGAGACATATCAGTGCAGCGTGGAATGAAGGCAACTTGAAATGGCAAACATTACCGCGCAATCATTACCGACTGGTCCAGGCTGTTTCACCTGTGCCAACCTCCAGTGGCTTGCTGAATTCGGACTGTAGCGTGATGCCAGTATCGATATATTCAGCCGACCACACCGCAAACACCATTGATCGCCTGGTCCAGGCCGTTAAGGAATTCAATGCATCAAACACCGAAGGTCGAATTGAATTCAAACTTGCCGCAGGTAACGTCGGTGTAATGGCTGCGACCAACGAAGAGGTTGAGGCTTCGCAATTTCCAATCCTGGGTTACGTTTTTTGTGCAGTCATCCTTCTTTGTCTGATTACATTTAGATCGCTGACAGCCGTCATCTGCGTGACTGTTCCTCTGGCCATTGTTTCTGTTTTGGCCTATGCACTGATGGCATTATTGGAAATCGGACTTAAAATTTCGACGTTGCCTGTTGTTGCTTTGGGAATTGGTATTGGCGTCGACTATGGAATCTACATTTATGGTCGATTGAGGAATCATCTCGATGAGGGCATCGATTTTGCAGCCGCTTACAAAAAGACCTTGCTCACTGTCGGTGCTGGAGTGGTGCTGACAGGGATTACATTGGCGGCCTCCGTCGCAACGTGGTTGCTGGCATCTTTGAAATTACAGGCCGATATGGGTGCAATTTTAATGTTCATGTTTCTGGTTAACATGATTGGTGCCATTGTGTTGCTCCCTGCTCTGTACGTCTGGGTAGACAAACTGGTCAAGAGTTTCACGTTGTCAAAATTGAAGACTTGATTTTTTCATTTGATCTTGAAATTGATCACGTCAGGCCAAAGTGGAATTGGTATGCCAAAACGCCTGAATCACGAATTAAAATTTCGGTTAAACTGGCAAGTCGGCAACTGCATTTCAAAGACGAGGAGGAACTCAATTGAACAGTTCTCAAAACACGCACAGTCATTCACAATTTATTCCGCCATTCACAGCCAAGGAGTACGATGAACGCCTTGCGCGGGTTCGAACTGCCATGGCTGCTCGCGGGCTTGATGGATTGCTGGTTTCGAGTCCGGATAATATTTGCTATCTGACGGGATTGAATTACCACGGATACTTTGCCTATCAACTTTTGGTTGTGGCGCAATCTGGCTCTCCTTGTCTGATAACCCGGGCAATGGAAGAACCAACCATCCGGGATGAAGTTCCAAATGTGCGTCATTGTCCGTACTCCGACAGTGCGGGGACTGGCAAACAGGTTTCGGCACAATACGCGCAGCCTGTTCGGGTAACGGTCGAAACCATCACTGCAGAAGGACTCTCAACTGCCCGCTTGGGATTTGAAGCCAACAGTTCGTATCTTGCCTACGGTATTGCGAAGGGAATTCAGGATGCCTTGCACAAAGCTGACTTTGAGGATGCTTCCGATATCGTCGGTGAGTGTCGACTGGTCAAATCGCCGCAGGAAGTCGAGTATGCACGAAGGGCAGCGACGGTGACGGATGCGATGATGATGGCAGGAATAGCGACAACTGGACCCGGAGTGTTGGAACAGGATGTGATGGCTGCCATTTACCAGGCTATGTTTCATCGCGGGGGAACTTTCCCGGCTTTTGTCCCCTTGATACGCTCGAGTGCCAGTATCGATCATGAGCATTCGACGTGGCGCAATAGACCCTTGCAGCACGGGGAAATGCTGTTCATGGAAATGAGCGGTTGTATCGAACGCTATCATGCACCGGCCGGCAGGCTTATATTCATCGGCGAGGCACCGAAACAGGCTCAGGAAATTCAGCACATTTGCGACGAGGCATTTCATGCCGCTGCTGACGCTCTAAAACCCGGCGTCCTGGCACGCGACGTTTACGCCGCCTGGCAAGCCGCTGTGGACCACGCGGGTCTTGAGGGCTATCGTCGACATCACTGTGGTTATTCAGTTGGGATCGGCTTTCCACCAAGTTGGAGTGGCAGTGGTGTCCCTAAAAGTTTGCGTCACGATTCCAATATGGAGATTCGCTCCGGCATGGTTTTTCACCTGATGTCAGCGATGTATCACACCAAAAAGGGCGATTATTTCATTTCCAATGGTGCGCTAGTGACGGAAAGTGGCTGCGAGATATTGACCCAAACGCCTCACCAGCTCACTGTGAGATAGTAATTGGGTTGCGTTTGAGGTAGGCTGTGGCGCCTATCAATTCGACTGACTTGGCTGACCCGGTCGCAAATCTAATCGATTCAGGTTTTAGCGAAAGAAACAAAAAGCACACCGATTTGAAAAATCAAACCATTTTCAATTTGGGAGACCGGCAAAATATTGAATCAAATCAACGGGGACCCGTTTCTGGAGAGCCAAGAATTACGAAAATATGCAAACGAACTGAGGAAAAATTATTTTGTAAAAATAACGAAATAAAATTTCTCATATAAATATTTCTTCTATAATTTGCGCTTCATTTCGAATCTCGAGATGAAAGAAAAGTGAAAAATATTTTGCAAAAGTGGAATATTTCTGTTGACACCTTTGTGAAATCAGA
>OY761535.1:2975000-3458003 GCA_963664525.1 Arenicellales bacterium
TAGGGCGGGACACGTGAAATCCTGTTTGAACATGGGGGGACCATCCTCCAAGACTAAATACTACCTACCGACCGATAGTGAACCAGTACCGTGAGGGAAAGGCGAAAAGAACCCCTGTTAGGGGAGTGAAATAGAACCTGAAACCGTGTGCGTACAAGCAGTCGGAGCCTCGGCTAGTCCGGGGTGACGGCGTACCTTTTGTATAATGGGTCAGCGACTTACTTCTCAGTGGCAAGGTTAACCGTTTAGGGGAGCCGTAGGGAAACCGAGTCTGAATAGGGCGATTGAGTCGCTGGGAGTAGACCCGAAACCGGACGATCTACCTATGGCCAGGTTGAAGGCGCGGTAACACGCGCTGGAGGACCGAACCAACTAATGTTGAAAAATTAGTGGATGAGCTGTGGGTAGGAGTGAAAGGCTAATCAAGTTCGGAGATAGCTGGTTCTCCCCGAAAGCTATTTAGGTAGCGCCTCGTGTCTCACTCTCGGGGGTAGAGCACTGTTATGGCTAGGGCTGCATCCAGCGGTACCAACCCATTGCAAACTCCGAATACCGAGAAGTGCAATCACGGGAGACAGACTACGGGAGATAAGTTCCGTGGTCGAAAGGGAAACAGCCCAGACCGCCAGCTAAGGTCCTTAAATCATTACTCAGTGGGAAACGATGTGGGAAGGCCGAGACAGCCAGGAGGTTGGCTTAGAAGCAGCCATCCTTTAAAGAAAGCGTAACAGCTCACTGGTCGAGTCGGCCTGCGCGGAAGATTCAACGGGGCTTAAGTAATGTACCGAAGCTGCGGATGCGTGCGTTAGCACGCATGGTAGGGGAGCGTTCTGTAAGCTGTCGAAGGTGTGCTGTAAGGCATGCTGGAGGTATCAGAAGTGCGAATGCTGACATGAGTAGCGATAAAGGGGGTGAAAAACCCCCTCGCCGGAAGCCCAAGGTTTCCTGCGCCACGTTAATCGGCGCAGGGTGAGTCGGTTCCTAAGGCGAGGCCGAAAGGCGTAGTCGATGGAAATCAGGTTAATATTCCTGAACCGTGTATAACAGTGATGGGGGGACGAAGAAGGCTAGGTCAGCCGGGTGTTGGATATCCCGGTTTAAGCGAGTAGGAAGTATCTTTAGGAAAATACGGAGATACATATTTCGAGACGCGATGACGAGCACATTACGATGCGAAGTGATTGATGCCATGCTTCCAGGAAAAGCCTCTAAACTTATGTTATACGCGACCGTACCCCAAACCGACACAGGTGGGCGGGGCGAGAAGCCCAAGGCGCTTGAGAGAACTCGGGTGAAGGAACTCGGCAAAATGACACCGTAACTTCGGGAGAAGGTGTGCCTCTGGTATGTGAAGGCCCTGCGGCTGGAGCAGAAAGAGGTTGCAACAAAGAGGTGGCTGCGACTGTTTATTAAAAACATAGCACTCTGCAAACTCGCAAGAGGACGTATAGGGTGTGACGCCTGCCCGGTGCCGGAAGGTTAAGTGCGAAGGTTAGCTCTAGGGCGAAGCTTTTAATCGAAGCCCCGGTGAACGGCGGCCGTAACTATAACGGTCCTAAGGTAGCGAAATTCCTTGTCGGGTAAGTTCCGACCTGCACGAATGGCGTAACGATGGCCACACTGTCTCCACCCGGGACTCAGCGAAATTGAACTCGCTGTGAAGATGCAGCGTACCCGCAGCTAGACGGAAAGACCCCGTGAACCTTTACTACAGCTTCATACTGGATCTTGAATATATTTGTACTGAATAGGTGGGAGGCGATGAAACCAGGACGCTAGTTTTGGTGGAGCCAAAAAGAGGAATACCACCCTGATATGTTTGGGGTTCTAACCGAGGTCCGTTATCCGGATCCGGGACAGTGTGTGGTGGGTAGTTTAACTGGGGCGGTTTCCTCCCAAAGAGTAACGGAGGAGCGCAAAGGTATCCTAAGTACGGTTGGAAATCGTGCGGATAGTGTAAAGGCATAAGGATGCTTGACTGCGAGACAGACACGTCGAGCAGGTGCGAAAGCAGGTCTTAGTGATCCGGTGGTTCTGTATGGAAAGGCCATCGCTAATCGGATAAAAGGTACTCCGGGGATAACAGGCTGATACCCCCCAAGAGTCCATATCGACGGGGGTGTTTGGCACCTCGATGTCGGCTCATCTCATCCTGGGGCTGGAGCCGGTCCCAAGGGTATGGCTGTTCGCCATTTAAAGAGGTACGCGAGCTGGGTTTAGAACGTCGTGAGACAGTTTGGTCCCTATCTGCTGTGGGCGCTGGAGACTTGAGAGGAGCTGCTCCTAGTACGAAAGGACCGGAGTGGACATACCTCTGGTGTTCCAGTTGTCACGCCAGTGGCATTGCTGGGTAGCTATGTATGGACGGGATAACCGCTGAAAGCATCTAAGCGGGAAGCCTCCCTCAAGATTAGGTCTCCCTGGACTCTAGAAGTCCCTGAAGGGCCGTTGAAGACTACAACGTTGATAGGCGGGATGTGGAAGTGCAGTAATGTATTAAGCTAACCCGTACTAATTGCCCGTGAGGCTTGACCATATAACGCTCGAGTTGTTCGAGCGGAAGTATGTTCGCAAGTGCAAAAGTGCATACTGCGCATTGACTACCAAATATTTTTTGATCCAGATATTCTCAACTGATGCTGGATCAGCCGATTTGCCCGGCGGCAATAGCAAATGGGTACCACCTGAAACCATCTCGAACTCAGAAGTGAAAACATTTTGCGCCGATGATAGTGCGGAGTAATTCCGTGTGAAAGTAGGTACTGCCGGGCATTGATTTTAATTCCCGCCTGCAAAAACCATCTCCTCCAAATTGACTGCCAAATCTTGACTGTTTGCTTCTGCGGCGAACAATTGACCTGCGTTTCGGTTACAATATTTTCTCACCTGAAAACATCGCCGTTTCAGGGCTTAATTCTGCATTAATGTTGGTGGAATGTCATGGATACCGTATCTTCGAAAAGCCGCGCGCAATTTCATTACATACCCGAGTTACCCGTCAAAACCAATCCCCTGTTTGATTGGCCGTTCAATCCTGTCGAGTGTGTCAAGTGGCTTGCTGCCTCATGGCTTAAAGTTTCAACCTACATACTCTGCCTGGCGCTGGCTGTCGTGGTCTATTTCGCGTTTTTGCCCTCACCGGAAGTGATGCAAGTACTGTCACTGGGTTGGATCGTTCAAGTCTGGTTATGCAACCTGCTTATCATATTTTTTTGCGCAGGTGCGCTGCATTACTATTTTTACATTCTCAAAAGACAGGGACGGGATCTCAAGTACGAAGCACGGGATCAGGACAGAAACAGCAAGATTCACACTTTCGGTAACCAGGTGCATGACAACATGTTCTGGACCTTGGGCAGTGGTGTTTTCTTCCTAACTGCCTACGAAGTGGTGTACTTTTGGCTCAGTGCCAACGGCTATGTCCCTACCCTGATGTTTGTGGAAAACCCCATTTGGTTTATCGTGCTGTTTCCGTTGATCCCGATCTGGTCATCCGTTCACTTTTATTGGGTGCATCGTCTGTTGCACTGGCCACCACTTTATCGGGTTGCTCACGCGTTGCATCATCGCAACGTAAACATTGGGCCATGGTCTGGCATTTCGATGCATCCGATTGAGCACGTACTTTATTTTTCGTCACTTTTGATCCATATTGTGGTCGCATCTCATCCGGTGCATATTCTTTTTCATATGTATTTTGAAAGTGTCGGGGCAGCGACATCCCATACCGGATTTGAGGGTCTGAAGGTACGTGGCAAGAAGCGGGTAGATTTGGGGACTTTCTATCACCAGCTGCATCACAAACATTTCAAGTGCAACTACGGGAACATTGAATCTCCCTGGGACCGATGGTTTGGTTCGTATCATGATGGGACCGACGCCGCGACGAAAAGAATTCGAAAACGAAAATGGTAACGATTTCAGTGCTGGCTGCTGTTGGCCTGACAACATCGCAAAACAAGATCAAATAAGATCGCGTTGATGAAATTTCCTTTTTCGACGGTCTGAGGTGCATGTTTCGCACAATTCGACGATCTGTATTTTTACCGTCGATCCTTTTGCTGCTTGTAATGACACCGGCTCAATCTTTGTTGTCTGACGAAACCACCCTGCAAAGACGCGTTCCTGCGGAGTGGGAACCACAAGAAGCGATCTGGCTGCAATGGCCAGGACCCTACGAAAAAGCATTTGAAACAGCTTTCGCAAAAATTGTCGCGTTAATCGTTCAATACCAGAAACTTCACCTGCTATACGATTCGGAACAAATCAGGAATCAGGCCAAAACAGCCATAGTTGGTGCTGGTACGAATCCGGAACATCAGAATATTGTTTGGCATTTGGTAGAAAACGATAGTGCCTGGATGCGGGACAATGGTCCAGTCTACGTGATCGTCGGGGATGAGATGCGCGTGCAAAACTGGAAATTTAACGCATGGGGAGGTGCCTTCGGTTTAAACGTTCCCTACGCGAATGATGACAAAGTCCCAGACAATGTTGCAGAAATTTTAAACATGCCCGTTGAGAGCGTTGAGATTGTGCACGAGCGTGGCAATCTGGAATTCAATGGAGTTGATACCTTGATCCTGAACTGGAGTGCTTTGGGCGATCCAGCAAGAAATCCGAGCTATACAAAGAGTCAAGCAGAAGTCGACCTGAAACGTTGGTTTGGTGTTTCGCGTGTCATTTTCATTGAAGGAATTCCGGAAACTGATCTGACCAAGGGGCATGTTGATGGAATTGCCCGATTTATTAATGCGAACACAGTGGTTGTGCCCGAGTGTACGGAAAGGTCAAGGTGTAAACCTGGAGACGGCCGCGATGACGCGGTCTACGACAATGCTGCGAAGATGATCGCCGCGGCAGGTTTCAATGTCATTCGAGACCCGATGGAAGCGACTGTCGAATATCGTGGTCAATCATTTGACACCAACTATACCAACTGGCTTGTTGGCAACGGATTCGTACTATTGGTGGGGTTTGATCATCCGCAGGCGGATCAGGCTGCAAAATCGCGTGTAGAATCGTACTTCCCTGGGCGCGAGGTTCACGTGGTTGAAATGCTGGAGTCCTGGGCTTCTGGTGGAGGCATACACTGTCATACCAATGATCAGCCGGCCTTTATAAATCATTGATATTTCATAAATAATGAATAGATGGCATCGAAATGAATGATTCCGAGCGCGTTCACGTTCGGCAATTTGCTCGAACCAAATTCGAATCGCAGTCCTTGCGTTTACAAGTTCAATCGATTGAATTTTTGCATTGCAACCTGAAGAGATTTCGATTGCGTTGGCTCGACCGATTAGTTCTGCGAATTTTGGAACACAAGTGGTGAACCATTGTGTGATCGAATGACGAAATCTCGAAATGAACGCACAGGCAAAGTCAAATGTGAATCCCGACACCACGCGACACCAACGTCCATAGTTGGTATATCTTCAGTCACAGGTTTGGTTTCTACTCGATAGCCTTCCAGTGACCACGGGCGATACACCATGTCTGAGAGAACGGTAATTCCCATTCCCAAAGCGACCATACTTCGAACCGCTTCTACTGAAGTCGTCGCAAAAATTACGTTTGGACGGTACTCAGTGTCCTCCCAGTAACGCATTGCAGTTTTACTGGCCTCATCGACCGTTAACATAACATAAGGTTCATTAGAAATTTCGGCCAAAGTCACGGTTTCTTTTCCCATGAACGGATGATTGGAGTTCAACCAAAGTTTCCTGGGTGAGCGAAGTAAAGTTTCGGAATCAATTTCAAACTTGTTTCTCAAATTAGACACAAGCATCAAGGCTAAATTCAGCTTTCCACCTAATATTCCTTGTTCAATCTCTTCTCGGTCGTGCTCCAAGACATGAACGGTCACTTTTGGGAAGACGCGTTGGAATCTTGACAATAAGTTTGGTAAAAAATAGGCGGCGACTGTAAAGGAGACGCCAACGACAACGTCCCCTTCCACGTTTTCGCTGGGCTCGTATGGCATGTGTGTTGCTTCGGAAACTGCGGCAATAATATTTCTGGCATGCTGAAGAAACTGGTGACCTTCAAAGGTTAACGTCACACCGTAAGCTTGACGCGTAAACAAGCGAAAATTTAGCTCATCTTCAAGATCCTTAATCGCAGTACTGACAGCGGATTGAGAAACATTCAAATCTGCCGCTGCCAGGGAAACTTTCCCCTTGTCGGCTGTTGCAATGAAATAACGTATCTGCCGGAAGGTGATCATAGTTTGTTGCAGATATCAGACGCGAGGATCGATTTTAACAAATTGAATAAGATGTACCCAGCGCGAATTATCGATGATGAATGAATCGAATTCAATTGATCATTTTCTTTTAATTTGAATGATTTTGCATCAAATAGAACAAAAGATGAGTAGGGTGTTTTCAATTCAGAAGTGCTCTGACCTGATTTAATTTAGATTTCCTTTCTTTTCTCGCTTTTAGCGCCGTATCCATATCAACTGACACAAACTGAGTATCCATATTCGGCTGCAGTTGGCCAATAAGGTCCATATCAGATGAGATAACTGTACCAAGCATAAAGTATCCCCCACCTGAAACGGCATCACGATGTAATACGATAGGCTCGGCACCGCTTGGAACTTGAATTGAACCGTAGGGATAGCAACTGTCAACGATATTCGATGGATCTGAGCCTGCTCCGAATGGTTGTTTTCGATCGACAAATTGCAGTGTGTTGCCACCTTGAAATCGATACCCAATTCGATCCGCTTCGGTGGCGACTTTCCATCTGTCCTGAAAGAACTGCGTTCCTGACTCTTGTGTTAAACGATGCCAGTAAAGGCCAGGAATGACTCTTAGTTCAGCAGGAGTGCCGGGCAAACGTCGCAAATCAGGGTCAATACTCAAACCGTCAGATCCACGACCCATGCTCTCACCGATTTGTATCTCGTCCCCGGATTGCAGTGTGCGGCCTTCAAAGCCACCCAAAGCGCCAAGTGTGTAGGTTGATCGACTCCCCAGAACCTTAGGTACATCAACACCCCCACTGATTGCGATATAAGCTCGCGCTCCGTTTTGTAAAAAATCGAAACTTAAAATTTGCCCAGACTTGATTTTGAACGAAGTCCAGGTTTCGCGAGGCTCTCCATCAACCTTGGGCGGCAACTCAGCACCAGTGACTGCTACTGTTGCATCTTCAGTGAATTCAAGTTCAGGACCCATAAAGACTGCCTCAAGAACTGCATCAGCCTCACTATTACCGACTAGCAGATTGGCACACCGAAGCGCATATCGATCCATGGCACCGGAAATTGGAATTCCGAGGTGGTAATACCCAGGTCTGCCTAAATCCTGAATGGAAGTTGATAGACCCGGTGCGTTGATTCTAATTGCCATAAAGAGTCTCCCCAATGTTGTGGTTGTGATGATCAATATCGGCGTAAAACGCGTTCAACGAAAAATCAAAGTTTTCGATTTTTGGATCATAAGAATTTTGTTCTACCAAGTCCACGTACTCGTCATAGGTATCACGATCGATTGGTCTGAATTTGACAATATCTCCCGGTTTAAAAAACACCATGAAGTCGTGCAGGTAGGAAATTTCTTGCTTGGGATCGTAGATTGGCATTGGCGTAATGCCAAACATCTGGTAGCCACCTGCGCCGCGAACAGAGTAAATACACGAAAAGCAACCGCCATAACCCACGGTCAATTTAGGTGTGTCGGTACGAGGCCGCAGGTATTTTGGAACCTCAATCTGACGATCTCGATCAACCATCTGATACATGAAAGGCAAGCCAGCTACGAATCCAACCATCGTAACAAACCATGGATTGCCGGAGTGGGCTTGGATGAAACTTTCGATAGAATTGAACCCATTGATTTGGGCTGCGTAATCGAGATCAGTACCCGTCGGGTCTTGGTGGCGCTCGCGAAATCTCATCAATGTTTCGTGGGTCCACGGGTCGTTATAGTAGACCGGTACATCAATGACCCGAGTTTTCAATTCCGACCCTGATGACACAGCAGCAGATTCCAATTGTTGAAGTTCCAGCAAAAGGTCACTTGGCTTGATAAGGTCAGGGTCGAATTTAATTTGATAAGACGCATTGGCAGGACAAATTTCAGTTACGCCACTGATCTGACTTTTTCGAACTGCATTGGTGATAGACAAGCTTTGAAAAAAGGCCTCAAGTGACATTTGTTCATCGACTTCGACAAATATATGGTCGTCACCACCGAAAGAATAGCGAGCTGCCATAGAAAACTACCTCCTTAGTGAAATACTTATTGGTGCAACTTGGATGAGTGCTCGGATAACCATTGCTCAAGGAATTCCGTGTGAATATTGGAGTCGATTACAGCCGGTTCCAACACCAATGCCCGGTGAAGTGGTATTGTTGTGCTGATCCCCTCGATTTGCAACTCAGCTAAAGTACGTTTAAGTCGTCGCAAAGCCTGTATGCGCGACTCATCCCATACGATGAGTTTTCCGAGCATGGAATCGTAATATGGAGGAACTTCATAGCCTGAGTACAGCATGGTGTCAAATCGCACACCTGGACCTGCAGGAAATGTGATTGACTGTACCCTCCCTGGGCTTGGCATGAAATTTTGGGCCGGGTCTTCGGCGTTGATACGACATTCAATTGAGTGCCCGCGAATATTAACTTGTTCTTGTACGAGTCGCAATGGATTGCCTGCGGCAATCAGAAGCATCTCCCGGATTAAATCAATGCCGGTAATGCATTCGGTAATGGGGTGTTCAACCTGAATACGAGTATTCATTTCCAGAAAAAAGAACTCCTCAGTAATTTCGTCATAGAGATACTCAACCGTACCCGCACCCCGATACTTGACATGTTGCGCCAAGGCCACAGCCGATGCACAAATTTTCTGGCGTACTGTGTCTGGCAACGTAACTGCTGGCGCTTCTTCCCATACCTTCTGCCGTCGCCTTTGCAAGGAACACTCCCTTTCGAAGCAATGAATGACGTTTTCACCATCACCAAGAACCTGTACCTCGATATGTCTGGACCGAGGGACAAACTTCTCGACAAATAATCCACCATCCCCAAATGTCGCCTTGGCTTCAATACTGGCTTGCGGGGCCAATCGTCGCAGATCGGATTGATTATTGGCAATTCGTATACCGCGTCCTCCCCCACCCGCTGATGCCTTGATTAACACGGGATATCCAGTTTGGTCAGCAAATTTGCACAATTCATCGACCGAATGCACGCGGCTTAAGCTGCCTTCAATAATTGGGACTGAGGCGGATAGCGCACAGTTACGAGCGGCAAGCTTATCACCCATCAGGCGAATCGTTGCCTCGTTTGGACCGACAAATGTTATACCGGCGGATTCAACAGCTTGTGCGAAGTGCGAATGCTCTGCCAGAAATCCGTAGCCTGGATGAATGGCATCGATATGGTTTTTTCTTGCAATTTCCAATATAGCTTGAATGTCAAGATATGACTTTGCTGCCGGTGGCGGTCCAATTGCAATCGCATCATCAGCAAGTTTGACCGGCAGTGATTCACAATCACATTCACTAAAAATTACCGTTGTGTGAATCCCTAGTTCCTGGGCCGCTCGAATGATTCGACAAGCAATTTCACCGCGATTGGCAACAAGCAGTTTATTGAAGGTTCGGTACGACAAGAACCTTACTCCTCAATCTCTATCAATGGCTGACCGGCAATCACTGCTTGTTCATTCTCAACAAGAATTTTTGTTATGGTGCCAGATGCGTCCGATTTCACTTCATGAAATGACTTCATCACCTCAACAAGTCCGATAATGTCTCCCTTTGTACATGGTTCGCCATTTTCCTTGTATGGCGGTTGATCAGGCGAAGGCTTCCTGTAAAAAATGCCCGGTAACGGTGATAAAACTAATTTTGTTGACATGGAACATCTCCTGTAAAAATGTACTCCTAATTTTCATCCTGACACCTGGTAAGACTAGACTTTGTCGTTATTATTGATTGCTAATTGAATGATTGTTCTTCTTGAAGAAATCCGATTATTACCAGAGCAACAATAGATTTTCCTTTAATGAGAAAGGTGTGAAGAGATAGCATTTCGAACGGCTTGAGCAACTGCCACTGCATTTGGCGTGTCGGAATGAACACAAATACAGTCTGAACCGACTTTGATGTCTACGCCATTAACAGAATCTACAAGGCCCTCTTCAATCGCTCTTAAGGATCGGCGGGCAGCCAATTCGGGTTTTACTTCACTATGCTCGCGCGTAATGATCAAACTACCGTCGTCATCGTAGGAAAGATCAGCATAAAATTCGGAAATGAACGAGTGTCCGCGTTCGGTATAGACTTTCTCGTGCATAGTACCTTTCATACCGAGGACAGGGACACCAAAAACATCTGCTGCATCACATATTGCATGGGCGATATCACTGCTTCGCGCTGCCATTCCGTAAAGGGCCCCGTGAGGTTTAATGTGGTTGAGTTTCATATCTTCTGCCTGCAAAAATGCGAGCAGCGCACCAACCTGATAGATGACAATATTGGCCAACTCGTCACGCTCAATTGTCATTGCACGACGACCAAAACCCTGCAAGTCTGGCAAAGATGGGTGTGCGCCTACCCGTACGCCATGTTCTTTAGCTAACCTTACTGTTGCCCGCATGTGATTTGGATCCGACCCGTGAAAGCCACAGGCAACGTTTGCCATGGAAATCAACGGCATCATTCCAGCGTCGTCTCCCATTCGGTAGATGCTGAAACTTTCACCCATATCACAATTTATTTCAGTAGTCATCTTTTGCATCCTCAAAATTTATCTATTCTATTTTTGAAGTAGAAACAGTAAGAAAACCTGACTAATTCAGCCAACTATGTCCTTGTTCGAAATTCATGTTTGTGCGACAGTCAGTTTCTCAATGTAGAAATGTAACGCAACCTGAGTTGGTCGGAGACAACTGCAAATATCAGCAAGACTCCGATTACGACAATTTGCAGATAAGATTCAAAACGCGCCAAGTTCATTCCATTTTGTACAAGTCCGATGAACAATGCACCAAACACAACATTTTCCAGTCTTCCAACTCCGCCTCGTAAGCTGACGCCAGCGATTACGCAAGCGGCAATGGACTCAAGCGGCATGGTGGCGCCAATATTGGCTTCACCGGTATCGAGTCTTGCTGTCAGCAGAATGCCGGCAATTGCAGACATCAATCCGCACAATACATAAGCCAGAAATAATGTCGTCTTGGTCTTTATGCCCGATAGTCGCGCCGCTTTGATATTCCCGCCAACGGCGTAGAAATATCGACCAAGCCGCGTCCAGTTCACCACAAAATAAAGAATTGCAATCAAGACAATCGTGATGATAACGGGCACCGGAACTGCAAAAATTGTGCCAAAACCAAAGATATCACCGAACTCAATAGGCATACCGTACACTGGTGTTCCACCAGTCATATAAAGCGCCAGTCCAAATCCGACTGATGCCATGCCAAGACTCATCATGAATGGAGACACATTGAAAATTGAAATTCCAATACCATTGACCACGCCTATAGCAGTGCCAGCCATTCCGCCAGCCATGATTCCGATTAAAATTGAAAGACCAACAGCGTCTGGCATTGCTGCGTAGGCCGTCGCCATTGCAGTTGCACCAACAACCGATGTTAATGCCAAAATTGTTCCAACCGATAAATCAAAACCACCTGTCAGCAGAGCAAACATCTGACCCATTGAAACCAGAGTCAGATAAGTTGACTGGCGCACGACGTTCATGAGGTTTCGTCCAGTAAGAAAGTTGTCGGATAAAACCGCGAACACAACCACTGCGATCAACAAGAGGAAAGGCAACACACCGAGCCGAACCAATGCGACGCGGAACAAATGAAGAATCTTGTTTAGCAATCTTAATGTCAACGAAGCGTTGTGATCCTTGAATTGATTTTCAGTCATGCTGCTTGTCTTCCGAAGCAGTGTTTGAGAACGATTTCCTGTGAGATTTCACTTGCGCCAAGCTCCGCGGTCAAAACTCCTTTACACATCACGTAAACCCGATGAGTCAAATGCAGTATTTCAGGTAAATCTGAAGATACCAAAAGGACCGCTGCACCTGATTCACACAGGTCGCGGATAAATTCGTAAATTGCAACGCGAGTGCCAACATCGACACCGACTGTAGGTTCATCAAAAACAAAGAGCTTGATGTCGCGGGTCAAGCACTTGGCAAGGAGAATTTTTTGCTGATTGCCGCCTGAAAACTGTCCCGCATTCCACTCAATTTCTTGTGGCTGTAAATTCAAACGGTTCGCAAGATTACGAACTTGCAATTTTTCGAAATTTCTTTTTAACAGCGGACCTTTGGAATAGGTTTGTGTGTTCAGTGCCGGTAGAGCAATATTTTCCCGGACACTACGCATCATCATCAGACCCTCGTCACGTCGATCAGCTGGCACATAGAAAAAACCCTGTTTTAGTATTTGGCCAGGGGATGATTGACTGATCGATTGACCCGCTAGAAATACCTCACCAGCGGTTTTTGGAATGAGTCCGAAGCAGGCTCGTGCAATTTCAGATTTTCCTGAGCCGACCAGTCCAGCGAGCCCAACAACCTCACCGCTGTGTACATCAATTGAAACGTCATTAACGGAGTGATCGGCAGTACTGAGATGATCGACTTCAAGAATTTTTGTTCCTGGTCGAAATTCAATACTTGGAAAAATTTGATCAATGATGCGACCGGTCATTAAGCGTACCAGTTCATGTTCAGAGGTTTTTGCATCAACTGTTTTGACGAGAACCCCGTCGCGCAAGATCGTGATTCGATCTCCGATTCGTCGAATTTCGTTGAGTCGATGGGTGATGTATATGATCCCGACTCCTTGTGCCTTAACCTGTTGAATGAGCGAAAACAACTCTTCAGTCTCCCGTTCTGTGAGGGAGGCTGTCGGTTCGTCAAGAATGAGTACGGAAAGGTCATCGCGAAAAGCCTTGGCAATTTCGACCATTTGCTGCTCTGCACGCGACAAAAACGCAACCCTTACTTCCGGACGAAGCGGAAATCCCAAACGTTCAAGTATTTCGGTCGCACGCTGATGCATCTGTTTTGTTTTGAGTACTCCAAGTGAGGTTTCTTCGGAGCCCAAGAACAAGTTCTGTTCGACTGAAAGTTCAGGAACCAGTGAAAATTCTTGAAATACCGCACTGATTCCCAATGATCTGGCGTGATGCACTGACGATAGCTGAATAGACGATCCCTTGAAGCGAATTTGACCACCATGTGGCTTGACTGCACCGGCAATGATGGAAATTAGGGTTGACTTTCCTGCACCATTTTCTCCGAAAAGAACAAGCACTTCACCAGCATGCACTGCGAAATCGACATTGTCTAGCGCCTTGATGCCTGGATATTCTCGCGTAATTCCAGTCAATTCTAACAGTGGCGGCGATTCGTTCATGTTCAAAAGTACGAACCGCCGCTTTCTTCAAACTGAAAATTTTGAACAGAGCGCATTGACAATTATCGATTACGTCCTTTCGAAGTGATCAATTCACTGAAAATGTCGCCTTAAAGCCATCCGGTGCGAGTGAAGAGCCTCTGTCGAACGTGTTAATATTTTCAGAATCAATTACATAAAGTGCCGGACCAACGTGTTTCTCATAAGGTTTTTCTTCCAAGATTCTGACGGCTTGGTCGATTGCAACCCGTCCCTGAATGACAGCTGAATCTGTCGGTGCCGCTAACATTTGGCCGCGTTTGATGCCTTGAAAAACGCCTGGTGTGAAGTAGTAGGCCATCACCTTGACTTGATCCGTCAGGCCTCGAGCCCGAAGTAAGCCCGTGGTCGCTTCCGCAGTTACCGCGGTTCCCACCACATAATCAATATCAGGATGTGCTTCCAGTGTGTCTTCTACAAGTTTCAGTTGCACCTCTTTTCCGGTGTCACCATATTTGGTTTCAACAACCTCGATATCGGAACCAGCGACCGCTTCCTGGAAGCCTGCATTACCCGCTTCTACCCAACCGGCTCCCGGAGGTCCAGGAAACCAAGCGACCTTGACTTTTCCTGAACCGGCAGGGTGAGCTTTCGCAATGTATTCGCCTGCTTTAAATCCCATCTCACCAAAGGAGACCAATGATTTGGCTGAAAGGTCTGAAGAGGACATGCCATTAATCACATCGATTACAGGAATGCCGTTTGCGCGAATTTCCGAGACCAGGTTGTTTAATCCATCAAAAGAAATTGCACCGATCACAATTGCATCGGAGCCGCCTGCAACGCAGTCCTCAATCTGAGAAATTTGCGTATTCAAATTTGTATATCCACCCGCTTCCACGAGTTGCATTTTTACGCCCAAACGTTCGGATTCGGCGACAACACCATAGTCGACTGCCAGCCAATAAGCATCTTTCATATGCGGAAAAGACACGCAAATATCCCATTGCTTCGAGGCTTTTTCAAGGGGAACATAATCAACAGTCGAACGCGGACTGGCCATATCAAATGGAGGGTCCCAAACTTCAACAGGATAAGGGTACCAATTTTCATCGGCCCCAACATTAGCAGGCATAAAAAATACACCAATGTAAGCGCTGATCGCCAACAACAGCGAAAGGCTCCACGGGCCTTTACTTCGAGTATTCGATTTCATTGCGGTTTACTCCCTTTATTCAATTGAAAATTCCTGCAAGCAGTGTCGGGAACCCTAAGCATTTGGACAGAATCGTATATGGACGTTTTGCTAAATCCCCATTCCACTAACTAACAGATTCGTTACATGTAAAGTCAATATACAAAGTATGTATGCTATCGTAAAGCATAATATTGCGATATGTGATATTAGAAAATAAGATATCTTATATTTTGAAGAGCAATGGAATTCACAAGATCAGCATTAATATCTTGTCGGGTCAGTTGCGCTTGTTCCAAACAGCTAATGGATTCAAGGGTGTTCCAATCAAACTGGTAAAAAGCAGAGTCTACCTAAGTTGTCGCTGGGTTAACTCAATAGCAAGAAATGAGAAATTGCTCGTCTGCGTTCAAGGAGTCCCATGACTTTGGTCATTTTCGTATGGGGAAAGCTCTGCCCTTGCTTAACGCAGATTGGTCGAAAGAATCTTTTTCCCAAGTGAGGGCAGTCGATTAAAAATAAATTGAAGAATTTATGGTGATGCTCAAGTTAACTCGCAATGGTGTGCCATAAAGACCAGCGTTGGCATTGAACAGATTTGTTTTTTGCAGTCAAGAATTCATCGGTGCAAATGATTGAATCGATCACTTCTTTTCCACAAGAAGACAGAGTCTGGAATTCGATCTACAAACCCGTTTAATCCACCTCAATCAGCTTCGGCTTGCCATCATAATGTATAGGCGCACAAATTCGGTCCTATAGTCAACATACCTTCATGGCCGATGCGCATCAGAAAACTTGAAGTCAAACAACACCATTATTCGTTCGCAATGTCAGCAAAACACAGTCAATACGTAAACAAGGGAAAACTGAAAATTGCTCGCTGCCTTTATGACTTGGTAGCAGATGAGATCTCGCCTGGAACAGGAGTCGACCCAGAGGCGTTTTGGACTTCACTGGAAAACATTGTCGACGACTTTGGAGACAAAAACAAACGTTTGCTCATAAAGCGAGACAAATTACAGACAGCAATCGATGATTGGTACGGTTCTGATGAAGGTCGCTCCGCCAACGTCAAAGCCAGTAAAAAATTTCTCACCGATATCGGCTACCTGGTTAAAGAGGGTCCCGATTTTAAGGTTGAAGTGGAAGATGTTGATCGGGAGATTTCTGATGTGAGTGCTCCGCAATTGGTCGTGCCGGTTGATAACGCCCGCTACGCACTCAATGCAGCGAATGCCCGCTGGGGGAGTTTGTATGATGCCTTGTATACCTCCGGGGTGGCTGAACCTGAATCAGAACCATCACCGCCGCCGAAAAAATTTAATTGGGCACGCGCCGAGCGCGTGATACTGTGGGCACGCGAATTTCTTGATCGGGTGGTTCCATTGGAACAAGGCAGTCACACTGACGTGGCAGCATACTCTGTTGTCCCGGCCGGTCGGAGAACGCTTAGATTACACGTCGCATTAAAGAACCGAGAGCATACGACGCTCAAATTGCAAGGACAGTTCGCCGGGTTCACCGGCCTGATGTATGCACCTTCAGAAATCTTGCTGTACAACAATGGTTTGTTTATGCGCTTGCAGTTCGATCGAAATTCCGTCATCGGAAAAAAAGACGATGCTGGTATCAGCGATATCAGCATGGAAGCTGCAGTCAGCACGATTCAGGATTTTGAAGATGCAGTTTCAGCCGTGGATGCGAAAGACAAGACGCATGCCTATCAAAATTGGCTCAAACTGATGAAAGGGACTTTGACTGCCGAGTTCAAGAAAGGTGGAAAAACAGTCAAGCGTGCGCTGAATCCAGATCTCGAATTTACCAATCCTTATGGCATGCTGACGGCGGTTTCAGCCAGAAGCATGATGCTGGTACGACACGTTGGCATACACATGTATACCGATGCGGTTTTGACCGAATCCGGCGATGAAATACCTGAAGGGTTTCTCGATGCGATGATGATCAGCCTATGTGCCATCCACAATCTGTCAGGAGAAGGCGCCAAATCTTTTCCCAACAGTCGGTGTGGTAGTGTTTACGTCGTCAAGCCCAAGTTGCATGGCCCAGAAGAAGTTGCCGCCACTGTGGAACTTTTTGCCAGAGTCGAGGATGAACTTGGTTTGAAACGCAACACGCTCAAGATCGGTATCATGGATGAAGAACGTCGAACCACAGCAAATCTCAAAGAATGCATACGCGAAGCCCGCAATCGAGTCATTTTTATCAACACTGGATTTTTGGATCGTACGGGTGATGAGATCCACACCATGATGAATCTCGGCCCTTCGGTGACCAAGGACCAGATGAAACAAGAATCCTGGTTGCATGCATACGAGGACTGGAATGTCGAAGTTGGCGTAAACACGGGTATTTACAGCGTTGGTCAAATCGGTAAAGGAATGTGGACGATGCCCGACCTGATGAAAGCGATGTACAGTGCAAAAACCGTGCATCCCGAGTCTGGAGCCAACACGGCTTGGGTGCCTTCGCCAACACTCGCTGTGCTCCATGCTTTGCATTACCACGAAATCAATGTTTTGTCAAAGCAAAGGGCCAAGCTGCAAAAACAACAGACGAATTTGGAAACGATTTTACAGCCGCCGGTGTTGCAGGAAGAGTTGTCGAACGAGGAGATCATTAAAGAACTCGAAAACAACGCACAAAGCATTCTCGGTTACGTGGTGCATTGGGTTGAAGGAGGCATTGGCTGTTCTAAAATTCCGGATATTAACGAAGTCAACCTGATGGAAGATCGAGCGACGCTTAGAATATCCAGCCAGCTGATTGCGAGTTGGATTAAGCACGGGCTTGCGAGCAAAGAGCAGGTATTGAGTATTTTTGAACGCGTTGCGGCAATTGTTGACAAACAGAACACGAATACCGATGGCTACCAGGAGATGGCTTCCAATCTCGATTCAAGTATCGGATTTCAAGCCGCGTTGGACCTGGTTTTCACGGGTGTCGAATCCGCAAACGGGTACACCGAGCCGATTTTGCACAAGTACCGTCGTCAGGCAAAGCGGGCTTCTTCATGACCTGGGCGCCCAGGCGCTTAGTCAGGTAGCCGAATTGAATTTTTGACTTCTCGTAAAGTGTCGATTAGTTCCTTGGGTTCAACCACTTCGATACCTTCGCCCCATGTGACCACGTGCCAGGCCATTTCATAGAGTCCACAGGCTTTGAATCTGATTTCAACAGTACCGTTTTCGAGTGTGCTCACGGTTTGCGACGGATGAAAAACCCAGTCTCTGGCAACGTCTGACAAATTTGCATTAAAACGCCAAACGACATCGTAAGCCTGTTTTTCCTTGAACACCCCAAAGCAGTCTTTCAGGTAATTTTCAACTGAGTGTTCAGGCTGATGAGTAAAAATTTCGTCCGGATAAACTTCCAGTCTGGAAATTTTCGAAAGGGTATACGTACTGAGCGAATTTATTCCAGGCCTTTCAACAAAAGCAAGCAGGTAACTTCGGGTATTGTTTCCATGCAAAAATCCGTAAGGATGAAGATTGTACCAGCGTTTGCGTTTCCCACTGAATGGGGTGTAATCGAAACTGATTTTGTTACAGCCTTTGATTGCCTCGCGCAGACCTTCGATCACTCCAGTTTCCACGATCTGAGCGGGCCCGGGCCTGTGAGTAAACATTTCAGCGCCTTCCAGGGCCTCAAGATCCGCATCGAGCCGCGTCAGATTGCTATGCTCCATATTGGTTTTCAGTATTTTGCCCAGTTCTTCAACACGATTGCAATATTCGTTCATGCCTGTTCGCTTGAACATTTTGGCAGATGCGCTCAGTACCGCAAGATGTTCAAGGGTTGGACTGGGAGCAGAGATTGCTTTTTTGATGCGCCAGTGTTTCGGCCTGTTTCGAATCACTTCAACATCCACGTTTGATTCGATTATCGCCTTCATCATGCGTTCTGCGGTCCGACGTGATACCTGGTATTTTGACTGGATGTCCTCGTATGAAATACCATCGTTTGACGATTGCATGTCGTAAATGAGGCCTAGCAATGTCAGATACTTACCGTACATGCTGTGTTGATCTTTTATTGGTTTGGCGCGCGATTCAAACATAATGAATATTCTTCCAACTTCAAATTGGGTGTGTGAATGAGAAAAGAACGATTACTCGCACTATTTTGTTTTATTTTGGCGTTCGGGTGTTTCTATCCGCTACAAGCTGATATATCCGGTGCTCATAGCACTGTGGTTGCTGCGATCGACAGCATATACGCAGATATCGCGTCCGAATTCGAGTCTGAGGACGAACTGAAAATCAGTGTTGAACAAAGCCTGAATCGTCACTTAAGCCCAGTGCTTGACTTTGAGAAATTTACAAAGCTAATATTGGCTGCACACTGGAAAAAGGCGACGGTTGTGCAGCGACAAAGATTCTCTGAAATATTGAAAGGCTTTCTTTACCAATCTTTAACGAAAGCCATCGTCGATCATCGGCATATCCTAGTTTCCCGTAAGGAAAGTATCTCAGTCATGGATGCTGTGCCCGGGCGCAACGAAGATCGTGCCATGGTTTCTGTCGTTGTCGAAAGCCCATCCAGTGGGAATGTCAAAATCGATTTTCGAATGGGTCGGAAAAGTGAGAATTGGTTGGCATACGATGTCATTGTTCAGGACATCAGTTTCGCGATCAATTATCGGGCGATCTTGAATTCCGAAATAAGGCAAAATGGAATTGATAATGTGATCGAGTCCTTCGCTACGAAGCTCAAATTCGAATTGCCTTGATACAAGCGTCGATTGATCGCATTAGTGGAGTAAACATTTCTGCTCAAACGCCGAGACTTTCCGCGATACGTGCCAGGCGAGTCACACTCGATAACACGCGTGGTATCTTGATAATTTTTGGCCAAGGTTTAAATTCAAGGCCGTCCAAGGCCGTCTTACCTTCTATTGACCCCAATACTTTCTGACCGATTTTCATACCGAAATAACTCGATAGCGTGATGCCGGACCCACAGTAGCCCATTGCATAGTACAGATTGTCGTGTTCCCCGATGTGTGGGCTGATGTCCGTTGTGTAGGCAACGAATCCAACCCAACCGTAGGAAATCTTGATTCCAGCCAGCTGTGGGTAGACAGTCAGCATCTGTTTGTACAGTGTCTCGACACCTGATTTGGAATTGGCTTCGGTAAAAGTGACTCGCCCGCCAAAAAGCAGTCTTTGGTGATCTGGCGAAAGGCGAAAATAGTTGCCAATCAAGCGGGTATCGGAAATCACCCGGGCTTTTGGAATCAAAGAATGCGCCACTTCCTGCGGAAGCGTTTCTGTTGCAATTTGAAAACTGCCGATTGGCAAGATTCGCTGATGATGCCAGTCAAATTGCTGGTCGGTGTAGCCATTCGTTGTCAATACGACATCACTAGCATCTACAGTCCCTCGGTCAGTATGGATTCGAAAACCACCCGTTCGACGCTCAATTGAGGTGACCGGACAGCGGTCTGCCACCATTGCCCCTGCATCGATGACTCGTTTTAACAACTCAAGGTGGTATTTTCCGGGGTGTAGGCTACCATGAGCCGGCAGTATGCACCCACCCCGAAAAAGCGATGAGCCAATTTCGGTGCTTTGTTCCGCCTCAGGCACCATGTGATATTCATATTGAATCGCTTTTGGAGTTTTCGCATGGTGTTTGGCCATTTTGTCAAAATTTCGTTTCGAATGCACACCGACGAAGCGGCCACAAGGTGCCCAATCACATTCAAGCCGCTCTTCGTTAATCAATGATTCTAAGTAGGTTAACGCCCGGTGACCTTCCTGAACCATTGACAGGGCGGTCGCTTCGCCAAAGCGTTTAGCCAACCGCTCGTATTTTGGTTTGTAGCTGGTACCGGCCTGACCGCCATTTCGACTGCTGCAGCCATAGCCCGTCAGATCTTTTTCCAAAATCAGCGTTGATCTGCCGCCGCGCGCGGTTTGCAAAGCGGCATTCAGTCCCGTGTATCCCGACCCGACTACGGCAACATCGACCGTGCGTGGCAGGTCAGATTCCGTTAAAGGTTGCCTGGGTGCTGCTTCCCACCAATATGGGGCATCCTGGTAATCGTGTGCATAAATATTTGGCATGTTCGAGACGCAGTGAGCGGTGCGAAAAATTTGTCTCGACGATTATAGTTTTGTTCCACAAGCAAACAGTAAACAGATGGATTTGTGCGTTTTCCGCCATTGAAATTGGACTGTTAACTGTGAAATCAGATCGCAAATCAAATAACATTAGCGCATTCTTAAAATAACAGACTTTTGCCCATGAAAAGAAACCTTGGAAACACAAATTTAGACCTATATCCGATCGGTTTGGGTGCAATGCCACTTGGAATTCGCGGCACTTTGCCAATACAGGATGCCATTGATGTGATTCATGCAGCGTTCGATGCCGGCATCAATTTTATCGATACGGCTAATGTGTACTGTACGGATAATCAAGACATTGGATTGAATGAGCGCACCATCGCCCAAGCCCTAGATTCCATCGACCGAGACGATATTGTTGTCGCGACCAAGGGTGGATTGGTTCGTCCGCAGGGACGTTGGGAAAGACGGGGTTCGCCACAACACCTGCGAAGTGCCTGTGAAAAGAGTCTACAAGATCTGAAAGTCGATGTGATTACACTGTACCAGCTGCATGCGCCCGACCCAGTCGTACCATTTGCAGACTCAATTGGCGAACTTGCCAGGTTGCAGTCCGAAGGCAAGATTTTGAATGTCGGCCTGTCCAACGTCAGTCGGGATTTGCTCGATGAAGCGATGGAAATTGTTTCGATTACATCGGTACAAAATCGCTGCAACATTTACCATACCGTTGATTTGGTGAGTGGATTTGTCGATTATTGCAAGCAAAATTCCATCACCTACATTGCGTACAGTCCAGTGGGGGGCGGAAGTGGACACGCCGGGCTTCGAAATGAGCCGGTGCTCTGTGAACTCGCCGAAACACACGAAACAACGGTCTACCAAATCGTACTTGCGTGGCTGTTAGAGAAAAGCGACAATATTCTTCCGATACCGGGTGCTGGTCGAATTTCCAGTGCAGTGAGCAGTGCCCATGCGGTCCATGTGAAACTGTCAGCTGACGATGTGTGCCGAATTGATGCGATGGGACAAAGTTAGCGCAGCTATTCCACGCTATGGCCAATCTTGAATTGGCAAGGATAGAGCAGACCATTCGCGAATCCCGCCGCTTGCATCGTAGACCTGGCTGTAAGCCAGTTCCGAGACAAGAAAGTGACTGATCAGTCTTGATCGGTTGCCGATCTCACAAATGATGACGACAGGCTCGTGGGGCTTAGCAATTTTGATGAATTCGTTCAGCCAGCTTTCGAGATCATAGTTTCCTCTATAGTCGAAAAAGGTCATCAAGTGGCTGTCTGGAATGACACCGGTTGCTCGCCACTCCTGCGGAGTACGCACGTCAACGACTGGAACACCATCTGCAATCAACTGACGCAGTTGTTGGGCATCAATTCGGTTTGACGACGCACTGGCTGCGCTCAAACTGAGCAGCGCGAGTAATAACGCGGTGAATCCGGGCCGCAAAAACGCAATTATTTTCGAAGGACACATTTTTCGTACAAGTTGAGAAATTTGGCCTTTGGGTCATATCGTTCCTTCAGGGCCCAGTACTGGTCACTTCGGTAAATCTTCCAGAACTCTTCTTCTTCAAAATAAGCATCGGAATAAAGCGACTTGATCCCGCCGAGTTGCGCTGTTTTGTGTTCGATTTTCCGGTTAAGGTATCCGGGTGGACGTTCAGTTCGCGACTTGACGGAATCCCAAAATCCAAAGTTGATGTAGTTTGAATTCGCAGTCATTGGAAAAAGCGCGAATTGGTCTGAGTTTTTTCCGGTTCCAACCGGGCAGATCCAGATTGGCAACACGCCAATCTCTCGCAGTAGAAACGCAAGAAATTCGGTTGCATTTTCAATCGGTATATCGATGTCTTGAATCACGGATTCAGAGTTGTAGCCGCTCAGTCGATTTAACTTTCTGGTCACCCCCCAACGCGAGTTCCAGCGCATGACTTTCGTATAACTTTGCGAGTTCAATCTTCGTTTTCCAACCAGTCTTCGCATCAAATTATTTTGTACATACAGATTTTTTGAACACCAGAACCAGTCTGTATCCCATCGCCAGATGTAGTCTTTCACGGTCAGGTAATCAGTCTGTTTCTCGCGGATTGATTTGTAGTAAATATCAAGATAGGTGTAGTCGCTGGTAAACGGAGCGTAATCGGTAAATTGCCCGACAGTTAGGTAATATTCATTGTTGCCAAACACGCTGGCATCGACAAAATCGACAGCCGAATTACGTAGCGCTGCGATGATCTCAAAAAACTCATCGGCATCCCGATACAGGGTATGGTCCAGTTTGACGAAAGGTTTGACGGGTAGCGCTGGCGTTTTTAGTTTTAGCACATAACCTAAGGTGCCGTAAGAATTCGGCAGACCATAGTACAAGTCCGAGTGCTCGTTGTCTGGAGTGCAGTTGACAACTGAACCATCTGCCAGCAGTACGTCCATTTCGCGAACAGTTTCATGTGGGAGCCCATAGCGAAACGACGTCGATTCAATACCGATGCCAGCGATTGCGCCGCCGATTGTTATCGTTTTCAGTTGAGGAACCACAAGCGGCATGAATCCAGCGGTGAGTGTCGCATCAACCAGGTCGCTATATGTGATCATTCCTTCACAGACAAGAGTCTGATTATCCGGGTCGATTTTGAGGAGGTGGTTAAAGTCGCGAACGGATAATTCCTGCTGTTGATCGTTGACGCGATCGCGAAACAGGTTCGAGGTTTCTTTTTTCAGACGGACCGCTTCTTCGGCCGTTCCTTGCATTTGTTTGGCCAGCCGATCACGGCGTTGGCTATAAGAGTCGGCAAAAGCAGTTTGCATGACGTCAGTTTATCGCAATCAGTTATGACTGTTCGGCGAGTGTTGCAGAAATCGAGACCAGTTGTTGGGTAACATCAGCCAGTCGATTTCTGGCGAGTTCTGGAGTTAGGCAACCATGTTCATCAAATGAAGAACCGGCATTTGGTAGTACAAATTGCTTGGGCATCACGATCATGCCAAGATTCCCAAGAATGGTTCGGACACTGACGAGTGTTCGTATTCCGCCCAGTGCACCGGGTGAAGTCGCCATTAGCGCGGCGGTTTTGCCTGAAAATGCCGCGAGCGATGGTTCACCTTCGACGGGACGGGACACCCAGTCAATCGCGTTTTTCAGTACCGCACTGATTGCGCTGTTGTATTCGGGGCAGCTCAACAGCAAACCATGGTGAGCACACATGAGCCTTCGAAGTTCGAGTGCTTTTTCGGGGATGCCTTCCTGTTCTTCCAAGTCGCCGTCGTAAAGTGGAATCGGAAAATCGCGAAGATCAATCAGCGACACTTCGCTGCCTTGCTCAATTGCGGATTCGGCAGCGACCCGCACTAACATTTTGTTAAACGATCGGGTTCTTGTGCTACCTGCAAAGGCAAGAATTCTGGGGTGCATTTGGATGATTGTGAATGTTAACTGATGGCAAAAGTCTAATGATATTGCACCCATTGGTGAGCCATAAAGACAATCGGATCCAAAAAAAGTGGACCTGAAAGCTAAAACTCGCTTACCAGGTCCAAAAGGGGAAAAATCGAAAGATGAACTGTTAAGAAAATCGGCCGCGCAGTGACTAAAAGTGATAACCACGCTCGTCGTGCGTTGAGACATCCAGTCCCTGCACTTCGCTTTCCTCACTGACTCGTAAACCACCGACAAGCAGGCCGGTTATTTTAAAAACAACATAGCTGATGATGACCGTGTATACGACCGTTGCAACGACTCCTACGACTTGAATCAACAATTGTGCACCGACCGTGTTATCCATGCCCTGACCACTGAATATTCCCAAGTGGGCTGAAGCAAAAATCCCAGTCAAAATGGTACCGACAATACCTGCAATGCCGTGAACAGGAAATACATCCAACGAATCGTCAAGGCGAAGGCGTTGTTTGATGAATTGCACCGAAAAATATGACACCGGTCCAGTGATGATGCCAATGATCAAGGCGCCAGCGGGACCGACAAAGCCAGACGCTGGTGTGATTGCAACCAGACCGGCGACCATGCCTGTTGCCGCTGCCAGTGCCGTCGCTGATTTTCTGACGAAATATTCGGTGACGACAAAAGCCATTGCCGCTGAGGCTGCTGCGATATGGGTTACCAAAATTGCCATCCCTGCATCCTGGTTTGCGGCAACTGCGCTGCCGCCATTAAAACCAAACCATCCAACCCAGAGCATTCCGGCACCGATCATGGTCAAGGTCATGTTGTGTGGCAACATGGAACCGGAAGGAAACCCCTTTCGCTTACCCAAAACGACAGCTCCAACCAGCGCAGAGACTCCAGCGGTAATGTGGACGACATTGCCTCCAGCGAAATCAAGAACGCCGATTTCGCCTAACCATCCGCCGCCCCACACCCAGTGCGCGATGGGTGCGTAAACCAGTATGACCCACAAGACTGTGAAGACGACAATGGCGGAAAATTTGATCCGTTCTGCGAACCCACCAACGATCAATGCAACGGCAATGATCGCAAACGTAACTTGAAAAAGAGAAAACGCCGATTCTGGTACGCTTCCTACCATACTTTCTTTCAGTACACCGCTGAACAGGAATTTTCCCAGTCCACCGATGAGGCCGTTGCCGAGATCGTCAAATGCCAGTGAATAGCCAACAAACAGCCAAACCATGCTGACGACGCAGGTGATGGTGAAACACTGCATCAGAATTGACAAGACATTTTTGCTGCGTACCAATCCGGCATAGAACAAAGAAAGACCCGGTATCGTCATCATCAATACGAGTGCAGTTGAAGTGAGCAGCCAGGCGGTATCGCCGGAGTTCAGCGAGTCTGAAGCAAACGCCGCAGGGCTGAATAAGAGTAGTAGCACTAAAGCGCCAAGAGACATTTGGGATTTCATGGTGATTTTCTTAGTGGGTGGTTAAATCGCGCTGTCATCCATTTCTCCGGTTCGGATGCGGATAACGTTTTCGAGTTCAGAAACAAAAATTTTTCCATCCCCAATTTGCCCGGTCAGGGCGATTCTTCTTATGGTGTCAATTGCATCCTCGACCCGGTCGGCTGAAATAGCAATTTCAACTTTTATCTTGGGTACAAAGTCGACGACGTACTCTGCGCCCCTGTAGAGTTCTGTGTGCCCCTTTTGTCGACCGAATCCTTTAACTTCAGATACGGTCATTCCTTGCACACCGATGTCTGAAAGTGCTTCTCTGATGTCGTCCAGTTTGAACGGTTTGATAATGGCAGTCACGAGTTTCATTTGAAACCTCCGAAAGTTTTAGTTACACTTATTACAGCAATTATCGTGCCAGCACGAATCGCTGGAATTAAGCCAATTTTCTCAGAATGCGCACCATTTTGGTGCATGTTTGGAATGAATTGATGCATGATCAGGTTGGAATACACTTTAGTCGACAAAATGTAACTGATTGCAGGAAATTCTGTGCAGCTCCGCATGCTCACAATGACGAAGATAATGCAGTCGTGCTTCGACGAAGGACGGTAGCTACCGGTTCAAAGTATGTTTGGACTTGTTGCTCGATACTACCACTAGACAACTTAAAAGTGGGGAATTTCAACTGGAACTGAACGGCGCCACTGTTGTTTGAAGATGTCGATCGGGATGCGGCACAAAAACCCCGTCAAACGCCGGTTGCCAAGGCGAAAGTGTCGGAACGGGCCAGGCAAAACGCTGGTACCAAACAAAGTAGTGACGGCGATCCGGTGCACAGTTTTACCACCTTGCTGGATGATTTGGCGACATTGACGCTCAATGAGGTGCAATTACCGGGACGGGTGGATGCAGCGTGCCTATGTTGGCGAAGATGACCCCGCTGCAGTCCAAAGCGTTCGCATTGCTTGGTGTGAATCCGTAAAAATATGTTCCCAGTGCAAGCAGAGGTTGAAATCGACCCTCAGACGTGACATTTTTTTTGATTGAACGATTTACAGTGCAACTAAACTCTGAATGCCCGGTGATATTCCGTTTAGTCGATTCAACACCAAAACAGCAAATGGGCTTCATTGCGACATGCCATTAAGCGCAACGGTCAACGAAATTTCTGCTGAATGACTCAGCAGTGATTGGCACAGTAGTAACGTCTTACTTGAATAAAGATCGTGCTGTCAGGAAAAATCGCTTACGCACTTTGCTCCAAACGAATGCCTAATTTCCCTTGCATTTTGCGACTGATATTCTGAGTAATCCGGTCCGCAATCATTGCGATAATTGCCATACCGATTCCCGCAGTCATTCCAACCGCAAAATCTCCATCTCCCAAGCCGATGTAGATCTGTTGTCCAAGATCACTGGTCCCGACCAATGCGGTAATCACCAGCATTGAAATGGCGAACATAATTGTCTGATTCAGCCCGAGCATAATTGACGGCACTGCTAGTGGCAATTTGACCTGAAACAGCAATTGCATACGCGTGCAACCGATCGTAGTTGCGGCCTCGATTACATCGTTGGATAAATTGCGAAGTCCGTGTTCGGTGTAGCGAATCGCCGGAACAATGGCAAATATCACGATAGACAAAAGCGCCGTGAATTCGCCAATCTTAAATACCATCACAAATGGGATCAGAATAACAAATAGCGGCATGGTTTGCAGTGTATCGATTACGGGTCGCACGATGACCGAAATCTTGTCGTTTTCTGATGCCCAGATTCCTATTGCGCTGCCCAAAATAAACGAGATGAGCACAGCAACACCACACAGATAAAGAGAAATAACTGCAGGATCCCATATTCCGGTCAGCAAAATAAACATCAATCCAGCCACGATCCAGACTGTGAGAGTTCTGCCGCCAACCTGCCAGCCAATCATTGCGATGATTAGACACAGGGCACTCCACGCTGTTCCTGTCAATCCACTATAGAGCAAAAGCCCAATCAGCAGTGCCCAGACAGCCTGCAGGTATCGACCTTTGAGTGCTAGTGCCGCCACTGCTGCGAGGACCAGTGCGGCATAAATGACTTTGACCAAAGGGGTCATCGCAAAACCCCATGAAAATGGACTGATCGCCTGATTCAACCCAATTTTGATCGGTAGCATCAAATAGAAGAAAGCTGTTTGCTTGACACCTTCCAGAAAGACACGGAATTCGACAAACAGCCATTCCAGACCGGCATTCATGGCTGGCGCTGGATTGATAATCAACTCTTTCGGCCAAACCGACAGAATCGGAATGAATTTTGCCCCGATGACTGTCAGCAACGCTACGCCACCGCATATTAGCCAGCCTCGCTGTCTAATTTTCTTTTCGATTGGATCAATCACTGCACTACGCATTGCGTAGCCTGATGTAATGCGATCAAGAATCATAGCCATCAGCGCGATCACGATGCCAGCCAGGATACTTTCACCAAACAAAGCTTTGCGCATGGTTGAAAGAACTTCCCAGCCAATATCGTTGGTACCCCCAATAATTGAGGCGATGATGACCATCGACAATGAAGCCATGGTGGATTGATTGACGCCTAAGAGCAGTTGGCGTCGTGCTGTTGGTACTCGAACGGCCCAAAATAACTGCGATGGGGTTGCACCGCTCATCAAACCTGAATCGATAATGGTTGGTGGTACACCGCGCAAGCCTACGATGGTATTTCGTACCATCGGCGGAAAAGCAAACAGTACAGAAGCAACCAGTCCGACCGTTGTCCCGAATCCGAAAAGCAGTAGAATCGGTAACAGATAGGCAAAAGCGGGAACTGTTTGCATCAAATCAAGCGTCGGCATGATTATTCGGTGGGCCCGTTCTGACATAAACCCCCAAGTGCCGAGGGCAAAACCCAGTGCAACGGCCAACGGGATTGAAATGACAACAAGGGAAAACGAATTCAGTGACTGTTCCCAATAACCGAACGTTACCATGTACAGTATGCTCAATGCGCAAAATATCGCCAACCCAAACCCTTTTGCCTGATAAGCTGCATAGGTTGCCAATACCAGAGCGGCAATCCAAGGTATGGCGTGCAATACAGTCTTGGCAAACAGTATCGGCCAGTCGAACACCCAAGCAATTGCCTTGAAGAACCAGCCAAAAGTCACAACAAACCAACGCATTGCGTTGTTTGCTGGTTCAGTCAGCGGTAAAACCAAGCTTTCCGGATACTTATAGAGCGCACCCAGATTGTCGCCCAATACTACACAAATCGCGGTGAAGATCACCGCGCCTGACCAAACGTAGAGCGACTGCTTCGTGTTGCGGGTCAATTGATCAGGTCTTTGCTGCCGCAGCAGTCGACATACCACTCGCCAGCGCGGCAATGACATCATGCCCTGTCATATGGAAAAGGGCATTGTCGCTAGTACGAACGGCCACCCCAGACTCATCGGCTGCGAGGTGCGGCAGCAAGTCACAGACTTTTGTATCTGCAGTTACTTCTTTTATTCCATCAGGTGGTTTCTTGTCCGAAGCAATATCTCCGGCGGTCAGGATCAGTTCCCATGGCACATCATTGGTGAACTCGCGAACATACGAATTCGCCGGTTGCAGGATCAGATCAACTGGTCGGCCAATTTGAACAACCGCACCATCTTTCATGATCGCCATACGGTCAGCAACGCGTAGCGCTTCGAGAAAATCATGAGTAATAAACACGATGGATTTATGTAATTCCTGTTGCAGCCGCAGAAATTCATCCTGCATTTGCCTGCGGATGAGCGGATCCAGTGCACTGAACGGCTCATCGAGAAACCACACTTCCGGTTCAACAGCCAAAGATCTCGCGATACCAACCCGCTGCTGCTGTCCGCCTGATAACTGACTGGGGTAGCTGTCTTCGCGTCCTTCAAGACCAACCAGGGCAATCACTCGTTCGACTCGTGTCAAACGCTCTTGCAGTGACATGCCCTGGAGTTTGAGCGGAAAAGCGATATTTTCCAGCACATTCAAATGTGGCAACAGTCCAAAACTCTGAAAAACCATCCCCATTTTGTAACGCCGAAAATCAATGAGCTCTTTCGGACTTGCATCCAAAAGGTTCTGCCCGTCCAACCAGACCTCCCCGGACGTCGGTTCCACCAGTCGCGACAGACAGCGAACGACGGTTGACTTCCCGGATCCCGATAAACCCATAATGACAAAAATCTCCCCAGGCATGAGATCAAAGTTGACATCTGCTGATGCAACAATTCCGCCCTGGTCTCGAATGCTTTGAGCAAGTGACTCGCCATCGCCGCCATTTTGCGGCAAGCGACTCGCGTCGCTCAGATATGTCGCAACGTCAGGGCCGTAGAGTTTCCACAGATGTCTGCAAGATAACTTTGGCTTCGAAGAACTGTTGGAAGACACGGTGTCTGTACCTTATCGAAAGAATCTAAATCGGAAATTCAAAATTTCGCGTATTCGACGATTCGGGGCAATTGATCCTCAGTCTATCTACATTGCAGAGTCCAGCCACGGGCGCCACATTGCTTCGTTAGCAGCCATCCATTCAGAGACGACTTCTTCGATCGGGCGATTTTTCTGATCAACCTCGAAAATCAGTGCGTTTTGCACTTCATTGGTTAAAGTCATCTGTTGCGCGACTTTCAGTGCGTTGGGAAACATCTCACCAAACGATTTGGTGACAATTTTGTCAACGGTTGCTTGCTGAAATCCACAGGCAGAGCCGCGCTGCTGTGCTCCTTCATCACATTCGCCATGGGCGGTATCCCATTGCACCCAATCCATATCAGTTTCAGCAAAAATCCAGTGTGGCTCCCAGAACATCACCAGAATCGGCTGTTGCGCTGCCAGTGCACTTTTAATCTCGGCAACCATTGCACCTTCCGAACCGCCAGGGATTGCTTTGTATGGCAAGTCAATCAGTTTGACCAAATCAGCAGAGCGGGTTCCCCAGTCCGCCGGATAGGTAATCAGGCGCCCGTCTGGAAATGTATCTGCCGCGGCGAATGCATTCGCACAATCATACAGTGCTTCGTACGAAGGAAGTCCGGGGCAATTTTCTGCCATGTAAGGTGGATAAATCCATCCTTCCTGTGGACTTAGACCCAAACTGCCCAATACGATAATGTCACCGTCGGCGACTGCCTTTGGATAAATATCCCCAACATTGTTTGTCCAAAGTTCGGGCTGAAAATGCAGACCACCTTCGGCAATCGCAGCGAGTTGAGGCACTGCTCCGGCTGTTATGAGTTCGACTTCATGCCCCATTTCTCGGAATAAATTGGCAGCAAAATGTGCCGAAATGTGTTGGCCGGTCCACTCATTGAGCGCGATTTTGATGGATTCCGCATTGGCAACGCCATGAATCGATACCAGTGCAAAAACACCCACCAATGCAGATTTCAATATTTTGATGAAACGCATTTGTTTCCTCCATTAAATTCAATTGGTTAAAAATAATTTCTCTGTTTCTTGAATTATGACAAAAATAACAAAAATTAAGACACATATTTCATCTGTGTACTCCATGGCGTTTTGAGATAAGAAAATTGTACTGTTAAGCTGTCGAGAGACATTTCAATGAACCGTTAAATTCAAATAGGAAAGTGGTGATTGCTACATAAGTTAATCAAATGGAACTTAAAAATGCCATCAGCGTTTCATCGAATTGTTCCCTTTTTTCGACATTGGATAGATGCGCCGCTCCTTCAATTACGGTCAAACTGGACCCTGAGATTCGCTCGTGTATGATGTGGGATTCTGCAACCGGGGTCGCCAAATCCTGATCGCCTGCAATAATGTGTGTCGGCACGGTGATCTTGTGTAGCTGATCGACATAGTTCAGATTGTAGATCGCGTGGCAGCAGCCGACATAGCCATAGACTGGCGTTTCCAAGAACTGTCTTCGAATATCCTGGTATTGTTTCGTTTCTAAAGCCCGATAATCTTCAGTAAACCATCGTTCCATCGCAAAATCGACCAGGTGGTGCATGCCAAAACGTTCACCTGTGGTTATTCGATTTTGCCACATTTGCTTCATTTCCTGGCGTACCACCGGCATCGTGTTGCAAAGTGTCACGCTTGATAATCGTTCTGGCGCATGCAGTGCGAGCCCCTGAGCGATCATGCCACCCATCGACAATCCGACCCAATGGACCTTTTTCAATTCCAGCGCATCGATCAGGCTAAGCGCATCGCTTACCAATTCATCCATGCTGTACGATCCGGGTGGAGCTGTTGACTCGCCGTGTCCGCGAGTGTCGTAGCGCAGAACGCGGTAATCTTTGGTCAGTATGTCCATTTGCGAGTCCCACATGATCAGACTGGAACCGAGTGAGTGACTCAGTACGATGGTTTCACCATCGAGATTGCCAGACAACTCATAGTTGGAACAAATATTGTTGGCTTGAGCTTTCATGTCGTTTTTCTTGCCTTTGTCGATTTGAACTGTTGATGATAAAGACGCGGATCATCTACGAATTGAATTTTTGAGCCTGCCTCCCAGCTTGACCAGTCAATTATTGGGAAACGCACCGAACTGATGTCGCTAATTTTGTCTGGTACATAGGTAACTTCGATCAATTCGCTGTACTGGACCGCTTCAAGATAAAGTTCGGCGCCACCGATGAACCAAACTTGTTCGTGTCGTGCCTGTTCAAGTGCCAGATCGAGTGAGGGATAGTTTTCTACTTCCAAAGCACGGTTACGGGTGATAACAATATTTTGCCGTGCCGGTAGTGGTTGAATCGGGAGTGATTCCCAGGTTTTTCGACCCATGATGACCGTTGAATTCAACGTCAATCGTTTGAATCGCTGCAGGTCTGCCGAATAATGCCAAGGGATTGTGTTATTCAGTCCGATAACGCCATCGGCAGTCATGGCAACAATAATCCTGCCGTATCGTTTCACTGAAATTCGATCAAACAGCCACGCGAAACTTGATGGCTTCGTAAGGGTTGTAGTTGGACAAGCAAAAGGTGTCCAAGATCGATTCGGTCGTTGCGTCAAGAAGTTCGTCGATACTTTGTAGCGACTTGACTGTATCAGCAATTCTTAATCTAGGCAGGGAACGTGGAATTCGGTTGAGCTGTTCCAGCAATCCTGGGATGTGGTCATATTCTGCATTCGAACCGTCTTGCTTGCAAGTGTACACGTGGGCATCGACCAGTGTGTGCGCGAATGTTCCGGCACTGATTCCGGTCAGGTGGGCGAAAAGCTCAAGAATCAATGCATAGCCAGCAATGTTATACGGCACACCAAGGGCAACATCTGCGCTGCGTTGCGTTAAGTGCAGGCATAGAATTGGCTCGCCATTTTCATCATTTTGAACGTTCATGACCCAAAACGCGTGACAAGGGGGCAGGTAGCTGTTTTGCGCATTCGCGGGTGCCCAGGCAGATACGACGTGCCGACGGCTCATCGGATTATTCCTGATTTGGTCCAAAACCCACGCGATCTGATCGTTGACGTGGTCGTTTGTTTGATCGGGAACCGGAAAAGCGCGCCAAAAATTTCCGTAAGCACTGGGCACATAACCGTCTTCGTCGGCCCATGGATCCCAAAACTTGCAACCGTGTTTGCGAAGCAGTTCGATGTTGGTATTCCCAGACAAGAACCAAAGGTTCTCAATGACAATATTTTTCCAGGAAATTTCCTTGGTGGTGAGCAGTGGAAAGCCGTCGCGCAAGTCAATTTCATAGTTGTAGTTAAAAGTTGACAAGGTGTCAACTCCGGTCCGGTTTTCTTTGCGCCGACCATTTTCAAGTACGTGACGGACGACATCCAGATACTGTTTCATACTTGTTTGACGATCGGCGTGAATTCAGGTCTGGATAACATCACCTGATTTTTCTTCGCTGCGGATAAAGTTGGCTTACGCGTGATCAGATACGGTGTTCCGCTGATCGAATTGGATGGAAAAGACGATTGCACCGAGGTCAGGGCGAATTGCTCAGCCGTCAGTCGGTTCTGGCTTGAAATATTCCTCGATGACTTTGCGCGCCAGATAGGCAGGCTTTACCCGCCATTTGTCTATGTTTACTACAACGGCTGCCACAGCGATTTTATCGTCTCCGGAATCCCCGTAACCAACGAACCACTCCGTTTTGCCTTTGGGATCAGCGCCAGTCAGTGACCCGGTTTTACCGCCGACATCAAGATTCGCATAAGAGCCTCGGAAGAATTTTCGAAAATGTTTGCGAGCTGAACCTTTTTTCACAGTCGCGCGCATTAACACCCTCATGTCGTCAGCGGTTTTCTTGTCAAGGATTTGGACGGCGTTAGGTTCAGACTTGTAGAGTAAGGGTCCTGACTTGTCAACTGCGAAGTCAACCAGATTTGGTTCAACCAATAAGCCGTTGTTAGCAATCACCGCTGGAATCATCGCGGCGTGCACCGGAGAAATAGTTGTCTCGCGAGTGTAGCCCGAAGCCGCTTCGGCAATCGACCATTCATTTTCAGGGCTAAAGCCGGTTTTGCTTTGTTCAAGTGTAAGATCGACCGGCACTGGACGGTTAAAACCAAATCGATCGGCGTAGGCTTGAAGATTTTCCGCGCCGACATCGAATACGCCAATTCTGCCAAAGACGGTGTTGATCGACAGTGCAAACGCACGGCTGAGCGAGGTATTCCGGGTCCACTTGTTGTTCTTGTGACGAAGCACATTGGATTTGTATAGTGAAGTGTTCTTACCGTTGTACTGGTAAATCGACTCTGGTTTGGCAATGCCAGTGTCGATCGCGGCGGCTGCAGTAACAATCTTGAATACGGAAGCGGCCGGAAAACCTGAATGTGCGGCCAGATTGTGGCTGAAATTGTTGTCTTTGACAAAGCTCGACATGGCCAGAATCCGACCGGTATGCGGTTGCATGGCAACGAATGCCGCATAGTCAGGTTGATACTTCAAAATCAACTCGTCGATATAGCGATTCAACTCAGGTTCAATGTTGTAGTGAACGATCGCATCAAAGTTATACCGATCAGTTGCGATTTTGACGAAACTTGGGAACTCGTTTGCGCGAACTTCCTCGGAGATTGAATGAGCCAAGTGGTGTTTTTCGATTCCCCAAACGTGCTCAAGACTCCGACTGGTTTCAACCGGAGAATCCGGAAAAAATTGAAAAGCCAAAAATACACCGCAGACAACAAGCGCTTTTGTTATCCAGGCTAGAAATTTTGTTGTGCGTGAGCGCAAATCAGTGGGACGGCTTGAATATGGAGTTTTAGATTGTACGATTTGCGATCCTTGCTGTACATCTGCGGCAGGTTAGGGTTCGGTCTACGCGGCATTTGAACGCTGGAAAATACCTGAAATATATCCCTAGTGTACATTTTAAAAAGTCTGTTTCCATTGTAACCGAATTAATTTGGCTGTTCAATAGAAAATTGGCACAAGCCATCTGAAAATCGTACCGCAACTTGGCCAATCGAGTTGGCGCATTCGAGAATGTCTTGAGTCGTCGAATATTGGACGGCATCGCGAACCAGATAGCTGTAATTTTTGTCAACCACCTGGATCGGCACCTTCAAGTTAGAATAAGCGCGCACAAAATTAAATGCGATACGCGCAGATGTTTTGCAACTGATTGAATAGTCCGCATCACAAGGCGCCGTCTGCCAGTTCGATTGGCTTGAGTCTTGAGGTTGGCTATGCCAGGTGTCGGGGCTTGTTTCGAGCAGTTTACCGAGACCTGAAACGGCACATGCGGTCAACCGTGATTGAATCTCATCGAGCCGGGCACCTTCCGGGTATTGCATGGGTCCGAAGTGCAAAATGCCACCTCCATCGACTGTGTCTGTAACATCGTGAATTGTAATTCCAGTTTCCGCTTGACCCGATCTGAGCTGCCAGAAAACGGGATCGGGACCTCGAAATTGAGGTAGCTTTGAAGGGTGAAAATTGATGCAGCGATACTCGGCAATTTCGCAGATGGAACGCGGCAGTTTTATCGGATAGCAAGATAGCAAGAAAAGGTCCGCCGTCTGTAAGCGAAGAAACGCTGACAGTTTTTCAATTTCGTTGACAAAGTAACAAATTGAAAGATCATGCGCGTTCGCAAGTTCGATGATCCCATGCTGCCTGGAACGATAAATCTGATTTGACGAATCACTTACGTGACGTTTCGAAGGCGAGTAAGCGGCCAGGACGACGCCTCGTAGCGCGAATCCCTGCTGCAACAGTTGTTGCAGCGTCAAAAACGTAAATCGGCTAAATGAGCCAAAAAGGACAATACTGGTATTGTTGCGAACCGTCATGCCCTGAAACTCTTTTGATCAGTTCAAAAATGGCACCCTCATGCCTCGCTTGACCGCTGGTCTTTCAGACAGAACATCGAACCATCGTTTGACATTTGGGTAGTTTGAAAGATCAATTTGCTGCCATTCAAAACGCGCAACCCACGGATAAATGGCCATGTCGGCAATCGAGTAGTCGTGTGCGACAAAGTGATGATCAGCCAGGTGTTTGTCCAGCACCCGGTAGACTTGATCCGCGATACCGTCAAAACGCTCAATGGCATAGGGAACTTTTTTCTTGGCAAATTTTCGAAAATGGTGCAGTTGGCCGAGTGCCGGTCCAAAATTACCCACTTGCCACATCAGCCATTGCAGAATCTCCGATCGGCGAGATTCGTCATCGCTCCAAAACTCACCGGTTTTTTGGGCAAGATGAACCAGGATCGCTCCGGATTCGAAGATCGATAGTGCCTGGCCGTTATCGCCTTGAGGATCAATAATGGCGGGAATTTTATTGTTGGGACTGATCGAGAGAAATGATTCGGCAAACTGTTCTCCCTTGCCGATGTTGATTTCATGTACATCGTAAGCGAGGTGCATTTCTTCTAGGGCGATTGAAATCTTACGCCCATTGGGTGTGCCCCAAGTATAAAGTTGAATTTTAGAATTTGACACCAATTCCCCCTCAATTTACAGGTTCAATTTTTGACAAACAGTTTGCGCGGATAGTTCGCAAGCAGTTCCGGCCCATGCTCCCGGATTACGAAACTCTCGGTAATTTCGAATCCCCAGTCTTGAGACCAGATTGCTGTCATAAAGTGAAAGGTCATATTTTCTTTTAGTTCGCTGCGGTCACCGAGCCGCAAACTGATCGTCCGCTCACCCCAGTCTGGTGGGTAGCTTAGACCGATCGGGTAGCCCGAGCGGCCATCTTTGCTGATGCCGTGCTTTTTCAGCGCCTTGTTGAACGCAATGATTATGTCTTCGGCAACGTTGCCGGCCTTGGCGGCCTCAAGTCCCGCTGCCATGCCGTCCAAGACGGCTTTTTCGGTGTCGAGAAATTCTTGCGGCGGGTCACCGAGATAGATTGTTCGGCAAAGCGGGCAGTGATAACGCCGGTGACAGCCAGCGATTTCGAAAAATGTACCTTCATTATTTTTAAGTGGTAAGTCGTTCCAGGTCAAGTGAGCTGCGGCTGCATCGGGGCCTGAAGGCACCATGGGAACAATCGCTGGATAGTCACCGCCATGGCCATCGGCACCCGTGATCGCCGTATGGTAGATTTCTGCGATCAGATCATTTTTACGCATGCCAGGTTCGATTATTTCATAAATTTTCTTGTGCATTTCCTCGACTATTCGCCCGGCGCGCTTCATGTAGATGAGTTCCTGCTCAGATTTGACACCTCGCTGCCAGTTGACAAGGGTATTGGCATCAATAAAACTCATATTTGGCAATCCTTTTTGCAAGGCTGCCAACGTAGCTGCCGAAAAATAGTAGTTATCCATTTCAACGCCACAGCGCAATCTGCCCCAACCCCGGTCAGCAATGATTTGGGCGAGTCGGTCCATCGCATGTCGCTCGGGTGTCATGACGTAGTCGTCAGTGTAGAACAACACGTCGGAGTCAGGCATATGCACCGTGCGCGAGGCTCCCTTTGCATCCATTGCCCGACCGTACCAGATGGGACCCTCCGATAAGGTCAGCAGCACGCATTGCGGTGTATAGAATGACCAACCGTCATAGCCTGTCAGCCATGCCATATTCGACGGGTCAACAGTAATGAGGAGCTCGACACCGGCTATTTCCATCGCGGTGCGAGTTTTCAAAATTCGTTCATCGTATTCACTTAGTGTGAAATCAAGTTGTGATGCTGGCATTGAATCTACCTAAGTTGAGAATGCGGATGCTGAAGCAGCCGGTAACCATCTAAAAGGTTCAAGGAATCTGTCTTTGTAAAATCAAGGTGTTTTGGCTTGGATTGATTCAGATCAATATAGAAAACATGAACACCCCAGTTCATTATTGGACTGACCTAAGTCGCATCAAGCCTTCAAATGAACCGCCGTCGCTGGTGATGTATAGCCAACCGTCAGGGCCCACTGCGACACCGGCGGGCCGAGCCCAGCGTTCACCGCGCTTGTTCTGAAATCCAGTAATGATTGGCTCGACATGAGTCGCCTCACCGTTTTCAAATCGAACCAGAACGACCGCAGGTGGTCTGCGCGTTGACGCCGACCCTAAAAATTTACCGTCGGGTTGAGTTGCCCACGAACCGTGCAATGCGACCACTGCACTGAGTTCAAATTTCCGATCCATTGTTCCTTTAGGGATAAAAGTCATACCCAGCGGTGCGTTGCGAGCTGGAAAGGTGGCAACTGGAACTTGGACAGAATCAATCGAATAAGGAGGTTCCGACTGAATACAGTCATCTCGAATGACGCGCTGTCCATCAAATTGAAACCACGGCATTCCATGAAATGACCCAGGGGTGAGTTTGGCAAAATATTCAGGTGGTACATCGAACCCGAGATGATCAGGACCGTTGTTGGTGGCATACATCACTTCCGTTGTGGGGTGCCAGTCAAAATCAACCGGATTTCTAAGACCCGAAGCGAATGGCGTCAGGTGAGCACTTTGCTCCGATTCGATCACACGGAATATTCCACCGCGCCGGTTGCGAAACGGGTAATTGTCAGATATTAACTGGTTGCTGCAGTTGCCGCTAATTCCAATGCTGACGTATACGGCATCATCCGGCCCCACCCTGACAGTGCGTGATGAGTGTCCGGCCCCGCCTGGCAAGCGGACAAACGGTTTGAGATTTTCAATTGCGACTCTGTTTTGGTTGGCGTGATAGGGCAAGCGGTAAAGCTGTGCCGTGGTGGCGATAAACATTTGTTCGTCGCGAATGGCAACGCTGTGTGGGTAGGCAGGCAGCAGTAGGAACTGTGTTTCATTGAGATAAGGTGGACTGAGTTTGTAAACCTGCAGACCTGAGCCAATGAACATATCGCCATTTGGAGCAAATTCGATCATCCTGGGGTATTCGAGCCGAGCGTTTAGAATTTCAAGCTGATAGCCTTCGGGAACTTCGATTTTGACACGGCCGAAGCTTGGGTGTTCTAAAGTCTGTTCTTGAAGTTTGATCTCACTGGCAGGCGCGGACGATGCCCACATGACCGTGAGTGCAGTCATGATGCCAAGCACTGCAATGGCTAGATCGCGTTTCATGCAAGCAGGATGTCCTTGGCGCGATTGATGCGCGCGGCGAGCCAGGTAGACCCTCCGCGATCGGGGTGATTTTTTTGCATAAGGGTTCGGTGTGCTTCGATAATGTCCTGCTTGCTTGCACCTTCGTTGAGCCCCAGTATCTGCAAAGCTTCTGCGCGTGTCATTTCATCCGAATCAGTAGGCGGTGACTGTGTTTCGCCATGTTCGCGCACGTAGGCTTCCCAATCGTCAGTTCGCATTCGATCAAGATAAGTTTCCAGAATTGATGCAGATTGGGCGTCTTTTTGACGGCAAGCGTTCAACAGCTCGGCAAGCTGTTCGATATTCAAGTCATCAAGTGCCTGACCTTTAAAATCGCCAGCGATGACGACGCCGGTAATTTCACCACTATCGTGATCGAGTGTCATCTCCAGAAATTTGGTTTTGACATTGGAAGTCTGGCCGGGTTTAGACCCCGGGACGGGGCCACCTTGCCAGGATTTGAACATGTTGTATGCGCTGCGCAGCATGATGATACGCTGTATCCAGGGAACGGCGGCTGCAGCCAGTGCAAAAACGGCGGGCAGTTTTCCAGTCAGGATGAGAACCAGCAGGATTCCAAGGCCACCGTAAAGCAAGGCGAGTTTGAAGTACTTTTGGCGATTCACCTGGCTGGTTTTGGAACCGATCTTACTGACGATCCACATCAGTCCGATCACGATGACCAAAAGCATGAAGCCGCGTACAAACACTGTTTTATTTTCCTTTTATCTGATGGGTCAACTGGGCAACGACACCTTGGCGTTTGTTACCATAGTGTTCAAGTGCGGTACGTCCGCCAGAAGCGTATACGGCAACGGCTGCAAGCAGATCGCGCAGTTGTTGAGCGCTAGACGCGTCGAATCTACAATACGCGCCACCGCTCAATTTGGCGATCTCACGAAAGGCTCTTTGGGCATTGAGATCATGACCTTCGTGAAACATAAATGCAGGCACACCGTTTAAGCCCAGGTGACCGGCACCGTCTGCAAGCTTGTCAATATTCTCCTCCATTGCATCACCGACAAAAACGAGGGCATTGACGCGTTGTTTTCGTGTTTCGCGCAAGGTGTGATCCAGCAATCGCCCAACCTGGGTTAGTCCGCCAGCACACTTGACACTGCTCATCAGTCGGTGTAAGGCAGTAGAAGAACTGACCCACTTACTCGCAAAGAACTGGTGGAACCCTCGATAAAAACACATTTGCACATCAAGGCCGCCACGAGCCGCAGTCGCGGTGAACATTTCTGACTGGATATGGCAAGCCTGATCCCACATTGGCTCGCGGCTGGCTGTGGCATCCATTCCGAAAATCAGCCGTCCGCGGCTGGCGCTCGCCACCGGACGCGGTGCCATTTCAACCTGCTTTAGAAATTCGTCGACTTGCGAATTTGAGGAAGTGGTTAACTGGGTGTTTTTTGATTTTGCCATTTTGCGACGGCTTTCGGTCGTATTTGGGGTTACAAAATCAATGGTTTTGTGATTTCAAAATTCGATCAACGATTTCGAATGCATTAACCGAAAGATCTTTGACCGAAGCGATTTCTTCCAATCGTAGGTACATTGCATCTTGGCGCTCTTTGTCGTAGCGGTGAATTTCCGAAAATGCATCTGCTAGTTGCGCTGCTCCTTGTGGATTGTATTTGTCAATACTGACAACATTATTTTTCAGAAGTTCGTAGCCGCTGCCGTTTGCAGCATGAAAACAATACGGATTGGCATGACAGAACGCACCAATCAATGAATATACTCGGTTTGGAGTCCGGAAGCTGAATGACTGGTGAGACGAGAGTTTAATGACGTTTTGCAAAGTGTCGTCGCGGCTGGCAGTGGCTTGAATTCGAAACCACTTGTCGATGACACCCGGGTCTTTTTTCCAATTTTCATGGAATCTGTCGAGTGCGGTTTCCCGAAACGGGCTACTCGATGAAACCAGCGCCTTCAGTGATGCCACCAGGTCGGTCATATTGGAGCTGTGCTCGAACTGATCTTCAGCCATTCGGTGCACGCTGTCTGTGTCAAGTTCGATCAGCATATTGAGGCACAAATTGCGCAAGCTTCTCTCGCCAATCGCTTTTGCACTTAAATCAGCCGGAGGATTCAAGCCCTGGTAAAGTTTGACAAATCTTTCAAAAAACCGATCCGCGATCGTTTTTTTCAAGCAGCATCGGGCTTGATGAATCGCGACGGGGTCAATGATATCCATGGATTGAGCGATAGCGATTTCAGAGGGTGGCTCAAGTAGCAGCACGATGAATCGCGGATCAGTGAGCGCATCTTCCAGTACAGCTTCATAGCTTGCAAGAAACGATGCATCAACATTTGGCTGATCGCCGTGCTGAATGGCAAGAACAAGCTGCATGAGCTGCGCCTTGGACACGCGCTGCCAAGCATCCCAGCGACAAAACGGGTCATCATCGTGGGACAGGACAACGTGAAGTTCCGAATCAGCTTTTGGGTCTTCGACAATAATTGGGGCGCTAAAGCCTCGCAGCATCGACAGGACGGGTTTCGTGTCGACCTGCGTAAACGTAAACGTTTGTTTCAATTCCCGCAGTTCCAACAAGAATTCTTCTTTGGATTCTTGCGTGTCACCGACAAGACGGGCCGACATCCGTCCCTTGACCCGATCAAGCAATGCACATTTGATGGGAATATGCATGGGTGAGTCTGGTTTGTCGATACTGGAATCCGGTGGAACTTGTTCAAGCGTCAACAGGAATTGATGGTTTTTTGAATCATATTCGCGTTGTACTCGCACTTTGGGTGTGCCGGCAACATGGTACCAGCGTCGAAATTGACTGAGGTCTCTTCCACTGGCCAACTCCATTGATTGGATAAATTCTGAAACTGTTACAGCAAGCCCGTCATAAGTATCGAAGTAGTGGTCCGTTGCGCTGCGGAATTGCTCTTTGCCCAGCAGCAGGTAGAGCATTCGAATGAGCTCTGCACCTTTGTTGTAAACCGTGATATTGTAGAAGTTGTCGATCGTAAGGTAGGCATCAGGCTGCACAGGGTGGCGCTTGGGGCCTGCGTCCTCGCGAAACTGGTGAAGTTTCACAAGGTTGATATCCTCGATGCGCTGAACGGCAGCAGATCCCATGTCAGCGCTAAACTGCTGGTCGCGAAAAATGGTAAATCCTTCTTTCAGACTCAGTTGAAACCAGTCGCGCAGTGTGACCCGGTTACCGGACCAGTTATGAAAGTATTCATGTGCGATGACGCTTTCGATTGCATGGAAATCCTGATCCGTTGCAGTTTCGGGTTTCGCATACACGTACTTTGAGTTAAAAATGTTAAGTCCCTTGTTCTCCATTGCGCCCATGTTAAAGTGGTCAACTGCGACAATCATGTATCGATTGAGATCGTACTCACGACCGTAGATTCTCTCATCCCAGTCCATTGCGCGTTTTAAGCAGTCCATTGCGTGTCTGCATTTGTCGACGTGCTGTTCGTCGACATAGACCCCCAGTTTCACGCGACGATTTGATTGAGTCACGAAATCATCTTCGAGCACGGCCAGATTTCCCGCGACCAAGGCGAAAAGGTAGCTTGGCTTGGGGTAAGGATCGTTCCAGTTTACAAAGTGTCGATCATTATCCAGGTCGCCACTTTCGATCAGTTCGCCATTTGAAAGCATGACTGGATAATGTTTTTTTGACGCTTCAATCGAAACTGAATACCGACTCAGAATATCGGGACGATCCGGGAAAAAAGTGATATTTCGAAAGCCTTCGGCTTCGCATTGCGTACAGATGATGTCGCCCGATAAATACATACCTGACAATGCCAGGTTGTTGGAGGGGTTGATGGTATTACAGATTTCAAGTTGAAATTCTGTTGGCGGGTTAAAAATCGAAATGCCTCGTTCTCCCAGCCTGTACTCATGCTCACCAAGTTCTCGTCCATCGAGTGCAATGGAGTCAAGGGTCAGATTGACGCCGTTTAGAAAAAACGGTTCTTTTCGGTCAGCACTAATATTTTTTTGCACTGAAAGTCTGGAGCGAACGCGGGTTTTGCTCGGGTGAAGGTCGAATGCCAGGGCAACATCCGACACGCCAAAAGACGGTGGCCGGTAATCTGCGAGAAACGTGCGTTTTTTTGATTCAGTGGACATTCGAAATCCTGATGCCAGGAGAAAAAATCAGCCTTGGCGGCTGACGCTACCAGGTTTTGATCCAGTTTGCTACGAAATTACGACACCAGTTTCCCATTTTCTCACCATAACGGGACTCGTCTTCAAGCTGCTGCTCAGCTGAATGCGCACCTTTTGCTGAGAGTAAATCACCGGCTTCTGATAACCATTCTTTCATGACTGGGCGAGAAACTTCCGGGTGAAACTGGATTGCATAGGTGTTGTTACGGTAGCGAAAAGCCTGGTTGGGAAACTGTTCACCCTGTGCCAACAACTCGCAATTGTCCGGCAATGTGAATCCTTCACCATGCCACTGGTAAAAATGAGCGGTTTCAGGCAGAAAGTCGCCTGCGTTATTCGTTGGATTAATCTTATGAAACCCGATTTCGCGTATTCCTTCCGAGTGCGGACCGACCGTTGCGCCCAGGGTTTTTGCAATCAACTGGGCGCCAAGACAAATGCCCAGCGTTGGTCGACCGTCTGCGAGCCAATTTTCCAGCCATTTGAGTTCATCGTCAATATAAGGTCGCTCAGGGGGCCCATCATTGGCGCTTTGGAGACCACCATAGATCAAAAGCCCATCGAACTCATCGGCATTTTCGGGTAAGGGAATGTTGTGAGCCGGATTGACATGGATTTGTTCAATACCTTGCTCATCCAGGAACAGCGCAACATGGTCTTCCCTGATTTCTTGCATGTGTCTAACTGTAAGGATTTTTTTTGACATATTCAGCGTATACCGAGACGCGGTGTGTAAAACAATTCAATGGGTTGACGCGGCAATCGGATTGCTGCCTGCGTCATACGATCATGATCAGCACGATGATCAGCAAAATAACTGCACCGATTGGCAACAACAATCCTAGCCAGTCTTTTTCGGCCTCTTTGCTTTTCTGACTAATGTGTTTGAGCCCGGGGAATGCGAATAGCAGCACGACAAGTGCGATTGCACCCAATGCGATTAATTCCCAGGTTGCCAAATCTGCGTTCATATTGATTTAACTGATGAGTTGCCAATCCAGTCTGCGGTGCATTTTACATGGTTCGCGAACTGGAATTGGTAATGGGATTACAAATCCGGTGCTCTACCCGCGTGTGGATGGCTAAGCCAATAATCAGTGAGTCCAAGCGTCTCCAGCTTCCCGCCAGATCGAATGATTAAACCAGTTCTCTGGGTACGACAAAGTCCACAAATTCGGCGATTCCAGGCCTAAATTCTCGCCAAGAATTGACAGGTAATTCACAAACCAGAGTTGCCGCTGTTGGATATTGCACAAACGCAAAATGGCTGGGCGTTTCCTGCAATACTGAGTGTGCGAATAATCCGATGCCCGGATTATGTCCCAGCATCAGGACAGGAGAGTCTTCAGCCATCATTAACGATTCCACAAAATCTTCAGGGTAGCCATGGTACAAGTCTGGTTCGTAGTGAACTTGGTCAGGGCTTGGCAAGAATTTTTCCATACGTTGCCAGGTCTCAGTGGTGCGTTTTGAGGTGGAGGAAATCACAATTTTAGGCAGATACATGTTTTGTGCAAGCCACTTCCCAATCGCATCACTGGATTTTCGACCTCGCTTGGAAAGCGGTCGGTCGTGATCCGAAAGATAGGGATCGTCCCAACTGGATTTTGCGTGTCGCGTCAAGATTAGTTGCATTTGGCTAATCAGTCTGTTGAATTTCAACAATGAATATCGAGGTCAGTTTAACCATTTTAGACGCACTTGCGCATCATAGGTTTGAATTTAAGTTGCTTGGCAACGACTCGATTTCAAACTACATGCTCCTTCTCTTCCGATGACATCACCAATCAAGTAGTCGGTGCAACAGTATAGGTAATGAATGGCTTTCGTCAATTCTAGAGGTGGAGGCAGAACACACTGGCTGGAGCTACTGGTTTTCCGTGCAGTTGGACGAGCTACGAGAATTAATGTTGTTCCAGATACGCTCTCGCAATGCAGAAACATCACCTTTCAAATCGGTATATGGGTTGATTGGCAAAGAGGTGCCGGGCAACCGACTGGTGCTGAAACCTTCCTTAAGCCTGCAAATGTTGACGAAGTTAATCGAGCACAGCCGAGTGCTTCGTGCACTGGTGACAGATATACCAGAACTTCGGCATACAACTTGATTTGTAACGGTCGTAGAGAGGTAAGAATTCATTAAATGATTTCGCGATTGGAATGGCGCGATCCAGGTGAAAAATACGAACGGTTGACAGTCAAACTCTAGGCGAGAATATCTGGATAATTCTAGAAAATCAAGATATACTCCTTGACAGTGTTCAACAAATGTATATAAAATCATATTTTAATTGCGAACAAGACAATTATTGCTTAATGACATAGAAAGCTCGAATTCTGAGGATCTTTTGTGGCGGTTGGTTCCGAAAGGCAAAGGAGAACTTACCCGGCGCAATTGCATAGACAGAGTTAGTGTGAAGGGGGAGAGATTTAGATGCTTATTGAAACTGGACTGGCCTTTTTGCAGGTGAAATTCAAGCGTACAATCGGAGCGATTTTATCGGTCTTTTTGACGTCAAAGGAGAATGTTGGTGGCGATGATAAAGCAATTCAAGCATCGTATAAATCGCGGGATTACCGGATCGTTGGATCGCCGACATCAGTCTGCTTGGCGCATGGAGGCGACACCTTAACGTTCTTGCACTCCCCCCCCCGCCTAAGTTTTTCACTTCTACGGATGCTTCTTCGCCGGATTACCGGCGTAATCTTTTCGACAGTTTCGAATCGTTCTTTCGCCACGGGAAAGCAGGTTTAAGCGTTGTCGCCCGCATACTGAGTTGTGGCCTTGTCACAGTTCTGTTCTGCCTGTCGCTTCTGGCCGGCTTGGTACCCGATGCCGCGGCGCAGACGCCAAACACCGACGGATCCTATACCGTACCCCATAACTGGCCGCTGAAACCCGCGGACATCAACCCCACAGAGAAGTTCCGGTTGCTGTTCAAGACCTCGGGGAAACGCGTGGCGACCTCTTCGAACATTGCCGAGTACAACACCTTCGTGCAAGGTTACGCCAACGCCGGACACACGGCCATTCAGCCCTACGGTTCGCAATTCAAGGTGATCGGTTGTACTGCGACAACGAGCGCGCGCGTCAATACCGGGACAACGGGTACGGGCACGGACATATCGATTTACTGGATGAACGGTCCCAAAGTCGCCGACGACTACGCTGACTTCTACGACGGTACGTGGGACGTAAGCGACCTTGCCAGTGTGCGAAACGAAGACGGGAACAGCGGCAATGGCGACTGGCCATCCACTGGGTGCGACAACGACGGCACGGCGCACGCCCAGTCACTGGGTAGCGGCGGCACCGTCATTCAAGGTGCCTCGCACAACCCCACCAACGGCCCGATCAATCAGCATGCCGGCGGTAGTTCGTCCACCGTGCGCCCCTTTTATGCTCTGTCTCCGGTGTTCGTCGTGGGGAATCCCGTACCTCCGATCCTGGTCACAGGGGCACCTGCGCTCTCGGTTACAGGGGCACCTGCGCAGATTACACAGAACGACAATCTTGATATCAACGTCAGTCTCACCGCGGCCCCCACTTATACCGTCCGTGTCGAAGTTCACTGGCGTAGAGAAGCGTTCAACCATACGAGCTCGAGCCCCGTAACTGGTGAGAACCCAAGGAACCAACGCATCGACGAGTACTTCCAGTTCGAGTTCACTCCGACGGACTACGATACTGTGAGAACTCTCACTTTCCAAGCTGAAGACCCGAAACGGAATGCCTCTCGGACTCTGACCGTTCATGCCTACGAGGTTGTTCCGCAAATGATCGGCAATCAACTCGTGAGGCTCAAAGGAGCGGTCGCCACACAAAGGGTGACGCTAAAAGTAATTCCGGTTGCTCCGAAAATTACGCACCTTAATCTCTCCATACCGATAACGGATGTCCCGATAACGGACGACGACATGCCCCGACCCCGGCCCGCTTGCTCAAAATACTATGATAGAAGCTGCGTTACCATGTTTGAAGGAAAGAACTCTCACAAACTAGTAGATATACATGGAACCGAACATGAACGTGACCGAGCATTTCAATACAGCGTTGTGCTCGACACGCAGCCGGGCCCCGAACAGACTTTCACAGTCACGCCGAAAGTCGTGGGTACGCATCCGTCTAAAGTGAGGTTTGATCCAACGAGCATCACATTTAATAATTCGTCGAGCCTCGATCAATCATTCACGGTGTATGCGGAAGACGACACCGATATGAAAAACGAATCCTTCAGGTTCGTGCATGTTTTGAGCGGGGATTTCACCGGGCGCTTCAAAGACGGCAAGTCCCTACGCCTCTGGTTCGGTGGAACAATCAAGGATGACGATAAGAACTCGCAGCTAATACTTCCAATCATCAAAGATATGAACGGTGCTGTGATTGACGACGGCAATCCGATCCTACTGCCGACGCGCCCTTGGCGCAGCGGCGATGACGATTACTATATTACGGCGGAACTCCGAGCTCGGGATTATGCAGTGGTGACTTTGAAAAACGGAGATTATCGCGATGAAGCGCCGTTCAGAATGAGCCTCAACAACTTCAACCCCGGGGTTATGAGTCCAGTACATTCTGTGCTGCTCAGGTTCACACCAGAGAACTGGGATCAGCCGCAGCGAATCTACCTGCGAACAACGAGGAATGTGGAAAACGAAAGAATGGACAACCTGAGAATCTTCAGACGTTACACAAAGGGAGCTGAGACTGTCAAGTTCACCATCATGCTCGACTCAGAGATTCCACAACCCGAGGTGAGTATCATAGGATCTTTCGGGGCTACAGAAGGCGAGCAGTACGGCTTCACGCTGCAGGCGGACCCAGCTCCGGCATCTGGGCAGACCCTGGACGTGGGTGTTACTATCACGGCCACGGGCGACTTTGGCGTGCAGACGGGCACGCGGACCGTCACGATCGACAGTAACGGCTACGGCGCACTGACTGTAGATACGACCGATGATGAAGTCGAAGAACCCGACGGCACGCTGAGCCTGACTATCAACCCAGGCAGCGACTACACCCTCGGTGCGGTTGCGGCACTGACTTTGGATATAGAGGATGACGATGGTTTGAGCGAAATTAAGGTCACGACCGAGGATAAGGATGACAACACGTTGCCCACCGCTCATCCGCTGGTGAAGTATGCGTCTCTGGTTAAGAGTTTCTACGACAGGATTACGGCCAATCACCAGCACGGAGACAGTGCTAGCGGTGGCTGGAACAAACGGTTCCTGAAAGCCATGGGGCACCCAGAATACATCAACTACCCGCAAGCTGCGGTAACGGTGGCGGATGCGACTAAAATGTGGAACCACGGTGGTCCTGGAGCCAACACAGCCTGGAACGGTACAGTGGATGCGGTGACTTACGCACAGGAGTATTTTTCCGGGTTAACAGTTCCGCCACCGACCCCTGAACCTGAGGTCACAATTGAGGCGGGCAGCAGTATTTCAGAGGGAGGTGGTGCAAGTTTTACGCTGCAGGCCGATCCTGTGCCGACGGCGCCGCTGGAGGTGACGGTAACCGTTGCCACCGAGGGCGATTACGGTATTACCACCGGCGAGCGGACGGTGACCATCCCGACCACCGGCAGCTATGAGCTCACGCTAACGACGAACAACGACGAGACGGACGAATCCGATGGTTCGGTGACGGTTACGGTAGATGCCGGCGAGGGCTACACGGTCGGCTCTGATTCATCCGGCACGATTACCATTGAAGATGACGATGCGCCGGCGACGGTACTGCCCGCCGCCCATCCGCTGATGAAGTACGCCACGCTGGTCAAGCGGTTCTATGACAGGATTACGGACAGTCACCAGCATGGCGACAGTGCCAGTGGCGGGTGGAACAAGCGCTTCCTGAAAGCCATGGGACACCCAGAATACGTCGACTACCCGCAGACTGCGGTGACGGTGGCGGATGCGACACAAATGTGGAACCACGGTGGTCCTGGAGCCAACACGGCCTGGGACGGGACGGTCGATGCGGTGACTTATGCTGAGCAGTATTTTGCCGGGTTGACAGTAGTACCGCCTCCGACCCTTGAACCTGAGGTCACAATTGAGGCAGGAAGCGGTGTTTCCGAAGGAGGTGGTGCAAGCTTCACGCTGAAGGCCGATCCGGCACCTGCGGCACCGCTCCAGGTCGGTGTGACGATTGGCGCCGATGGAGATTTTGGCATTACGGCCGGTACACAGTCCGTGACCATTCCGGTGAGCGGCAGTTATACGCTGTCGCTGACCACCGAGAACGATGGCACGGACGAGCCCGATGGTTCAGTAACAGTTACAGTCAATGCCGGTACGGGCTACACGGTCGGTGCTGCTTCTACTGGAACCGTTGCTATCACGGACGACGACTTGCCACCGCCACAGATTTCAGTCACCGCGAATTCAGCATCGGTGACTGAAGGCACAGATGCGACCTTTACCGTGAGTGCCTCTAGCGCACCGGATTCGAATCTGTCAGTCACGTTGACAGTTTCTGAAGCTACAGGCAGTGATTTCGTGGCACCTGCCGATGAGGGTTCTACCACGGTGACCATTGAAGCGGGTAAAACCGAAGCAACACTCACGGTAACGACAGACGACGATCAGACACAGGAGTCGGATGGTACAGTGACTGCAACGGCCAATGCCGGCAGTGGTTATCAGGTGGCAGCCTCTCCGAACGACACAGCCTCGATTGCAGTGACGGACAACGATGTGCCACCTGCCGTACCGACGCTTTCGATCGACGATGCCACAGGACCCGAGGGCAAGCCCATGATGTTCACCATCCGCCTGTCGGCCCCGTCGAAGCAAACGGTCAGGGTATCGATCAAGGCTCACGAGTCCAATCCTGTATCGGCCCGTGCGAATCGTGACTTTATCGCGGCGTACTACTTGGTGACTTTCCGCCCGGGCGAGACGGAGCAAAGGCGCGGGTTTTACATCAGGGATGACAGCCATGATGACGGCGGCGAGACCTTTGAGGTGCGAATCCGATGGGCCGGCGACACACCGGTGGCCGATGGTGTCGGAGTTGGCACGATTGAAAACTCCGATCCTTTACCTGCAGCTTACCTGTCGCGTTTTGGACGCACGGTGGCTGAGCAGGCGATCGAGGGCATTGCGCAACGATTCGATGCGGCGCGCACACCGGGCATGGAAGGCACACTGGCCGGACAGGCACTGCGTTTCGATGTACCGGGTTCGGATCCATCATCACCCGCTGAGGTCATACACAGCGTATCACCAACAGATCGTTTGGCTGAACCCTTCGGCGGTGACAGTCACCTGTCCCCGTCGACATCGCAATCCTATGGCATGAGTTCGCAAGAGTTGCTGTTAAACAGCAGTTTCACCCTGACCGGTGAAAGCGACAGTGCCGGTGGCACCTTAGCCTTGTGGGGACGAACCTCACAGCAAAGCTTCGACGGCACCGAGCGCGGTGATGGTACCGACATTCGTCTGGATGGCAAGGTGACCACCACCTTGCTGGGGACGGACTATGCCAACAATGATTTGTTGCTTGGACTGGCACTGGCGCACAGTACCGGTGATGGTGACTACGGTGCCATGAGTGATGAGGGCGTCCACCCTTGTGAGAACACTGAAGAAGTCTTATGCGACGATGCGATCCGAGCAGGCGACGGGACGATTGAGTCATCGCTGAGTGCGTTGATTCCCTATGCGTCGGTGAGTGTATCGCCGCGCTTGAAGCTTTGGGGAGCGGCAGGCCATGGTTCCGGTGAAGTGAAGGTCAAGGTTGCGGAAGGTGAAAGCTACAGTGCAGATACGTACAGTGCGGATACGAGTTGGTCGATGGCGGCAGCAGGGATGCGCGCAGCGGTGATCGAAGCGCCGAAGGAAGGCTCTGGCGGGACGCTGACACTGACATCGGACTATCTGTGGACACAGATATCATCGGATAAGACGATGGACCTTGCGGCATCGAAGTCGAAGGTGACGCGCCTGAGGTTTGGACTTGAGGGTGGTTATCACATGGCGATGGCCGATGGTGGTAGTTTTGTGCCGAAACTCCAGATTGGTGCGCGCCATGACGGTGGAGATGCGGAGACGGGGTTTGGCATTGAACTCGGAGGAGGATTGTCGTGGCAGTCACCAGCGCTGGGGTTGCAGTTCGAACTGGAAGGTCGAACGCTGGTCAGTCATGATGATGAGGACTTTGAGAACCGGGGGTTTGCGGTGTCATTGGCGTATGATGAAAATGCCAAGAGCGAGCGAGGTGCGTCATTTGCGCTTCGCCAGCACATTGGTGCGCCTTCAAGTGGAGGGCTTGATGCGCTGTTTGCGTCAGAGCCGTTGTCCAAGCGAAGTGGCAATGATGCACAAAGGCGGGTGACGCTCGAAGGTGCATATGGTTTGCCCGCGTTGGGTGGTCACTACACTGCGAGTCCATATGGTCAGATGAGTTTCGGTGAAACGAGTCGGGACTACACGATTGGCTGGCGCTGGACACCGGTGAACGATGCCCAGGATCTGTCATTTGGATTCAAGGCTGTACGTAGTGAGAGCCTGAATGCAGAAACGGAAAACCGGTTCGGCTTTGAGGCCGTCGCCCGATGGTAAAGTTGAGGTGAGTAACTGAACAGATACACTTTGCGAGGTGTGCCTGTTCAGGTGCGTGCGTCAGGCTAGGCTTGGCGTACACAAAAAAAGGGTCTGCTATCTTTCGATAGCAGACCTATTTCAATAAAGGAGGAGTAATATGAAATGAAATCGATAATGCTTAAGCAGCTTTGGCTTTGACTACCTTTGGTTCGTTCATTGCGACCACGGGTGCGAAAGCTTTTTTCCAAAGCAGCACATAAGCGTCATAGGCTTCGTTGCTAAGATCAACCATTGACTGAACGGTCTCCTGGGACTGTTCAATCATGAGTGCGTTCCAACCTTTCTGGTTGGCTACAAAGTCATCAAAACTTTTTACGCTCAACGAATCTGAAGCATGTTCAGAAACTTTCTGAGTAAGTTTTTGGCCAGCATCTACGTTCTTAGTGATGGTTTTGTTGAAAATATCAACATTGATGGCCACTGCTTCATTCGCAAAATTTACGAGTTTGTTTTGCATGTTTTTTTCTCCAGTTCAAAATCAAACATTGTTGCAGTGCAATATAAATCTTTTTAGTGAAAATATCAAGTCTTTTTCGAAAAAATATTTTTGACAGAAAGAATATTGAATATAACGCAATAACAATTATTTATCTGTTATAGGAAGCAGAACAACACATCGATCTAATAACATGAGTCTAGTGGATGTTGTCAAATCATGCTCAAATAATTATTATGCACCGCAACATAACCAAGTTAAAGGCATCTAAACTTCTTCTCTCAGCACGTTTGAGATCTTCTTCTTGCTGTAAGAAAGGGCTTAGGAAGGAGAATGATTAGTCAAAAGCGAGCAACTGCACCTTACGGTCAGCTACCCCGGAAAGTCCTGGCTATTGTTCAACTGTAAAATGTTGGTACCAACACGTCGCTGGGAAGGGCAATCGAAACGATTGCGAATAGAACGTTTCAAACCAATTTCGGTGCTTAGAATAATTTCACACCCCATTGGGACTTTCAACGGTCGGGAGGCCAAATCCAAATGAAAGGAAGCTGTTTATGTAATGCTGTGAGCTACGAAGTCAACGATAGTCCAAAAAATCCAACCTGCTGTCACTGCATTCAGTGTCGAAAACAGTCTGGACACAGCTGGGCCGGCGCTCATGTACCTGACTCCAAACTGGTCATTGATGGCGAAGTTCGCTGGTATGCGTCCTCTGAGAAGGCAAAGCGCGGATTTTGTCCAAATTGTGGATCTGTTTTGTTCTGGAAACACGACGATGAAGAATCCATGTCATTTTCGCTGGGTTCAGTCGACGGTGACACGGGTCTCAAACTGGAGCAGCATATTTTTATGGCGTACAAGGGTGATTATTACGATATCGTCGATGATGTACCGCGCTACGACATCGTCAAGTACGATTCGCAGGAATAATCTGGTCCTGTATTTTGAAGTCTGCGCACCTGGTTGTCGCAAATGGGGATATGTTCGACGCAAAAAAATTAGGCAGACTGTAAACAACCTGCCTAGAATGAAACCTCAAAACCAGAACCGTAAAGTGGTCTCGGGTTTCCAAATGGAGACAAATGAGCTTTTACTTACTTTGACAAGGTTTGTTTGATTTGGTTTCAATGCGTTCGAATTTTTCTAGTGAAAATTACGCGATTTGAACTTTTTCCACGATACCAGACCTTTTGGCTCCCATACGTGCTCGACAATGAGGTGTACAACGTTATTGGCAACCTGCAATTTGCCTTCAACCCCCAACAGAGAAAGGCTTTTTGCCAGTGTCGAATAACGCTCGAAACATCGGGGCCAAAAGACCGCATTAACAAAGCCGGTCTCATCTTCCAGTGTCATGAATACGACGCTGGCTACGCTGGCCGGTCTTTGTCTGCAAATGACCGCACCAACATAACGCACCTGGCGTCCATCCAGCATTTGATTGACCATCTTTGCACTGGGTAAACCCATGGCGCACAACTGCTCACGGTAATGCATCAGCATATGGCCGCGGCTGCTCACCCCGGTACTCTGGTAGTCCCAAGTCGTTAATTCTTCGCTACTCAAAGTGTCAAATTCAAGCGAGTGTTGCAAAGATTCGATCAGATTCTTTTGTGTGTTGACACCATGCGCTTCCCATAACGCGGCTCTACGATTAGAGGCAAGCCCTCGAAGCGAACCAGCTTCGGCCAGTTTTCGCGCTGTGTTTTTTGATATACCGGTTTTGTACACCAGGTCCTGAATGGATTCGAAGTTTTTGGGCACCGATTCGATTGCTTCGAGATCTTTGTCGTTGATTCCCCTGATATAGCGCAGTCCTATCCGCAGTGCATAACCGCCGACACTTTCGGCATTCGGTTCAACTGTACAGTCGCGAGCACTCAATAGCAGATCAACAGGCAAGATCTTAACGCCGTGGCGACGAGAATCTTCAATAATAGTTGACGGTGAATAAAAGCCCATGGGTTGTGAATTCAAAAGTGAGCAGGCAAACTCTGCAGGGTAGTGACACTTAAGATAGGCAGCAGCGTAGGCAATCAACGAAAAGCTGGCTGAGTGGGATTCAGGAAAACCATATTCGCCAAAGCCTCGGATCTGGTCAAACACCTGTTCGGCAAACTTCGCCGGGATACCCTTGGCGATCATTCGACCGATCAGTTTTTCCCGATGGCGTTCGAGTCGATCGACCCGACGCCAGGCCGCCATATCGCGGCGCAGCTGATCTGCTTCACCGGGCTTGTAATCAGCTGCTACCATTGCCAATTTGATGACCTGTTCTTGAAAAATCGGAATGCCAAGTGTCTTACCCAATACGGGGACCAGTGAGGGATGCGGGTAGCTAACGGGTTCTTCTCCACTGCGTCTTCGAAGGTATGGATGTACCATTCCGCCTGAAATGGGCCCGGGACGGACAATGGCAATCTGCACAACCAGATCGTACCATTTTTCTGGTTTAAGTCGGGGTAGCATGCTCATTTGTGCGCGGCTTTCGATCTGGAAGACACCAGTCGTATCAGCTTTTTGCAACATTTGGAACACCTTGGCATCGTCCTTTGGAATGCAACTCATGTCAAGCCTGTCGCCTCGATGCTGAAAGATCAAATCGAAACACCGGTGTAATTGAGTAAGTGCACCCAGTCCCAGAAGATCGACCTTGAAAATGTTCATCGCCTGGATATCATCTTTTTCCCATTGAATGACAGTGCGATTGGCCATGGTGGCATTTTCGACTGGTATCATTTCACAGATTTTTCCAGTGGTAAATACGAACCCGCCCGGGTGGATCGACAGGTGGCGTGGGTAATCGATCATTGAATTGGCCAGTGTCATCAGCATTTGATACGCGTGCAGCGAAGGATCGAGCCCAACCTTGACGAAATCGTTTTCTTCCACCGTCCCATGCGAGTCGATCTGCTTGGAAAGTCGCTGTAACACCAGTTCGGGTAAATCAAGTACTGAGCCAACGTCGCGTACTGCCGAGCGGCTTCGATAGCGAATGACGACAGCCACCATTGCAGCATGATCTCGGCCATAAGTCGAGTAGACGTGCTGAATGACCTCTTCGCGCCGTTCGTGTTCGATATCAAGATCGATATCCGGCGGTTCGTTACGTTCCCGGGATAAAAACCTTTCGAACAAAAGGTTCATGCTTACCGGGTCAATGTTGGTAATTCCAAGGCAAAAACAGACGACCGAATTTGCTGCTGAGCCGCGCCCCTGGCAAAGAATATTTTGTTGTATGCACCATTTCACAATGCGATGCATGGTCAAAAAATAACTCCCATATCCGAGCTCTTCAATGAGTCGAAGCTCTCGATCAATTTGTTGGCTGACGGCTTTCGGTATGCGGTTTGCATAGCGTTCGATAGCACCGTGCCAAGTCAGTTCGCGTAAAGACTCAATGACTGTCATGCCTTTTTCATTGGGCTCATCCGGGTATACATAGCGCAACTCATCGAGTTGGAATGTGCAAGTTTCAGCGATCTCCTGCGTTGCCTGCAAAGAGGGTGGGTCGTCGGCAAAGAGGTGAGTAAATTCGCGTGCACTGATCAATTGGTGCAATGCATTGGGTTTGAGCAGATTCTCACAGTTGGCAAGACTTCGTTTGAGTCGGATACAGCTCAGTAAATCCTGGATTGGGCGCAGACTGGATGAGTGATACAGGGTTTCCAAGGCGGCAACGGTCCGGATTCCATATTGTTTCGCGTTGCGTCTCGCACGAATTTCGAACAACGGGTCTTGTGGTTCCCGGTGTCGACAAATCATGATGAAAAATCGTTCACCAAACGCTTGCTTCAGTCGGCCGAAAACATCATCCGGATGTCGCTGCTGTAGTATGCGCGCACTTTCCGGAAGCCAGATTGCATAGAGGCCTTGCGTGTACTGGCAGCATTCTTGGAGTGTGATCGCACTTTTGCCTTTTTCGCATCTTCGTCGTCCAAGTGTAATCAGTTGACAAAGATTTGCATAGCCTGTCAGGTTTTGAACAAGCAGCAAAATGCTAAACGGCGAAAAACCCGATTCTGAAATGGTTACTTGTGAACCGACAATGAGATGAATGTCATGTTCGAGCGCAGCCAGATGTGCCTTGACGATCCCGTAGACACCATCGCGATCGGTCAACGCGATCGACTTTAAGCCAAGTTCAGCGGCCCGATTGACGTATTGTTCCGGAAAACTCGCACCTTCCAAAAAAGAGTAATTGCTTTTGCACCACAAGGGTGTATAGACAGAGCAGGACATGGTTATTGAACAAATCCCTGCGTGTACCACTGCCGGCTATTTTTGTCATGAAAAATCCATTGGGTTTTTCCTGATTCGGTTTCGACAAAATAATCATTACGCTGGACACTGTTCTCACGCCACCAGAAACCGGAAACCGAATAAGGGCCAAAAATACGTCGCAATGCGGCTCGATTGGGCGCACACACGCGTCGGGGACGTTCCAAAATGCGTCTGATCATGGTGACGCTGTCCTGTTGTAAGGGGGTGCGATAGCGCAATTTGCCAAGTGGTTCCCATTGAAATGAATCTTCAGGCAGATGTGATTTACGGCACTTTGCCCGCAGGACAGCCGGTGTTCCGAATTCGGCTTCGATGCGTGCGATGGCGCGATTGGCCTTGAGAATAATTTGCTCTGATTTGACCAGTGCCGGGTGCAGGTTAAGTTGTGGGTCAGGTAGCGCCCCGGCAATAAGCTGTACTGCCAGTGCGCAGACCCCTTCATCCAATTCCACGGCATGAAGACGCAAGCGCAAAAGGTCAGCAAGCGTTGCCATAGACAGGGTTGGTTTTGCAGTTTTTATTTTTTCATAACTGATTTTGCCATTGTCTCGCGTCATATGGATATGAACTGTGCTGACGCCTTGTGCATGGGGTTTCATCTTTTTGAGCAATGGCATACACAGTTGTTGAATCACTTCGACAAGACGTCCCGCATCGCTTTCTGTATAGTCAAAATCGGCATGTGCTGTGTAAGGTTCAGGGAATGCCACACCGCGAACGTCGCTGTCTTGGTTCTTGATTTTTCGAGCCAGTTCAAACATCGGTTCAGCAAACCTGGAGCGCACTTCCCAATCCGGTAATGTCTTGAGGTCGTCAACGGTGCAAATATTCATTTTTTCGAGTTCTTTAAGCGGATTGGCCGGTAAGTTCAGTTTTCTTAGCGGTGTGGCGAGGGCAGTTTCCTGCTCACTTTCAGGTGATCTGAAAAGAACTACACCTTGTGTTGTACTGACCGCAGTTCGCACGCCGAAGCGGGTAAATCCAATAGTAATGCTTGTCTTGAAGCCCTCTTCATCCAGCACAGTTGCTCGCAGGCGCTGTCCCCAGGCGATCAGATTGGGTTCCAGGCGCATCATACCGCTCACATCAAGGTAATAAGCGCCAAACAGTTCAGCGACCGGTTCAACAGCAGGGCTGAAAAGACCCAAAAGATCGATGAGTCGCTGGTGAAGCTGATTGATTTGCTGCGGGTGAGGGAAGGTCGCGTGCAAATCAGGACACAGGCCAATGGCACTGGCATAGGAAAGTCCCGGGTAAATGCCGCGCTTTGCTGCGCGTTCATCAACGGCCATTACAATAGAGCGGCTATCGTCCCGGTCGACCAGTGCTATAGGCAGTTGGAAATCTTTAGGCAGGTTGCGACGGGATAACTGAAACAGAAAGTCGGGGATATATGCACAGGCAATCTGGTTGGTCTGAAATGTCATTGCAGGTCCCCAGATTCAGTAGTATCCCTCGACACCGGCAAGTTGTGTGCTCCAGTGCCAGTCGTTCCCGCGTCTTTTGTCACGCAAGGTGTGAATTTTGCACATAAACTGACCGTCGTTGATCCGCTCTCGCACGGTATGCGAGCGCAAGGATATCAATGATCCAAGAGAGGGTTCATCAAACTGTTTTTGTGTCAGAAATAGTGCACATGCGTTGTGTTTGCGTACCAGGGCATTTAATTGCGACAGTCTTGCAGCATTGATGGCATGATGTCTGCCAAGATCCAGTATTACCAACCTAAAGGCACCGCTGCGCAGCAGTATCTCGGCCACTCGGCCAGCCTGTTTTGTATCTGGCATGCGCAGAACTGGAAAGTTATCAAGGTCGATTCCGTTTCTTTCGACATCGGGTGGATAGAAAATACTGTCCATCATCCCAATCCAGGCAGTGCATTCGCCACTGGTTTGTGCTTCGCGCACCAACAAAAACGCAAAGCTGAGTGATGCAATCGGCTGTGGTTCTGAAATCTCGACCAATCTGCCGGAGACTTCCTGCAGATTCCATTGTGGTTGACTGGCCAGAACCGGTTGAGCAAGTTGCGAAAGTGGTGACAATGAAGCTTTAGTCATTCAGTGGCTCGCTAATCAGATTGACAGTCTCCAGGTAGCGTCGCACTTCGATAACTTTGCCAATAATGGTGAGTTCTTCAGGTCTGGGTGATAGGACCGGGTAAGCATCATTGCGAGGCAACAGTTCAATCCGGTTTTTGACGCGGCAAAATTCCTTGACAGTTGTCTCGCCATCGATCATTGCGACGACGATGTCACCTTGCTGAACCTCGGCGCTAGACCGGACCAGTACAATATCGCCGTGCAAAATTCCTGCATCCATCATGCTGTCCCCGCTGACGCGTAATCCAAAGATGGTCTGTTCTTCGGAATTGGACTGAATTGGAATATAGCCCTCGATTTCTTGGACGGCGATGTTGAAAGGTCCAGCCGGTACGCGTCCGACGAGTGGAGCCAGGCGATTTGAACGAGTGGGGTCAGGTAGTCGGTAGCCGCGGGATTTGCCGGGAACCTTGATGAGTCGACCATCACGGACCAGTGCGTCCAGATGGCTTTTTGCGGATTGAACCGCTCGCATGTGAAAGGCAGTCTGCACTTCGCGTACAGTTGGCGGCTCACCGTTCAGCAGTTGCTCGCGCATGAACTGGTAGATTCGATCGCGTGTTACACCGGGTTTTGTATAAGCCATGATTTAAGCCAGTTGGTTTGATTTGATTCATATGATAACAGACAAAAGTATGTTATTGTGTCTTTATCTGAGATGTTGGCTTCGCTACCTGTGGATAGGCGATCAGCGCAAGGTTGTGGGGAGTACAGTTCGAAGCGATTGAATTGTGGGTAATGTCCTCTTGACGCTAATCTTTTTCAAGTGTCGGTGCATTGTTCTTCAAACGATAGCGCGGGCCGTTTAGAACACGACCAATGATGGTATAACGAACACCGAACTCGTAAGTGATTAACAATAATACCGAGGTCGTAGCGAAGATGATTGCGACCTTAAAATGAACGCTTATGGGCCAGGTAGCGAGCATCATCTGAGCGACAATGACTAATGGCAGGTGGCATAAATAAAGCCAGTATGACGAATCAGACAGGTATCGAATCCAATTTCTCTCCTGATTCACCAACCATTTGAAGACGCCCATCAATCCAAAACACATCAGCCATGCGTAGCCTTCCTGAATTACGGCAAAGACTATCCAGGACGCAACTATAACTGTATCAGACGGGGTTTCCTGAAGCGCCCAGAAGTACTGAGCTGAAAGATAAAGAACCAGGGCAGGCAGTATCGCAAAAACCCACCGTCGCCGTACCTGAAATTTTCGGCAATAAAAGAAGACGCCATACAGGAAAAAAATCCAATAATAGCCAAATAGGTGTGCAGTAGGAATCACACTGAAGGCGGGCAGGTCTGCCCCGAAGGTGGTAGCCTCCTGCATCAATAACTGGAATACAACTGTAGTCGGGATCAGTAGCCACCAGGCTCGAGTATGGAAACGTAAGCCTATACGGATAAGTAAAGCGAACACGGCAGTCATCCACAGGAGATACCACAGAAACCACAAATGAGCGAAGCCGAAAAACCAAGCCTTGTGCCAATGTTTCAGTGGTATGAACTCCTCTGGCGCAAATAACCAGGTAACAATCGGAACGAGAGTAAAGGCGCTGATCAAAAGCGGTAGTCCGATTCGCTTGACCCGGTGCCAAATAAAATACCTGACGCCACGCCTTTGCCAGAGCATGGCTGAGAAAAATCCGCTCAGCAGGAAAAAGATCGGCATCCTGAAGCCATGGATCAGATCAACAAGGTAGGCGTACGGATTGAAACGAAGATCAATCGTACCTGCCCATTCATCTGTAACCGGCCACCAGTTTGATGGTAGCAGAAATAATGATGCATGCAGCACTATGCCAAGCAACATGGCAACACTACGCAGAGCATCAAGATGGTGTAAGCGTTCGTCGCTGCTCATTAGAATTGACCGCGTCGATTCACAAGTTCCAGATTCGCGAGAATTTTTATTAGCTGAAAGTGCCAGTCCTTCTCAATTCTTGAGCTGTTGATAAAACTCAAGATACAAATCAAATGCGTTGTTAACCATCTGCGGGGTAAGCCCGAATTCTGACAGCTGATAAATATGACCCGGCGCAGATTTTCGATGCTGTGTCTGTTTGATAATCCAGGTGTTCATGGACTGAATAGCGTTTTGGCTCAACGTCCAGTTGAATGATTTGTAGATGTTCGCTACTGCCGTTATCGGGTTGTTGACGAGCTCGGAGAAGTCAATGTCGATCCATCGATTCTGTAGCTCCGGGTGATTGTTGCGAAAGTCGATTGCACGTTTCATCATTGTGCTCATGGTGTTGAGCTGTTCAAGGCCGAGTTCCATTTGTGGTTGAGATCTAAATTCAAGCGAGCGCATCTGCCTGACCAGACTGATCCAGGAACCCATGAACTCAATCGGTGCGCGGTGCGTTTGAATGAAGCAGGCATCGGGATAGACCTTAAGCAGTGTTTCCAGTTCCATCAGGTGAAACGGCATTTTGAAAATCCAGTTTTTAGCGCGTCCGGGAGACTGAGCCTCGCGTCGCTGCCAGTTAAAATGCTGCATGATTTGCCGGTGGTGATGGTAGGCGTTGTCAGACCCTGCCTCAATTAGCCATTCATCGTATCCGGGTGTGCGCAAGAACGCGGTCGAGGTCCAGGATGCGAATGCAAGATTCAGCAGTTTCAGATCTTCCTCTGGCTCGTCAATCTCGATTTCATGTATTCCGTCCAAAGCCTGAGGCAGACCCCACGCATCAAAGTAGTCGCGTGCATAAAGCCTGCGTGGATCATTTTGCGTACCTGCAACCGATGCGTAGTCTGCGTCAGGAATGACAGCATCCACTAATTCATAAGTTTTGAGAGACCAAAACCGTGGGTCTCGCGACAGCAGACGATGCAGGAAAGTGGTTCCTGTTCGGTTTATTCCCAGAATGAATACTGGCTTTCGAATTTGTTCATTTTTGATTTGGGGATACTGCTTCCTTTCGCGTGCCAGTGCAGCATTTTCCCGCAACAGGCGATTTAAGCCGAATGCAACCACATGTCGACGTGAATCTCGCAATTCGGCCGCTGGGCGATTCAAGGCGATAACCAACTGCTGCATTCCCTGTAACAACCAGTCAGGATAGGCATCTTCAAAACTGATCTTCATCTCATCTGCATAGGCACCGGCCTGAGCCTCCAGCAGATCTGGTTCCAGCCGGATTTGGGGCAACGCGTACGGCCAGCGATTGTATGGTTGATTGATCCAATCCGACGATTGAATCATTTTGCCAAGCAGGTTCGGCCAGCAAATCGGTTGCTGACAGTCATGCTGTATGGCCTGATCACTGACCGGAAACACTCCGGTTGGTTTGTTCTCAGAGAACCAGTACGAAGCAAAATGATCAAGCAAATGCCAGTGCCCGTAGAGGGGAGATTCTTTCCCACGGGCGAGACATGCTCGCTTGAATTCCGGGTAATTTACGCGCCGCAGATAGATTCCCAATTCAACCAGTTGAATGTCGTAATGCACGGGTTTTGGCTCACAGCAGTGGTAAATCGAGAACTCGCGATGCGGATTTAACGAGATGGAAATGCATATTTTGGCCAGTGTATCGACGGGTTCAGAATTTTCCACAATAGACAGGCCTGATGGCATCAGTCCAATATCGTTGGCGGCCGAAATCAGGCGAATAACGATATCGTTAGCATGGGTATAACCTGTTGTTGCCGACCCTGTTTGCGGCAGTCGAAATATTGCGGTCGGCAGACCGACACAGTGTGCGTACAACAAGGCCTGTTCGCAGACGAGTTTGGTCCAAACGTAACCGATGAGACCAAGAGGAAATGCTCGTTTCATTAAATCAACGTCAGGTTGGACTTGATCATGAATCCAGGTATTCGAATATTCATTTGCGAACCTGCAAAAATACTCAGGAAATACGCCCATCGTTGAAGTGAAGAATACAGGTTTTAGTCGTGTTGTCAGAGCCAACTCAAGCACATTGTTAATGCTGAACGAATTTGCCCGACGAAGATCGAGATAGGAAGATTGCAGGGACAGTTGCGCTGCAAGGTGATATATGGCATCAATTTCAACACTAAGGTCAGTAAATTCCTGGTGCGACATTCCAAAGCGATGATCGCTGATATCGCCGATCAGTATGCGTACTCGATGGTAATCTATACTCTGTCCCAAATTGGCGTGTTGCAAAGCACTGCGCAGTCGCTGTTCTCCCGCTGTAGGGCTCGCTGCCCTGACCAGGCAATACACGATCAACTTTGGCTGTTGGATCAGAAGTTGGTGTAGAAAAAATCGTCCGACCAGACCGGTTGCACCGGTTAAGAGTATGCGCCTGAATTGTGTCGCACATTTGGGATCAGCAGGTTTGTTCTGCTTTGCGATTGCCAGGGTATTTGACTGAATTGACGCAATGTCCGCACTGCAGTGAGCGGGCAGTGCACCGCTTAAGGGGCGTACAGTTTTCATGGCAGACGATTTGCCGGTCACACCGAAAGTCCAGGCAAATTAGCAAAAAACTGTGCTCCCATGTGAGGTATCGGCATCAAGATTGTGTAGTACGGAAATAAGGCACAAGTTACGATTGTGAGAATCATCCGTTGCCATAGCGAGATCACCACTTGTTGACTACTACCTGTGGAGTGAACAAATTCGGTGACATCGTGATATTGGAGAATAAACACAAATTGAACAATGACCGGCTGCCTGGCACTTATCGAATCTGTGGTGCCGGTGGCAGATGTTGACTGGATATAAAATGCTCTTCATAACTCGGTGCAAATACAGAGCGGCTGTGGTGAATTTCTTCCTGATGCTGTTTTGTTCGCATTGCACTTTGAATTTGCGGTGAATCCGGATCAGGTGTATTAATCTGATTATTTGAGTTGTTTTTTAAAATCGCTTCGGCAATGGAGCGACTCGAAGAGGTAGTCATCAGATTCAGCGCGCTTTCCTGGTATTGGTATTGTGTCTGAATAAAAGCGCCAAGCTCGGCGACAGACAAAGAGGTTAGCCCGAAGCTGGACAGGGGGTCGTCCTCACTGCCCTGATCGTGTCCACAAAGTTCGGCCACTTTGGCAGAGATTTTTGCGATGACATTCTGCAGTGTGAGCTGCTCGGTACTACCTGCCTGTAATCCGTCTTGATTTGTGATGCAACGACCGATTCTGAGGTAATCTTGTGACGCAACTGTCCATGCCGGGCGTTCGAATATTGCTGTAACAATGTGGTGATCGCTGCGCATGACACGCATGGCATAGTCAAGATTCTGAATGGCGCATGTACTGCTGACTGGCGGTATGCCGGTTGCCTTGATCATGCGTAACACGTGTGAATCGCGCGCGACCATTCCTGATTCGGCCACGCCAGCTAGGTTGAATGACAGTGCCGGCAGCCCGCGATGGTGGCGAAAAGCGGCCAACCCATCAAGGAATGCACTGGCTGCGCTGTAGTTTATTTGGCCCAAATTGCCAAACACGGCCGCGACCGATGAAAACAGGACGAAATAGTCCAGTTCCATGTCAAGGGTAGCGTTGTGAAGGTTAAGCGCGCCCAGTGCTTTTGGTGTGAATACGCGGCTAATCGATTCCGCTGGCAAGTCGTTCAGCAGGTGGTCGTCCAAGACTCCAGCGAGGTGGAACACGCCTTTCAAGGGTTTTGTCAAATTTGAAATGCAATGCGCAACGTCCGCCTGACTCGATACATCGCCAACAACAATATCAATTTTTACATCGAGATCGAAGTATGTCATATTGCTGTTGCTCATGACCCAATCAGCATCCCTCATACCAGTGGGGTCGCGATCCATCAAAGTCAGGTGTCGTGCACCGCTTTTGACAAGATACGGGAGCAGTTTCAACCCGATTCCACCGAAGGCGCCAGTAATGAAGTACGTCGCATTCGGATTCAGAAATGGTCGCTGGTCTACAATTGAAAACTCATCAAACGCACTGTCAGGCGCAGGGGCATTGAGCACCAGTTTGCCCTGATGCTGTCCGGAAGTCATGAAACGCAGGGCTTTCGCATAGTCTTGGTAGGGATAGGCGGTAGTCGGCAGCGGTTTTATCGACTCAGCTGCCAGCAATTCTAGGCAAGTTTGAGAAATTTCTCTAATCAAGTCAGGATCATCGCACATGAGCCGGTCAATGTCGATTGCGACAAAGCGAAGGTTCTTGCGAAATATGCTCAGACCCAAAGCGTTGTTAGCGTAAATGTCTACCTTCCCGATTTCCAGGTGCCACCCGCTCGGCTTGAGTGCCTGCAGGCATAGTGCAACGTGACTACCGGCAAGTGAGTTCAAGACAACGTCAACGCCTTCAGCCGAGGTTTGCTGCATCAGTTCATCGTACCACTTGGTACTACGCGAGTCGAATACTGCGCGTGCACCCATGTTCAGGAGTTGTTTACGTTTGGTTTCACTCCCCGCGGTGGCAAAGATCTCAGCACCAAGGTGCTTTGCTAATTGAACCGCAGCCTGCCCGACTCCACCCATTGCGGAATGAATCAGAACGCGCTGCCCCCCTCCAGGGCTCAGACGGGCAAGGTGTACCAGTGAATAGTAGGCAGTCACATAGACGGACAGGACCGATGCCGCTTCATCCATGTTGAGCCCAACGGGTTTCAGAAAGGCTGATTTTTCGTGGACCGTTATCTGGTTGGCGATGCAGCCGCCGGCTGTGACAATGACCTCGTCACCCGGCGCAAATCGTTGAACACCGCTACCAACCTGGCGAATAACGCCGCTTGCTTCCATGCCCACTGTACGCCCAAGCATTGATCGTTCATACGCCAGAGGTGGCAGCATATCCAGGGTTACAATCACATCTCTGAAATTGAGAGCAGCTGAGCGAATTTCAACCTGAATGTTCTCGTCATCGAGGGGCGGCAGATCAAAAGTTTTCATTACCAAGCCGTTCACCTGTCCGGGATGATCAACGGACAGTCGGTAGGGTGGGTGAAATTTTCCAGTTAGGTGGGGATACCTCTCATAGAAGTGAACGATACGTGGCGCCCACAACTGACCGTTTCGTACAGCAAGTTCTCGCTCGCGCACATCGTTTCGGGTCAGCCATGCGGCCATTTCGAGATCACTGTGCGTACTGAAATCAATCAGGCGCAACTCGACACTGGATTCTGTGCCTAGTTCTATCGTGATGCTGCGCACCAATCCCCAAATCGAGTGGAACCCTGGGTTTTCAACGTCCATCACTGCATTTTTGGTCAGTACATTCACCCGACATGGCTCACATGATTGATCCACGCGGCTCGCAATCAGTGTCTGTATCAGTTCAACCAGTCTAATGCACGCCTTCTCACCGATCGGGTCGCTGGGATCGTTGCTGAAAAAACAATCAATAGCTTGAACGGAACAGACCATTTGCTGAATTTCGTAGTGTTGATCATCGTTGTCAGCGCCAAGATGCCAATGGGCGGTCAAGCAGTCATCACCGATCAGTTGCATCCATTGCCCCGCCAGTTGATTTGAATCTGAAATAATCAGTCGGGACTCGGAAAGTGCTTCATTGTCCTGAATTTCAATGAGAGATTGCGGCGCCTGCAGTACACTCAAAGAATTGCTTTGACTGACAATAGTCCATCCCGCTTGGGGTACGATAGTGTTTGCTTCACAGTCCAGCACAATAGCCAACCCTCCGGCAACCGCCAGCTGGCGCCAGAAACACCAGCTTTCAAAGTTGGATTCAAACTCATCAGCATGAAGAATCAGTAGATTGTTGGCGCATTTTCGAAGCAAGCCGTTTTTGAGATCTGCGTCGCTGATCCGGGTGTGATCACAAGTGTCAAATCTGATTGTTACCTCATAGTGATGAAAGGCATCGTAGTTTGCCTTTGTTTCGTCGGACGAATTGGCAATCAGCCAGTATTCGATTTGCAGCTTGTCTGAAGACAAGCGCTTCGCACAGCGTTGCAGCGCGGTTTGCTCGGGAGTAAGGCGACCGGAAAACTCTGCAATATGAATAACTTGTGGATTCTGAGCTTTGCAGTGCTGATTTGTCAACTGAATGATTAGGTCGGTCAGATCACTAAATGTAGGTAAAGATTCACGTTCAGCGCCTGTAAATTGAGTCATATGCTTTGGCTGCCAGGCGACAGCATGCCGGCTGTTTGACATGTTGAACCATTTTGGATTGCTAGTGAAGCAAATGTAGTCCTCTATATGGAGGAAAAGATCGCCTGTCGAACGGTCATAAAACCGCAAGTTGCCACCTGACTTATCTCCGTGTCGAACGGTCAACTGGCCGAAATTGTCCATGATGTACCAGCCGTCTTTTGGTTTGGTTATGTTCACAGTGATGTACGGCGAGCTTGGCTGTTTCAAAAAGGTGATGCGATTTGCCTTTCTGGGCAAAGTGAATAAATCTGTCGCTTGCATCAGGTGCAACAGGAACACTTGAAAAGCACCGTCAATCATGGGAGGATAAAGCACGTAGCCTTCTTTCTGGCAGACTTCCCACAAGTCTTTATCAATTTCTACATCGAACAGGTAATCTCTGGTTGTAGGATTGAACTTGAGATTCCGCACAGTTCTGAATTCGGGTCCATACTGGAAACTCTCCCCAAGAGTGGCTTCCATCCGCGTGTAAAAATCAGATTTAGAATCATCAAATAGTGCTGTGAATTCGTCGGTTTCGACATCCGATAGCCTGTCAGGAACATCGAGCTTGATGTCATCTTGCAGTTGTCGTACCACACCGCGGCAGTGCATTTGAACTTCGGCTGTGGAATTAACTGGCTGGGAGCAAATCGTAAACGAGTACTCTTGAGTTGAATCTGTCTGTTGCTGTAACGAGGTCTGCAGGCTTACGGGTTCCTGTGGAAGTGGACAGGGATGTTGAAATTCAATTGTTTCAAAAAATACGGGCTTGCCCTGCATTGCTTCGAGGATCATTTCTATGTAGCCTGCGGCTGGCATTATTGCCGAGTTTTGAACCCGGTGATCAGCCAAAAAGGGAATATTCCTTTCAGCGAATCGGGTTTCGAATCTCAGGTGATCGCAATAGACCTGGCGTCCAACCAGCGGTCCTTTGGAAAACAGACCGTTTCGAACAAATAATTCATCATCAATGGTGTGCTCAATCAGAGTTTGCGGATTGATGGGATGTCCTGGCAGAAAATGTGTGATTGGGCGAGGGCGTGGATACTGGGACTCGTAATCAAGTGTTACTCCAGCCCGATAGAGCGCACCCAATGCTTCGTTCACGCAAAGTCGTTCATCTTCGTCGCGCAGCAGGGTAGGGATTGCGATCGGTGTTGCCTCTATATTCTCAAAATTTTGCCCAACGATGGGTTGAAGTGCACGATGCGGTGAGATTTCCAGAAAAACATCAACTGGGTGTTCGGTGTTGATGGTTTCCATTGCCGCCTTGAAATTAACGGGATTTCGTACATTAGACCACCAGTAGGTGCTGTCAAGCTGATCTGTCTTAAGGCCGGTGACGCTCGAGATGAAAGGTACAGTACCCGTTACATTGCGCGTATCCAGAAAGGAGAGCCCTGAAAGCAATTCGCCACGAATCTGTTCCATGACGCTTGAATGAAAGGCGATATTACCCGCCAGCATCTGATGTTGAATGTTATTTTTCTCAAGTGATTTGATTACTGCAGTCAGATAGCGCTCTTGGCCACAGACTACCAGGCTTACAGGTGAGTTGAAACAGGCAAACTCAAGGTTGGGCTTGTGATCATTGAACTGGTGCGTAATTGCAAGTTCATCCAATATTCGGATCATTTGGGCCTGGTCAATTCCAACTGCCAGCATGCGCCCTGACCCTGCAGTTCGCTGCTGCAGTTGAGAGCGAAGATAGATGAGCCGGGTCGCATCAGGTAGTGACAGAAGACCTGATGCATAGGCTGCAGCTACTTCTCCAGAGCTGTGGCCTACGACAATGTCCGGGTGGACTCCCCAGGTTTTGAAAAGTTCGAATAGTGCGCACTCTACCATGAAAATCACCGGCTGAGCCAATTTGGCTTGATTCAGATTGTCCTGATTTTCATATAAACAGGCATCTTTCAGCGAAAAGTCAGCCAGTTTTATCCAATGGTTTTCAATGGCATCAACGACGCGCTGAAAGACAGGATTTGTGCGATACAGTTTTAGTCCGCACTGGGCCCATTGCGTGCCTTGGCCCGCAAAGAGCATTGCGATACGTAACCTGGAGACTTGGGGAGTTACGGTAGAAACTGGTTGCTGAGTTTGCTCATACTCGCGTAGTTTTTCGAGTAACGAATTTTGATCATAGGCTGTAAAGGCAGTGCGGGCTGTGAAGTGAGAGCGACGCAGGGAAAGGTTGCCGGCCAGGGTGTAGATATCAACTGCATTGTCCTCCAGATATTCCCGCAAATTTACAACTGATTGGGAAAGAGAATCAGCGGAACGGGCTGAAACCGGAACCATATAGCCGCTATCGGGTGCCAGTGGAAACGACCACATCAGGTTATTATTCGGGTCGTATTCGCTTACCACGCAGTGTCCGTTTGCACCGCCAAAGCCAAATGAGTTGATGCCGAAAACAACCGGGCGTTCCGGAAAGGGTTCAGTGCGGGTTTGAACGTACATGGGGCAGCCTGCAAAGTCGATTTCCGGGTTTGGCACAAAGAAATTTTTGGAAATCGGTGCAAATGTTCGATGCTGCATCATCAGAATGATTTTGAGCAAAGAAGCATGAAAAGACGCGGCTTCAAGATGTCCGATATTGCTTTTGACACTAGCAATTCTGAGAGGGTTATCCGGCGCACGTCCTCGGAAAGTTGCAGAAATTGCATTACCTTCAATGCGGTCGCCGACGACTGTCCCGGTGGCGTGAGCCTCAAGATAATCAAACTCGGCGGCTGAGCGGCCAGCGCGGGACATGGCTTCTTTCATCAATTTGATTTGTGAGTGTCGAGTTGGTGCGGTGATGTATCTGCCCTGTGTCATACCTTCAGCATCGTCTGCAGCGCCAGATGTATTGACCGATGTTGCTTCTATAACAGCAAAAATATGATCACCGTCTCTGATTGCGCTTTGCAGCGTTTTTACAGTAAATACAAAACAGCCCTCCGAGCGCATATACCCATTAGCATTGGCATCAAATGAATTGCATTTTCCCTCAGGACTGAGCACCCCGAGATTGGAAAAGGCTCGACTCTGACGTGCTGATCCTAAGTAGGTTACCGACCCGACAAGTGCTTGGCTACAGTCACCACATTTGATTGCGTTAAGTGCTGAGTGGAGCGCGCTCAGTCCAGCTGAACACGCACTGCAGTACGTAATTGACGGCCCCATCATGTTGAAGTGATACGACACCTGGTTTGCGAGCATCGACAGACTGGCCCCAAGAACCGAATATTCGTTCTCGCCCAGCAGGCTGCGCCAGTTTGCCACAGAGGGTGTTTGTGATCCGATGAATACTCCTGTGGCACTATTCTTCAATTGATTCATACTCCAGCCGGTACGTTCAATTGCCTCCCAGGCACAATGCAAAAGCATTCGCAATTGTGGGTATAAGTTCAGAAACTCGGACTGGGAAATATTGAAAAGTCGGGGGTCGAACATGAGTTCAGCGTCATCAAGCAGTAAACCTTCGTAGGCACTGGCAAATCGACTCGCGCCTGCCTGATTTCCAATTGGCTGGTTGCCTTGGCCATACCGTTCAACGACAGGTACCTGAATGATTTCGCGTGCACTGAGTAAGCTCCAGAAATCGTCATCGGAGTTAAGACCGCCAGGCAGCCTGTAACTGTAGCCGGTAATTGCAACCCATTCGCACAAGTCAGAGTCTATACGAGCTGACGATTTCATCTGTTGACTTGTCGCGTGACGAACAAAGAGAGATGGTGTAGGGGGTGAAACACGAAAGAATCGAGCATTTGTTAAGTGATTGATGTACTTAACGATCCAAGATACACTGTTCTACGCAGTTGAGATTGCCAATGCAACCCCATCGTTTTCATTTTGCCTGCGTGCCGGGGTGTTCCCGCCCGACTTCGAAGACAATCCAAGTCCTCTGTGAAGAATATTCATTACCGCATTAATGTCCCGATCAGATTCGAATCCACAAGACTTGCATTGATATTTCCGAATGGATAACGTCAATGATTGGTCTGGCTTTGAACCACAATTGGAACAGATTTGCGACGTGTTATGCGGGTTTACTTGCTCTACTTTCCCACCGGCACTTTCAGCCTTGTAAGTTAGCATCTGAGTAAAAGTTCCCCAGTTCGATTCAACAATTGAACGACTTAACTTGTGATTCTTCACCAGGTTCAGCACGTTTAAATTCTCAATGTAAAAGTATTCCCAATTACCATTAATCGTAAACCATTTTTCAAGAGCTTTTCAGACATAGGCGGCGTTCTCAAAGCGACGTAAGCAAGTCTTGGAATTAAGTCCAGCAAGCTGTAGCGACGATTGAATCGATATTCAATTTCGGCCAGGTCGCGCGGTGCATATTTCGAATTAAAGGAGTGATAACTGCTACGCAAAGCCGTCTTGAGATTGCCCGGCACCGTATTGACCCAGTAAAACTGCGGTTTTTCTGCTGCCGCGCGCCCACCGCCGCTGATGACAGCATCATGGGCGCACCCGGCCTCAGTGACTGCATCGAAACAATTCAAGCCGTCGGAGGCCACCTCAGTGCTGACAGCCTGATGCTGCTCAGCCTAGGTCGCTATCTGCGCCTTAAGAAAGCATTCGACCACGCTGAGCTTGATCTGTTACGGATGGTCTTCTGACCCCTGGGGTTCCCAGTGCAATCGACTTGGAACTGAGCTTGGATGTACATCCTGTGGTTCAACTCGATTCCCAATCCGAGTCCGATATCAGGCATTGTCCGCTTGTTTGCTTCGTAAATTATCCCTGACTAGTGCCTTGAGCAAGCCAACACCCATCAATATCAATACCAGTGTGAACGGAATCGTGCCGACAATCATTGCGGACTGAATGGCTCTCAATCCACCGGCAAGCAATAAAACTCCGATCACGGCGGTGAGTACGACTCCCCAGATCAAGATATGTTTTTGCCCGCTCTTGACCGCATGATCTCCACCAGAATTAATTGTATTGATCACCAAAATTGCGGAGTCGGCGGAAGTTACCAAATAAGTCAACAATAGAATCACGATCATGATCGACATCAATGTGGCCAGCACTGGAGACAGCATGATATTGATCACTTCGTAGAGCTGATACGTTAGATTCGAACCAAATATTCTTCCTTCTGCGGCGCCGCTTAACTCCAGGTCAATGGCTGTACCGCCTACGAAAGTAAACCAAATAAAGCACATGATTGAAGGAGCAACGATGGCACCGGCTACAAATTCCCGGATAGTCCGGTTTCTTGAAATTCTTGCAAGGAAAATGCCGACAAAGGTGCCAAATGCGATCGCCCAGGCCCAAAAGAAAACAGACCAACCTGTTTGCCACCCACCAAGTTCTGTGGACGGATCCCATACAGTCAGTGTTAAGGCCGGCAAATGAATGATGTAACTGAATATTCCTTTGCCTAGCAATTCAAACGCGAACATAGTCGCCCCGAAAATCAAAAAGAACGTAAGCAAGGAAAAAGACAGCACCATATTTGTATTGCTGAGCCATTTAATGCCTCTTCCGACTCCTGATAATGCTGACCCGGTCGACAACAGCATCACAACGACCAAAGACAACAACAGGGCTCCCGTTGTCGGTCCCGCGGCTTCTCCGGTTGTCATCAGCCAGTCCGCTCCAGTAATATTATGGAGTCCGGAAGCAAATGCGTTGAGTCCAAGCCCGATTGTTTGTGATATTCCCAGTAAAGTTGATAACACAGCAGCGATGTCGACGATGCTGCCCCAGGGCCCTTCCATTGCACGTCCGAACAGGGAACTCAATCCAGAACGTATGGTCAATGGCAAATTGCGGCGATAACTGAAAAAGGCAAGCGAAATTCCGACTAGTGAATAGGTTGCCCATGTCCCCAGTCCCCAATGCAAAAATGCATAGTGATATGCTCCCCGAACCGCCGATTCTGTTCTGGGTATAGCTAATCCATCGATCGCCGCGATCGTTCCTGCAGCAAGTTGGTTCTGGTACTCGACAAATACATCAGCGCCTTCTGCCAACACGATGTTACTACTGGCAAAAAGTGCTCTGATCGCCTCCTTGCTCATAATAATTTCCGGGTTGTTTCCCAAATGCCATATTGGTTCCGCGGCGGCATAACCCAGCATACCGATACCGATACCTGCACCAAACATCATCGAAAACCACGAGAAATCCGAAAATTCAGGTTTCCCATCAGGAGGCCCGAGCTTGACTTTGCCGAAAGGCGGATACAACGCGATAAACACACAAACAACGACGTAGAAAGCCACTGCATAGATATAGTAGGCATTGAAATGTTCGAGTGACCAGTTCTGTATGTCACTGAGCACCTGCCCTGCCCGTTGCGGATCCATTGCCGCCCAGATGACAATTAAAGCGATAAGCACCTTCGCTGGTAGTGCAACGGTCTTATTAAAACCTTCATAAAATCCGGATGTCTTTTTTTCTATTTTCAGCTCAGTGAGCGGTGGGGGGATAGCCATTTTCTTTATCTCATTAATCTATTTTTTATTGATATCTACTTGCCACTATACACTGTTTTTCTTCTCAAATCCGAATTTTGAACTGGGTGTACATTACAAATTTTGTGAAAATGCGCGTTTGTACCATCGCTTAATACCAGAGTTCATCGAAGCGGAGGCTTTGACACAGCGACACAAGTTCGCAAAGTCGTTCATTTCCTGACTATCCAATACATCCCAGAATTTTTGTGACTCCCATCACTTTTTATGTTATTGCATCCGGTTTCGGCCACCGTACGTAAGATGTGCAGTTCTGTGCTGTGGAATTTGCCATAGTGCAGACGTTCGCAGTTGCACAGGTTAATATCCGATGCCTGTTTACCTGAAAATGGATCGCAAATCAGGTCGATGGTGAAGCTAGGCCGATGGATGAGCTTTTGTATGATTGAACGGCAGGTGAGTCCGTACGATTGGGTTGCTGCGCGCAATTGCAATGATTACACCGCTTTGTGGGAAGGATAGGTGCTTTTCGCAATGCGTTACAATAACATTACCGCGATCAACGGGAGGAATACAGTTGTGACTGAGTCAAGTTTAGTTAGCGCAGGATTGCGGACGACGCTTCCGCGCAGATTGATCCTCAATCTCTTGGAAAATTCTCCAGAGCGTCATTTGGGTGCAGAAGACATTTACCGGGCACTAAATGAAGCGGGTGAAGAAGTGGGGATTGCGACTGTGTATCGGGTGTTAATGCAGTTTGAGCAATCCGGCATCGTTTTGCGACATCGTTTTGATGGAGATAAAGCCTATTACGAACTGAATGATGAAGACCACCATGATCACATGGTGTGCGTTGAATGTGGTCGTGTATATGAATTTGTCGATGAGGCGATTGAGCAGCGACAAAAAGAAGTGGCCATTTCAGCCGGTTTTGTTTTGCAAGATCATTCGCTGCACTTGTATGGAGTTTGTGAAGGTATGAAGACTTCGGGAAAATGCTCAATGCCTAAAGTTGGGTCAACTGGCATCTACCAAGTTGATGAAGAATAGCTCGACGTTTATACCCAGTTCATTTCGAATTTAGTGGTCGATTTGCGAAAATTTGTTGTATTGGCTTTCGTTGCGGTCAGTTTGGTTTCAGCAAGTTCGAATAATATTACATATGCAGATGAATCGAATACAGGCAAAGATAGCCATGCGGTTTATCGTTTAGGCTCGGTTTGCATCAAATCGCCTTGGGCTTTCGATTCGCTGGGCAAAAAGGTTGGTGCCGTGTTTATGCTCATTACAGCTCGCAAGAATTTTGCGGACCAACTGCTAAGCGCAGCAACACCTCAGGCTTCGCGTGTTGAGATTCATGACATCGTAACCCAGAACGGAGTCATGATGATGGAACAGGCTCAAGCGCGCGTTCTGAAGTTCGATTCCGATACTCCACTTGAATTTCGACCGCATGGACTTCATGTCATGCTGATGGGTTTACAAAATCCCCTAACGCCAGATTCAGACCTTCAATTGACACTTGAATTTGAAAAATCTGGGGCGATTGAATTGGAAGTGAATGTACGAGAACTTACGACAACATCGGTACTATACCCATCGGTGTGTGATTGAGGGAGACTAGAACAGGGTGATTCAAACAATGTCAAGGAAATCGAAAAATCTGCTGCTTGGACTGATTTGTCTGGTCAGTGTTGGTGTGATGGGTGCAGTTTCATACCAGTTTTTCAACAGCGCTCAGTCCGTTGAAATCGACATCGGTGCTCCGTTCGAACTGATCCATCACACCGGCAAAGTCGTCAGTGATGAATCATTTCGTGGTCGCTACCTTTTTATGTACTTTGGCTTTACTCATTGTCCGGCTACTTGTCCTGGTACACTTTTGCAGATGACCAGTATTTTGAATCAGTTGGAAGCGGTAGATGCCAAGAAAGCAAACAAGATTACCCCATTATTTGTCTCGGTTGATCCTGACCGGGATACACCAGATGTCATCGAGAATTACATTTCGCACTTTCATGACCGTTTTGAAGGCTTGACTGGGACGAAAGAACAGTTGACTGATTTAATCAATGCGTATGGTAGCTACTTTTCCTATTCACCGACCGAGGGCGATGATTACACCGTCAATCACAGTTCGTACCTTTACCTGATCGGACCTGACGGAAAGTACGTGACTCACTTTACTCCAGATGAGACAGATGCTCAAATTATTCAGAGTATTTCAGAAAAACTGAATTTCGGCTAAACACAAATCAGAAAAATTTAGACTTCATAAAGGCGATCAGTCCCCACTTTGCCCAAATCAGTATTGACACGGAGACAATAGCCAGAAATACACTGACACACGCAGTCCAGACCAGCCACTTTGGTGTATTTTATTGAGTCGGGTGAGTTTGTTCTTTTGGGTCCAAAATTCGGTCATAAGAAAGTGCCATATCGTCGTCATTGTGGCTGACCTGTACGGTTGTGTAACCAGAAGGTTTAACTCTTTTGTTTGTTGTCATTCATCGATTGCCACTGAAGAATTTTGACAAGTAATGATTCGACATACAATAATTGTTGAATGATCACGATTAAAATTTCACGGTGCGTTGAATTTGTGGCCCGATTGACCATTAAAGAGACATTCATGCAATGGATTGGCAGTTGACTGAATTTTTCAAACGACTGGGTGAGAAACCGAACCCGCAATTTCGCGACGAATTTGGTTTTACTCAATTGCATTGGGCAATTATTGACAAGAATGTCGAAGCGGTAGAGTACCTGCTGGCAAATGGCGCGGATCCCCAGGCGCTTGCATCAAATTCGTTCAACGAATTTACCGAACCCCCTCAGCATTTTGTTGAGCAAATGACACGGTTTGAGACTGACTTTGACAAGTCGAATTATTGGGGTGTTCGCGATCTGACTCCGCTACACATTGCTGCCAGTTTGGATGCAGTCGAAATAATGCGCCTATTGTTTGAATACGGTGCAATATTTGACTCGGCAGCATATCCTGACCTTAATCCGGTTCATTGTGCACTGTGTGCCGGCTCCAACAAAGCACTGCATGCGCTGCTTCGCAATGGATTTGATCCCGATGGTAAGGACCGGGAATCCAGAACAATGCTTCATTGGCTTGCAATGTATGAAGCCGATCAGCGAGTCGCTATATTTCTTGGTGGATTTTTTTCCAGATATGCTGTGAATTTAAGTAATCCTGCAAATGCAGCTCGAGCCATGCTTGAAGAAGGTGCTAGCGTTAATGCCCGCGACGGTGGCGGACATACACCATTGCATTTGGCAGCGGCAACCAATATGTATGACATTGCTGCGGTTATGCTCGAATTCGGTGCCCAAGTTGATTCGCCGAATTACTCGGGCGCGACTGCGCTGCACTTGGCTGCATGGTTCAATTCCAAAGAAACAGCACAGCTTTTGTTTGAGCACGGTGCGCAAATTGATGCTAAAGACACTGCAGGCAATACGCCATTGCATATCGCCATTGCCGATGATGCGCTGGATGCACCGCCAGGTGTCGTGATCCCACATGGATCATGTTGCAGCAGAAATGGGAAAAATGTTGTTCTCAAGTTCCTGGTTGAACAGGGTGCGGACATCAGCATTACGAACCGAGATGGGCATACACCGCTTTCCATTGCAAAGGCGAAGCGGGCGTCGAAAGACACTTTTGAGTTCTTGAGCAAGCAGATCAGTTCCAAAATTTGAAAATCGAACAATGCGCTTGCTGTACCGGCTGATCGAAACAATCCCGTCTCTTGCATTCAATGAGTAGAAGCCATTTACCTACACCATCCGGCAAATCTCGTTCTCACTCCATTGCTACTACATCAGCTCAAACGCTTGTCTGATGCGTCGTCTTGGGGCCGGGACGAACGGGAACCATTGGCGACGATGGATCCGGCGACTTGATTTTGAGTTTTTTAACTGCAATGTACAAGAATGAAGGTGACCATACTGATGGGTGTCGTTACTTTATAAATAGGTCATCGACCCCTTTTTTGAAGCGGTTGTCCGAGTGCTTGATCAAACAATTGAAAGAGTTATTTCAGCAATATGAGCAAATTCAGTGCAGATGGGTGAGTGTACCCATCAAATCAAAAGCGGTACTAAATTGGCTCATTCACGTTTGCCCGCAAGTGTCTAGAGTGTGCGTCTGAATTCACGATGAAACTGGCGATAGCCGTCTGAAACACAACATAGCTTGGGTTTGAGGTGCTGGTGCAAAGCGGGTAGCTGGTGGAACGGAACTGCCGGAAACATGTGGTGTTCACAGTGATATGGCATGTTCCATGCAATCAAGTTTACAAGTGGGTTGGTGACTGTCGTGCGCGTGTTTCGCAGCATGTTGTCAGACAGTTCACAACCGGTATGCTCGGCGAGCAGGAACATTCGTAGCGAAATCATTCCCAGCATTAATGGGGCAAGCCAAAAAGTGAAAACAGTGCTGGATTCGGCTAAGATCGATATTCCCAGTATTAGCACGTAAGCGGTCAAATGAATGCGCGCCTCAAGAATAATCATGGCACGATCGCCGACGGGTATGAAATTTTCATCGACTTTCCCACATGCATGCTTAACGATGGTACGGATTTGGGGCCACCAATAAGTACCTAATCCACCCATAGCCCAGATGTAGTGCAACAATCGATTTGGTTTTGCAGTTTGAAGCTCAGGGTCGCGATCCGAATCGTTAGTGAAGCGGTGATGTTCAAAATGAAACGCGCGAAAGTAACGTGCCGGTAGTAACAATATGAACCCGGCGATAGTAGCAACAATTTCGTTGGACAATCGGTTTCGGAAAGCGGTTCGATGAATGCATTCGTGCAATGGTGCGAATAGGAAAACCAGCAAGGTTCCATAAAAGAACCACGCGGGCACGAGCCACCAACTGGAATTTACAAGTGAAACGATCCACATGCCCCAAGCAATCAGCGCGAGATGAATACAAAGACGAATGATTGCAGGTCTGTTGGAACGATTACAGAATTGTCTGACCAGAGCCGAGTCCAGCAAATTTTTTCGATCGGTAAAATTGTCCATACTCCGACCTCTCGCCGCTCTTATTCAGTGCGCGTGATTAGATAAGAGAAATTAATCGGATTGCTGGATAAACTAGATGAAATAGCACTCAATTCGGACGTCTCAACTCAAATGACAGTGGTTAAACAATGCATTTTATCGAACAAGTCGGCCTAAATTCAGCACTTGATTGGGACGCGGGAATACGGTTGAAAGCGTTTGCTCGCAATAGAGAAACCTATGTCGAGAACCAAGTACAGTTCACATTGAACTTGGGACAGGCAATGATCCGACAAGATGACATAGAATGATTGTCACTGTCAACTATTCTTTAAGGAGTCCCAAGGACGGTAGATTCTAAACTTCGAAAATGAAAAGCAAACCTGAACAGGCACACCTCGCAAGGTGCACCTGTTCATTGACAACTTCTACTTTACCATCGGGCGACGGCCTCAAAGCCGAACCGGTTTTCCGTTTCTGCATTCAGGCTCTCACTACGTACGGCCTTGAATCCAAATGACAGATCCTGGGCATCGTTCACCGGTGTCCAGCGCCAGCCAATCGTGTAGTCCCGACTCGTTTCACCGAAACTCATCTGACCATAAGGACTGGCCGTGTAATGACCACCAATTGCCGGTAATCCATATGCACCTTCGAGCGTCACCCGCCTTTGTGCATCATTGCCACTTCGCTTGGACAACGGCTCTGACGCAAACAGCGCATCAAGCCCTCCACTTGAAGGCGCACCAATGTGCTGGCGAAGCGCAAATGACGCACCTCGCTCGCTCTTGGCATTCTCATCATAGACCAATGACACCGCAAACCCCCGGTTCTCAAAATCATCGTCATCATGACTGACCAGCGTTCGGCCCTCCAGTTCAAACTGCAACCCCAGCGCTGGTGACTGCCAGGATAATCCTCCACCAAGTTCAATGCCAAACCCCGTCTCGGCATCTCCACCGTCATGACGCGCACCAATCTGGAGTTTCGGCACAAAGCTGCCACCATCGGCCATCGCCATGTGATAACCACCCTCAAGTCCAAACCTCAGGCGCGTCACCTTCGATTTCGATGCCGCAAGGTCCATCGTCTTATCCGATGACGTCTGTGTCCACAGATAGTCCGATGTCAGTGTCAGCGACCCGCCAGAGCCTTCCTTCGGCGCTTCGATCACCGATGCACGCATCCCTGCTGCCGCCATCGACCAACTCGTATCCGCACTGTAGCTGTAGCTTTCATCTTCCGCAACCCTGTCATCTTCCGCAACCTTGACCTTCACTTCACCGGAACCGAAGCCCGCTGCGCCCCAAAGCTTCAAGCGCGGCGATACACTTACCGACGCATAGGGAATCAACGCACTCAGCGATGACTCAATCGTCCCGTCGCCTGCTCGGATCGCATCGTCGCATAAGACTTCTTCAGTGTTCTCACAAGGGTGGACGCCCTCATCACTCATGGCACCGTAGTCACCATCACCGGTACTGTGCGCCAGTGCCAGTCCAAGCAACAAATCATTGTTGGCATAGTCGGTCCCCAGCAAGGTGGTGGTCACCTTGCCATCCAGACGAATGTCGGTACCATCACCGCGCTCGGTGCCGTCGAAGCTTTGCTGTGAGGTTCGTCCCCACAAGGCTAAGGTGCCACCGGCACTGTCGCTTTCACCGGTCAGGGTGAAACTGCTGTTTAACAGCATCTCGTGCGAGCTCATGCCATAGGATTGCGGTGTCGACGGGGACAGGTGACTGTCACCGCCGAAGGGTTCAGCCAAACGATCTGTTGGTGATACGCTGTGTATGACCTCAGCGGGTGATGATGGATCCGAACCCGGTGCATCGAAACGCAGTGCCTGTCCGGCCAGTGTGCCTTCTATGCCCGGTGTACGCGACGCATCAAATCGTTGCGCAATGCCATCAATCGCCTGTTCAGCCACCGTGCGTCCAAAACGCGACAGGTAAGCTGCAGGTAAAGGATCAGAGTTTTCAATCGTGCCGACCCCGACACCATCGGCAACCGGTGTGTCGCCAGCCCATCGGATTCGCACCTCAAAGGTCTCGCCGCCGTCGTCATGGCTGTCATCCCTGATGTAAAACCCGCGCCTTTGCTCCGTCTCGCCCGGGCGGAAAGTCACCAAGTAGTACGCCGCGATAAAGTCACGATTCGCACGGGCCGATACAGGATTGGACTCGTAAGCCTTGATCGATACCCTGACCGTTTGCTTCGACGGCGCCGACAGGCGCACAGTGAACATCATAGGCTTGCCTTCCGGTCCCGTGGCATCGTCGATCGAAAGCGTCGGTACGGCAGGTGGCACATCGTTGTCCGTCACTGCAATCGAGGCTGTGTCGTTCGGAGATGTCGCCACTTCGTAGCCGCTGCCGGCTGTGACGGTCGCAGTCACGGAACTGTCGGGTTCGTCCATCTCGTCATCCAACGTCGCCACGGTGAGCGTGGCAGTGGTCTCACCCGCCAGGATCGTTACCGTGCGCGCACCCTCGTCGACGGCTGCCACGAAGTCACTGCCCTGGCCCTCCGAGACCGCGAGCGTTACCGCGAGGTTCGCATCGACCACCCGGTCCGCTGTCACCGTGAAGATTACATTTGCGCCTTCGGTGACACTAGCCCCTGCCGCGACGGAAATTGCTGGTATCGGCTGATCGTTGTCCGCGATCGCAACGCTTTCCGACGAAGCCGTGCCGACGGTGTAGCCGTCGCCGTCATCAACTGTTACACTCACTGAGCCGTTGGGCTCGTTCGTGCCGTCGTTATCGCTTGCCAATGTCAGCGTATAACTGCCGGTAACCGGGATGATGACGGTCTGCTTGCCGGCTACAATGCCAAACTCGCCTTCAGTAGCAATGGTCACACCAACCTGGAGCGGCGCCGTCGGTACCGGATTGGCCGTCAAGGTGAAGGTCGCGCTACTGCCCTCAGTGATGCCGGTGCCTGCTACGATTGTGACCTCTGGCGTAGGAACCGGGTCGGGTGTTGGTGTGGGCGTCGGCACCTGCCCGGCGAAATACTGTTCGGCATAGGTCACCGCATCCACCGTCCCGTCCCAGGCCGTGTTGGCACCGGGACCGCCGTGATTCCATATCCTCGTCGCATCCGCTACCGTCACCGCGACCTGCGGGTAGTCGACATAGTCCGGGTGGCCCATCGCCTTCAGGAGCCGCTTATTCCACCCCCCAGCGGCGCCGTCGCCGTGCTGGTTCCTCGCCGTGATCCGGTCGTAAAACCGCTTGACCACGGACGCATGCTTCACCAGCGGATGAGTAGCGGGTAACTGCTTGCTTTGCTCCCCGTTCGGGTCCGTCCCGCTGTCGTCGTCGAGCAGTGTCACGGAAATACTTGATGGTGTCCCCACTGTGTAGCCGTCGCCAGGGTCGATTCGAACCGCGATAGTACCGTCATTGCGCTCAACGCTGTCTGAGTATGCCGTGAATGTCCATGTGCCCTTGGTTTCTCCGGGGCCGATGTTCACCGTAGCGGTGTGCTCCACGCTCACAAGATCCATGGTCTCGATAGCGCGCAGGTTCACTGCAAGGCCTGATGCTTGCGCTGGATGAGCAGTGACCGTAACCGCGACCTCGTTGCCCTCCCTTACCGAACTCACGTCGCTTGCGAGTGTCAGCACGGAGGTTTCGCCCTCGCTCGCGCAGGTGGGACAGGTGACGGGTGCCGTTACCTTCGTCGAGGGCGACAGAAGCCTCCCGCTGGCGTCTTGTATCAAGTACCCTAGAGGTTTAACCACCTGGAAGGAGAGCGTGCCCGCCGCTTGCAGCGGAACCGAGATCGACACCTCTGTATCCCCAGGACGCAGACTTGGGAAGAAATGCGTTTGGACATCCTGTGACTGAGACTCTCCCGGCAGCGTTACAATCAGTTCGAACAAGAGTGAGGAACATGACGGCTCTCCATCCAATGTGCGAAAGGTAACGCTCGCTGTGTCACCAATTTCATATTCTCCATTGTCCCAATCGACCGAGACCCCGATTGGTAAGGGAAATACCTGCGGGCCGTGTTGAAGAACACGTACAGTATCGACACCACCATTGTTATTGTCAATTTCGACTTCTTCAAAATTGCTAAGCCCCGTGTTCGGATCAGGTCCCTCGCAGACATAGGTGCCGCTCGAGAGCGTGCGTCCCACGTAACCCCTTATTTTTTCATCATCGATAATAATGAGATCGTGATCGGAAGCTGACTGACCCTGAGGGGTCATCGTGATCCGAATTAGTTCGTTGTCCTCGAATTCAAAGTCGTTAATAATTCGTACATGAATAGCACCTTGCGTGGTTCCTGCCGGAATAGCCAGCTTGGTCGACTCCGGTAAGCGCAGAGTTGGCACGTCTTTCAGTTTTGCCGTTCCCGCCGCAGCGGTTACTCTGATGTCAGTAAAACTCCAATCAACACCTTTCGTTGTGGTCATATCATCATACGTGAACTCAAATATCATGTTCTTTTCAGGTGCTGGCGTCAGGAAGAACGGGATACTTGCTATCCCCGCATTTTCATCAATCGTCGAAGTTGATTGATCAAAATTGACCACTGGGGCTTGGTATTCGTCGTCCCTTAACGTGACCGTTGCCGTACCGACACTGCCTACCGAAACACCATCTGGCGGTACGATCTGCACCTCGAAAGTCTCATCTCCCTCGTAAACCTGGTCATCTGTAATATTCACTAACAAGCGATGCCCAGTCGAATACGAAGGGAAAGTGAGAGTGTATGGACCGGGATCATAGTCTGAATTCGCGGACGCAGTGATATCGTGGGTGGTAAAAGTGACGGTCGTCGGTACCTTACGAATGTCTGACAGCCGAACATATAGAGTTACCCACCTGTCATCCTCATCCTCTGAAACGGCAGATTGTGTGAAAGACACTGTCGTCTGCGCCGAAGCATCGGGTGCCAAGACGATAAGAAGTAGTAGGAAAACAATGGCAGCGACGAGACCGCGCCGCCATGTGTTGCTTAGACTCGTGCCAGTTCCCAGCTTGGGCGATCCAGTAGTTACGCGATCAATATGATCTGAATTTGCGCTTTGCGCGTTTGTTAAGCCTCGATTGCGAAAACCGCCAATGGCAGCCGCAACCACCGCTCCATGCAGTGTTACGATCATTCGTCGTCCTCCTGTCTGCAATAAAAGAATTCATTTCTTGTTTGCAAACGAGCACTTCCCTGTGATGAGGTATCAAAGTTGCCCGAATTACTAGCGGCGAAATTATACCTACACGTACGTCGCAGTCAAATTAGTTTCAAGTTTTTTCGCATCAATTAATTGATATTTGCGTGCGCAATTCCGCAACTAGCCAGTACAAAAGTTCGTTGGATTTCTTTCCTGGTCAAGCGTTTCAATAAGTACTTTGCTCAGGTTCGCTATATTGATCCAAAGTAGCGTATCTAAAAGGTTGACTTCCCGTAGTGGATGTGGTGGTAAATTGCTGCACTAGCCAAGGGCTGAAAGTGTTTGCATTATTCTTGAACGAAGGTCTTTCCCGACATTTTCGCAAGTTGCCATGGAAACAACCTTGGTACAGAGTCTGTCTAAAGGACAATATCCAACAATGACTGAAGTACTTCACCGGGACCTGATTGGCATTGAAGTCGTTTCGATATATAACAGCCGATTATCATGACATTAGCTGATTGAGTTGATTGATTAACCGTGCTGAAACTGTTAGAACTATGGGCTGTCCAGATCGTTCATTTTAGACACTCAATACCCCGTCATTTCCAGGTATCCATGACCAGAGACTGACTGCGAATTTTCCATTCCTGTGACTTTGATTGCACCTTCCCAATAACGAAACGAGGCATCACGTTCTTGCGCGTCGACGACGGCATCCAATTGAAGTTTCATATCAAGTTCCGGTATATCGGCTAGCCAGTGCACAGGGTATTCGGCTGTGCTAGATTGACTTTGCCACTTTTTTATTGGCTTTAGTACGATTTCATTGGCAGTGAGTTGCCTGGTACTTCCTCGCTGATCAACCAATACGCCATATTTGAAAGGAGGCTTCGCTCTATTGCGAGGGCGAATTTGAAATAGCATTAACTCGCGCTGGTCATCCAGCTGTAGCGAAAACCAGTCCCAGCCCAGTTGTTCCGTTTCCAGTACTGATGAAAACCATTCATGGTCCATCCAGCTGTTTCCTGTCACACGATTGGTGACACCACGAACTGAGAGGGTGCCGGTGGTTTGAAGTCGCGTCAGCGAATAATAGTAAGAGGCATTACCAACTGAATGGCTTTTTTGACTCAAACCGCGATCACCTTGCAGCACCACGGGTTTAATACTGTTAAGTTCCAAGTCAAAGGCGAACTCGTCGGCTTTGACTTGGATTGTCAGATTCAGACAACCTTCGCAGGTGCCTGGCAACCCCTTTGCAACCCAATTTTCTACCCAAATCGCAAATGGGCTGTCTTGTGCGCCGGCGAGTCCGAGTACGCCTCGACTTAGCAATTCATCGACTAAATACACATTGGATCGCACGTCGGTGATACCGACGTGCGCTAAGTACAGCTGACTTCCCGCCCAGTCGGAGTCAAGATCAAGCGGATTGCTCGCAAACGCCCGACGAAATATCGTGAACTGGTAGCCGTAGTGGGCATTGTGCTCGTCTGACACGTTGCCGGTGAAATACCACCACTCGGTCTGAAACGTTGGATGAGGCCCATGGTCTTTGGGAAATTCGAATGTCCGAACTTCGCGGACGGATTCAAACTGTTCATTCGTATTGCTTTGCAGCAGGTCTTCAAATGAGGGCGGTTGAGAACTTTCATCGGTAACTTGGGCTTCGCAAGCAAGACAGATCAGGTAGATGCCCAGCGTCGCTACGAATGAAACCAAATTGTGTCGAACGGGTCTCAATTGAGCAGTCTACGTTTAGTCAGCCTGGAACATCATTAAAGGTGTGCGTTTCGCGAGTCGCCATGCTGGCAAGACACCGGCAAGCAAAGCAGCCAGCACCGACAATGCAACTGCTTCAATCAGAATAGAGTGATCAATCAGCATCTGCATTGTCCAGCCAAAAGAGCGTTGGTTCACAACCCAAATCAGCAGCCAAGTCAGCATCAGGCCAAGCGGAATTGAAAGAATGCCAGCCAATAATCCCATCACACCGGCTTCGGCGCTCGCTGACACCCAAATTTCTCGAGAAGTGAAACCGATCGCGTTTTGTATTTTCAGTTCTCGCAAACGATCGATCTGTATCATCACAAGTGTGGAAACAACTGCAATAAATGCGACGATGACAGACAGGCTTCGAAGTACTGTGGTGATTGAAAATGTCTGATCGAAGATTTCCATCGATGCTTGGTGCAGTCCTTGCGCACGCCAGATGTTTGCGTCGGATGATACGACGGCAGTGCCAACTGAGCTTTCGAGTTCGTTCAAGTCTGTACCGGACTTGGCAAAAATTGCTGCAGTCGTGACTGTTTCGTCGTTAAACTTCGATAAGTAAACCTCCCGGTGCATGGCCAATACACCGCGGTCGGTACTGTAGTCATAATACACACCTAAAATCGGCATTTGAACGATCGTTCCTTCCTTCCACAATTCAATTGTATCGCCGGTGCTGACACCGTGCTTCCAGGCGTAGGGCTCGCTGATGATTACACCGTCGTTTTGAAAACGGTTCCAAGTATCCTCCACCTGCGATTTGAACCGGTAACCTGAAAACGCTTGTTCGCCGTAATCGACTGCAAATACACGAGATCGTCCATTTGGTCCCTGCAACCAAGTCCAGTGACCAACGCCGACGAATTTGGCTCCAGGTAGCGAATTCAGTGCGCCGATCTCTTGTTTTGTCAACTGATCACCGTATCCTTGCGCAGAGATATAGATATCTGCGTTTAATCGATCGCCGAGCCATTCATCGACTGCGGTTCTGAAACTGCTGATCATAACGCCGACACCGATGGTCGCCGAAATTGCAATACACAACGCACAGATCGCCACTGATGTTCTTTCACCAGACATTGCCAATGCTCGGCTTGCCAAAACTCCACGGATTCCAAAGTATCGTTTGGCCAAGTTACGCAAGATCCGACCTAACATCCTGCAGAGCATTGGGATCAGACAAATATATCCAGCCACCATACAGTAGATCCCGGCAAAGCCGAGAATGATGCCTGTAGGACTTAACTGAATGATGGCGATGCCAGTTAGAACCAAACATGCGCTCGCAAAAATTGCGATGTGGTTGCGGTTTTGTACTCGGACATCGCTGCGTCGGTGCACTTGCCCAAAGGTGGGCGCCACCTTCAAGGCCTCACGCAAAGCTGGTGTCGTTGACAGCAATGTGGAACCGATTCCCAAGGCTAACGCCAAAAAAAATTCCGATCTTGTGATGATCGTAACACTCGCATCGATCGGAAAGTACAGGTTGTTTATTGATTTTTCAACCAGGGAGAGCAACAAATTTGCCAGTTGGATACCCAATAAGAGCCCGATTAAGGAAGCAGTTGCGCCGATAACGATTGCCTCTATGACCACGCAGCCGAAGATTCCGCGGCGAGAAACGCCAACCGCACGAAGGATTTTTATCGTTGATTTACGTCTGATGATCAAAAATGTCATTGTGTTGTAAAGTAAAAATATCGCAACGAGCAATGCCAATAGACTCATCGCGGTGAGGTTGGTTTGAAACGCTTCAGTGATGGACTCGATGGAACGCTGTCGATTGAGCCCGCCTTCCAGCAAGGCATCGCGCGGGAGTAGATTTTCAATCAGAGACTGTGATTCATCATCAGGAGGCAGTTGCAGTTGAATGGAAGACAAACGCCCTTTCTTTCCAAGCACGGTTTGTGCTGTTGCGATATCGGTCAGAAATATTGACCGAAGCGATTGTTGCTGAATTGGCGTTTGTGCATTCAGCACACCGATGATGTGCAGGTCATAGTGCTTTCGTCCATGTCGCACCTCCATCCAGTCTCCCACTTTCAGGTTAAATTGGCGGAGAGTATCGGCTGTTGCAAATGCACTGTAAGGCTCAGTAAAGAGTCGGTTCACTTCCTGTGTACCCGACAAAGCCGTGTCCAGCCCAACGTTAAATTGAAAGTACGCAATCGGGTCGATTCCAAAAATTGTTGCCGAATTCGCCGTGTTTACAGTGTAAACACGGCCTCGAACCACCGGTTGCGCGGGAAAATTCGTGTTTAACCTAATATTCCGGTACAGTGAATCGCTCACTTCGCCGTTTATTGTGTGTGTGGCGGTTTCTTGCAAGGCGGTGCTTGCTGAGAGAAAACTCTCACGGGCACTGTTGTTGGCAATGTTAACTGCAATTACTGCGGTGATGCCCAATGCAACGCCGATCACCGAGAGTGTCGATTGTAGTGGTGAGCGAATGACCTCGCGCGACCATGCAAGAAAGAGAATTTTCAATTCAACGTTAACACAGGCTCAGTTGGCCGGCTCGCAATTGCCATTGGCGGTTACAGCGTTTGGCGAGTTCAGTACTGTGAGTTACGATGATCACCGTCGATTGACCTCGGGCTTGAGCTAGGGTTGTAAAGGCTTGATTTGCGGCGTGCTCATCCAGATTACCGGTGGGTTCATCGGCCAAAATTACGCTAGGTTGATGCGCCACGGCACGTGCGATAGCAACGCGTTGCTGTTCGCCTCCGGACAAGACCGATGGGAAACTAGCGCCTCGACTTTGAAGTCCGACGCGATCGAGCGCTTCGTTGGTTCGTTTGGACTGATCAGAAATGTTGTTAAGTTCCAAGGGTAGCATCACGTTTTCCGCCACGCTTAAAGAATTAACGAGATTAAAGAATTGAAAAACAATTCCAATGTGTCGACGCCTTAGCAATGTACGCTGCTTTTCGCTAAGTTCTGTTATCTTGCGCCCGGCTACTGTGATTGTTCCGTCATCAGGCAGATCAATTCCGGCAATCAGGTTGAGTAACGTAGATTTTCCAGAGCCACTGGGCCCGACAATAGCATGCATCAAACCGGATTCGAAGTCGGCATTAATGTCGTTTAGCACTTTACGTTCGTGACCACCTTCCAAGTAAGACTTGTTCAACTTTCGTATCGATACGGCGTCAGATTCTACAGTCATTGAGCTACTCGAGTTTAATTGCGAAATTCAAGCGCATTCGAACAAACTTGGGGAAACACGGCGCTATCCGAAGCACAAATCAATGCAAAATGGTGAGGTGAAGTGCAAAAATTAGAGCGTGTAAAGGGAAGAGTTACTCTCCCGTTCATTCATGTTTGAAGTGCCATCGAGTGGTTGAATTGATTCGGCAACTTACATCTCGATTATATAGAAGGGATGGTCCAAACTTTTTTGCCTGCCGAATCAAGCAAGGCGCATCATTGGTGTCGTTAACGATTTGGAGTGAACTAAAACATCGTTGCTACTGAACACTTCACCTCATCGTATATATAGTCCAGCCATCCAATCCAGGTGGTTAAACAATATTTGATCTAGCCGCTTTCCGAGAATTCGCCGGCGTACTCTAACTGGATTATCATCATTCAATACGCCAGTTGCTGGGGGTTATCTGCATTTGAGCAAAAGGTATCTGATCAAAGATCTGAATGATTCGGAAACTCGCAATCATCGCTTACACGAAGCAATTTGCGGCCAGTCGATGAACACAAAATTTAAAATGGTTTTTGGTTTTGGTGCTAGAGCGACTTTAGCTTGTCCAATGAATGGCGCCGGTGAATTTATCAGTTTACCGGTGCGGCGAAAATCAATCTTGCAGATTAAGTGCTTTAATTGAAATCGAATTTGCAGATGTCAACTCGACTCGGTTTTCAACTGTGCAATTGCTTCCAAGTCTAAATCCGTAATCCGATGAATTCTTTCGTCTGAGTCTCCTTCTTGAATCATCCGTCTAGCGACTTCGATTTGCCTTTGGCGGATGCCTTCCTGGATGCCCTCGACGATTCCTTCCTCTTTACCCAGCGCAATTCCCTCCTGTTTACCCTGTAAGATGCCTTCCTTAATACCCACATCTTTCCACTCCAGACACGAATCCGGATACTCGCCTTCCCATTGTTTTGCTAACTCTTGCATTCTCTGATCTCCTGGCATCGTCGATCTCAATGCCTGTCTTAGTTTTGATATTTTAATCTGTGGCCTGATCTTCATCAAGTACGCGAATGACCCTCGGGCAAAACTCTTACCCTCAGCCAATGACTCCAACTCCCGTCCTGCCTTTAACCAGCGCACGTAGCTATTTTCATCCGCATCCCACACTTGCAACAACACCTCAAGCACCAGCCGTTCTTTCAAGCGTAATGCTTCGAGTTCACCGACTTGCTCGGCAACCTGTAATGCGTTTTTCAAACGAAGCTGACAGCGAAGGTCGGTGAGGGCTTCGGTCAACGTTTCGGGGTCGACCTGACTGTTGGGTTCGACTGTCAAGGTGTTCAGATCAAACAGGGCCAGCTGTGATGGAGAGAACGCCAGTTGCAACAGTGAGCGAATTTGTTCGGGGCTTTTGAAATGGCTGCGGAAAAAGCGATCGTGCCAAGGGCCGCGTTCGTATGGTTGGTTGGGTGTCGGGTTTTTGGGAGTCATATCGATTGTCCATGATCGAGTTCAAATCAGTCCTGACTTATCGGTGCGACTGACACCGATGACCGGGCAGGGGTGGTTGTGTGCACCATATTGATTGCTTTGAATGACAATCTCAACAGAAAATTCGATCTTGAGCGCGACCGTATTTTTCTAACCGTGTGAATACGGGTTTCCAGGAGTGAGAGTGTGAAGATCGCTTACGTGCATTGCGCAATGACAGGTGTCGGCATGTGGATCACACTTTCGGGTTTTTCACCGCAAGAGTTTTCCGTGTTGCAAGCGATTGGTACAAATCTACGTCTAATACAGCCATCGCAATGGTCAAAACGTAGAATGAATGGCGCCAGTGAATTGATCAGTTTACCGGTGCGGTGAAAATCAACCTTGCAGATGTCAATCCGACTCGGTTTTCAACTGTGCAATTTCTTCCAAGTCTAAATCCGTAATCCGATGAATTCTTTCGTCTGAGTCCCCTTCTTGAATCATCCGTTTAGCGACTTCGATTTGCCTTTGGCGAATGCCTTCGACGATTCCTTCCTCTTTACCCAGCGCAATACCCTCCTGTTTACCCTGTAAGATGCCTTCCTTAATACCCACATCTTTCCACTCCAGACACGAATCCGGATACTCACCTTCCCATTGTTTTGCTAACTCTTGCATTCTCTGATCTCCTGGCATCGTCGAACTCAATGCCTGTCTTAGTTTTGATATTTTAATCTGTGGCCTGATCTTCATCAAGTACGCGAATGACCCTCGGGCAAAACTCTTACCCTCAGCCAATGACTCCAACTCCCGGCCTGCCTTTAACCAGCGCACATAGCTATTTTCATCCGCACCCCACACTTGCACCAACACCTCAAGCACCAGCCGTTCTTTCAATCGTAATGCTTCGAGTTCACCGGCTTGCTCGGCAATCTGTAAATTCACGAATATCGCCTCGAAGTTCACCAGCTTGTTCCCAAACTCCGATAAAAACTCACCCGGTAAGGCCTCATGTTCAAAGGCATGAAAGTTCTTGTCTTTTTTCCAGTTTTTCCAACCATGGTAAATCACCACCGGTAGCACGGCATCGGCATCATTGGTGTAGCCGGTGGACACGTACTTGAGCAACTGCCGGAACAGTTTTGAATCTTTGTTGCTTTTGTGGTCGACAATGATGCTCACGGCCACAGAGCTTGCGTTTTTCAAACGAAGCTGACAGCGAAGGTCAGTGAGGGCTTCGGTCAACGTTTCGGGGTCGACCTGACTGTTGGGTTCGACTGTCAAGGTGTTCAGATCAAACAGGGCCAGTTGTGATGGAGTGAATGCCAGTTGCAACAGTGAGCGAATTTGTTCGGGGCTTTTGAAATGGCTGCGGAAAAAACGATCGTGCCAAGGGCCGCGTTCGTATGGTTGGTTGGGTGTCGGGTTTTTGGGAGTCATATCGATTGTCCATGATCGAGTTCAAATCAGTCCTGACTTATCGGTGCGACTGACACCGATGACCGGGCAGGGGTGGTTGTGGGCACCATATTGATTGCTTTGAATGACGATCTCAACAGAAAATTCGATCTTGAGCGCGACCGTATTTTTCTAACCGTGTGAATACGGGTTTTCAGGAGTGAGAGTGTGAAGATCGCTTACGTGCATTGCACAATGACAGATGTCGGCATGTGGATCACACTATCGGGTTTCTCACCGCAAGAGTTTTCCGTGTTGCAAGCGATTGGTACAAATCTACGTCTAATACAGCCATCGCAATGGTCAAAACGTAGAATGAATGGGTTATGTCGAAAAGTAAGGTTTCCAGTCAGCCTGGTAAGAAAGTTGATCGCAGGACATGCGAGTCATTCGTCAAAAAAATCAGCGATAAGATGAATAACGATTCAAATCTAAAGTTCAATTCTGAGAAAATTGGTAGACAGCACTCAATGCATCAGCGCTTTCTACCCGCAATGACACTTAATTTTTATCGATTTCTCGATATTCGGCGTCAAAAATAGTGCTGTTCTGGCTTTCGTGTTTGGACCGAATATGTATGATGACATGTTGTAGAACGACAGTCGCCAATGCACGACGGATACTACTGATCAGAATTAGAAATCCGATGGTGTCAGTTACAAAACCGGGTGTAATCAACAGTGCAGCGGAGATCAGAAGAAATAGACCTTCGATTAACTCAATTGCAGGGACTTCTTGTTTTTGCAGAGTTTCCAGAGCTCGGTGAAAAGTCAGAATTCCTTGAAGTCTGATCAACCAGGCGCCAGCAACCGCGGTTGCGACAACACCGAAAATTGTCCAGCCGGCTCCAATCACCTGACCAATTTGAATGAGCAGATATATTTCTGCTATCGGAATGATTAAAAAACAAAGAAAAATGATTGAAAGTGGTCGCATCGGGCTTATTCAGTTCTCGTCTCAGACGGCCATACTTCGTTGACTTTATCAGTAATGTGTTTAATGTGCCCGCTCAGGCGGTGGTCTGCATGCGGCAAGATTTCTACTTCGACATCTGTATGCATTGGCAAGCGACTCATGAATTCCAAGCTCTGATCGGATGGCACTGTATCATCAAGTTTACCATGCAAAATCCTGACTGGGCAGTCATACTCAATCGACTTTCCCAAAAGATCATATTGTCTGGAGTCAAGCACTGCCTGATAAGATAGACGAAATCCCTCATCCAGGTCGTCTCCATCGAAAGTCCAAAATCCCTGACTCACCCAAAGTGTCTGCTTGTTCGCATCAAGACTCTGGTACAGTTGATCCATGAACGAAAATGCCGGTGCGATTAACACGACCGCGGCAACATTCAAAGCTGTTTCGGTGGCGAGCTGCGCTGCAACCCATCCACCCATGCTGGAGCCGACCAGAATTTTCGGCCGTTTGGGGAAAAGTTCAAACACCGCGCGTGTATCCTCAAGTGCGCGCGAAATGGTGAATTCGTCAAATTTACCGTCGGACTGACCATGTGCTCGCATATCGAATCGTACCCACGAGCGATTGTTGCGTTCCGCTTCATTCCAAAGTGTCATTGACTTGTCGCCTTCGGCATTGGACAAAAGTCCATGCAAAAAAAAGCCGACTGGCCCGGAGCCTGTATCTCGCAAAACTCCTCGAACTGATTGCCCATCTTGGGCATTCAGTGTAAAGGATTGTGTTTGCGTACTCAAAGGGGTCTCCTCTATCGGAATATGGGGAAAATGTCGGTTAAATCAAGTTCAGTCGTTTCAGCTTTCAGTTGCGATTTTCGCTGTTGTTCTTGTTGAAAATTACAACATGTTCAATATTCGGATTGATTCCAATCCATTCACCGATGTGATGATTGTGGTGCGAATCGGCCAGGCAATAGAGAACTTCCTGAGTCTGGAGTCGGACACGATAAAGAAAGTGTGAGCCGCGAAACGATTTTTGCATGACTTCACCCTTAAGATGACTTGAGTCATCATGAAGAATATCATCGGGTCGAAGCATGATGTCAACGGTCTCGCCAACTTGCAGGTGCTCACCGTTTCGTATGGTATGCCTGCCAAATGCACTTTGCAGTTGCTTTTTACCGACAACAGTGGCATCAATCAATGCTCCTTCCCCGATAAATCGAGCGGTAAATTGATCGCGAGGTTTGTGATAAAGGTTAAATGGCGTGTCCCACTGATGCAAGCGACCGTTTTCCATGACACCAATCCGGTCTGCCATTGCAAAAGCTTCATTGTGATCGTGAGTGACCAGTATGGCGCTGATGTTTTCAGCCTTCAGGACTTCGCGAACCTGTGGAACAAGTTTTTGGCGATGTTCAAGGTCAAGGCTCGAAAAAGCTTCATCCAGCAACAACAGGTCAGGTTTTGGCGCCATCGCTCTTGCCAAGGCAATGCGTTGCTGTTCGCCGCCAGAAAGTGAATCTGGGTGACGATTTTCAAAGCCACTTAGGCTCAGTAAATCCAACAGATCACTAACCCTTTCTTTTTGTGATTGTGGATGCCACTTGCGAATGCCAAAACAAATGTTTTGCCTGACATTCAAGTGTGGAAAAAGCGTCACGTCCTGAAACACCATCCCGATTCCCCGGTGTTCTGGTTCAACAATGGTGTCAGTCGTTGACAGGGCTCTAGCGTGCATCGATATAGCACCGCGAACTGGTTTTTCAAATCCGGCGATGCCACGCATTAGTGTCGATTTACCACAGCCACTCGGGCCGACGATCGAACCGATTTCGCCATCGTGCAATGTCAATGAGACATCAGACACCACTGTCCGTTCTTCAGTCGAGAACGAAACGCCTCGAATATCCAGTAAAGGTGAAGAATCTTGCGAGATTTGGTCGGCGACTTCGGTTGGCACGAATTCAGGTATTGGCTTGGCGAGACGACGATAAGGTACGGTTCAATAGTATAACGGGGATCACCCCTGTGAGAACAATGAGTATCGATGGCAAGGCAGCATCGATGAGCCTTTCGTCGGAAGCCAGTTCATAAGCTCTTACGGCGAGTGTGTTGAAATCGAAAGGCCGCAAAATCAGCGTGGCAGGCAATTCTTTGAGCACGTCAACGAATACAATCAAAAATGCAGTCAGCAGCGAAGTGCGCATCAAGGGAATGTGTATTTTTCCCAACACCTGCATTTTTCCGTATCCCAGGCTTCGAGCGGTCTGATCCATGCTGGGTTTGATTTTGTCCAGCCCCGTTTGTACTGCACCGAGCGATACGGCCAAGAACCGTACTGTGTAAGCAAAAAGCAGCGCTAAAACTGTACCAGAAAAAACAAGGCCGATTTCTGCGCCAAACAGCTGGCGAACCGCAGCGATGATGCGATGATCCAGCCAGGCCAAAGGGACAATGACTCCAATTGCGATGATGGCGCCGGGAATTGCATAACCCAGAGCGGATATCCCCACAAAACTGTGCACCAAACGCTGGCGATGTTGGCGTCGCGCATAGCTTAACAGCACGGCAAGTGCTGCCGCGATTGTGGCGGCTAATATAGCCAGTTCAAAGGAGTGCCAAGCCAGCTCAACAAATGAAGCCAGTTCCCACTGCGCATCAAATACTGCCCATTTGAGCAGAATCAATGCGGGAATCAAGAAGCCAAAAAGCACGGGAATCAGACAGATTATCCATGCCCAGACGATATTTTTTCCGTGAAGCACAATTCGAGTCTGATTCGTTTTTCGACCTGATGCCTCATGATATTTAGCACGCCGACGCGAATATCGTTCTGAAAATAACAAAATGGCCACGAACAGCATCAGTATCGTAGACAACTGTGCTGCAGCTGATAAATCACCGAAGCCATAAAATGTGCGAAAGATACCCGTTGTAAATGTGTTAATACTGAAATAAGCGACTGTGCCGTAATCTGCAAGTGTTTCCATCAATGCAAGCGACATCCCTGTTACGATTGCCGGTCGAGCAAGGGGAATCGCAAGTTTGAAAAATCCCTCTGAAACGCTGTAACCCAGCGTTCGGCTGACTTCTAAAAAACTCACTGACTGTTCCAGGAAAGATGCACGAGTCAACAGATAAACATAAGGGTAAAGCACGAGGCTTAGCATCACAATTGCGCCAGGGACTGTTCGAATCGAAAAATACAGCTGATCGGACAGTTCTTTACCACCTGTTTCGCGAATAAAAGAGTGCACCGGGCCAGAATAATCCAGAATACCGGTGTACGTATAGGCAATGATATAGGCAGGAAAAGCCAGCGGTAACAGCAACATCCAACTATATTGTCGCTGACCTGGGAAAGAACAAACGCTAGTAAACCAGGCAGCTGGCACACCGAGAAGCAACGTGAGAACGCCCACGCCAAGTACCAATTCAACAGAATTGATCACGTATTCGATGAGTACCGTGTCCCACAAATGGGCAAATATGTCGCTGCTGTCGCCGATAAAAATCAAGGTGGCGATGGCAACCAACGGTGCCAGGACGACGCTCGCCGCGAGCAGCGCCCAAAATCCCAGCCAGCTTACATTGAGTGATCGAAGCTTCGACATGGATCAATGTTGATAATCAAATGGAAGCAATAGTATATGGCAGGGTTTGATCGTTCAAATTCGCAAGGCAATGAGACGACCAGGTCAAGCCAGGTTAACGCAACATTATTTCCAGCCCGCCCTATCCATGAGTTCCAACGCACGGCGATTGTTTACTCCAAGTGCCGTCATGTTTACTTCATCCGCCCGGAATTCACCGATCAAGCGCAGGGCGTCGGAAATTGCAACTTCTTTTACGACGGGATATTCGTGGTTCACCTGCGCATACCAATTTTGTGAATCGATGGTCAGAAGAAACGACAAAAGCTGTAGAGCGTTATCCAGGTTCTTGGCATGTTTGGTTATGCCAGCACCGCTGACGTTAACATGAACACCCCGATCACCTGCCTCCTGGTTGGGCCAAAATACGCCGACCTGCTCAGCCACTTTCCGGTTTTCGGCATCACTGCTTGCAACAAGCCTCCCGTAATAATAGGTATTGGCAATGGCGACATCACATTGTCCAGCTGCAACCGCCTTGATTTGGTCAGTATCCCCACCTGAGGGTGGCCGGGCAAAGTTCTTCACAAATCGATTTGCCCAGTCAAGGGTTTTTTCGTCACCATTTGATTCAATCATCGATGCCACCAGCGATTGGTTATAGATGTTCGAGGAAGAACGAATGCACACCCGCCCGCGCCAGATTTCATCACTGAGTTGTTCATAGGTACTCAATGTTCCTGGATCAACACGTTCTTTCGAATAAAAGATGGGACGGGCACGCATCGAAAGACCAATCCAATAACCGTTCGCATCTTGCAGGTATTCAGGCACTGCGTCCAGCAATGACGAGTCAAGCACCTGCAACACTTCGGCTTGTCGGGCACGGTACAGCCGACCCGCGTCAACGGTCAGAAAAACATCCGCCGGTGTCGCTGCCCCTTCAAGTTCGATGCGTTTTAGCAATTCATCAGCTTTACCTGTGATCAGCTTAAATTCAATACCAGATTGTTCGGTGAATTTTTCGAGGATCGGTTTGACCAGCGCTTCCTTTCTGGCCGAATAGACATTAACGACGCTGTCGTCGGCCAACAAAGGCGCGGCGGTGAAGATCAAAAGTAGTGATCCGAAAACAATTTTGGTTGTTATTCTGATACAACGATTCGATCGTAACATTGTTGTTTCTCCATTTCATCAATAGTGCGATTGAGGTCATTATGATAATCATTATCATTATTAATCACAATAATATTTTTCAATATACCAAAACAAAGTGGAAGCGGTAACTTGCCCACCGATCGCATTGTCAAAATTAGAACACTCAAATAAAATTGCAATGGAAAGATAATCCTGACTTTTAAACTTCAATACGCTATCGTTTGAACAGACCATCTGTTGGCATATATCCGCCGTCATTGAAACTTACGCTGAAAAAATGAATTTCACTAAATCCGCAGTTCTCGCATGCTTGCTGTTGTTATTCGGTATTTCTGCAGCATCGGCTCAAAGCGAAGATGAGTTGCTTGCGCCCGAAGAGGCCTTTGCCTTCAGCAGCGAATGGCTTGACAACGTATTGATCGCTCGTTGGGATATCGCAGACGGTTATTACATGTACCAGGATAAGTTTGCCGTCGAACTGAAAACCGATGGTGTGCAGGCAGGCGAGTTGGTGATGTCACCGGGCAAACCCAAAATCGACCAGTTTTTTGGTGAAGTGGTGATTTATACCGATCATGCCGAGGTCGAGATTCCCTTAACGGCCGAGCAATCTGTCACCGGCGTGTCGCTGGTGGTGTGGGGGCAAGGCTGTAATGAACCGGTTGGCATCTGCTATCCGCCAACTGGCAACGAAGTATCCAATCCGCTTGCATTCATTCCCGCAGTTCAGGCGCAGGACATATCTTCGAATGAATCATCAATCGGAGCATTAGAAGGCCTGTTGAGCGAACTTCCAAGTGTCACCGAAGAAAACCTGCTGCCAGTCGATCAGGCATTTCAACTGGATGTTTTGTCGGTCGACAGCGAACGTTTGACTGCTCAGTTCAAGGTTGCCAAGGGGTATTACCTTTACCAGGATAAACTGGGATTCGAAATAATGGGTGATGCTCAAATCCAGCGTTTGAATTTGCCGGTCGGCGAACCGATGAATGATGCTTTCTTTGGCGAAGTGATTATCTATCCGAGGGATTTTGAAGTCGATATCCCGTTGGTTCGGGCAACGCCCTATGCGACAGAAATCGACGTGAACGCGACATACCAGGGTTGCGCAAAAGACCTGATCTGCTATCCGCCCGTAACCAAATCATTCAAAATCGCGTTGGCAAACCTGGTTGATTCTGCAAGTGCATCGACTGTATCGATTGATGCCGGGCCCAGTGAGGGATCCTCAAGTTTGCAGGAAATCGGTTTTTGGTGGCTGGTTGTTTCTGCCTTTGGAACGGGGTTGCTGCTGACATTTACTCCTTGTGTTTTACCTTTGATACCCATATTGTCTTCCATCGTGATCGGCCAGGGCGGTGGCAGTCGGATGCGTGGCGGCACGTTGTCGATCATTTATGTTCTTGGTACCGTTGCAGCTTACGCAAGCGTCGGCGCGGTTGCCGGTGCAACCGGTGATCAACTCAATGCTTATTTCCAAAATGCCTGGGCGATTGGCATTATGAGCGCACTGTTTGTACTGATGTCGCTATCGCTTTTTGGTCTGTATGAAATCAGGATGCCCACAGCCTTTGAAACACGAGTCCAGGAAGGCACCATGAAAATTGGTGGTGGGAAAATTGGTGCAGTATTTGCATTGGGTGTACTATCCGCCTTGGTGGTCAGTGCTTGCGTCTCCCCACTATTGATTTCAGCATTAGGAATTGCAATGGCCAGGGCTGATCCGTATCTTGGAGCCGCCATGATGACTTCAATGGCGCTGGGCATGGGTGTCATTCTCATTGCCATAGGATTTGGTTTTGGTGTCGTATTGCCAAAAGCCGGGCTGTGGATGGATCGCATGAAACAGGGTTTCGGTGTCATGCTCCTTGGCGTGGCGATTTACCTTTTGGGTAATTTACCCGATGTTCCCGTACTGCTTCTTTGGGGCGCACTTTTTATTGTAACGGGAGTTTACCTTGGAGCCTCCCAGGCGCTGCCGGAGGAGTCCAGCGGTTGGCGGCATTTTTGGAAGGGTATTGGGATCGTATTTTTGATCTGGGGAGTTCTTTGCCTGGTCGGCGGCATGTTGGGCAGTCGGGACGTTCTGCAGCCTTTGCCACAAATCGTGATGCTTGAACTGTCCAGCACGCTGGATGTGGTTTAGCGACATTCACCCGCCTTACTATTGATCTCGCGAACTTCGTTAAGAGTTTTGCCTCAGTCAAACGATGCAATAGGTTCGAAAAGACGGGCGATTATCATCGCAATCGTCATTTGTGTTTCGCTCACGTCGCTCGCTGCAGGCTTGATTTGGCGTCAATGGGTCACTGACTCTCAGGCATCAGCGCAGCACATTGATCACTTGCGACAATTTGAAAATCACTGGGAAGCACTCAATACAGATTTGGTGCGAGTGGACGATTGGACAGGTAAAATTGTACTGTTGAACTTTTGGGGCAGTTGGTGCCCACCGTGTATCGCAGAGATGCCGCTGCTCGACAAATTTAACGCGCAACGTGATGAATTGCAAATTGTTGGAATTGTCGTTGACGAAGTGGAAGCTGCCAAGCAATTTTTACAGAAAAACAACATCAGCTTTCCATCGCTGATGCTCAACCAAAATATTGTTACCAACTTGCTCCAGACATTCGAAAACAAAGATCTCGTGCTACCTTATTCGGTCGCATTCGATCAAAATGGCAAACGATTGATGACCCATGCAGGGCCGCTTGAATTGCAGGATTTACAAGATCTGGTCGAATAAAAACCATGGCTTTCTGACGAATCGAACTCACACAACAAATTCTTAAAAAGCATCTAAAATCAGTTTAAATTAAGTTAATTGTTGCCAATATCGCTTATAATGCAAAAATAATTAGGTTTTTGAACAGCTTATAGTCAATGGCAAAAATTCTTCTCTTGCATGGTCCGAATCTTAATCTGCTTGGCGCCAGAGAACCACAACATTATGGTACGCTCTCCCTCAATCAGATTAATCAGCAGGTGTGCGACATTGCAGCCAAGTCCGGTCATGAACTCACTGCCCAGCAAAGCAACGCCGAGCACGAACTGGTCGAAATGGTGCAATCCGCCGCCACCGATGGAGTTAGCTTTATCGTGATCAATCCAGCTGCGTATACACACACCAGCATCGCACTTCGTGATGCGATGATTGCTTCTCAAATTCCATTCATTGAGGTGCACCTTTCAAATATTCATGAACGAGAAACATTTCGTCACCATTCTTATTTTTCCGACATTGCCCAAGGCGTAATTTGCGGTCTTGGCGCGCAAGTTTACGAGTTTGGTGTCCAGGCAGCCGTGTCGTACCTGGAAAATAGCGAGAAAGGTTAATGGTCATGGATCTTCGAAAGATACGAAAATTAATTGAAATTTTTAATGTCTCCAACCTCAGTGAGATTGAGATTCATGAAGGTGACGATTCGATTCGTTTGACCCGAACGTTGACGGTGGTATCGGATGCCACAACTCAGCCGGTTGTCCACGTACCGGCGCAAGCCAGTCCGTCGTTAGGTGAGATCGACATTGAAGAAGATGCTGGTATTGATGAAAATCATTTTTCTGTTCTTTCACCCATGGTCGGAACATTTTTTTGTGCGGCTACACCGACTGACGAGCCATTCGTGACGGTCGGTGATGAAGTGAGTGTCGGTCAACCGTTATGCTTGATTGAGGCAATGAAGATATTCAACCAAATCGAGGCCGAGCGCAGCGGAACCATTGTCAAGATATTAAAAGAAAATGGTGACCCTGTTGAGTATGGCGAACCGATGTTTGTCTTGAGTGAATGATCGAAAAAATTGTTATTGCCAACCGGGGCGAGATAGCCCTTCGTGTGCTTCGCGCCTGTCGAGACCTTGGAATCGCGACGGTTGCCTTACATTCAGAAATTGACAGTGAAGCGAAATACGTAAAGCTCGCCGATGAGTCTGTTTGCATCGGCCCCGCTGCTGCAAGTCAAAGCTATCTCAATATTCCTGCAGTGATCGCGGCGGCGGAAGTCACCAACGCCAGCGCGATTCATCCCGGTTACGGTTTTTTAGCCGAAAATGCTGATTTTGCTGAACGTGTCGTTCAAAGCGGGTTCAAATTTATCGGGCCGTCTCCTGCATCAATCCGGTTAATGGGAAACAAGATTGAAGCGATCAAAACAATGGAAAAAGCAGGACTTCGATGCGTACCGGGAACTGGCAGTGCCTTAGGTGATGATTTGGACGAAATCAAGGTTCAGGCACAACAAATCGGTTACCCGGTTTTGATCAAGGCTGCAGCGGGTGGCGGTGGCAAAGGCTTGCGATTGGTTGAAGACGAATCGCAACTTGAAAATGCGCTGGCTCTTTCTCAAGGCGAATCCAGTCACGGATTTGGTGACTCAACACTGTATCTGGAAAAATTTCTCCACAATCCCAGACACATTGAGATTCAGGTACTGACCGACCGATTTGGCAATGCCGTCTATCTTGGCGATCGGGACTGTTCGATTCAAAGGCGGCGGCAAAAACTGATCGAAGAAGCCCCTGCGTTTGGAATCCCGGATGACTTGCGTCGAAACCTGGGTGAGCGCTGTATCGCTGCGTGTAAGGCAATTGAATACCTGGGTGCCGGAACGTTTGAATTCTTATTCGATGGTGAGCAGTTTTTCTTCATCGAAATGAATACGCGTATTCAGGTTGAGCACACGGTAACCGAGCTTGTTACCGGTATGGATATTGTCAAAGAGCAAATCCGGGTGGCAGCATCCGAACCTTTGCCCATTACACAAGATGACGTTCAATTGAACGGGCACGCGATCGAGTGTCGAATTAATGCCGAGAACTCCGAAACGTTGATGCCCTCGCCGGGAGTGATTACCCGATACCATCCTCCAGGTGGGCCCGGTGTGCGGATTGATTCTCACATCTATGTGAATTACGAAATCACCACGCACTACGACTCTTTGATTGCAAAAATCATCACCCACGGGAGTGACCGAAACGAGGCACTGGCCAGAATGCGCGGTGCATTGGAGGAATTGGTCATTGAAGGGGTCGATACCACAACTTCCTTGCATCAGCAAATTTTGAATAAAAAGAAATTCCGACGCGGTATTGTCGACATCAATTTCCTGGAACGAACGCTCGAAAATTGAGTGCAAGTACCAGCAACCCACACTGGGTTAAGCTATCGATTTGTTGCCTGACTGGGCAGCTTGATTCAATTTCCAGGATTTTGGAAGATCACGGAGCCTTGTCCTTGTCTATTTTCGTACCAGATGGTGATCACGTCATGGTTGAGTCCTTGTTTGAACCAGATTTTGACGGTGTGGCCCAAATTCGAACTGCAATTGAAAACTCCCACACTGATGCAGAGATCAAGATCAATCGAACCGTTCTTGCGGACCGAGACTGGGTTGCGCGGTCTCAGCAAAATCTCAAGCCGGTCGAACTGACGAAGATGCTGAAGATTGTTGCACCCTGGCACGCGATCGACGCGAGCGATGAACTCGCTGTCATTATTAATCCAGGCACTTCTTTTGGTACGGGTCATCACGAAACGACACTGATGTGCGCAAAGAATTTGGCCGATCTAGAACTGTCGAACTGTACGGTGCTCGATTATGGTTGTGGAAGCGGTGTTTTGGCAATAACTGCGCTGGTGCTGGGTGCTAAATTCGCGTGGGGCGTTGACATTGACCCGGATGCGTTGATCGACAGCCAGGCCAATGCCGCCCGAAATGGTGTCGAACAAAGGTATCAATGCGTTTTGCCCGGGGAACTTCCAAGCAAATTACAGGCTGATGTCGTTGTCGCAAACCTCTTTGCAGATGCGCTCGATGAGTTGTCTGAAACGCTTACGCGTTTAACCCGACCGGGTGGCGAACTGGTGATGTCTGGCATTTTGCACGCCCAGGTCGATCGTATCGTTCATCGTTATTTTCGAGCGTTTGAAATTTCAACTGAGAGTTTGGGACAATGGTCGATGATAATCGGCAGACGCCATCACGCAAGTGATCAGTAAGTTGAGTCTGCGGGTCTTGAAAATGCCAATTCAGACCAATGCCTTGTAAATTCAACAACGATCGTCGACTTGCATACTAAAATTTACAAACCTGTAAACAGGCGTTGACTTGCGTGAATGGAATTTGGACAGATTCTGCTTGTCACCATTTCAGTTGAGCAATAAACGAAAAGTTCTATGAAAATGATCCTGAACAAATCGAGTGTCGAAATTTTCATTGACAAGTATTTCGAATTGCTTGCCAACTATGTGTAGAATGGCAGTTTGCAGCGAACTAGCAGGAATTGAACTGACCAAAAATCGATGGATTACAACGAATTATTTTTAAACTCAATCGGGCGACTGAAAAGCGCCGGGAACTATCGGGAGTTTACGGACCTGGAAAGAAGGGCTGGGCGATATCCGCGTGCCATGAATCATTCCATTGGTCGGGAAATTACATTGTGGTGCAGTAATGACTATTTGGGGATGGGGCAGCATCCCGTGATCGCTGAAGCCATCTGTAAAACCGTGAAAGAAATTGGATCTGGTGCCGGTGGCACAAGAAATATTGCAGGGACCAATCATCCACTTGTGCTGCTCGAAACCGAATTGGCTCAATTGCACGAAAAAGAAGCGGCACTGGTGTTCACCTCGGGATACGTTGCCAATTCAACCGTGCTCAGTACCTTGGGTGGATTGCCGGATATGGTGCTGTTTTCTGACTCGCTCAATCACGCTTCCATGATTGAAGGCGTACGCTTTGGCAAGTGCGAACGCCATATCTTCCGGCACAATGATTCAGAACACCTTGAAGAGCTTTTGGCCAGTGTCGATATTGAACGTCCCAAACTGATTGCCTTTGAATCTGTTTATTCCATGGATGGCGATATTGGGCCGATCCGGGAGTTCTGTGACTTGGCGGATCGATACAAGGCATTGACGTACCTGGATGAAGTGCATGCCGTTGGTCTGTACGGTGAAGGCGGCGGTGGCGTTGCACAGCGCGAGGGCCTTTCGGATCGGGTGGATGTTATCCAAGGCACTTTAGGAAAAGCCTTTGGAGTTGTCGGTGGATACATCGCTGCAAATGCGGTGCTGATTGATTTTGTGCGTTGCTTTGGAAGTGGGTTTATCTTTACAACAGCAATGCCGCCCGCAACCGCAGCAGGCGCAGCGGCGAGTGTTCGCCATGTTCGAAAGGATATCCAAAGCCGGATTCGGCTACACCGTAACGTGAACGTCGTCAAATCCCGGCTAAGTAATGCCGGACTGCCGGTCCTGTCCAATCCAAGCCACATTGTGCCCGTTATGGTCCGCGATGCCAATCGATGCCGGGAAGCCAGTCAGTTACTACTCGATCAACACGATATTTTTGTTCAGCATATCAATCATCCAACTGTTCCGGTGGGTACCGAACGTCTGAGAATTACCCCAACCCCCTTGCACACAGACGAGATGATTGATGAACTGGTCGATGCACTGGTGAATGTATTCGACGAGCTGAAACTTGATCGCCAGCCGCTTACAGAAACTGCGGCCTGAGTGTCACAGACCGACATTGACCGGGATGTTTTAGTTCGGATCGACACCTTAAAATTTGCGCATGATGAGATTGACGACTGAGTCGGCAACCTCTGGGTCCTGATCGTCCTCGCAGCCCGTTGATTCAGTCTGGGTTCTCAACATATGGATTTTTGCATTCAACTTTCGGCAGATTACCCGGACAAATCATACGGTGGAGATCGCGTTTACCGGGACATGATCGAGCAAGCCGTTCTTGCCGATCGACTCGGCTTTGAATCTGTGTCGATGACTGAGCATCACCTGATCAATTGCCTGATGATGCCCGCTCCACTGCAATTCGCGGTCAAGATTGCTGCGCAGACCGAAAATGTCAAAATTATCACTTCTGTTGTGGTTTTGCCTCTGCACGATATGCGCGTATATGCCGGGGAGATTGTGGTTGCGGACATTTTTACCGATCAGAGACTGCTGCTTGGCATTGGACGCGGCGCTTACAAATTTGAGATGGAACGACTCGGCGTACCAATTACGGAAACCCAGGCCAGATTCGATGAAGCACTCGAGGTTCTTCAGGCACTTTTGAGCGAAGAAGAGGTATCCTGGAACGGTCGTTATTACGCATTTGAACCGTTGACGATTATGCCGCGTCCAGTAAGACACGGGGGACCGCCAATGATGGTGGCAGTAGTTAATCCCGATCGTGTGTACGAGTACACCAAGCAGCGCATGCACATCCAGACAACCCCGCTGGCGGGTGGACAGGCACTTCTGGAACGACAGGTGAATGCGTTCAATCGTGCAAAAGCCGAACTATCTGCCGAGTATCAGAAACTTACCCTGACGTTGTCTAGAGTCGGCTTCGTCGCTCGCAATACGCACGCGTGTCGTTCATATCTTGAAAAGGCGCATGCTTACTATCAGCGGTTTGACAATGTTTTTACCGGACCCGGTATAGTCGATGCAGGAATGATTCGCCCTTTGCCGCGTAAACAGACCATCGAGGAACTGGCAGCTAATTTATTGATTTGTACACCTTCAGAAATGGTTGACAGGCTGGCGCCTTACGCACAGCTGGGTATTGATCGTATGGTCTTGAATATTAATTTCGGCGTGAGCCAGGAAGAAACACTCGAGTGTATTCAATGCCTTGCAGAAGAAGTGATTCCACAATTACACTGAATCGAAACAAATTCCAGATCGTATGAAACCCATCGAGTGTCCGTTCAGTATTGAAGGTGAGGGAGAGCCGCTCATTCTGATTCATGGAATTGGCGCGAATCGCAGCATTTGGCGGTTTATGTTGCCGGTTTTGCGTGAGCATTTCAAAGTGATCTGCTACGATCTACGTAGCCATGGAGATGCACCACTGACTGACTGCAACTATGGCTTAAATGAGCTGGTTGACGATCTTGAGCGGGTTCGACAGTGCTGTGCAGTCGAAAAGGCGCACTTGGTGGGCCACTCGCTCGGTGGAATGATCGCGCCTGTTTACGCCCGCCGCTATCCTGACCGGGTTTTGTCGCTCGCATTGCTATCGACCGCGGCAGGGCGATCGGAGTCAGATCGAAGCAAGGTTTGGCAGGTGGTTCATGCGATGGAACGAGATGGCATCGCCGATGTATTGAAGACTCTGACTGACCGGTGGTTTACCGACCGCTTTATCGAGAAGCATCCGGATATTGTTGAAACTCGCCTGCAGCAGGTGATGGATACTGATGCGGCAAACTTTCTGAACGTTTTTAGAATTTATGCGGGAACGGAAATGATGCCATGGCTTCACGAAATCACTGCACCAAGCCTGGTTTTGACAGGTGAAAATGATGGTGGATGCAGTCCGCGTCTGAATCAGAAAATTGCTGAGCGCCTGGTAGATGCGCAACTTGTTATACTGACAAATTACAAACACTCAATACTCCTGGAGGCCGGAGAGGAAGTGGCTGAAAAAATCGTTCGATTTATCGCAAGCCTCAAGAACCGGTAAATTCTACACAAGGTGAACAAAGGCCAGCTGATGCCAACTTCTTTGGATTCGAACTGGTATATCGATCCTGATATTTATCGCAACGAGAGGAAGCACATTTTCTTACCTGCCTGGTGGTTGATCGGACCTGCCAGTCAGGTCGCAGAGGCTGGTCAGTATCTGTGCGACAGAATCTGCGGTTGGCCGGTTTTCGTTTTGCGATCTCAAGATGGCGTGCTGCGTGGATATTTGAATGTCTGTCGCCATCGCGGCGCAAGTTTGGTGCAGGAAGGATCGGGCAGTGGTTTATCGACGATTCGCTGTCCCTATCATGGATGGCTATACGATGATCATGGAAAATTACAAAACGCTGTTCGCTTTGGTGAACGCAATAAGCCCAGTACTGATAATATTGCACTAACGCCAATTGAAGTACACACCTGGAATGGACTTGTATTTGTGAAAATCGCGTCGGACCAAGGCATTGAATTCGACGAATGGCTAGGGGAGGTTGCCCCTTTGTGCAATGACTTTCCAGGTCCGTCTGATCTTGAGTTTTATGGCGAATTTTCCGTTGTTGGCGAATTGAATTGGAAAACCTATTGCGACAATACCGTTGAAGGATATCACCTGAACCTGATCCATCCGAGGTTGGGCAAGAGTTTGGCTGGCGGAGATGTGGACCTGCACTCAATGAATGACGGTCATTCGGTGGTGTTTGATATACAGCATGGTGCTACCGGTGGTGCCCGAGAAACCAGGGGTGCAAAGGGTTGCTGGGTCTATCATTTTCCCGGCCTACAATTGGTCATGGGTGAAAAGATTTTCAAAGCAGAGCGCGTCGAGTCAGAAAGTTTCAGCCATGTTTGTTCGAAGAACTGGGCTTGGTATGGTGACCTGAGCGAACCTGACAAACGGGATGCGTTTCAGTGGGGTAAGCGAATTGTAGAAGAGGATTTTGGAATCTGCGCTGACGTTACGAAGAATATGCAAGCCGGCGTTTATATTCCAGGGCCGCTATCTCCGGTTATGGAAAATCATGTCGCAAGATTCCAACAGATCGTAAAAGATGCCCTGTTAAACGGTGGCTGATTCAAACCGAGTCCTCATCGTCCGCCAGTAACGTCAAGAATCGTGCCTGTACAGTAGGACGACTGATCCGACAGCAGCCACAGGATCGCTTGCGCGATTTCTTCAGGCATGCCCACTCTTTGCATTGCGATTGTGTGTTTGACCTGTTCGAATCGCTCGCTGCCACCAACGCTATTGTGCATTTCGGTTTTGATAAACCCGGCTCGCACCGCGTTGACGCGAATCCCCTGGCTTGCAATTTCTTTTGCCAAGCCGATCGTAAAAGTATCAATGGCCCCTTTCGACGCAGCGTAGTCGACGTAATCAAAGGCGCCACCGAGTCGGGCGGCACCCGAGGTCAAGTTAACGATGGAGCCGCCACTGCCACCGAATTCGCTAGACATTCTGTGGATCGCTTCGCGAGCGCAATTAAATGATCCAAGCACGTTGACATCAAAGAGGCGTCGTATTCGTTCAGCGTCAATATCCTGAACCCGAGCCAAGGGAGCCAGAATGCCGGCATTGTTAACCAGAGCTGAAATCGGGCCGAATTCCTTATCCAGGCTGGAAAACATGTCCGCAACCTGTTGTTCATTTGCGACGTCGGCTTGCAAGGCGATCGCGGTGCCACCACATGAACGAATCTCAGCAACAATTTGATCGGCACGAGCTTTTTGTTCGGCATAATTCACTGCGACGCGATAGCCACGCCGTGCTGCCAAAATTGCGGTCGCAGCGCCAATTCCTCGGCTGCCTCCGGTGATCAGCATTACCTCTTTCGAACTTGACATCTTTTTTCTTTATCCAACGATCGAATCGAAAATGGGAGCGAACAAGACTGATGAACATGCAAATTGTGCCACAAAAAGAAAGTTGGGCTTTCAATAAAATGGAACGCGAGCGACTTTCATCTTGCATTGAATCGACGCCTATCCAATCATGAATCAGAAAAAAACAATCAACGTATTGTTCTTGTGTACCGGAAATTCCGCACGTAGTGTACTCTGTGAAGCAATGCTCAATCACTTGAGCGATTGTCGCTTCAGGGGATTTAGTGCGGGCAGTCAACCCAAGGGTGAAGTGCACCCGATGACGCTCAAAACGCTCGCGAAGCACGATATCTCAACTGCCGACTGTCGTTCAAAGAGTTGGGATGAATATTCTCACGAATCATCGCCTGCGATGGATATTGTAGTCACGGTCTGCGATAATGCCGCAGCGGAAGTTTGTCCGATTTGGCCGTCCGCACCAATTAAGGCACACTGGAGCATTCCCGACCCAGCGACTGTTGAAGGCAAGATTGATGAACAGGAAAAGGCATTCGAACAAGCCTGGCGCACGGTCCGATGTGCAGTGTCAGACTTGAAAGATATTGTGCTCGATGATTCGAACGCTGCAACTTTGGTGGATCGACTCAATGGTATCAAGATTCGAAGTATCTGAACTTTGCTACCGGGATTCTTACCTTGAGTTTCCCAAAGGTGGCGTCATTGAACAGGCCATGTCGATGACATGGCACCATCACCTTTAACGCCCGTCGATAACGACCAACCTGCAATCGTTATAATCTGATGTTCAACCTATATCAGAGCATGATGACGCGATAAACGGACAAAACATGAATGACCCAACTTCTCATCTGCTAGACGAGATCGATCATGCCTATCAGTCTGCTCTTTATTTTGATGTGAATCTAGACCGAGACCAACTGACACAGGCGATCAATGAAGCAAAATTGCTAGCTCGTAGCTTTCTTTTTGGAACTGAATTAATTCCCGATGTTTCTCTTGATTCCTATGGGGAATTTACCTTTAGTCATAATTCTGATGCAGGGTACATTGATATAGGAGTTCGGGGGGTTGGCGAACTATCGTACCATGTTAGAAACAATTTTGAACCAGAAAATATGATATTTGACGACTATCATTGGCGGGATTTCCACATACCAAAACAATTGTGTAATGCGATTTGGGAGCTAAGGCGACACCAGGAAAATTAAGTTCGGCAACGGTGTGAACGGGTAGCAGATTGGACAGAGTGGATGACCGGGAAGTGGTCGCCCGACTTCTCTTTCATCCTCAGATGATTAGAGAAGGAAAATTGACAACTGCGGCATTTCCAACTGATGAACTCCTTGCTAACGCGGGAAAAGACGGGGTTTCAGTGGATAGATGTAAGTTTCTTGTAGAATCAAACCAAATGGAGTCGTCTTCAATCGGAATCTAGGCCGATGTTGAGTTGAGTTCAAATCTTCTATTTATTTCGAATCGGATCGTGGAAAGCGGGAAGTTTCAGCCAAATCATCAATAATCTGGTGTGTTCTTACATAAGATTTGGCGGCATCGCGTATCGGCTGATAGTCCCAAAATACATCTGGGGTTCTAATCATCGCATCGTGAACGAGTAAGCGTGCCTTTTGGTCCAAAATGATTTCAGAACGAATGGCATCCAAGGCCCATCTGGAATCTACTTCTTTACGAAATGTTTCGGCAATCTCGCGGTGAGAATCCTTTTGTGCCAGATTGTCAAGTTCCTCCGGGTCGGTCTCAAGATTGAACAGCATTGGCGGGTCAGTTTCGCAGTGAATATATTTGAACTCGTCCCGTCGAATCATGACCATTGGATGCGAAGTGCATTCGGCCGAGTATTCGCTGATTGCGAAACTTTCGGTATCGTTTCCATCCCCCGTCAGCAAGGTCTGCAGGCTTCGTCCGTCAAATGGCTGTGCCGGTTCGATGGAAGAAAGTCCCGACCCTTCAGTGACAAGGTCGAGCAATGTGGGCAGCAAATCTAGCGTCGAACAGGCGTTGGGAATGACTGCATTTCTTATACCTGGGCCTGCGACGATAAGGGGCACCCTGACTGAGTGTTCAAAAAAGCACATTTTGTACCAAAGGCCACGTTCACCGAGCATGTCGCCATGATCGGCCATGACGATGACGATTGTATTGTCCAAAAGACCGGTGATATCAAGCGTGTTGACGAACTGTCCGACCCAGTCATCGACATAGGAAGTGTTAGCGTAATAGGCGCGGCGCGAATTTAGTACTGATTTTTCCGACGGTGGATCCACATCTGCCTGCATGCCGGCCAAAAGCCGCTGGCTGTGTGGGTCAAAGGGAACCGAGTCAAGATCCAGGCGGGGCATGTCAATTTCGCTTTCAGAATAAAGGTCCCACCATTTAGAACGAGCGACGTATGGGTCGTGCGGGTGGGTAAACGAAGCGACCATTAGAAACGGATTCGAATCCGGATTTCGTGCGTAGTCGTAAAGCTTTCGAACCCCGTGAAAGCCGGCTTCGTCGTCAAAATCAAGCTGGAATGTTGCTTCTGCAACACCGGCTTCATGAATACTGAGCATGTTGTGATACCACGAGTCAATGCGTTGGTCCGCGTACTCCCAGTTTGGAGTAAACGCGTAGTCAGCCGGATAGATGTCGGTCGTCAGTCGCTCGGAAAAGCCGTGTAACTGATCGGGTCCGATAAAGTGCATTTTGCCAGTCAGGCAAGAGTGATAGCCTAATCGGCCAAGATAGTGGCAGATGGTTGGAATCGTCGATGGAAATTCTGCCGCGTTGTCATAGGCCCTGATGCGCCATGCCTGCTGTCCGGATAACAGTGAAAACCGGGCAGGTGCACATTGAGGGTAGGGTGTGTAGGCTGCATCAAATCGGCAGCCGCGTTCTGCAAGACGGTCCATATTCGGAGTCTTTACAATCGTGTTGCCATAGGCACCGGTGAAGTGGGGTGCCAATTGGTCCGCCATGAGAATTAATATATTGGGGGTCTTCACTTCATTATCATCCTGAGAGAAACAGACAATTCGTCGCATACAGAGTTGCTCTATACCGGAATGATTTTACTGTGTAACGAAATTCGGTAGATTAACAAGATTGTTTTAATCTTGACTGAGTGCAAGCTATTCCAAGAAATCGCTTACATGCGCATGAAAAAACGCGCAAATATTGAATTTTTGTTAAAAAATTATTAGATTACCGAAAATTTAGCGAAAAATAATATATTCTTATTGATGTTGAGAGGCAAGGTTCCAGGCTATTGTGTGCGGGTATCAGTTGTACCTGCTGATAAAATGCCACTCAATACGAAGTAAAACAATAATCAGGCCGATCGGCCGATTTTTTCTGTTTGATATTTGACCAAGAATTAGGAGTTTAACTCATGCCGACATTCGTACGCACCGACAAGTGTGATGGCTGTAAGGGACAGGACAAGACGGCCTGTATGTACATCTGCCCACACGATCTAATGTTACTTGACAAGGATGGTTCGTTGACCGGTCATGCTATGAAAGCATTCAATCAGGAACCGGAACAGTGCTGGGAGTGCTATTCATGTGTAAAAATTTGCCCGCAGCAGGCTATTGAAGTTCGTCACTATGCGGATGTTGTTCCACTCGGTGCATCGGTTCAGCCTTTGCGTGGTTCAGAGTCAATCATGTGGACAATCAAGTTCAGAAACGGCAATCGCAAGCGATTCAAATTTCCCATTCGCACGACTCCTGAAGGTTCCGCCGAACCTTATGTCAACAAGCCCTCCGCAGACTTTAGTGAAATTGAAGACCACTCGGTTCTGTTTACCAAGGGCACGCATTCCTGCGATATGAGTCAGTTCATTCAAAATTAAGGTAGGTAATACGAGATGGCAGAATTTGATTTTGGCAACCCGGAAGTCATTGAAGAGGAAGTTGATATCCTCATCATTGGTGGCGGCATGTCTGCATGTGGTTGCGCGTTTGAGATTATGAAATGGGCCGAGGGCAAGGATCTCAACATCAAACTGGTTGACAAAGCCGCTTTAGATCGTTCCGGTGCAGTCGCGCAGGGATTATCAGCAATCAACACGTATATGGGTGAAAATGATCCGGCTGATTACGTGCGTTATGTTCGCGGAGACCTGATGGGGATCACTCGAGAAGACTTGGTCTACGATGTGGGTCGTCACGTCGATGATTCCGTTCATAATTTTGAAGAATGGGGATTGCCCATTTGGAAGCAGTCAGGCGATGAGGGCAAGATGCTCACTGAAGGCGGTAAACCTGTCCGTTCTGGCCGCTGGCAGATCATGATTAATGGTGAATCCTACAAATGGATTGTTGCCGAAGCCGCCAAAAAGGCTATCGGTATTGACAATATCAGTGAGCGAGTTTTTATCGTTCGCCTGATCACTGACGCCAATGACCCGAATCGAGTCTCCGGTGCTGCTGGGTTCAGCGTTCGCGACAACAAAGTTTATGTCTATAAATTCAAATGCTGCCTGCTGGCAGCAGGCGGTGCCGTGAATATCTTTCGGCCCCGGTCCGTCGGTGAAGGCACCGGTCGAGCGTGGTATCCCGTCTGGAATGCAGGTTCGACTTACTCCATGGCAGCCGAGTGTGGGGCACACCTGACGTTGATGGAAAATCGATTCGTACCGGCACGATTTAAGGATGGATACGGTCCTGTTGGCGCATGGTTCTTGCTGTTTAAGGCACAGGCCATGAATGCGTTCGGCGAAGACTACCAAGTCAAAAATTACGACATCCTGGCGCATCACGGCTACGATGCTTACGCCAATGGCCCGAAGATGGGAACCTGCTTGCGCAATCATCTGATGATGAAAGAAATGCGCGAAGGACGCGGTCCCATATTCATGGATACACCGACCGCGATGGCAAAACTCGCAGAAACCATGACACCGCGGGAAATCAAACACCTTGAAGCGGAAGCCTGGGAAGATTTTTTGGATATGACGATTGGTCAGTGTGGCGTTTGGGCCGGTGAAAATATTGAGCCGGATAAGGAAATGTCAGAATTGATGCCAACCGAACCTTACCTTCTGGGCTCGCATGCTGGTTGTGCCGGAATTTGGTGCTCTGGTCCGGATGATCTACCGGGCACACCAGACAGTTATCACTGGGGATACAACCGCATGACCACCGTTAAAGGTCTTTTCACTTCAGGTGATGGCGTCGGTGCATCCGGTCACAAGTTCTCTTCGGGTTCACATGCAGAAGGCCGCATCGCTGCCAAGTCGATGGTCAAGTTTGCATTGGATAACCGGGACTGGAAGCCACAGTTGAGCCGTTCGGTTGACGAAGTCGTGCAGGAGATATATCAACCGGTGATGACCTATCTTGAGCATAAGGATTACACCACCGCGGAGGACATCAACCCGCACTACATAACGCCTAAGATGTTTCAGTTCCGGCTGCAAAAAATTATGGACGAGTATGTCGCGGGCATTGCAACGTGGTATCAGACCAACGCCAAAATGCTTGAGATTGCCGAGAAGAAACTTGAAATGCTGCGCGAAGATTCTTTGAAGATGCGCGCCAAGGATCTCCACGAGCTGCTACGGGCGTGGGAAAATTACCATCGACTGATTGCGGCGTATGCGCACATGAAGCATATCCAGTTCCGTGAAGAAACCCGATATCCAGGCTACTATTATCGAATGGATTATCAACACATCGATGATGAGAATTGGAAGTGCTTTGTGAATTCAAAGTTTGATCGGGAAACCGGTGAATGGACTGTTTGGAAAGAGCCGTACGCGCAATTGATCAAATACTCAGAAGATGAGCCGGCGGGCATCGCCAGGCCCGGCGCTTCGGTGTAATTGGCATAAATTGAGGGGGAGGGGGCGCATGTGCCCCCTCGTCCAATGGGTTTGCAATTCAAGTTGGCAGGCGATACTTGGAATCTGGTGTCGGATTAATCTTAATTGCCGTCGCTGCAATCGTTGGCGGTGTTGCGGGTTTTATCATTGCGCGCCTTCGCAGTCGTGATGATGATCGCGATGCTAAACTATTGAACCTGCAAAAAGAGTACGACGAGTATCGGGCAAACGTCCGTAATCACTTTATCGAAACGGTTTCCGCAATTGGCCGGATCGATGAGCAGCAAAGAAAACTGTACCAGTCTGTTGCACAAGGCGTGACGGAGTTATGTCAGCCCGATAAAGGAGACGATGATTACTTTATTGAGCAGACAATGCAAACGCTTGGTCAGCTAGAGCCGCCCAAGAAAGATCAGAAAAATCTATCCGAATCGAGTTGACTCGCTAAGTCCCGCCCAGATTCTTTGCACACAAGTGTAATAGCTGTTCAGTCACTTGAGGCCCCTTCGGGTGGCTTGTAGTGCATCGGAAACGGAGTCACAACACCTTTTTCACCCGGTGAGTGGACTTTGGCAGCCCCTTCCTTTTCAACCTCATCGACTCGAATGACCGAATGGATGGGAATATAGGTGCGGCTCACACCTTCAAACTGGCTTTTAAGTTGCTCTTCGCCAGGATTGACCACCAGTTGTGATTGTTCGCCAAAGACGATGTCAGCCACTTCAACAAAGGCATACATGTCGCTTTGCAGCACGTGTCGGGCGTACAGTTCGTACACCTTTGCCTGATTATGGAAAATAATCCGGTACATCTTTTTCTTTCTTGCTGCCATATTAGCGATTCAAATCTTCAGTGTGATGGGAAGTTTGTCCCGATTATATTAGCGCGCATGAATTTAGGTTGTAAGTTCGCCCGGTCTGATGAAATATGACACCATCGGCCATTCTTTTTGCTTCATTTTTTCCGAAGACAAAAACTAACGGATGTCTGGGTAGTTGGACTAACTTTTTTGATTTAGACTGAGGTTCGAGGTCATATTCGAGGTTAACTATCGCTAATTAAAGCATTTTTAAGCCATTCATTTTTCGCTATTCTGCCTACATTTGCTGAGGCCTGAGAGAAAAACTGATTGTCCCGAGCTAATCGAGCACCCGTTGGTGGATGTCATTGGTTAATATCGTTGACTCAAACGGCAGACCGTCGACGAGTTTATTCCGACAGGTGCTGTTGGTTATCGTCCCAAGATGTTCAATTCGCGTATAGAATTTTCCAACTGATGTTGGTCTGCCGTAAGATACCATGCGCTGTATCGTTTGAATGGCCAAGATACTGGTTAAGGTTCAACCCAAAACTAATTTGTATCGATTGATGTCGCTACATGTTCAACTTCGCCAAGAGAGAAAAGTTCAGTGAAAATCATTCGAATTGCTGTCTATCAAATTGAATTGGCGCTGTGCGAACCTTATTGGCTTTCCGGTGGTCGATTGAAGTTTGAGCGACTTGACAGCACCTTTGTCAGACTCGATACCGATACTGGTATTTCTGGTTGGGGTGAAGGATGCCCGTGGGGTCATACCTATTTGCCAGCACATGGGCCAGGCACACGCGCCGGAATCGATACATTGGCACCCGCGTTATTGGGTGCTGACCCGCGCAGTCTTGATCACATCAACCGAATCATGGACGTTCAGTTGCCAGGCCACAACTATGTGAAGTCACCCATTGATATGGCCTGCTGGGACATTGCCGGACAAGCGGCCGAACTGCCTTTATGGCTCATGTTTGGTGGTTCCGAAGCAGAGGCTGTCAATGTGAACTCATCCATTGGTACGGGTACGCCAGCGCAGATGATTTCTCGAATTGAACAGGCTCGCAGTGAAGGCTACCGCACACATTCTGCAAAAATCGGTGGCAGTGATCCAAAGGCGGATATTGATCGAATAGAAGCGATTGGTGCTGCACTGTTGCCAGATGAGGCCGTAACATTTGACGTCAACCGAGCTTGGACTGTGGGCGTCGCACTGCAGGTCTTGAACTCGGTGTCTTTCGTCGGTTGGATTGAACAGCCTTGTGAAAGCTTAGACCAGTGTGCCAAGGTGGCAAAAAATGTTCGCCAAGCTGTCGTACTCGATGAATGTCTGCACGAATTCACCGACCATGTGCGTGCTTGGGAACTGAACGCGTGTTCGGCAATCAAGATTAAACCGAACCGGGTGGGTGGTTTGACCAAGGCTCGCCGGATTCGAGACTTCGCAATCGCAGTCGGCTGGCCGATGCACATCGAAGATACCGGCGGTTCTGCGCTCGCAGATACCGCAGCCATCCATCTGGCATCTTCAACGCCCGCGCAGTTTCGACTCGCCAGTTGGCTTTGCCACTATCATCTTGAGATTGACCCGGTACCCGAACAAGGGGCCAGAAATGATGGCGGCACGACAAGGCCGCCCTGTTTACCGGGTCTCGGTGTCGTCGCGGATGAAAGCATCCTCGGCGAACCTGTCTCGGTTTTCGAATTGTAGTCGGATGATTGAACGATCAAGATTGTGTACCGATCACGCCGTGTACACCATTGATTTCGATGTCTGAATTGAGTTTCCTGAGTATCGATCAGTCTTTCCCGAATCCAAGATAGATGAACAGTGCAGGAACAATAATCCAAAGCAGACCTTTGACAAAAAAGAATAAAAACCCATAAAAACCCAGTTTCTTAAGACGCTGGCTGCCGATTTTATCGAGAAGTTTTTGGGTGTATTGGCCCCAATTGGGCATTGGTATTTCTGTATAGGGTTCTATGAGTAGCTTGCACGTCAGACCGAGGTGTCACAATTCAATTATGCATCAGTCAAAAATGGTGAAAGGTACTGAGCAACAATTTCAGGGGTGTCCATGTGACAATGGTGACCGCCTTCGATGTCGATCACATCCAACTTTTTCAAAATTGGTTCTCGGCCAGCGAGACTGGGCCAGGTTTTTAGAATGCCCTGATTGGATCGAATCAGCATGGCTTCACATTGAATGTCACTGAGGTACTGAACAACCTGTTCTTCAACAAGATACACTGGAGTGGGTTTTTTGAGTCGTCGGTCGGTTCTCCAGCGATACCCGCCAGATGATTCGATGAGATTTCGCTCGGCAATTAGCATCGCAGCAGCCAGAGACAAATCTCCGGCCTGTTGTCGGACCACGGCAGCTTGCTCAATTGAATCATAGACGCGGCTGAGTGAAGCTGGCTTGCGAGTCGAATCAACGTGACGGCGAAGTTGTTTCAGCATGTCCTGCGGTGGCGCAGTTACAGGCGCCAGCCCTTCGACCATGGCCAAGCGCTTGACCTTATCTGGAGCGATTGCGGCGATGACAGCCGCAACGCCACCACCGAGCGAATGTCCGAGCAAACTGAAGTGGTTCAGACCAAGAGATTCCACAGCGAGTATCACGTCGGTCGCATAATCAACGAAATGATAGGCATTGGCGCCGCTTCGATGTCCGGATTTGCCGTGCCCCGGTAAATCGAGTGCAATCAGATGCACTTTATCCAAGAATTTGGCAAGCGGTATAAAACTTGCCGCATTGTCAAGCCAGCCATGCAAAGCGACGACCGGCGGATGAGCTGGGTTTCCGAATGTCAGTGCAGCCAGTTCAAGGTTAGATGTTTGGATTACAGTCTCGTTCAATGAAATCACTTTGCGTTTGATCGGCAGGAGGAATTTTCAGGTAGATTTGGCCGACGAATTGACAATATTCGATTGTTGGCTTCGGGGAGCAGCAGACGCTACTACAAATCCTCAGGTGAATTGTCAATATAAACATCAGCGTGGGTGTAAAGATTTGGATGAATACCGTGCCCAAGTGTGTACAGAAAAACTTGTTTGCCTTCGCGGCGAGCAAATTTCAGTGCGGAAACAAAGTCGGAATCGCCAGTCACTAGTACGATGATTTCGACATGCTGTTTCAATGCCAATGCCGCAATATCTAATCCGATACAAAGGTCTACACCCTTTTGCTGGATATTGGGAATTAGATCGTCTGACTGAACGGTCAAAGACAATTGATTACCGCCAGCCTCTAATTTGCGTGGCTTGAGCCGCCATCCACGAAATCTTAATTCACCAAGTCGTACAGCAAAAAATGGTTTTTTCTTCAAATCATTCAATAGCTGTTTATTCGCTCTGAACACAGGAGTGTTTGAGAAATCCAGCGTCAAGCAGAATTGCAAACTTCATTGGAATTGATGTCCTTATCAATTAGGGAAGAAAGCAGACAAAAAGTGGCGGGTAAAGTGCGCGGAGCATAAGCTCTCTTGGATTGTAGCACACCGCCCGCCGGTTTCTTATCTTTGCAAATTCTATATGATTTCTCATCTTATTGCAGTCAATTGTCATGGTTCTGTTACTTAGAAATTGAGTCTGTACAATGGGTGTCGAAGCGACTCAAGTAAGCAGTAAATTGATAGTGACAGTCGGTTCTGGTGCAGATGAATGATGCGTATCTTGGCGGTGAGCGAAGTGGTGGCAAGCGCGGCCGCGGTGCAGACCAATGAAGAAGGCTATCCGCAAAAGATCAAGCTTCAGCGTGGCCAAGGGCTTTCGTAAGGCGCAGATTGCTAGGTGGGCCGGGCAGCATCTGGACACCGGTACTGATGTGGTTTGCGACGGCTTGAAGTGTTTCGATGCGGTCACCGAGGCCGGGTGCGCCCATGAGGTTGTTGTCACCGGTGGTGGGCGCGCGGCAGTGGAAAAAGCCCAGTTTGATTGGGTCAATACGGTGGTGGGCGATCTCAAGACAGCCTTGCGCAGCAGCGATCACGCCTTTAATGCGAAATATGCCCTGCGCGCGACCTGGCCGAATTCGAGTATCGCTTCAATCGCCGGTACAGCCAGTTCAAGGTTGGATGTTTGGATTACAGTCTCGTTCAATGAAATCACTTTGCGTTTGATCGGTGGCAGGAGAAAATTTCAGGCAGATTTGGCCGACGAATTGACAAAAATCAATTGTTGGCTTCGGGAAAATATTATTGTCGCACTTTGAATTGTGGGTACGCTACAGACTTCAATTTTTCATGTGTGTTCACATAGTACAATGACTCGTCCATAGCCATTGCGGGTTTGAATTCTTAGTCTTGGAGAGAGCATGGTTCAACAAAAGAAAAATGTCGTATCCCTGGCTGCAAAGTCGGACGAAAAAGACAGCGTAACTCTGACCGATAATCGCACCGGAAAATCTTATGAATTTCCAATCCTTGACGGATCAGAAGGTCCCAGTCTTGTGGACATTACGAAAATGTATGCCAAGACAGGGATGTTTACCTATGACCCTGGATTCACATCGACCGGAGCTTGCAGTTCGAGTATCACGTTCATCGATGGCGAAAACGGTGTTTTACTGCATCGCGGCTATCCCATTGAACAACTCGTTGCAAATTCCAGCTACCTGGATGTCTGTTACCTGTTGTTGCACGGCGAATTACCCTCGAAGGAAGAGAAGCGGGAATTTGAAGATTCGATAACCAAGCACACAATGTTGCACGAACAGTTGAGTTCTTTTTATCGCGGCTTTAAGCGTTCTGCTCATCCAATGGCGGTCATGGTCGGAGTTGTCGGTGCACTGTCTGCGTTTTATCACGAAGATACCGACATTCACGATCCGATTCAGCGAATGCTCGCGGCACACCGATTGATCGCCAAAATGCCGACAATCGGCGCGTACGCGTTCAAATACTCGCTTGGCCAACCATTTATGTACCCGAAAAACAACCTGACTTTCTCAGAAAATTTGCTGCGAATGATGTTCGCTGTTCCGACCGAGGAATATGTTGTCAATCCAATCGCCGCCAAGGCAATCGATCGTATCATGATTCTTCACGCTGATCATGAGCAAAACGCTTCGACATCAACAGTTCGACTGGCGGGGTCCTCGGGTGCCAACCCGTTTGCCTGCGTAGCATCGGGCATTGCATCTTTGTGGGGCCCGGCGCACGGCGGCGCAAATGAAGCCGTGTTGAACATGCTTAACGAGATCGGTGATGAACGTAATATTGCGAAATTTATTGCCAGGGCAAAGGATAAAAACGACAGTTTTCGACTGATGGGCTTCGGTCACCGGGTATACAAGAACTTCGACCCGCGCGCAAAAGTAATGAAAGAAACTTGCGACGAGGTATTAAGGGAACTGGGAATATCTGACCCGGTATTGCCCATCGCCTTGGAACTTGAGCGTATTGCACTCGAAGACAGTTATTTCATTGAGAAAAAACTGTATCCCAACGTTGATTTTTACTCTGGAATTATCTTGCGCGCATTGGGATTTCCAACACAGATGTTTACGGTCTTGTTTGCAATCGCCCGAACCGTTGGTTGGGTTGCCCACTGGAAAGAAATGTTCAGCGGTGAAGACAGCCGCAGAATCGGACGTCCGCGTCAACTCTACGTGGGTCCGAAAAGGCGCAATTTCAAAAAGCTCGAAGCTCGCAAGGACACCGTTCCAGACTGGCTGCGGCTTTGGGGTGGATTTCGAAACAACGGCTGATAGGGTCCTGTCGAAGTCAGTTGCCTTGCGCGCTACCGTAGCGGTTTGATTGCAGGGACTTTTCTATCAGGCGGCGGAATCGGTACAGCAGCATCGTAATCGCAACAATACAGGCCAAACCGACTGACCACATTAATCCTTGTGGGCCGCCTTCCATATAGAAGCCAAATAACCATGCCAGGGGAATCATTGCAACCCAGAATGTAACAATCAGCGTTCGGGTGATGAACCACATGTCCTGGTAGCCTCTCAGGACGCCAACCCCAACGGCTTGAAATCCATCCAAAAGCAAGACGAATCCAGCGACGACAACAGTTGGAATCGCCATTTTCAAAACGTCAGGGTCCTGACTGTAAATTCGGGACAGATGCTCAGGCAGGATGAAAAATAATGCAGCGATAAATCCGAGAAAAATCGCAGCCAAAGTGAGCGCAGTCCAGCCGGAAGATGCGGCCTGATTGGGTTTGTTTTTCCCCAAAAAATTAGCGACCCGCACACTGGCAGCCATCGCAAAACCGAGTCCAATCATAAAGGCGATGGTAATCAGATTCATGCCGACAGTCCACGCGGCGGTTTCGACGACACCCATATAGCCTGCAAACAATGTCAATATCAAAAACGACGCAGATTCCATACCATGTGCAATCGCGGTGGGGTAGCCCAGTTGCCGCAGGTTTCTAGAAAATTCACGAAATTGGATGAGTTTGCCGATAATTCCATAACGCACCTTATCGAAAGCGTAGAACACGTATACCAGCAAAATAAAAAATCCAATCCACCGCACGATACTGGTTGCAAGTGCGGCACCTTCTGCACCCAAAGCAGGAGCACCATGGTTGCCGAAAATCAAAACCCAATTCAAGTAAAGATTAAGGAAGTTTGAGCCGATCGCAACCACCATGGCTGGGACCGGTTTTTGTAAACCCTCGAGGAAAAGGGATGTCGTGATGATACATAGCAGACCAGCGAGCCCAAGACCATGCATGGCGAGAACGCGGCCACTACCTTCAGATAATTCGGGGCTTTGACCCACAAGCAGAAAAAAATGTTCCCCAAACTGCATCAAAATTCCAAGTAGAACGCCGATGACAAGCGCATGAACCAGTCCGACACGCCAGATTGCGCCGCAGTTTGCTTGCCTTCCACTACCGTCGTAGCTTGCTGTCAAAATAGCGACAGGCAGGACCGAACCGATTCCAATCAGAAGCAAAGAAACATGGGGACCGTTAGCGAGTCCGTAATATGCAATTTCCCGGGTTCCAGCATAGCCACACATCGCGACATCAATGGTCACGATGAGAATCGCACCGCAGCGGCTTAGCAAAACTGGGCCAGCGAGCCGAACGATCGGCCAAATTTCCTTGTTATCGATAGCCAAATCGATGGCTCGGATGTTCAGTGATGAGGAAAAACTTAGGGTATGGAAACGTCGGATATTTTATGCGGAAACTGAAGCCGTATTTATTCACGGTGGCACTCACTTGCTGCGCCATTCAATGACCACCACAATGCTGCGAAATGGAGCCCTGTTCGAAGATATCGGACAGATCCTTAGACACAATAGTCCCGATAGCACTCGAATTTACGCCAAGGTTGACTTCCACAGTCTTCGTCCGCTGGCACCACAGTGGCCAGGACAGACATTATGAAACAACTGTCTGTATTACTCGACGAGTATCTTGATGTGCGGCGTGCCCTGGGTGCAAAACTAAAAGACCCCGAATGGCTATTGTGTCTGTTTCTTGCGTTTCTAGACAAGCGGCATGTAGCACTGATCACCACAGATGTGGTACTCCAGTGGGCGTATGAGCCCCAAAATGTATCCGATAACTATCGGTATCGGCGTCTCGCTGAGGTTCGCAAGTTTGTACAATTCGCTTAGGTAGCTGATGCTCGCCACCAACTGCCGCCACCAGGGTTGCTGACGTATCGCAATCATCGCCCGCAGCCATATATCTACACACACCCAGACCGTGGCGGTGATGAATGCGGCTGAGCAGCTTACCGGTTGTCTTCGTCCACTGACTTATGCCACTATTTTGGAGCTTTTATCGGTCACCGGAATGCGTACTGGAGAGGTGGTAAAACTGATGCACTCCGATGTGGATCTTCAGCACGGGCTGACTACAATTTGCAATTCCAAGTTTGGCAAATCTCGAATGGTGCCGTGCCACCACAGCACGCAGCAGGTATTGTGCCGATATGCTTCACAACGCGACCAATTGCTCAATGAGGTGCACTGCGAAGCGTTCTTCTTGAGCGACCGGGGAAGGTCTATTACACAAGGTACGTTGCACGTACCTTTGTGAGCCTCTCCTACACGAGTGGCTTGTGTAAATTAGGCAACACCTGTGCGCCTCGCCTGCAGGATATGAGGTATACCTATGCGGTTGAAACTTTGATACAGTTTTACCGTGATGGTGTTGATATGGAATTTCGGCTGCCACCGCTTGTAAGGTGGCTTGGTCATACCGGAAATGCCGAAAGCTACTGGCATGTGAGTGCTGTGCCGGAGCTGATGCAACTGGTCGCACAAAAACTCGATCAGACACAAAACGGGGGCGACCATGGCAGTTAAAACTGATTTTGCGGTTCCGTTAAGTCAATTCTTCATTAGCCGTCTCATTGACCAGCGCCAGGTGAGTGTGCACACCATTGCCAGTTACAAAGACGCGTTTCGGTTACTGGTACTGTACGCAAAACAGCAGTTGCACAAAGAACCGCAAGCATTATCGATCAAAGATCTGAATGTTCAGGTGGTAGTTGGCTTTCTCAATCACCTTGAACAGCAGTGTCAGCACGCGAAATGTGCGGCTGGCGGCAATCCGGTCTTTTTTTCGGTATGCCGCGTTGTACGAGCCACGATATGCCTTTGTGACACAGATACTTATTGTGTGATTCCGGAATTATCCAGTTTCCAGAATAATCAAGGTAATTCCGTGTTCGCAATAACCTTGATTGACGCTAGATAGCACTGGAACAGTTTTTATGTTTCCGCCGTCCACCTTTTACATTACGATATAGCTACCCTACTGCCTTACCTCCACAACTCCGCTTCTCTATCTACATAATTCATTACTACGTTTGCCTCAAGTGCGGCATACAGATAGATTATTGTGTAATTAGTGTTTGACAGAAAACCAAAATAGAGTATAATATGTCAATATAAACAATGATGTAGAGGCAGACTTCTGGCACCGAAGATTTCCCGAATCAAGCCAAGTATTCGCCTAAAACCCCCAAAATGCTCCTTTTTGATACAATCTTCAGGCCCTGACCATGCGAAAAGTCAAATCCACACAATCTGAACTGGGCGGCACCTTTATCGCCGATATCGTCATTAGCTCGAAATCGCGCGATGACATTCCGGCCTTGCTCAGGGGTCTGCAATATCTGTATACCAACCCGCAGTTGCGAAGCGAAGTCTTTGCACTGCTTGATGCACAAGTGAATCCCAAAGCCCGTAAGGACACCGGTCGTCCGGGCATGGAGCTTTGGCGCATTCTGGTCCTGGCGATCCTCAAGCAGGGTCTGAATTGCGATTACGACCGCCTCACTGAGCTGGCCAACGAGCATGGCACCTTGCGACAAATGCTGGGCCACGGGGTGATGGCGCACGAATACGAGCGACAAACCGTGGTGGATAACGTCACCTTGCTGAAACCGCAACTGTTGGCCAAGATCAACCAACTGCTGGTCCAGGCCGGCCACGAGGTGGTTAGAAAAAAGCCTGGCGAAACATTGCGCGGGCGTTGTGATTCGTTCTGCGTTCAAACGGATGTTCATTTTCCAACCGATGTCAATTTGTTGTTTGATGCCATGCGTTGCAGCATCACAACAGCGGTCTGGCTCGCCGAGCAGTTGGATCTTGAGGGCTGGCGCCAGCATCGTCATATTCAAAAAAAGATCAAACAAGCATTCAACCGCGTGCGAACGTCCAAAAAGAATAAGAATTCGCCCGTGCAGGTGAACGAGTACCTGGCCCAGTGTCAACAATACCTGAATCGTGCACAGGGTACGCTCAAGCAAGTCGAGGCGTTTGAGCTGACGCTTTTTCAGCAAGCCAAAGTCGTGCAACTTCAAAACTATATCCGCCACGCACACCGTCAGATCGACCAGGTCACGCGGCGCTTGGTGCGCGAGGAGAAGATTCCTCACCGGGACAAAGTGTTTTCGATCTTTGAGCCACACACCCGCTGGGTGGTCAAAGGCAAAGCCGGTGTCCCGCAAGAGCTCGGCGTGCCGGTCTGTGTGGTGGAGGATCATTACCGATTTATCCTGCATCACCGTATCCTGTGGGACGGCAGTGATGTTGACCATGCTGTACCGGTCATCGAGCAAGCCCGGCAAAGCTTTCCTGACTTGAACAGCTGCAGTTTCGATCGTGGCTTTCATTCGCCGGCCAATCAGCTGGCGCTCGGTGAGTTGCTCGATGAATGCGCACTGCCGAAAAAAGGCTATCGCAATATCAACGACAAGATGCATGAGTCGCAGCCGTGGTTCAAAGCCGCGCGTGGCAAGCACCCTGGCATTGAGTCGGCGATCAATCATCTGGAGCACTGCGGGCTGGACCGGGTTCGGGACCACGGCAAAACAGGTTTTGCCCGTGCCGTGGCGCTGTCGGTACTGGCCGCCAATCTGAAGCGGCTGGGCAGGATCTTGCGTGACAAAGAGCGTCAGAAACTCGCCCGTCAGCAGCGTTTGCGCGCCGCTTAGCATTTCAATTCACCCATCGGAAACGAAAATCCGGGTGCCGGAGGCACGGCTGTGGGCTAAATTCGTGATTTTGCCCTGTTTTGGCACTGGATTGTCACAATTCGTCCTGACAGTCCGGTGTTAGTCGTGCTCGGGCTCATTGCCGGTCAAATGATTCTGAATTCTCGCTTAAAATCGGGGGTTTTCTGACTGACACTAATTACAAGCGGTTGAATAGGTGCAATGAGGACCGGGGTTTTGATCTTCAATCTGTGTCACTTTTGGGTTTATTATCCAATCTGAGCGGCGGTAGCTTGCAAAACAGATTCTGTGATGAAGGCTCCCGTTTAGCGGAGTAGAAACTAGCTTGAACTACCAGCCAGTAGGCTTGTAAATTCTAGTGTCTGGTATCGGATTTGGAAGCTGGCTTTTCGCCAAACTGGCTTTACGAATCGTTCTTTGAAAATTTGAATACTGCATCAATTGCTTAGATGCACGCCTTTTCCAAGGTGTGAATAATCCCACCAATTTCCCACATTCGTCTTTTACGATTCGCATCGCCTCTGCTAAATCGCTATCATTACTCACAACTATTGCACAGTCAAATAAGTTCTTATGCGCGTCATTTACCATGTGTACCGCTAAATTAACATCCGATCCTTTTTCTTCCGTGCGATAAACCTCTACCCAGTTTCCAAGTTGGGGATCGACCGGTCTGTAACGCACTCTGTGTTCCAAGAAATGTCCATAAATTACAGTTAATTCTGGAATATATGATTCGATTGCTTTAATGTAGTTCGCCTGTCGCACGTGAACAGTTGGATCTGTAGTTTTAGGTTTGGCTTTAGCTGTGCAATAAACTACTGAAACGATATCGTGATGAGGCTTTAGAATGGAAGCACAGAGCTGCTTCGGGTTTAACCATTTGAAGTGTGTATCCTTGAGAGCACCGTAATACAGGTTAAACCCATCAATATAAATTATTGTACGCACTCTATTATTGAAGAAAAAGCAAAGGGTCTCAAGAAATTCTCAAGACCCTGCGGCCTGCCGATGAAACGACAGGGGTAGTAGAAAATATTATAGCAAAACCAAATGAATTAGATTTCAGAATTGATCAAACCACTACAAACTCCAGATTTCGAAATATACGGTCTTTCCTGAATAATTCTAATTTAAATTACGCAGATTGAACAAAAGACCACTAGTTGGTGGGCACGGTCGCACCCGGCCTCGGTGATTGCATCGAAACACTTCAAGCCGTCGGAAACCACATCAGTGCCGGTGTCCAGATGCTGCCCGGCCCAGCTGGCCATCTGCGCCTGACGAAAGCCCTTGACCACGCTGCTGAGCCCGATCTTTTGCGGATCGCCTTCTTCATTGGTCTGCACCGCAGCCACAAACGTGTGTATTGCCACTGGCGCCGCGGCCGCGCTGGCCACCGCTTCGCTCACCGCCTAGATACGCATCATTCATCTGCACCAGTCCCGACAGGCATTGTTGCTCGCTGCGCGTGAGCATCACCTGCATCAGTTTGTGCTTCATGCGCCAGGCGGCGTTGTAGGAAATGCCCAGTTGCCGATGTAACTGCATGGCCGAGATACCCTTTTTGGTCTGGGTCAAAAGGTAAATGGCTTGAAACCAGATGGTCAAAGGCAGTTTGCTCGATTCAAAGATCGTGGCGGCTATGAGCGAGGTCTGGCGATGGCAGCCGTAGCACTGACGCAGTTTGCGGGTGTTCAGATGGCAACTTTTGTGGTGCCCGCAGTTGGGGCAGATAAAAAGCTGTTTGGTCAGCGCAATTTGAACAGAGTTTCGAAGCATTTGTCTTCGTCGCCGTAGTGCTCTAGGAACGCCTTGAGACTGAGGTCTTTCTGGAACTACACGGGGTTTCGTTTCTTAGTATATCTCCTTTATTTATCAAAGGCTTGTATTTAATATATTATACCACTAAACATGCTTATTATTCGTGGTAATTAGGAAAGATCAAGTATATCGATGCTGGACCAATCGATCTGATTTCCTTTTGTTCCAACTAACGGGTGCTGGGAATCAGTGCTGTTTATTACTCGACCTGGTAAATTTCCGACTGTGGGTAAAACGCCAGCCAGGCGAAGGCGAAATGTATTCCACTTTCAATATCCACCAGCTTTTCACCCGTCAATGGCCCGTCAATGGCCTGTCCGAACAGGTTCCACTCAGAACCGGTTTGTACGTCAAAAAATCTTCCATCTGCATCTTGTTCAAATTCCAACAGGTGTTCACCCAGTTGACGTCGAAAGGCGGTGGCGGAAGGGATAATTCTGGACTCTGAAATTTTGCGACCGTCAAGCGCCGATGCAGCATCGTTCTTGCTGAATATGACAATCGGAACACCGTTAAATTTGTCGTTGATGACGGGCACTTTGGAAAACGCAGAAAACGGGTACAGTCGATACCGGTCATTGACGGTGATATTCAATACTCGTTCCATCGCCGGAAGTCGAGGGTCTGCCGGGTCACTTAACAAAAATGGAATATTGTCGATGGAATCATAACCGCGGTACGGGTTATCGCCGTAATTTCGACGATAGCCTGTGTCCCTGGACAAAACCTCACCTTGCGGATAGGCATTGGCAAATTGTTCAAATGAAGTAATCTGCGACGGTAAGATATTCAGATCCACTCCAGCATACAGACCCACGATACCCGTACCCGTGATTTGTTGCCACCAGGATTCGGTTTGACGATCATACATGACAAGATCACTGTTTCGTAAGTTTCCCGTAGTGCCAAAATCGAGAATCTCGCCATCGAGATTGCGGTCAAATACGATCGACGCATTACAAAGCGGGCAAAATGTCGCGGCAACGTGTCGGCCGTTCAATGTGTCATTCACAATCTCATGCCAAATCAGAATCTGTAGCGGATAGGCTTTTGCCTGACCCAAGATATCCAAAACGATGACAGGTTCTTTGGGGTCTAGCCATTTCAACGCGGCGTCGACGGTGACAAATTCAGGGTGATCAATAGCCGGGATCCCATCTTTTGGAACGCCGCCGGAGCGAATTTCAGCCAGATTGATGACACTGTTGTCGAAGTCGGTGTTGGGCCAGTCACTTGTGAACGAAAATCGCTGTGCCTGAGCAACTGATAATGTCATCCACAAAATTGAAATGGTTACAACTGTCAACACGGACAAGGCAAATCGAGGAGGGGTCTGACGGTTGATACGGTTCATGGTTGAACTCCTAGGTGGCTCGTTCTTGTTAATACTGACTGACAATTTGTCCAAATGTTCTAATGTGATAATGAACATTTGTTCACGTTTTGTAGTTTTACACTGAATTTGCTGAAGGTTTCGACATTCGAAGCACTGCCAACGGTCCGATCAGAATAAACACCGCCATGACAACAAACGCGGTACCCCAGGCACTCGTGCTGTTACTGCCTCCGGCTAAGTCCAGTACGACACCAAAGATGATCGGGCCGATGAATGCGCCAACGAAACCAATCAGGGCGTGCACGGCCATCGTCGTGCCGCGAACCGACGCGTGGGCAGAAGCGATGACTGCAGAAGATATGGATGCTGAATCTGATATCGACAAAATGGCATACAGGCCGACCAGGCCGACGACAATGACCATCGACATTTGAGCTGAAAAACCTAATGCAATGCCGGTCAGTGCCGCGATTATCATCACCGACAAAATGACTTTGATTCGATTCAACCGCTCGGCAATTTCATTGACGATGACACTGAATGGCTGGGCCAGCAATGTCGCACACGCTACAATAAACGCTGGATTCCACTGACTGCCGACCGCTGATACTTCACGCCCTGACATTGCAAAGACCAGAAAAGTCACAGTCCAGGAACGAAACACAAAAAGTTCCATATTGTGGACGCTGTATGCGATACTGAATCCAATCGCCTTGCGGTTTTGAAAAACCGGTTTGAGGTTGGGTAGCAGGCGAAACTTTTCTGCAGCACGAAGCGGTGACGATTTGGGCAAAAAGAAAAGGGCGATGAAAAATGCCAGCAAGGCGCCGATTGAGGATGCAGCGAAGTTAAGTTGCCAAGGCAGCCAATTCGCTAAAGCACCCGCAACCAGAAACGAAACGGCGACTCCAACACCAAAGCACATGGTATATACCGCAACAGTTCTGCTTTGAAATCGATCCGGGCCCGCATCAACCAGCGCTTTGAGCCCTGGCATATAGGTCCCTGCCAGACCAACGCCTTGTACGAAACGCCACAGACTGGCGGAACCGACACCCGAGCTCAAAAAGGCAAAACCAAGCGGGGCCAAAACAGTCAGCACCATGGAACACAGGTAAATCTGACGAGCGTCAATCCTGTCTGTTAAAGGGACCAGAAAAAAAACGCCGAGCAGGTAGCCGCCAAAATAAATTCCAGCCACCCAGCCGATCTGCGTGTTGCTGGCAGCCCATTCGAGTTGTAGAACCGGGATCAGTGTGGGATAGACAGCAAATGGAACCATGCCCAGGACGTGGGCGATGCAGATCAATGCAACCGTCGTTTTTACGCGCGCCATTCGTATTTTCCAAACAGGCGGTATCGGCTGCAGCTTATGTTGCTGAGCGACATTAAGGCATGACACATGGAATTGAAGTGAGCTAAATTCGCACAAATTATCTTATGAATTGCGTACTCTTAACACAGTTGATGAATCTGGAATGAAATTGCCAGCCGAAACGATTGACTGTCTCGGTTGTCGTAAAATAAAACAATCCAGCCGGCTCCATTTCTATCTACTTGTTACCAACGCACTGAATTCGTATGCTAACGAAACTCCTGTTTACAGTCGCAGTTATCATTGTGGTCTTGCTGGTCTATCAGGCGCGTTTCAGGCCAGTATCCGAGGCGGTACGAAAAGCAAAGTCTGAACCGCTGTTTGCACACAAGCCGTCCAAATGGGTGATTTACACGGTTGCTGGCATTCTTGCGCTTTCTTCCGGCGTCGTTTACTATTTCAAATGGCAGTCTGATAATACAATTTTGACAATACGGGTCATTAGTTCACAACAAGAACAACCATTTACCTACAAGGCGCGCCAAAAGGACATCAAAGGCAGGACATTTACAACACTCGATGGACGCGTGGTGAAGTTGGGCGACGCTGAGCGAATTGAATTGCTCGAACAATAGATTCTAAGAATTTGAATTCGAAAAAAGGCATGCCAATTACCTACGGCCTAATCGGAATGGCGGTATTTGTTACCTTGCTGAGTGGTTTTGGTCAGGACAGCCGCATCGTCACGACAGCGCTAATTTCAGGCTCTTCTTTTGGTGTACTGGATGAGATCCGGGCGGGTCAGGTCTGGCGTTTGATTACTCCAACTTTCATTCATTTTGACATCTATCATCTGGTTTTCAACCTGTTGTGGGTCTGGGTGTGTGGCGGTGCTATCGAAAAACGGCAAGGCTGGTTGACTTATCTGCTGATATTTGCAATTTCCGCCTCAATTTCGAATCTCTCACAGTACTATGCGACCGGGCCGGCATTTGGCGGCATGTCTGGTGTCGTTTATGCATTTTTAGGCTACGTTTGGATGCAAATGCGGTTTAATCCCATCAACTATGTTGGTGTGATACCCAAAGCGGTTGTGGCATTTATGCTGGTGTGGTTCATCGCATGCTGGATTGGGCTGATTCCCGGAGTTGCCAACGTGTCACACACCGCAGGATTGGTCATCGGTGTCATTTGGGGTCGAATTCAGGCAATGAAGGCGTTTAATCGATATCGATCGTTTTAATGTTCAATTTTCTGATTAACAAATCAGCACCTTGCAGGCTATTTTTCCTGCTTGGATTGCTGTGGCCGATACAGTGTTCTGCTACGGTGGAATTTTTACCGCTGCCTGGTGCATTGGAACTGCCCGCCGACGTTCGAATGGCCATTGATCAAACTTGGCAGGAACGCGATTCGGATCACGAAGTCCGTTCTCACCATTTGTATGCAGATGGAACCCCGCACTACGCTAATCGTCTGCTATTGGAACTTTCCCCTTACCTGAATCAGCACGCCCACAATCCCGTGAACTGGTTTGCGTGGGGAGGTGAGGCGTTTGCGCAAGCAAAACAGCAGGACCGGCCGGTATTGATTTCGATCGGCTATTCGTCCTGCCATTGGTGCCACGTGATGGAGCGAGAAAGTTATGACAATTTAACGATCGCTCAAATCATGAACGAACGCTATGTTGCGATTAAGGTAGACCGTGAATCCAATCCCGATGTCGATGACCTGTATATGCTTGCCGTCCAGGTTATGGGAGGCAACGGTGGTTGGCCGCTGCACGTGTTTGTTTCCCCGCAAGGCAAACCATTTTTGGGCGTCACATATGTCCCTCCGGGCGACTTTGAAGCCATGCTGATTGAGGTCCACCAGGTGTGGGAACGCCAAAGAGCGGAAATTGAAAGTCTCGCGAGCCAGATTACCGATCAGATTCAAAATTTCGGCGCACCGCCAGACAGTGACATTGACTTGGGTAAAACACAAGTCGATCAATTCATCTCTGTACTTTTTGAACAGGAGCAATTGATCGACGAATTTTCGCCACCCACTTCGAGTTTCCCGTTTGAGTCCGAGCTTTTTTTACTGTTGGATTCTGCTTTCAGGTACGGCAATGAAACTGCGTTACACCTGGCAGAAAACAGGTTGACGAACATGGCACGCGGTGGAATTCGTGATCACGTCGGTGGCGGATTTCATCGATACTCGATTGATAATGAATGGCTGGTTCCGCACTTTGAAAAAATGCTCTACAACCAGGCTCATCTCGCCCGCACTTACATCAAAGCGTTTGAATTAACCGGTAAAGACCTGTACCGCCGGGTTGCTCAACAGACGTTGGATTACGTCTTGCGGGACATGCGAGGCGAAAACGGCGAATTCTGGTCGGCGACTGATGCGGATAGTGAGGGAGAAGAAGGCAGATTTTTTGTCTGGACTAAAGATGAGATTGCCGAATCAATTGGCGATGACGCTGACTTCGTGATCGATCACTACAGCGTCACGGAAAGCGGTAATTTCGACGGTCGAAATATTTTGTTTCTCGCCGATCTTCCAGAAACCCGAGCAGCCAATCAGGGTACAAGTCTGAAAGAGTACCTGGAAAGACTGGCGGCGGCTGTGGAAAAACTGCGAATCGCACGAGAACGCAGGGTAAAACCGTATCTGGATGATAAGATCATCACCGCATGGAACGCCATGATGATTACTGCGCTTGCTGATTCATGGTCAGTTTTTAAAAACGAGCGCTACCTGGCCGGGGCTCGAGTCGCTGCTCAATACCTTTGGACCCATGCCTGGCGCGAGCACGAATCGCGACTTTATCGAATTTTACGAGACGGACAGCTGGGAGAGGCAGGTAAACTTCGAGACTATGCCTATCTGTCTGAAGCGTTGTTGACATTGTACGATGCCACGGCCGATCAAATATGGCTTGATCGCGCGCGAATCCTGGTGGACGTTATGATTGAGCGTTTTTGGGATAAGCACCAGGGCGGATTTTTTTCGGTGTCAGAAGATGACGCACAAGGTTTGATTGCCCGGCAAAAAGACCGGTTTGATGAAGCACTTCCTTCCGGTAATTCTGTAGCGGCGCGCTCGCTTTCAATGCTGTACGAACGCACTGGTCAGCAAATTTATTTGCACCTGGCAGAGCAGTTGTTCCAGGTGTTCGCCACCGAAATCGCCTTATTTCCAACCAGTTTTGGCTATGCATTAAAAGCCTTGGAGGAAACTCGCGGCGGAATGATGGGAAGTGGCGATTATGCTGCATCAGGTCATGCAAAACTATCCGTTCAAATGCTTGAACAGCGTTTAGGGAAAACACATGCGCTTGTCGAACTGACGCTGGCAGATGGCTGGCATATTCAGTCTGATCAGCCGCTGGCCGATAACCTGTTTGCGACTCAAATAACGAGTGCTTCGCAAGGCTGGCGATTGGATCGCGTTGACTATCCGTCAGCAGACGAAGTCAGTCTTTCCTTTCAGAACCAGCCCGTGTCTGTTTTCAGTGGCACATTGCAAATTCCCGTGGAGTTAACGCCACAAGGCGAATCCGGTCATATATTGCAGCTTGATGTGCAGCTTCAAGCCTGCAACGATACGGTGTGCCTGCTTCCAGAGACCGTTAGTTTGGAAATCCCACTTACCCAGATTACGGGTTAAGCGCGACCAGACCGCCATCGATCAGTATGTTCTGTCCGGTAATGTAGCTCGCGTGCGTACTGCAAAGGAAAGCACAAAGCGCACCGAATTCTTCCGGCGAACCAAAACGTTTGGCTGGGATATTGACCTTGCCTTTTTCCAACAGATCTTCGATCGTCTCGTCATCTTGTGTTGCGACTCGAGTCATGCTGGTTCGCAGTCGGTCCGTATCGAATCGACCAGGCAAAATTGCATTGACCGTCACGTTGTAAGGTGCGACCTGGCGAGAGGCGCCTGCGAAAAATCCGGTCAATCCCGCGCGCGCACCGTTGGACAGGTCCAGGCCCTGGATTGGGGCCTTTACGGATGAAGAAGTGATATTGATCACACGCCCAAACCTTCGTTCGATCATTCCATCGACAACGCGTTGAAAAAGATCAATCGGGGTGAGCATATTGTTGTTGAGCGCAGATTGCCAGTCATTCAAAGTCCAGTCTCTAAAATCTCCGACCGGCGGCCCACCGGCGTTATTGACCAGAATGTCGATGTCGGGGGTCTGTTCAAGTGCCTGCTGACGCCCTGATTCAGTCGTGATGTCACAGCAGATTTTTTCGACCTTGCCTTTGGCGATGCGTTCAATTTCGCGACCGGTGGCGTCCAGTGCTGCGGGGTCTCGGCCATTTAACCAAACGTTAACGCCTTCGGCAGCGAGTGCCCGGGCACAGCCTTTGCCAAGTCCCTTGCTGGAGGCACAAACCAATGCATTTTTTCCTTTGATTCCAAGTTCCATGAATAAAAGACCTTCTTTGTTGTTCAGGATGTTCGTGAGAATTTAATTGGCGACTGCGGCGAACAATTTACGCGGCGCCAGTTGGATTGTGGCATCAGCGGTGGTTGCAACAGTCATGAGTTCCGGAGTTCATGAATTGGCCGGTGCAATACACTCGGCACAAACCGTGTTTGTGCGTGGCGTCATCGGTTCGCTAATGATTCTTGCATTTTCACTTCGAAAGTCCGATTTCAATTTGCGAACCAAGCGGCTAAAAATGCATATTTTACGCGGGGTGATTGGCGTCATTGCCATAAACCTTGGGTTTTATTCCATACAGATTCTGCCACTGGCCACCGTGACGGCCCTGTTTTTTACCACCCCGCTGTTTGTCACCGCGTTCAGCGTACCGATGCTGAAAGAAAAGGTCGGCATACGGCGGGCCAGTGCGTCGCTTCTCGGATTTCTCGGGGCGGTATTGGTCATTGGCTACCTGCCCGAACCCATCAGTATCAAGTGGATGGCGCCAATCTTTGCTTCGATGGCATTTTCGCTGACTTTAATTATGGGTAAAAAGCTGTCCAGCACGGAAAGCGCGGGAACCATTGTGCTTTATTTTTCCGTCATTTTGGGATTGGGCAGTTTACCGCCGGCTTTGTTGGTTTGGGAATCACCAGACCTTCGCGAGTGGTTGTTGCTCATCTTGATTGCAGCGATGTCATCGCTTCGAAACTACATGGATGTGCGTGGCTATGCCTTGGGTGATGTTCAGTTCGTCGCGCCGTTTTTGTACACCCGGATGATATTCATGGTAATCGCCGGCTACTTTATCTTTAGTGAAGTTCCGACTGTATCTGCACTCGGTGGTGCCGTTGTGATTATCCTGAGTACGCTTTACATTCTGCAGCGGGAGTTAAAACTTCGCCGACATCAGGCGAAGGTTTGAAGCGCCACAAAAAATTCATTCATTGCGCTCGGCATTTGCGATCGTCTGAAGTGCGACCTCGTCAGTAAAATGAAAGGTTGTTGTGGGGTAGGCAATTTCAGCACCGTGCCTGGAGATGATGTCCATGATTTTGACCAGCACATCCTGTTTGACTGCCTGGTACGCGGCCCACGCCGTGGCCTTGGTAAAGCAATAAATGATGATGTCCAGTGATGATGCAGCAAAGCGGTCGAAATTGACCATGATTGAGTTGTTCGGATCAATTTCCGGGTGGTTATTGAGCATTTCGTTGATCTGTGAAACAATGGCCTCAATTTGTGCAGAGTCATCGTACCGGATGCCGATGTATTCGAATATGCGTCGGTTGCGTTGGCGCGTATGGTTGCGCACAGAAATACTGGCGAAAACGGAATTTGGGACATAGAGTGTCCGTGTATCGAACCGTTCTATAACGGTTTGACGCCAGCCAATTTGCATGACGGTGCCTTCGATTTCCCGTTCGGGCGAGGTGATGACATCACCGACTTTGAAAGGTTTATCCAGGAAAATCATGATGGCGCCAAAATAGTTGGCGATCAGTTCTCTGGCAGCAAAGCCAATGGCGATGCCTCCAACTCCTCCAAAGGCCAATATGCCAGCAATGTTCAGGCCCAAGCTTTGCATGGCGACCAAAATGCCCAGAAATATTGCTGACGCCCGCGCGATCTTGCCCATAAATTCTGCCGTAGATCGATCGTAGTCAGGATTGGCAGCAACATTGGTTTCGACGAATCGAACCTCGAAATGGTAAGCGACTTTGGTCACAAACCAGGTCAGTGTTGCGATCACTGCAATGATTCGAAGCGTTGGTACCGAATCAAAAATTGGCGTTTCAAATTCGGTCCGGATGATGTCGATCGAAAATGACACACCAGCAATCCAAATCAACAGTGCTGCCGGTTTTCGGATCGCTTGCGCGGTTGCGATGCTCCAGATCTGTCGGGATGAATGCAGTTTTTTCTCTATGCCGCCAATGATAAAGTGGCGAATACGGCTGGCAATAAAAGTAAGAACCAGAACCAGGAGCACTTGAATCCAAAGGTTAGTGACCCAGGTGCTTAATTCTGTAATGAGTGAATTTTCGTCCATTTTCAGTTGAAGGTTCGAAAGCCTGCCGGCTGTCAGATTATTTTGATCAGACAGTCAAGCAGTGCATCTGGCTGCTCCGACATTATGGTATGGCCGGTTTTTTCAAACACCACAGTTTGCGAATTCTTTATTTCTGCTGCCAGTGATTTGGCGACCCGCGCAGGTGTCAGCATATCATGTTGACCTAAAATCAACATGGAAGGACAGCTGACCTGACGGGCTGCTTCCATGCCATTGCTATAGTTGTTGCAGGCTAGTAGATCATTGTGCAAAACGCCTGTTTGGCCGCGTTCGAATAAACGCATCAAGCCGCCAATCATCCACATGCCTGGTGTTTCGTTACCGCCAAAATGAGCGCTGGGACTATGCCCCCAGGCGGTCAGCATTTCAATGGCTTCGTGGACATTGTCTTTGGCGGCATTGAGCAAGTAATCGGTCACCGGCATTGGTACTGCGGTGCCTACCAGCACGAGCGCACGGATGCGTTCGGGATGTCGACCGGCGCAATCCAGTGCGATCAGCGAACCCATACTATGTCCAACAACTGCCGTTTGTTCGATACCTGCAGCGTCCAAAAGATCAATCAACCAATCAGCGTAGTTCGATATTTCTGCTTGGCATTCACCTTGCGACAACCCGTGTCCTGGCAAGTCAACAGCCAAAACGTTATAGCCCCGCCTGGCAAAATGTCGTGCGGGCAACGTCCAGACGGTGTGGTCCAGTGAAGCGCCATGAACGAACACCACCGATGCACGGCTCGGATCAATCTCGCGCCCACCCGTAAAAAAATAGGCAGGGCTGTCATTAACCAGTATTTTCATTGCCGCAACAAAATCTGAAAATCAATTTTTGACTGAAAGTCAGCGGCTGCGTTGGGAAGCCTTCAGACCTGCTTCCAGGTCTGCAATCAGATCATCTGGGTCTTCCAGGCCAACCGACAATCGAACCAGTCCTTCAGAGATTCCAGCAGCTTCAAGAGCTTGAGTATCCATACGGTGGTGTGTTGTTGATGCAGGATGAACGACAAGTGACTTGGCATCGCCAACGTTGGCAAGATTTGAGAAAAGATTCAATTTTGCAATGAACTGATGCCCGGCTTGACGTCCACCCTTGACGCCAAAAGCAAAAACCGCACCTGCGCCTTTCGGGAGCAGTTGCTTTGACAGTTCATAGTCTGGGTGGTTCGAAAGTTCCGGATAACTTACCCAATCTACGGCGGGATGTGAGTGCAAAAAATCGACAATCAGGCGAGTGTTCGATACGTGTTTTTCCATTCTCAGTGGCAGTGTTTCTAGGCCCTGCAGTACATAAAATGCAGTTGTGGGACTCATACAGGCACCGAAGTCTCTCGCACCTTCTTTACGCGCTCGGGTGATGTAGGCAGCCGGCCCGAATTCTTCGGCAAAATTCAAGCCGTGAAAACCGTCATAAGGTTCAGTCAGGGTTGGAAATTTACCGGAGTTTAGCCAGTCGAATCTGCCACCATCAACCAGCAAGCCGCCGATTACAATGCCGTGTCCGCTCAAAAATTTGGTTGCAGAGTGAAAAACAATATCTGCACCGAGGTCAAATGGCTGGCAAAGATAAGGTGTCGTGAATGTCGAATCAATCATCAGCGGGATCGCGTGCTCATGTGCGATATCGGCAACTTTGGGGACATCGAGAATTTCGCAGCCAGGATTGCCGACGACTTCACCGAAAATCAAACGGGTATTGGGGCGAATTGCGTTTCGTATGGCATCCAGATTGCGCGGGTGCACAAACGTTGTTTCAACGCCAAAGCGCGGCATTGTATAGCTCAGCAGATTGTGTGATCCACCGTAAATCGATTGCGAGGATACAACATGGTCGCCAGCGGAAAGAATGGTGGCGAGTGCCAAGTGAAAAGCAGCTTGACCACTGGCGGTTGCAATGGCACCGACACCGCCTTCAAGGGCCGAGATGCGCTCTTCCAAAACTGCGTTGGTAGGATTAGAAACACGAGAATAAACGTGGCCGGTGCGCTCAATATTGAAAACCGAGGCCGCGTGGTCTGCATCTCGAAAAACGTAGGACGCACTTTGATAAATTGGTGTCGCACGCGCTCCGGTTGCCGAATCAGGCTGCTGCCCTGCATGTAAGGACAGCGTGTCGAATTTCATGAATTTGCCTGTCATGATTTACCGGCGTAAGAATTTTGAAAAATAATGATCGACATCGTCGCTTGAATTAGGTGTCAGATTCAGCATCGACGAATTTTGTATGTTATTGACAATGAAATGCAATTATGCATTATCCAATATGGGTAAAGTGCAAAAGACATAGACGGATCGAAAAATAAATTCGAAAATTCCAAATTCTGACAGATTCGTACACCGTTGCAATATCTAATGTCGAGTGCGCACAGACTCCGGTACCACAAGGAGAATTCACCCGCCGCGTTCGAAGTCGTGTCTGATTAACCCATTTTGAAATTTACACGATCGCTTCATAGCGTTTAGTTTCAACTCAATGACTGGTGATTTGACCAGCTCCGAACATTGTTCTTTCAACCGTGCGTTCAATTCATCAACGTGAAATTCAAAGTTTTGTTTGGGCAGGTCTTCAATTCAGGCTCGAAAGCGACCGAATCGCACCTGTTCCATTCAATACAAAAGCCTGCAACTCGCTATAATTTCCTGGCAGACAATCTCGCTTTCATCTTACCCAACGGGCTCAAGTCTCCTCGAATCGTTTCCGAACACAGTGTTCTGTTCGGTTTTATAGAACAAATCATACAGTCAGCTTCACCTTAAGGGGCGCAACTTCATGGACACCGATAATCGTCGTTTCAATTGGATTCATCCGATTGTCATTGTCAGTTGTGGCTGCCTGGTCATTTTTGTTGGGTTTGGCGTTCGCTCCACGATGGGAATATTTCTGGTTCCCATCACCGAACAGTACGAATGGGGGCGCAGTATTTTTGCATTCGCTGCCGCGATTCAAAATATCGCCTGGGGTTTGTCGCAGCCGTTGTTCGGTGCAATCGCTGATCGTTACGGGTCTGGCCGCGTGATCTTGTTTGGCAGTTTGTGTTATGTGGCTGGGCTGGCATTGATGGTCATTGCATCAACGCCGCTGGCATTTTACATTTCAAATGGCGCATTGATCGGTTTTGGGTTGTCAGGTACAACATTTGCAATTGTACTGGCAGTCATTTCCCGTTCAGTCGATGAGCGTCATCGATCACTCGCTTTGGGAATTGGTGCTGCGGCCGGGTCTTTCGGACAGTTCTTGCTGGTTCCGATCGGCAATGCGATCGTACTCAATTATGGCTGGCCATCGGCTCTTTGGGTATTGGCGTGCCTGATGGTACTGATCATCCCACTGGCATTCGTGTTGTCGGGAAAACAGGAAGTTTCCGGGCCTGATCAAACCCTTCGAGAAGCACTCTTACAAGCGTCGAAGCACTCCGGTTATATTTACCTGACGGCAGGCTTTTTCGTGTGTGGATTCCAGGTGACATTTATCGGCATACACTTGCCAGCGTACCTGACCGATATTGGACTTTCAAGCCAAATCGGCGCCTGGGCCTTGTCGCTTGTCGGGCTTTTCAATTTGTTCGGCACCTTGATCGCGGGTTACCTGGGCGGGCGGGTGACCAAAAAAAGCATCCTCAGTGCCATATATCTTGGCCGCGCGATCGTAATTTCAGTTTTCGTACTGCTGCCACCCTCACCGGCAAGTGCGCTCATATTTGCGGCGATGATGGGTATACTTTGGCTGGCTACAGTGCCATTGACTTCAGGCATTGTGGGTCAGGTATTTGGACCGCGATATCTGGGAACACTATTTGGCATCGTTTTCTTGGGCCACCAGATTGGCAGTTTTTTGGGTGTATGGCTCGGTGGCGTACTGTTTGACACGACCCAGTCTTACGAAGTGGTCTGGTGGATCTGTGTCGCATTGGGTGTGATTGCCGCCATTCTCCACTGGCCGATTGACGAACGGCCAATTTGGAAAACGCTAAAGCCGGCTTCGGAAACGGCCTAATAGCGATTGACATCAATTTAATGAGGTATAGCGTGAGCATTAGAAAAATCAATTCAGTTACGGTACTTGGCGCCGGGACCATGGGAAGTGGTATTGCCGCAGCTTGTGCATCAGCGGGCTGTAAGACGAACCTTTTGGACGTGTCCGAAGAACTGGCGCAACGAGGCAAGCAGAACATGCTGGCAGGACGCGCACCGATGCTGGATGATCCTGAATCAGCCAATCTGATTCAAACTGGAAGTTTCGCTGATTCTTTAAACCTGGCCAGTGATTCGGACTGGATTTGCGAAGCAATTGTTGAGGATCTCGAAGCCAAGCGTCAACTTTTCTCTCGCGTTGAATCGATCAGAAAAGACAATTCAATCGTCACGACCAACACTTCCGGTATACCGCTCAAATCAATCTATGCTGGCATGCCGGCACGATTCTTGAATGATGTCGCGGTGACGCACTTTTTTAATCCCGTTAAAGTCATGCGACTGCTCGAAGTGGTGCCGGGCGAGGACACCGATTCCGAGGTTCTACGGTCATTGGCTTCGTTTGCCAGGGACAATTTGGGAAAGGGAGTCGTTTATGCCAAGGATACTGTCAATTTCATCGGTAATCGAATTGGCTGCTTTTGGATGTTGGCGGGATTTCATAAAGGACGTCAAGCTCGTGAAAACGGGATTTCTATTGAAAGAATTGATTCGCTGATGTCAGCCGCGCTGGGCATCCCATCGACTGGACTTTATGGTTTGATCGATTTGGTGGGTCTTGATGTCATGCAGTTTGTTGCGACCAACCTGGAAAGCAATCTTCCCGAAAACGACACCGGCCGAAATTACCTGGCCTTCCCGCCACAAGAGCGTGCGATGCATGACTGCGGACAACTCGGTCGTAAAACGGGTGGCGGATTTTATCGAATGCTGAAAAATGACGACGGCAGCCGTTTAAAGCAAATGTATGAACCGGAAAGTGGCAATTGGGTCGACGTGGTGGGAACCTCGGTGGATGCAGATGCAACGGCACTTGCGTTTGCTTCTGGCAGCGAAGGTGATTTTGTCTGGAGTCTTGTATCTGAGACGCTGTGTTACGCAGCAGACCTTGTACCAGAGATTTCCAATGATATAGTCAACGTCGATCGCGCCATGCGCTGGGGATTTAACTGGAAAAAAGGCCCGTTTGAATTGCTTGATCAGTTTGGGCCGAACAGGGTCATTGAGCGCCTGGAATCGGAAGGGTGCAAGATTCCAGCAATGCTTGAAGTGTTAAGAACAAACGGACAGCCAACTTTCTACACAACAGGTGGGCAATATCTCGGTGTTGATGGGCAACTGCACGAGGTTCCAGCAGAGTAAGCAAAATTTTCGACCGAAAAACCAGTCGAACAATTTGACGAAATTAGATCCAGTAGCTTAAACGAGTCATTACTTTCGACATGGCTCGCATAAGCCCCTTGGTTGGTTCAGGCAGTGGTGTGGAACCTGCCTGCTTCGCGCTTGTCGCGTGTTTCAGCTCGTCTTCTCGCATTTGGGTAATGATGTCGCGACTGCTTTGATCGTGGTCCGGGAGTCGTTGCAAATGCCGGTCGAGGTGGTCAACCACCTGGTACTCGGTTTCGGCGAGAAATGCCGCGCTGAATCGATCACCCAACAGCCCACAAACCGCTCCAATTGCATAGGCGCCGCAATAAAAGAACGGGTTAAGTTTACTGGTCTTGCCATTGAGTGTGTGGATTCGTTCTTCGCACCATGCGAGGTGGTCATTTTCCTCTTCAGCTGCCTGGCTGAATGTCTCTCGCAACTGTGCACTTCGAGCAGTCAAGGACTGGCCCTGGTAAAGTGCCTGGGCACAGACTTCGCCGGTATGATTGACACGCATCAAGCGAATGGACTCGTTGGTTTCAGACAAATTCAGATTTTCGGATTCCGTCTGTAGCGCAGGAGAAGGCCGCGCAGGGTGTGGTTTCGCAGCGAGCGTGCGAAGCATATTGTCGGCATGACTGATCAGCCGGTCTGAAAGCGTGTAACTTCGATCCATTAGCGAAAGATGTTGCGGGGTTCACTCGAATCAGCAATGATAATCGATGGTTATAATGATTTTTATAACACTCCAATATTGTGTGGGTAGTCAATGAAATTCGCAGCAAGAAAAACTCAATCGGGCAGCGAACTGGCAACTGAATTGCGTGCGATCGTCGGTTCTGATGCAGTACTGACTGATGCGGTTTCGCTTCGGCCGTTCGAGTGTGATGGGCTGACTGCCTATCGCGAACTGCCCTTGATGGTCGTACTGCCCGCCAGCATATCGCAAATTCAAGCCGTCATGAAAGCCTGCTCGCGACGCCAGGTGCCTGTTGTGACCCGGGGCGCTGGGACGGGTTTGTCAGGTGGCGCTTTACCTATTTCAAATGGCGTACTGCTGAGCCTGACTCGATTGAACAGTATTTTGCAAATTGATGCCGATGCGCGCACTGCGCGAGTTCAACCTGGAGTCACCAATCTGTCGATTTCCGAGGCGGTACAGCATCTTGGCCTTTACTATGCGCCGGACCCGTCTTCGCAAATTGCCTGTTCTATCGGTGGCAACGTCGCGGAAAATTCCGGCGGTGTACATTGTTTGAAATACGGTCTGACTGTGCACAATATTTTGCAATTGAAGGTCGTTACAGTTGATGGTGAATTGATGACTGTCGGTAGCGAATCGCTGGATTCGCCAGGGTTTGATCTTTTGGCCCTGATGACAGGTTCAGAAGGCATGCTGGGAGTTGTCGTTGAGATCTTGGTGAAACTGCTTCCCATCCCACCTGTCGCACAAGTGGTCATGGCTTCATTTAACGATGTTGAGCAGGCCGGTGATGCGGTTGCTACGGTCATAGGCGCTGGCATTCTGCCCGCTGGTCTTGAAATGATGGACAGCTATGCGATTAGCGCAGTCGAAGACTTTGTGCATGCCGGATATCCAAAGGATGCCGCAGCGATTTTGCTTTGTGAGCTTGATGGGACAATTGAAGAAGTCGAAGACCAGATCGAGAAAGTAGAAGAACTGTTTCGTACCGGGGGTGCAACAGGTACTTGGGTGGCCAAGGACGCGGAATCGCGAGACCGCTTCTGGTCAGGGCGCAAGGCCGCCTTCCCAGCGGTCGGGCGCATATCACCGGATTATTACTGTATTGATGGCACAATTCCAAGGCGAGAATTGGGCAAGGTTTTGGTTCGCACTGCTCAGTTGTCAGAGGAGTTTGGTTTAAGGGTGGCTAATGTGTTTCATGCTGGAGATGGCAATTTACATCCGCTGATTCTGTACGATGCGAATAACAAGGGTGAACTTGAAAAAACCGAAGAGTTAGGTAATCAAATTCTTGAACTATGCGTACAAGTCGGTGGCACCGTGACCGGGGAACATGGGGTTGGCGTTGAAAAGTTACGCCCGATGTGCCTGCAGTTTGAAGATGCAGTGCTTGAACAGTTTCACCGACTCAAAGCGGCATTGGATCCTGACACTTTGATGAATCCTGGCAAGGCTGTTCCCACCTTGGCCCGATGTGCCGAATTTGGCGCGATGCACGTTCACCAGGGTCAGTTACCGCATAGTGATCTGGAGAGATTTTGATTTGTCCGGTAACGATCTCAAGGCTGAATTAATCGCAGCGGTTGAGTCCGCATACCAAAATGGCGAAAAACTTCGAATCCGAGGATCGGGTTCGAAATTCTTTTTTGGTAATCCTGTTGTTGCAACGCCACTGGATGTATCCGCACACAGTGGTGTGCTTTCTTATGAACCAGCGGAATTGGTCATCACGGCAAGGGCGGGCACACGCCTTTCTGAAGTTACGAATCTTCTCGCCGAGTCGCGCCAGATTCTTGGCTTTGAGCCACCCTGGTTCGGGGAAGAGGCGACGATTGGCGGTACAGTCGCCTGTGGATTGTCGGGTTCTCGTCGACCATTTGCAGGCTCGGTTCGTGATTTTGTGTTGGGAATCAATTGTATCAATGGCAAAGGCGAATACCTGTCGTTTGGCGGTCAGGTGATTAAGAATGTTGCAGGCTACGATGTATCTCGCCTGATGGTCGGAGCACTTGGTGCACTTGGAGTGGTTTGCGAAGTTTCGCTCAAAGTACTTCCCCAACCCGAGGTAGAGACGACACGAGTGCTCGAATTTGATGACGAAGCGGCTCGTACTGAAATGATTCGACTGAATTGCTTGCCGCTGCCGCTGTCAGGTCTAAGTTACCACCAAGGCTTGCTCAGGATTCGACTGTCGGGAACGGAAAATGGCGTTCGCGCAGCCGAGAAGCAAATTGGCGGTGAGCTTGATCACGAAGGTGATGTCTATTGGCAAGACCTGAAAGAACAAAAACTTAACTTTTTTTTCCGAAACCAGTCTCTGTGGCGGTTGTCAGTTGCAGCCACCGCACCGGCGCTGAATCTGGACGGCGACTGCCTGTTGGATTGGTGCGGTGCACTGAGGTGGGTTTATACTGATGATTCACCTGATGCAGTGTTTGCTGCCGCGAACAGTATGGGCGGTCACGCGACCCTGTTCAAGGCAGACTCCGGTTGGCCACAGGGTCGATTCAGCGAACTTGAGGAACCGGCAAAAAGCATTCACTCGCGAATCAAATCGGCCTTCGATCCAAAAGGAATATTAAATCCAGGTATTTTGTATGAGTACTGCTGAGTCAACGAACGCCCACTGATCTGCGGCAAATATTATGCAAACTCATCTGCCTGAATCATTCTTAAACACCTCTGACGGACAAGTTGCGCAGACTATTTTGCGCAAATGCGTCCATTGTGGGTTTTGTACCGCAACTTGTCCAACTTACCTGTTGTTGGGTAACGAGCTGGATAGTCCGCGCGGCCGAATATACCTGATGAAGCAGGTGCTGGAAGGGGAAAAGGCAACTGAGCGCACGCAGCTTCATCTTGATCGGTGTCTGACCTGTCGCTCCTGCGAAACAACTTGCCCCTCGGGTGTCGAGTACGGAAAATTGTTGGATATTGGCCGAGTGGAGGTCGACCGGCAAGTACCGCGTCGGCTTACAGACCGGCTGATCAGAAAAGTACTCCAGTTTGTTGTTCCCAATACTCTACTGGTTGGGGTGATGATGTGGTTTGCAAGACTGAGTCGCCCCATACTACCTGCATTTTTGCGTAAAAAAGTACCGTCCTATGAGTCGGCGAAACCTTGGCCGACGATTCGCCACAACCGCAAAATGATCATTCACCAAGGTTGTATTCAACGGGTAGCGAAACCTGCGATCAACGCGGCAGCAGCGCGTTATCTTGACGCACTTTCAATCAGCCCGATTCGCACCAAAGATGCCTGTTGTGGCGCTTTGGGTTTGCACCTGGGCAACCGGGCTTTTTTTGAGCGATATGCCAAGCGTAATATCGATGCATGGTGGCCACAGATTGAAGCCGGTGCCGAAGCGATTGTTTCGACGGCGAGCGGCTGTGGCGTGACCATCAAGGAGTATGGACAGTTGCTGCAGCATGATCCAGACTATGCCGAAAAGGCCCAAAGAGTGGCGCAGTTGGCGATTGATGTTTCACAGGTTGAACGAGAGGATGTACCTGTAGATTTGGGTCGCAAATCTCCCTATACCAAAGTCGCATTTCAGTCGCCATGCACACTGCAGCACGGTCAGAAAGTGGTCCATTCAGTCGAATCCATACTTCATCGGCAAGGCGTTGAAACCACTCCCGTTGCAAATGGGCATCTTTGCTGTGGTTCAGCAGGAGTGTATTCGCTTTTACAGCCCGACATATCGCAACAACTACTCGACAATAAACTGTCTGCATTGCAGCAAGATGCACCTCAATGTATCGTCACCGCCAATATTGGCTGTCTGATGCACCTGGAATCCAAGGCTGACATTCCAGTCAAGCACTGGGTCGAAATTGTTGCCCCACCATAACGGGTTTCAAAGCAAGTTTCTTATTGATATTTCCGATTTGAGGTTAAGACATGAATTTCAACCAGATTAAGTGGGCTGACACATTCTTGCAGAATTTTCAATCCGGGCGTGAATTTTACGCCGAACTGTTTGCCTGGCAGTTCACTGATCAGTACGATGATGAGCAGTTGGTTTACTCATTGGCCAACTTGAGTACACAAAACGGTTCTTCAAGCCCGGCTATTGTCGCTGGCATTGGACCGTGCAATTTCCCCAAGCCTGATGACATGCCTTTGAATTGGGGTGTGTACATTGTGGTTCAGGAACTTGAAGCATCGATCGACAAGGTGCTTGCTGCCGGCGGAAAAGTGTGCAAAGAGCCGATGGAGGTGATGGATGCCGGTCGCATGGCAGTGTGTCTGGATTCGCGTGGTGCTGTCTTTCATTTGTGGCAGGCACTGACTCACTTCGGCACTGAAATTGAAGGTGTGCCCGGTGCACTTTGCTGGTTTGAACTAGTTTCCCGGGACGTGTATCAGTCGATGAAGTTTTATCACGATGTATTTGGCTGGGACGCGGTAGAACAGCAAACCAATGGCAAGTCACATTGGCGGTTTAAGGTGGACAACAATGTCATCGGCGGGATGCATACGAGAACGGATGAGAGTCGAGATCAGGAATTGTGGGTGCCTTATTTCAACACCGTTGAATTGAACCGCCAGCTTGATGACTGTAGTCGATTGGGTGGTTCGGTTGTTTTTGGTCCTGTCAGTGAGCGTGAAATCGGTCGCTATGCAGTGCTTTCTGATTTGGAAAACAATCTTTTCGGATTGGCTGAATACGTATGAAGTTTGCCAGTGTCAGCGTAAAAAAGGCAGTCAATAACCACGAAGGATTTCAGGGAGGTTGAAAGTGAAGTTTATGACCTACAACATTCAGTTTGGCCGCGGTCTTGATGGTGTTTACGATTTGGATCGTATCGCCCGAACTGTAGAAAGTGCTGATGTCATTGCCTTGCAGGAAGTCGAGCGCTATTTCCCACGTTCCGGGAATGTTGATCAGGTTAGTCAACTGGCCAAGCGGTTGAAGTTTCACCACTGGGTCTACGGTGCCGGTGTCGATATTTCGGCAGACGAATTTCTTCCAGATGGTGAAGTGGTGCATCGTCGACAACAGTTTGGCAACATGCTGCTGTCAAAGACTCCCATTATTACGTCTCGCAATCACCTGCTTCCCAAATATGCTTCCGTTGGACCGCTCAGCATACAAAGAAGCGCACTGGAAGGAGTTATTGACTGTGGCAGCTGTCGATTACGTATTTATTCAGTCCACCTGACACACATCAGCGACACAATTCGCTTGCAGCAAATTGAAAGACTTTTGGCCATTGACAATAATGCGGTCATTGAAGGTGGCCCGATTTCCGGCAACCCGGCAAACACGGACTTTGCTGGTCAGGCGGATGTTTCGACTTTGCCTCGACACTCCATTTTGATGGGAGATTTTAATTTCACACCGGATTCGCGAGAATACACTCGCATTGTTGGACCGAAATCTGATTATGGAGGTCGTGTCGTCAATCCGGAAGGTTTCGTCGATGCGTGGCGTGCAAAGGGCAACCCGGAAATGTCAGGTGTGACCGCGCGAAGGCGAGGTGAAGACGTACGGATGGACTATTGTTTTGTGCACCAAACGATCAGTGATCGCATTGGTCCGGTGAAGATACTTTCGCACGCAGAGGGTTCCGATCACAAGCCTGTATCGATGGTTGTGAAGCTTTAGCAATCTTGCGCGAAAGGGCAAAACAATGGGAGTCAGTCCAATCAGTGCTCCACTCATTAAACTGGCATCATCAGGAGTCTCGAACCATTGCCGATCAGAATCAATATGCAGTGGTGGAGCAGCTGAATACGAAAGGCATGACTCAATCGGCTAAGGGAGAGATGGACAATCCTGGCAAGAACGTCAAGGCCAAGTCGGGTTTGAATCGGGAGATACTGAAAACGGGTTGGTCAGCGTTTAAGCAAAAACTCGCTTACAAGACTGAAGTGGTCGAAGTCAATCCAAAGAATACCAGTCGAATGTGTCACCGGTGTGGGCACATTGACAAAGATAACCGCAAGACGCAATCACGATTTAGATGCGTCAGGTGCGGACACTCGGACAATGCAGACATCAATGCTGCATTAAATATTTTATTAGCCTTGGGGACTCGGGCGATTGGACAGGGAGGGCGTTCTGGTTACAGACCCGTTGAACTGTTAAGAAGATATGCATTGTCTTGACTATTTTCAAGTTGTGTGTGTAAGTTCCATTGATGATACAATCCGAGCCGATTTGGTAAAGATGACTCCCGGTGCTTGTTATGATTCCGAGAATCAAGCCGCGTACTCAATCTTGCCCGATCGAGGTAGAGCGATCCGAAGGGGTACCGCCCGGTCACCGCTTACCAACCCCCTGTCAACATCCGACCTGGAACTTCAATTATTGGTGAGGAAAGTATCAAGTGAGTAATCTGCAGGAAGCGTCAGATCTGACAAATACCGTGGCAATCAGTGCGCGCCGTTTTGAAGAATCGCCGTTCATTGAACGCACCGACAGTCCAAATATGGTACGCGGTGTCTATGCGGGTCGTTATTTCCCCATATTCTTGGGAGAAGACTGGATTGAAAAATACTGGCGTCTGCGTCAGAAAGCATTAATCTTCGATGTGCCTGAAAAGCCGATCGAAATATCGGGGCCAGATGCCTTGCCGTTTCTTAACAAGGTGTTATCTCGCGATGTCGCAGCAATGAGCGACGGACGCGGATATTATTCCGTCGCCTGTACACCGCAAGGTGGGATTTTCATGGATGGCGTGGTTTTCAGACTTGGCGAAAATCGATTCTGGTATGTACAGGCTGATGGTCCGTTTGAGACATGGTTGATTGCCCATAGCGGGGGTTTTGACGTCAAAATAACTGACCCGCGATCACGCGTTATTCAGATTCAGGGACCTGCGTCGTTGGCGATAATGAACGCAGCGTCAAATGGCACCATCGACGACAACTTGAGATACTACCGCTCTGGCTACTTCAATATCGGTAGTCAGCGTCTTTATGTCTCGCGCACGGGTTTTACCAATGAACTGGGCTACGAGATTTACTGCGACGGAGCGACAACTGACCACTTGGCACTGTGGGATCATCTTATGGCTTGCGGTAAACCATTTGGGATGGAATTCTCATCAACTCGCGCTTTGACCATTCGGCGTATTGAAGGAGGGATTCTGGGGAACTTAACTGATATCGACACCACCATGACCCCGTTTGAAGCTGGGCTTGGGCGATTTGTCGATATGACTAAAGGTCATTTTATTGGACGCGAGGCACTAGTCGACAAAGATACCAGACCATGCCTGTTTGGCTTGACCTGTGCGACTGAAACACCTGCTGCCGGCAGTGTAGTGATGGATGGAGACAGCATCGTTGGCTCTATCACCGCTGGTGTTCCTTCACCAACCTTGCGCCTTGGGATTGGGTATGTCCGATTTAACACACCGGGGGAATGGGTCGGGAAAACATTATCGATACGCTTGCCGGACGGTAAAACTCATGAAGGCAAGATTGTCGATCTACCGTTTTTTGACCGCGAAAAGAACATTGCCCGTGGTGTAGATCGAGTCATACCAAAGCGTCCAGAACAATAGAGAACTGGCTTTCGCACATCCAAATGCAACGCCAGGACACAAGATCAAAAATTCGAGTAATTACAAAATTATTTTCTGATTGGGATACACAAATAGAACTGAATTAACAAAATGGCACAACGAAATCCACGACCGCGTCGATCATTCATCTTCACACCAGGTTTGCGACCCGACATGTATCCCAAAGCGCTGGTGTCGGGGGCAGACATCGTCTGCGTCGAGCTAGAAGACGGCATTGCACCGAAGGACAAGACTAAAGCCCGTCAGCAAGCGCTTGCGCTTTTCGAGTATCCTCAGGTTAACGACGGCGTGGAGAGGATCGTGCGAATCAATTCAATGCGAGAGCGCTTCGGAATCGAAGATGTTCAAGCGGTGCTGGCGAGTGACACTCCGCCCCCTGCACTGATGATGCCAAAGGTTCGTACACCCGACGAGGTGGTACAACTCGATAGCCTTTTGACTGAAGCGGACTACGTTACTTCTTTGCATATCATCATTGAAACGAATGAAGGCTTGGAAGCTGCCTATGAAATTGCGCACTGCTCGGAGCGAATCGAAGCGATGTTCTTTGGAGGCGTAGACATGGCAGCTGAATTGCGCTGTAAGAATGCATGGGAACCACTTTTGTATGCGCGTTCGCGCGTGGTGCATGCCGCAGCCAGTGCCGGTTTGGATGTGATTGATGTACCTTATCTCGATTTGAACGACCCGGAGGGTATGCGCGTTGAGGCAGAATTGGCTCGAGATATGAGATTTGCCGGCAAGGGCTCAGTACATCCTAAGCAAATTGCTGCATTGAACGAAGTATTCACGCCATCAGAGGATCAGATCGCCCGTGCGCGTCGGATCATTGCTGAGTTTGAGGCCGCAAGCACTGGTCTCGTTGTAATCGACGGCAAGCTGATCGAAAAACCGGTGCTGCGAGAGATGCACCGCATCGTTGCAATTGCCGACCGGATGGAGGCTAGATGATGATGTGTCACATCGCAAGCTTACGCCAACAGAACAAATTGTTCATCATACAACCAAATTTGATTCGCATTGTCAACGGGTCTCGTTCATGCGCAAGTTCTTACACAACGATAAAGATTCAAATGTCTCGAATGATCGAGTCGATGCCATTGAAGCGGGTTGACTAAAGTTTTGTCGTTTTTCATTGTCGTTTAGGCAACAACGTCAAAATAAGCCGTCGTACCAAGTTTATTAGGGAGAAAATTTGCAAAGATGTACAAACTATTCTATGCACCAAAAAGCGCATCCATGGGAGTAAGAGTCATACTGGAGGAAGTTGGTGTACCTTATGAATTGATTCCAACGTCGGTTGATATGGATCAGCCTCGACCCGCTGAGCAATTGGCAGTTAATCCCAACGGATGGGTACCGGTTTTGCTGTGGGAAGGCGGTTCCATGTACGAATGCGCCGCAATTGTTGTTTTTTTGTGCGACCGGCATTGCGATGCCCGATTGGCACCGACGGTTGGTGATCCCGCTCGAGCGCACTATTTGCAGACGCTCGTCTATTTTTCTAACTCTGTTCAGAATGCATATCAACTGACTTATTACCCGGACCGTTTTGTCGACACGCCTGCGGATGAACCAAGTGCGCAGCAGCGTGGTATTCGACGTTTAAAGGAAACCTGGGGTGTGATCGATGATCAAATTGGCGATAAGCAATGGGTACTTGGTGATCAATTTAGCGCGGCTGACATTTATCTTTTTATGTTAACAACCTGGTTACGATCGGCCAAAGGACATCCGTCGCTTGATGAATTTGCCAACGTCAAGCGTATCGCAGATGTCGTCGTACAGCGCCCTAGCGTACAGCTTGTTTACGAATCGTGGATCACAAATCCACAGTATTGATGCTATGTACGTGCGGGATTAAACCGCGGCAGTTGAAACTGCCGGAAATCGAGTGCAGGAAATTTTACCAAGAATAAAGGGACAGCGACAATCCTGCGGTAAGATATTTGGCGTTGCGTCGTGATGCTGCGCTGTTTGATTGATCTGAACGACTCGTAGAAATATCAGGTTGCTACTACCACTTCGTTTGAGCAGTCCTTTATCTCACATGATGCTCACGGTCTCTTATGGTGTGTATCGTTCTAACTTGATTCGGAAACTTGGTCACCGGGCACACTTTGTCTTCGAGTGACTAATCGATCGACGATTTGTTCATAAAGCGTGAGTATTGCAGGAATAAAAAATAGCACCAAAAGTGAAGAAAATCCCAGCCCAAAAACCAGTGTCACGGCCATCGGAATCAGGAACTGCGCCTGTGTCGAAGTTTCAAACAATAGCGGCAACAAGCCCACAATCGTGGTCAAACTGGCTAAAACAACCGGTCGAAGTCGCTGACAGCCTGCATCAATCATCGCTTGTCGGGTTTCCAAGCCTTTCCCAAGGTTATCCCGAAAAAATACGACCAGGACAATTGCATTGTTGACCACAATGCCAGACAAGCCAATCAGGCCCAAAATCGTTATGATTGTGATTGGCAAATCGAGCAGCCAATGACCCCATGCCGCGCCGACGATACCGAAGGGAATGGCGAGCATCACAAACAAGGGCCAACTGTAGGACCCGAAAATCCACGCAAGCGTCAGGTAAATTAGAAAAAGTGCAATTAAGGCACCGACCTTCATTGATTCTTCAGTTGTTTCCTGGTCTGCCTGCCGGGTTCCAACCGTCCAGTTTACACCATAGGATTGGGTAATCTCTGACTTGACGTCGGTTTCAAGTCGTTGCAAAATCTGCGTAAGAGAAGCGGCTGAGGCGTCAACGCTGGCCGATATTTCGATCGTGAATTCGCCCATGGAATGGTAAATTGAATCAAAGCCCCGGGCTGATTGAATATAAACAACATCAAGTAGTGGTACCGCTTCGCCGGACTGTAAGATGATATGCATGTTTTCCAATTCACTGAGTCGATCACTTTCAGCTTCGGGCAATGACAGGTTCACATCGATATCCTGATACTGGGTCGCAAATGATTGCAGTTTCAGGCCTTCAACCGATGAACGCAGTTGACGACTGACTTCATTGATGCTCAGACCCAGCGAATGGCCCAGCGGTTTGAGCGTCAAAATTTGTTGTTGCCTGCCATAATTTGTGTTATCTGACACCCCATAGACACCTGGAGTTTTCTCCAGGTATTCAGCCAATGCCAGTGCAGCGTTCTTTGTTTCAAATTTCGATGCGCCACTTAGACGCACTTCAATATCCCGGCCCGGTGGTCCTGCAATAGCGGAGCGCGAAATTAGGTTTTCGAGTCCTGGTACATAGTCGATACGATTGCGCCATTCGCGTAAGAAAGTACTGGTGCGAACTTCTCTGGTATCTGATTGAACCAGTTCTACCGCAATTGAGCCCAGGTTGGTACCTTGCTTGCTGATTATCCCTGCTTCATCTTCGGGAATCGCCCCGTGCATGACAAACGAACTTGAAATCAACCCAGCACCCAGTTCTCTTTCTGTGTCGTAGAGTGCCTCCTGCAGAGTCTCAAGATATTCACTGACCGTTTCTTCGGGTGTTCCTGCGCTGAACGTGACATTCATCCAAATTGTATTGAGCTCAGGTGTTGGAAAAAAACTGTAATCCAGTCTTCCCGAGTTAAATAAGCCAATTGTCAAAATAAGACTGGCAACACCGATTGAAATAGTGGTGATCGGATTCGTTACCGCAAGATTTAAGGTTCTTCGATACCAGCCATCGCGAAACATGGAGAAATAGTGATCCACAACAGGCGCTCGTAAAATCCAGCCTTTACGGACGATTTTGTCGTACGAGGCACGCAGGTGTCCTGGCAAAATCAGGAAAGCTTCAGTCAGCGATGCAACGACTACGCAAATGACGACGATGGCAATATCTGCGAGAATTACACCAATGAATCCCTCGACGACGATCACAGGTAAAAATGCAAGAATGGTTGTCAAGGACGCAGCCAGGATGGGCAGGAACATTCGCCTGGAAGCGCGATAAACTGAGGAAAGGGGGGATGACTCAGAAACGAAGTTCGTCAGTGCCTCTTCTGCGACGACGATCGCATCATCGACAATGATACCGATTGTCATGATGAAAGCGAACAGCGAGACCATATTAAGCGTACCGCCTAGCAGATACAGGACGGTAATGGCACCCAAAAGGGAGATTGGAATTCCTGCAGCGACCCAAATTGCGACGCGTACATTCAAAAACAGGTAAAGCACAATCAGAACCAGAATCAGCCCCATGATGCCGTTATTGATCAGAACTCTGATTCGATCACGTAAGCCAATGGAAGTGTCGTCAAAAACAGAAATTTCCGCCCCCGGTGGCAATACTGGGCGGGTTTCGTCTAGCCACTGATACAAAAGATTGGAACTTTCCAAAGTATCAGTCGACTTTTGGCGTCGCAAGTCCAAAATGATGGAAGGCTTGCCGTCGTAGCTAAAATAGGCTTGCTCAGATTTTTGCTGTCTGTTTATTGTTGCAATATCTGACAGTACGACATAGCGCCCATCGGAATCAGCGATGACAGGCACGTTTTCGAATGACAGTTCCGATCGCCGTTGATCGACAATTCGCAACTCCCTTCCCGCGTCATTTCGTCCCAAAACGCCGATCGACGTATCGTACGAATGTGATCGAATTCGATTGCCGATCTGATCAAGTGACAAGCCAAGATCACGCAATGTTTGTCCTGGAACTTGAACCAGGATTTCTTCGTCCGGCAAGCCAATGATGCTGACTTTTCCGATACCGCGTTCGAGAAGTTCGTCCTTGAATTGATTGCCCAGAATTCGTAGTTGCTCCTTTGAATTACCGCTCAAGATTAACTTGGCGATTCCTTCGTAATTGACAAGTTCAGATACGTTAGGTCGCTCTGCATCTTCAGGCAAATCCGAAATAAGACGATCGACAGTGCTCTTTACATCGTCGGTCGCAGCGCTGATGTTAGTGCCTGGAAAGAATTCAAGATAAATGATTGAAACGCCGTACGAAGACGAAGAGATCATATCTTTGAGATTGTCGGTGTTCTTGAGTTCGAGTTCCAATCGATTGGTAATGGATCGCTCCACATCTTCTGCCGAGGCGCCGGGCCAGACGACCACGATTTTCGAAATATCCAGTGGTAGGTCGGGGAAGAATTGCACACTGATTCTCGAGATGACATAGCCACCAACAACCACAAAAACCACCATGAGAATGTTCATGGCGACTGGATGCGAAGCAAATGTGAGAAGCAGATTCTTGCGTTCAGTGTCAGCCATGAGTCAGTGAGATCAGTCAGCTCGTTAACGTGAATCCCATACTTTCACGGTCAGACCATCACTGGCATTGGTCAATTGAGTCGTCAGAACCAGATCACCATCTTCCAGTTGATCGCTGGTTGCAACGATCATTGTTTCTTGGTCCTGATGAATCTGTCCAAATCGAATAATTTCTATACGCTGCAGTTGGTTTTCTTCAATTTTGAACACTTCGTTGGATCCATAAACTGCCTGGTAGGGTAGGGCTATGGAATCCGGAATTGGCGATAGCGACAAGTCGAGACTGACGGAACGCCCCAGTTCAGGATAGTTATCTTTGTTTGCCAAGTGAAAGTAGGCATCGATTCCACCTCGTCCCGGGTCCACCGTGGTTCCGAGTCGGTCCAGCTTCAGCTGCAGCATTTGGCCGTCGAGTTCCGCAACAGCTTCCAAAGTGCCGTGTTGTGCAATCGTATTTCTAACTTGAGCGATGAAACGATTGGGAATCAGGGTGCGAATTTCGATGCGAGTTTGGTCATACATCTCCACCATGGGGGAACCATTTCGTACCCTGCTGCCAATTGCGACCTGGACGGCTGTGATGCGACCATCGTAAGGCGCCTGGATGATCGTTTCTTCGAGATCCAGTCGAGCTTTGTCGACTGTTGCCTGGGCGCGTTGCAATTCGGCTTCCAGTACCCCAACGCGGCTGGAGTATTCCCTGATTGCAGCTCGACGAGCGGTAACTGCCAATTGGGCTTGCTGTTCTGCTTGTTCAGCGGAATCAAATTCCGCCTGTGAGATGACGTTTCGACTTTTGAGTGTTTCATAGCGGTTCAGGGATTCCGTTGCCAGTGTGCGCAGTTTTTCTTCGTGCACCAATATTTCCCGATCAGTTTCAAGTCTTTGAGCTTCCCGATCAATGGATGCTTTTATTCTTGCTATATCCGCTTCGTATTGTCGAATTTGCGTTTCAATAGTCTGTGAATCAAGTTGAATCAATACGTCCGCCTTGGCTACAGCCTGGCCTGGCCGGACATTGACTGCAACCACTTCCGCATCAAGTATGGAACTTAGAATGGAACTCGATGGTGTAATAATGCGACCAAATAGGTTCGTCGTTGGAACCAGAGCCTGCTTGTTGACGACCAGTGCGTCGACGATCCACTGGCGCGCTTGGGGAATATCCGGAGTTGCATTGGGGGCATCGACTTTCAGCGCTCCAAAACCGACAATCGCAATCGCGATGATGCCAACCGGCAACAAGAAACGCAGTACTCGTTTAATCATGTCTATTGCTGCCAAGCAAATTCGTTTTGTGCAAAATCAAACAACTTAAAGCTGTCTGAGACATCATTTTCCTCAGTTTGTAGCGGTTTGGAATTGAATGAACGTGCAAAAATACCATATGTCCAATTTGGCCGAATGTATTTGACAAGTCAAGAGATTTCTCGGATGTTTGGATACTCGATAAGGATACGGACGTCGAATGCGAATTGAATGCCTGGATTCTTGAATCGATTATAGCGATGGAAGATTAAAGCTATCGTGCTTAAACCGGGGTTTGAAATTACGATAGAGCAAATTCCCTGAGCCTATCATTGACTACACCGGAACTACCCTATAGTTCAGCACTAAGCTTGCCCAACATTCAATAATGGTATTGAACATCGTTGAGTGTTGATTCTCGGTCAAAAACCGTTCAAAATCCAAAATTACAATGCGCAACTTTCGACCGCGGTTTCAAGCGCGTGGGGCCACTGGCATCAAGGTTTGCAGCGGATGCTGCAAAGAACATCCAAAACTTGGCTCCAACGACGTACACATCATGATGGTACAAACATCGATTGGGCTAAGTTTCAAACCATAGACTATCAACCGCTTGAGGCTCCCAGGGCCGTCAGTTCCTTGATAACTCGATCGTGAAGGATTTTCTCGTACGCATCCTTGATCGGTAAATCGGCTGCCTGCTGCAACAATTTGTGGGCTCTTTTTGAGTATTTATCTTGATCCAATTCGAGCAGACCGATCGCGAGATCCAAATTATTTGCCTTGGACTGCTGATTCAATGCATAGGCCTGGTCGAAGTGTCGAAGCGCATCTTTCTTTCTCGCACCAAATAGTGTTCGCCCTAATAGCCGACCTATCCGGGCAATGATCCCAACATGCCACCGTCCCATACTCACATGGGCTGCAGACATTTGCGGATCAATTTGAAGCGCATTCTCAATCGCCTCGCGCGTTTGCTTAGCATAGTTCTCCTGGGTTGCTTGGGCTTTACTGATATGCCGAGAATGTCGCCCTATTGCTCGAGACAGCCAAAGATACGCAGCAGCGTCATCGGGGTCCGACTCGATGGCTTTTCGTGCGAGTTCAATCGCATACTCCAGCAGTTGTTTCTTTTCGTGATCAGCAGCGATGTAGCGGGCGTGAATGACCATGGATTTTGCGGCGAGACCATAGCCTGATGAATGACCCAGAGTTTCTGCTATTTCTGCCGCTTCCATAAACCGGCCTTCGGAGTAAGCGTCAATTGCGTGATTGAAACTGTCAGCGCCTGCGAGGCGAGCGCCAATTGATAAATTAACTGTCGCAAGCAAAGCGATCGTCCATAGTACCACGAACAAACGGTTTGAGAGGTGGACTTTAGAAATAAGTGGATATCTGCCCCGATCGAAACTGTACGACAAATCGCATACCCGATCGAATGATTTACGACAGTAATTTACAGAATTGTTGAGAAGCTGCACTGTTCGATCAAAATCAAGATTCGGATTTCAAATCACAGGTGGAATGGACCAAGGCCATATTGTTCCAATCGAATAGACTGCTTTTATCGTCGAGTGCTTCATTGATAAAACATCGAGCAAGCCTGAAATCCATCCTTCTGCGATAATGACCATCCTTTCTGACCCCCTTGAAAGGGGTTAGAAAAAGATCATGTGTCTGCCTGCGAAACTCCTCTAACCTCCTGTTCAGCTTTTCGACCAATATGGGAATTTCTCCGAACTGTCCGCCGATTCTGGTAAAAAACCTGGAAGACACCTTGACGGGATATTTCTGGATCTCGTCAATTTCGCAAAATCGAATGGAAGATTCTCGAACATTGTCAAAAGAAATAAAGCCAAGCTGACCTTCCGGGTCATTAAATCGGACCCGCCTATTTTGAATCGGTGCAGGAATCATGTTTTCAAGGTCCTGTAGATATCCCACAAACTTGTTGTCGTAGTAGATTTTGGTTTGAGAGTTGATTTGCTCATTGAATAATGCCAGGCAAACTGGATTATCCGTATCATTGAACATTCCCTTGTCGTGGAGCAGTATGTATGAAGAAAGTCTTTCTCTAAAAAGGCCACTTTGAAAAAAACTGGCCGGAACCAGCGCCGCGACGTACTTGCAATTGATCAAACAAAGTTCAAGGCAATGTTTGTAAAGATCGTCATGGCGAGTATCTGGATAGGGCAATCTCCTTCTTGTCGCGGAATTCCGAGCTAGCCATGGAGGATTCGTAACGCAGACATCAAATCCTTTAGGAAATGAACGAATCGTGTCTTTATTTTCAACGCTCTTATCGGCTGGTGCTATGTCGTAGGAACTGAATTGTTCGCACAGTTTGTTTTCTTGCAATATCTTGATGATGTTATTTGATCCCGCGAACGGCTCAAGGATTCGCTTTGAAGGCAAATCGATATTATTAGACCACTCCAGAAAGGGACCAAGTGAGAAGGGATTTCCCAGCGTGTAGAATTGCCCCTTTGTTCTTTTTTCCGACATCGATTCCAGTGTTTTATCAAGTTCTAGACTGAAACGACCCTAACCGACAATTGATCGTTGACAGGACAATAGCTCATGAATTTGGAATGAAAACCCAGTCCAAGCAGTTACTCATAAAGTTTCGCATACCGGTGACAGGATACCAAATGATCGTTTACCAATCCTGCAGCCTGTAGGAAAGAATAGCAAATGGTTGTGCCAACAAAGGAAAATCCACGCTGCTTTAAGTCCTTGCTGATGCTGTCCGACAAAGCGGTATTGCTGGGCACTTGGCCTTGGGAGTTCCATGCGTTTTGAACAGGTCTTCCGTCTACAAACCCCCAGAAATAGCGATCAAGCGTCATCCCTGCTTCGCGCATCTCCAAAACCGCTTGGGCGTTCTTAATGAATGCGTTGATCTTCAAACGATTTCGCACGATCCCAGGATCGGTAACTAGAGCGGATCTCTTTTGGTCTCCATAGCGGGCGATTAAGTCAGGATTAAAGCCGTCAAAAACCTTGATGTAATGTGGTCTTTTGCGCAAGATCGTGAGCCAACTCAAGCCTGCCTGAGCTCCTTCCAGACACAGCATTTCAAAAAGCTTTATATTGTCGTGCTCCGGTACTGCCCACTCTCGGTCGTGATATTCACAAATAAGCGGATCTTCACCGCACCACCAGCATCGGGTCAAACCATCCAAAACAAACAAACTCCAAGACAATTGAGGTTGATTAACGAGATTCAAACAACTGAAATCGCTTACTGATAGTGTACGCGTTTTGGCTAATCGTTGGAATCGAATTCTTGCCATCAGTTGTTAGCTTTTGACGATCAACCAGCACCGTCCCTGATAGCAAACAACAAACAAGGATGAGAAAAACATTAAACAGGATTAGAAATTCGTCATACTGCAGCTTTCAAATAAGAGCAGAACAAACGGTGTCCAGTTTCAGATAAACGTCCAAAATGTTACCGGCTTGGTACCGTTTCAGTGAAGTATACGCGCGCTGATGCTACCCACTGTAATGATGATATTCTCGCGCGGTGGGTAATGCAATCGCTGTCATGGGGCGAAGTCTAGCCGCCTGTGGCCGGAATACAGACGCAATAATCATGGATACAAACATCGTTATTCTTGGATGTAAAATTCTATGTCGAATTTGAGATAAAGCAGTCAACAACAAACTTTCAAATTGAACAGGTATCGAAACATGACCGACCAATATACGATCGCTTTTTTCCCGGAAGGAGCATTTGGACCCGCGCTTAACTCCGTTGGTATCGCACAAGCTTGTACGGAACTGGGACACCGTTGTGTCTTTTTGACCGATCCTGGATTTTCCGGTGTATTTTCCGGTTATGGATTTGAAGAGCGAATCGTTAGGTTGTCGGAAGAAATGCCACCCGAAGAAATGGCTAAATATTGGTCAAATTTTATTGATGGTCATATTCCGAATTTCAACCTGACACCATATCAACAGATCGGGAACTACGTCAAGGAGTGTTGGGAAGCCATTGTTGACACTGCCAAGTGGGCAGAAAAGGATCTACCAACTGTGCTTGATGATCTTAAGCCTGATCTGATCTGTATTGATAACGTCATCCTGTTTCCTGCAGCGAAGCGTTTCGGTGTGCCTTGGATTCGTATCATTTCCTGTAGCGAAAATGAGATAGAAGACCCGATGATCCCACCACACTTGTCCGGCTGCGGTGAAAATGATATTGAGTGTTTCGAAGCCTACCGAAACCGATTTAACGAAGTCGTCAAACCGGTCCATGAAGATTTCAACGAATTTCTAATTTCGTTTGGCGAATCTCCATATCCTTTGGGTCTGTTTTTTGAACCCTCTCCCTATATGAATCTTCTGCTTTACCCTGAGCCTTTGCAATACAAACGGCAACACTCGCTGGACCCTGATAAATTTCAGTATCTTGAAGGTTGTGTTCGAAGCGACGAGCACTACGAGGTGCCCGACTTTGAAAGAAACAACGAGGCACCACTGATTTACCTCAGTTTCGGATCACTGGGTTCTGGAGATACCGATTTGCTCAAACGAATGATTGATGTTCTCGGCAAACTGGAGTATCGAGTACTGGTCAATATCGGCGATTACGGCGATGCCTACGATTCGCTCCCGGACAATGTTCATGTGGCATCCTGGTATCCGCAGCCATCTGTCATTGAACAGTGTGATGCGGTGATCCATCATGGTGGCAACAACAGTTTTACCGAGTGCTTGTATTTTGGAAAACCTGCCCTGATCATGCCCTATGTCTGGGACGGCCACGATAATTCCACGCGCGTGCAAGAAACCGGGCATGGCTTGAAAATGCACCGTTCTAACTGGACGGACGAGCAATTGGCCGAGGCTATCGAAACCCTGTTAAATGACAAGGATATGCACGATCGGCTCCAATCAACCAGCGCACACATGAAAAAGGCAAACGGACAGCAAAAAGCTGCCCAAATAATTGATCAGCTATTGCGTGCGAAATAGTTTGCCGGTGGCGACAACGGTGTTATTCGACGCCGCTGAAGTCAAATTGATTCAGACTTTGACGTAGACCTGATCGTCAACGACTCTCACTGCGTAGGTCTGTAAGTCATCTTCTGCGGGATCTTCAACGACTTTTCCGGTCGTAACACTAAATTCCGCGAGATGTAAGGGGCAGACGATGCGATCTTCCTCGATATAGCCATCAGAAAGGCAGGCATATTCGTGTGTACAAACATTACTGATTGCATAAATTTCGCTATCCATCATAACCAATGCTATTTCTTCAGCACCGATGTCAACCGGGAAAGGGACCCGGTCTTCCAAATCTGATATCGAAGCAACTGCATGATAGTTTTCCAAACTCTCGTTCATTTTTTATCGAGGCTCCATTGAATTGGGAACAATTAATGTCGTCGTTTGCAGTGTTTCGCCTCTAAACGGGCGGGTAGCTGCCACAAAGCAAATCATTATAGTGAGTTGAATTTATCCTGTAGTTTCGAAATCAAAACGCAATTGTTTCTTCATAGGAATAATTCAGTCCTCTTTGCTTTTGATCAGGCAGTGGAAAACTTTTGCTAAACCCTGTGTCTGAAATTAGACTGATGGGACGCCGTGGTTTTTGGGCTGAGCGATCAGTGGAAAAAAGTACGATATGGAGTCAATGTAAAATGCCCGCAAAACCAAGCTACAAAATTTCGATCCAAGTTTTTCTTAAATTTCCTGTTTTGCGATAGCATCTGACACAAAACCCTCTGTACCGACTTTATTCAGCTTGCAAGTATGGCACAACAGCGTTGAACCCGATGATGCGGACGCACAATCCTGAAATAAGACTCGGTGCCGATATTGGCGGTACGTTCACTGACATTGCTCTGGCCATTGATGGTCAAATTCAGTCAATCAAAGTGCTGACGGATCACAATGCTCTAGAGGCTGCAGTCGTCGACGGAATCTTGAAAGTTACTTCTCTTGCGGCCATCGCCCCGCAGGAGATTGGCCAAATCATTCACGGTACGACGCTGGCGACCAACGCCTTAATAGAGCGGCGCGGTGCAAAAACTGCTTTGATTACCACCGATGGCTTTCGGGATGTAATCGAGATGCGAACCGAAAGCCGATTTGACCAATATGACCTTAATCTTCAACTGAACCCGGCGCTGATTCCTCGCCAGCACCGATACACGGTCAAAGGACGAATGGATGCCCACGGTAAAGAGTTGCAAGCACTCGATGAACCTGCAGTTGAGCATCTTGCAACGATAATTTCTACCCAAGAATTCGAGTCTGTTGCCATTGGATTGATTCATTCCTATGCGAATCCCACCCACGAATTACGGGTTCGTGAAATACTCGCTTCCAGGTTGCCAAATGTATCGATATCGATCAGCGCAGAAATATCGCCACAAATGCGGGAATACCCGCGATTTTGCACAGTCTGTGCGAATGCCTACATACGTCCGAAAATTGAGCGCTATCTGACGCAATTGCAAACGAAGCTTAATGCTCAAGGTGTAACGTGCCCTGTATACATGATTCATTCAGCGGGTGGCTTGATATCAGTTGACACCGCGAAAGATTTTCCAGTGCGTTTGGTTGAATCAGGCCCAGCGGGAGGCGCCATGTTTGCAGCAGACATGGCGGCGAAATTTGGACTGGATAAGGTCGTTTCATTTGACATGGGCGGAACGACCGCGAAGATATGCCTAATCGAAGACAGCCAGCCACGCACCAGTCGGGAATTTGAGGTGGCACGCAGCCAACGGTTTTGCAAAGGCTCTGGAATGCCTTTGTCAATCCCGGTGATTGATATGATCGAGATCGGTGCAGGTGGTGGTTCAATTGCTTGGATCGACTCGATGAAACGAATACAGATCGGACCTCAGTCTGCCGGGTCTGACCCGGGTCCTGCATGCTACCAGCGAGGTGGACAGCAACCAACCGTGACCGATGCTGATCTTATTCTGGGCAAAATTGATCCGGACCGCTTCGCCGAAGGAACCATACAGTTGTCCGATTCAGCTGCAACTTTGGCAATCAGTGAAAGTTTGGGCAAAGCGCTTTCGTCTGACGTGACGACAGCCGCTTTTGGTATTTGTGAAGTCGTGGATGAAAACATGGCCAATGCCGCGCGTGTTCATGCGGTAGAAAATGGCAGTGATATCTCAGACCACGTTATGATTGCTTTTGGCGGTGCCGCCCCGCTGCACGCGGCCAGAATCTGCGAAAAACTCAATATTGACAGTTGCCTGATACCGCGTGGAGCGGGCGTCGGTTCTGCAATTGGATTTCTAATTGCTCCATTCAGTTATGAAGCTGTCGAGTCCCGGGTAATGAGTCTGAATAAGTTTCAGGTCGAAACGGTGAACCAGAGGTTGGCGGATTTGATTGAAAAAGCTGAAAATTTCGTTCGCGCCGGGACTCAGGCAAAGGTAAGCCTTGAGGTTACCGCATTTATGCGATACCAGGGACAGGGTTGGGAAATTCCGGTTCCAATCACAATACACAAATTGACCTTGGATGATGTGCCAAGGCTCAAAGCACATTTCGAACAGTGTTATGAAGAATTCTTTGGTCGGAAAATCGACATCCTGGACGATCTGGATATTGAAGTTGTTTCCTGGTCTGTCAAGGTTTCAGAAGAAAAAAGTAAACCGTCGTCGGTGACAATGACTAAAGTCGGAAACAAGATGCATCCATTGGAATCTCGAACGGTATTTGATCCAGCGTCAGGGCAAATGAAAAAAAATGGTATCGTAGACCGAATGGATTTGGTGGTTGGCGAACGGATCATCGGTCCGGCGATTATCGTGGAGCAACAGACATCGACGGTTGTCACTTCAAGGTTCGACGCGGTTTTACAATCCGACGGATCAATCTTGCTGATGAGAAAATCAGGATAAATGGTGAACAGCAGTGTAGAAATTCAAATGCAGGTCATGTGGAACCGGCTCATTTCGGTAGTTGAAGAACAAGCCATGACCTTGCTTCGTACCGCCTTTTCCACTTCTGTTCGCGAGGCTGGCGATCTTTCAGCGGGTGTGTATACCCCTGACGGGCGTATGCTGGCTCAAGCGATTACGGGTACACCCGGACATGTGAATACGATGTCAGAATCGGTTTTGCATTTTCTCAACGAGATTGAGAAAAACGAAATGTTCGAAGGCGACTGTTACCTCACAAATGACCCCTGGAAAGGGACTGGACACCTGCACGACATTACGATGGTTGCCCCCACTTTCAAGGATGGCAAAATCGTGGCATTTTTCGCTTGCACTGCACACGTTGTCGATATCGGCGGTCGGGGCTTTGGTGCCGACAGTCTATCGGTGTATGAAGAGGGACTGTTGATCCCAATTTTGAAATTTTCCGACCAAGGGCAAGTCAATCGTGATTTGATCAAGATTGTGCGAAACGCTGTGCGTGAGCCAGATAAAGTGATTGGTGATCTTTATTCGCTGGCTGCATGTAACGAAGTTGGACATCGTCGTTTGCTGGAAATGATGCGTGATGCTGGTTTAGACAGTCTGGATGCGCTGGGTGAATTTATTTTTTCCCGTTCACGTCGTGCAACCCAGGAACGAATATCAGCGTTGCTGCCAACTGGCAGCTGGCGAAACTCACTCGTTGTGGATGGCTATGATGAACCGATCAAGCTGGCTGTGAAGATTTCCCATTCAGATGGGAAAGTGAATGTCGATTTCACAGGTACAGACCCGATCAGTCGCTTTGGCATAAACTGTCCGGTGAATTACTCCAAAGCATACGCCTGCTATGCAATTAAGTGTGTTGTTGCGCCTGAAATACCAAATAATTTTGCATCTTTGGAACTGTTTGAAATTTACTCACCTGTCAACATACTCAATGCGAAACATCCAGCACCGGTGGCTTTACGACACGTTATGGGCCACATGATTCCTGATTTGCTCTTTGGTGCGCTGGCGAAAGCCTTGCCAGGTCAGATTCAGGCAGAAGGGGCCTCGGCACTTTGGAATGTTCATTTTTCAGTCCGTCCGGTCGATGGCAATGAAGGACAAAGTGCAGAAGTATTGATGTTCAATTCCGGTGGTGGCGGTGCCAGGCCGCAATTGGATGGAATGTCCGCGACAGCCTTTCCGTCCGGGGTTCAAACGATGCCGATCGAAGCTACAGAACATACCGGACCGATTGTAGTATGGCGAAAGGAATTGCGCCCGGATAGCGGCGGTCTCGGAAGAACTCGCGGCGGTCTCGGACAGATTATCGAGATTGCACCAGCTAAGGGCTATGAGTTTGATTTTTCTGCCATGTTTGATCGGGTGCACCACGCTGCCGCGGGTCGGGATGGAGGTGGCGCTGGCGCTGCCGGTGTTGTGCAGCTTGATGATGGCACCCGCCTTCGGCAAAAGGGCTGGCAACATGTCCCTGCAGGTAGTAGATTGATTCTCAAAGCGCCGGGTGGCGGTGGATTTGGACCGCCGCAAGAACGTTGTCCAAAAGCTGTCGAAAACGATTTGATTGCCGGTTACGTAAGCAAATCAGAAAACTAGTGTCGAATATAGCATGTAGTGTTGGATAGGGCCGTCAAATTCTGATGTATGCATCAAGTATTAGCAGTCTCCATTTGCCAATTCTTGATCCAAAATCGCCCGTTGCTACTCACAACAGACTTCGCTGCCGATCCCATTTCAAAGGCAATTGTAGAAAGGTGATAGAGAGTCATCACCGCATCCTGTAGAATCTGATCGTTTTCCAGATCAATGACTTCAAGTTGCTGTGCCTTTGCTTCGTTGCGATCGATTCGTCTACCGTGGCTTCCGTGTTGGTTGCCACCAAAGTGCCTCGCCACTTCTCTAGAAAGGGTTGCCGAGTCATTTTTTTCGGAAAACATGTGCTGCTCTAACCAACCTCGTATAAGCGTTTCACCATAGTCAATTGATTTTCTAGCTTCTTGAAGTAATGCGGGTCCAAAGGATCGTAATACCGGCACCCAAGCGTGAGCTAGGAGAGGATTCTCGGAAATTTGTTTTTTTGCTTCTTCGAATTGTTCGACAATGGAGTGCGCCGAAAAAGATCGAGCATTGATAATGAGTTGTGGGTCTGTTGGCCCCAACTGACTCTGACGACCCATCACGATTCTATCGCATCCCAGCGCAATCATCGTCCCTGCTGACATTGCATAGGTGGGAATCAGAACGTCAATTGAGGAAAATTTACTTCGTAGATAATCTAGAATCGTCTGTGCAGACTCTGCCATACCGCCTGGTGTATGCAGAATCAAAAGGAGATTTTTACAGAAGTCATGACCATGAACTCCGGCCATAATGCCGTTAATGTCTTCCATGTTAATTGATGTGTAGAGCCCTGGGATATGAGGCTTTTGCAAAAAACTAGAAGCATAATACAAAACGTTGCGATCGTAGTGCTGTGCGATATGGTTTATCGATATCCGCATTTTCTCCGCGATATGCGTACCTCGTTGGCCCGGATCAACACGATTTATTTCATCTTGAAGATCAGACCAACTTGGCATTTGCATTACCTGTAATAACAAGTCCAATCGGATTATCCCAGCTGAATTTGGGGTGATTGAGTTTGTCCTGATCGGCAATGTCGGCTAAATCAGCAAGCCGGATGTATTCTTCGTACTGCTTAGCTGCTTTTCGGACAAGATCGGAAACTTCAGTTTCGCTGGGATGAATTTTCACCTGCGAAGAATTTAAGTTCTCTTTGTCGTTCATACAAATATCCTTCCGATTAAAATGGCTTGGTATGGTATCGAATCAAAAGCCCAATGCTTCCATTAAACTATAGGCAGAAGTCGATTTCAATCAAATTTGCGCTCATAAGCAGTGATGAACGAAAATTCGGTAAATTGACGCACGAACACCATTATCTTGGATTGAAGCGAATTACGAATTGAAGTTTTCGCAATTTGATTAAGTCTGAAAGGCGATAGCTATGTTTTTCTGGTTAGCACGCTGGATTTTTCAAATCAGCGACGCACGATTGATGGATCTCTTGATGAATGGAGTAGCAGACACATCGGATTATTTTATCAGTACAACTTTCCATGGGAAATTCGAATGAGTCAAATCGAAACCATTCATAATGTTAGACTTACATGGCGAAGCAATTTCTATTGATCGGCTTTAACCGTATCTATCATTTGGTACGTGCTAACATTTTGCGTTGTCGCTTGAAATCAATTGGGTGATGGTGCGGCAGTAATGATGACACTGGGCTCCATACTACAGTACCTAGTTTCATTGGGAATCGTCTTCGCTTCAACACTTAGCGGATCATCGTCAACACTTGGTTGGCAGTCTGTTGATTTCGTGGCGGCCAATGCCCCAGATTTACACGGTAGATTGACTCGCAAAAGGACGTATAAATCAACGCGTTTTTCAATTTCTATCAGACATAGAGTTCGCAAATTATGATTGCCAGTATGACCGGTTTCGCCCAGCGGACTGATAAAACCAATTGGGGTGAAATAAACTGGAATCTTCGCTCATTGAATCACCGATCGCTCGACATCCATGTACAGCTCCCCGAAAAATTTCGGATCCTGGAAGCACAATGTCGTCGTAAACTTGTTGAAAGTTTCGATCGAGGAAGAGTCGACGCAAGCCTTACATTTACCCGGACTGAATCAGATTCGGACGCCTCGCTCCTTGATGACACAGTACTCCAATCTTTGATTGCTTATGCCAGCAGCGTTCAACAGCATATGCCCGGTATCCGCGCGTTATCGGTTGCAGAAGTTCTCAGGTGGCCAGGCGTCATGCAAGCCGATGCAAATCCTGAGCAGGAATTGACGGAGATTATTCTTCAATCACTGGGTGAAACCATCAATGATTTAGAACACGATCGCGCGAGGGAAGGCAAATTGGTCAAAGAAATTGTTGTTGAAAAGCTTGAACAATTCAAGGCCAGTTTAAGTGATGCAAGAAAATTAGTCCCCCAAGCGCAGCAGAGTCTTCACGATCGAATGGCGGAAAAGCTCGCAGAACTGAACATCGAAGTTGACCCAGGACGATGGGAGCAGGAAATTGGTTTGACCTTGGTAAAACTCGATGTAGCTGAGGAAGTCGACAGGATCGACCTGCATGTTGCAGAATTTGAGCGCGCATTATCACAAGAATCTGTGGTCGGCAAGCGTTTGGGGTTTATTTTGCAGGAACTAGGCCGCGAAGTGAATACCCTGGGTTCCAAAACCATGCACTATCCCTTAAATGCCCTGGCCGTTGAGATGAAAGTTTCGCTTGAACAAATCCGGGAGCAAATTCAAAATGTCGAATAAAGCTGCTAATGGGTCGACATCTTGATTGAACGACACGTGTCGAAAACCCAAGCCATTGTTCTGGTCATTGCCGCAGCTTCTGGCACCGGAAAGTCGACTCTGACGCGAGCTTTGGTGGAAAGCGAAAAAAATGCGGTGCTTTCCATTTCACACACCACACGAGAGTTGAGAAACAAAGAAGTTGACGGTCAGGATTATTTTTTTGTCTCTGAGCAGTCCTTTCTGAAGATGGTCGAAGTTGGAAGCTTCGTAGAATACGCAAAAGTTTATGGCCACTACTATGGAACTTCACGCAAGACTATTGAAGACTGTCTGAATTCAGGCTTGAGTGTTGTTTTGGATATCGATTGGCAAGGAGCAAACCAGATTGCCAGACAATTCGATTGCGCACAACTGGTTTTTTTGTTGCCGCCATCGATCTCAGCTTTAAAGAAACGGCTGGTCAATCGAAAACGCGATTCCGATGCTGTGATTCAAAAAAGGTTGCAACTGGCAATCGATGACATGAAACACTGCCACGAGTTTGACCATATTATTTTGAACGACGACTTTAATTCAGCGCTCAAAGATCTTCAATCACTACTTCACGGCAATCGCGACAAGATTCGTTCATTGCCCGAAAATCTATTCGATAAGTTAGGTATTACTACCTGAATCATCCGGCGGGTATTTGCACCGCAAGCCTGCTTCATGCATTTGAAGACCCTCTGCTCAGCACAAATTTAATGAGCGAATCACCCAATCTATACAAAATTTAATGTTTCTGAAATACTTCGGCAAGATTCATTTATTTAGAATAGGCACATCAACAAATTAATAGTTAGAGGTAATCCTACATGGAAAATTTGCACATTAATCAGAAATTGCGCTTAGGCAAAATTTCGTTGTTTGCGACCATTGCTGTGGCATTTGTTGCAAGTGCCTTGTTTTTGCAAACCGAATCGATCGTTCACGCTGAGGATACATCAAAGCCCGTGAGTGCTGACCTGGGTGCGATCACTGTGAACAGTGGTTTTGCTGAAATGATTGAAGCAGTTACGCCAGCTGTGGTTTCACTGATGGTAACCAAAAAAACGCCAGCGACCTATGGCCGACAAAATCCTGGTTCGGATTTATTCAAGGATTTTCGTTGGGACGGCCCCGGGCAGCCGCCGAAATGGTTTTGGGACTTTTTTCAAAACAATCCCTTTCGCAATGGACCTCCGGGCAATGTTCCACGCAAGTTCTCTGGCGTTGGGGCCGGTGTCATATTTGATCCAAATGGTTTGATTGTTACCAATCAACATGTCATCGAGCATGCGGCTGAAATACGAGTAAGTTTGCACGATGGACAAGTTTTTAATGCGCAAGTGATTGGAGTCGACAAGTGGACAGACCTTGCAGTATTGCAGATTGAAAGTGATAAGCCAATGCCTTATGCGGCGTTTGGTGACACCGAACAGGTTCGAGTCGGTGACTGGGCTATTGCAATCGGTGACCCTTTTGGTCTGAGTAAGTCTGTTTCACTGGGTATTGTCTCTGCAATGGATCGCAACCTCAATGAAGATTCCCCCAAGGTACCTCTGTTGCAAATCGATGCCGCTGTCAATCGCGGAAATTCAGGTGGGCCACTGTTTAACTCAGCCGGCGAGGTCATTGGAATCAATACCATGATCATCTCGCCAAGTGGCGCATCAGCCGGGGTAGGATTTGCTGTTCCTTCATCCGTTGTTGAAGACATAGTTGACGCGATCGAAAGTGAAGGTCAGGTAACTCGGGGATGGCTTGGTGTCGGTATTCAAAGCGTTACACCACAAATCGCCGGAGCACTGGATTTGAATGCTGAAACAGCGCACGGTGCTTTGGTTGCCAGTGTCGATCCTGGAAGTCCAGCGGACAATGCGGGAGTTACAGTGGGCGACATCATTGTTGAGTTTGATGGCAAAAAGGTCGAAGATATTCGATCACTGTCAAAACTGGTCAAATTGACCACCCCCGGTTCAGAAGTTGCAATCCTGGTCCTGCGTGACGGAAAAGAAATGGAGCTTCGAGGCACAGTCGAAACACTGATGTATGCAGATGCTGGAAATGAAGTCGAAGCGGTTCCTACCGAAGACCAAAACGAGGGCATGATCGGAGCTTCTGTTGCAACACTGACGCCCACAGAAAGAGAAAAATATCAAATCGCTCCATCAGTCAATGGCGTTGTCGTGACGGGTGTTCAAACTGACAGTCCGGCAGAAAAGGCAGGACTCAAAGAAGGCGATATCATCGTATCGATTAACAACAAATCAGTAAATTCCTCCCAGGAAGCCAGTGATGCTATTCAATCGGCAGCGGGAGCTGGAAATTCCAGCGCACTGTTGCTGGTTGCTGATGGTAAAGGCGAACAATTGTTCGTTGTTGTTGCACTGTCTTGATCATTCGAAATCCTCCTCCTAAATCAGAGTGATCCAAGTTTGCCGGGTGTCTTCGTGATACCCGGCTATTTTTATGGTCTGAAAGTACAATTTCAGTATGATTAAAGGAAGACTGAACAAGTACACGGTTGAATCAAACAAGGTGCTTCATGCGAATACTGGTTGTTGAAGATGACGAACACACCCGGCGATTTATTGTCAAGGGGTTGAAAGAATCCGGGCACCTGGCCGAAGAGGCTGAAACAGGGATTGATGGACTGCATCGAGCACGCACTGAGGAGTTCGATGCCTTGATCGTTGATCGTATGTTGCCCCAACTGGGTGGTCTTGAACTGGTTCGTCAACTACGAGAGGACAATGTTGTAACGCCTATACTCATCCTGAGTGCATTGGGCGAAGTAAACCAGCGAGTTGAAGGCCTCAAATCCGGTAGTGACGATTACCTGCAAAAACCTTTCTCGTTTGCCGAATTGTTGGCTCGAATTGAATCCATCGTTCGGCGGGTGAATAAAAAGGAGATTGAAACGCGATTGATGGTTGGCGAATTGCACATGGATCTCATTAAAAGAGAAGTCCGCATGCGAGGCAAAAAGATTGACATCAGGCCGATTGAATTTAGAATTCTTGAAGTATTGATGCGCTCCAGTGGTCAGTTGGTTACCCGCACGATGCTTTTGGAAAGAGTCTGGAATTACAGTTTTGATCCGCAGACCAACGTCGTTGATACGCATATTTCCCGGCTAAGATCCAAAATTGATGTCCCATTTGAGTATCCCCTGATCCATACGATTCGCGGCTCTGGCTATCGAATGAGTCCGCCAAACGAAGACGAATGACACCACCAAAATTGAACTTGTAATGTTCAGGGGGCGTCAAGTAGCACGTTTCCTTCCAAATATTTTCAGACGTTACACATTTGTTTTGTCTGTGATTTATGCATCTTTATTTTGTGCATCGATCATCGTGGTTCTTACGATTTTGTATTTTTCGTCGTTTCAGTTTTTACGCGAGCAGACTGATCAGCGTATTGATGAAGATGTATTCAGAATAGTTGCCGGAACGGATTGGCCGAGTACCGGAACAGTTAATACTCGCGAAATAAAAGACTACCTGGATAATCGCAGGCGTATTCATTCAAGAAGCGATCCGTCGGTTTACCTGCTGGTTGATCAGAACAATCGTTTCGTTGCTGGAAATCTACACCGGTGGCCATCCGAACTCTTGCATGTCGATGGACAGCGTCTGGAGTTTATCTCGCAAGTCTACCATGAGGATGACACCATCGTTAACCACCCGATCCGCGCCGTTGTTGTTGTGGTGGCCAATACCGGGTTCAAATTACTGGTTGGACGCGACATTTTGGAAATTGAAGCTCTCAAGCGAGGTTATTTGCGTTTATTGTGGTGGAGCGTCGTGGCAACGTTTCTGTTGGCGATTCTCGGTGCTTACTGGGTATCAAAAATAGCTTCGAATCGTCTGAAAAAAGTCAATGCCCTCAGTCGCACCGTGATGGAAGGTGACCTCACGCAGCGGATTGAAATCAACGCCAGCGGTGATCAATTTGATGATCTGTCTGACAATATCAACCAGATGCTCGAAAGAATTCAAACGCTGGTTGAAGCGATTCGCAGTGTTTCAAACAATATCGCCCATGATTTAAGAACACCATTGACGCGTTTGCGAAACAATTTGGATGAACTGGCACGAAGTTTGGCAGATCGTTCAGATTTCGAGCTTGCACAAGCGCGCGAGGCAACCGAAAAGTCAATTTATGAAGCCGATTCACTATTGCGTACATTCGAAGCCGTGCTCAGAATTGCGAGACTCGAAAACAGCCCCGATAGTGCTAGCATAGACGAGGTGTCGGCAACCGAACTGATCGAAGAGTTGACCGAGCTATATGGACCGATCGCTGAAGAAAGATCGATTACCCTCAATACTCTCGTCGACCCGCATTCGACACGAATTCTTGTGGATCGGGATGCGCTTTCCCAGGCTCTGGCTAATTTGCTTGATAATGCCTTAAAGTACACGCCAGAAGGTGGCACCATCTCTGTTCAAGGTCAGTACCTGGAACATCAGTTTGAAATTGCCGTTTCGGATGGTGGCCCGGGAATACCGACTGAGTATCATCAGGAAGTGATGAAGCGATTTGTCCGTCTGGGCGATGCCAGTCGAACAACTCCCGGAAACGGCTTGGGTCTGAGTTTGGTTGCTGCGGTTGCGCGTATGCACAAACTCGAAGTTGTACTGGAAAATACCACTCCAGGTCTGACCGTGCGACTAAAAAAATTCAAGACTGTTGATCCGAAAGTCGGGTGAGAATCTACTCCTGCCTAAATTAGTCGCTTCCAACTGGCTATGAAAGTTGCTGTAGAAAAATCTGTATTTCAAGATTCGAATCAGTGCTTTATCAAATCCAATCCCGATCATTTGGCTTGACTTTATTGGCGAGCCTGTTTGAGTGAACTCAATGCTCTCAAACCTGGCAACATACACTGCTATGGCGGAAGGCACGGAATGCGCGTGGAGCACTTTCTTCAAATCGCGTTTGTTTCAGCTTCTTTGATTACCGATGCCAATCTCAGCTTGGGTGAACACAAACTTCGGCACAATTCTTTTGTGTGCGCCGCTGGCGGCTGCGAATGCCTACCGTTCCAACCCCTGCAAATTTCGACGAAGCAACTGTGGATTACTGATGGCTAACGGGCTTTCTCAAACACCTACGAGACAGTCTCAGTACTGAATTGTCGCATCCTGACTTACACGCCGATATGATGGCATAATGATTCCCCGAAGTGAAGTGTGGGCAAATGAAAGGTCTGGAACAGTTAATTCAACTAACGGAGTAGCATGATGGCGGAAGAAAAATCTGATCGCAAGGAAGAGAAAACATTCGACCAGGAGATGATTGAACGAAGATTGTCGCAAGAGCTACCCAATTGGTACTATGAAAGCGGCTGGATTTGTCGCAAGTATCGTACCATGGGCTGGAAAGGAACATTGATGGTGATTAATGCAGTTGGACATCTTGCCGAAGCAGCTTGGCATCACCCCGATATTTCTGCATCCTACGCCTTCGTCATCGTGAAACTGATGAATCATGCTGCAAAAGGTGTAACCGAAAAGGATTTCGAACTCGCAAAAAAGATAGAAGAGGTTGTGCACTGGCAGCCGGGGCTCGAAGGTGGCGCACTGGAAGGGACGCCGACCGACCAACGTTTCCGTTACATTCGCTACGACAGCTGATCCCAACCCGTGTGTGAGTTTGCTGATTGATGCAACCGCGTACGGAAGTAGTACTCAGTCTGGGTTCAAATCTCGGCGATTGCCGGGCCAATCTTCGCGCGGGACTGACAAGATTAAGCCAGTCTGGATTTTCGATTCTAAGGGTTTCACCGACCGTGGAATCTCCCGCACAATTACCTGCTGAATCATATTCACGTTGGAACAGACCTTTCTTAAATCTGATTGCAATCGGTGAAACCCGTAAGGAGCGCTCTTCATTTGTTCAAGACACCAAGTCGATTCAAACAGCCATCGGTAAGCCTAGCGACAGTAAATGGGCTCCACGACAGTTGGACATTGATGTTGTCGCCTGGGGTCGGTGCCAGTTCTCGTCCAAAGCTGAGCAAACAATAGCGCCTATTTTCAAACGGCCCTATGTGTTGTCTCCGCTGGTACATATTGCACCCGGATGGCCTGTATCAAGCGATGGTCGCGTGACGGCACTCGAACTGAGTGCGACTGGCAATATTGACTTTCATATTCCCGAGTGGATGGGAATTTTGAACATTACGCCAGATTCATTTTCTGATGGCGGTCACTATCGGAATCTGGACGATGTGACCACTGAGATCAACCAGATGATTCGAGCAGGCGTCAATATTATCGATATTGGTGCTGAATCCACTCGCCCCAATGCCACCCCCCTGACAGACGAAGAGGAGTGGCAGCGACTTGCGCCGGTTTTGGAACGGGTGATGGAAATTTGTTCTGAACCTTATCTTTCACCAAAGATCAGTATCGACACCTATCACCCGCTGACTGCTGAACGAGCACTCGAAGCCGGTGTAGATATCATCAACGATGTCAGTGGTTTGCGTAATCAAGCAATGCTGGGAGTTGCTAGAGACAGTGGCAAAACATTCATTGCCATGCACAGTGTCACTGTACCGGTCGATCCGAAAATCAGTATTGGTGAGCGGGAAAATGTCAGGGCGTTGTTTACAAGTTGGGTCGAAGAAGGACTCAGAATATGGGAATCCAATGGCATTGATCTTAACAATGTTGTTATTGATCCTGGCATTGGTTTTGGTAAGAGCAGCCTTCAGGCGCTGGAGTTGATGCGCGTTATTCAACCAATGCGAAGACTCGGTCAGCGGGTGCTGATTGGGCATTCGAGGAAGCGATTTCTAAAATCGTTTTCAAATGTTGACAGCTCACAACTTGATCCTGAAACAATTGGTGCATCTTTGAACATGTGTGCGCAATCGGTTGATATTTTGCGCATACACAATGTGGCGGCACATGTTCGAGCTTATCTTAGTTGGGCGCATCTATTGGACAATAGGGCTGATTAGAATTTGATTTGAATGCAACCTTCCAGATTAACGATTTCTCCACGCGATTTCTTCGCTGATGCGTCGAATTTTTTCACGTGCGATGGACACGGTATAAAAATCGCCTGTATTGAGTTCTGCGTGCTTTAGCTGATTGAGGGCTACTTTGAGGTCGCCGATTTTGAAGTGATAGTCTGCATCTGCCAAGTAGGCTTCCCCGACAGCGCCTGACTGGTTTGCGACTTGAGCATTGAGTTTAAGAAGTTGAATGTGTTCTACATTTGCGGGTAGATGTTTTCTGACGTATCGATTCGCTTGTTCAGCATCATTGATTTGCAACATGGCAAGGGCGACCATTTCGACGACAGCCGGGTGCGAACTATCGCTTTCAATCCAAGGTTTCAGCAAAGAAAGGACCGCTGCCGGCTTGTGTTGGTCCAAATCCAATTTGGCCAAGGCAAGAACGAACCAAAGGTTGTTTGGCTGCAGGGCAAGAAGTTCACCGAATTTCTGTCTCGCCTGAACCACATCGCCATCTTTTGCCAGTGCTAACGCGTAACCATACTGATTGGCCAAGTGCTCGTTTCCTTCGCTGTCAGGCAACTGTTTTTCGAAAAATTGATAAGTTTTTTTCGGTTCCCAGTGAAACAACACTCGATTTCTGGCCTTAAAATACAAAAATTCGGGTGAAAGTTCTGAAAATCTACGATTTTGAAATTGTCGCAGTCTTGCATCGATGCTGGCGATTCGTTCCGGGGTAACGGGGTGAGTGTTATGGATATTGGACTGAACAATGCCTCGTTCGCGAATTTGTCTTTCGAGTTCCAACATGAAGTCTTTGGCGTATTTCGGATCATAACCGGAGGCCACCATAATTTGGATCCCAACATTGTCTGCTTCTCGTTCATAGGCAAGTGTGTAGTCGATCACGGACTCTACACGTGCTGCCTGAGACCCGACAATTGCAGCGATCCCAACATCGCCACCAATAAGAAGACCCGCCAAAGCCGCCAAAAGGGCCGGTGTTTGTGTCTCTTTATGCGTTCTTAAAAGCCGCGCCAAGTGGTCCTGTTTGAAATGGGCGAGTTCGTGTGCCATGACTGACACCAGCTCTACTTCATTTTTGGTCAGTTCAATCAGGCCGGAGTTGATAAAAAAAGTTGCGCCAGGTCCAGCGAATGCGTTGACGCTTGGGTCTTGGATCACGTAATAGTGAAGTGGATCAATCTCCATTTGGGCACCTGCGACCAATCGTTTTGCCAGTTGAATGACAAAATGGTTGATTTGCAGATCATCTGAGAATTGCTTGGTGTGACGCACGACACTGATAAACTGACGTGCCTGACGTTGTAAATTCTTGGTTGCAACTGGATTGTTGATTTGTGCGGACGCAATGCGTTCAAAACCCGGTGCCGTCATTAGGCACAGAGTCATCGCGCAAAGCAATCCAATCGCTTTTGGATTTGCAAGTTTAGTTATTCTGACGACAGAACGGGTGGTCATCAGCTTGGCATGGCATCGTGGTGAAATACTTAGAGAAGGTGAAGTCAAATTTTACAGCAAGCACACTTTTTCGGTTCAAGTCTTCGAAGCGTGATACGAAAATGTTCACCTTCGACAGACTGTCAGTGCTTGGGGAATTCGGTAAAATGAATTGACCCGCTAATTCAAAACAAATCAATCGAACCGATGAAATTTAATATTCTGGTCAATGAAGGCCCCTACACGCATCAGGCATCGGATACTGCCTATCATTTTGCCAAGGCGGCAATTGATTGTGGGCACGAAGTGATTCGGGTGTTTTTCTATCACGATGGCGTCAACAATGCCACGCGATTTGCTTCACCACCCGTTGACGATCGCGATGTTATCGTGCGCTGGACGCAATTGGCTGAAAGTTACGACATTGATCTGGCAGTCTGTGTTGCGGCTTCGTTGCGCCGAGGGGTACTGGGTGAAGATTCGGCGCACCAATTAGGCATTGCTGAGGTCAATTTGGACGATCACTTCAGGGTAGCTGGATTCGGGCACTTTATTGAAGGGGCGATCGTCGCGGATCGGACCTTGGTATTTGGCGACTGAAGACGATCGCGAAACGACAGTGCATGACTAAACGTTTGATGTTCGTTAATCGCAGGGCCCCTTATGGCACTGTCTATGGAATGGAAGCGCTTGATGCAACGCTTGCTGCATCCGCGTTTGGACAAGATCTGAGCATGGCGTTTGTGGACGATGGGGTGTACCAGCTCAAACGGAATCAGAATCCGTCAGTACTGGGGATCAAACACTACACAAGGACATTTGCTGCGCTGGATGATTTTGGAGTTGATCATATATTTGTAGAACAAGAATCGATGATGGAAAGAGGATTGAAACAGGAAGACTTGATGGAAATATTCCGTGAAGATGGCAGCGATGCGTTGACAATTGTTTCGTCTAGCGAACTTTCTGAAATCATGGAAACGCAGGACGTAATCTTTCAATTTTAGATACGGCAATGTTGCACACGATCAACAAATCTCCGACTGAACGCCCCAGTTTGCTCAGCTGCCTGAGACTGGCGAAAGCAGGAAGTGACATTTTGCTGATTGAAGACGCGGTCTATGCAGCGCTTAGCGGGACGAAATTTGCCGAAATTATTGAAAATTCGCTAAACCACCATCAGTTTTTTGTGTTAGAAGCAGACTTGGATTGTCGCGGTTTTGGTCAATCTGAACTGATTGACGGCATCACAATGGTTGATTACACGGGTTTCGTATCGCTGGCGGTGAAAAATGATAAGGTTCAGGCTTGGCTTTAGGTGCGACAATAATGACACTTGAGTTTGACGGAAAAGTTTATGAAACGGATACCGAAGGGTTTCTCACGAATCCAGAGGAGTGGTCGGCGCAATTGGCAGAAAAGATGGCGGCCGACGACGGATTTCAATTGGGCCCTGATCATTGGGAAGCGATCAATATACTGAGGGACTACTATGCGCAGTTCGCCATCGCTCCTCCCATTCGAATTCTTATCCGACACATGGGCAAGCGTCTGGGCAAAGAAAAAGCGAACAGCCCATACCTTTACGAACTGTTTCCGTTTGGGCCCGCCAAGCAGGCCTGCCGATACGCGGGGTTGCCCAAGCCGACTGGCTGCATCTAATCGGCTTCCAACCAGGCTGAAATAGGGCGCTGGACCACAACAGGATACAGTTTCAATGTCGAACGTTTTTGCGATTCTGTTTTATCTGGCCCTGTTGGTTCTCACTTGTGGAATTGTGTGGAAAGTCATCAGCTATGCGAGGACACCGATGCACAGTGTATTGCCAATCTCACCAGCACCTCGATCATATTCTGGAGTGATTTTGAGAATTGCGCGCGAAGTTATTTTCTTTGAGAGCTTGTTTAGAGCAAGCAAATGGACGTGGCTTTTTGGCTGGGTCTTTCACTATGCGCTCGCAGTCGTGTTGCTTCGTCATCTGTTTTTTGTTATCGACCCAATCCAACCATGGGTGATTGCTTTTTTTGTTCCAGGTGATATCGCAGCATGGTTCATGGTGGCGTCATTGCTCGGGCTTTTGGCTCGACGAATTTTTGTGGAGCGGATTCGATATGTTTCGACGCCTTCTGATTACGCTATGCTGGGGCTGATATTGCTGATTGTTGCGTCGGGTCTGGCATTACGCTACAGCACACCAGTGGATATTATGGCGACTCGGGATTTCATGCTGGGATTAATTGGACTGTCTCGAGGGATTTGCGCTGTCAAAAAATCTAGACGAGGCAATGGTTTAGAGAAGGGTCGAAAAAACTTTCCCCCAACAAACGGCTGATTAGAGGGCTTTGAGTCGATTCAGCATTGATTTTGGCGAATTTCACCCCAACGTCAATTACCCGCCTGCTGGTGCAACGAGGTTTCCCCAAAACCTCTACTATACAGTAATAATGTCTTTATTAACATATACATAGAGTTGACATTGGCGCCACCATGGTGTATCATTCATGAGCATAAACAACCACATCCATGACCCAATGGAAATCAAACACCATGGCGACAAAAATAGAAACCAGCCTTTTTTCCTGGAATAATCCGCAACAACTGCCAAGACTGCAAACACTGGCCCGTGTGCTGGAGATTTTACCGTATCAAGCGTTGGTTGAGGCCCTGTGTGAAAAACGCGGCCGCGGCCGAAACGATTTCCCGGTCGAAGCGATGTTTCGTCTGGTGATTGCCGGTGTGGTGCTGCAATATCCTTCTGCGGCAGCCTTGCTGCGCAACCTGGAAACCAACCTGAGTCTGGCCCAGATCTGTGGCTTCAACCCGTTGCCAAGACAGCAACAGTCCAAAACGGTGGTGCATGAGTCGTCGCAAGGACCGGTGACGTTCGAGACCATTGACTACCCACAGCGCATCACGTTGCCGGATGACTGGGCCTTCAGTCGTTTCCTGACCAGTATGCTGGAGCTGTTGGCCCAGCGAGATTATCTCAAAGAGATGTTTGAGCAACTGCGCGAACAATTGCGGGTGGTGGTGCCCGATTTTGGATGCTACCTGGCCTACGACGGAAAAGCAATCCAGAGTCATTCCACCGGTCGGGTGAAGCACAAAAGCGGTTACAGTTCAGACCCGGATGCCACCTGGGGCAAACATGAGAGCAAAGGGGTTGACAAAAAGGGTCGTGCCTGGAGCAAAGTCAAAGAATGGTTTGGATTTCGCTTGCACGCCATTGTGGATTCAGTGAACGAGTTGCCGGTGGATTATCGTGTGACGACGGCGAGCGATGGTGAGGCGGTGGTGCTGTCACAGATGCTCAAAGAGATGGACGAAACCCATCCGCAGATTCTCGAACGCACAGAGCAGTTAAGTGCCGATCGCGGGTTGGATGTCAAGGAGTTGTACCGGGCGCTGTTCGACGATTACCAGATCGAGCCGGTAATTGATAACCGTGATCTTTGGCGTCAGGAAAAAGACGAGGGCAACTATGATCCACAAAAGCCGATCTTGAGAATGCTCAACGGTGGCAAGCGCATTGATAACATTGTCTATGCGGAAGATGGGACGCTCATGTGCCGGTGTCCGCACACTGACACGGAGCGCGAGATGTATTTTATGGGCTATGAGAAAGATCGGGGGACCTTAAAGTATCGCTGTCCTGCCAAAGCCGGTGGTTATCAGTGTGCTGGTACGCAACAGTGTCTGCGATACGGCCGCTCGAAGGCGCACCGGTATGGTCGCACGGTGCGAATCAAACTGGATCAGGCCAATCGCAGGATATTTACGCCGACACCGCGCAACACGTACAAATGGAAGCGCAGTTATGCGCGGCGCACGGCGGCTGAGCGGTTTTTCTCTCGCATCGCTCAGGGCTACAATTTTGATCACCACTATGTACGTGGACTGGTCAAGATGCAGGCCAAAGCGTCGCTGGCCATGGTGGTTGGACTGGCGATGGCGATTTTGCACATTCAAGCCGGTCAGGCGAACAACATGCGCTCACTGATCCGACCGATTGCGTTGCTTGATACTGGCTAAGGGTCGCGTTGTATTGTGAATTGACTTATCGTAGCGTGGCTGCGAGGGCTGGGCGCGTCTTGATACCAGTAAAATTGACACAAATATGAACAAACCGCATTTCAGACAAAATATTCGACGCGATTGGCTTGGTCGACGGTCTGTGGAAGATGATTATTGCCCCGTCAGTGCCCTGGCGGGCCAACGAGTCGGCGTGGCCGGACGCGAAAATGGCTACAACGCAAATCCCTCGTCTCCGACAATACTTCCAAGTCACGCAATGCTATATTTACATCTGGCAAGTGTGTCAATTTTGGCATTGATTTTTCCATTTAGCAAACTGATTCATTTTCCTGGATACTTTTTCAGTCCTGCGCACAATCAGAAATATTCAGCCTCGAAAATCAAGATCGGTGGCCGATAGACCGCGTCGGTGCGTTCTTTACATGACTATGATTAGACACTGTACACCAGACGATTTCGATCGCATACTTGCTATCATCAACAAGGCTGCACAAGCCTATAGGGGCATTATTCCAAACGATCGGTGGAAAGAGCCATACATGCCCGCTGAGGAACTCGCGGACGAAATTACTGCTGGAGTCACTTTCGACGGCTACGAAATGACCGAAGTGGGGCTGGTAGGTGTGATGGGTGTTCAGCTTGTCAAGGATGTAGCATTGATCCGCCATGCTTATGTTGCTCCTGAAAATCAGCGTTCAGGAATTGGATCTACTCTGCTGAACGAGCAATGTGCAAATCTGGATTGTCCGATCCTGGTCGGTACCTGGGCCGCTGCCGATTGGGCAATTGCCTTTTACCAGCGCCATGGTTTCAAGCAGGTATCGATGACGGAGAAGTCAACATTGTTGAGACGGTACTGGACCATACCAGAACGCCAGATCGAGACTTCTGTTGTGCTTGCTAATGAACGATGGCGCCTCTCACCATGAGCGAATTCTCCTTGAATAAAGATACGATACAGGCGCAAGAGGTGTCGGCAGCTACGATTGAGAACTATAACCGTATAGCGCTTGCTTTTTGTAAAGGCACGGAGAATCATGATGTCAGTCAGAACATCGCTGCCTTACTTGACGCGATCAAGGATGACGGTCCACACGTCATTCTCGATTTTGGCTGCGGGCCCGGTCGGGATCTTTGCCAATTTAAAGCACTCGGCCACGAGGTGGTCGGTCTGGATGGTTCAAGCGAGTTTGTCGAAATGGCCCGAGCTAAATCGGGATGTGAGGTGCTCCATCAAGATTTTCTCAACCTAGATTTACCATTCGCTCGCTTCGATGGGATATTCGCGAACGCTTCTCTTTTTCACATTCCGATCAGTCAACTCGACCGAGTCCTGGGCAACCTCGCTGCGACGCTCAAATCTGAGGGCGTATTGTTAAGCTCAAACCCGAGAGGCAACAACGAGCAAGGTTGGGTCGATGGGCGATACGGTTGTTTCCATGATTTGGAAACATGGCGTGCCCACGTTCGCGCCGCGGGTTTTCGCGAATTGCATCACTACTATCGACCGACTGGGCGACCGCGAGTGCAACAACCATGGCTTGTCACAGTCTGGCGTAAAAATACTGAAGTCAGTTCGATTAGCATCTCGGCGTAGGCATTCTCGACCATAAGTTCCCATGGGTTTAATACCCTGGAATTTCATTGATGCAGATGAACATAGCCTTTCATCTAGAAATTTATACACGTATGGTAAAACCGATCCGGGTATAAAATCAATAAATAACAATAGGATGACGTCAGTTCAACGGTAAATCTCTGGATGAAGAACCAGCGAAAAACAGGTCGCTTGCGAAACATGGAAAATCTTAAAAAATCAGTGGTTAAACCGCATTTTCGCTCAGATACCAGCGAATCGGGTCAACTGGCTGATAACTGGCAGGAAATTGCGATCGAAAAGCTCGGTGAACAAGTTCGATCAAACCGGGCACTTAAGGTTTTCTTGGACAGTTGTGTGAACTGTGGTGCTTGCACTGACAAGTGCCATTATTTTTTAGGTGACGGTGACCCGTTGAATATGCCAGTTGCCCGCCAAGACTTGATTAGAGGAGTTTATCGCCGGCACTTCACGGTGGCAGGAAAATATTTTCCGAAATTGGTTGGAGCAAGAGAATTGACTGAAGAATTACTTGAGGACTGGGGAAAGTATTACTATCAGTGCTCACAGTGTCGCCGTTGCTCCGTGTATTGTCCCTTCGGTATTGACACAGCAGAAATTACCATGGCTGGTCGCTCAATTCTCGACGCCATCGGGATGAAGCAGCAATACATTCATTCGGTGCTTGACAATGTTGACAGGGCCGGAAACAACCTGGGCATGATAGGGCCCGCCATCAAAGATACGTTGAATGGTTTGGAGGAAGACGTTTTCGAGGAAACTGGGGTGCATGTGAAGTTCCCGCTTGACGAAGTTGGTGCTGATGTATTGCTGCTGGTGCCGTCGGCAGATTTATTTGCTGAACCTCATGTTGACGGTTTAATTGGCTGTGCCAAAATTTTTCACCAGCAGGGTATCCATTGGACGCTGTCTACCTCAGCGTCGGAAGCGGCCAATTTTGCACTGTTCGTGGGGGACACTGAAAAAATGCAGGCAATGGCTGAACGAGTCAAAGACGTGGCGTTAGAGCTTGGTGTGAGAAAGGTTGTTGTTGGTGAGTGCGGCCACGCGTGGCGAGTTGCAAGCAGTTATTGGCCGCAGTTGCTGGCATCGGCTACTTCGAACCAATCTGCCGGATTCGAAGTATTGCATATTTGCGAGTTGACTTATGACTTACTTTGCCAACAATCACTGCAGCTTGACAAGTCCGTGCACCGAGACAAGGTCATCACGTATCACGATTCGTGCAATGTGGCACGCGGTTCACGTATGGGCGAACATCCGCAGGATGTGTACGACATTCCGCGTGCATTGCTGAAGGCGGCTTGCGAAAACTTCGTTGACATGGCTCCAGAATCGATTCGCGAGCGTACCTATTGCTGCGGCGGAGGCGGCGGTCTTTTAACCGATGAGTTGATGGAGATTCGGGTCAGTGGTGCTTTGCCCCGTGTCAGTGCATTGGAGGAGGTTATCACCAATCAGGGCGTCACACATATGGCAGCAATCTGCGCGATCTGCAAGAGTCAGTTCAGTTCCGTTTTACCTCGCTACGGATTGGACATGAGAATGATCGTCAGTTTACATCAGATTGTTGGAGATGCTGTGGTGTTGAGTGCGGACAAGTGATCCAGTTGCTGCCCAATATCTTTTGCATCGTACGGAATAGTTGATCATGGAAAATCAATCCGATTTCTTGGAGGGTTCAGATCAATTTTGCTTCGAGATTATCGGCCTAGGCTTTGGAAGTAGGGTCTTCCCTAATTTTCGTGGGTAGCGGAATTATTGAGTGAGTTCAATGTTGTTTTCGGGCGCGGTTCATTGCGTGTGTTATTCTTCGAATTAACTCCTCTGCAACACGCCGAACATGCGCACGCGCATTTGAGCCCGTTCTTGTCCTTGGAGAATTTGTTAGTTCTCCATTGGCCCCGACCGGCCAGGTCAACTTAGCGCTATTGCTGTTGGTACGATTCGGTTTGCTTCTGTGATATCGGTGTTATCCTCATCTACTTACTATCTGGCTTCTCGAAAAAGTGCTTGGTAACTACAGAATATTATTGCTAATATCCCAATTGCTTTAGTATTTGTGTTGGATGAGTAATTCTTGGTTAGCGTTAGACCTCAGCCTACCTTGGGGCAATTATTACCAAAATATTCGCTTAAACGTATATATTGATATTATACGGAGAATAGTATATTTAGTTTTTATACGCTAGATCGTATATAGAGAGGCGGTAAGGATGAGAAATATCATACGTAGTAATAAAGATCTTGGTGAATCAATCCGCCGTGCACGCAAGAATAAAGGTTTACGGCAGGTTGATGTCGCTCGAAAAGCCTCAGTACGCCAGGCACTGGTATCTGACCTTGAGAACGGTATGACTACGGCAAGGTACGACACCGTGATCAAGGTGCTGGCCGCTCTGGATATGGACTTGTCTATCGTCCCGCGCCGCAAAGCCGGATTCGATCCAACGGAGTATTAAGTGGGACGTAAACGCCACAGACGCATTCTTGATGTGTATGTCGGCTCGAGTAAAGTTGGCATGTATTCCCGTGAGCCTAGCGGTGCTATATCGTTTCGTTATGATCCGGACTGGTTGTCATCCGATAAGGCATTTCCTATTTCCGTGTCCATGCCGCTGACTGATCGTGTCTGGTCAGGGGAAAGTGCGGCCAACTACATTGACGGGTTGTTGCCAGATGATCGTACCGTAAGAGAAAAAATTGCTGCCCGTGAGCAGGCAGACAGTTCTGGAATATTTGATCTCCTTGCAGTTCTCGGACGTGATTGTGTAGGAGCACTGCGTTTTATCCCTGAGGGACTTGATCCTGGTGACCCAACGAATATGGAATATAGACCGGTAAGCGATGATGAAATTGCTGCTCGGATCGCTTCCCTCGCCATCACGCCACTCGGTGTCCATCTCGATGAAGATGATTTTCGTATCTCCATTGCAGGCATGCAAGAAAAAACGGCCTTTCTCCGGATCAACAATCAATGGCATTTACCACTTGGGCCTACACCCACCTCTCACATCTTCAAGCCTGCGATGAAAAAAGGCCCGGCAGGCGTCGATTTTTCTGATACTCCCTGGAATGAGTGGCTCTGTCTCGAACTGTGCCGTGCCTTGGGTCTTGAGTCGACAAAGGCCGATGTGTTGGTATTCAATGATAAACCCGTAATCGCCATTGAGCGATTCGATCGGGTCTGGAGGGAAAGGGTACTATACCGGAAACCGCAGGAAGATATGTGTCAGGCCTTAGGGGTTCCACCAGTGCGGAAGTACCAAAGTGATGGTGGTCCGGGCATTGTCGACGTACTGAAGTTCCTGAACGGTGCGATTGTCCCATATGAAGACCGCATGGCCTTTATGAAGACACAGGTCGTGTTCTGGTTGTTGGCAGCCATTGACGGCCATGCCAAAAACTTCTCAATATTTCTCTCACCAGATGGCTACCGACTCACGCCTCTATACGATGTGGTTTCAGCCGCTCCCTGGCCGGAATTTCCGGATCAGAAGATTAAGCTTGCAATGGCCTTGGGGAGCAAAAACTATTATCGCTTACATCAAATTCAACTCCGACACTTCTATCAGACAGGTCAAAAAGCAGGGTTACGTGAGCAGGATATGGATCTTATCTTTTCTAGCCTGCTCGCGAAGATGGATGATGCAATAGCACAAACGGCTGCTTTGGCTTCCAATGCCGGAGTGCCAGCATCAACAACAGAATTAATTTTGGCTAGTGTGAGTAAACGCGCCAAGATAATAGGAAAGGAGTGATACACTTCAATGGATTACAAGGGCGGGAGAAATGCTGCAGCTTGTATAAATTGAAACCGTCGAGGCTGACTCGTTTTCGTTGACCGATGCACTTTCACACTTTTGCCCGCTCACTAATCCCCATATTTATCTGTATGCGTTTCATATCCGACGATCAGAACATCTGCTGGTCGCAGGGCAAAAATTCCATTACAAACGACCCCAGCTTGATTATTGAGTATTGACTCAATTGATACTGCATCTTTGAGGTCAAGGTTGCGTGCATCAATGATGATGTTGCCATTATCTGTGGTAAACCCGATACGCAGTTCAGGCAAACCACCCAGTTTGATGATTGCGCGACTCACCAAACTTTGTGCGAGCGGGATGACTTCAATTGCAAGCGGAAAATCCCCGAGTACATCCACGACCTTGGTTTCATCGACGATACAGATAAATTTTTCACTTGCAGTTGCAACAATTTTCTCACGGGTTAGAGCACCGCCGCCACCCTTGATGAGATGCTTGTTGCGGGTGGCTTCATCAGCACCGTCAACATAAATCGGTAAAGTTCCGGTTCGGTTCAAGTCCAGTATTGGAATTCCATGTCCGCGCAAGCGATCTTCAGTAGCTTTGGAACTTGCAACAGCACCATCAATCTTGCCTTTGATTTTGGGTAGCAAATCAATAAATTCATTGGCCGTAGAGCCGGTTCCGACACCGACAACATCGCCGATATCGATAAAGTCGAGTGCCGCTTGTGCCGCGTTTTTCTTCATTCGTTCGAAATTCATTGGGTGGCATCCTCTGAAACACTTCGTAAGTGGTTTTTCAATGAATCAATTTTGCAGCAATCCGGCCGTTGAATTCGCTCAATTTTTTGATTTGAATAGATATCGGCGCAACAAATCCAAAAGTTTTCATTTGTCATCAACCACTTCAACTATTTTGAGAATGTGTTTCGCTCGTGAGCACGCGACGTAGTTGAGTCTTCGAGCCCTGTGGTTCGAACCGACCACGGGTGATGTCAGCATGATCACTGCGTCTGCTTCCAAGCCTTTGAATCGGGCGTGAGATTCGATCAAGATTCCTTCATTATTTCGCCAGGCATCAAGATTACGAGTCACCTTGCTGCGCTTGAACTTCTCTGGCCAGTCATCAACAGGAAATCCTGGCACCAAAACGGCGATCTGGGACGGACTGAGTCCACCTGTCGTGGGTTTTGATAAATCGCTCACCAGACCCGCAATTTTCTCAAAGCCCGCTTTTCGAGAATGAACTTGGTAAACATCCAGTGAGTGGGTCAGGACATCAGAATCCTCGTCAATTAAATTGTCACAATAATTTGCGATTTCGGGCGAATTCCTGCAATTCTTGTAGAGCATAAATGGATCACCCAACTCGCGTGGCAAACGCAATTCTTCTTTAAGATAAAGAATTTGATTGGGATCGAAAAAGACATAAAAGCAACGTTTGTTGTCCGGATCTTTGAAAATTGAATCCAGACTGTGCCACCAAAGTTCCAGAAAATCCTGACCTTCGTCGACAATGACTGCATCGTATTTTTCCGACTCGGGTATCAAGTCACAGGCCTGCATCAAAAGATCAGGTGCTATTTCATTCCAAAACTCTCGCCGGTCATCGTGTTGGTTGGGATCAAATTCCAGCTTGGTCAACTGACAAAGATCGTGCACGAGTTCGTGATAGGTTTTGATCGTTAACTCCTGTTCAAAGTTTACCTGTGCGGTATGGATGAGCCAATCTCTCAAGGGACGGTTGTAACACAAAAGTAGTGTTCGCATGTTGGACTGGGCAGACTGCTGTGCTTTTGCGAGAGCCAGTAGCGTTTTTCCAGTTCCAGCACCACCTTGAATTGACGCTGTTGACTGGTGGGTAAGGATTGTCAACAGTTGTTTTTGTTCCTCGGTCAGCCGATGAAGTCGCTCTTCTTGATCTTCAATCTCTCGCCATATGACGGGAACAACGTCAAACTTTGGAAACAGTGCGAATTCAATTTTTCTGATCTGTTCTTTACTGAGCGGTTTGTTGGCATTTCGGCGAAACAGGTTGAAAATGTTGGCGAGTCGGGTTTCCAGTTTAACAAGATCACCAGCATCCATAATTTGTGTTCGAGTAATTCCAGGCGGCACCTGACCTTGAAAACTTCCATCAGGAAAAACAACCGCGAAACCATAAGTGAAGTCAAGTTGGGCAAGGTTAAGCCGTTCCTGAATGTGCTTCAAAATCGCGTACAAATTGGTTTGTACCTGTTTGAACGGATCCTTATTGAGTGGAATTTTGCTTTTATAGTTGGAAAGTCGCCACCACTGTTCCGTCTCGGGATCAAATCCCAGGATTCCACCCTTAACCTCGATGAAAAGCAACCCGTTTTTCGGATCGAGAACAATAAAGTCGCATTCACCTTCGACTAGGGGTCGCTTATTGTGCTTTTCTACCCAATTGAAGCTATGAATAATGTTGATTTGATCGGAAAGGTGGCTTGCCAATACATTTGCCACTTTCCTCTCGCTTGAATTTTCGATGGTGGTAGGGTCAATTGTTGGAATGAATCGTGCCATCAGTTTTCAAGGAACCTCCTCAATAGGTTTGTGCCAATCAATTGGCCCGGCAAAAGTAGAATGCATCTGTAATGTATTTTCACACCGAGTCAAATTCGCAAGTTATTTTGAATCTTGCAAAACGCAGCAAATAATATCAACATTCAGTGAAAATGAGACAAAAGGCGCAGGGCAGGATTTGACTAAACTACATTCCTGCAAATCGGACCGGTGAATTCGCTTGGGTTGACATTGGCTGAACCTTTTTGACAAGCAATTGTCAAATTAAACTACACAGCCAAGTTCTGTAAAATGGACCATAAGTTGTTTCCGAGTCTAAAAACTTTTTCTAAGTCAATAAAGCACCACTTGATGTTTCGCCTCATTCAAATTATTGTAGTTTTGCAGATTACTCCGAGGGCGGCGCTCGCCCAAGAGCAGGCTGATACAGTGCATGTGTTATCGACACTCGATTGGTGGGTAATGGTCGTTGGGCTCTTGACGGGAGCGCTGATTTCGTTATTTTGGGTGATTCGTTCAAAGGCATTGCAAACACTGCCTGAATCCGCTAAATCAAGTGAGACAGCGGCTTCGATCGAGGTAACTGATCCGCTTCCTTCACCAGGACGACGCAGATTGGAAATTTACTCGTTCATTGGTCTTGCTCTCGGTCTGTCGCTAGCCTTAGCACCGCAATTCCCTTACGTTTGCACCTTCGGTACTGTCGCAATTATCCTGTTTTGTCTTGCATTACCTTTGTTTGGAATCTTTCAATTTGGCGATGGGAAAGGATTTTTCATCAACTGGGTCAGGGATAGAACGCTCGCCGTGATCGTCATGCTGGTCTCTGCAACGGTAGCGCTCGCTGTCATAAACAGTCTTTTCGAAGTTCGGTTGATCGGTAGCGAATTGCAATTGGTTGCAGGAATTCTTGCTGCAATCGCAATCGGATTTATTGGCGCGGACTTGTTTTTCAGATGGTTTGGTACGAACTCTTTTGCTGGCGACGAGGGAAACAAGGTTGGGCGCTTGGCTGGCGGCGCCATGGTTGCACTTTCCATTTTTGTCGCAAGTCAAATTCCACAAGTTCCAGCGATGTTTCTTTGGGCAGTTTACCTGATTGTTGTGGCTGTATATTGCGGTGCGACTACAAAAGTGAGTCAACCCGCCAATGGTCACCAGCAATTGCTTAAAGGCGCCGGGCTCGTGATCATGATTTTCGGGGTCGTTGGTCTAGTCAGCGCGTCGTTCGGTTTTCGAAATTTCAGCCAACCGTTCACCCAAGTTTCGACATTGATCGCTACTGGAGGTTCAATACCAACCCAACAAATCACAAACTCTTCGACTGAGGTTTTCACCTATGCCAAGTCTATGGATGAGTTTGAGCGGATACTCGGCGATGCCAGGCAGGAGAATAAACCGGTGGCTATCGATTTTTTCGCGGACTGGTGCCTTGACTGCAAACGAATGGAACGCACGACGCTGAAAGATCCGACCATTGTGACAGCACTCACCGAAACTTTCGCCAGCATAAAGATTGATGTGACAGACCCCAATGAACAATTCAGCCGTGAAATTCGAAAGCGATACAAAGTGTTTGGGCCACCCGCGTTGCTGTTTCTTGATCGGCTCGGGAACCTGACGTCATTCTCACCAACCTACGGTTACCTGGACGTCGACGAACTCACCGACTTACTGGCAAAAGTACAGTAATCGCATACGCTTTGGGCTTTACTGCAAGGCGCAAATGCAGCGTACCATTACGAAGGTTTGATCCGGGTATGAAGTCAGCGAGTCATTTGCTGGACTGGTATAATTTCAAACAATTCATTTGCCAAGACCCAGATTGCATATCCCACTGAATTCAATGCATCTCGTAAATCTGATTTCTCGCTAGATATTTTGGAATCAGAGTATCTTCAACGCATATTGCTCGCGCGAGTCTATGACATCGCTCAAGACACTCCGCTGGACTACGCCACAAATCTTTCGCGTAAGCTCAAGCGCGATGTTTGGCTCAAGCGCGAAGACCAACAGCCAATCTTTTCATTCAAGATCCGCGGCGCTTACAACAAAATGTCTCGGCTGTCACCGGACGTATTGAAACAAGGTGTTGTCGCCGCCTCAGCTGGAAATCATGCTCAGGGCGTTGCGCTTGCGGGAAAGACGCTAAATTGCCCGGTCACCATTTTTATGCCATTAACCAGCCCAGAAATCAAGGTTAAGTCCGTCAAGGGATTTGGAGCGACAGTGAAATTGATCGGTGACAGTTATGCTGAAGCCGGCGCTGCTGCAAGTGAGTTCTGCCAACAAAATGGTCTTTCTCTAATACCACCTTATGATGACCCCGATATCATCGCTGGAAACGGGACAGTGGGCCTTGAAATCATGCGCTCAGCACATGGAAAAATTGAAGCGATTTTTGTGCCCGTTGGCGGTGGTGGTCTGATCGCGGGAATTGCTGCCTACGTCAAGAGCATCGATAGCAATGTCAAAGTGATTGGTGTAGAACCGAAAGACTCTGATGCCATGGCAAGGTCCGTCGAGGCTGGAAAAAGAATCATGCTCAAAGATGTCGGAATTTTTGCAGATGGTGTGGCCGTTAAACAGGTTGGTGAAGAAACATTTCGTCTCGTTCGAAAATATGTTGACGAGATTGTTCGGGTTGATACCGACGAGATTTGTGCAGCAATCAAGGATATTTTCGAAGACACCCGTTCGATCGTTGAACCGTCTGGCGCTCTGGCAGTCGCCGGAGTGAAGCACTACAGCGCCAAGTTCAACCAAAATGGCAAGGGATTGGTGGCGGTTAACTCTGGCGCCAACATGAATTTCGACCGTTTGCGCCATGTTTCAGAACGAGCTGAAATCGGTGAACGGCGCGAGGCGATTCTCGCAGTCACTATTCCCGAACGACCTGGAAGCTTCAGGGAGTTTTGCTCAACCGTCGGCGAGCGAAACATTACCGAATTCAATTATCGTTTTTCGAATACGAAAAATGCCCATGTCTACGCGGGGATACAGATCAGCAGTCGCGATGAAGTAAACTGTTTGATTGAAGATCTTGAAAAACGTGATTATCCCGTACTGGATTTGACAGACAATGAAATGGCTAAAATTCATGTTCGGCACATGGTTGGAGGACCCGCCCCAAAGGCGACTAATGAAAAAGTCTACCGTTTCGAATTTCCTGAACGTCGCGGAGCACTTTTGGGGTTTCTTGAGAAGATGGGCAGTTCCTGGAACATCAGCATGTTCCACTATCGAAACCATGGTACTGATTTTGGCCGCGTGCTGTGCGGCATTCAAGTTCCAGCGGATGAAATGCCACAATTTAAGGCATTTTTGAAATTGGTCGGGTACAGTTATATGGAAGAAACTGATAACCCTGTGTACAGGATGTTTCTGACTGAAAACCCAGAACAAGAGGTGTAATATGAGTGATGCGAACGGTGTGGAATTTATTGGACTATACGTTATTCCAGGTGAGGGTACTGTCGCAGCACTGAGACAATCCGTCGAAACCCAGTTGTTTGATAAACAGGGACTGGAATGGAAAATTGTTGAAAAAAAGAAAAACGGCGAAGATACCAGCGTTGAAGAACAAGCGCTGGCGCAAGTCAAACACAACGACGTTTCGGGGAACGGATTTTACTGATTCTCACCTAAACGATGGTTTGCGCTGCACTTTGGCCGCTGTCCAGTAGCGCGCCACCCCTGCCTCCCGGAGAGGTGCACCTTTGGTCTGCCTCTTTGTTGTGTTCCAAACTGATGCTGAGCGAGTACGAACACTTGCTGGACGAGCGCGAAATGGCGAGAGCCAATCGATATGCGCTGGAGATTTCGCGAACCCGTTTTATTTGCGCTAGAGCTATTCTTAAAACGTTGCTCGCCATGTATACGGAACAGGACCTACAGAGCATTCGTTTTCGCTTGGGCTCACTGGGTAAACCCTATCTGCCGTCAGGGGACGGACCCGAGCTTAAATTCAACTCGACAGATACCGCAGATGAAGCACTCATTGCCATTTGCCGCGATGCAGAAATTGGTGTCGATATTGAGTACAAATCGCGCCAGGTGAATCATGCCATTATCGCCAAACGAAAGTTTACGACTGAAGAATACAAGCAGTACCTTACTTGTTCTCAAAGACAAAGAAGAGAATTTTTCCTGTCAATGTGGACACGTAAGGAAGCTTACGGCAAGGCCATCGGCGTTGGGATAAAGTATCGATTAAACGAAATTAATCTGACCGATGACGACCGATCGCCTAGCGTCGCAGTTTGCGATACCGCCGGTGTGGAATGGGAAATCAATCAGATTGAACCGACTTCCGAACTAATAGCCTGTGTCGTTACCGAAGGCAAAGGATGGCGATTTCGATGCCAGCGACTTTTTCCTCATGGTGAAGTGCCCGTTATTTCGACCTAAACTGCCCAGTGTTTTGATGGCTACTCATATGCCATCGCGTGAATATATTCCCATTCCTCTGGGTTAACTGGCGTAACAGAAAGTCTGTTACCGCGTTGTAGAACTCGCATGCCAGATAGTGCAGGTTCTGCTCGTAACTGGGCCAGCGATACGATTTTCGGAAACTTGCTTTTGAGTTTCACATCGACCATGAGCCAGCGCGGATTGTCTGGATCACTTTTCGGGTCATAGTAGTGCTCAGTCGGATCAAACGCGGTCGGGTCGATATATGCGCCGCGTACGATGGACATCGTTCCTACAATCCCGGGCACTTTGCACCGGGAGTGATAGAAAAATGCCTGATCACCAACTTTGAAATCGTCACGAAAAAAATTTCGCACCTGGTAATTTCGAATGCCATCCCAGTAATCTGTCTGATCGGGCTCTGCGGCCAAATCATCGATCGAGTAGACATCCGGTTCACTTTTCATTAGCCAATACATCATTGCTCATACTTAATGGGTGAAGTTGTAAATATTTTTTTCTGTGATTGCGCCGCGCAAAGGAATGTCCCAGGCATTGCGGCCTATCGCCTCAACATGTTGAAATTCATGTGCGAGTCCAATAACGTATGGTCGTTGCCAGTTACGGCCGTGACGCAATTGTCCGAGTGAACGGTCATAATAGCCGCCCCCCATGCCAATACGATTGCCCTGACTATCAAATGCCACCAACGGTGCGAGAATAAGGTCAAGTTGATTGGCGAAAACCCAGCCGTGTTTCGCGAATTTAGGCTCCAGGATTCCAAATCGATTCAAGGTCATATCATCCAAAGACGGCGTTCGTCCGAATAGCAGGCGATTTTCTCCTCCTCGGTACAACACCGGCAGATAACAGCATTTGTGACGTCGAAGCGCCTGAACAAGGACCTGCGTTGGATCGATCTCGCCGTCGTTTGGCAGGTAAAGTGCAATGGTGCGGCATTTGAGGTAAAGCGGGTGTTTCTGTACTTGGCTCAAAAGACCGCGCGCTGCCTCGCGCTGTTGATTGGATGTCAAGGCTCGGCGCGCTGCTCGCATGTTCTTGCGAAGTGTGGTTTGGTATGATGACATCGCACATGCGCCAGATATTCAGATGCCGCCCGCACGTGCCGTACCAGCCCCCATAGCCTTGAACCGCCATGTTCAAGTGGGCAACTGGTGAGACAGCTTCAGGTGCTTTGCAACACGGCAAGCTCACAACAGCTGGCTCAGTTTGTTCCCTGGTAAAGTCTTTAGGTTCGAAGGAAATTAGACCGGTTCAAACACTACAGGCGGCGTTCAAACGGTGAAAATTATAAATTTATTCTGCAAGAACAGAATCGATTTTGTCAACCAAATGGGTGATTTTGGGACTGAAGTCTTCACCGGAAACACTGGAGTTCCCGCGTTGCAATTCTGCAGCGAAATTAAGCGCCGCCAAAACTGCACAGCTTTCAAGAGATATACGAGATGAACCTGTGTCATCTTGCAGGCTGGCAATTTCTGAATTGAGCATTTCGGCTGCCGCCCGCAAGTTATCCTGTTCTTCAGGATCACAACCAATATGGAAGTCTCGACCGCCGATTTGGACAGTCATTGTTGAAGCAGAAACGTCGCTCACGATTATTTACTTACCATTCAGTTCAGTTTGCCGATTGCTTCGAGATCGGCAATCGCTTGGCGCACCTGTTCAGAGGCTCCCGCATACACCGACAGCAACTGCGTGTGCTGCACTTCAGCATCGGCAATCGCTTGCTTGAGTTTTGCGTTTTCGTCCTTTAAAGTTTGACAGTATTCAACCAATTCGGAAATCCTTTTCTCAAGTAAATCGAGTGAATCTTGAGTTTTATTTGCCATCGAAGTTAGAAAATGATGTCAAGTCAGAATATCAGAATAAGCATTTACCAAGAATTTGTCAAATAGAATATATTTCACTTAGCTGGAAACTGCTTGTACACTGCGCGCAGTACAGTCCCTCAGTTGACTGGAAAACTTGTGATATCAGTGCATTATGGTCATAAATGTTTACCATAAGCTACCGCCGATGATCGCGGGTATCACCTGTGCGAAATTCGTCGGATTTTTAATTGGATTCCTGGTCTTTTGCCAACTGATTTTTTTTGCCCCGGAGTTGGACCTTATAAAACGCGTGGCGTTGCTTTTTTGGTATCCGACGATTGCTGGCGTCGCGGCAGCTTCCAATTTAGCCGACGCGATAGATTTGAAGTGGATACCTTGGACTTGGTGGCAACGGACTGTATTGATGGGGGCTTGGCTCAATTTAATGATCGTGTTGTTGGCATCTGGCAGCGTTCAGGAGTTTTCTGTGATCGTACAATGGAGTCTCGGTCACTTGACCTCAAAATACTGGTTTGTCGTCGATGGGGCTGTCATTGGACTGATCGCTGGATTCGTTTCAGCCAAAGCGCAAAAACGTGCTGAGCTGCGCCATAGTCAAGCCGCATGTTAAGACATTTCTCTCAAACGAGTATGAGTTGGATTAATCACTTGAATCATCGTTGTGCGATTGTAGAAAAACGATCAGCCTTATCGGTTCGAAGTTTTTGTAGCGCGGGCTACCTTGAAAGTCGTTGACGAAGTGAGGGAAGTTACCAGCAAATTTTCCAAGTGAATGCACTTGAAATTCAATATCGAATCCAAAATAGATGAACCCCTTCATTTGGGCTCAATGGCAAATATGAGCCGCAAAACTTTGGCTGTAAGAGGCTTTACAAAGTATGATGAACAACTTCGGTATTATTGATCGATTGAACGTCGCTTAATTTCACCATCCCCGAATATGGGCTTCGACCAACGATAAACGTCACGGGTTGATATGGAACTTCATTTCGTACAAATTGAACAAATACTCGATCAATATGAGTTGGAAATTGACGCAGCTTATTTCCACGGAATGCTATCGGGTCTTGTTTGTGCAGGAATCGAAGACGACGATATTGATGACTGGTTGCCTGCTTTAATCCGCAATCGATTCATGGCGCAGGATGATTATCAGCAGTTTTCAGATACTGTACTGGGCACCTTTCAATCGATAAAATCAGAATTGAATCAGGATGGCTTTGGTTTTCAAATTCTGCTGCCTGACGATGAAACGTCGCTGAACCACCGCGTTGACATGATGGGATCTTGGTGTCGCGGCTACCTGGTGGCTCTAATTGACTATGCAGAGACTGTACTGGAGGCTTTGCCCGACGACTGTGCTGAATTTGTTAACGATGTTTCTGACATCGTTGAATTAGAGGTCGAAGACGACGAGCCGCAAGACATTCTCGACGAATCATTCATGATGCTGGAAGAGCATCTCAGGGTTGGCGTTCAATTGATTTATGAACACATGAACCCACTGCAGCCGAGCTGATTAATCGAAAAGAGAATCACAATGATGATGCACCGTGAACGTCGCGCCCAGGTATTGGACAACATTGCCGATGGTATTGCCATCATTCCAACCGCCCCACACCAGCGCCGAAATTCGGATGTTTTGTATCCTTTCCGTCCAGACAGCGACTTTTACTATCTGACACACTTTCCAGAGCCGGAAGCTGTTGCGGTTTTGGTGCCAGGCAGTGATTTTGGCGACTATCTGCTTTTTTGCAGAGAACGAGACCCTAAAATGGAAATATGGGATGGCCGCCGCGCTGGCATTACAGGTGCGATCGACGAGTACTTCGCTGACGATGCCTTTCCGATTTCGAAACTCGATGAGATGGTACCAGAGCTGATGCAGAATCGAGAACGGGTGTTTTGTCCTCTAGGTCGCTACGCAGACTTCGATGAAAGGATGCTCAAATGGTTGAACAGCGCCCGTCGTCATATTCGATCAGGTCAGCGTGCCCCTGGAGAAATTGTTGACATCAGTCAGATGATTCACGAAATGCGACTGGCCAAACAACCAGATGAAATCGAACTGATTTTGCAGGCTGCAAATATTTCTGCCACGGCACACAGTAGAGCAATGCAGACTTGCAAGCCTGGGATGCATGAGTATGAGGTGCAAGCAGAAGTTGAATACCAATTCAAAAGGCACGGCTGTGAGCCCGCCTATCCCAGTATTGTAGCGTCGGGTGAAAATGCTTGCACCTTGCACTACATTGAAAATTCCGCTCAGTTAAACGACGGTGATTTGCTCCTCATCGATGCTGGTGCTGAGCTAGATGGCTATGCAAGCGATATTACCCGTACTTTCCCTGTCAATGGTCGTTTCAGTGACTGTCAGCGCGCTGTATACGAGGTGGTCCTTGAAGCACAGTTACGCTCAATTGCGGCCGTCAAGCCTGGCGCACGCTACAACGACGTTGTCGATACAGCAATCGAGGCCATTACTGAAGGATTGATTGATCTTGGCCTATTGAATTGCGACAAAGACCAAGCCTTGGAAACGCAGGCCTACATGCCTTTTTATATGCACAAGATTGGACATTGGCTGGGTCTTGATGTACATGATGTTGGTACCTACAAGGATGCCGACGGGTGGCGGATACTCAAGCCCAATATGTACATGACGATCGAGCCTGGCATATATCTTGCACCCTCGGATCTGATCGATGAAAAATGGCACGGCATCGGCATTCGAATCGAAGATGATGTTTTGATCACTGAAAACGCCTGTCAGGTGACCACTTCAGGTGTACCCAAAGAGGTTGATGAAATCGAGAAACTGATGTCTGGATAGACCATTTTCTCAATTGGAATTTCCCGCCTAATGAAAACCGAACCCTATGATCTGATAATCAGCGGTGGCGGAATGGTTGGCGCAAGTCTTGCCTGCGCAATGGCCGCTTATCAATTTCGGGTTGCGTTGATCGAAGCCATCGACTATGGCAGTACCAAGCAGCCAAGTTTCGACAACCGTGCGTTGGCACTGACTTATAGTTCCGGGCAGATCTTTCGCAACCTCGGTGTTTGGACAAATCTAAGCAACGCACAAGCGACACCGATTCGATATATCGAAGTCAGTGACGAGGCAGCTGGTGGATGTGTAAGACTTCAATGCCAAGATGTCGGACAAGAAGCGTTAGGCTGGAATGTTGCAGCGCGTGCAATGGGCAATCAATTATTCAATAGACTCGACGCGTCCGAGAACATTTTTGTTTTCAGTCCCATGGTGCTGCAAAACATTAAGATTAATCGCGATGGCGTCAGGGCCGATGTTGCACGATCAGATGGGCAATTGGCAGCGCAGCTTTACGCGAAATTATTGATTGTCGCGGATGGTTCTAATTCTTCGCTGAGCGAACGATTTGATTTTCACCCCACCCGTATCCGCTATCGACAAAGTGCACTGGTTTGCCGGGTGGAAACCGAACGGGCAAATCGAGGGGGTGCATTTGAACACTTCACGCGTTCGGGCCCCTTGGCACTGCTTCCCTTTGGCGAGACCGGCTATTCGGTTGTTTGGACCCAAGAACCGGACGAACTGAAAAAAACCATGCAGCAATCGAGACAAGAATTCATACAACACCTACAGCAACGAATGGGACATTTTGCAGGACCATTTCAAATGCTTGTTGGAGAACGAAAGACCTATCCTTTGACGCTCGGTCACCTGAAGAAGTTCGTTCGTCCCCGGATTGTTGTCGTCGGTAATGCCTCACATACGGTACACCCGGTTGCGGGGCAAGGCTTTAATTTGGCATTGCGAGATGTCGCGGCGCTGGCACAGCTGCTCAAAGATCACCGAAAGCGAGGTTGGGATATTGGCAACTATGATGTTCTGGTCAAATATGAGCGCTGGAGAATTCGAGAAAGCAATTCCGTCACGGGATTCACCGATTCGATGATCCGAATATTTGCCAATGATAGACCAGGCTTGACACATGCCCGCAGTTGGGGGCTCGATCTGCTACGGACACTGCCACCTGTGAAACGCAGAATCTTGCAGCGTACGATGGGTCTTTATGGTAAACAACCGCAACTCGCAACCGATGATCCAGATACGAAATGAGTCGTGTGATGCAGATTGACTTCGACATCGTGATCGTAGGGGCAGGAGGCGTTGGTCTGGCCATTGCCGCAGCGATGAAGTCTTCCAATTACCGGATTTTAATTTTAGAATCCAAGGAAGTGCCAACATTTGACCCGACACATTATGACTTGCGAGTCAACACACTGAATCTTGCCTCTGAAACCTTTCTCAATGCCATCGGCGCTTGGTCCAAGATGAAAGAAATGCGAGTCAGTTCCTTTAACTGTATCAAGGTTTGGGATTCAGCAGGTGGACGAATCCAGTTTCAGGCCGACGAGATTGGCGAAACACATCTGGGCCATGTGGTCGAGTCAAGCGTATTGACATCATCGCTTCTCAAAACGATCGAAAGTCCAGGCGGTATTACCTTAATGCCCAACGTGCAGCTTAAATCCATACGACAGGGCGAAACCGCATCGCATTTGTTTCTTACTAATGATGAGCAGATCAGCTGTCGTCTAGTGATCGGCGCAGATGGCGGAAACTCAACGGTGCGCCAAACAGCTGGAATCAAGTGTACGGAATCAAAATATGACCAGATTGCGCTGGTGGCGCAAATTGAAAGTTCTGAACCGCGAGATCAAACTGCCTTGCAGGCATTCTTGCCAACTGGACCTTTGGCTTTTTTGCCGCTGGCAGATGGCAGTTTCTCGATTGTCTGGAGTGTGGAAAAATCTTACGGTGAGCGATTGCTGAGTCTGTCAGAAAAAGAATTCGAGCAATGCTTGGCCGAATCAATCGATTATCAATTGGGTAACACACGTTTGCTGAGCCGCATGGTTTCATTTCATTTGCGTAAACTTGAAGCTGCATCGTATCTGTCCGGACGTACGGTGCTGGCAGGTGATGCGGCCCACATCATCCATCCCCTCGCGGGAATGGGCGTCAATCTTGGCCTGATGGATGCAGCGGTGCTTAAAGAGGTGCTGACAACAGATCTGGCTGATCCGACATGCGATTCAATGTTATACGCGAATTTGCGAAAGTATGAGCGATGGCGAAAATCAACCAACGTCCCCACTGCATTGGTCATGGATGGATTTGACTGGGGGTTTCGACATCCGTCGCCGCTGGTTCAGGGAATGCTGGGGATGGGCTTGACGCTGACCAACCGATTGAATATTGCAAAACATGAGATCATGCGTCTGGCCTGTGGTTTAGCCGGTGACTTACCAGAAATAGCCAGACGCCGGTAATTTCGAATTGATATTTCTTTCGGCGATTGACTAGATCTCATCTTCTCGAAAAGAAACCAAACTGTGAAGCGGTATGGGCGAGATCTGTTGACGACCGTCCAAATCTGTCAGCTCGACAACGACAGCGCAACCGACAACGGACCCTCCGAGTTGATGGATGACCTTGGCAGTGGCCAGGATCGATCCGCCGGTCGCGATCAGGTCGTCAATAATGACGACCTGAGACCCGGGTTCAAAGGCATCGGTGTGTATTTCGAGCCGACTGGTGCCATACTCCAACTCGTAATTTGCGCCGATGGTTTGCCCTGGAAGTTTGCCCTGCTTTCGCACCAAAAATAATGGGACATGAAGCTGGTACGCAAGTGCGGAGGCAAACAAAAACCCACGTGAGTCAATGGCGACCAAACCATGAAGCTCGGTATATTGATAGTGCTGGTACAGTAAATCGATGCTGTAGCGAAACGCTTCCGGGTAACGTAGCAAGGAAGTGATATCGCGAAATCGGACCCCAGGTTTTGGATAGTCAACTATCGTTCTGATACTGGATTTGAGGTCCATAACACAAACGGCGAATCAATTCACTCGTATGGCTTGCAATGGGTTCGAATGAACGCAGCGAATCCTTGTCGTCACCTAGCCCTGCGGTACCAAAGTTTCCAGTTAGGTACCCAGCACGTCAATTGTCGCTGCACGCAAAATAGCGGCCAAACGATCGATTTCAGAATTTTCAATGACAATCGGTGGTGCGATGCAAAAAACATCACCTCGCACCCGGCTAAAAAGACCGCGGTCAATCGCTGCATTTAAAATCCTGTCGCCAATTTTTTCAGCCGGGTCAAATGCCTGTTTGCTCGCTTTGTCTTTTACATATTCGACGCCATATAGCAGACCCAAACCTCGAATCTCACCGACGTGTGGATGGTCACCCAAGGCACTGACCAGGTTATCCCGTAATCGCTCACCTTTTTCAGTCGCTTGACCCGCAAAATCCTCTCGCTCAATCAGTTCGATCATTGCACAGGCAATCGCGCTGCCAATCGGATGGGCGCTGTAGGTATAGGCATGCATAAAGGGCTGTGTACTGGTTTCCATAGCGTCGGCTATTTCGTCACTGACACCAATACCGCCAAACGGAAAGTACCCGGAAGTGATCGCCTTTGCGAACTGCACAATGTCCGGTTGAACATCCCAGTGCTCCAGTGCAAACATTTTGCCCGTTCTGCCGAATCCGGTAATGACTTCATCGGCGACCAGCAAGACTTCGTACTGATCGCAGATTTCGCGGATACGCGGGAAATAATCGTCTTGAGGCGGGATCACACCACCAGACCCTTGTACAGGTTCAGCGATGAACATGGCAACGGTATCTGGGCCTTCTTCAAGAATCTTTTTTTCCAATTCGTTTGCCGCTGCGACACCTTGACTCACACTGGAGTCGTTTGACTCGTAACGGTAAGGATAAGGTGATGGAATATGTGAAAATCCAGGAATTCTCGGCTCAAACATCGGCCAGTAAACAGGCATCCCCGTCGCGCACATGGCGGCAAAGGTGACGCCGTGATAACCAAGCATTCGCGAAATAACTTTTGTTTTTTCCGGTTTGCCTTTCAGTTTCCAGTAATACCGGGACATCTTGATCGACGAATCGGTGGCCTCTCCGCCGCCTGATGTCAGGTAGAAACGATTGATTTGTGGATACGAAATTCGTGCCAGATGACTCGCCAATTCGATGGCTTTTTTGTTGGAACTGCCGATATAGCCGGATGCATACGGCAGTTTCGCATATTGTGCGGCAGCCGCATCGATCAAATCCTGCGCACTGTGTCCTGCAGTATTGTTCCACAGCCCGGCCAGACCATCGATAAACTCGTTGCCATCGGTATCAACGAGTGTTGAACCGTAGCCTTCGGCCCAGATGCGGGCATTATCGTGAGCGCCACGTACGTGCAAAGGGTGAATCAGGTGGTTCTGATCCATTGCCAGTAATTCTGCACTCATACTATTCATTCCAATCTTCTCCTATGTAGTAAAAAGAATAAGGCACCACCGAAAGCAGTGGCGCCGATTTTTTTGTGAATCAAAACAGATTGAATCACATGGAAACTTCAACGGAGGCTATTGCTCCATTCCAGCCATGAACATCCGCGTCAAGAGCGGATCCTTCACCTGCACTGATTCCCGGGTGTCGGTCAACGCTGCCTTCCGCTGAAACTCCGGAGATTCCCGGGGCTTCCATATTTGCGGTACCACTGGGGTCGGCAGGAATGCCAGGCGTATTCGGTGCGCCTCCACCTGTGATTCTTTCATCATTGGCTTCGGTGCCTGCATCAATGGCGTACAGAAATTGCGCGCCGGCGTGCAAGTTGGCATTGTCCAGGGCGACAAATCCGTCGTTGGTCGGTAAAATCATCGCAATGATGGAAATTCGGGTGTTTTCCTTTGAAAGTTTAAATGTCGTCAATTCGCCTGGTCCCAACAAGTCTCCTGCAGGATTCTTGATCACTTGCGCACCTGCGCTTTCAAACTGTGCGGCGAGTGGTTCGAAGTCACCGCCCTCGGCGAGTGCTTGCAGTTCGGGTGATGCCGCCTTGTCGTATGCAAACATTCTGGTTTGAAGGTTATTGTGCCCAACTGCAAGAATGGGCGTGAGATAAGAACCGGATGAAATGTTAGTAACGGTGATCGTGTATTGATCGGAATCTTTGTCCCAGAATTTAATCTTGGCAACCGTGCTTTTGAAGGAGTCTTTATTGATGGTTTGGCATCCGACCAAAGTGGCACTGAGCAAAATGGTCAGGAGGAGTACAAATTTTTTCATGGCTGTCTCCCAAATTTCAGCGATAACGCGTTGAATCAGCAGATTCAAATAATATAACACGGCGAGGACGAGTGTTCGCAACAGAATGAACGATCTATCGAGATTCGATTCACTCGTGAGCGCACGAAAAAACACAGTCTAGACTTTGACTGCCCAAAAGCAGTGACACATTGATTTTGCGCAAATCGTAACAATCGCTGACGAAAAATGTCACTGATGAGACAGACAATTTGGGATTCAATTGCTGTATGATAAAAAAATGACGTAGAGTTCACGTTAAACTTCAATTTGTTGTACGCAACAAATGGTACTCTTGGCATTAAATTTTTAGAATAAGGGAGAAATTAATGAAAAAAATTGTTGCTTTTGCATTGGCTTTTGCATTGCCGATGTTTGCTATGGCACCTGTTCAAGCCGATGAAACTTGCATGTCGCCTTATATTGCGAAAATTACAGGGCAAGAAGATTATGTCTATGTTTGGACACTCGGTGTAGAAGGTATCGGAGACGAGCAAGATAAACTCGTAACGATTGGCGCCAATCCAGCGGCCGACAACTATGGTAAAGTTGTCCATGTTCTTTCAGTAGGCGGTCGCAACGAAGCGCATCACTCGGGTCTGAGTGATGACCGAAGGTTTCTTTGGGCTGGTGGACTGGATACGAACAAAATCTTTATTTTCGATATCCACAGCGATCCTGCCGCCCCCACAATATCCAAAGTGATCACTGATTTTGCAGATGCAACGGGTGGTCTCGTTGGACCTCACACATTTTATGCCTTACCGGGTCGAATGATGGTTACCGCGCTGTCCAACAATATTGATGGCGGCGGACGAACAGGAATGGCCGAATACAACAATGAAGGCGAGTACATTTCGACACACTGGATTCCGACTGACGAGGACCTGCGCGGTGCAACGAAGTCCGGTCAGTTCGCTGATGGATATGGTTATGACGTTCGCGTGAAAGCAGACAGCAACATTATGCTGACCTCCTCATTCACGGGTTGGTCAAATTACATGATGGATTTTGGTGCCATGCTCAGTTCTCCAGAAGCCATGCAGCGTTTTGGCAATACCATGGTCGTCTGGGACATGCATGCGCGCACACCGCTCAAAGTACTCGACGTGCCAGGCGTGCCGCTGGAAATTCGCTGTGCCTGGGACCCGGCGAATAAATACTGTTTCACCAGTACCGCTCTGACTTCGCAAATTTGGCTGATCTATGAAGACGATTCTGGCGAGTGGCAGGCCAAAGCTGTTGCAGACATTGGCAATCCCGCTGACGTTCCACTGCCGGTTGATATTTCCATTACCGCAGACGACAAAGGTCTTTGGGTAGATACGTTCCTGGAAGGAAAAGCGCGTTATTTTGACATTTCTGACCCGCATGCACCCAAACAGGTTTACGAGGAAGTGATTGGTAGTCAGATCAACATGGTCTCACAAAGTTGGGATGGCGAGCGCGTGTACTTTTCAAGTTCTCTGCTAGGAAACTGGGACAAGACGGGCGATGCTGATGAGCAGTACGTCAAACTTTACCATTGGGATGGCGAGAAACTCGAACATCAATGGTCCATTGATTTTTACGAACATGGTCTTGGGCGTGCGCATCAGATGCGTTTTGGCGCTTATGCCATGTACGGCAAGCTCAATCCATATATCGAAGGCGTTCAATCAGTGGAAAAACAAGGCACCGATGAACCCGCACTTCTCGTTCAGTCGGACGGTTAATTTGCTCTGACTTCCAAAGTGGATTCTGAACTGGCGCAGCCAAAGGTGAAAAACGTAGTAAGTTCATTTTTTGCCCGGCTTTGTCCTACGTTCGTGGCTGTGGTGGCTGCAGTGTGCTTTTGCGCTGTAGTTTCGGCCAACGCGTCGGCAAAAAGCCAGTTCAGGGCACCGGGTTGGGGTGAACTCTCATACGAACCACCAGCGCCCGGAACATACGAGTTGCCCACAATCAAGCTGGCTGTTGACGGAGAGGTGTTGACCAGCGACAACTCTCCGTCTCGCCTTTTTGATTTAATGTCGGATCGATTCGTACTGTTGAGTTTCATTTTCACACGTTGTACCGACGGCAATGGCTGTCCACTGGCCAACGCAGTGTTGCATAAAGTACAGGCTCGCCTGAACAAGCGTTCAGATCTGGCCGATAAAGTCTCGTTGCTGACCATTTCCTTTGATCCAGAGTTTGATGTTCCCGAAAGGCTCGCTACGCTTAAGGATATCTATAGTTCTGGACCCGTCAATTGGAACTTCTTAACGACGAAGGATCAGCAATCCTTGCAGCCGCTTCTTGATGGTTATGGACAATTTCCAGTACGCTTCGAACATGAAGGTGCCCATGGTGAGGGGGTTGTCGAGTACATTCATTTGCTGCGTGTCTACCTCATTGACCTCAACAAACAGATTCGAAATATTTACAGCGTTGCTTTTTTACATCCGGATATTTTGATGAATGATCTTGAGACTTTAATTTTGGAGTTGCCTGCAAAGTAGCAGTTGTCTATGTGGCACCTGTCACGAGTCTTCAATGCTGTTGCCATGTTCGGCTGGCTGGCCGTCCTGGTTTTTGGAACGCCTGCATTCGGGCAAACCAGTGGTGCTCTCGGAGCGGGCGAGAGTTTTGATGTCAGCCAGGCATACGGTCCTGGAGATGTCAAGGAAGGCTATGAGAGCGCAGACTACCAGACACAGTCGCGAAGTTTGCTTAGCCGTAGAGGCACCAAGCAAGATTTAATTCAATTTGTTGAAAACCCGCCAATGGGATTACCGCCGGTATCCACCCCTGCCGACAACCCCATAACCCGCGCCAAGATTGATCTTGGCCGCCAGTTGTTCTTTGATCGACGTCTGTCGATCAATAACACGGTGTCGTGCGCAAGCTGTCATATACCGGAACAGGGCTTTACGAATAACGAAATCAGTACAGCAGTCGGTGTTGAAGGTCGATTGGTGATCCGCAATGCCCCCACGCTCTACAACGTGGCTTTTTTGCAGCATATTTTCCTGGATGGGCGAGAAACCAGTCTTGAAAACCAGGTCTGGCAGCCCATCACCGCACGCAACGAAATGGCCGCACCTTCAATTGGATATGTGATCAACAAGATCAAACGCATCCGCGATTATGATGGCCTGTTTGAAGCTGCGTTTGACGGCCGCTCAGCAGACATCGCCACGATTGGATATGCACTGGCCAGCTACCAGCGAACCTTGCTGTCTGCAGACTCGCCATTTGATCAATGGTATTTTGGGAAAAATGATCACGCAATCAGCGAGTCAGCCAAACGCGGTTTTAAGGTTTTCGTTGGTAAGGGACAATGTGCGATTTGCCACCGAATCAATCAGGGACATGCCCTTTTCCTTGACCATCAGTTTCATAACACCGGCATTGGGTACGCAGTTTCTTCCGGGAAGACGCCTTCTCAAATCAGGAAAAAAACACGTGTCCAGCTTGCCCCCGGGGTATTTGTTGACGTGCCCAATCAAGTTATTCAATCGGTGTCAAGAATTGACAGTTTTAACGACCTTGGCTTGTATCGAATTACGGAAAACCCGGCCGACCGGTGGAAGTTTCGCACGCCGAGCCTACGCAATGTTGCCCTGACAGCGCCTTATATGCACAACGGCCAACTCGCAAAGCTGCGTGATGTGATTGAGTTCTACGATCAAGGCGGTGTGCCCAATGAACTGTTGTCGCCGTTTATTCGACCTCTTGGGCTGACGGAGAAGGAGAAGTTAGATCTGCAGGAATTTCTAGAATCATTGACCGGAGACAATGTGCCGGACATCGTCGCTGATTCATTTGCCGCACAGATCGGAGAACTCGGTGTTGAGGACCCCAATTGGGCCCATCAGAATACATTGGGTTATTGATGATTTCACCCAATTTCGAGCACAAATATGATTTTGCCGCTCAGAATTTTTTTGTTTTTGCCAAGTATCACTTTCCAAGTCGATTTTGTGTGGAAATCGTATTCAAAAAATGGTAATATTTCACCCAACATGATCGATTTGGGTGCACAATACCGTGTTGCATTCTCCAAGGGCATTTTCAAGAGGCACTGGAGTTAATGCAACTTTTTTTGTGTAAACGCACCTAAACCTACAATCCAATTGGGATACTTTCCCTGGGACTCAAATATATGTACGAGAATCAATCAGAGGATATTCAACAAAAAATAGAAAAACTAAAAACCGAACATCGGGACCTTGACGATGTTCTGCAACGGCTGGCGGACGATCGCAGCACGGATGAACTGCAAATTCGCCGCTTAAAGAAACGGAAATTGCAACTCAAGGACTCCATCGCATTGCTGGAAAGCCAGGCATTACCGGACATTTCTGCCTGAACAAACGATTCAATCGCTTCCACTCGTGCCTCGGCACGGTGGAATCCGAGTTTATGAATCAGTACCGATAGTAATCCGGTTTAAATGGCCCTGCGACGGGTACGCCAATGTATTTAGCCTGTTCTTCGGTCAAGCGAGTCAATTTTGCGCCGACTTTCTCCAAGTGCAATTGCGCCACTTCTTCATCTAGAGTTTTTGGCAAAACGTACACTTCGTGGCGATAATTATCTGAATGATTCCACAACTCAATTTGCGCGAGCACCTGGTTGGTGAATGAGTTTGACATGACAAAACTCGGATGCCCCGTGGCGCATCCTAGATTCACGAGGCGTCCTTCCGCGAGCAGTATCAGCCGTTTGCCGTCTGGAAAGATGACATGATCGACCTGTGGCTTGATATTCTCCCACTCCAGTTTGCGCAATGATTCGACATCAATTTCACCGTCAAAGTGTCCAATGTTACAAACGATGGCCTGATCTTTCATCGATCGCATATGGTCCATCGTGATGACGTGCCAGTTGCCGGTTGCTGTGACAAAGATATCTGCGACAGGCGCTGCTTCTTCCATGGTTGTGACTCGATAGCCTTCCATTGATGCCTGCAAAGCGCAAATCGGATCGATCTCCGTAACCAGCACATTCGCTCCCTGGCCGCGCAGTGACTGGGCACAGCCCTTACCGACATCACCATAGCCACACACCACTGCGACCTTGCCGGCGATCATCACATCGGTCGCGCGTTTGATGCCATCGAGCAAGGATTCCCGGCAGCCGTACAGGTTGTCGAATTTACTTTTGGTTACCGAATCATTGACATTGAATGCCGGGCATAGCAATAGTCCTTGTGCCATCATCTCGTAAAGTCGATGAACGCCCGTTGTTGTCTCCTCAGTCAGTCCTTTCACTTCATTCATAAGATCCGGGTACTTTTCGTGTAACACCACTGTAAGGTCTCCACCATCATCCAGCAGCATGTTTGGTCGCCAGTTATCGGGACCGAAAATCGTTTGGTCAATGCACCACCAATATTCTTGCTCTGTTTCGCCTTTCCATGCAAATACCGGCGTGCCAGCCGCGGCAACAGCCGCAGCTGCATGATCTTGTGTTGAAAAAATATTGCATGATGACCAGCGTACCTCAGCACCAAGTTCCTGTAAAGTTTCAATCAGCACGGCCGTTTGAATCGTCATGTGCAGACAGCCTGCAATGCGAGCACCTGCGAGCGGCTTTTCGGCGGAATACTTACGACGCAGAGCCATCAGTCCTGGCATTTCGGTTTCGGCAATGGCAATCTCCTTGCGGCCCCAAGTGGCCAGGTCCATATCGGCAACTTTGTAGTTGCAGCTTACGGTTTTCAGTGCTGTCGGCATTTTGTCTGACCCATGTAGTAAAAGAACTTAAATGTGAGATGGGTTTTAAGTTGCCGCATCAAGCAGGGCGTCAACTTTGTCGGTGCGTTCCCACGAGAAACTGTCCTCGGTGCGTCCGAAGTGCCCGTAGGCGGCAGTCGCCTTGTAAATGGGCTGCAGTAGTTTGAGACTGTCAATGATGTGCTTTGGCTGCAAATCGAACACTTTGTCGACAATTTGGGCGAGTCTGCCATCATCAAGTCCGGATTTAGCGGTACCGAAACTGTTAACCATCATCGAGACTGGTTTCGCCACCCCGATCGCATAAGCGATCTGAATTTCACAGCGTTTGGCGAGCCCGGCTTTGACCAGGTTTTTAGCCACGTGACGTGCAGCATAGGTGGCGGAACGATCGACTTTTGACGGATCCTTTCCGGAAAATGCACCACCACCGTGTCGCGCCATCCCACCGTAGGTGTCGACAATGATTTTACGGCCAGTGAGTCCACAATCAGCTTTTGGACCGCCTTCGATGAATTGACCTGTCGGATTGATCAATATGTTCTCCCTTTGCGCAGGCATCAAGCTTTCTCCGATAACGGGTTTGATGATTTCTTCGATGACACCTTCCTCGATGGTGCTGCGACCAACAGCTTCATCGTGCTGAGTTGAGACAACGATTTTGGAGATGGAGACAGGCTTGTCATCTTGGTAAACCACGCTGACTTGTGCTTTTGCATCCGGCCCTAGCCAGTTCAGTATTCCGTCTTTTCGCATCTTTGCCTGGCGTTGCATCAAGCGATGGGCGTATGTGATGGGCCATGGCATCAGCACATCGGTTTCGTCGCAGGCGTAACCAAACATCAGACCCTGGTCGCCGGCCCCCTGTTCTTTGTCTTCTCCCTCGCCTTCATTGACACCTTGGGCAATATCAGGCGACTGTTCGTTGAGCAGGTTGGTGAAGTTGATGGTATTCCAGTTAAATCCGCGTGCATCGCTGTCATAGCCAATCTCCCGGATGGTCTCTCGTACGAGATCCTCGTAATCGATGTTGCTGGCCTGGGTACTAATTTCACCCGCGATCAGTGCATGATGGACCGGCTTCGCGTTGCTTTGTACCGACTTTACCATCGTTTCGCAGCCCGCTCGGCTGTTGGGGTCTTTTTTTATGAGTGCATCCAGAATGGCATCAGAAATTTGATCAGCCATTTTGTCAGGGTGTCCCTCCGAAACAGACTCAGAGGTAAAAATATAACTACTCGACATTTGAACAAATCCGTTCGGCAAATTGAGGGTATATATGGGAAATTCGCGACTTATTTTACCAGTTTCAATAAGTTCTGTGCTTCAATGGCAAATCAAATGATGATCGGTTCGAATTGATGGACTGTTATCCATGGTGTAGGCTCTTCGGTATCGAATTTGATCTCGTTTCAGTCGGTGCGCCATTGCTCGTTGTTTTGATAGAACGGGTCGCTCACCACAACAATCTTTCACTCCAATTTGCACCGCATGGCAATGTAGTTGTCGCTTTTGTACAAAGCAGCATTGAATTTGCCCTAAATTAATCGACCAGGCTTAGCAGTAAAGAAGCTGTCGCCATTGCATCATTGGCGATGGCACCATGAATCGGAAGCTAACCATTTTGGGTTTTTGCCGTGATGTCGGCACCGTGTTTGATCAGTAGTATTGTGATTTCGACTTGATCATACCAGGCAGCCAAGTGCAGCGGGGTAGAGTCATTCTCGCTTATTGCGTTCACATCAGCACCGTATTGGATCAACACTTCAGCAGAATCGATTGCGTTGGTCAGTGCGGCCCAATGCAGTGGGGTGGCCTTGTATCGCTCTGTCGCACTGATGTCAGCGCCGCGTTTGATTAGCAACTGTACCATTGCTGTGCTGTCGTTTGCCACCGCCCAGTGCAATGATGTTTCCCCGTTGTCGGACTTGGCGTCAATGTCGGCTCCACTATCAATCAAGAGCGTTGCGACCTGCAGTGCGTCGGAGTATGCCGCCAGGTGTAAGGGCGTTAGTCTTGCTGAAGTTCTGGTATGAATGTCAGCGCCTTTGGCAATGGCCAGTTCTGCAGCAGCTTTCGAATGACTCAAAGCCGCCCAGTGCAGCGCAGTGTAGTTGGCTCTCGTATAGGTCTCACTATTGTCCGGTAAAGGCAAAGCCAGTTGTTCCTTTGTCTCAAGTAGCTTTACCATCAACTGATCGGAAAACTGTGCCCCGTCATTCTTGGTCCTGACATCAATATCCAAGCCTTGATCCAATAAATGCCCTAGCAATTCCGGGAGGTTTAAAACTGCTGCCCAGTGCAAATCGGTCCAACCGTTTTCATCGCCAGCATTGGCATCAGGACAGCGTCCGATCAACTGAACAAACGTCGCAAGCGTTGCTTGCGTCATTCCGGCATTTTCAATCGAGTCTGGACACAGATTCGAGGAATTTGCGGTATCTGCCTGGGTGAGCGAACCTGTGAAAAATGCGAAAAGGAAAATCGCCCAGTGCAGGCAATGGAATTTTGCGTTTGACTGTTGGATTTCAGGTACCGCCATAGAAGCCTTTAGCGATTGCGTTTTAGCTAACTGCAAATGTGTAATTCTTATCAAGCTTTTGAGCATTTTGTCGGCACAGGCCACGTACTTAAAGCTCTTTGCTTTTGCGTGCAATCGTATTTCGTCCCCAACCCAGAATTTGAGCGGCTTTTTGTTTCGACCCGCTGGTATGTTCAAGTGTTGCTCGCAGCAGCGCTCGCTCAGTAATTTCTCTAAGCTCACCGTTATTGAGATCGTTGGACTGATTCAGCAGTTGTCTGATTGCCCCTTGTAACGTAGTTTCAGGATCAAGCGCTGTGTCATCGGTTTTTTCATAGTGACCAAATACTTGTGGTAAATCGTCGAGCAAAACTGAATTCGAGGGAGTCATGGCAGTAACGGAACGGCAAAAGTTTTCAATTTCTCGCACATTGCCTGGCCAAGCATAAGAATCAAGGTATTGTGCGACTTGTTGAGACAGAGTCTTTGGACTGGTATCCAATTGTGTGGCCGCCTGTTTCAAAAAGTGGTCGATCAGCAAGGAAATATCTTCGCGTCGCGAACGAATTGGCATCAGCGCGATTCGAACGACATTCAAGCGATGATAAAGGTCAACTCGAAACTTGTTCGCTTTGACAAGCTGTTCCAGGTCTTGATTGGTGGCGGCAATGATGCGAACATCGACTGTAATTTCGATGGTACCACCCACCCGGTAGAATTTCCCTTCAGACATGACCCGAAGCAATCGGCTTTGCAAATCATGTGGCATGTCTCCGATCTCGTCGAGAAACAAAGTGCCTTTATCTGCTTGTTCGAATCGACCGATCCGTCGTTGATTGGCACCGGTAAATGCTCCTTTTTCGTGTCCAAAAAGTTCAGATTCAAGCAGATCCGCGGGTATGGCGGCCGCGTTAATCGCGACGAAAATTCGGTCGCGACGAACGCTGTTTTCGTAAAGCGCCCGTGCGACCAGTTCTTTGCCGGTACCCGACTCGCCGGTAACAAGCACGTTAAGATCAGAGTTTGCCAGTCGCCCAATGGCGCGAAATAAGTCCTGCATCGCCGTTGAACGACCAATCATACGACTTGTTTGAATATTGTCCTGTGGCGTAATTTGGGGATAGTCGTTTGTCTCAGCGAGAACTCTTTGAACCAGGCAGATCGCATCATCGATGTCAAATGGTTTTGCAAGATGTTCTCTCGCACCGCGCTGGAAGGACTCCACTGTTGTATCGAGATCAGAATACGCAGTCATCACGACCACTGGAAGATTTGGATTATCCTTGTGCACCACTTCAAGAAAATCGAATCCGCTTTGGCCATTCATACGAATATCGGTGATAATCACCGCTGGCTTTTCATGCATGAATAATTCAAGCGCGTCTTCAGCACTGGCAAATTGTCGGGTATTGAGCCCCTCGTGCTTGAGTGCCTGCGCCAGCACCCAGCGTATCGACTCATCGTCGTCGACAACCCAGACAATCGCACCGTTTTGCTTGCTCATTGGTCCTCGCGTGCACTACTGGCTGACGCCATTTAAATTGGCGAATTGAAAGTAAGTGGTGAATACGGTTTTCCCAGGCTGGCTCTCACAACTGACATGACCACCATGACGGGTCATGATTTGATGAACGATTGAAAGCCCGAGACCTTCGCCTTGGGGCTTGCCTGAAATCATCGGATAAAAGATACGGTCAGCCAGTTGCGGCGAAATTCCGCAGCCGTTATCTTCAATGTCAACCCTTGCTGCACTCATATGTCTAGTTTTACCAAGAGTGACTTGTCGCTGTACCCGGGTGCGCAACGTAATCAATCCTAAATCGGGGCACGCTTCAATTGAGTTGCGCACCATGTTGACAAAGGCTTGAATTAACTGCTCGCGATCACCCAGCACGGATGGAAGACTGGGGTCATAATCGCGTGAAAAATTACAATTGCCTGAGTCTTCTGCAAGGGCGAGATGGTAGACATGTTCGAGCACTTCGTGAATATTGATCGGTTCGAGTTGGGTCGGTGTTTGCGGGTGAGACATGCTGTCAACCAGTCCGCAAAGTCGGTCGGTTTCCCGCACGATAATGTCGGTGTACATCTTCAGGTCGGAATGAGCGTCAAGTTCGCGTTCCAGTAATTGCGCTGCGCCACGCAAGCCACCCAAAGGGTTCTTTATTTCATGTGCGATCGCCCGAATCACGGCAGAGTTTGCATATTGACCGATTTCCATGCTATCTTCTTCGAGTTGCCTGACAGTTTGATTGACTTCGTTGATCTCAAGTATCAGTCGATTGCAGTTTCCGGCCTGTAGCGCTGTCACAATACAGTCCACCAGTTTTGCCTGTCGGCCGGAGGGTCTGATTTCGATGCGACGAAGCGTGGTTGCGTGCAATGAATCCAGACATTTTTTCAGGACGCTTTCTATTTCTTCGTGCTGAAGAAAATCAAGCACACTGGACCCGAGCGCTTGTGAGTCACTGAACTCAAACAGCGACTGTGCCGCGGTGTTGGTTAGTTCAATTTCAAAATCGCTGTTGCAGCAAACGATGGCAGTACTTAAGTGTTGCAGCAAATCAAGATCGATGTCCAAAGAATCACTGCGCAAGGACCATTCTGAACGAGTGAGATGTTCTAAGTCCATAGGACGCGACGGTCTAACGAAAGCGTCTTACCAAGCTAGTGTTCTTGCGGATATTGAGGACAAACCAGGCGGATCTATATCCACCTGGTTTGGCCCCTGTCGGCAGGATGTCACAATCTGCGTACGCCGATACGAACACTGGCATGAAGTCTGTCTGGCGTTGAGCCGCAGTTTGATGGCTGTTACCTGCTGTAGTACATTTCAAATTCAAGGGGGTGAGTTACGAGTCGCATCGCCTTGACATCGTCATCTAATAGATCAATGTAAGCATCAATGGCGTTGTCGGTGAACACTCCGCCTTCCTTGAGAAAGTCCCGGTCGTTGTCCAGTGCAATCAATGCCTGATTCAGTGATGGTGCAACGTGTGGAATCAACTTTTCTTCTGCCGCAGTCAGTTCATACAAGTCTCCCTCAGCCGGTAGGCCAGGGTCGATTTGATTTCTGATACCATCCAGTCCTGCCATCATCATCGCTGAGAAAGCCAGGTATGGATTTGCAGTGGGGTCCGGAAATCTGATCTCGACCCGCCTGGCTGCATCCGGGGTGAACGGTATTCGACATGACGCCGAGCGGTTATACGCCGAATATTGCAGCAATACCGGTGCTTCGTAACCTGGTACCAAGCGTTTATAGCTGTTGGTTGTCGGGTTGGTAAAAGCATTGAGCGCCTTGGCATGTTTGAAAATTCCACCAATGTACCAGAGTGCTTCCTGGCTTAGACCGCAGTGACCATCACCGGCAAACAGGGACTTTCCGTCCTTGACCAGCGACTGGTGAACGTGCATTCCCGAACCGTTATCTCCAACTAGGGGTTTTGGCATAAACGTTGCAGTATAGCCGTGTGCATTGGCCACATTTTTGACGCAATATTTGTAAAGCTGCGTGCGATCTGCCATTTTGACCAGCGTGTTATAGCGAATGCCAATCTCGGCCTGTCCGGCGGTTCCGACTTCGTGGTGGTGCTTTTCGACATCAACGCCCATGTCAAGCATCGCCTGGCACATGGCAGATCGAACATCCGTAAAAGAATCAACGGGCGGAACTGGAAAATACCCGCCTTTGACGCGCGGTCGATGTCCCAAATTGGGACCGGCGTCATAATCCTGGTTGCTGTTCCATGCACCTTCATAAGAGTTGATTTCATAGAACACGCTTTCCATGTGGGTGCTCCACCGCACTCCGTCAAAAATAAAAAATTCTGGTTCCGGACCAAAGTACGCGGTGTCGGCAATTCCTGAGGTCGTAAGGTAGTCCTCGGCTTTCTGTCCGATGCTGCGCGGGTCTTTTTCATACCATTCGTCTGCGCCCGGATTGTAGATGCTGCAACGAATCGTAACCGTTGTTTCCTGCAAAAATGGATCAATTACGCAGGCACTGGGGTCCAGAATCATGCACATGTCTGATTCATTAATGGGCTGCCAACCCTGAATGGACGAACCGTCAAACATGACCGGTTCATCAAACATTTCTTCCGAAAAGTTGGAAATCGGCCAACTTAGATGCTGAACAGTGCCAAGAGTATCCGTAAATCGAAAACTCACCCACTTAGCATCACAATCCTTGATCAAGCGCATCGCGCTCTCAACGGCCTTGGGATCTCGAATCGAATTTATAGCCTTTTCGACTGACATTGAAATTTACCTCCAAAAATAAAATATGTACTACACCTGATATACAGCAATTATCATGCCAACGAAATCAGTCGAGTTTAGAGTTCTAAGCGAATAAAACGCACAATTATAGTGCGTATATTCGCTAATATGCACCATAATGGTGCATTGAATCGCTTCAGTTGAATCTAATGTATTGACGTTAGGCGTCAAGGCCGAAGTCTGAAAAAATGCTTACCGAAAAAATCACTCGAATATTGCGTTTTGCGACATTTGAAGTTAGAAAAAACGCGAAATTCTGTCCCATTTGAAACCACCTTTGCGCGGCAGCGAACTTTACCGTGCAACTGAACAAACCCGAACAGGTTCGCTCGCTGGTGCTATCTTTGAAAACCTGATTTCGCCTCTTTGCAGGGGCTTTCATTCCAAATCATCTGAATGTTGCAGTTGCGACTATTTCCGCGCGGGTGATTTTCAAAAGAAAATTGCAGTGAAGCGGTTGTTTCGGGGGTGAGACGCTCAATAGGCTCAATTCACCAATAAATTCACGAGATTCCGACATGATTGTTTTTATTGTGATAAATGTTCGACATTCGATTTTTCGAAACATGGCTCCAACGCAAAAGCCTGAAGAATGAAGTTGTCGTGGTCTCTGGTCGAGGAGATCTGGAAATATTTTTTATTTTCAATAAATACTCCTTCACAGTGTTCAACGAATGTATATAACATTGCAAATTATTTGCGGACAAGGCAATGTATTGCTTAATCACATAGAAAGCTCGAATTCTGAGGATGTTTTGTGGCGGTTGGTTTCGAAAGTCAAAGGAGTGAACTAATTCGGCGCAATCGATTAGACAGAGTTGGTGTTTGTTACAGGGAGAGAACAAGATGCTTATTGAAAATGGAATATCCTTTTTGCAGGTTAGGATCAAGCGTAGTATCGGAGCAATTTTATCGGTCTTAATAAAGGCAAAGATGACGGGTTGTGGAGGTGATGAAGTAATTCAATCATCGTTCGCCGGATCGCCCCACCTGCGTCCGGGCGCCGGCATGAGCGTTACCGCATGGCTGAGGAGCGGTTTCGCCGCGGCGCTGCTGCTGGCCGCGCTCCCGTCCGGGGCTGCCGCGCAGACGATCTCGGCGAACACGATCTACGAGGGCCAGACCCGGACCTTCACCGTCACAGGCATCCCCAACAGTTGGACCGGCGGGGTGGATGCGATATTGGGGGGCAACCCTGCAACTGCCGAACGTCTGGCTGCACAAACTTGCGTGGCGGGCCTTACAGATAACTACAACACCGCCAACTTCGACATCTGTGTAAACCAGATCGTCTGGGACAGTGTCAACAGAGTAGCAAGGATTCAGGTGACCGCTGCCAAGGACACGCATGCGGAGGGGGATGATCCCTTCCGGTTGGTCGTTCAGGATCCGACCGACAGGACCAACAGGACTAGCTCTTTCCCCATCACCATCACCGAGCATCCGGCCACCTGGGAGGAACGCCGCACCCATGATGATGGCAAGGGCGACGGATTCTATTGCGAAGGACCGATGCCGACGGTCGATGATGTCTTCCCCGGCAGGTCCTATTCGGACCTCACTGATGCCGAAAAGGTGGAATACGTCAAGGCGACGGCGGTGGGGCAGGTCTTCCCGCCGCCGAACGGCCTGGTGGTGGACTGGGACCGTAGCGGCGGCTACAACGCCGACGACACCGCGAAAATCAAGATCCGCACGTCGGACAACAAGAAACTCTGCGGCGGCGTGCTCCTCGATATCCTGGTCAGCTCGCTGCACATATCGGAAGACGGGCCGATTCCCGAAGGCGGGCCGATGCCGATCCCCCTGACCCACAGGTTCGTGACCATGGCGAAGGGCGAATCGGAGAAGGAGATTTCGTTCAGGCTGACCTCGGAGAAAGGGCCGGCCAGGGTGTACTTCAGCGTCCTGGGCGTCAAAGGCGGCCCGACGCCGGTGACGGCTGGAACGGAAGGAAAAACGCTGCATCCCGCCACCAAGGTGAAGAGGAACGTCAACTGCTCCAGCCAGTGCCGGAGCGCGTTCTTCCAGTTTAGATCGACATGGGTGCGGGAGGATTTAACGCCGACGGTTAACCTGACGGTGCGTGTCGATCCGGCACCAACCTCGAACTTGACGCTCGAATACACCTTGTCCGGAACGGCGGATCGGGGCGCCGACTACACTATTTCCGGCGTGACCAGCAACAGCGGCACCGTCACGGTGCCCGCGAACGCCACCAGCGCGACCATTCCGGTGATGATCCTGGACGACAACATCGAAGACAGTGGCGAGACAATCGTGGTCAGTCTGGAGACGAGCGGCGGTTATCGGGCGATCGCGCCCGAGAGCGTGACGCTCACGATCCGCAATGACGATCCGCCGGTCGTGGACAACACGCTGCCCGCCGCCCATCCGGTGGTGAAACACGCCGATCTGGTCAAGACGTTCTACGACAGGATCACGGCCAGGCACGTGCACGGCAACAGCGCCAGTGGCGGCTGGAACAAGCGCTTCCTGAAGGCGATGGGGCATCCTGAGTACGTCGACTACCCGCAGGCCGCGGTGACGGTGGCGGACGCGACGAGACTGTGGAACCACGGCGGTCCCGGGGCCAACACGGCCTGGGACGGCACGGTGGATGCGGTGACTTACGCCGAGCAGTATTTTGCCGGATTGACAGTAGTGCCGCCTCCGACCACTGAACCTGAGGTCACAATTGAGGCGGGCAGCAGTATTTCAGAGGGAGGTGGTGCAAGTTTTACGCTGAAGGCCGATCCTGTGCCGACGGCGCCGCTGGAGGTGACGGTAACCGTTGCCACCGAGGGCGATTACGGTATTACCACCGGCGAGCGGACGGTGACCATCCCGACCACCGGCAGCTATGATCTCACGCTGACGACGACCAACGACGAGACGGACGAATCCGATGGTTCGGTGACGGTGACGGTGGATGCCGGCGAGGGCTATACGATCGGCTCTGATTCGACCGGCACGATTGCCATTGAAGATGACGATGCGCCGGCGATGGTACTGCCCGCCGCCCATCCGGTGATGAAGTACGCAGCGCTGGTCAAGAGGTTCTACGACAGGATTACGGACAGTCACGAGCATGGCGACAGTGCCAGTGGCGGGTGGAACAAGCGCTTCCTGAAAGCCATGGGGCACCCGGAATACATCAACTACCCGCAGACTGCGGTGACGGTGGCGGATGCGACACAAATGTGGAACCACGGTGGTCCTGGAGCCAACACGGCCTGGGACGGGACGGTGGATGCGGTGACTTATGCTGAGCAGTATTTTGCCGGGTTGACAGTCGTGCCGCCTCCGACCACTGAACCTGAGGTCACAATTGAGGCAGGAAGCGGTGTTTCCGAAGGAGGTGGTGCAAGCTTCACGCTGAAGGCCGATCCGGCACCTGCAGCACCGCTACAGGTCGGTGTGACGATTGGCGCCGATGGAGATTTCGGCATTACCGCCGGGGAGCAGACGGTAACCATCCCGACCACCGGCAGCTATACGCTGTCGCTGACCACCGATAACGACGGCACGGACGAGCCCGATGGTTCAGTAACCGTTACAGTCAATGCCGGTACGGGCTACACGGTCGGTGCCGCTTCTACTGGAACCGTTGCTATCACGGACGACGATCTGCCGCTACCGGCGGTCTCGGTCGCGGCGAAGGCGGCTTCCATTACCGAGGGCGGCGATGCAGTCTTCACGGTGACGGCGGACCGCGCACCGGATGCAAACCTGTCAGTGACGCTGACAGTTTCTGAAGCTTCAGGCAGTGATTTCGTGGCCCCTACCGATGAGGGTTCTACCACGGTGACCATTGACGCGGGTAAAACCGAAGCGACACTCACGGTAACGACAGACGACGATCAGACACAGGAGTCGGATGGTACCGTGACTGCGACTGTGACTACCGGCAGTGGTTATCAGGTGGCGGCGTCTCCGAACGACACTGCCTCGATTGCAGTGACGGACAATGACGCGGCGGGCGGCGCCTTGCCGGTGCTCTCCGTGGAGAGCAAGTCAGTGCAGGAAGGCAACAAGAAGGTGACGTTGTGGGCCACCATCGACCCGTTGCCGTCGAAGGCGGATTTCCCGGAACTCTATAGGACGACCCGGCTGAAACTGCGCACCATCGAGGGTACGGCCTGGGACGGTGTCGACTATGTCGGCATTCCCGCCTACTTCGGGATCACGGAGGCGTGCAATTTCCACACCACCTTGGCGCCGAACGGGAAGCACGGGTGCCGGATCGATGAGGTGACGATTCTGGACGACGCGCATGACGATGGCGGGGAAACCTTCCAGCTCGAGGTGGGTTTCGCGGACAGCGAGCCGGCGCCGTTGCGCAGCCTGGGTGCGGCGCGCGGCACGATCACCATTGAGAACTCGGACCCGATTCCGGCGGCGTATCTGTCGCGTTTCGGCCGCACGGTGGCCGAGCAGGCGATCGAGGGCATTGCGCAACGATTCGATGCGGCGCGCACACCGGGCATGGAAGGCACACTGGCCGGACAGGCACTGCGTTTCGATGTACCGGGTTCGGATCCATCATCACCCGCTGAGGTCATACACAGCGTATCACCAACAGATCGTTTGGCTGAACCCTTCGGCGGTGACAGTCACCTGTCCCCGTCGACATCGCAATCCTATGGCATGAGTTCGCAAGAGTTGCTGTTAAACAGCAGTTTCACCCTGACCGGTGAAAGCGACAGTGCCGGTGGCACCTTAGCCTTGTGGGGACGAACCTCACAGCAAAGCTTCGACGGCACCGAGCGCGGCGATGGTACTGACATTCGCCTGGATGGCAAGGTGACCACCACCTTGCTGGGAACCGACTATGCCAACGATGATTTGCTGCTTGGACTGGCACTGGCACACAGTACCGGTGATGGTGACTACGGTGCCATGAGTGATGAGGGCGTTGACCCTTGTCCGGACATCGACGGTGTTTTATGTGACGATGCGATCCGAGCAGGCGACGGGACGATTGAGTCATCGCTGAGTGCGTTGATTCCCTATGCGTCGGTGAGTGTATCGCCGCGCTTGAAGCTTTGGGGAGCGGCAGGCCATGGTTCCGGTGAAGTGAAGGTCAAGATTGCGGAAGATGACAGGGTTGCGGAAGATGAAAGCTACAGCTACAGTGCGGATACGAGTTGGTCGATGGCGGCAGCAGGGATGCGTGCATCGGTGATCGAAGCGCCGAAGGAAGGCTCTGGCGGGTCGCTGACACTGACATCGGACTATCTGTGGACACAGACGTCATCGGATAAGACGATGGACCTTGCGGCATCGAAATCGAAGGTGACGCGCCTGAGGTTTGGACTTGAGGGTGGTTATCACATGGCGATGGCCGATGGTGGCAGTTTTGTGCCGAAACTCCAGATTGGTGCCCGCCATGACGGTGGAGATGCGGAGACGGGGTTTGGCATTGAACTTGGAGGAGGATTGTCGTGGCAGTCACCGGCGCTGGGGTTGCAGTTCGAACTGGAAGGTCGAACGCTGGTCAGTCATGATGATGAAGACTTTGAGAACCGGGGGTTTGCGGTGTCACTGGCGTATGATGAGAATGCCAAGAGCGAGCGAGGTGCGTCATTTGCGCTTCGCCAGCACATTGGTGCGCCTTCAAGTGGAGGGCTTGATGCGCTGTTTGCGTCAGAGCCGTTGTCCAAGCGAAGTGGCAATGATGCACAAAGGCGGGTGACGCTCGAAGGTGCATATGGTTTGCCCGCGTTGGGTGGTCATTACACGGCGAGTCCATATGGTCAGATGAGTTTCGGCGAAACGAGTCGGGACTACACGATTGGCTGGCGCTGGACACCGGTGAACGAAGCCCAAGATCTGTCATTTGGATTCAAGGCCGTACGTAGTGAGAGCCTGAATGCAGAAACGGAAAACCGGTTCGGCTTTGAGGCGGTGGCTCGATGGTAGCGTTTAGAGACGAATAGAAGTATTCCTATGCAAATGATGTGCTGCATTTGAATATCTGGCAGTCATCAGCAACTGAAACTGACACGGTGGCGCGATGAGAATCTTGATCTGGACCAGTTCAAGATCACGACGCGGCTGTTGGATGTGAATGTCTATGACACGATGGTACGCACCGAGTGTGGTGATCTATAGTGCCGATGTCCTGAGACGGGAACCATTCGTCTGATACACTATCAGAGGTATGAGCGAAAAGAGGTAATTTAAGTGGGCCTGTCCGATGTCGGTGTCTGAATTCGACGATGCCGGCCAAGCGGATTGCCATGTTTTGGGCAAGGTGCGAACGGGTGCCCAGTCAAGGGTGGTGCGAACAAAGGTGGATGTTGACAATCTTCGCCAGCATCCATCATCGCAGCTTTCGACTTTGAAGTGGAAACAGCTTTATAACCAACGAAGTGCAACGGCGCGTATCAATTCCAGGGTGGCCGATGGATTCATGCTGCACAGTCACGGTCTGCGCGGTAAAGAATCGATGGGACTGAAGGTAACGGTCTTGATGTCGGTGATGCTGGCAGCAGCGAATTTTGCCGTGCAACTGAACCAGCCCGAACAGGTTCGTTCGCTCATGCTATCTTTGGCTGCTTGACTGTGCCCCTATGCGGGGGGTATTGATTCCAAATGATCTGAATGTTGCCGTTGCGAGCGGTTCAGCGCTGACGAACTTTAGCTTAAGACTGCAGTAAAGCTGTTGTTTCAGGTATGAGTGGCTCAATTCATCAACAAAACCACCATATTCCGACATTATTGGATCGGTTGGAATAACTCCTGTGGCTCGGAGCATCCGAAATATGACCCCAACGAAACTGCCTCTGCATTCCAATATTTGAGTATAGAGACGGTAAAACCGAAAAAAGGTGAATCGGCGCTGACTGTTTCAGTTGACCGGCGTCGGCTTGGACGAATGATCGACTTGCAAGCAGACTGTGGCTTCGCCCTGATGGGTATTTGCTGAAATGACCTTGTGACCGTGAACTCGACACCAGGCGGGAATATCGACCAGTGCTCCAGGGTCCGTGCACTGCACCTTGAGAATTTGGCCATCTTTCATTTCAGCGACCGCTTCCTGGGTGCGAATCACCGGCATTGGACAAATCAGGTGACGTGCATCCAGTGTCTGTTCTACACGTACCATTGATCCTGAACTTCAGCAGGTTTCATGGGAGCAACCGAGAGCATCCTTTTGTTGCCGTTTGTGTCCGTGTATTGAACATCGACCTTTTCGGCGCTTCGGGAACTGCCAAAGCGCGCGACGAGTCTTGCAGCCATTTCGACGTCTCCATCCGGTATCGGGCCATCAACCAGGCTAAGCGGCCCTGAGTGACTGGTGATCGAAAGGTGCGCAAACTTGGACCGGTAGCCATGCAGGTACTGAGTTTCGCCAGAGTCGCGTGCAATGATGAGCTTCCAATTCGCACCAGGGCGCAGATGTCGGCCAACTTTTAAGAGCATGATGTCGTCAAACTCGTAGTTCTTTTCCTGGCGATGGTCCCAGAAATCCTGCAGTTTACGCGAATACGATTCATCGGTCAAAAAGCAGCACCCACCAGCCGGTTGGGAGTAGTCCTCGATCCCGAAATATTCTGCCAGTGCCATTTGCGGGTGACGACCACGACCGGAAAAATCATAAAGTTTATCGCGCTCAACCCAACCCGCTCTTTCAGGCAATGTCGGGGAAAGCAGTTTGGCACTCAAGGGGCGCAGCAAACGGTCAAAGGCACCGGATTCTCTCGCCACAACCGGAAACGTACTGCGGCGCTGGGACTTCGGTCGCTGACCGAGCACCTCGCCGCTCACGATAAAGTCAAACCCGTTTTTTTCCATCCACTCTTTGGCTTTGCCAACCATGAATCCTTTACAGTCCAGGCACGGATTAAGATTTGCGCCATAACCGTGTTTCGGATTAAGGACAATCTCCTTGTAAGGCTCGATCGCCTCGATGATGTGCAATTTGATACCAATTTGTTCAGCACTCCAAAGGGCGTTATTTCGTTTTTGCTTTTGCTTGTCTCGGTTTCGAATGGCATGCGTGTGCCCTTCGACGCAAAATCCGGTAAAAATATTCAGCCCTTCGACATGGATGCCCTGTTCAAGCATCACTCGGGCGGCCAACATGGAATCCAGCCCACCTGATATCAGTGCAATTGCTTTGCGTTTAACTGCCATCGGCCCCAACTATGGTAGTCGAACAATAAATCTAAGGGTCAACATTGTACTTTACCGAAACCAGCGCTTCATTGAAATCGATTGGATTAAACTTGCTTTCGCAGAATAAACACAATGAATTAAACTCGTAATAAGAATGAGTTACATTGTTCCAATCTTCTTTGCAACTACATTAGTTCTAGTTCACCTGACTGATTGATCCGGGGTTGTGACCTTGATTTCCAAATAGCCCCTTGAACCTGTATCACAGACAAGTTCAGTGGGTCGAAATTCTAAGTCCCGAAATCGCCTTCATTGTTTCTTAGCCGGTAAGAACGCCGGGTTGTCAAAATACAGTGCTCTCACAGAACAATAAATTTGTGATAAACTAAAAAATTAACTTCAATTGCAAAAAGAACATAACAACGAGGATAAGAAAGATATGCGAGATAAGATAACACCTAAATTTCAACCTGGAGAACTTAAATTTTCTGAATTGTCCCCCTTTGAAAAGAGTGTCACCGAAAAGGCAATCAAAGGTGGCTTTAGTCGCCGCGATGTACTCAAACTCATGGCGGTTACCGGCGTTTCACTGGCCGCAGCACAAAACCTGCTGTTTACCGGAAAACAGGCGATGGCTGCAACGCCGAAAAAAGGCGGCTCCGTTCGTTTAGCATCCAATCTGCATGGTCCTGATGACCAGTTGGATCCCCCACTATTTACTTCTGCCATTGATTATTCACGTGGCAGGGCGACCTATAACGGTCTGGTTCAATTCAATGAAGATCTGACAACCCGACCGGAACTGGCAGAAACCGTCGAACCGAATAGCGACGCAAGCGAGTGGACCTTTAAGCTGCGTCAAGGCGTTGAGTTCCATGACGGCACACCATTTACCGCCGATGACGTGATTTACAGCATGAGTCGTCATCTAACCGAAGACTCTACATCGGTGATTAAGTCGTTGCTGACTTCAATTCAGGAATGGAAGAAAGTCAATTCCCACGAAGTCAAGGCAATTATGAATACACCGAATGCCGATTTGCCCAAAGTGTTAGCACTGTATCAGGCCAAAATCGTCAAGAACGGAACCACTGGCGATGGAATCGGCACCGGACCTTTCAAACTGGATTCATTTGAACCCGGTGTCCAATCGGTACATTCACGCAACGAGAACTATTGGCGTGAAGGCGCGCATCTGGACGGTATCGAAATGACCGGAATTACCGACCCGGTTGCCCGTGTCAACGCGCTGATTGCCGGTGACGTTCAAATGATCAACCAGATTGACCCTAAAGCGTTCAGGCAAATTGAAGATGCCCAAGGCGTCACCTTGCTGTCCATTCCGTCAGCGCAACAGCTTGGCATTTGTGTTTTGAAGAATACAGAGCCCGGGAGCAATGGTGATTTCGTCAAGGGAATGCAATACATTCAAGATCGCGAGCGTATCGTCAAGCGGGTCCTCAAAGGCAAGGGCAATGTCGCAAACGATACCCCGATCGGCGCCGCCCACGGCCCGGATTTTTGCAGTGAGTTGCCTCAGCGGGAATTTGATCCCGATAAGGCAAAATTCCATTTTGAAAAATCCGGCTACACCAGCGCCGAGTTGTTTGTCGCTCCTGTGGCTGCTGGGATCGAGGAAATTTGCCTCATGGCCCAAGCCAATTGTGCCAAGATCGGTTTTGATCTCAAAATCAACCGAGTACCGACGGATGGATACTGGGGTGCAGTTTGGATGAACGAGCCATTGAACGTGGTGACCTGGCAAATGCGCCCAACAGCACAGTCTCAAATGGCGATTCAGTTTGCACCGGGTGCCGCCTGGAACGACACCTACTGGAGCAACGACAGGATGGGTGAGCTTTTGAATTCCGTTTTAGCGGTTACCGATACCGCACTACGTCATGAAATGATGTGCGAGATGCAAACGCTGATTCACGAAGAAAGTGGTATGGTCATTCCAGCATTTTCAAATATTAATGACGGCATTGCGAATAACGTCATGGGTATGCCGCAAGTACCGCTTGGACCGTTTGGCTACGCTGAGTGGCCGGAGTATGTCTGGTTGGCTTGATACGAGACACAACAACTAATTGAAGACCGCATGAGGCTTGGGTTGAAAGTTCAATTCAAGCCTCATTTTTTTGCTGGAGGCGAAATACTTCGCGAGGAATAGAACGATGATGCTAAAAATGGTATTGCGTCGGATCTGGATTGGGCTCGCTACGATGGTCGTCGTTTCGGTGATCGTATTTGTCATGACGAGCATTTTGCCTGGTGATGTCGCGCAGATTGTGCTGGGACAGAGTGCAACACCGGAGACGCTGGCCGCTTTGCGAGCCGAACTGGGGCTAAATGAGCCCGCCTATATTCGATATTTTTTATGGTTAGGTGACCTGGCAACCGGGGACCTTGGTACCTCCAAAGCCGGTGGTGCAGCGATTGCCGACCTGATTGGAGGACGCTTCGGTAACACCATGGTTTTGGCGGGACTTGTGGCACTGATTTCCATTCCACTGTCCATTTTTCTTGGACTTTGGGCAGCGATGCACCCGGGCACCTGGCTGGATCGCACAGTGACCTTCGGTACCTTGTCAACCATTTCCGTACCTGAGTTTTTTATTGCAACACTGATGGTGCTGATTTTGGCAGTCAATCTGCATTGGCTACCGTCCACGGCGTTGTTGCGAGACGACATGACATTTTTTGAACTTTTGCTTGGCCTGGCGATGCCGATCATTACCTTGGTCATCGTTGTGTCGGCACAAATGATCAGGATGACCCGAGCCGGCATTTTAAATGTCATGAATTCGCCATACATCGAAATGGCGATTCTCAAAGGCGTGCCTCGAGGCAGAATTATCTTGCGGCATGCTTTTTTCAATGCAGTCGGTCCGATCATCAATGTTATCGCATTGAATCTGGCCTACCTGGTGAGCGGTGTGGTGATTGTAGAAACCATTTTTGCCTATCCCGGTCTCGCCAAATTAATGATTGACGGAGTTCAAACACGCGACCTGCCTTTGGTGCAGGCGTGTGCCATGATTTTTTGTGGTACTTATGTCATCTTGATTCTCATTGCGGACATCGGTTCGATCGTATCTAATCCGCGCTTGCGCCACCCGAAGTAGGGAGGAGACAATCATGAATCAACCTGAAACGCAAAACACGGAGAAAGGACAAGAAATCATCGAGCAAATTAATAAGTTTGATGAGTTGCCTGATGCTCCACCGAAAAGAAAGATCAAGTTATCCTGGATGGGCAAAATTGCCGTGGCAATCGTGGTATTTTGGCTGGTCATCGCGTTCATCGGACCTTGGATCGCACCTTTCCATGAAATGGATATGGACGGCGACGATTCGTTCATGAATGCGCACAGCAATGAGTATGGAACCTTTGTACTGGGTACCGATTACCTAGGCCGAGACACGTTCTCCCGAGTGATCTGGGGTGCGCGCATGACCATTGGAATCTCTCTGGCTTCGACGATTTTGGCCTATTTCGTCGGTATCACACTGGGTATCGCCGCTGCGGTGAAAGGTGGTTGGATCGATATGGGTATCAGTCGAGTCAATGATGCGATTCTGGCACTGCCATCGATCATGTTAGGACTGATTGCGATCGCGGCATTTGGATCGTCGATACCAATCCTGGTCATTATTGCAGGGCTGATATATGCAGCCAGTGTATTTAGAATCGCCCGCGCGTTGGGTCTTGACATCATGGTGCAAGACTTCGTTGAAGCGGCCAGAGTTCGGGGTGAAGGCGTATGGTGGATCATCAGGTCCGAGGTGTTGCCCAATGCGGCTATGCCACTGGCAACAGATTTCGGGCTGCGATTGGTATTTGTTGTGCTTTTTATCTCAAGTTTGAGTTTTCTGGGCCTTGGCGTGCAACCGCCACAGGCGGATTGGGGTAGTATGGTACGGGAAAACCTTGCTGGTTTGACTTACAACTCCTGGGCAGCCGTCTGGCCTGCCTTTGCGATTGCTTCTTTTACCATCGCCATTAACCTGATTGTTGATGATATTTCTGCTAAATCCGGTGGTGGTTTAGCCAAGAAAATGGTGTAGATCCATGAATGAAAAAATGCAGGAAAAATTACTTGAGGTTAAAGACCTCCGTATTAGCGCCTATAACGATGAGAAACAGGAAATCAAAATCGTAAAAGGGGTTACGTTTGACATATACAAGGGTCAGGTTGTTGCCTTGATCGGTGAGTCTGGATCGGGCAAAACAACGATATCACTGGCTTCATTGTCGTATACCAAACCAGGCCTGGAGTTCACGGGTGGAGAGGTGTTGCTGAACGGCGAAGATGTGCTAACGGCACCGCCGCTTAGAAAGCGTCAAATTCGCGGTGCGAGTGTTGCTTATTTGGCACAAAGTGCAGCTGCAACGTTCAATCCTGCCATCACCATCAATGAACAGGTGACTGAATCGGCAGTGCTTCACCGAATATTGACTCAGGAAAAGGCCAATAAACGAGCCATGGAACTGTATCATGCCTTGGAGTTGCCAGATCCGGACAGAATTGGGTATCGCTATCCACACCAGGTGTCCGGAGGTCAGCTGCAACGCTTGATGGCCGCGATGGCACTTTGCGGAAAGCCGGACCTGATGGTATTGGATGAGCCAACCACTGCGTTGGATGTGACGACCCAGATTGAAGTGCTCAAGGCTTTTAAGAAAGTCATTCGTGAGGAAAACTCGGCTGCAATCTACGTGACGCATGATTTAGCGGTCGTCGCCCAAATTGCCGACCATATCGTCGTATTGTACGGTGGCGAAATCATGGAACAGGGCAGTGCCGACGAAATTATCAATCACCCCACTCACGCATACACCAAACGCTTGATGGAGGCAGTGCGGCCCAAACCCGTCGCTGGGATGGGCACTGCCGTTGGAGCGGAACACGAGCGGGATATACCGGCGGTTGAGGTTAACAACATGACTGCCGGTTATGGCGGTGTTGTCAATGGAGAGCCTGCAATCACAATTTTGCGCGACGTGTCGGTGGAAGTGAGGAACGGGCATGTGGTTGGAGTCATCGGTGAATCCGGTTGTGGAAAATCTACGCTGGCTCGCGTGATGGCGGGCATACTGCCACAGGCGAAAGGTGAGGTGAAACTCGAAGCACATGAACTGGAAGGGGATCTGAATAATCGCAAACTCGAAGAACTGCAAAAGATTCAGTTCGTTTTTCAGATGGCCGATACCGCCTTGAACCCGAAACAGACGATCGGACAAATTTTAGGTCGACCGCTGGAGTTTTATCATGGACTGAAGGGAAAGGCCAAACAAGCCAAAGTCGCCGAGATTTTAGACATGGTGGAACTGCCGCCGGAATTTGCCCAGCGTTATCCGATGGAATTGTCAGGAGGACAGAAACAGCGAATCAATATGGCAAGATCCCTGGCAGCCAACCCGGAGGTGCTGCTGTGCGACGAGGTGACTTCTGCTTTGGACAGCATCGTTGGTGCCAATGTCATTAAACTGCTGACCAATCTGCGAGACAAAACGGGTGTTTCTTTCCTGTTCATCAGTCACGACCTTTCCACGGTTGCCTCCTTTGCCGATGAAATCGTGGTACTGTATGCCGGACGAGTCGTTGAACAAGGCCCGACAGACGAAGTACTGAGCCCGCCTTTTCACCCTTATACGCGCTTGTTGATCAGTTCAGTACCAGAACTACGCATTGGCTGGCTGGAAGATACCATGCAGAAACGAGAGATGGCTGTTGGTATCGCCAAGGGTGTTGAAATCACAGCGGTCGGTTGCCCATTTTACAATCGGTGTCCGATGGGAATAGAGGGCACCTGTGACAAGCAAAGCCCACCCATTCGTGTACTGGAAAACAATCACCAGATCAGTTGTCACCAAACGGTGAAAGATCTGGAAGAGGCAGAAAAGAACACTCAACAGATTCTACGCGGATACGAGAAACTGGTTGACGAGTCTTTGGCCAAAGCGCCCATGTGATGCGGAATGTGGTCGTCTGGACCTGGGGTTTAGAGTCAGTTTCAACTGGCAAGGGTGATTGCGATTCAAAGTAAGGTGCTTGGAACAAGAACTTGCAGGATGAATCAATGGCGTTTTCTTGTCCGGTCAATTTTGCAACTGGAAAGGCGTTAAGTGCTCGCACACCTCATTTGAAGGCGAAGTAGCAACCGCATCAACGAATCGGTGCTGGTGATTAGGTCCAGACAGGGAAGTTTAACTGAGCATTGTGTGCAAATTCGCAATGATGCACCAGCGATTCAGACTTTTTGATCTGATGACTTGATTTTCCGTTTCAGAAAGCTACTCAATCTAAATTCTTCGCGGGTAGTAGCAGCTTCTCGGGTAGTATGACTGGACACATTCATTCGAAAATACGTGGGTGATTTCGCCTGTGCCAATTCACATTTAGCTTGCGTGTTGATGCCTTATCGAATCCATTTGTTTGTGCCAGACGAAAATGGCGTTGCCTGACGGTTAATAGCTGCAGCAGGCGTAGAGATCTTTCCAGAAATCACGCGCTCTTGTCTTAATAATCAATGCTACGCGTTAATCGATCCAATACTTTCAGAATCACAGACCGATGGATAGTCTTGTAAGGAATCAACCAAACATTCTATTGATCTGCACAGATCAACAACGATCCGATAGCTTGGGATGTGCCGGAAACGAGCAGGCGCGCACACCACAGATTGACCGTATCGCAGCGAATGGAACCCGGTTCACCCGGCACAATACACCAATGCAGATCTGTTCCCCCAGCAGGGCGACGATGATTAGCGGACTTTACCCGCGTCATCATCAATTGGTGGTCAACGGTATGGCGCTGCCCGAAGATGTTCCAGTCATCACGCATACATTCAAGAATGCCGGATATCGAACTCACGGGGTTGGAAAACAGCACTTACAGCCTTTGCTGGCAGCGGTGAATCATCGCATGCCGGATTCGAGAGCATTTTGGACATTACCGGAGTCTGATGATTGGAACGGGCCTTTTTACGGATATGAGACAGTGGATCTGCTTTTGGGTGAATCCGACACCGCGCAAATTGCAGGGCACTACGCAAAATGGCTGCAAGAATTCCACCCTAATTCTGCACCATTATTACTGCCAACAAGCGCGCCCGAACCACCGCCGGCTGATCTGGATGAAATTTGGCGTTCAGCAATGCCGATTGAGACTCACTACAACAATTGGATCACGGATTGTGCTGTATCTTTCATCGAAAAAGCTGCATTGTCCGCAGAAAATTTCTTTCTGTTTGTCTCTTACCCGGACCCTCACCATCCGTTTGACCCTCCCGCTCAATATGCAGATTGTTTCGAGCCAAGTCAAATGCCGATTCCTCGACCGTCACAAGAAGAAAAGAAACGTCAGTTGCCGTATTTCTCGCAACTCTATCCCAAAGGTGAAGGTTTCAGACAGCTGTACTGGTCCGCAAGAACGGATCTGGAGGCGGGCTCAATGATCACGACAGAATCAATTAGCGATCAATCCTTACAACGGGCCATTGCGTACACCCATGCAACAATCAAAATGATCGATGATCAAATTGGCACATTGCTTGATTCATTGGATCAATTTGGCATGACGGACAATACGATCGTGGTATTTACGTCCGATCACGGTGAACTTTTGGGCGACCATGGATTGTTGCACAAGGGGCCGCCACCTTACCGTCAATTGACAGAGATTTCTTGCCTGATGCAAGGACCTGGAATTCCTGCCGGGCGTGTCGTCGATGCACTGACCAATCACGTTGATTTGGCGCCGACTCTACTTGAACTGGCGGGGATTTCAGAATCAGGCCATGTGTTTGACGGAATCAGCATGGTCCCCTTACTGATGAAGAATGGATCGCCAACGCTAAGAGAATTCGACTTTGGTGAGTATCATCCAACTGTGCGATCCGATTTATACAACCAGACCATTCGCACGGACAGGTGGCGCTTGACTTTGTACCCAGAACGCCCGGAATGGGGAGAACTTTTTGACCTTGTGGAAGATCCTTTGGAGCAGTTCAACAGATATGGCGAAGCATCGACCGCCACAGTGACTGCAAAATTGCAGGACATCCTGCTAGACAATTTTCCTTCTTGCCCGAATGTAGATAACGAGTGGCTTTGTAAATGGTAAATCCCAGGCTTGGCAGAAATCGACATCCTGCATGTCAGATATAATTTTGTCCGTCGATTGAAATTTCTCATCAAACCGTAAGTTGCTTCGTATCCGTGCTTGAATTGCGGTTGCGTCCATGGAACAAGGTTCCTCGCTGTTGATAACTCACCCGTAATATTGCGTTGAATTTCCAGCAAATTATTTTTGCTCTCAATCACTACTGGTCAGAGCAAGGTTGTGTCATCCTGCAACCCTACGATATGGAAGTCGGGGCTGGAACATTTCATCCAGCCACCTTTCTTGGCGCCATTGGTCCCGAACCGACCCGGGCAGCTTATGTTCAACCGTCGCGTCGACCGACTGATGGCCGTTATGGGGATAATCCAAACCGTCTGCAGCACTATTTCCAATACCAGGTTGTACTGAAGCCGTCACCGGCTGATTTTCAGAATCTATATCTTGGATCACTCATCGAACTTGGCATTGATCCGCTACTGGATGACATTCGGTTCGTGGAGGATGACTGGGAATCTCCGACACTCGGCGCATGGGGTCTGGGTTGGGAGGTTTGGCTCAACGGCATGGAAATTACCCAGGTTACCTATTTCCAACAAGCAGGTGGCTTGGAGTGCCGACCGGTTACCGGTGAAATCACGTATGGACTTGAGCGAATTGCGATGTACGTTCAAGGTGTAGACAGTGTTTTCGACCTGGACTGGAACGGACACGTGAGCTACGGTGACCTCTACCACCAAAACGAATGTGAGCAGTCTCGGTACAATTTTGAAATTGCAAATACCAAGACCCTGTTTGAACAGTTCAACGCTTGTGAACTTGCTTGTCAATCGTTGACTGAGATGAGCTTGCCCTTGCCGGCCTATGAACAGGTGTTGCGTGCATCACATGTATTTAACCTGCTGGATGCACGGCGAACCATCGGGGTCACAGAACGCGCAGTCTACATTGGTCGAGTCAGGGCGCTGGCTCGAATGGTTGCACATTGTTACTTCGAATCTCGCGAAGCCAAAGGATTTCCGCGTCTTGACAAAATCCCACCCGATCTCATCGACACACCTTTACCCGAATCTACTTCAGGCGGCAGCGATGAAATGGGTGAGTCAGCTACGTTATTGCTGGAAATTGGGATGGAAGAGTTACCACCACTGGCCGTTTCAAAACTTGGTATCACGCTTGAATGTGAACTGAAAATGCAACTGTTTGAAACAGGACTGATTGCATCAACACAAGTCAATTCGAAATGGTACGCGACGCCGCGTCGCATTGCCGTTGAAGTCGAAAGCGTCAGTGCGCGCCGTGAAGATATCGAAAAAGTTCGCCGCGGACCGTCGATTGAACGAGCAATTGAAGCAGATGGCTCGCCTACGAAAGCAGCGCTGGGGTTTGCCAAAGGCTGCGGTGTTGCATTTGATGAACTCGAAACGATGGAAAACGAAAACGGGAATTTCCTGGCTTACCGATATACCGAATTTGGTAAAACTGCAAAAGAACTGCTACCTGAATGTATTCGCTTGAGCATTTCAAAGCTGCCAATCAATAAACGAATGCGCTGGGGTGACTTTGACCACGAATTCATTCGCCCGGTACATTGGATGGCCTTGCTGCACGGTTCACATGTCGTTCCCTGTGAAGTGTTCTCCATCAGGTCTGGTTCGCAAACACAAGGCCATCGCTTTCATGGTCAAAAACAGATTTCACTGAACGAGGCTCAAGACTACGCAGAGGTTTTGAAAAATGACGGTTTCGTCGAAGCCGACCGTACGGCTCGAAAAGTGTCGATTCAAAATCAAATTCAGGCGCTAGAAGTAAATATCGGTGCTAAAGCGCTTGAAGATGAAAATTTACTGGATGAGGTTACAGATCTTGTGGAGTGGCCACATGCGTTCTGTGGTGAGTTTAGTGAAGAATTTTTGAAGTTGCCACAAGAAGTGCTGATTTCTTCGATGCGCAAACACCAAAAATACTTCCCCGTGCTCGACGCACAAAATGGGTTGCTGGCAAAGTTTTTTGGAGTGGCCAACATTCAACCAAGCAGCAAGGAACGGGCGCGTCGCATCGTGGTCGGCAATGAGCGAGTATTGCGAGCGCGACTTTCGGATGCCAAATTCTTCTATGAGCAAGACTGTAAGTCTCCACTGGAAGACAAGCTGTCCGGGCTTGAGCACCTAGTATTTCATCGTAAATTGGGATCGGTAGCCAAAAGAGCGCACAGAATCGAAAAACTTTCAGCAGTCATTGCCAAAATGATGGATGCTGATGTTCAGATTGCCTGTAGTGCTGCTCGCTTGGCTAAAGCTGATCTGGTTAGTGAGATGGTCGGGGAATTTCCTGATCTGCAAGGTGTCATGGGGCGATACTACGCTGAACTGGATGGATACCCGAGTGCAGTTTGCCAAGCCATTGAGGAACACTACATGCCTGTTGCGGCGGGTAGTAAGCTACCGGAGTCAGATTGTGGGATCGCTGTTGCGATTGCAGATCGGATCGATGCGCTGGTTGGACTAAGCTGTGCTGGCGAAAAAGCCAAAGGCGACCGAGACCCGTTCTCACTTCGCCGAATGGCGTTGGCCGTGCTGTCCATGATTATTGAGCGCCAAGTCGATTTGGATCTAATGGCACTATTACAGACCGGTGCAGATGGATACCTCGACCAGGCCAGGCAAGTGCAAGAGGGATCAGTTATCTCGCCGGAGCAGGAAAGTCTTGATCGCTTGTTCGAATTTATGCTGGAACGACTTCGACACTACTTTCTTGAACAGGGCTACGCGTCAGACGAATTCAACGCCGTTTATGTGCTTAAACCGACGCGGCCGCTTGAATTTTACAAACGACTTAGAGCAGTCAGCGAATTTCGCAAACTGGAAGAGTGCTCAGACCTCATTGCAGCAAACAAGCGGATTCGCAACATTTTGAATCAAAGCGATTATTCTGATGACATGCAGCCTCAATCTGAATGCTTCCGTGAGACGGCCGAAGTGGTGCTTTTCGAACAGGCACGAGTGCTCAGCGACCAAGTGAAGCCATTGGCTCAATCCTCGCGACACAGTGATATTTTGCGCATGCTAGCCGTCTTGCGTGATCCGATCGATCAATTCTTTGATGATGTGATGGTCATGGATGAAAATCTTAAACTTCGAAACAATCGCATTGCCCTGGTTGGTTTTGTATACAGCCTGTTTCGCGAAGTGGCCGATATATCTCAGTTGCAGGCGGCTCGCAAATCTAGCAATTGAAACGGTAACAGGACGAATCGATGAACGAAATCCAGGAACATTCAATGCAAATGCTGAACCAGAACTCTTTTGGCGAAATGGTCAATGCGGTACAGGCTTTTCACAACAAACACGACATGCAAAACACAGGTGGACATGACCTTAAGTTTAGAGTTGCACTGATGTGTGAAGAATTGGGGGAGATTTCCGCCGCGGTTACGAAGGGACAAGGCACTGATAAAGTTGCTGAAGAATGTGCAGATCTTCTGATTTTGTTATTGGGCACCTCCATCGCAGCTGAATTTGATTTGAACCAGGCATTTTGGCAGAAAATGGAAAAAATTCAGCATCGCAAGGGCAAGGTGATTGATGGTACGCTGCGAGTTTCTGATTTCAGTTCTACGGACTGATGAATGAGTATTCTTTCGTTCTAAAGCGGTATGCTTTGAGTTGCATTGCACAATGAGTACCATTCGGTCAGTGATATTCATGGCGCTGCTCGTTTTGCAGACACTGGTGTTTTGGCCTGTCGCAATCGCAGTTTATTTTTGCAATCCAACATTGCGCTCGCGCGTCATCGGGGTCTGGGCGCATAGTGCCATTTGGCTTTTAAAGTTCATTTGTGGCTTGCGACACGAAGTCGAAGGGCTCGAAAATCTACCGCGTCAACCTGCCGTGATTTTTTCAAAGCACCAGTCGGCCTGGGAGACCATCGCCTATCAAACAATATTTCCACCGCAAGCCTGGGTGCTCAAACGTTCCTTGCTTTTCATTCCTTTTTTTGGTTGGGGTTTAGCGGCAACCGGTCCGATCACAATTGATCGAGCAACCGCGCGAAAAGCACTGGACCAGGTGATCAAGCAAGGCACCCAAGTATTGCAGGAAGGTCGCTGGGTTGTTATTTTTCCCGAAGGCACCCGGATTCCACCCGGTGAGCACGGTACCTACCATGCCAGCGCTTCCTTGCTGGCGATCCGTGCCGGTGTGCCTTTGGTTCCGGTGGCGCACAACGCTGGTGACTTCTGGAAAAGGCGGGAACTGACCAAAAGACCTGGAGTCATTCGTGTCAAGGTTGGTGCGCCAATATTTCCCGAGAATCTCAAGCCGAGGGAGATGAACCGGCAAGCTGAAGATTGGATTCGAAAGACAATGCCGCAAATCAGCGACGCATATTCGAACGACTGAACCAGGGCTCAAGAAAGCCAATTAGCGTTGCTATTCAGAAACGCGGTGACACATCGATTCAATCGGAAACACCAGTTGTGCTGGCGCAATCGCACGAATGACATATTCCTCGTTGTTAGATTCGTACAAGATGTCAGCTGTCACATCGTCTGGATCAACAACTTGGGCGGTATCCAGATCAACTGCGAATCCGGGTGTCAGGTATATGGAGGTCGCTCTAACCGGAGCATAGCCATCTTTCACACGACCAAAGGTGATTAACTCGGTAATTTCGAGCGGAATTTGCCGTTCACGAACGATTGGACTCCAAAGGTACAAAAATTTCCCTCTGATGTTCTGATTCGTCAGAAAAACAGCAATCCCGACATTTTCCCGCTCGGCACGTAGGTGGAATTGGTGTTGCTGAAACTCAAGAAATTCCTGTCTTGATATCACACTGGGAATGCTGTTGACGTAGCGTTCTGGATCAAGCAGGAAGTTCGCCATCATCAGTTGATCGAATTCGTCATAAACGACACTGCAATCAAAATAATTCGCGCGTGCTGGACCAATCGCCAAAACGACGAGTACCACGAATATGACCAGATGGCGGTTAATCATAAGTGCCTAGTTGGTTCTCTTTTTTATTTGATGCGTTCGAAATAATGCATTCGGCCAACGCAGAAAAGTCCTTGATGCTCAAGTTTTGCGCACGCAAGCCTGCGTCAATTCCGGCTTTTTGAAACATCGCTTCGTCAGTGATCGATCGTAGGGAATTTCGCAGCGTCTTTCGACGGTTGCCGAAGGCCATGCGTACGAGGTCGGAAAAAACTGTCTCGTGAACCGGATCAATCGATGTTTGCGGTTTTGGATGCATGACGATGATTGATGATCGCACTTCGGGTGGAGGCGAAAATGCATCAGGTTCCACTTCAAATATCGATTCTGTCGAAAATTTTCTTGCAACATTGACCGTTAAGCGACTGTAGTTGGTGGAACCGCATTCGGCCGTCAGGCGCGCTGCCACTTCATACTGTACCATGAAACACATATCCTCAATAATAGCAGAATACTCTGCGAGTCGAAGCAAAAGGGGCGTTGAGATCGAGTAGGGCAGGTTTCCAACGATTCTCAGTTTGCCATTTGTGCTTGTTACAGCGGAAAAGTCAAATTCCAGCGCGTCACCATGGTGCAGTGTCAGTGCATCAGCACTGTACTTGTGTTGCAGTTTCCGGACCAGGTTTGAGTCAATTTCGACTGCGTGCAATTGAGCATTTGCGTCAAGCAGGTGGTGCGTGAGTGCGCCAAGGCCGGGGCCAATTTCGATGATCGTTTGATTGGCTTGAGGGTCAATCAGGGTCACGATATTGTCGATGACCTGGGGATCAATCAGGAAGTGCTGACCGAGTTTTTTTCGCCTTCTACTGGCGGCCATCGTTAGCGCCTTGCGGCGAGTTGCCCGGCAAGTCTTAGTGCTTGCAGCAGACTGCCTGAGTCAGCAACGCCCTGACCGGCAATGTCATAAGCCGTGCCGTGATCGACTGATGTGCGTACGATTGGAAGTCCCAGTGTTACGTTGACAATTTCACCGAAACTGGCGTGTTTGATTACCGGCAAACCCTGGTCATGATACATCGCGACGACAACATCAAACTGTGAGAGCCGCTGACTTGAAAATATCGTGTCTGCTGGATAAGGACCTGAAACATTGACGCCTTCTTTTGACAGAATCTCAATGGCGGGAGATATTTCTAAAATTTCTTCTTTTCCGAGCTTACCACCTTCACCTGCGTGTGGATTGAGTCCGCATACACCTATGCGCGGTGACTCCAAGCCGAATTGCGCTGCAAGATCACGATGCACGACTCGCACCACAGAGACAATACGGTTACAGTCAATCTGCGCTGCCACTTCATTGAGTGGAATATGTGTAGTGATGAGAACAACTTTCATACGCTCGTTCATCAGCATCATGACTGGGCAGTCTGACCCTGTCTTGTGCGCCAGGTATTCGGTATGTCCCATAAAATCAAGGCCTGAACGATTCATCATTTCCTTGTTGACTGGCCCAGTAACAAGCGCATCAAATTCACCTGTCATACAGCCATCAACTGCGCGATTCAATGTGCTGATTACGTAGTTGGAATGGCGCGGGTCGCCTTTGCCTGCCTTAACCGGGATATCACACGACGTGTGCAAAACCTCGATGACAGCATTTGAACGATCACAACAGTATTCAGGTAACAATACATCGCATTTGAGTTTTCGGGCTCGTTCAGCCAGTAAATTTCGATCTGCGATGATCACGATTTTGTCAGCAGTGGACAAATTTGCCAATCCGATGGCAAGATCTGGTCCGATTCCTGCGGGATCGCCTGGGGTTAAGGCAAGTATTTTGGGCATCACCATCCTGCACAGCAGGAAACTTTACCGGTCACGAACCATTTTCGCCTGACTGTCCAAATTATGGAGTTGGTGTACATGACTATACCAGAGAAATAATTTTTCCTATCGGCATTAGTTTAGCAAATCTGGCGATGGCAGATGGAACCGAACAAAAAAGCGCCAGGTCAAGCATATTGAAACAGTATTTCGTCAATCGAGCTGCTAACCTTTTCAAGATTGATGCTGTAATCTTGAACCGTCAAATTGGAACGTTCAAATGTTTGATCCTCTAGACTGATGCGTTGGGAGTTAAGCACTTGTATAGCGTTCGAGTGCGGCCTGGCATCCTTTTGAGAAAATTGTGTCGAGCCAGTACTCAAATGCCTTAACGAAGGGCGAAGCTTCAGTGAGGTCGTCGTAAATTCCGCGCTGTTCCAGCCAGGTCCGCGGTCGATGTTGGGCTGCCTGAGCAGCACGAAGAAGTGCGTCCCAGTTCGGATCATTCGGCTCAATTTTGGATCCATTCTCCCGTGTACCTTCGCACATACGAGCCCATAATGCCTCCGCCAGCGCCAGTCCTTCCACAGGTGCACTGGATTTGATTGCGTCACGGATGATTGGCACGATGAATTCGGCATGTCGAGCAGAACCGTCAAACGCCACGCGCCGCGTCGTGTCGCTGACCGCGGAATTGGAAAAGCGCCTGACGAGCAGTTTAAAGTAACTGTTCGGTGACATGTCCGGTACGGGTTGGACGTGTGGCATGATTTCCTGGTGCAGCACTTTGCGAAAAAATTTAAAAATGAGCGGATGGGCCATGCACTCATCAATGGCTTCAACGGAAAGGATTTCACCGCAGTTTGCAAGAATCTGGTGCCCCGCATTCAGCATGCGAATTTTCATCGTCTCGTAGTCATGCACCCTGTCTGTGAAAGTGGCACCGACTCGACCCCAGTCCGGCCGACCTGCGCAAAATTTATCTTCGATGACCCACTGGCGATAGTTTTCGTGGGTTACAGGCACTGCGTCATCGATGCCGAACACTTGTGGCAACGAAAGTTCGTGTGGCCCGGTTGCAGGCACAATGCAATCGACCATCGAACAGGGAAACGTGCACTTGCTGTCGATCCATTCGGCAAGTGCCGGGTCGACAGCCCGCGCAAGTGAAACAATACTGTAACGCAGCACTTCGCCATTGTTGCGAAGATTGTCGCAACTGAGACAGGTTAAAGGTCCAATACCGAGCTCACGGCGAATTTTAAGTGCCGACACGATTACACCAAAAGCGGTACTCGGGCGTTCCATGTTGGCAATATCGTGCCTGATGTCAGGATGTGATGAATTAAATTTCTTTGTCGACGGTTCAATGTAGTAGCCACCTTCCGTAACGGTTAGTGACACGATGCGGATCGCCGAGTCTGCCAGACAGCGTATGAGCGAATGGTGTCCATCCTCGACTGGCAGGTAGTCAACCATTGATCCGACGACTTGTGCTGACATGCTCGACGGTGCAAGTTCAATCAGAGTTGAAAGACAATTTTGCCTGAGGAGTTTTTCGCGTTGCCTCGCATCGTATGCACGGACACCAGCCCCGATTACAGCCCAATCGAGGTCCAAACCCAGCTGAAAAAGCTGCTGCAGGTACCACGCCTGGTGTGCGCGATGAAAATTGCCGACCCCGATGTGAACAATGCCCGGTTTCAGGGTGGTGCGATCATAAGTTGGCCGTCTGACCGACTCTGGTAAGTCATTCAGTGTAGCCTGCGCGAGCCGGATCACAGCCGTATGGCCTGGAAATAAAAGACTTTCAACTCATCCATTGCCCGCCATCAACGTTGTAGCACTGGGCGACAATATAGTCGGATTCATCACTAGCAAGAAATATTGCCATTCCGATGAGGTCCTGTGGCTTGCCCATGCGGCCATAGGGAACAGATTCACCGACTTCCTTTTTCTTCTGTCCGAGTGCCTTATTTTCGTATTTTGCGAAAAAAGAGTCAACCGCGTCCCAATGTTCGCCATCAACGACGCCTGGTGCGATCGCGTTGACATTGATGCCATATCTAATCAGGTCAAGGCCAGTTGATTGGGTCAGACTGATGACTGCTGCTTTTGTCGCGCAATACACTGCGACAAGCGGTTCGCCTCGACGTCCGGCCTGGCTGGCCATGTTGATGATCTTCCCGCCGCCTTGTTCTATCATGTGGCGTGCCACTGCCTGAAGCGTAAAGAGTGTTCCACTGACGTTTACGTCGAACACATTGTAGTAGTCTGAGCGCTTGATTTCGACAATGGGTGCTGCGGTGAAGATGGCGGCGCTGTTAACCAAAATATCAATTCTGCCGAGCACTGTCACTATTTCGGCAACCGCGGTGTCAATGCTTGCTGGTTGAGTCACATCGATTTCGATCGCGACTGCCGCCTTGCCAAGTGCACGTGCTGATGACTGTGCACGCTCAATGTCAATATCGGCGATTGCGACTTTCGCACCTTCGCGAACATAGGCTTCGGCAAAGGCTAGCCCGATGCCTCTTGCCGCACCGGTGATCAGCGCACATTTGCCCGCCAGGCGTTTCAAGTGATGCTCAGTCCGCTGGCATCAAACCGATAAATGTGTTCTGTGTTTGGAGAGAGATAAATGGTATCGCCATGGTGCATCGACACCTCACCACCTGAGCGCACCGTTACCGGGTCAGTATGTCCATCCATGTGAACATGTAGAAATGTATCCGAGCCAAGATGCTCAGAAAGACCGACGCGACCTTGCCACCGGCCCTTTGTTGAAGACGGGCTAATGTGCTCCGGTCGGACGCCGATGGTGTGCGCATCAAATTTCGCCGCTTCATCTCCGCTGATAAAATTCATCTTCGGTGAGCCGATGAACCCGGCAACGAACATATTGTGCGGTGAACGGTAAAGATCGAGTGGCGAGCCGACCTGTTCGATTCTGCCATCGTGTAGGACCACAATTTTGTCAGCCATGGTCATCGCTTCAACCTGGTCGTGGGTGACATAAATCATCGTTGTTTTAAGGCGCCCATGAAGTTCACTGATCTCGAGTCTCATGCCGACGCGCAGCGCAGCATCAAGATTCGACAGCGGCTCATCGAAAAGAAAGGCAGAAGGTTCGCGTACAATGGCACGGCCAATTGCGACTCGCTGGCGTTGACCACCGGAAAGTTGACCGGGTCTGCGGTCGAGGTAGTCAGTCAGATTCAATACTGCAGCTGCCTGTTCAACGCGACGGACCTGCTCGGCCTTGTCCATCTTCGCCATCCGCAGCGGAAAGGTAATATTTTTGCGCACCGTCATGTGAGGATAAAGCGCATACGACTGAAAGACCATCGCGAGTCCGCGCTTGGCCGGCGGCACACTTGTTGCATCCTGTCCATCAATGCGGATGACACCATCGGTGACATCTTCAAGTCCCGCAATCAGCCTCAGGAGTGTCGATTTTCCGCAGCCGGAAGGCCCGACGAATACGACAAACTCACCATCGATGATCTCAAGGTCGAGGGGTGGAATGACAGTTACGTCATCAAATTGTTTCTTTACCTGTTCAAGTACGATGTGTCCCATACCTTAAACTCCTTATGCATTGCAAACCACCACTCTGACTCGGCTAATGGTGCTACAGACCTTGAAGAGAGGCCTGCATACTTTAGAATTGACCATGCTGGACAGTCGGGCTTTATCTCTGTCACTCACTTGACTGCACCGAAAGTCAGCCCGCGTACGAGTTGTTTCTGACTGAACCAGCCCAGAATCAGAATCGGTGCGATAGCCATTGTTGATGCTGCGCTGAGTTTGGCGTAGAACAACCCCTCTGGACTTGAGTAACTGGCAATAAATGCCGTCAGAGGACCTGCCTTTGCCGCAGTCAGATTCAACGTCCAGAACGCTTCGTTCCAGGCTAGAATAAAATTCAAAAGAATAGTCGACGCGATGCCGGGTACGGCCATGGGCGTCAGCACATACAGGATCTCCTTGCGCAGCGATGCACCGTCGATTCGTGCTGCTTCCAGGATCTCTTTGGGAATTTCCCTGAAATAGGTGTACAGCATCCACACGATGATTGGCAGGTTGATCAGCATGACGACGCCAATCAGCCCGACACGGGTGTCGAGGAGCTCAAGTCGGATAAAGATCAGGTAAATCGGGTAAAGTACACCGACTGCTGGCAGCATCTTGGTTGAGAGCATCCAAAGGAGAATGTCCTTAGTCCGTTTCGATGGCATAAATGCCATTGACCACGCCGCAGGGACCGCGATAATAATGCCGATTAGTGTGGAACAGCCAGCGATAATCACTGAGTTCCACAGGTAGCGCATGTAGTCCGAGCGCTCCTGAACAATCGCATAGTTCTCCAGCGTCCAGTCGAAAAAGAAAAACAGCGGAGGATCTGCAATCGCCTGCGCCTCCGACTTGAAACTTGTCAGAATAGTCCAAAGGACCGGGAAGAAAATCAAAAGGCCAATGCCCCAGGCGATGGCAGTGTTTATGATTTTACGCTGGGTTGTAGCACTTCGAGCCATAGCTTAAATCCTCACTTATCCAAATTCTTGCCGACAATGCGCATCAGGAATATTGCAACGATGTTGGCGAGGATGATTGCGTAGACACCGCCGGCCGAGCCCAGTCCGACATTTTGGCTTTCAAGCACTCGCTGAAAGATGAGATAGGTCAGTGTCTTGGTTCCAAATGACCCTTGGGTTGTTACGAAAATTTCAGCGAATATAGACAACAGGAAAATAGTCTGAATCAGTATGACAATGGTAATGGCTTGCCCCAGGTGCGGCAATATGATGTAAAAAAACCGGGCCAGCGGTGGGGCACCATCGATTTCCGCTGCTTCAAGCTGTTCGCGGTCGAGCGACTGAATCGCGGTCAGCACGATGAGCGTCGCGAAAGGTAGCCACTGCCACGAAACGATCAGGGTGACGGAAAACAACGATGCCTGACTTAGCCACTCGACCGGCGCGAGGCCGAAGAATTTCCACAGGTGGGCGAAAAGTCCGTTCACTGGGTCCATGAACATATTCTTCCACACCAGCGCTGATACCGTCGGCATGACGAAAAACGGCGCAATGACCAATATTCGAACAACGCCCTGACCCCACATCGGCTGATCCAGCAGCAGTGCCAAAACCACACTGAGCACCACCGTAATCAGCAGCACACCCCCGACAATCAGGAGCGTTGCCTGAACGCTTGGCCAAAACGAACTCGAAGTAACAAAGCGTACGTAGTTATCGAACCCTACCCAGCCAAGGTCGCCACCGCGAAGTGGCAGGTACTTTTTGAACGAAAAGTACAAGGTCATGGTTAGAGGCACGAGCATCCACACGAGTAGCACAAATACCGCTGGTGCCATCATCAATCTGGGGATTGATCTTTGTTGCAGTGTAGTCATCGCGCCTGTATTGTGTGTGTGGGATGATATGCCTTAAAAAGGTCTTTGACACCCTTGCTGGAAGACGGCAGAGATAATCTTCCAGCCAGGTGTCAAAGGGTGTCCTCAATCAGAATTCCTAATTCATTTGCGCATTTCCAAAGAATGTTTTAAACATCTTTCAAGAATCCAACTAGACAGTTGAGTCATTGCGCATTATGAAATGATTCATCGGACTTAGGTAGAAGCAAGACTGCTCTCCACTCCACGCTCGGATCAATATCCGGCGGCCTCCATTTCATCGCTTGTCAACGCCTGTGCTTTTTCAAGCGCTTCAGCGACACTTTGCTGGCCTGCAAGTGCAGCTGAAAATTCCTGACCCACCTGTGTGGCAATGCCTGCAAATTCCGGGATTGCAACGAATTGCACACCAGTATAGGGCACCGGGTCAACGGTCGGCTGTGTCGGGTCTGCAGCATTAATCGAATTGAGCGTCATTTCAGCGAATGAAGCAACTTCGAGATAAGCCGGATTGGCATAAAGCGATTGCCGGGTGCCTGGTGGCACGTTGGCCCAGCCTTCATTCGCTGCGACGAGTGCAGTGTATTCCTTGCTGGTTGCCCAAGTGACGAATTTCTTTGCCGCATCCGTGGCATCCGAGCCGGCTGGAATTGCCAGCGACCATGCCCACAGCCAGTTGCCACGTTTTCCAAGCCCATTGTCTGGCGCCAGCGCGAAACCGACGCTGTCGGCGACGGTGGAATCATTCGGGTTGGTAACAAACGAAGCCGCTACAGTTGCATCAATCCACATGCCGCACTTGCCCTGTTGGAAGAGCGACAGGTTTTCGTTAAAACCGTTGGTAGACGCCCCCGGTGGTCCGTAGTTGTTCATGAGGTCAACGTAGTAGTTGAGTGTATTTGCCCAGGCATCGCTGTTAAACTGCGGCTTCCAGTTTTCGTCAAACCAGCGGGCGCCGAACGAGTTTGCGGTAGCGGTCAGAAAAGCCATGTTTTCGCCCCAGCCAGCCTTGCCGCGCAGGCAAACACCGTAAATTTCGTTATCCTTGTCCGTCATTGCCGCGGCGGCTTCCCTGATGAAATCCCAACTTGGCGCTTCAGGCATCTCAAGGCCGGCGTTCGCCATCAGATCTGTCCGATACATGACCATGGAACTTTCGCCGTAAAAAGGAGCGGCGTACAATTCACCGCCAACGGTTAACCCGTTGCGGATGGCCGGCAGCAGGTCATCAGCATCCCATTGCGCTGGTAAATCGTTCAACGAAACCAACCAGTCATTTTTGCTCCAGATCGGAACCTCGTAGGTACCGATGGTTAGAACATCAAACTGACCGCCCTTTGCCGCAATATCCTGTGTGACACGCTGTCGCAGTACATTTTCTTCCAAAGTTACCCACTCAAGATTGATATCGGGATTCTTGGAAGTAAAGTCATCCGTTAATCCTTGCATTCGGATCATATCGCCGTTGTTGACGGTCGCGATCGTAACCGTTGTAGTGTGCGAATCCGCGAAAGCACCTGTTGCGAGGACGAGTGCCAAAAGACCAGCTGCACAGGCTGTAGATTTCATGCGCATAGCAAATATTCTCCTGCGAAAAATAATTAATTTATCAATGTGATTTATTAATACCATATGTTGCCCCGTTTAGTCAAGTCCAATACAAAAAATATTCGATGTTCGAATCAGATAAATTTGCGCCGCTTGGAAAATATGATTGAATCTTCCTTTGATGCGTCAATGAAAAAATCTGTGAAAACAGCCAAAGCTCAGGTACCGGTTGCGGGAGTGCGCAAATGCGGCGTTCATTTGATCGCTTGCTGCGCGGTGGCGCTCATTGGAACCGTATTCGGCTGATCGGCAGCGCCGGGTGGCACCAAATCCGGAGCGTGCAAGGTGCGCGCGGTTTTCACCAGTAGGTCGGTATCGGGAGAGAATCTTCGAATCATTGGCATCAGCGCTGCGCCCAGGACCCGGGCAGATGGGCCAATCGACCCAATTGTGATTTCAAATGGTGACAAGCCCGCGTGACTGAACTTTGCACACTCATCAGAAACGCGCTCGACAATTTGCTGTCGCCATTTCGGACAAAGGAGTCCATCAATCACGACCTCTTCGAAGTCGATTACACTGGCCGCAGAGATGACCGCGTGGGATAGCGCGGGTACCGCGCGCTGCATCCATCTGTCAAAAATCATTTCCGCTTCGGCGACAGGTTGAAAGTTAATCATGTCAGAGGTATCGAATCCTGCTGCAGCCAGTGAACGTTCGAGTTCGATAATGGAAGCCATGTGAATCAACTGCTGTGGCTGACTTTCCGAATGACCACCAATCATCGGCATGGAGCCGACCGCTCCCGCATTAATTTGCTCGCCCCGATACAATCGGCCATCGATCACAACACCACCACCGACGAAGGTGCCGAGGAAAAAATACATTGCACTTCGGCGATCAATCCGGTCGCCAGCGATCATTTCCGCAGCGCAAGCCGCAGTTGCATCATTGAAAAGCGAGACGGACAGGCCTGTCGAGGATTCGAGTTCCTGAGTGACGTTGATCTTGCGCCAGCCTTCGAGCGCAGTATGTTCCAAACCCAGTACGTCTGACCATTCATGCAGGTCCCACGGCATTGCTACACCAAGCCCGACAAGTCGGCCCCGAAATTCAGGTTTAACCGAGTGGATCAGATCTTTGCTTAATTCCGTGGCGACAGTCATGGTTTGCGCAGGCAGTGGCGCGTCGTAGCGCTTCGACTTTGAGTTGATGACTTCGCCGCACAGGTTGACCAGAATTGCTTCCAGACTTCGTCGCCCAATCTTCATCCCAACCGAGAAAGCGCCTTGCGGATTCAGCGCAATTGGAGTAAAAGGTTTGCCAACCTGCCCGCGTACGCGCTCAAGTTCAAGCAGCAAACCTTCTTCAACCAGAGCATTGACGATAACCGTAGCGGCCTGGCCGCTGAGCCCGGTGGTCCGAGCAATCTCTGCCTTAGATAGGGCACCTGCCTGGCGAATGGCGGCAATCATCAGCCTTTCGTTATATGCTCTGATCCCGATTGAGTCTCCGCCTCGCATTATTCACCGTAGTTTGAAAATTTGTTAGTATTCAGATTATTTTACTGAAAGTAAATGCATTGACAAATAATAAATCAACCTAATTTATATATTGACAGGAATGAATTGAACAGGTTTAATAGAAAAGAAACGTGCGGCATATTGGCTATTGATTGATTTGTCGTATGGCATTCAAATATTGTCATGCTGGAGAATTCCAAAGGTGAAATTCAAATACGGTGTCATTGTAGTTTTGTCGTTGATCGGTGGCGTAACAGCGACTCAGAGTCTCGCTGACGACATGGTTGTCGGGTTGATCACCAAAACCGAAGACAATCCGTTTTTCGTCAAAATGAAAGAAGGGGCGTTGACGACGGCTACTGAATTTGGGGTTGAGTTGCGTACATATTCGGGAACACATCAAAGTGACGCTGAAACACAAATCGAAGCGATCAAGAGTTTGGTCGCATCTGGTGCCAAAGGAATCCTGATCACGCCGACTGATCCAAAGTTTCTTGCTGAGGCAGTCAAAATGGCGCGCGATGCTGGTGTACTCGTCATCGCACTCGACACACCATTCGACCCGGTTGATATGGCTGATGGAACATTTGCGACGGACAACTTTAGAGCTGGTGAACTGATTGGCAAATGGGCGCGTGCCAAATTGGGTGATAAGGCGAAAGATGCCAAAATTGTGACGCTGGATTTGTCCGCTGCACAGATTACCGTAGACGTGATGCGCAACCAGGGATTCTTGCAAGGGTTTGGCGTGGAATTGAATGATTCAAATCGGATGTATGATGAAGACGACCTGCGAATAGTCGGTTCGCTCGCAACCTATGGATCTAGGGAAGGTGGGCGAGAAGCGATGGAAAAGCTGCTGCAGCAAAACCCTGCAATTAACCTTGTTTATGCGATTAACGAGCCCGCGGCATTCGGTGCTTACCAGGCCATCGCGGCGCTCGGCATGGAAGAGCGAATTCTGATTGTTACTGTGGATGGCGGATGTGAGGGCGTTAAGAATATTGCAGCTGGCACGATTGGTGCAACATCGATGCAATATCCGCTCAGGATGGCTTCACTCGGAATCGAAGCGGTTGTGGAATTTGTTGAATCGGGAAAAATACCTGTAACGACTGCCGGGCTTGATTTTTTCGATACTGATACAGCACTAGTTACAAACGAACCCTTAATTGGCATTGAATCGATTTCCGCTAAGGAGGGATTGAGTGAATGTTGGGGTTGAGCGGTATTGCATTCTTTGGGTGTCCGCCATTACCGGTCGCAGCCCCACCCATGGCCCGTTACGAGCACCACCCCCTGGCTGAATGATGTACCTGGTTTGTGGTGAAGCACTGTTTGATGTCTTCATAGACAGCGAGAGCGAGAATTCAGGCAGTCTGCATCTGGAGGCGCGCCCTGGTGGTTCGCCATTCAATGTTGCGATTGGTATTGCTCGATTGGGTGGTCGTTCGGCGTTGCTGACTGGTATGTCGCGCGGCGTGTTGGGTGAACACCTGGTACGCACTTTAAAACGCGAATCAGTTTCCACCGAGTATCTTGTCCGATCCGGTGAGCGCACTACGCTTAGCTTGGTTGGTGTTGACGATCTGGGGCAGCCTGATTATGTTTTCTACGGCCTGGGTTCTGCAGACTGCAGCGTAACGTCTGAACTGATACCGGCAATAGGCCCTGAGATCCGGGGCGTGCATTTCGGTTCATATTCGATCGCGGTACAGCCCATTGCCGATGCATTTTGTGCTCTTGCAGCAAACCTTGAAAATCGATTTATTTCTGTTGATCCCAATGTTCGCACGATGGTCGAACCGAATCTGGATGTTTGGCGATCGCGACTGAATGAATACGCTTCGTGCGCTGACTTGGTGAAATTTAGTATGGAAGACCTGCAGACTCTGTACCCGGATACCGAGCGAGGTGCTGTGGCAAAGATGATGCTGGATGCTGGAGTCAAGCTTGTTGTTATCACCGACGGCGGCAGAACGGTTTCGGCATGGACTCACACGGATCATGTTGTCCAGGTGACGCCACCTGCAACATCCGTTGTCGATACGGTCGGCGCGGGCGACAGCTTCCAGGCTGCTTTACTGGCGAAATTGTCTGAAGAAGGCTCTGGCAATCCTCGACAGGCAGTTGATCATCTTAGCCGGGAACGACTTGAGAAACTTTTGAAATTCGCGGTTGAAGCTGCGCGCATTACCTGTCGAAGGCGCGGGGCGGACCTGCCGTTCCGTACAGAGATGACTGGCCTCAGCGCTTGATCACCTTCAATACATTGTGTGTTTTCAATGGTTGGAGGCGTCTTTCGAGCCTCGGCGCACATTTGCGCGACAATCTGGCTCCGTATCGCAATTGTCATTTTCCAGTTATAGTGGCCCATCGATTCGCTTCAACTAACACAGCCTGCCAGAAATCTGGAAGTTACCCGATTGCAAAGAAACAAAGGGCGAGAGGGACCTAAAGATTAGCCCCGTCAGAGCATCTTACATTTATAGCGCACACACACGGAAATTTATGGTAGGGAGTTGTGAGTGCCATCACAAAACGGTTGTTTTTTCGAACGGCCACACCTGCACCACCAGTAAGTCCCAGGATCGAGTTCCTTTTCGAACGGTGCTTTTTGCGCAACGATAGGTTCAGACATCAGATTCTCCTTTTTCAGTATCAGTTGTACAACGTTTCAACAAAAGTTGGCCATAGATTAACACGCAATGCATCATTTTCTAAACATCGAGAGAAAATGATTCCTAACCAGTCGTATCGTATCCGAGCATTAGTTTAGCCATTCGGTTTTTTTAGCATGTGACTTCGACTATTGCCGTCAGCGAATGTCCTAAAATCTAATGGGTTCAATTATAAATTATTGATGTTATATGTCAATTGAGACTCAGGACATTCCCACGCTAACTAAACGAAGTTAAAAACGCCAACAGTCCCATTCATTTGCAGGCAGGGGTGATTTTGTTCGATCCGATGTAGTATATATGGGCTCATGAGCGATCAGCAGTGCAATGGTACCGAGTCGATTCGAGCCGGGCAGGTGACGGTGCGTTTGGCCCGTAACCAGGAGATTGCGAAGTGGGATCGGCGGATGCGAGACCATCATCAGTTGGGATTCAAGCGCTTTGCCGGTCGGGGGTTGCGCTATGTGGTTGAGTATCAGGGCCGTTGGGTGTGTTTGTCGGGGTGGCAAATCGGTTCGTTCAAATCGGCGTCGCGCGACCAATGGATTGGCTGGCGCGCAGAGCAGCAGTGGGAGCGGTTGCACTGACGCAGTTTGCGGGTGTTGAGGTGGCAGCTTTTGTGGTGCCCGCAGTTGGGGCAAAATAAAGCCGTTTGGTCAGCGCAATTTGAACAGTGCTTCGAAACATTTGTCTTCGTCACCGTAATGCTCCAGAAACGCCTTGAGACTGAGGCCTTTCTGGAAGTGAAAAGGGTTTCGTTTCATAGTAAATATCCTTTGTTTATCAATCACTTGTATTGGATATATTATGCCACAAGCCATGCTTATAATTAGTGGTAATTAGGTTCTTTTTTGTGGTCGCGTTTTAAACTCTACGGATTCCGCTATCTCTCGAATCCTCACCGCTGTGATCCCAAGCGCAATACTATCCGGCAGGTTATTTTCATTCGAAATACCGGTGGTTTCGGTGTCAAGGACAATGTAATTGTCTGGTAGTTGAGTGAAGATCCACAGCAATTTATTGTACATTGCTGTCCCCCCTTCCGCTGTCGTCCATGTATTGGACATCAATAATTGACCCCTGATCATAGTTGTACCGAATATTTCGCCAGTGAATGGCGTCCGAAAGCACTTTGGGACGCAACACACCGAAACACTCCCCATCCACTCTCACGCTCAGATAGTGAACGCCGAAGCTATCAGTATCCCGCAGCGCTCGACCAAGCTGCTGTGCTTCACCGTAGTCATCGGGATGGTATATGGAGTGTCCAGTCAGTTGTCGCACGTCATGCAAAGTGGTAGGCCCCAATTGCGCACGTATAACACGCATTTCCTGGGTGGTTTTTTCTATCCTGGATTCTCGAAGGAATCGCGCTCGGTGAAACGAAGACTCAGCGACGGCGACGGCCTCATCAGATGCACAGTAATAGATTCCAAAATCCAAGTTGAATCTTCCGCCCCGAATATCGACCGGTGGGTGGGTAAAAGCCGCCATAATCCAGGACGCGCCTTCGCCGTACACCCGGTCTTCCGGCCGCACTAGGCGAATATCTCCCACTTCATCGCGCAGCCTGGGGTTAGTAAGAGACTCAACGTTATTGAGCACCTCCCAATCCTCAGAACTGGAGACGCATTCAAACAGGTTAATCTGCGGATAACGTGACAGAATAACTCGATAGACCGGTTCATCTAACTCGCTACAGGGTAGAGTATCGATGTCAATCACCAGCCACTCCGCTCCGCATCAAGGAAATATCTGACCACGGCCAAGTCCACCACCTGTCCGACCAGTAAACGGTCCAACGGTGTCATCCCATTGAACAGCGGATTATCATTGGGAGTGTCCAGCCATCGATCGGCCAATGCCTGGTCAGGTAATAGGATTTGCAGGGACTTATAGATCCCCAAGATATAGCTGGCCCGTTCCAAAAGGTCGTGTGTCAGCCTGGCCTTCTCCGGCTGGCTCTTCCAGTTGTAGAGAGTCTTCTCGTTTCTGAGCCCTAGCAAGGTCATTTGCTGAGTGCCGGTCAGGTGCCACTGACTGAAAATAGCAAAAATCGCCGGTAACAGTGAACTGGTGACACTGGGACCACGTTGTAGCAGTTGTTCGGCTTGAGCATTCATGATTATCTCCATTACTATATATTTATAGTGTTCTAATACAGTATAGTTGACTATATCAGGGATACTTCTTAAAAGTACTGGTCGTGATGGTGATGACTAGAGCAAACATCAAGGCGGAGTGTACCACCGTAGGCCGCATCTGAAATATAGAATCGGCTCCGTTCCTAATCTCTCAACATTCAGTGTGTTGGGAACACGACTGTTTTCTTGGTAATACCGAGTCAATTTTCAACAGACCATCTCCTGAGGCGCCGAATATTCGTTTTGGTTGTAGGACGACAATCAAAATTATTCTTGATTGTCGTTCTACAAGCATTTTCAGCCTTGTTGGTGCAGTGGCAACGATTTTCTGACCTTTGGACATCACTGTAAGCTGTTGCTGAACAACCTCGTAATGACACCTTGCCCGAAGGACGTTAGTGTTCAAAAATCTCCAGAATTTATCATGGAAATTTGGTCACGGATTTCATTAACGCGTTGCTCAGCAAAATTCAATATTCGTTCTGAATGAGTCGTGTTTACCCTTAACCACAATTGTTCCAAGGTGCGAAAGACAAACAAGCCGTGCATAACGCTAGCTTCCGGCCGAAGACATTTACACCATGGCGAATACATATGCCTCGTCTCCATGTCGGTGCGAATGATGGGAAAGTACTTTTCCACCAAGGTGAGTTGTAAGTGAAGAACCTCGTGAACAATCGTTTCAGTCAGTCACGCTACCGCGTCCTTTTCGCCGGACTTCGGAATTGATACGAAGATCGTATTTGGGAGATCAGGCAATGAGAAACTTACATCCGTTTCTGGATTTGGGCTACTGATTACATGGAGACTTCTGAGCAGATGGCGTACTGACTGTAACAGCACTGGTGCAAGGTTCGCGACTACTTCACAAGCATTGCGAAGCAATAAGCGGGTTTCATCTCGGTCCAGTTCAGAATTTCTTACGATATGAACTCCGTGGTCAGCAACAACATGATGGAATCGGTAAGGCAGTTCCTCTACACCAAATCTCATTCCCTATAACCGTATTTCTGCATCAAAAAAGAGCGTGGGAAACACCTGATTGAGACTCTGTCATTTTTGTAGATTCGCTTTTCGGTTCATCTTTTTGAAATGTTCTACCGTGAGTGGCAGTTGCCCGCAACGCGCATTCATCAATGTTGATTTACAATTGCGCTAGGATTGGACCTGGACAGAAACATGAATTTAGTCACGACAAAAAAAGACACCTCAAGAGAGTTTATTCCCGTATCGATCGCTGTTCTGACAATTTCGGACTCGCGCACCGCTGACAATGACAAGTCAGGCAACCTGTTGGTAGAACGCGTGAAAAAAGCCGGTCACCGCGTCGCTGGAAAACAAATCGTTCCAGACGATATTCACAAAGTCCGTGCCCAGGTCTGTCAATGGATTGTCGATTCAAAAATCCAGGTCATATTGACCACCGGAGGCACCGGTGTCACAGGAAGAGATGGTACGCCAGAAGCGATTCGACCGCTACTGGATAAGGAGATCAGCGGGTTTGGCGAAATGTTTCGTACGCTTTCCTATCAGAAAATTGCCACTTCAACGCTGCAATCAAGAGCGTTTGCCGGAGTTGCCAATGCAAGTTATATTTTCTGTCTGCCAGGCTCTGCTGGTGCCTGCGCCGATGGCTGGGACTTACTGATTGAGCACCAGCTTGACTATCGAAGCCGCCCGTGCAACCTGGTTGAACTGATGCCGCGTCTATTGGAGCACTTGATCAAAAAGTAGCCGCGATTGCCGGTGTCGTGATTCCCGAATGCTTATACCGACAGTGTTCGCCGATCTTGGGAAACTGAATTTCTTCCTCGGTAACTTGCCGTGTTTTTGGCGTTAACGAATCGAAATTACGTTTTTTTGACTTCTGATGCCTAACGTGGTTTCAGTTCGAAACTACAGCTGCGCTAGCCACCGACGTAAGACATCTCGACTTTGGGCTTTGGAACTTTGGTTTTCGTGCGAAGTTCTGAATACCGGTCGGTTCGGGCAGACCAAAGATCCCGAATCAAGCCGCTCAGTTGCTCCACATTGGAGCCTGCACGAATGTGTTCTCGTAAATCAAATCCGCTAGTGGCAAATAAACAAGTGTAGATTTTGCCTTCCGCTGTGAGGCGGGCTCGGTTGCAAGTGCCACAAAATGGTTCAGTCACTGATGAAATGATCCCGATCTCTCCACCGCCATCCTGGTATATCCAGCGTTTGGCAACTTCGCCACGATAGGTGGGTGAGGCTGCGCTGATCGGAAATTCCCGGTGAATGGTGTCAAGGATCTCACGGGCAGATATAACCTTGTCCATCTGCCAGTCGTTGGTATTGCCCACATCCATGAACTCAATGAACCGTAAGATCACGCCAGTATTTCTGAACTGTTTTGCCATCGGTAGAATTTCGTTCTCATTCATTCCGCGTGCGACGACCATATTGACCTTAATCGGAGAGATTCCGGCGCTGCGGGCATTTTCGATGCCATTCAGTACGCGTTCGACTGGAAATTTAACATCATTAATGGCTCCGAACACTTCATTGTCAATTGCGTCTAGGCTGATCGTGATTCGAGAAAGCCCCGCCTTTTTCAGATTCTTTGCCGCGTCCAGCGTCAGCAACGACGCATTGGTTGTCATGCTGAGATCTTCGACGCCAGAAATTGCGCAAAGCCGAGCGATCAAATCTGTCAGATCTCTCCTCACCATTGGTTCCCCGCCTGTTATGCGTACTTTCTTGACACCGTTGGCTACAAAGGCTCGCACCGTGCGGTCGATTTCTTCAAAGGTCAATAATTCCTTTCGAGGTAAGAATGCGTGATTGGAACCGAAAAATTCTTTGGGCATGCAATACACGCAACGAAAATTACAACGATCCGTGATCGAAACGCGAATGTCGCGAATCGGTCGGTCAAATCGATCGGAAACCGGGATTACAGTTGCTGAATTCACAGATGAAACGGGGTACTTGATTGAATAACTCAAGCATATTTTACCCATGATTGTCGAATTCTATGAAATTGACGATCGGATAATATTTTTTCAGAATGAAATTCAATAGCCCGTGATACCCAGGGTTCGAAAGAAACTGCATACGATTCGGTAGGTTAGCCCCCAAATGACGCGCGGGTCCTGACTACCGATACTGAAACCGGGAAATACGCCATCATAGTCGGGCGGTTGATAGCTGTCGGTGAAATGCTCGGGTAACAGCACGGTGTTTAACTGTAGCCAGACCCAGTCATGAACTTCTTCGTTAGGAATGCAGTCGATCACATGATTGAGCTGAAATACATGGCAGGAAATGATCAGTCCGTGTGCGTGACTCAGCTTGGGCGCAATCAGATCATCAAGTCGGCCAATATTGTTGATTGCCTTGAGTTCAATACCGACTTCTTCAGATGTTTCCCGAACTGCGGTGGCCAGAACGTCAGCATCCTGTGCTTCACGCCGTCCGCCGGGAAACGCCATCTGCCCGGACCATGGGTCGCCAGCGCGACGCGCACGCTCAATAAACAATAATTCTACCCCTTGCAAACCCTCGTTTAGCAGCAAGGCGACTGCAGCTTCTTTACGCCCCGTGGAATTTACGACCTTCGGTGAAGTGGCATTGAGTATTTTTCGGATTTCACTCATCTCGATTTGACAAGATCGAGTGGATTTCAAATTTGATTGCAATTTGGATACTCCGCAGTCTTAAATTTCCTTGCCGGTTTCGATTATGGGCGGTCAATCGCTATTCGTGCGCTGACAGAAATGCTTCAATGTGTAAATCAAAATCATACGCTTTTAAAAATCTTGTGTTTATACAATGTAATTTGATTTGGTTTCTCCCTGCAATCTCGCAGGATATCGTCCATGTCGCCACAGTGGACTCGGAATATTGTTTGGCGGTTTGGTTCGCGATGTATCTGGAAGCGATTTTTTCCATTACCGTTCAAGTTTCGGCTGTTCAATCAAGAAAATAGTTTCGCCCGAGATCAAGATGCAACAGACTTTCAAAATAATAATTTCATTTTTACTTCACAAACCAATGCACATGCTTTGTATACGGTTTTGCCCGAGTACGCACTGTGTTTAACGTAAAGATGATTGAATTATCACCTGATCTTCATTTTTTTAGCTGTTAATGAGGAGTAACTCAGACACCAAATCTGTGGGGTTATTTGCGACCTGTCTGGTCGATCTGATCAGGCCCGAGGTGGGTTTTGCAGCCGCTAAACTGATTGAAGACTCCGGTTTTCACCTTGATGTTCCACTCGCACAGACCTGTTGCGGACAACCGCTCTACAACAGTGGCGACCTCAAGCGCACGAGAAATCTTGCTCGCAATTTGATTGATACCTTTGCTGAATATGATTACGTCGTTGCGCCATCCGGTTCGTGCGCAGCCATGATCAAGATACACTATCCACGGCTTTTTGCGGATGAATCCGGCCAGATTAATCAAAAATTGCGAAAACTCGTAGACCGGACATATGAGCTGACTGAATTTTTGACGAACATCGCCAAGGTGGAGGTTCGCGCTCAGTATCCAGAAATGTGCACCTATCACGATTCCTGCTCGGGCTTTCGGGAGTTGGGTATACAGCAATCGCCGCGCGCACTGTTGAACAAAGTACAGGGACTGACGCTGACTGAATGTAATGAGGCGAGTGCCTGTTGTGGCTTTGGTGGTACGTTTTGTGTAAAGTATCCGCAAATATCCGCCCAGATTGCGACGGAAAAAGCGCACAACATCAAGTTGACAGGAGCTACGACCTTGCTTGGTGGCGACCTTGGCTGTTTGTTGAATATTGCTGGCACATTGAGTCGCCAGGGCAGTGAAATTCGCGTTTTACATGTTGCAGAAGTATTGGCAGGTTGTGGCGACAAGCCTGCGATCGGCCAGCCCAGAAATTAATCTGCGAGTATCAAATGGACGCGGCTCCTACAAATTTCAAATCAAACGCCCGCGCAGCATTATTGGATGAAAAGTTGCAAGGTGCATTGAAGAAGTCCCGCGGCGGATTTGTCGACAAACGTCAACAAGCTGTTGATGATTTCGCACAATTCGAAACGCTAAGAGATCGCGCCGTCGATATCAAGAATCATGTTCTCGCCGATCTGGACCGGTATCTCGAGCAGTTCGAAAGCCAAGTCGCTAAAGTCGGTGGGCAGGTGCATTTTGCCAGTACGCCACAACAAGGTGTCGAGACAATTATTGACATCTGTAAGCAGTCAGGTGCGCAGCGTATCGCTAAAGGCAAGTCGATGATTGGTGAGGAAATGGATTTGAACGACGCGCTCGAAAAGGAAGGCATGGAAGTCATTGAGACCGATCTAGGCGAATACATCATCCAGTTAGCCGGAGAAAAGCCAAGTCACATCATCGCGCCAGCAATCCATAAAACCCGTGCCGAGATCACTGAACTTTTTCACGAGAATCATCAAAAATATGGCTTGACTGAAAAAGTTGAACAAGTCGCAACGATTGTCAACGAGGCGCGAACAGTATTGCGCGAGCATTTCGTCAACGCAGATGTCGGAATCACCGGGGCAAACTTCCTGTTGGCAGATTCAGGCGCCTCTGTACTGGTCACCAATGAAGGTAATGGTGATTTGACCAGTACCTTGCCTCGCGTTCACATTGTTACCGCATCGATCGAAAAAGTCATTCCATCGCACAAAGACCTGACAGTGTTCCTACGACTTTTGGCCCGTAGTGCGACAGGTCAGGAAATTTCCTCCTATACCAGCATTTACAGTGGGCCAGCGCAGGCAGACGATATGGACGGACCAGAAGAATATCATGTGGTTCTGCTCGATAACGGGCGCTCAAAGATGCTGCAAAGTGAGTTTTGGGAAATGTTACGTTGTATTCGTTGTGGCGCTTGCATGAATCACTGCCCGGTATACCAATCAATCGGTGGACATGCTTATGGCTGGATTTACCCAGGACCGATGGGTTCGGTTTGGACACCACTTTTGCTCGGTGTGCAAAACGCTGCCAACCTGCCCAATGCCTGTACGCTCAATGGTCGCTGCGAATCCGTCTGCCCTGTGAAAATACCGTTACCAAAACTATTACGCAAACTTAGAAACCAGATCTTTGAACGCGGTTTGCTTGACCGATTCTCTCGTATAGGTCTGGCGATATGGGCGTTTGTTGCCAGTCGACCAAAACTATTTCGCTCGACGATAAGCGTGTCTGCGTGGTGCCTGAATCGAATGGGTCGTCGTCGCGGTTCGATAAGGCGACTGCCTCTTGCCGGTGGCTGGGCCGAGGCTCGGGATTTTCCCGCTGCTTCTGGCACTGGATTTGTGTCGAGTTGGAATTCTTCATGCAGGTCTGATTGATTAGTTGATGCCAGAAACTTGTGCCGAAATCGACGTTCGGCATTGCAATGTGAAAATTTCGCGATTCGATCAAGAGTGCTTGCCGACAAAGTTAATATTAGACCGTGTTGTTTTGATCGCGGGTTTGATAATGACAAATATTTAATGTAACAATACTTTTGCAGTGTTAGAATTTTTCAATACTCAAATTGCCCTGTCTTAAGAATGCTCATCGGAGGCGTGTATGACATCTTATCGAAATTCTTTGCCGTCCTTGAGTTGGATCATTAGTTTCAGCCTGTTGGTTGTTATTTGTTTGACTGGACCGATCGCGTATGCACAGTCACCGGCGCCAGTCCATGCGATCGCAATGCATGGCGAGCCCAAGTACGGATCGAATTTTGAGCATTTCGATTACGTCAATCCCAATGCTCCCAAAGGTGGTTCACTGAGGACCGCAGCCCGTGGTACATTCGATAGTTTCAACCAGTTCATACCCAAGGGTAACGCAGTTGGCACACGTTCAATCGAAACATTGCTGACATCCAGCGATGACGAGGCGTTTACTGAATATGGTTTGATCGCAGAATCCTTGGAAGTTCCGCAAGACCGATCGTGGGTGATCTTCAACATTCGTCCCGAAGCTCGCTGGCACGATGGTGTGCCAATTTCGGCAGATGATGTGTTGTGGTCCTTCGAGGCTCTGACTACCCAAGGACAGGAGTTTTATCGCAACTACTATGGGAGTGTGGACAAAGTTGAAAAAATCACAGACCGCCGCGTAAAGTTCATATTTTCCGAACAGGAAAATCGCGAATTGCCATTGATTGTTGGACAGATGCCGATTTTACCTAAACACTATTGGGAGACTCGAGATTTTAGCAGTACAACATTAGACCCACCACTTGGTAGTGGGCCGTATCGGGTCAAGGACTTTGAACCAGGACGCTACGTGATTTACGAACGAGTGGAAGATTACTGGGGGTCAGACCTGCCGGTGAACCGGGGTCTGTACAATTTTGATACTCAGCGAGTCGACTTTTATCTCGACGACACCGCAATCCGCTTGGCACTCAAATCCCAAGACATTGATCTTCGCCTGGAAAACCAGGCGAAGGCATGGGCGTCTGATTACGACGTTCCGGCTGTGGAAAATGGGTTTCTGAAAAAAGAAAAGATTCGCCATCAACTGCCCACTGGAATGCAGGCGTTTGTCATGAACACCCGACGAGCAAAATTCGCTGATCCCAGGGTGAGAAAAGCGCTTGGTTATGCATTTGATTTTGAGTGGACCAATAAACAGTTGTTTTATGGTCAGTACACACGTACTGAGAGTTATTTTTCCAATTCCGAATTGGCTGCTTCTGGAAAACCGGAAGGTGAAGAGCTTGAAATACTTGAGCGTTACCGGGACCAACTTCCCCCTGAGGTTTTCGACGAACCTTATCGTCCACCAAAAACGGATGGAAGCGGGCATTCGAGGCGGAATTTGCGAGCTGCTCTAAAACTGCTCGCCGAGGCTGGATGGACGGTCAAAGATTTAAAGCTCGTAAACGAACAGACTGGCGAAGCCATGACTTTTGAAATATTGCTCGTCAGCCAAGCGTTTGAACGGATCGTGCTTCCATTTACCAGCAATCTTTCCAGGCTTGGTATCGAGACCAAAGTCCGTCTGGTTGACCAGAGTCAATACTTGAACCGTTTGCGCTCGTTTGACTTCGATATGATTATCTCCGGTTGGGGTCAGTCTGAGTCGCCCGGAAACGAGCAACGTTCGTTCTGGGGTTCTTACACCGCGGATGTTCAAGGCAGCAGAAATTATGCCGGTATCAAAAGCCAGGTCATTGATGAGTTGATTGAACTGGTGATTCAGGCGCCTGACCGCGAGTCTCTGGTCGCTCGAACTCGGGTATTGGACCGGGTCTTGATTGCTGGATACTATGTTATTCCAAATTGGCACATTCAAAGCGACCGGGCACTTTACTGGGACAAGTTTTCTCGCCCCGATTCACCGACTAAGTCCGGTGTAATGGTAGCTCGCTGGTGGTATGACGATGCCAAAGCCAGTCAACTGGCGGCGAAGCTGTCAGGTGAAGTCAGTACCAACAATTGATTCCAATTCTCCGTTCTAACTCCAGTGAATGATGACTTTCGTTAACAAAGCGAGAACCCGGGTATGACTGCCTACATTATTCGTCGGCTGCTGTTAATCATTCCGACGCTGTTTGCAATCATGGTCATCAATTTTGTTGTCATTCACATTGCTCCTGGTGGACCGGTAGAACAGGTCATCGCGTCATTGAGCAATGTTGGCGGTGATATTACCGAACGGGTTACTCGGTCCGGTACGGGAGAAGTAATCGAACAAGTGAGCGGCCAGCAACTGGGTGCCGACACGGGCTATTTGACCAGCAAGTACCGTGGTGCACAAGGACTGGACCCTGAATTTATCGAAGAGTTGGAAAAACGGTTTGGATTTGACAAACCCTTGCATGTTCGATTCATTCAAACAATGAAGAATTATCTGTTCTTCGATTTCGGAGAAAGTTTCTTTCGTGATCAAAGCGTAACCGATCTGGTATTGGACAAAATGCCGGTATCGATTTCACTTGGACTTTGGACAACCGTGCTGGTTTATCTTATATCGATACCCTTGGGAGTGATCAAGGCGACCCGTGATGGCACGCCCTTTGATGGGTGGACGACGATTGTACTGATCATTGGTACTGCCATACCAGGATTCTTGTTTGCAGTGTTTTTGCTGGTTTTGTTTGCCGGTGGCAGTTATCTTGACTGGTTCCCCTTGGCTGGATTGGTTTCAGACAACTGGGACGAGTTGTCCTGGTTTGACAAAATCATCGACTATCTTTGGCACATTACGCTGCCGGTGATTGCCATGGTAATTGGCGGATTTGCAGGTCTCGCGATGCTGACCAAGAATTCGTTTCTCGATCAAATCAATCAGCAGTACGTACTGACTGCACGCTCGAAGGGACTCACCGAACGACGTGTACTTTATCGACATGTATTTCGCAACGCGATGCTCATCGTCATTGCAGGCTTTCCCGGGGCATTTGTCGGTATTTTGTTTACCGGTTCATTGTTGATAGAAATCATATTTTCTCTGGACGGTCTGGGGCTTTTGGGTTTTGAGGCTGCATTCAACCGGGATTATCCGGTGATGTTCGCAACGCTTTACTTCTTTTCTCTACTGGGGCTTTTGATGAATTTGCTAGGCGACCTGATGTACACGGTCGTTGACCCGCGAATCGATTTCGAATCGAGGGAGACCTAAGGTGAACGACGAGCAACATCGTTCATCAAAGTCTCGGTTTCTCGGCATGGAAATCTCACCACTTACGCGTCGGAGAATTGAAAGTTTTCGCGCCAATCGACGCGGCTACTGGTCCATGTGGGTCTTTTTGGTGTTATTTACCGGTGCGCTTTTTTCCGAATTCGTGGCCAACGACAAGCCGTATTTGATTAGTTATGGCGGGGAGTTTTACTACCCGATTCTCAAGTCGTATCCGGAAACCGCATTTGGTGGGGAATTTTCAACCGAAGCAGACTATAGCGATCCCTACGTTCGGGAGTTGATCGAGGAGGAAGGATGGATGCTATGGCCGCTGATTCGTTACAATCATCGTACCGTCGCGTGGGATTTGCCTTCACCTGCTCCGTCTGCGCCCGATGGCGAGCATTGGCTTGGTACTGATGATCAGGCGCGTGATGTGGTGGCACGATTGCTTTATGGATTTAGAATCTCAGTGCTGTTTGGATTTACTTTGACCATCATCAGTGCTGTCATTGGCGTTGTTGCGGGTGCCGTACAAGGTTTTTTCGGTGGTTGGATTGATTTATTATTTCAGCGATTTATTGAAGTGTGGGCCGGTTTACCGACACTTTATTTGCTGATTATTCTGGCAAGCGTGGTCGAACCTAATTTTTGGTGGCTATTGGGATTGCTGCTGCTGTTTTCCTGGATGGGATTTGTTGGTGTAGTTCGAGCGGAATTCTTACGAGCGCGTAATTTTGATTACATCACAGCCGCCCGCGCTTTGGGCGTTAAAAACTCGAGAATCATGTTTCAGCATGTTTTGCCAAACGCAGTTGTTGCAACCATTACTTTTATGCCGTTTACGCTGGCAGGATCGGTGACCGTATTGACTTCACTGGACTTTCTTGGAATTGGACTGCCGCCAGGGTCTGCTTCACTGGGTGAATTGCTGGCGCAGGGTAAAGCCAACCTACAAGCACCATGGCTGGGTTTGACTGGCTTTTTCGTAATATTGGTCATGCTCAGTCTCTTGATGTTTGTCGGAGAAGCGGTACGAGACGCCTTTGACCCAAGGAAATCAGCAAATTGACCGCTGTGAAAACAAATCACAATCAGTCATCACCACTCGTGCGAGTACAGGATCTTTCGGTCTCTTTCAGGACGGTCTCCGATGTTACTCATGCGGTGAAGAAGGTGTCGTTTGACATTGAATCTGGACAGACACTGGCAATCGTCGGGGAAAGTGGTTCTGGCAAATCCGTCACTGCACTATCGATTATCCAATTGTTGCCCTACCCGACAGCGTACCATCCGACTGGCAGCATCAAGTATGAGGGCCAAGAACTGCTTGGAGCCCCTCGCGGATTGCTTGAAACCTATCGCGGCAACAAAATCGGGATGATATTCCAGGAGCCTCAAACCTCACTTAATCCCTTGCACACCATTGCCAAGCAAATCAGCGAGACACTGATTTTGCACCGGGGAATGAGTAAAGCAGATGCTCGCGATCGTTCGCTGGAACTGCTTGAAATGGTCAAGATCAAGTTTGCCAAACGGCGACTTGATGCCTATCCGCATCAGTTGTCCGGCGGTCAGCGTCAGCGGGTGATGATTGCCATGGCACTCGCCAATGAACCAGGGCTGTTGATTGCTGATGAACCGACGACGGCACTAGATGTGACCATACAGGCTGAAGTTCTCAAGTTGTTGCTTGAATTACAGCAGCAACTTGGCATGTCAATGCTGCTGATCAGCCACGATCTAAATATCGTGAGAAAGCTCGCCGATCGAATTTGTGTGATGCGATACGGTAATTTTGTAGAGACAGGAACGAGGTCAAAAATATTTTCTTCACCTGAACATGCCTATACCAGGATGTTGCTTGAAGCAGAGCCGTCTGGCCGTGGCGGTCAGCCTGCGCCATCAGCACCGGTCGTCGCAGAACTTGACTCTTTGAGAGTGTGGTATCCCATTCGAAAGGGCGTACTTCGCCGAGTTGTAGACCATTTCAAGGCGGTTGAAGATGTCAATATAACGATTCGAGCAGGTGAAACGGTTGGTGTTGTCGGGGAGTCGGGTTCGGGCAAGACATCACTTGCGCTTGCGATGCTGCGCTTGATTTCAAGTCGAGGGAGCATTCGTTTTCTTGGCGAGGAAATTCAGGGCCGAACCACCAACGAGCTGCGCGAACTAAGAAAGAGCATGCAGATCGTCTTTCAAGACCCGTACAGCAGTTTAAGTCCTAGAATGACAGTCGCTGAAATTGTTGCTGAGGGATTGCGAGTACATTATCAGGACATGAGCAAGCAAGAACGCGATGAACGCGTTGTCGAAGTGCTCAGTGAGGTTGAACTGGATGTCGATACTCGGCACCGATATCCACATGAGTTTTCTGGAGGGCAGCGCCAGCGTATCGCCATTGCAAGAGCGATGATACTCAAGCCGAAGTTTGTGGTGCTTGACGAGCCGACCTCAGCGCTTGACCGATCAGTTCAATCACAGATTATTGACTTGCTGCGAAATTTACAGGAAGCGTACTCGCTGGCATATCTGTTTATCAGTCACGATCTTGCGGTCGTACGGGCCATGTCGAGTTCTGTGGTGGTCATGCAAGCGGGCCATGTCGTCGAACAGGGATTCACCGAGCATGTCTATAACAATCCACAAGAAGACTACACTCGGGCGCTGATCACTGCAGCGATGGACCTCGAGCCAAGTGACTTGGTTTTCGAACATCAAGATTAGACTGAAGTTCGAGAGCGAATACGAGGTTAAGTATTGCTAATTCAAGCATTTTGAGGCGATTCACTTTTCGCTATTCTGCCTACATTTGCCGTTGCCTGAGTGGATAACTGATGGTCTTGAGCAAATCCAGCGCACGCTGTCGATTTTCAATTGGCGTACGGAAACAGTATACCGGCGAGCCATTGTCCAATTGCCCTGTAGGTTTCGATCAAAACTTCCCCAGTAGCACCGAAGAAATGTGATATTTCACATTTAACCGGAAACATTTCTCACATAAAGGGGCACCAGGGCCAAGCGAAAACTCACCGGCTCTCCGGTGTTCGAGCGAACCTTCAGAATATTTATTCGCACCGGTCCTATCCCGGTCTGGATGTCTCGCACAGGTTGATAGCCGCTTCTGACAACAGCTTTTAAGCCGATAGTAGCGTGGCGACCTTCGAAGTTTTCTATAAACTCGTGCAACTTTGCCTCAACAGCTGCAGAAATGAGTATTCTGTGCACCCTCGCGAAGAGTTTCGCTCAGCACACCGCGATAATTTCCAACTCGTGAAATTGAAATTACGTTATGATTTTCCATAGTGGCGTACCTCTCTGATTGATTTGTAAATGTTAGTTCTCTACAGTTAAACCAGATTTGCCGCTATTTTCAATCCCCGTCACGCACCAGATTTAGCCATATCTCTATTATTGGAAGTTTGCCCGAGATTAAGACGAGCTTAGTGAATTGGTAGCGGCACAAGAATCCGGATACATTCTCTAATCGAGACTAAGAATGTGAGGAACTTTGGCGGTTTGATAACTTTCTGAATATGAGTGAAAATGGTCAACCAGTATGCTGGATTATTGCCGGTCCCAATGGTGCGGGTAAAACTACCTTTGCATTGGACTATCTTCTGAGCGTTGCAAACTGCCATTATTTTGTAAATGCTGACCTTATTGCCGCTGGATTAGCGCCTCTTGCGCCTGGAAGCAAGAATTTTACTGCGGGCCGTGCATTCTTACGTGAAGTAAGGCTAAACATCCTAGAACGACAAAATTTTGGCTTTGAAACCACACTGTCAGGTCTCTCATACCGTAATCTGATCAGGGATTTACGATCGACAGGATGGAGAGTAGAAATGCTATACTTGGCTCTACCAAGTATAGAAATGGCGAAATTTCGAGTGGCTGAACGTGTACGTCATGGTGGGCATGACATTCCTGAAGATGTTTTGGAGCGGCGTTTTTGTTCGCAGTTTAGTCAATTTTTTTGACGAATACGTTCTGCTGCCAGATAGGGTAGTGTGTTACTGCAATTCTGATACTGAACCACAGTTAATATTCACTCAGCAAAATGCGCATCGAAAGGTGACAGAACCAACTCTACTAAATCAGTTGGAAAATTTGAGACACAATGGACCCGATTGATAAATTTGCGATGGAAGGACTGGAATCGCTACGGCGCGCAGTATCTCAGGAACTTGAGCGAAAGCGTCGTCTAGGTCACTACGCTGTATTTTGGAGAGACGGGCGCGTTGTTTTTGAGGGTGCTGATGCACCTGATATACCAGAAAATCACATTTCCGATTGTGACTCGGAATTTTTGCCAAAACAGAAGTAGCCAATAAACTCCCAGCGTTTCGATACTTGATCAAATGCCAACTGATTGAGTTCAATATTTGGACAGCGTATCTTCAACCTTGTCACTGCAAGAGCGATTGATTGAAATAGAATTCCGAGGGATTCCGAAATAAACAACGTTTCATCACCGCAATATACTTTCATCTCGGTAAACTTGATCTATACCCCGAAGGGCTCAGTAATTGAATTACCCACTGTAATTGGGGAAGACCCAAAATCGAATCATTCCAAAATCCGAATTGTTGACTACGACACCAACTGTCGTATTTGAAAATTATTCGATACAAACCAATTATCCTCTTGAATAAAATTCCCGATCTGGAAAAGTTTTGCACTGCTGTCTGTCTGGCAAGATGACAGTGACTGAATCTGATCGTACTAGTGGCGTTTAACACCACTTCCCGGTTGAAGCCGTTCCCCGATTCAATCCGGGAATCAATATCACTTAATTTATTTTGCACATCAGTCTTATTTACAGGAGAATCCTTGGCAAAAAAATTCAATCGCCAAAACGGGTCACAGCAAAGGTCCGGTAATGCCCATGATAAGTTTTTCCGAAGTTTGTTTTGGAACACAACTAAGATCAAAGCAATTTTGAAACTAGCGTTCAGCGCGCAGCAATTGACACATTTTGATTTGAGCACCATTGTGATTGAGCAGCGTGAATGGCTCGATGCAGATGAGATGCGCGAACACCGGGCGGATTTAGTGGTAACGCTGCGTTTGAAAAGTGGACAAGACATGTCGATTTATGTATTGACTGAACACAAGTCACAACCGGACAAAGAATTAATGGTACAACTACTGAAATATCAGACCCATCTTTATGTTCACCAAGCGGCGGATGCTGTATTGCCGGTGGTCGTTTACCATGGTCGTCGACAAAGCTGGCCGAGTGGGCGAACCTTTTTGCAGTTCCGCAAATTGCCGGGTGAATTTACCGAAGACTTCAACGATATGCTACTCAATTTTGGTGTGAGTCTGGTGAATTTGCGACTCCAAACAAACCGCAGTAGGCTCAGTGAGGTTGACCTTGACGTGGGACTGGGATTGAAGTTATTAGCCGACATATGGGAGGCGGACGAGAAAACATTTGCAAAGTTGATGGAACAATCGCTGGCACTGCCGGAGAAAGTGAGGATGAGCTTGATAAGACGCTCGGCACTGTATTTGCAAAAAATTAAACCAGAAGTTACAATTGACTCGATGAACAAAGAAATACAAAAGCGATTACCGGGAGACAAAGCAATGCAGACGATTGCAGAGGAGTGGAGTTGGCTAACCAAGGATGACATCATGGAAAGTCGCTGGCTGGAAGGTTTGGCAGAAGGTAAATCAGAGGGTTTGGCAGAGGGCTACGCCAAAGCGAAGCAAGAATATGCTCAGCGATTGGTCAACAAAGGTATGAGTGATGATGAAGTCAGTGAAATCACTGATCTGACTTTGGATGAGATCAGACAATTGAAAAACGGTTCTAATTCACACCGTTAGTTTCTAGGCAGCAAGGCAAGCAAATTGCCTTAGTCGTACCACGACATAAGACTAAATTCAGAGAGTCATTCGGCTTCCGGAAATTACGATTCTTTATTCCCCAACCCCGACGATACCGAGACAATGGTTTCGGTACAGAATATTGTGTCAACAACTGCTCGTTCCTGCTTTAGTAAAAGATTCAATCGAAAGAATGTCTCGGCGACCAAGTCAATCTTATGCAAATCTTTGCACAAGGATTGCGGTTACATGTCATTGTTGATTCGCTCAACGAGTTGACGGTGGATTATCGTTTAGCCACTGCGACCGATGGTGAGACGGCGGTGCTCGCCAAGATGCTTGAAGAACCGAACGAAAGCCATCCGGAGATGCTCGAAAGCACTGAACAGTTAAATACCGACCGTGGACTGGGCGCAAAAGAGTTGTACCGGGCACTACTCGACGACTATCAGTGATTGACAACCGTCATCTTTGGCGTCAGGTGAAAATTGACGGTAACGATGACTACCCAGCGCCGCATTGACTCAGTACAACAGCGTTTTTTCTACTACTGTGTGTTTGCTGCCACTGATGACAGTCTCATGGGTACACCCGATATAGTTGACAGTGTCAAAACACTTCAATCCGTCGGAAACCACACAAGTACCAGCGGTTACAAAAGTCATCTTGCCACTGGCGCCGCTTCTCTTTGCAAGTGTCGCCGCGTTTTGGTCGAGCGCGAAAATGCGAAAATGGTCACAATACAAATCACTCGCGTAAACAAACCCTTGACAAAAAACGGAGCGGACAGTCAATTATTAGGTACCGGAAAATGCCCAAGTCTATGCAAAATGTCCGCGTCAATGCGATTCAATTTCCTCTTAAATGCGAATACGAATGCAAGAATTTTGTGCCTCAACAGCCCAGTTCAAAAAGCCTGGCAGTTGATGGTATAAAATATACGATGTTGAGTGTTTTTTCTTCAACGTACATTTCCCTTTAGCCAACTAATAACAAGCGGGGAAATTTGAGTTTCGAAAGCTTAATGGAGGTAGATAATGGATGACCAATTAGGAGCATTGGTAGTAATTTTTACTGAATTTTACTATTGGCTTACGGTTGTCATCATGTTCCTGATTCACGTTGGTTTCTGCATGTATGAAGTGGGGGCGTCGCGGCGCAAAAACCATGTTCATACACTGATGAAGAATACCATGCTGATTCCGCTGGTGACGATCACATTTTTCTTTTTTGGGTGGTGGATTTATTTCGCTTTTCCCAACGGCCCTGGTATTACTGGCGGTCTGGTAGAATCTCCACATGCTGTACCTTGGAGCGAGTTAATGGGTACCCATATGGGCGCTGGTGCAGACGGCTGGGAGCGAATCAATGGTGTGTTCTGGGCAGCATTTTTGCTGTTTTCCTGGACAGCAGCGTCGATTGTTTCCGGTTCCGTGATTGAGCGTATTCAATCAGGTGGGTTCTGGATTCTGGCAGTAGCCATCGGTTCAGTGTTCTGGATCATTGACGCTGCTTGGGGATGGCATTCTGGTGGCTGGATGGTTCAGTTACTGGGTTATCACGATGCTTATGCATCCGGTGTGATCCATGCGATCGCAGGTGGATTTGCCTTGGGCGTCCTGGTGGTCTTAGGACCTCGAATCGGCAAATTTGCTGCAGATGGCACGCCTCGCAACATCAATCCGAGAAATCCCTGGCTCGTGGCCATTGGCCTATTCCTGATCTATACTGGATTTTGGGGCTTTTACGTCGCATGTAACGTTCCGATCTGGGACATCCAGGATGGTGATGGGGTATTTTTCTCTGCGACCAACATTTATCTTGCCCCGACCACTTTGAGTGCAATCACATTTAATTTCCTGATGTCTCTGTCCGGTGGATTGCTGGCGGGATATTGGGTTTCTAAAGGTGATGCTTTCTGGACTTATTCGTCGGGACTTGCGGGTGTCATCGCGGCATCTGCAGGAAATGATCTGTATCATCCGATTCAAGCCATGTTTATCGCCATTGTTGGTGTTATCTTCATGTACAAGATGCACTACTACGTCGAACGCAGATTCAAGATCGATGATGCGGTTGGCGCAGTTGCCGTACATGGTTATGCCGGATTCTTTGGTGTTTGTATCGCAGGCTTTATGCTTTGGGGATATCCATCATCTCCGGACGCGAGTTTTGCCTCAATTAATCCGATCGGCCAGTTCATTGGTGCATGCATCATGTTCGGACTGCTGGGATTTTTGCCAGGCTACGTACTATCCAAAATCTTAAATGGTATGGGTATTCTTCGCATTCCACCGTCTGTTGAAATTGCTGGACTCGACACTGCCGTACAGCAGCAGCTTGATGCGGAAGAGCAGGCAGTTATTGAAGCGGAAAATGCTGCCAAGGGCGGCTAACTATAGAACAGGAGGTAAATTATGACAACGGGTGATTTTACGGACTGGACCGGCACGATTGCCGAAATCGGTCCTGTTTATCCCTTTGTGGGAACCGAATTCCTGTTAGTGATTGCAGGTTTGGTTTTCTGGATTGCCTGGCACATTTCTCAACTTCGAAGTGAGGCAGCCCAGCTAAAGGAAGAGGACGATAAATTCAGTAAATAGAATTTATTAGGCGATCAGAGACGATAGCCAGTCGTGTCTGATTTAATCACATCGATCCCCTGCTGAGTCGAAAAAGCTCAGCAGGGGATATTTTGTTACTGTGCCTGAATTGATTGTATTCGGGTTTCGCGAATCAGGCGCTGGCGCTGCCAGCGAGGTGTTCAATCACCCATTGTGGATCAGTATTGCTTGGAAACACGGGATAGTGTACTGACTCTATAGAATTGCCATTGGAAACAATCGTTACACGCTTCAGTAGTTTCTTTCCGGCAGCTGTGAAAGTCGGAAGACGAAGGGCATCACAAAATTCAAATGCGTGATCACTCAATATGGGAAAGGGCAACTGAAGTCTCAGCGCCAGTTCTTTCTGGTAATCTGAGTTTTGAGTGCTCAGGCCGAAAACTCGTGCGCCAAGTTGCAAAATTTGTGTATGGTGATCTCGAAAAGCGCAGCTTTGCGGTGTGCAACCTCGGGCCCCTGGTATTGAATCCCAACCCTCTGGAAGTGGAACTCCCGGTTGGCCTGTCATGGGGTAGCAGTACACTACCACTTTCCCGGCGATTTTCGAAAGGTTGATTCTTCCACCGCTCGTTGCTTTCAACTTCAGATTTGGCAGTTGCATGCCGACCAGGTGGTCGCAAGCACCGTCATCGACGGGAATCGGTAAATTGTCCGGCAATGATTCGTAATTATTCTGCATTTCCTCCGGTTCTTTGTCCATGACTTCAGCGCAGGATCATTCCACCGTGACAGACTTGGCGAGGTTTCTGGGATTATCTACATCAGTGCCTTTGATAATTGCGACGTGATAGGCGAGTAATTGCAATGCGATTGCATGAATAATCGGCGATGTATAGGGGCCTGCGCGCACGACTTCAAACACTTCGATCAGTTCGTCACTTTTGATATTGGTACCGGAATCAGTAAACACGAACAGCTGCCCGCCCCTGGCTTTTACTTCCTGAATGTTGGCTTTGAGCTTACTTAGCAGGTGATTGTTGGGTGCAACTGCTATCGTAGGCATTTTCGCGTCAATCAGTGCGAGAGGCCCATGTTTCAACTCTCCGGCAGGATAAGCATCCGCGTGGATGTAAGATATTTCTTTCAGTTTCAGTGCTCCTTCAAGCGCAATCGGAAAGTGTGTGCCGCGCCCCAACAACAGCACATGGTCCTTGTCGGCAAAATTTTCAGCGAGTCTGGCGATTTCCTTGTCCATTTGCAGTACAGCTTCAATTCGAGCAGGCAAGGCTCGAAGTTCATGAACGATTTCAGCTTCTTGCTGCGTGGTAAAGCCGTGACGTTTGGCCAAAGCAATGGTCAATAGCATCAATGAAGCCAATTGGGCAGTGAATGCCTTGGTAGATGCCACTGAAATTTCAGGCCCAGCCTTGGTGTGCAATACGAGGTCAGTGACCCGGGTCAACGAACTTGCAGGTGAATTACAAATTGCCAGTGAGTACGAATAGCCCAGTTTAGCGGCCTGTTCCTGGGCGGCAAGCGTGTCGGCAGTTTCACCAGATTGGGACAGCAGTACCACCATACAGTCCTTAGGTACAAACGGTTTTCGGTACCGGAATTCGCTGGCAATCTCTGCCTCGCAGGGGATATTGAGCGATTCCAGCCAGATTCTGCCAATCATCCCTGCATAGTAACTAGTCCCACAGGCCAGGATGCGCACGGACTTGACCTTGTCAAAAATATCAGGTGCGTTTTTTCCAAATGCTGCGATTTCGTCAATCCGATCATTTGTTATCCGACCCGATAAAGTGTTGGCAACGACTGAACCTTGTTCAAAGATCTCCTTTTGCATATAGTGAGAATGATGGGCGAGATCGATCAATTCCGCACGAATCGGGATCGACTGGTCAATGCGCAATACCTCTTCACCATTTTCAGCAAAAACTATCGGCTCACAGTCCCTGGCAATCTGCGCAATATCACCGTTTTCCAGCACGATAATGGATTTTGCGATTCGTGCCAATGCGATGGCATCAGAAGCGATGAATATCTCACCATCGCCCATCCCAATCAATAGTGGGCTGCCGTGCTTAGCGACGATCAGTCGATTAGGCTCACTCGCCGACAGGGTTGCAAAAGCAAATGAACCTGACAGTTGTTTTACGGTTGCTCGAACAGCATCCAGTATGTCGTTCCCCAAAGAAACATGGTAAGAGATTTCCTGCGCAATGACTTCGGTATCGGTTTGTGAACTATAAATCGCACCTTGCGCGAGATGTCGTTCCTTCAGATCCTCATAGTTTTCAATAATGCCATTACAAACGACCGCGATCTGATCATTACATACGATTGGATGCGCATTTTCTTCATTTGCGGCACCGTGGGTGGCCCAACGGGTGTGTCCGATACCAATCGATCCATCAAGTTCATGGCCATTTTCGAGCACTTCAGCGAGCTTTTCGACTTTGCCGACACTGCGTCGGTGGTTCAGCTCGCCATCCGAATTGATTACGGCGACACCGGATGAATCATAACCGCGATACTCCATCAAACGCAAACAGTTTGTCAGTGTTGAAACGACGTTTTGTTCAGCAATTGCGCCTATGATTCCACACATTCTTAACGGACCCTTTGACTGTTATTGATCTGACTGCTCTTGAGTTGAGTCTTTGTGATTGCGCTGCGCTGCCTTGCGTTTGAAAGTTCGCAGCTGAGCACGTTCAACGACAAGTTCGCCTGAATTCACATTTTTTGAAATGGTTGACCCTGCGCCAATACGGGCATCATCGTGAATTTCAAGCGGTGCAATCAGTGATGAATTTGAACCGACAAAAACGTTGTCACCAATAATGGTAGGATGCTTCTTTTTCCCATCATAGTTGCAGGTAATGACACCTGCACCGATGTTTACATTGCTTCCAATGTGAGCATCGCCAACATAAGCAAGGTGATTTATTTTGCTACCTTCACCAATTGTTGAAGCTTTGATTTCGACGAAGTTTCCGATTCGTGAATTCTTGCCAATGACTGTTCCCGGTCGAATACGGGCATAAGGTCCAATCGTGCAATTGTCGCCGATTGTGGCGCCTTCAATTGAGCAATTCTCTCGAATGGTTACCCCGGTTCCAACAGTGCTGTTTCGGATCACATTGTTGGCATCAATCTGTACATTGTCCGCAAATGAAACTTCGCCTTCCAAGACCACGTTAACGTCGATGCGACAGTCCTTTCCGGCGCTACAGCGCCCGCGTAAATCAAATCGTGCAGGATCGATGATTTGCACACCGCTTCGCATTAATTTTTCCGCTTGTTTCAACTGCACGATCCGTTCCAATTGCGCTTGTTCAATTCGACTGTTGACGCCTGCGGTTTCATGACGGCTCAATGTTTGACAACTTGCGACGGCAACGCCTTCTGCAACTGCGTGACTGATGATATCAGTCAGGTAGTATTCATTTTGTGAATTATCGTTGTCAAGCCGATTCAGCCACCTTCGCAGTGAATCGTATTTTGCCGCGATTGGCCCTGCGTTAACTTCGGTAATATTCCGTTCGGCAGTGGATGCATCTTTTTCCTCGACGATCTTGATGACGCCACCGTCGTTACTGCGTTTGATTCGACCATAGCCTGTTGGGTCTTCGAGTTCAACCGTTAAAAGCGATAAGGTGTGGGTATCGGCCAATTGCACCAATCGAGTCATGGTCGCCGATTCCACCAGCGGAATATCGCCATAGAGGACACACGCAATACAGTGCGGCTCAAGGTGCGGGATTGCTTGTAACACCGCATGCCCGGTACCCAGTGGTGCTGATTGATAGACCCAGTTGATGTTATCTGCTGAGACTAGCGCCTTGACTTCGTCGCCATCTTCACCATGTACGATATGAATTCTTTCGAAACCTGCGTCATTTGCAGAAGCGACAATATACCGAATCATCGGCTGGCCGCCCAGTTCTTGCAGAGTCTTGGGTCGGCGTGAACGCATTCGCACGCCTTGGCCGCCAGCAAGTATGATTGCTTGCGCTTTAGTCAATCATTTCTCCTGAAAGTCAGGTCCTGGTAATTGACGAACCCGCGACTCGGGTTTGAGCAAACTAACGCGAAGTTTTTCGCAGCTTTTCTAGCGCTCGCAATTGCGCAGCTGCCTGCGCCAATTCGGCCCTGGCTTTGGCAAGTTCCATTTCCGAAGACTTATCTCTAAGGTCTCGCTCTGCTTGCTGAATTGCTTCTTTGGCTTTTGCTTCGTCGAGGTCCGCGGCGCGAATTGCAGTATCGGAGAGCACCGTTACCATGTGAGGCTGAATTTCCAGCAAGCCACCAGAAACGTAGAAGAACTGCTCTTCGCCGTTTTCCAACTGTACGCGAACCTCACCGGGTTTGAGCCGAGTCAGTAGCGGGGCGTGCTGAGGCGCAATTCCAACATCACCCATTTCAGCCGGAGCGTACACCATCGTGCCAGTACCCGACCAGATGGCCTCTTCTGCGCTGACAATTTCTACTGCAATTGTTGACATGGCATAGCTAACCTAGTGTGAATGATGAAAAGGTCAAGCAGCTTTTTGATGCGCCTGGACCACTTCTTCAATCGGGCCGACCATATAAAACGCCTGTTCAGGAATGTGGTCATACTCGCCGTCCACGATGCCTTTGAAACCCTTGATGGTGTCAGCAAGTGACACATATTTTCCGGCACTGCCGGTAAAGGTTTCCGCAACGAAGAATGGCTGTGACAGGAATCGCTGAATTTTTCGTGCCCTGGAAACAATCTGCTTGTCTTCTTCAGACAATTCGTCCATACCCAAGATTGCAATAATATCGCGAAGCTCCTTGTAGCGCTGTAAGGTTCCCTGCACTGCCCGTGCGGTATCGTAGTGTTCCTGTCCGACGACGAGTGGGTCCAGCTGGCGACTGGTTGAGTCAAGCGGGTCTACTGCCGGGTAAATACCCAGTTCAGCGATCTGACGCGAAAGTACTAGAGTTGCATCGAGGTGCGCAAAGGTTGTTGCCGGCGATGGGTCGGTCAAATCGTCTGCCGGAACGTAGACTGCCTGGAACGACGTGATTGATCCGGTTCGAGTTGAAGTGATGCGTTCTTGCAAAATCCCCATCTCCGCGGCCAATGTTGGCTGGTATCCTACCGCCGACGGCATGCGTCCGAGCAGTGCCGACACCTCAACACCTGCCAGCGTATATCGGTAAATGTTGTCAATGAAAAGCAGCACATCACGTCCTTCATCCCGGAAGAATTCGGATATTGTCAAACCCGCGAGCGCAACTCGCAAGCGGTTACCCGGCGGTTCATTCATTTGACCATAAACCAGTGCGACCTTGTTGAGAACATCGGCTTCGCGCATTTCGTGGTAGAAGTCATTGCCTTCCCGAGTACGTTCGCCAACTCCGGCAAAGACCGAAAAGCCTGCATGCTCAATTGCGATATTTCTGATCAGTTCCATCAGTGTCACGGTTTTACCGACTCCTGCGCCGCCGAACAGGCCAATCTTGCCGCCCTTAGCGATTGGCATAATCAGATCAATCACCTTGATGCCTGTTTCGAGGATTTCGACTGCAGTTGCCTGGTCCGTAAACCCCGGAGCTTTACGGTGAATGGGCCAGTGGTTTTCGGATTCGACAGGGCCGGCTTCATCGACGGGTTCGCCAAGAACGTTCATAATCCTGCCGAGCGTTGGTTCGCCAACCGGAACCAAAATAGGTTGGCCTGTATTGGTCACCGACAGCCCGCGTTGTAAGCCATCGCTGGAACCCATGGCAATTGTTCGAACGACACCATCGCCCATCTGTTGCTGGACTTCCAGCGTGAGCCCGGTCTTATCAACCTTGAGTGCGTCATAAACTTTGGGAACTTCTGCGCGCGGAAATCCCACGTCTACAACCGCTCCAATAATTTCGACTATTTTCCCTTGTGTCATGATGTCCTCTTGTTTACTGGGAATGGATCTTGATGTTACGATTGAATCCTAAATTCGGTATGTACCGTTCTAAACCGCGGCCGCGCCACCGACAATTTCTGAAATTTCCTGGGTGATGGCAGCCTGTCGAGCCTTGTTGTATATCAGCTGCAGCTCATCGATCAGGTTTCCTGCGTTGTCAGATGCGGCTTTCATGGCAACCATGCGAGCCGATTGTTCGCAGGCAATATTTTCAACCACTGCCTGGTACACAATCGATTCAATATAGCGATGCATCAGCGAATCAATCAGTGAATGGGATTCCGGCTCATACAGATAATCCCAGTGATGTGTCATGTCAACTTGAGGATCGCCGGGGGGAATCGGCAGAATCTGCGCAATATTGGGGCCTTGTGTCATCGTGTTGATGAAATTGTTACTAACCAGATAGAGGCGATCGATTTTGCCTTCTTCATAAGCGGTCAGCATAACCCGAATGGAACCGATCAGTTCAACGATTTGTGGCGCATCTCCCAGATTGGAAGCCTGGCACAATATGTCACCGCCAATTCTGCGAAAAAATCCCTGACCCTTGTTCCCAAAGATACCCAACTTAATCGGTGCCCCCTTGTCGTCCCATTGGGCCATATCGTCGAGTACCCTACGGAAAAGGTTGATATTGAGTCCGCCGCAAAGGCCGCGGTCCGAGCTCACGATGATATAGCCGACAGCCGATACATCGCGTTCAACCGAGTAGGGGTGTTTGTATTCCAGACTGGCATGTCTAACGTGCGCAACAACCTGGCGGATAGAAGCAGCGTAGGGGCGTGCGGCGCGCATACGTTCCTGGGCGCGGCGCATTTTGCTCGCCGCGACCATCTCCATGGCCGAAGTGATTTTCTGCGTATTCTGGATACTGCGAATTTTCGTCCGAATTTCTTTAGCGCCAGCCATTTTTAACTCTGTTTGTCCGGTTTATGCGTTAGAAACTACCAGGAGCCGTTTTTCACAAAATCGTCAAGTGCGGCTTTCATCGATTCGGCAACCTCGTCGTCGTAGACAGGGTTTTCATTGATTTGACCCAGCAATTCTGCATAATTCGATTGAAGATATGCACGCATCGAGTGTTCAAAACTTACGACCTGAGTGACTTCCAGGTTATCCAGGTAGCCTTCGTTGGCCGCGTAAAGTGAAAATGACATATCAGCGACAGACAGTGGTTCATACTGCGGCTGTTTCATCATCTCGGTGACTCGCTGTCCCCGCTCAAGTTGTTTACGCGTTGCTTCGTCGAGGTCTGATGCAAATTGCGAGAATGCTGCAAGTTCCCGGTATTGTGCAAGCGCGAGGCGAATGCCACCGCCGAGTTTTTTTACAATCGGTGTCTGCGCAGCGCCACCGACGCGCGATACGGAAAGTCCTGCATTGATCGCCGGTCGAATGTTGGCATTAAACAAATCACTTTCAAGATAAATTTGTCCATCGGTAATCGAGATGACGTTGGTTGGGACAAATGCAGATACGTCGCCCGCCTGGGTTTCGATGATGGGCAGGGCGGTCAGCGAACCGGTGCGTCCCTTGACTTCACCATCCGTTAGTTTCTCAACATATGCAGGATTGATTCTTGAGGCTCGTTCAAGCAGTCGTGAATGCAGGTAAAACACATCACCGGGATAGGCTTCCCGACCCGGAGGTCGTCTAAGCAGCAGTGATACCTGTCGATAAGCCCAGGCCTGTTTGGTCAGGTCATCGAAGATAATCAGTGCATCTTCACCACGATCGCGAAAGTATTCGCCCATCGTGCAACCGGAGTAGGGTGCAATGTACTGCATAGCAGCACTTTCTGCAGCGGAGGCAGAAACGATGATGGTGTGTTCCATGGCACCGTGTTCTTCGAGTTTACGCACCACGTTGGCAATACTGGAAATTTTCTGTCCAATCGCAACGTAGATACACTTGATGCCAGTACCTTTTTGATTGATGATTGTATCGAGTGCGACCGCGGTCTTGCCAGTTTGCCGGTCGCCAATAATTAGTTCGCGTTGTCCGCGTCCAACTGGAACCATGGAATCAATGGCCTTGAGCCCAGTTTGAACGGGTTCGGAAACCGATTGACGGGTAATCACCCCGGGCGCAACCTTTTCGATCGGTGCAGTGGCGCTTGCGTCAATGGGGCCTTTGCCGTCCAGCGGGCGTCCGAGTGAGTCAACCACGCGACCCAGCAGGCTTTCACCAATTGGCACTTCGAGGATTCTGCCGGTGCAGCGTACCGTATCGCCTTCGGTAATGTGTTCGTAATCACCAAGGATTACCGCGCCAACTGAATCATGTTCAAGGTTCAATGCAAGTCCGAAGGTATCGCCTGGGAATTCCAGCATCTCTCCTTGCAGTGCGTCGGCTAGTCCGTGAATACGAACGATACCGTCCGTAAGCAATACCACAGTTCCTTCGCTTCTCGCTTGCGCGGTTGCATCAAAGTCAGAAATCCGAGCTTTGATCAGCTCACTAATTTCGGACGGATTTAATTGCATCGCCATTTGGTCATTTCCTCATTGTTCAATAATGGCAGTTACGCTTGTGTTTGAATTACACACCCAGTGAACTCGCGAGTTTGTCGAGCTGCGCTCGAATCGAACCGTCTATCACCCAGTCGCCGGCCCGCACAACGGCACCGCCGACGAGGTCTTCGTTCACTTGACTCGTCAGTCGCACTTTACGACCCAGGCGGGTTTGCAGGGCTTCGATGAGTTGAGCCTTCTGTTCGTTGTCGAGTTCATAGGCTGCTTCCAGTTCGGCTTCAACAATCCCTTCGTCCTCGGCTCGCAATGATTCATACTGCCTGGTAATCAAGGGCAGGGCCGAGAGACGACGATAGTGACTGAGAATCTTGACAAAATTTTGCGCCTGATCATCGAGTTTGTCGCCAGTGATTTCGAGCACGATTGACAACACCTGATCGCGGGTGATACGCGGGTCTGCGACCAGCGACGCAAAATCAGGATGATCGGCAACTTCAGTCAGCAGCGCGAGGTGCTGACTCCAGTCGTCGAAACGCCCCGTTTCTTTAGCCAGGTCAAAAACCGCCTGCGCATAGGGTCTTGCGATACTTGAAGATTCACTCATCGATTCAAGTCAATCACTCAAAGATTACCCGCAAGATCAGCGAGCATTTTCTCATGTGTTTTCGCATCAACTTCCCTGGACAGGATCTGTTCAGCTCCGGCCACTGCCAACTGGGCGACCTGTGTTCTGAGCTCTTCCCTGGCCCGGTTGGCTTCCATCTCTATTTCGCCGCGGGCAGCGGTGATGATTCGCTCACCTTCGGTTTGCGCATCCTGCTTGGCTTCGGCAACGACTTCGGTACCGCGCTTTTCAGCTCTAGCGATAATTTCCTGTGCTTGTGCCTTCGCCTGTTCGATCAGCTGATCTGCATCTTGGTGTCCGCGTTCGCGTTCACGTTGACCTTCTGCTGCTGCGGCCAGTCCATCAGCGATGGTCTTGCGTCGTTCATTCAGCGCGTTCATAATCGGCGGCCAGATGAACTTCATGCAAAACCAAACGAATATGATGAACGTAATCGTCTGGCCTATTAGCGTCAGATTAATATTCATTGTTTTGCTCTACAACAGTTGATTAGATCCGGTCGAAATTTGACCGGTACGCGTCAGGCAACCGCGAACAGAATATAGAATGCGATTCCGACGCCGATCATCGGGACCGCATCAACGAGTCCCATCATAATGAAAAACTGAACCCGCAGCATTGGCAGCAGTTCAGGCTGCCGCGCGATGGCTTCAATAAATCTTGCGGCGAGAATGCCAATTCCAACCGCGGCGCCAACTGCGCCCATGCCGAGTAAAACGGCACCAGCGATAAAATACAATGCTGCTTCCATAATGTGTTCTCCGTGTTAACAGCCCTATGTGATTGAATTCAAATTTAGTGTTTGTGGTGTGCCATGTCCAGGTAGACGATTGTCAGCACCATGAAAATAAACGCTTGCAGTAGAACGATGAGGACGTGAAATACGGCCCAGGCCCACTGCAAAAAGCCGCCTGCGATCCCCAGTACCCAACCGGTACTGAAAAGCAGTGCGATCAGGATAAAAATCATCTCGCCTGCGTAAAGATTGCCAAACAGTCGAAGCGAATGCGACAGCGGTTTAGCCAGCAGGCTGATGCCCTCAAGAAACAGGTTAACCGGTATCATGTACTTGCCAAATGGCTGCAGAGTCAATTCACCGAGAAAGCCCCCCAGTCCTTTGTTCTTGATACTGAAGTAGATCATCAGTACGAAGACGGACAGCGCCAGCGAAAACGTAATATTAGGATCAGTTGTCGGAACAACCTTCATGTACTCGATCCCAAGCAGTTTAGCAAGTTCTGGAATCCAGTCGACGGGTACGAGGTCCATCAGGTTCATCAGTAAAACCCAGACGAACAGTGTCAGCGCCAAGGGTGCAATCAGGTCGTTTTTACCGGAAAAAGAACCTCGGACATTGTCTTCGATAAAGTCGACGATCCATTCGATGAAATTTTGAAACCCACCAGGCGTATCGCTGGTCATGCGCGCCGCCACCCCTCGGAACACCACCAAAAACAGCGCACCCAGCACGATTGACCAGAACATGCTGTCAAGATGAATTGCCATAAAACCCATGTCACTGGCTTCCTGAGCGCTGTGCGCAATTGACCAGCCATTGTCCGGATGGTTGCCGAACGTCAGGTTCTGTAGATGGTGCTTGATATAGCCGGAAGCGGTCAGGGTTTCACTGCTAGCCATGGGTATCGGATATTCAGGCGAAGGTTAATTCTGTCAATTCAGTGAATGCGAAGTCCTGCTTCGATCCAACCGGCAAATATTACCACTGAAAAAGTGGCAAACATTGCAATGGGGTTGATCGGACTGATCAGGTAAAAGATTGCTGCAAATACACAGCCCGTAACGACGATCTTGATCATTTCAGTGCGCAGCATGATTCCAAATACGCGCGGGTCAGCAGGATGAACGGCACGGTTATTGCCAAATACACGCCAGATTGCGTAAGTATTCGGAACGATACAGGCGATACCACCCAGCAGCGCAGAGTAAAAGGCGATCGCCCCAAAAAATGCACACACGACAGCGCAGACTGCTGTAACAATCACTTGGGTAACTAAAATTCGCCCAGTTCCGGATTGGAACGGTAGGTTCAGTCGCGTCAAACCAAAATTTTGGACTAATGAAGCCAACTTTGGGAATAAATTTCGAGTGTCGAGAAAATTATCAGGCGAGGACAATCAATTTGAAACCGGTTTAGAATATCCCGGCCTCCTCACACGGCAATTAATATAGCAATTTATTGTGTCATTATGTATCAAATTGAATAAATATTTCGCAATGTTGCATTGCAAGATAAAATTGATTTGATATCGGGAAATTGCACGTAGTTTGCTCGTGTGATTCAACCGAAATTCTTGCCATGAAACCCAGTGTATGTATTGCTCGATCCAGAAATTTATTCATTCAAATTCTACACTTGATATGCCTGACTTTGTCGGGACCAGTTTTCCTGCGATCTCATTTGATTGGGTTGAGAGGGCTAATTGTCCGGATTGGAAATTGATATCTCAATGAGTACTGAACGAAAACGATACGGCGTTGGGGATGCGTCATACCAGGCAGCGGGTGAAGAAGCGGGGATCAGGCAATTGGTTGACGACTTTTATGTGCACATGGATTCACTGCCCCAAGCACAGCGAATTCGCCAGATGCATCCTGATGATTTGGCTGAATCGCGAGACAAACTCACTCGATTTTTATGCGGCTGGATGGGCGGACCAAAACTATACCAGGCGAAGTACGGTCAGATCAGCATTCCCGGGGTGCACAGACACCTGGATATTGCTGAGTCAGAAAAGAGCGCTTGGCTGACTTGCATGCAAAAGGCGGTAGACGAGCAGCCTTTTGAAACTTCGTTCAAAGTTTACCTGATGCAGCAGTTGGAAATTCCCGCCGAATTCGTTCGCAGCGCTTGTTCTGATCGTGTAGCAAAAGCCGCCAACGACTTGTAATTCATTTCTCTATTCAACTTCAGTGTTTTCCAGACAGTGCATTTGCATGTCGGGTCAGGCAGGCTTATACAGTTGTTGGCAAGACGAATGGAACTATGGGATGCATTTTCGCACGAATTCGGCAAATCGAGTAAGGATGGTACTCGGGTACCTAACCCATCTTTAACATTTCCCCCACGTCCCGAAGCGGCGAATCCTTGATTTTCGCCCCATTTTCGCCCAAATCACCCTGAATTTAGCCTTTTTTGCGTCTTTTTCAGGCAATTTCGGGAGTGTTGAAGATTGTAGTGCCAACTTATTCAGAACTGGCTCCAACTGCCTTCGCCAATCACTTAAAATTGCCACCATGTTCATCAGAAAAACCAAAACCGGAACCGCCAAAGACGGCACCGCACGCGACAGCGTCCGACTCGTCCAAAACGAGCGGGTCAACGGTCAAGTCAAACAGCGAACACTGCTGAACCTGGGCCGCCACTTCAGCATCGACAAGCAATACTGGGGCCTGCTTTGCCAGCGTGTCGAAGAGCTTCTAAGCGCACAGGACCGTTTTGATTTTATTGCACCGCAACCCAACATCGAATCCGAAGCCCGGCGTATTGCTGCCTGTCTTGTGGACCGGGCAAGCGAGTCGGTGCCTGAGGCGCACACAACCAAGGACTTCCAGAGCGTGGACGTCAACTCTGCTGCTGATGGCGATGTGCGCACCGTCGGCGTTGAACATGCAGCACTTGCGGCACTGGAAACACTCGAGGTACCGCAGCTTTTGCACGATCTTGGTTTCAACCGCCGCCAGCGGTGTCTGGCACTGGCCACGATTGTTGCCCGCATGGCGGCACCGGCGTCGGAACGGGAAACCAACCGGTGGCTGCGTAAGACCACTGCCCTGGGTGAGATGCTCGGCATTGACTTTGGCGCACTCAGTGAGATGGCGCTTTACCGTGTTTCAGACCAACTGCTGGCGCACCACAGTGAGATTGAACAGTATCTTTTTAAGCGCGCCTGCACGTTGTTCTCATTGCAGCCCACCATTGCGTTCTATGATCTGACCAATACTTATCTGGAAGGTCAGGCGCTGGGGATGCCGGCTGCCAAGCACGGTCGCTCAAAAGAAAAGCGAAGTGACTGTGCGCTGTTAACCCTGGCCGTGGTGGTCGATGCCAGTGGCTTTGTTGTAAAAAGCCGTATCTTTGCTGGCAATGTGGCTGAATGCAAGACGTTGGCCGAGATGCTGGATGAGTTGGGTGCAGATCAAGGTGCGGTGGTGGTGATGGACCGCGGCGTGGCCGATACAGACAATCTCAAGTGGCTTAAAGAGCATGGCTATCGCTATGTGGTCGTCTCTCGGACACAGCGCAGAGAATTTGATTCCGAGGCGGTTGAAACGATTGATACGGCCTGCGGCAACCGGGTGAGTTTCTATAAGGACATCTCAACACAGCTTGATGAGGACGGTACTGAGTACAAGGAAGCCCATCTTCGCTGTTATTCCGAGGCGCGTGCGGCCAAGGAAAGCGGAATGATCACACGGTTCATGAAACGCTTTGAGGAAGGCCTTGAGAAGATCAATGAGTCCTTGAACAAGCCCAGGGCGAGAAGCAGGCTGGACTACATTGAGCGTCGTATCGGGCGGCTCGAAACACACAACTCGCGCGTTGCCCGCCACTACAAGGTGAACGTGCATAAGGATGAAACCGCCACCCGTGCCAGGCGGATCTCCTGGCAGTTCAAGCCGCTCGACGGCACCATGGCGACCCATCCGGGTGTGTACTGTTTGCGCAGCAATATTCTTCACTGGGATGCCAGCACAATGTGGCGCACCTATATGACACTGACCGAGGTTGAAGCGGTCTTCCGCGCACTGAAATCAGAGTTGGGGCTGCGGCCGGTTTATCATCAAAAGCAGTTGCGTGCCAATGGTCACCTGTTGATTTCCGTATTGGCCTATCAGGGAGTTTGTGTGCTTCGCACCCGGATGAAGGGCAAAGGCATGCATGACAGCTGGACAACGATCCGAAATGCGCTTGGCACAATCACTCGCACGACAACCTCCTTTGAGCGCCGGGACGGGCGCACATTACACGTTCGAAAAACGGCAACGGCGGATGCTGATGAGGCTGCAATTTACGCTGCCATGGGCATTGGTGCGCCGCCCCGTAACCTGCAAAAAACCATCGTTTAAATCCGCTTTCTGGAAGATTCACCGGCTGTACAATAGTCGGTGAAGATGGTATTGTAGTGCCACTGCGATTTTCGTGGTGTTTTAAATCAAATACTTAAGTCACCGTATGTTAAAGATCGGCTAAGTTTATCGATTTGGTTATGCGTAGAATCGAGCGTTGGAACTGCATCAGAATGAATTGACGCGCAACGAACGTTTGATCGTGAAAAGTCAGGAACTGGTATGTTTGAACCTGGTATCGTAAACGAAGATCTTCGATGGTGGTCAGGCTTAATACGCGTGCATAACAAACTTTTTCGCAACTGCACTGCTGGGCGGACTTACAAAAAATAAGAGGGCGACTAGCCCTCATTACTTTGTACGTAATCGAGTCGGAAACCGAATCGATTTTATGTTTCTTGGAAAACTAATTACTACCCTTTATCTGGTTGTTCTGTATTGTTTGCAAAGTCGTCAAAATTGTTGCGATATTCACCTCGATGCGATCAAGCCTTTCGTCAACTGCCTCAAATCGGTGGTCAACGCTATTGCTTAACGCCTCGATTTTACTGTCAAGGTTAACATTGACAGAGTCAATACGAGAATTGACAGAATCAATTCGAGAATTAACGGTGAAACTAGTCGCGACGAATGCGGCAACCACTAAGACGCTCATACTGAGTGAATTTGACAAAAGAGAGTGTGTTCTCTTCTCTCGAGCAGAAATAACTTCCAGTGTTTCCATAAATAGATCTCCGTAAGTTGCCTCTCGGAGACGCACACCCCAACAAGGGGATTTGTCCCCTTGAGGGTGTTATTGTTAAGACGGTATTGCCGCCTGTTGAACAGTCAGAATGATCTGAACTGCTTTGTTGCCAACCCTAAACTGCAACAAAAACCGATGGTCCGCAGAACATCCGTGCGTTTAACGGTTTTCGCACGCTCGGTTGTGTTTACGATTATCGCAGAATCGCGCTGGAGTTGCAATTTGCGTATCAAAAGTGACTTGTAAACGATGGGTCACGGCAGATGTTCGGGTGAGATGTAGACACAAGCGATTCGAATTTCAAACTCAATTCGTTTAAGCCGCAATGATGCCTCATGTGCCGCGACGATCGATCAGTACAAACTTGTAATCATCGTCAATTACTGATCGAATTGCATTGTCAAATGATTGGGAGCCATATTTCGGTCATCTGAGCCACGGTTTTATTTGCAACCGATCCAATGATGTCGGAATTTCGTAAATCTGTTGATGAATTGAGCCAATTGAGCGACTCACGCCTGAAATAACAGGTTCATTGCAGTGTTGAGCCGAAAATTACCCGCGCTGAACCGTACGCAGCGGCGACATTGAGATGATTTGGAATGAAAGCCCCCGCAAAGGGGCACTGTCAAGCGGCCGAAGACAGCACCAGAGAGTGAACCTGTTCGGGCTGGTTCAGTTGCGCGGTAAAATTCGCCGCCGCCATCATCACCGTCATCGAGATCGTCACTTTCAGTCCCATCGATTGTTGACCGCGCAGATCGTGGCTGTGCAGCATGAATCCATCGGCCACCCTGGAATTGATTCCGCTCCATTGCACTTCGCTGGTTGTGAAGACGCCGCCACTTCAAAGTCGAAGGCGGCAATGACGGATACTGACGTAAATTGTCCGCATCCACCTTCGTTCGCACCACCCTTGACTTTGCATCGGCTCGCACCTTGCCTCGGTGACCGCATCGAAACGCTTCAAGCCGTTGGGAACCACCTCAGTGCCGGCGGCCAGATAATTCAAAAGCCCGGCTGGCAATCTGCGCCTTATGAAAGCATTTGACCGTGTTGAGCTTGATCTTTGTGGATGGCCTTCATCACTGGTCTGCACGGTGGCCACAAAAGGCTTCTTGCACTAGCGCCGCCACTGCTCTTGCCATCGATCGCACACCGCTAAGCCGCATTGTAGAAACGCCTAGTTGCCGACGCAGTTACATGGCCCATTAATACCCTTTTTTGTGTGGGTCAAAAGGTAAATTGCCCGAAAAAAGATCGTCAGGGGCAGTTTGCTCGATTCAAAGATTGTAGTGGCAGTAATCGAAGTCTGTCAATGGCACGGACGCAGTTTGCGGATGTTCAGGTGGCAGCTTTTTTTAGTGCCCGAAGTTTGGGTAGATTGAGCCGTTTGGCCAGCCCAATTTAAACAGTGCTTCGAAGTATTGATCCTCGTCGCCTAAATGCTCCAGGAACGCATTGAGACTGAGATCTTTCTGGAACAGAACAGGGTTTCGTTAGATAGAATATATCTTTATTAATCAAATATATACATTAGAATCACAATACTATGGAACGTGCTTATAATTGGTGGGCATTATGAATAAGTTTGATGAGTCTTTTGGAGAAATATGATGCCTGAAATTGCGGTTCGAACAGAATTTCCCAGAACGGTTCGGGAAATCGAAAATACCTGGATTCCAATGCCGGATGGGACGAATCTGGCTGCGCGGATCTGGCTTCCCGAAGACGCCGAAGAGAATCCGGTTCCGGCAATTCTCGAATACCTGCCGTATCGCAAGCGCGATGGTACGGTAGAAAGAGATCATTTGACTCATCCGTATTTTGCAGGATTTGGCTATGCAGGTGTTCGCGTGGATATGCGCGGTACAGGTGACAGTGAAGGCATTTGCCTCGGAGAGTACTTGCTGCAGGAACAGGACGATTGCGTCGCGGTCATTGAGTGGCTGGCAACTCAGCCGTGGTGTTCTGGTAAAGTTGGAATGATTGGCATTTCGTGGGGCGGATTTAACGGGCTTCAAGTCGCAGCTCGTCGACCTGCCGCATTGGGTGCCGTCATAACTTTGTGTTCAACCGATGATCGTTATGCTGATGACATTCATTTCATGGGAGGGGCACTTCTTGGCGAAAAATTAGGCTGGGGTGCGACTGCGTTTGCCATTGCTCATACACCGCCGGATCCTGCGATTGTTGGTGAACGCTGGCGCGATATGTGGATCAACCGACTGGAGAACAATGGCTTGTGGCTTCTCGACTGGTTCAAACATCAGCGCAGAGATGAGTTTTATGCTCATGGATCAATTTGTGAACGCTACGAGGATGTCGAAGTTCCGGTTTATCTCGTGGGTGGTTGGGCCGATGGATACACCAATACGATTTTTCGGATGTTGGAAAATTTAAAGTGTCCCAGAAAGGGCCTGATAGGGCCTTGGGCACACAAGTATCCTCACTTTGCTTTGCCAGGGCCTCGCATCGGATTCTTGCAGGAATGCTTACGCTGGTGGGATCAGCACCTCAAGAGTATAGATACCGGAATCATGCAAGAGCCACAGCTTCGCGCCTGGATTCAGCATCCCATTGGACCTGCGTCGCACTTTGAGACTCGGCCCGGTCATTGGGTAACGCAATCAAAATGGACTGGCAATTCAAACTTATTGGAAACTAAAGTCTCAGGCGATCACTCGGCTGCTGAAGGTCCCGATAGCAGCATGATTGTGTCATCACCAGAAAACACAGGCCACTGCGCTGGCAACTGGTGTGGCTATGGTCTGATGCCTGATGCACCCGTTGACCAAAGTCAAGAGCATGGGATGGTTTGTCTGGAAACCCAACCGTTTGAAGACGATCTTGATATTCTCGGGTTTCCGGTTTTGTCGGTCGAGGTTTTAAGTGATGTGCCGCAGGCAAACCTGGTTGCAGTACTGTCTGAAGTGCTTGAGGACGGAAAGGCCACCCGAATCAGTTATGGAGTCCTCAATTTGACTCATCGCAACAGTCATGCGAACCCGGAACCGATGCCAAATGAACCAGTTGAAATTCAAATGATGCTGAATGCTTGTGGGCAACGGATTGGTAGGGGCAATCGCTTGCGCTTGGCATTGACAACGGCGTATTGGCCTACGATTTGGCCATCTCAAACGAAAGCAAAACTGTCGCTGAAAAATTTACAGATTCAATTGCCATTGTCTTCTGGCGTTATTGATCCGGGAAACTTCGATGAGCCCGAAGGCGCAGCTCCGCTTGCTAGAGAGGTCCTTTCAGAAGGCACTTTCACAAGACGTCGGTCTATTGACTATGTTTCTGGCACGGAGACCTACGAAATACGAAGCGATACAGGGCTTGAACGTCATTTGCATACGAATCTTGAAGTTCAGTTTACCAGCTGCGAGCAGTATTCTATCCATCCCGACGACCCGAATTTGGCAGTTGGCACTTGTGCCTGGACCAAGCACTATGCGCGCGATCAGTGGAGTGCTGATGTATCGGTCTCCGTTACGGTACGTGCATTACGATCTGATTGGCAGATCGTCGCTACACTCAATGCAAGCGACGCGGATGGAGCGGTAGTAGAAAAATCCTGGTCCGAAATGATTCCGAGAGACTTCGTATGAGTGCTTTTCCGAGTTTCAGCGAAGAAGTTCGAACCCGTTCGTTGAGTGCCTCGGGTGTGACCATGCGCGTTGTGATTGAAGGGCAGGGGCCTGATGTCATATTTATTCCGGGTGGCGATCAGACTGCCGAAGCCTATGCCCAGCAATTCGAATTGCTGTCAGACTCGTTTCGATGCATCTCTTATGACCCTCGAGGCTCAGGTGCGACGACCTCACCACCAGCACCGTGGACCATGTCTGATTTTGCGCGTGATTGTGCTACTGTAATTGATGCCATTTGTGGGGGAGAAGCGGTGGTCACCGGACTGTCGCTGGGTGGTTTGATTACCCAGCAGCTTGCCATCGACTTTCCGGACAAAGTGCAACTCGCGATTCCCATGGGTACTGCAGCATACATAGATGGGTTTACCAGGGACTGGATGAATGCAGAGATTAGCTTGAGAAAAGCCGGAGTTCAATTGCCGGAAGAGTTTCTGGCACCGCACTATGCGCCATTTGCGTTTCCCGCCAAGGCACTTCACGATCCCGATTTTTGGGCCGAAATCAAACCGCGTTATACGACCCGATTCGCCGAACGCGATCCTTGTGACTTGATTGATCAATGGGAGGCATGTTTGGCATTTGATTGCCGTGAGGCGTTAAAGTCTTGTCCGGTACCGTTTCATGTCATCAGTTTCTCCGAGGATGTTCAAACGGCACCTTCAATGTGTAAAGTTGTTGCGGATCTCGTGCCCAGCGGTGTTTTTCATGAAATTCCAGGACTGGGTCATGTGTCAATGTTGAGTCACCGTCCAGAGCTTGTTGCAGCGAAGTTGCGCGATATCATTTCCGGGCATTTCCGGGAATAACATTTTTATGATGGACCGAGGTGAAAGCCGATTCAAACGGTCGGATGCCAAGTCTACTGTATATGCGTTCGAAACGTTTGAGGAAGTTTAGAACTGCTCCGGAGTTGATATTCAGTCAGTCCGATAGGCTGGGACCGATTGCAAGCAATTCCTTGGCTGCCTGCATCGGTGAGAGGTTCTCGTAAAGAATTCGATAGACTCGCTCGGTCATCGGTATGAAAACATCGAGTTTTCTGCCAAGATTGTAGGTTTCGCGTGCAGATTGGAGACCTTCGACTTCCTGGCCGATTTCCTCAAGCAATGTGTCAAGCGATTTCCCACTGCCGAGACCAAGTCCGAGTCTGCGATTACGCGACAAGTCCCCGTTGCAAGTCAGCAGCAGGTCTCCCATGCCTGACAGCCCCATCAGTGTGTCTGTCTTACCGCCGAGTGCGACATTGAGGCGGTTCATTTCAGCAAAACCCCTGGAGATCAAAAGCGCACGCGTGTTAATGCCAAATCCCAATCCATCTGAGATGCCAGCTGCGATTGCAATGACGTTTTTCGTTGCCCCGCCGATTTGGACACCAATAATGTCGCTCGTTGTATAAACCAGGGAAGTCGGATTACGAAAAATATCTGCAATGGATTCAATATCTTTGGCATTTGTCGAGGCTAGATCAAATCCAGTCGGCATCCCTCTTACCACTTCGTAGGCAAAACTTGGCCCGGCAATTGCAGCAGTGGTCACCGAGTTGCCTAGCGCCTGCTCGGCTACTTCACTTAAAAGTTCACCACTTTCAGAAGCGAACCCCTTGGTACCCCAGACCACTATAGGGTTGGTTTCCGGGTCCATCAAATGCAGCTTGGAGGCAACAGAGCCGATTGCAGCCACAAAAACCCGGCTCGGTACGGCAATGACGACAATTGCGCAGGACTGCATTGCCGATTCCAGAGTCTTGCAAGCTGAAAGATTATCGGGAAGTTCAATATCTGGAAGATACCTTAAGTTACAGCGCGAATTATTAATATCATTTATGACCTGCTCGTCGACATCCCAAATTTTCACAGTGTGTCCATTTCTGGCTAACCAAGCGCCGATTGCAGTGCCCCAAGATCCAGCGCCGGCGACTGCGATGTGAAGTAATTTTCGTGTAGTTGAACTCATAACAATTGGGAAAGTTGACGTGTTTATTGTACTTTTTCGCTGCCCAACGAAGCAGTTTCAATTCGATGTGATCTGGAAAGTCTGTTCCAGAGTCAGTCAGGCAAACTTACCACATTAATGAAGAGATTCTTGTGCGCTGATGAACCAGAACAATAATGAACGATTGCACAATCGATATCAAGGTGCCATGTTAGGGCTGGCAGTGGGTGATGCCCTCGGAACAACACTGGAGTTTGAAATTCCAGGCAGTTTTGAACCCATTGACGATATGGTCGGAGGCGGTATATTTGGACTTCGCCCGGGTCAGTGGACTGACGATACCTCGATGGCCTTGTGTTTGGCGCAAAGTCTGGTTGAGCAGAAAACGTTTGATCCGGACGATCAGATGCAACGTTATTTACGTTGGATTCATGATGGATACTTGAGCAGCACTGGCGAATGTTTTGACATTGGTACTACAATTCGTGAAGCGATGTGTCAGTATGAGAGGGACAACAATACATTTGCTGGCAAGACGGCTGATAAGTATGGTGGAAACGGGTCGTTAATGCGATTGGCGCCGATCCCGCTTGCCTATGCAAAAGACCCGATGCGAGCAATTCACCTGGCAGGTGAAATGTCTCGAACCACACACGGTGCTCGCGAGCCTGTTGATGCATGTCGTTATTATGCTGGGCTAATTGTCGGAGCACTACAGGGTTGTACCAAAGATCAATTGCTTAGCGGTCATTTTTCTCCCTATCCAGGAGCGTGGCAGTCAGAAGAGCTCGTTTCGAACATCAGTGAAATTGCTGCCGGTTCGTTCAAGTATAAACAGCCGCCTGAAATCAAGGGCACCGGCTACGTCGTCAAAGCACTGGAAGCTGCGTTGTGGGCGTTTTGGAACACCGAGGATTTTGAAAAAGGTGCTTTGGCTGCCGTCAATTTAGGTAATGATGCTGATACGACTGGTGCCATATTTGGTCAGTTGGCAGGTGCGTATTACGGTGTTGACGCAATACCCGAGCGTTGGCGCAACAAGATTTCAATGTCGGAGAAAATTATTGAATTGGCCGACGGGTTATTCGAACTTTCGAAAGGAGTCTGATTGAATGGGAGAAAATACCCCTTTTAGACCACCACTTCCCATTGAGAAGGGCAGCGTGTATTTTGAAGCTGTCGAAGGGTTTTGGGCAATTTACAAATCAGGAGTGTATATCGGTGATTTGTTTCAAGGTCTTGAAACCGAAACCTATTATCTTGAACTGATGACCGGTTATATGCTGCCCAACTTAGAGACTTTAGTAGAACTCTCGACGAACTTACCTGAGGCAAAGAAGGTCGCAAAGGAAATTATCAACAATATTGACGATCCAGAATTAAGGATAACGACCTATGGAACTGTACAGTGATCAAATTAACCATTTTGGTGATGCGCAGGTGACCACCACCAGTTCTTATCTCTAAATCCGAAAGATCAACTTCTGGTATTCGTAGTTATTGAAAATTGAGACTGTACTTCTGACTGTTCTACTGACACAATTTGAAATAGACTCATATTTGCTCGCAAATTTTCAAATGCTGCAAAACTCAGTCAGTGACTTTTCCATCTCTATATAATCGGACTTAGCGATGGTTCCCTTTCATGGGAAGCAATATGGAATAAGGTCAGGCACTTTGAGTGACCGATGCCTTGGCTGCCCCCGCAACTGTATGCGGATAGTTTCTGCTCGTTTACGCCACTGGGTAAACTGGGAAGGCAGAGCATAAGCGTAGACCCGCAAGCCAGGAAACCTGCCATTGCCAGCGTTACCCAACCACCGAACGGGGTGTTCGGGTGGGGCGGAAACCCGTTATCGGTGGCGCGTCAATTTGTAATTCTGACAATTGCAAAGTGTCACCGTAACATGGGATTCCATTCTTACATAACCGAACCGAAAAATTCTGCAGATCAGTTATCTGCGCGGATTCATGCCTTTAATGTCCTGTCTAGGAAGCCCCATCCCAGTGCGGTGAATTCGATCGAGAATTGTGAATGCCAAATATATTTGCAAATCTCGTGAATCCAAACCGAACAAAGCAGCTGGTTTTGTGCGTACTGTTATCTGTATTCGTTCATGCAGGACTCGCGGCTACTTTCGTAAATGCACTCAGTTCTGCATCTGCCCCACTTGAGATCATCAGGCCGATTCAGGTAACTCTGTTCCAGGATGATTCGAACACGGTTGGAGATTCTGAATCTGACAGCCCTAACTCTAATGAGCCATTAATACAAGGACAGGATGACGTAGAGGTTGATGGGTTGGATCACCTTCCTAGCCACGTTATTCATAATGCGCGTGATACCATTCCTACCGAATTTTCAGTGATGGAAGGTGAGCAATCGAGGCAAGAAACTGAAACGGTGGTCGTAGTCGATCACCCGTCGGAGCATACCGTTGGTGCAAGTCAGTCGATTGAACAAGCCCATCAAATCGAGACGGTTGAAGAAATTGTCGACAATGACGCAGAAGTTTTAGTCACAAATGTGGAAACTCAATCACCGCACACCAATAAAGTAATATCCACCATTACCGCCGTAGATGATGCTGCAACGCCAGTTCAGTCGGTCGATGAGAGTATTGATGTCTCAATGCCGGCAGTTGATCCGCCAGAAACAATCGCTGATTTGACGCAGCTTGCGAGTGCTAATCCCATCGAATCTGATCCGGATGCTACAGTCACGCAATTTGAGCCTACAGTTGCTGAAATACTCAACTTGGAAGACATCGAAGAACCAGATATCTCTTCGCTAGCAGTTGGCAGTGCAGTCGGAAAATCAGTCGTCGCTGACTTGTCAAATATGCCTGTATTCACACCAATAAATACAGAAATGCACGAGGTTTCGCAGAATTCTGAAGCATCTTCACCATCTGATGCAGAGGTCGAATCTGACTGGGACCAGATAGTCAGTGCTTTGCCTTCCTATTTCGACGAAGCGTACGACCCGATTTCTGAAAATTCAGAGCCAATATTGAGACCAGTTGCCCAAACAACCCCAGCGGTCGCCAGCCAAATCGCCTCAATTGATTTCGATAGTGAAATCGTACGCTGGACACAAACCGAACAGGAACCAGACGCACGCCTTGGACAAAAATTCGAACTGGAATCCACGACCCCAATTGCAAAACAAGATCTCGTAATTGAGGTCGAGGCTGATCAAATTGCAGGAATATTACCTCATCCCGAGATTCCGGTTGAATTCTCACCAGACAGCGCAGCACCGACGTATGAAATTGACGTAACAAACACCGTGTTCGTTGAGCCTGAAATTCGATTAGCCAGCATCGCGGATTTCGATTCCCAGACTCAGCAATTGGCCTGGCCCGAGTCCGATGTACCTGCAGTTACCGAATCTGAGCTTGCTACAGAAATAACGCCTGCTGAACAAATCACGACTGTCATCAAGAAAAGTTCGAAAACATCAGTCGAAAATCCACGTTTTCGAAACGCGCTCCGAACACAAATCGAGCAAAACCTCGAGGCATTCGTTAAATCAAATACTACGCTTGCTCAAGCCGAAAAAATTCCCCCAATACCGACAGATGCCGACCAACTTGCAGGAATATTGCCACGCGCAGAATCGCTGGAGAGCATCCCCCCAATTAATTCACCACTAACTACTGAAATCCACCCAAAAGATTCTAAATCGACCCAAGCTGACACCCAAGTGGTCGTCGCTACAGATTTTGATACCCAGGTTCAGCCATTGGCTTGGCCTGAGTCCGATGAAATTTCCGTTAACGAATCAGAGCGTATTGCAAATGAAGCAGCTGTTGAACAGCTTGCCGCTTCCGTTACAGACAGCAATCAAAAATCCACCCAGAGCACGGTGCCTCAACAAATCAAAGCCGAGGAAACGACGCTTGCCAAAGTTGATGAATCTACTCCAAAGACAAGTGAAAAAAGCACTCCATCAAAGCAGTCGAAAGATCCGAACTTGAGTTTACCTGCAACTGCAAAACGCTCTTTACAAAGCGCTGTCGTGCCTGAGGCAGCGCCGACAATAGACCAGGAATTGAAACACAGTGCTGAAAAAGTTCAACTGGCCTCGACCCAGTCTGCTTCACAGCCTTTGTCGCAGGATGAACAATACAATTCTGAAACATCGCAGCAACAGGCGTCGCTGAGCAGCATTTCGCAGGAAATGAAACCCAGGTATGGGGTTCGAGGACTCCCAAATCCAGCTCCGCGGTATCCTTATAAATCCCGCACGAAGGGCGAACAAGGCAAGGTCATACTGCAGGTTGTAGTTAATCGTAAAGGCCGTGCCGATGAAATCACAGTTGTCCAATCCAGCGGCTACTCAAGACTGGATAAAGCGGCAAGAAAGGCGGTGAAAAAATGGAAATTTCAGCCTGCACAAAAAGATGGACGATCGACTCGAGGCATTGTTCAAGTGCCAATTTCTTTTGTACTTGAAAATTCGTAACTGAATTCCATGATTCGCTCACTAAATCCCAAATACACCTTCGAAGTAAAAAACATCAATCAGAAAAGAAATTAAAACTTAAAATACCACCCAACTGTTTGAGGTGTGTGTTGCTGAATTGATCCGAATTCTGTGTAGCACTTTAAATGGGAAGTTTGGTGAGCGAAGTCAAATCTAACGGGTTCGTGCTTCGCAATTCCAACGCTGCCCCCGCAACGGTGATCAGCGATTAAGCTGTAAGTCCGGAACCGCCCTCCGACAGGCCAGAAATTTTCGTTTTAGCGGAGGGCTTTAACGTGGCGAAGTCAAAAATCCCGCCCGCTGAATTCCTCCTTCGACACCACCGCTTTTCGGTTTTGAAAGGATGAATTGCAACGACAGCAAGATCAATCTATCCTCCGTGCCCATGCCATCTCGAATGTCACTGGCTGGCTGTCTGGTGTTTGTAGTTTTATTTTTCGCTTTGGTCCCTAGCATCGCCACATCAGCAACCATTGCCGGCGTCGTATCATCAAGAAACGCTGCAGATACTGTCACAGGTGCTCATCAATTCCTGAAATCATATCCTTCACACTTGCTGAAACTGAAAACAACTGATCAGTTTGTTGAAATGTCACAACAGCAGCAGAAAAATTGGCTGGAATCCGCCGATCTGGTTTTTGCCGGAGGTGTGTTCGGTGTCGCCGGCGAAAACCTACTCACAGCGCTAAAACAAAACTGGATTAAGGGTTTTATCGCAGTGCATTCAGACCGTCGTTTAGTGAAACTTTCACGACTGGCTGGACAATCTGCACTGAATGGAGCCAACCTGGATCAACTGATGGTTGACCCTGGCATCGACGTTGATCCCAAAACGTGGGCTGTTGACATGCTTGAAAAGCATCATGCATACCGACAGTGGTTAATGACAAGATTGTTTTGGAGCGGACGCAGTAGTGAAAATATCGAACAGATGTTTGCACACTTAACCGCATTGACAGGAGAAAGTATTCAGGTTGCTTCGCCAATGCCACTGGCGCCGATTCGGGTTTATTACTGCGGGTCGATTTACCAAAGCGCAAAATTGCCTGAATTGATCAGCGGTAGCGACAAGCGCTGGGTGGTGATTCTGGATTACGAAACCGGCGACCGTTTGGGTTCAAACACACTGCTTCGCACACTTTGTGAGCAAGTTCGCGATACCGGCACGGACTGTGTTGCGCTGCTGGCGACTTGGGGTGATGCCAGCGTCGCCGCTGTCAATATGTTACGACAGTATCGCACTAATGTAGCGCTGCTTGTCTCTTTGCAGAACTTTGTGATCGGCGGTGGTGAAGGACGCTCGTCTGTCAATTCTGCGCTTGCTGAACTTGACGTACCCGTCCTCAAGGGTATCAGGCTTACCGATAGAACAGAACAAACATGGCGTCTGTCTGAAGATGGCATAGCATGGGACAGTGTGCACTACAGGGTCGCGATGTCGGAAATTCAAGGCATCGCCGAACCGTCTGTGCTGTCTGTGAACACCCCTGCAAGCATTGATCAGTTAACCGGTATTCGAGTAACGCAGCAGCGAATGTTGGAAGACCAAACACAAAGGTTCGCTCAGCGAATCAGGCAGTGGACCAATCTGCAGCAAAAGCCAAACTCGGATAAGAAGATTGCGGTCATCTACTATAACCATCCTCCCGGACGGCACAACATCGGCGCTGATAATCTGAATGTCCCTGCAACTGTATTTGACCTGTTGCATACACTCGAATTATCCGGCTACAACGTCGGCACGCTACCTGAAACGGAAGACGAGTTGCTCGATCAGTTGCAGGAACGTGCGGTCAATCTTCCTGAAGACAACGAAGCGCTCGCAGCCATGTCTCAGAAAGTCGTTAACGTGGCCACTGATCAATACCAAGACTGGTACGGAAGGCTCCCCTCACCGTTGCAACAGGAACTGGAGAAAGGGCCATTTGGCTACCTAAACTCGGTATTGAAACTGATCGATTATTCCGGCTGGAAAGACGGTGCTAAAACAGCAAATCTCTTGAGCACCAGGGTCATTGAAGATTTGCGGCATATCGTCGATGGAGCTGACCACCCGGCCCGTCAACGGGTTCTGAACCTAATGGATCAGCTTGAGCTGGTATACGCACAGGGTCAGGGAAACATAGATTGGGAAGAGGCTGACAGTCTGATTAAGGCAATTGCTGACAGCGGTATTGAAGGCTTACGCGGGTGGGGACCACCGCCAGGACAAACCATGGTTCACGCCGGTTCGATGGTAATACCAGGGATCCAGTTCGGCAATATATTCGTTGGACCACAACCCCCGCGCGGCTGGGAGTTGGACGAAGAGCTTCTGCATGCGAATCTTTCATTCCCACCACCGCATCAATATCTGGCTTTTTACCTGTGGCTGCGCCACGAGTTCAATGCCGATGCTGTCATTCACCTCGGTCGTCACTCAACCTATGAATTCTTACCGCGGCACCGGGTTGGGCTCAGTGCAGAAGACTACCCGATCGCGATTCTGGGTGACCTACCCAGCATATATCCCTACATTGTTGATGGTGTCGGTGAAGGCATTCAGGCCAAACGACGCGGACTTGCTGTCATCGTCGATCACCTGACACCACCGCTCGACAGTACTGCCCTATATGACCGTCTCCTTGAGCTGAGACAATTGGTTGAAAGCTATGAATCGAGTTCACACACCAACAATGCCCTGCGAAGTCGCAGCGTTAATGAAATAAAAAATCTGGTTGCCGAGTTGAACCTTGAAGGTGAACTGTTTGAAAGCATGTCAGGCGAATTGGCGGTTCGGGGCATTACACAATTTGATCAGATTGACGATGAACTGCTGGTCCATGAAGTTGGACACTATCTGACAAAACTGCAAGAACAGTTCATGCCACTCGGTTTACACACGTTCGGTCGAGATTGGTCAAAAGAGGCACTGCAGACCATGGTTCGATCCATGACCAAGGGTGCTGACACACAAGATGGCGGGCAAAGTGCAGATGAAGCCACACCTCAAGATGCAAGTGCCTGGCTTGACAAACTACGCATCTCTCCGGCGGCAGAAACGAAGGCGTTGCTGGCTGGGTTGAATGGCCAATACATCGCCCCCGGTAAAGGAAATGATCCGGTGCGAACACCGGAGGTATTGCCTACCGGACGAAATTTTTTCGCACTTGATGGAAGTCTGATTCCATCACCTATCGGATATCAGCTCGGATTGGAAATGGCCACGACTGCCAGACTTGGGCAACCATTTATGCCACTCGATGGTGAATCAGTCCATGATGCTAATGCTCTGGTGCTCTGGGCTTCGGATACAGTTCGCGATGAAGGAGCGATGATCGCATTTGGTTTTGACATGTTAGGCTTGAAACCAGTCTGGAACAGCCGGGGCATATTCAAGGGCTTGGAGCGTTTGAATATTGAAAATATGATCGAAGGCGGTGAACCTCGTAAACGACAGGATATGGTCTTCACAACCTCTGGGTTGTTTCGAGACCTTTATGGCGCTCAACTAGTCTGGCTGGAACGCGCAGTTTTAATGGCACTGGACGCGTCGGCGATCTATATCCAGCAAAATTATCCTGCATTGACTGTCGCGCTTAGCCATGCACTGAAACCGTTGGGCAATCTGCAAAACCCCGGCCAAGAGCCACTGTCAATCAACTTTGTCGCAGCCCGTTGGGTTGATGATGCTCGAAGATCACTGGCAGCTGGCGTGTCCCCACATCTCGCAGGAATAGAAGCCGCCTACAGAGTTTTCGGTGCGCCACCCGGAGCTTACGGTGCCGGAGTCAATCGTATGGTCGAACGATCTGGCAGTTGGGAACAGCGACAGGAAGTTGCCCAAGTCTATATGAATCGAATGGGACATGTTTATGGCGCAAATCTTTCAGGACAGGCGCGCCAAACTGTCTTTAAAGACCGTCTGGCGACTGTGCAGCAAACTTATCTTGGACGCGCCAGTAATTTATACGGCGTACTGGATAACAATGACTCTTTCGATTACCTGGGCGGTCTGAGCCTGGCGATTGAGACGCAGCGGGGCGAAGCACCGGACAACTTCATTTTGGTTCATGCCGATAACACAAACTACTCTGTCGAACCATTGCAGACAGCTCTTTTACGCGAGCTTCGCGGACAGCACCTCAATCCGCAATGGCTGAAGCCATTAATGGAAGAAGGGTACGCAGGTGCTCGCACTATGGGTAGTGAGTTTTTAGAATACTTATGGGGCTGGCAGGTCACCAATCCGGGAATTGTAAAATCCTGGGCTTGGGACGAAGTCAAGAGTGTTTATCTTGACGATCGTCTGGAAATCGGACTTGATGAGTTTCTCGAGCAGGGTCACAATGTCCACGTTTTGACCAATATGCTGGCTATCATGCTGGTATCAGCTCAAAAAGAATTCTGGGAGGCGAGTAAAGAGACGATAACCGAAATTGCCGAACGATTCGCCGATCTGATCTTGGCAAATGGGCTGCCTGGCAGCGGTCATACCAGCCCTTCCCACCCACTGTATGACTGGCTTGAAGAGTTTGTCTCACCTGGCAAATACAAAAAGCTCAAAGCGATTACTGCGGCTGCCCAGGTCGACTACGAGGTCGCTGAAGGACCGGCAGAGATTTCAGAAGTCCTACTGCAGTCTGAAACTGCTGTTGAAACATCATCTGACCAGCCCATTAAAGAAGCGGAATCTGAGCCTGTAACCGAATCACCATTGCCAATCCCTCCCGTACTAATTTTAATCGCGGTATGCCTGGCATTAATTGCATTCGGTTGGTTTATTGGTTCCCGATCCCTGCGGGTTAGCACGTAAAGGTCAAGCGGTATGTTCAGTGGTTACACAATTGGGATTCTGCATTTTGTTGTAGAGTGGCTGCTGCACCCGGTCATTTGGGCGTTGATGGCGGTAACTTTATGGGCGTTGGTGGAAATTGGAGTGTTGCTGGCCGAATACTTTCGTACGCTGCCAAGCCTCAGGTTAAACGGGGAAATTGCGTATGTCGAGAACTTGGCCAAACGTCGGATTGACCACTCTGACTTTCTGGCTAGAATTGCACCGATGCTGGGATTGATGGGAACCCTGATTCCACTGGGTCCGGGACTCGCAGCACTGGGCGAAGGAGAGTTGACAATATTAGCAACAGCAGTCAGTGTTGCGTTCGACACAACGGTTCTGGGATTGCTGGTTGGGATTGCTGGATTTGTAATGGGTCGACTCAGGCGTCGGTGGTATGACGCGTTGCTTACCAACCTCGAAATTAGACAGGCGGAGCAGTCTTCATGATCAGGCGCTGGGACCGTGGGCGATTTTCGTTTTCCGATGACGATTCTGTCGGGCCATTGGCTAATCTGCTCGACCTGATGCTGGTTTTTGCCTGCGGCCTGATTGTGGCACTGGTTGCGATGAGTTCTCAGTTGCAGGATTATTTTGCTGTGCCTCCCGAAACAATTGAACGCGGCAGGGAACTGCCGGAGATGCCACAAGTCGGCGAGCACGGTGGTGCGGGATATGTGCCGGTCGGCCAGGTATACCAGGACCCTGAAACGGGTAAGTTGATTTTGCTGCGGCAATAAATTTGTTGATCGGAAACAAGGTACCACTTTTGCGAGTAATTCAACCTACCGAATTCATAGGGTTAACTCGATAACCTGCAATTTTTTATTCATTTACAAAGTAGATAGTTTCAACTTAATTTTTTTTCAAAGACATTTAACAATCATTCTTTCTTTGCATGAGGTGTCTGTTGCCGAATCGATCCGAATTCGAGGCAGCAGAATAAATGGGAAGTTTGGTGAGCGAAGCCGTTGTAACGGGTTTATGCTTCGCAATTCCAACGCTGCCCCCGCAACGGTAGTCAGCAATGACGCTGCGAGCCCGGAACCGCCCTCGTACAAACCAGATTTGTTTCAATTAGCGGAGGGCTTCTATGTGGACTTTCAAAACCCAGAATTCTGATAATTTTTCTTTAACCCAAATGTTTTTTCATGAAGCAAACAAAATGCGCTTTTGCTGTTCAGTACTTTTAGCGTTAATTTTGGCAACACCGATTGCACTTGCACAAGAAACAAATGAAGATGGGACAGAACTCGAGGAAATTGTAGTAACTGCGACTCGAATTCCGACACCACTTGCAGACACTTTACCTTCAACCGCAATCATTACTGCTGAAGACATCGAGCGTCTTAAGCCACAAGATTTTGGAGAATTGTTGGGTCGTAAAAGTGGTATAGGATTTAGAGACAGTGGTGGCAGAGGATCAAGTGGTGGTTTGTTTGTTCGAGGGACCGCCACTAAACATGTACTTGTGCTTATCAATGGCATGCGTATTTCTAGTGCCGCAAATGGTGCTACTGCAATTGAGAACATACCGCTCGAGTCTATTGAACGAATCGAAATAGTCAAGGGTCCAATGTCCGGTGTGTATGGATCAGATGCGATTGGTGGAGTAATTCAGATTTTCACAAAACAAAATTTTGAAGGAGAATCATTCGCTACTGTAAATTCCACATTAGGTAGCAATGGTCTTCGAAAATACAGCGGGCGAGCGGGTTACGGCGATGCTATGTATAGCGTTTCTGCGTCATTGTCGACTGAGTCAACTGATGGAATTGATCGGACCGAGAAGAAGACTAAAGGAAATGAAGATGAGGATGGGTTTGAGCAAACTGCCAGCGATTTTTCACTGACTACGATTTTTCAAGACAGTGCAATTTTCAAATTCAATCATCTCAAAAGCTTGGTGAGAGTTGAATATGACGGTTGTACGGAGAGTTCAACTAACAACTGCTTTCATCGCAATCGACTTGAATCAACTTCCCTTAATTTGGAATACGACCATTCTGATGCATTGAACATTGTTGGAACAGTCGGTATAGCCAAGGATTTCTCGACAACTTTCGAAAATAAGCGAACATACATCAATACTCGCAAGGCAGATTCCTCTTTTCAAGGAAATCTGATTGTAGATTCACAAAATCAAGTTTCTATTGGAGTTGATTATCAGAAGGACAGAGTCAGTGCTACTGACGCCTATGAGAAAAACGAACGTACAAACAAAGGTTTCTTTACTATGTGGCAATATCAAGGTGATCGATCAAGTAGTGTGCTTAATGCCCGTCATGACAAGGATAGTCTTTATGGTTCTTTATCGAACTACAGTATGCAACAGTCATTCGATATAACTGAGCGAAGTAGAATCGTCGCCAGCTATGGGACGGCGTTCAAGGCGCCGACATTTAACGATTTGTATTGGCCTTTGAGGCAGTTGGAATTTGGTGACACAACATATATAACTGAGGGCAATCCTGATGTGAAGCCGGAAGAAAGCAAATCTTTCGAATTGTCGTTTAAAGTTGAGATAGATGAAACACTCTTGCAATTCAATGCCTACCAGACGAAGATAACAAATTTGATCGCATGGGAAAGAGAGCTCATAAGTGTTGGTGTCGAAAGAACTACGCCCTCCAATATCAATGATGCAACTCTGGAAGGTATCGAATTTGAGATTACAAAAAAATGGGACGATTACCTTTTTAGTACGAATCTGGACTACCTGGATGCGAAAGACGACGAGTCTGGGAGTTTCTTGGAAGATAGGGCCCGTGCCTCAGGTTCAATTGAACTAGGAAAACAAATCGGTAACATTTATGTCGGAATTGATGCTTTTGCCGAGCATGGCCGGCACGATAGAGGAAAAAAACTACCCGGGTACGCGCTTTGGGGACTACACGCGAACTATAAAAACTCTGAATCTCTATTAATCTCAGGCAAGGTCGATAACCTGTTCGATAAAGAGTATGTAACCAACGTTGCAGGGGCAAATAACAACTACCAAAATGAAGGGCGAACTGTTCAAATTTCAGTTGAGTATAAGTTCTAAAGAATCAATTGAAACGTAATACGATTAATATGAGAGTAGTCGTGGTTGGGCGATCGACGACATTAATCCGGTTTCTATGGAGGAAAGTATGGCATGACTGAACATGACTTGAATGAAAGACACAAAAAGAAGATGCAAAAACAAAAGGAAAAAGTCGATGCGCGCATTAAAAAAGCGGTCATTGAACGAGGTGTCTTTGTGTTTTTGACCGGCAACGGCAAGGGGAAGAGCAGTTCAGCGTTCGGTATGGTGCTAAGAGCCATTGGTTATGGACATAAAGTGGGTGTAATCCAATTCGTAAAGGGTGACCGGCCAACCGGTGAATCGATGTTTTTCCAAAACGTCCATCCAGAGATCGACCATTACCAGATGGGCACCGGCTTTACTTGGGAAACTCAGGACCGAACCCGCGACATTGCCGCGGCCGAAAAAACCTGGGAAGTTGCAAAAAGGATGTTGAGCGATGAAACCTACAACCTCGTTGTGATGGATGAATTGACCTATATGCTGGGCTACAAATACCTAAATACCGATGACGTGATCAATGCTATTGCTAATCGTCCGGTCGAACAGAGTGTTGTGGTAACTGGACGCGGCGGTGGTTCAGCACTGAGGGAACTGGCCGATACGGTATCGGAGGTAAAGGAAATCAAGCATGCTTTTAAATCGGGAATAAAAGCTCGCCCTGGTGTCGATTATTGATCAAACCGTTGACTCAATCGTTTCGCGCCAACAACTGACCTGAATAAACTGGCATAGTCTGGATTCGTGAATAATTCTTTGACTGTGCCGGTTACTGACTCAACTAAGGGCTTTGCGCCTTACCATTCGCTCCGATAAAGTACGCAACAAATTACCCCACATCACTCGAAGTTGCATATGCGACTCATGTTGCCAAAAACCTGTTTTGTGTTGCTGATCATCTTATCAGTAATCGCCGCAATCGTTGGCTTACTGATTGGACCGGTTCAGATTTCACCATCAGTGCTGTTTGAATTGATTAGTTCTGATGAGCTGCGGTCGCGCGATCAAATGATCATTGAATCGATACGATTGCCACGCATGCTGCTGAGTTTCCTGATTGGTGCGGTGCTAGCAACCTGTGGTGCAGTCATGCAGGGATTGTTCAGAAACTCACTGGCTGATCCATCCCTGATTGGCGTTTCTGCTGGCGCATCGGCTGGAGCCAGTTTCATTATCGTATTCGGTTCACTGCTATTTCCGTCATCTGTTCTTGGCCTGTCAGTTGTATCTATTGGTGCATTTGTCGGTGGCTTGGTTGCCGCCTGGATTGTTTATCGCTTGGCCAGCAGCAACGAAGGCACCTCGGTTGCCACCATGCTACTGGCGGGCATAGCGATCAGCGCACTGGCAGGCGCATTGAACCAACTGTTCAGTTTCCTCGCTGATAACGACATGTTAAGACGCATCAGTTTGTGGCAAATGGGTTCACTGGAATCAGCTGACTGGCAGCAAATCAGTTACTGTATTGTCGTGTTCGGTTTGCTGATGATTCTCCTACCGCGTGAGAGCCGTGCTTTGAATGCCATGCTCTTGGGTGAATCTGAAGCGCGCCACCTGGGGGTCGGTGTGGAGTGGCTCAAGCGCCGCTTGATCATCTATACGTCACTCGGTGTGGGTGTTGCAGTGTCCGTAGCCGGAACAATTGCATTTGTGGGACTGGTTGTTCCGCACTTAATTCGCCTACTGATTGGACCCGATCATCGACATCTGTTGCCCGCATCTGCATTGATGGGAGGGCTGCTACTGGTTTGTGCTGATGCAGTTTCCCGAGTCGTAGTTGCACCTGCTGAGTTGCCAATTGGTGTCGTCACTGCGATTCTTGGTGTGCCATTTTTTATCTCCATTCTGGTTCGACAGCGAGGCAGGGTTTATGCTTAGCGTTCAGTCGGCATCGCTATCGAGTGGCAAAATTCTGCGCGTGAATAACATGAGTCTCACTTGCGAACCGGGTAGCATCACCGCCTTGCTGGGTCCGAACGGTGCTGGAAAAACCAGCTTACTCAAATTGCTGTCAGGAGAATTAACTGCCGATTGCGGCGAACTGTTGTTGAATGACCGTCAGATACACGACTGGAAACCCAAAGAACGGGCAAAGATGCTGGCGTGCCTGCCGCAACAGTCCACCTTGAACTTTCCATTTACAGTTCAAGAGGTGGTATTGATGGGCCGGATTCCCTATGATACCGGTGCCATATACGACCGCGAGATTGTTCGTCAGGTGCTCGACGCAGTAGACAGTTGGCATCTGGTGGATCGCAACTACACTGAACTGTCCGGTGGCGAAAAACAACGCATCCAACTGGCGCGAGTGCTTGCTCAGGTTTGGCAGTCATGCGAAGTCGAAGGACAAACAAGAAGCCGGGTGTTGCTACTCGATGAACCCTCTTCGTCACTCGATATCGCCCATCAGCAACTGTTACAAAACATCGTTCTTGATATGTCGCAACAAGATGTGGTTGTCATTATCGTCGTCCACGATCTTAATTTTGCATTCTCTTGCGCCAACCAACTCGTACTGATGTCCGACGGGCAATTGGTGGCACAAGGTACGCCAAAACAAATGATGGCCAACAATGTGCTACAAGATGTGTTTGGTGTAAAACTGGAATACATTGACCATCCGACGACCGGAAAGCCGGTGGTGATGTTAAATTGAGGGCGAGGTGATGTCGGCGCAACTGGAACTGATCTTGGGAGGTGCCCGTTCGGGAAAAAGTCGTTTGGCTGAGCAACGAACATGTGATAGTGGCTTGAAGAAAATCTATATTGCAACCGCGACCGGCGAAGATGGGGAGATGAAAGCCCGGATCGAGCATCATCGTCAACGTCGTCAGACCAATGCCAGTGATCAGCCCTGGACTTTGATTGAAGAGCCTGTACAACTCGCTAACGCACTGCAAACACACAACAACAGGAAGGCTTGCCTATTGGTTGACTGTCTGACGCTATGGGTCAGTAACTGTCTGCATGCAAACTGCTGGGAACGAGAGCGCAGCGCTTTACTTTCGATTCTGCCCGCACTTTCGGGAAGAATAATTTTTGTTAGTAACGAAGTTGGTTGGGGCATTGTCCCACTAGGTGAATTATCCCGTCAGTTTGTCGATGCCACCGGTTTACTGCATCAGGAGTTAGCTTCGCACTGTCGCCGCGTGACGCTGATCACTGCAGGAATCCCTATAGACTTGAAATCTAGTTCCACACTTCCAAAGTAACTTGAAAATTTAAAGGACTAAATCTTATGAACTGGTGGACCGAAAAAGTAAAACCAATATGCACGGAAAGTCTAAGAAAAGCGACACTGCGTCAGCAGCAATTAACCAAACCACCCGGATCTTTGGGCGAACTTGAACAAGTCGCCATTTCATTTGCGGGCTGGCAGGGGAAAGAAATCCCGGCTCTTGAGCAATTGTGTGTGCGGATTTTTGCCGGCGACCATGGCGTTGTTGCAGAAGGTGTCTCTGCCTTTCCGCAGGCTGTTACGGGTGAGATGGTGCGAAATTTTTCCGCAGGAGGCGCCGCCATCAGCATACTTTCAAAAATGTACAGTGCAGATTTCTCTGTTATCAATGTCGGTACAGTCGTGCCGATGGAAGATCTGTCAGGGGTTGTCAATCTTCAACTGGCGAACGGGACTTCCAACTTCTGTCGTGAGCCCGCAATGACCCGAGAGACTTTGCTCCAAGCCCTGCAGTCAGGACGCGAGTTCAGTCCTAAACAGTCGGATCTTTTCATCGGCGGTGAAATGGGCATTGGCAATACAACCTCTGCGACCGCAATTTTCTCGGCGCTATTGGGATTGTCAGTTCAAGCAATGTCGGGCCGGGGCACCGGCCTTGATGATGAGGGATTGCAGCGCAAAGTCCAGGCAGTCGAATCTGCGTTGATTCTTCATCGCGACAGATTGGCAAACGGCGTATTGGACACTCTGCAATGCGTGGGAGGACTTGAAATTGCTGCACTCACGGGCGCCTACATTGCCTGCGCTCAACGAGGAATTCCAAGCCTGGTTGACGGCTTTATTGCAACGGCGGCAGCATTGTGTGCAATTCGATTCAACCCAGACGTTAAATTCTGGTTGTTGTTCGCACACTGTTCAGATGAAGCTGGACATCAAAAAGCCTTGTCTGCTATGAACGCAAAACCATTGCTGAAAATTGGGCTGCGGCTAGGAGAAGGAAGTGGGGCAGCCGTTGTTTTTCCGATTTTGCAAAGTGCGTTGAAATTACATGCTGAAATGGCCACCTTCGAACAGGCAAATGTCAGCAACAAATAACCAACAGTCAGAACCGATAACGACGATTGACCTTCTTCGACACGGGGTTTGTGAAGGAGGCAACATTTATCGCGGGTCCATCGACGTTGAGTTGCTTGAAGAGGGATTGAACAAAATGGACCAGGTAACCCGTCGATACCAAGATGATTGGGATCGGGTCATTACCTCGCCGTTAAAAAGATGTCAAAAATTCGCTAAGTCAATCGCTAAACGCACCGCGACTCCCATGCTGGTGGACGACCGATGGCGTGAAATTCATTTCGGTCAGTGGGAAGGGCAGAAAATCGAAGCAATATTCGAAAAATACCCTAAAGAGTCTTATCAGTATTACGTCCGTCCCGATAAATTTACACCGCCTGGCGGTGAATCAATCAAGAAAGCCAGACGCCGAATTGTGCAAGCCTACGAACAAGTGCTTGAGCAGCATCCAAACGAACATCTGCTCATTGTCCAACACGGCGGCACGATTAGACTTCTTTTGTCGCATATTTTGAATATGCCCCTGTCTCACACCACTCGGATTGATGTGCCGTATGCCTGTTTGACACGCATTCGAGTACATCATCACGGTGGCGACTATATTCCGATACTCCTTTTTCATCTGACACAGCACATCGCTGAATGATGTTCTCGTCCACACGTCACTTCCAAGCTTTCAAAGCGGCCGTTCAGTTTATGACCTGTCTGCCTGTCGGGTCCAGTGTCAATTCACCTGATGACGTGCGCAGCGAAGTGCTATTTTGGTACCCGATTGTCGGTGCGATGATCGGGGCAATTCTGATTCTTGTTGACTGGCTTGTATCACCGCTCTCGCATTTTTTGCAGGCTGCGTTACTGGTGACAATCTGGGTCATCATTACGGGTGCGTTGCATTTGGATGGGCTGGCCGATTTCGCCGATGCTTGGGTAGGTGGCTTGGGGAGTCGGGAAAGAACGCTCGAAATTATGCAGGACCCGCGTTGCGGCCCGATTGCTGTGGTTGCTCTAACACTGACATTAATATTAAAAATTGCCGCATTGATGGCGTTTCACAACTGGGTTGTATTGTTACTGGTTCCTATGATTGCAAGGCTTATGATCATTCCAGCATTTCACTCGCTACCCTATGCCAGGCAACTCGGTATCAGTGGCGAGATTCAAACTGCACTGTCCAGTCAATCGCCTAGAAAATCCAAAGTCATCGTTGCAACAGGTGCAGTCTTGCCCTTGGTTTTTGTTTCACCTTGGTTATGGATTTTGATGGTTGTTGCTGCAATGGCTACATTTTGGCTATGGCGCTTTGTAATGTACAAACGATTACAAGGCTTTACTGGTGATTGTATTGGGCTGTTGGTGGAGGTGTCAGAGTTGGTCATGTTGCTGGTTTTTGCAACCTTCGCGTTAACAACTTGATTACGCTTAGTATCACGCTTGTCGCAATTGGTTTGGATTGGATCATCGGCGAGCCACGGCGCTATCACCCGTTAGTAGGCTTCGGCAAAGCTGCAGACTATTGTGAGAAGTTAAGCAACGAAAGCTGGTTTGAAAGAATTTCACCTTTTACAAGCGGATTGATCTTTTGGGTGCTTCTTGTGGTGCCACCAACACTAGGGCTGTGGCTCCTTTTGTATTGGTTGCCGACTCCGTGGCAGTGGTGCGTGGAATGCCTGATTTTATATTTCACGATCGGTTGGAAAAGCATGCAACAACATGCACTGGAAGTTTACAAGTATTTACTCGCAAATGATCTGGACAAGGCTCGACAATCGGTAAGATTGATTGTGAGTCGTCAGACCGATACGCTGGATCAACGCGGTGTCGCTACAGGCGCCGTTGAAGCGGTCATCGAAAATGGCAGTGACTGCGTTTTGTCACCAATTTTTTGGTTTGTGTTGCTGGGGGCTCCAGGAGCGCTGATGTTTCGGCTGGCGAACACTCTGGATGCAATGTGGGGAAACAAAACGGATCGCTATATTCTGTTTGGCCGTACGGCGGCGAAGATTGACGATTTCCTGAACTGGATTCCGGCCCGATTGACAGCATTTGGCTACGCTGTTTGTGGGAGTTTTCGCAAGTCCATTTCTTGCATGAAACTCCAAAAGGCTGAATCTGAAGGTCCTAATGCAGGCCTGGTGATGGCAGCCGGCGGCGGGGCCTTGGGAATTAAGCTCGGCGGGGCAGTGATTTACCATGGGCAATTGGACGCACGACCGGTTCTTGGAACTGGGCGAAGCGTTGAAACTATAGATATCGTTCGATCAATCAATCTTGTATGGCGTACGATTTGCATGTGGCTGCTGATCACAGCACTTGTTTTTAGTTCAAATTATTTTGTCACCGGATACTCATAATCTATGAACCGCTCTATAAATCGACTGAGTAATTTCAGTCCAAATACTGATTCAGTTAAAATCGGGTGCGCCATATTTTCTTCAATTCGAACGTACTGGTTGAACCGATTTGCCATCCTACTATTTGTTTTCGCGGCCGGCCTATACCCCTTAGTCGCGCTAAGTAACCCCATTACGGTTGTGGATGACAGCGGCGAAACGATTGTGCTGGCACAGCCGGCACAAAGAATCATCACTTTGGCACCTCATCTGACCGAACAGGTTTTTTCTGCTGGCGGTGGCGACCGAATCGTTGCGACAGTCAACTACAGTAATTTTCCAGCGGCAGCCAATGAATTACTCGTAATTGGTAGTTACAAGAAAATCAGTTATGAGATGGTTGTTGGCTTGAACCCGGATTTGATTCTCGCATTTGGTGGTAATGGCTGGGAAATGATCAATCGCTTGCGGGATTTGAATTACACCGTTTATGTTGATGAACCTCGCGAATTGGAAGATGTAGCTTCAACACTGACTCGGCTCGGGAAATTGCTCGGCACACAGGAAGTCACTGCAAAAGCGCAACAGCAGTTCAACAACCGGTTGAATAGATTGCGAAATCAATACAGCGAATCCAAAACATTGCGTGTGTTTTACCAGGTATGGAATGAACCGCTGGTAACGATCAATGGTAAGCACTTGATTTCGAGCGTGATGCGCCTGTGTGGCGGGAGAAATATTTTTTCTGATGCATTGCCGATGGCGCCCCGCATCAGTGTTGAAACTGTCATACGGCGCGATCCTCATGTTATTGTTGCGAGTGGGCACGGTGAGCAAAGACCGGATTGGCTGAACGAGTGGCTGCAGTGGCCGACGATCACAGCAGTCGCCCAGAATCACCTTTATTTCATTCCACCCGATATTCTGCAGCGCCACACAGTAAGAATCTTGGACGGTGCAGAAATGATGTGCGAACACTTGAATTTTGCCAGAAATTCCAGCGGCTAAGCGGTTCTGTCTGTCGCAAAACTGACAATGAACTTTATTGACCGCATCGCATTCCAAGCAGGTTCAGGCAGGTTTCTGATAGACTCAATTGTTGAGATCAAAATTCGAATCTCACGGGCTGATTTAACTTTGACTCACCCACTACGTCGCAGCAATTCTTTCAATTTCGAGTGGTTCAAAGCCTCTACTGTGGTGCCATCACACCCAACCATCGTTTCATTCGCAATCATCGAGTCTATTACAGACTCCTCGGTAGCATGAACGACCGCGTCAAAGATTGGATCGAGAGCCCTGTTTCTCAGGTGTGAAAGCGCAATTGACATCTTATTGATGGCGACCGGTACTGTCGTCGAAAAACTCAATACGATATCCCCGGAACCGTCGTTGCCAGTAGTTCCTGTTCGACCGAGCCCCAAAACCACCCGGCGCGAGACCCGTTTCAATTGATGTGGCAAAAGTGGCGCATCTGTCGCGACGATTGCGATCACCGAGCCCATTGGTTTTGAACGAATTTCGCTGCCACCAAAATGTTCGCCAACGGGTTGACCGGCAATCATCAAATCTTTGCGGCGACCAAAATTCGCTTGTACAAAAACTCCCACGGTATAGGTTTTGTCCCCAATCGAAACGCACCTGGAGGCAGATCCATTTCCACCTTTGAACTCATAGCAGATCATACCCGTGCCTCCGCCAACACTACCGAGTTCAATCGGACCACTCTTGGCACTTTCTATTGCGCTGAAAACATGCTCCTCCATTACATGAAAACCGTTAATGTCGTTAAGTTCGCCATCGAACGTCTCGGCTGCAACTGGTAATACCCCTTCTGCCGCGTGTTCCGTATGGTGATGGACGACCCACTTGGTTACAGCTTCCTGGGCCAGACCACATGAATGTGTATTGGTCAGAGCAATCGGCCATTGAAGCACCCCTGATTCTTCAATCCAATGTGTTCCCGTCATTTCGCCATTCCCGTTGAAACTGAAATAACCCGCGTTGCACGGAATGTACAACTTTTCTCGTGGTCGAGGCAAAATTGCAGTTACCCCGGTACGTACCGGACCCTGACCAACGATTCTTGGACCTTGCCCAGAAATCAGCGTACGGTAGCCAACACAAACGCCATCGACGTCCGTGATTGCATTGTTCTTGCCAGGAGTTCCTTCATATTCGATTGGGATGGTGCGTGAGCGCGATTTGCCTGATGGTGTGTAGAATTTGAAGTCTTTCATTGAATTACAGTTAAGGTGATGTTCGAGACTGTATCAGATCATCGATGATACCAGATTTGACAAAAGCGACTTTCTGCGGCGCACATTAAACATCGGCTAAGCTGAAGACGGTTGCCGTGCTTGGTCAAAAGACCTATCAGCCCTGACCAATATCTCCATCTAATTCGCCTGCCTGCCAAGCGTCGAGCCAAGCTAGAAGGTACTTTGTATTCAGCAAATCTGATCAGGTTTCATCGACTCGTGCACAAAATCCAGATAAACGGACGGTCTTGAATTGCCTCGAATGACTGGTTGAAGTTGGGAACAATTGACCACTCGTCAAAATGACCGAACAGTTCAAAGTTGGAATCAGTTGAAATAGTCAACATCTCTGGATTGGCGTTTCGCATATATTTGAACTTTCACAAGATGGCAGGGAGGCGTTACCCACATCGTTCAACGAAATGGAGTGACAAGCATACGTGTCAGCCAGTAGTTTACTTGCAGGCCCAGTTGGGAAGAAGTCATTGGCGCAAAAAACCACAAATCTCATTGAATTAACATGAAAAACGCAGCATTGATGATTCAGGGTACCGGGTCCGATGTTGGCAAATCCATTATTGTCGCCGGCTTGTGCCGGGTTGCCAGACAGCGCGGAATCAGTGTTGCGCCATTCAAGCCTCAGAATATGTCCAATAACGCTGCTGCTTGCCCCAGCGGTGGTGAGATTGGGCGCGCCCAAGCATTACAGGCTCAAGCGGCGGGGGTAGAACTATCTGTTGATCTGAACCCAGTCCTGCTCAAACCGCAAACCGATCAGGTGGCGCAAGTCGTCGTGCATGGCAAGGCTGTATCCAATCTCGCGGCAAAGGACTACATTGTTCAAAGACAATCTCTGTTAACGCCGGTCATGCAAAGTTTCCAGAAACTATCGCATCACTACGATCTCGTACTGGTGGAAGGAGCTGGTAGTGCGTCGGAAACAAATTTACGAGCGAGGGATATTGCCAATATGGGTTTTGCTACGGTGGCAAAGGTTCCTGTTTGTCTTTTAGCTGATATTGAGCGAGGTGGTGTGATCGCATCACTAGTTGGGACCAGGGCAGTGCTTGAAAAAACAGATGCGGACCTGGTTAAGAGTTTTATTGTCAACAAGTTTCGTGGTGATATTACGCTTTTTGATGATGGTAGGCTCGATATTGAAAGGCGGACATCATGGCCGTGCCGAGGTGTCATTCCATGGTTAAAGTCCGTTCGACGACTGCCGAGCGAAGATTCAGTGGCCACCGAAAGGCTGGCAGCGCAACTGCCGCAACAAGGCTGTCGCCAGTTGAAAATTGTGGTTCCCATGTTGTCAAGAATTGCAAACTCTGACGATTTTGACCCACTGCGGCTGGAACAAAATGTGGATATGATTTTTGTTCCGCCTGGCCGTCCGATTCCCCGGGATGCGGATGTCATCATTTTGCCCGGGACCAAGTCCACATTGGGGGATCTTAAGTTTATCCGGGAGCAGGGTTGGGACCATGACATTATTTCCCATGCCAGGACGGGTGGTGTGGTGATTGGTCTTTGCGGTGGCTATCAGATTTTGGGCACCAAAATTCGTGATTTACATGGTGTAGAAGGACCACCTGAGGAAGCTAGCGGACTGGGATTGCTGGATGTCGAAACGGATATGCTGACTCAAAAGACTGTGCACACTTTGGACGGCGAGTGCTTGGACAACGGTCAGCCGGTAGTCGGCTATGAAATTCATATGGGAGAAACAATTGGCGCAGATACTCGCAGGCGCTACATTCGTTTCGACGACAAAAAAGATGGCGCGATAAACATGAGCGGTAATGTTATTGGGTGTTACGTTCACGGCTTATTTTGGAGCGACGCATTTCGAACTGCATGGTTGAACGATTTACGGCAAGGAACTGCCTCCAATTTGCGATACCGCCAATCGGTGGATTCAGCACTTGATGAGTTGGCTGTTGAGTTGGAAAACGCACTGGATATTGACGCACTGTTGCGAGACGCAAACTGGCATTAGCGTACGAATTGATGAAACTAGCAGATTTTTTCAAGTGAGGTGCTAAAGTACAAGGGGATCGAAAGGCTCATCCAATACTGACACCGCACTTCCATCAAATAAACTGTCTTTTTTACCTAACAGTTAGATATCGTCATAATCACCACCGCGGCCTTTCCCTTGTGCAAATCGCTTAGCACCGTGAATTCCGCATTTGATGACTTCGTCTTTGCTGATTCGCCACTCCTGCTGCAAGGCAGCTCGTTCAGAAAGTCCATGTTGCTGGCGAACGGATTTTCGGTCTGAATTCATACAACTTTGTGGAAATCGAGTCAGTGAATGGGCGAGCTGTTCTGCCTTGTCCCGCGCCTGTCCATCGGGTACAACATACTCACAAAGTCCAATTTGCAAAGCTTCCACAGCGTCAATCCGTCGACCTGTCAAAATGAGGTCCATTGCGCGTCCTTCCCCGACAAGACGCGGAAGACGTACTGTTCCACCATCGATCAGAGGAACACCCCAGCGACGGCAGTAGACGCCCATATAGGCGGATTCTTCCATGACCCTAAGATCAGCCCAAATCGCAAGTTCCATTCCTCCCGCTACAGCCGGTCCTGCTACAGCAGCAATGACCGGTTTTGATAGTTCCAGGCGACTGGGCCCCATGATGGCCAATGATGGCTCATCATTGTTTTTTGGGAAATCATACCGGTCAATTTGGTGAGATTCTGACAGATCTGATGCTATCTTGAGATCGAATCCGGAACAAAAAGCACCGCCTTCGCCCCAAAACACGGCTACAAGCGCTTCTTTGGTTTGATCGAATTCCTCAAATGCATCAAAAAGAGCCTGTGCACTTTCCGGGTCCATTGCATTTTTCACTTCAGGCCGAGAATGAATGACTGTCCAAACCCCACAATTTTTTTCAATTCTGATAGACATAAACGACTTCCCCTGCTTTGAATGTTATGAATACAAAGACATTTTCGTTGCCACCCGGTGGTGTGAATTTCTATATTGCTCCAAATTGGAAATACAACGAAGACAAACCGAGTCATGTGACATTGGAATCGACACACCAGGCGGTCGTATTGCAGAATTTTAATTCGCTCAGAGGGTTAAATCATGTTAGTCGGAAAATAATCAAAACTAATCCAGAATTCAGTCAAAATTGAACCACTTTCAAATTTCGCACTATTGGCGACGGACTGTCAGAGCGTAAATCGACCAAATTTGCAAAAATTCTGACAAATGCTACTGATCAGAACATCTCCATACAGATTCATGGAAGTTGTGCTGAACTTCCTTATCAGAGCAGGTAGTCAATTGATGCGGTTTTGTGGAGCGGGCTGCGGACGATAAACCCCTAAGCACCAACGGTAACAAGAGAATGTAGAACTTAGTTTCAAGACCATAGTGTCGAAACTGGAACCGCAAACATTCGATCACCAAATTGCACCGTTTGGTCATGGTCGTACAGAACTAAACCTAATACGAATCGGTCACCACCAGCTGTTGCAAGGCGACGCAAACCAGAAAAATCTCTTTTGAAAACAGTCGCCGAGCCCTTAACTTCGATCCCGACAATCTGGCCACGCCTGTCTTCCATCACAATATCGATTTCGTTTCGTTCCTTGTCTCTAAAGTGTGAAAACACGTATCGCTCGTCAGACCAATTCGCGATTTTTTGACAATTCGCTAAAAACAAAACTCTCCAGTAGTGGTCCGAATAGTGCCCGCTCACCAGCCAACCGGTCTGGCGAGACACCTTGAAGCGCTGCAAGCAGGCTGGAGTCAAGAAAATGCAGCTTTGGAGATTTTGTCAGACGTTTTAATTTGTTCGTATACCAAGACTGCAAGGTGCGAACAATAAACAGATTTTCAAAGATGCCTACATATTTTTGCGTAGTGATATGATTCATACCCAGTACGGTCCCAAAGCCGGTGAAATTGACAAGTTTCCCGGAATGCTTGGCGAGAATGCGCAGCAACCTTGGCATGACGTTTAACTGATCGATGCGCGCGATGTCTCGAATATCGCACGTTTGTATCGCGAAGCTGCCGAATAAATGCGTGCCGAGGTACATTTAAGCATCGGTGCCATTTCCGCTGTTACCACCGATAAAAATTGTAGCCCGAGTATGCCGGAATTGTACGGAACGACACAGGGATTTGAAAGGAGGGGGATATTCTATATTATTGATTTATAAGGTGGCCAGGGACAGAATCGAACTGCCGACACGGGGATTTTCAGTCCCCTGCTCTACCGACTGAGCTACCTGGCCAGATTTAATTGATGACTTGCGAAATAAACGCTGCAGTCACACACAATGGTTTTATGTATACGGCAGTCAAACAATTCATACGGGAGTATTTTGATGAATGCCGAAATTATAGAAAAACTTGACGGATTCTTGAATATTGTTTGAGGTTATCAATCTGAACGGACAGTTCTTTGTTCAACAGCCATCTTGTCCAGATTCAGGCCAATCGTTAAGTCGGTGGTTTGAAACCTTCAGGCATATCAGCACCGCTACCAAAGAAGAATTTTTCAACCTGTTCGGTCAGGTATTTTCGATGCTCAGCGTTTCCCATGCTCAATCGCTTTTCGTTGATTAGCATGGTTTGATGACTGAGCCACTTTTGCCAAGCCTCGGCGGACACATTCGCGTGAATCCTGCTGCCCAATTCACCGGGCAGAGGTGGCATTGGCAACGCCGGCAATTCCTTTTCCAGCAATACGCAATGAACGGTTTTTGACATAGGTTTAGTGCATGAATTGAACTATCGCGTAATATTATCGTTTGAGTAGAGGACTTATCGCGAATTAAATCGGTGATTGACCAATCGAGCGATCAATTCAGCCACCGGCACAGGTACACCGCGGTCAGTTGGTTGGTCCAGTACTACGCAGTCAAGATCGTTGCAACTGAATGGGTCACCGTCTACAGACTTGATCCTGACTAGTAAAGGGGTAATATTCAGTCGATAGTGAGTGAAGTCGTGATGAAACTCTTGCCATTTTTCTATCACTTCGATCTGTATCGCATACTGGTTTCTAAACCACGGACCTAAATCATTCAAATCGCCGCTGTATTCGGGAAAGCTCCAAAGTTTCCCCCATATTCCAGTCGCTGGACGACGCTCGAGAAGCAATCGGTTTGAATCATCGATCGCCATGATCATGACCGTGGATTTTGTCTTACGCGGTAAAGACCGTTTCTTTAGTGGCAAATGGCTCGTTAGATTATTCAATTTCGCACAGCATACAGATTCGACAGGACACTTCGTACACTTCGGATTTTTCGGTGTACAAATAGTCGCTCCAAGATCCATAATCAACTGGGTGTACATCTGAATGCGATCGGTAGGCGTACAAGCCTGGGCGATATTCCACAAATCGTGGGTCCTTTTCGATTCTTTTTCTTCTGCTACACAGAAACCGCGAGCATAAACACGCTTTGCATTGCCATCCAGAATTGGTGTTTTCATACCGAAAGCCAATGCGCAAATCGCACCGGCGGTTGAACGCCCAATACCTGGCAGTGATAAAATTTCACTAAAGTTTTCTGGAAACTCGCCATCTGACTGGCTCTTTATCAGTTGGGCAGCACGATGCAAGTTACGAGCTCTGGAATAATATCCAAGACCCGTCCAAATGCTCAGCACCTCATCCAAGGTAGCATCAGCCAGTTCAATAACATTCGGAAAGCGAGCCAAAAACTTTAGGTAGAACGGAACAACGGTCCTTGCTTGAGTCTGCTGAAGCATGATTTCAGAAATCCAGATCTTGTAGGGATCCGATTCAAAAGCCCATGGTAATCCTCGACCGGGCAATGGGTTGTTCCAGGTCAGCAGCAATTGACTAAAATCAGTAGCGCGTTGTGCCAGATTTTCTTGACTGTCCATCGTTTTTGTATTTTTCAGTTTCCGCGCATCAGGACGTCGTATTCGATTGATGAAAATAGTTACTTTTAATGCCAACGGAATTCGTTCCGCTGCCAGAAAGGGATTTTATGAATGGATGCATACTGTTGATGCTGATTTTGTCTGCATTCAAGAACTCAAGGCGCAAAATGAACAATTGACATCTGACATGCTTTCCCCTGAGGGCTATACCGGGTATTTTCACTACGCACAAAAGAAAGGGTACAGCGGAACGGCGATCTATACCAAACATACTCCAAAAAAAGTGGAATATGGATTTGGCTGGGATGATTTTGATTCAGAAGGGCGCTGTGTTAAAACTCAATTCGAAGGTCTGACCGTGATTTCAATTTACTTGCCCTCTGGCACAAGCTCAAACGAGCGACAACAGTTTAAAGAAGTCATTTTGGAGCGCTTAAAACCTGTGTTAACCAAGATTCGACAGGAAACTGGCGAGTTTATCATTTGTGGAGACATCAACATTGCCCACCGGCCAGTCGACATTCGCAATTGGAAAGGCAATCGAAAAAATTCAGGTTTTTTACCACAAGAACGCGACTGGATGGATTGGCTGTTTGGTGAGGCAGGATTTGTCGATGCGTTTCGCGTCGTCGATACTCGACCCGGACAGTATACATGGTGGTCAAATCGCGGCAATGCGTATGCAAAAAACGTCGGTTGGCGTTTGGACTACCAGATCATCACAGCGGGTTTGAAAGACAAGATCGAGTCGGTTGAAGTGTTTCGCGACATCAAGTTTTCTGATCATGCTCCAGTGATCGGTACGTTCAACGTTCCCGTTGGAGACACTTAACCAGCTGACTTCAATTCGCTGTGTCTTTCAATCCGTCAGCGGATTGCGCTGCAATTAGACGTTGCACCCACAAAATAATACCGATGACTGGAATTCCGATCAACGTGGTGACGATAAAAAACACCGGGTATCCAACACCGTCCACAATTGTTCCGGAGTAGCCGGCGACAAGTTTTGGAAAAAGCAGCATGATCGAGGTGAAAATCGCAAATTGCATCGCAGTGAAGCGAATACTGGTGAGACTCGAAAGATAAGCGACAAAAGCAGCAGACGCCAGCCCTGCACTCAAACTGTCCATGACGACTACAAACAAAAGTAATCCTTCGACCGGATTAGAGGCCAATGCCAAAAACAGCAAATTCGAAGCCGGTGCCAACACTGCGCCAAGTAAAAGTGTACGTAAAACCCCAAATCTCAGCGAAAGAATTCCCCCAATCAGACCACCAATAATCGCGGCCATCAGTCCCCAAAATTTAGAGTATTGTGCAATTTGTGTCTTGGTAAATCCCATATCCAGGTAAAAAACGTTAGCGATGATTCCAAGCACAATATCTGAAATTCGATACGTTCCAACCAGTAGCAAAATTACAAGCGCCATACGCCCGTAGCGGACAAAAAATTCTGAAATCGGATTGATGTAGGTTTCACGGACATGGTCCTTTCGTACAACCCGCATCCTGATCAACGTCCAAGTAACCAGGCCGGCGAGTGTAATAGAAAAAATCATGCGAATGCTTTCCAGTACAAACTTCGCAGCGGCTGGGTTGATCGACCAGTTGTCAACCATTGCCGACCTAGCAGTGTCGACGACATTGCCTGTCAACTTGAAGCCCAGCACGAAAGCCGCAATCCCAAGAGCGAAGACCACGAAAAAACGAAAGTAGTCGCCCGCCCCCTTGAATGCTGTTTGTGGTGTAACGCCGAATTTCGGTTCTGGATTCAGCAGTGTCGTGATGATGCCGACGAGCATAAAGGCGGCCATCAACTGGTAAACGACAGACCACGCGCGAAAACTGTATTCACCTCCACCAATGACATCGGCAATCCAAAGCGCACCAGCTCCCGCTACGACAAGTCCGATACGATAACCGGCGATGTACATGCCAGACAACATGGCCTGAAGGTCTGGCGGCGCTGATTCAATTCGATAAGCATCAATGACGATATCCTGAGTTGCCGACGAAAAGCCAATGCACACCGCACCGATGACCGTCAATAGCAATAGATCAGTCTGAGGATCAAAAAGCGAAGTCCAAACCAGACTGATAATGACTGCAAACTGAGCAACGAGGAGCCAGGCACGGCGCCTACCGAATCTGATGGTCAAAAATGGAACGGGCATCCGGTCGACGATGGGTGCCCAGACGAATTTGAACGAATAGCCTAATGCTGCCCAACTCAGAAAAGTTACTGTCGCTCGTTCAATACCTGCCTCGCGCAACCACACGGACAAGGTGCCAAATACAAGCAAAAGTGGAAGCCCTGCAGAAAACCCCAAAAACAGCATGCAGATTGCACGCGGGTGCAAAATACCTTTGGCGGCATCAATCCAGTTGTAAGGCGTGGCGTTTGAACCCACTGTTATGAGCTTTTGATTTTTACCAGTCGATCGGCTGGGGATTGCCAATTCAACTGCAGTTACCCAAGCATCTGGTAGCCCAGTGATTCAAGAAAACCAACACCAAACGAGTCCGCAACATTGAGCAGGATCAAAACCAGGATTGGTGAGAAGTCAAGTCCGCCAAAGGTTGGGATCACGCGTCGGGCAGGTCGCATGATCGGTTCGGTAAATGTCAGTATCAGGCGGGTAACAGGCGTTATCCGTGGTGCTACCCAACTCATTACAATTCGAATAAGGACTGCAATAATTAAAATGGTGATTGTATAGTCGAGTAGTTTTGCCGGTGTCAGAATCAACAAGGCGAAAATATTACCATTCACACCTTGGGCAGTTACAAACAGGTACCGTTCCATCGCAGTGATAATAAATGCGAGCACAAACGGCGAACCGATATCCGATCCGGCTATACGAGGCACGATTTTACGAAGCACACGTATCGGCCCGTTTGTTGCGCGATCAATGAACTGCGATATCGGGTTGTGAAAATCTGCATCGGTATATTGCATGAGTGCACGCAATACGGTGATGACAGCGTATACCTCAACGAGTGTGCGTAGGAAATGCAATGAAATTGGGATGTCCATAGACCTTAGCTGGCGTTTGTGGGTTGGGACATTTCGACCGATCGTTGCTCGCCGGCCTGGATCGCTGTAACGATATTTTGCTTCACGCGTTTTTCTTCAAACACCTTGATCGCCGCTTCTGTTACTCCACCTGGTGAAGTTACCCGGTGTCGCAAGGTGGCGGGACTTTCGTCACTGGCTTCAGCTAGTAACGCCGCGCCGACCGCTGTTTGCGTTGCTAGAATACGTGCTGTGTCAACATTCAATCCGAGGTTTACGGCAGCCTGTTCGATGGATTCGATCAGGTAAAAAAAGTATGCAGGGCCGCTACCGGATACTGCTGTTACTGCATCAAGCAAACTTTCATCGGGTAGCCAGACAGTCTTTCCAACAGCAGATAGGATGGTTTCGACTGAAATTCTGTCGCTTTCAGATACGAGAGAATTAGCGTACATGGCTGAAATTCCCTTTTGAATCAATGCTGGTGTATTCGGCATGACGCGAACCACAGCAAGATTTCCGCCAGACCAATTGTTGAGTTCTGACAGACGAATTCCTGCAGCAATTGAAATGATCAGCGGGCGTGATGACTGCAGCGTTTCTGTTACATTTCGTAAGACTGTTTCCATCACCTGCGGTTTGACGGCAAGGACAATCGTTGAAGACTCGGCGATGACATCGTGATTCGATTCTTCAACATGAACTCCATAGTGATCTGCAACATACTGTCGGGCTTGGTCCGCGGTGTCCGACACCGAAATCGCATCTTGGCTAATGCCATTTGCGATGAGCCCACCGATCAAACTGCGGGCCATGTTTCCGCCGCCGATAAACCCGATCTTTAGCGGTTTGGATGCTTCAGTAGAAATTGACACGAATCGGTCTGATGTTATGATTAGACAGCCCTGTAATTTTACCTTTTAGAGACGTGGTTTACCTGATTGTATTGGTTGCATTGCGTTGGATGCCCTGATAGCATGGACATGCGGGAGTTTGTTGATACCAAACAGTCTGAGTAGTGCAGATTTGCGTTGTAACAGTCGCACATCGTCCAGACACTTGGCACCATCGTGGAGCATCAGCATAAAAGTGTTGAAAATCGCACTGGAACGAAAGGCACGGTTGTGCGCACCTTTGGGCATCAACTGGTCGACCCGTTCGGTCAGTTTGAGTTGTTTAACAAGCTCGGCGAATGCCACCAGGCCGGCGCGCGAGGTCAAGGTATGCTGACTGTCTGCGGTTTTGTAGTTTACAAAGTTCATAGCCTTGTATCAATCTCGTGTTTCGTCACCCATTGGGTGATGCACATTGTTTTAATATGCTATTGATTATACAAGGCTTTCTTCTTTGTTACAAGTCCTAAGTTCATATTAAGGATTTTTATGCGCCCTTGAATCAGAACACAGTTTTGAAATATGATGTCATTGACAGTAAAATGAAGCATATTACAGTTAATTAACTCAGTTTTCATCTTTTCTTATGTCGCAACAAGTTACCGCACGACTGCCAGATTCATTGGTTGACACTTTGGATACGACTGCACAACAACTCCGACGCAGTCGCGCAGACGTTATCCGCCTGGCGATTGAGCACTATCTTGACGATTTCGACGATCTTTCCATCGCCATCGACAGGCTCCGTGACCCAAATGACCCAGTGCTAGACTGGGATAAGGTTCGAAGTGAGCTTTTCGATACGGATTAAGGAAAGCGCCGCCAAGGAACTAAGGCATGTTACAAAGTCGGAGCGATTGCGCATTGTCGCTGCGATAGATCGTCTGGCCAAATCACCACATCTTGGTTCAAGTCTGAAAGGTAGTTTTCGAGGATTGCGGCGTCTTCGCGTCGGGAATTATCGCGTTGTATACGAAGTGCGCGATGAAGAGCTAGTCGTTTTGGTTGTTCGAATCGCTCATCGCCAAAATGCCTATCGAAAAAGACTGTGATTTCTTGTCAAACATCCCCATTTCGGTTCAGTGTATGTAGCGCGGTTCCGAAATTTGTCTGAATTCAGTTTTCACCGCAAACAATTCTGACAGTTTGACCTCTCGCGCCGACCTGGTGACCCAAAGTGAAGTTGATATCGAATTGGTTCCGATAGCAAGCGGGTATCGAAAATAGGAAACACGAGAATCGGAAGTTACAACTCATTATTCTGAAGTAATTCTAGAAATTGACAAGATGGATTTCGAAGGTTTTCGAATCGTTATTCCGATGTCAGAAATAGCCTCTGCTCGACTATTCAATCTAGAAGTCTATGATTGTTTTCAGCGCTTAGAGTCAAGCGAAAATTAGAAGAGTTATTATTGTTCAATTACATCAATGAATATAACTAGTGTTTGACAGAAAACCAAAATAGAGTATAATATGTCAATATAAACAATGATGTAGAGGCAGACTTCTGGCACCGAAGATTTCCCGAATCAAGCCAAGTATTCGCCTAAAACCCCCAAAATACTCCTTTTTGATCCAATCTTCAGGCCCTGACCATGCGAAAAGTCAAATCCACACAATGTGAACTGGGCGGCACCTTTATCGCCGATATCGTCATTAGCTCGAAATCGCGCGATGACATTCCGGCCTTGCTCAGGGGTCTGCAATATCTGTATACCAACCCGCAGTTGCGAAGCGAAGTCTTTGCACTGCTTGATGCACAAGTGAATCCCAAAGCCCGTAAGGACACCGGTCGTCCGGGCATGGAGCTTTGGCGCATTCTGGTCCTGGCGATCCTCAAGCAGGGTCTGAATTGCGATTACGACCGCCTCACTGAGCTGGCCAACGAGCATGGCACCTTGCGACAAATGCTGGGCCACGGGGTGATGGCGCACGAATACGAGCGACAAACCGTGGTGGATAACGTCACTTTGCTGAAACCGCAACTGTTGGCCAAGATCAACCAACTGCTGGTCCAGGCCGGCCACGAGGTGGTTAGAAAAAAGCCTGGCGAAACATTGCGCGGGCGTTGTGATTCGTTCTGCGTTCAAACGGATGTTCATTTTCCAACCGATGTCAATTTGTTGTTTGATGCCATGCGTTGCAGCATCACAACAGCGGTCTGGCTCGCCGAGCAGTTGGATCTTGAGGGCTGGCGCCAGCATCGTCATATTCAAAAAAAGATCAAACAAGCATTCAACCGCGTGCGAACATCCAAGAAGAATAAGAATTCGCCCGTGCAGGTGAACGAGTACCTGGCCCAGTGTCAACAATACCTGAATCGTGCACAGGGTACGCTCAAGCAAGTCGAGGCGTTTGAGCTGACGCTTTTTCAGCAAGCCAAAGTCGTGCAACTTCAAAACTATATCCGCCACGCACACCGTCAGATCGATCAGGTCACGCGGCGCTTGGTGCGCGAGGAGAAGATTCCTCACCGGGACAAAGTGTTTTCGATCTTTGAGCCACACACCCGTTGGGTGGTCAAAGGCAAAGCCGGTGTCCCGCAAGAGCTCGGCGTGCCGGTCTGTGTGGTGGAGGACCACTACCGATTTATCCTGCATCACCGTATCCTGTGGGACGGCAGTGATGTTGACCATGGCGTCGCGGTCATCGAGCAAGCCCGGCAAAGCTTTCCTGACTTGAACAGCTGCAGTTTCGATCGTGGCTTTCATTCGCCGGCCAATCAGCTGGCGCTCGGTGAGTTGCTCGATGAATGCGCACTGCCGAAAAAAGGCTATCGCAATATCAACGACAAGATGCATGAGTCGCAGCCGTGGTTCAAAGCCGCGCGTGGCAAGCACCCTGGCATTGAGTCGGCGATCAATCATCTGGAGCACTGCGGGCTGGACCGGGTTCGGGACCACGGCAAAACAGGTTTTGCCCGTGCCGTGGCTCTGTCGGTACTGGCCGCAAACCTCAAGCGGCTGGGTAGGATCTTGCGCGACAAAGAGCGTCAGAAACTCGCCCGTCAGCAGCGTTTGCGCGCCGCTTAGCATTTCAATTCACCCATCGGAAACGAAAATCCGGGTGCCGGAGGCACGGCTGTGGGCTAAATTCGTGATTTTGCCCTGTTTTGGCACTGGATTGTCACCATTCGCCCTGACAGTCCGGCGTTAGTCGTGCTCGGGCTCATTGTCGGTCAAATGATTCTGAATTCTCGCTTAAAATCGGGGGTTTTCTGACTGACACTAACTAGAGATGGATTAGGCTTTACGGGGGCGCTCACCGAAAAGTGCAGTTCCGATCCGGACATGAGTCGAACCTTCGGCGACCGCTTGTTCCAGATCTGCAGTCATTCCCATTGACAGTGTATCAAGGCTGTGTCCGAGGCTGTTTGCACGTTCAAGAAGATGCCGAACCCGTGCAAAAATTGTTCGCTGTTCTTCCGGGTTGGAAACCGGTTTAGGAACAATCATGAACCCCCGAATGACGACACGACTGAATTGCGTAGACTGATCGAGCAGTTCAATCGCTTGGTTTTCGTTCAAACCCGACTTGGTTTGTTCTGCCTGTAAATTTAACTGTAAACAGGCATGAAGTACCGGCAAATCCTCCGAACGCTGATCGTTCAGTCGTTTGAGAATCTTAAGGCGGTCTAAACTGTGTACCCAGGAGAAATGATTCGCAATCTGGCGAGTTTTGTTGCTTTGAATCGCGCCAATAAAGTGCCATACCAGTTCCAAGTCTGATAATTGACTCTGTTTTTCCAAAGCTTCCTGAACAAAGTTTTCTGCGAAATCTTTCTGACCGCACAGCGCTAACTCCCGTATTGCACTGGCTGGGTGAAGTTTGCCAACTGCAATTAGCTGCGTCGAGCCGCGCACGCGCCCCGTATCTTGTTCAGCCTTGCGAATTCTATCGCTGACTGTTCGGTAGTTTTGAGCCAGGTCCATCACAGCGGTGCTTCATAATATGACGTAATTTCAAGGGCAACAAATGCAATCCCGCTCGGCACTGATGATGCCGTTTTTCTGACGAAGGGGTATCCATTTCATTAAACCCCTATTTTATCTGTACCTTTATGACAACTGATTTAATGAATTTGAAACCAGCCAACCAACGAGTCATCGATGCATTGCACTCGATGAATATTCAATGCGAGGTTCGTATTCTCGATCACGATACAAGAACGTCTGCGGCCGCTGCGCAGTCGCTTGGCTGTTCAGTTTCCCAGATCGCGAAGTCACTAATTTTCAAAACTCAATCGAATCGCCCCGTGCTTGCGATCACAAGTGGTAGCAATCGTGTCAAACTTGCCGTGCTTTCTGAATACTTTGGTGAACAGATCGGCAAAGCGGATGCCGAATTCGTTCGAACTTCGACTGGATTTGCGATCGGTGGCGTCGCGCCTGTTGGCCTGATCAATCCGATCGATACTGTGTTTGACCCTGATCTTTTCTTGCACGAAACAGTCTGGGCCGCAGCTGGTACTCCAAACTCCCTGTTTCCTATCGATAGTGCAGATCTGCCACGTCTGGCGCGTTCAACAGGGGATCGAATTTTTCCCTTTACTGAATCACTAACATAAATGTGTCGTCACCATTCCGCCAACGACGGTATGAGTAACTTTACCGCGCATCTGCATACCGCCAAAAGGGTTGTTCTTGCCGCGACTTGACATTTGTTCGGGATCAAATTGCCACGTTGACTTGGGGTCGAATATACAAATATCAGCGGTAACACCTTCCGAAAGTGTACCCAGTCCGAGCCCTAGCGTTTCAGCCGGATTGCAAGTCAGGCAGGCGAGTGCCTGCCGTAGTGACAATAAACCATCATCAACGAGTTTTAAGGTGAGCGGCAACAAAGTCTCTAACCCCGAGATGCCGGGTTTTGTCTGAATAAATGGTGCGAGCTTGTCGTCTTTACCACAAGGTTGGTGATCTGAACAAATGGCCTGGATGATGCCTGTTTTCACACCTTCACGCAAGCCATTGAGATCTGATTCCGAGCGAAGTGGTGGCATAACGTGACAGAGTGTGTTGAACCCTGCGATATCAAATTCAGTCAGATGCAGATTGTGAATAGCGACATCGGCACTGACGTTTAGTCCACGTTGCCTGGATTCGGCAATAACTTCCACAGAGCGTGCACACGAAACTTGACTGAAATGTGCCTTTACTCCAGTTGTTGAAACCAGTGCAAGGTCTCGGGCAACCGCCACGGTTTCGGCAGCTTCGGGAATTGCAGAAAGACCCAAACGGGTACTCATCTCTCCTTCGTGAACACAGCCTTTACCAGTTAGCCATGGGTCCTGTGAATGAATAAAGACGGTGAGTCCAAATGTAGAGGAATATTGCATTGCACGGCGCATCAGTAATGTGTTGCGTATCGCGTTTCGGGCGTTACTCACTCCCACACAGCCGGCATCCTTGAGCGCTGCCATGTTGGTAAGCGTTTCGCCATTGAGTCCTGTGGTTAGTGCGCCTAAAGGAACAACCCTGACACTATTTTGCTGCTGGGCACGGTCTCGAATCATGTGCGCCATGGCGGGCGTATCAATCACTGGAACAGTATTGGGCTGTACACAAACTGTTGTGATTCCGCCTTTGAGTGCGGCGTGCATTTCACTATGAATGGCTGACTGTCCGTTTGCGTTCAGGTCACCAATCTTTGCGTTGATATCAATGAGGCCAGGACACACCACAAGCCCTGTTGCATCAATCTCATGCGCTATCTCGCGATGTTCGACCTCACCAGCATTAAGAATTTGTTGTTGATCGAAAAATACATCGGCGATTTCATCCCGATCATTTGCGGGATCAACAACCCGGCCATTTCTGATCACACTAAGCATTGGAGTTCAACTCAAATCAATGGACGCGAGCCGCCCATTATTTTTGACATAACAGCCATGCGCACCGCTACACCATTGGAGACCTGGGACAGGATCACAGAATTGCGACCGTCGGCTACTGATGATGCAATTTCAAGGCCGCGATTGATTGGCCCTGGATGCATAACCAGTGCATCGGGTTTGGCATGTTGAAGGCGAGCTTCTGTCAGGCCATAGCACTGGTAGTATTCACTTTCACTCGGAATCAGTTGACCTTCCATCCTTTCCAGCTGCAGTCGTAGCATGACAATGACATCGACGTCTTCAAGTCCCTGATCCATGTCACTAAAGATATTAACACCGAGTGCTTCGAGTCCGGTGGGAATCAGCGTTCTTGGCGAAATGACTCGAATATCTGCAACATTGAGTTTCTTTAACGCACTGATTTCGGACCGAGCAACCCGCGAGTGGAGAACATCACCCACAATGGCGACTGACAGATTCTCGAATGAAGGCTTTCGCTGACGGATAGTCAACATGTCGAGCAAGGCTTGTGTTGGGTGCGAATAACGTCCATCGCCGGCATTGATGATGTGTACGTGCTCTGGAACGTGTCGAGCGATCAGATCAGCGGCGCCGCTGAAGCTGTGTCGCACCACAAAGGTATCCGTGTGCATTGCCTGTAGTGTTTTGACAGTATCCAGGATCGTTTCCCCTTTTTTCGTCGACATACCTTCCCACAGCATGGTGATTACATCAGCCGACAGGCGTTTTGCAGCAATTTCGAAAGTTGTCCGTGTTCGGGTACTCGGTTCAAAAAAAAGGTTCACGATCGTTTTGCCACGCAGCAAAGGTACTTTCTTTGTATTGCGCGTTGCAAAATCAATAAATGATTCTGCAGTGATCAGCAACTCCTCGATCAATTCTCGAGACAGTTCCTCTAATGAAATGAAGTGATTGAGGCGACCGTCAGATCCAATTTGGATGTCGCGAACCATCAATCTCACTCAGGTTGGCGATTAATGTAGGTCAATTTGCCATCGGGATAAACTTTGACAAATTGGTTGTCATTCAGTGACAGTGTTTGTCCCACGATTTCAGCATGCAATGGCAATTCACGTTTTCCCCGATCGATGAGCACCGCCAGCACCACTGACGCAGGACGACCCCAGGCAAATAGTTCATTCAGTGCAGCCCTGACTGTGCGCCCCGTATGCAAAATATCGTCAACCAATACGATGTGCCGATTTTCAATTGCCACTGGCAAAGATGAGCTTTGTACCTTGGGATGAAGGCCCACTTGACTGAAATCATCGCGGTAAAACGAGATGTCCAAAAGCCCCAGTGGTTCACTGACGTCAAGACGTTGATGCAACGCCTCGGCAATCCATACTCCACCACTACAAATCGCGACGAAAAGCGGTTTCATTTCGAGCAGGGCTTGCAGCGATTCGGCCATATTGGTCAACATCGCTTCGACCGGCAGTTGCTGCGGATATTTCTCTGTCATTGAATTTCGCTGTAGTGCGTATCTGTAAATATCGATCGCCTGTCATTGCATTGGTCTACCGACTTGACAGGCGCCAATCTTGCAGCATAAACGCAATATCCCAAATCATTGATCAGTTCCTTCATGCTCTCATCTACCAGCATGGTCAACTTCAATACCTGTATTAGTTTCAATATTTTAATCTCTGGTCTGACTGCCGCCAATAATTTGAACGGTTCAGTGAGTCATGGAACTGATTTGTCTTTTTCGATATCCAGTTCAAAAAAGAAGCTCTCCAAAATAATTTTCGCTGACATCTCGTTGCGTAGGTCGGTCTTTTTACTTTTTCGGATGGGCACATCAGAGCGATTCATCCGGTAGTTTGACTCTTCTGTACTGAGGGTTTCGTCAACATAGGACACAGGCAGGTCAAACACTTGGCTGAGTTGTTTGCTGAATTTTAGTATTTGCTTTTTCAATGTCCCCTTTGATGCGCAAAACCCGCCAGGTAAGCCCAGAACAAACCTTTCCGGTTGCCATTCATTCACCAATTTTTTGATCTTTATCAAATCGGGTTCACCATTTCGCACCTGAACGACTCCGATGCCTCGACCGTGACCGATGCGCGAATTTCCAACAGCCACACCAATTCGGCGAGTTCCGTAGTCGAATGCGATGATGTTGCCGGATTTGCTCATCAAAACGTGCACACGTTCAATTGGACAAATCCATTACAGCAAAAGAGAAAGTGAACAATCGGCAGTGCGAAAATTTTTCACCGCCGCCATGGAATCGATTAGCAGAATTGAGCTAGATTGGCAAAACCGTCAGGCATGTCCTGCAAAGGTAGAGATCGTAGCAATATCTATGCCAACAAGTGAGGCAGCTTTTTTCCACCGTTCCTGTACCGGAGTATCGAAAATAATCGAAAAATCCGCAGGCGTTGACAACCACATATTGTTTTGCATTTCGGTTTCGAGTTGTTCACTCTCCCAGCCAGAAAATCCCAAAACCGGCAGGTAGAATTGAGGTCCGCGATTCTCTGAAATCGCCTCAAGAACATCTCTGGACATCGTCAGCCCGAACTCATCGCCAATTTCAATTGTTGATGCCCAGGATTGGCTGGAATCGTGTAAGACGAGGCCTCGTTCAATTTGGCAAGGGCCACCGAAATGAACCGGCAATTTGGTTTCCGAGCGTTCGGTAGGTTCGAGGTCGAGCTCTTTGAGTATGTCTTCCAAAAGCAGCTCAGTGATTCGATTGATGACGACTCCCAATGCTCCGTCTTCATCGTGCATGCAAACCAACACTACTGTTCGCTCGAATATGGAGTCGGACATGGATGGCATGGCGACGAGAAATTGATTCGTAAGCCAAGTCATGAAACTGTCATCGGAGAAAGTCCATCGTAAAATTCATTATACAAATCTGGACACATGCGATTTGAAAATGCGAAACCATATTTGATGGGCCAGGTCGAGTTTTTTAAATCGCATGCACTAAGACTACAATTACCACATGGATGCGGTTCGTAGACATCGAAACCAGGTCCATCAACGCAACATGAATTCGTGCGAGGTATTGCTAGCGTTGATATCCAGTAAGTAATTCAATTCGCTTCTCTTTTCTGCCGACATTTGGCCACTGAAAACTCAGTCTTTTGACAAAATTCCGTAAACGACTATGCGTAGAGAAAAGGCTTACATGTCCGCATCGCTTAAATGGGATCAAGTGCAGCCAAACTTTCAACATCATGGTTGCTTGGTCGTGGCGATGAGACAAACACCTAGTGCGATAGTCTTCCGTCAGTGGGCATTCCTTGGGTTGCGTGTCATTTTTCGTTAATAATTTCAAACGCGACACCACCACCAAATCCTAGCTTCGCGAATATTATGATATGAAGCTCAGGTTCATCCATCAATAATGAATGCTGAACCGTTTGACCCGTTTGAATTGATTAACGTACACATTAACCGATAAAGATGAAACTGCTGGTCTATTCTGATTTGCATCTTGAGTTTTCGGATTTTGACGTTCCGCAGTCAGGTTACGATGTCGTCATTCTGGCAGGGGATATTCATATCGGCGAAAGCGGCGTAATTTGGGCCGTGAACAAATTTAAGGATGTCCCGGTCATTTATATTTGTGGAAATCACGAATACTATCATGGTGAGATCAGGCAGGTTCAGGACAGGATTCGTGCCCAAACAAAAAATACGAACGTACACTACTGTGAAAACGAAACCGTTTACATCGATAAGACCCGCTTTGTCTGCGCCACCTTGTGGACCGATTTCCAGATCCAGGGCGATAAGTATCAGCAAATGATGCTTGCTGGTTATTGGATGAATGACTATCGCTTGATTGAACTTGACAATGAGGTTCTTCGACCCGAGGATACCGAGCGGTTTCACCAGTCGTCGCGTCTTTACCTGGAAAACGAACTCCGTGCGTCAAACGACGGCATCAAGAAAACTGTCGTGGTAACACATCATGCACCATCAGCGCAATCGTTGAGACACGAACGCGTCGGTGTCGAGGTCAGCTGTGCTTATGCATCTTCGCTGGAATTGATGATGCTAGATTATGCACCGGATCTATGGATTCATGGACACACGCATGAGTCCGTTGATTACCAGGTTGGAACGACCCGGGTTGTTTCAAATCCGCGTGGGTATTCGAAAATAGCCAACGGTGATGGCAATGCGAATTTTCTGCCTGTTTGTATAATTGAGCCATAGTTGACCTGACGCATCCGGCCTGTATTTGACAACCCTGCTGGATTTGCCTTTCTTAAAGCGGAAATTGACAGTTGAACGACACAGCAGCGGATTCTACTAGCTCACAGCGCCCTGATTTATCCACTCACCTCGAGCTGGCAAATGCCGTACGTGCGCTGTCTATGGACGCAGTGCAAGCTGCCAAGTCTGGTCATCCCGGTATGCCCATGGGTATGGCCGATATCGCGGTGGTGCTTTGGACGGAACACCTAAAGCATAATCCTCAAAACCCTGACTGGTTCGACAGAGATCGCTTTGTATTGTCGAACGGACATGGCTCAATGCTGCTTTATTCCTTGCTGCACCTGACAGGTTATGATTTACCCATCGAAGAGATCAAGAACTTTCGTCAGCTTCATTCGAAAACGGCAGGGCATCCTGAATACGGCCTGACTCCGGGTGTTGAAACCACCACCGGACCCTTGGGACAGGGATTCGCCAATGCAGTCGGTATGGCATTGGCAGAGAAAGTTCTCGCTGCCAGGTTTAATCGACCAGGACACGACATCGTTGACCACTTTACCTACGTATTTTTAGGTGATGGGTGCTTGATGGAAGGTATTTCGCATGAAGCCGCTTCATTTGCTGGAACACACCGTCTTGAAAAACTCATTGCGTTTTACGATGACAACAACATCTCAATTGATGGAGAGGTTTCTGGCTGGTTTACCGAAGACACGCCGCGACGATTTGCTGCCTACGGCTGGCACATCATTGAAAATGTAGACGGTCACAACAAAGACGAGATCGAATCGGCCATTCACACGGCGCGTTCGGAAAAAGGCCGTCCCAGCCTGATTTGTTGCAAGACCGTGATTGGATGGGGAGCGCCGAACAAGCAGGGGACTGCTGGTGCTCATGGGGCGCCGCTGGGTGAAGAAGAAATTAAACTGACCCGAGAAAAGTTGGGTTGGAACCATCCCGCTTTTCATGTGCCGAACCCTATTCGAGCGGCTTTTGACTGCCGGGCCAGCGGAGCAGACCAAGAAGCTGCCTGGAATAGTAAGCTTGAACACTATGCTGTGGAGCATCCCGAACTGGCAGCAGAATTTAAGCGTCGCAAAGAGGGGCTTTTGCCTCAAGATTGGTCCGACTTTAGTGCTGAACAAATTCTTTGTGCACCTGACAAGTCCGTCGCAACCCGTCAGTCTTCGAAAGTTGCATTGGACGCATACGGTCCGGTTTTACCAGAGTTAATTGGTGGCTCGGCCGATCTGACTGGTTCAAATTTAACGCTTTGGGATGGTGCAGCAACTATTGATGAACAGCGTGCTGATGGCAGTTACATCTATTTTGGTGTGCGGGAGTTTGGCATGAGTGCGATGGTCAATGGACTGGCTTTACACGGTGGATTTATTCCTTATGGTGCAACGTTTCTCATGTTTTCCGAGTATGCCAGAAACGCTATCCGTATGGCTTCGCTAATGGGAATCCGCGCGATATTTGTTTATACCCACGATTCAATTGGTCTTGGTGAGGACGGACCGACTCACCAGGCGGTTGAGCAGGCAGCGACCTTGCGCCTGATTCCGAATATGTCCGTGTGGCGTCCTTGCGACACACAAGAATCAATGGTGGCGTGGAAAGCAGCCATCGAGCGAACCGATGGTCCGACCTGTCTTTTGTTTTCCCGCCAAGGCGTTGTGCAAAATAGCCGAACTCGCCAGCAACTCGCTGACATTCAAAAAGGGGCTTACGTATTGTCGGACTGCGAAGGTATCCCTCAAGCCATGATTATCTCAACCGGTACAGAAGTGGAACTCGCGATGGGCGCCGCGCAACGACTGTCGGAATCTGGAGTCGCAATACGAGTTGTTTCGATGCCAAGTGTCGATGTGTTTGAATCTCAATCCCAGCAGTATCGAGACGAGGTTTTACCACCTGAAGTTAGCCGACGGGTTATTGTTGAAGCGGGGGTGACACCACTTTGGGCAAAGTATGCAGGTGAAAAAGGCGTGGTTCTTGGTGTTGATCGATTTGGTGAATCAGCGCCAGGAAAATCGCTTTACGAGTTTTTTGACCTAACCGTAGAAGCGGTCGAACGCGCGGTGCGTGATCTGATCGCATAACGCATGGTTTTATTGCAGTAAATTTATTCAGTTCCCAGCAGGTAGTGTAGCGAATGTCAATCAGAGTAGCAATTAATGGATTTGGAAGAATCGGTCGCAATGTCATGCGGGCGCTTTACGAATCCCCCAAGGAACACGGCTTGTCTGTGGTGGCAATCAATGATTTGGCAGACAACAAGACCAACGCGCATCTGCTTCAGTATGACTCTGTTCACGGCAAGTTCAAAGCTACGGTTGAGTGTGAAGATGATGGATTTCGGGTCGATGGTGAGCAAGTTAGGACATTGTCAGAACGCAACCCGGCAGCCCTGCCTTGGGGTGACCTTGGTGTTGATCTTGTCATGGAGTGCACCGGCTTTTTCGCCAGTAAAGACAAAGCTGGCGCGCATCTGGAGGGTGGGGCAAAGAAAGTTTTGCTTTCAGCGCCAGGCGGTGGTGTCGATGCAACGGTTGTGTACGGGGTCAATCATCACGTGCTGCGTGCATCGCATACCGTAGTTTCCAATGCTTCATGCACCACAAATTGCCTGGCTCCTGTAGCGAAAGTTCTCAACGATGCATTTGGCATCCGTTCAGGCTTGATGACGACTGTTCACGCCTATACCAACGACCAGGTTTTGACTGACGTTTTTCACTCGGACCTGCGACGTGCGAGATCTGCAACACAATCCATGATTCCAACCAGTACAGGTGCAGCGGCCGCCATTGGCCTTGTATTGCCTGAGCTGGATGGAAAGTTGGACGGCTTTGCGGTACGCGTGCCAACGGCCAATGTTTCCCTGGTTGATCTGACGATTGAGACCGAATCCGAAGTGTCCGTTGATGCGATTCACGACGCCGTTCAGGACGCTGCATCTGGGGCGCTCGAAGGGATCCTGTCTTTTAACGACAAACCCTTGGTTTCAATTGATTTCAACCACTGCTCTATCTCATCGGTATTTGAGGCATCAACCACGCGTGTCGTCGGTAGTCACGCAGCAAAGGTTTGCTGCTGGTATGACAATGAATGGGCTTTTTCGAATCGTATGCTGGATACCGCAGTTGCTTTTATGAGCGCCAGCTAGCCTTCGGGTCTGCAATGATCAATCTTCAGCAGGTGAATTTGCGCGAAAAGCGCATACTGTTGCGCGCGGATCTTAATGTCGCTGTTGTGAACGGCGAAATTACCTCCGAGCAGAGAATTCTGGCGACTGTGGATACAGTTAAATTTGCATTACAGGAAAATGCAGGAATTTTCATCATTTCGCATTTTGGTCGGCCTGCTGAAGGCCAAGTGGATGAGCGTTACTCGCTTGCTCCGATTGGAGATCGCTTACAGGAAATGCTAGGTCAGAGTGTCCCATTTGTCAGGAATTGGATTGATGGGGTCAACATTGATCCCGGCGAAGTGAAGCTGGGGGAAAACGTTCGATTTCTCCATGGTGAACTTGATTGCGACCCACAGCTGAGTCGTAAATTGGCGCGTCTTTGCGACGTATTCGTGATGGATGCATTCGCAGTTGCGCACCGAGGCCACGCGTCAACATCCGGTGTTGCAAAATTTTCACCGTCTGCATGCCTTGGACTGCAATGCCAAAAAGAGATTGAATTTCTGAACGCCGCACTGAAGCATCCCGCCAAGCCTGTCGTAGCAGTCGTGGGCGGTGCGAAAATCGACGGCAAACTGCAGGCGCTCAGGCGACTGTCGAAATTGGCACAGACACTGATTGTGGGTGGTGGAATTGCGAACACTTTTCTCGCTGCTCGGGGAATCGATGTTGGACGATCTCTTTGTGAGCATGATCTTGTCGGACAAGCCCGAGACATCATGAAGGTGGCTGAAAAAAACGGTTGCGAAATAATTCTGCCTTGTGATGTCATTGTTGCTCCATCAATCCAGGATCGCAGCCAGGTTGAATGTAAACCCGTCACACAGGTCGCAAAACAGGACATGATTTTCGATTTCGGTCCAAAGACTTGCCAACAGTTCGAAAAGATATTCACGGATGCCAAAACCGTGATCTGGAATGGCCCGCTTGGTGCATTCGAATTTCCCCCTTTTGATGCTGGTACTCGTGCAATGACTTTTGCTATTGTCGAAAGTGATGCATTTTCCGTTGCCGGCGGCGGGGACACTTTATCTGCGCTGGAACGATTCGGTTCACTGGAAGGAGTATCCTACGCGTCGACAGGTGGTGGTGCGTTCCTGGAATTTGTTCAGGGTAATGAATTACCAGGACTTGCCGCATTGGAGCGTCATGATAAACACTGCGCCATGCAGTATTCCCAGGCAGGATAGGACAGTCTCAAGTGCTGCGGCAAACAAAAATCGTTGCGACCCTGGGTCCATCGACTGATTCTGACCACGAGATGTCCAGGCTGATTCGAAAAGGCTTGAATGTAGCACGGGTGAATTTTTCCCATGGTTCATCAGATGAGCATCGAAGACGGATTGAGTTGGTGCGAAAACACGCATCGGAGCAACGGCGGGCAGTCGGAATATTAGCCGATTTGCAAGGTCCCAAGATTCGCATCGCAAAATTCAAAGACAAACAAATTCATTTGGCTCAAGGAGATCCGTTCATTTTGGATGTTGATCTGGATGAAGATGCGGGCGACCAGGAAAGGGTTGGCGTAACCTATAAAAACCTGCCAAAGGATGTCAAACTCGGTGACATCCTGATAGTCGATGACGGCAATATCGTGCTAGAGGTAACGGAGGTGCTGGACCCACTCGTTAAAACCAAAGTGCTGATCGGTGGCGTGTTATCGAATTCCAAGGGGATCAATCGGCAAGGAGGCGGGTTGACCGCTGCATCGCTGACACCAAAGGATCACCAGGATATTCGAACTGCGGGTGATCTCGATATTGATTACCTCGCGGTGTCGTTTGTCCGCAATGCAGTTGATGTCAGTTTTGCTCGCGAATTGCTCAGCGTAACGGGTTGCGAAGGGGGCATCGTTTCCAAAATTGAGCGAGTCGAAGCGGTCAAGAACATCGAAGAAATTGTCGATGCTTCCGACGGGATTATGATCGCTCGCGGTGACCTTGCCGTAGAAATCGGGGATGCACAACTGCCGGGTGTGCAAAAGCAGCTCGTTGCTGTTGCGCGGCGGAGAAACCGGTTTGTAATTACGGCGACACAAATGATGACGTCTATGGAACACAGTTTGACACCGACGCGCGCAGAAGTGCTGGACGTGGCCAATGCAGTATTAGATGGAACCGATGCAATTATGCTGTCGCAGGAATCAGCGGTTGGAGATCATCCGGCTAAAGTTGTCTCGACGGTTGATCGAATTTGTCGAGGGTCGGAATCAACCAACATGGGCATGGATCGTGTGGAACGCGGCGATGATCTTTTCGACAGCACCGAAGAAGCAGTGGCCATGGCCACCATGTATACAGCACGACACTATAATGTTGCTGCAATACTAGCCCTCACCGAGTCAGGCTCGACGGCAAAATGGTTGTCACAGCAGTTGTCTGGCATTCCGATTTATGCGGTCACACGCCATGCCAGAACACATCGGCGTGTTACACTTTTCAGAGGGGTACATCCAATCAACTTCGATGTGGATAGAGATTCTGATGTGCCTATTGAAATTCAGGCAATCAAGGAGTTGCGCCACCGGAAAATTGTCAGCAAAGGCGATTTGTTGCTGGTAACCCGAGGCGAACTCACTGGTGTCAAGGGCGGTACAAATACAATGAAAATTCTGTCGGTTTAAGTTGGAATATCCGGTAGAACGCGTTTAGCACAAATAGGGAGAAATAACGATGAATTTGGAGACGCTTGAATCAACTGCCCGGGAGATGGTGTCCGCCGGGCGCGGTATTCTGGCTATGGACGAGAGCACTGGCACCTGTACGTCCAGATTCGAAAAACTTGGTGTGCCATCGACCGAGGACAATCGTTTGAGTTATCGTTCGATGCTGGTTACGGCCGAAGGTCTATCTCAATTTATCAGTGGTGCCATTCTGTTCGATGAAACGATTCGCCAACAAGTAAACGGACAAACACCGTTTGCACAGTACCTTAATGATGCTGGAATCGTGCCTGGTATAAAGGTGGATACCGGTGCAAAGGCATTGGCTGGTCACACCGGAGAAAAAGTTACGGAAGGTTTGGACGGACTGCGCGAGCGCTTGCAGGAGTACGTTTCACTCGGAGCGAGATTTGCGAAGTGGCGTGCTGTCATCACTATAGGGGACGGTATTCCAAGTGATGCCTGCTTGATGGCCAATGCACACGGACTGGCTCGCTATGCAAGCCTTTGCCAGGAAGCCAATGTTGTTCCGATCGTCGAGCCGGAAGTCTTGATGGATGGCGATCATTCGATTGATCGGTGTCGGCAGGTCACTCATCGGACGTTGAAGTTGGTGTTTGATCAACTCGATGAACAAGGTGTTGCCTTAAGTGGAATCGTATTGAAGCCCAATATGGTCTTACCGGGTCAACAATGCCCAGAACAGGCCAGTGTGGATGAGGTTGCCGAACAGACTATTGACTGCTTTTTGGATTGTGTGCCAGCGGCTGTTCCTGGAATTGCATTTTTGTCTGGAGGACAAACGGATGAGCAGGCAACATTGCATTTGAACCGGATGAACCAGCTTCAAACAAATCTGCCGTGGCGACTGACTTTCTCGTACGGGCGCGCGTTGCAGCAGGCCCCGATGAAAGCCTGGAGTGGCGATAATGGCAACCTTGTACAAGTTCATGAGAAGATTTTGCAGCGCGCACAAGTCAATGCGCTTGCCTCACAGGGACAGTTTGAGGAAGCGGCTGGCGCTGTTGCTTGATCCTATTTCTGGGATGTCCATCAATATTCGGTTTTTCGCAAGTCTGGCCGATCGTGTCGGCATGCGCGAAGTCACGATTTCCAGCGAAGGTGTCGATACGGCAAAGGATGTTTGGCTGGCCTGTGTTCGCAGCATGGACATTCCAGGTAATGCACGAGTCGCGATCAACCAAGAATATGCCAGTTTTGATGCTGCGGTTAATGATGGTGATGAGGTGGCATTTTTTCCGCCTGTAACTGGTGGTTGAACATGCGTGTTGAGATTATTGAATGCGCTCTGGATCCCATGCGTGAGGTCACGAGATACCAGGAAACGCTGCCCATGGGAAGTTTCGGGGCGATGGCGATGTTTGTCGGAACCATGCGAGACTTTAACGAAAGTGATGCGATATCTTCGATGGTGCTGGAACACTATCCCGAAATGACCGAACGGCACTTGAATGAACTGGCCGGTTCAGTTGCCGATGCGCACGACCTGGTTGAACTAATGATGCTGCATCGTGTCGGTGAGATCCATCCAGGGGAACCTATTGTTGTGGTCGCGACCTGGTCTGCACATCGTGCCGCAGCATTTGAAGCGTGCGAAGCGATGGTTGAAGATTTGAAGTCAAAAGCGCCATTTTGGAAAAAAGAGACACTGACTGGCGGTGAAAGTCGCTGGGTTGAATACAACACTGCAGGCCCTCGCAGTGGTGCATAAGAGGTAATTGATGATGGAAGAACAAACAAGAACAGAAATCGAAGCGGCGACATTCAGACGCTTGGTTGAGCATTTTCGCACGCATACGGAGGTGCAGAATATTGACTTGATGAACCTTGCCAATTTTTGCCGTAATTGTTTATCCAAATGGTATCGTGCCGAAGCGGATGAGCGTGGTCACGAGATGAGCTACGAAGATGCCCGGGAAATCGTTTATGGCATTCCCTACGCTGAGTGGAAAGACAAGTATCAAATGGAAGCAACGGCAGAACAAAAGGCAGCTTATCAGGCAAGACAGGCATCGCGAGGAGAACACTAAATTGATTCTGCCACTCGCCTGTGACAGTTTCGAGTTAGATTTTATGGATTTAAAGTTTAGTTCGGTTAAAGTTCAAACTAATCTCCAACCGATCCCGCCTGCAGAGATCTGAGTTGGCAGTGATCGTTATTGTTCTTAGCAGGTGCGAAGTGAACCAGCTACCTCGTCGTAAAATTCACCGAATCGGCAGTCAGGTAATGGCTTCGAGCGCGTAGCCAAGTACCGATCTTTCTATCAATGTTCCTGATACCTGATAGTCTGATCGGCACTTGGAAATTCAGTGTCAGGCGGTATAACGCAATTCTCTTGCGATACTCATTTCAGCATCTTCTGGTTGTTTGTGAAATTTGCCATCTTTCATGATCATGACCAGGCGTTTGTGGTCTTGAAGAACCCTAACATCGGATAATGGGTCGCCATCGACCAGCAGCAAGTCTGCCAAATAGCCTTCCCGAACCATTCCTAACTCATCTCCCATTCCCATGATTTCGCCGCCGTAGCGAGTTGCCGCCTGAATAGCTTCCATCGGGGTCATTCCCACCAGGTCAACGAAGTACTCGATGTCTTTCGCGTTGGTACCATGCGGAGTCCAGGCAAATCCATAATCACCGCCGATCAGGACGCGTATGCCACGACGATGCATTTTCTGCATGCTGTCGACGGCCGCTTCCAACTCTCTTTCGTAAGCATCGGTGATGGGAGTTCCGGGTTTAATCCCATAGTCGCCAGCGTTGCGCGCCGTGTTGATCAGCCAAGCCAGGCCTGGTGCGACGAAGTGTTTGTCTTTTGCCGCTTCAAGCATGTCCAGTGCTTCTTCATCGGTATAAGAAGCGTGGTAAACAAAGTCAATGCCATATTCGACACACTTTTTCACAGACTCTTTGGATCGGGCATGCGCTGCCAGTTTTTTACCGCGTGCCTTGGCTTCAGTTACAGCCATTGAAATTTCATCGTCTCCAAATTGATTTGCCTTGGCTGGCATGGCGGTAATTTCTTCCCCCGAAAGATTGATTTTGATGGTGTCAACGCCCCACTTGATCAATTCACGCACTGTACGACGAATTTCATCGGGACCCGATACGACGATTCCAAGATTCAGACCGTCATGGGGAATGTGTGGCAAGCTTGTGTCGCCCAGTCCTCCTACGGAAGTAATTTCCGGTCCCGCAGCAGTGTACCTTGGGCCCGGGCATTTCCCTTCGTTAATCGCATCTCGGATCACAACATCCAATCTCGGTTTAGCCGCTGCCGCACCGCATCCTGCGGTGAATCCGGCGTCAATTAAGACTTTCGCCATGACAACACAATTGACGACGTGTTCCTCGACTGGCATCATCTGAATCGGTGCGATTCCAGGCGCATTGTTCCAAGACAAATGCAGGTGAGCATCAATGAGTCCTGGCATCAGTGTCATGCCACGCCCGTCAATCCGAATTCCAGTACCGTTGCCCCATGAATAGCGCCCTGAATCTGCTCGATTGACAGACTTGATACGATTGCCTGACACCGTGACTTCACCGTTGTAAGGCGCTTCACCGCTGGCATCCAGGATTCGTACGTTGCTAAATGTAATGTCCTGTTTGTGATGGCCACTGCCGTTGCCATTCCATCCAAAATAATTTTCTGCCATTTTTCTACTCCTTTGTTCTAATTGACTTGTGCGATCAGACTGTTGAGATGATCGCACATTAATTCGGCTGATCGTTCAGGTGCTTCGATCATCAACCAATGTCCAACATCTGGTATGACCTCCAATCGAGCTTGACGAATTCTTGCTGCAAGTTCTCGACCCATAGCGACGGGTGCAACACCATCGTGCTCGCCCGTAATCAGCAAAGTTGAACACTCGATTTTTTTGTGGTCTGCCGCAGAGGCTTCACTCAAGGCCTCACAATGGGCTGCATAGCCCGTTAAATTTTGCCGCATCAGACTTTCTCGTACAAATGCCTTGATGACCGGATTGCGGCGCTTTGATGAATCCGCTGTACTCGCACTGGAAACTGCTTCCGCAATGTCGGTCATACCATTTTCGCGCGCTTTTTTGGCTCGTTCACGCAGTCCGTCACGTGCAGCGGGTGTCGGTTCAAACAAAGCACCGAACAACGTCATGCTAGCGACTAAATCTGTGTGTTTGACCGCCAGGTATTGACACAGCAATGTCCCCATGGAATGACCGACGAAGTGTGCGCGTTCGATATCCACCAATTTTAATGCGTTTGTCAAGGCATCCACCATCCCCGCCATCCCCGGTTTGCCAGGTCGGTAACCCGAGCGGCCAGCGCCGGGCAGATCCAATCGTACAATGCGAAATTCATCAAGATACGGCACTAAGGTTTGAAAACTATTCGACGTACCGCCAAGACCGTGAACCATAACGACTGGTGGTCCTTCACCTTGGTCTTCAAATACCATGCTGCCGAATGATCTGTCAACCATCACCAACTCTCCACCGGGTTTTCGAGCACACCAATGTTGTCAATTTCCAGTCGTATGTTGTCACCTGGCACAAGGTACTTAGGTGGCTTGAAGCCGATTCCAACTCCTGCCGGTGTTCCAGTCGCGATGATATCACCAGCCAACAGCGTCAGCCCATTGGAAATCGCAGCGATGATAGTTGGAACATCAAAGATCAAAAGACCCGTATTGGATTCTTGTCGCAGTTGATCATTGACATAGCAGCGCACGTTTGTTTCTGCAAGGTCCAGTTCATCTCGCAATACTACCCACGGTCCCATTGGACAGAAACTGTCTTGGGATTTGCCGATCAGCCACTGACTGTGGAGTCCTTGCAAGTCTCTGGCAGTAACGTCATTGATGATGGTGTAGCCCCACACGTGTTCGAGTGCGTTTTCGACCTGGATGTTGCGTCCGGATTTTCCGATGATCACTGCAAGTTCAACTTCGTAATCAACACAACTGGAAACCGATTGATCGATTCGAATCGGTGTCCAGGGGCCGATTACGCTTTCCGGAACTTTGGAAAATATGATGGGTGCTTGCGGTACTTCACCTTTCGCTGCTGAACTGTCAAATCCAGAGCGCGAGAACTCTCTTGCATGATCATGGTAATTTTTACCAACACAAAAGATATTTCGGTGCGGTCGTGGAATCGGTGCCAACAAGCGAACATCGGCAATTTCGAACTGTTCGCCTGAATCTGTCAAATTCAAATCAATGAACGATGCAACCCCGGCACCCGCGTTTAACTGAGAAAGGGTGCTCGGACGTTTGAGCAGCCCGTTTTGCTCATCTACAAGTCCAGCGTAGCATTGGTCTTTCCAACTGAACGAGGCAAGTTTCATGTTGTAGTCTTCGTGAGTTATTCCGTTAACAGTATGGTTGATCCGGTCGTTTCGCGTGCCTGCAGTGCACGATGTGCATCACCGGCGTGTTGAAGATCATAACGGTGTTCCACATTCACCCGAATGATGCTTTTTTCGATTGCATCAAAAAGGCGTTGTGTACTGGACGCGATTTTGTCTTGAGTGTCGGTGTAGTGGGCGTAGTTCGGCCGCGAGATTGTTGCTGACATCGCGGCGAGTGAACCAATATCCCAGGCACCGATGTCGCCTGATGCCTGACCGTAACTGACAAGGTGTCCCCGATCGGCGAGTGCTGCAACTGACTGGGCAAAACTATCGTGTCCGACTGCATCATAAATCACATCTGCTCCTTTGCCATCTGTCAGATCACGTACCTGATCTGCAAGGCCGATGTCTCCTGGAGTAATGACATGGTGTGCTCCGGCATCATAGGCGGCTTGAACCTTCCTAGGACTCGAGGTCGCGCCAATCACAGTCGCTCCGAGATGTCGAGCCCATTGGCACAACAGGCTGCCTACACCGCCCGCGGGGGCGTATACCAAAATGGTTTCACCGCTACACACGCGATGAACTTGATGCAATAAAAATTCAGCTGTTATTCCCTTGAGCATCCCGCCAGCTGCAGTGACATCATCAATGGAATCGGGCAAGGAAACGACCATGGCAGCGTCCATTGTACGCACTGACGTGTATGCCCCGATCGGCAAACAAGCATATGCAACCCGCTGTCCAGGTGACAGGTGAGTTACGCCTTCTCCAACATCGATCACTTGTCCTGCAGCTTCTAAACCCGGTACCTCAGGTGGATTTAACAGTCGAAAATAGCCGCTACGGCAATAGACATCAATGTAGTTGACACCGATTGCTCGCTGGCGGATTCGAACCTGACCCGCTTTTGGAGGTGGAGCCAGGATCAATTCTTTGCGAAATACCTCGGGTCCACCGTATCGCCCGACGACCATCGCGGTTCCGTTTTCTTGCTTGGAGTCCGACGCTGAGGTTATGCTATGCTCTTGCGAACGAGTACGTGTTTCAACGATTGATCGAACCGCTTCAAACCCGGCCTCATAAACGCCTTGTGCAACCAATTGCTGCATTTCCTGTTCCAGTCCTGGCGGTGTCTCAAATTGAGAACTCCACGACCAGAAGGTACGATCACGGTCCGTAACCGGGCGCAGCGATACTTCAGCCACATAGTTCTCAAGTGGAATATCGCTGCTAACGATTCGGTAGCGAAAGCTGTGTTCTTTGTCGGACAGCGTTAACAGTTGCTCTCGAACGTTTTCTCCGCCCGTGAGCGAAAAGTTTCGAACATTGCCCACCTGGTCAGCTCGCAATGCGTTTTCAATGTGGCTGTAGCTCACGGCTGGATGCCAGCGGTCGTGTCCGTTAAAATCACGCAACACGTCCCAGACTGCCGAAATCGGCGCATCAATCACCGTGCTGCGATTGACTTTGATCACGTCAGATCTTAGAAACGTTGCTTTAGCGCATCAAATCCTGACTGAAACACACCTTGACCGATCTGTTCAATCAGTGCGGATGCCTGAGCCGGATCACATTCAAATTCCGCTGACCACTCGGCAAATGTGCGATCACCATCCGTAATGGGTGTGAGTTTCAACGTAGCGATGTAGTTTTTGACACCCATCGGGCTTTCAAGAATCGAGTAGATGCAGCAATAATCATAGTCCGACAATGCCAGCAGTCGCTCGCGAATAAAACCGCCATCTTTCAAGCTGAATGCGCGTACACAACCCACTTGATCGGAGGCTGCTGCGCCTTCAATTCGACTGTCCGCAACGACAGGATGCCAGCTTGGCAAGGCATTGAAGTCACGAATTGTTCCCCAAACTCGCGTCACCGGCGCATCGATCACAGCAGAAGTGTAGACCGCAGGCATGATTCAACTCTTTGATTCTTCGTCGTCTTTGGCGCTAGCCTCAGCATTTTGCTGTAAGGTTTGCGCATCTTTGGCGGACCGGAAAATATCGCCCATTCCGGTAATGTTGGAACCAGACACACCGATGTCTTTCATCATCTCATCAATCAAAGGCGCTTGCGCACGGTAGCGAAGAGCGCTTTCGATGACTTCATCCGTGGGGGAACGGTGACCGTCTTTCCCGCCAGCTAATCCTTCAACATGCAGTATCTTGATGCCATCAATTTTTTCCATCGGCTTGACACTCTCTCGCACGATGCCCTCTAGGCGTTCGACCAGTTTCGATCGCAGTAAGCCGATTCGAGCATCGCTGGACAGGATATTTTCAGCTTCGTTGCGTAGCCGCTGTGCTTGTGCGGCAACAGCTGTTGTAATTTTTTCTGCTTCGGCGGCGATCTTCATGGTGTCTGCATCTTTTTGCGCCAACAGTCTGTCAACGTCAGCGACACGCTGTGCGATCTCCGTCTCGCGCACCGTTTTGACGTGTTCTTCCGCTTCTACTGCACGGGCACGAGCCGATTCGGTTTCCGCGCGTGCTGTCGCTTCTTCGGATTGCTTACTCAACACGCTGATCTGCCGTTCAATTTCAGCCAGTTCCAACGCCATCTCGCGCTCCACCTCCAGGCGTTTGAGGTCTCGTTCCTTGAGAATTCTAACCTCGTCCAAACCACGGTCCGAGGCAATTCGGCTGCGTTCTATTTCCTCTCTTGCACTGATTTCAGCTGCTTCAAGAACCTGTCGTTGTGTAATTTGTTCCGATCGTACCAATCGATCGCGTTCGATTCGCGAGGTGTCCAGCGTCTTTTCCTGATCAATTCTCGCCTCTTCAACCACTTGGTTCGCAGCGAGTCTTGCAATGTCTATTTCTCGTGAACGGGAAATATCTCGCGTTTCCATTTCCTCATCGGCGATTATTCTGGCTTCTCTGAGTTGGCGCTCTGAAACAATTTTTGCGCGCTCAAGATCTTCCTTGGCCATGATGTCAGCGTGTTCGATTTCATGATGTTGCTTGATTTCATGGGTACGTACCTTGTGTTCGCGGTCAATTCGAGCTCGCTCCAGCGCCTGTTCGTGCTCAATGCGAATTTTTTCTGTTTTTTCTCGCGCCTCAATCTGTGCCGATTCCAACACTTGCTGACGGATGATTTCACGTTCGCGAGTGCTCTGTTCGCTTTCGATTCGAGACTGTTCTGCTTCGGCTTCCTTGACCGAGCGCGTTCGCTGGATTGCAGTTTGCTGGTCTGCCCGCATTGATTCGAGAGCCAATGCCTGTTCCAGGCGAGAGTTTTCACTTTCCTGCTCCAGTTTGAGCGTTTCTTTTTCTGCTTCGAGGTTACGGCTTCGAATCGCCACCATGGAAGACTGTTCAACATCGTTTCGAAGCTTGCGGCGCGTCTCGATTTCCTCGATCAATTGCGTCATGCCCTCAGCATCAAATCGATTCGCTGGATCAAAATACTCAAGGCTCGTTTGATCCAGATCAATAATTGCAACCGATTCCAGTTCCAGACCATTTTGCGCCAGCGCAATTTTTGCGCGTTCTTCAACCTGGATAACAAATTCACTTCGGTTTTCGTGCATTTCATCAAGACTCATTTCAGCCGCAATGGAACGCAAAGCACCAACGAATTTACCTGAAAGCAGTTCTGCCAGGCGACCTGCTTCCAAAGTTCTTCGGCCAAGCGTCGAGGCGGCTGCTGAAACGGCCCCTTTCTCCTGCATCACTCGGACAAAGAATTCAGCTTCGACATCGACCCTCATGCGATCGCGGGTGATGACAGCGTCCTCTTTGATTCTGGACACTGCAATGCGCACGACGTTCAGGTTGACCGGGGTCACTTCGTGAACGATGGGTAAGACCAAGGCACCGCCATTGATGACGACTCTTTCTCCTCCAAGTCCAGTGCGGACAAAGGCCAACTCCTTGGTTGAGCGATGGTAAAGCCAGTGCAACAGGTACACAACCACCGCGATGACAACAATTGCGACGATAAGCCACAAAATTAATGAACCAATTATCCCAACAGTCATGGTTTAAGTCCTCTTAGTCAGTGTTTATCGCTTTAAAAGCTTTGGTTTGTTCGGTGAGTGCGACTTCCGTCGGCAGTCTTTCCATCGAAGAGGCGCCATAGAAGCCGTGACAATTTTCAGTGTGTGCCAAAACGTACTGCGCGTCCGCAGGCATGGAAACAGGGCCGCCGTGCACGAGCACTAAAACCTGGGGATTGACTTGCATGGCGGCTTGTGCCCAGGCATCAACGAGGGCAGGGCAGTCTTCGAGTTTCAAGGCGGCAGCAGCTCCAATTGAACCCCCGGTTGTCAAGCCCAGGTGACAAACAATGATGTCCGCACCTGCTTTAGCCATCGCCTGCGCATCGTCTTCGTTAAACACGTACGGGGTAGTCAATAATCCTTTGGCGTGGGCCAGACGAATCATATCGACTTCCTGACCATATGACATCCCTGTTGCTTCAAGATTAATTCGAAAGGTACCGTCGATAAGCCCAACTGTGGGAAAATTCTGTACCCCGGAAAATCCCACCGCAGCGACGCGGTCAAGGTAGTCATCAAAAATACAAAATGGGTCTGTTCCGTTGACGCCAGCCAGTACCGGTGTATGGCTTACGACGGGCAAAACCTCGCTGGCCATTTCCATGACAACATCATTGGCATTACCATAGGCCATCAGGCCTGACAGGGACCCGCGTCCAGCCATGCGGTAACGGCCAGAGTTATAGATGACGATCAGGTCTATGCCACCTGCTTCTTCACATTTCGCCGATAGCCCCGTTCCGGCACCACCGCCGATGATCGGTTCGCCGCGGCGCCTCATTTCGTGAAATTTCTCAAGCAGTGTTTTTCGCTCAAATCGTGCCATAATTCAGTACTCGATCAGTCGTTAAGGGGTTGATTTCAGCCAGCGTGCCGGCAACCAGCTCAGCAAACGCCGGGTCATTGATATGTAAAGGCGAGCGAATAATTCTTCGCTTGGATGTTTCTCGGACTCGCTGGTTAATGGCTTCAAATAGCGCTTGATCTGCTTCGGGATCGTAAAATGGCTGGCCAGGTGCGTCGAGTGCCGACACACCGCCCTCCGGGATCAGGAAGCGAACCTGGCCTTGCATGAGATTGATTCGATCAGCGATCCACTCTCCCATCCGACGATTCTCCGAAGACGTGGTACGCATCAAAGTTACCTGTGGGTTGTGTTCGACAAAGTTCCTGTCCTTGTACTGGTGAGGCACAGTGTTTCGCGCACCGAAATTCACCATGTCCAGTGCTCCGGCCGAGCCTAGCCACGGAACTCCAGTTCGAATAAACGCACCGAATCGGTCTTCATCCGCAGCAAAAACACCACCCATCATCATGTCACAGACTTCAGTGGTAGTGAGGTCCAATCCCGCGACGATCATGCCACTATCTACAAGTTTTTCCATCGAACGTCCGCCTGTCCCGGTGGCATGCATGACCATGCAGTCATACTGATCACTGATCAACTTCATGACCTGTTGTACGGCGGGTGTGGTCACGCCGAACATAGTCAATGCTATGCCCGGTTTATCTGTATGAGCGCTTCGAGTCTGATTCTTGCGTTGATCGGCTACCATGCCTGCGATTGCGTTGGCACCGTTTAAGAGGACTTGACGCGAGATACGATTCAGCCCTTGAATATCTGCAACCGAGTACATCATCATGATGTCTGATGCGCCAACATATGGACCCACATCGCCGGAAGCAACGGTTGAAATCATCAGTTTTGGAACGCCGACGGATAAAGTTCGCATTGCGGGGGTCACGAGTGAAGTGCCTCCTGATCCACCCGCGGAGATGATGGCAGCAATATCCTGGCGATGTCGGATAAATCGTTCGAATGCAACAGCCATGGCGCCAACCGATGCGCCGCGGTCTCCGTGCTTGATTGCTCCCGCTCCATTTGGATGGTAGGATGCGATCACGTGCGGCGGTATGTCAGCGGATGAAAGTTTTCCCGAAGTTGACAGGTCTATCGATTTGACTGGCAATTTGTGGTCGGCAATACACTTGCGCAAGAAATTGAGTTCTTCACCTTTAGTGTCGAATGTACCTGCAACGTAGACACAAGGTTCCTGTGCACCCGAAATCGTATTCGGTGCTTCCCTGTGCAGCGGTTTGGGTGTGAAGTCGAAAGGTCGAACAGTTGTGGGCTTAACTGATTGTTCGTTGGCCGAATGTTGTTCATTCTGCTTGTGCCACGTCGCGTTCGACCACCGAGTTGGCGGCGTGTATTCAAGTTCTGAATTCATTTCGTGGGTAGAATCTTCTGAAACAACTTCCACTGGAGCAGCACTTTGTTGCGCATCATCAGCCTGCATCTCGCTGGTGCTTTGTTTGGGCGTAGCGTTCGAGGGAGATTCAACACCGATATCGATATCTTCGTGGGAGTGACGTCCCACACCCAGCAGGCGTTCTTGCAAAACTCGATTGCCCGCGAGTTCTGCGGCAGATATGACTCGGCCAATGCGGCCGTTGACCATGATGGCGACGTCCTGTGCGATAGCAGTCGCAACAGAAATATTCTGTTCAATCAAGAGTACGGAGACATCCTGCTCCGAAGCAAGCTCATTGAGCAGTTTTACAACTTGGTCGACGATGACCGGAGCCAGGCCTTCAGTGGGTTCGTCCATGATTAGTAATTCCGGGTCCTGGAGCAGTGCGCGAGAGATGGTCAGCATTTGTTGCTCTCCACCGGATAGTTGCCCAGCACCACTTCGACGGCGTTCTGCTAGTCGCGGGAAGGTTTCGTAAATCCGCTGAACTGACCACGAACCACCGGATTCGACCAGGCGCAGATGTTCATCGACTGATAAAGACGGCCAAAGCCGCCTGCCCTGGGGAACGTAACCGACACCCAGAGATGCAATTCTGTAGGCTGGTGTATTGCTGATTTCCTGACCGTAAAATTTCACTGATCCACGCTGTGCGACGACCAGACCCATGATCGTATTGCAAAGTGTAGTTTTGCCCATGCCATTGCGGCCGACGACTGCTTGCACCCCCTTCTGTAGAAGAAGGTCAACACCTTGCAGCGCATGCGATTGACCATAGTACACATGCAAGTTGCGAATCTGCAGCAGGTTGTCTGCACCCGCTTTTCGTCGGTTGTTGGAGTACTTAGGCTGCGGCATGTCCGAGATATAGTTCTTGTACTTCGACGTCGTTTTCGATTTCGCTTGGTGTCCCTTCCTTAAAAATACGACCGTTGTGCATCATCGTTACAGTTTCAGCAACTCGCAGTGCCACGTCCATGTCGTGTTCAATAACAATGTAGCTGATGTGTTCAGGCAGCGATTGCAGGATTTCAACCAGTTCGGATCTTTCGGTCGGAGACAGCCCTGCTGCCGGTTCATCAAACAAGATGAGCCGCGGCGCACCTGCGAGCGCCAAGGCGATTTCCAACTGCCGCTGCTGTCCGTGACTTAGTGTAGCGACAAGTGTGTCGCGTTGTTCGTCCAGGTGAACAGCGCTGATCAGATTTTCAGCAGATTCCACGGTGAGGTCATCTCGCCGCGGTCGAATCAGTGAGTATCTGCCACGTTTAACGCCGCTGCATGCAAGGTAAACGTTGTCGATGACGCTTAGTCCTCCAAACAACAGCGAAATCTGGTAGGTTCGTCTGAGGCCGCGGCGGGCACGCTCGTAACTTGGCATATCCGCCACGTCCTCACCGAATAGTCTAACGCGTCCAGTGGTCGGGGGAAAGTCCCCCGTTACCACATTAAAAAGAGTTGTTTTACCCGCGCCATTTGAACCCAGAACAGCGCGCCGCTCACCGGCGCGGACGGTCATATTGATGTCCGCAAGAGCCACCAGCGCGCCAAAATGGCGGCTGATGGCTTCAAGTTCCAAAGCGTTTTGTCCGGAACTTTGTAATTGCGCCAGGGCAGATGTGCGGGCGTCGGACACGACTGGTTTACTCGCAGCTGGGGTTCTCGCGACCGACCTGGCCGTATTTGAGAAACTCTTCATACGACAGTCCAAAAGTCTGACTGACCTGCTCGACCACCTTGATGGTTTTGTTCAGCAAGTTGCCATCAGGACCTTCGATGACTTCTGTGAGAAAAATATCCGCGATTGCATTGCGTCTTTCATCGAGTTTGACCATACCGGTTGGTGTTTCGAACTCCAACGCATCCAGAGTTGCGCGGTATTTGACACCGCCATCAGACAGGTCGCCACCGACTGCATCAAGGGCCAGCAATGCTGCTTTGGTATTGATGTAATAACCATGTGCGAACAGGGATGGAGATGGAAAACCATCCGGAAATTGTGCTTGATAGGCTGCAACAAAATTATTCCAGCGCGAATCGTCCCATGTGTCTGAAATCGGGCCAGCCGAAGGTGTACCGACGACAAAGGTACGTGTTCGACCTTTGGACCCCAATACAGACTGATCCACCGTGATTGATCCACCAATTAACGGAAGTTCACCACCGGATTGTTCATATTGGGTCAGGAAATTAACCGCATCAGCACCGCCAAGCGCGACATAGATTGCATCGACGTCATCTGGTAAGGCAGCGATGACAGACGAGTAGTCCTTGTTGCCAATCGGTACCCAGAAACGTGCATCGACTGGCGCTTTACCGCCGAGACGACAAAATGGCTCCAGAAACCCAAATACCTGGGTGTATGGAAATGAGTAGTCTTCTGCCAAAACTGCGACACTGCGATAACCTTTATCGTTGTAGGCATACTCGCCCAGACCTGCCATCCACTGTGCACCGTCGGTACTAAAGCGATAGAAATTGTCTGCAGGCTCACGAAGAGTCGTGTCTTGCGCCGCAGATGTTCCGTTCAAGAACGTCACATTCGGCTGCGTCTTGGCATAGTCTTTGACTGCCAATCCTTCTGAACCGGACAAGGGGCCGACCAGAACCTGAACACCGTCCTGTTCGACGAGTTTTCGGGTTGCGCGGATAGCGCTATCTGGTGAGGCATCAGAAGACCCTGTAATGAGTTCTATCTTTTTGCCACCAGCCATGTGCCCAAATTCTGCAAGCGCCATTTGCACACCGCGCATGCTGTCTTCACCCAATACTGTGAAAGCGCCTTCCAAAGTGGCTAAGGCACCCATCTTGATCGAGTCTTGCGCTACCGCACCGGCTGATAACGAAATCAGCGCAACTGCGAGCAAGGTACGTTTGACAATTTTTAACATTTTTGACCTCCAAATCAAAATTATCAATTATTTATGGATTATCGAGCGTTTTGTAAGAACGCGAGTCGATTTGTTTAACGCCATTGACGGCGAGTCGGCTTTGTTTTGCAGCCTGTAATTTTTCACGAATCCGTTTCCACAGACCGAGCAATCCATCCGGTGAAAACAGTACGATCAGTAAAAACGCCAGTCCAATGACCGTGTTAAAGCGTTCCCGATCGATTAGGTCAATGGCAAAGTTTTCCAGTAGCACGAATGCGATGGCGCCAAGAAACGGTCCCACCGGGTGTCGCAAACCACCAACGACGGCAATGACCAATATATCGATCACAACATCTACACCCACAGAGCCTGGAGAGATACGGCCATTGAACCACACCATTAACACGCCGGCGGTACCTGCAATGATGCCAGAAAGAAAATAGGCAAAAATGCGGTGGCTGGCGACGTTAAATCCTAAAGAACGCATGCGTCGTGGATTGTCTCGAATGGCTTGTAGACTTAAGCCAAACGTGGAACGAGAAATATAGAATACGGCAAACAGTGAAATCGCCGCGATGGCCAGACACAAATAGTAAAAAGGTGTGGGACTGCGCCAGTAAACACCGAACAGCGTCGGCGGTTCTACGCCTGCAAATCCTGTGAATCCGTTGAAAATCGTGTAGTTCTGACGCACGAAGTAGAAAAATGCAACTGCGATGGCCAAGGTAATCATGATGGTATAGATTCCTTGGGTGCGAACCGCGATCGCCCCAATGAACGCGCTGAACATTGCCGCGACAGTGATTGCAATGACGACGGTCAGCCACCATGGCCATCCCAGGCCCATGACACCAACACTGTTATCACCCAATATCGCCACCAGGTATCCTGCCATTCCGGCGACCGTCATTTGTGCCAGACTGATCATGCCGCCGTAGCCGGCGAGCATCATCAAAGACAGCGCGATCGAGGCAAGAATTAAGGAGTAGGCGCCAATTTGAAACGTAAAAAAGTCACTGGTAAAGCCGGGGTAGGCGATGAGGAACACTGCAACAACGATGATGCCGGGGTGTAAGCCCGCTTCAGACATCGTGCCGGAAAACCATCGACGAGAGTTCATTCTTTCGACCATTGCGTGCCCATGATTCCCTGTGGTCGTAAGGCGAGCACGAGGACCATAATCAAAAATGTCAATACGACACCATAGGTGGGAAAGTACGCCAGTCCGAACTGTTCTGCAAGTCCGATTAGCAAGGCGCCGATTGCCGCGCCTGGCACCGAACCGAGCCCCCCAACAATAACGACGATCAATGAAGCAAGCAGGTAGCGAATATCTTCACCAGGCGCAATGGAAAGGGCGGTTCCACCGACCACGCCAGCAAATCCGGCAAGACCTGCACCGATGCCAAACACCAGAACGAAAACGAGCTGGACGTTGACGCCTGAGGCGGACAGCATGTCGCGGTCGTTGACTCCAGCCCGGATCATCATGCCAATTCGGGTGCGATTGAGAAAAAGCCAAAGAAGGATGCCGACTGCCACGGCGACAAACAGTACTACAAGACGATAGATCGGATACTTGATGTAGACTGCGTCACCGGAAGATCGAATGACAGAAACGACGGGTAGTTGAGTCGCACCGAACAGCCACTCAGGTGGTGCGAACTGGTAGGTTGTTCCGGTCCAGATTGCAAGCATCAAGTCGGCCACGATGATGGAGATGGCAATGGTTACCATGGTCTGGCGAATGTCGTCACCTTCCATGCGACGAAAAACGAGAGTTTGCATCAGCATCCCGCTTGCGGCAATCGCCAAGAATGCAACTGCGAGTCCCAGAAACCAACTCCCACTGGCTTCGGCGACTTCGTAGCCAATGTAGGCGCCAAGTAGATACATTGAACCGTGCGCCAGGTTGACATTTCGCATGAGCCCGAAGATGAGGGTAAAGCCGCTGGCGACAAGAAAATACAAGCCGCCTAAAGTGAGGCCATTGAGCAGCGTATTGACGAACGTTTTCTTGCGTCCGAGAATTTCGACAAGCCACTGTGGCCACACTGCAAAAATCAGCCACAGTAATATGGCTGCAAATAACAGTATTACGATCGACCAAAAGGTGTGCTGTTCTATGAATCTTCGCATGCCTTTTTCAGTCAGCGATCAGGCCAACCCCTATTTTTGTGTAATTCAAATTTTCAGCCGTTATCGACATTGGGTAGTTGGTGCGCAATTGGAATGCCTGTGTTGACCCACTCTTGTGAATGGGACAGACAATATTGACTCAAAAAGTCAAAGTACTTACGAACAAACAGCGCATTACTTGGGGAAAATAATCCAAGTTGAATGTAAATTCAACCCCATATTGTACGCCACGCGTCGCGCCAGTATCACCAATTGCCGAAATTAAGCCAAGAAGTCCTTAACATTTTGAAATAAAACATATTCAATCGAATTCACATGACTCAGTCAACTTTGTATAGGCGGTGTGACACCAATACGACAGCGGTACTAGAAGCTGTATTTTTCTAAATAAGATCTAATCTGAGTAATAAAGTAATCGGTCTATTAAAATCCTATTATTTTCGATGAATATCAAAGGCTTAATGCGATGGATCACTTGGTTGCTTCAACGGTTGAAATAGCGGTCACATTTGGACAATAGCAGAAATTCTGCCAATTTTTCACTTTCAAAGGAAACTGTGAAATTTCCAAGTTTGCCGTTTGCTATCTTGGGCGCAACACTAAAATTCAGTGCCCGGATCAGTGGATCAACGCTTGCTTGCAATGATTGCGCTTGATGCAATGGAAAAATCTTTGCAATCATCGTCCAAGTAAATTGGCTTTAGTTTTGCAAACAATTGCGCGAGTTCACCAGGCTGTAGTATGTAATTGGCATTGAAGCGAGGATTGGAAATCAGGTGATTTCGATTGAAAGTCTTCATCACGAAGGTGCCACCTGGTTTGAGTGCCTCAATAATGTTTTCAGAAATTGCGCGGTTCAAGTAATTAAAGCAAATCACCGCATCCAGACATTCGTTTGGGAATCGAAATTCCGTCAAATCAGCTAAAACCGGATTAACCTCAAGGTTTCGATTGTTGGCAGCGAAACAACTGCGGTTCAACGCGACTCGACTGCAGTCAAGCGGGATAACGAAACAGCCACGTTCAGCAAGAAATAGTGAGTGCCGACCGCCGCCGCTTGCCAAGTCTACAACAATGTCATCTGGTCCAAACAGATCCTGAAACTTTACCAGTAGGGGGTCTGGACTTAAATTTTGGGGGTGCTTTTGATTTTGGTATTTATCATCCCAGCGAAGAGCATCGTCTGACACCACAGCCAACCTCTACAGTTCCGTTTCGAAAGGTTGGACTGTTACCAAAGTACCGGCATCGAGATTTCCGCATTCAAGTGGCAGGACAATGTAGCAGTTCGCTTTACTCATAGATGTTAGAACTCCCGAACTTTGGTTACCGGTTGACTCCACAATTGCCTGACCATCATCGTCAAAGAAAAGTATTCCACGCTGAAATTCCAATCGTCCGGGAGACTTGAAAATTGGCGATGCGCAACGAGCAGGTATCTCAAGCGTTTTGAGTGGCGTTTCGCCGCGCAGTTTCCGCAGTGCTGGTTTGACAAATTTATCAAATGTTACAACTACGGATACCGGGTTTCCCGGTAAACCAAAGAACCAGCAGTTTTTCAAACTGCCGAAGGCGAGTGGCCGGCCAGGTTTCATGGCAACTTTCCACAGCCTAAGTTCGCCCAGTGACTCAAGAGCAGATTTAACAAAATCTGAATCACCGACCGAAGCACCCGCAGTTGTAACGACAACGTCGGCTTGTTGGGCGGCTTTTGATAAAGTTGCAATGGTGTCTTCAAGGTTATCGCGAACTACACCGAGATCGATTGGCTGGACATGGTTTTTTTCGAGCAGGGCAAAAAGTGTATAGCGATTGCTATCGTAAACATCGCCGACTCCCAGCGATTCTCCAACGCCGCGAAGTTCATCACCTGTCGAAAAAAATGCGACTTTTGGTGTGCGTCGCACCTGTATTTTTTCACACCCAATCGAGGCAAGAAGTCCCAGTTGCGCCATTTCAATCGTTTGGCCCTTTGCAATGGCTGTTTCACCTGCTGCGATGTCTTCACCAGCGCTTCGAATGTGTTGTCCTTTCCGGTGAGACCTACGGGTGATGATGTGGCCATTTTCAATTTCGCAATCTTCTTGCATGATGACGGTATCGAATTCATCCGGCACTACGCCACCGGTCAATATCCGGATGCAGGTTTGTGAAGGCAGTTCACCCTGGTAGGGGCTACCTGCAGCAGATGTGCCGACCAATTTCAGGCTTGAGGCTTCGTCTGAAGTCGAAAGGTCCTCAAAACGGCAAGCGTAACCGTCCATGGCTGAGTTTGTGTTGCCTGGAACATTCTGCTTGGCAGCGACATCTTCGGCTGCCACTTTGTAAAGCGTATCTCGAATGGGCAGGTGTTCGGTTTCTGCCACTGGCTGGATTTGAGCGAGGATATCAGCCAGTGCGATTTCATAGGGTGTTGAGGGTATATCGCACGCATCGATGGTGCGAGTCTGTTGCGCTTCACGCATCTGGGTCACGTTTCCAAATTCCTGATTTTCCGCCCGATTTTTCCACGAGTTTAACGTTTTCGATAACCATGCCCCTGTCGACAGCCTTGCACATATCGTAGACTGTCAGCAGCGCGACCTGTACAGCATTAAGTGCTTCCATTTCAACGCCAGTACGGTCTTTTGTTTTTACAGTTGCGCGACAATATACCGTGGAACTTTCTGGTCGGCGTTCAAGTTCAACGGATACATGGGTGAGCGATAGCGGGTGACACAGTGGAATGAGGTCTGCGGTTCGCTTAGCTGCCATAATTCCTGCAAGTTGCGCAACTGAGAGTACATCGCCTTTTTTGTTCTGATTGGTTGCGATTTGCTCCAGTGTCGCTGTTGCCATGCGAATTGACCCGTCCGCAATTGCCCGACGTTCAGTTTCCTGTTTGCTGCCTACATCGACCATGTGGGCATCGCCATGTTCATTGAAGTGGGTAAATTCCTTCATCATTTCTGTTAATACTTCGATGTCGGCATGTTTAGCGCCAATTAACAATGATATAACTTATGGGAATTATGCATTTGATGATCCTCAACAAAGATGATTCGAACGGCGACATATACAGCAAAGTTATCGAGTTCATCGCACGTGAAACTGGGTGAACTTCTTGAAATGCTGCGAGTTCTCTACAATGCCGCCTTGCAGGAACGCATTGATGCGTACACGAATACCGGCAAGGAATATTCTTCACGGAGGACTTGGATTGTGCTCGAAGCTGGGCAGGAATATCCCGGCACGCAGGGAGAATGAAAACGATGAGGTTGCATCGGCACTCTCAACCGCGTAGAACAGTGTGACTTGGATCGTCAAGTACTTAGTTTCCTAACTTATTGATATGGATGATTCCACACTATTGAGATACAACCGGCAGATCATGATGCCAGTGTTGGGCATCGAAGGTCAGCAAAAAATCATCGAATCAACTGTATTGATTGTGGGGTTGGGAGGACTCGGGTCACCGGTTGCAATGTACCTCGCGTCAAGCGGCGTTGGACACTTGGTTCTCAACGATTTTGACGATGTGGATTTATCCAATCTGCAAAGACAAATTGTGCACACCACTGAAGCGGTTGGCGAACCGAAAGTCGAATCAGCAATGAAGACATTGTCGGCACTCAATCCACAAATTAAGCTGACTGGTCTTAACCGTAGACTGAGCCGACAGGAAATTATTGAACATGTCGAAAACGCGGATGTGGTTGTTGACGCGACGGATAATTTCGATATTCGATTCGCGATTAACGAAGCTTGTGTTCATACACGAACGCCACTCGTATCTGGTGCTGCAATCCGCACGGAAGGTCACCTGATTGTCTATCGAGCGGATTTGGGTGACAGTGCCTGTTTTCGTTGTCTTTACAGCCCGGACGATGAGCCGAATGAGCGCTGCAGTGAAACCGGGGTGCTCGGCTCCTTGTGCGGAATGATCGGTTCTTTACAAGCGACCGAAGCACTTAAAATCATTGCAGGTTTAGGTCCGAGCATGTACGGAAGGCTCGTGCTATTTGATGCGACGTTGACTGAATGGCAAGAAGTTCGTATCAACAAAGATCCATCCTGTCCAGTTTGCGCAAACGCTTAATATGTACCTTTACATGTGTATTTAGAATTTACATTATCGCGTTTCATAACAAGCGCTTTAATTTTCGACAAATAGGAGTTTCGAATGCCTGCTGTTGAATCAAAAATGATTGAATTGGGAACGCGTGCACCTGAATTTTATTTACCGAACACCAACCCGAATATCTCCAGCGAAAGCGTATCGTTATCAGATTCGTCGGTTTCTAAGGGGCTGATTGTTGCATTCATTTGCAACCACTGTCCCTACGTCGTTCATATCAAGTCAGCGTTTGCCGAGTTTGCTGAAATCTATCAGAAAAAGGGCATTGCTGTAGTGGCGATCAGTTCAAATGATGCTGAGACGTATCCGATGGACAGTCCGGAAAAAATGTCGATTGACTCGAAACGATACAATTACAGTTTTCCGTATCTTTATGATGAAACTCAGGGTGTTGCGCAAGCGTTCGGTGCACAGTGTACCCCGGAGTTTTATCTTTTCGATTCTGAGAACCGACTGGTTTATCGGGGACAGTTTGATAGCAGTCGTCCGGGCAATGGTGTTGACGTTACCGGTTCTGATCTTCGGGCAGCGGTCGAGGCAGTGCTGGCGGGTGAGGTTGTGTCTTCACACCAGAAACCGAGTATTGGTTGCAGTATCAAGTGGAAAGCAGGTTCCAGATGAACCTGTCTTTGCATTGCAAGGTACTGACATTTCAATCAATTTAAATTTGGTAAAGACAATTGGCTCTTGAAACAGCGGGTACATCGCCCTCGATGATCATCGAATATTCGATGGTAATGATCTATGGCGGTGCGGCAATTTTCGGTACGATCGCTCTGTTTACGCGTCAAGTCCTGCCAGTTTTCTATATTCTGCTGGGGGCCTTGATTGGTCCAGGTGGCTTGAAAATGATCCCGGAGTTGGCTATTGTCGACGAGTTGGCTCACATTGGGATTATTTTCCTGCTTTTTTTGCTGGGTATGGATCTTTACCCTCAAAAACTGTTGAAAATATTTCAATCTGTTTCCTTGGTTACAGCAGCAACTTCAGTCATATTCTTTTCGGCAGGTTTCGCAGTCGCCTATCTTTTTGGGTTTACGACAATCGAAGCCATTGTCACAGGAATCGCATCGGGTTTTTCCAGCACAATCATTGGAATCAAACTGTTGCCGACCACAGTTTTGCACCATCGACACATGGGCGAATTGATGATCGGCATTTTGCTGTTGCAGGATTTACTAGCGATATTGGCTCTGATTGTGATAGAAGGGTTTGGTCGAAATGCTGGAATTGGTCTGGCGACACTTCTGCCAATTGTCACTTTACCGGTTTTTGTTGCCCTGGCATTTTTACTTGAGCGGTTCTTAATTCGCCACTTGCTACAAAAATTCGATCAGATTCACGAGTATCTCTTTCTTATGACCATTGCCTGGTGTCTGGGCATGGGCTACGTGGCAGGTCTTTTCGGCTTGTCGACTGAAATTGGTGCATTTGTCGCGGGCGTTGCTTTGGCCGCCTCTCCGATTGCGAGGTTCATTGCAGATCGTCTTCACGCAATCCGAGATTTTTTTCTGGTCCTATTTTTTGTCGCCATGGGTGCGCATTTTGATGGTGGTGCCTTCGTCGAGGTGATCATTCCCTCATTGGTTTTGGCCTGTTTGGTTTTGGTGATCAAACCGATTGCCTATCGGATTTTTCTTATCTATACCGGGGAGAAGAGCAAGACGGGTTGGGAATTGGGATTTCGGCTTGGTCAGCTGAGTGAATTTTCAATTTTGATCGTGTTTGTTGCAATCGCTTCAGGTGTCATCAGTAATACAGTCGCCAATTTTCTGCTGATTGCAACTGTACTTACTTTTGTCGGGTCGTCGTATCTGGTTGTGTTTCGTTATCCGACACCAGTTGCTGTTTCGGATCGCTTAAGACGCGATTGACTACATCAATTCGATGCCCGAACGGGAAAGCAAGGTTCGCTCGATCATCGTTGTCGGTGCGGGTTATACCGGCCAAAGGCTGCTGAAAGCGCTAGCAGGTAAGACAAACCGATTGATCGCATTGTCAAGGTCAAACCTTAAGAGTGCTCACAGTTATGAGACTGTAAAACTCGATCTTGATTCAGCCGAATCGGTTCGAATTGATGCGGAACAATCGCTCATCTGCTATCTTGTTCCCCCTGCTACCGATGGTGATCCTAAAGCGCGTTTACGCAAGTTTGTGGATGAAGTATTGATTCGAGCTCCAGTTCGATTCTTGTTGATCAGTACGACCGGTGTTTATGGCGATTGTCGCGGTGATTGGGTGAGTGAAGACCGGGTTTTAAACCCGCAAACTGAGCGAGCCAAGCGACGAGTCCAAGTCGAAAATTATTGTAGTGAGTGGGCAAAGGACAAGGGCGTAAGTCTGGCGATTTTTCGAGTCGCTGGAATTTACGGACCGGACCGAATACCACTCGAACGGGTGCGAAGAGGTTTTTCAATACCAAAGAATCTGCCCGATGGTTTTTCGAATCGCATTCATGTCGATGACCTAGTTACTGCCTGTGTTGCTGGATTGTTTAAATCAGGAACAGGCGTATTCAATGTGTCTGACGGCCACCCGTTGCGATACAGGGAATATTTCAACTTGGTCGCGGAGATTTGTGGCGTGCCCAGTGTGGTTGAAAGGAATGACGGTGAAATAGAAAATGCAGTCAGTCCGGCGATGCGATCGTATCTTCGAGAGTCTCGCAAAATAGCCAACACGCGATTGCTTGAAACCTTTTCAATTGAGCTTGTGTATCCGCATGCAAGGGAAGGTGTGCGGGCTTGCTTTGATCAGTGTGTCAATCAATGAACCATTGAGTAGTTAGATTCGAACGATTTGCAATTGCAAAACATTTCTGAAACTGGCAAGTTTCGATTGTTTATAGAATTGGGATTTAATAAGAACAAGGATATTAGAAACAAAAGGGGATCAAGAATCCAGAAAAGCTCGTTATCGAGGGATTTTACAATCACAAAGATCGTAGAAAATAATCGGTTAAACAGTTGTACAGTCTTTTGATTGGTGAGTAGGTGGATATACCTCTGCAGTTCCAGAGTTAGTTGCAAATAAACTTCATCAAGTACCAGTAAATCTGATAAGTATTTTTTGTGTAAGACATATTTGAGAGTTTTATCAAATGGCTAGAGACACTTATAAGTATCATTTCAAAATCGGCAACAAAATTTTACATACCGGAATTACAAATGATCTCGAAAGGCGTGAGAAAGAACATAAACTAAAGTTTGGGGCGAATGGTCACATAAAAAAAGTAGGTGTCGCGACTACTCGAGATGCAGCACTACAATGGGAAAGTGAACAGGCTGATAGGGGAAACCCTACAAGAAAATCTTGAAATCAATAATTGCTCACCAAGTTCAACGTTTGAAATGGTTTTCGAACTCTTTCTACAAATTGTATTTATTTTATCGCTGTAATTGCCGTTGCATTACCAGCACTTATAGTAGTTGGCGGTTACGCATACATAAAGAGATTTGAAGACCGAATCGACAACTTATCTGACCAAATTGATCAAATTCGGGATCGTATTGACAATTGAAGATTTATTGTCCGATCAAAACGTGGGGACGCTGAACCGCATATTTGTGAGAGGACTTGGTTAACTGCTCTCGTTGCTGCCTGACGGATTTAACCAAAATTGGAAAGTGTAGTTTAGCGGACACCTTGCATCAATCACTGCCGCGCTCAGTTGCTTCGATTAGCGTTCCTTGATGCCAACCACCGCAGTTTTGCCGACGTTGCCGCGTCCGGCTGTCAGTTTGCCGGATTCATGTTTGTTGCGCTCCAAACCCCTGATGTCGATCTCGTCAACTTCCACCGTGCCGGACATCGAAAAGGAACTTCCACTCAGTGCAAAACGAATCTTGTGCAGCAGGTACCAGGCGCTCTTTTGAGTAATGTCCAAGTCCCGATGCAGTTGCATCGACGAAACCCTCTACAGCCTGGTCGCAAAATCGTTCAACCTCTGCGCCTCCTGGGCCAATGTTCTCAAATCCGTTTCGTCATAATTTTTTCTGCTTCGATAGCAACCTGATGCCCTGATGTGTGAGCACCGGCAACCGTTGCCCACAAGGAAGGGTGACATGCTTCGCCAGCGAAGAAGATCCGTTCCCCAACAGAATTTCTTAGCACGCTTCGAAGATGAGCAGCACCGGGATTCGCACCAGCATAAGAACCTTCGGTACGCGGATGAGTCAGCCACGAGGATGAAGCTCCCTTGACAAAGCCCTTTTTAACTTCACTACCCAAAATACGAGTCAGTTCATTGATCGCATAATCAATACAAGCGGCCTCTCCCTGGTCAATTAAGTCCCGACCTCGATTACCGCCAATATCACAGAATGTAAGCCCAGACCCTCGAATATTGATCAGTGCGCCAATACCATCATCTTGTTCATTCGCCTTACGAACGATGTAACTGTCGAATTCCTCAAAGAAATCTCCATCGGAAAACTGCAACACAACATGTTCATAACAACCCATCGAAATTCCGTGGAACGACTCTTGTTTTTCAGTCGATAATTGAGGCTGAAATCGAATATTTTCTTTGGCTAAAACACCTGTCGACACTGTCAAAATCACGACTCGAGTCCGAACAATGCCTCGGTTCGTTTCGATTTTCACGCTGGTTCCAGACCAATCAATCGCAGTCACGTTTGTGTCAAGCGAAATCGGTAGCGTCGACCCATAGTGTGCGACTAGCGTACCGAACCCTTCACGGCAAAACCAGTCTGCTCCGTCAGCGCCTGTTTCATGATCGATGACGGAAATTTCTGAGGCTTCCTTGCCCATCACCCAAGGGCCTAGAATAAACTCAATCGTTTTCTTATTCGGATCGCTTATGTGTTCGGTTGCCTCGGCAATTGATGTATCCAATCCTTGACTGGCAGCATCCCCGATAGCCGCTTCGTACAAAGATCGACTGTTGCTAATCGAAGAAAATCCACAATCAATTTCACGACTGTTCTCGAATAAATGAACATTGCGGGAATCGGGATAGATATCAAACCCCATCTTTTGTCCGTAGGGGACATAAAAGTTGTTGTCTCCAAAGTGTAGCCAGTGTGCACCGACATCATACGGAACACCGAAGGTTTCCATATCCGTCCAGCAGCGTCCACCAATATGGTTTTCAGCCTCGACAACCAGAACGTTCAGGCCAAGTTCAAGCAGAGTTTGCGCAGCCGAAATCCCCGCGGCGCCAGCTCCAATGACAACAACGTCAGGATTGTTCATCAACGTCGAAAATCTTCAAAACAAAGCAGGTGGTAAACTTCAATCGGGTTTTATGCAAGCGAATATGGTCGCTAAGTTTCGCGAATACCAGCTGCTCACCCAAATTGGTAAGAGAGTGCCCGTAAACATTAAAGTTCTCAAGACAGGCATAAACCCTTAAGAATTTGCAGAACTCTGGTGTTTGACTTCAGAAACAGCTTTTTCCAGGGCATCCTGACTCGCCAGGTAGTAGTGTTCAACAGGATTTAATTCATCGTTTAGCTGATAGACGAGCGGGATTCCGGTTGGTATATTCAACGATGTAATATCGGTGTTGGAAACATCGTCCAAATATTTCACAAGGGCACGCAAACTATTACCGTGCGCAACGATCAGGATTCGGTTTCCGCTCAAGATCAAAGGGCGTACCGTCGTTTCCCAATAACGGACCACTCTCTCGAACGTGTCTTCGAGAGACTCGGTTGCCGGTAGGCTCTCAAGTGCTTTGTATTTCAGGTCTTCGCGAAGCGACTGAACTTCATCAGCTTCCATTTCAGGAGGCCGAACAGAATAGCCGCGCCGCCAGCGATGCACCTGCTCGGCACCGTGAAGCTGCGTCATTTCACTCTTGTTCAGTCCTTGTAGTGCGCCATAGTGCCGTTCGTTCAAACGCCAGTCTTTTTGTACTGGCAGCCATTCCTGATCCAGACCCTGCATGACGATCCACAATGTATGTATGGACCGCTTGAGCAGTGAGGTCAAGGCAATATCGAACTGATAACCGCCTTGATCCAATGCCTTTGCAGCGGTTTTTGCTTCTTCAATTCCTCGCGGGGATAAATCAACATCGACCCAGCCAGTGAAACGATTCTGCAGGTTCCATTCACTTTGTCCATGACGCAGTAGTACGAGTTTATGTGACATCTGTCTCCACTAAGTACATTAATTGTTCTACCAGCTTACGCAATGCGATTCCTCGATGGCTGATTTCGTTCTTTTCCTCTGGCGTAAGCTCTGCTAAAGTACACTGGCGCTCTTCCAGCCAGACGATCGGGTCATAGCCAAACCCGTAATTGCCCTGCGTCGAGTGATGAATGATTCCATCCAATGTACCTTGTGCGATAACTGGAGCTGGATCGTGTGCATGTCGCAGGTAGACCATCGTGCATCGAAAGCGGCAACTTCGATTTCGACCTTCAATGCCGTCGAGCTTATTCAAAAGCTTTCGAATGTTTTTTTCGTCATTCGCGTCGGGCCCCGAATAACGCGACGATATGACCCCCGGTTCACCGCCAAGCGCATCCACCTCGAGTCCGGAGTCGTCGGCAATGGCTGGCAAATTACAATGGGTTGAGGCGTGTCGGGCCTTGATCAAGGCATTTTCGACAAAAGTTGGTTTGTCTTCAACTGCGGACCCGATTCCGAAATCCGACTGAGGAACAATCTGTATCGACGAGTTTGCCAGCATCCGGTTGATTTCATCAATCTTACCCGGGTTATCGCTTGCAAGAACGATTGTTTTCCTCACTGTGAAAGCGCCTGTTTTTGCAGATCAACTAGTTTGAGTACACCTGCTTGTGCGAGTTTTGCCATCTCGTTTAACTCATCGAGCGTAAACACTTTTGCTTCTGCTGTCCCTTGTACCTCGACAATATCACCATTGTCATTCATGACAAAATTCATGTCGGTTTGCGCGAATTGATCTTCACTGTAATCGATGTCAAGGCAGATATGATCGTTGACCATGCCAACTGATACGGCGGCGACCTGATTCAAGATCGGGCTTTTGACCACTTTTCTTCGATCAACTAATTTGTTGATGGCGTCTACCAATGCGACATAGCCCCCGGTAATGGAAGCGCAGCGTGTACCACCATCGGCTTGTAATACGTCACAGTCAATCGTGATAGTGCGTTCTCCAAGCTGGTCTAGCGCTATACAGGAACGAAGACTTCGACCGATCAGGCGTTGTATTTCCATCGTACGGCCTCCTTGGCGGCCGCGCGCCGCTTCACGCGGGCTTCGCGAAACAGTAGAGCCAGGCAACATACTATATTCGCCGGTTATCCATCCCTGGTTTTTACCGCGCAGATGAAATGGCACTCTTTCTTCCACACTCGCGGTACACAGTACCACCGTATTTCCCGTTTCCATCAAGACCGAGCCGAGTGCGTTTTTCGTAAAGTTTCGGGTGATGCGCGCAACACGCAATTCATCCTTTTTGCGCCCGTTTAAGCGTTCCATATGAGTAAATGTGAAGCAGATATTGGAAGAGTTCAGTAGTAAAATCGTATTTTACTTTGGTGAGCCTATAGACGTTTTGCAATTGTTAGCCGCAAAGAGTGTTGTCGGCGGGCTAAAAAAATTGACTTTCCAGCCACTCCAGCAAGGCTATGTTCTATTCGACTCACTGCATTAGCATAATTTCACTGACTGCAGCTTATGCAGTCGGGAGTACAAAATGACAAATCGACGAAGTGCACTCAAAGTAATCGGCGGTGTTCCTTTGGCTGTTGCCACAGTTGGCAAGGTTTCCGTCAGTCTAGCGAATGAGGACAACGTATCAGTAGATTCTTGGGCATTCGATGAGCCGTTGACTGGTTTTTTCATGGAGCCTGAATCAGAACCTGCAGGCGCAGTTTTACTGATCCACGAATGGTGGGGACTTAATGATCAGATCCGCAGTGTGGTTCCCAAGTTTGCTGAAGCCGGGTTCCTTTCGCTCGCAGTGGATCTTTACCAAAAGCAAGTTGCCGAAACACCGGAAAATGCCAGGAATTTGATGCAGAGCGTTCAGCCTGATGCCGCGACAGAAGCGCTGGTTACATGGGTCAACTGGCTGCGCGAACATCCCAAGTCAAATGGTAAAGTCGGCACGGTTGGCTGGTGTTTTGGAGGCGGCTGGTCATTGAACGCATCCATCGCAACGCCAGTCGATGCAACAGTGATCTACTATGGCCGTTGCGAAAAAGGAGCCGATGAAGTTGCAAAATTAAAGGGCCCGGTAATGGGGCACTTTGCGACTCAGGATCAATTCATCAATCAGGACATGGTTTCAATATTTGAAAAATCGATGGAGGCGGCCGGCAAAACTTACACCAATCATTGGTATGAAGCCGATCATGGATTTGCTAATCCAACGACCACTCGACATGACGCTGAAGATACCATGCTTGCCTGGTCGCGTACACTGGAATTTTTCAATCAACATCTTTCATGATAATCTGCACGTCCCATTGGTATTAGTATGCAAACCGGTATCAAGGATGTAATTTGGAAAAGTAAACCATCGCTGTCAGCGATTGCAGATATCCGCAAAGTTCCCGAGCGGTTGGAAAAGGAAATCGTTGGCCAGACGGAATTGATTAATCGCCTGTTCATCGCACTTTTGTGCGGTGGGCACTTGTTACTTGAGGGGTTTCCGGGGCTTGCCAAGACCCGTTCTGTCAAAGCTTTGGCAAATCTCGTTGCCGGTGAGTTTCATCGCATCCAGTTTACCCCTGATCTTTTGCCGGCTGACCTGACCGGTACCGAGGTTTATCGTCCGGAAAATGGTAATTTCGAATTCAGGCCCGGTCCCCTGTTTCACGAGATCATACTCGCTGATGAAATCAACCGGGCACCGGCGAAAGTACAGTCCGCATTGTTGGAAGCAATGGAAGAACGCCAGATTACCGTGGGCAGCAAAACGTATACCCTGCCAAATCTGTTTATGGTGATGGCAACTCAAAATCCGATTGAGCACGAAGGCACTTATTCACTGCCGGAAGCGCAACGAGACCGATTTTTGATGCATGTTCGGGTGTCTTATCCAGATAAATCCCAGGAACACGAAATACTCAAGATTGCGCGAGCTGAAGCGGATAACACAGTCACCGAATCCAAGTCGCAGACTCCACAAATTAACTATGACGCAATTGCCGCAGTTCGCCAGGAAATTCTTGCCATTCACATGTCACCGGCGGTGGAGCAATACATCATCGAACTCGTTGATGCATCGCGCAATGCCAAACGCTATTCTGAGCAACTCGAAAGCTGGATTGCAGTTGGAGCGAGTCCGCGCGGAACAATTGCCTTGGACATTTGTGCCCGGGCCCGCGCCTGGATCGAAGGGCGCGACTATGTTTCACCTGCAGATATTCAGCAACTCTCGTTTGACGCACTGCGTCATCGAATTCTTTTGACCTATGAGGCAGATGCCGAAGGCGTCGATGTTGATGACGTCATCCAGAAACTGATCTCAGTTGTGGCTGTACCCTAAACCAGCGAGATTTTCACAGTGTTGCGAGGCGCGCAAGTTTCAACTCAAGACTTGGTTCGCTTACGGGGTAGAACCCAAGGGCTGATATTGCCGAACAATCCTGCGGTGTATCGCACTGGCGGTTATCGATCCCAAATTCTGGGACGAGGTATGGATTATGAAAAGTCCCGCAAGTATGAGGCCGGAGACGATGTTCGGATGATCGACTGGCGAGTAACCGCCCGCACAGGAACCGCGCACACCAAGATTTTCCAGGAAGATCGCCAAAAGGCTGTGTATTTAATCGTCGATTTCACTTCATCGATGCGATTCGGAACCCAAGTCGCGTTCAAGTCCGTTGTTGCTGCCGAGGCTGCTGCTGCAATTGCGTGGTCTGCGCATTCGCAAGGCGATTTGATCAGCGTCATCGGTGTATGTGATGATGGCGTCCGACACAACAAGCTGGCATCAAGTTCCGAAGCATTGATCAAACAACTTGACATGCTGGCAAAATTGAACAGTAATGACCGAGCAGGTGAACAACAAACAACGTTTGCTCTGGCAGATGCGCTCTCTTTCGTAGTAAAGAAACTTAGAACCGGTGACTTGGCGGTTGTACTGAGCGACTTTCAGGATCAATCGCAACGCTGTAACAAAGCATTGGAATATTTAAGCCATCGTCAGTCGCTGATCTTGGTTTGGGTCCAGGACTCAATAGAGCAACAGGCACTACCAGCCGGGCACTTCCCAATCACCGACGGATTACAGTATGCCACTTTGCATCTGACTTCACCGGGTCGGCGAAAGAAACTTCAAAAGTTGTTGGATCGACGCAACCAGACGATAGAGGAGATGCATAAGCGACTGGGTACAATTCGTGTGAAATTGACCTGCGGAGACGATGTCATCAAAACGCTGCATCGGGCATTTCACCGACGAGCGGTTTTTCACTCGCAATTTGTCCGCTCTGGGTCTGGCGGGGTAAACCGCTCTTCGATTCGAACCTTTTCTGCTCAAGGTAGCCGGACCTGACTCATCGACCCAATTTTGATTGATGGAACTCGATCCGCTCTCAAGACTTCGTGATGTAATTTTGCCTGCTGATCCGGGAATTTGGCCACCGGCGATTGGTTGGTGGTTGCTTCCCCTATTTGCCGCCGCTGCAATAGTCGGAATCATTCACCTCATGCGTGTAGCCTACCGACATCACCGAGCGACATCCCCGATTGACGAAATCGATAAATTGGTACACCTTACGCCTCAACAAGCGGTGGTGGAGCTATCGATATTGATGCGTCGAATTGCGATGACTAAGTTCTCTCGAGACCGCGTGGCCGGTCTCAGTGACGAAGCCTGGCTGGAGTTTCTAGACCAAAGTGGCAACACGGATCAGTTTACACGGGGTCCGGGCCGGGCGCTGACAACCTGGCCTTATTCGGCTGTACCGGCGGCCGATGGTATCGAACCATTGTTCGAAGTGTGCCGAAACTGGGCGAAAGTCGTGAATCGATAAGGCGCGTCGATGATTCAGTTTGAATGGTTTCTGGTATTGCTCGTGTTGCCCTTGCCAATCGTCGTGCGCAGACTGATTCCAAAGCGCGAAGCGAAGTCACTGTCTCTAAGGGTACCATTTTTTGCCGAAGTCAGTGATCCGGGATTTGCTGTGAATGCAGCCTCACGGTCAAGTATCAGCATTGCAGTTTTGCTCTGGCTAGCGTTTGTTTTCGCCGCGGCACGTCCCATTTGGGTTGAAGAAACCGTCGATATTCCAATTACCGGTCGTGATCTTTTGCTCGCACTTGACATCTCGGGGAGCATGCAGCAGCAGGACTTTTCTGTTGGTAATGAATCAAGGTTCGACGCCGTACAAAAAATTGCAAGTCAGTTCGTTGAGCGAAGAGCAGGAGACCGAGTGGGCTTGATTTTATTTGGCAGCCAACCTTACCTTTATGCACCATTGACATTTGATCGCAACACGGTTGTGGAGTTTCTAAGTCATGCTAAAGTTGGCTTTGCCGGACAGCAAACAGCCATTGGCGATACGATCGGCCTTGCAGTCAAAGTACTTCGCGAGCGATCGGCAGAAAACCGGATTCTGATACTGCTGACTGACGGTGACAATTCAGCCGGGACCATTGATCCATTGGACGGGATGCAACTCGCTGTCGAAAATGGCGTTCGTATTTTTGTCATTGGTATTGGAATTGACCACAGCGCTGCCAACTCTCGTTCTTCGAGTCGGCGACCCGCCAACGTGCTCCCGCAGATTGCCGAAACAACAGGGGGCGTGTATTTTTATGCGGCCAATGCCAGGGCATTGCAGGGAATCTATGCCGCGATCGATGAATTCGAACCTATAGTGGTGGATTCAAATGTGCGACTCTTGGTGACAGAACTTTATCCGTGGCCATTAGCCTTTGCCATGGCGTTAACAGCACTGCTCTTCTTTCAGCCTGCTATGGCTCGACTGATCGGCACGAGGCATTACACACGAAGGACAGACAATGCAGATTCCATTTGATTTTGTGTTTCTAAGACCTTGGTGGTTGCTTCTGGCTCCCTTGGGGTTTGTTTTGGCAGTTGTTGTCACTCGTGGTTATAGCGACAGTTGGAAGAGTGTTTGTGACCGAGAACTCTTTGTTCAATTGACACGGCTTAGCGACCGCGTTTCTGAACGAATCGTACAGGTCTCGGTTGTTGCGGCGTGGATGATTGCAGTCATTGCCCTCGCTGGCCCGGCTTGGGATAAAGGCAAGGCTTCGCTGTACCAAGGTGTTGATGCCATGGTTGTCGTTTTTGACTTATCACGCTCGATGAATGCGATTGATCTTCAGCCATCGAGACTCGAACGTGCTCGCTACAAGGCTTTGGAAGTCATTGAAGCCCAGCGTGACAAATCCATCGGATTGGTTGCATTCGCAGGAGACGCATTTGATGTCGCACCGATTTCTGATGACATTGCAACGGTCGTCCATTTGCTTCATTCCCTGCAAATTCAAATGATGCCGGTACAGGGCAGCCTGGCGAGCAAGGGGATCATTCGAGCTCTAGATTTGCTTGAAAAGTCCGGATACGAGAAAGGATCAGTTGTGCTTGTCACCGATGGTATCGATGATGATGCGTTCGCGGCCGCTGAGAAATTGAAAAAAAACGGTTATCGACTGTCTGTCATTGCCGCAGGCACTGCAGACGGAGCACCCATTCGTATGGATGATGGGGATTTTCTGAAAGACTCGACAGGGAATTTCATCATTTCGTCCGTAGACCATGAATCCTTGTCCGACTTGGCGAGAGCAGGTGGTGGACGATTCGCTTTGGTTGACGGACCATTTTCTGAAAACTTGTTGCAGGGATTTGAATTTGGCGGTGACTCGGTAGAATTGTCGAATGATGAATCCGCAAATGCAAGCTGGAATGATCGGGGCCCGATATTATTACTGTTCCTGCTCCCCTTGCTTGCGTTGATTTTCAGGCGCGGTTGGATATTGTCCGTCATGGTGTTTTTTCCGCTCGGCATGCAACCGGCTCATGCCTTGGAGTGGGAAGATCTTTGGTTGCGTTCAGATCAGCAGGCAGCAACCGCAATAAAGCATGGAAGTTTCAGCCATCCAAGGCTAACTGAACACCCAAGCTGGAATGGCATTGGACTTTATCGGCAAGATAAATTTACACAGGCTGGCGCAAATTTTAGTCAGGGAGAAGACAAAGTTTCGAAATTTAATCTTGGCAACGCACTCGCCCGAGGCGGCGAACTTGCATCTGCAATTGAGCACTATGAATCAGCGCTTCAAATGGATCCTGAATTTGAAGACGCTCAATTCAACCTCGATTTGGTAAAAAAAGTTCTGCAACAGCAACAGCAACGTCAACGCAGCCAGCAAAACGAGTCTCGCGACGGTCAGGAAGAAAGTGGCGAGAACACGGATCAAACCAAAGCCGAACCCGAAGAAAATCCGCCGAGCAGCGCTCGTGCTCAGGGCCACGAACAGGAACAAAATGAAAAGGCACGTGAACAGGCTGAACAGTTGGCTCAAGCAGAGGAAAATTCAAAGGACGAACACAGTCAACTCATGGAGCAGTGGTTGCGTGCGATTCCTGATGATCCAGCAGGGTTGTTGCGCCGAAGGTTTTACTACGAGTATCAAGCGCGAGGTCAGGTTCAAAGGCCCGTGATTGCATGGTAAAGATTAAGCATGAGTCATCGCGTCATTCAATTGTTTTCTGCCACGGCATTTGCGATCAGCCTTTTGTTGCCAGCAGTCAAAGCAACTGCAATCGAAGTATCAGCAACGATTGATCGCAATCCAATTTATAGCGACGAATCTGTAAACCTGGTTTTGCAAGTTGAAGGTGAGTCGACGAATGGTCTATCACCTGATCTTGAACCGCTGCGAGTTGACTTTGAGATATTGACGCGCTCTAGTCAAACCAATATCAATATTGTCAATAACAAACCTCAGGTCGTACAAAGTTGGGTGATTGAAATTCAGCCAAGGCGCTTGGGTGTGCTTGAAATACCGTCAATTTCTCTGGGTAGTGTACAAACTGAACCGATTCAATTGGAAGTCCAGGAGTTTAAGGGAAATGTTGCTACAGAAGGCGCACAAATCTTCCTCGAAGTGGAAGTGTCTTCCAATAATCCTTATGTACAAGCCCAGGTGAATTTTACTTCCCGTCTTTTTTATTCTATCCCCATCGTCACTGGAACACTTTCCGAGCCACAAGTTTCGTTCGCGACGGTGAAAGGACCGGCACAAGACAAGCGATACAACGCAAAGCGAGCCGGAATTGAGTACCGAGTCATTGAACGACGATACGCCATTTTTCCTGAGCAAAGTGGATCTTTCAGTATTGCGCCGATCCAGTTTAACTGTGTGGTTGAACGCACCGATCCTGCAACGAACGTCAAGAATCATTACAGGGAGCGCTACAGTTCGAATCCAGTGCAACTTGATGTACGGGCGATCCCGCGTTCATATTCGGGTTCAACCTGGTTGCCTGCCCAGGATTTGACGCTTTCGGATTCCTGGCACGGTCGGGCTCCAGATTTCGAAGCGGGTAAACCCGAATCCAGGGAAATCAGTATTGATGCGGTCGGCTTGCGAGCCGTTCAATTGCCAATGGTTGATTTTGAGCAAAACAGTACTGCGAGAATATATGGCGGAACCAACGCAGATCTTAAAACGACACCCACGTTTGACTGGAGTCTGGCGCGTCGCACCGATGAATTTGCAATCATTCCACAAAATGACTCCATCGTTGAAGTACCAAAATTCGAAATCATCTGGTGGGATGTCAATGAAGATCGAGAAAAGGTTGCAGTGTTACCAGCAATTTCGGTTCAAATTGGACAGCGGGCGGATCAACAGATGGCCAGTGATCACTCCGATAATGGATCTGAATCGGCGGATTTTGGAAATTTGAATCCAGTGAAGGACATTGCGAATGAAGATCGACAGTGGAAGCTGATCAGTTTGACGTTATTGGCGATCTGGCTTTTGACCTTGGCATCGTGGTATTTGAGCCGACGTTCCAAGCAACGTTCGAATGCTGACGGTGCAAATCCTCACACCCGTCAGATCGAGTCCGAGCAAAAAGCGATTCGTAAGATCAGGCAAGCCTGCGCCAGTTCCGATGCAGCTGCTGTGAACGTTGCATTATTGCAATGGGCCGCCCTCCACTGGGAAAATCGGCCCCCAAGAAATCTGGCCGAAGTGGCGCAGCGATTGAACAGCAAGCAATTAACGGATCAGTTTGAAAACCTGGACAAGGCTAACTATTCACATCATCAAGTATCGTGTGATTGTCATGCTGTTTGGCGAAGTTTCTCCGAAGCGATAACACACGAGAGAAGGCAGACCAACAATCAGAAAAGATTCAAATGGTTTATGTCGCGTGAAACGAAGCTTGAAGAATTATGGCCAGAATCGGAAACTTCGACCTCGTAGACGTCAGTTTGTTTCGTCTCGAAAAGCAACGAACTTGGACAATGTGGATGGAAATGCAAGATTCATTTTTCCAGACGTTTGAGCTTCGGGTGATTTGACAGCGACGGCGTTGTCCATCAAGGCCGGTTGAACTGTCAATTCGTTTTCAGCTGTCTTAGAAATTGAAAAGTTGCGATAAAAGCAAAGCACACAAACGCAATCAAGGTCCAGGCCGGGATACTCAGACCGACAAAAGTCCAAGCGATTTCAGCGCATTCACCGGTTCCGCCAAAAACGATAGCCAAGGCATCAAAAAATGGATTGCGGGCAAATATTGTTTCAATTCCGGGAAAGCACTCCGGAATTTTGTCAGACGGGGCATGCTGTAACCAGACATGTCTGCCAGAGGCTGCAGCGCCACCAACACAAAATGTCAACTGAACAATGGAATAAACCGTTCGACCACGTCGTTTTGGATTGTGCAAAAAGGCTGCCAAACACGAAAGTCCAACCAGTATGACTGCGATCCTTTGAACCATACACAAAGGACATGGATCGAGATACATGACGTATTCCATATAGTATGCTGTCGCGATGAGCCCGAGACACGCTAGAAATACGATTATGTTGATGGTTCGAAAGCCAGGCATGCTAAATTAGTCCGACAATTCACGAAATCCGCTGCGACACAAAAGATCCCAGGTTTCGTCTAGTTCGTTGAGATTTGGCACGAACACCACGTGAGCATCTCGACCTCGGGTCAGCAGCACCCGATATGCATTGGCTCGAATCTGAAATGGATCTTTAACTTGTGAAGGTGATCTGTATCTTTTTGCTTTCGCATTCGACCATTCGCCATCCTTTATTTGGAAATCGGTCCCCCACGCCAATAACACGGCATCAAGTTCCAATCCCTGTGCAGCGAATTCTGTAATACAAGTTTCCAAGTGTCGACAGGAAAAACTTGACGAGTGTTCATCGTCGTTGTACCAGGGTCCTACTTTGATTTGCTTTGTATCTTGGAAGCCGTTTGGAATTCCAAATCCCACTAAATCTTTATCACGACTCGATGCGACGATACCGAATCTGGCATCTTTATTGTTTGCATACCTGTCTGTCAGGTATCTTTTTGCTGTATCAAGATCGCGCACAATTCTCAGATCATGTCCTTGTTTTGTCAGTTCAAGTGATAGTTCATACAGCGACGCGGGGTTGGGCCGAAATTCAATCAACCGGGATACAAACTCGTGTAGCCGCGATGCAAAATGCGATCGAATATTCTCATCCAGACTGAGTTCAGAGTTAACCTGATAACTTAGATTCTCAAATACAGTAGCAGTTTCTAGCGGGCCGTGCACCTCCCAATTATTCCTGTTGGGACTGTTGTCAATAGCATCAGCCCATAGCTTCAGTCCGCTTTCTTCACCAATATGGATTTCCTGCCCATGTCCAACTAATCCGACGACCACCGACCAGTCAGGCATCCGTTCGGCAAATTCAATGAAGTACTCCGGTTCGCTGCGTGCTTGTGACGAATCAAGTTTATGAACTTCGGCGACACGGTCCGTATCATGCGCTCTTTGTGCTTCATCGAAGATAACCACGTGTTCTTTAGGGACAAGTTTCTTACTTTTCAAATATCTTTTGATGTAGTTCTTAATTGGGCGAACAAAGGTGCTACCGGTTCCTTGTTCGGTTTTCAGGATGTACTGGAGCACTTCCACCAAGGGGCCATTGCCTGAAAGAAAAATGGCTGATGGTCCATCATCATGTGCCGCCAGTTTGTCAATGTCGGCTTCGTGAACAATTCTCAAACCGACCAGTGTTTTTCCGGCACCCGGTACACCCATCAACAGCACGAGTTTGCGCTTCTTTTCTGAATAGGCCTCCGCAACGATTTCTCTTACTGTCCGAACAGCGCGATCGGTATCGGCAACGGATCGCCATAGTTGTGGTGGTTTTTTCTTGTTGAACAGTTCACGAGCTGCTCTGACCAAAGATGGTAAGGGTTTGTACGCTTGCGCCTTGAGGAATTCTCTGGCATCTACGGGTTTACACTGTTTCCGGGTGCTAAATTGTGCGATCAGTTCATCCAGTCGATCTGGACTGCAAATGACGACGTTGCGTTCTTTCGATACTTGGTTTCGAAGCAGCTGCGGAACGAGGATTGGAGTTACTTCACGGTCATGACAGTTGCGATGATAGCAGCGAAGATCTCGTGCATAGGCGTGAGCTTGATCTACATCAGCATCCGTCGATTGAAATTTGCCCTTAAGTTCAATAATGACAATATTATCATGCAGTAGCAAAACGGCGTCGGCACGGCGCGACTCCATGGGTAATTCATACTCTAACACCGCGGTGAACTGAGAGTAGCCAAAGTCAACTTCAATCACCTCACCAATTTCCTGCTGTAGTGCGGGTACCGTGTTTCGCCAAGAATTAACTTCGGATTGCGATGAATGAGGGTAGCGATCTCGCAGTTGCTGAAGAATCACCGATTTGGATGTCTCCTTGAAATTAGAGAAAGTTGAGTCCCAACCGCGATGAGCCTCGTCTATATTATTTGCACCGTTCGTCAATTCAAATATTTCCGATAAGTCGATTTATTTTGCCTATGATACTTTGATCGAAGAAAATGAATTTTCTGCTAATCAATCCAAACACCAGTGAATTCGTTACCGAACGCGCATTATGCGCAGCACGCGCGGCAGCTTCGCAGGCGACTGAAATCGATGCCGTGACAGGTACTTTCGGCGCACCAATCATCAATAGTGAAGCTGATCTGGCCATTGGCGCATACAGTGCACTAGAGCTTGCAGCGAAACACGCACACGATTATGATGCAGTCGGTCTGGCGGTATCATTCGATTGCGGCCTGGAGGCGGTCAGGGAACTGTTGAACATCCCCGTTGTAGGACTTGCCGAAGCATCCGTTCGACAAGCGACAGATCTTGGTGGTCGGTTCACCGTGGTGTCCTTTGCAAAGCGCACCGAGCCGCTTTATCTCAAACTGATGAAACAATATACCGACTGCAGTAATCTTGCTGCGGTCAAATGTTTGCCAGCCCTTGCGACCGAAATCTTGAAAGATTCAGAAAGGCTCAAATCACATGTGGAAGAGATGATCACTGATGTCGTTCAACAGACCGGGTGTGATTCGGTGATACTGCTGGCAACCGCCTTTGCCGGCTTGGCTGATGATCTTGCAGTTGATATACCGGTCATCGATTGCGTGTCGGCGATGATTCAGGTCATGGAACACTGCGTCTTGGACCCGCAGGCCGGCAAAGCATATGCGAACAGTTCTTTTCCGGAACAAAAGATCGTTCAGGGCGTGTCAACCGAACTCGCAAGGTGTTACGAGAGATTTCCGTCCGACTGAAATACAACGGGACAGTTCCTCGGCGAATTTGCCGCGCTCAAAGTTTCCTATCGATTTCGTTTTGTTATAATTTCTCGCCATGTTGCCTCATACCTGCGTTGCGGCCAACACGATACCCTCCAAAAATGACATACATGGCTTAGGGTTTGTTTTTAATTTACGACAGCTAGAGGGAAGACGATGGCTGACGAGACTGTCGACAAAACGCGACGAAAATTTCTGACCGGTGTTACTACGGGGGTCGGTGCTGCCGGAGCAGCATTGGCTGCAGTACCATTTGTAGCCAGCATGACACCCAGTGCCAAGGCCCGTGCGGCAGGCGCACCGGTTCAAGTGGATATTAGCGGTCTGGAACCAGGCAAGCTGCTCAAATTTGAATGGCGCGGCAAGCCGGTATGGATTGTCCGGCGTACGTCGGAAATGCTCGAATCGCTAAACTCGCTGACCGATGAGTTGGCCGATCCAAATTCCGAAAAGGAACAGCAACCGTCGTATGCACAAAATGAGACGCGATCGATCAACCCGGAAGTATTGGTTCTGGTCGGGCTTTGTACTCATCTTGGCTGCTCACCACTGGAAAAACTTAAGCCTGGCGAATTGGATTCGGAGTGGAAAGGTGGTTTTTTCTGTCCTTGCCATGGCTCGACGTTCGACCTTGCGGGTCGGGTTTACAAAGGTGTGCCAGCACCAACAAATTTAGAAGTTCCACCACATCGATTTTTGTCCGACAACCGGGTTGAAATTGGTGTTGATACTGATCCAGAAGATTTGGCGTAATGAACAGAATTCTCAAATGGTTTGACGACCGCTACCCCATTGTTTCGGTCTGGGAAGAGCACCTTTCGAAGTATTACGCGCCGAAAAATTTCAATATTTGGTACTTTTTCGGATCACTCGCGTTGTTGGTATTTGTGATGCAAATCGTCACAGGAATATTTCTGACCATGCACTACAAACCGGATGCCGACCTTGCATTCGACTCGGTCGAGCATATTATGCGAGATGTGTCCTGGGGCTGGTTAATGCGCTATCTTCACTCAACCGGCGCATCCATGTTTTTTGTTGTGATTTACTTACACATGTTTCGAAGCATGCTCTACGGTTCATATAAAGGACCGCGCGAGTTGATTTGGATCATTGGCATGGTCATCTACCTCACGCTGATGGCAGAAGCCTTTTTCGGATACTTGTTGCCTTGGGGAAACATGTCGTACTGGGGAGCGCAGGTGATCATCTCGCTGTTCGGCGCTGTACCGTTTATCGGTGAAGGTCTGTCTGAATGGCTTCGTGGTGATTTCGTTGTTTCTGATGCAACATTGACACGCTTTTTTGCGTTTCATGTCATTTTGGTTCCATTGATGCTTTGTGGACTCATATTCGTCCATATGGTTGCATTGCATAAAACCGGCTCGAACAACCCAGATGGCGTAGAAATCAAAAAGAATAAGGACGAGTCTGGTAATCCGAAAGACGGAATTCCCTTCCATCCTTACTACACCGTCAAAGATCTCTTTGGTGTGGGTGTCTTTTTGTTCATATTTTTTGGGATCACATTTATGGTTCCGGAACTTTGGGGCTGGTTCCTGGAACGAGCTAATTTTGAACCGGCGAATTCGCTGCAGACCCCACCGGACATTATTCCACTTTGGTATCTGACACCTTACTATTCGATTTTGCGAGCGGTGACTTATCCGTTATTCGGTATTGAAGCCAAGTTATGGGGTGTGATATCAATGGGGCTCGCAATCTTCCTTTTGTTTCTGCTGCCGTGGCTTGATCGTTCACCGGTCAAATCCATTCGCTATCGAGGTTGGATGTTCAAATCTGCGCTGGCGGTCTTTGTGATTTCGTTTGTGTTGTTGGGGTATCTGGGAACGAAAAATCCTCAGGCTATTGATCTATTCCTGTTTACTAATGTGAGATGGGCACAGATTTGCTACTTCCTTTACTTCGCCTTTTTCTTGTTAATGCCAATCTATTCGCGGCTCGATCCCGTGAAGCCGGTGCCTGATCGGGTGACGATGAAATGATGATGAGAATAGTTTTTGCCGTTTTGTTTATGGCCGTGACCGCAAACGGATTCGCTGCCGGTGGTGGTGACGAGAATTTGGATTCGGTTCACATTGACTTAAGAGACACAGAGTCGTTGCAAAAAGGCGCTGCGACTTTCGCGAACTATTGCCAGTCGTGTCATGGTATCAAATACATGCGATACAATCGCATGGCAACGGACCTGGGAATTAGTGAAGATGTTTTACGCAGCAATTTTCTCCAGCCGTCGCAAAAGCCAAGCGATGTGATGGATGTCAATATGTCCGAAGAAGATGCCAAACGTTGGTTTGGCACTGCACCGCCGGATTTAAGCCTTACTGCCCGGTCTCGAAGTCCGGAGTGGATTTATACGTTCTTGCGCAGTTTTCGCGTCGATGAGCAATCCAACACCGGTTGGGATAATGACCTGTTTGCAGATGTTGCAATGCCACATGTACTTTATAGTGTTCAGGAAAGTACCACCCGAGAAGAGTATGACGATACCGTGCGCGATTTAACCAATTTTCTCGTCTATGTGGCAGAGCCAGCCAAACTGGTACGATACAACATCGGAATATGGGTATTGATTTTCATGGGAATATTCACCATTTGTGCTTATTTTCTCAAGAAAGAATATTGGAAAGACGTGCACTGACGCTTGAAAAGCAGCCCTAAGCCCCTACATTCTGAATTCAGAACAATCAGAAACCCGTACTTGACGAGGGTTCCGTCATATGAATGATGCCTTTCAGACTCGCCGGGCAGGGATGACTCTTTATTCGACTGTCTCATGCATAGAGGGACATGCGTGCCGCATGGTATTACATGAGAAGGAGGTCGAGTGCGATGTCGAATATGTTGATATTTCCAAGAATCCCAACTGGATCACCGAGAACAATCCTTATGGGGAAAGTCCCACGCTGATTGATCGCGAATTGGTCCTGTACGGCTCGCATATTATTGCCGAGTACCTGGACGACCGTTTGCCGCATCCACCGCTGATGCCACCAGACCCGTCCAATCGAAGTAAGGTACGAATGATGATTTATCGTGCACAGCGGGATTGGCTGGGAAAACTGCGTCAGTACGAGGAAAAAAAGCAAAAGCCGCCAAAACCTCTGCGGGATGCGATTCTTCGAGACCTTTGCGTGATGGCACAATACTTCAGTTCACAGCACTTTTGGCTGCACGATGAGTTCACTCTGGTTGACTGCTTTATTGCACCACTGCTATGGCGATTGCCTCACTATGGCATAGAATTGCCAAATCAGGCTCGCGTGCTGAATACCTACGCTCACCGACTGTTCAAGCGAGTATCGTTTAGCAAGAGCCTCAGTCCATTTGAGCGGGAACTGCAACCGAACTAGTTTTAGCGTGGTTTCAAAATTACCATACTTGCTCGATGCAATTCGGTATTGGGCGATGGACTCTGGCTTTACGCCACAGTTGCTGATTAATGCGGACCGCGAAGACGTGGCAATTCCCTACGAGCAAATTCAGGTCCGGGACGGGGAAGTCGTATTGAATGTTCATGAGCGAGCGGTCGACGGGTTTGACTATCAGGAAGGTCAAGTTGTATTTCGAACTCGGTTTTCAGGTCAGTCATTTGACGTTGCCATACCTTTTGACGCAGTCATCGCTATTTTCACTCGCGAGACACAAGAGGGGATTCATTTGCAGGCCTTGTCCCAGGCAGAATCAAATTCTGAGAGCGAAGAACAAGACACTCAAATCGATGAGCCCCAACAGGTGGCTCCGACGAAAGGAAAGCCACACCTGACGGTAGTCAAGTAGTTGAATTCGGCTCAATCCAATATTTCTGGAAACAAACGACCCAGAATTCGCAGTACCACGATTCTTTCGGTACGACGCGGCAACAATGTTGTATTGGGAGGCGATGGACAGGTGTCAATGGGCGACACTGTCATCAAGGCGAATGCCAAGAAAGTGCGCAGACTTTATAACGATCAGGTTCTCGCTGGGTTTGCGGGGAGTACTGCGGATGCATTCACGCTTTTTGAACGATTCGAAGGAAAGCTTCAGGAACGATCGGGCAATTTGCTGCGCGCAGCGATCGAATTGGCTAAGGACTGGCGTACTGATCGATTTTTGCGTCGATTGGAGGCTTTGTTGGTCGTTTGTAATCGAGAAACCTCACTCATCATTTCAGGTACAGGCGACGTTATCGAACCGGAAATTGGGTTGATGGCGATCGGTTCGGGGGGCAATTATGCCAAAGCATCGGCCTTGGCACTTTTGACATCAACTGAACTCAGCGCCCGTGAAATCGTCGAAAAAAGCCTTACAATTGCCGGCGAGATTTGTGTTTATACCAATCAGAACCTTATTATCGAAGAATTACAGGAGTAGATTCTAGTGTCAGAGATGACCATGACCCCCAGGGAAATTGTTCAGGAACTTGACAAGCATATTATTGGTCAGGTTCAGGCCAAGCGCGCAGTTGCAAACGCTTTGCGAAATCGTTGGCGTCGCATGAACGTACCGAGTGAAGAGCTCAGAGCCGAAATCACACCGAAGAACATTCTAATGATTGGCCCAACAGGCGTTGGTAAGACGGAAATTGCTCGACGTCTGGCCAAGCTGGCCAACGCACCATTTATCAAAGTTGAGGCATCTAAATTTACCGAAGTCGGTTATGTTGGTCGCGAAGTCGATTCAATCGTTCGCGATTTACTGGACATGGCTGTCAAGCTGGTCAGAGAAGACCGCGTCGAACGGGTTAAGGTGCAGGCCGAAGCCGCCGCAGAAGAAAGAGTGCTCGATGCATTGATACCACCACCGCGGGCGAATTCAGAAGATGAAGCCGCGAATGGTAAACAGGACGGACCGGGTCGTAAGAAGTGTCGACAGATGCTGCGTGAAGGTACGCTCGACAAACAAGAAATCGACATTGATCTCAATACCTCTGTCGGAGTCGAAATATTTGGTCCCCCTGGGCTCGAAGAGATGACCAATCAATTGCAGAGTATGATGCAGAACATGGGAACGCAGAAAAGTCGATCGCGAAAGGTGACGGTCAAACAGGCAATGAAGTTGCTGACTGACGAAGAAGCAGACCGACTGATCAATGACGAGGATATCAAAGTCGACGCGATACGCAGCGTCGAGGAAAACGGAATTGTGTTTCTTGATGAAATTGACAAAATTGTGGGTCGAACGCACAGCCAGGGACCTGATGTTTCGCGTGAGGGCGTACAGCGCGATTTGTTACCACTCATTGAAGGTTCGACGGTATCGACACGCCACGGCATGGTTAAATCCGACCACATCCTGTTTATCGCATCAGGAGCATTCCAGGTGGCTAAGCCATCTGACCTGATTCCTGAACTACAGGGCAGGCTTCCAATTCGGGTAGAACTGGATGCATTGACGACAGACGACTTTGTGCGAATTTTGACCGAAACCGACAGTTCCCTCACGCAGCAGTACACAGAATTGATGAAGACTGAAGGTCTGTACCTGGAATTCGAGCAAACTGGAGTAGATACCATCGCTGAATATTCCTGGCGGGTGAACGAATCGACCGAAAACATCGGTGCTCGTCGCTTACATACGGTCATGGAACGACTGCTTGAAAAAATTTCGTTTGAGGCGGCTGATCGAGGAGGAGAATCAGTTGTTGTCGACGGAGATTTTGTCAATCAGGAACTGAAAGGGCTCGTCGAAGATGAGGAACTTTCACGCTACATCCTGTGATTGGGAAGATGGTTGAGTCTGGTGCGATTTAACTGAGCCAATTTCAAGCAGGTTTATTCAATGAATGTAGCATTTTCGGCTCAATTGGGTCGTTCTTGAGGAGATTTCGTTTGTGCGAGTCAAAATTAGGCGTCACTGCGTATTCACCACTGAGAAACATTCGGTAGCATTTGTCACTACGAAGTGTAGTTCGCCTTGCATTTCCCAACTTTGACCGTATCATATCCGTCTGTTTGCTTCTGTGATACAGGGCAATCGGATTCAACCAAACTGAAGTCTATTTAGCAATGCGTTCGTTGAGTTCAGAATTAACGTTCGACTCGCGCTTCGCGATATCTACGTGCAACCTAAACAGAGGCATCGCATGAAATTTCACATTTCACTTACAGTTAAAGATTTTGAAACCTCGTTGGCGTTTTATTCTGGTCTGTTTGAGCAACAGCCAACCATTCAAAGAGATGGATATGCAAAATGGGATGTTGCCGACCCGTCGGTTAATTTTGTCATTGAGCAAAGCGAGGGCTCTGAAGGTGTGGACCATATTGGGATTCAGGCGGATAGCTCCGAAGAGCTCGACCAGCTTGCAGACAGGGTGCAACAGTCTGGGCGACCCTTTCTTGAAATGGAACAGCTCAACTGCTGCCATGCAAAAATGGATAAAGCTTGGGTCAAGGGTATGGCTGAAGAAAAATGGGAAGTTTTTTTAACCCATCGCCACGATCTGGAAGAGTACGGAAAAACCCAACGCGAAGCGCTAGAAGCGCTTTGACCGCCAAACTTTGAGTCTGTTTTTTCGATGCAAAAATCATTGGGTTCAGCTTTACTTGCCGAGTGGATTGGTACGGCATTTTTGTTAGCCACGGTCATTGGCTCAGGAATAATGGCCGAAACTCTCGCCGGTGGCAATGTTGCCATCGCACTGCTGGGCAACACGATTGCGACGGGTGCGATTCTGATCGTACTGATTACCATGCTTGGTCCTTTGTCTGGTGCCCATTTCAACCCCGCTGTTTCCTTGGTGTTCGCGCTTAAACGAGATATCACCTGGCCACAGTGTGGTGCATACATCGTTGTTCAGATCATCGGTGGCATTGTTGGCATGCTGGCAGCGCACTTCATGTTTGAAGAGCCGATTTTTCAGCTTTCTCAAAAGATTCGTACGGGTGAAGCGCAGTGGTTTTCAGAAGGAGTCGCAACATTCGGGTTAATGCTGACGATTCTTGCGACACTGCGTGCCAGACCATCTGCAGTTCCAATGGCTGTTGGTCTATACATTACTGCAGCTTACTGGTTTACCGCTTCGACTTCATTTGCCAATCCAGCCGTAACGATTGCGCGCAGTTTGACTGATACATTTTCTGGAATATTTCCCGGTCACGCCCCCATGTTCATCGTCGCCCAATTCATCGGTGCAGTCATTGCATTGGGCATGTGTAATCTGCTTTACAAAAAGCAGGATGATTCGCTAAATGAATAGGCTTTTTCTGTCGTTGCCGGGTCAGCGCGCCTAAGCCATCAACCAAATTATTCGGTCAATTTCCTGTTGTTCTTTCAGGAAAATATTTTTCTTTGCACAGCACTTGAAAAAACAAAAACAACCGTCATATTGTGAGCAGAAGAGTACTCAATCTATTGTTTCAAATAACTAATTTAAACGAGGTAGATGACATTATGAACTCAATTATTCGAAGAAGTCCCATGAGGAATTTCAGCGATAGCCTGCTTCCTGCCGTGGTGTCAGAGTGGAGCGATTTTTTCCCAGGTGTCATTCGTGGTTCAACCATGAGTGCTGCGACAAAGGTTCCGGCCGTTGACATCAAGGAAACTGAAACTGGATATCAAGTCATTGCTGATTTGCCTGGAATTGCCAAAGAAAACCTGCAAGTTTCTGTCAATGACAACGTGTTGAGTTTTTCAGTTCACTCCGAAAAGGAGAATACGGAAGAATCCGACGGTCGAATCATTCGTCAGGAACGGTATCAAGGAACTTTTCAACGATCGTTTCAACTCAATGACACGATGGATGGCGATAAAATAGAAGCGAACTACAAGGATGGTGTTCTAAGTATCGTTGTTCCTAAAAAAGAGCAGCTTCATCCCAAGAAAATTGAAGTTACTGTTCACTAGGAACGAATCGATCACTTTAAATTTGTGAGTCAATAATATCCCCTTGCGGTCGGTCCAGTTACCGACCGCTTTTTTTTACGTTAGTCGCCTCTGAATAAATCAATATTCTGTCGATTTTCGAACTGATGAATGTCAAGTTGTCGGAAGCTCAGACGGCCTTACGCAGCGGTCAACGCACCAAAACGGTATTGTGCACCCAATACCCCCGTTTTGGGTGAATCATCCAGCGAAAAACTGAGCGACAAAGAATTCGGGCACAGCTGAGCAGCACATTCATGCTGTCGCCTTCAGTGCCCTTGAGATAGTTGCTTCCCAGCCAGCCATCATGTTTCATATGACCAATGCTCGGCTCAATCGCCTGGCGCCGTTTCATACATCTGCGGATGCGATCCGTAACCCCGCGCTTTTGTCCCGAGATGTACACTGCACTGTCCACCTCATCATGGCCGCGATCGCCGCGATCCACATACACCTCCTCGATGCATTGTCCACTTAGCGCACGCACCTGATCCAAGGCTCTTTTCAAGGTATGACCGTCATCCGGATTGCCCGGCCACCGACCACGAAGTTGCGGCGGTTGGTCACCGCAATGCTGACCTTGACCCCGAACTCGTATTGCTTGTGCATATTGCCTTTGCTGATGCACTCCACCTCCGGCGCATGCAGACTGTACCGCTTGTTGGAACTGGTTTTTTCCTGGCTCAGCAAACATCTGGCCGGACCCAGTTCATCAGCAAAGACCCCCTGCACGTGCTCATCGGTGGCAATCTTGCGCTCAATGTCGCGCACCACCCGTCCAAGATCAGTGTGCAACTTGCGAATCTGCCGGCGCATCCGCTTGTATTGCCGGGAATAATATTGCTGAATAATTGATTATTCAGGGACGACTAGACTAGTATCGACTTTGCGACTTGTCCTAGTGTCGCGTTTCCGAAATTGGACTCAAAGATCTTCTTTCTAAGTCCAAGGATTGACTACCTTAACACCGGTATTTACAAACTCGCTTTCGTTGCGTGTAACGATCACGCAACCACATCGAATGGCTGTTCCAGCGAGCATTGCGTCCGGAAGATGGCTATCGAGCGGTTCACCCCGTCGACGTTTATCCTCCATGATGCGGGCGCAGTTTTCAGCATCGGCAACAGTCCAGTCGAAAATCCGATCTTCAAAGATATCATCGACCATTCTCTGAAAGCGTTCAGCAATATCGTTACGGCGCTTTCCAGAATCTAATTGGCCGATGCCATTGAGGATTTCCCAGACAGTTATTACGGCAAGACCAATCCCTTGAGGAGTAATTTCATCAAGAAAATTGGCAACGCGAGGTTCCGGGTTCGGGCGCATCATTTCGGAGAGAATATTTGTGTCGAGAAGCCAGGACGTAGGTGCTGTCATGTTCCACCCTTGTCGGAAAGCGCAACAGGTTTATAGCCATAGCGTCCAGAAAGTGGCAATTCAACTCCGTGTTCCTGTCCGAAATATCGTTGGAAGGCTTCTGACGGCTTTGTATGTCCCTCCGAACGCTTACGCGAATCGTGGATCAAACGGCGAACAAACTCTTCCATTGAGAGGCTTCTACGTGCTGCTTCCTGCTTGATCCATAATTTATCGCTCGGATTGATGTTTCGAACAATTATGGCAGAACTCATTGGAATACTCCTTGTTCGGTTTGACTATGAATTTCAGATTGATCTATAGAATAACATATTGATAGCATACAATGATAGCAAAATCAATAGATACAATTACTAACCCTGCTCTAAAAACCTGTACAGGGAATATTCCCTATTTTGCCACGCTAAATTACAGAGGGTTCAATCCCTCATCATTCCTTTTTGTACAATCACCTGCGCTTAAACTTTTTGTCTGCTGTAAAACGCTGGCTACATTCATATTAACTCGACATCATCTATTGTTTCCGTTGCCTTGGGAGAATGACTTTGGAACCTAAGCTCAAATCCAAAAAATCAGCGAATGTACTGCTCGAAGGGCTGCCATATATTCACCAGTTCTATGGGAAGACGATCGTTGTCAAGTATGGTGGCAATGCCATGGCAAGCAAAGATCTGCAGGAGGCTTTCTGTCACGACATAGTCTTGATGAAAAGCGTTGGACTGAATCCTGTCGTAGTTCACGGCGGTGGTCCCCAGATCAGTAAGGCCATCGAGCGAGCCGGATTACAGTCAAGATTTGTCCAAGGTCTACGAATCACAGATCGACAAACCATGGATATCGTCGAAGACGTTGTCATCAATGAGATCAACTGCGACTTGGTGCAGATGATCACTGCACAAGGCTGGCCAGCTCTTGCATTAGGCGCACGTTTGAAAGGCGGCCTGATTCGTGCCAGAAAACTTAGCCTGACGGTGATTGATCCTGACTCATTGGAGCCCGTGGATTTTGGATACGTCGGGGAAGTTGAACATGTCGACAACGATAAACTTCGTCTGCAAGAGACTGAGAGCCCCATACCCGTCATTGCGCCAATCGGTGTCGACAAAGAAGGGCACAGCTATAATATTAACGCCGATACAGTCGCGGGTGCCGTGGCGGAATCCGTCAAGGCTGAAAAACTCGTCATTCTGACGAATATGCCAGGCATTCTTGATCAAAACGGCGATCTGATTTCAACGCTGACTACAGATGAACTTGAGTCACTTTCACGAAACAAGATAATTTCGGATGGCATGCTACCGAAAGTGCGATGCGCTCAACACGCACTGCTCGGTGGCGTGAATACCGTGCAAATCGTCGATGGGCGCATCCCTCACTCAGCACTTCTGGAAATATTTACTGACAAAGGCGTCGGCACCTTGATTGCCAACGAGCACGTTCAGTGATCTGAGATTATGCGCAGCTCATCACTTTAGTCTTCGAGGGTCAGTCGCCTCGCTCTTTGTATAAATCCAATCCCGATGAACATCACTAATGTCGCAACCCAAACCAACAGGGGCAGTACTTCGTCATGGACGTAAGCGCCAATTAAAATTCCAAAAATCGTGACGGTATAGGTACACTGGCTGGAGAACAACGGCCCGGCGAGTTTAATGAGAAAGTAAAAGAAACAAAATGCCGTTGCAGTCAATGCCCCTTGGTAAAAGACTAAGAATGCAATTAATGGATCAGCATCCCACAGCGGATAAATCGATTCAAACGAAATAGTCGCGATAAAAACGACGACTGAGGCGGTAATCAGCATTCCGACAGACATATCCATCACATGCAAATTTGGGGGACGCCGTAAGGCGGCGTAAACCATGTTGATTGCATAAAACGCTGGTGTCAAAAGGCCAAGCAGTATGGCCCAGACGGGTGCATTCATTTTTTCGACGGTGCCTGGCATTAGAATCAGAATGATTCCGATAAATGCGCATAACAATCCCATAGACTTGAGCGAGTGATACTTTTCGACTTTGACCGCCATGCCAAAAAGGTAGGTGAATATAGGCGCCACTGTCAAAAGCAGTGCCATCAGTCCAGCGGGTATCCAGATCACCGCGAAGTACATCACTGTCGTGGGTATGGCAGAACTGGTGAGCCCACAGATGATGTAAAAGCCATAGTGCCTGGGTGGTAATTTTCGCCCGTTGATGAAATTGGTTACGATCAAGATCGATGCCGCAATTGCGAGGACCCAGGACGAATAGCTCAAAGGGTGAATGTTTGTCTGAGCCAATACATACTTGGAAATACTGGGCACACCACCCCAAAGCAGTCCCAATAGCAGTAATATCGAAACGGGAAGGAATCGCATCGCCCAAGGGGAATGCAACAATTGCGATTTTATCTTTTGCAAGGGTAGCGTGATCCGGCGCTTGATGGATTTGAGACGCTCAGATATTGAGTCGTCAAACTTGGAGACAGTTAACCGTTAGCATCTTCGTTTTCTTTGTTGGGAACAAATACGAGTGCAATGCCGTTGTTGCAGTAGCGTTTTCCCGTTGGCTGCGGGCCGTCATTAAAAACATGCCCCTGATGCCCGCCACACCTCGCACAGTGATATTCAGTGCGCGGCAAAATTAACTTGAAATCGGTCCTGGTTTCCAGATTGCCTTCAATCGCCGTGTGAAAGCTGGGCCAGCCTGTACCGCTGTCAAATTTGTTTTCTGATTCAAACAAAGGCAGGTCGCAGCCCCTGCATCGGTAAATACCGTTTCTGTATTCACGGTTCAGTTCGCTGCTAAATGGTTGTTCCGTGCCTTCCCGACGTAGCACACGATACTGCGCAGGTTCGAGGAGCGCCTGCCACTCATTGTCATTTTTGTTTATCTTTTTCATGGCTTTATGTCCTGTGTACCGACTGACCAGTCTGGGTTTGATGTTGGTACTACAAAGTGTAATTGAAATCGAATCGGATACAAACGAATAAATGTAAGAAATTGTTGCCTTGGTGAACAAGAAAATGGAAGTTGCCTTGCAAAAATTTTATTAAAATTTCGCCGAGTTTCACACATTGTGTCTTATTTCAAATCTTGCCTCGAGCACTCAATTGAAACAGCCAATTGCTCCGTTTGGAGAATTAAGCGATCGCGCAAAAGGAGTATCCCTTGTTCTAACGGCGGGAGTTTTCTGGAGTTTCGCAGGATTGGCGGTACGGATGATCGAAACTGCCAATGAATGGCAAATATTATTTTTTCGATCAATTTCACTTGTTGCCTTCCTAAGTTTTTACTTCCTTGTTTTTCACCGAGGTCGAATCATTGCAGTGTTTCGCGAGTGTGGGTGGATTGGTTTTTTCGCTGGCCTTGGTCTTGGATTGGCATTTTGTGCGTGGATTCATGCACTGACCCATACGACTGTCGCGAACGCATTGTTCCTGCTGTCAACATCACCATTTTTTGCCGCCTTATTTGGCTGGTGGCTGCTAAGCGAAAGGGTTACTGGTTCACTCTTGTGGTTTATCGCATTGGCAATTTTTGGAGTACTTGTGATGGTTGTGGAAGGCTATCAGCTTGGTACTTTGCTGGGATCGATTATGGGAATCTTGGCTGCGATCGGGTTTGGAGTTTTTGCAGTATTGTTGCGAAAAGGCAGATCGAGCGACCTGGTGCCGGCCGTATTTTGGGCTGGATTTTGTGCAGCGGTTATAGCAGGGACCATTATCGCCGTAACCCCATCGACTTTCCATATCACAGCTTGGGACTATATGTTTTGCGCGCTGATGGGTGTATTTCAGGTTGGTTTGGGTCTAATCATTTTTACCCATGGCGCTCGATATTTACCCGCTGCTGAAATTACTTTGCTGTCACTGACTGAAATCGTTCTCGGACCGCTGTGGGTGTGGCTGGTCATTCGAGAAGTGCCTGGGATACTAACTGTTCTTGGAGGATTCATCGTACTGTCTGCCATTGCTGGCCAGGCTTATTTTACGCTTCGCAAAACCGCCTGATCAGATTGCAGTGAATTCAGGGCATAATAGTAGAGTGGAGAGAACGGTTTTTCGCGCTGAAGTTTTCCAATCAGCGATTGCGTAAAGCTTGTTCGACTGGCTCACCAATAATTTCACAATTCAAACTATGTTGATTTCAGATCAAGTGATGGAAGCTTGTCTTACCAATAAACATTGCGATTCGAGGTACTAGGCTATGCCTTGGTGGGGACGCGTTGTTGGAGGAACACTCGGAGCGGTCGTTGGCGGGCCGATTGGGGCTGTATTGGGATATGTTGCCGGCGGTTTCTTCGACAAGGGTGTGAAGCAAAACTTTGACGGTGAATTTAGCTCGAACGACCGACGTCAAACGACATTTTACGCAGCAACATTTTCTGTACTTGGCTATATTGCAAAATTGGATGGCTACGTTTCCCCAAGGGAAATCCAGTATGCCGAAAACATTATGCGTCATATGTCATTGGACCAGGATCAGCGTAATCTTGCTGTTGAGCTGTTTCGGGCGGGAAAAGAAGACGATTTTCAGGTCGGACCTGTCTTGCAACAATTCGCCAAGGAATGTGGCAATCGCCGGAACGTAAAAATGGTGTTTTTGGAAATCCAGATATCCGGTGCAATGTCAGATGGTTCATTGGATGCGATCGAAATCGATGCATTGGAATTTATCGCAGAGATTCTCGGCTTTAATCGATCTGAGTTCAACTCAATTCTTCAGAGTCTGAGCAGTCAACACAGCAGTTCAGTTCGCGAGGCTCGAGGCGTTTCGCTGTCAGAAGATTACAAGCTATTGGGACTAAAGGAAGGTGCCAGCCGTGATGAAGTTAAACGGGCTTATCGCCGTAAAATGAGCCAGTATCATCCGGACAAGCTGGTTTCCAAAGGACTGCCCGATGAAATGATCGACATCGCCACAGAACGGACCAAGCAATTTCGTGCTGCATATGAAAGAATTCAGACAGAACTTAAATCGCGCATGGCAACGCATTAGCAAGGGCATTTCAATGGCGCTATTAGTTCAACACAAATCACTTGCAACATAGAGGGAGAAGACGATGCCAAAGGCAATGCGAGTTTACGAGGTTGGTGGTCCAGCAGTCATGAAGTGGGAAGATGTAGACCCAGGCAGCCCCGGTGTCGGAGAAACTTTGATTCGCCATAGAGCTGTTGGCCTCAATTTCATTGACGTTTACTTTCGTAAGGGTGTTTATCCAGCACCCGGATTTCCGTTTGTCCCAGGCCTTGAAGGCGCCGGAATTGTTGAACAGATTGGACCCGAAGTTTCGGATCTCAAAATTGGTGACCGGGTGGCTTACGCTTCTCCACCGCTAGGAGCCTACGCAGAGCAGCGCTTAATGCCTGCTGATCGACTGGTGAAAATTCCAGATCCGATTGACGACATAACTGCAGCAGCGATGATGCTTAAGGGTATGACTGTTCAGTATTTGCTGCGTCAGGTGTACAACGTTAGCTCTGGTGATACCATTTTGTTTCATGCCGCCGCGGGTGGCGTTGGCTCAATTGCCTGTCAGTGGGCCAGGCACCTTGGTGCGACGGTGATCGGTACAGTAGGCAGTGAAGAAAAAGCTGAAATTGCAAAGGCACATGGTTGTGATTACCCGATCATTTACACGCAGGAGAATTTTACGAAACGAGTCAGGGAGATTACCGATGGTAAAGGTGTACCGGTAGTATACGATTCCGTTGGACTGAGTACGTTTGAAGGCTCACTTGATTGTTTGAGCCCGAAGGGTCTTTTGGTTAGTTTTGGTCAATCATCGGGAGCAATCGAAAGTTTTAACCCGGTGGTGCTAAGCACAAAAGGGTCGCTTTTTCTGACTCGTCCCACCTTGATGACCTATACCGCCCAACGTGATGATTTGGTCGAGATGTCTGACGAGCTGTTTTCAATGATGGCTTCGGGAGCCGTGACCATACCAGTGAATCAACGATTTGCCTTGGCCGATGCGGTCCAGGCCCATACCGACCTGGAGTCTCGATCAACCAAAGGCGCGTCGGTATTCGAAGTGTGATACGGTACTCAGTTTAGTCCGTAAAAGGGCTGAACATCGACTGAATCGCCGGGATTGACTGTCGTCGCATTGTCGTCCAACAAAACGAAACAGTTGGCAGCCGACATACTGCTGAGAAGGCCTGAACCCTGAAGCCCGGTGCTCGACACGACTGGTTCACCATTGGCATCGCGACTTAGAATTGCGCGATAGACTTCGGTGCGATTGGGTTTTTTGCGAAAAGACGTTGTGGCGCGAGCTTTAACGACTGGGGCGGGGTACAAATTCCGTTCACCCATCAGTTTACGCAGAGCTGGTTGAAGCAAACGGTAGTAAGTAACCATGACTGCGACTGGGTTGCCTGGCAGGCCAAAGAACAGTGCGTCATTGATTCTGCCAAATGCAAATGGTCTGCCAGGTCGAATGGCAATTCGCCAAAGATCGACCTGTCCAAGCTGCTCCAATGCCTTGATGACGAAATCGGCACTTCCAGTTGAAACACCGCCTGAAGTCACGATGAGATTGGCCTTGCGACTGGCTTTAGATAGTGCTGAGAGCGTTTGTTCCTGATCATCTGCGATCACACCGAGGTTCAATACTTCAACGCCTGAATTTTGCAATAATCCCAACAGTACATATCGGTTGCTATCGTAGATTGCACCAGGTGTCAGCGATTCACCTGCGTTCATCAATTCATCCCCGGTAGAAAAGACTGCGGCCACCGGTTTTTTCACGACTTCCACTTGGGAAACTCCTGTTGATGCCAATACACCGAGTTCCGCTGGCCCAAGTCTCAATCCAGCTTCAACTGCAATGGCGTTGCGTGCGAGATCTTCGCCTGCAAGTCTTACATTACTGCACGGTTTGTGTCCAGGTCCAATCGTCGCATCATTGCCAACAACCTGAACCTGTTCCTGAATGATGACCGAATCTGTTCCTCCGGGCATCATTGCACCGGTCGTTACACGAACAGTTTGATGGGCTTGACACTTACCGTGCCAGGGTTTGCCCGCTAGAGACTCACCAACGATGTCAAATACCCGGGTTCCCGCCGTGGGTAGTGCTTTGCCCGATACAGCAAAACCATCCATCGCGGAATTGGGATGAGGCGGTACATCGATAGGAGATTGGACTTCAAAGGCAAGAACGCGTCCCAAAGCCTCAGTCAGCGAAACCGTCTCGGTGTCGGTCAGTGGTTGAACCTGGTCCAAAACGCGCTGTTCTGCCTGAGCGATTGGAACCAGGCCGATTCGAGGGTCGAAGCAGTCGTTTGGATTATTCGGTGAAAAGTTCATGATTGAACAATAAGGATACGGTGTATCGATTCACCTTTCCCATTGGGTCGGTGAATACTTTGGATTCTTGATTGTAATGATTTTATTTTGGACTGGTTCAGCATTTCCACCGAATTGGTGATCAAGGGAATTGTATTAACAGCGAGCGTGAACGACAGGTGAGACAAAATACGAGGGTGCACCTTTGCACGTGGTAGTGCCGGACATCAAATTATTTTGTCGTTCCGGCGACGTCGGAACGACACAAAGTTGAAGACAGTTTCTCGCCCGAATCTGACTCAGATGAGATCGAAAGCATGTCATTGTTGAATTTTGACCCTATACGGTTTTGGTCTTTGCAAAAAGAGCAACACTTGCGATCGACGAAAGTCGCATAAAATTGCAAACACAGTCCAATCAATACGAGCATTCAGCATGAATGAAGATATTTTCAATTTGCAAATCCGCAAATTTCTAAAGAAAGTCGGTATCCAGTCACAACGGCAAATTGAACTGGCGGTTCGAAATGCGATTGATTCAGGCCAGCTATCCGGTTCTGAGACTTTGAATGCCAAGGTACAGTTAACGATAGGTGAGCTTAATGTTGAGCACACTATCGAAGATACAATCGCGCTGGAGTGATCTCGTTCATTCGAGTTCTACAGCGTATTCACTGAGTGGGGGAATACTTTTGATCATATCCCGCTCCATCAAAAATTCCGCAAATTTCCGGTAACGTGACTGGTCCAAGGCACCGGGACGTAGTGCAAAACGGGGAAGCGTGTCTCGCCAGGCACGCCGGTTTAATTCGTTATCCAGTTGACGGTCATGGGCGATGAAGTCTTCCCATGCCTGTTCCTGGTGATTGATCATGAACTGGACACCTCTTTCTAAGGCATCAATGAAGCGTCTCATGCGGGCATCAGAAACATTGTCCACATGAGTAGCAATGATGAGTTCGTCGTAAGCCGGAATGCCTTCTTCTTCAAGATAGAACGCTCGCCCGGGAACACCATGAATATCCAACTGGTTAATTTCAAAATTTCGATACGCGCCAATCACGGCGTCGACCTGTTTGGACATCAGTGCTGGTGACAAAGAAAAATTGACATTGACAAGACTGACATCTTCTATCGAAAGTCCGTTGGCTTCGAGAACCGAAGCTAACAGCACATCCTCAAAACCAGCGACTGAGTAGCCGATTTTTCGACCTTTCAAATCCCTGATTTGTTTGATATCGGAATCATCCAGAACAACGATACAGTTAAGCGGCGTGGCAACCAGAGTGCCAATTCTCACCAGAGGCAACCCTTGGTCGATTTGCAGATGAAGTTGCGGTTGGTAGGATATCGCGACATCCGCTTTTTTAGCGGCCACGAGTTTCGGTGGGTCGTTCGGATTTGCCGGGGCAATCAGTTCGACATCCAAACCGGCTTTTTCGAAATACCCTCGTGCTTGTGCGACATAGAGAGGACCGTGATCCGGATTAACGTACCAGTCAAGTAGGACGGTAAACTTCTCGGCAGCGAAGCCGGTGTTTACTGATACGATTAAAGCCAATGCAGTGAAACTGGACAATAATTTTTTCATTGTTAAGGTGCCTCCAAGTTTGTTTCAGACCGCCAAAAAACAGTCCGTTTAACTAGATGATCAATTCCAAAATAAAGTAAAACCGCAAATACTGCCAGCACAAACAAAGCAGCAAACATCAAATCGATCTGCGCTCTTGCATTTGCGTGCAGCATGAGAAAACCAAGGCCATAGCTGGATCCAACCCATTCGCCCACAACTGCACCGATCGGTGCGATGGCTGCTGCGATTCGAAGGCCTGACCCCAGCGAGGGCAATGCCGCGGGCAAGCGAATATATTTAATTGCGCTGTGATTGGATGCGCCCATAATTTTCGCCAGATTGATCCAGCCAGAGTCGGTGTTTCGCAGTCCGTCATAAAGAGTTGCAGTCACTGGGAAATAGATGATCAAGGTTGCCATGGCAATCTTCGATCCCATACCAAAGCCTAGCCACAGCATCAATACAGGAGCAATTGCAAAAACCGGAAGCGCCTGGCTGGCAACAAGTACCGGCAAAAACCAACTTCGCACATTGCGAAAGCGAAGCATCGTCCAGGCACTCGCCATACCAATCAGGCAACCGAGTATCAAGCCAAGCAAAATTTCCACGATGGTTACACTGGCGTGAAACAATAAATGATCAAAATTCAGGACAAGTGCATGAACGACATCATAAGGTGGCGGCAAAATAAAGGGCGGAGCCTTTGTTAGCCAGACGATCAATTGCCAAATCACGATCATGGCGGTGACAATGACTGCGAATTTACGCACCATGGTACTTTGCCTCGGGATGACTCAATTGATGCATCAAATGCGTATACGACTCACCGATTCGACTGTCGGCGAGTTGTCGAGGTGGATTTCCCGGTGGTGTCACCGGGTTTGCAACCCGCGCAGGTCGACCGTCCAACACGTAAATTTCATCGGCCATACGTAGGGCTTCAAGGGGATCGTGGGTCACAAGCAAGGTGGTACGATCAGCCAACAGCCGGCATGCCAGTTCCTGCAGTTGGTACCGGGTACTGGCGTCGAGACCAGAAAAAGGTTCATCAAGCAGATTAATCGGACGCGACTCCGCCAGCGTACGTGCAAGTGCTACACGCTGTCGCATTCCACCTGAAAGTTCGTGTGGATAATGATTTTCCACATGCTCAAGTTCGACATCTTTTAGCAGTTTTCGAGCTTTGATACGATGCTGTTCGGTTCGATTGCCGCGCAGCATTGGACCAAGGGTGATGTTGTCGATGATCTTGAGCCATGGCAAGAGCAAGTCTTGTTGCGACATCCAGGCAACGTGCCCATCGAGCGAGCGACCATTATCTGCAGCTACAGTACCGCTCGCGATATCGGCAGGCAGTAATCCGGCGATAAAGTGCAAAAGTGTTGATTTTCCAGAACCACTTTTTCCGAGTAGACAAACCAGTTTTCCTGATTGCAGCCGCAACGAAAAGTTATCGAATATACATTCATTTTCGTAGCTCAACGAAAGCTCAATTGCAACCGAAGTCATTGATCAATGCCTAAGCGGCACGAGCCTTCAAAAATGGTAGACTGGAGATTCTTGACCACTCAATTTGGGTCTGTTTGGTTTGTCGAAAAGAAGCAACAACTTTTGCGGTTATTTCATCAACCTGCGCGACTTCATCGAGAACGGTGTCGGTTGCATCTTTGGCGGCAGCGAGCACATCATCGGGAAATTGTCGAATTTTCACACCATGTTTGCCGACAAGTTCAGCCAGCGCGTTTGGATTTGCCTGGTCGATTTCTGTCAGCGAGTATGCATGTTCAGCGATGCAAGCTGTTTCGATGACTTGCTGGAGATCGCTCGATAGACTTTCCCAGGTCTTACGGTTGACCAGAAATTCAGCCGCACCATTGGGTTCGTGAAATCCAGGTCCGTAGTAATACGGTGTGGTCTTGTAAAATCCCATTGCAAGGTCTGACCAGGGCCCTAACCACTCAGCAGCGTCCACCACACCAGAGTGCAGGGAAGTTGCAATTTCGGGTGGAGGAATGTTTACGGCAACCGCACCCAAGCGACGAAACACTTCACCACCGAGACCTGGCATGCGATACTTAAGACCTTGTAGGTCTTCGAGGGAATTGATCTGTTTTCTGAACCATCCACCCATGCCGATACTGGTGTTTGATGCCAAAAACGGTTTGACGCCAAATGGCCGATAAAGTTCGTCCCAAAGGGCTTGGCCACCGCTATGATAAATCCACACCATGTGCTCTTGTGGAGTCAGGCCGAATGGTACGGCCGTAAAAAAAGCACTGGCGCGCATTTTTCCCTGCCAGAAAAACGCCGCCGAGTGACCAAGGTCAGCAGCCCCGCTGCCAACGGCGTCCAACACTTCAAAAGGTGATACGAGTTCATTGGCGCCGAAGATTCGAATCTTGATTTTGCCACCGCTGAGCAGTTCAATTCTACGAGCCAGTCGTGCAGCAGTTGCACCAGTTCCGGGGCTGTTTTTGATCCATGACATGGTCATCCGAAGCTCCAGCACGTCAGAGGCGAGAGTGGGTGCAATTGCGAGTGATGAAACACCTGCTCCCGCAGTTTTTAAAAAATTGCGTCTTTTCATTTGACACTCTCCTTTTCCCATAATTTGTGAAAATGGTGAACCGGACCGTGACCGACACCAATTGTTAATTCATCAGCACATTTGATCGCGCCGCTGATATATCGTTTGGCAAGTGAAACCGCCAAATGCAGTCCGTTCTTTTTTGCCAGGTAAGCACAAACTGCTGAAGACAAGGTACAACCTGTCCCATGAGTATTGTTGGTTGCGAATCGAGGATTCGTGAGTATGGTGGCATTGTTTCCGTCGTGGAATATGTCGACACTGTCTGATGCACGATGACAATGTCCGCCTTTGAGGAGGACAGACCCGCACCCCAGTGATAGCAGCCGCTCTGCACTTTGTTGTATATTCGATTCAACAAAATCAGGTTTGCGCCGCAAAAGTTTGGCTGCTTCCGGTACATTGGGTGTAATGATTGAGGCCATGGGAATCAAGACAGTCTTTAGGGCATCGATGGCTTCATCGCGCAGTAGCGGGTCACCGCTTTTGGCCACCATAACGGGGTCGAGCACGATGTGGCCAATTTGGTGTTCGTTGAGCGACTGGGCGACGGCTTCGATAACTTCCGAGCGATGTAACATTCCGATCTTGACTGCATCAACATCGAGGTCGGTGGCGACAGAATGAATTTGTTGAACAATGAACTGCGGTTGAACTTCAAAAATTGCATCAACCCCTTGAGTATTTTGTGCAGTCAGCGCGGTGATTACACTGGCACCGTAAACACCCAGGGCTGAAAAAGTCTTCAAATCAGCTTGAATTCCTGCACCGCCACTACTATCGGAACCGGCGATTGTCAATGCTATCGAAGTGCTGTTCATAGAGTTAATGGCCTCCCGGTTTGAATTGGTCGATGATTTTTCTGAATTGTTGAGCGACAGTCTCAGGCTCTTGGGATTCGCAAATCGCTGAAACTACTGCCACCCCGTCGACGCCAGTCTCCAAGACCGAATCAAGGTTGTTAAGATGAATGCCACTGATTGCAATGATCGGGCAATTTGCACCACGAGAGCGTAAAAGATCAACAATAGCTGCGAGATTTTGAAGACCGATGGGTGGGTCTGGATTAAGTTTGCTATGAGTCGCAAAAACACCACCGATACTCACGTAGCTCAAGTAGTCTAATGGTGCTTTTTCGGCTTCCTCGATGGACCGCACAGTTAAGCCAATGTGAATATGCGGTCCGAGGGTTTGTCTAGTTGCTGAAACCGACCCATCATCTTGGCCGATGTGAACGCCTTGAGCATTGCTCGGAGCGACCAGTCCAACACGATCATTGATAAAGACCGGCACCTGTTTAGGATAAAGCGCACTGCAGATGTCTTTGGCAATGGTTTGATACTCCAGATCACTCATGGATTTGCTTCTGATCTGAACTGTGGAAACACCACCATCCACTGCCTGGACCGCCAGATCGACGGGTTTGATATAGCGACACTGCTCGGGGTTAATGACCAAGTACAGAGACGGATCAAAGCTGTTCGACAGCGATTCTGTTAACTGTGTTTGTGGTTGAGTCAGCATCGACAGATCAACTGATACTTAGGCAGTCAATAAAGTGATTTATGAACGTGCCGGGACCTTGAGATTCTTTAGCGGCACGCTCACCATTGATTCCATAGAGAAACAGAGTTTTCAGCGATGCGCTGAACGGGTCGTCGTAAGCAGTCAACATTGCTGCGATTAATGCGGATAGAGTGCAGCCAATACCAGCAACCTGGCTCATCCATTCGTGCCCGAGTTTTTTGAATTCGCAGCTTTTGCTCATTGAATCGACCCAATCGACTTCACCTGTTGTAACTAGTACTGTGTCATTTGCTTGGCACAATTCAGACTTTGATTTATTTTGACGCTGGCAAAGCGCTGTGACCTCAGCACAGTTTCCGCGAATGACGGTCGGTTTTTGTTCGAGCAGTTCTTCGCAAAATGCCAACCGCACATTTGAGCGTTCAACCAGGGTTACGTCCAATACCCATGGAATTTTGTTGTTCGATGCACACTGAGTTGCCGCCCGAATCGCGCGTCGTTTATCGTTGGTGAGCATGCCAAGATTGATGCTCAGCGCGTCGGCAGATTCGGTGAAGGCGTTGATTTCAAACAAATCGTTTGTCATTGAGGGCTGTGCACCAACCGCGAGGAGAGCATTGGCTGTCATCGCCATTGCGACATCATTGACAATACAGTGGACTTTGGGTTGGTTTTGGAGGACTTCGACAAAGGATTTGATTGATTCCAAATCCCCTCTGATTTCTTCAATTACGGTCATCGATATTCACTCGCGTGCGATTAACAAACACGTTCAGGTGAGGGAGAGGATGACCGGCAGGTATTTGACTGAAGGCATCCTGAATCCCTACGCCAGAACTACCTGGATCAGGTTCAACGGGTCGGTGGTGAACCACTTCTCAGCTCTAATATGAGCACCCCGTCAAGATGTGATTCATATTGTAGCACTGGATGTAAATTTGGAAATTATTTTGTTGTAGCGCTCGGTGATATACAGCTTCACACACGCTAATATTGCAGGCATGATTATCATAAAGCTAAATTGTAAAGGTTGGTCATTGCCGTACGTACGGATACTTCTAACTTTAAATCTGAACAAGTTAAACTCCATCGCATTGAACAGATCAATTTGGATCAAAGTATTCTCGATCGAGTTGGGTTTGGCAGACTTGAGATTCGAGGGGTGGGAGAAGGAGCAAATTCCTAGCCGCAATTCACCGATTGATCCATTTCAGATTTCAACTATAGGAGGTGCAAGCAAGGGTCGAACGAAAGTATGACGGTAGTGGTTTTTCTGCACATCTACCTTGCACTTGAGTACATCGCTCCGCTCAAGTTCGGTTCAATATCGTTTCAATGGGTATAGATATCAAAGCTCGATTTCTTCGCATCCAAGCGCATTATCGCTTAGTCTTGACTTTGCAAGATATGCTTGCAATACACGACTTGGTGACAAAGAAAATTGGTGGTCAGGAAGAAATCAGGGACTACGGATTACTGCTCAGCGTTCTGTATAGACCTCAAACTGGATACTATAACGACTCAGCACAAATGAGTGCCGCATTGATTGAATCCGTCATCATTAATCATCCTTTTGTTGATGGAAACAAACGTGTTGCTTTTTTTGGTGCAGATGTGTTTTGGCCCATCCGAAATAGGAATTCGCGATTTTCACTGAAGCGTTGTATGGGTCCGCTATTCGAATATCATTAATCCTTGATGCGCGCAGCGAGACGGAAAGATTTTTACGCTCCAAAATGCTCACCTGATGGCAGTAACGTATTTTGAGTGATCAGTTTTTTACTTGCAAGACAAAGTCAAAACGACCGTGCCATCCGTCAGCAGTACGTTGCAGCACCATCAGGAGTTCTTCTTTAAAAATCCAGTCATGGGAATTGTCTTGTTCTCGATCTGGAAAATATATTTGAGTCGTCAGAAGATGGGTATTTTCGCCTTGCACTTTAACGTGAATGTGTTCTGTTCGACCCGTATAAATTGCAGGTCGATTTGTAATAAAACGATAGCTTCCAGCAGAATCGGTGAATTGATGTCCTCGATGACGAAAGCCCTTGTTGTCGTAACGACCGCGATCGTCGCAATGCCAGATGTCAATCACAGCACCGGCAATCGGCGCACAGTCAGGTGTGAGCACGAAACCTTCCAGGACCAATGGCAGCCCACTTGAATTTGGTTCAGTCAAGTCGTAACGTCTTGGCGTTGAGGGAGAATAAAACGGACCTTCCGTTTGTGCCCGAGTTGCGGAAGTACAGGCAAGTGGTGCCTGCAAATCAAGTGCCCGATCAATGGCTGGCCCTGTAAACTTGTAGTCCAAAGCAGTGGCACCTGCCTTTGTCGAAAATGGAAAAGTTGCACAGGCCGCGGCGATACCGTGGAGCAGGTGGCGACGGGTAGTTGAAAAATCAGGCATTTTTCTCTGTATCGCAGGGGGTAATTGGACAAAAAAACGAAGGCAAAATCGAGCTACACTCAAAATTATAGAACCTGTACAACTTAAGAATGTGCAAGCTGGGTTGAACTGCCAATTTCACTCAGACTGTATATCAAACAAAACCCGGTGCCGTTTCGGCTTATGCGTGGAAAAACAGCGATGTGTTCGTGAATATGTGCTCATCAAGTCAATCCAATCAAAATCACTCTTGCCTGCCTTAAGTCGCAACAGTTCACTTTTTGTTCGATCAAATTTTCGTTCCAAGATTTCGATCAAGTTGGAATCAGGTTTGTCTTTCCTGATAGCGTCCATTTTTGGCCAGCATTCAACTCAATTGCACTTTGACAGACCCGCAAAATTTGAGAACGGCGACAGATCAGCAATCGGTTATCATGCTCGACTGATTTTGTCGCACCTTTGTACAAATTCAATAGCAAAATTAGATCAGGCAATCATCAAGTGGATGTCGATATGATGCACCTGACTGAAGTTTCTCTACCACCACTTAATCGTTGATTGACATGTTGCAGTATCCGAACCTGAAAATAGCCAGTATTGAAACTTTCGCCAAACTGAAAGTGGGTTTTGTTCGCGTTACCACCGACTGCGGCCATTCCGGTTGGGGACAAGTTTCAACCTACAACGCAGATATCACTGCAAAAATTTTGCACCGTCAGCTTGCTCCTTGGGCAATAGGTGCCCAAATTGGTGATCTCGATTTGCTGTTGGATACCATTTATGAACATGAGCATAAATTTCCAGGTACCTACATGTGCCGCGCACTCGCTGGGCTTGACACCGCAATCTGGGATTTACGTGGGAAAATGGCAGAAAAGCCGGTTGTAGAACTCCTCGGTGGAAAAGCAGGCCAACTCAATGCCTATGGATCATCGATGAAAAGGGACATTACGCCTGAAGATGAGTTAAAACGTTTTCAGATACTACGGGATACGCACGGTTTTCGCGCATTCAAGTTTCGTGTTGGCACAGAGTGTGGACGCGATATGGATCATTGGCCCGGTCGAACCGAAGCAATCGTTCCCTGTATTCGAAACGGTCTGGACGACGATGTGGCTTTGCTTGTGGATGCCAACAGTGGATTTTCTCCAAATCGCGCCATTCAAGTGGGGCGCATGCTCTCAGACAATGGAGTCTCACACTTTGAGGAACCTTGTCCGTACTGGGAACTTGAACAGACCAAACAAGTTACCGATGCACTTGATATCGATGTAACTGGCGGCGAACAGGATTTTGATTTGCCAACGTGGCGACGAATGATCGACATGCGAGCAGTTGATATCGTGCAGCCGGACATGTGCTATGTCGGTGGAATTTCTAGGGCTTTGCGTGTCGCACGAATGGCTCAGGATGCAGGGTTGCCGGTCACCCCGCATTCAGCTAATCTTTCCATGGTTACGATCTTTACAATGCACTATCTCGGCGCAATAGAAAATGCGGGTAAATACCTTGAATTTGCGATTGAAGGGGACGATGTCTACCCTTGGCAGCGTGATTTATTTCGCAATCCGCCCTATGAAGTAGTCGACGGCAAGGTGACGATTCCAGCCGAGCCGGGTTGGGGTGTAGAAATCAACCCGGAGTGGCTCTCCAGTGCAGAGTACCAGATAAGTGAATAGACCCGATGCTTAGCCTGCACTGTAGCACAGGCTCCAGAATCCAGATTCCAGAATCGTAGCCATTCGAAAAGTTTCTTTCAGATCGTCAATGCGAGCCATGCCGCCGCGTTCAATACTGATATTCTCCAGAACGCTGATGGATTTTATGGCGAGCGCTTGATATTCTTCGGAACTATACATCTCAATCCACTCACGATACGGATTGTTTGGCAATTCAGATTCATAATTCAAAGAAAGCCAGTTGCCAATTTCAGCATAACCGATGACGCATGGCATCAGGGCAACATAAAGATCCAATATATCTCCTTCTAAACCCTTGTCCAATACGAAACGGGTATATGCAAGATTACCTTGCGCTTCTTTTGTGTTTTCGAGTTCTTTCTGTGATACGCCAAAACGCTCACTGAACATGACGTGCAACTTCATTTCAGTATTCAGGGTCGAGTGCAATATCTCACTTGCCCATTGCATTTGCGCAACTTGACCCGATTTGTAGACTGCGAGTGCCCAGGCCCGGGAAAAGTGGATCAGAAAGACGTAATCCTGCTCAAGGTAATAGCGAAACGATTCAATCGGCAAGGTGCCTGCACCCACTTCACACACAAATTCATGATGACAGTAATCTTTCCATTCATTGATACAGCCCCGTTTGAGCTGATCAAATAAAGATGTCGCGTATAGGTCTTTGTTCATATGGGAGCCTTCATGAAATTCTGTCAACGATTGCTTGCACTGAACCGGTTCGCTCGTTTGTTAAAAATGTTCTGAATGTAAAGTGCACGTTCAACGTGTCAATTGATGTCACAATTATGTGCTGGGCAGCAAGAGTTTGCCGCAAAGTTGAAGGCTGTCTGTAATCAGCAAGTGATTGATGTCGCTCGAACGCACTTGCCTCACAATTAGGCGCCATCTTGTAAAGAAACGTCGCCTTGATTCAGGGATTCAATTCTTACAAATAGGACTCTTCTCGGAATTGGGTAGAAAAAAATCACAAGAACAGGTATTACAGTGTCGTTTGGGCAATTAAATTCGAACACACTCGCGCCCACCATCTCAAATCAAACAATCCCTTGTCCATTTCTTTCTTTTTGGACGGTGTGTTTATGATAGAAGAGCGTTCAGTGAACTGTGGACAAAGTAATTTGGCTTGACTATATCTGGATGTTTTGCTTCAAATGTAATGGGTCTGGTCATTTCTCGAAGTGCTAATTCGGACTATGGTGAAATGCAAAATCATTTTAATCACTGTTCGACTACTGCCCTTCCAAACTCACTAGATTCAGTAGATGTTACAATCCCAGCCTGCTATGGGACCCCATGCGCACTAACTGTAGACTTTCTTTTCCAACCAGTCTATAAATCAAAATCAAATCTGGCGCTAAATGACAGTCACGGTGATCTCGCCAATTGCCGCTTAGTGTGTGGTCACGAAACTTTTGGTCTAGTGGGATGTCTCCAGCCAAACATTTCAAAACTTCAACGAGACGAGTTTCGATTAGTGCTTTGTGTCGACCTTTAAGTTCTCGCCTGTAGTCTCGTCTGAATCGAACTGTACGTTCAATCCTGCGCATTTAAGTCTTCAAACAATTCCTCGACACTATCGAAACTTTTGACCCTGCCTTCTCTGGCGTCGTTCATCGCTGCGATGGTATCTGCATTTGGGATTAAAGGATCAAAAACCATCGTTTTTTCTGTTGCAATGCGAGTCAGTAGCAGCCGAAATGCATCAGAGATCGTTAACCCGGCATCAGCTAACACTTCCGCCGCTTCCTTCTTGATACGTTTGTCAACGCTCGCTTGTACAATTGAGTTACTAGACATGCAATTCTCCGCTAAAGTGATCGTGGACTGCTAATTCCAATATACTCGTTTATCGGTTGTCGAAATCACGGATTTTTCCTCCTATGTTGTTAGTCCCTTACAAGTCAAATTCTGTACAAAACGTACACAATATTTGAAAATTGGGTTCTGGCTTTGCCAGGTTAGGTATAGCGTGCAAGTGGTGCGCAATAGCCTTTAGGAATAGCGTGTCTTTCTTAGTTTGATGGAAAACTGTACCGTCGTTGGAGTTCGAATTGATTCCAACCGGGCCCACCAAATTGAAGGTGCATAATGAAAGCGACAAATCAGGAATATTTTGAGGGGCAAACAGAATGAATAGACGTTTAACTGCTATAGTCGAACGCGAAGGCGATGGATATGTTTCTTTATGTCCAGAATTGGATGTTGCCAGCCAAGGCGCTACTGTTGCTGAAGCGCGAGAAAATCTAATTGAAGCACTTACCTTGTTTTTTGAGACTGCCTCTGCTGGGGAAATCGACAAACGTCTGACTGAGGAGGTATACGTTACCAATATTGAAGTTACCGTTGGCTAAGCTCAAAGTACTTTCGGGTCGTGATGTCTGTCGCATACTAGCGTTTCACGGATTTGTAGAGGTAAGACAAAAAGGCAGCCACATCATAATGCAAAAAGTTGATAGCGGGGAAACGATTACTGTTCCGGTGCCTAATCACAAGGAAATACGGCGCGGTACATTGATGTCAATTATTCGACAATCCGATCTTCCGCGCTCGAAATTTGAGAGATGACTGCATCTGTATGGTCATATCTCCCCAACCCAAAAGTGGATGTATAGCGTCCGTTAACCATGATGAGACAGAGCGTCAATCAAGTTAACTTCATACTCGGAATCAACTTGATTGACGGGCGACAGACGACGAAGCAGGCGTTATAGAATTTCAATTCGAAAGGGAATTTTCGAAAGGGTTCGAATTCATTCCAACCGGGCCACCAGTGGAATGCTTTCGAATCATCGCTCGAATAATTTTCATTGGGCAATAGTTCGATGATTGCGAATATGAACATAGTATGGCTTGCCAATATCCGAATATTGTGCTTCAAGATTCATCGGTCCCAGCAATTTACGTAGAACGAGGGCAGAATCGGTAGTGTTGAGTATCAGTACCTCGTTGAGTTCCCACAACTTCGCGTCGACCCATTCATTAAACGGCAATTTGAAAATGTTGTCACGTGCTTGACGCAGTCCGTCAATTTCCGCCTGAAGGGCATCCACTTCTCCTACCGTGGGCTTTGTGGAAGACGCGCTGGTGACCCAGAAACGATGGGAAAAAACCTTGCCAATGATTAGATTGCGGTTATTGCAGTCGCCATGGTTTATACGGATCATCCCCGTATTGATTCTGCTGTTTCTGGGACTGTTATGGGGTGGTGTGCCAAGTATCTCAAAGTATGTTATTACACATGGCGGCGTGCACCCCTTGGCCTATTCTTTCTGGATTTTGACGATAGCGTCTTCCTTGGTGATCATCATTAATTTCATTCTTGGACGCAGACTGCCTCCGCGGCACCTGGTTTTCTACATTATTTGTGGCTTGACCAGTACGGCCATTCCTACGACAACCATGTACTTCGCAGTTGTCTGGATTCCGGCAGGTCTAATGGTACTGCTGCTGACCGTTGCGCCAATTTTCACTTATTTGTGCGGCATGTTGGTTCAGGTAGAGAAATATCACCCGTTAAAGACGGTTGGGCTGCTGTGCGCCTTTATTGGGATGCTGCTGATTTTAATGCCAGGATCCGTCGAACAGATGAAAGCACCGGTCTGGGCGATACTATTCGGACTGATTACACCGGCATTCTATGCATTGAATATCATCTATGTCTCGTTGTACCGTCCAAAAGATCTCCATTCACTGGACCTGGCAGTCGGATCCCTGATAACAGCGGCAATTGCGCTTTTCATCGTAACTATGACTTTTGAATCAATCTATCCGGTGTGGGATGCCGACCCGTTGATTGCCGGATTGATCCTTTATCACGGCGCACTGACAGCAACCGCGTTTTGCTTATTCTATGTGCTGATTAAGCTTGCCGGTGCGCTGTTCTCAAGTCAGGTCACCTATTCGGTCACTATTTTCGGCATTCTGATTGGCGCATACGTGCACAAGGAAGTGTTGCCGCTGCTGGTTTGGGTCGCAACGGTAATGATGTTTATCGGGGTCGCATTTATTCAAAGAGCCAGGCGGCTGACTCAGGAAAGTTGAAAAAGCGCGGCCGTTCGCCGATCAGGCGTCGTGATCAACCGAGATGAGGATTGGTAATCATGATTCCCACTCCCTTGTCTGTAAATATCTCGAGCAGTGCCGAGTGTATGATCCGCCCATCAATGATCTGAACGGTATGTACACCCGCCTTCAGAGCATGCTCCGCGCAGCGCTCCTTCGGCAGCATCCCCTCAGAAATAGTTCTCCATATGGGATGGATGTTTGAATGAGATGGTGAGCGTAGTCCTCGATTTAGTCGATTTGGATGGGGCGACGTTATTGTTCGGCGTCGTTGCAGTGCTTGTAGGTGCATACCTGAAGGGGTTTACCGGAATCGGAGCGTCGATGTTCTGGGTGATCAGCCTTTCTTTGGTGCTCCACCACCCCTGCAGGTTAAAATTCCGATGGTTTTGATGTTCGAAGTAATCACGAGCATCACGCTCGTACAACAACTCTGGAGAGAAGTACAGTGGCGGTCCATAGGACTTCTGCTAGTGGGCACGTGGATGGCCACGCCGATCGGCATTCATGCCCTTTTCAGCATGCCATCAGCGCCTATCCGTATGGCACTCGCCGCCGTCGTCTTTGTCGCTGCGATTTTGATGCTGCGCGGTTTTGCCCTCGCAAAGGAGCCAGGTCGACTGGCGACGACCGGTGTAGGACTTTTGGCAGGCACTCTAAATGGAAGCATGGGGATTGTTGGGCCGCCAGTAATATTGTTCTACTTCTCCTCGCCGATCGGTGTCGTCGCGGGACGCGCTTCGATCGTTACTATTTTGTGATTTAGAAGGCAAGCTTCTTGAACTCAACAAATCGTTTTGACTGATTTATGAGATTTTAGTCGTGAAGATAAACTTGAGATAGTTCAGAAAGGCTGCGACTGGGTTTACCGTATTAGATTTAGCTCTTGCAGTTTGTAAGACGATGATAAGGTATTCTTTCCAAGTCACAAGATGCTAGAAAGTAAGTATTACGGTGTCGAAAGAAGACTTGGGAGTATTGCAAAAGGTCGACTTGCGAGAAGTTTGGGAATCTGAGGCAAGTGACGACTTGCTCATGACGAAAACATTCAAATTCTGGGAGAGGCCATAGTGGTAGATTTAGAAATCGAAGCGCAAGAAAAGAGTGTTGGTCCGTTTCGAGCGGATATTCTTTATAAGGACTCGGACAATGGTAATTGGGTTCTAATTGAAAATCAGTTGGAGCGTAGTAATCACGTTCATCTCGGTCAATTACTAACCTATGCGGCAGGACTACAAGCAGTAACAGTTGTTTGGGTAGCAGCAGTTTTCACTGAAGAACACCGAGCGACCCTTGATTGGCTATATGAAATTACTGATAATCGCTTTCGCTTTTTTGGGTTAGAAATCGAACTGTGGCGAATTGCTGATAGCCCCGTCGCCCCAAAAATTCAATATGGTTTCTAAGCCAAACGACTGGAGTCGATCAGTGACTCAATCCGCAAAATGAATTAGTGAGGAAGCTCTGACAGATCTCCAAGAAATACAAATTCGCTATTGGTCTGCACTGAAAGCGGCACTGAAAGAACGTGGGAGTCCGATTCGTTCTCAAAGACCCTCACCTCAGCATTGGACCAACTGCGGTGTTGGGCGTTCAGATTTTCATATCGCGGCAATAATCAATTCTCGTGAGAGCAGACTGGGAGTTGAATTAAGTATTCAAGGCATTGATTCTAAGCCTCACTACTACCTACTCTTACAGCGAAAGGAAAAAATTGAAGAATCAATTGGTGAAAAACTTGAATGGATGGGATTGCCCGAGAAAAGACTTCTCAAATTGTGCTATTCAAGGAGGGTTGCGATCCGGCAAACGAAAAAGACTGGTCGAATCAACATAAATGGTTCATTGAGACCCTTGGGAAGTTTGACAACACCTTCCGAAACCGAGTCAAAGCACTCAACGCCAAAGATTGGAATGCAGATTAAAATGATTTGCCGTCATAGATAATTGGACGCGTTTGGGGCGGCGATCCAGGGTCATTGAAACGAATAGAACAATAAAACGTTAAGGAATAAACAGCAGGAGGTGGTTCAATTTGGAACATAAATACATAGAACAAATGGAAGAGATAAAGTGTCGTATCGCTTCGATTGAGATATTGGTGGAAGTTTCGATTGCCCGACTGTATTTGCCTGTCGTAACAGAGAGCATTTATTTGCAATTCCGGAAAATACTGGAACTCATAGCTATGGCGTCTCTTGTTGTAAATAAAGAAGCGATGGAGGAATTTGGCAATAGCATGCAGAAACTCAGCGGTGAATGGAATGGTTGTAAGATTTTGAAGCAGGTAGAATCCATTAATCCGGAATTCTACCCAGTGCCAATAGAAGAAAAGCTGAGCGAAGATCCGCGTGTAAAAGCAGAACTTGAGAATAAGACAAGTGGCTTCTTAACAAAGGATATGTTTTCAGAACTATACGACAAAAAGTGCGGGCTAATTCTGCATGCAGATAATCCATTAAAAAAACAAACAAACTGTGAGGAGTTATGGGATGAAAGCCCAGTATGGAAAATGCGGATTATGGAACTTCTCAACACGCATCAGATCAATTTGGTGGGGCACGAGGGCTTTTATCTGGTACATATGCAAGAGGAAAATCACAAGTCAGTTCATATGTACCAGTTCGAAAAAATAGAAACACTGGGGTCGTAATTCGAAGAAACAGAAATAATATTTTCCATTGGAAAATACTCGCGACTTTTTCGACAAGATTGAACACTGATATAAAATTACACCATAACTTCTACCTTGCCATCATGAATATAGTCGCAGTCAAACCAAAGTTGCAAGATTCCATTCCTGTTAAATTAGGTATGAGCATCAATTTTAAGGAGGGTGACATCACGGAGGTTGTCCGCGTTGACAATAGGATTTTATTCAAGGTAAAACAGGTGTTGCTTCCGCAACAAGCTCTTACTGAGATTGTCGATGACGAATCGTCAAATTGTTTTCAACCTTTACGTTCGACACTCGATCAAATGCCAACTCATCCAGCTCAAAATATTGATGGCGCATCTTCAACCTTGTCGCTGCAAGAACGATTGATTGAACTAGAAAGCCAAGGGATCTGGGTGGCGGCAAAAGATCCAGACACACGCATTACACTCGGTGAACCTGCCATTGGGGCACTCGAACGGTTTCTCGCGGACAGATGAGCGCCGCGTATATTGACACATCTGTTTTGGTTGCTATTGAGACCTGTGAACCAAGTTCTGATGTATATGAAGAAGAGCTCGAAAGATTTGAGCGGCTTGTGTCATCAAGTTTGTTAGAAGCGGAATATCGGTCAGTCTGCATGCGTGAAGGGCGTGCGCCTTCAAACTTCCGTTTGAACAAAATCAGTTGGATAATTCCACCTCGTCCGCTTACACAGGAATTGAACAGTGTGTTGGCTGCTGGCTAATTGCGCGGCGCGGATTTGTGGCATGTTGCGGCGGCAATATATGCAGAAAATATTTCAATGATCGAAATGACATTCCTTACTTTGGATAATCGTCAAAGGCATGTTGCAAACACGGTCGGATTTGGCGTGAGGTCTGAGGTCTTTGGAAATACAAGAGACTAATAATTTGGTGCCGGACTTTAATTGGCAGATTACATTTTGTAAAAAGAACATTAACTCGAACAGAACTAACAGATTTTCCGAGACCAGTTCCATCGAACTAGTGGCGAGACTGATTTTACCCTTGGCGATCAGACAAGATAAGCGCGGTGACTTTGGAGTCAATGCAAGATTCATGTGCCAGAATAAACAAGTAAATTCTAACGACAATTACATAGGTCTCTTTCAACATATTTGTCTTGTCACGCTCCTTGCGGCGAGAATGCGCAGCAATTGAACTGAAATTAATTACAACAAAATTCGATCTGAAAAACAAGATTTGCCGTAGTTCGAATTCTTCCCTTCTGGGCCCACCAGTGGAATGTTTTAGAACCATTACCCGAATAATTTTCATTAGGCAATAGTTCGGTGATTGACGAATATGAACATAGTATGGCTCGCCGATATCATCCGAATTTTGTGCTTCAAGATTCATCGGCCTCAGTAATTTACGTAGAACGAGGGTAGATTCGGTAGTGTTGAGTATCAGTACCTCATTGAGCTCCAACAGCCTCGCGTCGGTTATGATGGCACACCAATTGAATGACAATCAATTGGGATCGGATTTGACCTCAGTTTACAGTAAATGCTTTTGCTGCAAGAACTTGCATGCCATCAACAGAAACTGTTGTCACGTGATTCCTCAAAAGTAAAGAATTACTGTCACTATTTGGTGCTATTCTCAGAGCGAAGGTAACCATGGTATAGTGACCGAAATGTAAGATATACAACATTGAGAATCGTTATTGATGTCTACAAAAACTAAGTTCTCTAAACGCAAGCTAGCACACGCTGATCTTCTAAAGGCAGCACTTGCCCGCCCAGGTGTGCATGAAACCATGCAGGTCTACTGTAATTGGATTGAGAAAGATCAAGGTTTGAACCCCTACCGCTCTGTAATTCAAAAAACTACAATAGTCACGACAACAAACTCCTCAAATATTTCTTGAATCTTAAGGAGGTAGGACTCCGGAAATGCCAATTTGGAGTGAGATTCTCGAAGAACTAAGAGCCACAGTAAATCAAGGACAGTTTCCGGACTTTGATTGTGTTCGCAGAAAGCAGAAATGATTTCCGAATGACTTGCGAGTCATGAGAATTTCAAAAGCATGCTAGACACATTCCCCGAGTAGAAGTTGAAAACCGCGATTTGGTAATTTCGAGGTTGGAAGCCGATTAACAGTTTCAAGATTTAGTTCTCTCTGTTTTTCACTCTACGACACATAAATTCACTGAGACATCTGCCGCAAGAATTGTTGAAAACCATGATGGTTGAGCGTTCATCAAACAGCACACCACGCAATCTACACCATCGGTCCAAGTTGGGGTTGCACCTCTAGGTGATGGACTTAGCTCATAAATGGTCATTGTTCTTGGATTGACGCACGCAGTCGATTTTGATTCCTAGCAAATCGACTGTTTATGCTGCGTTGAGGTGGAACACCTGGCGACCTTTAATCGATAGTGACGAGAGTGAAGACACTTTGCAAATGAATAGTTATACGAATTGCCCAATTTGGATTCTCCGCGCGCGAGCGGTAGATCTTTCAATTCTGGCTCAGCAGAGGCTTGTCTCAATAATGTCGATAACACCATCAAGACGCGAATTACCACTTGGCTAGTCAATCAGCGACGATTGGGAATAACGGAACCAGAAATCAATATCAAGTCACATACTGCCATTGACAAGTAAGACACTACGAAGGAAGTAATGCGCTTACCTGTCATTTGTCGATTGTGTCCAAAGTACGCGCTCAATTCTCCCTCCATCAATCTTGCTGGAGTTGGTATATTAAGTCAATCGCACAATTGCGAAGTGCGAACCGAAATACGGTCAAAAAACTTCGCTTTCTTGCGTCCTTTCTGTGGCAGGAATGGCTATGGCCAACGGTTGTAGTCGGTCGAGCCAAAAGCACACAGTAGCAAAATATTCACGATTTCTTGGTATGTAGCATCAAAAAATGGTCATTGACGTAGCTAAAGCACGACGCGAAACTCCAGGCTGTTTCGGATTGGTTCACCTGCACCATTCGGGGTCAGCATTGATGCCTGCCACGGTTGCTGACGCCGTGCGTACTCACATTGATCTTGAACTTTTTCGCGGCGGTTATGAAGCGGAAGATCAGGCGCGGGAAAAACTCAACGGCACCTATGAATCTATTGCGCGAATGCTCAATTGCAAACCCGCTGAAATTGCATTGAGTGAAAGCGCGACAGTCTCTTGGAACAGCGCATTTTACGGTATCGCTCAGACCTTTAAACCTGGAGACCGCATCCTCACTTCGCGCGCCGAATACGTATCGAACATGATTGCCTATCAACAGGTGGCTAGTCGGACAGGGGTTAGCATTTCAGTGGTACCCGACGATGAGCAAGGACAATTGGATGTCAGGGCAGTGGAATCGATGATTGACGAAAAGGTCAGACTCATCGCAGTCACTCACGTACCGACGTATAACGGACTTGTCAATCCAGTCAACGAAGTTGGCCAGATTGCCAGCGACTACCAGGTGGTGTACCTAGTTGATGCCTGTCAGTCGGTCGGCCAAATGCCGTTGGATGTTGTACAGATCGGTTGCGATGCACTGTCTGCAACCGGCAGGAAGTACTTAAGAGGTCCTCGCGGTACCGGATTTCTCTACGTCAGGGAACAGTCGCTCGATAAATTTCCACCTGCCATTCTGGACCTTCATTCTGCCACGTGGGTCGAGCAGGACCGCTACGAACTGCAACCTGGCTGTCGCCGTTACGAGTTGTTCGAATCGAATATCGCAGCCAGAATCGGACTCGGTGTGGCAGTGGAATACGCAATGTCCTGGGGCCTGACAGAAATATATTCTCGTATTCGATTTTTGGCCGATCGCCTGCGCGAAATGCTAAGCGACATCGAAGGAGTCGTTGTGCGAGACAAAGGCGCCGAAAAATGTGGGATTGTGACCTTTTCGATCGAAGGGACCGACCCTGATCACTTCCAGGCACTGATGCGTCGCAAGAATATCAATATTGGTGTGTCCAAGCGCAACTGCGCGCTGATTGATTTCGATGAGTGGGGTGTCGAGGCACTGATCCGTAGCCCGGTTCATTACTACAACACCGAAGAGGAAATCGAATTTTTTGCCAAAGAAGTGCAAAAAAAAGCTGCTAATCCAGATTGACCGCTTGGTCTAATTTCGATTCACTTGCAAACCCCTGCGCGCTTTCCCAGGCTCGCAATACTTGCTTGCGGGCCAATCCCCAACGGTAGCCTCCCAGCGCACCGGATTTACGAATAACCCGATGGCAGGGGATGACAAACGAAACCGGATTGCGGGCAACGGCTGACGCCACCGCGCGTACAGCTTGCGGTCGATCGACCTGCCTTGCTATTTCACTGTAACTCGCGTCATTTGCCGATTCGATGCCCAAAAGCGCTTCCCATACCCGGATTTGCAAATTGGTTCCCTTGACATGCAACATAATTTTTTGCGGCTCGTGATAAATTCCTTCAAAAATCTGTCTCACGATATTTCCGGTCACTTTTGAATTTTCCACAAACGATGCAGCCTGCCATTCGCTTTTGAGTTCATGAATTCCTGATTGATCATCGTGAAAACTCAGCCAGCAGACACCCATTTCTGTTGTTGCAAGCAGGCAGTACCCAAAGGGTGTAGGGTGCCAGCCATATTCAATTTGAATTGACTGTCCTTGATTTCGATAGGATTGGGGCGTCATTGCATAGACGTTGACCATCAGCTCATGCAGACGATTTGAGCCAGAAAGTCCAGCGTCCAAGGCAGCATCGAGGACGGAGTCTTCATTCCTTAACAAGTCCCCGCATCGCTTTGCAGTCAGGTACTGAACAAAGCGTTTGGGTGAGATACCCGCCCAGCGCTTGAACATTCGCTGAAAGTGAAACTCACTGATTCCGATGTGTCGTGCAATGTCTGCAAGCGAAGGCTGCTCCAAGGCGTGTTCTTCGATAAAGACGATGGCGCGTTCGATTCGTTTGTAGTCGTTCATGGGATTGATTCTCTACTCGGTTGATCTTTATTCAAACACATCTATTTTTGACTTTTTGTTCATGTTTATCAATCCGTTTCTTGCTGTAAAATTCCCTGTTCACCCAAATTAATGATTAGAAAGTCAAACTCATTTACTCGAATAGATTCATGAGTCATTCGTTACCTGAAAAAGCCAAGGTAGTCATCATTGGAGGTGGCGCTGTTGGCACAAGCGTCTTATACCACTTGGCGAAAGCTGGCTGGGATGATCTGGTTTTGCTGGAGCGTCGGGAACTGGGCTGCGGAACAACCTGGCATGCAGCTGGACTCGTAGGGCAGCTTAGAAATAACTTAAATCTGACCCAGTTGGCGCAATATACCGCCGAACTTTTCGAGAGCCTTGAGGCAGAAACAGGCCAGTCGACCGGTTTTCGACAAAATGGCTCACTTTCAGTCGCTTCCGACGAACATCGCTTTGAAGAATTGAAACGGTCCGTTACCATGGCCCGGGCATTTGGACTTGAGGCATCGGTAATTTCGCCACCGGAGGCCAAGGAACGCTACCCGATTTTGCATACCGATGATTTGGTCGGCGCAGTATTTATTGACAAAGATGGCCAAATCAATCCATTAGACGTTGTTCAGGCTTACGCTAAAGGCGCGCGTTCGAACGGGGCAAGAATTTTTGAAAATGTCAAGGTGACCGATATCTTGACCGAAAGTGGCCACGTGCGCGGCATTGCTACCGATCAGGGCGAAATCAGGGCGGATATCATCGTCAACTGTGCAGGTATGTGGGCCAGGCAAGTTGGCCTGATGTGCGGCGTTGAAATCCCTCTTCACGCGGCGGAACATTTTTACGTTGTTACTGAACCCATTGATGAACTGCCTGGAAATTTGCCCGTGATGCGCGATGCGAATGGCTTTACCTACTACAAGGAGGATGCGGGTAAATTGCTGGTCGGTGCGTTCGAGCCCAATGCCAAGCCTTGGGGGATGGACGGCATTCCAGAAGACTTTTCTTTTGACCAACTGCCAGAAGACTGGGATCATTTTGAACCTGCCTTGAATAATGCACTTCATCGAATTCCAATCTTGAATAGTGTTGGAATTCATACCTTTTTTTGTGGGCCAGAGAGTTTCACACCAGATAACCGATACTACTTGGGTGAAGCGCCAAATCTCAAGGGATTCTATGTTGCCGCCGGGTTTAATTCAATTGGTATCCAGTCTTCCGGTGGAGCTGGCAAGGTGATGTCGGAGTGGATATCAAAGGGTCATCCACCGAAAGATTACTGGGAAATTGACATTCGCAGAATTGCGCCATTTCAGAACAATAGCAGCTACCTTAAAGAGCGCATCAGCGAAACACTGGGGCTGCTTTATGCCATGCATTGGCCATTCCGTCAGGTAGAATCGGCTCGTAATGTGAGAAAGTCCCCGTTACACGACCGTTTGGCCGCGAAAGGTGCCTGTTTCGGCGAAACTTACGGATGGGAGCGTACCGACTGGTTTGCTCCTGGGGTTGACTCACCTCAGTACGAATACTCTTATGGACGACAAAACTGGTTCGAGTTAAGCTGTGCCGAGCACTTGGCCGTACGAAACAATGTCGGAATATTTGATCAGACATCGTTTGCCAAGTTTTTGGTTCAAGGCCAAGATGCTGAAACGTTCCTCAACCGAATTTGTGCAAACAACATTGCCGTCAACAAGGGTCGAATCGTTTACACACAGTGGCTTAATGAACGGGGCGGCATTGAAGCAGACCTCACTGTAACCCGTCTCGAGGATAATTGCTTTTTGGTGGTTACAGGTGCAGCTGTACAGCTTCGCGACCTGACCTGGTTAAATCAAAATCTCCAAGACGATATGCACGTGGTGATCACCGATGTGACATCTGCTTACTCAGTCTTGTCGATCATGGGTCCAAACGCCCGCGATTTGCTTTCCCGAATAACGACTGCTGACCTTTCGAACGATGCTTTTCCATTTTTGACGTCTCAGGAAATTGAGCTGGGTATGGCTTATGGTCGCGCGTCCAGAGTCACGTACGTGGGTGAGCTTGGCTGGGAGCTTTATATCGGCACAGACTTTGTACAACATGTTTATGACGAGATTGTTGCTGCAGGTGAGAGCCTTGGATTGGTGCATTGTGGTTACCTGGCACTGAACTCGTTGCGGATCGAAAAGGCTTATCGTCATTTTGGGCATGACATTAGCGAAGAAGACAACCCGCTTGAAGCCGGATTGGGATTTGCGCTTGCCTGGGACAAGCCAGGTGGATTCATTGGGCGTGAGGCACTGATTCCACACCGCGGTCAAACACTTGAGCGCCGACTGGTGCAATTCGCTTTTGAAGACCCCGAGCCGCTGATTTATCACGAAGAACCCATCTTCCGAGACGGGAATCTGGTCGGTCGGATCACTTCAGCCATGTTTGGGCACAGTTTGGGGACTTGCGTAGGCTTAGGTTATGTCAACTGCCGAGACGGCGTTTCTTCGCAATACATCGAATCTGGCAACTTTGAGATTGAAGTTGCTGGTGAGCGCTTTGCAGCGAAGGCATCATTGCGTCCAATGTATGACCCCAAGTCACTTCGTCCGAAAGCGTAAAGAATTACTTTGTTTCGAAATCAGCAAGACTACGAAAATCAAATGACTCGGGAACTCTTTCAAGAAGACCCGTACCTTAAAGCCTGTGACGCTGTTGTTGTCGCCTCCGATCATAAAAAGCGGTGCTTCATCGTTAATCAGACCGTGTTTTATCCAACCGGCGGTGGTCAACCGGGCGATACCGGGGTTGCTTTTCGTATAGATGACTCGGAATTTGACATTATCGATACGCGCCGTGAACCAAAGTGTGGCTCAATCTGCCACTTTGTCGAGCGAGCGCAAGACGTTCCTGAACCGGACACGAAATTGCATCTTGAGATTAACTGGGAGAATCGATACCTTCACATGCGGGTACACAGCTGCCTGCATTTGCTCAGCGCAGCAGTACCGGGCAAGATAACCGGTGCACAAGTTTATGCCGGGCGCGGACGCGTTGATTTCGATGTGAGAAATCCACAGGAAAAACACTACATTTCCGATACCCTCAATACGCTGATTCAGCAAGAATCCAAACGAATTATTCGTACCTATACGCGCGATGAAATGGAATCGAGCCTTTCACTGATGAGAAACCTGTCGGTTAAGCCGCACGAGGATCTTGAAATCATTCGAATGGTGCACTTTGAAAATCTCGATATCCAGCCTTGTGGGGGCACTCATGTGGCTAATACCAGTGAGATCGGTGAGGTTCGAGTGGACAAAATTGAAAGCAAAGGAAAGCGCAATCGACGCATAAACGTTTCCCTGGTCGATGTTGAAGTGGAAACGAATTATTGAGAACCTTGTTCAATAGGGAGAAGCCAAATGCATACGGGAAGTTGCCTTTGTGGTACCGTTCAATTTGAAATTACAGCTGACATACGCAGATTTCATCACTGTCACTGTCGCACCTGTCGCAAAGCACACGCGACAGTTTATGGCTCTAGCGCTTTGGTTGATGAATCAGCATTTCACATAACAAGCGGATCCGATTCGATCTCCCGATATGAGTCTTCACCCGGCAAGATCCGGTATTTTTGTAAACATTGCGGAACGCACGTTTTTGCTCACAGTGCGCGAGACTCCAAAGACGTGGTTCTCAGACTGGGTACGCTCGACGGCGACCTTGGAATCAAGGCTATCGGTCATATTTGGGTCAGTCACAAGCCTGACTGGTACGAAATTACTGATGATCTGCCCCAAAGTTCCGAATGGTAGCGGTCAAATCACCTTGATATTCACACTTTAACAATAATTATGTCAGATAAAAAAACCGAGCTTCACCGCGGACTGAAAGGGGTGTATTTCGAACGATCTGCCGTTTCATCAATTGATGGGCGCGCGGGTGATTTACGTTATCGTGGTTACTCGATTCACGAGTTGGCAGAAAATTCAACTTTCGAAGAAACCACCTATCTTCTGATCAACGCAGAGCTGCCCACACGCACTCAGTTAAGCGAGTTCGACCGCAAACTCAAGTCGCAACGGCAATTGCCGGCACCAATTTTCGACATGATCGCGGCGATGCAGCACGCTCACCCCATGGAGGTGTTGCGAACCTGTGTTTCTGCGCTGGGTTCTTTCGATAATGCTCCTGATGATTCCAGTCGCGAAGCAGTGATCGAAAAGGGCATTCGGCTGACTTCGCAAGTGCCGATGATTATTGCAGCGCACGACAGGATTCGAAACGGGCAAGACCCCATTGAGCCGGATGGCTCCTTAAGTCACGCAGCCCACTTTCTTTACCAGTTGACGGGTGATTATCCTAGCGATGCCGCAACTGAACTGTTTGACAAAGATTTGGTACTGCATGCCGAACATGGTTCGAATGCTTCGGCATTCACAGCCCGGGTCGTAACAGGGACGGATGCCAATGTCTATGCATCTGTTACGGCAGCCATAGCTGCGTTGTCAGGACCCGCGCACGGTGGCGCTGCTGAAAACGTGATGATTATGGCACAAGAAGTCGGCAAGCCAGAACGCGCCGTAGAATATGTGAAAGAACGTCGCCGAAACCGACTTCCGATTATGGGTTTCGGTCACCGGGTGTATCGTGCTGAAGACCCGCGAGCCAGGCACATGAAAGCGGGCGTGAAGCAATTGTCCGAACAGATGGGCCAACCCTACTGGTATGAGATACTCGAGTCGCTGGTTGAGGCAATGAAACCCTGGTCGCGACATGGCGTCAATGTGAATGTCGATTTTTATTCGGGCGTGGTTTACCATCTGCATGGCATCGCAGTGGATCTTTTTGTCCCCATTTTTGCGGTTGGCAGGACGCCGGGCTGGATCGTACAGATTCTTGAGCAGCTTGAAACCAATATTTTGATTCGTCCGCTGACTCTCTACAACGGGCCTGAGCCCAGGCAATACGTCCAGATTGACGATCGAGACTGAGCGTTCGCTACTTTAGCTGGCCTCTAACTGGATATCCTGCTCGTCGCGAGCAACACTTTCGTTGCCTTGACAATATCATCGACCGTAGCGCCGCGCGACAGGTCACTGATCGGTTTGGCAAACCCCTGTAGAATTGGGCCAATCGCCTGTGCGCCGGCGAGGTATTGGCTAATCTTGTAGCCAATGTTGCCGGCATTAAGATCCGGAAATATAAAAACGTTTGCCTGTCCGGCGACCGGTCCTGGCACATCCAGTTTGAGTGATGCCGTACGCGCATCGAATGCTGCATCAAACTGCAACTCTCCATCGATCAGCATGTCTGGCAGTCGTGATTGCGTCAATTTCAGCGCCTTCTGTACCTTGTCCACCAGATCGTGTTTGGCACTTCCTTTGGACGAAAAAGAAAGCAGCGCGATTCTGGGGTCTTCTTGCAGCAGCAATTTTGCATTGTGCGCGGTACTACATACGATGTCAGCGAGTTGTTCAGCACTCGGGTCGACATTGACTGCACAATCGGCATAGATGATCAGTTTTTGTGGTACGCTGTCTCGTTTCGGCAGGACCATCAAAAAGTAGCTTGATGGTGTGTTGATATTTTCTTGAGCGCCAATGATCATCAATCCGGCTTCAATCACTCGTGCCGTGGGCACTGAGGAACCTGCGATCATGGCATGCGCGTCAGAGCTTCGAACCATCATGGCGCTGTACATGAGTGTCTTTCGAAGCAGGCGCTGCGCAACGGCAGCTTTCAAAGGGCGAGGGCCTGTTTCACAAAGCGCTACGTAGCGCTGCATGTTTTGAGTGTCGCTCGTCGGGTCAGCGATGCCAATATTGCTTAATGAAATATTGGCATCGTGCGCGACTTTACGGATTTTATCTTCAGCGCCGGTGAGTACAGGTACAGCAATTTTCTGCTCAAGCAATACGCGCGCTGCTTCAATCATACGCGCGTCTGCCGCCTCGGCCAGCACGACAGTGTGTTGCTTGCCCGGAGCGATGTCAATCAGGTCGTCGAATTCGCTCACGGGCAGTTCACTTTAGACGAAGGCTTTGTACTTATCCAGGTGGCGAACAGGCTTGCTGAGTGCATCCCGTCTGAAGGGATCGCCCAGTTCACGAGTGCACATGACTTCAATGACAGTGGTTTTACCATCACTTTGCGCCGCACAGGCTTCTCGCAAGGCATCACCAACCATATCCAGGTTGTCGACAACAATTCCTTCGGCACCCATGGACTTGCCAATCGCGGCCCAGCTTGGATTTTCAAGGTTGACTCCCTCGAATCGCCGACCGTAAAAGTCGACCTGGTTTTTCTTTTCTGCGCCCCATTGTCGATTGTTAAAGACCACCGGGGTGACGGGAATATTCTCACGAACGCAAGTCAGTATTTCACTCATGCTCATTGCCCAGGCGCCATCGCCAACATAGGCAATTGCAGCGCGCCTTGGATCGGCAACCTTTACACCCATGATCGTCGGAAATGCATATCCGCAGTTACCGAAACTCATGGCTGCAAAGAAACTACGTGGTTTTTCAAATCTGAGATAGCTGTTTGACACCGAACAAATGTTGCCGATGTCTGTAGAAACTGCAGCATTCGATGGTGTGGCTTTTTCCAATTCTCGAAGCACTTGACGCGGGTGCAGCATGCCTTCGTCTTCGGCAGACATCAACCGACTCCAGTCGTCTCGTTCTTCACTCCAGTCATTGAGTTCATTTTCCCAGCTTTGCTTTTCCTGGGCAATCTCTTGTTCACGTGCATCTCGGTTCTGGATACAGGCGATCTTCTCTCGATTTTTTAGCCTCTCAAGTATGGCAGAGGCTGCTTCTCCGGCTTGTCCACAGATACCAACTGCGATTTTCTTGACCAGCCCGATTTTGCGGTAATCCACATCAACCTGAATGATTTTCGCATCCTTGGGCCAATAGTCCATACCATGTTGCGGCAAGGTGCCAAAGGGTCCGAGTCTCGTACCCAGTGCGACCACCACATCGGCCTTAGAGATGAGGCGCATACCAGCTTTGGAACCCTGGTAACCCAGTGGGCCACACCAAAGTTTGTGACTGGCTGGAAATGAATCGTTGTGCAGATAGCTGTTCACCACCGGGGCGGATAAATATTCGGCAAGATCCATGCAAGAACGGACTGCATCATCCATGATGACACCGCCACCGGATAGTATGACCGGGAATTCAGCTTCAGCAAGAATTCGCGCTGCGTCATCCAGTGAGGTCGAACCGCCAGCACCTCTTTCGATTGTGCGCGGTTGAGGGATCTCAACATCAACGTCGCCATAAAAATGATCGCGTGGAATGTTTAACTGCGTGGGACCGTGTTCAGCCATCGCCATGTCAAAACAGCGACCGGTCAGCTCAGCCATGCGGCCAGGCCCATTGATATGCGCTTGATACTTGGTGATTTTTGAGAAAATCGGCAACTGCTCTGTTTCCTGAAATCCACCAAGACCAATGGTGTTACTACCCGTTTCCGGCGTAATTGCAACCACAGGTGAGTGTGCCCAGTAGGCTGCGGCAATCGCGGTAACAAAGTTGGTGATGCCTGGACCATTTTGGCCAATGCACACGCCATGTTTGCCACTGACGCGGGCATAGCCATCGGCCATGTGAGCAGAACCCTGTTCATGGACGGTTGGGATAAAGCGAATTCCTGCGGCAGGAAAAATGTCCAGAGCATCCATATAAGCGGACCCGACAATTCCGAATACATCGGTGACTCCGTAGGAGACGAGGGTTTCGACAAAAGCTTCGCTTGATGTCATTTTTGGCATGGTTTGATCCTTTCAGTATTTCAAGTGGTAAAAAAATTTGCTAAACTGCTGCCAGTGCTGTTTGCGCGGGAGTGTAATCGTAGTTAAGACTCTCGGCGACTTCCTGGTATGTGACCTTACCGTGACAGACGTTCAAACCGGCCATCAGGTTGGGGTCTTGCTGGAGAGCCTCTTTATATCCTAATTTGGCGATATTTGTGGCAAACGGGAGTACAACATTGTTCAATGCATACGTGCTGGTTTTCGGAACAGCACCTGGCATATTGGCCACACAATAATGTGTAACGTCGTGCACCCGGTAAGTTGGCTCAGTATGCGTCGTGGGTCGAGATGTTTCAAAGCAGCCTCCTTGATCAATGGCGACATCCACGATGACAGAATTGGGTCGCATTTGTTCGATCATCTGTTCAGTGACCAATTTTGGCGCAGTCGCTCCAGGTATGAGTACCGCACCGATAACCAGGTCGGCATCGACAACATGTTTTTCCAATGTGCTGCGAGTGGAATAAACACCGTTTGTAGAGCGTCCAAATTGCGCCCAGTGATTGTCAAGTACCTGGGTATTTCGATCCAACACCCAGACATCGGCGCCCATACCCACCGCGATGTGTGTGGAATGTGTACCGACGACACCGCCGCCGATGATCACAACTTTAGCGGGCTCAACGCCGGGTACGCCGCCAAGCAGCATGCCGGTTCCACCATGTGGGCGTTCCAGGCACCAGGCGCCTTCCTGTACTGCCATTCGTCCGGCGACTTTCGACATCGGTGCGAGGATTGGCAACGCACCGTTGTGATCGGTAACGGTTTCATAAGCAATGCACACGGCACCGCTGTCTACGAGGTCGCGGGTTTGATCAGGATCAGGTGCCAGATGAAGATAGGTAAACAGGATCTGGTTTTCACGCAACATGGCCCGTTCACGTGCAAGTGGTTCTTTTACCTTAATGATCATGTCTGCATAATCAAATACTTCCTTCGCAGATCCAAGTACTTTCGCCCCCGCAGTACGGTAATCGTCGTCGCTTGCACTAATCCCGATTCCAGCATTCGATTCGACCACCATGTCATGCCCCGACTCCGCAAGTTCCCGCACGCTTTCGGGCACAAGTCCGACACGATATTCGTCTGTTTTTATTTCTTTTGGCACACCTATTTTCATTGATTTGCTCCCAATCCTTGTAGAACACATGAGGTAGAAAAGATGCCCTTATGATAATGTATTGATGATAATTTCAAACTGAAATCAGAGTGCAAAAAGAGGGCAAATCATGTTTACTATTCTTTAGGTAAAAACGGTATTCGAGCGGGTCGATCTCAGTGTCCGAGCACGAATCCACAGGCTCAAATGAGTAGCAAATGTGTAAAATGAGCATCTAATGGATTGCATCATTGCACCGGATTTTTTTCGCACTTGCCAGGAGGGGCTATAGCAATGCGGTTGGATCCTCAATCAATGGAAAACTTATGGATGCCGTTTACGAGCAACCGGGATTTCAAATCTGACCCCCGGATCGTTGCACGCGGCGAGGGAGTTTACCTTTATACGCCAGAAGGCATGTCGATAATCGATGCTTCCTCGGGGCTTTTTTGCTGCGCGGCGGGGCACAGTCGACCCGAAATCGCTGACGCGGTGCATCGTCAACTTTCGACCTTGGCGTACACTGCTCCGTTTCAATTGGGCCATGAATTGTCGTTTGAACTGGCGCGCCGTCTATCCGAACTGACACCCGAAGGGATGAATCGGGTATTTTTTGTCAACTCAGGATCCGAAGCTGTCGATACTGCAATCAAAATTGCCTTGGCCTATCACTATGTTCGTGGCGACGGCCAGCGACAACGACTGGTTTCCAGGGAGCGGGCCTACCACGGTGTCAACATCGGTGGAACCAGCTTGAGTGGCATGGTGAAAAATCGCCAGGCGTTCGGATTAGGCTTAGCAGGCGTCGCGCACTTACGACACACCTGGCTGCCTGAAAATCGCTATCACCGCAATCAACCGGAACAAGGCGCTTATCTTGCCGACGATCTGGAACGAATGGTACAGAACTTTGGTGCTGATTCAATTGCTGCATGTTTTGTCGAACCGATTGCCGGTTCGACGGGTTGTCTGGTACCGCCAGTAGGCTACCTGGAAAGGTTGCGCGAGATTTGTGACAGGTATGGTATTTTGCTGGTATTTGATGAAGTTATTTGTGGGTTTGGACGAACCGGCGAACCTTTTGGATCACAGACTTTCGGTGTAACACCCGACATTATGACTCTCGCCAAGGCGCTAACCAATGCCGCCCAGCCCATGGGGGCAATTGTCGTCGGGCAACACGTTTATGATGAAATTATTGATGCCGCGCCATCTCGGGCAATTGAACTATTTCATGGTTACACGTACTCGGGTCACCCGGCCGCGTGCGCGGCAGGACTTGCAACGATGGACATTTATCGCGATGAAAACCTGTTCGAGCGCGGTAGGTCACTTTCAACTTATTTTCAAAATTCCATTTTTGCGCTACAGGAGTATGATATTGTCACTGATGTGCGCGGTTATGGCATGATTGCCGGGGTGGATCTGAAATCGTCGGAGACACCTGGTAGCGTAGGCATCTCAGTCCAGAAAAAATTATTTCACTCCGGACTGCATGTCAAGGCAACAGGCGATGCGTTGATAGTTGCACCACCACTGATTTCAAGTATGGCACATATCGACGAAATAAGCGCCAAGTTGTGTGAAGTGTTGAAAAACGCAGTTTAGATTTGAAAAAGAGATTGACCGAAGGGTCTCTCTATGAGTTGGATCTTGAATGATCCAACTACCACGGATGGAAAGGTAAGTGCGAGAGCACTTGATTTTTTTGGAGAAATTACAGACTGTAAAATACGTAATCTGTATTCATGTTAGGAGGTCAGTTGGTAATGAAGTTTAAACAAAATGGCAACGTGAGTCGCCGAAAGTTTATCAAGACGAGTGTTGCAGCAAGCGCTGCTGCTGTGGGACCATGGGTAATTAACTCAAAAGTTCTCGCCGCATCAGGCGAACTGAATGTCTTGGTTTGGTCCGATTATCTGCCAGATGATTTTCTGGCACAATTCACCGAGGAGACGGGAATTACGGTCAACTACACGGGAATCGGTTCAAACGAAGAGATCATTAACAAGATGAAAGCGACCAAGGGTAAGGGTTTTGACATCTGCAGTCCGACAAACGTTCGTTCTGGACAGTGGGTTCATCTTGATTTACTGCAACCGTGGGACTATGATCGAATTCCAAACATAAAAAACGCAAATCCTGCGATGTTGTCCGTCGGAATCCGTGAGTGGAATTTCGGTGATGCCGGATCGCACTGGGTCCCACAAATTTGGGGAACGGAAGCGATCTCCTGGCGCACCGATCTGTACTCTCCGCCTGGCGGGGAGCCAAGTTACGGGAACATCTGGGATGGGTCTGCTGAAGGCAAAACCATGATTCGACCGCATTCTGGGATGTTGGGGGCAGGCCTTTACATGGAAACGATCGGCGAGTTGGAACCCGGTGATGTTTGGCGAGCTTATGAGAGCGAAGAAGTCATGCGACCCATTTGGGAAAAAATCACCGCATTCTGTATCGCGAACAAGTCTCAGATCAAGCTTTTTTGGAATGACGCGGATACGCAGAAAAATGGTTTCCTCAATGACGGTGTGCTGGTTGGTCAGACTTGGGACGGTCCGCCTCTGGCGATGAAAACCGATGGAGAACCTGTGCATTATCAGGCGCCTGCAGAAGGAGCACTGGCATGGGTGGATGGATTGTCGCTTTCAAAAGCCGCTGCCAATGTCGATCAAGCCTACGCATTTGTCGAATTTACCCTGAGAAAAGAACCGGCAGGAAAAGCGATTGATACACACGGCTACAACTCGGCAGTGATTGGTGCAGACGCATTTGCCGGGGAGAACTACAAGAAGAACTTCTCTGAATCTTATCCAGGCAAATCACTGGCAAACCTCAATCCGTGGCCCGCAGAGCCGCAGTGGTACGCGGACGTTCGCACGGAATATCGCAACAAGTTTGTGAACGCTTAATCCGTCAGGACCATCGTGAGTTTTGGTGCCTGCGTCATGCAGGTGCCAAAACTTAGATTTTTTTCTTTCGGAGGTATGCGCGATGAGCGCAGACGTAAGACTCGATTCGGTTTGGATCAGTTTTGGCGATTTTGTTGCCGCTCGCGACGTTAATCTGCACATTCAAAGCGGCGAATTCTTTACCATTTTGGGCCCATCAGGCTGCGGCAAGACGACGCTGCTCAGAGCTGTTTCAGGATTTCTGACGCCATCGCAAGGCACCGTACTTATTGGTGGCGAAAACATGGCTGGAATTGGTCCCAACCGTCGCCCGACCGCCCTGATATTTCAGAATCTGGCACTGTTTCCTTTGATGACTATTTGGGAAAACATTACGTTTTCGCTGGAAGTCAAAGGCGTTGGCAAGGCAGAACGTCGAAAACGCGCCGATGAACTGCTCGAGTTGATCGCAATGTCGGATCAGGGCGACAAGATGGTTGCTGAACTGTCAGGCGGTCAGAAACAGCGAGTTGCCATTGCCCGGGCATTGTGTGCGCAGCCACAGGTTCTGCTGCTTGATGAACCTCTCAGTGCGCTCGATCTGAAGTTGCGACAGCACATGCGCACCGAATTGCGCGCAATTCAACAACAGGTTGGCATTACATTCATTTACATCACCCACGATCAGGGTGAAGCGCTCACGATGTCAGACAATGTTGCTGTCATGCGCGAAGGCGTAGTCGAACAGGTCAGTGATGGGACCACCATTTACGATGAACCGGGCACTTCGTTTGTCGCATCGTTCGTTGGTGAAAACAATCGCTTTGCCGGTACAGTCAGCAGTATCAGTGATGGTTATGCGTCGGTCAAGACCCCCGAGGGTGTAATTGAGGCACGCTGCAGCAAGAATCCACAATCATCAATCAAAATCGGTGATGACGTCTTTGTTTTTGTCCGTCCAGAATCACTTCGATTTGTGAACGGTCAAAACATGGAAAACCAGTTTCAGGCCTGTGTGTATCACGAAGAGTTTGAAGGGAATTTGTGGCAGGTGTTTTTGGACATCGGCACGACCAGAAAAAGAGTCAAGATGTCCTATGTGAACGACGGTACCTTAAAGGTGCATGGCAATCAACCCAATGTGTCCGTTGGATTTTCTCGCGATACCGCAATTGCATTGTCCGAAGGTCCGTTAGCCGCCGAATAAAGCAGTAGACCCTGCCATGAACATCACAAAATTCTGGCGAGAATTCTTTCATAAAAATGGCGCTGCGGTTGCGCTTTTCATGCTCATTGCAGTGGGTGTGTGGCTGTTCATGATGATCATTTTGCCGCAGGCCTTCATGCTGGACTTTTCGATTCGAGCCAATGTCCCTCCACCTAAGTTTGGCACGGAAGAGCACTATTACACCATTGAGCACTACAAGTACATGATATTTGGTAGTGCTTTGTCGACAGATTCATTTAATGTCATTGATTTGACAGTGTTTTTCAGAACCATTGCGGCTGCAGCGTTTGTTACGCTAATTGATGTCGCCTTGTGCTACCCGATCGCCTATTACCTGGCCCAGGTCTCGACGGGTGGCTGGAGTCGCTTGATGGTGCTTTCCTTAATCGTACCGTTTTGGATTAATGAAATACTGCGAGCCTTTGCATTTAAGATTATTTTCGGTTCTACCGGGGTGATCAACAATTTTCTGGTGGCAGTCGGAATCGTTGATCAGCCCTACGATTTCATTCGCAATGACGTTGCGCTGTGGGCGGGCTTGAGTTATGCGTTCATTTTGCTGATGATTTTTCCGATTTACAACGCCATAGAAAGTCTCGATAAAAACCAGATTGAAGCTGCCCGCGATCTGGGGTCACCATGGTGGAGAATTCACTGGCGAATCGTGGTTCCGCATGCCAAACCGGGTATTTCTTCCGGTTGTACGATGGTATTCATGCTGACGGCAGGTGCTTTGGCAGCTCCACAGATTTTGGGTGGGCCGAGCAGTCTGTGGTTCACACAGATCATCTACCAGGGCTTTAACCAGGCGGGCAACTGGGCGAGGGGGTCAGCTTACGCCATCATCCTGTTGGTGGCCTGCGTTGCGTTTGTTCTCGTCATGATGAAAGTCTTTAAGGTCAAGTTCGGTGAAATGATGAAATGATTCGGGGACGAATGCAAAAGTTCCTGGTCATCGGGTTTGTCATCGCATTTTTCGTTTACCTATTTGGTCCGTTGATCGTGATGGGCTTGACTGCGTTCAACACCTCCAATTTTCCGAGGGTTACTCCTTGGGAGTGTTTTTCCATCGAATGGTTCGACGTGTTGATGCAGGATGCACGTTTGATCACCGGCGTACGCAACAGCGTGATCATCGGTATTGGTGTGGTCGTTCTTGCCGTTCCGATCGGACTGGCAGGTGCATTGATGCTGATGCAGGTCAGTGCGCGCATAAGACCTTGGTATTACACGGTTACCATTGCTCCAATTTTAGTCCCTGGTGTCGTGTTGGGCATTTCCACCTTGTTATTTTGGGACAGGGTTGGCTTGATGCTTGGTGCCACGGAAGATTCGTTCTTTTACGATGGCGTATTCCTGACAATCGTTGGCCAGGCAACATTTATTTCAGCCTATGCGATGCTGATCTTCATTGCGCGCCTACAGCGCTTTGATCCTGCACTTGAAGAAGCTGCACTTGATTTGGGTGCGACACATGTACAGGCGTTTCGCAAGATCCTGTTGCCTTTTTTGCGCCCGGCAATCGGTTCTGCGGCAGTGCTGGCGTTTCTGGCATCATTTGAGAATTACAACACGACGATATTCACGATCGTTTCAAGCAGTACACTGACGACGGTGCTCGCCAGCAAGGTGCGTTATGGTATTGATCCTTCGATCAGCGCACTGGCCGTGACGATCGTATTTCTAACGCTGGTCGGTGCGGTCATTTATGAAATCGTCAAACGGCGAGAGGTACGCCAGAGCAAGGCGCAGATGGCGGTGGCGCGTGGAGAGGCGAGAAGGACGAGAAAGCAAAGGTCGTTTTTTTCTGAGCCGGCATTTATTCTATTTGTGCTGATTGTCATTGCCGGGTTTGGAACAATCTATTTTGCAGGTACGGTTGGTGTTGAGGAATGCAAAATTGCGGTCAAAGAAAAGCGCCAGGCTGAAATTCAAAGACGAATCGAACAGCGCCAGCAACAACAGATGGCTGAATCGGCTAAGAAAGCTGCAAGCGAAACGCCCGAGGAAGATTCGCAACACGTACAGGACTCGAAAGTCACCGCCAAGGGCACGGAAGCTTACCAGGGAATATTTGCACCAGACAATCTGCAGGGCGAAAGCGCATCTGACACGGTTGAGGATGAACCGGTGAAAGGCACGGAAGCTTACCAAAGTATATTTTCACCAGAGAACCTGCAAGGTGATGGAACGCAAGAAACCGAAGCACCAAAGCCAGCTAAGGGAACCGAAGGATATCAGAGCGTCTTTTCCCCGGAGAATTTGTTAGGTGAGGCTGCTGAGGAGACGGATGCTGAAGCTCCAGAAGCGGACACGCAAGGATATCAAAACATATTCTCGCCAGAAAATCTGACCAACCAGGTTCAATCACAGTAGAGTTCAGATCGATGATCTTTGCTTGCAATTCCTTTTCACGGAGACACATCTGATGTTAACAACTTGTATTGGCGCCTATCCGAAACCGGACTTTTTGAACTTGCCGGACTGGTTCAATCTTCCAGATGGGCCTGATTCGGCCAATCCGACCAAGAGTTGGGAGGCTGCGCTCGCTGCCTTGGGTGATTCAGCAGATGAGACGATCAAAGCTGCTTCCCAACAGGTGATGGGGGACCAGGTTGACGCGGGCATTGATATTCCGACAGATGGCGAAGTCAAGCGTGAGAACTATATTCATTATCATTGTCGACACTTGGCTGGAATTGATTTCACCCGTCTCACGGTTCGGGAGTTGCGTGGTGGTACCTATAGCGCACAGCTTCCAACCATCGCCGGTCCGGTTAAGGCGCGCGATCGTGGATTCTTGGTGGAAGATTGGAAACTCGCACAACAATTTTCCGACCGTCCGGTCAAGATTACGATGCCGGGCCCAATGACGGTGACGGATACCAACGCCAACGATTACTATGCATCGGATAAGGAACTGGGCGCTGATATTGCTGATGCATTGAACGAGGAAATCTTGGCCCTAGACGAAGCGGGCTGTGTACATATCCAAGTTGATGAACCGGTTTTTGCGAGAAAGCCTGCCCAGGCGTTGCAATATGGTGTGGAAAATCTAGAGCGAGTCTTTCACGGCGTTTCGGCGAGGGTGGTCAAGACGATGCATATGTGCTGCGGATATCCTGACCGTCTCGACCGGCTGGACTATCCCAAGGCGGACCGACAGGCCTATCATGAAATTATTGAAGCAGTTGATCAAAGCTGCATTGACGTGGTATCCATTGAAGATGCCCATCGGCACAACGATTTGAGTCTGCTGGATCAGGTGTGCAATACCCGGGTTATATTGGGCGTCGTTGCGATTGCATTGAGCCGCATTGAAACCGTTGAGGAGATTACAGCGCGGTTAAAGGCAGCGATGGATCACATTGATCCGGACCGTCTGATTGCCGCCCCGGATTGTGGACTTGGATTGCTTGGACGCAGTTTGGCGCGTGCTAAACTTCAGAATATGTGTGCCGCAGCACGCGGGCTTTGATCGGTGATTGAAAGTCATTTGGGTTAGCCGCATTATTCACCAACTTAATTGCTTGCCTCAAATTCGCGTCAATCATCAGTTGAAAAGAGCGAATCTGACACAGCGATGATCGCCACCAGCCGCCTCGTCGCTTCACCGGTGTCATTGGAGATGTTTTTCGCACAATAAAAGGGTCTATTGCGCCGTGCGCGCGTGCGAGATTGCTCGACTTGATATTGTCGAGCCTGAACCGATTGACTTGATCCACTTCGACTATGCTGTTCCCGGTGGCGCTCTCACTTGTTGTATCGACAGGTTGTTCAGTGCCGTTTCAAATACCTTTTGCCACGGATAGTTGTCCGGCATCGACAGCCACACCCGGCGGGCCGTGACCTGCAAGGTGGCTGCAATCTTAAAAAACTTCACCCGGATGGTCGAACACTGGGCTTTTTCATGCACCGTGCCTTTCAATGCCATTCGCCTGAGGCTTTGCATCAGCAAGTAAGCGAACGAGGAAAAATACAAGCGCAACTGATTGGCACTCATCTGATGACTGCTGGTGCGATCGGCAAACAAACAAAGCTGCTGTTCTTTGATGCGGTTTTCGCACTCTGCGCGAGCACAATACTGGTCCTCATAGATCGACTGAATCGATCCGGTCATCGAACGCGCCAGATTCGTCACCACAAAACGAGGATTGTCCTTCACTGCACCGATTTTGTGCGAACGCGGATCAGCCAGACACTCTGCCTTGGCAATCACCTGGCGGGACCTGGACCATGAGTTCACCGTGCGATACTGAAACTGCACATACCGTCGGCTGGCCTCAGCCGATTGATGGCACCGATTCCGGGACTTCGACAGCGCCTTGCTGATTCGTTTGTGTAAACGAGCGTTTTTCGACACCCCCACCAGATAGTACACCTCATTTTGCTCACACCAATCCAACAGCCAATCGCGGCAAAAGCCACTGTCGGCTCGAATCACAATACGCGTGTCGGGCCACTTTTCACGAATCTGAGCCACAATTCGACAAAGCTCCTCGTCCGCCCCGGCTGGTGCATCAATCTTCGCCGGGCGAAGCCGCGCACACAGCAAGTGCTCACCACAAAATATGTACAGCGGTAAATAACAGTACGCATCGTAATAACCATGGTAGAAACGAAACTCCTGTTGCCCGTGGACCGGATCATCGGTGGCATCAAGATCCAACCAGATCTCTTCCGGTGCACTGTCATACGATTCCATGAATAGATCCACCAGCAGCCGGTCCATCTTCGCCGGGTCAGCAACGATTTTTCGATACCGGTCTGAGGGGGCCTGCTCTGCCTTTCCCAACTCCATACGATTCAAAGTGCTAGCACCGGCAAGCGGTACCCCTTGATCGCGGCTTCGTTTTCGTTTCTCACCGCTGAGATCTGACTTACCGCACAAAAGGGCAAGCAGACTGTCCAGTCGCAAGCGATCGTGATCATTTAGGTCTTCATAGCCCAGGGCAATTCCAACGATGCGTTGACGCAACAGTTGCTCGACGGTGTGTTCAATCTTGGCTTCATTGCGCTAATCGGTGAAACACTCAGCCAGTCGTTCAAAAACGTTGATTTTATGTTCGACCTCACGTAGCAGCAGTGCGCCGGCATCAGAAGTGAGTCGGCCGCCGTCGAAACGGGCGGTGACTTTGCGGCTGAAAAACGGCTGGAACTCGACTGAATTTGAGGTACAATGTGTAGACATGGGCTTCTTGGCTTGTGGTGTTCTAAGTGGTTGTAACTGATTACATTTTACCACATGTCGAAGCCCATTTTCTATGTTTGGTGCAATATTCAGGCTAATTTCAAATAAAAAGGGTTCAAATTGATCCTAACCGGGTCTACTAGCCCGAATTTTGCGTGCGCCGTGGGAAAGCAAGATGTATGTTGTTTGTAGTGCGACGTTGCGAAAGAGTCTTGTCGAACTTGGTTTGGGTGCGGATGAATAGGCGTGTCAGGTTGATGTTCCAGTTGACCGTATTCATGCGTATGTCATTTCAGTCAATAGAATTTGAGGCTAAACTCACTTGAATAAATAATGGGCCTACTTGCGCTTTTTCGAACGAAATCTCAACGCCATCACCTGATGTTTCGAGTAAAACTGGCCTGATTGTGCCTAAGATCAGATCGACTGCTTCTCTTGCACCCGTCACCGAAAAGTTCTGGTCTAATTTGACTGTGCTGAACTCGGGGTGGTGAATATCCGGCAGACACAAAAGAAATAATCGATCATCGTGTACCACGGACAACACTTGACCGCTGCGGTCATCGAATCGACCGCCAAGCAGCGTGTCTGTCGATTCTGAGACAGAGGATAAGATACCGCAGAGATTTCGAACAATATACATTGCAGCGCGTGGATTACACATTCGATCAATGACCCCATTTCGAACACTATGTCCTCGATCGATATCCATGAAGGTATCAATGAATAGGTCTAGGTTGTCGAAAGTTGCTGCTGTAAATATTCCTTCAGCGATACGGTTGGCGTGATATTCATCATCACAGCGATGTCGGGCGGGGTTGTGATCTGCCATGAACATGGTTGCCGACGCAAGAACCCCTAACTGCCGACAGGCTGTTGCGATAGCGACTAGCGTTTGGCTGACATTGTCATCTTGGCTAACTCGAAATACAAGTCCGTCGAAAAGTTTTCGAAATCGGAACTCCGAAAAAAGTGTTTCTATTTCATCCTCATCAGCGACCGAAAACCCATGACTAATCCGGTGAAAATACGGCTCGTTATCCCTGACACGATCGACTTTCATACGCAACTTAGAAAGAAATATGGGGAATTTGACCTTTTGTTTCACTCTGTCGATGGTGGCTAAATCCCCCTCAATACTGCTTAACGACAAGGTTAAATCCCACCGTTTGATTAAATTTTGATTTGTGATCAGGTTGGAGCAGGTACGCGCAGATGGCATTCCTTGACTGATCACGACAAATTCATGATTTGACTTTTGCAGCGCCTGCATTCTGGCTACAGTACGAGTACTTTCCAGGTCTTCGATTGGAATTCGCATTAATCCAATACCCATTTGCCATAACGCGAACAAGGGATAATCATTTCTTACAACTTTTCTTCGAAATTCGTCAAGTGCCCCGGATGGAGCAATTTGCCTCATTTCGGTCCACGGATGACGCATATCGAAACCGACTGCGCTTTCGACTGTTTCACGAGGATGAAGTGAAACCACTTTTGTTGGCTCCGATTCTTTGTCCAGTTGCTCATTTTGTGAAAGTATTTGCCCCTTAGTGTTTTGAAAGTGACAAACATGACCGTTTTCATACACGAGCACCAGAAAATATCCCACTTTGGAAATGTCATTGCGGCCGTCTTCCATCTGCTCCGAGGGAGCGATAGAAAACATTTCACTGTAATCTTGGCGAGTAAATGAAGTCGATGGCAAAAGGTAACAGTCTGTTGATTGATGCCGGTTGTACCAAAAATGATGGACGTGCCCGGCAAACATGGCTTCAACCCCGTGTTTTACCATTAATTCAAGCAACCACGAACGGCCCGGTTCAGCGATGTTGTCGTAGTTTTCATGTTCATCTGGAGAACTCAGATAAGGTGGATAATGCGAAAATAGCATCATGCGTTCGCCGGTGTGATCGTTTAACGTCTGTTCAAACCATTCACGCTGGAAATTTTCCATTTCCAATCCGGAATTGATGAGTTGTGCATTGATCAAGATGAAATTTACACCCTGCAGCTGGAATACCTGGTATTGAGGGCCAAAGTTATCCGTCCATTTTGACAGATATTTCTCACACACCACACCGGCTGGCGCCCAATCGATGGGTTTATCACCGACGTCGTGGTTTCCAGGCAGTAAATAAAGCGGTACACTAAGTTCCGTAAACATGTTCTTAAAATCTGCGACCGCCGTGCTGTAAGCCGGCATAGAGGGTATGGGGTGGGTTAAGTCTCCCAGATGAAGGACAAATTCAGGCGCTAGTCCTTTCATTTCGTGTCGAAGACTCTTAATGTGTTCGATGCAATATCGAGTTCTCGAGTTGGCCAGCGCATTGACCGGAAACGGCGAAGAAGAAGGCAGATTTTCCCGGTCAATATGAGTGTCTGCAATCAGCGCAAAACTGAAAAGACACCGACCGAGTGCGGGATTAACGTGTCTGTTGGTCCAGCTATTGAATCTTCCCTTCGAACTCAAATTCATCGCCCCAGGAGTGCGAGGGAAATTTGTGGTACAAAGGCAATGAGTATTGCGATGCAGATCATCGCAAAGACATATGGGAAAACGTACTTCGCAACATTCAATATAGACTCGCCAGTTACCCCGGAAATGACAAATAGGTTGAGCCCAATGGGTGGAGTGATGAAACCGATTCCGAGGGAGGTTACCATCAAGATGCAAAAATGGATTTGATCCATCCCAATTTGTTGAGACAAAGGGTACAGAACAGGCGCAATCAGAACAATATTTGGTACTGCTTCCATAACACAGCCCGCGATAATCAATATCCCGATAATCAACAAAAGAATGTAATTGTAGTTTTCCGTAATCGCAAGAACCTGTTCGATGAAATACTGAGGTACGGACAAAGCGCCAAGCGCTTCAGCCAAAGGCAAAGACAATGCAACAGTTGGCAGGATTACTCCGTTTACTTTCGCTGAACTGACCAGCATTTCAGGAAAATCTTTCAGTTTCAGTGTGCCTTGGATCAAACCGATGATGATGATCAATACCACGGCCACCGCAGCCGCTTCAGTTGGTGTGAAAATTCCAGAGTAAATTCCACCCAGAATGATGAAGGGCACCAACAGTGCGTAGCGACCGTCCCACACTGTCTTGAGCCAGTTCTTCAACGAAAACTGCCGTGATGAATGCTCGTAATTTCTGATTCGATTCATCACCACATTGGTAACCATGATCGAAGCCAAAATAATCAAACCGGGAACGATTGCCGCAACGAATAATGTTGATGCAGAAATGCCCAATATCAATCCGATCACGATATAGGCAATAGATGGAGGGATAAGAATGCCAGTACAGGAACCTGATGCAACCAATGCTGCTGCGTAGGAACGTGGATATCCAGCATCTGTCAGTCGCTTAATTGTCATACGGCCCAGTGCCGCACAACCGGCTGCGTCAGAACCTGATATGCAGGAAAAGAATCCGCAGCCAAGAACGGTTGTTGAGCCGAATCCAGATCGAAAGCCACCGGCTGTTGCTTCTGCAATATCAAGCAGTTTATTTGATAAACCGGTACGAACCAGTACGTCGCCCGTAAGAATAAAAAGTGGCACGGCAATTAATGCAAACGCATCCATGCCTTCAAACAAACTTTCCCCTAGAAGATGAAGTGGCAATACTTCGGTGAAAATGAGCATCGCGATGACGCCAACTCCCATGCAAACCCACATCGGAATCCCCAATATGAGCAACGCAACAATCAGCAACAGGGGCCCTCCAACGTCCCATCCAAATTCATAGGCAACTGCGGGTTGTTGGTACAGGTTATACATAACGTCTCAACCGAACAATTTGCGACCACCAAATGGCGCTCGACCAGACTTTAAGTCACAAATGTCACGATAGATTGATTGAACCAGTCGAATCAATATCAGCGAAAATCCGAAAGGAACGGCAAAAGTAAACCATGCTTGGTTGATGCGCAGACCATGGGTAGAGGCTCCAAAGCGTATTGAGGTTTCTACCGATTCAAGTGACCAGTACAAGGCAGCGCAGGCAAAGGCCAGGGTCACGATGTCTCCGAACAAGTAAAGGATCGCAATTCCCTTTTGTGGCAAGAATTTGAAAATGATATCGATTCGGATGTGCGCACGATCCTTGACCGCCGCTGCTGCACCAATCCAGACAAGGTAAATAAATGCGTAGCGGGCTGTTTCTTCGCCCCAAATCGAAGAGTACTGAAATACGAATCGGCGGATAACCTCAACAAAAATAACGGTAACGACAAAAGCGTAAAACACTAACAGTAGCCAGCGTTCTCCGTTCTTATCGAATTCCTGGAGCAATCTTTTCATTGACGTGATTTGCGAGAAAATCTGTGGGTATGTACCTGGCCCACTGATCCAACACCAATGGCTGGATCAGTGGGTCGTAATACAAATCTACACGTTGTGAACGAAGTAGTTGCCTTGTGTTTGCGAGGCTTCCAACATTTGTTCGAAATTGGACATTGATCCAGCAAGATTAATCTTCCATTCATCCCATTCAGGTCGTTGGTGACCGGCAAGGTCTCGAAACGCCGCAATCTGGTCTTCACTGAGTTCGTGAATCTGGACTCCCGCCTTGCGCATTTGAGTCGATGTGTATGCAAAGGCGGCAGGAACTTTGGCAAGATTCTGACGGAATGTCACGTCGCTCGCGAACTCAACCCCCTCTTGAACATCCGCTGGTAGAGACTGAAACCATTCCAGGTTACAACTGTATACCTGTAATCCATGCACGGATTGTGCGAGGGTTACATGCGATAAGATGTCGCCAAAACCGAAAATATAAAGACCTGACAGTACGGGGTCCAACGCATCTGCAACTCCCTGTTTGATTGCAGATGGAGTCTCACCCCATGCAACCGGTGTCGGATTGGCACCAAGCAATCGATAAAACTGCTGAAGCATCTTTGACCCTGGCACACGGAATTTGACACCTGCCAAATCTTCCGGTTTCAGAATCGGATCCATGCCATGTCTGACCGAAAACGTTCGGGCTGAAGTTGACGTGTACCAAAGCGCCTTGAATCCAGAGGCGTTGATCTTCGGGTCAACGACTGATTTCCACACATCAGACGTTACCAGGTTAACGACTTCCTGATTTCGTGCGCACATATACGGCATGTTGATCAGATCAGCCTCGGGTGCAAAAGGAGCAAAATTGGATACTGAATGCTGAGCAACCTGAATGACGCCGCTTTGCACTTTCTTTGCGAGCGCTCCGCCTGCTCCCAGTTTTTTCCCCGGGGCTAAATTGACGTAAACCTTGCCATTTGTCATGTTCTGGATGTTTTCCTTAAAATCCAACTGCATGATCGGGTAGGCTCTGGAAACGCCGATGATATAAGCGGTGGCAAAGGTCATCGTGTAGTCCGCCGCCTCCTTGCGTTCAGACTCTTCCTGAGCGGTTTGCGCGGTGGCTTCCGTAGACATCAGCATGCCACCGGCTCCTGCCACCATCGCTGCAGTGAATCCATACTTTGCGCTGACTTCAAAAAAACGTCGCCGTTCCTCGTTTGTCGGGGCAGAATCAAGATTGAGAATTTTCATAACTAAACCTCCTAAGGTCATTACTATTGATTATTGGTTTCGGATTTTTCTCTTAGCAGTGTACTGATCACGAAGAAAATGACGGATACTAAAAGTAATACAAATTCCAACACACCATCTAAATTTAAGTTTGTATCGATTCTGTAAGCGACTTCAATTTTTCCAATCACGGTATTCATTGCAAACCAGATGATGCAAATGGTCGATAAAATCAGATACGTTCGACTGCGTCTAAACATAGCATGCTAATGGTCGGTAAAGGACGGTGGAAGCGATGGTTCAACATATGGGAACCTTGCCCGTGCTTTGGTATCAGCGGCCCCTGCATTTCTTACATATTTGTGATTGTCTTCACTGCTCAGCGCATAAACATAAGAAGGGTCTCCCTGAGTGACTTGATGGATGAACAGGCGCTCAGATTGATTTTCCCTGATCTTTTCGCGCAACTGCGCGGGGTCCCAGCCTTGCATCGCAATTGTTTTTAGACGAAATAACGTGTCTCGGTAATTTGGGTCATTGACAATATTGTTCAGCTCAAGGGGATCGATGGACAGATCGAAAAGTAATTCTTCATGCCCTTCCAGGTTCATGTATTTGATGCCATCCTTGAGCACCATTCGACTAGGACCGGTTGAGCCATCTGCGGAAAATTCGGAAATGACAGGATGGTGCCAATCAAGATTCTGATTGGCAATCAGCGGATACAAACTGTGTCCATCGGTTTCCACGACATTTTCCGAACCATTGCCATTGTTGGCCATGTCCAGCAAGGTTGGCATCAGATCGACCAGTGATACCTCACGATTGATTCGAGATGGTGTAAATTTACCCGGCCAACTAACGACCAGCGGTACCCGACATGCCCACTCGAAAAAGTGTTGCTTGTACCACATGCCGCGTTCACCCATCATATCGCCATGGTCTGAAGTGAAAATAACGATCGTGTTATCGTTCAATCCAGTTTCATTGAGTACTGCAAGCAACTGGCCGACCTTGTCGTCAATATAGGAAATCATACCGAAATAAGCATGACGCGCGTTTCGAATCTGATCCTGATTGACTTGGTATTCGTCCCGTCCTTGGCAAAAATGTAGATTCCAGCTGAGTTTGTCTTTCTTATCCAAAGGAATGTCACCGACATCCGGCATTTTAATTTCATCATGCCGGTATCGATTCCAGTGCTCCTCAGTGGTGACGTAAGGTGAATGGGGCTGGGTAAATGACACTGTCATAAAAAACGGGTCATCATTCTGGGTTCGCGCCAAGTCATACAGGCCCTGTATACTGGCGAATTCAACTTCATCGTCAAAATCGATCTGCAGCGATCGGATACATTTCCCAGCGTCAATGACCGGGGTCATCGTCAAATTGGTCGGGCGGAATCGATAACCTTCGGACCAGTCTACAGTCCAGGCAAAATTCGCCGGATAAATTTCTGTTGTAAGTCGAGTCTCATAACCATGTAACTGATCGGGCCCGACAAAATGCATTTTCCCACTAAGTACGGTTCGATAACCAAATTGACGTAAATAGTGTGCGACTGTTGGTACATCAGCAGGAAATTCGCTTGAGTTGTCATATTGACCCAAACGATGCGGCAGGATGCCGGCGTGCATGGAGGCCCGAGACGGCGCGCATATCGGGAAATTACAGTATGCATTCTCAAAAACAATACCTTCGTCTGCGAGACCTTGCAAATGAGGTGCCTTGACGTACCCAGTTGGATCCAATGGCAGCACTGGCCCAGCCAACTGGTCCGCCATGATCAGCAATATATTGGGTCGGCTTGAGCGGTTCATGACAACATCCCAGTTTCCATCGCCCTGGAGATCTGTGTTTGAGACATTGGATCTTGGTTTGGAAGCACCGGTTCGATTCTTGGTAATCGAAATCGACCTTTGGTATCGTCTACTTTCCGATTTCGTACGAAACGTTGGTGATCACCCTTATGATAGATGTAGTCCCAAGTCGGCTGCTCACCGGGTGAGTTGTTGATGGCAGTGCGCCGTCTTTGACTGACTCTGACTCGCGTATCGATATCTGACGGGTCCCACGATTCGAATAATTGCCGCTTCAAATCCGCTTTAATGTTTTTGAACGCCTGTTCATTTGCTAAATTGCGAATTTCATATGGGTCTGCAGATAAGTTGAACAGCTGTTCGTCGTGATGATGTGTATACATGTACTTGTACTCACCGCATCGTACCATTCGACACGGTACACACGGCCCGATCGCCAGGTAATCAGCAAAGATTGCATGTTCAGGTTCAGTGCCATCGAAAACGGGAGCCAGGCTGGTGCCATCCAGATTGTCGGGTAATTCAGCACCATCCACCATGTTCAAGATTGTAGGCATCAGGTCAATGTGGGAAACTGGCGCGCTAATTCTTGAGGGAGTAATTTTGCCAGGCAATCGCAACGTTAGTGGTACACGGGCGGTAGCGTCGTAGAAATGGTGTTTGTGCCACATCCCTCGTTCACCTAACATCTCTCCATGATCCGAAGTAAAAATAACCAGTGTATTGTCTGCGAGACCGGTTTTATTCAGAACATCCAGTAGTCTTCCGATTTTGTCATCCACATACGACAGCATGCCATAGTAAGCGTGTCTTGCCTGGATGACACTGTCTTGCGTAATTTTGTGCAGGTGCCGGCCGTGAGCGAAGTAGAGTCCGCGACTGTGGTAGTCTAATTGTGCGAATGGTATGTTTCCAACTTCAGGGAGGTCAATGTCATCTTCAGCATATCGATCCCAGAATTCACGCGAAATCGTGAAAGGATGATGAGGATGACTGAATGAGACTGTAAGAAAAAATGGGTGTCGATTTCGGGATCTAGCCAAATCATAGAGCGTCTGTATGCCGCGATATTCGACTTCGTCATCGTAATCCATTTGCATTGACCGAATGCACGGACCGGATTCGAGAATGGAAGCGCAGGTAACTCCTGAAGTGATGAAACTTGCTCCTTTGTCCCACTGGGGCACCCAGGCATAAGATGCGGGATAGATATCGGTGGTCATTCGCTTGTTGAATCCGTGCATTTGGTCCGGACCAATAAAGTGCATTTTGCCACACAGAACTGTAAAGTAGCCATGGCTGCGAAGGTAGTGAGGCAGGGTAGGGGTGGCAGCTGGAAATTCACTGGCATTGTCGAAAGCATTAATTTTCGCGGATTGCTTTCCTGTAAGCAGGGAAAAACGGGCCGGCGCGCACAATGGAGATGCGCAATATGCATTTTCAAACAGCATGCTGTCGGATGCGAGTTTTTCCAGATGGGGCAATTTTGCGACCCGGTTACCATAAATACTCAGGGCACGCACTGTCATCTGGTCGACCATCAGCAGCAAAATATTGGGTTTGCCGGAATTCTCGCTCATGCAGCCTTTTTGTTCAATGAATCAAATATTTCTGTGAGAGGCTCTAAATCGAGATCCATAGAAAGGAGGTGCCGGTCTATGGCGATTTCAACAGTGCTTTCAATGACAGATTTGAATGAGCGAAACACTTTAACGTTCGAAACATTCTCTTTGCCTGCAGAAGCTTTCCAGGCCTGAATAAAACCTTCCATGAAATCGGGGGATCGTCCAATCTTTCCGGCTAGGACAATGACTTGCGGACAAATGGCTTCGGCCAATTGGGCAACATAGCTTCCAAGGGCTTCACCTCCTTCTTTCAGGATTCGCTTTAGGTGAATGTCGCCATTGACGGCCGATGAGAGAATTCTGGCAATTTGCTCACGGCTATCTGGAGAGCGTCCCGAATCGAAGGAAACGTGTTGACTGTTATTGACCCGTGCAAGAATTCCAAAGCCTGATGACACCGTATTGATACAGCCGCTAAGACCACATTCACAAGAAATGTCGTTGGCATTCAAAGGGATGTGGTGTATCAGTCCGGCAGCTGAATTTCGCCCGCGAACCAATCTGCCATCAATCATCAAACTCGCACCGACATATCCTGTACCGACACGAATTGTCAAAATGTTGTCATAGCCTCGAGATAAACCGAAGCATGACTCTGCAAGATTGATGACGTTATTTAGGTTCTCGATAGCAACGGGTATTCCAACTTTTTCGTACAGAAGATCACGAATAGGTAAATTTTTCCACCGATAGAATCGTGACTCGACCAAGATGCCCCTTAGCGGGTCTATTTTGCCGGCTAATGCAATGGCTAGACCAATGATCTGCTGTCTTACCAGATTGTTGCGTTTGATCAGTTCAAGTATCAAGTCTCCAATTCGGTCAATGACCAATTCTGGAGATTCTGATAGAGGAATATCAAGAATGACTTTATCCTTGATCTTACCAAGCACATCTGCAAGGACAATACTGCGGCCATCGATATAGAGACTAATGCCAATGACGTGCGCGACGGTGCCGTTGATAGAAAGTTCAGTTTCTTTTCTGCCTGGTAATCCAGATCGCGGGAGTTGAGAGCCTTCTTCAACTAGACCGGCGCAGATCAATTCACGTGTTATTCGGGAAATCGCAGTTCCCGTCAATCCAGTACTCGCAGCCAAGCCGGTTCTTGATACTGCACTGTGATGACAGATTTCTGATAGTACAGCCTTGCGGTTAAAACGGCGCACGGCAGCAGCAGATTGAATTGAAGTATCAGACAAAATCAATGTTGGAATTAATTAATAACTCACTGTTAGCAAATATTACACGAATATTGGAATCGAGTCAAGAAAGAATATGAAATTTGTCATCGCAAGCGTTGCGAAAATCTGAGAATTATTCTATTTGGGGACACTCAATTCTTATAATAATAATGTAATATCAAAGATTTATAAATAATCTCCCCAAAACGGATCGCAGCGACGTACTTTGGTTTTAGCATACCAAATGAATCCCTGGTCGGTTTTTCGTATCAACATTACAGTTTGATCAATGATCGTTCAAGTTTTGCTTCGCGGTGAAATATGTAAATTCCAGATCCAACAATGAGTGTGATTCCTAACCAGCTAAGCAATTGTGGAAAGTCATTGAACAAGACCACGCCCAATATAGTTGCACCAATAATTTCAACATATTGGAAAGGAGCCAAGATACTGACCGGAGCTTGTCGGTAGGCAAATACAAGTAGCAGGTGTGCACCCGTTGCAATCAGGCCCAGCAAAGCAAGCAGTAAAAACTGGAATGAACTCGGCCATACAACCGAAAATATCGGAATTTCATTGAAACTACCGAATAAAAGTGCCACCGACAGAATGAGGGAACCGAACACGCCAGCAAAAAAATGCATTCTTATCGGATGTTCCGCTACGGCGAGTTTTCGCGTAAGCAGGATATAAAATGAAAAACAAAATGCTGCACCGACGGGGTAAAGCACAGCCCAACCGACATTGGAAAACGATGGTCTGATCACAATGATAGCCCCCGCAAAACCGACAATTATTGCGACGATTCGACGCCACCCTACCACTTCATGTAGCAATACGATTGAGAGCAGTGTAACGAGCAATGGTTCAATAAAGAATATTGAAATGGCATCGGCGATCGGCAAATAGATCAGTCCGTTGAAAAACAACACTGTTGCCAAAGCGATCATGGTTCCTCTTAACGCATGAAATGGCAGAGCAGCAGTCAATATTCTGCCGCGAGTCCAAAAAAATAATGGCAACATTATTGCGGTTTGGAAAGCAAATCTTGCCAATGCTATTTGACCGGGCGAAACCGCATCGGCCAGCCATTTTGCGATCGCATCGATGCCAGGCAGTATCAGCATGGCAATAAACGCCATCAGCATTGCGCTGGCGTGCTTTTTTGGTCTGTTCAATAGTGAAATACTCAAAACAATACTGCAATCGGCCGGAATGACGCGAATCAGGTGCAGTTTATAGTACGGAAATGCTCAACCGACTCTGAGTTTGAGCCCATCGTGTTAACGATGGAGTGCCTGGTAAAAATTACGCTACTGCAGTCTAGTTCGTACCTGTCGTTTGAGGTTAATCCACAAAAAGTGTTCCCAATGCAAGCAGAGTGTGAAATCAGCGTCCAGGCAAAACAATTTATTTAAGGGGCTTATATACTTAGCTACGCGAATGATGGTGGGCACAATCCCGACTTATCGCACCATTCGCTATCAGAATCACACAAATTCTGAAAAAATAAGCAGCTGCAGCTTTGATGCAGGCGCGCACAGCGACCCGTTGGCGGCCAATGGTTGCAGGACTATTCGTGTAACACGGTTTGCTTTTCGCTGAAACCGATTAAATTTCAGTATCGGAGATTGTTCAATCATTTGAACGACAGCCATCCGAGGTTCAAAACCAGACAGTGGTGCGATACACGTTCTGGATTGAGGCTGGACCTACGGTCAGAAACGCTCTCAAGCCAGAGCGAATGGTTAATGGTGACCCCATGCGCAGTCGGTGTCGTGATCTTTCGCGAGAACACCCTTTCCAGTGCTCCCCGTGTCTTTTTCAACGGTATTGCATGGTGGGATTGGAGCATGCAAATCGAGACATTTTTTTGTGCCAGGTTCACGCTGTGAGCCACCTCATGTGGATAATGGTTGTGTCAGTTAAACCAAAGGACCTGATTTGTCAGCTGCACCGATGACCGCAAGCACCAAGCCAACTTATCGCACCGTTCGCTACCGAATTCACGCGAACTCTCGACAAAAATACCAGCAGATGTACGCTCTTGCCGGCGCCTGCCGCTATGCCTGGAATCACTTTGTCGGCAAACTGCGGGACGAATATTCGCTGTATGGTCATTGTCGCTACGGTTTTTTCGATATTTCAAGGCAGTTCACCCTGCTGCGTCGCCATTGCGACAAATGGCTGTAGGACTATTCGTGCAACATCGTGCGTTTCTCGCTCAAACCGATTGAACTCCAGTATCGCAAATTCTTCAACCATCCCAATGAGGGGCTGCCGAAGTTCAAGGCCAAGTGGCGCGATCCGCCTTCGTTCCCGATCGTGATCGGACAAACGGCCAAACTCGATGGTGCGTGGCTACACATTCAAAAGATCGGATATGTCAGGTTGACTCGAACCAATCCCTACCCGGATGGCATCGCAAAATCCGGTACAGTTAAAGAGGAAAATGGTGACTGGTATGCCTATATCGTTTATGAAATCGAAGCCGGTCCGAGCCTGAACTCGACACAATCCGTCGGTGTTGATCGAAACGTTGGACAGATTGCGTTATCTGATGGAACAATCTACTATGCTCCGGACGTTGAGAGAAAAGAACGGCGCAAGAAGCGCTACCAGAAAATGATGGCCCGGCGGCAGAAATCGGTACATAAAAAAGGCATTCAGGCTTCGGGACGTTATCTGAAAGCGCGTCGATTGGCCGGTCGGACATCGCAAAAAATCAAGCAAATCAATGACAATTGGGTCCATCAGGTATCGCGAAAGATTGCAAAGCGATATTCAGTGGTTTATCTGGAAGATCTCAAGACCAGGAACATGACTCAATCTGCTAGGGGCACGGTTGAAAAACCTGGTAGCAATATCAAGCAGAAAAGTGGACTGAACCGATCGATTCTGAAAACCGGCTGGTACAAACTGGAACGGGCACTGGCTTACAAGACGACGATTCACAAAGTCGCACCGAACTACACCAGTCAGCGATGCCATCACTGTGGAACGACAGACAGGAAGAATCGCAAGACGCAATCTGAATTCAGGTGCGTGAGTTGCGGTCACTCGGACAATGCAGATATTAACGCTGCAAAAAACATACTCGCCTTCGGGACTAGGGAGAGATTAAACGGACGCGGAGAAGGACGAAGTCCTTCGGTGAAACGTCAAAAAGAACTTGACAGGACGCTTGATTTAGCGTTGTGTAGTTAAGTAGATAAGTCCCTTTGCAATCCTGGCTGTCGCGACAAGTTTGATGCTGCAGTTCACCTGTTCGAAGCAGCCAAACCAAGCAAGGAAGGCGAATAGCTTCGCCCTTGAAACTCGTCAGTTAATTTACGACTGTCTTTCTGGTCGGGCGTGCATGATGAATTGTCGTGGTTCTTGAACAATGCACCGATTGACTTGAAATATCGGAACAAGGACACGTGCAGGGCCGTGTCTGTCGCGGGCTAATTTTGCTATACTAATTTTCTAGTTGAGATTCGTTTGAGCCCAAAGGAGGCTGATTCAGTCATGGATATGCCAGTTAAAGAAAATCTGTATCACTTTGTTAACGGTCAGCGTGTTGAAGGCGCAAGTGGAAGAAGCGGCGATGTATATAACCCAGCCCTTGGTGCAGTGGTAAAGCAGGTGCCGTTAGCCAATGCCCAGGAAGTCGCTGATGCAATCGAAGTGGCGGCAGCTGCGTTGCCGGGATGGTCGGCAACACCTCCAGCGAGTCGGGCCCAGGTGATGTTTTCATTTCGCGAGATCGTCAAGAATAACATCGATGATCTGGCTGAAGCCCTGTCGGCTGAACACGGCAAAACGCTCGAAGATGCCAAAGGTTCCATTGGACGTGGTCTGGAAGTCGTAGAATTCGCCTGTGGCATACCACAATTACTTAAGGGTGAGATGTCTGAACGCGTCGCCAGGGGAGTTGAAAGCTATTCGATTCGACAGCCCGTCGGCGTGTGCGCAGGTATTACGCCATTCAATTTCCCAGCGATGGTGCCAATGTGGATGTTTCCGATGGCCATTGCCTGCGGTAACACTTTTATCCTTAAGCCTTCGGAAAAAGATCCGACCTGTCCGCTGATGCTTGCACAGATGATGCAAGAGGCTGGATTGCCCGATGGCGTATTGAATGTTGTCAATGGTGACAAGGAGGCAGTCGATACGCTGCTGACCCACCCCTGGGTGGATGCCATTAGTTTTGTTGGTTCAACTGCGGTTGGAGAGTACATCTACCAGACTAGCTGTCAACATGGCAAACGGGTTCAAGCCCTTTGTGGCGCCAAGAACCACATGGTGGTCATGCCTGATGCAGATATGGACCAGGTAGTCGATGCTGCTATTGGAGCAGGCTATGGTTCAGCCGGTGAGCGATGTATGGCGATTTCGGTTGTCGTTGCGGTCGGAGATGAAACGGCTGATGAATTGGTTGAACGTCTTAAACCAAGAGTTCAGGACCTGGTGATTGGGCCTTATTCGTATTCGAACGCGCAGATGGGTCCGCTGGTCACTCCGGACCACTATGAGAAAGTCAAGTCTTATGTTGATATTGGCGTTTCCGAAGGGGCTGATCTGGTCGTTGACGGGCGTGATTTTTCGATGGAAGGATACGAGCAAGGTGCATTTCTTGCTGGGTGTCTGTTTGATCGCGTGACTTCAGAGATGAAAATTTATACCGATGAAATTTTCGGTCCTGTTTTAAGTGTCGTGAGAGTGGACAGTTACGACGAAGCGGTCAGTCTGGTGAGTGATCACGAGTACGGCAACGGTGCTGCAATATTTACCCGCGATGGCGGTCGTGCACAGCACTTTATCTCGAACGTTCGAATTGGAATGGTTGGTGTCAATGTACCCATACCTGTTCCCGTTGCGTATCACAGTTTCGGTGGTTGGAAGCGGTCGCTATTCGGTGATCACTATATGCATGGGCCAGAAGGCGTGCGATTTTACACTCGCATGAAGACGGTAACTGCCAGGTGGCCAGAAGCAATTGAATCGGGAGCAAAATTCCATTTCAAACGCGGCAGCGAGAATAACTAAACCGATGAACGCAATGTTGAGCTAAAGCCCATTTCGAACCATTTCGCCTGTCGTTGTTCAATCGTTCATTGCGCTCAATCAAGTCGCAGATTGTCAATCAGGCGGACATCGCCAATTCGGGCGGCAATCAATGCAATTGCACGTTCAAGCGTGCCGCGAGGTGACTGCGCCTGCCAGCTGTCAGGGTCTCGAACGTCTGCGTAATCTACTTTCAGCGGCGCACGCAATTGAGTGTGCAACGCCGCGCGTAGCACGTCGCAATCGCGACAGCCGGATTGCCACAGACTGCGTGCCTGATTCAATGCGCGGGAAATATTGGTTGCACACTGCAGTTGCGCTTGATCAAGCAAGGCATTGCGTGAAGACAGAGCCAACCCGTTTTCGTCGCGTACCGTTTTGCACGTTCTGATTTCAGGGTAGCCGAGACGGTCAGCAAGGTCTTTGATGACCAGGGTCTGCTGGTAGTCTTTCAGTCCAAAATATGCCCGGCAATCCCCGACGAAATTGAAAAGTCGTTCAACCACGGTGCAGACGCCTTCGAGGTGACCGGGTCGAAAATCACCTTCCAGGCCATTGCCGGCTGGACCTGGGTTAATGAGGGTGATCTCGCCCAGCGTTGAGGCCTCGGGAAACATATCTCGATTTGTACCAGTAAAGACCATATTGCAACCGGCTTTATCCAACAATTGACAGTCGACTTCGATATCGCGTGGGTAGTTGGAGTAGTCGTCTGGTTCGTTAAACTGAAGGGGATTGACGAATATACTGACGCAGCTGACATCATTTTCGACAATTGATCGGTCCACTAGTGACAAGTGCCCTTGATGAAGCGCTCCCATTGTTGGAACAAAGCCAATGGTTCGATTAAGCTCGCGCTGTTCTTGGCACCATTTTGTGGCAGATATCGGGTCTCGAAGTACAGCCAGCATGAAACGAGTGCGAATTTGGGAATTAGTCCATCGTCAGCAGAATTTTGCCAGTGTGAGAGCCAGAATCAATTCGATCATGTGCCTCGCGGACCTGGCTAATCGAAAATCTTGAGTCGATAATGGGTTTGATCGTCCCTCGATTCAAAAGCGGCCACGCGTGAAGCCGAAGTTGCTCCGCGATTTCGGCCTTTTGCGCTACGGTCCTTGGGCGCAATGTTGATCCAGTGATGGTTAAACGCTTGGTCATGATCGGCAAAACATTGATTTGAGCTTTCAAACCACCTTGGGTTGCGATGATGACCAAACGACCTTCATCGGCAAGGCACTTGATGTTTTTCGCCACGTAATCTCCTGAGATGATATCGAGTATCAGGTTAACGCCTTTGCCACCTGTCCAGTCGAGCACCTCGTCGAGAAACTCAGCGTTTCGATAATTGATTGCGCGATTGGCACCTATTGCAATACAAGTCTGGCATTTGTCATCCGATCCAGCCGTGACGCAAACTTCGGCGCCGAATGCCTTGGCCAGTTGAATCGCGGTTGTTCCAATGCCGCTGCTACCGCCGTGAATCAGGCATTTTTCACCCTGTTGGAGGCGACCTCGCATAAAAAGATTGGCCCATACCGTAAAAAAAGTTTCTGGTAAAGCGGCGGCATCGACCAGTGATATCCCATCTGGCACCGGCAGGCAGGATGAAGCAGGTGCGCGGCAATATTCAGCATAGCCACCACCAGCGAGCAAAGCACAGACTTCTTCGCCGACTGAAATATTGTTCACATTGGAACCGGTTTCGACCACCGTACCGGATACTTCGAGCCCGAGCAGGTCGGACGCTCCGGGCGGAGGTGGATATTGACCCTTACGTTGCATCACATCGGCGCGGTTCATTCCTGCGGCTGCAACTTTGATCAGAACTTCGCCCGCCTCAACAGTCGGTATTGGTCGGGTGTTCGGTTCGAGCACTTCAGAGCCACCGGGGCTGGATACTTCAACGACTCGCATGACGTCAGGTTTCATCTGTAACCGCCTTTAGACTGGATTTGTATCTTGAAATTTTGTCAATATAGGATGCATTGAATCGATTAAGCATATCGATTTCATCAGAATTAAGCTGCCGAAGCACACGTCCCGGTGAACCAACAACCAGGCTGTTGTCTGGAATGACTTTGCCATCGGTCACCAGCGCGTTCGCACCAATCAGGCAGTTTTTTCCAATGTGGGCATTGTTGAGTACGACAGAATTGATACCGATCAGTGCACCATCCTCAACAGTGCAGCCATGCAAAACGGCTTTGTGCCCGATCGTTACGTTGGAACCAATGTTCAGCGGACATCCCGGGTCCGTGTGCATAACGCAGCAATCCTGAATATTGGTTCCATCTCCGATGGTGATGCGTTCATTATCGCCGCGTAAAACAGCACCGAACCAAACCCCGACGTTGTCACCCAGCACGACATCGCCAACGACGGTCGCGCTATGGGCAACAAATACATTGTCACCGCACTGTGGCGTACCGATGTCCAGTGAGTAAATCATTATCGACCGAACGGGAAGTAGCCATTTGAAGGATTGTGGTTTCTAAACAGCAAACTTTTGATCAGGCTCGCCATTGCTGGATTAAGGCGTTCTGAAAGTGACGATTTCTGAACATATTTGACTTCGTAAATCTCAGAATTGTCACTGGCTGCCAGCAGGTAGTCGTCGCTTGTTCGAAGTTCATCGACCAGGTTCAGATCAAGTGCCCGGGCCCCGTACCAGTGTTCGCCTGTTGCAATGGAATCAACATCGACTTGGGGGCGATTGGTCTGGACAAATTCCTTGAACAGTTTGTGCACGTCTTCGATTTCTTCCAGAAACTTGGCCTTGCCTTTGGCTGTTGGTTCGCTGAACATGCCGACTGTGCGTTTGTATTCGCCTGCTGTGAATTCCTGATAGTCGATATTGTGCTTTTCCAAGGCTCGGTGAAAATTTGGAATTTGTGCTAAGACACCGACTGAACCGACGATAGCAAATGGTGCGGCGATGATCTTGTCAGCTACACATGCCATCAGGTAGCCGCCGCTCGCAGCAACTTTGTCGACAGCAACTGTCAGTTTAATGCCTCTGTCTCTGATGCGCTTAAGCTGCGAAGCCGCCAATCCATAGCCGTGAACAACGCCACCTCGACTTTCAACATTGACAACGATTTCATCCGACGGTTCAGCAACTGTGAGAACTGCGGTAATTTCCTCGCGTAACTGGTCTATTTCGGAAGCCTCAATATCGCCTTTGAATCCAAAGACATATATGCGGTTTTGTTTTTCGTCAGTTGTCTGTTTGGCTTTGTCTTGTTCCTTGTGTTCTTTCTTTTGGCGTTTCATTTTTTCCTTGAACGCTTTTTTCGGCAGATGTGCTGCGTTGATGGTATTTGACATCGATTCATAGCGCCGATTGATGTGATTGACCTCCAGGTGTTCCTTTTGGTGTTGACGCTGACGGGCTGCCAAGGCTGTAATTACCATGATCGGGATAACGACTGCGATGATCACGATCAAAGTTTTTGCAAAAAACAATAAAAATTCGACTAGGTATTCCATGATTGATTCGTTAGTGATTGGGTTAACCGATACGCATTGAGCAAGAATATTACGCCTCTACTGAGTGTGAATGAATTTGCAAACGTGTATTTCCAGGACGTATAAATAGCGCTCTGCCGGGGATTGAATCTTGTTACTTGCCACAATGCGCAATTCTCGAACTTTTAATCATTTTCGGATTCGAAGCTACACGGCACATCTGGAACCCACATGTATCCGTCTGGATCAGGCAAATAACATTCCCTAAGGCCATGAGGTTTGTCTTGAGCCTCTGCGAACACCGGATAGCCAAATTCGTGTGCTCTCAAAGCAGCAAGATCAGGGTCGCATCCGTGTAATCTTAATTCCGCACCAGTACCTCTTTGGTTGACGTGTGAAATGAGGTCATACATTGGATTTTCAAGGTAGGTGTGGTCGGCATGCAACATCCATTCAGCCCCATATCCCTGCAGTACTGCGATATCGGCATCGGCATAGACTACCGTCGCATTGAGTACCCGGGTTTGGAAATTGACCGACACACTGATATCTCGTACCAGCAAATTAATGGTGAGCGAAGTCAGTGAATGACCGTATTCCGGTGCTGACATCCAGGGCGTACCCTCACTAAGTTTCATATTGTATTCCTTGATGTGGTCAGTTTCGCTTTGCCCATGAGTCGCGAAGTGTCACGGTTCGATGTATGACGGGTTGTTGGGAATGATCACCTTTTGAGGCAATTACAAAATACCCGCATCGTTCAAACTGAAATCGGCTGCCCGGAGCCGCTGATTGAATGTCTGGTTCGATTACTGCTTGTGCGATTTGAATCGAATCTGGATTGATCAGGTCAGCAAAGTCAGTATCTTTGGTAGCAGCCGGGTTTGGCACTGTAAAGAGGCGATCATAAAGATTCACGCTTGCTTTGATTGCATTAGGTTCGGATACCCAGTGAATTGTGCCACGTACTTTTCGACCATCAGGTGCAATCCCGCCGCGGCTTTGTGGGTCGTAGCGACAGCGCAGTTCCTTGATGTTCCCTTCGCTGTCCTTGATTACGTCTGTACAGGTGATGAGATAAGCATATCGAAGCCTGACTTCACTGCCGGGGGCCAGCCTGAAAAATTTCTTTGGTGGCTGTTCCATGAAGTCGCTTCGCTCAATGTAGATGCGCTTTGAAAAAGGTACTTTGCGTTCACCAAGTTCCGGACGCTTTGGGTGGTTTTGGGCGCTCAGCCATTCATCCTCGTCGTCCGGGTAATTTTCAATGACAACGCGCAGGGGATCAAGCACTGCCATCCGTCGGGGTGAGGAGTAGTCGAGGTCTTCCCGGATGCAGTTTTCCAAAACACCCATCTCAACGGCATTGAAATTTTTCGTGATACCGATGCGCCGGCAAAAATCGAGTATAGAAGCAGAGGTGTACCCGCGATTCCTAAGTCCCGAAAGGGTGGGCATTCTGGGGTCATCCCAGCCTTCCACCAAGCCTTCATCAACCAGTCGGGTGAGCAGTCTCTTGCTCAATACGGTGTATTCAAGCGACAGTCGGGAAAATTCTGTCTGTTCAGGTCGGTAAGGTGCAGACACATTGTCGACGCACCAGTCATAAAGCGGCCGGTGGTCTTCAAACTCCATAGTGCACAGCGAATGGGTTACACCTTCAATGGCATCTGAGAGGCTGTGGGCGAAATCGTATAGTGGATAGATGCACCATTTGTTTCCCGTAATGGGATGCGACGCATGCTTGATTCGGTAGAGCACTGGATCGCGCATATTGATATTACCGGAGCCCATGTCGATTTTGGCGCGCAAAACATGAGCATTTTCTTGAAAATCACCGTTTTTCATACGAGTGAATAAATCCAGATTTTCAGCTATTGAACGGTTGCGATAAGGGCTTTCTTCACCGGATTCAGTCAGCGTGCCGCGAAGCTCTCGAATTTGTGTCGGGGACAGACTGTCAACGTAAGCCTTGCCGTTTTCGATCAATTCGACAGCGAAAGCATAAAGTTGGTCAAAATAGTCAGATGCGTGTAATATTTCGGCATCCTGGGCGTAGCCTAGCCAGCGGACATCATGGATGATTGAATTGACATAATCGATGTTTTCCTTGCTGGGATTGGTATCATCAAAGCGGAAATTACAAACTCCATGGTAGTCTTCGGCGATGCCGAAGTTCAAACAGATGGATTTGGCGTGACCGATGTGCAGGTAACCGTTCGGTTCAGGTGGAAATCGGGTCACGACGCGACCGTTGTGTTTGTTGTTGGCAATATCGTTATCGATGATTTGCCTGATAAAATTTGAAGTTTTCAACTGTGCGGCGACTCGTGGCGCTTTGAGAAACAAGATCAGGCAAGCCAGCAGCGCGATCGTTGTACTGCAATGGCTCCCCATCTGAACCTTTAAATTAGGCTGAATTTATGAAAATTGCTTTTTTGATGAATCCGCTGGAATCTGTCAAGGCGTACAAGGACACGACCTATTACTTGATGCTGGCTGCATGGGAGCGTGGCAACGAAGTATTTTATTTTAATCAAAGCTCGATGCAAGCGAGAAACGCGGGTGTATCGGCTGTCGTGGAAAAGCTCGAGGTTCATCATTCGGTTGAACGGCCATTTACTGTGCTTGGACGATCTGTAGTGGATTTATCTCTAATGGATGTTGTTGTCGTACGCACGGATCCGCCGTTCGACCGCAGTTATTTGTATGCAACATTGTTGCTGGACCTGGTTGGTAGGAAGACATTGGTCGTGAATCGGCCATCGGGAATTCGCAACTGGAACGAAAAGCTGGCTGCGATGTTTTACCCAGACTTTACACCAAACACTCTGATATCTCGCGAGACGAAAGAAATATTGAAATTTTTAGACGGACAAGAACGCATTACGCTCAAGCCGGTTGATGGGCATGGCGGTAAGGGAATATTATTTTTAAATGCCGACGATTCGAATCAACAGGCTCAAATCAAACAGATTACAAAAGACGAAAGCCACTGGGTCATTGCGCAGGAGTATTTACCAGAGGCGCAAATTGGTGACAAACGAATATTACTGGTCGAAGGTGAGCCAATTGGGGCGGTACTTCGAGTTCACGCAGAAGGAGCGGAGTTGAACAATCTGGATCAGGGTGGTGAAGCGGTCGCCGACGAGTTGGATTCTCGAGACTATGACATTTGTTCTGTAATCCGTCCCGGATTGGCTGAGCAGGGGATCTTTTTTTGCGGGATTGATGTGATTGGCGGTAAATTGATTGAAGTCAACGTGACCAGTCCAACCTGTTTGCAGGAGCTTTGCCGTTTCTCGGGGGTGGCGCATCATCACAACATTATTGAGCGATTGGAGATTTTATCGGCAGCGAAGACTGTCGAATGAGGCTGTTTTGAGCGATACTGCAACAGGATTGCGCCAGTTGACGGTAGTAAAATGTAGCAGTCTGTGGCTCACCTGAAATAACCTTCCCATTTAATCATTACATTCCAATGCGTCCAATTGTTCTGGGCTGATGAGGTGCTGTTTGAGAATAAATTGTGAAAATCGAGCTTTGTATTTGATTGAAGGCAGCCACTGTTTTTGGATTGTCAATTGCATTTGAGTGTAATGAGTATTGTTGTTTTTTCGTTATCGTCATGTCTGTTGTAACCCGATTCGCACCGAGTCCTACCGGTAATCTTCATATCGGTTCGGTTCGTACGGCGCTTTATTCGTGGCTGTATGCTCGCCGTTATCAAGGAGAGTTTTTGTTGCGAATTGAGGATACCGATCGCGCCCGGTCGACGCAAGAAGCAACGCAGTTGATTTTTAATTCTTTACATTGGCTTGGGATTGACTACGACCGTGAGCCTGTCTTTCAGTCTAGACGTTTCGACCAGTATTACGCAGGCGCGAAAGTGTTGCTTGACGCCGGTAAAGCGTATTACTGCACCTGCTCAAAGGATAGGCTTGATGCACTGCGCGCAGACTGTCTTGAACGCAAAGTCAAACCGCGCTATGACAACAAATGCCGCGATCTGAATCTAAAGCCAAAAAAGGGGACACCCGCGACCGTTCGATTTCGAAATCCAACCAGTGGAACTGTCGTTGTGGAGGACATGGTTCAAGACAGCGTCGAGTATCAGAACTCGGAACTTGATGACCTGATTATTCTTCGTACTGACGGATCACCAACTTACAACTTCGCCGTTGTTGTCGATGAAGTCGATATGGGCTGTACGCATGTGATTCGTGGTGATGATCACTTGAACAATACGCCAAGGCAAATTAATCTCTTTCATGCCTTTGGAAAGTCTGTGCCTCAATTTGGGCACGTCCCGATGATCCTGTCTCCAGAAGGTCGAAAACTCTCAAAACGAGATGATGATGTCAGTGTTTTGGAGTGGCGAAACGAAGGCTATCTGCCCGGTGCGGTTTTAAATTATCTGGTGCGATTGGGTTGGTCACACGGTGACCAGGAATTGTTCAGTGTCGGTGAGATGATTGAGTATTTTGATTCGGCACAAATCAATCGATCTCCTGCCTCGCTGGATCCAAAGAAACTGACTTGGATCAATCATCAACACTTGATGAAACTGACGCCGGCAGAAGGTCTCGAAAAGGCTAAACCTTATTTTGATAACCGGGGGATCGAAGTTGATGATTCGGACCGCAATCGCAAAATATTTGAAGTTCAACAATCCCGATCACATACGTTGGTCGAATTTGTAGACAAGAGTGTCTATTTTTTTACCGATTTTGATGCTTATGACGAAAAGGCGGCTGCCAAGCATTTGACCACAACGTCTCGACCATTATTGATTGAGTTGATGCAATCTTTGGAATCTTTGGAGAATTGGAGCAGCACATCCATTCACGCTGAGATTGCGCAATTGGTCGAACGGCACAAAGTGGGATTTGGCGCGATTGCGCAGCCAGTTCGCGTGGCACTGACTGGGAGTACTGTATCACCTGGTATTGACGTTACGATCGAATTGATCGGTCAAGAAACAGCGTTGAAGCGTCTGGCTAGCGCGGTCAACTGGATCGAAACGAAAATTTCTTGACAATCTTGCGATTCGAGCTACCAAGAAAATTCCGCAACTATCAATATAATGTTGTGCTTCGGCTACAGGCGGGGCCATAGCTCAGTTGGGAGAGCGCTACAATGGCATTGTAGAGGTCGGCGGTTCGATCCCGCCTGGCTCCACCAATTTATTCATTCGCACCTTTGTCCTCAGACGAGGTGCGAAATATCTTCCGGTAGGGAAATTATGTCAAATGCTATGGGATTTGGCATTAAAATCAGCATTAAATCAGTTTAACGCTCAGATTAATGCTCGTTAGTACGACCTCCAACATAATCAATTTCATGTTTCGCATACTTCCCTCGTCCTGGAGGTCGAAGACTAGCCCGCAATTTTTACCAACTTAATTGCTTGCCTCAAAATCGCGCCAATCATCAGCTGAATAGAGCGAATCTGACACCGCGATGATCACCACCAGCCGCTTCGTCGCTTCACCGGTGTCATTGGAGAAGTTTTTCGCACAATAAAAGGCTCTATTGTGCCCTGTGCGCGTGCGAGATTGCTCGACTTGACCCACTTCGACTATGCTGTTCCCGGTGGCGCTCTCACTTGTTGTATCGACAGGTTGTTCAGTGCCGTTTCAAACACAAGGATAGTTGTCTGGACCGCCAGCCACACCCGGCGGGCCGTGACCCGCATGGTGGCTGCAATTTTGAAAAACTTCACCCGGATGGTTGAACACTGGGCTTTTTCATGCACCGTGCCTTTCAATGCCATTTGCCTGAGGCTTTGCATCAGCAAATAAGCGAACGAGGAAAAATACAAACGCAACGGATTGGTACTCATCTGATGACTGCTGGTGCGCTCCGCAAACAAACAAAGCTGTTGTTCTTTGATGCGATTTTCACGCGCTGCGCGAGCACAGTACTGATCCTCATAGATCGACTGAATCGATCCGGTCATCGACCGCGCTAAATTCTTCACCACAAAACGAGGATTGTCCTTCACCACCCCAACTTTGTTCGAACGCTTAATCAGGCAAACACTCCGCCTTGGCAATCACCTGACGGGATTTGGACCATGACTTGCGTGTCTGATACGGAAATTGCACATACCGTCTGCTGGGCTCATCGAGTTGACGGCTTCGACTCGCGGACTTTGACATCGCCTTTGTAATTTTTTTTTGCAAACGGGGGTTTCTCGACATCCCCACCAGATCTCTTCCGGTGCACTGTCATACGATTCCATCAACAGATCCACCAACAGTCGATCCATCCGGGTCGAATCCGCGACGATTTTTCGATGCCGATCTGAAGGCACCCGGTCAGGTTTACCCAATTCCATGCGATTCAAAGTGCTGGCACCGCCAAGCGCTACACCTTGATCGCGGCTTCGTTTTCGTTTCTCACTGCTGAGATCTGACTGGCCGCACAGCAGGGGAAGCAGACTGTCCAGGCGCCAGCGCTCGTGATCATCTAAATCGTCATCGCCCAGGGCGATGCCAACGATGCGTTGACGCAACAACTGCTCGGTCGTGTGTTCGATCTTGGCTTCATTGCGGTAATCGGTGAAACACTCAGCCAGTCGTTCAAAAAAGTTGATTTTGTGTTCGACCTCACGTAGCAGCAGTGCGCTGGCATCACAGGTGAGTCGGCCGCCGTCGAAACGGGCGGTGACTTTGCGGCTGAAAAACGGCTGGAACTCGACTGAATTTGAGGTACAATGTGTAGACATGGGCTTCTCGGCTTGTGGTTTTGTAAGGGTTTGTTACTGATTACATTTTTCACATGTTGAAGCCCATTTCCTATGTTTGGTGCAATATTCGGGCTAGCGTTGTACTTTCGATGACTTAATCGCATAGTAGCGGACTCTTACATACTCAATCCAGATCGATCTTCGTTGCATTCATGATGACACGCGATGAAATTCTCGCGGCTTATGCCAAAGAAACTCTGATCGATATCATCGCAGCGGCAGATTATGGCCAATGTGAAGCCTTGGCCGATCTGCTATCGGAAATGCACAACTCAGGGGAGATTGATATCCTAACCGCCTGCAAGTCCGATCAATTAGATACCATATCCGGCAGCCCGTTCTTTATATTTCAAAATGTATTCTGTCTAACCCTGCCGCGGATCCAATGTCAGGCTGAGGCCGCGATGACTGCCTCAACACAAGTGTACAGAGCGGCTGATGCCAAGGGTAGTGGTAGTATGATTGGCGAAGCACTTCGCACGTGGTTTCAGCAAAGTTCCGAACGTACCGAAGAGGGTTTGGCTGTTATACAACGCTACATGAGCAACCAGACTGGGACAATAACACCTCTGTTGCTAGCGGGTGCGGAACAAGACTCAAGGAGGTTTGCCGCGGTGGCACTTGATCTCTCCAAGCAGGCTCAGCCGCAAATTCGATTCGACGCGCTGCGGGCACTAGGTAGAGTAGTGCCCATAGATAACGATCGACTACTGCATCAGGCGTTAAGCCGTTTTAGTGAAGTAGTTGACGCTTCAAGCTCGGATCAAGAAATAGCTGTAGCGATAGAAGCGGTTCTTCATCTTCTTTACCGAACCCATGGCAGGATTGTGGATCAGGTGCGGCCGATTTTCGAAAGAGTGTGCGAGATGCCGTCGGCTCTACTTCGACAAACCCTTGGTCGCAGTCTTATGTATTACCAGAATGCATATGACGAATCAATGATCGACACGACGTTTTTGGCACTCCAAGCTACGAATAAGGAGGATATCGATACGGTCCAGACGATCAATACGTTACTCTATATGTGGGACATTGATGACGACCGCAAGCGTGTTTTTTGCTTTCTATCAAAGCTACTTGGTGACAGGGATGACGCGATCGAGCTTAGCGCATTGGACAACTTTACTCACTGCATCCGAAAGGAGAAAGGAGAGGTTTTGGGCTGGTACGTCGTATCGTTGCTTTTGACAGGTGACAAGAATCTATGCACGGTAGTGGAACAGATTCTGCCTTACAATGAATCACGCGATGGCCTCGATGTCGATCTCCGTGCATTCGCTCTCGCTCCTCCCTGGATCGCCTTTCTAACCCGAAAAATTCTTGGATTTTGTCGCCATGAGAAACAGAGCACAGCGGCTCTGTTACTGTCCTGTCTCAGGGCAATGCCAGAATCCAATCGCGCGGAAATCGAGGATTTGATCTACGATTATTTTCTCATGAATTACTTTACAGCCATTGAGTGCTTTGAAAGCGCCGTTTCCGAAGACGATTCTGCGCGTGAATCCGTGAACCGTCTCGCGCTGAAGCTGAAGTCATATTTGGATACCCTGAGTAAAATCGGTAAATGCTCAGCTTTCGAGCCAACTGAACGCGAACAGCAGCTTCAACGCTATCGCTTGGCGGATTTCGGGAGGGACGTTCAGAAGCGAGCCGAAGAGAGTTCAGCGCTGTCTTTCCTCGTCCATAAGGCAACCATTCTTTATGGCACGGCTTCCATAACCTATCTGTATACCGATGACAGCGCCGCTCCACACAGACAAGAGATTCGCATGACTAGCCATGAACACGTCGCAGAGCTTGCTAGACTGTATGTTATCGATCGAGTCGGTTTTTGCGTCGCCAGAGTCCGCTTCCGGTTGGAGCGCCCACCGGTATGAAACTGATTTTCATGGAGTACTTAGCTTCGCTGAAAGAGCGGGGTGAACTTGATGTCATCATGCCTGATCTCCTTAGCGAGATCGGGTTCAATGTCATATCGAGGCCTGCCATAGGAACTAGGCAGTATGGCGTAGATGTGGCCGCAGTCGGCCCCGGCCCCGATAATACCAGCAGATTGTACCTATTGTCAATCAAGTCCGGTAATCTCAGACGATCCGGTTGGGATACCGGCGAGCAATCCCTTCGCACCTCGCTCAATGAAATTCTAGATGTGTACATTACGAATCACGTACCCAAACGCTACTCCGACTTGCCGGTGGTAATCGTCCTCTGCCTTGGCGGTGATCTCCACGAGGACGTTAGAACGAATGTCGAAAGCTTCATGACCGAGCACACAAAGGGATCAATTACGTTCGATCTTTGGAACGGGGACCACCTCGCAAAGTTGCTGCTTCGCGGCATTCTTCGAGAAAACACTTTACCGTCGACCTGGCAGTCGGATTTTCGAAAATCTTTAGCCATGGTCGATGAACCCGATGTCAGTTTTGCACATTACCGCCGCTTTACCATCAGTGTCGTCGACCGTTGCAAGACGAACAAGCGTGCCCGGCTTAGGGCTATCCGTCAGATCTACTTGGCGTTGTGGACACTCTATGTTTGGGCGCGCACAGCGGATAACATTGAAGCCGCCTATCTGTGCGGCGAATGGGCTGTGCTCATTTCCTGGCCGCTCATCAAGGGCCACCTCACGGGTAGGTCGAAGGAAGTTCTCCAACTCAATCAATCATTCAAGCGAATTGTGGAACTCCACAACGCTGTCGCTTACGACTATCTGATCACCTATGTGAAACCTGGAGCCAAGATCAAAAACGGACTAGCCTCGGCGGTTCCGAGTCAATCGTATCTCGACATCAATTTGAGAATGTTCAACATTATCGGACGTATCGGTACCAGAGGTCTTTGGCAATGGTTTTTTCTCGAGCAGGCGAATCTCGAAGACAAGAACGATGATGTGAAAGCGATTCAGGCGGACCTAATGGTTACCACTGAGCTTCTTGCCGATGTCATTCAGAACAATCCAGTGCTTTGTACCCCGATTAAGGATAGCCATGCAATTGACATCAATATTGCATGTCTATTATTAAACAGGCTCGGATATGATCCAATGGTCCAAAGTTGGATTCAGAATATTGCTAGCGCTACTGTATTCGCATACCGTTCCAACGGACATTACCCATGTGTATTCAACGATTATCGCGACCTCATTGACCACCCAAAGGACGATGACCAATATCGCGCTGAAGCCACCGTGGGCAGTATTCTCGTCCCGACGCTCGCAGTTTGGGCGTCTATCAACGGAGATGAGGAAACCTTAGTTTTGTTAGCCGACTTTGCATCCGGGCTGTACATACATTCAACCTTGCAGCTCTGGTATCCGGGTTCCGACACAGAAGAGCATCTCTATCGCGGTAGCGCAGATCATGGTCTCGCTGCCACCGATATCAGGATTGAGCGCTGTCCGGAAGATATGCTCGCTCAGATTAGATCCGAATGCTCGAAATCTGCGGCGTTTGAGTCACTATCGCCGCTCGCATGCAGTTTCTGGCCGTTGCTCATTCTCGCATCCCGACATCACGGTATTCCGGTTCCTCCGCATTTTTGGCCACTCACAACGCATACCAACAATCCTTAATAGTGAACAGACGCATATAGTTGAAGCACTCCACACAAAATCATTTCGGTTTCCTCCCGCACTCTTACTCGAAAATGTGGCGACAATTCGATTCACCAATTTTCAATTGTTAATCGTTGCTACAGTTGAAACCAAATTGCCAATTTTGTTTAATGCTAAACTTCCAAATTAATCTTGGAATTCAGCTAGGCTGACCACCTTGGTCGGTCGAATTTCCCACCGCAAATCTTTTGATACCAATACCTGTATGCTTTCAGAATCCTTCCGCTTGAGTGGTAAGAAAGACAATTCCGGCAAAAGTAGCAGCGGTCTCCCGAGCTACATGTGGCGGGTAGCATGGCAATTTTGAACAGGTGTTATTCGTCCCTCGTTCGGAAGTGCGTTAGCGTCATCGTCATCTGGTTAGAAAACGCCGCATTAGTACAACAAGAAAATGATCAATTAATCAACGCGTTTTATATGATGTTTGACTGCGCTCCATATGGTACATATTGAGACTGATTTGAACTTGGCGTGGAATTTGGACTTCGCAATTTACAAGTTCTTCTGCAAGCTACACACTATTTCATGTTTTATGAAACAAATATCTTCTTGTTTAGTCATTTTTGATTGTGATTGTTGGGTCCAATTGATAGCCTTGGCTACCATTCTTGCATCTACATATAATTTGCGAACTATTCCATAGTAAACTAAGCCCAATTTCATGTAGATACAGACAGTCGTAAGTTATCTGCTGGTACATGGATTTTGTTTTTGGATCAACTATAAAACTGATATTTGCAATCTTCCAAGTGTGTGAATCAATTGTGTTTGCTTCGGCTAGCGGGATCTCGCAGATCGTCGGGGATTATGCTCCAGAGGAACTGTACTGCGTGTTCTACTCGTTTCTTGATTACCGCGAGTTGATCGAGTGAGAAACGGCCAGCCGTCCCGTGAGTACCATCATTAACCTCTCGAAAGAGTTGTAGGATGTTTCTCATGTCCTCCTCGACAAAGTCCTCCAAGGGCATCTCGGTCATATTGCCGCGATACAGGAAGAAACGAATCTTCGATCGGCGAGTGGGAGAGCCGTCCGGGATCTTCTCGCAGTCAGGCATCTCAGTCAATACGGCGGAATTTGGCGCGTACGAGTCTAGGATGCGCGTGAGAATTTCGCGGGAGCTCGTACAGAAATGCCGAGCTGCATCTGGGTTTTTTGGGTTCAAGGAGAAAAGCGCGCCGTGCCATCGGTCGGGTAGATCGCCGCCAATCAATGAGAGTATGGGATCTAGAGTGGTCGACCAGACATCTTCATAATCGTCCGAGGGTTCGGGATTCCCCATTATTGCATTCATCACACTGGCGCTGTTGGCTGCCTCGCGCTCAGAAAGGTCCAGGACTTGGTTGTATTGGTCGCCATAGCGGTTCGCTTCAGCCGCCGACTCAAGGTGTGTGTAAGTGCGATAGACTGTTTCAACAGACGTTCTGAACGTCATCTGTGAGGGTTTTGAAGTAGCGCGTGCAAGCTTGTCGAGTTCCTGGCGAAGACGATTGCGATTGGCGCGGACACGGTTGTTGTGCGCGCGAACTTTCGAGTTGTATTGGTTGACGGCTTGATTGTTGCGGTTAATTGCTGACTTAGCCTTTTGGTTGTCGGCCCTGACCGCGCGGTTGAATTTGTCGATAGCCTGCTTGTGCTTGGCTTGGGCTTGACGCAGTTTGCTACGAAATTGAGAAGTGCTGATTTTACGGACCAATTTGTTACCTCACTCCATACTGGGGTGGATGCAAAGGCGACGCGTTTCAGGGACACCCGAATTTGATTAAAGATACAGTATCGGGTAATATAAGCCCAATAGAACGTAATTCTAAGGTTAGTGATAACCGCGTCAGCGTTACCTCTAACCTGATTGAACGAGGCCGACAGCGGTTTCGGCCTATGGAGAAAGTATACCGGAATCGGTATCCGAGACCGTCAGAATGACAGTTTGAAGCCGCTGAACAAGCATCGGGGGCGTTGTGAGAACGACAACTTGGCTGCAAGTTGGCAGTTAAATTAACCGAGCCAAAGAGTTGAAGTCGCGTGCAACTATGCCATGTGCTATTCATGGCTTGTTTGGCAAGTTCAGTTCGCTTAAACATCAAGCAGCAACCGATAAAGGTGGTGCGCGCAGTATAGTACTCGGCGATACCGATCATTCGCTAATCCGGGTTCGAGACCGCAACGAGCAACATGGTGATTGGCAATTTGGGCATTGGGGATAGGCGTTGTGCTCGACGGTGTCGTACGCTTCAATCGTGCGTAGCAAGTCATCAGCACTGAAACTAGTTTGTGCAAAGATCTGTTGCTGTGTGTGTTTAACATGACCATTGGCAAGGATGCCGAAGTGTCGGATGCGATGGAACTTTGGTGGCAGGACATGCATCAGGTAGCGTTTCACAAATTCGGTCGCTGACAAGGTCATCACCGCGTCGCGAGGTTTGGTTTGCCCGGCCGTTGTCGGTTTGCGATATCGGAATGAAACTCGGGTGGCGTCGAACTTTACGATGCGCGAGTTGCCGATGGCGACCCGGTGGGTGTAACGGGACAGGTATTTGAGCAAGTGTACGGGGCCGGCGAACAGGGGTTTGGCATACACGTTCCAATTGCTGCTGTGAGCTTTGTTGAGGCGTCTTTGAAACGCTTCAGGTGCACTAAGGTTGTCGATTCGTCCGAGGAAGATGAGTTGGTTTTGTGGTAGGCTTTGTCGAGCTGTTCGAGGAACAATGTTGAACGACCAGATAGCCGCTTAATGATGGCAAACCGGTCACGCACGAGATTTAGCCAAATCTCAAATCACAGCGGTATTCAGTCAGTTGCCGAGAGTGCGAATCAATTTCGCTTGCATCCCGCCCTAGTGAAATTAAATCGCGCTTTTGTTCAAAGATGAGGTGCGAAATATTTTCCGATCGAGAACTCGTCTCAAATGCTAAATGCCATGGAATTTGACATTTACAGCAGAATTGAAGTTTGATGCTCATCCAATGCTCATTAGCTTGAATAGCAGCGTTAAATCAGATATTCGAAACTAGCATTGGAATTAAGGGTGATTAAGATTTTGTGTCCAATCGACTGATTGGGACTTCCTTAACCCGTCCGGGCTTCACGTCTTCAATGGCTTTACGAATTAGTGGAACAAAATTTCGCACGCGTGGCCATGCCGTGGACATCAATACTACGGCCGCTAATTTCCTTTTGGCCAAGTTCTGTTGATATCGCATATTCTGGTCTGTGGTAACGATGATGTCATTGCCTTCTTCTTCGGTCTTTTGGATTAAATCTCCGTTCTCAAGCAACTCCCATCCTCTCTCGGAGGACTTGTCTACGGAATATTCTTCAAGGTGCAATCGTAACCCATCTTTAACATTTCCCCCACGTCCCGAAGCGGCGAATCCTTGATTTTCGCCCCATTTTCGCCCAAATCACCCTGAATTTAGCCTTTTTTGCGTCTTTTTCAGGCAATTTCCGGAGTGTTGAAGATTGTAGTGCCAACTTATTCAGAACTGGCTCCAACTGCCTTCGCCAATCACTTAAAATTGCCACCATGTTCATCAGAAAAACCAAAACCGGAACCGCCAAAGACGGCACCGCACGCGACAGCGTCCGACTCGTCCAAAACGAGCGGGTCAACGGTCAAGTCAAACAGAGAACACTGCTGAACCTGGGCCGCCACTTCAGCATCGACAAGCAATACTGGGGCCTGCTTTGCCAGCGTGTCGAAGAGCTTCTAAGCGCACAGGACCGGTTTGATTTTATTGCACCGCAGCCCAACATCGAATCCGAAGCCCGGCGTATTGCTGCCTGTCTTGTGGACCGGGCAAGCGAGTCGGTGCCTGAGGCGCAAACAACCAAGGACTTCCAGAGCGTGGACGTCAACTCTGCTGCTGATGGCGATGTGCGCACCGTCGGCGTTGAACATGCAGCACTTGCGGCACTGGAAACACTCGAGGTGCCGCAGCTTTTACAGAATCTTGGTTTCAACCGCCGCCAGCGGTGTCTGGCACTGGCCACGATTGTTGCTCGCATGGCGGCGCCAGCGTCGGAACGGGAAACCAACCGGTGGCTGCGTAAGACCACTGCCCTGGGTGAGATGCTCGGCATTGACTTTGACGCACTCAGTGAGATGGCGCTTTACCGTGTTTCAGACCAACTGCTGGCGCACCACAGTGAGATTGAAGAGTATCTTTTTGAGCGCGCCTGCACGTTGTTCTCATTGCAGCCCACCATTGCGTTCTATGATCTGACCAATACTTATCTGGAAGGTCAGGCGCTGGGGATGCCGGCTGCCAAGCACGGTCGCTCAAAAGAAAAGCGAAGTGACTGTGCGCTGTTAACCCTGGCCGTGGTGGTCGATGCCAGTGGCTTTGTTGTAAAAAGCCGTATCTTTGCTGGCAATGTGGCTGAATGCAAGACGTTGGCCGAGATGCTGGATGAGTTGGGTGCAGATCAAGGTGCGGTGGTGGTGATGGACCGCGGCGTGGCCGATACAGACAATCTCAAGTGGCTTAAAGAGCATGGCTATCGCTATGTGGTCGTCTCTCGGACACAGCGCAGAGAATTTGATTCCGAGGCGGTTGAAACGATTGATACGGCCTGCGGCAACCGGGTGAGTTTCTATAAGGACATCTCAACACAGCTTGATGAGGACGGCACTGAGTACAAGGAAGCCCATCTTCGCTGTTATTCCGAGGCGCGTGCGGCCAAGGAAAACGGCATGATCACACGGTTCATGAAACGCTTTGAGGAAGGCCTTGAGAAGATCAATGAGTCCTTGAGCAAGCCCAGGGCGAGAAACAGGCTGGACTACATTGAGCGTCGTATCGGTCGGCTCGAAACACACAACTCGCGCGTTGCCCGCCACTACAAGGTGAACGTGCATAAGGATGAAACCGCCACCCGTGCCAGGCGGATCTCCTGGCAGTTCAAGCCGCTCGACGGCACCATGGCGACCCATCCGGGTGTGTACTGTTTGCGCAGCAATATTCTTGACTGGGATGCCAGCACAATGTGGCGTACCTATATGACACTGACCGAGGTTGAAGCGGTCTTCCGCGCACTGAAATCAGAGTTGGGGCTGCGGCCGGTTTATCATCAAAAACAGCTGCGTGCCAATGGTCACCTGTTGATTTCCGTATTGGCCTATCAGGGAGTTTGTGTGCTTCGCACCCGGATGAAGGGCAAAGGCATGCATGACAGCTGGACAACGATCCGAAATGCGCTTGGCACAATCACTCGCACGACAACCTCCTTTGAGCGCCGGGACGGGCGCACATTACACGTTCGAAAAACGGCAACGGCGGATGCTGATGAGGCTGCAATTTACGCTGCCATGGGCATTGGTGCGCCGCCCCGTAACCTGCAAAAAACCATCGTTTAAATCCGCTTTCTGGAAGATTCACCGGCTGTACAATAGTCGGTGAAGATGGTATTGTAGTGCCACTCCGATTTTCGTGGTGTTTTAAATCAAATACTTAAGTCACCGTATGTTAAAGATCGGGTAAGGGTGAGGGTGTACCTTGATCGAACAATATCTTCACGACTCGACAGTTGTTTTGAGAAATTCAGTTTCATGGTTCAAAACAGCTGACACTTGCCATTCTTTTACCTCGGGGTACCAATTCAGGAAGTCTTTTACAGTGGCCCCACTTTCCAAATTTTCAAAAAGCGCATAAACGGGTACCCTTGTTCCTGAAAATGCCCAAGCTCCGCTTATCTTGCGAGGGTCACGCTCGACCGCTGTGCATGCTTTCCAATTCGTCATGATTGTGGAACAGAAAGGTTTGTGAAATTTGGAGTCTCAGAATAGTTTCATGAGCGAATTATAGTGTTCCTGCAATTGACCACGTTTTGTTGGAACAAACGATTTTTGCATGGTGTACTAAATTTCCGAAAATATTGAAATCGAGCGATTCATTCTACATTCGATCGCTATCAAAACCGATGAAGGTTGCATTCTTCCAGTGCTGATTTCTACTAAGATTGAAGTAGAAAATACCATCAGTCGAACTGCAGTGTTGGCTTTAACGGCGCTCGATATCAGAGACGAATTTCGAAGGGCGCCGAGGTTCGGATGCGTAACGACGGAGTATATCAATTAGGCTTGTCATACCTCCATCTTCCGATAGCATATGGGAGGTTATCAGCGCCTTTAGTGGTATATGCGACGTGCAAAATTTCTTTAATTGCTATCGAAATAGTAGCATAATGATCGCATTGAAATCATATCCTAGACTTTTTAACAGAATGATTCGAGGATAAGACCGTGGCGAGTATCACAATTCGAAATCTTGATGAAAACGTAAAATCTTTACTGCAAGTACGCGCGGCCAACAATAGTCGATCAATGGAAGCAGAAGCAAGGTTAATTTTGTGCGAGGCTGTAGGCCACAAATCAAGTTCACGGAGTCTCGCGGATGTTGTTGGTTTCCATTTTGGTCCAACCAATGGTGTGGACCTGGAGTTGCCATCCCGAACGTCAGGGCGAAAACCTCCGTCCTTCGATTGATTTAGCAACTGTGTCTATATTGATTGATACCAATGTTGTGTCGGAGTTGATCCGAAAATCTCCAGACCCCGCCGTAACGAAATGGGCTGCTAGCCTGCAAGTGGAAAGGTTGTTCCTCTCAACAGTAAGTGAGGCGGAATTACGATTTGGTGTTGAAATTCTACCGCCGTGCAAGCGTCGAGAAACGCTGATTCTAAAAATTGAAAATATGCTAACTGATGCTTTTGGCGGGCGCGTACTGTCATTTGATAGTGAGGCAGCACGTCATTATGCGATTATCGCTGCAAAACGCCACTTATCCGGTTATTCAGCTGCAATAGCTGACTGCCAGATTGCGGCGATTGCTCGCTCTGTCGGAATGAAGGTGGCAACGCGTAACGTTCGTGATTTCATGGAGACGGGTGTTGAAGTTGTAGATCCTTGGGCTTTTGTATAGGCCCGAGGCAATGGCTATCAACACAGACGGAGCTTAAACTGAACCGTCAGTCTCCTCCAATATATGAATTCGCACCATTGTCTCCAAACGAGGTGCTTAAAATGAATGAACTCGATTATTTAAGTTAAATCACCGGTTTTCGTTGACATCAGTATTCTACAAAAAGGTGAGTGAGTGCAATTCTCTCAAATTGAACGAAGCCGCTACGCGGCAAACCCTTCATTCGACCGTCAACGATAACGACCCAGATCGTAAGATTATCCCACCGCTGAGTTCAAAGTAGTCTATTGTAAGGGGTGGTGCCCGCAGCAACGGTGCACCACCTTTTTTTTATTTTTTACAAGGAGACTAGCATGACTCATTGTAACGGCTCAACGCCGTGTTCGCCATTGCGGCAAAGTACCATTGATTATATGACGTTATCAGGACTGGCTGTGCGCACCCAGCAATTCTAAGGTTAGTGATGACCGCGTAAGCATAACCACTAACCTTAAAATTAGCATCGGCATATTGGCTTGTAATGTATTATATAATAGACATTATAATATGATAATGCATTAATAATAAGACATTATATGAAGTCACAGGCACCTGGTACAATGCCTCGCGCAGCTCGTTACGCTCTCGCTAAACTTGGTGATGACATTACTGTTGCACGCAAAAAACGGCGCATCTCAACCGTTTCGATGGCCGAGCGGGCGTTCATAAGTCGTAGCACCTTAGCCAAGATTGAAAAGGGAGATCCGACTGTCTCGATCGGCGCCTACCTAACCGTACTTGCAATTTTAGGTTTGGTCGAAGGGGTAGGTGAACTTGCTGACCGTAGCAAGGATGTCCTAGGTCTCGATATCGAAGAATATCACTTACCACAACGGATTGTTCCACGTCGCCGGAAGTCGAAGTCATGATCGAGACAATTGAAGTCCACATTGATCATGGTGGCGAGACACGTCTGGTTGGCCGTTGTCGGTACACGGCAAAGGCGCACAGACAAACGTCCGTCTTTGAGTATGCGGATGAATGGTTGTCTTATAGTGAGGCATTTGCGCTCGATCCGGCCAATTTACCACTCAATCCAAACCCGATCTACTCGAGTTCTGAGAAATCGGCCTTACCCGGTGCCATGCGAGACACCGCTCCCGATCGATGGGGTCGACAGCTAGTCCTTCGCGCTTTACGTAAGACAGGCGAAAAGCGCTCGCTTACAGAAATCGATTATCTGCTAGCGATCAACGATCTAACCCGAATTGGTGCACTGCGATATAAGTGCGAAAGCGAGAACGACTTTGATTATGACATTGGCCGAAATCGTGTCCCACCGCTGATTCAGTTGCCAGTATTGCTCAATGCCGCCGATGCAGTTCTGGGTAACACAGAAACCGCAGACGATTTGAAGCTGCTGTTAAATGAAGGTTCGCCTCTCGGTGGCGCTCGGCCGAAATCTGCTGTGGTCGACCGAGGCGGCCACCTTGCTATTGCGAAGTTTCCAAAACCGGATGATGATCGTAGCATTCCTCACGGCGAAATCCTAGCACTCACCTTAGCACAAAGAGCAGGTATAAACGTTGCGCTCGGCCGAATACAGCTTGTCGCGGGTCGACAAGTAGCGCTAATAAGACGCTTCGACCGATCTGGCGATCATCGTTTTCCGTTTCTTTCAGCAATGAGCCTCCTGGGGCTCACTGACGGCGATACTGCGACTTATACCGATATCGCTGAGTGTATACGCATGTATTCAAGCGCGCCAATCGAAGATCTGCACGAGCTTTGGCGTCGCATCGTTTTTGGTGTAATGATCAGCAATCTCGACGACCACCTGAGAAACCACGGGTTCATTTATGAGAGAGATGGAAAGTGGCGACTGTCTCCCGCTTACGATCTAAACCCGGTGCCTCTTGAGGAAAAGGTGCGAGAGTTGACAACATGGATCTCTGAGGAAGGTCCGCAAGCCAGTATCGACCTAGCGCGTCGAGCGGCGCCGTTTTTCGCACTTAAAGACAATCACGCAGGACAAATTGTCGATGAAGTGTCGCAGGCGATCGCGAGTTGGCGCGTTGTTGCACAGCAACTGCACATGAGTGTCGCTGACATAGCCGCATATGCCAGTGCCTTTGACAGTGCCAGACACTGAATTAAGGCGTTGACATGACCATAGCGCTCCGTCTGAATGATCAGTACTTGGGTTTTGGCGACTACCCAGTTAAAGCGTCTATGCCTCTCACCTCGATCGTCTTCAAACAAGAGTTTGAATAACTTCTATTGGCTACACCATTACGATCATCGCCCTTTGACGCGATGTCGTTTCAAATGTCGTATGTGGCATGCATTATTGGCCCCCGTCCGCTTAGGGTTGGTTCGAGTTCGATCGATCCAACCAATTTGTGAAGCGTTATCGATGAACCAAGTGCTATCGTATAGTCCAAACCAGTCTTGCAAATTCCCATAGGAGATTTTGCTTAACTATGTTGTGCACGACATAGAGAGGCGACTCGGTGTCTGTTTAAATTGTGCTTATTCATCTGATCCCACAAAATATATAGTGCGACTTGGTGCAGGTGTTTGGCTAATATTTGATTGAATTTAGATAGACAATAATCCTATATTAAAATAGTATAATTGTATGATTAACAGAACTAGGTAAATCATCATGCGCACTGTCGAAGCGGTAAAGATCTTGGCTGAATGGGATCGGTACGGTTGGAATGTATTTACCCTGTCGGACATGCGCAAATTGTTCCCGAACCAGTCCGAAAAGACGCTCTCAGAGAGCCTGCGGCGCTTGGTAAAACAGGGATTACTCGAACGGGTCGCAAACGGGATATTTGTGAATCCTCTTTCGAGCCTTAGCCGGGTTGGATTGTTTGAACGAATCGTCTGCGCGATCAGGCGAGGCGAGTACAACTATATCAGTTTGGAATGTGCTCTTTCGGAGTGGGGCGTGATATCCCAGGTCCCGCAAGCCTATTTGACAATCGTAACCACAGGGAGGAAAGGTGTGTTCGATACCCCTTATGGGGTGATTGAGTTCACCCATACTCAGCAATCCGCAGTAGATATATTGAAAAATACGGTCCAACGAGAGCGCCCATTGCGAATTGCCACTGCGCCGGCAGCACTCCGGGATCTTCGGCGAGTTGGGAGAAATTTACATCTCGTCAATTTTGAAGATATGCAAGAATTTGATCAAGGCTGAAGAAAAGGTGTAGTGTCCAAAGAAGGTACATTTCGAGATCTCGTTGAGATTGCACTTGAATTCCATCCCGAGCTGGTCGGTATGGAATTGATTGTTGAGAAGGAATTACTGCACTATGAACTGTTACATGTCCTCAACCGTGGCAACTGGCTGGATGGATTGACGTTCCAAGGAGGTACCGCGCTTCGTCTCTGTCATGGAGCGTTGCGTCTAAGTGAAGATTTAGACTTTTCAGGTGGCCCTGACTTTTCGGCAAAATCCATGGAAGGCTTGTCGGAATATTTGAAAAAGATACTTTCGAACCGAGGACTTGTTGTGGATGTCAAGAGGCCGAAAATTGTCTCCTCTCCATTCATTTCAGAAGTCGGTGTGAATACCTGGCGTATTGGTTTCGAAATTATGCCTTTCCAGCCGGGAGTTCTTAAACAAAGAATAAAACTTGACATTAATAATGCACCCACATATTCCGAAGGCCCAGGTGCAATTGCTCAAAATTATGGTGTGGTGCGAGAATCCCAGATGCTCGTGCGCGTTCAGAGCCGGGAAGAAATTCTCGCTAGCAAGATCGTTGCATTTTCAACTTCGGTAGTAACACACAACTGCCCGCGATTACGAGATATTTGGGATATACATTGGCTCAAAGAGAACGGTACCGCAATTCAAAATGATCTGGTGCGTGCCAAGATGGACGACTATCGCGTCGAATTAGCTTGGTTAGAGAAGGCTGCTGACAATGCAGGCAGTATCGTCCGGTCGGTCGAATTTGCTAACGAGATGAGACGGTTCCTTCCATTTCATACGATGAAGCAGACGCTCGACAAGCCTCTGTACATCGAATATCTCGCTGGTGAGATTGAGCGTTTGATCCGGATTGCTTATCGTTGAATGTGCAGTGAAATATTTTGTTACTGATGCCAGATTAAGACAGTTTTGAACGCAAAGAAAATGAGACTGAGATCGATATCGAGAAGTGCCGCGCGATTCTGCGCGCCATAGTCCTGTTTCATACGGAGATATTCGATGGTGTCTATCTATCTCTTGTATGAGATAGATCGGGTTGCTTTTTGCCAAACAAAAAATGAGCTGTTCTATAATTACCACGCCCGAGTTCCACAAGGTGTAGGCATTCAGTTGTTATTCGCCGGTACACGGGTTTCGTTTTTGGATCGACAATTGCAACAGCAATTGGAGTGATATTATGGATGCGAATCAATCGCATTCGTGTCCACCAAACACTGTAAGAATACTGTCGTCCCCATCGTCTAGTCAGGTCTAGGACACCAGCCTTTCACGCTGGCGACGGGGGTTCGAATCCCCCTGGGGACGCCAAATTATTCTGAGACAGCCGCTCGACCCCGCACTGTAATACGTTAGTTTACCGGCTTCGTGGCTCGTTTGAGTAATCGCATATTCCCAATTTCACCGACAAGGTATGGCGCATAGTTTCATTTAGTGCAGGTCTGTATGGCACAATTGCATCAAAATGTAGTCATACGTAAAAAGTAGATTACCATTTGAGTTTTGCACGTGTCTCATAAAATTTCCCGACTATTAATCCTGTTTATCGGGCTTGCCGTATCGGTAACAGTTACTGCTTCGTTTCAAAAAAGTCCGAATGATCACCGCGAGTATGGCGCATTCCAACTCGACAACCAAATGCAGGTACTGGTGATTTCTGACCCGGAAACGTCGCGGGCTGCTGCATCACTGGTAGTTCGAATCGGTGCAGGAGATGATCCACCACATCGCGCCGGAATGGCACATTTTCTCGAACATATGCTGTTTTTGGGCACCGAGAAATATCCGGAACTGGATGGATTTAGAGGCTTTATCGATCAGCACGGCGGATCTTCCAATGCATACACCGCCATTGAATTGACAAACTACAACTTTCGGGTGGATGCAGACCAGTTAGAGCCGGCCCTTGACCGGTTCGCACAGTTTTTTATCCAACCGCTTTTTCCTGTGCTGCAAGTCGATCGGGAACGTACCGTGGTACAAGCGGAATTCGAAATGCGAGCCCAGCGAGATGGAATAAGGCGCTGGTCAGCAATGCGTCAGGCCTACAACCCCAAACACCCATCAGCCAAATTTGCTTCTGGAAACGAAGACACCTTGGCCGGTGATATCCGAGAAGAGTTAATCCAATTCTTCGAAGAAAAATATAGCGCCAACCTGATGAACTTGGTCGTTCTTGGCCGCGAGCCGGTTGACCAGTTGCAAACCTGGGTCGAAGAAATTTTTTCCGAAGTCAGAAACAACCAACTCGTCGAGCGAGAAATCTCCGAACCGCTTTTTTCTCCGGGTAGTTTGCCCGCACTTTTACAGTACAAGACAGCCAAGCATGAGCCGAATATGACACTCATGTTTCCACTATATGATTTGGATCAGTTCTGGCGCGAACGTCCTGGCTCCTATATCGCCCATCTGATTGGACATGAAGGGCAAGGCAGTTTACTGTCAGAATTGAAGGAAAAAGGCTGGGCGGTTGGACTGCATGCAGGAACTGGCAATACAGGGATTTCCACTCACACATTTACCGTGCGAGTTTCGTTGACACAAAGTGGCTTTGAAAACTGGCAAGAAGTTGCGGCAAACATCTTCCAGTACATACGTGAAATTCAAAAACGTGGTATTGAGCAATGGCGGTTCGAGGAGAGTAAAGTATTAAGTGAAATCGCTTTTCGATTCGCTGAGCTTGACGATCCAGCGAGCATGGTGACTCACCTTGCCACCGAAATCAACAAGTACCCACCCAATGAGCTGTTGCCGGCACTTTACCTTGTCGAACGCTACGCGCCTGATCTCATCGTCGATGTACTGGAGCGTATGAATCCTGAAAATGTTTTGGTGATTTTGGCCGGTACGACGGTAGAAACAAATCAAATGACACCATACTTGCGTTCTGAATTTTCGATCGAACCACTGACACCGACCCAAATTGCCGATTGGAATACCGATGTTGTGGATGCATCGCATTGGTTGCCGGCTACTAATCCGTTTTTACCTGGCAACCTCGATCTTGTGGCGGATGATGAGTCGGATATTCCGCGACGGATCTATGTCAGTCCAGGATTTGAACTCTGGCATCAAACGGACACCTCTTTTGATGTGCCTAGGGCAAGTTTTTTTGTGACGGTGAGAAGTCCGGTGACAAAAACTTCGGTGATTGATTCGATGTTAATTTCTTTGTATGTCGAAGCGGTCAACGAACATTTGAACGAACATGTTTATCCTGCGCTTATCGCAGGGCTGGAATTCAGTCTTTATCCTCACTCTCGCGGATTTAGTTTTCGTATTTCTGGATTCAACGACAATCAGTCTGTTCTACTTGAGCGATTATTGGATACTCTAAAGAATGCAAGTTTCGATCCCAGCCGATTTGAAGTCATTCGCCAGGAAATGATTCGCGAAATTGAGAACCGTCGCAAAGATACTGCCTATCATCGAACGATTTCCGAATTCTACTCGATGGTCATAGTCCCTGATTGGACCGAGGAGGAACAATTGCAAGCCTTGGCATCCATTTCATTCGAAGACTTGGTGGAATTTAAGGCTCGCTTGTTTGAAAGGATCAATATCGTCGCACTTTCACACGGCAATGTTCTTGCCTCCAGTGCCGAGAACATGGGTCGTATGGTTGCCAGTCTGGTGGATCCTGAAAAAGTCGTCGACGTTCAAAAATCCAAGGTCGTAAAGCTTCCAGAAGATGGTCCATTTAAACGACTGGTTGAAATCGAAAACGCGGACTCCGCAATTTCCCTGTACATTCAGGGGGCCGACCAATCTGTGAGCGAAAGAGCCTATATGAGTCTATTGTCGCAAATTGTTCAAACGCCCTTTTTCTCAGACTTGCGCTCGGTGCAAAAATTAGGATACGTGGTTTATTCCTATTACCTTCCAGTAGGGCGAGTTCCAGGCATTATGTTCGTAATCCAGTCGCCCGACGTTGTTCCGACCGACATGAACGAAGCGATAGACAAATTTCTGAATGAATTTCCACAGTGGTTCGAGCAAGAGGTTATGGACGATGATTTTGAAGCCTATAAAGATGGCTTGGTTGGACAACTGCTGAAAGCTCACGACTCTTTGACCGAAAAATCAGAAATTTACTGGACTTCAATCGACCAAAAAGAGTTTGCTTTTGATTTCCGCGAGGCGATGGCCGAGGCGATTAAACAAATTGATCGCGAATCATTTGATCAGTATGTCAACGAATTGCTGCTAAATCAATCGCGTCGACGACTCGTGGTACTCGGTTATGGAAACAACCACGGCTTGCCCGATGAGTTGACCACAGATTCTGGTATGATTGTCACCGACTTGGAAGGCTTTAAACAAAACCTGGAATTGTTTTCCCAAGAGTAGTTTGATTGAGCAGTCAATTTGATCAAATCGCGCGCCAGTTAGGTGAATTGCTGTTGGAGCGAAACGCCATGATGGCAACAGCTGAATCGTGTACAGGTGGTTTCGTTGCGCAAGTGTTGACTCGCATTCCTGGCAGTTCTGCATGGTTTGACCGTGGATTCGTAACTTACAGCAACGAAGCGAAGCAAGACCTTGTTGGTGTGCTGGAAAATACCTTGAGTGTTCACGGTGCGGTGAGCAGTGCTGTCGCGCAGGAAATGGCTGTCGGTGCCATTCGTTGCAGTCGTGCCGAAGTGGCAGTCTCCATTACCGGGATCGCGGGGCCAGATGGGGGCAGCAAGGAAAAACCGGTGGGAACAGTCTGGCTCGCATGGGCTGATCGTAGCGGAAATATTATCAACCAAGGAATGCATTTTGCCGGTGACAGGCAGGCGGTACGCGAGGCTTCAGTGCACTGCGCGTTAACCGGGACCCTTGAATTTCTAAAAGCGAGTGGCTGAAGACAAACCTCAACGACTATTTGTTGCCTTGTGGCCTGGTCCAGAGGTCAGAAACGAACTTCGCAAAATACAAACCCAGTTGAACCTATCGGAACTCGGTCGTGCGGTACCGATAGAAAACCTTCATCTGACCTTGCTGTTTTTGGGTAATGTGCCGAAAGTCGAAGTACAGGCAATTGAACGACTGGTTGAGCAGGTCGAATTTACACCGTTCGCAATGCAGATTGACAGGGTCGGATTTTGGCCTCACAACAATATCGTCTGGGCAGGTCAGAACAAAGTTTCAGCACCGCTGGAAAGCCTGGCTAGCCAAGTTCGACGGACAATGAGAAAATACGTGATTGAACGACGTAAGTTCACCCCGCATATAACACTCGCGCGAAAGGTTCGTCGGCGTGTCCATTATGAACCCAATCCAATTCGTTGGAATATTCGAAACCTTTGCCTTGTGCACTCAGTGCTCGGTAAAGATGGTGCTCACTACAGGCAGATCGCACACTCTAAGTCGTATGATTAGTCCACCAAACTGGCACTAACCGTGCCAAACTCCCCGAGGTCGCAGGTCACCTGGTCGCCTGAACGAATCGGTTTGGGCAGGCCACAGACCCCGGTCGTGACGTACTGACCGGCTTGAATTGCAATTTCTCGAGACGACAGCCGATTGACCAGCCACTCAAGCGCAGTCAGCGGATTACCCAAGGCATCAGACCCGGTACCTTCCGTTGCGACTTCGCTGTTAATGATCAGCTTCGTTGGTGCATTAGCCAGGTCAACGTGACGCCAGTCGGTAGTCGTAGCCTTGCCGATGACCCAATCTCGACCGCAGGCGCAGTCTGCTAATAGCGTTGCTGCACCGGCACTGCCGAATTCAGAAATTCTTGAATCGGGAAACTCAAGGCTCGGATGCAGGCTCTCGATTGCGTCAAGAATCTCTGAAATAGTGTAGGGCTTCGCACGAAACTTGAGGCTTTGACCAAATCGAAATGCGAATTCCGCTTCGGCCACTGCCATGTGATTACCTGCCATTGACAAAACAGCCCCGTCGCTGTGCATATGCGATTTAAGATAGGGTCCTTCAAGCGGTGCTGTCACGCCGATGTGTTTTTGCCCGCCCGCGCTGGTTGCTGCGATTTTCCAGCCACCAATATCATCGTTCGCAAGTTCGGCAAAAAACATCTGTGCTTGCCGTCCGGCCTCTTCGCTTTCGGGCTTGCATTGCGGTGGCAGGGAATTGACTGTTTCCCCGGCATTCCAAAGCGCCCATAGTGTCGCTGCCGCCTGTTGGGATCGCTCCACACTCATGTTTGCATCTCCTTTCGCAATCAAACTGAATTAACGTTCAAGATATTGCCGCTTCTCCTTGACATCTTCCCATTCAGCTGCATCGGGTGGGCCTGGAATGATGGAGGAAATCACTGGCCAGATCAGACTGAGTTCAGCATTCAATCCCAAAAATTCTTCCTGATCAGCAGGCAGGTCGTCTTCTGCATAGATTGCATTGACCGGGCATTCCGGTTCGCATAGACTGCAGTCAATACATTCTTCGGGATCGATGACCAGCATGTTCGGCCCTTCATGAAAACAGTCGACTGGGCACACTTCAACACAGTCGGTATATTTACATCGGATACACGATTCGGTGACGATATAAGTCATGGGATTAGTTCAAGCGACGAACGGGATATAAATTTGAGTTTGACACCTGGATCCATCACTTGGAGTCCAGGACTGATGTTATTGTGAATTAGTCATTCTGTTTTTTTGCAAAGTTCATCGACAGACAGATCTTGATTTCCAAAGTTGTCAGAAACGATAATCTCGATCGTCTGCAATGATTAAGGAAAATCGCCGTTTCAATAGAATTCAAAAAATAATCTGGTCCCTGGTTTCAATGCAAGTCAGTTTTCCACCGATCGAATTATATTGATTCTATTGATCAAGTTCTTTGAGTTCATACAGCAGTTGTAGTGCTTCGCGCGGACTAAGATCATCGGGCTGTATCTGACTGAGTCGTTCCAAGGCTGGCGATGGTTGATTGTCCAGTTCATGAAATATAGTCGTTTGCACTGCACCTTGAATCCGTTGAGGATCGCTCTGACTGGCATCACTGGATAGTTTCGCCAGTTTCTTTGTTGCTTCTATGATCACCTTTGCCGGAATACCGGCAAGCTTTGCAACTTGAATCCCATAACTTTGATTGGCTGCACCGTCTTTGACATCATACAAAAATACAATGTCTCCTTTGTGTTCTACAGCGTCGAGATGCACATTCCTCGCACCGGGTCTTTCATTCGCGAGTGCCGTAATTTCAAAATAGTGCGTTGAAAACATCGTCAGTGCGCGAACTTCATCGAGCAAGCTTGTTGCACAGGCCCAAGCCAGCGCGAGGCCGTCGTAGGTGCTCGTGCCTCGACCAATTTCGTCGACCAGAACGAGGCTGTTTTCTGTTGCACCATGCAAAATGGTGGCCATTTCTGTCATTTCAACCATGAAAGTGGAATTTCCCGCCACCAGGTCGTCAGATGCTCCGATGCGAGTAAATATCCGGTCGATTGGGCCAATCAAAGCCGAAGTTGCCGGCACGAATGAACCGGTATGACTCAGCAATACGATCAGCGCGGTTTGACGCATATAAGTACTCTTACCGCCCATGTTAGGACCGGTGATCAGTACCAACCGATTGAGCTGATTGAGTTCGACACTGTTGGGTACAAACGGTTTTTCGAGTACCGATTCAACCAGTGGATGCCTACCATATTCAATGTTGATGCCGGGAGTTTGAACGAGCACTGGGCGACTGAGATTCAGTTCACGCGCAAGGCATGCAAAATTACACAGCGTATCAATTTGTGCCAATGTCTGGGCAGTCGTTTGTACTGGTGAAACAAATTCCTGAAGTTGTTGGATCAATTTCTCGTAGAGTTCTTTTTCGCGGGCAAGCGTTTGTTCTTTGGCATTCAGTATGCGACCTTCAAAGGCCTGCAGTTCCGGGGTAATGTATCTTTCTGCTGCTTTCAGCGTCTGGCGACGAGTATAGTCTTCCGGGATTTGATCAGCCAATAATCGTGAGATTTCAATGTAATAGCCATGGACCCGGTTGTAGTGAACCTTGAGGTTTTTGATTCCCGTGCGTACTTTTTCGCGAGCTTCAAGTTCGACCAGTGCCTGGCCTGAATCATTCCGCATGCGAACTAACTCGTCGAGCTGTGCATCATAGCCTCGCTGAATGACACCACCATCGCGAAGTCTCGGCGCGGGTTCCTCCAGTACAGACCGTTCCAACAAGTCTGTCAATTCGGGCAGTTCGTCCAGTTGATCGCAAAGCGCAGCCATCTCCAGGCATTGTTCAAAATTCAATTGCACTTTCAGGTCTGGAACAAGTTGCAATGCTTCTTTCAACCGCACCAGGTCTGTGGGTTTGGCAGTGTGGGTCGCAATTCTGGATGCGATGCGTTCAATGTCGCCGATCTTGCGCAGTGTCGCAGTGACCGATTCTAAATCCGTAGATTCCAGAAAGTGGTCGACAATACTATGGCGCCGTTTGATTTCCTCATGATTGCGCACCGGGTATCGAAACCATCGCCGCAGTTGTCTCGAACCCATCGTGGTGGTGCAACGATCGAACAGGTTCAAAAGACTATTGGTCGATTCACCAAGCAATGTGGTTTCAATTTCCAGGTTGCGCCAGCTGTGTGAGTCGATTTGTACGAACTCATCAGATTGTTCAATTCGAAGTCCTTGAATATGCGGAAGTTCCTTACCCCAAACGTCAATTGCATATTGCAGCAACGCTCCGGCAGTCGCAGCTGCTTCGGGATGCTGGTCGCTTTCGAAAGCCGCAAGGTTGCGAACCTGAAATTGTTTTTGCAAAAGAGCAATGGAACGGTCGAGATTGAAATACCAGTCTGGCACCTCCTGAACATGTTTCAACTGCAGTTCTTCGGCATCTTTTGCAAATTCTGAAAGTAGAATTTCTGCCGGTTTGATTCGATCAATTTCCGATTTGATCGATTTGGCCGATGGCATATTCCGGGCAGTGAATCGGCCGCTGGCAACGTCGAGAATTGCAAGTGCCCAGCGGCTGCCGATATTGGCGACAGCACAGAGCAAACTGTCCGATCGTTCATCAAGCAGATCTTCGTCAGTGAGGGTGCCGGGGGTAATGACGCGGGTTACTTTTCGCTCCACTGGACCTTTTGAGTTTGCCGGGTCGCCGACTTGTTCGCAAATCGCGACTGGCAAGGAAAGGTCAATGAGTTTGCGAATGTATTGATTGATGCTGTGAAAAGGGACACCAGCCATCTTGATTGGATTGGGGCTGGATTTGCTGCGACTGGTGAGTGTAATTCCAAGGAGTTCGGAGGCTTTTTCAGCATCTTCAAAAAAGAGCTCATAAAAATCGCCCATTCGATAAAACAGCAAGGTGTCCGGGTACTCTGCCTTAATACGCAGGTACTGCTGCATCATTGGTGTGACGCCCCTGTCTTGTTTTGCGGTCATTTGTTCTGTTTTTTAGTATGTTCCCTGTAATTTCGCTGAACAATGGCTGACAGTTCATCGTATATGTGCTGATTGCCCGCAACGGCCATTCCAGTCTGAAGAAAATCCTGGTCACCCTTAAAATCGGAAATAATTCCGCCGGCTTCCTGCACCAGAAGAGCTCCGGCAGCGATATCCCAAATTTTCAAGCCAGACTCCCAAAACCCATCAAACCGCCCACAGGCGACATAGGCTAAATCGAGCGCTGCGGCTCCCGGACGCCTGACTCCCGATGTGCGTTTGGACAGTTCTTTAAAAATCGATATCCAAAGATCAATGTTGTCAAATTCGCGGTAGGGAAAGCCTGTACCAATCAAGGCATGTTCGAGTTTTCCAATGGCGCTTGCACGAATACGCCTGTCGTTCAGGTGGGCACCATTGCCGTTTGATGCAGTGAAGAGTTCTTCGTGAACAGGATCATAAACAACAGCGTGCGCAAGTTTACCGTGTTGGCGAATCGCTATGGATATACAAAATTGCGAGATACCGTGCAAATAATTTAAAGTTCCATCCAAAGGATCAATTATCCACTCAATCTCATTGCCCTCAATTAAGTGGCGTTCTTCGGCGATGATTGAATGATTGGGATACGCCTCCTGAATAATTTCTACGATTTCTTCTTCCGCGAGAATATCAACGTTAGTGACGTAGTCGCGTGCTCCTTTGAGATCGAACTTCAACTGGTCGACTCGGTAGGATTTGTGCAAGATGGTTTTACCGGCTTGCCGGGCGGCTGAAACCGCGATATTAAGTAATGGATGCATAAAAATTTCAGTAAAGTTGGATTCGAAATGTTCAGGTTAAGGGTGAATGATTGGGTCAGGTGCGGAAATGAAAATAATCACCATCAAATTCCAATTTGATCGAATTGATAAATTTGTGGCTCGCATCGCACGTAAAGAATCTTGGTCTGCGAATCCAACCGGGAATCAGATTCTCTTGCAAGTGCACATTTTATTCTGTGTCAGCGCCGGCTGAACTTGGAATCGTGTGTTCTTGACCGCATATAGGATAATGTGCCGCATGGCGGGCGTTCGAAAGTAAGTTTCCTGCAAAAAAGACGATAAACCGCAGTCGTTGCTTATTTTCCAATGCCCATGCAATCGGTTGCGCTTCAAAACCTG